>CAWDHJ010000002.1:0-2608046 GCA_963802105.1 uncultured Solirubrobacteraceae bacterium | reverse complement strand
TTCTTCTTCGCCGCCGGCTTGCCCTAACACTTTGAAAAGCAGGAGCCCCTCTAATTCACCGTTCGAGGTTTTCTCCGCGGCGCCGTGCACGTCCCCGACCACTAACACCGTTTCGATCGCGTCTTTAGTGCCCGTTGAGCTTTCGCTGCGACAAGCGACTTTGCCCTGTTTGATGCCTTTGATCGTCAGCGTCGCTTCACATAAATTGGTGTCTTTGGCACTCGAGCCTTCTTTACACCCTTTCACGGATGCTTCGCCTTCAGTGCCACTGAGTGTTTTGCCACCTAAGCTTGAGAGCGCCCCTGCCCCGCCTTTGAATTTTCCTTTCAATTTTTCGTGACAGAGGTGCCTTCTAAAATTAATAGTTCCGGCGAGTTCGGGTCTTCCGCGCTCGCCACGCCGGCGCTCACGGCGCCGAACGCCAACAGCGCGAGCACCGCCAACATCAGCAGCTTTGCCTTCCTCATCGTCTTCTGCTCCTTGTGCGTGATTTTCAGAGGTCCGCCGCACAAGCATCTCCCCCCGAGACTGGTTCCCGACAGGATGCTTCTTGTCAAACCTTCTGCATGAAACGAGCAATGCACGGGGCCGGGACCCCGTGCATCCACTGGAGCTCAGATCCTGCTGTTGAGCTTGTTCAGGTCAGGGGTCTTGTCGTCTCTGAGTCGTCGATGTAGGCCGAGAGGTTCAGCGTCCCTCTCTGCTTTCACAGCCATCCACGTGTCTTCAAAGCCCGCACCGAGGTTCGATTCGAACGGGTGTTCAGTCAGCCATTCGCATAACTTCTCGCATTCGCCGGTTTCCTTGTCGTGCGATGCGTTTCTGTTTTGAACGTAGCCGTCGTGAAAGTGCCGCCGGCGGCGACCGTCGTTAAGCCTGGCGTGTGCTAAACCACCGATAACGCCCTTGACCTTGTCTTTGACGCCACCGCAGTTGATCGTCAGTTCTTCTTCGCCACTCACTTGGCCTAACACTTTGAAGAGCATGAGAGCGGCTCTATTCGCTGCCCCACCCTTCTCCGCGGCGAGGTGTAAGTCAGTGACGACTAACACCGTTTCGATCGCGTCTTTCGTACCGGCCGCACTTTCGCTGCGGCAGGCGACTTTGCCCTGTTTCACGCCTTTGAAGGTCAGTTCCGATACACATAACGTGGTGTCTTTTGCGCTTGAGCCTTCTTTGCATGCAGGAATTCTGTCGCCGTGACTTCCGTGCCGGTCAGCGTTTTGCCGCCTAAGGTCGCGAGTTCGGAGGCCCCGCCTTTGAATTTTCCTTCCAGTTTCGTGACAGACGTCCCTTCTAAGATTAACAGTTCAGGCGAGTTCGGGTCTTCCGCGCTCGCCACCGCAGCGCTGACGGCGCTGAAGGCGAACAGCGCGAGCACCGCGAACAGCAGCAGCTTCACTTTACTCATTGTTGCTCCTTGTGAGTGCTTTTAGGGAGCGTCGGCTCATCGCCTGGCCCTCCCCTGGGTTGGTCCTGCCCGAGCAGTCTCTCAGGCGCCGGGGGCTCTGCTCAAGCCTTTGGCGCGATTGTCTCCAGGTGCCCAGCCGGCGTTTGGCCGGCTTCTGGCGCTACTTGCGCTTCTTCTTGGGCTTCTGGGCGTATTTTGCGCCGGGCCTGTGCTTCGCAGGAGCGGCGCTTGGCTTTGTTGTGCTTTGAGCGGCAGCTCCTCAGCGCCTTTGCGAGCAGCTGGGCGCGGCTCGGGGGCTTTGCGCAGCCGGTGATGGCGATCGGGGTGCTCTGGGCGATCAGGGCGCCGTTCTGCGCGGTGAATTCGCTTGGCATCGTGAGCTCGTGCCGGCCTTGCAGATGTTCGTGTTGGTCGTAAGGGCCGAGTAGGGCTGGGCGGGCAGGCTCAGTTCAAAGCTCGAAGAAGGGGACGTCGGGGGTCGCCTTGAAGGTCGTCGTCGTCACCCCCTTCTTGATCTGGGTGTTGCCGATCAGGATCACTTTGATCGGGTAGGCGCCCGAGCCGTTCAGGACCATCGTCAGGTCCGGGAAGGCTTCGGCGGCGTGGGAGACGAAGTAGGCGGTGCCGCTCAGCGGGATCGGCAGAAGCGGTGTGAGCACCTTCGCCTGCCCGACGCGCGATTCTTTGGGGCACGCGGTGGGGTTTGCTTCGAAGACCTGCGCGGCGCAGGCCTTGTTCAGGGTGCTCAGGCGGCTTGGCAGCTGCTTTGGCAGGCTGACTTTGACCTTGGCGAGGTTCGCGTAGGTGCCAAGCGGGCCGGTCGGGTAGCTCAGCTTGACCGAGAAGGCGGTGCCGTTTGCTTTCGTTGCCCTGCCCGAGACCGAGACCGAGAATTTGGGGGCGAACTTGAGCGTCTGGCAGCTCGCCGCCTGGAAGGGCGCCGAGAGCGCTGCGCTTGCGCCTTCCAGGGCCTTGACCGTGGCGGTGAGGCTCTGCGGGGCGCAGCTGGTCGGGTTGAAGGTGAAGCCCGGGCGGTCGATCGTGACGTTGACGTGGCGGATCTTGAGCGGGATCCCGTCGAGGATGTGGGGGATCGCGTAGGGGCCCGATTCGTCGGTCGTGGCGGTCAGCGCGGTCGTGTAGGGGTCGACCTGGAGCCTTGCGCGCACGACGACGTTGCCGAGGTTGAAGGGGCCGGCGAGCGCCTGGGTGAGGATCGACAGGCCGAAGGGCGCGCCCTCATAGGATTCGGTGAGGAAGACCTGGCCGTTTGTGACCGTGAAGGGGTCTGAGCCAAAGCCGACCGAGACGCTGGAGTGCCCGATCAGGCTGTTGGCCGGGCAGGCGCCGGCGTCGGCCTGTTCGTTTGTGCAGAGGCTCACGCCGCTGAGCACGCCCGAGAGCCCCGGCGGGGTGTGCACGCTCACCGAGCCGATCTGCTGGTTTGCGTCTTCGCGGTTGATCGAGGTGCTAAGCGGGGTGAAGGCGCCGGCGTTCACGTTGCTCGTGCCCGCGGCAAGGCTCGGGGCGAAGGGCAAGGGCGAGGAGGGGCAGGGCGAGCCGCCGGGGCCTGAGCTCACGCGAAGGGTTGCGCTCGAGCTGACCGGGGCGGTCCCAGACCACGGCGTGAAGCTCGCGTTGACCGGGTAGGTGCCACAGCCCGCGGGGCTTGCGAGCGGGGCGCGCGGGCCGGCGGTGAGGCTCACTTCGATGTCTTCGGCGTTGATGTCGGGGGTGTTCTGGAAGCTCGTCGATACCTGGCCGGTGGCGGAGTCAAGGGAGACCTGCCCGGGCAGCTTCAGCAGCACGCCTGAGATCGGGTCTTTGACGACGAGGTAGAGGGCGATCAGCGAGTTGAACGGGTTCTTCGATCCTTCGCCGTTTGGCGCGGGCGTCGCCAGGTAGAGGCCGCCTTCTTGCAGGTACTGACCGGCGGGCAGGAGCGGGGTCTTTATCCGCACGCTGCCGACCTTCGCCGCGTCGGGGCAGAAGGGTTGGGGCAGATCGGGGCTGAACAGCAGTTCTTCTTCTGCCCCGCGCGCGTTCTGGAAGCCGACTTCGCCCTCGGCGCAGGCCTCTAGGCCATCGGCGGAGGAGGGGTTGACGCTGAAGCCCTGGGGGAAGGTGATCGTCGTCGAGCGGATGTTCGAGCTGGCCAGGCCGCTTGCGTTCTGGTTTGCTTCCTGGGGCAGGTGCACGTCGATCGTCATCCCGCTCGGGTGCGCGGCTTCCTCGTTCTCGCTCGTGACTTTCAGCTGCGGGCCGAAGGACAGGCGGTTGCAGCCGACCAGCGGGCCTTCTGGTTCAAAGACGGCGCCGTCGTCCTTGGTGAAGTCAAAGAAGCTGCCCGGGTCTGCCCAGGAGTCGCCTTCAACGCTCGTTGAGAGCGTGCGCGAGCAGGAGCTCGGCAGCGAGAGCAGCGGGCGGGGGTGCTGTTCTTCAGAGGGCGTGCAGGGCTGGGCGCTTGAGCCGCCGCGCGCGCCATAGATGCAGCCCCAGCCGCGCTGGTTGTCGTGGCGGGGGTCTGCGGGCGTGCCCCAGAAGGTCACCTCGCTTGAGAGGAACGCGCCGGTCTGGGTGATGTTCTGCACGCTGACGTTCACGCCGTAGTCAGAGCCCGTGCGCACCGAGGTGTCGATGAACACCGGCGAGTTGGCGAGCACGACGTAGAAGCCAAAGCGCGCGGGCTCGCCCTTGCGCGGCGCCAGGTTGAAGATCGGCTCGGTCAGCGTCGAGGTGCCGACCGTCGCCGGTTCGTGCACGGTCGTCGTCGCCACGCCGACGGCGCTGTCGGGCGGGCAGCGGTTTTCCTGCCCGGCGACGGTTTCAAAGAACTGCGCGGTCGTGCACTGCGGCAGCACCGTGGCGTTGCCGACGAAGCCGGCCGGCAGCTTGAAGTTGAGGTCCTTGGCAAGGCCCGCGGGGGTCACTTCCGGGCGGTGTTCGGGCGGGGCTTCAAGCGGGTTTATGTCCTTGAGCTGGTTCAGCGCGATCGTCGTGTTCAGCTGGAAGGGGTGCGCGCCGGCCTGCGTGGTGGTGGCGCCGCCTTCTTCTTCAAGGCCCATTTCATAGCTTTCAACGCCGAAGGGCACGGGCGCTTCAGAGACCGTGATCGGACGCTCGATGAGCTTCGGGGGCGCGCCGCCGCCGGAGACGCTCAGCTGGTTCAGTTCGCCGGTGTGCGCGCCCGCCTTCAGCTTGACGTTGATGCGCATCTCGATCTGGTCATAGGGGGCGAGCGCTTTTGAGAGCGTGCAGCTGGCGCTCTGCACGCCGCCTTTTTCTTCAAGGGAGCAGGGGATCGGTTCGCGCGCCTTGAAGTTGCCTTCCTTGAACGGTTCGCTGCCGGCGACGCCGAGGGCCTGCAGGCCCGGCGGCAGCACGTCGGTCATCTTCACGTGGGCGCCTTCGCCTTTGACGTTCTGATCGCCGACGTTCTCGGCGGTCATGTAGAGCTCGCCGGTGGGGAGGGCGGGCGTTCCGGCCGTGCCCGGGTTGAGGACCGTCACGCTCGGCACACCGACGCCGGTCAGCCCGAACCCGCTTTCCAGCGGCTGTGCGCCCGCAGCAGTGCTCACGCGAAAGGAAAGCACGCCCGGTTTGGCTCTCTTCGCTGACCTGGACGCCCCCGGGACCATAGGCGCCTGCGGCTTCGAGCGCGGCCTTCAGGTTCGCGGCATCGAGCGTCCAGCTGCTGGGAGTTCTTCTATTTCGACAATCCGCTTTGGTGGCGAATTCCCCGACGCCGACGCCGCCCACGGACACCTGGATCCAAGCCTGTTCCGGTTCTCCTGCGTATTCCCCCCGAGGACGATGTTGATGTTACCTGATTCACCTCCCGGTTCGCCGGGGACGCCGGATTTGCCGACGCTGGGGTTCAGGTAGCTCGGGCGGCTGCCTGAGGTCAAATGCCACCACGGCGAGCTCGGCACTTCGGCGCCCGCCGGGGCGGCGCTGAGACAGGCGCCGAGGACGGCGCCGGCGAGTAGGGCGCAGAGCAGCGCGAGGGCGCGCGGGCCAAGGGCGCGGGGGCCGGGGATCGCGGCGCTGATCGAGCTGGCGGGCGAGGAGCTCATTTCTTCTTGGCCTTTGACTTCTTCTTGGCCTTCGGCTGGGGCTTTGCGTAGCGCTTTCTGGCGCTCTTTTCGCAGGCTTGGCGCTTCAGCTTGTTCTTTTTGGCGCGGCAGGCCTTCAGCGCCTTGCTGAGCCGTTCCACGCGGAGCTGTTCGGCGCTCTTCGGCTTGAGGATCGCTTTTGCGGGCGCGGGCAGTAGGTTGCCCGGGCCCGAGAAGGTCTGACTCGGCGGCGCGCCGAAGATCTGCGGCTGGGGGCTCTGCGGCGCCCTGCATTCTTCCCCTGAGCAGTTCGACGGTTCGCTTCGCTGATAGGTGATGCACGGCGAGTCGCTGCAGACGTGCGCGTCATAGACGTCGGGGGCGTTGTCTTCATCGGCCTTCGATAGCTGCGCGGAGGTCAGGAAGAACACGTCATCGCCCGATTCGCTTGCATCGAGGAAGGCCGATTCCTGCGGGGAGCTGCCCGAGGAGATCAGCGCCACGCAGCCCTGCGCGCTTGGCTCATAGCTGCTTGCGCCTTCGCTGCAGCCGCCGGCGTCCGGGGGTCCGCCGACTCCCGGGGGCTCGTACTCGTAGACGTCCTCGGTTTTGTTGGAGTCTTCGGCGACCAGGCCGTCGATGCTGTTGAAGAACAGGCGCCCGGAGTCGTCCAGGTAGCGCGGCTGGTAGAGGGTCTTTCGTGGGCTGCGTTCCTCGACCGTCCACCCCGGCACGTTGCCCGCCACGAGCTCCGTCGCCGGCCAGATGTCCCGCGGGCCGCCCGCGATCGCGCCGTTGCCAGGCTCGATCGTCTTGTATTCCACGCCCACCGGGCGCTCGCCGCTCGACAGGCAGGAGGCGCACACGAGCTTGTTCTCTGTGGCGTCGAACAGGTAGACCTCGGCGACCGGCTGGCTCGTGGCGCGGTCGCGGTTGTCATAGCCCGTCGGCGAGGCTTGCGACATCAGCTCCAGGTAGCGGCCGCTCTCTGAGACGCGCGTCGGCTGCTGGAACAGCGGGACCGCTGTACCCAGGCGCAGCCAGTCCGTTTCATCTCCGCCTGAGAGCGTCGCGATGAAGCTCGTCTGTCCTTCGTGCCACTCATACAGGTTCGGCTTTTCCGCCTGCGCTTTCTGCCCGCGCGCGTTTGCTGCTTCGCTCTGCACGCCCTTGGCGACGAGGTAGACGTATGAGCCGTCGGCGCTTGCGCCGAGGATCGAGCCCTGCACCTGGGCGGCTTCTTTGCCCACGCCGTGGGAGGGGGTCAGGTCTGTGAGCACGCAGCTCGGTTTCGGGTTCGTCACGATCCGGCATTCGTAGAGGTCGGCGTGCTTTTCGACCGGTTCGGCGCCGGAGTCGGCCGTCAGCTTGTTTTCGTCGGTGAAGAAGACGCGCCGCCCGTCGGCCGCCGCGAGCTGGAAGACGCCGCCGCCGCTTGGCCCGGCGCCGCCCTGGGCTTCGTCGAGCTCGATCGTTTCTCCCCGCGCGGTGTCGCGCAGGTAGAGGCCGCTCGGGCCGGTCCAGTCGATGAGGCTGCCGTCGCTTGAGATCGCCCCGCGCGCGTCGCCCTGAACTTCGCTGCCGAGACGCGCCTCTCCCGGCGGCGCCGCCGCGCCGCCCGGCAGCACGCTGACCCGCGAGAGCGCCCCTGCGCTCCACTCATACAGCTGTTCTTCCCCCGCCCCCGCCACCAGTTCCGCTTTGGCGCGCAGCACGAGGTGGCTTAGGTCTTCGCTTGTCCCGAGGAACTGCGGCCCGCAGACCACTTTCGCCGAGCCGCTGCCCGCGACCTTCGGCTGACATTCGGCCGCTTCGCCAAACTGCGTGCCTGTGGGCACGTTGGCATAGGGCGCCTTGCCGGTCACGAGCGGCTTGAAGCAGCCCGCGCCGCAGCCTTCTTCAAGGCTTCGCAGGTAGGCGGTCGATTCCGAGGCTTCGGCTGAGAGCTGCGGGATGAATTCGCCGAAGGGCTGCACCGCCGCGAGCGTCAGTTCGGGGTTGAAGAACCTGTATTCACCGGCGGGGCCGACCGCGAAGCCCGTCGTGCTCGTGTGCGGCAGGGCGATGTCGCGCGAGGACCACGAGGTGCTGGCGCGGCGCGAGAGCACCTGCACATTGTTCGAGTAGCCTTCGGGGTGGGCTTCGGTCGGCGCGTTTGTCAGGTAGGCGATCGCGCTCCCTGAGGCCGAGGCCTGGATGATGCCCGCTTCTGAGAGCGGTTCGATCAGCGAGCCGAGCTTGTCGGGCGGGGAGACGAGCTCCCAGCCGCGATCGTCGGGCAGCGCCGGCTGCCCGCCCGGTCCCTGGGTCGTGAAGATCCTTTCCGCCCCCGGCAGCCCGACTTCGCGTTTGCCTTCGTGGACGTTTTCGGCGACCGCGCGGAAGTGGTAGGTCGTGTGCGGGTCAAGGTGGGTGAGCTTCGCGCTGACCGCATGGACGTTGAAGTCGGCTTCGATCTGCCCGGCCGAGCCCGGGACTTCTTCATAGCCGCTCTTCTGGCATTCGCTTGGGATCGTGCAGCGGGCGTATTCGAAGCGATATTTCGTCGGCGCTTCGCCGACTTCGCTCTGCGGGTTGATCTCTGCCGCGAGCGTCGCTTCTTCTGAGGAGACTTCGCTGATCGACTCGGATTCGACCTTCGGTGCGGAGGGTTTCTTTGGGCCGAAGAGGAAGACTTCGCCGCTCAGGGAGTCGGCGACGTAGATCCTCGTCGCGCTTTCGTTGACGCCGATGCCGGCGCCTTCGCTGAGGTGCTTTGCGCCTTCTTCGCCGAGGCGTTCGACTTCTTCACCGGCCGCGTTGAACACGCCGACGCTCGTCAGGTTGTCGATCAGGGCGTTATCGGAGCCCTGTTCGGCGGCGACCGCGCTTGGCTCTTTGCCGCCGACGTTTTCGTTTAGGACGCCCCCTTCGGGGTCGACCTTGACGATCTGGTGTTTGCCCACGCCATGCTGCAGGCGCAGGTAGAAGTCGCCGGCGCCGTCGACGGCAAAGCCGGGGGCTCCAAAGCTGGTTAGACCGCTCATCAACTTCCGTGAGATGAACACGTTCGGCTGGGCGTTCGTGTAGGCGCTGACCGATGGTTCTTGCTGGAAGACCCAGACCTTGCCGGTGGCGTCGACCGCGACGCCATCGATCGCGTGCGTGAAGCGCCCACGTTCGTCTTTGCTGATCTGCCCGACGTATTCCCCGCCTTCGGAGTACTTGTCGATCACTTCATGCCCCGCGTCCACGACATAGACGTCCCCCGCCGAGGGGTCTTTGGCCTTGCATGCGGGTTCGGGGAGTTTCTGCTGGGTGCAGGAGTTATCGACGGCGATCGTCTGGGGCCCAAGGAATTTGCCGGTCGGCACTTCGCCGGGGTTGGAGAGGCTGCCGGCGGCGTGTTCTTCGCCTGGGAGCAGGCCGCTGCCGTTCAGTTCTGAGAGGTAGCCGCCTTCTTTGTCGAAGACGACGACGCGGTTTGCGCCTTCGTCGACGACGTAGACGTCGCCGTTTGATTCGTTGACGGCGACGCCGGCGGGAGTTTTCAAAGCACCGCCGAGGCACGGTTCGGCAGCGCACTTGCTGGCGAAGGTCGTGGTGTATTCGTGAGGACGGGAAGCCTCGGCGCGGGCGGCGAAGAGCAGCAGGGCACAGAGCCCCGAGGCGATCACCCATAGACCTCTCCTGCCAAGAACCAGATGCACCCGCTAGTGAGCCTCTCCCTCTCCCCCTCTCCCGGGGACGGCCGGCGCCACCCTTGGCACGAGCCGCTGGCTGCAGATGTTATGACCGTGTTAGGGGCGAAGGGGCCGGTGGGCGGGGCCTTGAGCGCCCAGGTAGGCGAACTTTCCCATGTCTGCGGGGGCGTAGGAGACGCCTGTCAGTCAGAGACATGCGTTGACCGTCGCTCGGGGCGCGAGCGATGGATGCTCTATATCCCATCAATCGGAAACAATGCTTGCCGACTTGCAGAGCATCGATCTACGTTGGCTCGTGCAGGTCGGTCAGATCGGCCGGCCTGGCAGAACCGGCTATCGGCCCCGGCAGGGGATTGGACAGGGGTCGGTGGAGCACTGGCAAGGCAACTCTCCAGAAAGTGGGAATACATGCGTGCTGTTCATGGCAGGGGCTCAAAGCGCCTGCTGCTCCTCACCGCGGCGGCGCTGATCGCGCTGTTCGCGCTCGTCTCCTCGGCTGCCGCTGAACCGAAGGGGATCTTCAAAAAGTACAAAGACTGCCCGACCGAAGTTCCGGGCAACGCGATCTGCACCTTCGGCGAAACGACGAGCGGCGAATTCACGCTCGGGAGCACGAAAGTGCCGATCAACAAGACGATCACGCTGCAGGGCGGGGGCGTCCACACAGGGGGCTCGAACTTCAACGAATACTACCTGCTGCCCGCGAAGGACGGCAACAGCCTCTCGAAGACCGAACTGAACGTCCCGGGTGGGCTCTTGGACATCGTCAACTGCGAAGCAATCACAGGCTCTGGCCTCTTTGAAATCATCGAGCGGGCCGCCTGCAAAGCGATCTTCGAAAACAAAGTGACGGGCGTCACGGCGACGACCGAACTGGTCGCCAACGCGTCGAACCCGGCGATCCTCAACCTGACCAACCTGATCGAAGAAAAAGGCACGGCGATCACGCTGCCGGTCCGCGTGCACCTGAAAAACCCGCTGCTCGGGGAAGGCTGCTACATCGGATCTGAAGCGAGCCCGATCCAGCTGCACCTGACCGACGGGACGACCTCGCCGCCGCCGCCGAACAAACCGATCAAAGGCAAACTCGGCACGCCGGAATCGGAAATCGAAAAAGAATACGAATCGACGGTCATCCGCGAAAACACGCTCGTGGACAACTCCTTCTCGGCTCCGGTCGCCGAAGGCTGCGGCGGGTTCTTCTCGTTCTTGATCGATCCTGTCGTAGACAGCAAAATCGGCCTGCCCTCCGCGGCCGGCCACAACACGGCGGTCCTGAGTGGGACGCTGAACACCGCTGAAGAGGAAGCGGTGGTTGCTAGCGAAAAATTCTAGGAGCGCCCGCTAGGGCTTCTTAGACGTACTCGCTGTTCGATCCCCACCCCCGTCCTCGTGGCGGGGGTGGGTCGTTAACGAGGGGAAGCTCAGATCCCGAGCTGCTCGTGCACGAGCCGCGTGACCTCGCCCCCGTCCGCGCGCCCCTTCGTCTCGCGCATGACCGCGCCGACGATCGGCCCGATCGCCTTCGCGTTGCCGCCACGCACGCGCTCGGCCGCGTCGGCGTTCGCCGCGAGCGCCGCCGCGACGATCTCCGCGAGCTCGTCGCCGCCGCCGATCGCCGCCAGCCCCTCGGCCTCGACGATCGCCGCCGGGTCCTCGCCGCCGTCGACGACGAGCTTGTCGAGCACCTGCCGGCCGGCGCCGACGCTGACGCGCTTCTCGGCGACGAGGCCGACGAGCTTCGCGAGCGCCGCCGGCGCGACGTTCGAGCCGGCCGGGTCCTCCCCGTCGTCCAGGCGCGAGACGAGGTCGCTCGTGACCCAGTTTGCGAGCGCCTGCGCTGGCGCCGGCGGGTCGGTGCCGGCCGCGAGCGCCGCCTCGAAGTAGTCGCCGAGCTCGCCGCGAAACGCGAGCAGCTGCGCGCTCTCGGCGCTCAGCGAGTGCTCGCGCCGCAAGCGCTCGGCGCGGTCGGCCGGCAGCTCCGACATCGCCGAGCGCGCGGCCTGCAGCATCGCCTCGTCGATCGCGACCGGCAAGAGGTCGGGCTCGGGGAAGTAGCGGTAGTCGTGCGCCTCCTCCTTCGAGCGCAGCGAGCTGATCGCGCCCGACGCCGGGTCGAAGTGCAGCGTCTCCTGCTCGACCTCGCCCCCACCTTCGATGATTCTGCGCTGGCGCTCGATCTCGGCCTTGATCCCGCGTTCGATGAAGCGAAACGAGTTCATGTTCTTCAGCTCCGTCTTCACGCCGAGCGCCTCGCTGCCGGTCGGGCGCAGCGAGATGTTCGCGTCGCAGCGCAGCGAGCCCTCCTCCATGTTCACGTCGCTCACGCCGAGCGAGCGCAGCGTCGTGCGCAAGAGCCTCAGCCACTCGCCCGCCTGCTCGGCCGTGCGCAGGTCCGGCTCGGTCACGATCTCCGCGAGCGGCGTGCCGCCGCGGTTGAAGTCGACGACGCTCTGATCCGAGCCGTCGATCCGACCGCTCTCGCCGACGTGGACCAGCTTCGCCGCGTCCTCCTCGAGGTGCACGCGGTGGATCCGCACGCCGCCGAGACGCCCGCCGCGGCACAGCGGCTCGTCGTACTGCGAGATCTGGTAGCCCTTCGGCAGGTCCGGGTAGAAGTAGTTCTTGCGGTGGAAGATCGAGCGCGGCGCGAGCTCCGAGCCGAGCGCGAGGCCGATCATCAGCCCGTAGTGCACCGCGCGCGCGTTCGCGACCGGCAGGCTGCCCGGCAGGCCGAGGCAGACCGCGCACGTGTGCGTGTTCGGCGGCTCGCCGAACGACAGCGTGCAGCCGCAGAACATCTTCGTCGCCGTCGCCAGCTGCACGTGGATCTCGAGGCCGATCACCGGCTCGAGCTCAGACACGTGCGCCACTTGCATCGAAGCCAATTGCCTGCTCGAGCGCGTACGCCGCGTCGAGCAGCCCGTTCTCGCTGAACGCGGGACCAGCGAGCTGCAGGCCGACCGGCAGCCCCTCCGAGAGGCCGCACGGGATCGAGATCGCCGGCACGCCCGCCAGCGACATCGGCACCGTGCAGAAGTCGTTGACGTACATCGCCCACGGGTCCGACGTCTTCTCGCCGAGCGCGAACGCGACGCTCGGCGCCGTCGGCGTGACGACGAAGTCGACCGCCGCGAACGCCTCGCGGAAGTCCTCGGCGATCTTCGTGCGCACGCGCTGCGCGCGGCCGTAGTACGCGTCGTAGTAGCCCGACGAGAGCGCGTACGTGCCGAGCATGATCCGCCGCTTGACCTCCGCGCCGAAGCCGTCGTGGCGCGTGCGCGTGTACATCGCGACGAGCTCCTCCGCTCCCTCCGCACGCAGGCCGTAGCGCACGCCGTCGAAGCGCGCGAGGTTCGACGACGCCTCGGCCGGCGCCAGCACGTAGTACGCCGACAGCGCGTGCGGCGCGTGCGGCAGGCGCACCTCGTGCAGCTCCGCGCCGAGCCGCTCGGCGAGCGCGAGGCTCGCGCGGAACGCCTCGAGCACGCCCGGCTCGATCCCCTCCCCCGTCAGCTCCTGCGGCACGCCGAGCTGCACGCCGTCGAGACGCTCGGCGCTCGGCGCGACGATCTCGTGCGGGAACTGCAGCGACGTCGCGTCGCAAGGGTCGCGCCCGACGAGCCGCGCGAGCATCAGCGCCGCGTCGCTCACGTCGCGCGTCAGCGGCCCCGCCTGGTCGAGCGAGGACGCGAACGCGATCATCCCGTAGCGCGAGACCGACCCGTACGTCGGTTTCAGCCCGACGATCCCGCACAGCGCCGCCGGCTGGCGGATCGAGCCGCCCGTGTCCGTGCCGAGCGCCCACGGCGCGAGCCCCGCCGCGACCGCCGCCGCGCTGCCGCCCGACGATCCGCCCGGCACGCGCGTGCGGTCCCACGGGTTGCGCGTCGGCCCGAACGCCGAGTTCTCCGTCGAGCTGCCCATCGCGAACTCGTCCTGGTTCGTCTTCGCCAGCAGCGGCGCGCCCGCGCCCGTCAGCCGCGACACCGCGCTCGCCGTGTACGGCGGGCGGTAGCCCGCGAGGATCCGCGAGCCCGACTGGCTCGGCACGCCCTCCGTGCAGAACAGGTCCTTGACCGCCAGCGGCGCCCCCGCGAGCGGGCCCTCCGTCGCCGCCGGCGCGTCCTCGGCGACCCACGTGAAGCAGTTCAGCCCCTCGCCGTTCGCGCTCGCGTCCGCCTGCGCGCGCTCGCGGTAGTACGCGAAGTACTCGGCCGCGTCGAGCTCGCCCGCGCCGACCGCCGCGATCGCCTGCGCGACCGTCAAGTCGAGGATCTGCATGCTCATGCCTGCGGCGATGGGACGAGAAAGCCGTCGTCGCTGACCGCCGGCGCCTGTTCGAGCGCGACCTCGCGCGGCAGGCACGGCCGCGGCTCGTCCGCGCGCAGCGCGCCCGTCAACTCGATAACGTGCGACGTCGGCGCGACGTCATCGAGCGACAGCTCGCCGATCCGCGCGACGTGGTCGAGCACCGCCGAGAGCTCGCGCGCCATCGGCTCGATCTCCTCCTCGCCCAGCGCCAGGCGCGCCAGGCGCGCGACGTGCAGGACCTCCTCGCGATCGATCATCGCGGCCGATTCTACGGAGCGCGCTCGGAGTCGTCCGGCGCGATGATCACGCCACTGAAGGCTGTCTTCTTCCGATCCTCGAAAGACGGCTCCGATTCGGCCGGAGCGCGCGATTGCGCGAAGCCGCCGAGCGCGATCGCGAGCGCCGCGAGCAGGCCCAGCCAGATGCCCGCCTCGATGCCGTACGAGGCGTGCAGCTGGCCGAGGCTCGCGCTCGCGCTCGGGTGGTGCGCGATGCGATAGGCGATCAGCGCCGAGGAGATCGCGCCGAGGCCGCCCGTCAGCGGCCCGAGCTGCACCGCGCCCTCCAGGCGGTACGCGGCCGCCGCCGCGAGCGCCGAGCCGGCCGCGACGAGGATCGTCGCCAGCCAGATCCAGCGGCTGCTCGTGAATGTCTGCCACCCCGTCGTCTCGATCCGCGTGCCCGAGATGCGGCTGCCCGCCGGCAGCCCGCTGACGCCGCCGCCGAACCAGTCGAAGAAGAACACGAACACGAACAGCGCGAGCGCGCCGGCGGCGACCGTCCAGTCGGCCGCGCGCAGTCGGCTCGCGCGCAGGCTCACGGCCGCGGACGCGGCTGCGGGCGCGCCGGCGGGTACAGCGAGCTGTGCTCGTCGCGCGTCGCCTGCCACACGCCCGCGAGGATCAGCGCCGCGCCCGCGAGGCCGAGCCAGGCGCCGAAGCAGACCTCGCTCGCGCCGCCCGGCTTATCGAGCGCGCGCACGAGCGCCGCGATCGCCGCCGCCAGCGCCAGCGGGATCGCGCTCACCTCGATCGCGACCGGAATCGCCGTGCTGCGCTCCGCGAGCGTCGCGACCGCCAGGCCGAGCCCCGCGAGCGCCGCGAGCAGCATCAGCACGACGCCCGCGTCGAACGTGTCCCAGCCGTCGAGCACGCCCGACGGGCCTTCATAGTCGCGCACGAACAGCGACACGAGCACGCAGACCGCGCCCGCGAGCGCCGTCAGCTCTCCCACCCGCAGCCTGCGCACGCGCGCCATCAGCCCGCGACCCCCGCCTGGCGTTCGGCCGCCAGCAGCGTGTTCTTCAGCAGGAACGCGATCGTCGTCGGACCGACGCCGCCCGGCACCGGCGTGATCGCCGACGCCAGCTCCGCCGCCGCCGCGAAGTCGACGTCGCCGACGAGCCCGCTCTTGTTGCCCGCTTGCTCCGGCGTCAGCCGGTTCATCCCCACGTCGATCACGACCGCGCCGCGCTTGATCGCCTCCGCGCCGAGCAGCCGCGGGCGTCCGACCGCCGCGATCAGCACGTCGGCGCGCGCGCACACCGCCGCCAGGTCGCGCGTGCGCGAGTGGCACACCGTCACCGTCGCGTTCTGGGCGAGCAGCAGCTGCGCCATCGGCTTGCCGAACAGGTTCGAGCGCCCGACGATCACCGCCTCCGCGCCCTCCAGCTCGACCTCGCTGCGGCGCAGCAGCTCGAGCACGCCCAGCGGCGTCGCCGAGACGAGCCCCGGACGGCCCAGCGACAGCAGTCCCGCGTTCACCGGCGTCAGGCCGTCGACGTCCTTCTCCGGCGGCACCAGCTCAGTCAAAGATGGACCGTCGAGCGGCTCCGGCACCGGCAGCTGCAGCAGGATCCCGCTCACCTCGTCGTTGCCCGCCAGCTCGTGCAGCTGCTGTGCGACCTGCTCGTGCGTCGCGTCCGCCGGCAGGCGCACGTCGAACGCCCGCATCCCCGCCTCCGCGCTCGCCCGCTGCTTGCCGCCGACGTAGATCGCCGACGCCGCGTCGTCGCCGACGAGCACCGTCGCGAGGCCCGGCACGCGGCCCGTGCGCTCGCGAAACGCGGCGACCTGCTCGGCGACGTCCGCGCGCACCCGCGCCGCGATCGCCTTGCCGTCGATGATCTGCGCGCTCACGCGCATGATGGTACGTGGTGAGGTGGTGGGCGGGCGGCGCGCGCCCGACGCTCAGGTCTTCTCGTAGCAGTTCTGCTACGGTGCCTGCATGGCCGTCATCCCTCAGGGCAGGCTGCGCAACGAGATCGCCGCCGTGCTGCGCCGCGCCGAACGAGGCGAGCGCTTCACCGTCACCGTCGCCGGCCGCCCCGTCGCCGAGCTCGGCCCGTTGCCCGGCGCCCGCACGCTCGCCGCGCCCCAGCGCCTCGCGGCGATCCTCGCCGAGGCTCCGCCCGACCCCGGCTTCGCCGCCGACCTGCGCCGGATGCGCGAGCAGGAACGAGAGTCGGCTCGCGATCCGTGGGCAGCCTGATCGACACGAGCGTCCTCGCCGGCGCGCACGAGGTCGGCGAGCTCGCCGACGACTGGGCGGTCAGCGTCGTCACGGTCGGCGAGCTCGAGGCGGGCGTTCTCGTCGCACGCGACGACGTCACCCGCGCCCGCCGCGTCGCGCTGCTCGCAGCCGTGCTCGCGGAAGCGCCGGCGCTGCCGATCGATCGCCACGTCGCCGCCCGCTACGGCGAGCTTCGCGCGAGCTCCGGCAGGCGACCCAGCAACGACCTGTGGATCGCCGCGACCGCGCTCGCGCACGACTTCACGCTCGTCACCGCCGACGAGCAGCAGGCGTCGCTGCCGCTCGTGCGCTCCACGCTGCTCTAGCCGGACCCAGCCCTCAGCGTTTGCTGACCGGCGCGTACTCCGCCATCAGCTTGCGCTCCGAGCCGTCGCTCGCGAAGCGCACGACGATCACGCCGTCCGGCTCGACGCCCGTCACGACGCCTTCGCCGAACGCCGCGTGCACGACGTCCTCGCCGAGCCTGAAGCTCGTCGCGAGCGCCGCGCCGCCCTGCGACTCCGCCCACTCGCCGGCGCCCGAGCCCGAACCCGTGCCCGAGCCGCCGCGCCCGCCGCCGGCCGAGACGCCCTGCAGCGCCGTCGCGCGGCGACCCGCGCCGAGGCCCGCCACGAACGCGCCGCCCGGACGCCCGATCCGCAGCCGGTCGCTCGGCTCGACCTCGTCGAGCAGCTCCGCCGGGATCTCGCCGAGGAAGCGGCTGCGCAGGCCGATCGTCTGCGCGCCGAACACCGCGCGACGCTGCGCGTAGGTCAGGTAGAGCTCGCGCATCGCGCGCGTCACGCCGACGTAGAACAGGCGCCGCTCCTCCTCGAGGCCGCCCTCGTCGAGCGCGCGCGAGTGCGGGAACACGCCCTCCTCGCAGCCGGCGATGAACACCGTCGGGTACTCCGTCCCCTTCGCGTTGTGCAGCGTCATCAGCGTCACGACGCCCGCGTCGTCGCGGCGCGTGTCGGCGTCCGCGACGAGCGCGATCTCCTGCAGGAACACGTCGAGCGTGTCGCGCTCCGGCTCCGCGCCCGCGTCGAACTCGCGCCCGACCTCGACGAGCTGCTCGAGGTTCTCGAGCCGCCCCTGCGCCTCGATCGTCCGCTCCGCCTCGAGCGCTTCGACGTAGCCGCTCTGCGCGAGCACCGCCTCGATCAGATCGCCGACCGGCACGACCTCGTCCGCGCGATCGCGCAGCTCCTTCATCGTCTCGATGAAGCGTCCGAGCGACTTGATCGCCGCCGTGCCGAGCCCCGGCACCTCCTCCGGCGCCGCCGCCGCCTGCCACACCGAGACGTCCTGCGCTTCCGCGTGCGCGAGCACGCGGTTGAGCGAGGTCTGGCCGAGGCCGCGCCGCGGGCTGTTCGCGATGCGCGTGAAGCTGACGACGTCGAACGGGTTCGCGAGGAACGACAGGTAGGCGACCGCGTCCTTGATCTCCGCGCGCTCGTAGAACTTCGTCCCGCCGATCACCTGATACGCGATCTCGCGGCGCACGAGCGTGTCCTCGATCACGCGCGACATCGCGTTCGTCCGGTACAGCACCGCGATCTCCTCGCGCGAGGCGCCCTCGTCGACGAGCCGCTCGATCTCGCCGACGACGAAGCGCGCCTCCGCGTGCTCGTCCTCGAGGCCGCGCAGGTGAATCTGGTCGCCCTGCCCGAGCTCGCTCCACAGGCGCTTCGCGATCCCGCCGCGGTTGTTCGCGATCACCGCGTTCGCCGCGCGCAGGATCGTCTCCGTCGAGCGGTAGTTCTGCTCGAGCTTGACGACGCGCGCGTCCGGGAAGTCGTCTTGGAAGTCGAGGATGTTGCGCACCTCCGCGCCGCGGAAGCTGTAGATCGACTGCGAGTCGTCGCCGACCACCGCGAGGTTGCGGTGGCCGGCGATCGCCGTGCGCTCCCCGCGCGCCGGCTCCTCGCGCCCGCCGCCGACGAGCAGCTGCAGCATCCGGTACTGCGCGTAGTTCGTGTCCTGGTACTCGTCGACGAGCACGTGGCGGAAGGCGAGCTGGTAGCGCTCGCGAACCTCCTCGAACAGCTCGAGCAGGTTGACCGTGCGGAACAGCAGGTCGTCGAAGTCCATCGCGTTCATCCGCAGCAGGTCGCGCTCGTAGAGCTCGTAGACCTCCGCGAGCATCTCCTCGAACGGCGTGCCGACCGACCCACGCACGTCCGCCGCCGCCTGCAGGCGGTTCTTCGCCGCCGAGATCTGGTTGTGCAGCGCCGCCGGCGTGTAGCGCTTCGGGTCGACGCCGACCGCGTCGGCGCAGCGCTTCGTCAGCCGCCGCGCGTCGGCCTGGTCGTAGATCGTGAACTGGCGCGTGTAGCCGAGGCGCGCCGCCTCGCTGCGCAGGATCCGCGCGCACGCCGCGTGGAACGTCATCAGCCACATCCCGCGCGTCGTGCGCCCGAGCAGCCGCTCGACGCGCGAGGCCATCTCCTTCGCCGCCTTGTTCGTGAACGTGATCGCGAGGATCTCGTTCGGCTGCGCCTCGTCGGTGTAGATCAGGTGCGCGATGCGGTGCGTCAAGACGCGCGTCTTGCCGCTGCCCGCGCCCGCGAGGATCAGGAGGGGGCCCTCGCCGTGGGTGACGGCCTCGCGTTGCGGCTCGTTGAGGCCTTCTAGGAGCTCTTGGAGGTGCTCGGCGTGGGGGTTTGCACTCACGGCTTCAAGCATAGGCGGGCGCTCGGCGCTTTGGCCGGACGGCCTCTCCCGGTCGCCGACGGACAGAGACAGGCGAGGCTACACCGACCCCTGCGCACTCGGATCATCTGCAATGAGAGAAACCGCGCCGGCCAAGGCAACTTCGCCGCTGGAATCATCGAACGCGTCCAGCACACAACACACTCGGCACGATAAGAGGAGGACAAGGTGCGCAAGCTCTACTTCGGCACCACGATTCTAGCCGCATTCTGCCTGATCGCATCGCTGGCGACAGCGGCGCATGCGGCATTCGCGGGGGAAGCAAAAGAAGGGTCGGTCAAACTCTCGGCCAAAGAAGCGATCTCGTTCACGATCGAAGCAGAAAAAAAAGTCAAGTTCGAACTGACGTGTGGAACGATCAAAGGCGAAGGCGCAGTCATGGAACACGCGGGGATCGACGGCGAAGAACCCAGCGGAGACACCGCGCCCTCCACGCCGACGAAAGAATCGAGTCGCGTCGCGCTCAAATTGGGCTTTGAAAGCTGCCACGCCGTCGTTGAAGGCAAATCGGGAAGCGCAACCGTCAGCGCCAATAAATGCCGCTTTGAAGCAGTCGCTGACTTAGAAGGAAAAGAAAAAGAGGAAGGCCTCGTCGATCTGCCGACATCCGAAAGCAAATCGGCATGCATCTTCACGATCGAAGCCTCCAAATGCCGCGTCGAATTCGGAGATAAAGGCGGCGAATCGGAAAATGAGTCGTTGAGCACGCTGAAACTCAAGGCTCTCAAAGAAGGGGAAAGCGAAATCGAATCCGGCAGCGTCGTCAAGCTGCCCGTCGTTCAGACTTCTGGCTGCGGCGTAGCGGAAAAAACCGAAGGAGCGATCCACTTCACCAAAGGAGTCGCGATCAAAGGGGCCGGCCTCGTCGGCCCCCATCTCACGATCGACCCTCCCTTCTTCCAGTTCGGGCAATTGCACCCGGGGGAAGAATCGATACTCGAAGGCGTGTTTGAAGTGAAGCCGGAGGTAGAACTGGAAATAACGGGCGTGTCACTTGCGCTCGACACTCACTTCAGCATCGTAAAAAACACATGCACCAAAGGCAAAAAAGGTACGGAACCTTGTGAAATAGGCGTCAAGTTTCGCCCGTTAAACGCCACACCGATGAGGAAGGAGGACTACGTAGTAGTCAACTACAAGGTCGGCACAGTCGATACTCTGGAAATCTTTTTAGTCAAAGGTACCGCAGTTCCCTAGAGCGCACGCGTAGGCCTCGGTCGCGAGCGCGCGACCGAGGCCTCCTGCCGGTCTCGCCGGCAATCGTCAGGCGCTCATCAGCCACCCGCCGGATTCGGCCCCTTCACCGGCCGCAGCGGCCGCACCTCGGCGATCGGCTGCGCCGGCTCGTCGGAGAGCTCGGCAACGGTCCGTTCGAGCGCGCCGATCCTGCTCGCGAGGCCCTGCAGCGCCTCGGCGATCGGGTCGGGCAGGTGGATCCAGTCGGCGTCGGGTCCCTCGGGGCGCCGACCTTCGACGCGCACCGGATGACCGGGGTTGCCGACGACGGTCGAGTTCGGCGGCACGTCGGTGATGACGACGCTGTTCGCGCCGATCTTCGCGCCGTGGCCGACGGTGATCGGGCCGAGCAGCTTCGCGCCCGAGCCGATCGTCACGTTGTCCTGCACCGTCGGGTGGCGCTTGCCGGTCACGAAGCCCGTGCCGCCGAGCGTGACGCCCTGGTACAGCGTCACGTCGTTTCCAATCTCGGCCGTCTCGCCAATCACGACGCCCGTGCCGTGGTCGATGAACAACCCGCTGCCGATGCTCGCCGCCGGGTGGATCTCGATGCCGGTCAGCATCCGCGTCGCCATCGAGATCAGCCGCGGCAACAGCGGGACGCCGGCCGCGTCGAGCGCGTGCGCGATGCGGTGCGCGAGCAGCGCGTGGATCCCGGGCCACGTCGCCAGCAGCTCGAGCTGCCCGACGTCGCGCGCGGCCGGGTCGCGCGTGCGCGCCGCCTGCAGGTCGCGGCGCAACTCCTTCGCGACGCGCGCGAGCTCGAAGCCGGCCATGCGCAAAGCGTAGCGACGAAATCGTTGTGCGCTCAAGCGTCGGGCGCGAAGAACGCCTGCGAGACGTAGCGCTCGCCCGAGTCGGGCATGACGACGACGATCCGCTTGCCGTTCGACTCCGGCCGCTGCGCGACCTGCAGCGCGGCCCAGAGCGCCGCGCCGCACGAGATCCCCGCGAGCAGGCCGACGCGTCGCGCGCACGTCCACGCCGTCTGGATCGCCTCGTCGTCGGAAACCGCGATCACCTCGTCGAGCAGCTCGCGGTTGAGCACGGGCGGCACGAAGCCCGCGCCGATTCCCTGGATCCGGTGCGGCCCCGGCTGCTCGCCCGAGAGCACGGCCGACCCGCGCGGCTCGACCGCGACGACGCGCAGCTTCGGATTGAGCTCGCGCAGGTACTCGCCGCATCCGGTGATCGTTCCGCCGGTCCCGACGCCGGCGACCAACACGTCGACGCGACGATCGAGCGCGCGTCCGATCTCCGGTCCCGTGCGCTTGCGGTGCGCCTCGGGATTGGCCGGGTTCGTGAACTGGTCGGGCAGGAACACGTCGGCGTCGCGCGCCATCGCCTGCGCCGCCGCGACCGCCTCGCTCATCCCGCCGAGCGACTCGGTCACCTCGACGCGCGCGCCGTACAGCCGCAGCAGGCTCTCGCGCTCGCGGCTCATCCCCTGCGGCAGCGTCAGCACGAGGTCATAGCCCTTCGCCGCGCAGACGAACGCGAGCGCGATCCCGGTATTGCCGCTCGTCGCCTCGACGATCGTCGTGCGCCCCGGCTCGATCCGCCCTTCGGCCTCGGCCGCCTCGATCATCGCGACGCCGATCCGGTCCTTGACGCTGCCGCCGGGGTTGAACGACTCGAGCTTCGCGTAGAGCTCGACGCCGTTCTGCTCGGCCAGCGTGCCCTCGAGCATCCGCGGCAGCGCGACGAGCGGCGTCTCCCCTACGAGCTCCGAAATGTTGATCGGGATTCGCCCCATCGTCGACTGACGATAGTGAAGCCCGCACCGCCACCCGCGCTCGCCGCGCCGTGGCGTCAGTGCTTGACCGGCGTCGCCTTGCGCGCTTTCTTCAGGCTCAGTCGCACGCTCGCCGAGCGCGCGACGGTCGGCGCCGGCACGACGCGCGCGATCGCGAGGCTCGCGTTGCCCTTGCCGCGGTGCGCGCGCAGCCACTTCTGGCCGGCCTTGCTCAGCTTCACCGTGATCACCCTGCTCGCGCCCGGCGCAATCGAGAAGCTCGCCGTGCCGATCGTGCGCAGCGCATAGCCGCGCCCCGTCCCCTTGATCCGGTAGCTGATCGCGACGCTGCCGCTGCACGGCCCCGCGCCGCTGCGCACGAGCCGCAGCGCGACCGTGCGATAGCGCGTCACCGCGAGGCGCTTCTTCGCGACCGACACGTTGCAGCTTCCGGCCGACGCGATGAACGCCTGCACGCCGCCTGTGGCGAGGCCGCCCGAGCCCTGCGGCGAGCCGCTCGACGTTTTGCCGCCGCCGCTCGTCGTGGTCGTCGTCGTTTCTTCTTCGGTGCCGTTTTCGCTGCCTTTTTCGCCCGACGTGCCCGGTTCTTCGTAGACGAAGCCGTCCTTCGAGACCTTCGCGCTCGTGCCCGAGGGCGTCGTCACCGTCACGTCGACCCTCCCGGCCGCGCCCGGGGGCGTCGTCGTCACGATTTCCGTCGGCCCGAGCGGCGTCACGGCGACGGCCGTCGCACCGAAGTGCACTTCGCTCGCGCCGTTGAAGTTGCCGCCCGCGATCGTGACTTCCGTGCCGCCGGTCGTCGGGCCACGCGGCGGTTTCACGCTTTCGACGACCGGCGGAGGGATCGTCGCCTGCGGTTCGAACACCCAGGCCGCGCCGTTCTGCTTGTTATCGCGCGACGCGCCGATCGCCGCGATCGTGCCATCGCCCGACAACGCGACGGACGTTCCCATCCAGCTCTTCGCCGTCGCTTCCCTACCGGCGAGCGCTTCGGGCAGGCGCGACCACACGCCGCCCGAGCGCGTCAGTTGCGTCACCCTGCCGACGCCCTGCCGGTCGTGCGGCGCGCCGACGAGCGCGCGTGTGCCGTCGCCCGACAGCGCGAGGCTCGCGCCGAAGCGCCCTTCCGATTCCGGCGTTTCCGAGCCTTCGCCTTCGTGCGCCTTCAACTCTGAACCCTGCTGCGCGAAGCTCGTCGATGTGCGTTCGAACGCCCACACGGCGCCGCGGCCGCCTTCGGCGTCCTGCGCGCCGACGAGCGCCGTGCCGCCGTCGCCCGACAGCGCGACGGCCTTGCCGAAGTGCGTGCCGGGCCCGGCGCCTTCGCCGACGAGCTTGCCGAACTTGCCCGACTCCTGCGTCCACGCGCCGCCGCCGAACGTGAACACCCACGCCGCGCCCGTGTAGCTCGAGTCGCCCGGGGCGCCGAGCAGCGCGGTCGCGCCGTCGCCGGAAAGCGCGACGCTGCGCCCGAGATGCGCGACGACGCTTTCTTCTTCGTCCTTCAGCGGCGCCTCGCGCGTCCACGTCGAGCCTTCGCGCGCGAACACCCATCCGGCGCCGCGCTCGTTGAAGCCCGACGGGTCGCCGACGAGCGCCGTGTTGCCGTCGGCCGACAGCGCGACGCTGCGCCCGAAGCGACCTTCGTTCGCGGTTTCTTCGCCGACGAGCGTCGCCGAGTGCGTCCACGTGGCGCCCGTGCGCGTGTAGACCCAGGCGGCGCCCGGCGCGGCCGTCGCCGACGGGTCGCCGACGATCGCCGTGTTGCCGTCGGCCGACAGCGCGACGCTCGTGCCGAACGCGCATTCGTTCGCCGCTTCGCCGGGTTCGGGCGCTTCTTCGGCGCATTCTTCGCTCGTCGCTTCGCCGCCTTCGCCGCCCGGCGCTTCGCCGGCCGACAGCTTCGACCCCTGCTGTTCCCACGTCGAGCCGTTGCGCGTGTACACGTACGCCGCGCCGTGACCGTCCTTCGGCGCGCCGACGATCAGCGTGCTGCCGTCGGCCGACAGCGCCGCGCTCGAGCCGAGCCGCCCGCCGGCTTCCTCGCCGTTGCCCGTCAGCTTCGCCTGCTGCACGAGCGCGGCCGGCGTCGCCGAGGAGCCGCCGGCGCGCGCCGCGTCGTTGCCGAGCGGCGCGATCGCAAGCGCGGCGAGCGCCGCCGCGACGAGGCCGAGGACGAGCGCCGCGCGTCGCCGACGGCGCGCGGTGCTCCGGCGAGCGCTGAGCGCGGCCGCGCGGGAGCGCTCGCGACCCTGTCGGGCTCGCGAGTTCGAGCGATCCTTCGCTTTCAGCGGACTCCGCGGTCCGAGATCCATGACCCTCCGTACTTGCTTGTCGTCACGCGACCGCAGACGTACGCTCCCTTCGCGCGTTGCAGGCGGCGACGAGTGTCTCCCCTACGCAAAGTAAACGCAATATGACGCGAAGTCAATGCGCATACAGGATCTCGAGCACGCGTCGAAGCGGCGCCGCCGGCGGGTGCGTCAGATGTGGTACATGCTCGCGCCGGCCTCGCGCAGCTCGCGCTCGATGACGTCGGCGATCGTCGTCTCGGCGAGCACCTTGCGCGCGGCCGCGGCGGCGTCGGCGAACGGGCCCTGCGCGTCGCGCCCGAGCGGGCCGTCGAGCAGCTCGACGACGTCGAGCACAGTCACGCTCGACGGGTCGCGCGCGAAGCGATAGCCGCCCTTGACGCCGCGCTGCGAGCTGATCACGCCGGCGCGGCGCAGCACGGCGAAGAGCTGCTCGAGGAACTGCACCGGCACGTCGCGCTTGCGCGCGAGCTCGCCGATCGGCACCGGCTCGCCACCCGAGCTGCGCGCGAGCTCGGCGAGCGCGAGCACGGCATACGGCGACTTGCTCGTGATCGAGATCACGCGGACATCACGCGACCGATGCTACGGAACCCCGCGGCCGCACGGCCGGTGGGGCAGGCGACGGTTAGAGCCAACCCCGCTCGGTCGCGATCAGCACCGCCTGCGCGCGGTCGACGGCGCCGAGCTTGCCGTAGATGTTGTGCAGGTGCGTGCGCACGGTGCTCGTCGAGAGCGTCAGCTCGTGCGCGATCTGCTTGTAGACCTTGCCCTCGGCGAGGCGCTGCAGCACGCTCAGCTCGCGCCCGGACAGCGGGCACGGGTCGACGTGGCGGCGGCGCTGGCTCGGCACGCTCGGAAGCTCGTACATGACGCGCCGCAGCTCGGCCGGGCCGAGCCCGACGACGCGCGCGGTGCGCAACATTTCGGCGGGCGAGACGGGCGCGCCCTGCTCGTAGTGCGCGAGCATGTCGGCGAGGCGGACGAAAGCGGCCTCGCCCTCGGCGTCGGCGTTGTGGTGGCGCTCGATCGTCGAGGCGATCGACGCCGGCAGTCCCCAGCGACGCGCGAGCACGCCGCCGACGAGCGCGTGGTCGACGCCGAGCTCGCGGCGCTCCTGGTGGATCCGTTCCTCGGGCGTGCGTGCGCCGCGGTGCACCTGCGAGGGGTAGCCGGGGTAGGCGTGCAGCAGCACGAGCTTGCCGATGTCGTGCAAGAGGCTCGTCGCCGTCAGGCGGTCGCGGTGCTCGAAGCCGACCTCGGCGGCGATCCGGTCGGCCGCGTGCTGCGTCGCGAGCGCGTGCAGGCGGAAGCGCTCGGGCGCCGCCTCCCAGACGCTCGAGCGCTCGAAGAAGTCGAACGTGCGCACGCGCGCGGCGAGACCCTGAACGGTCTGCGCCGTCAGCAGCTCGACGGCGGCGACGGCCGTGTCGACGCGTCCGCGTCCGCCGTGCGCCTGGTTGGCGAGCCGCAGCACGGCGATGATCAACGCGACGTCGGACTCGACGGCGGTCACGACGTCTGCCGTCGCGACGTGGTCTTTCGAGACGACCGAGATCAGCCGGTCGCGCGACTCGGCGAGCGCCGGGAACGCCTCGAGCGCTTCGAACGCGAGCGTCAGACGGCGGCCGTGGCCCTCGTTCTGGTGGCGCTCGCCGGTCGGCGCGGACGCCGGGGCCGGCACGGCGCTCACGGGCGAGGAGCCGTTCGACGCCGCACGGGCGCCGTTCGACGCCGCGCGCGCCGACGTCGCGGGCGACTTGCCGCGCGTCGGCGCTTTCGCCTTCGCGCCGGGCTTCGTCGCGCTCGACTTCGGCTTCGTGGCGGTCTTTGGCTTTGACTGGGCAGCGGTTGCGTTCATGCGGGGAATCTGAGGTCGATCGTCCTTGTCGGGCCGCTCCGTACCCCTATCGGCAGCAAAGCGCGAGAAATTAAGCGCGAGTGCGCTGCAGCTCGGGGGCGAGCGCGGCGTCGATCCGCCGCAGCGCCTCCTCGCGCCCGAGCAGCGCGATGCTCTCGAAGATGCCGGGCGAGATCGTCGTGCCGCAGAGCGCGACGCGCAGCGGCTGGTAGACCTCGCGCGGCTTGCGCTCGCCGCGCGCGAGCACGCCTTCGAGCGCGGCCTCGATCTCGGCCTCGGAGAAGCCGGGCGCGTCGGCGAGCGCGGCGCGCGCCTCGGCGAGCGTCGAGCGCCCGCGCTCGTCGAGCCAGCGCTCGCGCGCCTTCGCGTCGTCGACCGGCGCGTCGAGCAGCGGGCCGGTGAGCGGCCAGAAGTCGGCGAGCGTGTGGATCTTCTCCTGGCTGATCTCGACGGCGCGCGCAAAGCGCGGGTCGTCGCGGAATCGTGCATGAGGAGTGGCATCGAGGTACGACGCGACGCGCTCGACGAGCTGCTCGAGCGGCATCTGGCGGATGTAGACGCCGTCGAGCCATCTGAGCTTGACCTCGTCGAAGCGCGCCGGGTTGCGGCTGACGGTCTCGAGCGTGAAGCGCTCGATCAGCTCGGGCGTCGAGAGCACGGTCTGATCGTCGCCGGCGCCCCAGCCGAGCAGCGCGAGGTAGTTGCGCACGGCGGCCGGCACGTAGCCGGCGTCGCGCAGCTCGCCGACCGACGCAGCGCCGTGGCGCTTCGAGAGCTTCTTGCCGTCTGGGCCGTGCAGCAGCGGCAGGTGCGCGTAGAGCGGAATCGGCGCGCCCTCGCCGAGCCCGACGCGCCTGGCGGCCTCGAGCACGAGCAGCTGCTTCGGCGTGTTCGAGAGGTGGTCCTCGCCGCGCACGACGTGCGTGATGCGCGCGTCGAGGTCGTCGATCGCGACGGCGAAGTTGTAGAGCACCGAGCCGTCGGCGCGCGCGATGACGGGCTCGTCCATGTGCACGTGCTCGAACGTCGTCTCGCCGCGGATCGCGTCGTGCACGACGGTCGCGCCGTCGCTTGGCACGCGCAGGCGCACGGCGCCCTGCGGCTCGGGCTCGCCGCGAAAGCCGCGGTCGGCGCCGTAGAGGTCCTTGAACGCGCGGACGTCCTCGGCGGTCGCGTTCGAGCGGTACGCGAGGTCGGCGTCGAGCAGCGCGTGCAGCGCCTCGCGGTGGCGCTCGGAGCGGTCGGTCTGCATGATCGGCCCCTCGTCCCAGTCGAGCTCGAGCCAGCGCAGCGAGTCGAGGATCTGCTCGACGTTCTCCGGCGTCGAGCGCTCGCGGTCGGTGTCCTCGATGCGCAGCACCATCGCGCCGCCGAAGTGGCGCGCGAGCAGCCAGTTGAACAGCGCCGTACGCGCGCCGCCGATGTGCAGCGCGCCGGTCGGCGATGGTGCGAAGCGAACCCTCATAATGGCCCGCCATGCTAATCGGCGCACACGTCTCGCCCGCGGGCGGCCTGCCGAAGGCGATCGAGCGCGGCGTCGAACGCGGCTGTCGCGCGATCCAGATCTTCAACCAGTCGCCGCGCCAGTGGAAGCCGACGAGCTACCGCGAGGAGGATGTCGCGGCGTTTCGCGAGGCGATGGCCGACAGCGCGATCGAGGCGGTCGTGATCCACGCGGTCTACCTGCTCAACTGCGCGTCGGACGACAAGGAGATCCGCGCGAAATCGCTGACGTCGCTGACGCACTCGCTGCGCGTCGGGCAGGCGATCGGCGCGCGCGCCGTCGTGCTGCACCCGGGCTCGGCGAAGACCGGCCACGTCGGCGAGGCGATCGCGCGCGCCGGCGCGACGATCGCCGCGGCGCTCGGCGAAAGCGAGGGCTGCGAGCTGCACCTCGAGAACACGGCGGGCACCGGCGGCACGCTCGGGCGCTCGTTCGAGGAGCTTGCGGCGCTGCTCGACGCGGCCGGCGCCGACGCCGGCAAGCGCCTCGGCGTGTGCCTCGACTCCTGCCATCTGCTCGCCTCGGGCTATGACATCCGCACGCCGCAGAAGCTCGGCAAGGTGCTGCGCGAGTCGACGCGCGCGCTCGGGCGCGGCGTCGTGCGCTCGCTGCACCTGAACGACTCGCAGACGCCGCTCGGCTCGAACCGCGACCGGCACGCGAACATCGGCAAGGGCGAGCTCGCCCGCAAGGGGTGCGCGGCGTTTCTCTCTGCGCCGTCGTTGCAGAAGCTGCCGTGCATCCTCGAGACGCCCGGCGAGAACCGCGAAGGGCCGAGCCGCGAGGAAATCGAGCTCGCGAACCGGCTGCGCGAGCAAGGCATCGCGGCGCGCACGAAGCGCTAAGCCGTTACCGCTTCGCGCAGCGGCGCCGGCGTACCTTCGCTCCGCGCGGGCAGGCGAGAGAGGAGCGCGTTCTCGAGCTCGGCGCGCAGCGTCGGCGTGTGCTGCACGCGGTACGCCTCGCCGAGGCGCAGGCGGCGCGTGCCGCCCGCGGTGTCGACGTCGAGCAGCACCTCGGCGGGCCCGGGGAAGTTCTCGATCGCGTGCTTGAGGTCCTCGATCAGGCCGGTGCAGAGCGAGCTGACGTGGACTCTCAGCCGCAGCGGCTGCGCGAGCGCGACGGTCGCCTCGCTCTGCGCGCGAGCCTGCTCGATCTCGTCGTCGCTCGGCGCGAACGGTTCGACGCTCTGCACGATCAGGCACGTCTTGCCGGCTTCCTTGTGGTCGACGCGGCCGCGCACGAGCACGACCTGGTCGACGGCGAGCGCCGACTCGCACTCGGCGAGCGCCTTGCCGAAGACGAGCATCTCGACGCTGCCGGCGAGATCGTCGAGCGTCGCGAACATCATGTGGTCGCCGTTGCGCGTGCGGATCTTCTTCGCCTCGACGATGATGCCGCCGACCGTCACCCAGTCCTTGTCGCGCCTGTCGGCGAGCGCCGCGAGCGGGCAGTCGCAGCGCGCGCGCAGCACCTCGCGCAGCGGCTTGAGCGGGTGCGCGGAGATGAACAGCCCGATCGACTCCTTCTCGACGGCGAGCAGCTCGGCCTGCTCGTACTCCTCGCCGGAGATCGGCGGGTGCACCGGGCGCATCAGCGCGGCACCGGGCGCGGAGGCGTCGGTCGAGGGCTTTGAGTCTTCGAGATCGAAGATCGACCCCTGCCCGATCTGCGCGTCCTGCTGGATCTGCTGGCCGGCGGCCTGCGCCTGCTCGAGCACGGCCATCATCCCCTTGCGGCTGGCGCCGGTCGAGCCGAGCGCGCCGCACTTGATCAGCGCCTCGATCGCCTTCTTGTTGACCGCGCGGTTGTCGACGCGCTCGCAGAAGTCCCACAGCGAGGCGAACTCGCCGCCATCCTCGCGCGCGCGTTTGATCGCCTCGACGGCCTGGTAGCCGACGCCCTTGACGGCGTCGAGGCCGAAGCGGATGTTGCCTTCGACGACGGTGAACTCGTGGTCTGAGAGGTTGACGTCGGGCGGCAGGATCTCGATCCCCATCTCCTCGCAGCGCGCGACGAAGAACGGCACCTTGTCCTTCGTCGACATGACCGAGGAGATCAGCGCAGCCATGTACTCGGCGGGGAAGTTCGCCTTCAGCCAGGCGGTGCGGTAGGAGATCAGCGCGTAGCACGCGGCATGGCTCTTGTTGAACGAGTAGTCGGCCGACTTTTCGTTCGTCTGCCAGAGGAACTCGATCAGCTCGGGCGAGGTCCCCGAGGCGCGGCAGCCCTCGACGAACTCGGGCTTCAGCGCGGCCATCGCGGCGCGGTTCTTCTTGCCGATCGCCTTGCGCAGGTCGTCGGCCTTCGCGCCGGAGAAGCCGCCGAGCTCCTTGGCGATCTGCATCGCCTGCTCCTGGTAGAGGATGACGCCCTTCGACGATTCGAGGATCGGGCGCAGGCGCTCGTCGCGGTAGTCGATCGACTGCGGCCGGTGCTTGCCGTTCGCGTACACCGGGATCTGGTCCATCGCGCCCGGGCGGTACAGCGCGCCGAGCGCGACGAGGTCGTTGAACTCGTCGGGCTTGACCTTCTTGAGCGCGTCGCGCATTCCCTCGGACTCGAACTGGAAGACGCCGATCGAGTCGCCGCGCGCGAGCATCTCGTACGTTCGCGCGTCGTCGAGCGGCAGCGTCGTCATGTCGGGCCGACCAACGGCTTCGCCGTCGGTGCCCCCGGTCGAGCGCTCGATGATGTCGAGCGCGTCCTCGATCACGTCGAGGTTGCGCAGGCCGAGGAAGTCCATCTTGAGCAGGCCGATCGTCTCGATCGGCTTCATCGAGAACTGCGTGACGGTGCGGAACACGCGCTCGCCGTTCTCGTCGAGGCCGGCGTCGGCGAGCTGCAGCGGCACGATGTCGGTCAGCGGCCGGTCGGCGATGACGACGGCGGCGGCGTGGATCGAGGAGTTGCGCACGATCCCCTCGAGGCCCTGCGCGACGTCGACGACCTGCTTCGCCTGCGGGTCCTCGTCGACGGCCTTACGCAGCGGCTGGCCGCCCTTCAGGCATTCCTCGAACGACGGCGAGCGGCCCATGATCGGGTCGGGGATCAGCTTCGCGAGGCGATCGCCCATGCCGTAGTCGAAGCCGAGCACGCGCGCCGCGTCGCGCGTCGCCGCGCGCGGGAACATCTTGCCGAACGTGACGATCTGCGCGACCGACTCACGCCCGTACTTGTCGGTCACGTAGCGCATCACACGCTCGCGCCCGCGCACGGAGAAGTCGATGTCGATGTCCGGCATCGACACGCGCTCGGGGTTCAGGAAGCGCTCGAACAGCAGGTCGTACTTGAGCGGGTCGACATCGGTGATCGCCAGGCAGTAGCTGACGATCGAGCCGGCCGCCGAGCCGCGCCCGGGGCCGACGGCGATGCCGTTCTCCTTCGCGTACTTGACGAAGTCCCAGACGATCAGGAAGTAGGCGTTGAAGCCCATCCCGTCGATCACGTCGAGCTCCATCTCCATCCGCTCGAGCGCCTCGGCCGGCGGCGGGTCGCCGTAGCGCAGGCGCACGCCCTCTTCGACGCGCGCGCGCAGGTACTCGCGCTCGCTCGTACCGTCGGGCGTCTGGAAGCTCGGGATCAGCTGCTTGCCGAGCTCGAGCTCGACGTTGCAGCGCTCGGCGATCTCGAGCGTGCTCGCGATCGCCTCCGGCCACTCGGCGAACGCGCCGATCATTTCGCCGCTGTCGCGCAGGTAGAACTCGTTCGTGTCGAACGTCAGCTTCGGCTGCGCGATCGTGCTCTTCGTCTGCACGCAGAGCAGCGCCGTGTGGTGGTCGTAGTCCTCGCGGCGCAGGTAGTGGACGTCGCCGGTGCCGACGAGGCTCGCCGCCGAGCTCGCGCGCGATCTTGACGATCCCCTCGTTGCACTTGTCCTGCTCGGCGAGCCCGTTCTTCTGCACCTCGAAGTAGACGCTCTCGGCGCCGAACACGTTGCGCAGCTCATCGACGTGCGCGCGCGCGTCGCCCTCGCGATCGCCGAGCAGGCGCTGGCAGAAGCGCGAGGCGAGGCAGCCGGTCAGCGCGATGACACCCTCGGAGTAGCGCTCGATCAGGCCCATGTCGACCGACGGCTTGCCGCGCTGCAGGCCGTCGAGGAAGCCCGCCGAGGAGAGCTTGACGAGGTTGCGGTAGCCGGTCTCGTTCTCGGCGAGCAGCGTCAGGTGGTTGCGCTCGGTGCGCCCCGGGCCGCGCGCCGTGTGGTCGTCGACGAGGTAGATCTCGCAGCCGAGGATCGGCTTGACGTCGTGCTTCCGGCACGCCTGGTAGAGCTCGACGGCGCCGTTCATCACGCCGTGGTCGGTCAGCCCGAGCGCCGGCTGGCCGAACTCGGCCGCGCGCTTGGCGAGCGCCTCGATCTTGCACGCGCCGTCGAGCAGCGAGTACTCGGAGTGAACGTGGAGGTGGGCGCAGGTCTGCTCGCTCAACGTCCCTCGATGTTATGCATCGCGTCGGCGGAGTCGAGCGCGCCGGGCGGCGTCAGCTTCGCTGTTTGCGTCGTTCGCGTCGCAGGCGCAAACGCAGGCGCGTGCGTCCGATCAGCGACATCGCGTGCTTGTGCGACGGGAGCTGCGTGCGCGGCTGCGCGACGGGCGTCGGCTCCGGCGCCGCCTGCTCCTCGACACGCGCGCGCAGCCGCTCGACGGCAGCCGCGAGCGCGTCGGCCATCTCGCCGCTCTGCGCCTCGCTCGGGCGCTCGCGCGGGACGCGAGGGGCGCGCGGCATCGGCGCTCGCGGCGCCTCCGCGACGGCAGGGCGCAGCGGTTGTGGTGGCGTCGCCTCCGGCGGCGTCGTCTGCACCGGCGGCGACTGCGGCAGCGGTGGAACCTGCGACGCCGACTCGCCGTGCGGTCGCTGCAGCAGCTGCGACGAGGCGAGCGGCGGCGCTTGGACCTCGGCGCGCAGCGCGGCGTCGCGGAGCCGCGCGACGGTCTCGGCGAGGCCGCCGAGCAGCGCCTGCGCGGTGCGCTGGGCGCTGCGCAGCTGCTCGAGCGCGCGTTCGGCGCGCCCGCGCGCGGCGCGCTCGTCGGCGAGCAGCGCTTCGAGCTGCTCGGCACGACTCTCGAGCTCGCCGACGCGCGCGTGCACGGCGCGCTCGGCGCGCGCGGCCGACACGCGCTCGGCGGCGGCCGCCTGCTCGGCCTCGACGAGCTCGCGCTCGGCGGTCTCGAGGCGCGCGGCGAGCGCCTCGACGTCGCGCTCGCCGGCCGCGACGCGCCGTCGCAGCGTGTCGAGCTCGCCGCGCGCCTCGCGCTCGCGCTCGGCGCCCCGGTCTTCGGCCTCGATTCGCAGCCGCTGCTCGGCATACTCGCGTTGCGCGGCACGCTGCAGCTCGCGCTCGAGCGCCGGTGCGGCATCCGCGGCGCCGGTGCGCCGGGGAGCGCCTTCGGGGCGTTCGGCCGCGCGCGCGGCCTGCGCCGCGTCGAGCAGCTCGGCGACGCGCCGACTCTCCTCCTCGGCGTCCTGCAGCCTGCGCTGCAGGCTCGCGACGTGCGTCTCGAGCGTGCGCACCGTCGCCTCGGCTGCCTCTGCGCGCAGCGTCAGCGCGTGCTCGCCCGATTCGGCAGCGCGGCGCGCGCGCCGTTCGGCGAGGAAGTCGCCTTCGCCGCGACGCCCGCGGCCCTCGCCGCCGCCGGCGTCAGCGCCGGGCGTCTCGTTTCCCTCGGCGATCATCGAAGCTGCAAGCTACGCGCGCGACCGGACGTCGCGCGCGCGAAATCTTGCGTGCAGCGCTGCCGCGTCAGCCCGCGGCGCGCTTGGCGACCGCGCCGGCGACGGCCGCCGCCGAGAGCCCGCCGGCGGCAAGCAGTGCGAGCTTGCGCGCAGAGGACAGGCGCTTGCGCGCGTACCACCTCGCGCCGCGCCAGACGACGAAGCCGAGCAGCTTGTAGCCGTTGCCGTTCATGCGAGGCATGCTACCCCTCGGCAGCGCTGACCGAGGCCGGCGACGCTAGTTGGGGAGGAGTGTGAGGTGCGTGCAGTGCCTGGGCCGCACGACTGAGAAGTGCCGCTCGTCGAGCGTGGCGACCGTGGTTTCGCCCAGGCGCTCGCAGAGGGCGATAGTGCAGGCGTCGACCAGGCCTAGATCGAGATCCTCATAGGTGCTCTCCAGCTCGGCTGCGCGCATCAGATCGGCGTCCGTTGGGTGCGCCACCCGGTATGCGCCTCGGTCGATGTCAGCGACAAAGTCGCCCCACGCCTTGGCTCCGGCGAGCTTGACGAGCCAGTAGTCGACCTCGACGAGGACTGGGCTCGGTACCAGCAAGTCCTGCGCCCCTGCCAGTAGAGCCGCGCAACGTTGGTGGTCGGGATCCTGTTCGTTGAGGGCCGCGACAATCGGGCCCGTGTCGAGAACGAGCGTCACGCAGTGCGGAAGTCGCGTGCCGCTGGGTTCTCCTGCTCGGCGGCAGCGGCAATGCTCGTGTCGGCGCGGAACGTCGCCAAGCGTGGCCGTCGGCTCTGCCTGAGCTCATTCGCTCGTTCCGCGACGACAGAGCCGAGCATCCTCCCGAGGGACAAACCTCGCTCCCGAGCCTCGTGAGCGAGCAGCGCCAAGTCCTCGTCGCGGGCAACGACCGTGGTCCTACGCTCTTTCATGATGCAGATTCTACATCAGATGCGGTTTGGCGGAGGAAGCCCGCCAAACCCTTACTCCTCGCCCCCCGCCCCCTCGTTGCGCAGACGCCAAGCCATCCGCGACTGCAGCGACCACAGCTCGATGAAGCCCGGCGAGGCGGTCTGCGAGAAGAGCCCGCCGGACTCGGAGAACGACGCGAGCGACGCGTCGTAGACGGCGTTCGGCGAGGAGCGCGTGACGACGCGCGCGTGGCCCTTGTAGAGCTTGACGCCGATCGTGCCGCTGACGCGCTCGTTGACGCGGTCAATGTAGGCGTCGAGGTCGCCGCGCAGCGGCTCCCACCAGAGGCCGGCGTAGACGAGGTAGGCCCACTGCTGGTCGAGCTGCGGCTTGAACTGGTTCTGGTGGATCGTGCCGACGAGGCGCTCGAGCTCGTGGTGGGCGGGCAGCACGATCGCGGCGGCCGGCACCTCGTAGATGTCGCGCACCTTCAGCCCGACGATGCGGTCCTCGATGTGATCGACGATGCCGACGCCGTGGCGGGCGCCGATCTCGGCGACGGCTTCGAGCAGCACGACGAGCGGCATGCGCTCGCCGTTCAAAGCGACGGGCACGCCGCGCTCGAACTCGAGCTCGACGGTCTCGGGCTGATCGGGCGCGAGCTCGGGGCGCGTGACGAGCTGGAAGACGTCGTCGTCGGGCGCGTGCCCGAGGTCCTCGATCCAGCGCCCCTCCGAGGAGCGCCCCCAGAGGTTGTCGTCGATCGAGTACGGCGCGGCCTCGGTGCCCTGGGCGGGTGGGGCCTTAATCGGGATCCCGTGCTCGCGCGCGTAGGCGATCTCCTCCTCGCGGCCCATCTGCCACGAGCGCACCGGCGCGATCACCTTCAGCTCGGGCGCGACCGTCGCGATCGTCGCCTCGATGCGCACCTGGTCGTTGCCCTTGCCGGTGCAGCCGTGCGCGATCGTGTCGCAGCCGGAGGAGCGCGCGTAGTCGACGGCGAGCTTCGCGATCAGCGGGCGCCCGAGCGCCGTGAACAGCGGGTAGCCGCCGCCGTAGAGCGCGTTCGCGCGGATCGCCGGCGCGACGTAGTCGCGCGCGAACTCCTCGCGCGCGTCGACGACGTGGCACTCGCGCGCGCCGAGGCTCAGCGCCTTGCCTTCGATTACCGCGTAGTCCTCGCCGGGCTGGCCGAGGTTGACGGTCAGGCAGACGACCTCGGCGTCGTAGGAGTCCTGGATCCACTTGAGCATGACGCTCGTGTCGAGGCCGCCGGAGTAGAGCAGCAGCACGCGCCGCACGGATGCGGGATCGGCCTCGTAGGAGGCGGTCGGCGGGGTGTTCGGCAGGGCGCTCATGACGGCGGTCGCGCGGGAAGGCTACTGACGACGGAGGGCGCTCGGCACGACGCGGCTCGCCGGCCGTTCCATCAGCGGGTACGGCGGCTTGCCGTCGCTGAAGCCGAGCTTCTCGTAGAGCCCGTGCGCGTCGGCCGTGTGCAGCATCCAGCGGACCTCGCCGAACGAGCGCTCGACGAGCTCGCGCACGAGCTCGAGCCCTAGCCCGCGGCCGCGGTATGGCGCGAGCACGTAGACGTCGGCGAGGTAAGCGAGGCTGACGCCGTCGGAGATCGCGCGCGCGAAGCCGGCCTGCTCGCCGCTCGGCGAGCCGTCGTCGCGGTAGAGCCCGACGACGCGCGTCGAGCCGGCGATGGCGCGCTCGATCGTCTCGCGCGCGCGGCCGAGGCCCCAGTAGGACTCGGTGCTGATGAACCTATGCACGGCGTCGATGTCGATCCGCGCACGGTCGTCGTCGAGCTCGAAGCCGCCGGCGAGCTCGCGACGCACGCCTAGCCCTCGAGCGCCGCCGACAGGCGCGCGAGCGCCTCCTCGACGTCGGCCTCGGAGACGTTCAGCGGCGGTAGCAGGCGCAGCGTGCTCGGGCCGGTCGCGTTCGTGACGAGCCGCTGCTCGAGCAGCGCGGCGAGCGCGACCTCGGGCGCCGCCACGTCGAGCTCGCACGCGAGCATCAGCCCGCGCCCGCGCACGGAGACGACGTGCGGCAGGCGCTCGAGCCCGCCGGCGAGCTGCGTCCCGCACTCGCGCACGCCGGCGAGCAGCGCCTCGTCGTCGGTCAGCTCGAGCGCGGCGAGCGCCGCCGCGGAGACGACCGGGCCGCCGGCGAACGTCGAGCCGTGATCGCCCGGCGCGAGCACGTCGGCGAGCCGCTCGCCGGTGACTAGCGCGCCGATCGGCAGGCCGCCGCCGAGCGCCTTCGCGCTCGTCATCGCGTCGGGACGAACGCTGGTCTGCTCGTAGGCCCACAGCGTCCCGGTGCGGCCCATGCCGCACTGGACTTCGTCGAAGACGAGCGCCGCGCCGTACGCGTCGCACGCCGCGCGCGCCGCGAGCAGGCACTCGTCGGAGAGCACGTTGACGCCGCTCTCGCCCTGGATCGGCTCGAGCATGACGGCTGCCGTGCGCTCGTCGACGGCCGCCGCGATCGCCTCCGGCGTCGGCTCGACGGCGCGAAAGCCGGGCACGAGCGGCGCGAACGGCGCCTGCTTGGCCTCCTGCGGCGTCGCCGAAAGCGAGCCATACGTGCGCCCGTGGAACGCGCCGTGGACGACGACGACGTCGCCGGCCGGGCGCGCCTTGCGCACGAGCTTGATCGCCGCCTCGTTCGCCTCGGCGCCCGAGTTGCAGAAGAACACCCTGCCGCCGAGGCTCGACTGCGACAGGCGGCTCGCGAGTCGCATCGCAGGCTCGGTGTAGAAGAGGTTGCTGACATGCATCAGGCGACCGACCTGATCACGCACGGCCTCGACGACGCGCGGTTGGCAATGCCCGAGGCTCGTCACCGAGATGCCGCAGAGGAAGTCGAGGTACTCGTTGCCGTCGACGTCCCACAGTCGCGTGCCCTCGCCGCGCACGAACTCGACCGGCAGGCGCGCGTATGAGCCGATCACGCTCGAGCGCTCGAGCTCCTGCAGCTCGGCGAGGCTCACGGGGATGCCTCGATCATCGTGCCGATCCCGGCGTCGGTGAAGAGCTCGAGCAAGCAGCGAGTGCGCGATGCGCCCGTCGAGGATGTGCGCGGCGCTGACGCCGGCGTCGATCGCATCCACGCACGCGGCCAGCTTCGGACGCATCCCGCCGGCGAGCTGCGGCAGCTCGGCGCGGACGCGCTCGGCGCTCGCGCGCGCGATCCGGCTGTCGCGATCGTCGGGGTCGGCGAGCCAGCCGGGGACGTCGGTCAGGAAGACGACCTTGTACGCGCCGAGCGCGGCCGCGACGGCGCCGGCGGCCTCGTCGGCGTTGACGTTGTAGGAGAGCCCCTCGCGGTCGGCGCCGACCGAGGCGATCACCGGGATGTAGTCGCTCGCGACATGCTCGATGACGCCGACGTTGACGCGCTCGATGCGCCCGACGAAGCCGATGTCCTCGCCGCCCGGCGCCGTGCGGCGTGCGACGCGGAACAGCGAGCCGTCGTCGCCGCAGAGGCCGACGGCCGGCTGGCCGTGGCGGTTCAGGCGCAGCACGATCTCCTTGTTGATCTTGCCCATCAGCACCATCTTCGCGACCTCGACGGTGTCCTCGTTCGAGACGCGCAGGCCGCCGACGAACTCGATCGGGATGCCGAGGCGCTCCATGTACGCGCTGATCTCCGGGCCGCCGCCGTGCACGACGATCGGGTTCAGGCCGACGTACTTGAGCAGCACGACGTCGCGCGCGAACTCCTCGCGCAGCGACGCGTCCTCCATCGCCGCGCCGCCGTACTTGATGACGACCGTCTTGCCGTGAAACTCCCTGATGTACGGGAGCGCCTCGAGCAGCGTGCCTACGTCGCGCATGCTTCGCTCCAATCGCGTCGAGGCCGGCGGAGCCTCATGTCGTGTACTCGGCGTTGATTCGGTATGTACTCGTGGCCGAGGTCGGAGAAGAACACCTCGGTCTCGGCCCCCTCCCCCGGCAGCCCGATCTCGTACTCGATCGCCATGCCCTGCACGGCCCGCGCGAGCGCCTGCTCGTCGTAGCCGATCGCGGCGCCGGCGATGCACACGGCGATGCCCTCGATCGTCAGCGTCGACCGGCAGCGGCGCGGTGCCCGGCAGCGCGCCGCCGACCGCCTGCACGATCCGTCCCCAGTTCGGGTCGGCGCCGTGCAGCGCCGTTTTCACGAGCGGCGAGTTGGCGACCGCGCGTGCCGCCGCCTCGACGCTCGGCAGATGCCCGCCGCGCACGATCACCCGGCAGATCCGCTCGGCGCCCTCGCCGTCGGCGACCATCATGATCGCGAGCTCGCGCAGCAGCGCGTCGAGCGCCTCGCCGAAGCAGCAGCTCGTCCTCGCTCCGCGGCGCGACGCGCACGCCGCTCGCGCCCGAGCACATCAGGATCGCCGTGTCGTTCGTCGAGAGCTGGCCGTCGACCGAGACGCGGTCGAACGATCGCTTGACGCACACGCCGAGCAGCAGGTCGGCAGTCTCCGGCGTCGAGCTCCGCGTCGGTCTCGACGAAGCACAGCATCGTCGCGAAGCTCGGCGAGATCATCCCGGCGCCCTTGCACTGAGCGCTGAGGCGGACCGTGCCCGACGGCAGCTCGACCTGCAGGTTGGCGCGCTTCTCCGAGGCGTCTGTCGTCTGGATCGCCTGCTGGAAGCTCACGTCGCCGCTCGCGCTCGAGCGCTGGGCCGGCGGCGAGGATCCCATGCAGCATCTTCTCGACCGGCAGCAGGTGGCTGATCCCGCCGGTCGAGGCGAGCGCGACCTCGGCAGGCTCGCACGCCGAGCGCCATCGCCGCCGCGCCCTGCGTCTTGGCGGCGTCGTCGAGCCCGCGCCGCCCGGTCGCCGCGTTCGCGCAGCCGGAGTTGGCGAGCACGGCGCGCAGCGCGCCCAGGCGGCAGCGCTCCTGGCTGAGGATCACCGGCGCCGCCGGCGCGCCGGTCGCGGTGAAGCGCGCGCGCGCTGACCGGGCGCTCGGCGTCGCAGACGAGCAGGCCGAGGTCGTGGTTGCCGCTCGGCTTGATCCCGCAGGCGACGCCGGCCGCGCGGAAGCCGTCGGGCAGCCCGACGTCCGGCCCGAGCTCGCGCACGTGCGCGGGCGCGCGACGACCCAGCGCGAGTGGAAGAACGGCTGCGGCGGCCCGCTCGCGGCGCCGCCGAACACGTTCGTCCCCGGAGGCTTCGCGCCCTCGTGGCTCATATCAGCCCCTCGGTCTCGGGCAGGCCGAACATCACGTTGAGGTTCTGCACCGCCTGCGAGGACGTGCCCTTCCAGAGGTTGTCGATCGCCGAGAGCACGATCACCTTGCCGCTGTGCGCGTCGGCCTTCGCGAACACGCGGCAGTAGTTCGTCTCGCTGCACGTCGCGCGTGCCCGGCGGCGCGCCGAGCACCTCGACGAACGGCTCGTCGGCGTAGGCCGCGCCGATACAGCTCGGCGCAGCTCCTCGTCGCTCACCGCGGCGCGTCGGCGTCACGTAGCAGTCGGCCAGCTCGCCCTGGTCGAGCGGCACGAGGTGCGCCTGGAACAGCACCGCGAGCTCGTCGCTCGCGCCGCCGGCCGCGCGCAGCGGCGCAAGCTGCTCCTCGATCTCCGGCGTGTGGCGGTGTTCGGCGACCTTGTACGGGAGGATGTTCTCGCCGGCCATCGACAGGTGCGTCGTCTCGTCGAACGTCGCGCCCGGCGCCCGAGATGCCCTGCTTGGCGTCGATCACCACGTCGGCGATCAGCCCGGCGCGCGCGAGCGGCGCGAGGCCGAGCAGCGACGCCGTCGGGTAGCAGCCGGGGTTCGCGACGATGCTCGCGCCGGCGATCCGCTCGCGGTGCAGCTCCGTCAGCCCGTAGACGGCTTCCGCGAGCAGCTCCGGGCGCGGGTGCTCGCCGTACCAGTGCTCGTAGGTCTGCAGCGAGGAGCAGGCGGAAGTCGGCGCTCAGGTCGACGACGCGCACGCCGCGCTCGCGCAGCGCGCGCGACCGTCGGCGCCGCCGCGGCGTGCGGGTAGGCGACGATCGCCGCGTCGAGCTCGCCGAGCGCGTCGAGATCGAGCTCGCTCGATCGTCAGCGGCACGCGGTAGCGCGGATAGAGGTCGTCCAGGCGGCTGCCCGACCTCCGAGCGGCCGGTCACCGCGACCAGCTCGAAGCGCGGGATGGCGCCACAGCAGGTGCGCGGCGAGCGCGCCGGCGAAGCCGCGTCGCGCCGGCGACGAGCACGCGCGGCGAGCCGGCGCGAAGCTGCGCGAGCCTCGCCGACGCGCGCGCGCGATGCGGTCGGCTCAGCCACGCAGCTCACCCCCGAGCTCGGCGAGCGCCGCGACGATCTTCTCGCGCACCGGCGCGACGTCCTCGTCGGTGAGCGTGCGCTCCGGCGCGCGGAAGGACAGCGCGAGCGCGAGCGAGCGCCTGCCCTCCCCGACCTGCGCGCCGGTGTAGACGTCGAACACCTGCGACGTCGTCGAGCAGTCGCGCCGCCCGCCTCGCGCACGCGCTGCGAGCACCTCGCGCGCGCCGACGTCGTCGCGGCAGCACGACCGCGATGTCCTGGCGCAGCGACGGGACCGAGCCGAAGAGCGCGAAGCGCGATCGTCTCGGGCGCGACGCGCGGCGAGCTTGCCGAGGTCGATCGCGAACGCGGCCGTGCGCTCGAGGTCCCACGCGCGCGGCGACCAGCGGGTGCACCTCGCCGACGAAGCCAGCGCACGGCTCGGCGCCGATCGCTCGCGCGGCGAGCACCGTCGGCGCTGCGCCCCGGATGCAGGAACGGCCAGCGTCGCGCGGCGCGACCGACCACTGCACGTGCAAGCGCGTCGAGCAGCGCCTCGAGCAGCGCCTTGGCGGCGAAGAAGTCGGCCTGCGGCGGCTCGCCGCGCCCCAGGAGCGCGGGCGCGAGCGCGCCGCTGAGCAGCACGCCGAGCGCGTGGTGCTCGCTCCGTCGGCATGGCGCCGTCCGTCGCGCGGGTCGATCGGCGCGATAGACCGTGCCCGGACTCGAAGATCGCCACGTCGGGGCCGTTGCGCGCGACGTTGTGGCGCGCGGCGTCGAGCAGCGAGCCGAGCAGCGTCGGGCGCATGATCGACTGCGTCGTCCGACAGCGGGTTCTCCAGCCGCACGACGCGCCGCAGCGCGTGCTCGGCGGGCAGGCGCAGCCGGTCGAGCAGCGCCGGGCTCGGTGAAGCTCCAGCCGACGATCTCGTGCAGGCCGCGCCCGACCATCGCGTCCTCGGCGCGCGCGGCGCACGCGCTGCGCGTGGGTGAGCATGCCCGCGGCGCCGCGGCGCGCGGGCAGCGTCGCCGGCAGCCGCTCGAGGCCGTCGATCCGCGCGACCTCCTCGATCAGGTCGACCTCGCGCGTGACGTCGTCGCGGCGCAGCGCCGGGCACCGTCACCGTCCAGCCCGTCGCTCGGCGTCGGCGCGCGTCGTGCGAAGTCGAGCGCGCCGAGGATCTCGCGCCTGGCGCTCGCGCGCGACGGGCACGCCGAGGATCGCCTGCACGCGCGCCTCGCGCAGGCGGATCACGCTGCGGCGGGCGCCGGCTCGCCAGCCGACGTCGATCGTCCCCGGCGGCGACGCCGCGCGCCGCAGCAGCTCGATCATCAGCCGCGTCGCGACCGCCTGCGCGTGCATGCACTGCTCGGGCTGCAGCCCCTTCTCGAAGCGCGCCGAGGCCTCGCTGCGCAGCCCGAGCGCCCACGAGGTGCGGTGGATGTTCGGCCCGTCCCACGTCGCGACCTCCAGCAGCACGCGCGTCGTCTCCGGCACGACCTCCGAGCGCGCGCCGCCCATCACGCCCGGCGATCGACGTCGGCCCCTCGGCGTCCTCGATCACGACCATCTCGGCGTCGAGCGTGCGCGTCTGCGCCGTCGAGCGTCTCGCACCTGCTCGCCGTCGCGCGCGCGGCGCACCGTCAGGCGCCCGCCGGCGACGCGGTCGAGGTCGAACGCGTGCAGCGGCTGGCCGGTCAGCAGCATCGCGTAGTTGGTGATGTCGACGACGTTGTTGATCGGGCGCTGCCCGGCCGCGATCAGCCGCGCCTTCAGCCACGGCGGCGACGGGCCGATCGTCACGTCCTCGAACACGCGCGCGGTGAAGCGCGGGCACAGCTCCGGGCACTCGACGCGACCTCCGCGCCCGCGAGCGCGCCCGCGCGAGCCCGGGTCCTCGCCCACGGCGCGCGGCGCGAGCGCGCGCGCCGGTCGCCGCGTGCAGCTCGCGCGCGACGCCGTACACGCCCAGGCAGTCCGGCCGGTTCGGCGTGATCTCGAGCTCGAGCACCTCGGTCGCGATCGGCAGCACGTCGGCGAGCGGCGTGCCCGGGCGCGAACTCCGCGATCGAGCGTCAGCGTCGTCGAGCACGATGATGCCCTCGCGCGCCGGCGCCGATGCTCGAGCTCGCTCTCGGCGCAGGATCATCCCTTCGGAGACGACGCCGCGCAGCTTCGCGCGCTTGAGCTTCGTCCCGTCGGGCATCGATCGCGCCCGGCGTCGCGACCGCGACCGTCTGCCCGGCGGCGACGTTCGGCGCACCGCACACGATCGTCGCCGGTCCGTGCTCTCGCCGGGCCCGTGCCGGCATCGATCTCGACCGCCTCATCGATCGCCGAGGTCGACCGTGCAGACCTTCAGCCGATCGGCGTCGGGGTGCGGCTCGCACGCTCGAGCACGCGGCCGACGACGAAGTGCTCGACGGCGCCGGACGCCGTGGTGGTGGATCGCCTCGACCTTCGTGCCCGGTCATCGTCAGGCGCTCCTCGATCGCGCGCACGTCGAGCGCCGGATCGCAGTATTCGCGCAGCCAGTTCAGCGGGACGCGCATCAGAACTGCTCCAGGAAGCGCAGGTCGTTTTCGTAGTAGAGGCGCAGGTCGGGGATGCCGTGCTTGAGCATCGCGATCCGCTCGACGCCCATCCCCCAGGCGAAGCCCTGCACCTTCTCGGGGTCATAGCCCGGCGCGTTGGCCTCGCTCGTCGGCACGTAGGCGTAGACGTTCGGGTCGACCTCGCCGGCGCCGAGCACCTCCAGCCAGCCCTCGCCCTTGCACAGGTACAGCGCGAGCCGTCGCGCAGGAAGCCCTTGCCGTCGCAGTTGAAGCACGACACGTCGACCTCGACGCTCGGCTCGGTGAACGGGAAGAAGTGCGGGCGCAGGCGCACGTCGCGCTCGTCGCCGAAGACCGCGCGCGCGAACGCCAGCAGCGTGCCCTTCAGGTCGGCCAGCGTGATGTCCTCGTCGACCGCCAGCCCCTCGATCTGGTGGAACTGCGGCGTGTGCGTCGCGTCGGAGTCGGGGCGGTAGACGCGCCCGGGGATCACCACGTACAGCGGCGGCGGGTGCGCCTCCATCGCGCGCACCTGCATCGGCGAGGTGTGCGTGCGCAGCACCAGATCCGTCGGCGCCGGCGACGTAGAAGGTGTCGGTGCGCGCGCGCGCCGGGTGCGTCGGGCTGTGGTTGAGCGCGTCGAAGTTGTAGTGCACGGTCTCGACCTCCGGCCCCTCCATCACGGTGAAGCCGAGCCCGAGGAAGATGTCTTCGAGCTCGCGGCGCATGCTCGTCAGCAGGTGCAGGCGCCCGATCGGCTGCGGCGGCGCGCCGGGCAGCGTCACGTCGACGCGATCCGCCTGCCAGCCGCGCTCGAGCTCCTCGCCGCCGAGCTGCTCGGCGCGCGCCTCGATCAGCGCCTCGAGCGCCTGGCGCGCCTGGTTGGCGGCCTTGCCGACCGCGCCGCGCTGCTCGGGCGGCAGCTCGGCGACGCCGCGCAGCAGCTGCGGCAGCTCGGCCTTGCGCCCGAGGTAGCGCACGCGCAGCTCCTCGCAGCTGCTCGCCGTCGCTCGCCGCCGGCGATCTCCGCCTCGGCCTGCGCCCGCAGCTGCTCGATGCGCTCGATCATCGTGCGCCGGACCCTAGATGAGCCGGGGCGTGCTCGCGCGCCACGCGTCATCTCGTACAGCGCGACCGTCGCCGCCATCGCCGCGTTCAGCGACTCCGACGCGATCGGGATCCGCGCGCTGCGCTCGCACGCCGCGACGACCTCGCGCGGCAGGCCGTCGCGCTCGGCGCCGACCAGCAGCGTCAGCGGCGCCGCGCGGCGTCCTCGGCGCCCGCGCCGTGCTCGCCGTCCCGCACGCGCAGCGCTCGGCGGCGTCGGCGATCAGCGCGACGCGCTCGCCGGGCAGCGCCGCGACGTCCTCCACGCGCGCGAGCGCGACCGCGAAGATCGCGCCCATGCTCGCGCGCACGGCCTTCGGCGAGTGCGGGTCGGCGCAGCCGCGGCCCGAGCGCGACGCACGAGCGCGCCGAACGCGCTGCGCCGAGCGCAGCGATCGTGCCGACGTTGCCCGGGTCGCCGACGCCGTGCAGGTACACGCACAGCGGCCCGAGCGGGCGCTCGCCCAGCGCTGCTCGTAGACGCCGATCACGCGCGTGCCCGAGCCGAGCGTCGAGACGCGCTCAGCGCGTCGCGCGTCGACGTCGTGAAAGCGCTCCTCGCCGAGCCCAGCAGCCCGCGAGGCGATAGCCCTCGACCGCGTCGCGCCCGGCCGCGCGCGCCGCGAGCACGAGGTCCTCGCCCTCGACCACGAAGCGCCCGCTGCGCGCGCGCTCGCGCGCGCGTCGCGCAGCCGCTTGAGGTCCTTCAGCCTTGGGTTTGTGGGTGGAGGTGTATGTGGTGTCATTCGATGCGGAGCTCGGTTGCTGATCTGGCGGTCGTGGCACAAAAAAAGCGCCGTCCTTTCAGGAACGACGCCCGGGAGGCTAAGCCGATGTCGATTGCCGGTGTCAGGCAGCCGACGCCTCGCGGGCGACCTCGGCAAAACGTCGGAACGTGTCGGCGTCGCGCACGGCGATGTCGGCGAGCACCTTGCGGTCGAGCTCGACGCCGGCCAGCGTCAGGCCGTGCATGAACTGCGAGTAGCTCATCCCGTTCTGGCGTGCGGCGGCGTTGATCCGCGTGATCCACAGCCGGCGGAAGTCGCGCTTGCGGTTGCGCCGATCGCGGTACGCGTACGCGTCCGCCTTCATCAGCGCCTCCTTGGCGCGCTTGTAGTTCGAGTGCGCCTCGCCGCGGAAGCCCTTCGTCAGCTCGAGCGTCGCGCGGCGCTTCTTGCGCGCGTGGACCGAACGCTTGACCCGCGTCACTTGCTACCGACCCCCAGCATCCGCTTGATCCGCGGTTCGTCGTGCTCGGAGATCATCTTCGGCGCCGCCGAGCGCGCGCTTCTTTTTCGGCGACTTCTTCTCGAGGATGTGGCTCGTGAAGGGGTGCCGGCCGCGCACCTTGCCGGTGCCGGTGACTTTGAAGCGCTTCTTCGCGCCGGAGTGGGTCTTCATCTTGGGCATGACGCAGCGGACGATTATGACACGGCCGTGTCCGCGGGCGCGTCCGCGGTCGGCCTCGCCTGCGGCTCGGGCGCCTCGTCGCCGGCGTCCTGCGCCGTCGGCGTCGGCGCCCGCGGCGTCGCCGTCGTCCGTCGCCGGCGGGCGCCGTTCGCAGCGCGGCGGCCTGCGCCGCCTCGGCGGCGGCCTCCTCGCCGAGCGGCGACTCGAGCACGCGTCTCGGCGACGTCGCCGCTGCTCGCCTTCGGTGAAGACCTCGTCGGCCGGCGCCGTCGGTGTCGGCCGTGCCCGCGAGGACGGCTTTCGACGGGCGCCATCATCATCGTCATGTTGCGCCCTTCCTGCATCGGGCGCTGCTCGACGACGCCCAGCTCGGCGAGCTCCTCGGCGAGGCGGTCGAGGATCGCCGTGCCGCGCTCGGGGTGCGTGACCTCGCGCCCGCGGAACATGATCGTCACCTTGACCTTGTCCTTGTGGCGCAGGAAGCGCTCGACGTGGTGCTTCTTCGTGTCGTAGTCGTGCTCGGCGATCTTCGGGCGGAACTTGATCTCGCGGACGGTGATCTGCTGCTGGTGCTTGCGCGCCTGCTTGACCTTCTGCGCCTGCTCGTACTTGTACTTCGAGTAGTCGAGCACGCGGCACACCGGCGGGCGCGCCTCGGGGGCGACCTCGACGAGGTCGAGATCGCGCTCCTGCGCGAAGACGAGCGCGTCGGGCGTCTTCAGCACGCCGACCTGGTTGCCCTCGTCGTCGATCAGGCGCACCTCGGGAACGCGGATGCGCTCGTTGATCCTCGTCGTGTCCCGCTCGGGCGGGCGCCGGTCGAACCTGCGGGGAACCGGCACTAGCTGTCTTGAACGCGCGTCAAGCTGGCTAGGCGTCGGCGCTCTGGAGAGTTTTGCGGCTGCAAGGCCGGTGAAGTATAGCTCCCCGTGTAGGCGCGTCGGCGAACTTCTCGACCGTCGCTCGCGCCGTGCTCGCCGCCGCGTGCTCGCGCACCGACGACGGCTCCGCTCGCCTGCTCTCGCGCTCGCCGACGATCAGCATGTACGGGACCTTGCGCAGCTCGGCCTCGCGGATCTTGCGCCCGACCGACTCGCCGCGCTCGTCGAGCTCGACGCGCACGCCGGCGCGCGCGCAGCGCGCCGCGCACCTCGCGCGCCGTAGGCGTTGAAGCGATCGGAGACCGGCAGCACGATCGCCTGCACCGGCGCCAGCCACAGCGGCAGCTCGCCGCCGTAGTGCTCGAGCATGATCCCGATGAAGCGCTCGTAGGAGCCGAACGCGGCGCGGTGGATCATCACCGGCGTGTGCTCCTGGTTGTCCGCGCCGGTGTAGGTGCAGCTCGAAGCGCTCGGGCATCGAGTAGTCGAGCTGAACTGTTCCCAGCTGCCACGAGCGCCCGAGCGAGTCGGTCATGTGCATGTCGATCTTCGGCCCGTAGAAGGCGCCGTCGCCGGGGTTCAGCTCGTACTCGAGCCGCTGCTCGGCGAGCGCCGCCGCGAGCTTCGCCTCGGCGCGGTCCCACATCTCGTCGTCGCCGATCCGCTCCTGCCGGGCGCGTGGAGAGCTCGAGGCGCACCTCGAAGTCGAACAGCGCATAGGTCGCGAACGCGATCTCCAGGCAGCCGCGCACCTCCTCCTGGACCTGCTCCTCGGTGCAGAAGATGTGCGCGTCGTCCTGCGCGAAGTGGCGCACGCGCAGCAGCCCGTGCAGCACGCCCGAGGGCTCGTTGCGGTGCAGCAGGCCCGGCTCGGAGTAGCGCACCGGCAGGTCGCGGTAGGAGTGGCGCTGGCGTGCCGAACAGGTGCGCGTGGCCGGGGCAGTTCATCGGCTTGACGCCCATCTCGCGCTCCTCGACCTCGAGCGTGAACATGTTCTCCCGGTACTTCCCCCAGTGGCCCGAGGTCTTCCACAGCTCGGCGTCGAAGATCAGCGGCGTCTTGACCTCGCTGTAGCCGCGCTCTGAGCCCCATCTCGCGCGAGACGCCGACGAGCGTGTTCAACACCGTCGTGCCCGCCGGCAGCCAGAAGGCCGCGCCCGGCGAGACGTCGGAGAACGTGAACAGCCCGAGCTCGCGCCCGAGCTTGCGGTGGTCGCGCTCCTTCGCCTGCTCGATCGCGCTCGAGGTGCTCCGTCGAGCTCGCCTTGGAGAAGAACGCCGTGCCGTAGATCCGCGTCAGCATCGTGCGCGTCGAGTCGCCGCGCCAGTACGCGCCGGCGACCGACTGCAGCTTGAACGCGCCGACCGTCTTCGTGCTCGGCGCGTGCGGGCCGCGGCAGAGATCGGTGAACGGCCCGTTCGTGTACAGCGAGACGGTCTCGAGCGCGCGCCGGGTGCCCGTGCTCGGCCTGCGCGACGAGATCGTCGATCAGCTCGACCTTGTAGTCCTGCGCCTCGGCGCGCGAAGCGCTCGCGCGCCTGCGCCGGCGTGACCTCGCGCCGCTCGAACGGCTCGGCCGCCGCGCGACGTGCGCGCGCATGCGCTCTTCGATCGCCGGGAAGTCGGCCTCGGAGATGCTGACGCCGTCGGGGAACTCGAAGTCGTAGTAGAAGCCGTCGGCGATCGGCGGCCCGATCGAGATCTTCACGCCCGGCGTACAGCTCCATCACCGCCTCGGCGAGCACGTGCGCCGCGTCGTGGCGGATCAGCTCGAGCGCCTGCTCGCCGCTGCGTCTCCGTCACGATCGAGACGTGCGCGCCGTCGGGCAGCGCGCGCGAGAGGTCGCGCAGCTCCGGTCCTTCGCCGGCCTCCGGGTGGCTGACCTCGATCGCGAGCGCCGCGCGCGCGAGGCCCGGCCCGATCGCGGCGGCCGCGTCGGCGCCGGTCGCGCCGTCGGGCAGCTCCAGCGGCTTGCCGTCGGGGAGTGTCACGGTGAGCGTCATCAGCGCGCAGGCTACCCGCCGGGCGCGGCGGTGCGCAGCCGCGCTACGAGCGTCGGGCGTGGCCGCGAGCGGGCGCGTTCGCGCGAGGCGGCCGCGGCTCGTCGCTCAGGCCGGCTGCCAGAGCGCGTCGTCGCCGAGCTGCGTGCGACGCGCGGCGCCTTCGCCGACGAGCAGCAGCAGCTCGCGTTCGGCGCCCACGCGGTCGGGCGCCTGGTTGTTCTGCGCCATGATCGCCGCGACCTCCTGGCTCGTCAGCCCGCCGCGGAAGCGCGCGAGCGCCTCGCCGGCCTCCTCGGCCGGCGCCTCGCGCGCAAGCGTCGTGTCGAGGTTCGCGATCAGCACGTCGTAGGCCTCGATCGTCTGAAAGCCGCCGGCCTCCAGGCGCCGGCCGTGCGCCTCGAAGACGAGCGACGGCGCCGAGTAGCGCACCGGCCCGTCGGTCTGGCGCGCCTTGCCCTGGAACTCGGTCGCGCCGCCGGCCGCGCTGCGCGTCTGCACCTTGTCGGCCTCGTACGCGGCGAGCGTCGCCGGCTCGTCGATCGCCGCGACGATCCGCTCGACGTCGAGCCCGTCGACGCTCGCGAGCGCCGTCGCGATGTCGGCGTCCTCGTCGAGCACGAGCGTCGTCGTGAACCACGCGAGCTGCAGCGCGCGGTGCACGTCGTGCTCGCGCCCCGGCGCCAGCAGCCGCGCGGCGACGATCGCGCGGCACGCGCGCCCGGTCGCCGCGACGCGCTCGCGCGGCGTGAACGCGAACGGCATGCCGAAGCGGCGAAAGCCGAGGTTGCCGAGCGCCATGCGCGCCGGCGTGTAGCCGAGCTCGAGGTAGCGCGAGGCGTCCTCGGAGAGCCCGATCGTCACGAGCCGCCAGTCGAGCTGCGCGCCGTAGCGCCAGCGCAGCACGGCGAGCGCCGGGCTCGCCGAGTACGCCCACGGGCAGCCCGGGTCGCTGTAGTGCGTGACCGAGATCGAAGCCATCGAAAACGATGATTGCACGCGCAATGGCCTTTCCCGGAGTTTCTTCCGCACGGCTCTCTGCCTCGCGATGCCGCGCAGACGTTCGTCTGCGAGACATTGCAGACGATCGTCTGTCAGACTGAGAAACACGCCTGTAGACGATCGTCTGCATATGCGAACATCGCCGAATGTCTGAGCAAGCACGCGAGTCGATCACGATCACGCTGTCGCCAGCGCAGATCGACGAGGTCGTTCGCGCCGCCTCGCGCGGCCGCGCGCCGAGCATCTCGACGCTCGTCGCCGAGTCGCTCGCCGAGGCCCGCCGGGGCGGCGGCAAGGCCCGGGCAAGCGGCGCCCGCGCGAACGGCCGACGCGCGAACGGCGGCGGTCGTGCGAACGGCGGCGGTCGAGCGAGCGCGTCCGCGGTCGCCGCGCCCGACCGCGGCTACCTGCCGAGCGACACCGACGACCCGCGGCTGTCGCGCTCGCTGCTGCGCGGCCTCTCGCTGCTGACCGGCTTCGGGCCCGACGGCGCCGAGCGCGGCATCGTCGAGCTCGCCGACGAGCTCGGCATGAGCCCGAGCACGGCGCACCGCTACGCGTTGACGCTCGTCGAGCTCGGCCTGCTCGAGCGCTGCCCGCGCACGCGCAAGTACCGCCTGCCGGACGTCTGAGATGCGCTTCAGCTCGGGGCGCGCAGGAGGTCGGGTCCCTCCTCGGCTGCGCCAGGCTTGTTCAGCGCCGGGTTGGCGGGCGTCGCGCTCAGGCGCGAGCTCGCGAGCGGCTCGCACAGCGCGAGCGCTTCCTCGGCGTCGAGGTCGCCGTCGAGCCATGCGCGCTGGCGCTCGCCGTCGGCGAGGATGACCGGCATGCGGTCGTGGATCGCCGCCGCGACGCGGTTCGGCGCCGCGTTGCTCGTCAGCAGCGTGACGCTCTCGATCCACTCGCCGTCGACCTTCGCCGGCGTCCACAGCGCGGCGAACGCGAACGGCTGGCCGCCGTCGACACGGAACAGGAACGGCTGGCGAGGCTCCCCCTTGCGCTCGGGCTTGAGCCACTCGTAGTAGCCGTCGGCGATCTGCAGCGCGCGCCGCGAGCCGCGCCCGATCAGGTTGCGGTAGGCCGCGCGCTCGGTGACCGTCTCGACCTTCGCGTTGATCATGCGGTTGCCGACCTTCACGTCCTTCGCCCACGTCGGCACGAGCCCCCAGCGCAGCAGCCGTGCCTCTCGCTCGCCCTTCGGCGCGACGATCGCGAGCACCTCTTCGGTCGGCGCGATGTTGTAGCGGTGCGTGCCCGCCTCGCCGGGAAACGGCACCTTGAAGCGTTCGTTCAGTTCCTGCACGCCGGCCGTGTTCGTGTAGCGCCCGCACATGCGCACGAGCATAGGCGCGCCGAACGACGAGAGCCCCGCATCGCGCGGGGCTCTCGCTGAAAGGCCGCCTCGCCCGATCCGTCCGCCTTCGACGTTCGCCGCGTTCACATTCCGCGAGCGGCACGCGGCTCGCGCCACATCCGCCACTGCGGCGGCGCGCCGCGCCCGAGCGCGAACTCGCCGATCACGTCGAACCCATGGCGTTCGTAGAGCGCGCGGTTGCGCGGTGTCGAGGACTCGAGGAACGCCGGCGCGCGCTCGGCGTCGCAGCGCGCGAGCACCGGCGCGAGCAGCGCCGCGCCGAGGCCGCGCCCCTGCCACGCGGGATCGACGCCGAGGAACGCGAGGTAGTAGTGCGGCGGGTATCGCGGCTCGGCCGGGTGGTCGCGTTCGAGCACGGCGAGCGCGCGCAGCACGCGCGGCACGTGCCGGCGGAAGGCGCCGATCGCGGCCGGCAGCAGGCGCAGCTGCTCGCCGACGCCGTGGCGCCAGGCGCCCGGCGGCTCCCAGACGGCGGCGCCGACGTTGTCGGCCGTCGTGTACGTCTCGCCGTCGGCGAGCCACACGCGCCGCAGGAACAGCTCGAAGCCGCGGCGCAGCGCGTCGATCCGCCGCGCGTCGCCGCGCAGCACCCAGCTGAACGCCGGGTCGTCGTGGAACGCGAGCGCGAGCGCGTCGGTCATGCCCGGCACGTCCTCGACGGTCGCCTTGCGCACCGTCGCCGCCTGCTCGTTGGCCGCGACGACGTCGACCATCGCGTCCTCCTCAGGCCTGCTGCTCGACGCTCGGCAGCGCGCGCTCGATCGAGCGCGTCAGCGACGCGCGGACGATCGCCGCGAGGCCGGGGATCGGCGAGGCGAGGCGGATGTCGTAGACGAAGCGCGTGCCGCCGCTCGGCGTCGGCGCGAACGTCATCACGCCGACGTGTCCGCGCAGCGGGCTGCCCTTCGTGATGCGGTAGACGATCCGCGAGGGCGCCGCGAACTCGGTCACGGTCTCCTCGAATGGCGGCAACGGGCCCGTGCGCAGCTCGCGCACCGAGCCGACGCCGTTGCGCTCGCCGTTCTCGCCGTCGCGCAGGCGCGTGACGTTCGCGCCGAACACGTCGGCGAGGTTCTCGTGCTCTGCGAGGTGCGCGAAGATCCGCTCGGGCGGCTTTGCGAAGTCGTGCTCGACGTGGACGTGGTGCGCGCGCACGCGAGGAGCCTACTCAAACGGGCTCGGGCGCCTCGAGCGCCTCGAGGTGCTCGAGCACGCGCGCGACCCACAGCTCGGAGACCTCGTCGGCCTGCACCGAGAGGCGCGGCGCGCCGATCTGCAGGTCGTCGGGCGCGGCGATGCCGAGGTGCTCGAGCACGCTGCGCACGACGGCGTCGGTGCTCTCGGCGAGCTCCTCGTAGGTGACCTTCAGCGGCTCGTAGCCGAGCCCGAGGAAGTACGCGTCCCACGAGGCGTCGTGCGCGGTCAGCTGGCGCATCAGGTAGTTGATCGCGCGAAACGAGAAGACCGGCTCGGGCAGCCGTCCGGCGTCGACGCCCGAGCTCTCCTCGGAGTCGGGCTCGGCCTCGCGCTGCCACGCCTGCGTCTGCACGGCCTTCCACAGCGAGACGGCCTGGCGGACCTTGTCGCGGCGCGTGATCTGCACGTAGCGCAGCCCGGGGAACGAGCGCGCGAGCAGGTCGGGCAGCGAGCGCCCGGCGTTTCCGTCGATCCCGCGCAGCAGCTCGGCGAAGTCGCCGAGATATCCCCACATGACCTTCGCGCCGAACACGCCGTTCGGCGTCGTGCCCTCGCGCAGCGCCCATGCGAGGTACTGGTCGTAGGTGTCGGGATGCCACAGCGGGTTCGGCTTCGGCGCGCCCTCGAGCATCTCGCGGAAGGCGAGCCGCTCGACGATGTTCGGGTGGCGGTCGGGGTCGAAGTACTCGTGCGGGCGGCGCGGCACGCCGGAGCGGCGCAGCGCCTCGAAGTACTCCTGCGGACGGCCGGCGAGGCCGGTCTGGTCGAGCTCGTGGCAGAGTAGGGTGCTGCCGCTTCGCGGCGTCGCGCAGACGAGGTAGGAGAGCATCGGCTTCATCGGCTCGACACCGTATCTCATTCAACCAGTCATATAAGTAGGGAAAGCATGCGACGACCGAACATCCTCTACCTGCACTCGCACGACACGGGCCGCTACATCCAGCCCTACGGCGAGCAGGTGCCGATGCCGAACGTGCAGGCGCTCGCCGACCAGGGCGTGCTGTTCCGCGAGGCGTTCTGCGCCGCGCCGACGTGCTCGGCGAGCCGCGCGTGCCTGCTGACCGGCCAGTACGGCCAGAGCAACGGGATGCTCGGGCTCGCGCATCGCGGCTGGTCGCTGCGCGACTACAGCCATCACATCGTCCACACGCTGCGCAAGGTCGGCTACAGCTCGACGCTGATCGGCGAGCAGCACATCTCGAAGGACCCACAGGCGATCGGCTACGACGAGGTGATGAAGGTGCCGACGACGCACGTCGAGTCGGTCGCGCCGCTGGCGATCGAGGTGCTCAGCCGCCCGCGCGAGCAGCCGCTGTTCCTCTCGGTCGGCTTCTTCGAGACGCACCGCGAATTCCTCGGTCCCGGCTCGTTGCGCGACGTGCACTACTCGAAGCCGCCGAACAACCTGCCCGACGTGCCCGAGGTGCGCGCCGACGTCGCGGCGTTCAAGGCGAGCGCGCGCTCGCTCGACCACGGCGTCGGCGTCGTACTCAACGAGCTCGACAGCGGCGCGCTGCGCGAGAACACGCTCGTCATCTTCACGACCGACCACGGGATGCCGTTTCCCGGGGCGAAGGCGACGCTGTTCGACCGCGGCCTCGGCGTGATGCTGATCCTGCGCGGCCCGGAGCCGTTCGGCGGCGGGCGCGTGCACGACGGGCTCGTCTCGCACATCGACGTGTATCCGACGATCTGCGACTACCTCGGAATCGAGCGGCCGTCGTTCCTGCAGGGCGTCTCGCTGATGCCGCTGCTGCGAGGCGAGCGCGCGCAGGTGCGCGAGGAGGTCTTCGCCGGCTCGACGTGGCACGCCGCGTACGAGCCGCAGCGCGCGGTGCGCACGCCACGGCACAAGTACATCCGGCGCTTCGGCGAGCGGCGCACGCCGGTGCTCGCGAACACCGACGACGGGCCGAGCAAGGACCTGTTGCTGCGCGGCGGCTGGGCCGAGCGCGAGGTCGCGAAAGAGCAGCTCTACGACCTGCTGTTCGACCCGAACGAGGCGGACAACGTGCTCGACGACGCGCGCTACGCCGACGTGCTCGACGACCTGCGCGGCAGGCTGCAGCGGTGGATGGTCGAGACCGAGGACCCGTTGCTCGCCGGCCACGTCGACCCGCCGCCGGGCGTCGAGATCAACCTGCCCGACCAGCGCTCGGCGAGCGAACGGACGACGCGGGTCGATTAGCGACGACACAAACGTACGTACATTTGCACATGCATTCGCGCACGCGATACGCGCACGCGATCGGCGCCGCGCGGTCTCGATCCGTGCGCGCCGGCGGCGGCGTGCGCGGCGAGGGCCTCGCCTCACGGCAAGGCCCTCGCTGCAACTCGTTCGTCAGGGCCGACGACCGACCGACTGACTGACCGACCGACCCGACCGGCCGGAGCGGCCAGCCGGAGAGCCGATCGGGCGGTTACTGCGCGCTTACCTCGTAGACGGGCTGGTAGTCGATGCCTTCCTGACAGCCGGCGCCTTCCTCGGGGCCGAGCGTTCCAACGTCTTTGGCGCCGGGACAGTACATTTCGCTCGAGGCCGAGTTGGCGAACCATTCTTCGACCGGGTCGGCGCCGATCGACAGCGTTTTTTCAGACGGTTCGCTGACGGCGACGTTGAGCGCCTCCGCCGGACCCGAAGCGTGCGGATAGGACACGGTGATGACCGTGCGCTTCGGCATTTTCTTCAGTTTCGGCAGCTTCATCTCGATCGGGAACGCATAGCCGTGCGAGCATTTGCCGGTCGCTTCGTCGTACCACTCCTCGGCTGAGCATTTGCTCGGCGTGTCCGACGGCCGGTAGGACATGTTGAACGTCTTCGTCCGTTCGGCGAGCGGCACCTCGGTCAGTTCGTCGACGCCGTAGACGCGAACGGTGACCGGGACTTTGAAGCCCTTTTTCGGCTTCGCGGTGACGCAGTTCGGTTCGTTCCATGCGCCGCTTTCGCATGCCCAGCTGCTCATGACGATCGTGATCGTCGGTTTTTCGCGCGCGGCGCCGGCGAGTTCGACCTCGCCGCCGAACTCGGACGTCGACGTGGCCGCGAGGCCGATCGACGCGAAGTTGCCGGGCAGCGGGCTCGGCACGTTGTCGTAGACGACTTCGGCGCTCGCCGTCGCGGCCGCGACGGCGGCGAGTGCGGCGACGGCGAGGATCGCGACGACGAACCGCGCCGCTCTTGCAGGAGTTGCCCCATGCATGTCTTGCTCCATTCCTTGTGAGCCCGCGGGCCAGCGTCGGCCTTCGGGCGTCTGATCCCCTCCAGGGGCCGATTCGACGAGCGCCGCGCCGGCGACGAGACGATCGTCGGACGCCGGGCGCATGCGCCCTAGTGGCGCATGCGCCTGCAGCGACCTCATCCCCACCCCCGAGCGGCCCTCACCGCGTGCGCAACGTACTCAAACGTTCGCCAGTTGTCAACCGTGCGACCGTCGCTCGGCGCGGCGCTCGCTAGCGCGGATCGGCGCGGTCGAGGTTCCAGTGGCGCGAGGTCGAGCAGAGCCACAGCCACGGCTCCTCGCTTTCGCCGCGCAGGAGCACGAAGTGGTCGTCGCCATAGCCGACCTTCTGCGGCGGGTCCTGCGGCCGGCCGTTGAACAGCACCGGACGCGCGGGCGCTCGGGCTGGTTGCGATTTGTATTAATCCGACGATGACCGCCGTGAGTGAGTCGCCGAGCATTCAGCAGCGACTTGGCGAGTCGCTCGTGCGACGCCTGCAAAGCCGCCGCGAACAGGCGTGGCTCGCGCTCGACCTGCTGATCGTCGCGTGGCTGTGCTGGCTGTTCGACGCGATCAACAACCTCGCGCCGGTCAGGCAGCAGCTCGCGCTGACGAACGGGCGCGGCGTGCTCGACTTCGAGCGCGCGTTCTCGCTCGACCCCGAGCGCGCGCTCGACGCGTGGCTGTCGCGGCGCCACACGCTGAGCGCGATCGTCGTGTTCTGGTACGAAAACGTGCACATCGCGGTGACGCTCGCCGTGTTCGCGTGGCTATGGGCGCGGCGGCCGGACGTGCTCGGCGTGATGCGCGCGACGCTCGCGATCGTCAACGTGCTCGCGCTCGCGATCTTCTGGAGCTTCCCGACGGCGCCGCCGCGGATGCTCTGAGCGGCTACGTCGACCTCGTCGCGTCGGTCGACCGCGTACCGGTCTGGCAGATCGGCGCGACGGCGCTGCACTCGAACCAGCTCTGCTCGACGCCGTCGCTGCACATCGCGTGGGCGACGTGGTGCTCGATCGCCGTCTGGCGGATGACGGCGAAACGGTGGCTGCGCGCGCTCGCGATCGTCTACCCGCTGCTGACGACGCTCGCGGTGATGGCGACCGGCAACCACTATCTCGTCGATGCGCTCGCCGGCGCGGGGCTGACGGGGCTCGTCTGCTTCGCGCTCAGCCGCCCGAGCGTGCGCGGACGCCTCGAGGGAGGAGCGCGCGCGCCGCGACGCGCGGCGCTCGAGCCGGCATAGCGCGGCGCTTCGAGCCGGCGCCGGGCGCCGGTTCGCGCGCGGTGGGACGCGCGCGCGAACCGGCGCGCGCTACACGCTGCAGGGACGCGAGCGCAGGTCGGTGCCGACCTCGGTGATGCCGGCCGAGGTGATCTTGATGCGCGTCGGCACGTTGCCGCGCGCGAGCAGCTTGACGAGCACCGACTCGCCCTTCGTCGCGATGCCCGAGCGCAGCGGCTCCTCGAACGCCTCGGCGTGCAGCGCGTCGGCGATCTGCACGTAGACGTGCTTTTCGGCGCGGCCGTCCATCACCTTCCAGCGATACGTGTCGCCCGGTCGCGGCGCCTTGATCGGCGTCGGGCCGCCGACGATCGTCGGGTCGGCTGTCGTCGGCTCTGCGTGCATGCGTCGATCTTGCCTCGCGCGCACGCGCGAGCGCAGGGCCAGTTGGCCAGGATCGCCGCGCGCTCGTTGGCCAGGCGCTCAAGCGCGCCCGGCGCGTTCAGCCGGCATCGCGCGCGACGCGGCGGATCAGCGTCTCGGCGACGCTCGCCGCCTGCGCGATCGTCTGCCAGCAGAGGTTCTCGGGGATGTCGCTCGGCCAGTGGTAGTTGGCCGGCACCTTCAGCTCGTTGCACGCGGCGAGGCACGCCGCGCGATAGCCGGCGCGCAGCGCCGGCAGCGCGTCGGTGCCGCCGGCGCCGAGGCGCAGGCCGCGCCACAGCGCCACGCCGGCCTCGTCGGCGGCCGCCTGCAGCTCGTCGCGCAGCGAGGAGTCGTGGTCGCGCATGCGCAGCATCCCCTCGCCCTCCATCAGCAGCAGGTGCGGCGAGCCGACGCACTCGAGCGCGACGACGCGCGTGCGCTGCGGATCGAGCTCGCCGCGGTGGCGCGCGACGAACCCGCGCATGCCCTCCATGAACGACTCCTCGCTGCCGGTCGAGAGCAGCAGCACGCGCACGCCGCGCGGCGGGCGCTCGCGCAGGCGCTCGGCGATCGTCAAGAGCACGGCGACGGCGCTGAGGTTGTCGTTCGCGCCGGCGACGACCGGCGAGCGCGCGACGTCGGCGAGCAGCGCCGCCGTGACGAGGCTCCAGAGCACGCCGAGGCGACGCGCGCGCCGCACGCCGAGCGCGCTGCCGAGCGCGGCGATCAGCGGGCCGGCGACGAGCAGCTGGCCGGTCTGCGTCGAGGTCGTCTGCTTCGCGTACCAGCCGGGAGCGATGCGGTTGACGAGCGGCACGAGGCCGGGGTGGAACAGCAGGCCGGTGCGCGCGGCGTCGTGGTGTGAGACGAGCACGACCGTCTCGCGCGCGTCGCGATCGCCGGCCCACGCGAGCACGTTCGTCGTCGTGCGCTGCGGCAGCACGCGGCGCAGCGCGTGCGCGCCGTTGTCGACGTCGTCGGCGAGCAGGCCGGCGGCGAGCGCCGCGAGCGCCGTCCCGCCGAGGCGCGAGCGTCCGCCGAGCGCGCCGGCGAGCGCGCCGGCAAGCGCCGCGAGGCCGACCGTCGGCCAGAACTCGCCGACCGCTCGCTCGCGCTCGAGCGTCGGGTGCAGGCCGCGCTCGGCGAGCATCCGCGCGAGCAGCTCGGCCGCCTGCGCCTCGCCGGCGCTCGCCGAGCCGCGCTCGATCGTCGCGAGGCGCTCGAGGTCCTCGCGTGTCGCGGCGGCGATCGTCACCGCGAGAAGGATGCACGATCGACGAAGGTCGCGTGCGGATCTCAGTGCCGAGGTACGCTCCGCGGCGTGAGCCTGCATCCGCTCGCGACGCGCTTCGCGTCGGTCACCGACGAGTACGAGCGCGGTCGCCCCGACTACCCGCCGGCGATCGTCGGCGCGATCGCGGCCGAGCTCGCGCTCGCGCCGGGCGCGCGCGTGCTCGACCTCGCGGCGGGCACCGGCAAGCTGACGCGCGCGCTGCTCGCGGCCGGCCTCGACGTCGTCGCCGTCGAGCCGCAGCGCGAGCTGCGCGACGTGCTCGCGGCGCGCGTCGGCGCCGAGCGCGTGCTCGACGGCCTCGCCGAGGCGATCCCGCTCGGCGACGGCGCCGTCGAGGCCGTGACCGTCTCCGACGCGTTCCACTGGTTCGATCACGCGCCGGCGCTCGCCGAGATCGCGCGCGTGCTGCGCCCCGGCGGCGGCCTGTGCGTCGTCTGGACGGTCACCGACTGGACCGGCGCGAGCTGGGCGCACGAGCTCGGCACGCTGATCGCCGAGATCCGCCCCGAGCACCCGGGCTTCGACGGGCCGCCGTGGCAGGACGCCGCGCGCGCGAGCGGCGCCTGGAACGAGCCGCGCGACTTTCGCATCACGACGGCGCGAGCGGCGAGCCGCGAGCAGATCGTCGACCACATCGCCTCGATGAGCTGGGTCGCGGCGCTCGAGGACGCCGAGCGCGCCGCGCGCCTGTCGCAGATGCGCGCGATGATCGACGCCGGCGAGACGCCGGCCGAGCTGCCGATCCACTTCCAGCTCTCGCTGACCTCGCTGCGCTGAGAGCGCGGCCTCTGCGCGCTCACCCGCGGCGATCGGCGTACGCGACGGCGCGATCACGACTCGGCAACAGCTTGGTCACGCGACGGCAACCAGCGCTCGCGGCGCGCCGGGAAAGGTACGGCCGTGGCGCCGCGCGGCGGCGGGATCGCGAATCACTACTAGGAGGAAGCACGCATGCGACACAAGCGCATCGCTGGAGCGCTGCTGGCAGCGCTCGCCGTCTCAGGAGGAGGCGCTCTCGCCGCCCAATCGGCGACCGCCGGCGCAGCAGCTCCGGCCGCCGTGGCCGCGAAGAACGCGAACGCCGATGAACCGAGCACTACGACGCCGATCAAGCACGTCGTCGTCATCTTCCAAGAGAACGTCTCGTTCGACCACTACTTCGGCACGTACCCGCACGCCGCGAACAGCGACGGCCAGCCGTTCAAAGCGGCCAAGGGCACGCCGGCCGTCGACGGGCTGCCGCCGGCGACCGACCCGTCGATGCCGCCGAGCCTGCAGCACTCGACGAACCTGCTCTACAGCAACCGGAACGCCGCCAACCCGTATCGCCTCGACAGCTCGCCGACCGGGCTCCCGGGCGACGCCGGCGGTCAGCTGACGTGCGACCAGGACCACAACTACTCCGACGAGCAGCAGTCGTTCGACGGCGGCGCGATGGACCGCTTCGTGCAGAGCGTCGGCACGGCGAGCGGCACGACGCCGTACGGCGCTCCGTGCAACCCGAACACGGTGATGGACTACTACGACGGCAACTCGCTGCCGGCGCTGTGGAACTACGCGCAGCACTACGCGATGAGCGACGACTCGTTCGGGACGACGTTCGGACCTTCGGCGCCGGGCGCGATCAACCTCGTCGCCGGCAACACCGGCGAAGTCGACACCTCGCACATGGCCAACAACCCGTCGATCTCGACGTCGACGTCGCCCGACGCCGACCTGACGGCCGACGGCAAGGGCGGATACTCGCTGACGAGCGACGCGCAGCCCTACTGGGACGACTGCTCGACGCGCGACGCCGTCGCGATGAAGGGCACGAACATCGGCGACGAGCTCAACGCGAAGGGGCTCTCGTGGGGCTGGTTCGAGGGCGGCTTTCGTCCGAGCGCGAGCTACCAGGAAGCGCTCGCCGCGACCGGCCACACGGGCCAGCCCGACAGCACGTTCACGCCGGACGAGTTCTCCTCGTACTACGCGAACGCCGAACACCGTCCGGCGCACTCGAGCAACCAGAACCTCTGCTCGGCCGTGCACCCGGTCGGCGTCGCGCTCGGCGGCACCGGGCAGTGGGGCTACAAGGACGACTACATCCCGCACCACGAGCCGTTCCAGTTCTACGCGTCGACCGCCAACCCGCACCACCTGACGGTCCCAAGCACAGGCGGCCAGGACACGCTCTCCGGCCTCGAAGAGATCGGCAAGGACACGCAGTCCTACGTCAACGGCACGCCGCAGTTCAACACGCCGAACCACAACTACGACACGAGCGACTTCAACCAGCTCGTCGAAGCGATCAACCGGCACGAACTGCCGGCCAGCGACCTGCCGGCCGTCAGCTTCCTGAAGGCGCCCGGCTACGAGGACGGCCACGCCGCGTACTCCGAGCCGGCCGACGAACAGGCGTTCGTCACGAACGAGATCAACTCGTTGATGCGCTCGCCCGACTGGAAGAATACGGTCGTGATGGTCAACTACGACGACTCCGACGGCTGGTACGACCACGTCTACAGCGGCGTCACGAACCCGTCGCAGTCGCCGCCCGACAACCTCACCAACACGCACCTCAACGTCCCGGCCGAAGGCACGTCGGGGCAGTGCGGCGGCATGCAGGGCGTCGAAACGGGTACGCCGCTCGCCGGCGAGCAGGGCCGCTGCGGCTTCGGCCCGCGCCTGCCGATGCTCGTCGTCTCGCCGTTCGCGAAGAAGAACGACGTCGACCACAACCTGTCAGACCAGGCGTCGATGATCAACTTCGTCGAGTACGACTTCGGCCTGCCGGGGATCTCCGGCTCGGCCGACCAGGTGCTCGCCGACGACGGCAAGGACGCGAGCGAGGGCGTGCCGTTCGACCTCGCCGGCATGTTCGAATTCGAAGGCAAGAAGGACGGCAAGCTGCTGCTCAACCCGACCACCGGGCAGAAGGAGCAGTAGGCAGCAGGCAGGCGAGCGCTCTCGGCGACCAGGTCGTAGATGGTCGCCGGGAGCGTCTCGACGCCCGCCTCCGGCCGCCTAGCTCGGCGGCCCGGGCGGCGCCGTGAGCTGCACGACGGCGAACACGCTGCGGACGCTATCCAACGCCGCGGTGCGAATCGACGGCGCGCGCGGGCGATCCGTCCGTCGCGTCGCGCAGGATGCCGGGCTCTTTGACGCCTCTCGGCCCGAACCCACTGCGCGCCTGGCAGCGCGAGGCGCTCGACCGGCTCGCCGCCTGGCAGGACGGCCCGTTCCTGATCTCGGCCGCGCCCGGCGCCGGCAAGACGCGTCCCGCGCTCGAGCTCGCCGCCGGCCTGCTCGCGAAGCGTCTCGCCAAGCGCGTCGTCGTGCTCTGCCCGACGACGCCGCTCACGCGCCAGTGGGCCGCCGCGGCGGCGGCGCTCGGCGTGCAGCTGCAGCCCGACGCGCAGAGCGCCGCTCCGCCGCGCGACTTCGACGGCGTCGCCGTCACGTACGCGCGCGTCGCGAGCGACCCGCGAGCGTGGGCCGCGAGCGTCGGCGCCGACACGCTCGTCGTCGTCGACGAGGCGCACCACCTCGGCGAAGACCTCGCCTGGGGCGTCGGCTTTCGCACGGCGTTCGCGCCCGCGCGGCGCTGGCTGCTGCTGTCGGGCACGCCGTTTCGCTCCGACGCGACGCCGATTCCCGGCGTGCGCTACGACGCCGACGGCGTCGTCGTGCCGGACGTCTCATACACGTACGCCGAGGCCGTCGCCGAGGGGATCTGCCGCCCCGTCGCGTTCGTCACGTTCGACGGCAGCCTCTCGTGGCGCAGCGGCGAGGACGTAATCGAGTCGTCGTTCGAGACCGTGCTGAGCGGCCGCGAGGCGAGCCGCCGCTACCGCACGGCGATCTCGACCGAGCTGCCCGACGGGCTGCCGCGCATCCTCCGAGAGGCCGACGCGAAGCTGCGCGCCGTGCGCGCAGGCGGCCACCGCGACGCCGGCGCGCTCGCGGTCGCCGCCGACGCGACGCACGCGCGGCAGATCGCGAAGCTGCTCGCCGAGGCGACCGGCCGCACGCCGCTCGTCGTCCTGCACACCGAGGCGAACGCCGCGCGCAAGCTCGCCGACTTCCGCGGCTCGCGCGAGCCGTGGATCGTCGCCGTCAACATGGTCTCCGAGGGCGTCGACATCCCGCGCCTGCGCGTCGGCGTGTACGCGACGGCCGCGAAGACGCCGCTGATCTTCCGCCAGATCGTCGGCCGCTTCGTGCGCACGACGCGCGGCGCGAGCGCCGAGGCGAGCTGGCTCTACCTGCCGGCCGAGCAGACGCTGCGCAGGCACGCCGCCGAGGTCGAAGACGAGCTGCGCCACGTCCTGCGCCGCGAGGAGCTCGACGACGGCTTCGACGAGCCGGCCGAGCGGCGCGCGAGCGAGCCCTCGCCGAGCGCCGACTTCGTGCCGCTGAGCGCCGAGTTCGAGGCGCAGATGACGCTGTTCGGCGCGCCGCGCGCGACGGCCGCATCAGCAGCCGGCGCGGCGGCGTCCGAGCCCGAGCAGCCGGTTGCGCTCGCCGCGTTCGAGCGGCGCGCCGAGCTTCGCAAGGAGCGCAGCCGCCTCGTCGGCGAGCTGCACCGCCGCGACGGCCTCAGCCATCGCGAGATCAACGCGTGGCTGAACCGCACCGTCGGGCTGACGCGCGTCGACGACGCGACGATCCCGCAGCTCGGGCGCTCCGTGCGCGCGCTCGTCAAGGAGCTCACGCGCGGCGGCGCGCGCGCTCGCGCGAAAGCCGGTTAGCGCCGGCCGCCGCCGGCGTCACGCCCGCGGCGTCGGTTACAGCGGCGGCACCTGGTTGTTGACCTGAGTCCCGTGGTAGAGGTGGTCCTGGGCTTTGCACGCGGCCGGGAAGAAGAACTGGACGCTGTCGCTGCGCACGCCGTTGTAGCTCGCGAACAGCGTCGCGTGCCCGACCGTCCCGATTTCGCAGCGCGGATCGTTGCTCGCCTGCACGCGGACGACGATCTTCATGACGTTGCCGGGATACCCCCACATCGTCGCGTAGTGCGAGTGGTAGTCGAGGTGGTGCTCGACCGTCATCGTGATCGAGCGAGTCGGCTGGCCGCGGAGGTGCTGTTCCTGGCAGATGATCCCCGAGACGGTGCTCGCTTCGAGGTTGATTTCGCCGTGGCCGCGCGCGAAGCTGCCCGTCGCGCCGGCCGGAGAGCCCGTGTGAAAACCCCACGGCGGGATCCCGTAGACGATCGGGACCTGGCCGCAGCCGGGGGTGAACGCGGCGGCCTGGCTCGCCATCGCGCCGAGCGCCAGCATCATCGCGGCCGCCAAGAGCGCCGCCAGCGCGCCGGCCTTGGTTTGGCTCCGCGTCATGTGGAGCGACGTTAGCCGCGCGGGTCGCGGAGCGATGGGGCGTTGGACGGATAGGCCAGGGCAGCAGGCGCGCGGCTCTCAATCCCCCGATTCCTCGCTCGCGCCCGTGTTTCTCCCACCGAGGCGATAGATGCCGCCAAACCAAGTCTCGTCGCCGTTCGTCGCCAGCAGCGGATGCTTCGGGCCGTCGCGCCAGGCGAGGTCGTTGTCGAGGTCGTCTTTTTCGTCCTCTTTGGCCCCGGGGGGGATCTACGTCGCCGACCTCGCTTCGAGGCTGCCCCTGAACACGCCGTAACTCGTCCCACCGCATGTCAGTCTCGCCGCGACGCCCACGAGCTCCCTGGCGACCTCGAGCTCTTCGATGCACACACGTGCGATGCATCACGCGATGAAACACACGAAATAGACGATATGGCCTCGACCCGGCCGGTACACGCTCTGTCGACACGCGTGCGCCGGGCCGATGACGGTCGGGTAGTCGGCGGCGCAGACGCGCTCACCGGATGGGCGATACTGGGCTCGAAATCACGCCCGGACCTCAGCTCAGGTCAGGCAGCGCTTGTTTAGCTGCTCTCAGGTGCTCTCAGATCAGCTCAGATTCGCTCACTGAAGTACCACGGGAAGTACCACGGCGAAGATGCGCCGATCGCTTCCGGGTTTCAAGGAACTCGCGCGGCGTGAGCACAGGCGGGGCTGGGTCCGCGAGTTGGGTGCGGTGGGTATCGCCCGAGACGATGTATTGCGCGTCGGCCTTCCGAGCGAGGGCCACGAGGTAGTCGTCGCCTGGGTCGGGAGTTAGGTCGGGCTGCCGTGAGGGATCGTCGACCAGCACGGCGTCCTCGATCAAGCCGGTCAAGAGCGCGTCGATATGGACTCTGTCGATTGAGGTGTGGAACTTGGGTCGGCTCAGGACTTTCTCCAGCTCGGCTAGAAGCAGGGGGCTAACGACCAGATCGAAGTCGCCGTCGGTCCACTGATCGAGGATCTGTGCTGGACTGCCCTGCGGTGATAGCAGCGCCGACACGAAGACGTTGCAGTCGAGGACGATCCGTGGCACTCAGCGACGGGAGGCGTGCTGTTCTTGGACTGCTACCCGCATGGCCTCTTCCTCGCTCATACCTGAGCCTGTCGCTCGGCGGTCGGCAAGGATTGCCTTGATCCGTTCGCGACCGCTCAACATCGCTAGATAGCGCTCGTAGGACAGTACGACGGCCTCGGGGCGGCGATGCGCACCGATCACTACCGGATCGGCGTCAGCGCCGCGGGCGCGAAAGCCCGCGAGGAGGGAGGGCAACTTCGCCCGTGCTTCTCGCGTGGGAAGAACCTCATCTACCCGTGGACTCATGTACCGATCATAGCAGAAGGTGTACACCTATGGATACACTTTCTGCTATCTACGAGCCGGCGCCGCGCCCTTCATGGTCGCGCCACGCCCCAGCATATTTGACGTACCATGCAAGTACCGTCGACAGTCTAAAACATGACGATTTGCAAGTATTTTATGGATGGGCGATACTGGGCTCGAACCAGTGACCTCCGCCTTGTCGAGGCGGCGCTCTCCCAGCTGAGCTAATCGCCCTGGGACAGACGAGCAAGCCTATCAACGCGAAACCGGCTCGCCGCACGCGACGAGCCGGTCTCAGGCGCCGTGGAGGAAAGCCGCTCAGGAGGCGGAGCAGGACCTCCTCACTCCCATCACGGCACGATCAAGACCCGTCGTTCGCGTTCGCCGCCCGAGCTGCCGACGGCCGCTTCTTCGGCGCTCGAGCCTTCGGCCGCGCCGGAGCCTTCGGGGGCGCCCACCGCGCCGGCGCCGGCGCTCGCTTCGCCGCCGGAAGCGTCGGCGCCCGATTCGGCTTCGCTCGTGCGACCTTCCGCTTCGTAGGGCGAGCGGCCGTACGGCGAGACGCCGGAGCCTTCCGTCGCGCCGCGTTCGCGCTGAGCGCCTTCGCTCTGCACCGTCCGGCGGCTCGCCGATGTCGAGGACACGCCGTTACCGGCCTCGATCGCCTTGACCGCCTGCGCGACGGTGTCCGAGGAGATCGCGAAGCCGACGCCCGTGCTGCCCGGCTGCGAGCCGCTGACGCTCGCCGCGTCGCTTGCGATCTGCGAGTTGACGCCGATCACCTGGCCTTCTTCGTCGAGCAGCGGGCCGCCCGAGTTGCCCGGGTTGAGCGCCGCGTCGGTCTGAAGCGCGCCGGTGATCTTCGCGCCGTCGGGCGCCGAGATCGTGCGCCCGAGCGCCGAGACGATGCCGCGCGTCAGCGTCTCTTCGAGGCCGTACGGGTTGCCGATCGCGTAGACCGCGTCGCCGACCTGCACCTTCTTCGTGCTCGCGAGCGTCAGCGGCGTCAGACCGAGCCCCGACGGGTTGACTTTGATCAGCGCGAGGTCCTTGTTCGCTTCCTCGCCGACGAGCGTCGCCGGCGCGGTCGCGCTTGAGGACCCTTTCGCCGCGACCGTCAGGCTCGTCGCGCCGGCGACGACGTGGTCGTTCGTCAGGATCAGTCCCTTGTCGTTGAGCACGATGCCAGTGCCCTCGTCCTCGCCCTGCGACGTGACCGCCTTGATCGCGACGACGCCCGAAGAGGCCTGCTTGTAGATCTGCGTCGCCGTCAGCGCCGTCGACGCCGCCTCGCGCCGCGTGCCGCTCGACGTCGACCCTTTGACGACGGTCGACGCGCTCCTCGCCGGCGTCGAAGACTTCGCGCCGCCGGCGCTCAGCGCGATCGCCGCGACGGCCGCGACAGCGGCGCCGAGCAGCGCCGCGAGCAGCATGGGTATGAGTGGGCGTTTCAAGGCTGACCTCCGATGCTTTGCGGGATGAGGTCATCTTGCGAGCGCCCGCTGTGCGAGCGCTAACGCGATCCGAAAGCTCAGCTAACGCATGAGCAAAATGTTCGTAACGGGCCTAGCCTCGCGCCCGATACCCTTGCGATGCTTCCCGGCGACGTGGCGGAGTGGCTACGCAGCGGCCTGCAAAGCCGTTTACACCGGTTCGATTCCGGTCGTCGCCTCTGAGGACGCCAAATGGACCCCCGCATCGACATTATCACGCTCGCCGTCGCCGACCTGCAGCGCGGCCTCGAGTTCTACCGCGACGGCCTCGGCCTGCCCTCGCGCGGGATCCTCGGCACCGAGCACGCAGGCGACGATGTCACGCCGGCCGGCGCGCTCGCGCTGTTCGAGCTGAGCAACGGCCTGATGCTCTCGCTGTATCCGCGCACCGAGCTCGCGAAGGACGCGAGCATCCCGCTCGGCCCGCCGCGGACCGGCGAGTTCAGCATCGGGCAGCTCGTCGGCAGCAGAGACGAGGTCGACGCGCTCCTCGCGCAGGCGCAGGCCGCCGGAGCGACGCTCACCGACGAGGCGCACGACCGTCCGTGGGGGATCTACTCCGGCTACTTCCGCGACCCCGACGGGCACCTCTGGGAGATCATCTACAACCCGCGCTTCCTCCCCGCCGACGATCCGCCGGCGTAAGCCTGCGGCGGACGCCATCGAATCGAGAGCCGTCGCGGCTCGAGACTTTCACTCGCCGGCCAAGCGGACGACCTGTGCCGCGGCGAGCCTCCCAACCCGCCGCGGCAGTCGCCCTCTCCTCTCCTAGCTCAGCGTCTCCGAGGCGGGCACGGCGCCTTGTACGTCGCCGATACCGTTTCCGCGGGGATCCCGAATTCGCGTTCGCCGCCGAACGAGCCGCCGAAGGTCAGTTCGGCCTTCACCGGGAAGCCGCCCTTCGGGCACTTGCTCGGCATCGTCCCGTAGGAGATCAGCCGCCTGCCCTTCTTGATCGCCGCGCCGACCTTGATGTTGATCGTCCGCGTCGACGCGAGCGGCGCGCCCGGGACCGTCGCGATCGCCGGCACCTGCGCCTGCAGCTCGAGGCCGTACGGCGGCTTGCCGGAGTTCACGTAACGACCGAACGAGACGAATTCGAGTGACACCGGGCTCGTCCCGTCGACGTAGAACGAGAGGCCGCTGCCCGGTGCGAAGAACGCCTGCAGCGACGCGTTCTCGGGAACGCGTTCGGTCCCGAACGTCACTTCGCCGAGCGCGCTCCCCTTCGGGCTCGCGACCGCGTTTCGCTTGCAGCCGCTCGGCCCCGTGTTCTTCAACACCGACGGCGCGCACGTGCCGAAGCCGTGGCTGTTGATCTTCGCGCCCGCCGGCAGGTAGAAGTTGACGCCCGACAACGGCGGCACGCCGCCGGCCGGGTTCTGCGGCGTCGCGCCATAACCGCTACCGCTGATCGCGAATTCGGCCTGCACCGCCGCGCCGGCGCCGAGGATGTTGCCCGTGTGCGGATACGTGCCGCCGCCCGCCTTCGGAATCGGTACCGCGCGCGCTTTGAACGTGACCGTCGGCGCCGCCGCCGCGAGCGCCGGCAAGGCGAGTGCGACCAGCAGCCCAAGCACCGTCGAAAAGGTGAATTTGTTACGCATCTCTCTCTCCCTCTTGGCGAGGTATGGGCCGGCTTCGATCAATCCACTCGGAGCCATACCGACTTTCCCCCCTTAACACGAGGGCCCCACACAAAGTTGCCCTCAAGTTAATCGCTCAGCTCGCCGCTCGAGCGCCGGCGTCGCCGTAGATCGCGTTGCGCCAGACGTGCGCCAGCGTGTCGATCGCCTCGCGCTCGCGCACCGCCGGCGTCTCCTCGATGAAGATCGCGTGCAGCACGCGCTCGTTCATCTGCACGAGCGCCGTCGCCAGGTCGCGCGCCGGCACCGCACGCGGAGCGGCGCCGCGTGCGCGCTCGGCCTCGATCAGCTCCGTCAGCTGCGCGACCCATCCCTCCATCGCCTGCGACCACAGCGCGCGCGCCTCCTCGTTGCTCGCGCCGAGGTCGCTGACCGCGCGGATCACCGGCCGGTGCGCGCCGAACACCTCGTAGAAGCTCTCGATCCCCTCGCGCCAGGCGACGCCCGGATCGCCGGCGTGCAGGCGCAGCACGCGGTCGCGCGCCTCGTCCGCCTGCTCGACGACGCGATCGACGAGCGTCAGCACGACGGCCGCCTTCGACGGGAAGTAGAAGTAGAACGCCGAGCGCGAGAGGCCCGCGCCCTGCGCGAGGTCGTCGACCGAGATCTCCGACAGCGCGCGCTCGGCGAGCAGCCGCTCGGCCGTCAGCAGGATCGCCTGTTCGCGTTCGTCGCCCCCCGCGCGCGCCGCGCGCCGCCCGCGGTGCGAGCGAGCGCGCTCGGCCTGCTCGGAGATCGTGCTCATCCGCCGATCATACCGGCCGTCGACCGCTGTTCGACAGTGTGTCAAACGTTCTCGACACGGTGTTGATAAGCTCTCCTCGTGAGCGTCGAAGCGGGGCAGGCGACCGGCCGGGCAGAGCACGGCGTGCAGGCGCTCGAGCACGTCGACGTGCTGATCCTCGGCGCCGGCCTCTCCGGGATCGGCGCCGCGTGCCACCTGCGCACGCTCTGCCCGCGCAAGAGCTTCGCGATCCTCGAGGCGCGTTCGTCGATCGGCGGCACGTGGGACCTGTTCCGCTATCCCGGCATCCGCTCGGACTCCGACATGTTCACGCTCGGCTACTCGTTTCGCCCGTGGGAGGGCTCGAAGGCGCTCGCCGACGGCGGCTCGATCCTCGACTACGTCCGCGACACCGCGCGCGAGCACGCGATCGACGAGCACATTCGCTTCGGGCACCGCGCGACACGCGCCGAGTGGTCGAGCGCCGACGCACGCTGGACCGTGCACGCGCTGCGCGCCGACACCGGCGAGACCGTCAGCGTCACGTGCGACTTCCTCTACGCGTGCACCGGCTACTACCGCTACGACGAGGGCTACACGCCAGAGTTCGCCGGACGCGAGCGCTTCGCCGGGCGCTTCCTGCACGCGCAGCACTGGCCCGCGGACCTCGACTGCGCCGGCAAGCGCGTCGTCGTCATCGGCAGCGGCGCGACCGCCGTCACGCTCGTGCCCGCGCTCGCCGAGCAAGGCGCGCGCGTGACGATGCTGCAGCGCTCGCCGAGCTACGTCCTCTCGCTGCCCGCACACGACGTCATCGCCGACAAGCTGCGCGAGCGCCTGCCGCCGAAGCTCGCGTACTCGATCGTGCGCTGGAAGAACGTGCTGCTCGCGATGCTCAACTTCCAGCTCTCGCGGCGCGCGCCGCGCGCGATGCGCAAGCTGATCCGGCGCCTCGCGCAGAGCCAGCTGCCCGACGGCTTCGACGTCGACACGCACTTCAACCCCACGTACGACCCGTGGGACCAGCGCCTCTGCCTCGTCCCCGACGGCGACCTGTTCAAGGCGCTCGGCAGCGGGCGTACCGAGATCGTCACCGGCCGCATCGCGACGTTCACCGAGCGCGGCGTCGAGCTCGACAGCGGCGAGCAGCTCGACGCAGACGTGATCGTCGCCGCGACCGGCCTCAACCTGCTCGTGCTCGGCGGCCTCGAGCTGGCGGTCGACGGCCGCGCGATCGACGTCGGCGAAAGCGTCGCCTACAAGGGCATGATGCTCTGCGGCGTGCCGAACATGGCGCTCACGCTCGGCTACACGAACGCCTCGTGGACGCTCAAGGCCGACCTCGTCGCGCAGTACGTCTGCCGCACGCTCAACCACATGGACGCGACCGGCGCCGCGATCTGCACGCCGCGCGAGCCCGACGCCTCGCTGCCGACCGAGCCGATCATCGACCTCAAGTCCGGCTACGTGCTGCGCTCGCTGCACGCGCTCCCGCGCCAGGGTACGAGCGCGCCGTGGCGCCTGCACCAGAACTACGTCAAGGACGTGCGCCTGCTCAAGCGCGGCCCGCTCGACGACGCGATCGCGTTCTCGCCGCGCGGCCAGAGCGAGTCGCCCGCGTCCGGCCCGCGCGAGTCGCTGCCGCCCGGCCCGCGCGCGCCGATCGCCGTGCAGACGCTCGCGATGCGCACGCGCCAGCGCCCCTACCTCGAGCGCGCGCGCCGGCGCTACGGCCCGCTCTTCACCGTCCGGCTGATCGGCCTCGGCGACACCGTCATCGTCGCCGACCCCGATTTGATCAAGCAGACCTTCCGCGCCGAGCCGAGCGTCCTGCACGCCGGCACCGGCAGCCCGCTGCGCGAACTGCTCGGCGAGCACTCGCTGCTCGGCATCGACGAGCGCGAGCACCTGGAGCAGCGCAAGCTGCTGCTGCCGCCGTTCAAGGGCCAGCGGATGAAGCAGTACGAGTCGACGATCGCCGAGATCGCCGCCGCCGAGATCGACGGCTGGTCGCACGGCGTCGAGTTCGAGACCGTCAAGTCGATGCAGCGCATCACGCTGCGCGCGATCCTGCGCGCCGTGTTCGGCGCCGACGGCGAGCGCCTGCACGAGCTCGAAGAGCTGATCCCGCGCTGGACCGCGCTCGGCGCGCGCGTCTCGCTCGCGCCCGAGCTGCGCCTCAAGCTCGGGCGCTTCTCGCCGTGGGCGCGCTTCCTCGCGCTGCGCGCGCAGCTCGACGCGATCCTCGACGAGCTGATCGTCGCCGCGAAGGCCGACCCACAGCTGACCGAGCGCGCCGACGTGCTCGCGCTGATCGTGCAGGCGCGCCACGAGGACGGCAGCCCGATGGACAACGCCGAGATCCGTGACGAGCTCGTCACGATGCTCGTCGCCGGCCACGAGACGACCGCGAACACGCTCGCCTGGGCCGTCGAGCGCATCCGCCGCCACCCCGAGCTGCTGCCACGCCTCGCCGCCGAGGCCGACGAAGGCGGCAGCGCGCTGCGCGAGGCGACGATTCGCGAGGTGCAGCGCACGCGGCCCGTCATCGCCTTCGCCGGGCGCTTCGTGCGCAAGCCGTTCGAGCTCGGCGGCCACCGGCTGCCGGTCGGCTCGCGCATCCTGCTCGCCGCGTGCCTCACGCACTACGACCCCGAGCTGTTCCCGCACCCCGAGCGCTTCGAGCCCGAGCGCTTCCTCGACAAGCTGCCCGACACCTACTCGTGGATCCCCTTCGGCGGCGGCATCCGCCGCTGCATCGGCGCGACCTTCGCGCACATGGAGATGGACGTCGTGCTGCGCGTGCTGCTCGAACGCGTCGAGCTCGTCCCGACCGACGCGCCCGGCGAGCGCTGGGCCGCGCACGGCATCGTCTGGTCGCCCGGCGACGGCGGCAAGGCGATCGTCCGTGCACGCGTGCGCTCGCCGCACGAGCAGCTCGTCGCCGCCTGAGCCGGCGGCGCCTCCCCGGCGGCGCCGCAACGCTGCTCGCGAGCGCCGTCTCCGGGACCGGTTAGCCGGCCGGCGCTCCGCCGCCCCGCTCGCGCGTCGCCTGCACGAGGCCGTTCTCGTAGGCGAAGACGACGACCTGCACGCGATCGCGCAGCGCGAGCTTCGCGAGGATCCGCCCGACGTGCGTCTTGACCGTCGCTTCGGCGAGCACGAGGCGCTGCGCGATCTCGGCGTTCGAGCAGCCGCGCGCGACCTCGATCATCACCTCGCGCTCGCGCGGCGTCAGCTGCTCGAGGCGCGCGTCGAGCGCCGGCCCGGCGGACGCCGGCTCGCGCTCGGGCACGAGCCGCGCGAGCAGCCGCCGCGTGACGCTCGGCGCGATCACGGCGTCGCCGCTCGCGACCGCGCGGATCGCCGCGAGCAGCTCGCCCGGCGGCGCGTCCTTCAGCAGGAACCCGCTCGCGCCGGCGCGAATCGCCGCGTACGCGTACTCGTCGACGTCGAACGTCGTCAGCACGATGATTCGCACGCGCTCGTCGCGCGCGACGATCCGGCGCGTCGCGTCGATCCCGTCGAGGCCCGGCATGCGCACGTCCATCAGCACGACGTCCGGCGCGAGCTCGGCGGCCGCCGCGACCGCCTGCTCGCCGTCGGCCGCCTCGCCGGCGACGAGCAGGTCGCGCTGGCTCTCGATGACCATGCGAAAGCCCATCCGCATCAACTCCTGGTCGTCGACGAGCAGGATCCGCGTGCTCATCGCGCCTCGCGGCGTGGCGGCTCGGCGCGCGCCGGCTCGCGACGTGGCGGCTCGCGGCTCGGGCGCACGCGCATGTGCACGCGCCAGCCGCCGTCCGGGCGCGGCCCGGCGTGCAGCTCGCCGCCGTAGGCGAGCGCGCGTTCGCGCATCCCGCGGATCCCGCGCCCGCCCGGCGTCGCGGCGGCCGCGCGCGAGCCAGTGTCGAGCACGTCGAGCTCGACGCTGTCGCGATCGCAGCGCAGCCGCACGCGCGCCGACGTCGGGCGCTCGGCGTGCTTGAGCGTGTTCGTCAGCGCCTCCTGCGCGACGCGGAAGACGGCGAGCTGGACGCCGGCCGAGAGCGCCTGCGGATCGCCGTCGACGCGCAGCTCGACCGGCACGCCGGCCGCCGCGACGCCCTCGACGATGCTCTCGAGCTCGGCGATCCGCGGCTGCGGCTCGCAGCGGCTGCGCCTCCTCGCCCTCACGCAGCACTCCGAGCAGCCGGCGCATCTCGACGAGCGCGTCGCGCCCGGTCGCCGAGATCTTCTCGATCGCCTCCTCGGCCGACCGCGCCGAGCTGCCGACCGCGTAGCTCGCGCCGTCGGCGAGCGCGATCATCACGCTGAGGTTGTGCGCGACGATGTCGTGCATCTCGCGCGCGATCCGGTTGCGCTCGGCCGACGCCGCGATGCGCCCCTCGCGGTCGCGCTCGAGTTCCAGGCGCGCGGCCCGCTCGTGCAGCGAGGAGACGCAGCGCGCGGCGCTGGCGCACGGAGACGCCGAGCACGGCCGCCGCGACGACGAGTCCCGACAGCCCGATCCAGATTTTGCCGGGGTCCGACGGCGCCCAGCGCTCGGCCGCGAGCACCGCGCCGACCTCCATCACGGCGCCGGCGAGCGCGACCTCGAGCAGACTGCCGCGCAGCGCGACGCCGTACAGCGCGACGAGCAGCGCCGCGTCGCCGAGCTGCGGGTCGGCGAGCAGCCACTGCAGCGCGGCGATCAGCGCGAGGCCGAGCAGCACCGCCAGCGGCTGGCGGCGGCGCAACAGCAGCGGCAGCGCGAGCGCGAGCGTGAACAGCGCCTGCGTCGGCGTCAGGCGGTGCTGCGACCAGAGGCCGCCGAGCCCGAGCGCGGCGACGACGAGCACGATCGCGAGATCGGTCGCGAGCGGGTGCTCGCGCAGCCCGCGCTCGACGCGCTCGCCGAGGCGCTGCAGCAGCGCCGTCGGCCACTCGCCGGCGACCGCCGCCCCGCGAGCCGTCTGTCCGCTTTGCGGCGCCATCTCCCGCATTGTGATGCGATCGCCGCGCGGACGCCATGTACTACCTGAGTCGTATGCGCGGCGCCGAAGATCATCCTCGCGACCGTTGTGCCGGCGCGCGTCCGTTTATAGCTTGACTGGCCCGTACATGCCGCGCACCAGCCGAGCAACGACCGCCGCACGAGAGCCGCTGGCCGCGAAGGTGCCGGAGGTCGCGGCGATCTTCTGGGCGCTGAAGCTCTTGACGACGGGGATGGGCGAGGCGATGTCGGACTTCCTCGGCAGCGTCAGCGTCCCGCTCGCCGGCCTGATCGGGATCGGCGGCCTGTGGTACGCGCTGCGCCTGCAGCTGCGCACGCGCGAGTACCGCGCGCCGGTGTACTGGTTCGCGGTGATGATGGTCGCCGTGTTCGGCACGATGGCGGCCGACGGCGTGCACGACGGCACGAGCGCGCCGTACGCCGTGACGACGGTCCTCTACGCGCTGCTCGTCGCGGCGATCTTCGCCGTCTGGTACCGCAGCGAGGGCACGCTGTCGATCCACAGCATCACGACGCGCCGGCGCGAGTCGTTCTACTGGGCGGCCGTGCTCGCGACGTTCGCGCTCGGCACGGCGGCCGGCGACCTGACGGCGCTGTCGCTGCACCTCGGCTTCTTCGACTCGGTGCTGCTGTTCGCCGGCGTGATCGCCGTGCCGGCGATCGGCTGGTGGCGCTTCGACCTGAACCCGATCGTCGCCTTCTGGGCGGCGTACATCGTCACGCGCCCGCTCGGCGCGTCGTTCGCCGACTGGTTCGGCAAGTCGCACCGCTTCAGCGGCCTCGGCCTCGGCGACGGCACGGTCAGCGCGCTCGCGCTCGCCGTGTTCGTCGTGCTCGTCGCCTACGTCGCGCGCACGAAGCGCGACATCCAGCCGCCGATCGCGGCGCCGCTCGCCGAGCCCGCGCGCGCCCACGCGCGCCCGTACGCGCCGCGCGACCCCGACCCGGCGCTCGGCGCCGTCGCGCTGCAGAGCAGCCGCGCCGAGAGCTAGCGGCGCGCGCTCGATGCGGCTCGAGCAGGGCGCGCGCGTCCTGATCATCTCGTCGAAGATCGGCCACGGCCACCACGCCTCGGCGCTGGCGCTGCAGCACGAGCTCGCGCGCGCGGCGCCGGACGCGCGCGTAGTCGTGCGCGACGGCCTCGCCGGCTCGCGCCTGGCGCGCACGCTGCTCGAGCGCGGCCTGCGCCGCCAGCTGCTGCGCTTCCCAAGCAGCTACACGCTGACGTTCGCGCTGCTGCGCAGCGCCGCGCTGCGCCGGCTCGCGGCGCGCCTGCTGTCGCGCACGACGGCGTCGGGCCTCGCGGCGCTGATCGCCGCCGAGCGCCCGGACGTCGTCGTCTCGACGTACCCGGCGATCACGACGACGCTCGGCGCGATGCGCGCCGGCGGCGAGCTGGCGCTGCCGCTGTGCGCGCTGATCACCGACGTCGCCGGCCTGCACTTCTGGGCGCACCCGAGCGTCGACCTGCACATCGCCTGCTACGGCGAGTCGCTGCCGGAGATCGCGCGCGTCTCGCGTGGCGCGCCGGCCTGCCACGCGGCGCCGCCGGTCGCGCCGTCGCACCTGCACGGGCGCAGCCGGCACGCCTGCCGCACGGCGCTCGGCCTCGCGCCCGAGCGCCCGCTCGTCGTCGTCTCCGGCGGCGGCTGGGGCGTCGGCGACCTCGCCGGCGCGACCGCCGTAGCGCTCGCCTGCAGCTCCGCGCAGGTCGCCATCGTCTGCGGACACAACGAGGCGCTGCGCCGGCGCCTGGCGACGGAGTACGCCGATCAGACGCGCGTCGCCGTGCTCGGCTTCACCGACGCGATGGCCGAGCTGCTCGGCGCGGCGAGCGTGCTCGTGCACTCGACCGGCGGCGTGACGTGCCTGGAGGCAGCCGTGCACGGCTGCCCGGTGATCGCGTACGGCTTCGACGGCGGGCACATGCGTCAGAATCTACGCACGATGCGACGCATCGGCGTGCTCAGTCACGCGGCCAACCGCTCGCAGCTGCGCCGCGAGCTCCTCGCGACGCTCGCCTCTCCCCCGTCCGTGCGCGAGCGCGCGTCGCTGCCGAGCGCGAGCTCGCTCGTGATCGGCCTGATCGACGGCCGCGCGGCGTCACCGGGCGCGCGCGGCGACGCAGGCACGTCCGGCGACGCAGGCACGCCCGGCGACGCGGACGCGCGCGGCGGCGCGGACGCGCGCGGCGAAGTCGCGCTGGAGCCCGTGGCGTGAGCGCTCGCGCGCTCGCTCCGGCCTCGACGCGGCTGGCGCGCGCGCCCGAGCGGCGCGAGCTACACCGCGCGGCGCCGTGGGCGCTGCTGCTCGCGCTGCTCGCGACGTGGGCGCTGTGGTACCCACCGAGCCCGGACCTCGCGGCGCAGGCGTTTCGCGTGCACCTGTTCGCGACGGACGGCTTCGCGCTGTGGGACAACAGCTGGTACGGCGGCCACTACCTGCCGGGCTACAGCCTGCTGTTCCCGGCGCTCGCGACGACGCTCGGGTTGCGCACGATCGGCGCGCTGAGCGTCGCGATCTCGGTGTGGGCGTTCGTCCGCCTGAGCGACGGGCGGCCGGGCCTGAGGAGCAACGCGGCGGCGGCCGGGTTCGTCGCCGGCGCGTGCGGCGACCTGTTCATCGGGCGCCTCGCGTTCGCGCTCGGCGTCACGTTCGGCATGCTCAGCGTGCTCGCGGCGGTGCGCGGGTCGCGCTCGCTGACGGCGGCGCTGTCGCTGACGTGCGCGGCGGCGAGCCCGGTCGCGGCGGCGTTCCTCGCGCTCGTCGCGGCGGCCGACTGGCTGACGCACCGCGACACGCGCCGCGCGCTCGCGCTCGGCGCGCCGGCGCTCGCGCTGACGGGCGCGCTCGCGCTGCTGACGCCGGAAGGCGGCTACGAGCCGTTCGCGTGGACATCGCTGCTCGCGGCGAGCGGCGCGGCGCTCGCGGTGCTCGTGCTCGTCCCGGCGCGCGAGCGGCTCGTGCGCGCGACGAGCGCGCTGTACGTGCTCGCGCTCGCGCTCAGCTATCTCGTCGCCTCGCCGATGGGCAGCAACGCGGTGCGCTTCGGCGTGCTGTTCGCGCCGCCGGCGCTGCTCGGCTACGCGCGCGCCGGCGCGATCCAGTCGCTGCTGACGGCGCCGCTCGCGCGCCTGCGCACGCCGCGCCCGCTGCTGCTCGCGGCGCGACGGCTCGAGCTCGGCAAGCGCACGGCGATCGCGGTGCTCGCGGCGACGGTCGCGGCGACGGTCGCCTGGCAGGTCAACGGCCCGCTGAGCCAGTCGATCGGCGCGTCGCTGAACCCGGCGAGCCGCGCGAGCTTCTACACGCCGGTGATCCGCTACCTGCAAGGCCGGATCGGCGATCGGCCGGAGCGGATCGAGGTGCCGTTCACGAGCTCGCACTGGGACGCGGCGATCCTCGGCGCGCACTTCATCCTCGCGCGCGGCTGGGAGCGCCAGGTCGACACGCGCTTCGACAGCCTGTTCTACGAACCGAACCTGACGGCGGCGGCCTACGCGGCGTGGCTGCGCGAAAACGGCGTGCGCTTCGTCGCGCTGTCGGACGCGCCGCTGGACTTCTCGAGCATCGAGGAGGCGGCGCTGATCTCGGCTGGGCAGCCGTTCCTGCGCCCTGTCTTCGAGAGCGCGCACTGGCGCGTCTACGAAGTCCGCTCGCCGCAGCCGCTCGCGAGCGGCCCGGGCGCGCTGACGACGCTCGGCGGCGACGGCTTCGCGCTGCACGCGAACGCGCCGGGCTGGTTCCTCGTGCGCGTCCACTACACGCCGTACTGGAGCGTGACGTCGGGCTCGGCGAGCGTCTCGGCGACGGCGCGCGACTGGACGGCGGTCTACGCGCGCCGGCCGGGCACGATCGCGCTCGACGCGCAGTTCTCGCTCGCGCCCTGAGCTAAACGTGGTTTGGTCTCGCGGATGAGCGCCAGCGAGCTGACCCTGCTGGTCTCGGTGTTCCTCGCGTGCGCGGTCGAGGCGGTCGAGGCGCTGACGATCGTGCTCGCGGTCGGCGCCACGCGCAGCTGGCGCTCGTCGCTGCTCGGCGCGCTCGCGGCGCTGCTCGCGCTCGTCGCGCTCGTCGCGGCGTTCGGCCCGCTGCTCGGCTCGCTGCCGATCGACCCGCTGCGCGCGGTCGTCGGCGCGTTCCTGCTGCTGTTCGGCCTGCAGTGGCTGCGCAAGGGCCTGCTGCGCGCCTCGGGCCTGCTCGCGCTGCACCGCGAGGACGTCGCGTTCGAGCGCGAGACGGCGGCGGCCGAGGCGGCCGGCGCGCCGGCCGCGGGGATCGACGGCTACTCGCTCGTGATCTCGTTCAAAGCGGTGCTGCTCGAGGGCCTCGAGGTCGTGCTGATCGTGCTGACGTTCGGCGCCGGCCAGCGGCGCCTCGGCCTCGCGGCGCTCGCCGCGACGGCGGCGGTCGCGAGCGTCGCGGCGCTCGGCGTCGCCGTGCGCGCGCCGCTTCGGCGCGTGCCGGAGAACACGATGAAGCTCGCGGTCGGCGTGATGCTGACGACGTTCGGTGCGTTCTGGAGCGCCGAGGGCGTCGGCGCGTCGTGGCCGGGCGGCGAGGCGGCGCTGCCGGTGCTCGTGCTCGCGCTGGTCGCGTGCTCGTACGCGATCATCGCGCGGTTGCGCGCCGGCGGCGCGCTCGCGCGGCCACGCCTATTCGTCCCGCGCGCGGCCGCGCGGCTCGGCGAGCCGTGGAGCTTCGTGCTCGGCGACGACCTCAAGACGGTGCTCGGCGTCGCCGCCATGCTCGCGCTGACGGCGCTGCTCGCGACGGTCAGCGCCGCGTGGTACGCGGTCGCGCCGGGCGTGCTCGTGCTGCTGTGGCTGTCGGTCGCGCAGCGCGCGCGTCCGGCGTCGGCCTAGGCGCAGGTGCAGGCGCCGGGAGCGTCAGTCGAGCGAGATCGCGCGCATCGTGTGCTCGTCGGGCAGCTTGTCGAGCACGGCGCGCAGCAGCTCGAGCTCGTCGGACTGCTCGCGTCCGAGGTCGCGATAGAGCAGTCGCAGCGCGGTGTGCGTGATCTTCATCTGCCGCGAGCCGAGCTCGACGGAGAGGATGCCGTGCTCGTCGAGCGCGCCGTCGAGCTGGCTGAGCGCGTCGCGCGCGAGCGTGCGGATCTGCGGCTCGTGCGCCTCGTCGGCGATCAGCATGCGCAGCGCCTTGCCGGTCGGCTCGATCTCTTCGGCCTCGAGCAGCAGGTGAAACGGCGGCTCGGAGTCGTTCGCTGTCAACGCGTCCCTTTCGTCATCGCGTGGCCTGTCGCGGACGCGAGTCTACCCGCCGGCCGACGCTCGCCGGCGACGCCGCGCGCCCGATCCGGCTACTACGTCTTGCGTTATTACGTGCGACGTAATATGATCGATCGATGACCGACCGACGCCGGCACGGAACGCGGGGCCAGCGAGACCCGTCGCTGCTGATCCTGACGAGCCTCAGCTCGGGCGCGAAGCACGGCTACGCGCTGCTCGGCGACATCGAGGAGTTCGCGGGCGTGCGCCTCGGGCCGGGCACGCTGTACGGCGCGATCGCGCGCCTGGAGGAACGCGGGCTGATCGAGGCGCTCGCGCCGAGCGGGCGCACGCGCCCGTACGCGCTGACGCCGGCCGGTCGCGACTCGCTCGAGCGCTCGCTCGCCGAGCTGTCGAAGATCGTCGACGTCGCCGCGCAGCGCCTCGGACGCCCGCGCGCGGTCGCGAGCGCGGCGGGCGTGGCATGAGCGCACGCGGGCGCAGGCTGCTGCTGTGCTGCTACCCGCGCGCGTGGCGCGAGCGCTACGGCGAGGAGCTCGACGAGCTGCTCGAGGCGACGAGCGGGCACGGGCGCGTCGACGCGCGAGCGGCGGCGGACGTCGTGCGCGCGGGCCTCGTCGAGCGGCTGCGCGAATGGGGCATCGGCGAGGGCGTGCCGGCGTACGAGCGCGCACGCGGCGGCGTGCTGCTCGTGCTCGTCGCGTGGGCGGCGTTCCTCGTGGCCGGCGCGCGCGTGCAGAAGTTCGCGGAGCACTGGCGCGCGTTCACGCCGCTGCCCGTTCGCGGACTGCCCGACGGCGCGTTCCACGTGCTCGTCGTCGCGGCGGCGTTCGGCGCGGCGTGCGCGCTGCTCGGCGTCGCGCTCGCGCTGCCGGCGGTGCTCGCGGACCTGCGCGCGGGAGGCTGGCGTGCGGTGCGCCGCCCGCTGCTGCGGGCGATCGCCGTCTCGGCGCCGACGCTCGCGATGTTCGTCGCGATCGCGATCTGGGCGCACCAGCTCGACGGAGCCGAACGCAACGGCGCGAGCGTCGCGTACGCGGCGGCGATCGTCGTCTTCGCGCTGCTCGCGATCGCATCACTCGCCGCGTGGGCGACGGCGGCCGTGTCGATCGCTCGCCGCGCGCGGCTCGGCGTCGAGCTGCTGCGCGTCGAGGCGCTGCTCGCCGGTGCGGTCAGCGCGACGATGCTCGCGATGACGGTCGCGACGTCGCTGTGGTGGGGCAGCCTCGCGCGCGTCGCGCCGTGGTTCCTGCACGGCGAACCGGCGGGCACGCGCTCCTCGCCGTTCGAGCCGCAGCTGTTCGGCGCCGACGCGTTGATGCTGCTCGCGACGTGCCTCGCGGCGTTCGGCGCGGCGCGCGCGCTGCTCGCCGCGCGTCAGCTGCCCGACGCGCCAAGCGCACCGGGCGCCTCGCGCGTGCAGGGCGAGCCGCCGCCGGCGGCCTGAGCGGCGCCGCTCGCCGACGGCTCACGGCGCCGAGCCGGTGCGATCGGCGGCTTCGCCTTCGGCTTCGCGCCGCGCGGCTTCCTGCGCGCGCTGTGCCTCGCGCGCGTGCGTGCTGCCTTCGGCTTCGATCTTCTGCTGTGCGCGTTCCTGTGCTTCGCGCAGCGCTTCGATCTGCCCGGGCGGCCCCGGCTGGCGCTTCGTGTGCGCACCGGCGCCGCCGCCGCACGCGACGAGCGTCGACGACGCGACGAGCGCCAACGCGACGAGCAGCGCGACGCCGGCGGCCGCGCGCCGCGTGAGCAACCGCGGCGGCGCGGCGCGCCGGAGAAGGCTGGGCAGCGCCTGGGGATCGGCCAAACGCTGCGCCGCAAATATGCAACGTGCTCGGGGCATGGTTGTTACGACGCTGAGAATCGCGCCTCGGCGATCGACCGCGGCGCGGCAGTCACAGACTCGTAACAAGCGGCCGGCGAGCGACCGCGGGCGTGCGAGCGGCGCGCCGCCTGCAAACGGCGCACCGCTCGATCGAAACGCCCGAAGCCCGGCTCGTCGGCCGGGCTCCTGGTACTTCGGCCTCCAGGTCCGGATCCTGGGCGCTCGGGCGACAGCCTCCGTCAGAGGAGATAGTTCGACCGGCTGCTGCACCGTCGAAGCTAGACCGTCGCCGGCGGCCAGTTGTTACGGGGATGAGACCCATGGATCGCGCGCGCTCGCTGAGAGCGCTGGGCGACTGGCCGGCCGTGACTGTCGCCCAGCGGGCCGGAGTCCGCGTCGCGCTAGCGGTGGCTCTGCTGGCCGCCCTTCTTGCCGGCGGCGGCCTTCTGCGCTTTCGTGCCGCCCTGGCTCGATGCCCGGCGTTTCTTGCCGCTGCCGGAGCTTTCGCCTCCACGCTCGGAAGAGCCTTCGCTGTTGGCGATGCGCGCGGCCCGTTCCTTGCTCATCCCCTTCTTGCGCAGGCCTTCGTACTGCTTGTCGTTCTTCACGCTCGGACCGTGGTCTTTAGCCATTTCCGCCTCCTTCGTGGTTTCACTCACTCGACCGATCCGCGCCGTCCTCGCCAAACGCGCGAAGCCTGTCGGTCATCTCGCGATCGGCGGTCTGCTGCGGATCCTCCTGCTCGGGCGAGCGCTCGCGCGGCTCGTCGTCGTCCGGCGCAAGCTCGGCGTTGACCTGCACGACGATGCTCTCGAGGAAGTGGCGAAGGTCGTCCTCGGCGCCCCGCTGCAGGTCGTCGACCGCGATCGCCTTCTTAGCGAAGCCGACCTCGCCCCAGCCGCCGTTGCCGCGCGAGAGCAGGCGCATGACGCTTGCGAAACGCTCGCGCCACCGCTTCGAGGGCGGCTCGCTCAGCTCGACGGTCAGCTTGCCGTCCTCGACGAGGGCGCTGGCCCACTCGATCTCTCGCGCCTCGCTCGTGATCGCCATAGCATTCGCCTACCCTCCCGCAGGTCGCTGCAAACGACGCTCGAGGTGCTCTGCAGCGGGCACTCGCGCGGCTCATGCCAGAGCGAGACCCAGTGTTAGTTGAACCGCCCGCGAAACGGGTACCTGCGTCTACATGCACCTCGCAACGGATACTCACTCGCGCAGGGCGGTGACGCGTCGCGCTCGCCCGAGAGGCGCGGCGCCGCCGGCGCCCGTACCGCCGCCGCCCGCGCCGGACCCGGTCCCTCCCGCGCCCGCGCCGCCGGGCCCCGGCCCGGAGCCTGGGCCGCCGACGCCACGACCGGACCCGCGCCCGCCGGCGCCGGGACCGGACGTGCCTTCGCCGCCGCAGCCGAGCGTGCCCGGCACGATCTGAGACCGGCTCAGGTGACTGGTTGAGGTCGCACTCGACGTACCCGCGGCCGGCGCCGCGAAAACTACCGGCGTCGTTTCGACGCCGGTAGGCGGGGTATCTCGCAGGCATGGAAATCGGCGGCTTCTTCCTTCTCGTGATCATCGTCGTGCTGCTCGCCGTGCTCGGCGGAGGCGTCTATGCGATCGCCGCATGGCTGCGCGGGAAACAGCTCGATCCGCGCGGCGACCAGGTCGAGGGCACGGAGCCGCGCGCCGCGCGACCCGAGCACCTCGAGGTCGAGAGCGAGCAGCAGACGGACTTCGTCGGCAGCGGCTGAGCTGCGGCGGGCGTGAGCGTCGCGGTCGAACAGCTGGGCCTGGCGGCCGAGAGCTGACGGGCAGGCGATGCCCGACACGCTGCACGCCTACGACCACGTTCGTGGGATCTACTTCCCGATCGCGATCGGCGTGTTCGCGCTCGTGCTCGGCACGCTGCTGATCCTGCTCGTGCGCGGCGCGCGCCGTCGCGCGGCGCCCGATCGCAAGTCCGACGCGCTCGGCTTCGAGCTCGCCTACGCGTTCGTGCTCGCGTGCGTCGCGACGGTGCTCGTCGTCGTCACGTTTCGCGCCGAGACGCCGATCGACCGCACGGTCGCGCACCCGGCGCTGCGCGTGCGCGTGACGGCGGCGCAGTGGAGCTGGCGCTTCGAATATCCGGGCGGCGCGACGGTCGACGCCGTCTCGACGTGGCATCCGCCGGTGGCGTACGTGCCGACGGGCGTCGAGGTCGAATTCGTCGGCAGCTCGCGTGACGTGATCCACGGGTTCTGGGTGCCGCGGCTGCATTTCCAGCGCCAGTTCCTGCCCGGCTACGAGACGCGCTTCGATCTGCGCTTCGACCGCGCCGGACGCTACGGCGGCACGTGCTCGGTGTTCTGCGGCGACCAGCACCCGCAGATGCACTTCGCGATCGAAGCGGTCAGCCCGGCGCGCTTTCAGCGCTGGCTCGCGGCGCAGCCGCGCGCGGGCACGGCCGAAGGCGCGAGCGGCGCCGGAGCGCCGGCGTGAGCACGGTCGCGCTGCCGGCGCGCGCGAGGCCGCTGCGCGCGCTCTCCTCGACCGACCACAAGCGGATCGCGCTCGGCGCCGGCGCGGTCTCGTTCGCCTTCTTCCTCGCCGGCGGCGTGCTCGCGCTGATCATGCGCAGCCAGCTCGCGGCCGATGGCGGCGTCGTCTCGCAGGACACCTACAACCAGCTGTTCACGATGCACGGCTCGACGATGGTCTACCTGTTCGTCGTGCCCGTCGGGCTCGCCGTCGGCCTGTACTTCGTGCCGCTGCAGGTCGGCGCCGCCGAGATCGCCGGCCCGCGCGTCGCGCTCGCCGGGCTGTGGCTGTTCGTGTTCGGCGGGCTGTCGATGTGGTCGGGCTTCCTGACGAGCGGCGGCGCGGCGGCCGCGTCGTGGTGGGGCTTCGACCCGCTGTCGGACACGCTGCACTCGCCGGGCAGCGGCATGGAACTGTGGATCTTCGGCGTGATCATGGCGACCGCCGGGCAGATCCTGTGGGCTGGCTGCCTGCTCGCGACGGCGCTGCGGCGCCGCGCGCCGGCGATGACGCTGATGCGGATGCCGGTCTTCACGTGGTCGATGGTCGCGACGTGCCTGCTCGTCGTGTTCGCCTTCCCGGCGCTGATCGTCGCGCTGACGCTGCTGTGGGCGCAGCGGCACTTCGGCGGCGTGCTGAGCGGCGGCGCCGGCGCGGTCGACTACCAGCAGCTGTTCTGGTTCTACGGGCACCCGGTCGTCTACGTGATGTTCTTCCCGTTCATCGGCATGGTCGGCGAGATCGTCTCGACGTTCTCGGGGCGGCGCTTCTTCGGCCACAACGCGTTCGTCGTCGCGCTGCTCGCGTTCGCCGGGCTGTCGATGACGGTCTGGGCGCATCACATGTTCACGATGGGCCAGGTCACGAACAAGTACTTCGCGCTGACCTCGACGCTGCTGATCGTGCCGGCCGGGATCGAGTACCTCGACATCCTCGGCACGCTGTGGCGCGGCAAGCTGCGCTTCAGCGCGGCGTTCCTGTTCGCGCTCGGCTTCGTCGTGCAGTTCCTGATCGGCGGCCTGACGGGGATCGTCCTCGCCTCGCCGCCGCTCGACTACGGCCTGAACATGTCGTACTTCGTCGTCGCGCACTTCCACTACACGATCTTCGCGGGCAGCGCGTTCGGCCTGTTCGGCGGCCTGTACTACTGGTTCCCGAAGGTCACCGGCGTGCTCCTGCGCGAGCGGCTCGGCAAGCTGCACTTCTGGCTGATGGCGATCGGGACGAACCTCGCGTTCTTCCCGATGTTCGTGCTCGGCGCCGAGGGGATGACGCGGCGGATCGCCGACTACCCGGCGTCGAGCGGCTGGCAGGGCCTGAACATCCTCGAGACGATCGGTGCCGGCGTGATCGCGCTCTCGGTGCTGACGTTCATCGTCAACGTGTCGGTCTCGCTGCGATCGCGCGAGCCGGCCGGCGAGGATCCATGGCAGGGCCAGACGCTCGAGTGGGCGACGAGCTCGCCGCCGCCGTGGCACAACTTCGCCGCGCTTCCGCCGATCCGCTCGTTCGCGCCGCTGCTCGACGCGCGCGAAGCGGCCGCCGCCGCCGAACGCGGCGCCGCGCCGGCCATCTCGCGCGAGGGGGCGCGCGCGTGAGGCGCGCCGCGATCGTCCTGCTCGGCTGGGGCGCATGGCTCGGCGCGATGACGGCTGTGCAGGCGACGTTTCGCTCGATCAGAGGCCCGCTCGGCGTGCACTGGATCGAGGCGGTCATGCTCGGCGGCGCGGCCGGCGCGTGCGTGCTCGCCGGGCTGGTCCTGTGGGCGCTCGACGCGCGCCGCGCGGTCGGCGAGCGACCGCGGGCGCTCGCCACCGACTCGTTCGCGACGGCGACGCTCGTCGCCGGGCTCGCGCTCGCGCTGCTCGGCGCCGGCTTCGGGCTGTGGTTGATCCTGATCGGCACCGCCGTCGCGGCGCTCGGGTTCGGCGGCCTCATCCGCGAGGGGCTCGCGCGCCGGCGCCACGGCGGCGGGGAGGGCGCGACGTGAGCGCCGTGCCGCCGACGCTTCCCAACCTGCTCGGCCGCTGGACGCTCGACCCCGGCGTGACGGCGTCGCTCGCGGCGTCGGGCCTGCTCTACGCGCTCGGCGTCGCGCGGGTGCGCGAGCGGCGCTTCGGCGCTCGCCGCCGCGGCGAGCGGCGCTTCGGCGCTCGCCGCCGCGCCGGCTGGCCGCTGTGGCGGGCGGCCTCGTTCGCCGGCGGTCTGCTCACGCTCGCGGCGGCGCTGATGTCCGGCGTCGACCGCGTCTCGGAGGAGCTGCTCTCGGTGCACATGGTCCAGCACATGCTGCTCGCGCTGGCGGCGCCGGCGCTGTTGCTGTGCGGCGCGCCGGTGCGTCTGGCGCTCGCGGCGAGCCCGCCGTCGGGGCGCGCGGCGCTCGGCACGCTGCTGCGGAGCAGGACGATGCGCGCGCTCACGCACCCGGCGCTCGGCCTCGCGGCGTTCGCGGTGGTCGTCCTCGCGACGCACCTGACGGGGCTCTACGAGCTCGCGCTCGAAGACGAAACGGTGCATGCGTTCGAGCACGCCGCGTACTTCTGGTCGGGCGTGCTGCTGCTGGCGCCGCTGATCGCCGCCGACCCGCTGCCGCATCCGCCGGGGCCGCTCGCGCGCTTCAGCTGGCTGATGGGCGCGATGACGGCGATGGCGATCCCGGGCGCCGTGCTGACGTTCGGCGCGAGCGTGCGCTACCCATTTTATCTCGCGCCGGCGCGCGCGCTCGGGCGCTCGGCGCTCGCCGATCAGCACCTCGCGGGCGCGATCATGTGGGTCGGCGGCGGCGTCGCGATGTTCGCGCTGGCGCTCGCCGTGACGATGTCGGCGATGCTCGCCGAAGAGCGTCGCCAGCGCCGGCGCGAGCTGCACGCCGACGGACGCGCGCTCGAGGCCGCCCGCGAGCGCGCGGCGGAGACGATCGGGGCGCTGGGCGCGTGAGGCGCCGGCTGCTCGCGCTCGCGGCGATCGCCTGTGGCGGTCTCGCGCTGCTGCAGTTCGCCGCCGAGGGCAACTCGGCGACGGGCACGGGCGCCGCGAGCGGCGCGCCCGCCTCCCCGCGCGGCGCACCGGCGGCGTCGAACGCAACCGCGCCGGCTGCGGCGCAGGGCCGGCTCGTCGCGCAGGGTCGCGCGCTGTTCGTCTCGTCGTGCGCGGCGTGCCACGGGATCAGCGCGCAGGGCATCGACGGCCGGGCGCCGAGCCTGCACGGCGTCGGCGCGCTCGCGGCCGACTTCTACCTGCAGACCGGGCGCATGCCGCTGCCCTCGCCGCGCGCGCAGCCGCTGCGCACGAAGCCGGCGTTCGGCCAGCCGCAGATCCGCGCGCTGGTCGCCTACGTCGCGTCGTTCGGCGGCCCGGCGATCCCGTCGGTGCAGCCGCGGCGCGGCTCGCTGCCCGAAGGCGAGCGGCTGTTCTCGCTGAGCTGTGCCGGCTGCCATACGATCGAGGGCCAGGGCGGGATCGTCACGGGGGCGGTCGTGCCGTCGCTCAACCAGGCGACGCCGACGCAGGTCGGGCAGGCGATCAGGATCGGGCCGTACGTGATGCCGCGCTTCGGCGAAGGCGAGCTCTCGAACGCCCAGGTCGACTCGATCGCGCGCTACGTGCAGAGCATCCAGCATCCCGAAGACCGCGGCGGCTGGGGCATCGGGCGGATCGGGCCGATTCCCGAGGGCATGGTCGCGTGGCTGCTCGCGGCGGCGTCGCTGCTGCTGATCGCACGGCTGATCGGCGAGCGGGCATGAGCGGCGACGCTCGCGACTCCTCGAGCGCCGGGCGGCGCGGGTTCGCGCGACGGGTCCGCCAGGCGCTCGTCCTGCTCGCGCTGTGGCGCTTCGGCGCGCTGCGCCGAGGCCGTCGTAAGGGCGACGACGAGGCCGTCGATCCCTCGCGCCGCGAGACCGGCGCGCCGGCGTGGGCCGAGCGGCTGCTGCTCGCGCTGCTCGCCGCGATCCCGCTGCTCGGCGCGGGCTTCGTCGCGCTATTCGCGCTCGACCCGAACACGCAGCTGCTCGGCCTCGCGCTCGGCGCGATGCTGGCGCTCGTCGCGACGGCGCTCGTCGTCGCCGGGCGCTGGCTCGTGCCGCAGGAGACGAAGGTCGAGCGACGCCCGCGGCCGGCCGACCGCGAGCAGGTCGAGCAGGTCGAGCGTCAGGCGCGCGCGGGCCTCGAGGGGATCACGCGACGGCGGCTGCTGGCCGGCGCGGCGGGCATCGCCGGGGCGGGCGTCGCGGCGGCCGTCACGATCCCGGTCGCGGCGCTCGGGCCGGGGATCGAGGATCAGCTGAAGCGCACGCCGTGGCACGCCGGCCGCGCGCTCGTCGACGAGCAGGGCGCGCCGATCCTCGCGGCCGACGTGATCGATGGGAGCTTCGTGACGGCGTTCCCGGAAGGCGCCGACAAAGAGGACCTCGGCTCGCCCGTAGTCGTCGTGCGCGTCGATCCGAGCGCGCTGCGGCTGCCGCCGCAACGCGCCGGCTGGGCGCCGTACGGGCTGCTCGCGTACTCGAAGATCTGCACGCACGCGGCGTGCGCGATCTCGCTGTACCGCTCGCCGCTGAGCCCGACGACGCAGTCGCGCGGTCCGGCGCTCGTCTGCCCGTGCCACTACTCGACGTTCGACGTGCTGAACGGCGGCGGCGTCGAGTTCGGCCCGGCCGGCAGGCCGCTGCCACAGCTGCCGTTGAGCGTCGACGCGCGCGGCGCGCTGCGCGCGGCGGGACCGATGTCGGGCCCGGTCGGACCATCGTGGTGGGGCGACCCCTCGTGAGCCGCCGCCGAAGCACGGCCGACCCGATCGCGTTCGTCGACGAACGCCTCGGCGCGGCACGCGGGCTGCGCTTCCTGATGGATTACGTGTTCCCCGACCACTGGAGCTTCCTGCTCGGCGAGATCGCGCTGTACTCGTTCGTCGTGCTGATCGCGAGCGGCACGTTCCTCGCGCTGTTCTTCGACCCGAGCACGACGCAGACGACCTACCACGGCGCCTACGCCGCGCTGCAGGGGGCGAGCGTCTCCTCGGCGTACGCGTCGACGCTGCACATCTCCTTCGACGTCTCCGGCGGGCTGCTCGCGCGCCAGGTGCACCACTGGGCGGCGCTCGTGTTCGTCGCGGCGATCACGCTGCACCTGCTGCGGATCGTCTTCACGGGGGCGTTTCGCAAGCCGCGCGACATCAACTATCTCGTCGGCGTGACGCTGCTGGCGCTCGCGATCCTCGAGGGCTTCGCCGGCTACTCGCTGCCCGACGACCTGCTCTCGGGCATGGGCCTCGCGATCGCGTGGGCCGTCGCGATGTCGCTGCCGCTGGTCGGCGGGCCGTTCGCGACGGCGCTGTGGGGCGGTCGCTTCCCGGGCTCGGACGCGTTCGAGTCGCGCCTCTACATCGCGCACGTCTTCCTGATCCCGGCGCTGCTCGCGACGCTGATCGGCGTGCACCTGGCGATCATCATGCTCCAGCGCCACTCGCAGTTCCGCGGTCCGGGGCGGCGCGAGGAGAACGTCGTCGGCACGCCGATGTGGCCGGGCTACGCGCTGCGCTCGCTCGGCCTGTTCGCGGCGGTCGCGGCGGTGCTCGTGCTGATCGGCGGGCTGATCCAGATCAACCCGGTGTGGCTGTGGGGGCCATATCATCCGTACGTCGGCACGAACGGCGCGCAGCCGGACTGGTACCTCGGCTGGCTGATCGGTGCGCTGCGGCTGATGCCGAACCTCGAGATCCACGTGCTCGGCCACACGATCGTGCCGAACCCGTTCTTCGGCGGCGTGCTGTTCCCGGGGCTCGTCTTCGCGCTGCTCTACGCGCTGCCGTGGCTCGATCGCCGCTTCATCTCGAAGGACTACGCACGCCACGACCTGCTCGAGCGCCCGCGCGAGAACCCGCGTCGCACGGCGCTCGCCGCGGCGGTCTTCGCAGTCGTCGCGGTCGTCTTCGCGGCCGGCTCGGCCGACCGCCTGTTCTTCCAGTTCGGCTTCGGCTACGAAGGCGCGATCTGGTTCTTCCGCGGCGCGTTCTTGCTCGTGCCGGCGATCGTCTTCTGGCTGACGCGACGGATCTGCGTCGAGCTCGCCCGCGAGGGCTCCCACCCGCTGCGCGAGTGGGACGGCGAGGTCGTCGTGCGCAATGCGCGCGGCGGGTTCGACACGCTCGCGGCGCCGGCCGTCGAGCCTGCGCCGGACGCGAGCGCGGCTCAGCGCAGCGCCGTCTCCTTCGAGCCGCTCGCGCAGCTCGGCGACCGACTCGTAGACGGCGCTCGCGCCGACGTCGCGCAGCTCGGCCTCGGAGAAGCCGCCGGTCATGACGGCGATCGTCGGGACGCCGGCGCGTTTGGCGGCCTCGACGTCGTAGGGCGTGTCGCCGATCATCACGGCGTCGGCTGGCTCGGCGTCGGCCTTCTCGAGCGCGGCGTGCACGAGGTCGGGCTCGGGCTTGGTCGACTCGACGTCGGCAGAGCTCGTCCACCCGTCGGCGAGCTCGCGCGCGTCGAGCAGGTCGAGGTAGTGCTCGACCTCCTCATCCTTGGCCGAGCTCGCGAGCAGCGCCTTGTGCCCGCGCGCCTCGAGGTCTTCGATCAGCTTGCGCGCGTCGCGCATCGGCTCGACCTCGTCGATCATCTCCATGTAGCGCTGCTTCTCCGACTCGCGCACCTCCTCGCCGTGCTCGCGCTCGAAGCGCTCGTCGGTCAGCGCCGGCAGCAGCTGGTCGCCGCCCATGCCGATGTGCCGATGGATCCGCCAGATCGGCAGCACGACGCCGTGCTCGCGAAACGCGCGATACCAGGCGAGCGCGTGCTGGTAGTTGGTGTCGACGAGCGTGCCGTCGATGTCGAGGATCGCGACGCGCACGCGCTCTCGTGCTCAGGCGCGCGCGCCGGCGCTCGCCGGCGCCGCGTCGTCGTCGGCCGGGCGGGCGTTCTCGAACCGCGGCAGCACGTGCTCGGCGTACAGCTCGAAGAAGCGATCGTGGCCGCCGCCGACCTGCTGCACGTAGAGCTCGTCGAAGCCGGCCGCCTCGTACTCGCGCAGCGCGGCGGCGTGCTTGTCGAGGTCGGGCCCGCACGTGATCGATTCGGCGACGATCTGCTCGGTGACGATCTCGCCGGCCTGTTCGAAGTGCGCGGGCGTCGGCAGGATCTGCGAGAGCTCGCCCGGCAGCCCGTCGTTCGGCCACAGCCGGAAAGCGGTCTGGCGCGCCGCCTTCTCGTCCTCGTCCCAGCAGACCTTGACGCCGCCGGCGACGAGCTTCTCGGCGCCGGCGTCGGCGCGGAACGTCTCGACGGCGTCCTTGACGGGCGCGACGGTGCAGAAGCCGTCGCCGATCCGCCCGGCGAGCTTCGTCGCCTTCGGCCCGAAGCCGGAGATGAGGATCGGCGGCGCCTGCTCGGGCAGGTCGTAGATCCGCGCGCTCTCGACGCGATAGTGCCTTCCACGATGGCTCTGCACGCCGCCTCGCCAGAGCGTGCGAATCACCGCGACGGCCTCCTCGAGCATCTCCAGGCGCTCGTCGGCCTCGGGCCAGCGGTCGCCGAGGATGTGCTCGTTGAGCGCCTCGCCGCTGCCGAGCCCGAGCGCGAAGCGCCCGTCGAGCATGACGGCGGAGGTCGCGGCGGCTTGCGCGACGATCGCCGGGTGCAGTCGCGTCGTCGGGCAGGTGACGGCGGTCGTCACCTTCATGCGCGACGTCGCCTGCGCGATCGCGCCGATCACCGACCAGACGAACGGGCTGTGTCCCTGCTCGTCGTTCCACGGATGGAAGTGGTCGGAGATCCACAGCCCGTCGAACCCGGCGTCCTCGGCCATGCACGCCTGGCGCACGAGCTCGCGCGGTGCGGTCTCCTCGCTGGATAGGAAGTAGCCGATCTTCATTTTGATCTGACGACGACAGCCTTCGGTGGCGCGACCGTCGGCGTCCAGCTACCCCCGCTGCGCGCGGCTCAACCGACGCGCGAGGAGGCGTGGGCGCGGACACGCGGTCGCGCCGGATGGACGTCTCGACGCCGGCGCGGGCCGCGCGTGCGAGCGGCGGCGCCGTGGCCGTCGCTCGTCGGCGGCGCCTGCTCGATCAGCTCGGCTTCGAGCTCGGCGACGAGCAGCTCCTCGTCGGCGACGCAGCCGACGCAGACGACGCCGAGGTAGGCGCCGCCGCGCGCGATCAGCGCGTACCAATCGGCGTGCTCGGGCGCGGACGGGCTCGGCGCGAACGACTGGCAGCAGACGCATGACTCGTAGTAGGACATCGCTCGATCGTAGGCACGCCGGCGGCGGCAGCTTCCGGCGCCTGCGGACAGGCGGATTTCAGCGCTTGACCGCCGCGCATGCGTCCGTACACTCGCGGTAGGGAGACAAGACGTCCGGCTCGGAGCCGGGCGAACCGAAGGGGGGTCACGGATGACGATGGGGAAAGCGCGCTCGGCGGCGCCGCACTGGCCGCGCCGGGCTACGGCGGCGGCGACGCACGTGCGGCAGGTGACGTTCGCGGCGCTGCTCGCGGACGCGGTCTACCGCGTCGCGATCCGCTCGCACGTGCGTCGCGCGATCGGTATCCAGCAGTAGTCGGAGACGGCGCGGGCGCACGCGAAGCGCTCGCGTCGCCGTTTTGCAGCTAGCAAGCTGTGGCGGTCGACGCCGCGCGATGCGAACGTGTGTTCGCATGGGAGTTGGCCCCTACCGACCCGTCCGCGAGCTCGAAGGCGCGATCGAGCGCCGCGAACTCGGCATCGCGATCGGCATCGCGAAGGACATCGCGCGCGAGCGGCGGCCGATCAACCTCGCGCTCGCGCTGCGGCTCGTCGCGCTCGTCGCGACGGAGGGACCCGACTACGACTCGTGGGCCTGCCGCTGGCTCGAGCGCTGGCTCGGCGAGACGCCGGACGCGACGATCGCGCTCGTCGCGGAGGTCGCGGCGACGCTCGCCGACCTGCCGGCCGAGCCGCAGGGAGTCGAGGCGATCCGCGAGATCGTGCGCTGAGCGCGCGAGCGCGCGCCGAGCGGCGCCGGCTCGCGCCAGACGGCGCAGAGCAACGTCGGCGCTCGCGTCAGGCGGCGAAGCGTTCGGCGGAGCGCGCGCGGCGCTTGGCCGCCTCGACGTCGCGGTCCTTCGGCGCCGCCGACGTCACGAGCCCGTCGAGCAGGCGCTGCGTCGCGCGCGCGACCTCCTCGACGGCGCGCTCGAAGACCTCTGCGTTGGCCTGCGAGGGCTTCGTCGCGCCGCTGATCTTGCGCACGTACTGAAGCGCCGCGTCGTGAACCTCGCTGTCGTTCGCCGGCGGATCGAAGTTGTGTAGCTGTCGGATATTTCTGCACATGCGTAGAGCGTAGACGAGCCTCGCGCTCGGTGGGCTGCGCGCTCAGGACTTCACGCGCGCGGACGCGCTCGTCAGCGAGCTGACCGTCTGCGGCCCGCGCAGCACCGCGCGGATCCGCCCGGCGGCGTCGAGCACGAACGTCGTCGGCAGCACGGCGATGCGATATTCGTTGCCGACGGCCCCTTCGCCGTCGCGCAGCACGGGAAACGTCCAGCGGTGCTGCGCGATGAACGCGCGCGCGGGCGAGCGCGCGTCGCTCCAGTCGACGGCGACGAGCCGCCCGCCGCCGATGGAGCTTCGCGAGAATCGCTCGAGCGCCGGCGCCTCGCGCGCGCACGGACCGCACCAGCTCGCCCAGAAGGTGACGAGCGTCGCGCGCCCGTGCGCGCTCGCGAGCAGCGTCGCGAGCGTCGTCGGTGGCCCGCCGAGCTGTTCGCGCGGCAGCGCCGGCGCCGGGCGTCCGGTCGTCGAGCCGCTCGAGGCGAGCCCGAAGACGACCAGCGCGGCGATCGCGGCGGCGATCGCCGTGATCGTCAGCAGCAGGCGGGCGCGGCGCATCGAGCCTCGCGATCAGCGCGCGGCGAGCAGCGGGACGTCGTGCGCGATGTCGGCCGGGCGGAAGCTCGCGGTGTAGAGCGTCGTGCGCTTGCCCGACGCGGTGATCCCGTAGACCAGCCCCGAATGGTTGACGAACTGCGGCTGCTGCGCGTCGCGTTCGGAGCCGACGCCCCACGCCTTCCAGACGCTCGCGAGTTCCTTGGCGTCGCCGACCAGGTACTGCATGCGACCGGTCATCTCGTGGCGCGCGAGGAAGCTCGCGACGGCCTTCGGCGTGTCGCCTTTCGGATCGACCGAGACGGCGATGATCTGCGCCTTCGCAGCAACCTTCGGCCCCATCAGGTTCTGCGCGACGCGCAGATTCGAGGTGATCAGCGGGCAGACGTCGGGGCAGTTCGTGTAGAGGAACGTTACGAGCACGGCCTTGCCGCGGTACTGCTCGATGTCGACCGGCTGGCCGAGGTAGTTGCGCAGCGCGATCGGCGGCGCGGGCGTCGCCGGCGAGAGCTCGGCTTCGGCGCGATAGCCGCCCTGCGCGGCGTTGGTCGCGGTCCTGCCCTTCGCGCCCGACGAGCCGCCGATCGCGACGAGCGCGACGACGCCCGCGATCGCGACGAGCGCGACGAGCGAGAGCAGCACGCGGAGGTTCAGGCCATCGCGACGCATCGGCGCCGAACTTACCAGCGGCGTCGCCGCGCCGCGCCTGCAACGTCGTGCGCGCCGTCGGCAAGAACCTTTGCAACCCTCCCGATGAGACGCACGTTGCAGGAAAACATGCTACTTTGCAGCGCGTTCGTGCCGAGTCCTTGGCCCCACGGGGCCCAGGGAGCGGGGGACCCATTGCAGCCGAGAGGCTGCGGGGGCGAATCGCCACCGATTGGTGGCGTAGCGTAATTCACGCGAGCCCGACAGCTAACCCCGTAGGCGCCAAGCAATGTGAGAAAGGACGCCTGCATGTCGGGTTTCGTACGTGATCTTGCCGTGCCCACCCCCTGGGACGCCTCGCTCGAACGCTCGCGCGCGCGCCGCGCACGTTCTCGCCGCGGCCGTCGCCGTGGCGAGCAGGGCGTCTTCGCAGCGACGCGCCCGGTCGACCCGTTCGGGCTCGGATCGCTGCTGAGCGCGCACCGCGAGCGCGACCTCGCGGCCGGGGACGTCTGGGAGCTCTCGCTCGGGCGCTCGCGCGCTCGCCGCCGCGCGGCCGAGCTGCGCTTCGTCCCGACCGGATCGCGCGCGAAACGAATCTCGCTCGGCGCGCTCGCGGCGCTAAGCGCCGGCCCGGCGGCGAGCCTCGCGGCGAGCGCTCAGGCGACGGCGGCGACGGGCGTCGAACCGACGACGACGACCGAACACTCGATCGCGATCAGCTCCGAAAGCCAGGGCCGTCAGGTCGAACTCGTGCAGCGCGCGCTCGGGCTGCCGGTCGACGGCATCTACGGCCCGGAAACGGAAGCCGCCGTGCGCTCCTTCCAGGTCGCTCACGGCCTCGCGGTCGACGGCATCGTCGGCCCCGAGACGAGCGCGGCGCTGCGCGGCGGAACGCGCGCCGTCGCCTCGACGGCCGGCGTCCGGCGCGACGCCGTGATGACCTCAGAAGAAGGCGAAGCGGCCGGCGAAGGCTCCGGCAACGCCGTCGCGCGCCTGCAGTCGGCGCTCCATCTGACCGCCGACGGCAACTTCGGCCCCGAAACGGAGGCCGCCGTGCGGCGCCTGCAGGCTCGCCACGGGCTGACCGTCGACGGCGTCGTCGGTCCGGCGACGTGGAGCGCGATCGGCGTCAGCGGCGAGGAAACCCTGACGCCGCCGTCCTCGGCGCTCGCCGCGACAGCCGGCGTCGATCCTCATCATCATCATTCAACGGCGACGGTCGCCGACACGACCGCGGCGCCCGAAGGCGGCGAAGCGTCGGGCGGCGAAGCCGTCTCGCGACTGCAGACGGCGCTGCACCTAGAAGCCGACGGCACGTTCGGCCCGGCGACCGAGGCGGCCGTCAAGCGGCTGCAGGCGCGCCACGGCCTGCCGGTCGACGGCGTCGTCGGACCGGCGACGTGGGCGGTGATCGGCGTGCAGAGCGCGCCGACGCTGAAGCCGCCGGCGTCGGCGCTCGTCGGCGGCGACTCCTCCGCGACGTCCGGCGGAGGCGAATCGACGAGCAGCTCGACCGGCGAAAGCTCGGGCGTCGTCGCTCGCGTGATCGCGGCCGGCGATGAAATCGCGACGCGCCCGTATGTCTACGGCGGCGGCCACGGCTCGTTCCAGTCGGTCGGCTACGACTGCTCGGGCTCGGTCTCCTACGCGCTGCACGGCGGCGGCCTGCTGAGCGCGCCCGAGGACTCCTCGGAACTCGAGGGCTACGGCGAAGCCGGCCCCGGCAGGTACATCACGATCTACGCGAACGCCGAACACGCGTTCATGGTGATCGACGGCAAACGCTTCGACACGATCGCGCAGGCCGAGACCGGCACGCGCTGGGCGAGCTCGGTCGGCGACACGAGCGGCTACGTCGTGCGCCACCCCGACGGGCTGTAGCGCCGAGCGAGGATTGCGGCTCCCGCCCGGCGCCCCACACCGCCGGACGGGACCCCCTCGCTGCACGTCACGACGCCGGTCGTTCGGCCGCTTCGACAGCGACCGCCAGCCGGCCGATCGAGACGTCGAGCGCGCGGGCGATGCGTCGGACCGTGTCCCAGCCCGGCGACGCCTGCGCAAGCTCGATCCGCGCCAACGAACCGCTTGTGATGCCCGCTTGGAAGGCGAGCGTTTCGCGCGTCAGCCCGCGGTTCTCGCGGAGAGCGCGAACGGCTGCAGCAAGCGCTGGATCGGGTTTCGGTGCACGCGGCATATTCAGAAACATCGCATCCGTCTGTCGCCGGGTCCATGCGTTTGAGCGCATAGCGCTCGACCACGTAGCGCGAACCGCATGCGACGCGCGTCGCTAACGAAGCTCGCCACGCGGACGCTCCTCGACTGGCCGATCGCACGATCGCATACGAACATATGTTCGCATAAATACTCGTGCGCATACTGGCCGTCGCGATCGCGAGCGCGCGAGCGTCCCGTCACAAGCCACACCTAGCTTCTCTCGCTCAGACAACTCGTCACGGGAAGGAGCCGAGCCGAATGCTCGCGCGAGCGCATACGTTCACGATCGACGGCCTGCGGACGCGGCACGTCAGCGTCGAGGTCGACGTGCGCCGCGGCCTGCCGGCGTTCACGATCGTCGGGCTCGCCGACGCGGCCGTGCGCGAGGCGCGCGAGCGCGTCCGCGCGGCGATCCTCAACACGGGCTACGCGTTCCCGTCGATGCGGATCACCGCGAACCTCGCGCCCGGCGACGTGCCGAAGGCCGGCGCGGCGCTCGACCTCGCCCTTGCCTGCGGCGTGCTCGCGGCGAGCGGCCAGCTCGACCGCGAGCGCCTCGATCGCCACGCGCTGTTCGGCGAGCTCGCGCTCGACGGCAGCGTGCGCCCGTCGCGCGGCGCGCTCGCGATCGCGCAGGCGTGTGCGCGCGCGGGACTGCGCGGGCTGATCCTCGCCGGCGCGAACGCGCGCGAGGCGAAGCTCGTCGACGGGCTCGACGTCGCCGTCGTCGAGCGCCTGTCGAGCGCCGTGCGCGTGATCTCCGGCGGCGCCGGCGACCGCCTCCCGGCCCCGGCGCGACACGCACGCGCCAGCTGCGAGCACCGCGCGCCGGACCTCGGCGACGTGCGCGGCCAGCACCACGCGGTGCGCGCGCTGATCGTCGCGGCGGCCGGCGGCCACAACTGCCTGTTCAGCGGGCCGCCGGGCGTCGGCAAGACGATGCTCGCGCAGCGGATCGGCTCGATCCTGCCGCCGCTGACGCGCGCCGAGGCGATCGAGGTCACGCGGATCCACGGCATCGCCGGCATCGCGGCGAGCGGCCTCGTCGCCGAGCGCCCGCTGCGTGCGCCGCATCACTCGATCACGGCCGCCGGCCTCGTCGGCGGCGCGCGGCGCAACGGCATCGGCGAGATCGTGCTCGCGCATCACGGCGTGCTGTTCCTCGACGAGCTCTCCGAGTTCTCGCGCGCGACGCTCGACGCGCTGCGCCAACCGCTCGAGGACGGGCGCGTGGCGATCGTCAGGGCGGGCCACTCGACGATCCACGCTGCGCGCTTCATGTTGCTCGCGGCGACGAACCCGTGCCCGTGCGGCTACGCGGGCGCCGGCGACGCCTGTCGCTGCGGCGAAGCCGAGCTCGCGCGCCATCGCCGGCGCCTGAGCGGACCGCTGCTCGACCGGATCGACGTGCTCGCTCGCTTCGAGCAGGAGGCCGGCGATCTCGCGGACGCGCCGTCGATCGGCTCCGAGCAGGCGCGTGAGCGGGTACTCGCGGCGCGCGAGCGCCAGGCGGCGCGGCTGCGCGAGGACGGCGTGACGCTCAACTCGCAGATGGACGCGCGCATGCTGCGTGCGCACGTGCGGCTCGGGACCGATGGGCAGGAGCTGCTGCGCGGCGCGCGCGAGCGCGGGGTGCTGAGCGCGCGCGGGCAGGATCGCGTGCTGCGCCTCGCGCGCACGATCGCCGATCTGCGCGGCGGCACGCGAATCGCGCGCGGCGACCTCACGACGGCGATCGCGCTGCGCGGCGGCGAGACGGCCGGCGGCGCGCGGGCGGCGTGAGGTGTGCGGCCGCTCGGCGACGAGGGTCGGCGCGTGCGCGCGGTGCCTGCGCCGCGGCTGGCTGCTCGCGGAGCTGAGCGCGCTGCTCGACTGCAACTGCCGCGCCGACGGGCGCCTCGACGACCTGCTCGCGCTCGGAGACGACGAGCTGATCGGCGCGCTCGGCGGGCGCCGTCGCGCGGAGCTGCGCGAGCGCCACGCGGCGTTCCGCGCGGCGCAGCTCGCTCACGCCGAAGGCGTCGCGCGCCTCTGCCGCCACGACGAGCGCTTCCCCGCGCGGGCGCAGGCGGTGGCGGGCACGGCGGCGCTGTACGTGCTCGGCGACGTCGGGCGCGTGGCGGCGATCGGCGAGCGCCCGCTCGTCGCGTTCGTCGGGCGCGCGAGCGCGAGCGACTACGGGCTCGCGCTCGCGGCGGCGCTCGGGCGCGAGCTGGCGGCGGCGGGCGTGGCGGTCGCAAGCGGCGTGTTCGGCGCGGTCGGCGCGGCTGCGCTCGAGGCGGCGCTCGACGGCGGTCGAATGGCGCTCGGCATGCTCGCGGGCGGCGCGGACACAGGCGTGCCGGCGAGCCGTCGCGCGCTCTGCTCGCGGCTCGCGCGCGAGGGCTGCGCGGTCGCTGAGCTTCCGTGCGGAACGCCGCGACGACGCTGGATGGCGGTCGCGGTCGAGCGGCGGCTCGCGCAGCTCGCCGACGTCGTGCTGTGCGTCGAGAGCGAGGAGGGCGCGATCGCGCTCGCGGGCGCGCGCCACGCGCGGGAGCTCGGACGGATCGTCGCGGCCGTTCCGGGGCGCGTCAGCTCGCGCGCCTCGCGCGGGCCGCACGAGCTGCTGCGCGACGGCGCTCGCCTGGTGACGTGCACGGACGACGTGCTCGAGCTGCTGTGCGACGCCGATCGGCGGCTGGGCGTGACCGGCGAGAGCAGCGCGCGTGAGGCGCGCGCGTACGACGGTCTCGATCCGAGCCTGCGCGAGGTGCTGCTGCGCGTCGGCGCCGGCGAGGACACGCCGGGCCGGCTGCTCGGCGCGCGCGAGGACGCGGCCGAGCTGCTGCGCGCGCTCGGCGAGCTCGAGCTGATGGGGCTGCTCGGGCGCGGCGACGGCGGCCGCTACGTCCTTCGCGAGCCGCTCGCGCAGGCGCCGCTGCGCTACGGTGTGCGCGGTCAGATGGAGCCCTGATGCGTCGCCCGCGGCGGCGCGAACCGCCCACTCGAGACAAGGGGCTGATGGCTCCTTTCGCGAAGTTCGACAGCGGAAGGAGCGGCCGTGCCAAGACTCGACCGACGCGAGATAGCAGCGATCTTCCTCGGCGGAGCGCTCGGCTCGCTGCTGCGCGTGTGGCTCGGGCAGACGTTCGCGAGCGCGGCCGGCGACTGGCCGTGGGCGACGTTCGCGATCAACGTGAGCGGCTCGTTCGCGCTGGCGTACTTCGCGACGCGCCTGCAGGAGCGCCTGCCGCAGTCGACGTACTGGCGGCCGCTGCTCGGCACGGGCTTCTGCGGCGCGTACACGACGTTCTCGACGATGCAGGTCGAGACGCTGCGGATGATCGATCACGATCGCTACGCGCTCGCGACGATGTACGCGCTGACGAGCGCGCTCGCGGGGTTCGCGGCGATCTGGCTGGCGACGTCGCTCGTGCGGCGCGTGCGGGTGATCGCGTGAGCGCGTGGACGTGGCTCGGCGTCGCGCTGCTCGGCGGCGTCGGCGCGAACGCGCGCTTCTTGATCGACGGGCTGACCTCGGCGCGCACGGGCGGCGAGCTGCCGTTCGGCACGCTGCTCGTCAACGCGAGCGGCTCGCTGCTGCTCGGGCTGCTCGACGGCTTCGCGTTGAGCGGCAACGCGCTCGTGCTCGCGGGAACGGCGACGCTCGGCTCGTACACGACGTTCTCGACGTGGATGCTCGAGACGCACCGGCTCGCCGAGGACGCGAAGCTTCGCGCGGCGCTGGGAAACATCCTCGTGAGCCTCGCGATCGGCATCGCGGCGGCGGCGCTCGGGCGCACGATTGGAGCGCACGCATGAGCGGCGAGAGCGTGAAGCTGACGGCGTACCTCGGCGAGCGCGACCGCGCCGACGGACGGCTGCTCGCCGACGAGCTGCTCGCGATCTACGAGCGTCACGGCGTGCGCACGAGCGCCGTGTTCCGCGGCGCCGAGGGCTTCGGTCGCCTGCACGACCTGCGTAGCGAGCGGCTGCTGTCGCTGTCGGAGGACCTGCCGGTGATCGCGACGGCGCTCGACACGCGCGAGCGGATCGAGGCGTTGCTCGACGACGTGCTCGCGGTCAAGCAGCAGCGCGGGCTGATGACGCTCGAGCGCGCGCGGCTGCTCGCGCCGGAGGCGGCCGCGGCGGACATGAGCGCACCGCGGCTCGGCAAGGGCGGCGCCGACGAAGGCGAGGGCCGCAAGCTGACGATCGAGGTCGGTCGCGGCGAGCGCGTCGGCGCGCGCGCGGCGTTCGTCGCGATCTGCGAGCTGCTGCAGGCGCGCGGCATCGCCGGAGCAAGCGTGCTGCTCAGCGTCGACGGCCTGCGCGAGGGGCGGCGCACGCGCGCGCGCTTCTTCTCGCGCAACGGCGACGTGCCGGTCTCGATCGTCGCGGTTGGCTCGCGCGCGGCGATCGAGGACGTCGCGCCGGAGATCGGTCGGCTCGTGCGGCGGCCGTCGATGACGCTCGAGCGCGTGCGCATCTGCAAGCGCGACGGCGAGCTGCTCGCCGCGCCGCACGAGCTCGCCGGCAGCGACGCGCACGGACGCGCGCTGTGGCAGAAGCTGACCGTCTACAGCTCGCACGATGCGAGCTGCGACGGGCGCCCGCTGCATCTGGAGATCGTGCATCGCCTGCGCGCCGGCGACGCGGCGGGCGTGACGTGCGTGAACGGCGTCTGGGGCTACCACGGCGCTCACGCGCCGCACGGCGACCGCCTGCTGCAGCTTCGACGCCACGTGCCGGTGCTGACGATCGCGGTCGACTCGCCGCAGAAAACGGCGCGGTCGTTCGCGCTGATCGACGAGCTGACGCGCGAGCACGGGCTCGTGACGAGCGAGGTCGTGCCGGCGATGCAGGCGCTCGGCTCCGGCGAGCGGATCGGCGCGCTGCATTTGGCGGACACGAATTGATGAAAAGAGTCGCGTACTCGACGGTCGAGCACTCAAGTACCGAGCGCGCGCGACCGACTCGTTCACGAGATGGCGTTTTCGCCTGCAAATCCGCGTATCGGCGATGCACGGTCGCAGCTCGACGTCGAGCGCTCGCCGCCGCCCGCGGCGGAGCGAAGCGCCGCACGCGGCCGCGACGCGCACGGCTCGCGCGCGCCTGCGCGCGATGAGCACGACGCGGACGCCGAGCTCGTCGAGCGGACCGTACGGCGCCTCGGCGAGGAGCTGAACGCGCGCTGCGACGAGGTGCGCGTGCAGGTCGTCGCGCGCAGCGGCAGCTCGGACTCGGTCGCTCCGCTCGTGCGCGACAGCTTCGAGCGTATCTGCACGATCTCGACGATCGCCGTCGCCCGCTGGATGTCCGGCGGCGACCCACGCGACGGCCTCGCGGCCGGGCAGGAAGCGTGGCAGATCTTCGGACAGCTCGCCGCGCAGCGCGCGGCGCCGCTGCACGAGGTGACGAAGCGCTGCCTGTATTGGCGCGACTCGGCCGACAAGCTGCTGCGCGAGATCGCCGGCGAGATCGAAGCCGGCGCGAAGGCGCTCGCGCAGGCACGCGCGATGCTGCAGACGACGCTCGACGTGACGCTCGTGAAGATGTGCGAGGTCTTCGAGTCCGAGCGCGAACGCACCGACGAGGAGCTCGCGCGCCGCGAGGAGGAGCTCTCGTTCATGGCGACGCACGATCCGCTGACGAACCTGCCGAACCGCACGCTGATCATGGACCGAGGCGAGCAGATGATCGTCCGCGCGCGGCGCCAGCAGCACCCGGTCGCGGCGCTGTCGATCGACATCGACGGCTTCAAAGGGATCAACGACTCGCTCGGTCACAGCGCCGGCGACGAGATCCTGCAAGCGCTCGCACGCCGGCTCGACGGAGTCCTGCGCGGCTCCGACGGCCTCGCGCGCGTCGGCGGCGACGAGTTCGTCGCGATCGCCGAGGGCCTGACGCTCGGCGCCGGGCCCGAGCTGATCGCCGAGCGGCTGCTCGAAGCGCTGAAGGAGCCGTTCCGTGTCAACGACACGCAGTTGACCGTGACGGCGAGCATCGGCCTCGCGACGGGCGCGCGCGCGAGCACCGAGGAGCTCTTGCGCGACGCCGACATCGCGATGTACCGCGCCAAGTGGGACGGCAAGAACCGCTACGTCGTGTTCGAGTCGGGCATGCACGACGCCGCGCAGTCACAGCTCGAGCTCGTGACGGAGCTGCGCCAGGCGCTCGCGCGCGACGAGTTCTTCGTCGCCTACCAGCCGACGCTCGACCTGCGCGACCTTCGTCCGAACGGCATGGAGGCACTGATCCGCTGGCGCCATCCGCGCCGCGGCGTCGTCATGCCAGGCGAGTTCGTGCCGCTGCTCGAGGAGACCGGACTCGTCAACGAAATCGGCCACTGGGTGCTGCGCGAGGCGTGTCGCCAAGCCGGCGAGTGGCGCCACGCCGGGACCGAGGTCGGCGTCGCCGTCAACGTCTCCGCGCGCCAGCTCGACTCCGACGACCTGCTCGAGCAGGTGCGCGCGGCGCTCGCCGACTCGGGCCTCGAGCCACACGCGCTCACGCTCGAGATCACCGAGACCGCGCTGATGCGCAACGCCGAGGAGACCGCCGGTCGCCTCACGGCGATCAAGGCGCTCGGCGTTCGCATCGCGATCGACGACTTCGGCACGGGCTACTCCTCGCTCGCGCACCTCCAGCGCTTCCCGGTCGACTCGCTGAAGATCGACCGATCGTTCACGTCGGCGCTGCTCAACCCCGAGGGCGAGGCGCTGATGCGCACGCTCGTCCAGCTCGGCAAGGCGCTCTCGATCGAGACGCTCGCCGAGGGCATCGAGAGCGAGCGCGAGCTCGCGATGTTGCGCGAGGAGCAGTGCGACAGCGGGCAGGGATTCCTGTTCGCGAAGCCGCTCGAAGCGGAGGCGGTCGGCGACTTCCTGCGGACTTGGGATCCGCGGTCGGTCGAAGCTGTCGGCTGAGGGCTAAGCGAGACGGGCGATGCGCGCTTCGATCGCCTCGAGGACGCTCTCGATGCTGTGACTCGCTCGGGTTCGAGTGGCCTTTGAACTCGCGAGCGTTCAGGTAGCAGCAACGACAACCGCGTAGCCGTTGCCCTCGAAGGATTCCAGGGCATGCCGCCGCGCCCGACTCCCGATCAACTGCGCCTCGCGCCCGCTCGGCGCGATGTCGATCGCAAGCTCGATCCCAAGCGCATCGGAGATCCGCAGGAGCATCGGGAACGTCGGATTGTGCTCCCCACTCCAGCCGCGCGACGGCCGGCTGGCTCATCTTCAGCCCCGAGCATCTACGGATGAAAAGTCAAGAGCGCCAGCAGCGTTTCTCCCGGTGAATGCGGAGAACGTCGAGCGAGGCCTCAGCGCCTTCGTACTCCGAGCGTCCCCGCGAGTGCTCGCCAGGCCTCCGGATCGAGCTCTCGCCGAGACAGCAATCGCACACCTCCCGGAGGGTTGTGCATCTCGTCTGTCCAGCAGTTCTGCTGTGCAGCGGAGGCTCGCAGAGCCTGCCGCTGAGCAGCACGAAGCGCTCGCTCTGAGCGGCAAGGCAGCTAGCGCTCGGTGCGCCGTGGTGGAAGTATCTGTCGCGGGTGCGGGTGACTGACGTAGCGAAGCGCAGGCGTCAGGGGCTTTGAGCCTGCCGCGCGGCTTTGCCCTTCGAGGGCCTTTCAGATGCGCGCCCCGGTGTCGCGCCCGCACCCTCTCTCGGCACCGTCGAGCGCCAGTCGGCGACCAGGCGCCGGTAGGCGTGCTCGGCTTGGCGCTGAAGCGCCTGCTCTGTGCCACGCTGCGCGGCGCTCGGGGTCACGCGCGGGCCTCCGTGGCGGCGCGCCAGCGCCGGCGCGCCGGCGAGCAGTTCCAGGCGCCGCGTCTTCTGGCGAGTCAGCGACGGGCGAGCGAACGCGTAGTCCTCTTCCTTGCTCAGCAAGTGCCAGCAGAGCACGAGCAGCTTGCGCGCCACGGCGACAGCGGCGATCTGCGCGCCGCGGCGAGCACGCACGCGCGCGCCGAAGGCCCGCAGCGGTCCGGGCGTGCGGATCGCTCGCCAGGCGGCCTCGACGAGCATCGCGCGGGCCTGCGGGTCGCCGCGCTTTGAGATGTGTCCGTAGCGCGCGGGCTCTGATCCTGACTGGCGCACGCGCGGGTCGAGGCCGAGATAGGCGACGAGCTGCGTCGGGCTCTGAAAGCGGCTGATCTCGCCGACCGCGCCGATCACCGCGGCGGCCGTGCCGACGTCGACGCCGGGGATCGTCAGCAGACGATGAAAGCCCGGCAGCGCGAGCGCCTGCTTGGCGATCCGCTGATCAAGCTCTGCAATCTCGCCGTTGAGGAAGTCGATGTGGCGCAAGCAGCTATCGACGGTCTGCCCCTCCTCCTCGGGCAGCTGAAGCTCCGAGAGCCAGACGCGGCCCCGCTTTCCGAACAGGTCGCTGACCGGCGGGCGCCCGATCAAGCAGCGGGCGAGCACCGCATGGATCTCGTTCTTGACGCGCGTCCTTGCGCGCACGAGACCGGCACGTCGAGCGACGCGCCGGCGCAGCGCGCTCGTGGCCCGATCGGGCACCCACACTTCCGAGAGCATCCCGGCCGCCAGCAGCTTCGCCAGCATCGCCGCATCGAAGCGATCGGACTTCACGCGCGCGTGGGAGATCGCACGCGTCTGCGCGGCGTTGCAGACCACGACGCGCCCGACCGAGCCCTCCCGCAGAAGACCCGCGATTCGCATCGCGCCGCAGCTGGCCTCGAGCGAGACCTGATCCTCGCCGCAGAGGCCAGCGGCGAACTCGCCGATCGCCTCCGGCGTGCTCGCGATCCGACCGAGCTGTGAGACCTGGCCGTCCACATAGACCGCCACCTCGCAGAAGTCGAGGTGCACATCCAAGCCGAACGAACGTTGCAAGACATCGCCTCCTCTCATCGTGATCTCTTGAGCCGGAAGGCGCGCGGGCAGCGACAACTACGGATACGGGCTCGCAGCCCAACCGGGCGAGTCGCAGGGGCGGCCATCTAGTCATTGACGGACTCGCAGTCCAAATGCACGGCGGCCTGCCCACAACGCGCTTCCACGAGGCCCCTGTCCCGGTGGCGCGACCTTACGATCGCGGCCGGACAGCTGGCCCGGGGGCATTTTCATGCCCGTAGTCTGTTTGGTTGTCGCGGGGCAGCGCGAGGCGGTGGCTAGCGGCGGTGAGGTCAGCGCAGATGAGGCGCCTTGGATCGGTCGTGGCGGCGTGCGACACTAGCGCGATGGAGCCGACTCATGTGACGCTTAGTGGAGATCTGTCGGGCGACTATGTCGTCGAGGATCGTCGGCCGGATGGTCGCGTCGTGCTGCGGCCTGATCTGAGTGTGAAAGCGATGCTCGCTCGAAACGGGGAGCGCGAGCTGACCCCCGAGGAGTTCGAGCAGCACTTCGGGGAGCTGCCCACAGACGGCGAGGGCTGAGCGTGCCGGATAAGCCGGCCGGGCCAATCTTCCCGGTGGTGTTCGACGAGCCAGCGATCGCGGAAGATCTTGCGCATCACCCTCCGGTCGCGCGCAGCGCACTGGGGCTGCTTCGCCGCGAGCTTGACCGTGACGGCGGCCTCCCCATCTCTCGGCTCAGCGTTGCGAAGCGGACGGACGCGACGGCACCCGCCTCGCCGGCTGCGTAAAGACCTACGTGCCTTGGCCGACTGGCGTTTCGGGCTCGTGATGCTCCCGGTGGCCCATCCCTCGCGGCCGCTTGCGCTGCGGGCATTCGCGTTCGGCGTGCGACACCCAGCCGCCTTGAAGCCGAGCGTTTACGAGGTCGCCGACAAACGGCACAACGCCGCGAGTGCGTAAGTCCGTCAACGCCGCCGAACCGATGCGCCCAAGCGCTGCATGGTCAGATACCCCTCGACGCGCGCTAATGTCGCGCGGTGCCCACGGCGAGGCAAACTTTGGGGAAACGGGGTGAGAAGGCCGTCGCCGAGAGAGTCCCTTGCCCGCGCTGCAATAAACCTAAGCACCTGACTAGGCTTCAGGCCAACTTTCAGTGTGCCGACCTCATCTGCAAGTTCTGCGGCTTCCTTGCACAGGTCAAGACGACGACGCTCGCCGATGGGTCGGACGAGCTGCCCAAGAAAGTCCTTGGCGCTGCCTGGGGTCCGCAGCACGAGCAGATCATGGCCGGGATCTACCACGGCCTCTTCCTGGTCGGATACTCGCGGCGCGGCTTCTTGCGGAGAATCGATTACGTTCCAGCCCACATCCTCCAAACCGTGCCCGAGGTCTTCGAACCGCGAACTCCTCTGAGCGCTACAGCCAAGAGAGCTGGCTGGCGCGGATTCAACTACAACCTCGAAAAGATCCCGCCGATTGGAATCAAGCGCGTCTATCCGCCCGACGTCTTGCGAGTCGGCCACTCTTCCCAGGCGTAGCGCCCTCCGGCGACTCTTCGAGTCCGCCAAGGAGTCCCCCCTCCGAACGGCGAACCTACGCCATGCGATGGGGCACTCACCAGATGCCACCGCGCTCGGCCGAGCGGTCCAAGCGATCCGTGCCGAGCGCCGCATAAGCCAAGTGCAGCTCGCCAACGCCACTGGATTCCGACAGAGCTGGGTCAGCAACGTCGAGCATGGCCGCCGCAACCCGAGCTGGATCAACGTCGTCCGCCTCGCCGAGGGGCTAGGCGTTAGGACCTCAGCGCTCGTGAAGCGAGCGGAAGCGCTGGCCGGCGAGCCGCGCTGACGCGGCTCTGAAACTTACCGCCGATGTGATAGTAAACTTGGGACACCCAAGTCAATCGAGTGCCCCCGGCGACAGCGCTAACTGCCCCGGGGGCGTGGCACGGAAAGGACGGACCTTCCCATGCAGGCGAACCGTAGCGATTGCCCCTCCCCGGCAGACGAGACGCAGAGGATCGTGCTGATGGTGCTTCTGGCGGGCGACCACGAGCCGTGGACGAGAGCCGAGCTCCAGCGCGAGCTCTCGGGCTCCACCGGCGATCTTGTCGACGCCGGCGACGCGATCAACGCTCTCTATGCGAGCGGCCTGATCCATGTCTCCGGCGATCTCGTCTTTCCCTCGCGCGCTGCGTGTCTGATGGACGAACTCGGGCTGTAGATGATCGTGTTCCGCACCCCGAGCCCCGTCCCGACGACGGTCGTTGCACGCAGCAGTTTGGTACCCACACGTGGTACCCAACGCGTATCGCGAGGACACTCATCAGACCCAGAACGCACGAAAGCCCCGGATCTCCGGGGCTTTCGCTCGAAGCGGATGAAGGGATTCGAACCCTCGACCTTCGCCATGGCAAGGCGACGCTCTAGCCAGCTGAGCTACATCCGCGCGAGCGGCCATTCTAGCCCGCGGCGCGCGGGCGCGTCAGGCCTAGCCTTTGAACGTCGAGCGCCCGACGTCGCCGAACGGCTCGTCGCGCTCGCGCACGGCCTCGCGATAGCCGCGCTCGGCGGCGAGCTGCTGGAAGGCGTGGCCCTCGGGCGTGTGGCGCGCGATGCCGTCGAGGATCGTGCCGAGCGTCTGGCTTACGTGCACGCCCTGCGCGTGCAGCGACTCGTTGACGAGCAGCTTCATCATCATCAACTGGTTGACGGGCATGCGCGCGATGCGCTGCACGAGCGCCTCGGCGCGCTCGGCGAGCAGCTCGGGCGGCGGCGCGTCGATCGCGAGCCCCCACTCGAGCGCCTCGGCGCCAGAGAGCGTGTCGCCGGTGAACAGCAGCCGCTTTGCGCGCTGCGCGCCGAGGCGGTGCGCCCACAGCGCGGTCGTCGGCGAGCCCCAGACGCGCGCCGGCGGATAGCCGATCTTCGCGTCGTCGGCGATCACGAGCAGGTCCGAGCAGAGCGCCATGTCGGTGCCGCCGGCGACGCAGAAGCCGTGCACGCGGCAGACGACCGGCTTGCCGCAGTCGTGCAGGGTCATGAACGCCTGCACGTTGCGGCTCATCATCGCGTAGTCGACCATCGGGTCCCAAGTGCCGTGCGGGTCGTGGTTGGCCGCGATCACCGCCGGATCGAGCGGCGAGCCGGACGGGCGGTTCGCCGCACTCACGCCAACCGTCGGCGCAGCGGCCGATGCAGCTTCGCTGGCTGAAGCGTCGCGCTCGTGCATCGCGCCGTCGCGCTCGGCGACGCCGATCCGCTCGGCGCTCTCGACGAGGTCGTAGCCGCCGCAGAAGCCCGAGCCGGCGCCGGCGAGCAGCAGCACGTGCACGCGCGCGTCGAGGTCGGCGCGGCGCACGCAGTCGGCGAGCTCGGCGATCAGCGTCGGCGTCAACGCGTTGCCGCGCTCGGGACGGTTGAGCGTCAGCCGCGCGACGCGGCCGTCGACGTCGTAGAGCACAGCCGGCGCGTCGCTCATGCCGGCGATCGTACAGCGGCGCGCAGGCGCCGGTGGGATACTCGAGGAGATGCCGAGCAACACGTTCTACTCGCGCCTGTCGATGCGTATGCCCGACTCGTGGCTGAAGGCGACCGGCAAGCTCAACGTGCCGATCTACCGCCTCAGCCGCGGGCGGCTGATGAACACGGTCGGCACGGCGCCGGTGCTGCTGCTGACGTCGATCGGCCGGCGCTCGGGACAGCCGCGCACGGTGCCCGTCGTCTACCTCGCCGACGGCGAGCGCCAGATCGTCGTCGGCTCGAACGCCGGCAACAAGCGCACGCCGGCGTGGTCGTACAACCTGCAGGCGAACGGCGACGCCGAGATCGAGACCCGCGGGCGGCGCCAGCGCGTGCGCGCGCGTGTGCTCGAGGGCGACGAGCGCGCCGAGCTGTGGCGGCGCGTCAACGAGATGTACGAGGGCTTCGACGAATACGACGCGAAGACGTCGCGCGAGATCGCCGTCTTCGCGCTCGAGCCGCGCTGAGCGCCGGCGCTTGCGGCGACATCGCCGCGCGTCGGCAACGACTACACGAGACACGACACGAGGAGATTGCGATGACCCCGCCAACTTCTACCGAGCAGCTGATCGGCGGCGTCGACTTCGTCGCGGTGCCGACGCACGACGTCGAGAAATCGGCGGCGTTCTACGGCGAGACGCTCGGCTTGCGCCGCTCGGTCTACATGCCCGAGCGCAACTTCGCCGAGTTCGAGACCGGCAACCTGACGCTGAGCGTCATCGACGCCGAGAAGATGGGCCTCGAGCACCACGCGCAGAAGACCGAGATCGCGCTGCACGTCGATGACGTCGAGGCCGCGCGCAAGACGCTCGAAGGGCGCGGCGTGACGTTCAAGGGCGACATCTTCGACACGGGCGTCTGCCACATGGCGTTCTTCGAGGACCCCGAAGGCAACCGCTTCATGCTGCATCACCGCTACGCGCCGCGCGTGACCGACGACTGATCGCCGACCGCGGCTGCGGCGGGCTCGAACGCCGGTCGGATCGCGCGCGATCGACTAGCCTGAAGGCATGTTCTTCGGGCGCAAAGCGGCAGCGATCGTCGACGCCGAGTCGGCGCTGCCCGGGCGCGAGACGCCGCTGCCGGTGCCGGCGCGCCACGACGTGCTCGGCACGCCGCTGCAGCCGCCGTTCCCCGATGGCGTGCAGACGGCGATCTTCGGCATGGGCTGCTTCTGGGGCGCCGAGCGAGTCTTCTGGGAAGCGCCGGGCGTCTACACGACGGCCGTCGGCTACGCCGGCGGCTTCACGCCGAACCCGACGTACGAGGAGGTCTGCGGCGGGCGCACCGGCCACACGGAGGGCGTGCTCGTCGCGTTCGACACGGCGCAGACGTCCTACGAGGACATGCTCAAGCTGTTCTGGGAGGGTCACGACCCGACGCAGGGCATGCGCCAGGGCAACGACGTCGGCACGCAGTACCGCTCGGCGATCTACTACGCCGACGACGCGCAGCGCAAGGCCGCCGAGGCCTCGCGCGAGGCCTATCAGGCGACGCTCACGCAAGCCGGCTTCGGCGAGATCACGACCGAGCTCGCGCAGGCCCGGCCGTTCTACTACGCCGAGGACTACCACCAGCAGTACCTCGCGAAGAACCCGAACGGCTACTGCGGCCTCGGCGGCACCGGCGTCAGCTGCCCGATCGGGCTGACCGCCTCCAGCTGAGCGCTTAAACGGAGCGACCCCGCCAAAGCGGGGCCGCTGTCCGTCGTGGTCCGACCCGAGGCGCGTCCGCGGGGATTGGACGCGCCTCGGATCACAGGCCTCCGCCTATGCGCCGGAAGGCGCAGGGCTGGGCTGCCACGCCGGCGGCGCGTGCGGGCCGCCGAGCGTTGGAACGTCGGAGGGGTAGACCTCGTTGCCGTGGATCGCGTGATCGCCGATCTCGAGCTCCTCGTCGGAGAGTCGGAGCGGTATGAAGATCCCGACGACCTTCAGCAGGATGAACGTCATGATCCCGCTGAAGCCGATCACCCACGCCGCGGCAAGCGCCTGCCAACCGAGCAGTTTGAAGCTGCCGCCGTTGAACACGCTTTCGAGACCTGGCAGCGCCGTCGCGCCACCGCCCGCCGGCAGGTACTCGACGAGCTTTGGATCGGCGAACAACCCCACCATGAGACCGCCGCACAACCCGGCGATCCCGTGCGTATAGATCACTCCGAGCGTATCGTCCACGTTTCGGAAGATCGGCGCGCGGCTGAGGAATCGAATCGCCATCCAGACGATCGTCGAGGCGATCACGCCGACCGCGATCGCACCCCAGCCGTTGACGAAACCGGCCGACGGCGTGATCGCGACGAGGCCCGTGATCATGCCGTTGACCGAGCCGAGCAGCGAAGGCTTGTCGCGGAAGATGTAGTCCCATGCGATCCACACGAGCATCGCGACAGCGGTGCACAGGTTCGTGTTGACGACGGCCGCCGACGCGTTCGCACCGGCGTAGTAGGAGTCTCCACCGTTGAAGCCGTTCCAGCCGAGCCACAGCAGGCCGGCGCCTGTCGCGACCATCAGCAGGTTGTTCGGCGCGTCGATCTCGCGATCGCGTTGCAATCGCGGTCCGATGACCGCGGCCGCTACGAAGCCGGAGATCCCTGCCGCCAGATGGATGACGTACCCACCCGAGTAGTCGAGCGCTCCGTGGAAGGCGAAGTAGCCGCCGCCCCAGAGCAGGAACGCGTTGATCGTGTAGACGAACGTGATCCAGAGCAGGACGAACGGGATCCACGCCTTGAAGCTGATCCGCCCGAGCACCGAGCCGAGCATGAGGATCGGCGTGATCGCCGCGAACACGAACTGGAAGTAGACGAGCGATGCCTCCGGAAAATGGAACGCCGGTCCGGTCGTGATCGACGGGATGATCGCCTGTCCCTCCTCCGCGCCTGTCGAGAGAACGGTGCCGGACTTCCCCCAGAAGCTGTCGAGAAACCCGTGGCCGCTTCCGATCGGGCTGCCAAAGCCCATCTTGAAGGCCCACAGGACCCATGCGACCAGCACCAGGCAGAACGCGACGAACGTCAACATCATGCTGTTGACCGACCACCGCTTCTGCATGACCCCGCCGTACAGGACCGCCAGGCCCGGAAGGCTCATCAGGCCGACGAACGTCGCGGCAGTCATCTGCCACGCGTTGTCTCCTGCGACGAGCCAATGTGGGTATGCGTTCCAGGACATGTGCCTCCGTTTCGTACTGCCTCGTGGTGGAGCGACCCCCCGTCCGCGCATGGCGATTCGGGCGCGTCAGTTGCAGTGCAACATGAAAACGGCGCGCTTTCACGACGGCTAGGGCACGCTGCCCAACAGTTCGCACGAGGCTTTCGACATCTGTCGAGACGACGCCGAAAACCCGCTTTGCAGAGCCGATCTCGGCTAGCGCGGCGGGTTGTACGCGAAGCCGGCGCGCCGGCACGCGACGCGCAGCTGCTCGGCGAGCGACGGCAGCGAGCCGGATGCGCAGATCTCTCTCGCGCGCGCGCCGCAGCCTTTGATCTGCGCGCCGCCGAGCGTGCTCGCGAACATCACGTCGACGCAGTCCTTGCGCGTCGCGCCGCCGCTGCTCAGCCCATAGGCGGCGAGCGCGATGACCGCGGCGAGCACGACGGCGAGCAGCGCGCCGACGATCGTCCTCTCGCGCCGCTCCCACTGCAGCGGCGTCGCAAGGCGCTTCTCGCGCGCCTCCATGATCATGCGCGCGAGCCTATCGAGAGTCGTCGGGCGGCTCGGCGCCAGATGGCGCGGAGCTCGCGGCGGGCGGCGGCGCGGCGGCGCCGTCGCCAACTGGCGACGCGTCGGCCGGCGCGAACGCGAGCGCGGCCGAGTTGATGCAGTAGCGCTGCCCGTTCGCGCCGGGGCCGTCGTCGAAGACGTGCCCGAGGTGCCCGCCGCACGCGCGGCAGAGGACCTCCGTGCGGCGCATGAACAGGCTGTTGTCGGGACGCAGCTCGACGGCGTCGGCGACGGCCGGCTCGGTGAAGCTCGGCCAGCCGCTGTGAGACTCGAACTTCGTGTCGGCGTCGAACAGCTTCGTGCCGCACGCCGCGCAGCGGTAGTCGCCGGCGTCCTTGTTGTAGACGTACTCGCCCGTGAACGGCGGCTCGGTGCCGGCGCGGCGCAGCACGTCGTACTGCGCCGGCGTCAGCTCCTGACGCCACTGCTCGTCGCTCTTCTGCACCGCACGCCGATCGCTCATGCGAACGTTGTAGCACGGCCACGAACGGCGCGCGCGCGCCGCGCAGCCCTTCTGAGCGGCCACGCCCGCTGCTATTGTGATCCTTACGTTCACGTCAAGTTTTTATCGGAAGAAGACAGCCGTGAGGAGCGTCGCATGAGCACAGCGCAAGCCCAGTCGTCAGGCCCGCACGGGCGTCGCACGTCGCGCATCGGCGTCGACGCCGCGCACCGCAGCTACCGCTGGTGGGCACTGTCGTGCACGAGCCTCGGCATGCTGCTCGCGGCGACGAACTCGGGCACGCTGATCATCGCGCTGCCCGACCTCGAGCGCTCGCTGCACACGAGCCTGCTCGCGCTCGTCTGGGTGATCCTCGCGTACCTGATCGCCGCGACCGTGCTCGTGCTGATGGCCGGCCGCCTGTCGGACCTGTTCGGGCGCAAGCGCGCGTACGTCGGCGGCTTCGTGCTGTTCGCGTTCGCGTCGCTCGGCGCCGGCTTCTCGGGCGGCGCGACCGAGCTGATCCTCTGGCGCATCCTGCAGGGGATCGGCTCGGCGTTCCTCTTCGCGAACGCCGCCGCGCTCGTCACCGACGCGTTCCCGAAGGAGGAACTCGGCCTCGCGATGGGCGCGAACACGATGGTCGCCGCGGTCGGCCTCGTGCTCGGGCCGGTGCTCGGCGGCGCGCTCGTCGGTATCTCGTGGCACTGGGTCTTCTGGTTCAACGTGCCGTTCGCGCTCGCCGGCGCCGCTTGGGGCGCGCTGATCCTGCGCGAGCTCGCGAAACCGGATACCGTGCGCGGCTTCGACGTGCTCGGCACGAGCACGTTCGTCGTCGGCCTGACGGGGCTCGTCTACGGCGTCTCGCGCGGCGGCATCTCCGGCTGGAACGACACGCTCGTGATCGGCGCGCTGATCGTCGCCGCCGTGCTGCTGCCGCTGTGGGTCGCGATCGAGCGCCACTCGCGCGCGCCGATGCTCGACCTCAAGCTGTTCGAGAACCGCCTGTTCGCGGCCGCGAGCGCCGCGTCGTTCATCAACGGCCTCGCGCGCTTCGCGCTGATGTTCCTATTCGTCTTCTACTACCAGGGCGCGCAGGGCAACTCGCCGATCGAAGCCGGCATCAAGCTCGCGCCGCTCGCGATCGGCATGCTGATCGCCTCTCCGCTCGCCGGCATCTACGCCGACCGCCACGGCTCGCGCGCGCTCGCGTCGATCGGCATGGTCGTGACGGCCGCCGGGCTCGCCGGCATGACGACGCTCGAGTCGCACTCTGCCTACTGGCAGAGCGGCCTCTGGCTCGCCGTCGTCGGCGTCGGCTCGGGCATGTTCAACAGCCCGAACACGGCCGCGATGATGGGCGTCGTGCCGGCGCACCGCCGCGGCATCGCCGCCGGCGCGCGCACGCTGCTGCAGAACACCGGCGCCGTGCTGTCGATCGCGTTCGTCCTCGCGATCGTCACGTCGGCGATCCCGAAAGCGACGCTCTTCGCGATCTTCTCCGGCCTCGCGCAGGGGCTCTCGCCCGCGAAGCTCGCGCCGTTCATCTCGAACATGCACACCGCGCTGTGGGTGCTCACGGCGACGTCGATCGTCGGCGCCGGCGTCTGCCTGCTGCGCCCGAGCCACGCGAGCGTCAAGGCCGACGCCGAGCGGATCGAGCCGTGGGAGGAGACCGTCGTCGAGGAGGCGATGCTGCCCGGCCTCGACGGCGCGGCCGACGCGCCCGGCGCCGCGACGCCGCTGCCGCCGGACGCCGACGCCGAGGCCGACGAGGGCGCCTCGCCGCTGCCCTCGCGCGCCGAGCGCCTGAGCGTGCGGCGATGAGCGCGCGCGACGCACACGCGGCCACCGGCGCAGAGCAGGCGCAGACGCTGCGCATCGGCGACGTCGCACGGCTCGTCGGCACGACGCCGCGCACGATCCGCTACTACGAGGAGATCGGCCTGCTGCGCGAGGCGCCGTCGCGCCCGTCCGGGCGCCACCGCTCCTACAGCGACGCCGAGGTCGAGCGCCTGCGCGAGGTCATGCGCATGAAAGAGCTGCTCGGGCTGACGCTCGACGAGCTGAAGACGCTGCTCAGCGCCGAGGAGGCGCGCGCCGAGGTTCGCGCGCAGCTGCGTCGCGACGACGTCGACGCCGAGCGCCGCCGCGAGCTGCTCGAGGAGGCGCTCGGGCACATCGACAGCCAGCTCGAGCTCGTGCGCAAGCGCGCCGGCGAGCTCGCGAAGCTCGAGCACGAGCTGAGCGAGACGCGCAAGCGCGCGCGGCGCAAGATCCGCGAGCTCGACGCGCACGTCGGCGGCTCGTTCCCGCCGCCGAGCGCGCTCGAGACGGCGAGCGGCGAGCCGCAGTGAGCGCCGCGCCGCGCGACCGGCATGGCGCGCCGGTCCTCGCGCCATGCTTTCGCACGATGCGCGATCCAGAGCCAATCCTCTAGCGACGACCAGGGAGGCCCGCACGACATGCCGAGCATCGAGGTCACGCCCAGCCCGCGCGGCGTTCCTGGCGCGCTCAGCGACCCGACGCGCATCGGCGGCGAGGAGCTGACGTTCGCCGGCGCCGGCGGCGAGCTCGTCGACGGCTACCTCGCGCGGCCGGCCGACGCCGCGAGCCACCCGGGGATGATCGTCATCCACGAGGCCGGCGGCCTCAATGCGCACATCCGCGACGTCGTCAACCGCTTCGCGAACGTCGGCTACGTCGCGCTCGGCGTCGACCTCTACACGCGCTACGGCGGCGCGCCGGACACGAGCGACATGCAGGCGACGATCGCGCGCCTGTTCGCGATGTCCGACGACGCCGCGCTCGGCGACCTCGAGGGCGCCGCCGACCACCTGCGCTCGCTCGACGGCGTGACCGGCCGCATCGGCTGTATCGGCTTCTGCATGGGCGGGCGCTACGCGCTGCTGTTCGCGTGCGCGTCCGATCGGCTCAACGCCGCCGTCGACTGCTGGGGCGGCTTCATCGACAGCGCGACGCCCGACGAGCGCTCGACGCGCGAGCGCCCGACGCCGCCGCTCGAGCTCGCCGAGCAGCTCAAATGCCCGCTGCTCGCGGCCGTCGGAGCCGAGGACCGCAACCCCTCGCCCGAGCTCGGCGCGCAGCTTCGCGAGCGCGCTGAACAAAGCGGGCAGGAGGTCAAAGTCGACGTCTACGACGGCGCCGCGCACGCGTTCTTCGCCGACTACCGCCCGACCTTCCGGCCCGAGCCGGCCGCGAAGCTGTGGAGCGAGGTCGTACCGTTCCTGCAGCGTCACCTGCAGTCCAGCTGACGCCCGTGCCCGAGCGCGCGCGGCGCGTTCATATAGTGCGTGCGAGGTCGAGCGCAGTCGACGAGGAAGGAGGCCGGCCGTGGAGCGCAAGTGGTGGACGCTGATCGCCGTCTCCGTCGCGATCTTCATGCTGCTGCTCGACATCACCGTCGTCAACGTCGCGCTGCCCGACATCCAGCGCTCGCTGCACTCGAGCTTCGCCGACCTGCAGTGGGTCGTCAACGCCTACTCGCTGACGCTCGCCGCGTTCCTGCTGACCGCCGGCGCGCTCGCCGACCGCTTCGGGCGGCGGCGGCTGTTCACGCTCGGGCTCGTCATCTTCACGCTCTCCTCGGCCGCCTGCGGCCTCGCGAACACGCCGCTCGCGCTCAACCTGTTCCGCGCCGTGCAGGGCACCGGCGGCGCGATGATGTTCGCGACGTCGCTCGCGCTGATCGCCGGCGCGTTCCACGGCCGCGAGCGCGGCCTCGCGTTCGGCATCTACGGCGGCGTCATCGGCGGCGCCGTCGCCGTCGGGCCGATCGTCGGCGGCGTCATCACGTCGGGCATCGGCTGGGAATGGATCTTCTTCGTCAACGTCCCGATCGGCATCGGCGCCGTGCTGCTGACGCTGACGCAGGTCGCCGAGTCGCGCGACCCGAACGCGCGCGGCGTCGACTGGCTCGGCCTCGTCACGTTCAGCGGCTCGCTGTTCCTGCTCGTCTTCGCGCTGATCGAGGGCAACGAAAAGGGCTGGGGCTCGACGCGCATCGTCGGCTTCCTCGTTGCCTCGCTCGTGCTCATCGTGCTGTTCCTGATCGTCGAGCTTCGCCAGCAGCGCCCGATGCTCGACCTCACTTTGTTCCGCAAGCCGGCGTTCGCCGGCGCGAGCATCGTCGCTTTCGCCGTCTCCTCGTCGATGTTCGCGATGTTCCTCTACCTCACGCTGTACATCCAAGACGTGCTCGGCTACAGCCCGCTGCAGGCCGGCCTGCGCTTCCTGCCGATCACGCTGCTGTCGTTCTTCGTCGCGCCGATCGCCGGGCGCCTCTCCGTTCGCGTGCCGATCCGCATGCTGCTCGGCTGCGGATTGATCCTCGTCGGCGTCGGCCTGCTGACGATGAGCGCCGTCGACGCGAGCTCGCGGTGGACCGTGCTCGTCCCCGGCTTCGTGCTCGCCGGCGCCGGCATCGGCTTGATCAACCCGCCGCTCGCGTCGACCGCCGTCGGCGTCGTGCACCACTCGCGCAGCGGCATGGCCTCGGGCATCAACAACACGTTCCGCCAGGTCGGCATCGCGACCGGCATCGCCGGTCTCGGCGCGATCTTCCAGCACGAGATCCCGCACGACACGACGAGCGCGCTGTCGAAGACCGCTCCCGGCCACGAAGTCCTGCACCACGCCGGCGCGAAGCTGAGCAGCGCGCTCGTCTCCGGCGAAGTCGCAGCGCTCGCGCACACGCTGCCGGCCCCCGCGCGCGCCGCGCTCGCGCATGCGTACCGCGTCGGCTTCACGCAGGCGTTCTCGAGCATCCTGCTGATCGCCGCCTGCGTCGCGCTCGTCGGCGCAGCGTTCGCGTTCGCGCTCGTGCGCAGCCGCGACTTCGTCGCCGCCGAACCGCCCGGCGCGAGCGAGCGCCCCGGCGAGCCGACGCCGCAGCCCGCCGGCGCCGCCGGCTGAGCCGCGACGCGCCTTTGCCTGCACCGCGCGCTGCCGCGCCGCGCCAGGCTGTCATCTTCCGATCAAGACTGCTTTCGCTCGTAGCCGTCGCAGCTCAGCACCGGAACTCGCGGGTATCGCGGATAAGCTGGATCGACTCGCGAGAGGGTGCACAGCGAGAAGACGGAGCCGCGCGTGTTGCGCACCTCCTGCTGATGCGCGCACGTGTCGCACAACCCCGCGCCGACGCCGGCGCTCGGCGGTCGGTTCGGCTCGTCGGACATCGCGCAAGCTTACGAGCAGGTCGAGCCGCCGCGGCGCCCGCGACCCGCCCGCGCACCCGCCTGCGATAATCGTTGACCGCACAACTATGAGCACGTTCTACCGGCTACTCGGATTCCTGCGCCCGTACAAGCGAGCGCTGATCGCCTCGTGGGCGCTCGCGAGCTTCGCGATGGTCGTCACCGTGCTGATCCCGCACTTCACCGGCTCCGCCGTCGAAGCGATCAAGCACGGCGACGAACACGCGCGCCAGCACGCGCTCGCCGCGCGCGCGCACGACCGCCACACGCTGCTCGTGCTCGCGCTCGTCATCGTCGGCATCGTGCTCGCGCGCTGGCTGTTGACGTACATGCGCCGGATGATCGCCGGGCGCGTCTCGCTCGCGATCGAAGTCGACCTGCGCGAGCTGATCTACGGCCACCTGCAGCGGCTCGAGCTCGGCTTCTTCGACCACCAGCAGACCGGCCAGCTGATGTCGCGCGCGACCGTCGACCTGCAGGCCGTTCGCTTCTTCCTCGGCTACGGCCTCGTCTTCATCCTGCAGTCGGTCCTCACGCTCGTGCTCGCCGCGATCGCGATGATCCTCATCAACCCCGAGCTCGGCCTCATCGCGATGGCGCCGACGCCGTTCGTCGTCTACATCGCGCAGCGCTACGGGCGCGCCGCGCGCCCGGCGATCCAGGAGGTCCAGCAGCGCATCGGCGAGCTGACGGCCGACGCCGAGGAGAACATCGCCGGCGTGCGCGTCGTCAAGTCCTTCGCGCGCGAGCCGCAGCAGCTTCAGCGCTTCCGCCACAGCGTCTCGCGCGTGTTCGACCAGTCGATGGTCGCGACGCGGCTCGAGGCGGCGTTCAACCCCGTCATCGGCTTCCTGCCGCAGCTCGGCCTCGCCGCCGTGCTGCTGCTCGGCGGCGAACGCGTCGTCCACCACCGCCTGACGCTCGGTCAGTTCACGCAGTTCTACCTCTACCTCAACATGCTCGTGCAGCCGATGCGCGCGCTCGGCATGACGCTCGGCCTTGCGCAGCGCGCGACCGCCTCCGGCGCGCGCATCTTCCAGGTGCTCGACCGCGACCCGCGCATCGTCGCGCCGCCCGACGCGCCCGCGCTGCCGCCCGGCAACGGCCACGTCGAGCTGCGCCACGTCACGCTGCGCTACGACGACGGCGACGACTTCGGCGCCGTCCACGCCGGCCCGCGCGAGCTCTCGCTCGACAGCGACAGCGACGGCAACGCGCTCGCCGCGCGCGTCGCGCGGCCGGTGCTCTCCGACGTCTCGCTCGACATCCCCGCCGGCAGCACCGTCGCGCTCGTCGGCGCGACCGGCTCCGGCAAGACGAGCCTCGTCGCGCTCATCTCGCGCCTCTACGACGTCAGCGAAGGGCAGGTGCTGCTCGACGGCGCCGACGTGCGCGACGTCGAGCTCGCCTCGCTGCGCCAAGCCGTCGCCGTCGTCTCCGACGACCCGTTCCTGTTCAGCGCGACCGTCGCCGAGAACATCGCCTACGGGCGGCCCGGCGCGAGTCGCGAGCAGGTCGAAGCCGCCGCGCGCCGCGCGCAGGCCTACGACTTCGTCGCGCGCCTGCCGAACGGCTTCGACACGCGCGTCGGCGAGCGCGGCCTGTCGCTATCCGGCGGACAGCGCCAGCGCCTCGCGATCGCGCGCGCGCTGCTCGCCGACCCGCGCGTGCTCGTGCTCGACGACGCGACGTCCGCCGTCGACGCCTCGACCGAGCAGGCGATCAAGCTCGCGCTCGACGAGGCGATGGCCGGGCGCACGACGTTCGTCATCGCGCACCGCCTCTCGACGATCTCGCTCGCCGACGAGATCGTCGTGCTCGACCGCGGGCGCATCGTCGCGCACGGCGACCACGAGCACCTGCTCGGCGCCTCCGAGCTGTACCGCGAAATCGTCGAGAAGGGCCTGCCCGACCAGGTCTTCCTCACGCGCAAGCCGCGCGAACGCGAGGTGTCCGGCCTGTGAGCCCCGCCGTGCACCGAGGCGCCCCCGGCTCGACGTGGACCGGCGAGCGCGCGAGCAGAGGCACGCGCGGGCGCAACCTGCGCGGGCTGATCGCGCTGCTCAAGCCCTACCGTGGACGCGCGGCGCTGACCGTCGTCGCGCTGCTCATCGGCACGGCCGCCTCGCTCGCGCCGCCGCTGCTCGCGCGCGCCGCGATCGACGACGGCATCGAGCGCCACGACGTGACCAAACTCGCGCTCGTCGTCGTCGCCTTTTTGCTCGCCGCGCTCGTCAACTGGGCGATGACCTACGCGCAGACCTACCTCGTCGGCTGGGTCGGCCAGCGCGCGCTCGCCGACCTGCGAATCCGCATCTTCACGCATCTGCAGTCGCTGCCGATCGGCTTCTACGAGAGTCGCCCGGCCGGCGTGCTGATCTCGCGCATGACCAACGACGTCGAGGCGCTCGACTCGCTCGTCACCGACTCCGTCGTCACGCTGTTCGAATCGACGCTCACGCTGATCGGCACCGTCGGCATCCTGCTCTACCTCGACGTCAAGCTCGCGCTGATCACCTTCTGCGTGCTGCCGCTGCTGCTCGCCGGCTCGCTGTGGTTCCGCATCGTCTCCGCCGGCGCCTTCCGGCGCACGCGCGAGACGATCGGCGCGATCACCGCCTACCTGCAGGAGACGCTCTCCGGCATCCGCGTCGTGCGCAGCTTCGCGCACGAGCCCGTGCACGAGGACGAGTTCCGCGTGCTCAACGAGGACAACGCCGACGCGAACATGACGACCGTCAAGCTCAACGCCGCCTACTTCCCGTCCGTCGAAATGCTCTCCGGCGTCGCCGTCGCCGCGATCGTCCTCTACGGCGGCTACCAGGCGATCGACGGGCGCATCTCGATCGGCACGATCGTCGCGTTCGTCGCCGCGCTCTCGAACCTGTTCGAACCGATCCAGCAGCTCTCGCAGCTCTACGCGACCTACCAGTCGGGCATGGCCGCGCTCGAGAAGATCTTCCAGCTGCTCGACGAGCGCCCCGAGCTCAGCGACCGCGCCGACGCGATCGACCTGCCGCGAATCGCCGGCGAGGTCGACTTCGACGACGTCTCGTTCGCCTACAAACGCCGCAGCGGCGAGCAGGCCGGCGAGCAGGTGCTCGCGCTCGACCACATCGACCTGCAGATCCCGCCCGGGCAGACCGTCGCGCTCGTCGGCGCGACCGGCGCCGGCAAGTCGACGATGGCCAAGCTCATCGCGCGCTTCTACGACCCGACGTCCGGCGCCGTGCTCGTCGACGGCCACGACCTGCGCCAGGTCTCCAGCCGCTCGCTGCGCTCGCAGATGGGCATCGTCCCGCAGGAGGCCTTCCTGTTCAGCGGCAGCGTCGCCGAGAACATCGCCTTCGGGCGCACCGACGCGATGCCCGAGCAGATCCGCGCGGCCGCCGCCGCCGTCGGCGCCGAGGAGTTCATCGCCGACCTGCCGCGCGGCTACGACACCGAAATCGGCGAGCGCGGGACGCAGCTCTCCGCCGGCCAGCGCCAGCTGATCGCCTTCGCGCGCGCGCTGATCGCCGACCCGCGCATCCTCGTCCTCGACGAGGCGACCTCCAACGTCGACCTGCACTCCGAGGCGCGCATCGAGCAGGGGCTGCGGCGCCTGCTCGCCGGGCGCACCGCGATCGTCATCGCCCACCGCCTCTCGACGATCCGCCAGGCCGGTCGCATCGTCGTGCTCGAGCACGGCCGCATCGCCGAGCAGGGCACGCACGACGAGCTGATCGCCGCCGAAGGGCGCTACTTCGAGCTGTACCGCGACTGGGCCGCGCAGGCCGCCGCGTAGCCTCGCAGCGTCGCCGCCGCCGCGGCCGCCGGCGCGAGCGCGGCGGCGAGCAGCGATGCGGCGGCGATCGACGTCGCGCGTGTCGCGCACCTCGCGCCGGTCGGCCTCGGAAGCGTCGCCGTCCTCCTCGCGCACTACCCCGATCGGCGCCTCGCAAGCACCGCTGCGCGGTCACGAGTCGATTACGCGCTTGCGCGATCGGCGTGTACAGTTTTCTCGACCGTGCGCAAGTTCACGTCCAAGGGGGGCGCCCGGCTCGGATGCCGCGGCGAGGGCGAGCAGATGCCGCGCCTTGGCGCGTCGACGCCGTGCCAGCAGCCACGCCCGCGCCCGTGGTGCGTGCTCGCCCTCAGCGCGCTCGCGCTGCTCGCGAGCTCGCTCGCGCCGACGGCCGCCGGCGCGACGCCCGCCGAAGGCATTCACAACATCAAGCACGTCGTGATGATCATGCAGGAGAACCGCTCGTTCGACGAGTACTTCGGCACCTACCCCGGCGCCAACGGCATTCCCGCGAACGTCTGCGTGCCCGACCCCGAGCACGGCGGCTGCGTCAAGCCGTTCCACGACCCGGCCGACGAAAACCAGGGCGGCCCGCACGGGACGAAGGCGTTCGAAGGCGACATCGACGGCGGGCTGATGGACGGGTTCGTCGCGCAGGTCGAGAAAGGCAAGAAGTGCCGCGGCGGCGAGACGAACCCCGACTGCAGCCCGTGTCAGACGACGCAGAGCGAAGCCGCCGAACGCGCCGCGAAAGGCGCCTCCGGCTGCCTCGACGTGATGGGCTACCACGACGCGCGCGAGATCCCCAACTACTGGACCTACGCGCACGACTTCGTGCTGCAGGACGAGATGTTCGAGTCGGCCGCCTCGTGGAGCCTGCCCGAGCACCTCTACCTCGTCTCGGCGTGGTCGGCCAAGTGCCCGACCGGCGACGTCAAGCCGCTCGACTGCAAGGGCACGCTCGCCGCGAAGATGCCCTCGGCGACGTGGGAAGGCCCGGTCGTGCCCGGGCGCACGACGTACGCGTGGACCGACATCACCTACCTGATGGACAAGGCCGGCGTCAGCTGGCGCTACTACGTCAGCGAAGGCGACCAGCCCGACTGCGAGGAAGACGAAGCGCTGACCTGCGAAGACGTCCACCAGAGCGCGACGACGCCCGGCATCTGGAACCCGCTCGCCGACTTCACCGACGTCCAGGAAGACTCGCAGCAGAGCAACATCCAGGGGCTCAACCAGCTCTACAGCGCCGCGCACCAGGAAAGCGAATGCGGGCTGCCGAGCGTCTCGTGGGTCGTGCCGAACCTCGAAGACTCCGAACACCCGCCGTCGCTGATCTCCAAGGGCCAGGCCTACGTGACGACGCTGATCAACACGATCATGCGCTCGAAGTGCTGGGGCAGCACCGCGATCTTCCTCTCCTGGGATGACCCGGGAGGCTTCTACGACCACGTCGACCCGCCGAAGGTCGACGAAAACGGCTACGGCCTGCGCGTGCCCGGGCTCGTCATCAGCCCGTACGCCAAGAGCGGCTACATCGACCACCAGCGCCTCAGCCACGACGCCTACCTGAAGTTCATCGAGGACGACTTCCTCTCCGGCGGCCGGCTGAACCCGAAGACCGACGGGCGCCCCGACAAACGGCCCGACGTACGCGAAGAAGCGCCCGGCCTCGGCGACCTCGCCAGCGACTTCGACTTCAGCCAGTCGCCGCGCTCGCCCGTGCTGCTTCCCTCGCACCCCGAACCCGGCCCCGCCTCGAACCCGCCCGGGCCGGCGTCGCCGACCGCCGTGACGATCGACGCGACGTCCGTCGACACCTCCTCGGCAACGCTCAACGCGACGGTCGACCCGAACGGAGCGACCGTCAGCGCGTGCAGCTTCGAGTACGGCACGACGAGCGCGTACGGCTCGAGCGCGCCCTGCAGCCCCTCCCCCGGCTCGGGCGAAAGCGCCGTCGCCGTCGCCGCGCCGGTCTCCGGCCTGAAGGCGCACACGACCTACCACTTCCGCGTCGCCGCGACGAACGAAGGCGGCAGCTCGTTCGGCGAAGACCAGACCTTCCAGACCGGCGAGAGCCTGCCCGAACGCGGCCGCTGCCTCGCGGCGCCCGTCGAACACGGCGCCAAGCACGGCGCCTACACGGACTCGAGCTGCACGACCGCCAGCGAAGCGCGCACCGGCTCCTTCGAATGGTCGCCCGGCGCCGGCGCCTCGCGCCTGACGCTCAGCGGCGGCTCCTCGACGCTCGAAACCGCGCACAAGAGCAAGCTCGAGCTCACCTGCACGCATCTCGCCGGCAGCGGCGAATACACCGGCGCGAAGACCGAACTGCTGCACATCACGCTGACCGGCTGCGAAGCGACCGGCCGCGGCGCCTGCGAGGACGAAGGCGCGAGCAGCGGCGAAGTCGTGCTCGCGCCGCTCGAAGGCGAACTCGGCACGATCGCGAAGGCCAGCAGCGAAACGAAGCCACCGTCGACCGGCACCGCGCTGCGCCCGACCGGCGGAAAGCGCGACGTCGCCGCCTTCGAATGCGGCACCGGCGCGAGCATCCAGAAGGTCCTCGTCGAAGGCTCGCTGATCGGCGCCACGGGCGCGCTCGATCAGATGTCGAGCTCGTCGACGATCGCGTTCTCGGCGAAGAGGGGCCGGCAGAAGCCCGAAGCGTTCGAAGGCGGCGCGCCCGACGTGCTGCTCGCCTCGCTCAACGGCGGCGCGGCCGAAGCCGCCGGCCTGTCGGTCACCGTCAGCGCCGCCAGCGAAGAACCGCTCGAGATCAAAGCGCTCGGCTGAGCCACGCGCCGCGCCGTCGGGCCTGGCTGATTGAGTTCACCGCGTGCTCGCGTCGCTGCCGTTCACGACCTCGCATGCCGAATGGCTCGGCTTGATCGTCGCCGCCGTCAGCCTCGTCGGCATCGGCGGCGTCGTCTCGATGCTCGTCTGCCATCACGCCGGCTGCTATCGACGCGGGCGCTTCCGCTACGGCCACTACCGGCTCTGCCACGTGCACCATCCGCACGTCCCCTCCGACGGCAAGGTCACCGACGAGCACGTCGCCGCGATGGGCAGGCGACTCGAGGCGATGCATACCGGCGCCGGCGAGCGCGGTAAGGCCGCCAGCTCGCGCGGCGCCGATCCCGACGCGCCTGGCGGCGCTCGCGCGCCGAGCTAGTCGCGACGGCAGCGCAAAGCTAGTCGCGCGGGCGCGGCGAGAGGTCTTCGCCGCCGCGCCTGCTCGCCCGGCGCTCGCGGTAGAGCGCGAACAGCAGGTTCAAGACGAGCGCGCCGACGACGAGCGCCATGAAACCGGCGAACACAGCCTCGGCGACCACTTCGTTCTTCATCGCCGGCCATCGTAGTCGCAAGCGGCGCGTGGGGGCGCGGATGCAGCTCCGGGACAGGGACTCGAACCCCAATCTCCCGGACCAGAACCGGGCGTCACTGCCAATTGGACTATCCCGGACCGTGACTGGCAAAAGGATAGCCAAACGACCCCTGGACATCTCGCAACGGCGTTGCAGCTCCTGGGCACGCTCGATGCGCCGGCGCTGGCAGGCTAGCTGATGACCTCGTGCCCGTTCGGCGCGAAGTACGCCGTGATCGCCTCCTCGAGCCCCGGATCGAGCACGAGCAGCACTTCGTCGCCCGCTTCGATCTTCGTGTCCGGCTTCGGCACGAAGCCGGTCCCGTCGCGCAGCACCGAGATGATCAGGCTGCCCTCGGGCAGAGTGATCTCGGCGACCGACTGGCCGACCGTCGGCGCGTCGTCGGAGACCTCGAGCTCGATGATCTCGAGGCGCTCCTCTTCGAGCGCGAGCAGGTGCACGAGCCCGTAGCGCGGCACCTCGTGCTCGATCAGGCGCAGGATCAGGTCGGTCGCCGAGACCGCCGGCTGGATCCCGAGCAGGCGGAAGTGGTCGTGGTTGCGCGGGTTGTTGACGCGCGCGATGATCCGGTCGCACAGGTACTTCTCCTTCGCGACCTGGCAGACGAGCATGTTGTCCTCGTCGTCGCCCGTCACCGCGATCACGAGGTCCGCGCGCTGGATGCCGGCGCGCTCGAGCACCCACAGCTCGGTTGCGTCGCCGTACTGGACCGAGTGCTCGAACTCTTCCTCGATCGTCAGGTAGCGCGGGCGCGAGGACTCGATCAGCGTCACCTCGTGCTCCTTGTCGATCAGCTCCCGCGCGAGGTTGCGACCGACCTTGCCGGCTCCGACGATGATCGCGTACATCGCTCAGGCTGGCTCTGGCGCGAGCGCACGCTCGAACATCTCGATCGCGTGCTTCGTCGGGGATATCGTGTGCAGGCCCTGCTCGCCGTACCAGTTCGCGCGCGCCGGGTCCATCACGCGCACGATCACGCGCTCGACCCCGAACCGACGCTGGGCGATCTGCGCGATGATCAGGTTCGTGTTGTCGCCGTCGGTCGACGCGATGAAGACCTCCGCCCGCTCGATCCCGGCGCCCATCAGCGCGTCGATCTCGAGCGCCGTGCCGACGGTGAACTGCCCGCCCGAGTCCTCCCAGCTCTCGCTCTGCCCGGCGTCGAGGCGCTCGTGCGAGAGCGGGTCCTCGTCGAGCACCGACACTTCATGACCCGCCGCGAGCGCCGACTTCGCAACTGCCGAGCCGACGCGCCCGGCGCCCACGATCAAGACGAACATGCGGCGCAGGTTAGACGATGCACGGCCTCACGCGAGCGCACGGCGCCTCACGCGACCGGCTCGGCGAGGTGCTCGGCGATCAGGTCCTCCGTCGACGGCGCCGTGACGATCACGCGGCAGTGCGCCTTCTTGATCACGTACTTCGTGACGTCTCCAACGAAGTTCTCCAGCGGCCCCCCGCGCCCGCCCAGCCGTCCCCCGCCGCGAATCCGCGACGGCTCCTCCGCGCCGAGCACGATCGCCTCGACGCCGCGCCGGCGCGCCTCGTCGACGATCGCGTAGCCCGCGCGGCGCGTGCGCACCGTCGCCGTCGCGACCTGCACGCCCGCGTACTCCTCGCCGACCGCCTTCGCGCGCGCGAGCACGCGGCGCGCTTCCTTGACCTGCGCCTCGGGCAGGCGCGCGTCGAGCGGCAGCGACATCGGCATCACGAAGATCCACACGGCCTCGATCGTCGCCGCGTCGATCGCCGCCTCGTCGGTCTGCTCGCCGGAGACGAGCAGCGCCGCCGTCTGCACGATGTCCTCGTCCAAGCGCGTCCCGAACAGCGGCACGAGGATCGAGCCGTAGTCGCGTTCGCGCGGCGGCTCGGCGCGCAGGACCTCCGCTGCGACCGTCACGCGCCGCAGCAGCGACGTCTCGTCGGCGCGGCGGTAGAGCACGTACATCGCCGTCCCCCCGAGCATCCAGCCGAGCCCGACGTAGCGCGCCGGTTCGTGCACGATCATCAGCGCGATCCAGCCGGCCGCCGAGACGAACGCCCCGAAGACGGCCGGCAGCGGCAGGCTGCCGCCGCGGAAGGAGACCGACAGCGGGATCCGGTACGGGCGCGGCGCGTCCGGCTCCCTGTAGCGCAGCCGGCAGACCGACACGTGCGCGATCGTGAACGCGAACAGCGCGCCGAACGCGTAGATCCCGACGAGGAAGTCGACGCTCTCCGGCGCCGCCAGCCCGGCCGCGATCAGGCCGGCGATGACGATCAGCACGTACGGCGTCGAGCGCTGCGGGTGCAGACGCCCGAGGCCGCTCGGGATCTGGCGGTTCGTCGAGAGCGAGTACGCCAGGCGCGAGAGCCCGAGCATCGCCGAGTTCGCCGCCGCGACGAGCGTGATCGTCGCGAGCGCCGCGACGACGTAGCGAAGCGTGCTCGCCAGCCAGTGCGGGTGCAGCTGCGAGACGATCCCGACCATCGGGTCGTTGACGTAGCGCGTCGCGAGCGCCGTGTGCCCGTCGTGCACCGGCAGCGCCGTCAACGCGACGAGCCCGATGCCGACGTAGACGACGACGACCGTGCCCGTCGCGCTGCCGACGAGCCGCTTCAGCGCGCCCGTGCTGATTTTCACCTCGCCCGCGAGGCCCGCCGCCGACTCGAGGCTCGTGAACGAGATCGCCGCGACCGTCAGCGCGAAGACGAGGTCCGACCATTTCGGCGCGCTGCCGAGATGGATCGGGTCCAGCAGCGCGTGCGGGCTGAACAGCAGCACGAGGCCGAGCACGACGATCAGCAGCTGCAGCGCGAGGTCGGCCGCGACGATCGCCGTGATCCGCCGCGAGCGCCGCCAGCCGACGCCGCGGATGTTCAGCAGCACGACGAGCGCGATGAACGCGAGCGCGAGGCCAAGCGACTCGCCGCGATCGCCGAGCGGATGCCAGAAGACGCGCAGGTAGTGCGTCGCCGAGTAGCACGTGACGGCGATCAGGATCGTGTAGTCGAGCAGGATCGCCCACCCCGCGCCGAAGCTGACGAGCTCGTTGAACGCGTAGCGCGCGAACACCGTCGAGCCGCTGCGCTCCTGGTGCAGCGACGCGCCCTCCGCGTACGTCATCGCCGTCAGCGCGAACAGCATCGCCGCGATCAAGAAGACGATCGGCGTCAGCCCTAGCGCGTGACCGGAGATCACGCCGAGCGCGAAGTACAGCGCGCTCGCAAGCGGCGTGTAGATGACCGCGAACAGCAACGGCGAGCCGACGCTGCGACGCGCGATCGACAGCGAGCGCGCCGAGATCTGCAGCGCGATCCGCTCCGCCTCCGCGCGGCCCAACTCGGCTTGTGCCTTCGCGCCGCCCGTCGCGCGCGCCTGCGGCGTGCCGGCGCCTTGCGCGCCGGGCTTCGCCTCGCCCCCCGGAGCGTCCTCGCCGCTCACGTCTCCCGGCCTCGCTTGATCTCGATGTACAGGCGCGCGATGCCCGCCGCGAGGAACAGCAGGCCGAGCAGCAGGCGCGGCGTGAGCAGCCCGCTGCCCGCGCCGATCACCTGCCCGACCAGCGCGACGCCGATCGCGAGCATCAGCAGCGACAGCACGACCGTGCCCGAGCGGTGAACCGTTCGACCTCTCATCTCTCGCTGAGCTTACGCGCCTGCCGGGGTCGGCCGGTCCGCATCCGTGCTCCCGTCGGCCGTCCCAGCGTCGGTCGTGTCGCGAAGGGTCAGGTGATCAGCGGAATGATCAGGATCGCGACGATGTTCGCGACCTTGATCATCGGGTTGATCGCCGGCCCGGCCGTGTCCTTGAACGGGTCGCCGACCGTGTCGCCGGTGACCGACGCCGCGTGAGCTTCCGAGCCCTTGCCGCCGAACGCGCCGTCCTCGATCAGCTTCTTCGCGTTGTCCCACGCGCCACCGCCGGCCGTCATCAGCACGGCGAAGAAGAAGCCGACGACGATCACGCCGATCAGCAGGCCGCCGAGCGCCTGCTGGTCGATCAGGCCGACGATCAGCGTCAGCAGGATCGGCAGCAGCGACGGCAGGATCATCTCGCGCTGCGCCGTCTTCGTGACGATGTCGACGCACGCCGCGTAGTCCGGCTCTTCGGTGTAGTCCATGATCCCCGGGTGCTCGCGGAACTGGCGGCGCACCTCCTCGACGACCGCGCCGCCGGCGCGGCCGACCGCCTCGATCGACAGCGACGCGAACAGGCAGACCATCATGCCTCCGAGCAGCAGGCCGATCAGCACCGGCGGTTCGTTGATGCCGAACGAGAGCGCGTGCCCGACGCTCGCCTCGAGTTCTTTCTGGAACCCGGCGAACAGCCCGACGGCGGCGAGCACGGCCGAGCCGATCGCGTAGCCCTTCGTCACCGCCTTCGTCGTGTTGCCGACCGCGTCGAGCCGGTCAGTGACCTGGCGGACCTCGTCGGGCAGATCGGCCATCTCGGCGATGCCGCCCGCGTTGTCGGTGATCGGGCCGAACGCGTCGAGCGCGACGATCAGTCCCGTCAGCGAGAGCAGGCCCATCGCCGCCACGAGGATCCCGTAGATCCCCGTCACGCCACCGCCGGCGAGCTTCCACGCGCCGAGGATCCCGAGCACGATCACGAGCGCGGGCAGCGCCGTCGCCTGCAGCCCCGAGGAGAAGCCCTGGATGATGTTCGTCGCGTGTCCCGTGACCGACGCTTTCGCCGTCTTCTTCACCGGCGAGAAGCGCGTCGAGGTGTAGTATTCCGTCAGTCCGAACAGCAGCGCCGTCACGGCGATGCCGATCAGCGAGCACAGGTACAGGTGCGACCAGCTCGGCGTGTTGACCGTGTCGCCGACCGACTTGAACGTCAGGTTGCGCATCAGCCAGTACGTGATCGGCGCGAAAGCGGCCGCGGCGATCAAACCCGAGACGACCAGGCCCTGCAGCAGCGCGCGCTCGACGTTGCCCGATTTCGAGCGCACCGCGTACGTGCCGACGATCGACGCGATGATCGCGACGCCGCCGAGCACGAGCGGGTAGAGCGCGACGCGCGTCGCCTCGTGGAACGTCAGCACGCCGAGCAGGATCACCGCGATCGCCGTCACCGCGTACGTCTCGAACAGGTCGGCCGCCATGCCGGCGCAGTCGCCGACGTTGTCGCCGACGTTGTCGGCGATCGTCGCCGGGTTGCGCGGGTCGTCCTCGGGGATCCCGGCCTCGACCTTGCCGACGAGGTCGGCGCCAACGTCGGCCGCCTTCGTGAAGATGCCGCCGCCGAGCCGCGCGAAGACCGAGATCAACGAGCCGCCGAAGCCTAGCCCGATCAGCGCGTCGACCGCCGTCTTCGGGCTGTCGTTGAAGATCGCCGTCAGCGCCCCGTAGTAGCCCGAGACGCCGAGCAGCGCGAGGCCGACGACGAGCATCCCGGTGATCGCGCCGCCGCGAAACGCGACGCGCAGCGCCGGCGTCACGCCCGAGCGCGCCGCCTCGGCGACGCGCGCGTTCGAGCGCACCGACACGTTCATGCCGATGTAGCCAGTCGCGCCAGAGAGGATCCCGCCGATCGCGAAGCCGCCGGCGACCGCGATGTTCTGGATGAAGATCAGCGCGACGAACAGCACGACGCCGACGCCCGCGATCGTCGTGTATTGACGGTTGAGGTACGCGCGCGCCCCCTGCTGGACCGCCAGCGAGATGCTCTGCATCTTCTCGTTGCCAGGCGAGAGCGAGAGCAGGGCGCGCGTGGTCACCACGCCGTACACGACGGCGCATGCGGCGCAAACGAGGGCGACGACGACCCCATGGTTCGTCAGAAAGCTGCTCAACTGAAAATCCTCCGCGGTCTGATTGGCGTGCCGCGCGAGGATCGTCGCGCGCACATTTGTCGCCCGGGTGCTCGGGACGAGCGCCTACCCGGTGCAAACGCGCGCGCAGTCTATCGCGCTCGCCCGCGGAACGGCTGCTCCTGCAAAGGGTTCGCGGCGAACCTCGCTCGGCTCGCCGCTTCGCGCCGCCGCTCAGCGGCCGGGCACCCACAGCCTCCCGCTCGACTCCGCCGGGCCGGGAGCCGGCGGCTGCTCGCTCGGCGCCTCGTCCGCTCCGGGCGCGCCGCCGGCGCCGCCGCCCGTCGCGCCGCCACTCGAGCCGCCGGACGCCGGCTCCGCGCCGCCGCCCGACGTAGCGCCGCCCGCGCCCGACGCGCCGGGCGCACCGCCCGCCGCCTGCACCGCGCGCGCATAGGCCATCTGCAGCTGCGAGAGCGCGTTGCGCAGCGGAGCGATCTCGCTCGGCGCGCTGCGCTCGAGGATCTTGAGCAGCGCCCGCGCGCCGTCGATCGCATCGCGCGCCTGCTCGAGGTCGTTGCCGCTCGGCGGCTGCGCCTGCCCGGCCGCCTGCGCGTCGCCGGCTGGCGCATCGGCGCCACCCGGCGCGCCCGCGGAGCGCGGCGCGAGCCGGTAGCTGCCGACGTTCAGCAGCGAGACGGCCGCCTGCAGCATCAGGTCGGCGCTCGTGATCCGGCTCAGTTCGGCTTCGTAGGCCGCGCGTAGCTCGGCTTCGCTCGGTTCGCCGTGTGCCTCGCCGGCGGCGCCGGCCTGCGCCGCTCCGGGCGCTCCCGTCGTTGGATCCGTGCTCATACGGTCACCTCCTCTGAGTATGTCTGAAGCGTCTCGGCGACCGACGCCGCGAACACCTCCTCACGGCTCGCGCCGGCGTCGATCAGCTGGCGCTGGCGCTGTGCGCCGTTGCGCTCGGGAAACGCGAGGTCGATGCCGAGCTCGCCGCGCACCGGCGCCGTCCACGCGCCGAGCCGCTCGATCGCCTCGCGCGCCGCGTACTCCTCGGCGCGCTCGAGATCGATCAGCCGCCCGTCGAGCCCGAAGCGGATCGCGCGCCACATGTTCTCCTCGATCAGGCGCGGCGCCGGGTCGGCGAACGGCACGCCTTCGTCGACGTCGCGAGCCGCCTGCACGATGCACGCGACGATCAGCGCCGCGAGCGCGTCGGACTCGCGCGCCGTCGCCTGCGCGTCGCAGATCCGCATCTCGACCGTGCCGAAGCTGAAGTGCGGCCGCACCGACCACCAGACCTGCGTGAACTCGACGATCGAGCGCGTATGCACGAGGAACTCGATGTACTCGCGATACGCCTGCCAACCGCCGAACGCGTCCGGCACGCCGCAGCGCGGGAAGCTCTTCGTGAAGCTCTGCGTGCGCGCCGAGTACAGTCCGGTGTCGCGACCGTCGAGGAACGGCGAGTTCGTCGAGATCGCCAGCAGCAGCGGCAGCACCGGCCGCAGCCGGTCGCAGACGAGCACCGCGCGGTCGAGGTCGCGCACGCCGACGTGGACGTGCAGGCTGAACGTGTTGTTGCGCCACGCGACGTACTTCAGCCCCTCCTCGACGCGGCGGTAGTGCTCGGTGTCGATGATCGGCTGCTCGCGATAGTCCGCCCACGGGTGCGTCCCCGTCGCGCCGAGCGCGACCCCCTCGGCGCCGGCGAGCGCGAACAGGCGCCGGCGATGCTCGCGCTGGCGCGCGAGCGCGTCCTGCAGGTCGCCGCCGACGCCCGAGACGATCTCGATCTCCGACGAGATCAGCTCGCCGGTGATGTGCTCGTACAGGCGCGGATCGCGCGCCGCCGCGACGTCGCGCAGCTGCTCGAAGCGCGGGACGAGGTCGAGCGTGCGCGGATCGAGGATCGAGAACTCCTCCTCGATGCCGACTGTGTTCTCCGCGGCCTCGGTAAACGTCTCGGCCGCTCGGTCTAGGTCCAGGGTCATGGCGTTCGGCGTTCGGCTCGCGCGATCGGGTTGTTCGGGCTTCGGTCCCAGTGATAGCGCCGGCCGGCCGGCAGCGCGGGTCAGGTCAGGTAGAAGTACAGCGCGTAGAGCAGATCGACCGCCGGGCTCGACGTGTGGACGGTGACCTCCGGAGGCACCATCAACAGCGACTCCGAGTAGTTGAAGATGATCTTCACGCCGGCCTCGACGAGCTCGTCGGCGAGCCCCTGCGCCGCCTGCGTCGGCACCGCGAGCACGCCGACGACGATGTCCTCGTCCTCGACGACCTGGCGCAGCTCGCCGGTGTGGCGCACGACCTGCGCGCCGACGTTCGTCCCGACCTTGCTCTCGTCGACGTCGAAGATCGCGACGACGCGGAAGCCGTGGTCGGCGAAGATGTCCGACGAGGCGATCGCCTTGCCGAGATGGCCGGCGCCGAGCAACGCGATGTTGTGCTGGCCGGCCGTCCGCAGGATCTTGCGGATCTGCGAGACGAGCGCCTCGACGTTGTAGCCGACGCCGCGCTTGCCGAACTTGCCGAAGCCCGACAGATCGCGGCGGATCTGCGTCGAGTTGACGTGCGTGTAGTCCGAGAGCTCCTGCGAGGAGATCGTCTCCTTGCCCATCTTCTTCGCCTGCGTGAGCACCTGCAGATAGCGCGAAAGTCGCGCCGCTACGCCCAGCGAAAGGCGCTCGCCGGCCGCGCCGACGCCGTCCGTTTGGAGCTCGCGCGGGCGCGCCGTCGTTTCTCCGTAGCTCATCTTCGTGACTCTAGACGCTCTCGCAGAACGGGCTCGTCGACGAAGTAGTCGAACAGCTCCTCGCCGTCGAGCGCGACCACCGGCACCCGCTCGAAATACGCGCGCTGAAGCTTCGCGTCGCCGTCGATGTCGAGCTCGGTCAGGCTGAAGTCGAGCTCCTCCTGCAGTCGCCGCAGCGCCGTCATCGCCTCCGCGCACAGATGGCAATCCGGGCGCGAGTAGACGATCACCTCGGCGCTCATCGCGCGCGTTCGCCCGTCGCGTATGCGTCGAGCGCGAGATAGCGCGGGTACTCCAGGCGCTCGCCGAAGCGCCCGGCGCTCGCGATCATCGCCGCATTGTCCGTGCAGAGCACGCGCGCCGGCACGCGCAGCGTCGCGCCGAGCCCAGCCAGCCGCTCGCGCAGCGGGCCGTTCGCCGCGACGCCGCCGCCGACCGCCAGGCGCTCGAGTCCGGTCTGCTCCAGGCCGCGCTCGACGCGCGCGATCAGGCTGTCGACGATCGCCGCCTGATACGACGCCGCGAGGTCCGCTGCGCGCGCCTGCGCCTCCTGCGCCGCGAGCTCGCGCAGCTTGTACAGCAGCGCCGTCTTCAGCCCCGCGAACGAGAAGTCCAGCCCGCGCGCGAACGCCTCGCGCTGCGCGCCGCGCCCGCCGCGCGATCGCTCCGCGCGCGAGCCCGGGAACGCGAACGCGCTCGCGTCCCCGTCGCGCGCGAGGCGCTCGAGCGCCGCGCCGCCCGGATAGCCGAGCCCGAGCATCCGCGCGCCCTTGTCGAACGCCTCGCCCGCCGCGTCGTCGAGCGTGCGCCCGAGCACCTCGAAGCCGTCGTGCTCGCGCACGTGCGCGAGCAGCGTGTGGCCGCCGCTCGCGATCAGGCAGACGAACGGCGGCTCGAACGAGCCCTCCCCCTCCGCCTCGCCGTCGGGCAGCAGGAAGTTCGCCGCGACGTGCCCCTGGATGTGGTCGACCGGCGCGAACGGCAGCTCGCGCGCCGCCGCCAGCGCCTTCGCCGTCGAGAGGCCGACGAGTAGCGCGCCGACGAGCCCCGGCCCCTGCGTCGCCGCGACGAGCTCGACGTCGCCGAGGTCGACCTCGGCCTGCGCGAGCGCGCGCTCGACGATCGCGTTGACGATCTCGAGGTGATGGCGCGAGGCGATCTCCGGCACGACGCCGCCGAAGTCCTCGTGCGCGACCTGCGAGGAGATCACGTTCGCGCGAACCCGGCCGTCGGCGTCGATCACCGCCGCGCACGTGTCGTCGCAGCTCGTCTCCAGCGCGAGGATCGTGCTCATACCGGCCCGGGGTTCGGCACGTCGTCGAGCGTGCCCGCGCGCGTCGCCGGCGTGCGCCACATCACGAGCGCGTCCTCGCCGTTGTCCTGGTAGTAGCGCCGGCGCGTGCCCGCCGCGCGAAACCCCTCGCGCTCGTACAGGTGGATCGCGACCGCGTTCGAGCGGCGCACCTCGAGCGTGTAGCGCGCGCGCTCGTCGCCGACGCGCGCGTACAGCTCCGAGAGCAGCAGCGACGCGATCCCCGAGCGCTGGCGGTCGCGGTCGACCGCGACGTTCATCACGTGCCAGACCGTGTCATAGCGCGAGCAGATCAGGTAGCCGGCGAGCCGATCCTCCTCGCCGCCGAGCGCCGCGCGCGATCCCGGCTCGAGCGGCTCCGTCGCCGCGAGGCAGATGCCCGTCTGCTTCGAGAGCTCGAGCACGAACATCGCCAGCGACCACGGCGTCGGGAAGACGCGCCGCTCGATCGCGAGCACCTGCGGCAGGTCCGGGTACGTCAGCGGGCGCACGCGCACCGCCGGAGCGCCCTCCCCCTCGCGCACCGCCGGCGCCGCCGCGTCGCTCACGAGACCGCTCCCGGCGCCGGCGAGGCGCGCCGCGCCGCCGCGAGCGCCGCGTCCGGCGCGCGGCGATAGTCCGGCAGCACCGTCTCGAGCGCCGCCGAATCGGCCAGCGCTCCGAGCTCGCACAGCGCCGCCGCGTCGAGCGCGTGCAGCGGCGAGCCCTCCCGCGGCACGCTCACACCGCCGGCGCGCAGCTCGCGCGCGAAGCGCACGGCGCCGTCGCCGACCGCCTGCCAGCCCGTGCCCGGCGCACCGGCGCCGCGCTCGATCTCCGCCGCGATCTCCGCGAGCCGCGCCGAACCGAGCGCCTGCGCGAACGCGATCTCCATGCCCTCCCCCGCGGGCACGCCGCCGCTCGACGGGTACGCCGCCGCGAACGCCTCGCCGCGACGCGCGTCGATCACCGCGATCGTGCCGCTCGGCGCCGCCCCGTCATCGGTGCGCCGCGCCGCGCCGAGCGCCAGCGCGCGGAGCGTCGAGACGCCGACTAGCTCGACGTCGAGCGACTGCGCGAGGCCGCGCGCCGTAGCGATCCCGACGCGCAATCCCGTGAACCGTCCCGGACCGACGCCGACCGCGATCCGCCCGAGCGCGCTCCAACCGATCCCAGCCTGCGCGAGCAGCTCGGCCGCGATCGTCAGCAGCCGCGTCGCGTGCCCCGGGTGCGCATCGCCCGGCGGGTCGTCGCGCGCCTGCAGCGTCGTGCCGCCGGGCTCGCGCAGCCCGACGACCGTCGCGTGCGTCGCCGTGTCGAAGCCGAGCACGGCAGTCATCGTTCGATCACCTCGATCCGCCTGCGGTCCTCGCCGGCGTGCTCGAGCGAGACCAGCACGCGCGCGCCCTCGAGCTCGCGCTCGGCGTCCGGCGGCCACTCGACGAACGCGATCCGCCCCTCGCCGAAGTAATCGGCCAGCAAATCCGGGTCCTCGCGCTCGAGCCCCGCGAGCCGGTAGAGGTCGAGGTGCGAGACCGTCAGCTCCTCGCGCGCGCGGTAGCGGTGGCCGATGCTGAAGCTCGGGCTCGTGATCGCGTCCGTCACGCCGAGCGCGCGCGCCGCTCCGCGCACGAGCGTCGTCTTCCCCGCTCCGAGCTCGCCGCGCACGAGCACGACGTCGCCCTCGCGCAGGCCGCTCGCCAGCGCCGCTCCCAGCGTTTCCGTCTCCGACGGGTCCGACGTATCGACGACGCGCACGGCCACGACGAGACTGTAGAGCCCTGCGCGTCGCGCGCTCTCGCCGTTAAAAGCAACCGGCCCGCGGGAGAAAGGGACGCGGGCCGGTCGTTACTCCTGGAGGGATGGAGACATGGCCTGTATCGGCGAACGCCGTTGCCGACTTGAGGCCGCGTGCAGAAAATCTTCGACAGAACCGAAAAAGCCCCTCCTTGCAGGGAGAACCTGGGAAGAATCGACCGTCGCAGGGTCGAACAGACGTCCAGCCGGCGTCCACCGCTTCTAGAACAGGCCGAGCTGATCGACCTCGGCCGGCGCCGGCTCCTCCGCGCTCGTCGACTCGCGCGCCCGCCGCGCTTCCGCGAGCTCGCGCGCCTGTGCCTCAACCGCCCCCGGCTCCTCGGCGAGCTCCACCTCCTCGACCGACGGCTGCTCCGGCGCGCCGAGCCCGAGCAGCTCCGGCAGGCGCGCGAAGTCCTCGCGCAGCGTCTCGAGCATCCGCGGCGTGTACAGCGCCGCCGCCGGGTGGAAGATCGGGTACAGCCGCACCGCGCGGCGGCCGAGCGTCAGCACCTCCGGCTGGCCGTGCAGGCGCGTGATCCCCGTCGGGTCGCCGCGCAGCAGCTTCGTCGAGAAGTTGCCGAGCGTGCAGATCACCGTCGGCTCGATCAGCTCGACCTTCCGCAGCAGGTATCCCTGGCAGTTCTCGATCTCGACCGGATGCGGATCTCGGTTTCCAGGAGGTCTGCACATGAGCGTGTTCGCGATGAACACGTCCGAACGCCGAAGCCCGATCTCTCCAAGCAGCGTCTCGAGGAGCTTTCCGGCTCTCCCCACGAAAGGGACGCCTTGTTCGTCCTCCGTCGCGCCCGGAGCCTCGCCGATGAACATGAGGTCGGCATCGGCGTTGCCTGCGCCGAACACGACCGTCTTGCGCGTCGCGGCAAGCTCTGGGCAGGCCGTGCACGCCCGTGCCTGCACAAGCTCATCCTTCAGCGCCTCGCGCCGCTCGGAGGCGGTGCGTGCCACATCTGTCAAGGCCATTCGCGCTGATGCTAATCGCTGCCCGCGAGACGTCGCGAGCGCGCCGGCGTCGGCGATCGAGCAAATTCCGAAGATTGCGTACGCGTACGGCCACGACCGCTCGCGTGCCGCGCTGCGCAATGATCCCGCCGTGCCCCCGATCGACGAGCTGACCGTCAAGGCGCCGTTCGCCGGCGTCGTCGTCTCCGTCGCGCACGGCGCCGACGAGCGCGTCGCCGCCGGCGCGTCGCTCGTCGTCATCGAGGCGATGAAGATGGAGCACGAGGTGCTCGCCGACGCCGGCGGCGTCGTGCGCAGCGTCGAGGTCAGCGCCGGCGACGCCGTCGAGGCGGGCCAGGCGCTCGTCGTGCTCAGCACGTCCGACGCGCACGACGACGGCCAAGCGCGCGCCGCCGGCGTGGAGGGCGCCGCCGCGAGCATCGCGGGCACGAGCGGCACAGCCGGCGCCGCTGAGCAGGCGAAGCCGAGCGACGACGCCGAGCGCGCCGACCTCGCGGCCGTGCGCGAGCGCCACGCGATCGGGCTCGACGCCGCGCGGCCCGACGCAGTCGCAAGGCGCCACGAGCGCGGCCGGCTCACCGCGCGCGAGAACCTCGCCGAGCTGCTCGACGACGGGACGTACGTCGAGTACGGGCCGCTGCTGTTCGCCGCGCAGGAGCAGCGGCGCTCGCGCGAGGAGCTGATCGCGCGAACGCCCGCCGACGGCCTCGTCGCCGGCGTCGGCGAGATCGACGGCCGCGCGTGCGTCGCGATGTCCTACGACTACACCGTCCTCGCCGGTACGCAGGGCATGCGCAACCACGCCAAGAAGGACCGCCTGTTCGAGCTCGCCGAGCGCCGGCGGCTGCCCGTCGTGCTGTTCGCCGAGGGCGGCGGCGGGCGCCCGGGCGACGTCGACATGCCGATCGTCGCCGGGCTCGACTGCCGCGCGTTCTCGCTGTTCGCGCGGCTCAGCGGGCTCGTGCCGCTCGTCGGCGTCGCCTCCGGCTACTGCTTCGCCGGCAACGCCGCGCTGCTCGGCTGCTGCGACGTCGTCATCGCCAGCGAGGACGCGAGCATCGGCATGGGCGGCCCCGCGATGATCGAGGGCGGCGGTCTCGGAGTCTACGAGCCCTCCGAGGTCGGTCCGATCGACGTGCAGGACTCAAACGGCGTCGTCGACCTGCGCGTCGCCGACGACCGCGCGGCGGTCGCCGCCGCGAAGCGCTACCTCTCCTACTTCCGCGGCGCGAGCGAGCCCGGCGCCGTGCCCGACCAGGCGCTTCTGCGCGAGCTGATCCCCGAGCAGCGCAAGCGCGTCTACGACGTGCGGCGCGTGATCGAGACGCTGTTCGACGAGCGCTCGGTGCTCGAGCTGCGGCGCGGCTTCGGCGCCGGCATCGTCACCGCGCTCGCGCGCGTCGACGGCCGCCCGCTCGGCGTCGTCGCCAACGTGCCGACGCACCTCGGCGGCGCGATCGACGCCGACGGCGCCGACAAGGCCGCGCGCTTCATCGGCATGTGCGACGCCTTCGGCCTGCCCGTCCTGTTCCTCTGCGACACGCCCGGCTTCATGGTCGGGCCGAGCGCCGAGCGCACCGCGACCGTCCGCCACTTCGCGCGCATGTTCCTCGGCGGCGCCAACCTTCGCGTTCCGTGCGGCACGATCGTTCTGCGCAAGGGCTATGGGCTCGGCGCGCAGGCGATGGCCGGCGGCGGCTTCAAGGCGCCGCTGTTCACCGTCGGCTGGCCGACGTCCGAGTTCGGCGGCATGGGCCTCGAGGGCGCCGTGCGCCTCGGCATGCGCCGCGAGCTCGACGCGATCGACGACGCCGACGAGCGCGAGCGCCTGTTCGAGACGATGGTCGCCGCCGCCTACGAGCGCGGCCGCGGCCTCAACATGGCCGCATACGGCGAGATCGACGACGTCATCGACCCCGCCGACTCGCGGCGCTGGATCGCGACGCTCCTCGACGAGCACGCCGAGCCGTGGTGGCGGCGCCCCGGCAAGGTGCGGCCGTACGTCGACGCCTGGTAGACAGATCGGCCAGGCAACCGGCTAGCGCTCCGAAAGAGCGTCGCGCGTCAGGTTTTGATAGCGGGAGCGCGATCAACCATGGTCAAAGTATACCGCGAGACACAACTGCCCCGAACCGTACCTTGCTCGTCCAATGAAGGGAACGGTACGGAGCACGCGAACAATCCGGCATGACCTACATGGCGGCAGCCGTCGTGGTCGCTTCACGGGACGGGCCGTTCTGGGCTGACGAAGTTACTGCGATCGCCACCGCCGTAACCGCGTTTCTCGCCTTCTGGGCGCTGGTTGGCGCCGTCTGGCAGCTCAAGGACGCACGAACGTCGACGCGCGAGACGCGGGCTCAAGACTATCTACAACGTTACGACGATCCTCAGCTCATTCCATTCGTTGAAAAGGCACGTTTCGTCATCGGGCCAAAGCGGGAGCTGACCGTCGCCGAGCGACGAGCCCGTCAGCGATGGTGGGACCACTTGTCGTTCAGGGACCAGTTCGAGGTGCAGATCGCACTGAACTTCTGGGAGCAGATGGGCGGCATGTACAACCGCGAGCTCGTCGACCAGAGGCTCATCGAGGAATACTTCGGCGACGCTGCACTCGATTATTGGAGAAGGGCCGAATGGCTCGTGCACCACATACGAGATCAGAGCCCTGGCGAGGCGGTCTACAACGAGTGGGACGATATGTGTGAGGAGATTTTGAACAGGCGTCAGGGTGGCTGGCCGAGGACAGTACGCCGGTTCCACCGCAAACGTACAAAGCGATGACCATCTCCGGCTAACCCCGACGCTAGGCGAGCCGCGAGCGAATCGACTCGACCGGCGACCCAGGCGCTGTATCATCTGCGTAGGCCGTCACCGAGCATTGCTTGGGATGGACCAGATGACAGCGCGTTACATCTTCAGTCGCGCCGGTATCCGCGAGGGACTGGACCGAGATCGATGAGCAACCCCGACCGTAAGCCTGCCTGCGCATGAGGACCGTGTGCGCCGTCGACGATCTCCGTCTCGCGCTCGCGTCCGCGCGTCGCGACGGGCGCGAGATCGGTCTCGTGCCGACGATGGGCGCGCTGCACGACGGGCACCTGTCGCTGATCCGCCGCGCGCGCCGCGAGTGCGACGTCGTCGTCGTCTCGCTGTTCGTCAACCCGACGCAGTTCGACGAGCGCGCCGATCTCGACCGCTACCCGCGCGACGAGCGCCGTGACGCCGAGCTCGCCGCCGACGCTGGCGCCGACATCCTCTTCGCGCCACCCGTCGAGGAGGTCTACCCGCCGGGCTTCGCGACCGCCGTCGACGTGCGCGGCCTCGGCGACCGGCTCGAGGGCGCCGTCCGCGGCGCCGAGCACTTCCGCGGCGTCTGCACTGTCGTCGCGAAGCTGTTCGGCATGGCGCTGCCCGACGTCGCCTACTTCGGCCAGAAGGACGCGCAGCAGCTCGTCGTCATCCGGCGGATCGTCGCCGACCTCAACCTCCCCGTCCGCGTTCAGGCGTGCCCGACCGTGCGCGAGGACGACGGCCTCGCGATGTCGAGCCGCAACGTCCGTCTCAGCCCCGAGCAGCGCTCGCGCGCACGCGCGCTCCCCGAGGCGCTCCACGCGGCCGCCCGCGCTGCCGCGGCCGGCGAGCGCCGCGGCGAGGCGCTGCTCGCCACGGCGCACGGCGCGCTGCGCGAGCGCGGCGTCGAGCCCGAGTACGTCGAGCTCGTCGACCCCGACACGCTCGAGCCGTGCTCCGAGCTCGATCGCGAGGCGCTGCTGCTGATCGCCGCGCGGCTCGGCGACACGCGGCTGATCGACAACGCGCTGCTCGAGGGCCTCAGTCGCAACCTCCCTACATCAAATCGACCCGAGAAAGGCGCTCGCCTGATGCAACGCACGATGCTCAAGTCGAAGATCCACCGAGCGACGATCACCGACTGCGACCTGCACTACGTCGGCTCGATCACGATCGACCCCGACCTGCTCGAGGCCGCCGACATCCTCGAGCACGAGCAGGTGCACGTGCTCGACATCGACAACGGCGCGCGCTTCGAGACGTACACGATCGCTCGGCGAGCGCGGCTCCGGCGTGATGACGATCAACGGCGCCGCCGCGCGGCTCGTGCAGCGCGGCGACACGATCATCGTCGTCTCCTACGCGCAGCTACGACGAGGCCGAGCTCGAGCACCTACGAACCTCGCGTCGTGCACGTCGAGGCGCAGACCAACCGCATCATCACCGTCGACGACGCGGTGGCGACCCTGCTCACGCAGAGCGTCAACTGACGTCAGAGAGGAATCGCACAATGTCCAGTCACCCAGACATCCAGGCGCCGTCGGACCCCGGACGCCTGCCGATGACGCTGCCGCTGCTCGCCGAGAAGAAGCGGCTCGGCGACCCGATCGTGATGGTCACCGCCTACGACTACCCGAGCGCGCGCGCCGCCGAGTCGGCCGGCGTCGACCTCGTGCTCGTCGGCGACTCGGCCGCGACGACCGTGCTCGGCTACAGCGCGACGACGCCCGTCGAGCTCGACGACATGCTCGTGCTCGCGCGCGCCGTGCGCCGCGGGCTGAAGACGCCGATGCTGATCGGCGACCTGCCGTTCGGCTCCTACGAGGTCTCCGACGAGCAGGCGATCACGACGGCGATGCGCATGGTCAAGGAGGCCGGCTGCGAGGCCGTCAAGCTCGAGGGCGGCGGCGAGTCCTCGGTCAAGCGCGCACGCGCGATCGTCGGCGCCGGCATCCCCGTGATGGGACACGTCGGCCTGACGCCGCAGACCGCGACCGCGCTCGGCGGCTGGAAGGCACAGGGCCGGACCGCCGGCGCCGCCGCGCGGATCGCCGCCGAGGCGCTCGCGCTGCAGGAGGCCGGCTGCTTCGCGATCGTCTTCGAGGCGATCCCGAGCGCCGTCACCGACGAGCTGATGCCGCTGCTCGAGATCCCCGTGATCGGCATCGGCGCCGGACCGGCGACCGATGGGCAGGTGCTCGTCTTCCACGACCTGCTCGGCATCCGCGATGGTCTCGGCGCTCGCTTCGTCAAGCGCTACGCGAACATCCAGCAGGAGATGAACGACGGCGTCGCCGCATACGCCGAGGACGTGCGAACGCGCCGCTACCCCGGCCCCGAGCACACCTACAAGATCGACCCGAGCGAGCTCGCCGAGCTGCACGCGCTGCTCGACTGACCGATCGGCCGCGCCTCGACGGTGCGCGGGCGTGGCGCGTCTAGTCTGCGAGCGGCGCGCCGTAGCGCTCGCCGAACGCGAACTCCTCGACCGGCTTGCGCGACAGGCGCTTCGGCCACGGCTCGGCGCGGTGACCGACGCCGATGTGCGCCGCGAGCGCCAGCTCGTCGGGGATCTCGAGCAGCGCCTTGACCTCCACCTCGGCCGGCACGAGCAGCGTCGTCAGCGCCGCGCCGAGCCCCTCGGCGCGCAGCGCGAGCAGCACGTTCTGCACGAACGGGTAGACCGACGCGCCGCCGACGATGCTCTGGCGCGGCAGCTCCGCGTCGGTCGCGAGCACGTCGGAGAGGCGCACGGCGACGACCAGATGGACCGGCACCTCGTCCAGGTGCCGCGCGTAGTGGTCGGCGCGCTGCGCCATGCGCAGGCGCGACGCATCGACGCCATCCGGGTTTCGCAGCATCTCCGCGCGCCCCGTCTGCTCCTGGTAGGCCTCCCAGCGCGGCACGTAGAGGTCGCGCAGCGCGCGGCGGCGCTGCGCGTCGCGCACGACGACGACGCGCCAGCCCTGCCGGTTGCCGCCGCTCGGCGCGAAGCGCGCGCTGTCGAACACGCGCCGCAGCGTCTCGACGTCGACCGGCTCCTCGGTGAACAGGCGGCTCGTCGGCGCACAGCGCATCGCCTCCGTCAGGTTCATGACCGAAACGCTAGCCGCTCGCGTACTCGACGCGCCTGATCACCTTCGCCGGCAGGCCGGCCGCGACCGAGAACGGCTCGACGTCGCGCGTCACGACGCTGTTCGCGCCGATCACGCAGCGCTCGCCGATGCTCACGCCGCTCGTCACGACGACGTTCGCGCCGAGCCAGCAGTTGTCGGCGATCCGCGTCGGCCCCTTGCTCTCGAAGCCCTGCCACGTGATCGGCTTCTGCGCGTCGTCGTGGCGATGGTTCGCGTCCGAGACGAAGCAGCCGTTCGCGAGCATGCAGTGCTCGCCGATCTCGACGAGCTGCTCGGCCGCGACCATCACGCCTTTGTTGAGCAACGTGCCCGCGCCGATCCGCACGCGCGCCGCGCCCGGCGCCGTGATCCACACGCCAGGCTCGAGCACGACTTCGCGGCCGACCTCCAGGCGCCCCTCGCGCAGCGCCTCGAGCACGTTGCCCTCGAGCGGCCAGCGCGCGAACGCCCCGCGGCGCATCAGCTCCCAGTGGATCCGCGCGCGGTTCCACGGCAGCGAGTTGCGCTCGTACCAGCGCCACTTCTGCGCCCACAGGCGCGCCCGCGCGGCCAGCTCCGCCGGCGCCTCGCGCGAGTCGCTCAAGCGGCGACCTTCGCGCGCTGGCGCGTCGCCGGCTTGCCGTTCGCCGACTTGCCGCGCGTAACCGTCGGCGTCAGCAGCTCGGCGAGGAACTGGCCGGTGTGCGACGAGCGCTCGGCCGCGACCTCCTCCGGCGTGCCGACCGCGATCGCCATGCCGCCCTCCTCCCCGCCCTCCGGGCCCATGTCGATCAGGCGGTCCGCCGACTTGATGATGTCGAGGTTGTGCTCGATCACGACGACGCTGTTGCCCGCGTCGACGAGCCGCTGCAGCACCTCGAGCAGGCGCTGCACGTCGGCGAAGTGAAGGCCCGTCGTCGGCTCGTCGAGGATGTACAGCGTCCGCCCCGTCGCGATCTTCGAGAGCTCCGTCGCGAGCTTCACGCGCTGCGCCTCGCCGCCCGACAGCGTCGTCGCCGGCTGGCCGAGGCGCACGTAGCCGAGCCCGACCGCGTTCAGCGTCTCCAGGCGCCGGCGCACCTTCGGGATGTGCTCGAAGAACTTCAGCGCCTCCTCGACCGGCATGTCGAGCACGTCGGCGATGCTCTTGCCCTTGAAGCGCACTTCGAGCGTCTCGCGGTTGTAGCGCTTGCCGTGGCACTGCTCGCACGGCACGTACACGTCCGGCAGGAAGTGCATCTCGATCTTGATCTGCCCGTCGCCGCGGCACACCTCGCAGCGCCCGCCCTTCACGTTGAAGCTGAAGCGCCCCGGCTTGTAGCCGCGGATCCGCGCCTCCTGCGTCTTCGAGAACAGGTCGCGGATCACGTCGAACAGCCCCGTGTACGTCGCCGGGTTCGAGCGCGGCGTGCGCCCGATCGGCGACTGGTCGACGGCGATGATCTTGTCGAGCTGGTCGAGCCCGTGGATCGCGCGGTGCGCGCCCGGCCGCTGGCGCGCGCGGTGCAGGCGGTTCGCGACCGCCTTGTACAGCACTTCGTTGACGAGCGTCGACTTGCCCGAGCCCGACACGCCCGTCACGCACGTCAGCACGCCGAGCGGCACGTGCACGTCGATCTCGCGCAGGTTGTGTTCGCTCGCGCCGACGATCTCGACGTAGCCGCTCGGCGTGCGCCGGCGCGCCGGCGCCTCGATCGTGCGCGTGCCCGCGAGGTACTGGCCCGTCAGCGAGTCCTTCACGCGCTCGACCTGCTTCGCCGTCCCCTGCGCGACGATCCGCCCGCCGTGCTCGCCCGCGCCCGGACCGAGGTCGACGAGGTGGTCGGCCGCGCGCATCGTCTGCTCGTCGTGCTCGACGACGATCACCGTGTTGCCGAGGTCGCGCAGCCGCTCGAGCGTCGCGATCAGCTTCGAGTTGTCGCGCTGGTGCAGCCCGATCGACGGCTCGTCGAGGATGTACAGGACGCCGACGAGCGACGAGCCGATCTGCGTCGCCAGGCGGATCCGCTGCGCCTCGCCACCCGACAGCGTCGCCGCCGCGCGGTCCATCGAGAGGTAGCCGATCCCGACGTTCTCGAGGAACTGCAGGCGCTCGGAGATCTCGCGCAGGATCAGCCGCGCGACGTGCCGGTCGGTCTCCGACAGCTCGACCTCCTCGAGCCACTCGAGCGCCCGCCGCGCCGACAGCGCGCAGAAGTCCTCGATCCGCGTGCCGCCGACGAGCACCGCGCGCGACTCCGCGCGCAGCCGCGCGCCGCCGCACACCGGGCACGCGCGCAGCGACATGTACTCCTCGATCTTCTCGCGCGTCCACTCCGAGTCCGTCTCGCGGTAGCGGCGCTCGAGGTTTCGCACGATCCCCTCGAAGCGCGTCGCGTACGAACGCCGCCGCCCGTAGCGGTTGCGGTAGGTCACCTGCACCGGGTCGCCGTTCGTGCCCTGCAGGAACAGGTCCCTGTGCTCTTGCGACAGCTCCTCCCACGGCGCTTCGAGGTCGACGCCGTAGCGATCGGCGATCGCCTCCGTCACCTGCTCGTAGTAGTTCGAGCTGCTGTTCGCCCACGGCGCGATCGCGCCTTCGCCGATCGACAGCGACCGGTCGGGCACGACGAGCTCCGGGTCGATCTCCATCTGCGAGCCGAGCCCCGTGCAGCGGTCGCACGCGCCGTGCGGCGAGTTGAACGAGAAGATCCGCGGCTCGAGCTCGACCAGCGACGGCCCGTGCTCGGGGCACGCGAAGCGCTCCGAGAACGTGAAGATCGTTCCCGGCCGCGGCGTCTCGCCCGGCACGATCTGCGCCGCCGCCGCGCGCGGCGCCTTCGCCCCCTTCGCGCCCTGCGACTCCGGTCCCTGCGCGTCCTCGCCCGAGCGCCCGACGACCTCCAGCTCGACCAGCCCTTCGGCCAGACCGACCGCCGTCTCGATCGAGTCCGCCAGGCGCTTGCGCACGTCGTGGCGCATCACCAGGCGGTCGACGACGACCGAGATGTCGTGCTTGTAGCGCTTGTCGAGCACGATCGACTCGTCGAGCATCCGCACGCGGTCGTCGATCTTCACGCGTGCGAAGCCGTCCGCGCGCAGCTCCTCGAGCAGCTTGCCGTACTCGCCCTTGCGCCCGCGCACGACCGGCGCCAGCACCATGAAGCGCGTCCCCTCGGCGAGCTCCATCGCCTGGTCGATGATCTGCTCCGCCGACTGGCCGACGATCGGTCGGCCGCAGATCGGGCAGTGTGGCTTGCCCACGCGAGACCAGAGCAGGCGTAGATAATCGTAAATCTCCGTAACCGTTCCGACGGTCGAACGCGGGTTGCGCGAAGTCGTCTTCTGGTCGATCGAGATCGCCGGCGAGAGCCCCTCGATCGAGTCGACGTCCGGCTTGTCCATCTGCCCGAGGAACTGACGCGCGTACGCCGACAGCGACTCGACGTAGCGGCGCTGGCCCTCCGCGTAGATCGTGTCGAACGCCAGCGAGCTCTTGCCCGAGCCCGACAGGCCCGTGATCACGACGAGCGCGTCGCGCGGCAGCGTCAGCGAGACGTCCTTCAGGTTGTGCTCGCGCGCGCCCGAGACGACGATCTGGTTGTCCTTTGCCATCCGACAGCCATTCTATGAGCCCGAACAGACGTTCGTGTCCGTGCTCGTCTGGATTCCCGCACGTTGCGGAGAAACACAAGCTTCTAGGGCGGCGCTGGCCAAGCGGACCAAGGACGAGGGAGCGTGGCGTGCTGGCCGATCGACGAGAGCATCTGCTCGTCGATCGGTACGCGAGCGAACGAGGACGCCGGCCCGCGCCGCGCCAGCGGCGTCCTAGGCGTCGATCGCTGCGTAGACCTCGTCGATCAGCTTCTTGCGATCGGCGAGCTCGTAGTTCTCGGCCAGGTAGCGCTCGGCGTCCTCGCGCGACTCGCCGTTCAGCGCCATGTTCAGCGCGACGAGGCGCGCGCCGTCGACGTCGCCGTTCGCGGCCGGCGCGCCCGCCGGCGCCTCGGGATCGACGTGCGCGGCCGGCTCGGCGCGCTCCGGCGGCGACAGCGGCGGCGGGCTGCCCTGCGCCGCGCGAACCTCGGGCGCGGCCGCGCCCGAGGCCGGCGCAGGCGCCGGCGGCGCCGGCGCGCTTGCGGTCGGTCGCGGAGTCGACGGCGGCAGCGGCGGCGCCGGGACCGACGGCTGTGCCGGCGTCTCGCTCGCGACCGCGTGCGTCACGACCCTTCCGGCCGCCGCGTCGTACAGCTCGCCGATGTTCGCGTCGAGCGTCTGAAGCTCGCTCGCCAGGCGCCCGGCGCCGCTGCGCACGCTCTCGAGCAGCGCGCCGACCTCGCCGTCCATCGCCGCGACGCGCTCGAGCAGCACGGCCGTCGCCTGCGAGACGGCCGCGACGTGCGCGCGCGCCTGCGCGACCGCGTTCTCGCGCGTGCTCGCCGCGTCGCGCTCGGCCTGCTCGCGCGTCGCGCTCGCGCTCTCGCGCGCCTGCTGCTCGATGTCAGCCGCCGCCGCCTCGGCGGCCGCGAGGATGCTCTGCACCCGCGTGCCGGCCGTCGCCGCGAGCGACGGCTCCGCGCCCGATCCGCCAGCGGCGCGTTCGCGCTGCAGCTCCTCGATCTCGCTCGCCAGCGTGCGCAGGTGCGCGTCGACGGCGGCCGGCTCGTACCCGCGCCGCGCGATCGGAAAGTCGCGCCGCTCGATCGCCTGACGGTCGATGTCCACGGCGGCCATCCTAGGCCATGTCGCGGGCGCCCTGCGGCGACTCGCCGGCCTGAATCTCGCGCAGGTCGCGGCGCAGCTCGCGCAGCTCGTCGCGCAACTGCGCGGCGTACTCGAAGCGCAGCTCGTCGGCCGCCGCGACCATCTCCTCCTCGAGCTCGACGATCATCTGCTCGAGCTCGTGCTTCGGCATCTCCTCGGCCTTGCCGCGCTTCGCCGTGCGCCGTTTGCGCCCTTTCGGTAGCTTCGACTCCGACTGCAGGAACTCGGCGATGTCCGAGATCCCCTTGACGATCGTCGCCGCCGTGATCCCGTGCTCCTCGTTGTACGCGAGCTGGATCTCGCGACGGCGGTCGGTCTCGGAGATCGCCGCGCGCATCGCCTTCGTCTCCTTGTCGGCGTACATCAGCACCGTCCCGTCGACGTTGCGCGCCGCGCGACCGATCGTCTGGATCAGCGACGTCTCGCCGCGCAGGAACCCCTCCTTGTCGGCGTCGAGGATCGCGACGAGCGAGACCTCCGGCAGGTCGAGCCCCTCGCGCAGCAGGTTGACGCCGACGAGCACGTCGTACTCGCCCAGGCGCAGGTCGCGGATGATCTGGATCCGTTCGAGCGTGTCGATCTCCGAGTGCAGGTAGCGCGTCTTGAAGCCCATCTCGAGCAGGTACTGCGAGAGGTCCTCCGACATCTTCTTCGTCAGCGTCGTCACGAGCACGCGCTCGTCGCGCTCGATGCGCTTGCGCACCTCGTTCATCAGGTCGTCGATCTGGTTCTTCGTCTCGCGCACCTCCACGAGCGGGTCGACGATCCCCGTCGGGCGGACGATCTGCTCGACGATCCGCGTCGCGTTGGTCCGCTCGTACTCGCCCGGCGTCGCCGAGACGAACATCATCTGCGGCGTGATCGAGAGGTACTCCTCGAAGCGCTGCGGGCGGTTGTCGAGCGCGCTCGGCAGGCGGAAGCCGTAGTCGACCAGCGTCTGCTTGCGCGAGCGGTCGCCCTCGAACATCCCGCCGATCTGCGGCACCGTCTGGTGCGACTCGTCGATGAAGCAGACGAAGTCCTCCGGGAAGTAGTCGATCAGGCAGTACGGGCGCTCGCCCGGCTGGCGTTTGTCGAGGATCCGCGAGTAGTTCTCGATCCCCGAGCAGAAGCCCATCTCGCGCAGCATCTCCATGTCGTACTGCGTGCGCTGGCGCAGGCGGTGCGACTCGAGCAGCTTGCCCTCCGCCTCGAGCTGCTCGCAGCGCTCGTTCAGCTCGCGCCCGATCTCCGCGACGCCGTCCTCGATCGTGCCCTCCTTGACGTTGTAGTGCGTCGCCGGCCAGATCGCGACGTGCTCGAGGTCGTCCTCGAGCAGCTCGCCCGTCAGCGGGTCGAAGTGCTGCAGGCGCTCGACCTCGTCGCCGAACAGCGTCGCGCGGAACGCCGTCTGCGCGTACGCCGGGAACACCTCGAGCGTCTCGCCGCGAACGCGGAACGTCCCCCGCGAGAGCGCCTGGTCGTTGCGCGTGTACTGGATCGAGACGAGCTTGCGCAGCAGCTTGTCGCGGTCGATCTCCTGCCCACGGTTGAGGATCTGCATGTTCATCTCGTACGTCTCCGGCGAGCCGAGGCCGTAGATGCACGAGACCGACGCGACGACGATCACGTCGCGGCGCGCGAACACCGCCGCCGTCGCCGCGTGGCGCAGGCGGTCGACCTCCTCGTTGATCGCCGAGTCCTTCTCGATGTACAGGTCGCGGCTCGGCACGTACGCCTCGGGCTGGTAGTAGTCGTAGTACGAGACGAAGTACTCGACCGCGTTGTCCGGGAAGAACGTGCGGAACTCGTTGCACAGCTGCGCCGCGAGCGTCTTGTTGTGCGCGATCACGAGCGTCGGGCGCTGCACCGCCTCGATCACGCCCGCCATCGTCATCGTCTTGCCCGTCCCCGTCGCGCCGAGCAGCGTCTGGAAGCGCTCGCCGCTCTCCACGCCCTCGGCGAGCGCCGCGATCGCCTTCGGCTGGTCGGCCGTCGGCGTGAACACCGAGTCGAGCTTGAACGGAGGCATCGCCTCTACCGTAGCGAGCGGTTCAAGGGGCGACGCGCGCCGCGCCCACGATCGACCGAGCGCTCACGAGAGCCCGAGCTGGCGCGCGTAGGAGGCGCGGTAGTCGCGCTGCGCGGCGAGCACGCGTTCGACGTACGCCTGCGTCTCCGGGAACGGGATCGCCGCGATCGCCAGCGTCCTGCCTTCGGCGCGCGCCTGCGAGACCCAGCGGTCGACGTTCGCCAAGCCCGCGTTGTACGCCGCGACCGCGAGCATCTCGTCGCCGCCGTAGTGGTCGAGCAGGTAGCGCAGGTAGTACGTGCCGTACGCGACGTTGATGCTCGGCGTCGCGAGGTCGCTCGCCGTGAACTGCGTGCCGCCCGAGAGGTGCGCGATGAAGTACGCCGTTTCCGGCAGGATCTGCATCAGCCCCTCGGCGCCGGCCGACGACGGCCGCGGGTCGAATTTGCTCTCCGCGTAGATCACCGCCGCGACGAGCGCCGGGTCCAGGCGCTTCTCCGCCGCCTGCTGTCGGATCACCGCCGTGTCCGTCAGCGGCAGCCCGAGCCGGCTGACCGCGTGGTCGACCTCCGAGGCGACGATCGCCGCGAGCAGCACGACGAGCGCGAGCGCGCCGAGCGTCGCCAGCGTCCGCGGCCCCGTCCCGCGCCTGCGGCCGTGTCCGCGTCCCATCGCGTGATGCGCGATCGCCGGCTGGCGGCTCATCGTCCCAGCTTCTCAAGGACCGCCGACAGCTCGCGTTCGAGATCCCGCTCGCTGCCGTCGTTTCGCACGACATACGTCGCGCGCGCGGCCTTCTCCTCCTGCGAGAGCTGGCGCGCCGCGCGCTCGTCGAGCGCCGCGTGCCCGCGCGCCGCCGCGCGCTCGCGCCGCAGCTCCTCCTCGGAGACGACCGCGATCGTCGCGTCGTAGATGCCCTCGAGGCCCGCCTCGAACAGCAGCGGCACCTCGACGACCGCCGCGCGCGGGCGCGCCGAGCCCGCCGGCGGCTCGCCGCGCGCCTCGCCCAGCCACGCCGCGACGCGCGCGCCGACGAGCGGCCACAGCATCCCCTCGAGCCACGCGCGGTCCTCGGCGTCGGCGAACGCGCGCTCGGCGACCGCCGCGCGGTCGATCGCGCCGCCCGGAGCGACCTCCGGCCCCCAGCGCTCGACGACCGCCGCACGCAGCTGCTCGTCGCCGGCCCACAGCTCATGCACGACCGCGTCGCTCGAGATCGTCGCCGCGCCCAGTCGTCCGAGCGCCGCGAGCGCCGTCGACTTGCCGGCGCCGATCCCGCCCGTCAGCCCGACGAACGGCACCTCCGGCATCGCCTGCGCCTCGTCACCCAGCGCGCGTCAGTCCTGCTGCGTCTAGTCCTGCGCGGGCTCGGCCGCCGGCTCCGCGACCGGCTCCGGCGTCTGCTCGTCGGCCTCGGGCTCGCCCTCAGAGGCCGCCTCGGGCTGTGCCGGCTCGCTCGCCGGCTCGGCGACCGCCGCCTCGGCGCTCGCGTCGTCCGCGGGCTCCTCGATGGCCGGCGCCTCGGCGGGCGGCGCCTCGACCGCCGACGGCTCTGCGACCTCGGCGCTCGGCTGCTCTGGAGCCTCCGCGGCCTCCTCGCTCGCCGCCGGCGCCGCGGCCTGCGGCTCGGCCGCGGCGGGCGCCTCGCTCGGCTCGGCCGGCTCGGCCGGGGCGTCGCCCGGCGCTGCGTTCGGGCGCGAGACGGGCAGGATCTGGTCCTCGACGCGCTTCGCCGACAGCGACAGGCGGCGGCGCTCGGAGTCGATCTCGAGGATCTTCACGCGGATCTCGTCGCCCGGGTGGACGATCTCGCGCGGGCTCTCGACGTGGTGCGGCGCGAGCTCGGAGATGTGCACGAGCCCCTCGACGCCGTCGAGGATCTCGACGAACGCGCCGAACGTGACGACCTTCGTGACCTTCCCCTCGAGCTCGTCGCCGACGGTGTACGTGTCGACGATCCGCTGCCACGGGTCCTCCTGCGTCTGCTTCAGGCCCAGTGAGATGCGCTGGCGGTCGCGGTCGATATCGAGCACCTTGACCTTCACCGTGTCGCCGATCGTGAGGATCTCGCTCGGGTGGTTGACGTGCGACCAGGAGAGCTCGGAGATGTGGATCAGGCCGTCAATCCCGTCGAGGTCGACGAACGCGCCGAAGTCGACGATGTTCGAGATCTGCCCTTCGACGATCAGGCCCGGCTGCAGGCGGTCGAGGATCTGCTGGCGGACCTCCTTGCGCTCCTCCTCGAGCACGGCGCGGCGCGAGAGCACGACGTTGTTGCGCGAGCGGTTGAGCTCGATCACCTTCGTCTCGATCTTCGTGCCCATGTACTCGTCGAGGTTCGGCACGCGACGGATGTCGACGAGCGACGCCGGCAGGAAGCCGCGCACGCCGAGGTCGATGATCAGGCCGCCCTTGACGACCTCGATCACGGTGCCCTCGACCGGCTCGCCCGACTCGGCCGCCGTTTCGATGCGCCGCCATGCCTTCTCGAAGCGCGCACGCTTCTTCGACATGATCAGGCGACCGTCCTGGTCCTCCTTCGTCATGACGATCGCGTCGACCTCCTCGCCGAGGTGCACCTCGTCTTTCGGATCGACCGACTTGCGGATCGACAGCTCGTTGGCCGGGATGACGCCCTCGGACTTGTAGCCGATGTCGACGAGCACCTCGTCCTTGTCGATGCGCACGACGTGGCCGGTGACGACCTCGCCCTCCTCGATCGTTCGGAACGTCGCCTCGTAGTTGGGGACGATCGCGCCGTCGATCTCCAGCAGGAGTCCGTTGGACCCCTCGACGACGTGGGCTTGCGGGTTCTCGATCACCGTTTGCACCGGCGAAGCCTAGCGCAGCCAAACATCGGCCGTCCGTATGATTGCTGCGCAGATGCCTATACGAGCGACGACGCGGGGAGCGGCGCGCACGCCACTTCAGCGCGACTGCGACGTCTTGGTGTGCGGCGCGAGCTTCGCCGGCCTTGCGATCGCGCGCGAGCTAGCCGGCTCCGGCGCGCGCGTGCTCGTGCTCGACCGCTACGAGATCGGCGAGCGCCAGACCTCGGCGTGCGCGATGCCGACACGCTGGCTGAACGCGATGGACCTGCAGGCCTCCCATCGTCAGACGTTCGGCGAGCTCGTCGTGCACACGCCGTTTCGCACCGCGCGCTGGTCGCTGCCGTGGTCGTTCTCGACGTTCGACTACCGCGAGCTGTGCGCGCTGCTGTGGGGTCAGGCCGACGACGGCGAGCTCGACTTCGAGACGGCGACCGTCACCGGTCGCGACGGGACGACCGTGCGCACCGACCGCGGCGAGCTGCGCGCACCGCTCGTCGTCGACGGGCTCGGCTGGCGGCGCGTGCTCTCCAACGGCCCGACGATCCAACCGCCGAACGCGCGTCTCTCGCGCGGCCTCGAGGTCCACCCGCACGGCCACGGCGAGGAGATGGAGCTGTGGGTCGACCCGCGCTACGTGCGCGCCGGCTACTCGTGGAGCTTCCCGGCCGACGGCGAGCTGCGCGTCGGCGTCGGCTCGTTCTGGCCCTCGCACCACGTCAAGCAGCCGACCGTCCGCCTCGCGCACGACCTCGGCCTCCCGGCCGAGCGCTACCAGGGCAACTGGATCCCGCACAAGCTGCGCCCGGCCGTCGAGGACGGCGTCTTCTTCGTCGGCGACTCGGCCGGGCACTGTCTCCCATTGACCGCCGAGGGCATTCGCACGGCGCTGTACTTCGGGCTCGCCTGCGGGCGCGAGCTGCGCGCCGTCGTCGAAGGCCGGCGCACGCGCGCGGACGCGCTCGCGCGCTACGGCGCCTTCTCGGCCGCGCACGCGCGCAAGTTCGACTGGATGCTGCGCGTGCAGCAGGCCGTCGGGCGGATCACGCCGAGCCGCTCGCTGACGGCCGTCGTCCGCGCGTTCGAGAACCGCAGCCTGTGCGGCTGGGTGTTCGACCAGTACCTAGCGATCGCCCCGCCCGCGTTCGTCGCCGACGGCCCGCGCGCGCTGACGCGCTCGCGTGTGACGGCGCTGACGGCGAACGCGCCGGCCTCGGCCTGAGCGCGACTCGGCTTGAGCGCCGGCGTCAGCCTGACGCCTCGCGCTCCGCGGCCGCGGCCGTCGCCGCGTTCGGAGGCGGCCATGGCCCCGGCGCGATCTCGAGGAAGCACATGTCGACGCGCAGCGCGTCCATCGCGCGCTCGAACAGCTCGCGCCCGAGGCCATAGCGTCGCGACAGCGCGCGCTCGGCGATCGGCTCCTCGGCCGGCGCGAGCACGCGCGCGCTCGCCTCCAGCGGCGCGGCGAGCGGCTCGCCGCGCACCGTGCACGGCGCGACGAGCAGCCGCGCGTCGCGCCGCAGGCGCTTGAGCTTGCCCGAGCTGCGCTCGCTGCGCACGTACGCGCGACCGTCGGCGACCGCAGCCCACACGGGCGTCGGCACGGCGCTCCCGTCGCGCTTGAACGTCACGAGCAGCGCGCGCTTGTGCCGCGCGATCTCCTCGATCGTGCCCGTCCGCGGCCGCTCGACGATCTCGCGCGCGCCGCGCGGCGCCGTGCGCGCGGCCAGGCGCGCCGAGAGCAACGCCGCCGGCAACCGCCGGCCGGGCACCGGACGCGCGTGCGCTCGCCCGCCTGCGTCTGCGTGCTCGCCGATCTCGCTCACAGCGCTCCGATCGCCTCGGCCAGCCGGCGCACGCCCTCGGCGATCGCCGGCTCCGACAGGTTCGCGTAGCCCATCACGAGCGCGTCGTCGTGCGTGCGCGGCACGATCCGGTGAAGCTCCAGCGGGTAGATCCCGAGCGAGCGCGCGGCGGCGGCGCGCAGCAGCGGCTTCAGCTCGACGGCGCGCGGCAGGCGCACAAGCGCGTGCAGGCCCGCCGAGACGCCGCTGACGCGCGCGCCCGGAAGCTCGCGCGCGACGGCCGCGAGCAGCGCGTCGCGGCGCGCGCGGTTGCGCCGGCGCGCGCGGCGCAGGTGGCGATCGTAGGCCGATGTCTCGAGCAGCCGCGCGAGCACGAGCTGCTCGAGCGCCGAGCAGCCGAGGTCGTCGAGCGCCTTCGCTTCGGCGACCGGAGCGACGAGCTCCGGCGGCAGCACGAGCCAGCCGAGCCGCATGCCCGGCGCGAGCGTCTTCGAGACGGTGCCGAGGTAGACGACGCGGTCCGGCGCGAGGCCCTGCAGCGCGCCGAGCGGCGCGCGGTCGTAGCGGAACTCGGCGTCGTAGTCGTCCTCGATCACGAGCCCGCCCGCGCGCGCCCAGCGCACGAGCTCGCCGCGGCGCCGTGGCGAGAGCACGACGCCGGTCGGGCACTGGTGCGCGGGCGTCGTCAGCGCGACCGGCGCGCTCAGCGCCGCGACGTCGACCCCCTGCTCGTCGACCGGCGCTCCGCGCACGTCGAGCCCGGCGTACGCGAGCACGGCGCGGTGCGGCGGCAGGCCGGGGTCCTCGACGTCGATCGCGCGCGTGCCGAGGCGCAGCAACGCACGCGCAAGCAGCGTGAGCCCCTGCGTCGCGCCCGAGCAGACGACGATCGCGTCGGGCTCGACGACGACGCCGCGCACGCGTCGCAGGTAGGCGGCGAGCGCCGCGCGCAGCGTCGGCGTGCCGCGCGCGTCGGGGTAGGCGAACGAGCTGTCCGGCGCCGTGCGCAGCACCTCGCGCGTTGCGCGCAGCCACAGCGTGCGCGGAAACGACGCAAGGTCGGGCGCGCCCGGAAAGAAGTCGAACCGCGGTGCGCTCGCCGTCTGCGGCGCCGGCTCCTCGCGCTCGAGCGCGCCGGCCGCCGCGACGAATGTACCGGCGCCCTGCTGAGCGACGAGATAGCCCTCGGCGAGCAGCTGCGCGTAGGCGTCGACGACGAGCCGGCGCGAGACGCCGAGGTCGCCGGCGAGCGCGCGCGAGGAGGGCATCCGGCTGCCGGCGCCGAGCGTGCCGTCGCGGACGAGCTCGCGCAGGCGGTCCTCGAGCTGCGCGCGGCGGCGCCCGCCGCGCAGGCGCACGAGCAGCTCGGGGCCATAACTGGCCCCCTCTTTTGTCGCGAGACTGGTCACTGTTTGGGAACCACCTTCGGAGTAACGTAGCGCTCGTGTCAACGGCCGGCAACACATCGCCGACTCCCGCGACCGCCGCGCGCGGCGACACGCGAGCGAGCGGCGGCTCGACCGTCGTCGCCGGGCTGCTCGCGTTCGCGCTCGTCAGCCTCGCGATCGCCGCGATGCTCGCGTTCGCGCCGCACGCGTTCTTCGAAGACGTCGGGCCCTACGGCGCGCAGAACGACCACTACATGCGCGACCTCGCGACGTTCTACGCGGCGCTCGGCGCCGCCGGGCTGATCGCCTGCCGTCGCCCGTCATGGCGCACGCCCGTGCTCTGCCTGACGGCGATCGAGTACGCCCTGCACACGCTCAACCACCTCGCCGACATCGGCGCGGCGCACACCCGCTGGCTCGGCCCGGCCAACTTCGCCTCGCTCGCGATCGCGACGGCGGCGCTCGTCTGGCTGGCGCGCGAGTCGGCACGACCAATGGAGGTGCAGCGATGAGGATCGAAGGCGTATCGGGCGCGAAGGCCGGACCGTTCACACGATTGCTGCTGTGGCTCGGCCGGCGCGAAACGAGCAAGCTGACCGGCCGCGCCGTAACGAGCACCGAGATGATCGAGCCGGCGACGGCGTTCGCGAACGCGCCCGGCCTGCTGCTCGGCTACGGGATCTTCGAGCTGACCGTCGCGCGAGCGCACCGCGTCGAGGAGCGCCTGAAGGTGCTCGGCGAGCTGAAGGCGGCCGCGCTGACGCACTGCGAGTGGTGCATCGACATCGCCTCGCCGATCGCGCGCCGCGCCGGGATCGGCGAGAGCGAGATGCTCGCGCTGCCGCACTACCGCGACAGCGAGCTGTTCGACGAGCGCGAGAAGCTCGTGCTCGACTACGCGACCGGTGTCAGCAGCACGCCGGTGAGCGTCTCCGACGAGCTGTTCGCACGACTGCGCGAGCACTTCGACGACGCGCAGCTCGTCGAGCTGACGAACGCGATCGCCGTCGAGAACATGCGCGGGCGCTTCAATCTCGCGCTCGGCATCGGCGCCGCCGGCTTCAGCGACGGGATGGTCTGCGTCGTTCCCGAGATGCCGCCCGGCGCCGAGAGCGCGCCGACGGTCGGGGCGATGTCGAGGGCCGGGACGGCGTCCGCGCTCGACGGCGCCGCGAGCGACACCGCCGCGCGCGCGGCCGGCGCGCGATGAGGGTCTTCCTCGCCGGCGCGACCGGCGCGATCGGCCGCCCGCTCGTGCGCATGCTCCTCGCCGACGGTCACGAGGTCGTCGGCATGACGCGCTCGCCGGCCAACGCCGAGGCGCTGCGTGCGGCCGGCGCCGAGCCGGCGCTCGCCGACGGGCTCGACGCCGCGGCCGTGCGCGAGGCCGTCGCGAAGGCGCAGCCCGACGCGCTCGTGCACGAGCTGACGTCGATCCCGTGGCGTCTCGACGCGCGCAAGATCGTGCGCGACTTCGCGCTGACCGACCGCCTGCGCACGGAAGGCACGCGCAACCTGCTCGCGGCCGCGAAAGCCGCCGGCGTCGAGCGCTTCGTCGCGCAGAGCGTCGCGTTCGCCTACGCGCCCGGTCCGCCCGGTCGCGTGCACGACGAGGACGACCCGCTGATGGACGACCCGCCGAAGCAGTACCGGCGCTCGGCCGCGGCGATCGCCGAGCTCGAGCGCGAGACGCTCGCCGCCGGCGGGCTCGCGCTTCGCTACGGCTACTTCTACGGCCCCGGCACGACGATCTCGCGCGACGGCTTCGTCGGCCGCGAAGTCGCCCGCCGGCGCCTGCCGATCGTCGGCGGTGGCGCAGGCGTGTGGTCGTTCGTCCAGATCGAAGACGCCGCGCGCGCGACGGCCGCGGCGCTCACGCGAGGCGACTCCGGCGCCTACAACGTCGTCGACGACGAGCCGGCGCCGGCGCACGACTGGATCGTGGCGCTCGCCGACGCGCTCGGCGCGAAGCCGCCGCTGCGCGTCCCCGCGTGGCTCGCGCGCCCGCTCACCGGCGAGTACGGGCTGCTGACGATGATGCACGCGCAGGGCGCCTCGAACGCTCGCGCGAAGGCGCAGCTCGGCTGGAGCCCGCGCCCGGCGAGCTGGCGCGAGGGCTTTCGCACGGCGCTCGGCTGAGGCGCTACTTCGCCTCGAGCCAGGTCGCGCCGACGCCGACGTCGACGGCGAGCGGCGGCTCGCGGTCCCACACGCCGCACATCTCGCGCTCGACGAGCGCGCGCGCGTCGTCGACCTCCGCCGGCGGCGCTTCGAACAGCAGCTCGTCGTGGATCGTCAGCAGCAACCGCGTCGCGAGGCCCGACTCGGCGAGCGCCGCGTGCGTGCGCACCATCGCGAGCTTGATGATGTCGGCGGCCGTGCCCTGGATCACGGTGTTGACCGCGAGCCGCTCGCCAAGCGTGCGCACCTGGTAGTTGCGCGCCTGCAGCTCGGGAATCTGGCGCCGCCTGCCCCACAGCGTCGTCACGTAGCCCTGCTCCTTGGCGCGCTCGATCGTCTCGGCGATGAACGCGCCGACGCGCGGGAAGCGCTCGAGGTAGGTGTCGATGAACTCCTTCGCCTCCTCGCGCGGGATGTTCAGGCGGTCGGCGAGGCCGAAGTCGGAGAGCCCGTAGACGATCCCGTAGTTGATCATCTTCGACTTCGAGCGCATCCCCGGGTCGATCTGCTCGGGCGCGACCTGGAAGACCTGCGAGGCGGTCGCCGTGTGCACGTCCTCGCCGCGCTCGAAGATCTCCTTCAGCACGGGCTCGTCGGCGACGTGCGCGAGCACGCGCAGCTCGATCTGCGAGTAGTCGGCCGAGATCAGCACGCTGCCCTCCTCGGCCTCGAAGCAGCCGCGGATCTCGCGGCCGAGCGCCGTGCGGATCGGCACGTTCTGCATGTTCGGGTTGGTGCTCGCGAGTCGGCCGGTCTGCGCGCCGGCCTGCAGGAACGTCGTGTGGATCCGCGAGCGCTCGTCGACGACGTGCGGCAGCACGTCGAGGTAGGTCTTCGCGAGCGTCGAGAGCTCGCGCCAGCGCTCGACCTTCGGGACGATCTCGTGCTCCTCGCGGATCGCCTGCAGCACGCGCGCGTCGGTCGAGTAGCCGGTCTTGCCGCGGCGCTTGCGCGAGAGGCCGAGCTTCTCGAACAGGATCTGGCCGAGCTGCTGCGGCGAGCCGATCGTGAACTCCTCCTCGGCGAGCAGGAAGATGTCCTCTTCGAGGCCGGCGATCTCCTCGCGCACGCGCCCCTGGATCTCGGCGAGGCGCTCGAGGTTCAGGCGCACGCCGAGCAGCTCCATCTCGCGCAGGACGGCGACGAGCGGCAGCTCGATGTCGCGCATCACGCCGTCGAGGCCGCGCTCTGAGATCTGCGCGCGCTGCCACGCGGCGAGCGCGCCGAGCAGCACGGCCTCGGCGGCGAGCGGGTCCTCGAGGTCGCTCGCGAGCCCGCGCTCTTCGCAGAGCTCCGCGAACGGGTAGCCGCGCCGCGCGGGCTCGAGCAGGTAGGCGCCGAGCAGCGTGTCGTGCGCGAGCCCCGGCGGCACGACGCGCAGCGCCTTCGCGTCGTGCGCGATCGCCGCCCTCTCCCCCGCCGCCGCGACTACCTCCTCAGGCCCGTCGCACTCGCCGGCGAGGACCTCGACGTCGCCGTCCTTGCCCTCGCCCGCGCCGGCGCCGACGGCGGCGGCGAAGCGCCACGGCGCGCCCTCGTTGAACAGCTCGCCCTCGGGCGGCGCGACCTCGTGCGCGACGAGCGCGAGCTCGTCGCCGGCGCCGCCGAGGCGCGCGATCTCGGCGACGGCGCCGGCGCGCACGCGCCCGCCGAGGCTGACCTCGGCCGCCGGCGCCGGCGCCGCGACGTCGGGGTCGCCGAGCGCCTCCTCGAGGCGGCGCAGCGGGTCGCGCAGCTCGTACTCGCGGAACACCTCGCGCACGCGCGAGCGATCCGGTTCGCGCACGTGCTCGGCGGCGACGTCGAAGTCGACGGCGACGTCGCGCTGGACCGTCGCCAGCCGCTTCGACACGCGCGCGTCCTCGGCGTGCGTCATGAGGTTCTCTTTGCGCTTGGCGCCTTTGATCTGCTCGACGTTCGCGAGCACGTCCTCGAGCGTGCCGTAGCTCTGCAGCAGCTCGCTCGCCGTCTTGTCGCCGATCCCGGGGACCCCCGGGATGTTGTCCGAGGTGTCGCCCTTCAGCCCGTAGAAGTCGGGGATCGACTCGGGCGCGATGCCGTAACGGTCGATCACCGCCTGGCGGTCGTAGATCTTCGTCTCGGTGATCCCGCGCGCGGTCGCCATCACCTTGACGAGGCCCTGCTCGTCGATCAGCTGGAAGACGTCGCGATCGCCGGTGACGATCATCACCGGCACCGGCGGGTCGGCCCGCAGCGCGCGCTCGGCGAGCGAGGCGATCACGTCGTCGGCCTCGTAGCCCTCGACCTTGACGTTCGAGTAGCCGAACGCCTCGACGAGCGGTTCCATCGCCGGCCACTGCTGCTTGAGCAGGTCCGGGCGCGAGCGACGCTGCGCCTTGTACTCGGCGTAGACCTCGGTGCGCCCGGAGCTGCCCGCGTCCCAGGCGACGACCGTCGGCTGCACGCCGTACTCGGTGACGATCTTCACGAGCATCGAGGCGAAGCCGAAGATCGCGTTCGTCGGCACGCCGGTCGACGTCGCGATCGACTCCGGCAGCGCGAAGAACGCGCGGTAGACGAGGCTCGGCCCATCGATCAGGAACAGACGCCGTCCCTCGCGCGCCTGCTCGGCGGCGGCCTGCCTCGCGCGTGTGCTCGTGCCGGCCATCGACCGGTCACTCTACGAGGACGCGCCGGCGCGCGGAGCGAGCGCGGATGCCTTCTCGCCCACCGGCCGCGCGTCGCTCAGGCGCGGGTCGTCACGCGGCGAGGATCGCCCGCGCCCTAACATGCGCTGCCGCCAGCTACCCATGGGAGCACGTTGTCAGCAAGCGCCACACCGAGCGCACAGTTCAGGCTCACGATCCGCGTCAAGATCGACGACGCGCACGGCACGCTGAGCGCGTTGACCGGCGCGATCGCCGAGGCCGGCGCGATCGTCGACGCCGTCGACCTCGTCGAGGTCGACGGCAACCACAGCGTGCGCGACGTCGTCGTCGACGCCGCCGGCAAGGACCACTGGGCGCGGATCGTCGCCGCGATCGAGGCGCTCGTCGGCGTCGAGCTGATCGACACGACCGACCGCACGTTCCTGCTGCACGTCGGCGGCAAGATCGAGCAGCACAACAAGCACCCGCTGAAGACGCGCGACGACCTCTCGATGGCCTACACCCCCGGCGTCGCGCGCGTCAGCCTCGCGATCGCCGACGACGCCGACCGCGCGTTCCAGTACACGATCAAGCGCAACACGGTCGCCGTCGTCTCCGACGGCACCGCCGTGCTCGGGCTCGGCGACATCGGGCCGCTCGCGGCGATGCCGGTGATGGAGGGCAAGTGCTGCCTGTTCAAGGAGTTCGCCGAGGTCGACGCGTTCCCGATCTGCCTCGACACGACCGATCCCGAGGAGATCGTGCAGACGGTCAAGCTGATCGCGCCGGCGTTCGGCGGCATCAACCTCGAGGACATCTCCGCGCCGCGCTGCTTCGAGATCGAGGACCGGCTCAAGGAGGAGCTCGAGATCCCCGTGTTCCACGACGACCAGCACGGCACGGCGGTCGTCGTGATGGCGGCGCTGCTGAACGCGGTCAAGCTGACGGGCAAGCGGATCGAGGACCTGCGCGTGCTGATCATCGGGCTCGGCGCGGCCGGCATCGCCGTGACGAAGATCCTGCTCGCCGGCGGCGTCACGAGAATCGTCGGCGCCGATTCCAGAGGCGCGCTGCACGTGCAGCGCGAGGACTACCTCGACGGCACGATGAACGCGACCAAGCGCTGGTTCTCCGAGTCCACGAACCCCGACTGCCGCGCGGGCTCGCCGGCGGAGGTGCTCGACGGCGAGGACCTGCTGATCGGCCTCTCCGGCGCGCGCACGATGCCGGCCGAGGCGCTCGCGCGGATGGCCGACGACGCGATGGTCTTCGCGATGGCAAACCCGAACCCGGAGGTCAGCCCCGAGGAGGCGGCGAAGTACGCACGGATCGTCGCGACCGGGCGCTCGGACTATCCGAACCAGATCAACAACGTGCTGTGCTTTCCGGGCGTCTTCCGCGGCGCGCTCGACGTGCGCGCGCCGGCGATCACCGAGCGCATGAAGATGGCCGCGGCGCACGCGATCGCCGCGACCGTCGCCGAGGAGGAGCTGCGCGAGGACTACATCATCCCGTCGGTCTTCAACCGCGAGGTCGCGCCGGCCGTCGCGGCGGCTGTCGCCGACGAGGCGCGCGCGGCGGGCACCGCGCGCGCGGGCCTCGAGGTCGGCTTCGCGCCGGGCGACACGCCAGGCCAGACCGCATCGCAGCTCGACGGACGGCTCTGAGGGGGCCGCGATGGCGCTCCAGCGAGTCACGGTCACGGGCGCGACGGGGCTGATCGGCGGCGCGCTCGTCGACGCGCTGCAGCGGCGCGGGGTCGAGGTCACAATGCTCTCGCGCGACGCGGCGAGCGCGCGCGAGCGGCTGAGCGCGCCGGGCCGCGAGCCGGTCGTCGCGTTCGACTGGGACCTGCTCGGCGAGCCGGCGCCGAGCGAGGCGCTCGAGGGCCGCGACGCGATCGTCCACCTCGCCGGCGAGAACGTCGCGCAGCGCTGGAGCGCGCGGGCCAAGCGCGCGATCCGCGAGAGCCGCGTGACCGGCACGCGCAACCTGCTCGCCGGGCTCGCGGCGGCGCAGCAGCGCCCGCGCACGCTCATCAGCTCCTCGGCGATCGGCTACTACGGCGCGCACGGCGAGGAGCCGCTCGACGAGGACGCGCCGCCCGGCGGCGACTTCCTCGCCAAGGTCTGCGTCGCCTGGGAGGAGGAGGCGGCGAAGGCGCAGGAGCTCGGCGCGCGCGTCGTCTGCGTGCGCACCGGCGTCGTGCTGCACAAGGACGGCGGCGCGCTCGCGAAGATGCTGCCGCCGTTTCGCCTCGGCGTCGGCGGCCCGGTCGCCGGTGGTCGCCAGTTCGTCTCCTGGGTGCACCGCGCCGACGTCGTCGGCATGTACCTCGCGGCGCTCGAGGACGAGCGCTGGAGCGGCCCGGTCAACGCGACCGCGCCCGACCCGGTCAGCAACCGCGAGCTCTCGCAGACGCTCGGGCGCGTGCTGCACCGCCCCGCGTTGCTACCGGTGCCCGGCGCGGCGCTGACGTTGCTCTACGGCGAGATGTCGGCGATCGTCACCGAAGGCGCGCGCGTGATGCCGGCGAAGCCGCTCGTGCTCGGCTACGAGTTCGAGCACCCGCAGCTCGAGGAGGCGCTCTCCTCGGCCCTCGCCGACGACTGAGTCGGCGGCTAGCTCGTCGCGAGCGCGGCGTCGGCCGGAGGCGACTCGCGCGCGGCAGGGTCGCGGTTCTCGGTCTCGATGATCACGCGGCAGGGGCGCTTGCCGAGCAGGTAGGCGGCGGTCGGGCCGATCCCGCGCTCGCCGGTCGGCGCGTGGATCGTCGACCAGTAGACGACGTCGGCGCCGACGCGCTCCGCTTCCTCGACGAGCGCCGCGCCGGGGTTGCGCGTGCGGATCAGCCCCGTGTGGATCTTGATCCCCGCGCGCCGGGCCTGGATGCGCGCGCTCTCGAGCACCGAGCGTCCCTGCGCCTCCTCGGCCTCGAGGCCGGAGTCGAGCGAGAGCTGGTTCGGCACGGGCAGCACGAACACGGCGTAGACGACCCCCTCTTCGCCGATCAGCTTCGCCGCGCTGTGCAGCGCGCTCGCGCTGACGTCGCCGCCGAAGATCGGCACGAGCGCCGTGCGGTAGTCGAACGGCTCGAAGTCGGGCGGGCGTTGCGCGCGTTCGATCTTGTACGACTTGCGCGGGTCGAGGCGCTGGCGCTTGCGGTAGATGAAGTAGCCGCCCATCCCGAGCACCATCCACGGGATGCCGATCGTGCGCGCCTCGCCGTGCAGCGCGACGACCGCGCACCACGCGCCGAACGTGCCGATCGCGCCGAGCACGGCCGTCAGCGGGATCACGTGACCGCGGATCGGTACGTTCCACGGCATCCGGTACGGACGCTCCTGGTCCGGGCGCCGGATGCGCAGCGCGATGACCGAGACGTGCGCGGTCGTGAACGAGAGCATCGCGCCGAACGAGTAGAGGTTGCCGAGCAGCGTCGTTTCGCCGGGGAGGATCAGCAGCGCGGCGAGGATCGAGAAGAACACGATCGTGAACCACGGCGTGCGGAACTTCGGGTGCAGGCTCGAGAACAGGCTCGGGAGCTGGCGGTGCTCGGACAGCGACCAGGAGAGCCGCGAGATCCCGATCAGCCCGGCGTTCGTCGCGATGAACAGGATCGTCGCGGCGAGCACGCCGACGTAGTCTTTGGCGAGCGTCAGCACGGTGCCGTGCAGGCCCAGGCGCGTGATGATCCCGAGCACCGGGTCGTTTTCGAAGTGGCCGCCGAGCGCCGTCGCGTAGCCGGGGTGCTTGAAGTGTTCGGAGAGCGCGTGGCTGTAGCCGACGCCGTGATGGATCACCGGCAGCGCCGAGAGCGCGACGACGGAGATGCCGGCGTAGACGCCGAGCACGGCGAGCAGCACGAGGTTGACCGACTTCGGGATGTCGTGGCCTGGGTCCTTCGCCTCCTCGGCCATGTTCGAGACGGTCTCGATGCCCGTGTAGGCGACCATCGCGACCGACAGCGCGAAGATCAGCTGCGTCCAGCTCGGCGCCGTCCCGAGGTGCACCTGGTCGACGAGCAGCGAGGGGTTCAGCACGAGCACGACACCGAGGCCGACCAGCAGGACCTGCGTGCAGAGGTCGGCGACGGCGAGGAACAGGTTGAGCTTGGCCGACTCGCCGAGGCCGCGGATGTTCAGCCCCGCGAGCAGCACGATCGTGACGAGGCCGCCGATGATGTCGCCGGGGTTGTGCGTCAGCGCCGGGAAGAACGCGCCGAGGTAGTGCGGCACGAAGAACGCCGAGATCGCGATCGTGATGATGTAGTCGAGCGTCAGCGCCCAGCCGGCGAAGAACGAGACGACGTCGTTGAACGCGTGGCGCGCGAACGACGAGGAGCCGCCGGCTTCGGGGAACATCGACGCGCCCTCGGCGTACGTCTTCGCCGTCAGCACGAACAGCCCGCCGGCGAACATGAAGACGAGCGGCGTCAGCCCGAGCGCGTGCGCGGCGACGAGCCCGAGCGCGTAGTAGATCGAGGAGCCGACGTTGCCGTACGCCGTCGCGAACAGCCCCGGCACGCCGACAGAGCGGCGCAGGCCGTGCTCGGTGAGACGCGCCATCTAGCCGCCGATCCCCGCCCGGCCGAGGTTGCCGGCGCCGGCTCGCGGGGGTCCGCCGTCCCTGGCCTGGAGGTGTCGCACGATCGTCACGAGGAGCGCAGCGTATAGCGGGCGCGTCACGCGCACGCGGTCATCCGGGCTTTACCCGCGAAGCGCCGCGTGCGAGCGGTCGGTGCAAAATCCCATGCACCGCAGCCGGCCGAGAAGGAACCGCCCGTATGATCCCGACGACCGACGGGCGCGATGCCGCCGGTCCCCCTGCTATGGACAACGCCCGACGCGGAAACTACGACTCCGGAGAGGACTTCGTCCTCGAATACGGGGAGCTTCGCTTCACGTTCAACGAGGAGGATTTCGCCGAGCGCTGTGAGCAGGCCGCGATCAAGGTCGGCTTCGTCGGCGGGCGCCTCGGCGAGGAGGAGCTCGAAGACCTCGTCAACCTCGCCGTCAACGGCGAGATCTCCGACCCCGCCTCGGCGCTCGGCCAGCACGTCAACGACTGCTGGCCGGAGCTCGTCGGCCCAGCCGAGCGCTCGCTCGTGCACTGGCTGCGCCGCCTCGTCTTCCGCGGCGCCTGGCTCGACCAGCGCGTCAACGAGGGCGAGCTGAGCGTCGCCTTCGACGAAGAGAGCGGCAGCTTCTCCTACGTGCAGCCGGTCGACCCGCTGACCGACGTCGGAGGCGAGCCGATCGAGCTCGCCCCCGAGCCCTCGTGGGGCCGCGTCGCGTACAACAGGCGCTGAAAAGCCATTTGCCGTCCTAGGGCATCGCTGACCAAGCGGGCCAAGGACGCAGGGAGCGTGGCGTGCTGGCCGAAACGGGGATCCGAGCGGAGCGAGTGTCTCCCGGCTTCGGTACGCGAGCGACCGAGGACGCCGGGCCGCGCCGCGTCAGCGGCGCCCTAGGTGTCCTGCCCACGCACCTGCTGAACACGGCTGATGGGTGCCCGGCCGCCTGCGGCTGAGTGTGGTCGCCTGCGGTTGTAGAAGCGCATAAACGATGACAGGGCACGATCTCGCTCGGTGCTGTCCCTCCAGACGCGTCCGTGGGCCCACTCTGAGTCAAGCGTGCCGAAGAAGCGCTCTATCTTTCCGTTCCAGCGCGGCGTGTAGGGAGGGATCAGGATGTGGCGAGCACCCAGCCCTTCAAGGGTCTTGCGAAAGACCGAGCTCGTCGAATAGCATTTTGCGTTGTCGGACATGACTGCTTGCACAGGGCCACAGCCCTGCGTTTGAAACCAGCAAGCGGCCCGTCTGAGCGTCCTCGAGACGTTGATCGCGTTCTCGGCACTGTGCAGCTCGCAATAGGCCAGGCGGGTGTGGTCATCGATCACACCGATCACCGACGGTCTTGCCTGCCCGGCGGGTCTTTGAGCGCTCTGAGCGCTTGCCGGTGGCCCAGTGCCCGGGAACAGAGAACTTTGGGATCTGGAAGGCGTCGATGTGCAAGAGCGCCCCGGCCTCTGACCACTCATAGCGGCGGCTGCTCTGGCGCGTGCTTGAACGACGCCTGCGCGAGCAGCCGTTGCGATGAAGCACCTTCCAGATCGTCGAGCGATGAGAGCCCGTCAGATACGTCAAGCGCATCGGCCCCCAGTTGGTCTTCTCACGCGCTGAGAGGATCGCCTGCTCCTGCTCTTCAGAGAGTGCCCAGGGACAGCTCAGAGGCACTGGTCGACGAGTCCTCAGGCAGCTCCTGCAGGCACGCTGCTCTTCAGATGCTTCGCGCCAGCGATGCCACCAGCGGTGCGCAGTCGCCGGCGCGACCCCCAGAGCCCCAGCAGCCGCCCTCAACGATGAGCCTTGCTCAACGAGCCTGACCAGCTCGAGTCGCCCGGCCAGTCCGAGCTTGCACCTACGGTCTTCCATGTCCGGCCTCCTTCGGAGAACTGCAGTCGTGGTGACCGCACCTTCCGTTGGGGGCCGGACGACCCTTCAGGTGTTCACTAGGTCTGTGGGCGGGACATCTAGGCCTCGGCCCGCGCCTTCGTGATCGCCTTCGCGCCGTCCTCGCCGACGAGCAGATCGGGGCGCAGCGTGCCGCTCTGAGTGAGGTCGAGGATCGGCTGGCGGCCGGTCGAGGTGAGCGCGACGTCGAGCGCGATGACCGTGCTCTCGCCGCCGAGCGGCTGCGTCGCGGTCGCGATCAGCGTCAGCGAGCCGCCCTCGCGCAGGTTGCGCGCGGCGGCGAGCGCCTTGCGCGCGGCGGGCGCCGCCAGCCCGTCGAGAGAGTCGACGAGCACGACGGCGTCGCCGCCGCGCGAGGCGACGCGCTTGGCGGCGTCGAGCGCGCGCTCGAGCGCCTGCGCCTGCGCGTCGCCGGAGGCGGCGAAGCTGAGCGCGGCGGCGGGCGCCGCCTCGCCGGCCTGCCACTGCGCGATCTCCTCCGGACGCGCGCCGGCGAGCACGAGTGAGAGCTCGAGCCCGTCCTGGCCGGAGAGCGCGCCGAACAGCGCGCGCAGCGTCTCGCTCTTGCCGGCGCGCGAGGCGCCGACGATCAGCACGCGCGAGCCGCGTCCGAACGGCGTCAGCCACTCGATCGCCTCGAGCGTCGGCTCCTTCGAGTCGAGCGCGAAGCGCTCGCTCGGGTAGTCGACCGGCAGGTCCTCGTAGCGCGTGCCGGCGGAGACGGCATCGGCAGAGGCGCCGTTGATCTGCTCGACGCGCACGAGCGACGGGTAGCGCTCGGAGCGTCGCGGCGTGCGCACCGGGCCGGCGACGCGGTCGCCCGAGACGAGCTCGCAGCGGCGCACCTGCGCGGCGGAGATGTAGACATCGCCGTCGGAGGGCTCGGGCGGGTCGATGCGCAGGAACGCCGAGCCGTTGCCGAGCACCTCGACGACGCCCTCGACGCTCTCGCCGTCCTCGCCGGCGGGCTCCTCGGCGCGCTCCTCCTCGGCGGCGGCGGACCCGCGCCGGCGACGAGCGCGAGCGGGCGGCTTGTCTTCCTCGTCGTCCTTGGCGCCCCTGTCGTCCTTGGCGCCCCTGTCGTCTTTGTCGTCCTTGGCGTCCTCGTCGACGCGCGCGGCGCCACCGCGTCGCGAGCGGCCGCCGCGGCGCCTGCTGCGGCTCGGGCGCTCGGGCTCGTCGCGCTCCTCGGCGGCGTCCTCCTCGGGCGCGTCGGCCTCGGCGGGTTCCGCGCCGCTCTCCTCGCCGACGATGCGGTCGATCAGCTCGGCCTTGCGCAGCCGCCTGAAACCGTCGAGGCCGAGCTGGTCGGCGATCGCATGGAGGTCGGCGAGCGGGCTCGCTTCGAGCTCGGCACGATCGAGCACTGCTGTCATCTGGTCTTCTCCTTCTGTTCGGATGGGGTGGCTGGCGTCCCGCGGCGTTGGACCAGCTGCGGGCACCCGTGCGTTGCGTCCAGCCTAGCGACTCGCTCGGGCGGGCCGGCGGATCGCTCCGCCGCGGCGCGCCGGCGTCAGCCGGCGGACCGCTCGTGACGCAGTTCCTCGGCGAGCGCGAGATCCCTGCTCGGCGGCGCCTGCCCGGAGAGCGCCGCGCGGACGGCGATGAAGTCGGCCGTGGCGGCGGCGTCGTGGACGCGAAAGACGTGCGCGCCGGCGTCGAGCCCGTGCGCGAGCGCCGCGAGCGTGCCGGCCATGCGCTCGCGCGGCGCGCGCGCGGTCAGCGCGCCGACGAAGTCCTTGCGCGAGATCGCGAGCAGCAGGGGCAGCTCGAGCTCGTGCAGCCGCGAAAGCTCGGAGAGCAGGCGGATCGTCTGCGCGGGCGTCTTCGCGAAGTCGGGGCCCGGGTCGACGATCATCTGCTCGCGAGCGACGCCGGCGCGCTCCGCGAGCGCGATCCGCTCACGCAGGAACGCGATCACCTCGGCGCTCACATCGTCGTAGAGGTCGGGGTCCTGCAGCCGTTCGCGCGGCGCGGCGCGCGTGTGCATGACGACGAGCGCGGCGCCGGTCTCGGCGCAGACGCTCGCGAGCTCGGGGTCGCGCAGGCCGCTGACGTCGTTGACGATGCTCGCGCCGGCGGCGATCGCGGCGCGCGCGACGGCCGGCTTGTACGTGTCGACGGAGACGATCGCGAACGGCGCGACGCGCTCGACGAGCGGCACGACGCGCTCGATCTCGAGCTCGACGTCGACGAGCGGACGGCCGGTCGTGGCCGACTCGCCGCCGACGTCGACGATCTCGGCGCCGGCCGCGCGGAGCTCTTCGGCGAGGCGCACACGCTGCTCGAGCGTCGCGTGGCTGCCGTCGTCGCTGAACGAGTCGGGCGAGGCGTTGACGATGCCCATCAGCAACGGCCGCGCGCCGAGCTCGAGCGCGTGCGCGCCGGCGCGCAGCACGTGCGCGGGAGCCGCCGGCGCGGCCGGCGGCATGCGCGGGCCGCCCTCGCCGCGCGACGCGCCGCTCACGGGCGCAGCAGCCCCTCGGCGCGCGCCTCGTGCGCGAACGCGTCGAGCTCGGCGGCGGTGCGCGCCGCGTCCCAGCCGAGCTCGCCGGCGAGCACGGCGGAGACGCGAGCGACGGCGCCGTGCGGGTCGGCGGCGTCGAGCTCGCGTGCCGCGAGCAGCCCGAGGCGCGTGCGGCGCAGCAGCGCGTCGCCGACGCTGCGCGCCTGCTCGCGCCGCGCCGCGAGCGCGACCTCGGCGAGCAGGTCGGGCAGGCCGGCGACGATCGGCTGCGCGAGCTCGCCGCGACCGAAGCCGGGAGACGCTCGCCCTTGGCGAGCATCCCCGTTTCGGCCGGCGGCGAGCGCGAGCACCTCGTGCGCGGCGTGACCGTAGCGCGCGGCGAGCGCCGCGTAGGAGTCCTCGGGCACGCCCTCGACGCGCGGCAGCTCCTCGACGGAGATCGCCTGGCCGAGCGGGATCTCGTGCGTGCGGCAGGGCGCGTCGCGCGCTTCGCGCTCGACGATCCGGTCGACGGTCATCTTCGCCATCCGCCGCCACGTCGTCAGCTTGCCGCCGGTGATCGTGATCATCCCGGAGGAGGTCTCGTACAGCTCGGCCTTGCGCGAGATGTCGACCGACTTCTTCGGGTCGCCGGTCGAGATCAGCGGGCGCACGCCGGCGAACGCGCCGGTCAGCGCGGACGGCGTCAGCGCGCGCCCGAAGAACTCGTTGACGGCGTCGAGCAGGTAGGCGATGTCCTCGCCGGAGGGCTCGACGTGGTCGAGCGGCCCCTCGTAGTCGTTGTCGGTCGTGCCGATCAGCGCGTGCCCGAGCCACGGCAGCGCGAAGATCGAGCGCCCCTCGCCGGCCGGCACGATCGCGCCGCCGACGAGCGGCAGGTCCTCGTGGCGCAGCGTCACGTGCGTGCCGCGGCTCGGCCTGATCCGCGGCAGCTCGGCCTCGTCGTGCAGCTCGTTCGGGCGCAGCTCGTCGGCCCACACGCCGGTCGCGTTGACGACGTTCGCCGCGCGCACCTCGATCTGCGCGCCGCTCTCGCGGTCGAGCGCGAGCACGCCGCTCGCGTGCCCGTCGCGCTCGAGCAGGCCGGTGACGTCGACGCGGTTGGCGCAGACCGCGCCGAAGCGCTCGGCCTCGCCGAGCACGGTCAGCACGAGGCGCACGTCGTCGGTCTGGCAGTCGTAGAACAGGTAGCCGCTCGTCGGCTCGCGCTCGCGCAGCGCCGGCAGCAGCTCGATGACCTCCTCGCCGGAGATCACGCGATGGCGCTCGGGGCTCCACGAGGAGTCGCCGTCGCCCGCTTCGCGCCGCGCGCGCCGGCGGCCGCGCTCGACGGACATCACGTCGTAGAGGTTCAGGCCGACGCCGACGAGCCGGTCCGGGCGCGCGCCCTCGAACGCCGGCACGACGAGCGGCAGCGGGTGCACGAGGTGCGGCGCGAGCTTGACCATCAGCTGGCGCTCTAGCAGCGCCTCGCGGACAAGGCCGAGGTCGAAGTTCTGCAGGTAGCGCAGGCCGCCGTGGACGAGCTTGCTCGAACGGCTCGACGTGCCGGCGGCGTAGTCGGCGCGCTCGAGCAGCGCGACGCTGTAGCCGCGCGTCGCCGCGTCGAGCGCGACGCCAGCGCCGGTGATGCCGCCGCCGACGACGAGCACGTCGAACTCCTCCTCGCTCATCGCGCTCAGCGCCTGCGTGCGCTCGATCACGGGCGCAGTCTCGCAGAGCGCCGCGCGGCGCTAGAGGTGCTCGAGCTCGGCGGTGATCTCCGCGACGGCGCTCTTCGCGTCGCCGAACAGCATCGAGGTCTCGGGCTCGTAGTACAGCTCGTTTTCGATCCCTGCGAAGCCGGGGTTCATCGAGCGCTTGATCACGATCACCGAGCGGCTCTCGTTGACCTCGAGGATCGGCATGCCGTAGATCGGCGAGGACGGCGTGTTCTTCGCGGCCGGGTTCGTCACGTCGTTGGCGCCGATCACGAGCGAAACGTCGGTGCGCTGGAACTCGGGGTTGGCCTCGTCCATCTCCTTGAGCTGGTCGTAGGGCACGTCGGCCTCGGCGAGCAGCACGTTCATGTGCCCGGGCATGCGCCCGGCGACCGGGTGGATCGCGTAGCTGACCTCGACGCCGCGTTTCTCGAGCTCCTTGGTCAGCTCGCGCACGGCGTGCTGCGCCTGCGCGACGGCCATGCCGTAGCCGGGGACGATCACGACGCGGCTCGCGTAGGCGAGCTGGATCGCCGCGTCGGCGGCGCCGATCGATTTGACCGTGCCGGCGTGCTCGCCGGCCCCTTCGGCGCCGGCCACCGCGCCGCCGCCGCCGAAGCCGCCGGCGACGATCGCCGGGATCGAGCGGTTCATCGCGTTCGCCATCAGGTTCGTCAGGATCGTGCCGGAGGCGCCGACGATCATCCCCGCGACGATCAGCGCCGGGTTGTTCAGCGCGACGCCGGTCGCCGCCGCAGACAGGCCCGTGAAGGCGTTGAGCAGCGAGATCACGACGGGCATGTCGGCGCCGCCGATCGGCAGCACGACGGCGTTGCCGAGCAGCGCGGCGACGATCAGCATGCCGATGAACAGCAGTTCGGAGTGCGCGCCGGCGACAAGGTCGACGCCGGCGGCGAGCGCGAGCACGAGCAGCACGAGGTTGACGATCTGCTGGCCGGCGCCGAAGGAGATCGGTCGGCCGGGGATGATTTCCTGGAGCTTGCCGAAGGCGATGTTCGAGCCCCAGAAGGAGATCGAGCCGACGATCGCGGCGAACACGGAGAACACCGCGACGTACGTGGGCACCGCGGGCTGGTAGACCGCGAGATGGGTCAGCGTGAAGTGCCCCGCGGAGGTTTCCGTGAGCGGCGCTGCCCCGCCGACCGCATGGGCGACCGTGCGCGACCCATACGTCGAGCCGTGGTGGCGGAACTCGACCCATGAGATCAGCGCGACCGCGCCGCCGCCGACGCCGTTGAACAGCGCGACCATCTGCGGCATCGCGGTCATCTTCACCTGGCGCGCCGCGGGCACGCCGACGGCGACGCCGAGCGCGACGCCGAGCGCGATCAGGCCCCAGTTGCCCTCGCCCCTGCTGAGCAGCGTCGCGACGACGGCGATGCCCATGCCGACGGCGGCGATGCGGTTGCCGCGCACGGCCGTCGTCGGGCCGGCGAGCCCGCGCAGGCCCTGGATGAAGAGCGCGAAGGCGATGATGTAGAGGACGTAGATGAAGCTGTCGCTCTGCAGGAACGTGCTGGCGAGCGGCGGCGCGATCACGACTCGCCCCCCTTGCGCGCGCCGTCGTTCTCACCTGCGCCCTTCGGGGTCTCGGGCTTCGGCTTCGGCTTGGCCTTGAACATCTCGAGCATCCGGTCGGTCACGAGGAAGCCGCCGATGACGTTGATCGTGCCGAACGCGACGGCGATCACGAGCAGCGCCTTGCTCAAGCCGTCGAGCCCGGCGAGGCCGAGCAGCAGCAGGCCGCCGAGCAGGACGATCCCGTGGATCGCGTTCGTGCCGGACATCAGCGGCGTGTGCAGCGTGTTCGGCACCTTCGAGATGACGACGAAGCCGATGAAGCCCGCGAGCACGAGGATCGCGAGGTTTGTCGTCAGCGTGCTCGCCAGGACCATCAGGAGCCTCCTCCCTGCGCCGAAGATTCGACGGTCGCCTTCGCGCCGGCGTTGACGATCTCGCCGTCGCGCACCACGCAGGCGCCGGCGACGATCTCGTCGTCGAAGTCGAGCTCGAGCTTGCCCTCGTCGTCGACGAGCAGATCGAGCAGCGCGAGCACGTTGCGCGCGAACAGCTGCGAGGAGTGCTCGGGCATGCTCGCCGGCAGGTTCAGCGGCGAGACGATCTTGACGTCGTGGCGCACGACGGTCTCGCCGGGGACGGTCAGCTCGCAGTTGCCGCCCGTCTCGCCGGCCATGTCGACGATGACCGAGCCCGGCTTCATCCCCGCGACGGCCTCCTCGGTGACGAGTTTCGGCGCCGGGCGCCCTGGCACGAGCGCCGTCGTGATGACGACGTCAAAGCCCTTGATCGCGTCGGTCAGCGCCTGCTGCTGGCGCGCGCGCTCCTCGTCGGTCAGCTCGCGCGCGTAGCCGCCCTCGCCGCTGGCCTCGAGGCCGAGGTCGAGCCACATCGCGCCGAGCGACTGCACCTGCTCGGCGACCTCCGGGCGGACGTCGTAGCCGGTCGTGCGCGCGCCGAGCCGCTTGGCCGTCGCGAGCGCCTGCAGGCCGGCGACGCCGACGCCGAGCACGAGCACCTTCGCCGGCGGGATCGTCCCGGCGGCGGTCATCAGCATCGGGTAGAAGCGGCCGATCTCCTCGGCGCCGAGCAGCGCCGCCTTGTAGCCGCCGACGTTCGCCTGCGAGGAGAGCGCGTCCATCGACTGCGCGCGCGAGATCCGCGGGATCGCCTCCATCGCGAACGCCGTCGCGCCGGCGTCGGCGAGCGCCTTCGTCGTCTGCGGGCTCGACAGCGGCGCGAGGAAGCCGATCAGGATCGAGCCCTGGCCGAGCGAGCGGATCTGCTCGGGGTCGGGCGGCGCGATCGTCACGACGACGTCGCTGCGCCAGATCTCGTGCGCGTCGTCGGAGACCTGCGCGCCGGCGTCGGCGAACGCCGCGTCGGGCACGAGCGCGTCGGTGCCGGCGCCGCTCTGCACGACGATCTCGAGGCCTTTCGCCTTCAGCTTGCCGACGACCTCCGGCACGAGCGCCACTCGGTGCTCGCCGGCCGCCGTCTCCTTCGGAACGCCGATCCGCATGAGGGGCGGCAACGTATCCGATTGCGAAGACGGGCGGTGTGCCGATCCGCACAGAGCGTCGCCGGCGCGCCTATCATCGAAGGGCGGCACGACACCCGCGCAAGCGCATGACGGTCAACCTCACACGCATCTACACGAAGCTCGGCGACGGCGGCGAGACGCATCTCGGCGACATGAGCCGCGTCTCGAAGCTGCACGCGCGCGTCGAGGCATACGGCACGGTCGACGAGCTCAACGCGACGATCGGCGTCGCGCTGCTCGCGCCGAACCTGCCGCCGCGCTTCGCCGAGTGGCTCGCGCGCGTGCAGAACGACCTGCTCGACGTCGGCGCCGATCTCTCGGTCCCGTCCGCGCCGCCGGCGACCGGCGAGGGCGACGGCGAGGGCGCGCGCGAGCGCCTGCGCGTCGGCGCTGAGTACACCGCGTGGCTCGAGCACGCGTGCGACGAGGCCAACGCGACGCTCGCGCCGCTGCGCTCGTTCGTGATCCCCGGCGGGACGCCGGCGGCGGCGCAGCTGCACGTCTGCCGCACGGTCTGCCGCCGCGCCGAGCGGCGCGCGATCGCGGTCGAGCAGGGCAACGCCGAGGTCGTGCGCTACCTGAACCGGCTCTCCGACCTGCTGTTCATCCTCAGTCGCGCGGCGAACGACGAGTCCGCGACCGGCGCGGGCTCAGAGCCGCTGTGGCAGCCCGGCGCGCACGGCGCAGCCGAGCGCGAGTCGTCGGGCGCCTAACCGGCGCGAGCTTCGGCGCCGCCGGGCGCGTCTCCGTCTCGCTCGCGGCGCGGCCAGCGACGCTCGAAGGCGCGCAGCGCGGCGAGCGCGAGCAGCGCCCACAGCGTGCCGGTCAGGTAGCCGCCGAGCACGTCGCTCGGCAGGTGCCATTCGCGGATCAGCAGCGCGGTGCCGACGGCGAGCATGAACGCGAGCGCGGCGAGCAGCGCGGCCGGGCGCAGGCGCCGCGGCGCGACGAGCACGACGCTGAGCGCGAGCGCGGTCGCGGCCGTCGCGTGCCCGCTCGGCCACGAGGCGGCGCCGACGTGCGTGAAGCCGATCGTCACGTGCGGGTGCGCGAGCAGTCGCTTGAGCACCTCGGCGCTAAGCGGCGCGAGCGCCATCACGCTGACGACGGCGAGCGCGACGCGCGGCCGCGAGCGCGCGAAGGCGACGAGCACGAGCGCGAGGCCCCAGATCGTGAACAGCAGCGGTTCGAGCAGGCTTAGCAGCACCTTGCAGACGGCGCCGATGCTCTGGCCGTTGAGCCGCGTGAAATCGCGCAGCAGCGCCGTGTCGCGGATTTCGAAGGCGTAGACGTGATCGGCGACGCCCCACAGCGCGGCGAGCGCGAGCACGCACAGCGCGGCGAGCGAGAGCGGCGCGAGCGCGGCGTTGCGAGACGGGCGCGAGCGCGCGTGTGGTGCGCGAGCAAACTCCGCCGTGTACGCGTGTCCGGGCATAGTCAAAGAGTAGAAGCGGCGCTAAAGCCGCGCTGAAGGGCGCTCAGCCGACGGGGAACGTCCTGCCGGCGAGCGCGACGAGCGCCTGCGCCGTGACCCACACGGGCGTCTGCGCGCTCGTGCGCGAGTAGCGCACGCTGCCGTCGGGCGCCTGCAGGCTTTCGAGGTAGCCGACGGGCGAGCGGCTCGAGCCGCGGCGCACGGAGCCGGGTGCGCGGCCGCCGGCGATCAGCCCCTGCACGGCCCACGCCGTCGACTGCGCGTTCGATTCGCCGCCGTAGCGCTGCGGGAAGCCGCCGTCGGGGTTCTGCGAGCGGATCAGGTAGTCGACGGCTGCGGCGAGCGAGCGCCGATCGCGCGCGCCGGCGGCGGCGAGCGCCTGCAGCGCGGCGCCGGTGTCGTCGACGTCGCTCGGCGAGCCGCCGGCGCCGAAGCCGAAGCCGCCATCGCTGTTCTGCTGATGCTCGATCCAGCCGGCCGCTTCGCGGATCGGGCCGAAGCTCTGAGAATGCCCGACGGCGCGCAGCGCGAAGATCGCGAACGAAGAGAGATTTACTTGCTCTTCGAACGAGTCGTCGTGAGCGCGCGCGGCGAGCACTTCGGCGACGAGGTTGCGCCCGGCGAACGAGTACGCCGAGGCGCCGCACGCACGCGCCGCGAGGACCGTGCGCTCGGCGTCGCCGAGCCCGCTGAGCGTCGACGCTTCGCCGCGCAGCGCGTCGAGTACCGAGCTGCCGCCGCGGCGCACGCTCGCCGGGTTGCGCCCGGTCGCGGCGAGCCCGATCGCGGCCCAGCCGGTGTAGAGCTCGCTGCTGCGCTGGCCGGGCGCTGCGCCGAAGCCGCCGCCGGCGTTCTGCGCCGAGCCGAGATAGGAGAGCTCGCGCGACAGCGACGCGGCAGAGGCGGGGCGCGGAGCGCCGAGCGAGACGGCGAGGAGCGCGGCGAGCGCGAGCGCGAGCGGCGGCCCGGCGGCGCCGAGCGAGCGCAGCGCGCCGGCGCCGGGCGCGCCGGGCGGCGCGGGCGCGAGAGGTGGCGCCGTCGCCTCGTCGTCGCGTTCCCACGTGACGTCCATGCGCGCGCGCATCCGCGCGAGCAGCCGCGCGAGCTCGGGGCCGAAGGCGAGGCCGAAGAAGAAGCTCGAGATCGTGTCGGTCAAATCGAACGGCAGCGACGTGCCGGCGACGGCGAGCAGCGCGGCCGGCGTGTGGCTCGCGCCGAGCGTCCACTGGTAGACGTTCATGACCTCCTTCGCGCAGAGCGCGGCGAGCGCGCACGCGAGCGCGAGCTGCACGCGCCCGAGGCGGCGCCGGCTGAGCGTTCCGAGCAGGGCGCCGGCGAGCCCGACGAGCCCCCACGCGGCCATCTGCCACGGCGTGTACGGCCCCTGGCCGAGCACGAAGTTCGACGCGAGCATGCCGAGCGCGCCGACGCTGAAGCCGGGCAGCGGGCCGAGCGCGTAGCCGACGACGAGCGACATCGCGGTGATCGGCTTGACGTCGGGCAGCGCGACGAACGCGTCGCGGCCGAGCGCGGCGATCGCCGCGAGCGTGCCGACGATCGCGACGAGCTTCGCCGACGGCGCCGTGCGCTCGTAGGCGAGCCAGCCGAGCGCGAGCACGACGGCGACGAGCGCGAACGACGCGAGCGGCCAGCTCACAGCGCGACCTCGACGCGCGTCTCGCGGCGCAGCAGCGCGGCGCCCTGCTCGGGCAGCAGCGCGCCGCCGGCGCCGCCGAGGATGCGCGCGGTCTCGGTCGCGAAGTACCAGCCGCCGCCGAGCAGCTCGACGGTCGCTCCGTCGGCGATCACGCGTCCGTCGGCGAGCAGCACGGCGCGATCGGCGCACGCGGCGGCGAACTCGGGGTCGTGCGTCGCGACGATCACAGCCTCGCCGCCGCTCGCGCGCCGACGCAGCTCGGCGGCGAGCTCGGCCTTCGCCGCGCGGTCCATGCCGCGCGTCGGCTCGTCGAGCGCGAGCACGGCCGGAGCGTCGGCGTCGGCGTCGGCGACGATCGCGAGCGCGAGGCGCTGGCGCTCGCCGCCGGAGAGCTCGCGCGGGTGGCGCGCGGCGAGCGCGCTCAGGCCGAGCGCGGCGAGCGCTTCGGCCGACGCCTCCAGCTCGACGCGCTCGTGGATGAAGTAGTCGCCGGGGTTCTGCAGCAGCAGCGCGACGCGTCCGGCGCGTCGCACGCTGCCGCGCGTCGGCTCGAGCAGCCCGGCGGCGTGGCGCAGCAGCGTCGACTTGCCGGCGCCGTTGCGCCCCATCAGCGCGACGCTCTCGCCGGGCGCGAGGCGCAGCGAGGCGCCGCGCAGGATCGCCGGGCCGTCGCGCAGCTCGTGCCAGACGCCGCGCAGCTCGAGCGCGGGAGCAGCTGCGCCAGCGCGTGCGCGCCGCAGGCGCCGGCGCGGCGTCGTCGCGCGCGCAGGCGCAGCGGCGAGCTCGATCTCGAACGACGTCGCGTCGGTAGAAGTCGCGTCGGGCAGCAGCGCGTGCGCGCGCAGCGTCGCGCGCGCCTGCCTGACGCCGACCGGAGGCGGCTGCAGCCCGGCGAGCGCGAACAGCTTCGCGCCGGGCGTCTGCAGCGCCGGCGCGCGCCGCTCGGCCCAGCGCAGGAACGCGGCCGCGTCGCCGTCGCACGCGAGCTGTCCGCCGTCGAGCGCGATCACGCGATCGGCGGCCGCGAGGCAGCGCTCGAGCCGGTGCTCTGCGAGCACGATCGTCGTGTCCCACTCCTCGTTGAGCCGCCGCAACAGGCCGATCAGCTCGTCGCCGGCGACCGGGTCGAGCTGCGAGGTCGGCTCGTCGAGCAGCACGATGCGCGGGCGCCCGGCGAGCGCGGCGCCGAGCGCGACACGCTGCTTCTCGCCGCCGGAGAGCTCGTGCGTCGAGCGGTCGAGCAGCGCGTCGATGCCGAGCGCGAGCGCGACCTCCTCGACGCCGCGCGCGACGGCTGCCGCGCCGGCGCCGCGGCTTTCGAGCGCGAGTGCGAGCTCGGCGCGCACGGAGCTCGTGACGAGCTGCGTCTCGGGGTCCTGGAACAGCGCGCCGGCGAACGCGCCGAGGCGCGCCGGCGCGTGCTCGCGCGTGTCGAGCCCGGCGAGCTGCACACGGCCGGCGAAGCGCCCGCCGTCGAAGTGCGGCACGAGGCCGCTCGCGGCGCGCAGCAGCGTCGACTTGCCGCTGCCGGAGAGGCCGGCGAGCACGCAGAACTCGCCGGGCTGCAGCGCGAAGCTGACGCCGGCGAGCGCCGGGCGCTCGACGCCCGGGTAGCGGTAGGTGACGCGCTCGAACGACAGCAGCGCGCTCATCGCTCGATCCCGCGCCGGTCGCAGAACGGGAGCAGCACGGCGGCGGCGAGCGCCGCGCACAGCACGATCGTGCCCGCGCCGAGGTGCAGCTCGATGCGCGGGTAGGAGGCGAATGCGGCGACGCCCGAGAGGCGCCCGACGAGCGCGAGCGCGAGCGCGGCGAGCGCCGAGACGGCGAACGCGAGGTCGTGGCGCGAGAGCGGCCGGCGCAGACGCCGGCCGCGAGGCGCGCGACGTGCGCCGGCGTAGCCGCGCACCTCGAGCGTCGCGGCGACATCCATCGCGCGGTCGAGCGAGCCGCCGACGACGGCGCTGAGCAGCGCGACGCGCCCGCGCGCGCCGCGCGCGGCGCCGCCGGGACGCGTGCGCTGCGCCTCGGCGAGGCGCTGCGAGTCGGCGGCGAGCACCGGCAGCATGCGCGTCGCGAGCGTCGCCGTCAGCGCCGAGCGAAACGACAGGCGACGGAACGCGCGCAGCATCTCGTCGGGATCGATCGCGAGGCTCGCGAGCGTCGTGACGAGGATCAGCAGCGTGACCTTCAGCGCGATGACGGCGCCGTATACGAGCGCCTCGACGGTCAGGTCGCCGCGGCCGAACGGCCCGAGGTCGCCGAGCCGCGCGAACACGGTCAGCCCCTGGCGGCTGACGATCACGTTGACGAGCACGATCGGCACGGCGACGATCGCGGCCGTGCGCAGCGAGCGCAGCAGCGCGCGCCCGACGCCGGCGCCGCCCGCGGCGCCGAGCACGGCGATCGCCAGCGCGAGTAGTACGAGCGGGTGGTAGAGGATCAGCGCGGCGGCGATCAGCGACAGCGCCCACGCCGCGGCGACGCTCGCGCGCGTCGCGTGCAGCGGGCTCGCGAGGCGCCGGTAGAACAGCGGCGAGCCGATCACGAGGCCCCCGAGAGCGGCAGCGCGAGCGCGCCGCTCGCGTCGACGGCGACGGCGAAGCGGCGATCGAGCGTCTGCGCGTCGAGCGCGTTCGCGGCGCGCGCGACGCCGCTTTCGTCGGTGCCGGTGACGACCCAGACGGGCGCTTCTTCGCCGCTGCGCGTCGCCGCGAGCAGGCCGGCGCCGGCGCCGAGGCGCTGCTTGACGGCGCCGCCTTCGTCGAGCAGCGCGAGCGTCGCGCCGCCGGCTTCGAAGCGCGCGTAGACGCCGCTCGCGCGCGGCCCCTGCGCGATCGGGCGAACGCCGGGGTCGGTCTCGAGCGCGCGAAACGGCGCGACGGCGATGCGTAGCGTCTGCAGCGCGCCGATGCCGCTGCCGAGCCCCGAGATCGCCGCCGGCACGCCGGCGGCGCGCAGGCGATCGGTGACCGTCCGGCACGACGCGCCGCCGACGCTCGCGCATTCGACGCGCACGGGCAGGCGCTTGCCTTCGATGCCGTTGAGGAACGGCTCGGGGTAGGAGCCGACGACGGCCGGCACGTCGTCGGTCTGCGACCAGTCGTGCCGGTCCCACCAGATGTGATCGCCGGCGTGCACGTCGATCGACGCGGCGCCTTTCGCCGCCTCGACGCCGTTGACGTAGTAGAACCAGTCGACCGGCCGCCCGTCTTCCTGCCCGCCGGAGACGCCGTCGATGCTCTGCACGAAGCCGCCGCCGTAGCGCGTCGAGACGTGCGCGTTGCGCATCAACAGGCGCATGACCGTTTCTTCGCCGCGCACGTCCGGCGCGCCCGAGGAGGCGAGCACGCTCGCGCCGAAGTCGCGCGTGACGAGCAGCGTGACGGCGCTCGGCGCCTTGCCGGGGCCGAGGCCGCAGCCGCAGAGCAGCGCCGCGGCGCAGAGCGCCGCGGCAAGCGTCGTCCTAGCGGACATAGAAGACGACGCGCGTGCTCCCGCGCGCGAGGCTCGTGCGGTTGCCGGCGGCGTCGCTCGCCTCGATGTCGAGCACGTAGCGCCCGCGCGCGAGCGCGCCGGGCAGCAGGTAGGAGAAGCTCGCCGACGTCGAGACGGAGAAGAACGAGCCGCGCCCGCAGCGCGCGCGAACGAAGCGCTCGCTGACGCCGTCGTAGGCCCAGCAGCGCCCGCGATAGCTGCGCCGCAACCGCAGGCTGACCGAGGCGATCGGCGAGTGCGCGGCGACCGTGCCGCTGAGCACGCGCGGCGCCGTCGCGGCCGCGTAGACGTGGTCGTCGAGCACGTCGCCGGCCTTCGCGACGATCGCGAACGGCCCCTTGTACGGCGCCGCGACGGACGCCGCCGAGGTGCTCGTCGCGCTCGCGCTCGACTGCGCCTGCGTGCCGCACGTGCCGTCGTTGCCGTTGTGCACGCAGACGGTCGCCTCGTCGCGCACCGACCCCGGCGCGCTCGCCTGCAGCACGACGCTGCCGGCCTGCGCGAGCGACAGCGTCGCCTGGCCGTTCGCGCCGGTGCTCGCGCTCGCGCCGCCGCCGCTGACCGTGACGCCGGCGGCCGGCGACGCGGCGCCGCTCGCGTTCGCGTACGACGTGACCGAGACGGTGATCGGCGAGCCGCGTTCGGCGTCGGCCGGCGCCGACAGCGCGAGCGGGTTCGGCGCGGCCGGGCAGGCGCCCGATTCGCTGAAGCATTCGGGGAAGAACAGGATGCTGTCGCCGCTGCTCACTTCGCCTTCGCAGATGCCGGCGGTCGATGCCTTGTCGTCGAGCCAGTACGCCCAGAAGTAGTTCGCCGGAGCGCCCGATTCGAACGCATGCGTCTCGCCGAGGATCGTTTCGACGGAGTAGCCGATGCCGCCGAACCACGCGCCGTTCCAGTTGCCGGACGTCGCCTGCTGCAGCGCGCCGGCGGCGCTCGCGCCGCTGCACGTGTGTTCGGCGTTGCCGTCCTTCTCGACGGCGACGCCGTTCGTCGTGACGCTCGTCGCCGGCAGCAGCGTCTGCTCGGCGCCCTCGACGCGCACGGTCACGCTCGCCGGCGCCGCGGCGTTCGCGAGCGAGGCGAGGACGAGCGCGAGCAGGCACGCGAGAGCGAGGACGAACGAGATTCGGTGAGAGATGCGCATGGAGCCAACCCCTTTCCACGAGGGCTTGTGGGCTTTCGGCCGGAGGCTGGTCTCCTGGCTCCCGGGCCTACTCCTTTCGCGCCTTCCCGCGCCGCGTGGCGAAACGGTGGCTGCGCGCTCTCACGCGCCGCGACGAGCACCCCCGGTCACAGTGGCGGGTCCGCGTCGGATTCGCACCGACTTCCCTCGACCACCGACCGTTGTACGGACGAATCGTACATCGCGCTCAGCCGGCGCGCTCGACGGCGTCCTTCAGCCGCGCGAGGCGCTGCTCCCACGCTGACTCGGCGCGCGCGAGCCACGCGTTCGCCGACTCGAGCGCGCCGCCGCGCAGGCGGTAGCGCACCTCGCGCCCGCTCGCCTGCGCGCGCTCGACGAGGCCGGCGTGGTCGAGCGTCGCGAGGTGCTTCGCGACCGCCTGGCGCGTGATCGGCAGCTCGGCGCTCAGCCGCGGCACGCTCGTCTCGCCCTCGCGCAGCAGCGCGTCGATCATCGCGCGGCGCGTCGGGTCCGCGAGCGCCGCGAAGACCGCGCCGAGCTCGTCGTCGGCCGCGCCGGCGCTACGGCGATCGACGCCGGTTGTGACACGACGGCCGCCGTCGGGCGGCGAGCCGCTCAAGCCGCGACCGGCGTGAGCGCGCACGCGAGCAGCGAGATCGGGAACGCCGGCTCGCTCTCGGTGACGATCACGCACGCGCCGCCGGGCGTCGGCGACGATCTCGAACTCGACGCGCGTCGCCGGCCGATCGTCGTCGCCGCGCCACCACCAGACGAGCCGGCTCGGCTCCTCGACGACCTCGATGTGCACGTCGCGATCCGGCTCGTCGAGCCAATCTTCACGCCGCTCGTCGGTCACGAGCGCCTCCCAGACCTGCTCGGGCGACGCCTCGACCTCGACCTCTCTGCGCGCTGGCACGTTCCGCACCTCCTTGACAACCAGTTGGTTGCTATGGTGGGTTGACAACCGTCAAGTTGTCGAAAGGATAGCCAAGATGCCACTTGTTCCGATGGTCGTCGAGCAGAGCGCGCGCGGCGAGCGCTCGTTCGACATCTACTGCCGCCTGCTGAACGAGCGAATCGTCTTCATCGGCACGCCGGTCGACGATCAGGTCGCCAACCTCGTCGTCGCGCAGCTCTGCACCTCGACGGCGAGGACCCCGAGAAGGACATCTCGCTGTACGTCAACTCGCCCGGCGGCGTCGTCTACTCGGGCCTTGCGATCTACGACACGATGCAGTTCGTCAAGCCCGACGTGCGCACGATCTGCTTCGGCGTGGCGATGAGCATGGGCTCGCTGCTGCTGGCCGGCGGCGCGCCGGGCAAGCGCATGGCGCTGCCGAACAGCCGCATCCTGATCCACCAGCCGTCGGGCGGCTTCGAGGGGCAGGCGGCCGACATCGAGATCCACGCGCAGGAGACGCTCGAGCTGCGCAGGCACATCGACGAGATCTACGCGCGCCACACCGGCCAGCCGGTCGAGCGCGTGCACGACGACATGGACCGCGACCGCTACTTCACGGCCGAGCAGGCGCGCGAGTACGGGCTGATCGATCGCGTCATCTCCTCGCACGAGCTCAACCGGCTGCCGACCGGTTTCGCCGGGCGCGGCGAGGATGAGTAGATCGAGAGAAGATCGACGCCGGCGTCGCAGCGCGCGTCGGGGCGGGCTCGCGGGCCCGCCTCACGACGCGCCGGCGCGAGCAGCGGCGCGCGTCAGCTCTCCCTACAAATCCTCCAAATCGGAGTCGACGTCGGCGAGCTTCGCGCGCTGCGCGTCGTCGAGCGGCGAGCCGTCGACGATCAGGCGGCGCGCCGCGTCGAGGTCGTCCGAGCGTCCCCACGTCAGCGCCGCCTTGACCTTGCCGGCGTCGAGATACCAGTTCGTGAACTTGCCGTCGGCGAACGACCCGCGCACGATCTCCTCGTCCCACGAGTGCGCCGGGCCGACGTACTCGAGCTCGCCCCAGTCGGCGAACACCGAGTAGAAGTACGGCACGACCGTGTGCGGCGTGTCGTTGCCGAGCATGTTCAACGCAGCCGTCTTGCCGTGGTTGAACGCGACGTCCCAGTGCTCGATGCGCACATGCGCGCCGCCGTGCACCGGCGAGGCGTACTCGCAGATGTCGCCCGCCGCGAACACGCCGTCGGTTGAGGACTCGAGGAGCGAGGAGCAGAGCACTCCGCCGCGCTCGCCGAGCTCGAGCCCGGCGCGCTGCGCGAGCTGCACGTCGGGCGTCACGCCGGCGCCGATCACGACGGCGTCGGCGTCGAGCTGCAGGCCGCCGCGCGTGATCACCTTCTCGACGCGCTCGCCGCCTTCGAAGCGCTCGAGCTCGTCCTCGCCGTGCACCGTCACGCCGTGCGATTCGAGCAGCTCCTGGAAGTAGCGCCCGGCGCTCGCGCCGAAGCCGCGCTCGAGCGTCGCCGACTCCTGCATGACGATCGTGCAGCGCTTGCCGAGCTTCGACAGCGACGCCGCGACCTCGCAGCCGATGTACGAGCCGCCGATCAGCACGACGTCCTGCGCGTCGGCGACGCCCGCGCGAATCGCGTCGGCGTTGCCGAGCGTGCGCAGGTAGAAGATCTGCTCGAGGTGGCAGCCCTCGACGTTCAGCCGCCGCACGTTCGCGCCCGTCGCGAGCAGCGCCTTGCCGAAGCCGACCTCCTCCTTGCTCGACAGCTTCGCCGTGCGCGCGTCGACGTCGAGCGCCGTCACGCTCGTGCGCAGCGACAGCTCGACGTCCTGCTCGCCCCACCACTCGTCCGGCCGAAAGAACGTCTCCGCGCGCTGCTCCTCGCCGCGCAGGTAGCCCTTCGTGCACTCCGGCCGGTTGTACGGCGGGTCCGGCTCGCGCCCGACGAGCAGAATCGAGCCGTCGGCGCCTTCCTCGCGCAGCCAGCGCGCGCAGTTCGCCGACGCGAGGCCGCCGCCGATCAGCAGGTAGTCGACGGTGCGCGTCGGCATGTCCCGCACGATACCCGCGCACGGCGTCGCTTTCACAGACGCATTCACGGTCCCGATTCGCCTTGGTTCGGCCCGGTTCACAGGCCGGGCGGGTGGCGCACGGCCCAGTGCGCCCACGTCGGGATGTGGTCGAAGATGCGCCAGCGCGGGCCGTCTTCGCCGCGGTTCGGGCCGACGTCCGTGCCGTCGTGGCTCGTGTCGAGGCGCAGGCCGGCGATCGTCATGAACACGTGGTTCGTCGGGCTCGTCGTCGCGTAGATCGTCACCCAGCGCCCGGCGCCGGGAGCGCCCCAGTGGACGTAGTCCTGCGCGAGCGGGTTCTCGCTGACGATTTCGGCTATCGGTCTTACTCCAGACCTGTACAACACGTAGTTGACGGTGCTCGAGCAATCCTCTTCGGGCGCGTCGCGCGGGTCCGGGTGACCGGCCGGCCCGTAGGGCAGCGTCTTCGAGCTCGTCGCCGGCGACGAGCATCGCCGCGACCACGCTCGGCGCCGCCAGCGGAATCAGCGCGACGTGACCGTCGCTCGGATCGAGCGTCGCGCGTTCGCCGGCGACGAAACGAACTGGCGTCGACGTCTCGGACTGCAGCGCGAGATCCGACGGCGCGCCTTCTTCGCCGACGCCCGCGAGCGGCTGCGCGCTCGGCGCCTGCGCGAGCGCGTTCGGCGCCTGCTGCGCCTGTGGCGCCTGCTGCGTCGGGCCGCGATAGCGCGCCGCCCACGCTTCGACGTCGGCGACGTACCAGCTCGCGTGGTTGTACGCGAAGATCGCGCGGCCGTAGTCGCGCGGCGCGCCGCTGCGCGAGAGGTAGTTCGCGGCCGAGAAGATCGCGTCGGCCGGATCCCAGCGATCGATCCGGCCATCCCCGTCGCCGTCGACGCCATAGCTCGCCCACGTCGAGGCGACGAACTGCATCGGGCCGCCGGCGCCAGCCGCGTTGACGGCGCCCTCGCGCGTGCACGACGGGTCGGCGTCGCGTCCGTGATCGCACTCGACCTTGCCGATGCCGGCGAGCACCGCCCAGTCGATCGCGTAGCGATCGGCCGCCTGCTCGTAGAGCTGCAGGTAGCGAGCCGGGATTTCGCGCAGCGCCAGCGCAGACGGCGTCGGGCCGGGCTGCCCGGCGACGTCTTCGCCGGAGCTCGTCGCAAGCTCGGCGCCGCCGATCGCCGTCGCGACGACGAGAGCGATCGCGAGCCAGAGCAGCGCGACCGCCGCCGGCACGCCGAGCAGCGCGCGAGCGCCGCGCGAAGGTCGTCGCACGCGCAGCGACTCGACGGTCATGGCCGACCGATGCCGAGCTGTCGTTTGCGCCCTTCGGCTACCGCGCGAGCGTCGTCCATGACAGTCGACTCCGACGAGCTGCGCGACTCCGGACGCGACGAGTCGGGCGCGCGCCACGGAACGGCCGGCGCGCGCCGCGCCGGCGGCGGGCTTGGCCCGCGCCCGGCGCGATCGGCGTCGATCGCGCTTGGGCCGGGGCCGGGGCCGGGGCCGGCGCGATCGACGCCTACTCTCGTGAGCGCGCGCTCGCGGCGGACCGCGAGCTCTCGGTCGATCGCCAGCCGCGCGGCGCGCTGCTCGCGCGGAGCGAGGCGCTCGTATTCGTGCGCGCCGTGCCCGGCGAGCCCCGCGAGCGCGCGATAGTCGCGGCGCGTCGCGGTGCGCGCTCGATGCGCGTCGACGGCCGCCGGCAGCCTCGCTTGCGCGTCGAGGAACCGCGCGTACTCGCGCTCGCGCGCCGCGTCGCCAGGCGTGGCGGCGCCCCGCGCCGGGGCGCCCCTCGCCGCCGCCGGCCGATCGTCGCCGCCGCCGGCGCGCGCACTGTCGAGCGCGGCGCGCGCGCGGCGCGCTTCGCCTTCGACCCGCTCGCCGCGCAACGCGAGACGCACGGCGCGGCGGCGATCTCCGCGCGCCGAAGCGAGCGCCGCCGCGCCGCCGATGCGCTCGAGCCGCGCGTCGAGCGCCGCGACGCGCGGCTCGCTCGCGTCGCGACCTGCCGTTCGAGCAGCGGCGATCCGCTCGACTTCGACGCCGCGCTTCGCCTGGACGTCGAACGACGTTCTCGACGCATCGGAGGACCGTCTTGCGGGCGCCGACCCGGAGTCCTCGCGCGGTCGGCCTCGTTGCCGCGTGCGCGCCTCGCCGTCCTTCGATCGTTCGCGCTCGAGCCGCCCTTTCGCGGCATGCACGCGTTCGAGCACGGCGCGTCGCGAGCCCGACGCGCCAAGCCGGCGCACGACGGTGCGCCGCCGTCCGTCGATGCGCTGACGCTCGCCGTGCGCGCTCGCCAGCCGAAGCGCGTCGTGACGATGGATGAACGCCGCCCACCAGAACGCCGACATCAGCAGCCATTGCGTCCACCAGCCGAGCGCTTCGAGCTCGGAGAGGATCGCGAGGACCGCGAGCAGCGCGCCGAGGACGAACGCGAACAACAGCTTCGAGACGACCGCCGCGAGCAGCCGCGCTCCCCATTTGCGAAAGGTCGAGCGCCCGGCCTCGCCAAGCGCCGGCGCGAGCGAGACGAGCGGCGCGAGCAGCAGGTACAGCAGGCTGAACAGTGCCGCCGTCAGCAGCCGCAACGCGAGGTAGCCGAGCAGCAGCAGCATCCCGAGCGCGCCGACGACGATCAGCAGCAGGCCGCCGACCCTCGGCCACGTCCCGCGATTCGTTCGGAACTCGGCCTCGTTCGCGCTCGGCCCGCGACATCGCGTCGCGTCTTCGCTCTGACAGATCGCGCGCAGCAGCGAGCGCGAGTCGTTGATCGAGTTCCGCTCGGCGCCATTCGCCGGCAGCGCGAGGAAGATCGCGCCGTTCGTGCGCGCCGAGCGCAGCAGCGCGGCCGAGCGGGCGAGCGCTCGCCCGTCGGATCCACCGCGGCTCGCACATTCCGTCGACGCCGACGCGGAGCAGCCGATGCGAGCCGACTCTTCGGCGGCGAGCGCGAGCGCCGCCGATCGCAGGCGCGGATCGAGCCGCCGCGGGTCGCGACACCAGCCGACGTTGCCGAACTCGAGGTAGCACCACGGCCCTTCGACCACGTCGGAGAAGACCGTGCGCATCGCGTCGTCGAGCGCCATGCCCGGCTGCGTCGGCGTGCCGCGCGAGCCGACCGCGAGCGTCCCGAGGCTCGCCTGGTTCGCCCAGCCGCCGAGCGCTCCGACCGTCCCGGACGGATCGAGCATCACCCAGAGGCCGCCGGCCGTCATCGCCAGCGCGAGCAGCGCGCGGCCGAGCGAGTCTGCGACCTGCCGCCTGACGAGCCCGTCGTACGCGAGCACGACTGCCGCTACGGCGAGCACCGTCGCCAGCCACGGGGTCGTGAACGTCGCCTGCGCCTGACGCAGCCCGCGCGCGACTCCGAGCTGCACCGACGGGCTGTCGAGGAGGTCGATCGTGAAGCACCATTCGAGCATCACGACGAGCGCGTGCACCGCCCAGACGAGCGCCATCCACAGCGGCGTCACGCAAAGGTCCTGCACGCTCGCGAGCAGCCCGCCCGAGCTGATCCCGAGCACGCCGGTGTCGATGTGCACGTCGACGCCGAAGTCCCCGGTCGGCGCCGCGGCGGCGACGAAACCCGACGTTTCGCAGTCACCGCGCACCTGCGCCGAGAGTTCGCCCGCGCCGAACCCGCCGCGACACGCAGGGCTGCCGAGGCCGTTGCTCACGAGCGGGTCCGCTTCGCCGATCGAGCCTTCGGCGCTCGCGGCGGCTTCGTCGCCGGCGCCCAGCGGCGTGCCTGGCGCCAGCGGCGGCCCGGCCGGCGAGCGCGGAGTCGCTTGCGGGCGAGGAGCGCCGGCGGCGGAGTCGGCGCTCCGAGACGTGTGCGCCCGCGTTTGCGCCGGCGTTTGCGCCGCTCGCGCGTGCGTCGGCGGGAGCACGGCGGTGGCGAGCGCGACCAGCAGCGCGAGCAGCCGTGCGCCGTGTCCGTGTCGAAGCAGGCGTGCGCGACGGCCGCTCACGGGCGTGCCGGCGTCGTCGAGAAGGCGCGCAGCAGCGCGGGTACGACGACGTCCACCTGGATCGCCTCGATGCGGCCGTTGTGGTCGCGAAATAGGCAGCGGCCGGCGTCCATCGCGAGCAGCGCCTCGCGAGCGCGGCGATCTTCCGGGTCGAGGCCGAGCAGGCGGAGCGCCCTCCCCGCCTCGGCCTCCGAGCGCATGCCGAAGACGAACGTCGCGCCGATCAGGTTCTCGAGCGACTCGCGCTCGCCCATCAGCGTGTCGGTCACGAGCTGCGTGCTGATGATCGGCACGGCCAGCTCCGAGCGCCCCATTCGCTGCAACGACGCGAGCAGCCCGCGGCCCGCCGGGTCGCCGAGCAGCCGCCAGCCCTCGTCGAACGCGAACAGCTTCAGCCGTCCGCGCTCGCTGCTCATCAGGTGCATCGCGAACATCGCGATCAGCCGTACGAGCTGATCGCCGACGCGCTCGGACTGCGAGTACTCGGAGCGCGGCGTGCCGGGCTCCGGCCCCGGCAGGTCGCGGATCGGCAGGTATGTCACCTGACGGACGCCGAGCGCCGGCGGCGTCACATCCGGATCGGCGAAGCCGAGCTGCGTGAGGCCCGACCGCGCGTAGACCTCGAGCGTCCTGCCGACCTGCTCCTCGGCGTCTCCGCCGGCGCAGAGCGCGCGCACTACCTCGAGGCAGGTCGGCTCGCGACTGTGCGCGACGACGCGGTCGACCGCGGCGACGACGGCGGTCTCCCACGCCGGGTCGGCGCGTGCCGGCAGCAGGTCGCGCAGGTACGACACGGCGGCGTCCTGGCGCAGATGCGGCGGCGCGATGCGCAGCGGATCGAGCACACCGCGCAGCGACGGGTCCGGTCGCAGCGTGACCGACTCGGTGCACGCGGCGACGTCATCGAGCAGGTGGAAGCGGTGATCGCCCTTCGGGTCGCAGTCGACGATCCGCGCGCCGAGCAGGAACCCCTCGTACTTCAGCTTCTGAGCCAGCGTCGTCTTGCCGGACCCGAGCGCGCCGACGCTGAGAATCGTCGCGTTGCGGTCGCTGTCCGAGCCCTCGCGCAGGTTGAAGCGGACCGGTCGCTGCGAGCCCGTCAGTGTGTGGCCGAGGTAGAAGCCGACGCGCGAGCCCGCCGCGTGCGTCGCGGTCGGCATCATCGCCGCGACCTGCTCGGTCGTCAGGATGTCGTCATAGCCCGCGATGCGCGTGCGCTGGCCGGGGAGATGCTGCACGAACAGCTCGAGCTGATCGCCGAGCGGACGGTGCAGCCGGATCTCGCCATAGGCGCGGCGGCACGCCTCGACGCGGTCCTCGAGCAGATCCTCCTCGTCGGCCGCGACCGCAACCGCGAGCGTCGCGCGCAGCAATGGCGGGCGACTCGAAGCCTGCAGGTATGCGAGCAGGTCGCGCGCCTCCTGCGTGCGCTCGTAGCCCTGGTCCGTTGCGCCCTGCTCGCCATCGGACTCGGCGTGGAAGATCTGATCGGCGTCCTGGATCCGTTTGCGCGCGACTCGCAGCGCGAGCTCGTTTGGGAGGAAGCGCGCGTTCAACGAGAGATCGACGCCGAACGGCAGGCTCTCCGGCGGCGCGAACATGAGCTCGGCGCGCGCGCCGGGGAACGGCGCGCGCTCGGGCAACGCGCCGAGCACGAGCTGCGCCTGCCAGCTCGTGCCGAGCTCGCTTTCGATCCGCAGGCGACGCGCGCTCTCCACGACGATGCTGTCGCTCCAGCGCATGACGTCGCCTTGAAGCGGCGTCAGCACGGCCTCGCCGTTGCGCTCGAAGACGAGCGCACGCGGCTCGTGCAGCCCGTCCACGAGAGGCTCTCCGAGTCCGCGGCAGAAAGCGCGGCGCACGAGCCACTGCAGCTCGACCGTCCGCGCCTCGCGCACGACGAGGAACTCGGCCAGGCGCGCGTGCGCGCGATCGGCGCGCACGCGCAGTCGCTCCAGCGCCGAAGCGGCTATCAGCCGGCGATCGTCTCGCGCGAAGGCTTCGCGCAGCGCGCGCCACAGCTCGACCGGACCGCGCTCGGCCAGCTGCGAGACGTACGTGGCGACGTCGCGCTCCGGCTCGCTCAGGCTGACGAGCAGGAACAGCGCGGGACGTTCAGCGCCGATCGCCTCCAGCCGTCTTCGCTGGGACTCTCCGTAGGAGCGCATCGCACCGACGTGCGGTCCGACTGCCTCCGGCGGCGAACCGCGCTGAAAGCCGCGCGCGACGCGCAGGATCTGCACGTCGGCTTCGAGCGCCTCGAGCGCGCCGAGCAGCGACAGGAACCGGCTGCGCTTGGCGTCTTCGCCGAGCCACTGGTAGCTCGCCGTCTCGACTGCGAACGCCGCCCAGACGTCCTCCGCGCCGTCGACGAACACGCAGTTGCCGTAGATGAAGCTGAGCGGCGGACGCATCTAGTGAACGCTCAGACGCGTTCCCCGCTCGAGCACGACGACCCTGCCGTGCGCGCCTCGCGCGGCCGGCGCGCCGTCGGCCTCGCGCAAGCGCAGATGTGCACGCAGACGCAGCCACGCGAGCGCGCCGTTGCCCGCCCGAAGCTCGTGAGCCGTCGCGATGCGCAGCGCTCCCGGACCTGCGTAGCGGAACCGCCGAAGCCGCGCGTCGGAGCCGTCGGGGAGCATCACGATCGACGGCGGTCTCCAGCGTGCCTCGGCCGCCGCGCGACGCAGCCCGGCGCAGCGTCCGGGTCGGAGTCGGTAGGCGACGAGCGAGCGCGCCGCGAGGTGAAACGGTCGACCGTCGACGCGCACGATCGCCAGCAGCGCCGCGAGTCCGGCGGGAGCCGCAAGGTCGCGCAGGTACCACGGGAGCGCGCGAGCGACGACGCCGCCGACGGGTAGACGCGCGACGAGCGCCGTGCTCGCGAGCAGCACGACGAAGTAGACGACGCCGCGAACGGGCACGCCGTTCGGGTTCAGACGAAAGCGATCGATCCGATAGATCCGCCGCTCGAGCTCGAACACGCGGCGATAGGAGCGCACCTCCACGACTAGGCGCCGAAGATCGAGCTGACCGTGTCGCGCAGCAGGCTGAGCCCGGCGGGAGTCGCGAGCAGCACCGAGACGATCCCGACGGCGAAGACGCCGGCTGCCTCCTTGAAGTCCCGACGGAATGCGAGCACCGTCGCCGCGACCGCGAACGCAAGCCCGATCAGGCTCATCGCGACCGCGCGACCGGTCTCGCCGGCCTTCGCCGCGGCCGCTTCGAGCGAGCCGGTCGTTCCTTTTTCCGGCGTCGCAGCACGTTCCGCGCCGCCGCCCGCGCTCGTCGGGCTCGCGACGGCCGCGCCCGCCGAGGGCACATTGCACGCTCCGACCGCGAGGACGACCAGCAGCAATCCGCACCCGATTCGTGCGCGCACCAGCTCGAGTGAGCTCATCACCGCCCCTTTCGTCTCAGGCCCGTCCCGAGCACGCTCATTCGGTCGGATCCGTTTGAATTGCCGAGATCTCCCAACGTCCGTGCAGCTCCTCGACGTCGAGTTCGTAGCCGAGCGTGTAGCCGACGCCGCGCGCGTCGTGCGCCTGGACGATCGCCGTCACCGAGCGTCGATCGGCCGCCCACGTGAGCCGCTGGATCGATTCGAGCGCGAGGCGCATTTCGGGCAGCGCGATCTCGGTGCCGCTGGCGAGATCGGCGGCGAGCTCCTGCGGCGCTGCGTCGAGGTAGTTGCGAAGCGCGCGTTCGACGACCGCCGCGAGAGCCGGTTCTGCGACTTCCGCTTCGGCGTGCGACGCCTGCGCCTGGCCGACGAGCGGCGCACCGACGAACGCCGGATAGCCGGCGATCGCGATCCGGCCGCCGGCCCCGCGCACGACCGTCACCGTCAGGTAGAGCAGCCCCGCCGTGTCGGTCTGCGCCGCGATCGTGTACACGTACCGGCCCGGCGTCGGCGTGCGTTCCTGGACGACTTCGGCCCAGAGCACGTGCTGCGCTCCGCTCGGCGGCAGCGTCAGCCCACCGCCAGCGTCGTTCGCCGGCGCCGTCGAGGAGAGCGTCGCCTCGCTCGACTGCGGCGCCGATGCGTCCCAAGTGAGGTAGCGGCGCGCGAACAGGACCGCGTAGCCGCGCGCCGCAAGGTCCACACGGTCGCCTGCCCTTTCGATCGTGCGCGCGCCCGGATGCGGTGGCGCGATCGCGAAGCGCGCGCTCGCGATCAGGCCCGCGGCGCACGTCGCATAGAGCAGCACGCGCGGCAACGACGCGGCAGCGCGCAGCCGCCAGAGCGGCCGCGTCGCGATCGTGACTGCCGGCGCGCGGTGCACGCCCGTCGCGTCGGCGCGCTCAACGCTCAAATCCGAACTCCCCTTCGTGGGAACCAGGCGCGCCCGCGCCCGGTACACCCGCGGATGCGGCGTGCGCGGCTCGAACCGGTGCGCTCGCGCGATCGGCGATGTCAACTGCGGTGACGGTCGGCCGTATGCGCGACGGCTCGATCGCCCGCAACGGAAGATTCGATCGCGGCCTCGCAACGCGCCGCGCCGCCGTCGGCGAGGCGGGCTCCGGCCGGCGCGCACCGCGACGTCGCGACACGCCTCGACCGGCGCGATCGGCTTTGTCGAGGCCGCTCTCGGCGGAACGGTCAGCTCCGGGGCGACGGCGCGCGAGCGCCGCGACGACGATCGCCGACGACGTCCGCTGACGTCCACCGCCAGATGCGCGAGGGTGCGACAGCGCGAGGCCTATCGAGCCGGCCACGGCCCCCACCGATCCGATCGCGCCGATCGTCAGCCCGACGGCGGCGATACGCCGGCGATTGCATGCCGCTCGCGACGAGCCCCACTCGTCACCGAGCCCCACGTCGGGGTCGTCGAGGAACTCGGCTTCTGTGTAGATGCGGAAACGGCGATCGTTGCGCGGCACGCAGGCGACCGGAGGCCGGGTGGGGAGATCCGAGGCCCCCGGCCGCGTGCGTGCGGAAGGGCGTCGCCGTGCCGTCGTCCGTTCAACCGATGGCCGGCGGCCCTGCGGGCCCGGCCGATGAGTGGGGGTTTTGTTCATAGGTCGGTCCCAATGTCTTCTCCGACCGCTCGACTTCGATCGGACATCGGCTCGCCGCGCCCTCTCGCAGGTCGCGCAGGCGCAGACGCGCGCGCTGTCCGACCTTCCGGTACTTCTCGTAGGACCATCCCTCGTACCGGCAGAACGCCTCGCTGCCGACCTCCGCGAGCTGCGCCGCCAGCGCCAGACGCTGGTCGGCGCTGAGCTCGCGCGCGAGCCGCTCGAGCTCGCGCAGCTCCTCGCGAGCGATGACGATCGACTCGACGCTCGCCCGCTCGTCGAGCACGTCGACGCCGTGGGCGCCACCCGGATCGAGCGACGCCGCGTGCTCGAGCGCCGCCTGCATCGGGCTGCGGCCGTTCAGCGCGCGGCGGTAGTCGCGCACGCGCGAGAGGAAGCGAAGTTGAATCGCATTCGCGACGTGAAGCGGGCTCGAGAACCGGCGCCCACGTTGAGCTTGCCCGATCAGCTCCAGCGTCGCCTGGCTGTAGCAGTCCTCGAGGTCCTCCCAGCGCAATCGAAAGCGATGCGCCCGCAGGAGCATCTCGCGCTGGTCGTGCGCGATCGCCGCGACCTCCTCGACGCCGCAGCAACGTCGCTCACGGCCGTCGCGCCCCCGCGAGCCGGATGACGGGGGTCGTGTATCGCTCGCACATCGGGTAGACACATACGCATGTCGTCATCGCTCGCGCCTAGCCCCCCCTCCCAATTTCGTCGCACACGCGTCGGTCGCGGCCGCGCCGCGCGCCCTCGGCACAGCCGATGAGCATCACCGACCGTCTCCACGCGCTCGACCGCCGCCAGCAGCAGACGCGTGGCGTGCGCTTCGTCGCGGCCGTCTACAAGAAGTTCGGCGACGACCAGGCCGGGCAGCTCGCGGCATTGATCGCCTACTACGGGTTCGTCTCGCTGTTCCCGCTGCTGCTCGTGCTCGTCACGATCCTCGGCTTCGTCCTGCAGGGGAACCCCGACGAGCAGAAGAAAATCCTCGACGGCGCGCTAGGCCAGTTCCCGATCGTCTCCGATCAACTCAAACTGCATTCGCTGACCGGCAGCAGCATTGGGCTGGCGATCGGCGTCATCGGCTCCCTGCTCGCCGGCATGGGCATCACGGGCGCGACGCAGAACGCGTTCAACCGGATCTGGCACGTGCCGTTCAAGGACCGCCCGAACTTCATCTTCGCGCACCTTCGCGGCCTCGCGATGCTCGCCATCCTCGGCACGCTCAGCGTCGTCTCGACGACCGCCGCCGGATATGTCGGCACGACCTCGCACGGCGCGCCCGCCGTCATCGCCGGCGTGATCGTCGCGTTCGTCCTCAACATCGCGCTGTTCATGACCGCGTTCAAGCTGCTCACCGCCGTCGACATCGGCTGGCGCGAGCTGCTGCCCGGCGTGATCTTCGCCGCCGTCTGCTGGCAGCTGCTGCAGCACCTCGGCGGCTACTACATCGATCACGAGCTCAAGCACACCGGGCCGCTGTACGGCATCTTCGCCCTCGTGCTCGGCCTGCTCGCGTGGCTGTACCTCGGTGCGCAGCTGACGATCTTCGCCGCCGAGATCAACGTCGTGCGCGTGCGACGCCTGTGGCCGCGCAGCTTCTTCTCAGAGCCGCTGCTCGACGCCGACAGGCGCGCGCTGACGTCCTCGGCCGAGGTCGAGGAGCGCGTCGAGCAGGAGAACGTCGAGGTCAGCTTCGACGAGGCCGACGCGGCGGCGCCGGAGACAACCGCGCCCGACCGTTGACAGCGCGCGGCGTGCGCGGATACGTCGTCATCCAGACGACGCACGACGAGGTCGTCACGCCGTACACGAACACGTTCCTCAGCGGGTCAGCGGTCACGAACATCACGATTCAGAACCAGTGCCCAAGCGATCCGGTCGGGCACATCGGCATGTTCGAGGACTCGCCGGCGCTGCAGAACGTGCTCAATCAGCCGAGCGCCAGCCCCAGCGGGTCGTTCAGCGCGACGTGCAGCAAGTACGGGGTCGGGATCTAGGGTCACGCCTGCGCTCGAGTCAGGGCGCGCCCCGCCTTCTGCGAGCGGGGCGCGCCCCTCTTCGCGCGCCCCGCAGCAGTTCGATCAGACGTTTCGCCGCACGCTGCGGACCGATCAGTTCTTCTCGGACGAAGAAATCCGGCGGGGCTGGGCGAGTCAGGACGACGCCGCGCCGCGTGCTCGAGTCACCTAGGCGATGTCGTGAGTTGTCTGCAGTCATCTGACTACGTTAGCGGACGACGCCGATCCCGAACAGGACAATCTCGACCGAAAGCAGCAGGCAGCTGACGGTGAGCCAAAGAGCCAGCTGGCGCAGCGTCGTCTGATTCGCCAGCACACACTCGTCGATCCAAGCCGCGGTGTCGCGATAGACCTCGCCGAGGTCCGTTCCGTCGACCGGTTTCGTCGCGTCGAAAATGTCTCCGCCCCGCGCAGCGAACGCAAGCTCATGCGGCAGCAGAACCCAGAGTGAGCTCAACAGCGCCAGTACGAATGCAAGCATCGCGAGCGCGACTGGGAGCTCGAGTCCGCCGTGCATCGCGCGTGAGCTCGCGAGCGAGCCACAGACCGAGGCCGTACCCAGCACCGTCGCGGCTCGACCGCGCAGGCCCGCAAGCGCACGCTCTTGCTCGGCAAGCGCATTGGCGCTCAGCTCATAGCTCAACCGCTCGATCGAATCGCCCATCCCCCGCTTGTACAGCCCACTTGGGATGCCGCCGTCCGGCCGCGCTCGCGCGCGGACGCATCGTCGTCCTCAGACGGGTGTATGCACCCGTCTACGACCGGCCGCACGCGGCCGACCGCTCGAACGGCGCATGCGCCGTTCGAGCGGTCGCACATGCGCGATGCTCCGGGTCCCGCATCATCATCGTCGTGCTGGAACCTCGACTCCGATCAAGACGGCATTTGGCTCTACAGAGCCATCTCCGCCACGGCCCCCAACTACTTGCACGCGCAATGACAGCGCGCTATACTAACTAAACTTTCGTAAGCTCATATGGAGCAATAACTGATGACCGCACCCGCAGACACCCCTCAGACAGAGTCTTCTCAGCCGAAGCAGCCGCTGCGGCTGATCCCGCTCGACGACACCGTCGTCTTCCCGAACATGGGCATCACGCTGACGGTCGACGTCGGCGACGACGAGCGCGTCGTGCTCGTCCCGCGCCACGAGAACGAGTTCCTCGAGGTCGGCACGATCGCCGAGGTGACCGAGAAGGTTCGCCTGCCCGGCGGCGGCCGCGCCGTCGCGCTCTCGGGCGAGCACCGCGCGCTGATCGGCGCCGCACAGACCGGCCCGAGCGGCGAGCTGCGCGTCGAGATCGAGGAGCGCCCCGACGAGGTGCCCGTCGACAAACGCACGCGCGAGCTGGAGCGCGAGTACCGCGCGGTCGTCGAGGAGATCCTCGAGCTGCGCGGCGACGACGGTCGCATCGCCGCGTTCCTGCGCGCGATCGCCGAGCCCGGCGCGCTCGCCGACTCGGCCGGCTACTCGCCGAACCTGTCCTACGAGCAGAAGGTCGAGCTGCTGCGCACGCTCAACGTCGCCGACCGGCTGGCGCTCGCCGTCAGCCTCCAGCGCGAGAGCCTCGCCGAGCTGCAGGTGCGCAAGCGCATTCGCGAGGACGTCCAGGAGGGCGCCGAGAAGCAGCAGCGCGAGTACTTCCTGCGCAAGCAGATGGAGTCGATCCGCAAGGAGCTCGGCGACGACGACGCGTCGGTCGCCGAGGAGTACCGCGCGAAGATCGAGGACGCGAAGATGCCGCAGGACGTCGAGGCGCAGGCGCTCAAGGAGCTCGCGCGCCTCGAGCGGATGGGCGAGCAGACGGGCGAGTCGAGCATGATCCGCACGTACCTCGACTGGCTGATCGCCGTGCCGTGGGACAAGCGCTCGGACGAGCGCCTGGACCCGGTCGCCGCGCGCGAGGTTCTCGACGCCGACCACGCCGGCCTCGAGGACGTCAAGGACCGCGTGACCGAGTACCTCGCCGTGCGCAAGCTGCGCGAGGACCGCGGCATCGAGGCCGACCCGAAGTCCGGCGCGATCCTGACGCTGATCGGGCCGCCCGGCACCGGCAAGACGTCGATCGGCGAGTCGATCGCACGCGCGACCGGCCGCGAGTTCGTGCGCATGTCGCTCGGCGGCGTGCGCGACGAGGCCGAGATCCGCGGTCACCGCCGCACGTACATCGGCGCGCTCCCGGGACGCCTGGTCCGCGCGCTGCGCGACGCCGGCACGATGAACCCAGTGATCCTGCTCGACGAGGTCGACAAGGTCGGCGCCGATTGGCGCGGAGACCCGTCGGCCGCGCTGCTCGAGGTGCTCGACCCGGCGCAGAACCACTCGTTCCGCGACCACTACCTCGACGTCGAGCTCGACCTCAGCCAGGTCATGTTCCTCGCGACGGCGAACGTCGCCGACACGATCCCCGGACCGTTGCTCGACCGCATGGAGGTCATCCGCTTCGACGGCTACACCTCCGAAGAGAAGCTCGCCATCGCCAAGGGCTACCTGTGGCCGCGCCAGCGCGACCGCAACGGCCTGCGCGAGGACGAGGTGGAGATCTCCGATGACGTGCTGCGCACGATCATCGGCGAGTACACGCGCGAGGCCGGCGTGAGAAACCTCGAGCGCGAGCTCGGCACGGTGCTGCGCAAGACCGCGACGAAGATCGCCTCGGGCAAGGCCGAGGCTCCGGTGACGATCGACGTGGAGGCCGTCCGCGATGCGCTCGGTCGACAGAAGGTCTTCCAGGAGTCGGCGGCGCGGACCGCGACACCGGGCGTCGCGACCGGGCTGGCCGTGACCGGCGCCGGCGGAGACGTGCTGTTCGTCGAGGCGACCGCGATGAAGGGCGGCGGGTCGGGCGGCAACAGCCTCGTCCTGACCGGTCAGCTCGGCGACGTGATGAAGGAGTCGGCGCGGATCGCGCTCTCATACGTCCGCGGGCACGCCGAGGAGCTCGGCATCGACGAGAGCGCGTTCGAGAACAAGGAGTTCCACGTGCACGTGCCGGCCGGCGCGATCCCGAAGGATGGCCCGAGCGCGGGGGTGACGATGGTCACCGCGCTCGCGTCGCTGCTCAGCGGACGACCGGTCAAGCACACCGTCGGCATGACCGGAGAGGTCACGCTGCAGGGGCGCGTGCTGCCGATCGGCGGCTTCAAGCAGAAGGCGCTCGCCGCCAACGCCGCCGGCCTGACCGACGTGATCCTGCCCGAGCGCAACCGAGGCGACCTCGACGAGATCCCCGAGGAGGTCCGCAACCAGATGACCTTCCACCCGGTGATGACCGTCCAGGAGGTGCTCGACCGCGCACTGGAGCCGGCCCGCGATGTCGCGCACGTCTCCTAGTCGCTGCAAGCCCGTTCCTCAGGAGGTCCGCCAGGCGGCGGACCTCCTCGAGCGGCGCTGGCAGCTGTCGATCATCTACGCCGCGCTGTCCGGCGCGCTGCGCTTCAACGAGTTCGCCGAGGCCGTCGCCGGCATCTCGCCGCGCATGCTCTCCGAGCGGCTGCGCGATCTCGAGGCCGCCGGCCTCGTCGAGCGCACCGTGATCCCGTCGAGCCCACCGACCGTCGAGTACCGGCTGACCGAGCGCGGCAAGCGACTCGGACCGATCATCGACGCGATGCGCGCGTACGCGAGCGCTTAGAGTCGATCTCAGACCGACGCCGGCTCGCTCGCCGGCCAGTCGATCTCCGAGCTCGCGCCGACGAGCTGGCCGCCGGCGCAGCTCTGCGCGTGGATCTCCTCTTCCTGCTTGCGCGGGTTGCGGATGCCGAGCCCGCCCACGATCCCGCCGAGCGCGACGAGCGCCGCGGCAATCGCGAGACCGACATGGAAGCTGTGCAGCGACGCGTCTTCGGCCGCGCGCCTGATCGCGTGCGCCTGTGCCGTGGGGAGGTCGCGAACGCTCGGCAGGCCGAGCGGCAGCCGCTTCGCTTCGCGCACCGCCGCGCGCGCACCGGCTCCGAGCGCGAGGCCCGAGAGACGATCGTCGATCGACGATGCGAACGACGCGGCGATCGCGGCGCCGACGGCCGCCGTCCCGAGCAGGCCGGCGACGCGCGCGACGGCGTTGTTGACGCCCGACGCGATCCCGGCCTCCTTCTCCGAGCCCGCCAGTACGGCGGCCGTCAGCGGCGCGACCGTCATCGACAGGCCAAGCGAGAAGATCAAGAGCGGCGGGAACACTTCCGAGACATAGTCGGCCTTCGCACCGGTCGCCTGGAACAGCAGCAGCCCACCAGCGCCGACCAGCGGGCCGACGCCCATGAAGAAGCGTGGCCCGAAGCGGTCGGCGAGCGCGCCGAAGCGCCGCGACAGGAGGAACATGACGACCGTCGCCGGCAGCGTCGCGAGGCCGCTCTTCAGCGGCGAGTAGCCGCCGATCTGCTGCAGGAACAGCACGAGGAAGAAGAACACGATGCCGAGGCCGGCGTACATCGCGAACGTCTCGACGTTGCCCGCCGAGAAGTTTCGCCGGCGGAACAGGACGAGCGGCAGCATCGGGTCCTTCGCGCGCGACTCGTAGGCGAGGAACGCGCCGAGCAGCAGCGCGCCGGCGATCAGCGGTCCTGTCACGGCCGCGCTCGACCAGCCCAGGCGCGGCTGCTCGATCAGCGCGAACACCGGCCCGGCGAGCCCCAGCGCACAGAGCAGCGCGCCTGGATAGTCGACATGGCGACCGCCGCGCTCACGCGCCGGCATCGGCGGGATCGCGGCAAGGATCAGCCACACGCACGCCGCCGCGAGCGGCACGTTGATCACGAAGATCCAACGCCACGACGCGATCGCCAGCAGCTCGCCGCCGGTGAGCGGCCCGAGCACGCCCGCGATCCCTCCCCACGCCGTCCACGTGCCGATCGCCCGACCGCGCTCGGCCGCCGGGAACGTGTTGACGATCACCGCCAACGAGCTCGGCACGAGCAGCGCGCCCGCGATCCCCTGCAGCGCGCGCGCCGCGACGAGCACGCCGATCGACGGCGCGAGCGCGCACAGCGCCGATGCCGCGCCGAAGCCCGCGACGCCGAGCGCGAACACGCGGCGCTCGCCGTACAGGTCGCCGAGCGAGCCGCCGACGAGGATCAGCGAGCCGAGCGTCAGCAGATAGCCGTTGACGACCCACTGCTGCGCCGCCAGGCCGCCGCCCAGCGCGCGCTGGATCGTCGGCAGCGCGACGTTCACGACCGTCCCGTCGAGCAGCGCGATCCCCGAGCCGAGGATGCACGCGACGAGCGTCAAGCGCTTGACCATCGCCTGCTCGCGCACCGCCATCGACCCACCGTATCCAAGCCGCCGTTCGGCCGATCGAAACGAAGTTCACAAGCTTGCAACGAGACTGCGCGACGCGCGTCTAACTTCGATGCAGATGCCCGACGAAGCACGCGACACCACGCCGCTGAGCGTCAAGCGAGCGGCCAGCAACTACTGGGTGCTGCGCAGCGGCGCGACCGACCTGTCCGGCGCCATCACGCGAGAGGCCGCAGAAGCCGAGCGCGAGCTCGTGCGACGGCTGCGGCGGCGCACTGCGCAGATGCGCTCGGCGTCGCCGCGACGGCCGCGTGCGGTCGAGCGTCCGGCGCGCTGAGGTCGCCTACTCGCAGGAAGCGCGCCGATGCGCCTTCTTCGCAGAAGCCCGGCCGATGGCGCTTCACAGCCCCGCCCGAGCGAACAGCGTCGCCACCGAGACGCCGAGCGCGCCCGCCAGCTTGATGATCGTTTCGAGGCTGACGTTCACCTCGCCGCGCTCGATCGCACCGAAGTAGCTGCGGTCGATCGCCGCGCGCGCGGCGAAAGCCTCCTGCGCGAAGCCGAGTTCGCGGCGGAACGAGCGGACGGCCGCGCCGAACGCGACGGTAGCTGGAGATCGCTTTGGTGGCATCGAATCGTGGGCTTGATCGAGGTGGTCGGCGCAGCGTCCTAGCTGCCGCTTTCGCGGCTCAGGCCGCCACGGCCTATGGTTCGAGTCGTGAAGACTGTTGTCTGCAAGCGTAGGCGAGCGGGCGGCGGAACGGTTTAGCGTGCTTGCGCTCCAGATCCTCGCCCTGCTCCTCGCTGCGCCGGGCGCGCTCGTAGCGCTGCGACAGCTGCGATCTCGACGCGAGCGTGCCCGCGCGCACCGCCGACCTCCGGTGCGTCGCAGGCGGCGAGAGCGCCGGACTCGTCTCCCGACGACATCCGTCTGCAATAGTTCGCGCCGTCGGCTAGTCTCGGCAGCGCAACCCGTGGGGCTATCGTCGGCGCCAACGAAAGGAGATCGCCAGATGTCGTCCGAGCAGCCCAAATTGGCCGCGACTCAAGCGTTCGCCGACGCGATCCTCGCCGCTCGCGAGCAGGCCGGACTGACCGTCGACGCACTCGCCACCCGCGCCAACCTCGACGCGGCCGCTTACGAAGCGATCGAGCGCGGCCGCCAACAGCCCGATGTCGAGACGATCGGGCAGATCGCTCGTGCGCTCGACCTCAGCGCGGCCGAGCTCTTCGCGCGCGCCGGCCTGTAGCGATCGGCTCTCCGAGCCGGGCATCGCGCGTCGCGCCGCGCGCCAAACCGCTCAGCGGCGCGGCGCCGTCGCGCGCAGCAGGTGACGCGCGGCGTTCGTCAGCTCGCATTCGCGCAGGTAGCTGACGGCCTGCGCGACGATCTGGCGCAGCGTCTCGGCCTGATAGACCCACGACGGGTCGCGCACGTAGACCTCGGCGAGCTCCTGAGCGCGCCGCGTCGCGGACGCTTCGAGCGTCACCGAGGGACGCGGCGAATGCATCGGAGACGCCGCGGCGAATGCGAGCTGCTGGCGTGACTCGCCGCACGCCGTAGCGATCCCGGTGAGCGCCGCCGCGATCCGTTCGCGCTGGAGCTTCGGCGCCTGCGGCGGCGCGGCGCCGCACGCCGCCAGCACCGCGCCCGCGAGCGCCGCGCCGAGCGCAGCAGCGATCACGCGAGCAACAGCAGGCATGCCCCTCCGAGCAACGCAGCGCCGGCCGTCCACCACGCGACGTAGTCGGCCACGTGACCGGAGTGCAGCCCGCGCAGCGCGGTCAGCGCGGTCGTCGCGGGCAGCGCGAGCGCGCCGGGCAGCCGCGCGCCGAGCGGACGGCCGAACAGCCCGAGCGCGGCGACGGCGAACGCTCCGAGCACGCACGCGAACGCGTACACGAGATCGGAGCCCGAGACGCGCTCGATCGCGACCGCCGGCCAGCGCACCGAGGCGTGGTGCAGCACCCACGGCGCGTAGGCGCCGTGGTCGACGAAGCGCGCGGCGTCGCGCTCGACCGCGGCGACGGCGTCTGGGACGAGCGCGCCGGCGAGGCACAGCGCGAGCAGCGCCGCCGGCGCGAGCAGCATCACAGCGGGCGTGCGCGACCGCGACGCGCTCTCCTCGTCCTCGGGCTCGCGGGCGGCACGCTCCTGCCTCGCGTCGGGCCCCTCGCTCGGCCCCCAGCCGAGGAACACCCGGCCGCCGACGCGCAGGATCGCGCCGGCCGTCAGCGACGAGACGATCCCGAAGACGAGGATCAGCCAGCCGTAGCCGGCGCCGCTCGCGCCTGCCTCGAGCAGCGACTTGCCGGCGAACGGCGTGAACGGCGGCGCACCCGCGAGCAGCAGCGCGCCGAGAGCGAACATCGCGCCGAGCGGCCACAGGCCGCGCCCGCGCCCCTGCAGGTCGTACTCGTCGATCGTCGCAAAGCGATGCAGGAGCACGCCCGCGCAGAGGAACAGAGCCGCCTTCGCGAGGCCGTGGCCGACGATGTAGACCGCGACGCCGGCCAGCGCGCGGTGCTCGAGTAGCCCGACGCCGCAGACGAGCACGCCGACGTGGCCGATGCTCGAAGAACGCGAGCAGCCGCTTGACGTGCCGCTGCAGCACGCACATCGTCGAGCCGGCGAGCGCGGTCGTCACGCCGATCGCGACGAGGATCGCGCGCAGCGCCTCGACGTGCGGATGCATCGCGCCGGCGAACACGACCCAGTACAGGCGCGCGACGGCGTAGACGCCGAGCTCGATCATCACTCCCGAGAACAGGACGCAGACGGGGGTCGGCGCGACCGCGTGCGCGTCGGCGAGCCAGAAGTGCAGCGGCACCGCGGCGGCCTTCGTCAGGAAGCCGACGAACAGCACGGCCATCGCGCAGACGACGAGCGGGTCGGCGCGGTGGGCGTCGAGCGCGGCGCCGACCTGCGCCATGTTCAGCGCTCCGGTGCGCGCGTACAGCAGAGCGACGCCGACGAACATCCCGTAGCCGGCGATGCTGTTGACGATCGCGAAGTTGATCGCGCCCTGGATCGGCGCGCGTTCCTCGACCTCGTGGGCGGTCAGCGCGTACGCGGCCGTCCCCATCAGCTCGAAGAAGACGACGAGATCGAAGAGGTCGCCGGTCAGGCAGAAGCCGACCATCGCGCCGCCGAACAGCAGCATCAGCGCGTGGAACAGACCGCCGGCCGCCTCGAAGTAGCGCAGCGAGTAGACCAGCGCGGCCAGCACGAGCAGCGCCGAGAAGGCGGCGAGCCCGGCGCCCAGCGGGTCGACCGCCAGCGAGATCCCAATCGTCGCCCCGTGGCTCGGATGCCAACCGCCGATCCAGTACGCGAAGGGCTCGCTTGCGGACCGCTCGACGAGCAGCGCGCAGAGGACGAGCACCGCGGTCGCGGCGCACACGCCGGCTGCGTCGTTCAGCCAGCGACGACCGATCGGGACGGCGCCGACGATCAGCGCGGCCGCTGCGAGCGGCACGACGATCGGCAAGGCCGTGACGCTCGGCACGCCGGTCAGTCCCGCAGGATCCGCAGCTCGTCGGGATCGACGCTGCCGAAGCGCTTGTGCGCCTGCACGACGAGCGCGAGCAGCAGCGCCGCGACGGTCGCCTCGATCACGATGTCGGTCAGCACGAGCACCTGGACCGTCGGGTCGACGAGCGTGTTGACGACCGGCACGTCGGCGACGATCGGCGCCTTGCCGGCCGAGCGGTAGCCGATCCCGAGCAGCAGCACGTACGTCGAGGACTGCGTGACGACGAGGCACAGGACCGTGCGCACGAGGTTGCGGCTGGCGACGACGCCCGCGAGCCCGGCGACGAACAGCCACGCGGCGACGGCGAACGGCAGGAAGCTCATCGCCGCTCGCCGCCGATCAGCGCCTCGTCGAGGAACTCCGTCCAGATCAGCAAGAACGCGCCGCAGACCTCGAGGCCGACCGCGATGCTGTCGAGTGGGATGAGGCCGCCCGAGAGCAGATGGCCGGCGACGCCGAGCGGCAAGTAGTTCTGCATGTACGCCGACGCGAACACGAGCCCGCCGAGCCCGAGCGCGGCGTAGGCGAACGCGCCGAACGCGTCGAGCGCCTCGTCGGCGGCGTGCGGCGCGATCCGCTTGAGCCCCAGGTAGCGCCCGGCGAGCAACCCCGCCAGCGGTCCCGCGGCGAGCACGACGCCGCCCTGGAAGCCGCCGCCCGGCGTCAGCGCGCCGTGCAGCACGACGTATCCGCCGAGCGCGATCAGCAGCGGCACGAGCAGCAGCGCGGCGACGCGCAGCACGTCGCTCGCCCCGGCGAAGGCGCGCTCCTGCGGAGGGCGTGCCGGCGGCCGCGCGCGCTCCTCGCGCAGGCTGCGCAGGACCAGCGCGACACCGGTCGCCGCGGCGAACAGGATGTACTCCTCGCCGAGCGTGTCGAACGCCCGCAGGTCGAAGTTGAGCGACGTCACGAAATCGGTCGCGTGGCGCGCGCCGAGCGCGACGCCGTTCACGACGAGGCCGTAGACCCCGTGGTATCCACCGAACGCCGGCAGCCCGCGGAAGCCGAGCACGAGCACGGCTGCGAGGCCGGGGCCGGCGAGCGCGAACAGCGATAGCCGCGCGCGCCTGCTCATCGCGATCCGCGACCGCCCTCGCCCTCGGCCTCGCGGTCGCGCTCGCGGATCTTGCGCAGCGCGGCGAGCACGATCACCGGCAGCGCGATCGTGCTGACGACGATCTCCGACAGCGCGACGTCGGGCGCCTGGAAGGCGAAGAACAGGAACGTCAGCGCGAGCCCGAAGACCCCGAGCACGAAGACCTGCCGCAACGGGTCGCCGGTGAGCGCGACGGCGGCGCCTCCGACCGCGACGGCGGCGAGCGCGACGATCTGCACGACAGTCATCCGCCGCGCTCCCGCTCGCGCTCGATCCCGGCCCGCCAGTCGCCGTGCTCGCGCGCGCGGAGGCTGCGGGCGGTCGTGTGCACGAGCACCGGACCGAGCGCGACGAGCACGACGCCCGTCAGCAGCGCCTTGTCGCCGATCAGCGAGAACGACTCGCGCACCACGATCGCACCGCCGACGAGCAGGCCGCCGTACGCCGCGAGCCCGACGAAGTGCAGCCTGTCGTACGCGTCGCGCATCGCCGCGACGCCGATCGCGGCGAGCACTTGCAGCGAGCAGCCGGCGATCAGCAGGGAGGTCGCGACGACGTGGCGGACGCTCATAGGTCGTCCTCCAGCAGCCGCGCGAGCGCCAGCGCGCCGACGACCGACAGCAGCGCGAGCACGACGGCGAGGTCGATGAACGGCTGGCGCTGCAGCCCCTCGGAGAGCACCATCAGGATCGTGCTCGCGAGCGTGCCGGCGAGCTCGAGCGCGACGAGCGCGCTGCCGACCCCCGCCAGCAGGCTGACGAGCAGGCACGGCAGCAGAGCGACTCCGAGGATCGCCGCGGCCAGCTCCCACTCGTTCATCCGAGCCCCAGCGGGTCGACCGTCTCCGCGCCGCCGCTGCGCCGCAGCTGGTGCACGAGCATCAGGTCGCGATCGGCGTCAACGCCGATCACGATCGTGTTCGGGGCGAGCGACCCCGCCGCCTCGGCTAGCGCGCGGCGAGCGGCGTCGCGGGCGTCGTCGGCGGCGCCGGCCACGAACGGCAGCGCCCGCAGCTCGCCGCGCCGCGCTCGCGGCCGGCCGAGCTGTTCGGCGAGACTCAGCGCGAGCCGCCCGACGTCGGCCGGGATTCGCACGAGCGCGGCGGGCAGGCGCGGCAGCCAGCCGATAGAAGGCCGCGCCTCCGCGAAGCCCTGCTCGCGCGCCGCATCGAAGGCAAGCGCGCCGATCGCCACGACGACCGCTCCCGCGTACAGCTCGGGCGAGTCGAGCGTGTCGATCAGCAGCAGGTAGAGCGCGCCGGCGAGAACGACGCCGAACGACCAAGTCGCGGTACGACGAAACCGTCCCACGCAGGCGAGTTACCCCGCGCCACGAGCCGTTACACGACAGGCGGGACTCGGTTGGTCGAATCGCGGGCGGGAGGCCGCGGCTCGAGCCGCGGCCTCATCGTGCAGGAAGGCCCGACTGGTCGGGGCGGGCGGATTCGAACCGCCGACCCCCTGCTCCCAAAGCAGGTGCGCTACCAGGCTGCGCCACGCCCCGTGGTTGCGAGTCTACAGCCAGCTCTCGGCGACTGGCGCGCATCGGCTGCCGTCTGCGGAGCGCGTGTGTGCCGCCGGAGGGCGCTGCTAGCCTCCGCCCGGCCGATGGCCGACGTCCGACCGCTGCGCGCGCTGCACTACGACCCGGCGGTCGCCGGCGCGCTGGCGGACGTCGTCGCGCCGCCGTACGACGTGATCGACGCGACGCAGCGCGCCGAGCTGCTCGCGCGCTCGCCGCTGAACGTCGTCGGCGTCGACCTGCCGCGGGGCGAGCCCGACCGCTACGAGGCGGCGCGCGAGCTGTTCGAGGGCTGGCAGCGGCAGGGAGCGCTCGTGCGCGACGAGCGGCCGGCGCTGTGGGCGCACACGCAGGACTACACGGGTCCCGACGGGCAGCGGCGCACGCGTCGCGGCTTCTTCTGCCGCGTGCGGATCGAGGGCTACGGAGCCGGCCGCGTGCGCCCGCACGAGCGCACGCACCCGGGGCCGAAGGAGGACCGGCTGCGCCTGACGCGCGCGACGCGCACGAACATCTCGCCGATCTTCTCGCTGTACTCCGACCCGCGCGAGGCCGCGTGGAGCGCGCTCGAGCCGTTCACGGCGCAGGCGCCGTGGGGCGAGGTGAGCGATGCCGACGGCACCGTGCACCGGCTCTGGCGCGTCGAGAACACGGCGGCGATCGCCGCCGTGCAGGCGGCGACGCGCGACGCCGAGCTGCTGATCGCCGACGGGCACCACCGCTACGAGACGATGCAGGCGTACGCCGAGGAGGTCGACGCGAGCGGCGCGGCGCCGAACGACGAGCACCGCTACATCCTGATGTGCCTCGTCGCGCTCGAGGACCCGGGCCTGACCGTGTTCCCCACGCATCGCCTCGTCAACGAGCTCGACGACGCGCGGCGCGCGGCGCTCGCGCGGGCGCTCGAGCGCGACTTCGAGATCGCCGAGGTGCCGGTCGAGCAGCTCGCGCCGGCGCCCGGCGACGGGCCGCTGCAGCTCGGCTACGCGACGGCCGAGGACGAGCGCTGCTACCGCCTGACGCTGAAGGACCAGGCGATCGCCGACGCGGCGCTCGCCGGCCATTCGGAGGCCTACCGGCACCTCGACACGGGCGTGTTGGAGACGTTGCTGCTGAAGGGCGCGCTCGGCTACAGCGACGAGGACATCGCGCACTTCAACGGCCTGTTCTACGCGCGCGACGCCGCCGAGGCGCTGCGCTTCGTGCGCTCGCGCGAGTACGACGCGGCGTTCCTGATGCGCCCGACGCCGATCGCGCAGGTTCGCGACGTCGCCGCGGCCGGCGAGAACATGCCGCCGAAGTCGACGTACTTCTTCCCGAAGCTGCTGACCGGGCTGCTGTTCAATCCGCTGTCCTAGGCGGCGGAGCCGCTCAGTATGATGTAAGTAGGAGTTCTCGAAAGGAGCGAAATGGGTGGATCGGAAGGGTTGACGAGGATGAAGGCGACCGCTCGCCGCGACGGAGCCGGCTTCCGCCACACCGTTCAGACGGGCGACCACGGCCTGACCGTCGACGAGCCGCTGTCGGTCGGCGGCGAGGACGCCGGCCCGAGCCCGCAGGAGCTGCTCGCGGTCAGCCTCGCGTCGTGTACGGCGATCACGATCGAGATGTACGCCGCGCGCAAGGGCTGGGACATCGGCCACGTCGAGGTCGACGTCGAGTACAGCGCCGCCGAACGCGGCTGCCCGACGAAGTTCGAGCTCATCACGCGCCTGCCCGACGACCTGCCCGAGGAGCAGGTCGAGCGCCTGCGCGTGATCGCCGCGAAGTGCCCGGTGCACCGTGCGCTCGAGGGCGAGGTCATGTTCATGGAGCGCATCGAGCGCGTCCACATGGCCGCCTGATCGAGCGAGGCAGCGACGATTCCGCCTCTGGCGCCCGGCGAGCCGCGCGGCGCGCAAACGTGAGCTCGACGTCCGACAGCACGACGCCCGACCGCACGCTCGCGGCTGTGCTCGTGCCGCTGTTCGTCTCCTCCGCCGGCGCGCCGCCGCACGTCGTGCTAACGCGCCGGCGCGCCGACCTGCGCCGCCACGCCGGCGAGATCTCGTTCCCTGGCGGGCGCATGGACCCGACCGACGCCGACCTCGCGGCGACGGCTCTGCGCGAGGCCGAGGAGGAGATCGGGCTCGACGCGGGCGCCGTCGAGCTGATCGGCGAGCTCCCGTCGATCTCGACGTTCGCGACCGGCTACCAGATCCACCCGTTCGTCGGCACGATCGAGCCCGGCCAGCACTGGCGCGTCTCGCCGCGCGAGGTCGACGCCGTGCTCGAGCTGCCGCTGCAGGCGCTCGGCGAGAGCCGCACGCGCACGCACCTCGAGCGCCGTGGGATCAAGTTCGAGACCGACGCGTACGTGCTCGACGGCCACCTGATCTGGGGCGCGACGTTCCGGATCCTCGAGAACCTGATCGCGCGCCTGCGAGAGGGCGGCCTCGGCGGCCGCCTCTCGCTCGGCTAGCGCGCGCTCAGCTCGTCGGCTGCGGCACGATGCGGATGTACGGGCGCGGCTCCTCCCACCCGTCCGGGTAGGTCTCTTTCGCCTCGTCGTTGGAGACCGAGCCGGCGATGATCACCTTCTCGCCCTCCTTCCAGTTGACCGGCGTCGCGACCTTGTGCTTTGCCGTCAGCTGCAGCGAGTCGATCACGCGCAGCACCTCGTCGAAGTTGCGCCCGGTCGTCATCGGGTAGATCAGGATCAGCTTGACCTTCTTGTCGGGGCCGATGACGAACACGTTGCGAACCGTCTGGTTGTCGGCCGGGGTGCGCGCGCCGGAGTCGCCGCCGACGTCGGCCGGCAGCATCCCGTAGAGCTTCGAGACGTTGAAGTCGCTGTCGCTGATGATCGGGTAGTTCGGAGCCGTGCCCTGCGTCTCCTCGATGTCCTTCGCCCACTCCTCGTGCCGGTCGAGCGCGTCGACCGACAGGCCGATGATCTTCACGCCGCGGCGGTCGAACTCGGGCTTCGCGTTGGCCATGTAGCCGAGCTCGGTCGTGCAGACCGGCGTGAAGTCCTTCGGATGCGAGAACAGGACGGCCCAGGAGTCGCCGATCCAGTCGTGGAATTTGATCGGCCCCTCGGTCGTCTGAGCCTCGAAGTCGGGGGCTGTGTCGCCCAGTTGCAGCGTCATCTCGTCGTTCCTTTCTCGCAGGCGGCCGTCGCAAGGCGGCTTCTTACAGCCGATCCTCATCCTGCACAATCAATCCTGATCGGCTTTAGGGGATTTCCTTCAGGATAGCGGACGACCGCGGCCGAGCGGGCCGTCAGGCATGCGTCGGCGAGGCTCGATCAGCTCTCTGGAGTCCAGCCGGAGAGCTGCGTCCAGACGGCCTGCGAGACCTCGTTCGAGGCGCCGGCGCCGGCCGACCGCGCGGGCCACAGCGCGCCGCAGACGATCGCGATCGCGCCGAGCAGCGCGAACCACGCGCCCTCGCGCAGCGACAGCGCGAAGAAGCCGCCTGCGGGCGTCGGCGGGTCGACGATGCGAAAGACGATGCACGCGCCGGCGACGAAGCCGAGCACGGCGAGCGGGAAGCGGTTGGCTTGCGAGGCCGCCGGGGCCGGCCCGGCGAGCGCGAGCAGCGCGATCGCGCAGGCGAGCGCGGCGAGCACGAGCAGGACGACGCTCATCGTGCTCAGCGCCTGGTGCGCGCTGAGCGAGGTGACTTCGCGGCCGGCGAGCGCGCCGAGGTTCGCGTGCATCGAGGCGATGACCGACTGCATCGCGGCGTTGCCGTACTGCGCGGCGACCTGATCGCCGACGTGCTGCGCGGTCGCGATGCCGCTCGTCGTGAAGCTGACGCCGTACCACGGCAGGAACACGGCGACGACGATTGCGATCGCGCCGAGCGCGGAGACGGCCAGTCCGTATCGGGGACGCGAGCCGGTCATCGTGCGTCCTCATCGGCCGCACGCGCGTCGAACTTGATCTCGCCGTACGCCGCTCGACGCGCGTCAGGCGCGACCGGCGAGCAGCGCGTCGATCGCGCCGGCCGCCTGCTCGACCGACTGCTCCGGCGCGAACGGCGCATCGGCGCCAGCGGCGACATCGCCGTCGCCGCCGAGCACCGCCACGGGGATCGCGTTGAGCTCGGTCATCCGGCGCACGATCTTCGCGCCGTCGGCGAGCAGCGCCGCGTCGAGGCCGCCGGGCCTCGGCGCGGCGTCGTAGAGGAAGCCGCGCACGGTCGTGTCGATCGCCTGCGTGAGGAAGAACTCGAGGCGCGAGGAGTGCAGCGCGCGCAACTGCTCCTGCTCGCCGCGCGCGCCGGCGAGCATCCAGCACGCGATCGTCACGTGGTCGAGCGCGCCGCGCAGCGTCGCGAGGCGATCGGGCGTGCCGATCCAGCACTCGGCGCCGCCCTGCTCGATCGCCGCGCGCTGCTCCTCGCGCCGCGTCGTCACGCGCACCGCGTGCCCGTCGCCGGCGAGCCTCGCCGCGAGCCGGCGGCCCGGACAGCCGCCGCCGACGATCAGGATGCGCGCCACGGCGGCGCATGTTAACTAGAGTCACGAGCCGCGATGAGCACGCCTCCGACAGACGACGTCGTGACGATGGAGAAGATCGTCGCGCTGTGCAAGCGGCGCGGCTTCGTCTTTCCGTCGTCGGAGATCTACGGCGGCGTCGGCTCGACGTACGACTTCGGCCACTACGGCGTGCTGCTCAAGCAGAACGTCAAGAATGAGTGGTGGCGCGCGATGATCACCGAGCGCGACGACATCGTCGCGCTCGACTCGGCGATCTTGCAGCACCCGCGCGTGTGGGAGGCCTCGGGCCATCTCGAAGGCTTCACCGACCCGCTCGTCGATTGCAAGACGTGCGGCAAGCGCTACCGCGCCGACCACCTGCAGGAGCTCGAGTGCGGGCGCAAACCGTCGAAGCACCCAGGCGAGGCCGAGGAGTGCGAGCTGACCGACGCGCGCGACTTCAACCTGATGTTCGAGACGACCGTAGGGCCGGTCAAGGAGTCGGGGTCGGTCGCCTACCTGCGCCCGGAGACGGCGCAGGGCATCTTCATCAACTTCAAGAACGTGCTGCAGTTCGCGCGCAAGAAGCCGCCGTTCGGCATCGCGCAGGTCGGCAAGTCGTTTCGCAACGAGATCACGCCGGGCAACTTCATCTTCCGCACGCGCGAGTTCGAGCAGATGGAGATGGAGTTCTTCGTGCCGCCGGCCGAAGCACAGCGCTGGTTCGAGCACTGGCTGGCCGAGCGCGAGCTGTGGTACACGAACCTCGGCATCCGCCCCGACCACCTGCGCCTGCGCGCGCACGACGCCGAGGAGCTATCGCACTACTCCTCGGGCACGAGCGACGTCGAATACCTCTTCCCGTCCACCGACTCCGTCGGCGGAGCCCGCTGGAGCGAGTTGGAGGGGATCGCGAACCGCGGCGACTTCGACCTCTCGCGCCACGCCGAGTTCTCGGGCGAGAAGCTCGAGTACTTCGACCAGGGCAGCGGCGAGCGCTACGTGCCGTACGTGATCGAGCCGGCGGCCGGCGCCGATCGCGCGACGCTCGCGTTCCTCGTCGACGCCTACGACGAGGAAGTCGTCGGCGGCGAGAGCGAGGGCGCCGGCGAGACGAGGACTCTGCTCCGGCTGCACCCGCGCCTGGCTCCGGTCAAGGTCGCGGTGCTGCCGCTGTTGCGAAAGGAAGGCCAGCCGGAGCTGGCGCACGAGGTGCACCGCGCAGTACGCGCCGTCGTCCAGGCGGAGTACGACGACGGTGGCTCGATCGGCAAGCGCTACCGCCGACAGGATGAGATCGGCACGCCGTTCTGCCTGACGATCGACCACCAGAGCGTCGCCGACCGGACGATGACGCTGAGGGACCGCGACTCGCTCGCGCAGGAGCGCGTCCCGATCGAGGGGATCGCAGAGGAGATCGAGCGGCGCGTGAGCGCGCCGTGGAAGACGCCAAAGCTAACCCGGGAGGGATGAGATGGACTTCGAATTGACCGACGAGCAGCGCCTGATCAAGGCAACGGCGCGCGAGTTCACCGACAACGAGATCGTGCTGCAGGCGCGCGAAAACGCGCGCAACCACCACTTCGACGTCGAGCTCGTGCGCAAGGTCGCCGCGCAGGGCTACCTCGGCGCGATCGTCCCTGCCGAGTACGGCGGAGCGGGCCTCGACTACCTCTCCTACGGGCTGATCGTCGAGGAGATCGGCCGCGGCGACTCGGCGATCCGCACGGTCATCTCGGTGCAGACGTCGCTCGTCTGCTCGGGCATCCTCAAGTGGGGCACCGAGGAGCAGAAGCACAAGTACCTGCCGAAGCTGTGCTCGGGCGAGTGGCTCGGCTGCTTCGGGCTGACCGAGCCGGACACGGGCTCGGACGCCGCCAACCAGAAGACGCGCGCGAAGAAGGTCGACGGCGGCTGGGTGCTGAACGGCGCGAAGATGTGGATCTCGATGGCGAACTACGCGAAGGTCGCGCTGATCTTCGCGCAGACGGACCCGGAGCTCGGGCACAAGGGCGTCGCGTGCTTCATCGTCGACACCGACCAGCCGGGCTTCAAACCGCAGACGATCGAGCACAAGATGGGGCTGCACGCCTCCGACACGGCGTCGATCGCGCTCGAAGACGTCGAGGTCTCAGACGACGACGTGCTCGGCGAGGTCGGCCAGGGCTTCAAAGTCGCGATGTCGAACCTCGACTCGGGCCGCTACTCGGTCGCGGCCGGCTGCGTCGGGATCTGCCAGGGCTGCGTCGAGGAGTCGGTCAGCTACGCGAAGGAGCGCGAACAGTTCGGCCGCCCGATCGCGAGCTTCCAGCTCGTGCAGGCGATGATCGCCGACATGACGGTCAAGACGGAGGCCTCGCGGATGCTCGTCTGGCGCGCGGGTTGGCTGAAGGACCAGGGCAGGCCGAACACGCTCGAGACGTCGATCGCGAAGCTGCACGCGACGGAGGCGTCGCTCGAGTGCGCGAACCTCGCGATCCAGGTGCACGGCGGCGCCGGCTACGTCGACGATCACCCGGTCGAGCGCTACTACCGCGACGCGCGCGTGACGACGCTCTACGAGGGCACGTCGCAGATCCAGAAACTGATCATCGGCCGCGAGAAGACCGGGATCGGCGCGATGGTGCCGTCCTAGCCGGCGGCCGCGCTCCTCAGCGACAGCTCGATCATGGCGATCTCCGAATGGATCGGACGATGACTGGTGCAGCCGGCACGATCGGTGTGCTCGGTGCGGGCACGATGGGCTCCGGCATCGCGCAGCTCGCCGCGCGCTCGGGCGCGCGCACGCTGCTGCACGACCCGGTGGGAGAGGCGCTGCAACGCGGGCTCGAGCGCGCGCGCGAGGGCCTGCGCAAAGAAGCGGCGAAGGGACGGCTCAGCGACGAGCAGGCGCAGGCGGCGAGCGAGCGACTGGAGGCGGTCGCCGAGATCGGCGAGCTCGCGCCGTGCGAGCTCGTGATCGAGGCCGCGCCGGAGCGGATCGAGCTGAAGCACGAGCTCTACGGCCGGCTCTCGGAGATCGTCGACGAGCGGTGCGTGCTCGCGACGAACACGTCGTCGTTGCTCGTCACGGCGATCGCGCCGGCGGCGAGCCACCCGGAGCGTGTCGTCGGCATGCACTTCTTCAACCCGGCGCCGCTGATGAAGCTGCTCGAGGTCGTCGCCGGCGAGCAGTCCTCGCAGCGCGCGCTCGCGCTCGCGCACGCGACGGGCGAGGCGATGGGCAAGAGCGTGATCCACGCGAGCGACGGGCCCGGGTTCGTCGTCAACCGCTGCAACCGCCCGTTCGGCCTCGAGGCGCTGCGTCTCCTTCAAGAGCGGATCGCCGACGTCGAGACGATCGACCGCATCTGCCGCGCCGCCGGCGGCTTTCGCATGGGGCCGTTCGAGCTGATGGACCTCGTCGGCGTCGACGTCGGCTTCGAGATCTCGAAGAGCTTCTTCGAGCAGAGCTTCGGCGAGCCGCGCTGGAAACCGTCGCCGATCGCCGCGCGCTACGTCGCCGCCGGGCTGCACGGGCGCAAGACGGGGCGCGGCTACTACGCCTACGCCGACGGCGCGAGCCATCGCGAAGAGGACGCGCCGGCGCCGGCGCGGTCGGCGCCGGCGAGCGGCGAGGGCGTCGTCGTGATCGCCGGCTCGGGCGTGCTCGCCGAGGAGCTGCGCCACGCCGCCTCGCAGGCCGGCTTCGAGGTGCGCTCGCCGCACGACGAGACCGGCGGCGTGCTGCCGGCGCTCGTCCTCGAATGCGATCGGCTGCCGGCCGACGCGGTCGGCGAGCAGGACGTGCGCACGAGCGAGATCGTGCACGGCGGCGCGCACGTCGTGCTCTGCCAGGCCGGCTCGCTCGGCGCGCTCGACCCAGCCGGCAGCGCCGTCGGCTTCCACGCGCTCGCGCCGCTCGAGGACGCGAGCCTCGTCGAGCTGACGCGCAGCGAGAGCTCCTCGCCGCTCGCCGCGGCGCGCGCCGAGCGCTTCTTCGAGGCGCTCGGCAAGCACGTCGCATGGGTCGGCGACGCGCCGGGGCTCGTGCTCGGACGAATCGTCTGCCAGGTGATCAACGAGTGCGCGTTCGCGCTCGGCGAGCGCGTCGGCGGCGCGCACGACATCGACAAGGGCATGACGCTCGGCCTCAGCTACCCGCGCGGCCCGCTCGCGTGGGCCGACACGATCGGGCTCGACCACGTGCTGAGCGTGCTCGACGCGCTGTGCGCCGAGTACCGCGAGGACCGCTACCGCGCGGCGCCGGCGCTGCGCCGGCTCGTGCACGCCGGTCGCCTCGGACGCGCCGTCGGCGCGGGCTTCTTCGAGTACGACGTCGAGACCTGACGGCGGCGATCTCACGTTTCGCGCGCGTGCGTCGTTGTAGGTAGGTGAGCGCGACGACGATGCCACCGTTTCAGGCGTTCCTCGACGAGCAGCGCGAGCTCGTCTGGCGCTACCTCGTCTCGATCGTCGGCGCCGACGACGCCGAGGACTGCTTCCAGGAGACGTTCGTCGCCGCGCTGCGCGCCTACCCGCGCCTGCGCGGCGACTCGGACGCGCGCGCGTGGGTGCTGACGATCGCGCACCGCAAGGCGCTCGACGTCCACCGCGCGCGCTCGCGACGGGCGCTCGCCGTCGGCGACGCGAGCGACGTCGAGCGCTCGCGACCGGCGGCAGCGGCGGCCGACGAGCGACCGGCGGACGGCGAGCGGGAGCTGTGGCACGCGGTCGGCGAGCTGCCCGCGCGCCAGCGCTCGGCCGTCGTGCTGCGCTACGTCGCCGACTTGCCGCATCGCGAGATCGCGAGCGCGATCGGCTGCTCGGAGGACGCCGCACGGCGCTCGCTGCACGAGGGACTGACGAAGCTGAGAAAGGTGGTCGAGGCATGAGCAACGCAAGCAGCAGCGACACGATCGAGACGCGCGAGGTCGAGCGCGCGCTGCGCCGCGCACGCGGCGAGGAGCGAGCGAGCGAACAGTCGGCGGCCGCCGCGCGGCGTCTGACGCGGCGGATCGCCGGCGAGCGGCTCGCGGACGTCACGTACACGTCGGTCGACTCGCCCTGGGGGCCGTTGCTCGCGGCGGCGACGAAGCGAGGCCTCGTCAAGCTCGGCTACCCCGAGGACGACGTCGAGCGCGTGCTCGAACGTCTCGCGCGCCGCGTCTCGCCGCGGATCGTCGAGGTCGACGCCGGCTCCGACAGCGCGCTCGACGCCGTGCAGCGCGAGCTCGACGAGTACTTCGCCGGGCGCCGCCGGACGTTCGAGCTGCCGCTCGACTGGACGCTCGTCGGCCCGTTCGGCCGGCGCGTGCTGCACGTCACCTCCGAGATCCCGTACGGCGGCGTGCTCAGCTACGCCGAGGTCGCCGCCGAGGCCGGCAGCCCGCGCGGCTCGCGCGCCGCCGGCAACGCGCTCGGCGCCAACCCGATCCCGATCGTCGTCCCCTGCCACCGCGTCCTGCGCAGCGGCGGCGCGCTCGGCGGCTACGGCGGCGGCCTGCACCGCAAGCGCTTCCTGCTCGAGCTCGAGGGCGCCCTCTAGAGCGAGTCGACGGGCTCGACGGCGGGTGCCGCCCACTGCGCCTCGGCGAGGTCGCCCTCGGGCATGCCCTCGGGCGTCGGCACCTCGGGCGTGTCGCGCAGGTACCACTCGGCGTCGAGCGCGGCCTCGCAGCCGGACGCGGCGGCGGTGATCGCCTGGCGGTAGGTGTGGTCGACGAGGTCGCCCGCCGCGAACACGCCGGGGCGGTTCGTGCGCGTCGACTTGCCGTCGGTCACGACGTAGCCGTTCTCGTCGACGTCGATCTGCCCGAGCACGATGCCCGACTGCGGCTCGTGGCCGATCGCGATGAACGCGCCCGTCACGAGCAGGTCGCGCTGCTCGCCGGTCTCCGTGTTCTTCAGCCGCGCGTGGCCGAGCGCGCCGTTCTCGCCGGCGACGAACTCGTCGACCGTGTACGGCGTCAGCAGCTCGATGTTCTGCTGCTCGCGAGCGCGCTCGAGCATGATCTTCGACGCGCGGAAGTCGGCGCGACGGTGCACGACCGTCACGTTCGCGGCGAACTTCGAGAGGAAGATCGCCTCCTCCATCGCCGAGTCGCCGCCGCCGACGATCAGCGTCGAGGCGCCGTTGAAGAACGCCGCGTCGCACGTCGCGCAGTAGCTGACGCCCCGGCCCGAGAGCTCCTCCTCGCCGGGCACCGCGAGCTTCTTGTGCTCGGCGCCCATCGCGAGCACGACCGTGCGCGCACGGCGCTGCTCGTCTCCGACCCACACGCTGTGGACGCCGCCGGGCTCGCTCGCGAGCTCGACGCGGTCGACGTCCTCCGTCTCCAGGCGCGCGCCGAAGCGCTCGGCCTGGTCGCGGAAGCGCTGCATGATCTCCGGGCCCATCACGCCGTCGGGAAAGCCGGGGTAGTTCTCTACATCGGTCGTCTGCTGCAACAGACCGCCCCACGCGAAGCCCTCGAACACGAGCGGTTTCAGGTTCGCGCGTGCCGTGTACAGCGCCGCCGTGTAGCCGGCCGGCCCGCTGCCGACGATGATCACGTTCTCGACGTCGCTCATCTCATCTCCAATCGGTACTTCACTAAATGAAGTATAGCGCCGCTACTGGGCTTTGTCACCCGGCGCCGAGCGCTTCGGCGGTCCCGACCGGCTCCTCGCGAGCCGGCGTCGCCGAGGTCTCGTCCTGCTCCTCGCGCCACTGCGCGACCTTGCGCCGCAGCTGCAGGTACGCGATCGCGCCGGGTAGCGTCGGCAGCCAGAACGAGATCCCACGATAGGAGATCACCGCGAGCACCGACAGGTTGAAGTCGACGCCGAACGCCGCGAACGCGCCGATCATGCCGCCTTCGACGCCGCCGAGCCCGCCCGGCAGCGGCAGCAGGTTGCCGAGCATGCCGACGAAGTATGCCATCCAGATGACCGTGAACGGCGGCGCCGAGCCGAACGCGTGGAACATCGCCCACAGCACGCTGATGTCGAAGCCCCACCACGCGAGCGCGCCGAGCAGCCGCGGGTCGCGCGAGCGCACGAGGCCGATCGCTGTGCGCACGCCGCTCGCCGCGAGCGCCGGCACGCTCGCCGCGCGCGCGAGCCAGTGCGCGAAGCGCCCCGAGCCGTCGGCGCGGCGCTGCAGGCGCCGCTCGAAGTCGCCCGGCAGCGCCGCGACGGCGCCCGCGCCGGCGAGCAAAAGCGCCGCGACGATCGCCGGGACGATCGTGATCGCGAACGAGCCGCCGCCTGGGAACAGCCCCGAGCCGAGCCCGATCCCGTCGATCAGCAGCGAGCCGGCGTAGACGACGTACAGCAGCACGATGAACGCGACCATCCGGCACGCGACGAGCCGCCGCTCCATCCCCGAGCGGCGCAGCGCCCACGCCGTCAGCGCGACCCCGCCGGCGCCCGCGGCCGCGAACAGGCGCGTCGCCGCGAGCCCGGCCATCGTGATCTCGTAGCTCTCCGACCAGCCGATCCGGTCGTGATCGCGCACGAACACCGAGCGGAACAGCACGACGTAGCCGCCGAACGACAGCAGCTCGAGCACGACGCCGATCGCGATCCACCAGCTGTCGCCGCCCTCGATCCGATGGACCGTCGTGCCGACGTTCGACAGCTTCGGCAGCACGAAGTAGAAGAACGCGATGATCGTCAGCACGAACAGCGCGAAGCCGATCGCGCGGCGGCGCGTCAGCGCCAGGCGCGGCATCTCCTCGTCGTGCGCGCCGCCGCCGTGCCCTCCGGCGACGGCCTGCTGCTTCGGCGGCTCGCTGAGCTCCCGGCTCACGCCGCCGCTCGCGCTCCTTCGTGCGCGAGCGCCTCGAGCGAGGCGACCGCGCGCGCGAAGCGTCGCGCCAGCGGCGCCGCGCGCGGCGCCGCGCGGCGCACGGCCACCGTCAACGCCGCACCCGCGAGCAGGTCGACGGCGTAGTGCTCGCCGAGGTAGACGAGCGCGAAGCCGAGCGTCACCGTGTACGTGAAGCCGAACGCGCCCGCCAGCGCTCCGACCTCTGCCAGCAGAAGCGCCGCCATCAGGGATGTCGCGAAGTGGAGCGAGGGCATCGCAGCCAGAGGATTGCCTCCCAGAACACTGTAGAGCGGGCCCCAGCGGTCACGCCAGAAGTCCTCGCCGTACTCGGCCATCATCCGCCGCACCGCGTGTCCGCCGATCGCCGCCGCAGCCGGAGCCGACATCACGCCCTCGCGTTCGGCCAGCCCCGCCTCGGCGTACCACGGCGGCGCCGTCGGCAGCACCCAGTAGATCATCGCGCCGATGTCGAACACCGCGTACGTCAGCGCCGCCGCGCGCCCGAACCGCTCGCGGTCGCGCGCGAGCACGTACGCGACAGTCCCGTGCGGCACCGCGAACCAGACCCAGTGCGTCCACACGAGCACGCGATCGAGCGCGCGCCATTCCGGCCCGTCCGGACCGATCCGCGCGAGCGCGCGCTGCAGGCGCACCGACGGCAGCTCGCCGAGGCCGAGCACGCGGTCGGCGACGATCGGGTAGTCGAAGTGCGTCCGCCGTTCCTGCGCCTGCGCGTCGTCGTGCGGCGTCTTGTACGCCGCGACGTACGCCCACATCTGCAGCGCGCACGCCGCGACATCGCGCTTGCGCGAGCGTCGCGTCGCGACGCACAGCCCGAGCGGCGCCGCGAACGCGAGGCTCTGCATCGCCAGCGGCGCGATGCGCGTGCGCTTGCGCAGCAGCGGCGCCGCGACGCCCGCCGCGACCACCCCCCAGGCGGTTGCTCTGAGGGCTGTCGAGCGCCGCACTGGCCCGAGTATATGACCGCCCTCGGCCGCCTCGCCGCCGCCGGCGAGGCCGTCCGAGCGTCCAGCTCGCGCCCTCCGCGACGCTCGCATGTGGAATCATCGGACGACGCTCCGCCGTCGATAGTCGGGGCCGGAGAGGACAAAGCATGCGGATGCTCGGCAAGCACCGATTGAGCGCGACGGCGCTCGCGCTCGCCTTCGCGGCAGCGTCCGCGACGGCGTCCGATGCGCTCGCGAGCCCCGCCGCCGCACCCGGCGCCCGCTCTGCGCTCGCGCCGCTCTCGGCGCTCGTCGCGCCGGCACAGCCCGCACCCTCGACGATCTCGATCGAAGTCGCGCACCTCGTCGGCGTCCAGGTGCAGACGCCGGTGCACGTCCAAGCGCCGAACGTCGAAGTCCCGGGCGTCGCCAAGGTCGAAACGTCCTCGCCGCCGTCCGCCGAAGCCAGCGCGCCGCCGTCGGTCAAAGTCGAAGTCACGACGCCGACGTCTACGCCCTCCGAAGCGCCGACGCTCACGACGCCGAGCGCGACCGTCACCGCGAGCACGCCCGTCGTCTCGTCACCGAAAGCCGCCGCGCCCTCCGGCTCCTCGACGTCCGCCGCGCCGGCCGCGCCGGCGACGTCGGCGGCCGCCCCGAACGCGAGCAGCGGCGCGAGCGGCGACTCCGCCGGCACGCGCGGCGCGGCGCTCGGTCGGCCCTCGACGCCGACCGGCGCGCGAGGCTCGACACGAGCGCGCACATCGAGCCACGCCGCGCGACAGCCGCCGACGGCGCGCTCCACGCGCGCGACAGGCGCCGTGACCGGCTCGCTCGCGCCAGGCGCCGCCGCGAGCGGCTCGCGCACACCGGCCTCGTCACGCGTCGCCGCCGAGCGCTCGGCGCACAGCGCGTCGTCGAGCAACCCGCTCAACGCGCTCGGCCGCCAGCTCCCGTTTCCGAAGGTCGTGCCCGATTGGAGCCGGCCGATCATCCTGCTGCTGCTGCTGCTCGCGCTCGCGCTCGGCGCGCGCTCGCAGCGCGCCGCGCGCCGCGCACGGCGCCTCGAGCGCCAGCGCGCCGCGCTGCTCGGCGACCTCGACGCGATGCAGGCGACGCTCGTCCCCGCGATCCCCGCGCGACTCGGCGCGCTCGCCGTCTCCGTCGCCTACCGCCCGGCCGACGGGCCGGCGGCCGGCGGCGACTTCTACGACCTGTTCGTGCTCGCGCCCGGCAGGGTCGCGATCGTGCTCGGCGACGTCGTCGGGCACGGGCGCGCCGCGATCGACCAGGCCGCGCTCACCCGATACACGCTGCGCGCCTATCTGCAAGCCGGCCTCGAGCCGCGAGCCGCGATCGCGCTCGCCAACTCCGTGCTCACGCAGCCCGGCGAAAAGCGCTTCGCGACCGTCGTCGTCGGCGTCCACGACGCCGTGAGCGGCACGCTGACCTACGCGTGCGCCGGCCATCCGCCGCCGATCGCGCTCGACTGCGCGACGCCCGAGCCGCTCACCGTCTGCTGCTCGGCGCCGCTCTGCTGCGACCTGCCGACCGGCCGGCGCCAGACGACGATCTCGCTGCCGGCCGGCGGTCGCGTCTACTTCTTCAGCGACGGCCTGCTCGAGGCGCGCGTCGGCGACGACCTGCTCGGGCGCGAGCGCCTCGCCGAGCTCGCCGCCGAGCCGAGCACGAGCGCGAGCGCGCTGCTCGCGCGCGTTCGCGCCGAGACGCACGCGACACCCGACGACATGGTCGCGTGCATCCTCTCGCCTGCTCTCACCGGTCATGAGCCCGCCGATGCCGGCGGCGCGATCGAGGAGCTCGAAGTCGATCGCCAATGCGTCGCCGGATCGCGCGTCGCGCGCTTCCTCGAAGCGGCCGGCGTCGATCGCGAGCGCGTCGCCCCCCTGCTCGCGCGCGCACGCGCGATCGTCGACGTCGACGGCAGCGCGCTGCTGCGCGTCGAGCGCTCGATCGCCGGCGAGGCAAGCGTCGCGATCGGCGCGGGCGTGCCCGCGCCCGCGTGGATGGCGCCCGCCGGCGACGCGCGCGAGAAGCTCGTAGCGCTGCCGAACGAGCGCTGAGAACGCCTGCGCCGAGGACGCCTAGAGCGTCGCGCCGCGTGCGTGCGCATGCGCGCGCACCGCGTCGACGAGGCCGCCGATCACCGGGCTGCTCGCGTCTGCCTCCGGATGCCACTGCACGCCGAGCACGAAGCCGCGCTGCGGCAGCTCGATCGCCTCGACGAGGTCGTCGCCGAGCGCCGAGCGCGCGCCGACCGCGAGGCCCTCGCCGAGCCGGTCGATGCCCTGGTGGTGATGTGACTTCGTCGCGTGGCGCCCGGCGCCGATCACCGACGCTGCGAGCGTTCCGTCGACCACCTCGACATCGTGGTCGGAGCCGTCGAACGAGCCGATCACGCGGCGGTGCTCCTCGTGCGCGAGGTGCTCCGGCAGGTGCTGCGTCAGCGTGCCGCCGAGCGCGACGTTGATCAGCTGCATCCCGCGGCAGATCCCGAGCAGCGGCACGTCGCGCTCGATCGCCGCGCGCGCAAGCGCGATCTCGAACGCGTCGCGCTCGGGCACCGAGTCCCGCGTCTCCGCGTGCGCCGCCTGTCCGTAGCTCGCCGGGTCGATGTCCGCGCCGCCGGCGAGCAGCAGCCCGTCGAGCAGCTCGAGCGCTTCCTCGGGACGCTCGACGAGCTCCGCGTCCGGCGCCAGCAGCACGGCGAGCCCGCCCGCGCGGTTGACCTCCTCGAGGTAGTTGCGTGGCAGCAGCACCGCCTCCTGGTCCCACACGCTCCAGCGCGCGCGTTCGAGCGCGGTGCACAGTCCGATCACGGGTCGCTCCATCGCACACACCATAGGATCAACGCGCGCCGGCCGGCACCCGCGCCGCGGCCGTGCGATCGAACCACGCGCGTCCAAAGGAGAGCGAATGGCCGAGTCGAGCGAGCAACCGCAGACCGTCAACGTCCGCCGCGAGGCCGGCGCCGCGACGATCGAGCTGAACCGTCCCGAGGCGCTCAACGCATGGAACGCGCAGCTCGGCGCCGACCTGCTCGCCGCGCTGCGCGACGCCGCCGCCGACGACGCCGTCCGCGCCGTCGTCCTCACCGGCGGCGGGCGCGCGTTCTCCTCCGGCGCCGACCTCAAGGACTTCAACGTCGACACGACGCCCGACGGGCGCCCCGACGTCTACAAGACGCTCACCGAGCGCTACCACCCGATCATGCTGCAGATCCGCGAGATGCGAAAGCCGGTCATCGCGTCCGTCAACGGCCCGGCCGTCGGCATCGGCTGCTCGCTCGCGCTGTGCTGCGACCTGATCCTCGCCGCGCAGAGCGCCTACTTCCTGCTCGCGTTCGTCAACATCGGCCTCGTCCCCGACGGCGGATCCTCGCTGTTCGTGCCGAGCCGCATCGGCTTCGCGCGCGCCAGCGAGCTGTCGATGCTCGGTGAGCGCCTGCCCGCGCCGAAGGCGCTCGAGTGGGGCCTGATCAACCGCGTCGTCGCCGACGAGCAGCTCGCCGCCGAGACCGCCGCGCTCGCCGCGCGCATGGCCGCCGGCCCGACGCGCTCCTACGCCGGCACCAAGCGCCAGCTCAACAACTGGCTCTACGCGCGCATCGACGAGCAGCTCGAGCTCGAGGCTCAGGTCCAGCGCGAGATGGCCGGCAGCGCCGATTTCCTCGAGGGCGCGATCGCCTTCGCGCAGAAGCGCGAGCCGCGGTTCAAGGGCGCGTGAAAGCTCGTGCTGTTCGTCATCAAGCGTCTCCCGGTCCTGCCTGAATAGAATCCCCGCCGCCTTGGGCCATCTCCTCACAGCGACGCTCGCGTTCTTCACGCCGCAGTCGGGCGGCTCCTCGAACGCGAACCAGATCGACAGCCTCTACAAGATCGAGCTCGTCATCGCGCTCGTGATCTTCGTCGCCGTCGTCGGCGCGCTCGTCTACGCGCTCGTCAAGTTCCGCGCGCGCAAGGGCGCCGTCGCCGCGCAGATCCGCGGCAACACGCGGCTCGAGGTCGGCTGGACGGTCGCCGCCGCCGTCGTCCTGCTCGCGCTCGCGATCGTCACGTTCGCGAAGCTCTCCTCGATCCAGAACCCGCCGAACTCGAGCGCCGAAGGCGACAAGCTCGCGAGCGACGAAATCGGCGAGCTCTACGCGAGCTCCGAGCGCAAGCTGCCGCCGAACGGCAAAGCGCTGAACATCCACGTGATCGGACGCCAGTACATCTGGCAGTTCGTCTACCCCGGCGCCAACGAACCGGACGGCCTCGGCGCGCCGTACTCCTACGAGGAACTCGTCGTGCCGACGAAAACGACGATCACGCTCGACATCGTCTCGGCCGACGTCGTGCACTCGTGGTGGGTGCCGAAGCTCGGCGGCAAGTTCCAGGCCGTGCCCGGATACCACAACTACACGTGGTTCAAGATCGAAAAGCCCGGCGTCTTCCGCGGGCAGTGCGCGATCCTCTGCGGTCGCGGCCACGCGCGGATGATCGCGACCGTCAAGGCCGTGCCGCCGGCGCAGTTCGACCAGTGGCTCGCGTACCAGAAGAAGCAGATCGACGAATCGAACGAACAGGCGAAGGTCGCGCGCGCGAAGCTCAACAGCCAGACCGGCGCCGGTCAGGTCGAAAACCCCTAGGACGCAGAGGACAGCACCTTCATGGCCGCCACTCAAACCGCACCGATCCCGCTCATAACAGCGCACGCCGTCAAGCCGGAGCCGCGCGGCTGGACGAGCTGGATCACGACGACCGATCACAAGCGGATCGGGATCATGTACATGGTCACGACGTTCGTCTTCTTCTGCCTCGGCGGAACCGAGGCGCTGCTGATGCGCCTGCAACTCGGCGCGCCGAACAACACGCTCGTCACGCCGACGACCTACAACCAGCTGTTCACGATGCACGGGACGACGATGGTCTTCCTGTTCGTCGTGCCGATGATGGCCGGCCTCGCGAACTACTTCGTGCCGTTGATGATCGGCGCGCGCGACATGGCCTTCCCGCGCCTGAACGCGCTGTCCTACTGGCTGCTGCTCGCCGGCGGCATCGTCTTCTACGCGTCGGTCTTCTGGAACCCGCCCGAAGCCGGCTGGGTCAGCTTCGTGCCGCTCGCCAACTCGACGTTCTCGCCGTCCGGCGGCGAGGACGCGTGGATCTACCTCGTGCACCTCACCGGCATCTCCTCGATCATCGGCGCGATCAACTTCTACGTGACGATCGCGAACATGCGCGCGAAGGGCATGAGCTGGGGCCGGCTGCCGCTGTTCATCTGGACGATCCTCGTCTACTCGGTGCTGATCATCTTCGCGATGCCCGTGATCGCCGGCGCCGTCACGATGCTGCTGACCGACCGCCACTTCGGCACGCACTTCTTCGACCCCGGCAGCGGCGGCTCGGCGATCCTCTGGCAGCACCTCTTCTGGTTCTTCGGGCACCCCGAGGTCTACATCATGGTGCTGCCCGGCTTCGGGATCATCTCCGAGATCCTGCCGGTGTTCGCGCGCAAGCCGATCTTCGGCTACAAGGCGATCGCCGCGTCGACCGTCGCGATCGCGTTCCTCGGCTTCCTCACGTGGGCGCACCACATGTTCACCGCGCCGATCCCCGAGGCGATCCTCGTCTTCGTCATGCTCAGCTCGTACTTCATCGCCGTGCCGACCGGCGTCAAGATCCTCAACTGGGTCGCGACGCTGTGGCGCGGTTCGATCGAACTGCGAACGCCGCTGCTGTACTGCGCCGGCGCGATCGTCATCTTCCTGATCGGCGGCATCTCCGGCGTGTTCCTCGCGACGTTCCCGATCGACTGGCAGGTCAACGAAACGTACTTCGTCGTCGCGCACCTGCACTTCGTGCTGATGGGCGGCGCCGTGTTCACGATCTTCGCCGCGATCTACTACTGGTTCCCGAAGATCACCGGCAAGATGCTCGGCGAAGGCCTCGGCAAGTGGAGCTTCGGGCTGATGTTCGTCGGCGTGCTGACGACGTTCCTGATCCAGCACGTGATCGGGCTCGACGGGATGCCGCGACGCGTGTACGAGTACGACAACGTCGGGAACCTCGCGCTGTACAACCAGATCTCGACTGTCGGCTCGTTCATCCTCGGCCTCGGCGTGCTCGTGACGATCGTCAACGCCGTCGTCAGCCTCAAGAGCGGCGTCGTCGCCGGGCCCGACCCGTGGAAGGCGAACACGCTCGAGTGGTTCACGAGCTCGCCGCCGCCGGTCAACAACTTCGACACCGTTCCCCAGGTACGCTCCGTCGAACCGATGAAGGACATCCGGCGAGAGATCGAGCGGCGCACCGGCGCCGGCGCGAGCGGATCGAGCGCGGTCGTCCCGGCCGGCGCGACGCAGGTCGGGGTGTAGCGTGCCCGGCGCCGCGCCGACGCTGCAGGCCCCCGCGATCGGGGTCGCGCCGCGCGCGCGCCAGCTGCTCGGCGACTACGTCGAGCTGACAAAGCCGAAGGTCCAGTCGCTGCTGCTGCTGACGACGATCGCGACGATGTACGTCGCCGGCGACCCGTCGCCGCTGCTCGTCTTCCTCACCTGCCTCGGCGGCTACCTTTCCGCCGGCGGCGCCGGCGCCGTCAACCACTGGTTCGACCGCGACATCGACGCGCAGATGGCGCGCACCGCCGGCAGGCCGATCCCGGCCGGACGCGTCTCGCCGCGCGCAGCGCTGACGTTCGGCTGCACGCTCGCCGCGCTCTCGCTGCTCGAGCTCTCGCTCGCCGTCAACCCACTCGCCGCCGCGCTCTCGTTCTCCGGGCTTCCTCGGCTACGTGCTCGTCTACACCGTCTGGCTGAAGCGGCGCACGCCGCAGAACATCGTCATCGGCGGCGCCGCCGGCGCCGTCCCGCCGCTCGTCGGCTGGGCCGCCGTCACCGGCTCGGTCAGCGGCACGGCCGTGATCCTCTTCTTCATCGTCTTCTTCTGGACGCCGCCGCACTTCTGGGCGCTGTCGCTGCTGATGAAGGACGAGTACGCGAAGGTCGGCGTGCCGATGCTGCCCGTCGTGCGCGGCGAGGCCGAGACGCGCCGGCAGATCCTGCTCTACTCGGTGCTGCTCTACGCCGTCACGCAGCTGCCGTTCTGCGCCGGCGGCTTCGGCGCGATCTACCTCGTCGCCTCGCTGCTGCTCGGCATCGGCTTCATCGCGGGCGCCGTGCGCCTGTACCGCCGCGCCGACCGGCCGTCCGCGCTGCGGCTGTACCTCTTCTCGCTCGCCTACCTCGCGCTGCTGTTCTGCGCGATGGTCGCCGACGTCCATCTGTAGGCCGGATCGCTAATCTTCGCCGCGATGAACCGACGTCTCGCACGAAAGAACATCCGCACCGGCTGGATCGTGGCGGCGATCTGCATGTTCATGTTCGGCATCACGTTCGTCGTCGCCGCCGTCTACGTCTCGTGAGCCCGCTCGATCCCGAGGTCCCGCCGGTCGGCGAGGAGATCCACCTCCCCGGCCCGACGATCCTGCCGCTGCTGACCGCAGTCGGCGTCACGCTCACGCTCGTCGGCATCACGACGTTCATCGAGCTGACCGTCATCGGCGCCGTGCTGACCGTCTGCTGCATCGTGCGCTGGATCAAAGACACGCGCCGAAGAAATCGACGAGCTTCCGCTCGACTAGCGGGGGCGTCGCGCGCGGTCCCCACACCGCGCGCGAACCCTCACTCACCCCACCCCTGCGCTCGCCGGAACGGGACAGATCGCTCCGTCGTCGGTCCAGCAGCGCACGACGTCTCGAACGGAGAGAATGCCCACCGTCTCTCCCCTCTCGACGACGATCAGATGGCGGAAGCCGCCGCGCACCATCGCCGCCGCCGCCTCCTCGAGCGACCAGTCGGGCGCGGCGAAGACGACGTCGCGCGTCAGGTGCTCGGCGACGAGCTCGCGGTCCGGGTCCTCGCCGGCGCCGAGCGAGACGAGGATGTCGCGCTCGGTGATGATCCCCGGCCCGTTGCCGTCGGGGTCCATCACGACCGCCGCGCCGACCTTGCGCTCGGACATCAGCCGCGCGACCGCGCGCAGCGTGTGACCGGGGCCGACGGTGAGGACCGTCGGGCTCATCCCTTCGCTGACCTGCATCGACCGCTCCTTTCGCACGCCAGCCCCCCGCCCGAGGCTCGCTCGAAGGATTTGCAACGATTGGCTCAATCTATTACCCGCGATGCTTCGTCCGTCAAGCGTCGAGCCGTTCCCGGGGACGAAGGCATTAGGATCACGCCCGCGATGGAGAGGATCGCCGTCAGACCGCCGGTCTGGCCCGTTCGGGATGGAGCCGGCTGGGCTGATGGGCTAGACCGGCGCTCCGCTGACCATCACGATCGTCGCGGCCGTGATCGCGACGGCGATCGGCATCGTGCTCAGCTACGCGATCCACTGGTTCCCGGTGCAGGCCTCGACGCAGGCGCACAACACCGACCGCCTCTACCACGTGCTCGTGATCGTCGACGATCCCGATCTTCGTGCTCGTCGTCACGCGTGATCCTCTACTGCGTCTGGCAGTTCCGCATGAAGCCCGGCGAGGAGCTCAAGGACGGCCCGCCGATCCACGGCAACACGCGCCTCGAGGTCATCTGGACGGCGGTCGCCGGCGATCCTGCTGCTGGGGCTGGTCGCCTACTCGTTCGTCGTGCTGCACGACAACGAGAAGAAGCCGGCGCGCGAGATCCAGGTCGGCGTCACCGGCCAGCAGTTCGTCTGGACCTACCAGTACCCGCCGTCGGTGACCGGCGGCAAGCCGCTGGAAACACTACCAGCTCTACCTGCCCGAGGGCGAGTCGGTCAACTTCAACATGCGCTCCAAGGACGTGATCCACGCCTTCTGGATCCCCGCCTTCCGCCTGCAGGAGGACGTCGTGCCGGGCATCACGACGCACTACCGCGCGACGCCCGACCGGCTCGGCACCTATCCGATCGTCTGCAACCTGCTCTGCGGCGTCGGCCACTCGACGATGCGCTCGACCGTCCACGTCGTGCCCGCAGCGCGGTTCAAGGCGTGGCTGAAGAGCCAGCTGACCGCGAGCGCGGCGAGCGCCTCGAGCGGCGCCGGCGCGTCCGTGCGGGGCTGCGGGATAATGTCGCGCGTGGTGCGAGTGCAGAGGCCGACGAGACGGCGCGAGGAGGCCCGCTGATGGCGACGGCCGTGCACGCCCCCGGTCCCCCGCACGCCGGTCCGACCGGCCCCGGCGGCCCGCGGCGATCGCTCGGCGCCAAGCTGCGCGCGCCGGGCTTCTACCGCGCCGCCTGGATGATGCTGCTCGGCGTCGCGTTCGCGACCTGCCTGACGTGGCTCGTGCGCATGAGCACCGGCCACTCGACCTTCCACCACTACCTCGACGGCGAAGCGATCCTGACCGTCTCGCTGATCGCCGCGCCGCTGCTGTTCCTCGTCGGCATCGGCGGCTTCGACTACTGGTTCTACTGGGCCGCGCGGGCGCACCGACGCGCCCCGAGGACCACTCCGGCCACGGCGCGTACACGTGGAAGGACTACTTCCGCATCAACACCGACCACAAGGTGATCGGCATCCAGTACACGGTCACCTCGTTCTTCTTCCTGCTCGTCGGCGGCCTGATCGCGATGCTGATGCGCGCCGAGCTCGCCGCAGCCGGGCGCGCAGTTCGTCGACGCGAACACCTACAACGGCCTGTTCTCGGTCCACGCGTCGATGCTGATCTTCCTGTTCGTCATCCCCGTCTTCGCCGGGCCTCGGCGAACTTCGTGCTGCCGCTGATGATCGGCGCGCCCGACATGGCCTTCCCGCGCCTGAACGCGCTCTCCTTCTGGCTGCTGCCGGTCGCCGGCGCGCTGATGCTCGGCAGCTTCTTCGCCCCCGGCGGCGCCTTCGCCGACGGCTGGACCGCGTACGCGCCGCTGTCGACCGACGCGCCCGATCGGGCAGACGTTCTTCTCGCTCGGCGTGCAGTTCGCGGGCGCCTCCTCGATCATGACCGCGCTCAACTTCCTCGTCACGATCATCACGATGCGCGCGCCCGGGATGAGCTTCTTCCGCCTGCCGCTGCTCGTCTGGGCGAACTTCGCGACGTCGCTGCTGGTCGTGATCGCGACGCCGTTCATCGCCGCGTCGCAGTTCTTCGTCCTGCTCGACCGCGCGCTCGGCTTCAACTTCTTCAACGCCGCCAAGGGCGGCGACGTGCTGATGTACCAGCACGTCTTCTGGTTCTACTCGCACCCGGCCGTCTACATCATGATGCTGCCCGGCTTCGGGATCATCAGCGAAGATCATCGCCGTGAAGTCGCGCAAGCCGATCTTCGGCTACCGCATGATGGCGTTCTCGCTGCTGGCGATCGTCGGGCTCGGCTTCACCGTCTGGGCGCACCACATGTTCACCTCGGGGATGGCCGCCTGGATCCGCATCCCGATGGCGATCACGACCGCGATCATCGCCGTGCCGACCGGCATCAAGATCTTCTCCTGGCTGGCGACGCTGTGGCGCGGCGTGCTGCACCTCGACACGCCGATGCTGTTCGCGCTCGGCTTCCTGACGACGTTCACGCTCGGCGGGATCAGCGGCGTGATGCTCGCGATGATCCCGTTCGACATCCACGTCAGCGCGACGCTACTTCATCGTCGCGCACATCCACTACGTGCTGTTCGGCGGCTCGCTGATGACGATCTTCGCCGGCGTCTACTACTGGTTCCCGAAGATGACCGGGCGAATGTACGACGAGCGCCTCGGCAAGTGGCACTTCTGGACGACGTTCGTCTTCTTCAACCTGACGTTCGGGCCGATGCACATCCTCGGCCTGCAGGGCATGCCGCGGCGCGTCGGCGACCTACGCCGCGAAGTTCGCCGACCTGAACCTGTTCATCTCGATCGCGAGCTTCGGCGCTCGGGCTGAGCACGCTGATCTTCCTCTACAACATGGTCACCAGCTGGCGCGGCGGCCCGACGCGCCGTGGCCAACCCGTGGCGCGGGATGACGCTCGAGTGGCAGGTCTCCTCGCCGCCGCCGATCTTCAACTTCGACCGGCTCCCGACCGTCGTCGGCGGCCCCTACGAGTACGGCGTCCCCGGCGCGGTGCACGGCATCTTCGCGCCGGCGCCGGTCCCCGCGACCGCCGTCGGCCGGCGGCGGCGGACCGGGCTCGGGAGCGCTGCAGGCGCCAAGCCAATGACCGGAGGAGCACGCCCGATGAAGGAAGTCCTGGTCGTCGCCAACCGCACGCTCGGCGGCGCGAAGCTGCTCGACGCCGTCCGCGCGCGCGCGGCCGCGGGCGACGTGCGCTTCCGCCTGGTCGTGCCGCAGAGCAAGCCCTCGGCCGGCCTCGTGATCTACGACGAGGCCGTGCGCGAATCGGCGCAGGTGCGCGTCGACCTCGCGCTCTCGCTGCGTCGCCGGCGAGGGCATCGACGCGACCGGCGAAGTCGGCGACCCCGACCCGTTCCTGGCGACGATGGACGCGATCGCCGAGCGCCGCCCCGACGAGATCATCGTCTCGACGCACCCCGCGCACAGCTTCGGGCTGGCTGCGCCGCGACCTGATCGAGCGCATCCAGAACGCCTCCGGCCTGCCCGTCGAGCACATCGTCACCGACCTCGAGCAGGAGGGCCTGCCGTTCGAGGTCACGCTCGTGCTCGCGCAGCAAGACCTCGAGCGGCGAGGAGCTGCTCGAGCGCCTCAAGGAGAAGGCCGCGGCACGGACGGTCAGCACCTGTTCATCGCCGTCGTGCCGCAGCAGGACGGCAGCGGCGACGCGCCGCGCGAGGCGCGCGCGCGCCTGGCGACGATGCTCGACCGGCTGCACGCCGCCGGGCTGCTCGCGCTCGGGCATGATCGGCGACCCCGACCCCTACACGGCCGCCGTGAACGCGCTCGAGCTGTTCCGCGTCGACGACATCGTCATCTCGACGCTGCCCGACGAGCGCTCCGGCTGGATGCGCGCGAACCTGATCGAGCGCGTCCAGCACGCGACCTCGGCGCCGGTCGAGCACGTCGTCGTCGACCTGCAGACAACCGCGACCGCGGCCCCGGCCGCCTAGCGGGAGCACGATGGAGGCAGCCAGCATCGCCCACGCGGCGCGCCACGACGAGCACCACGGCCCGCCGCCGGCGAACCGCAGCTCGCGCGTCGAGCCGCAGCTGCTCGGGATGCTGCTTTTCATCATCTCCGAGGTGATGGTCTTCGGAGCGTTCTTCACCGCGTACTTCTTCATCCGCATCGCCCAGGGCGACCCGTGGCCGGCGCCCGGGCACGCAGCCTGCCGGTCGCGGTCGCCGGCGTCAACACGGCGATCCTCGTCTCCTCGTCGTTCACGATGCACTGGGCCGAGACAGTCGATCAAGCGCGGCAACCGCTTCGGGCTGAAGGCCGGCATGCTGACGACGTTCCTGCTCGGCTGCACGTTCCTGTTCATCCAGATCAACGAGTACGCGAACATCGGCTTCGCCCCGCAGGACCACGCGCAGCAGACGATCTTCTACTCGCTCACCGGCCTGCACGGCGCGCACGTCTTCATCGGCCTGCTGCTGCTGCTGTTCGTCACGATCCGCGCCTTCCGCGGCCACTACAGCCCCGAGGAGCACCGCGGCGTCGAGGTGCCCGGGCATCTACTGGCACTTCGTCGACATCATGTGGATCGTCGTCTACACCACCGTCTACGTCCTCTGACGATCGTGGGCGCGGCACGCCACGGCGTCCTCGGCCAGCGCGTCCAGTTGCTGAACCCGCTGCGCAGCGAGGCGGAGGCCTTCCGCTTCCTGCTCTACGCGCTCGCCGTGATCGCTCGTCGCGATCGCCGTCATCGTGATCGTCCGCACGATCGCCTAGCCGCAGCCGAAGACGTCCCTGGCGACGACCCGTCGATGGCCGGCGTAAGCTGCGACGCATGCAGCCGGCCGACGCGCGACAGACGAGCCCTGATCGGCGTCGTCGACGACGATCGTGACGCTCGTCGTCGTCCTCGCGATCGTCGCCTTCGTCGTCTGGTTCTTCTTCTTCGCGCCACGACGCCGACTGCTGCGGGTCTGACTACTTGACGGTCAGCGTGCCGTACATGCCCGGCCGGGCGGTGCCCGGGGGCCTCGCAGAAGAACGTGTAGGTGCCGGGCTTGAGGTTGACGGTGACCGACGCGGTGCCCTTGCGTGACGAACGCGCTCGCGCCGAGCGTCGTGCCCTTCGCGCGTCGCGCCGCCTTCGCCGGTTTCGATCGCGATGTTGTGCGAGACGCCGGACATGTTCGGCATTTCGATCGTCACCGCGCCCGGGCGTCGCCGATGGCCTTGTTCGTCACGTAGGCGAGCTGGCCCTGCGGGTTGGCGGCGATCGCCAGCTTGCCGCCTTCTCGACGGCCGGCTTGCCCGCCCGGGCGCCTCGACGGCGCTCGCGAGCAGGCCGGTGTCCTTGCCGGGCTTGGCCGCTGACTTCGGCGACGTAGGCGGCGATGTCTTTGAGCTGCCGCGCCGCTGACGAGGTCCTTCGGCATCGCGCCTTCGGGGTTCGGGATCTGCGATCTGGTCTTCGACGACGCCGCGGATCGTGTCGGCGCTTGAGGCCTTCGTGCGAGCGTCAGCGCGGAAGGCTTCGTCGAGGTTCGGGCCGACGATGCCCTTCGTGTTCGGCGCGCGCGAGCGTGTGGCAGGAGCCGCACTTGGCGACGAACTGCTGCTTGCCGACGATCAGGTTGGCGTTGTCGGCGCCCTTGACCGAGCAGCCAGCCGCGCCGAGCGCCGAGCAGCGCGAGCGCGCCGAGCGTCGCCGTAGCGCGCGCAGCGGCGCGACGCGCGTGTGCCGGCGAGCGCTCGTTCGTCGGTCAGAGCTTGCGTGCTGCCCATAAGCGGGCGGAACACTATCCGAAGGGCCGGGTGCCTCGACGGCCGCCGCGCGAGCAGCGCGCGCCGTACCGGTCACGGCGTCTGCAGGCCCGTCCAGCTCGCCCGCGCGCCGCGGCGATCACGCCGCGCGCGACGCCCTCCCACGACCAGCGCTCGCGCACCGTCGCGACGAGCCCGCGCGCGAGCGCGCTCGCAGCGCCTGCGCGTCGGCCGTCGAGCCAGCCGACCAGCCGCGCCGCGAGCGCGCGCACGGCGTCGTCGTCGACCGGGAACGAGAGCCAGCGCGGCGGCCTGCTCGGCACCGCTTCGGCGAGCGCGTCGCTGACCTCGGCGAGGCCCGAGTGCGCGGCGCTGACCGGCAGCGCGCCGCAGGCGGCCGCCTCGGCGGCGACCATCCCGAACGCCTCGGGGAACGTGCTCGGCACGACGAGCGCCTCGCACGCCGGCAGCAGCTCGGCGAGCTCCTCGTGCTCGAGGCGCCCGGTCAGCACGACCCGCTCCTCGAGCGCGCGCGCCGGCGCGCACGTAGCGCTCGCGCTCCTCTCCGCGCAGGCTGTCGAGGAACGCGAGCAGGTGTCGCAGCGGCCGCGCCGGGCCGGGCTCGCCCTCGAGCGCGCGCCCGGCGCGCGCGATCTCCCTCGCGCGGTCGAGCTCGCCGCTCGCGAGCGTCGCGCGCAGACGCTCGAGCGCCTCGCGGTAGGCGCCGAAGCCGACGACGACGAGGCGCGCGTCGGGCGTCGCGCTGGAGCACCAGCGGCCACGCCGCGAGCAGCAGGTCGACGCCCTTGCTGACGATCAGCTTGCCGACGAACGCGACGAGCCGCTCCTCGCCGGGGCGCAGCGTCGCCAGCGCCTCGGCGGCCGCGTGCTCGTCGCGCGCGAACGCGTCCGGCACCTGGGCCGCGCCGGGCGCCGGCGCGCTTGCCGCGCCCTGCGAGCTCGCGCGCAGCCGCGCGGCGAGCTCGCGCACGCCCTCCGCGGCGGCGTCCGGCTCGCGCGGCGCGAAGCGCTCGACGTCGACGCCCGGCGGCCCGAGGCGCGTGCGCTGCGCTCGACGTCGGCGTCGCCGAGCGCCCGCCACAGGCTCGATCGCGGTGTGGCGCGAGCCGACGAGCACGCCGCGCGCGCGCGCGAGCCCCTCGCGCGCGAACGGCAGGAAGCGCTCGGGGTCCGGCTTGACGGTGTACTCGAGCGCGCTGCCGTGGACCTTGACCGCGTACGGCACCGCCCGGCCGAGCGCGCGCGCGAGGATCACCGGACCCATCACGAGGTGGTTGGCGAGCGCGACGTCCGGCTCGACGAGCGCGGCGACCTCGCGCACGGCCGCGACGTTCGCGTCGATGTAGCGCGCGATCTCCGCGTCGCTGCACTCGGCGAACGTGCGCGCCTCGATCCCCTCGTAGCGGTCGGCGACGTACACCGGCAGCAGCTCGCCGATGTCGGGCCGGTAGACGACGCAGCGGCGTCGCGCGCCGGCGTCGGCGCCCTGCTCGGCGCGCAGCTCGCGCACGTGCAGCGCGCCGTCGTCCCAGTCGCCGGCGGCGTCGACGAACGCCTGGCGCTCGGGATGGCGGTCCTGGCAGAGCAGGTGCACCTCGTGGCCGAGCTTCACGAGCGCCGCGGCCAGGCGCGCGTTGTAGACGTTCGATCCGGTGCCGCCGAGCAGGTAGCCGTGGAAGATGAGGATGCGCACCGCGGCAGCCTACCGATCGCGCTGACCGCGCCCGGCCGCTCCGATAAAGTCCCGGCGATGAGCGCCAGCCAGCGCTACCGCCTGCGCAACCCCGCCAACGGCCGCGAGATCGTGATCGAGGCGCGAGCCCGAGGAGATCTACCTCGACCGCGACACCGGCGAGCAGCTCGAAGTCGTCGGCAAGGTGCTGCCGCTCGCGCCGTCGCAGCTCGCGACTGCCGTGGGCCGTCGAGAACCTGCGCTTCTGCACCTGGTGCGACCAGCTCGCCCAGAAGGACCTCAACGACTGCCCGACGTGCGGCCGGCGGATGGGTCCGCTCGGACCACGCCCGGGGGATCGTTGAGAGCCAGCGCGCTCGCGCTTGCGCTCGCGCTGCTGCTCGGCGCCGCTACGCTCGGAGCCTGCGGCGGCGGAAGCAGCGCCTCCGACCCCGTGCCGAAGAGCACGCCTGAAATCACGCCGCCGAACGACACGAGCGCCGAAAAGGCGGCTGCGCAGACGACCTCGACCTCGACCTCGACGGCGTCGAAGACGAGCATCGACGAAATCCTCCGAAAGCGCCGCCAACGAATCGGGCGGCAACGAAGCCACCGAAGAACCGGCGAGCGGCGGCAGCTCGAGCGGCGCGAGCGAAGAAACGAAGAAAGAAGCGACGCCTTGCCGGCGGCTCGTCCGCCGAAGAAGAAAAATCGGCCCGCCGGCGTCGAGCCCGTCCGGCGGCGCCAGCGCTCCTTAGGGCGTGGAGACCAGCGTCGCGCTGTAGGTCAGGCGCGCGGTCTGGTACAGGCAGAAGTACTGCACGGCCGAGCCGATCGACGTCTGCGTGCTCTGCGAGCTGGTGCTCGCGCACTGCTTCTTTTCGCGGCTCGCGCGCCAGGAGGTGTCCTTGCCGAAGCCGAGCGCGAGCGCCGGCGCCCAGGTCGGCACGGTCAGCGCGATGATGTCGCCCTTCTTGACCTTGATCGTCGTTTCGAGCGGGAACTGAGCGGTCTTGCCGAAGTACTTTTCGAGCTTGACCGTCGGGCTCTGCGGCGACGAGCTTGTAGGTCAGGTTCGGCGACTTTTCGGCGCGCAGGACCGCGACGCCGGCTTCGGGCGCGCCGCCCTCGTTGGCGTTGAAGAACTTGACCTGCGTCGCGTTCGGCTTGCCGAGCGTGATCGTCCAGGCGACGATCGTGCCGGCCTTCGGCGCGTCCATCAGCGTCGTGTTCGTCGCGACCTTGACCTGGAAGCCGGTCGTGCGGCTGACGGCGAGGCACGGGCTCGCCGGGCAGCTCGGGACGGTTTCAGGCGTCGTCGCCGGGATCACGCCGACTTCGGCGATCGTCGCGGGCGCGACGGCGGGCAGGACCAGCGATGAGCGCGAAGCTCGCGAGGATGGCTGCGTATGTTCGTTTCATTACTGCCCTTCAACACGCGATGACGCCGGATGTAGCGTTCTGGGCATTCGCTATCCGCCGGCCAGTTCCTGCGCGGCGGCGGCGATCTCGTGCCGGATCGCCGGGCGTCGGCGTCCACGGCAGCCGCAGCGGTCGCCCTCGTAGCGCGGGATCACGTGCACGTGGAAGTGGAAGACCGTCTGCCAGGCGGCCGCGCCGCAGGAGTTCAGCAGGTTGACGCCGTCGGCGCCGAGTCGCTCCTCGATCCGCGCGCGCCAGCCGCTGCGCGGCGGCGCCGACCGCCGCGAGATCCTCGGCGCCGATCGCTCAGCAGGTCCGGCGTGTGCTCGCGCGGGACGACGAGCGCGTGGCCGCGCGTGGCCGGCGCGATGTCCATGAAGGAGATCGTCCGCTCGTCTTCGTCGACGATCGTCGCCGGCAGCTCGCCGGCGAGGATCTTGCAGAAGATGCAGTCGGGGTCGCGCATCGCCGCGAAGCCTATTCGGATCCGCCCGCGCCGGACGACCCGGCGATCGCGCCGAGATGCGCGAGCGCCTGCTCGCGCGTGAGCACCTCGCCGGCGTACTGCGCCGCGGCGAGCTCCTCGAGCAGCTCGCCGATCCGCGGGCCCGGCGCGATCGCCAGCTCGCGGCCGAGCTCGTCGCCGCGCAGCAGCGGCCGCGGCGGCCCGCCTCGCTGCCAGCGAGCGCGTCGGCGAGCATCGCGCGCGCGACGCGCAGGTGCGCGTCGATCGCCTCCTCGGCGCGCGTCGCCGCGCGTCGCCAGGCGGTCGGCGATCGACAGCAGCGTGACGTCGACCTCGACCGGGCCGGTCGCGCGCAGGTAGGCGAACGTCGTCCGCCGCGCGAGCGGCTGCGGCTCGTGCACGAGGAAGCCGAGGCGCAGGTGGTGGCGCACGAGCGCCGCGACGTGCGCGCGCAGGCGCTCGCTCGCGCGCAGCCGGCCGAGCACCTCGCGCGCGAGCTCGGCGCCGCGCTCGTCGTGGCCGAGGAACGTCACGCGCCCGTGCGCGCCGACGGCGCGCGTCAGCGGCTTGGCGGCGTCGTGCAGCAGCGCGCCCCAGCGCAGCGCCTCGCCGCGCGTCATGCCGTCGGCGAGCGGCTCGGCGAGCAGCTCGGCGACGACCTCGCGATGCGCGCCGATCGCGCGGTCGAGCTGCTCGGCGCCTTCCGGGTCTTCGCCGGCAGCGAAGCGCTCGAGCGCGATCGTCCGCGCGAGCACCTCGAGCGTGTGGCCGTAGACGTCGGGGTGGTGGTAGCGGTTCTGCTCGACGCCGCGCAGCGCCTCGAGCTCGGGCAGCACGACGGCGCGTCGCGCCGAGCTCGTCCATCAGCTCGAGGCCGCGCAGCGCCTGCTCGGCGGCGACGATCCGCCGCAGCTCGACGAACACGCGCTCGGGCGAGACGTCGGCCAGCTCGATCGCGTGCGCGCGCGCTCGCGCGAGCGTGTCGGGCTCGGCTCGAAGGTCGAGCTCGACCGCCGACGCGCACGAGGCGCAGCACGCGCAGCGGGTCGTCGGCGAACGCGTGCGGCGCGACGACCCGCAGGCGGCGCGCGGCGAGATCGGCGAGGCCGCCGAGCGGGTCGATCGGCCGCGCCGCCGGCGAGCGGCTCGGCGATCGCGTTGACCGTGAAGTCGCGCAGCGCGAGGTCGGCCTCGAGCGAGCCGCCGCGCAGCGGCTCGACGTCGACCTGCCAGGAGCGAGTCGCGCGCGACACGCGCCAGGCGCCGAACTCCTCCGAGAGCGCGAAGCAGGCCGCGCGGCCTGCGGCGCGAGCGATCGCGCGCGCGGCCTGCGCCGGGTCGCCGTCGACGACGACGTCGAGGTCGATCGTCTCGCGCCCGAGCACGCGGTCGCGGATCGCGCCGCCGACGAGCCACGCCGGGCGGCCGGCGAGCGCCGTGCGCGCCGCCGCGAGCGCGTCAGCCATCGCGCGCCGGCAGCCAAGGAGGCGACGCCGCCCGCGGCGCCGCCTCCGGCAGCGATCGGCTCGAGCGCGACGCCGTCGCGGTGGTAGCACGCGCGGCACGCGCGGCGTCAGCGCCGCAGGTGACCTCGTAGTTGATCGTCTCCAGGCGCCGCGCGACCTCCTCGGCGGTGATCCGCTCGGCGCCGTCGCGGCCGATCAGGATCGCCGTCTCGCCGCACAGCCGCTCGCGCCTGCTGCTCGCGCGCCGAGGTCGACCGTCACGTTGTCCATGCTCACCGTGCCGACGAGCGGGTGGCGCGCGCCGCCGACGAGCACGTCGGCGTTGTTCGACAGCCCGCGCCGCCAGCCGTCGCCGTAGCCGATCGGCAGCACGCCGAGGCAGGTGTCGCGCTCGGCGACGAAGCGCCGGCCGTAGCCGGCGCTCTCGCCGGCGCGGCAGGGCTTCACCGCGGCGACGTAGGAGCTCAGCTCGAGCGCCGGCTCGAGCGCCCGCGCGCGCGGGGTCCTCGCCGAACGGGTCCATGCCGTAGACGGCGATGCCGCAGCGCACCATGTCGAACTGCGCGGCGCGCGTCGCGCAGCAGTCGCGGCGCTGTTCGCGGCGTGCACGATCAGCTCCGGCTGCGCCTCCTTCAGCCTCGCGCGCCCAGCGCGCGAACGTCTCGAGCTGCGCCGCGAAGAAGCCCTCGTCGTCGAGCTCGTCGGCGGTCGCGAAGTGCGTCATCGCGCCGACCAGCTCCACGCCGCGCGTCTCGCGCGCCGCCGCGAGCGAGCGCGTCGCGAGCGTCGGCGTCGCGCGTGCCGAGCCGCCCCATGCCGGAGTCGAGCTTGACGTGCACGCGCCCGCCGCCGGCGTCGGCGACGGCCTCGCACGTAGCGCTCGCTCCAGACGACGACGTCGGCGTCGGCCGCGAGCGCCTCGCGCGAGCTCGGCGCGGCTGAGCGCGCCCATCACGAGCATCGGCGCCGTCGTCGACGCCGGCCTCGCGCAGCTCGCGCGCCTCGCTCGCCGTCGCGACCGCCAGCCAGCTCGCGCCGCCGGCGAGCGCCGCGCGCGCGCTCTGCAGCGCGCCGTGCCCGTAGCCGTCGGCCTTGACGACGGCGCACAGCTCAGCGCCGCTCGCGCAGCTCGCGTGCGCAGGCGCGCGCAGTTGCGCTCGATCGCCGCGACGTTGACGCTCGCCTGCGCGCGCGCGCGGCGTCACGCCTCCCGCCTCCGCCGCCGCGCCGCTGCCGGCAGCGCGGCGATCACGTCGGTGGCGATCACGCCCTCGGCGCGCCCTGCCGGCGCGCCGCCTCGCGCCCGGCCGCGGCGTGCAGCCAGACGCCGGCGGCGGCCGCCGTGAACGCGTCGAGGCCGCTGCGCGAGCAGCGCGCGATCACGCCCGTCAGCACGTCGCCGGTGCCGGCCGTCGCGAGCGCCGGGCTGCCGCCGCGGCTGACCGCGACGCGGCCGCGCGGCTCGGCGATCAGCGTGTCGTCGCCCTTCAGCACGACGACCGCGCCCGAGCGCTCGGCGGCGTCGCGCACGTGGCGCAGCCGCTCGCGCTCGATCTCGGTCGCTGTCGAGCTCGAGCAGCCGGCCGAGCTCGCCGGCGTGCGGCGTCAGCACGGTCGGCGCCCTGCGCGTCGCGCGAGATCGCCGCAGGCGCCCGGCGTGCGCGTTGAGGCCGTCGGCGTCGAGCACCAGCGGCGCGTCGGCCGCGCGCGCGAGCGCGCGCGCGAACGCGACGGCGCCGTCGCTGCGGCCGAGGCCCGGGCCGAGCGCCAGCGCGCCGCCCGGTCTGACTGCCTCGAGCACGCTCGTCGACCGCCGCCGGTCGCGAGCGCGCCGTCGGCTTCGGGCAGCCCGCGCGTCATCAGCTCGGGCGTCGCAGCCGTCGCGAGCACGTCCTGCAGCGACGCCGGCACGCAGGCGGTCACGTAGCCGGCGCCCGCGCGCATCGCTCGCCTGCGAGGCCATCCGCGGCGCGCCGTCAGCCCGCGCGAGCCGCCGGCGACGAGCACGTGGCCGGAGGCGAACTTCGTCGAGTCGCGCGTCGCGCCGCGGCAGCGACTCGCCGACGCCGCCGCTCGATCAGCCCGATCGACGCGCGCAGCGGCGCGCCGCGCGGGATGCCGATGTCGATCGTGCGCACCTCGCCGGCGTGCGCCTTGCCCGGCATGATCCACAGCCCGGGCTTGGCCGCGTGGAACGTCACCGTCAGCGCCGCGCGCACGGCCGCGCCGGCGACGACGCCGTCGAGGCGTCGACGCCGCTCGGCACGTCGACGCTGACGCACCGGCGCGCCGGCGGCGTTGATCGCGTCGATCGCCTCGGCGACCGCGCCGCGCGGCTCGCCGGCGAAGCCCGTGCCGAGCAGCGCGTCGACGATCGTCGCCGCGCGCGCGATCGCCGTCCGCGCCATCGCTCCAGCGCACAGCGGCGGCGCGCCCGGCAGGCGGTCGCAGGTTCTCGGCGGCGTCGCCGCGGAAGTCCTCGACGGGCGCGACGCAGACGACCGCGACCTCGCGCCCGGCCTCGCGCAGCAGGCGCGCGAGCGACGAGCCCGTCGCCGCCGTTGTTGCCCTTGCCGCAGACGACCGCGACGGGGCCGTCCGGCGCGAGCTCCTCGAGCAGCGCGCGCGACGCCCGCGCCGGCGCGCTCCATCAGATCGAGTCCCGGGCACGCCGCGCTCCTCGATCGCCCAGCGGTCGACCGCCCGCATCGCCTCGGCGTCGGGCAGCGGCGTCAGCCAGTCGGGCAGGCGCTCCACGACGAGCGATGCTAGCGACGTCGGAGGCGCGTACTCGACGGTGACGGTCTTGGCGAGGTTGCGCGGCTGGTCGACGTTCAGGCCGCGCCGGCGCGCGATCGCGTAGGCGAGCAGCTGCAGCGGGATCACGGCGAGGATCGGCTGCAGCATCCAGTCGGTCGCCGGCACCGTCGATCGACGCATCGACGTGCGGCTCGACCTCGCCGTCGCCGGCGGTCGTGATGGCGATCACGTGCGCGCCGCGCGCGCGCACCTCCTGCATGTTCGAGATCGACCTTCTCGAGCACCGGCGAGCGCGTCGCGACGCAGACGACCGGCGTCGCCTCGTCGAGCAGCGCGATCGGGCCGTGCTTCATCTCGCCGGCGGCGTACGCGTCGGTCGAGATGTAGGAGATCTCCTTCAGCTTCAGCGCCCCCTCGAGCGCGACGGGCAAGCCGACGTGGCGGCCGATGTAGAGGAAGAACTCGGCCTGCCAGCACGTCTCGGCGATCTCGAGCGCGGCGCTCTCGCCCTGCTCGGTCAGCGCGTCGATCGCAGTGCGGCAGGCGCTTGAGCTCGCCGACGAGCTCGGCGATCCGCTCGGCCGGCAGCGTGCCGCGCAGCTCGGCGAGGCGCAGCGCGAGCAGGTACATGACGGCGACCTGGCAGACGAACGTCTTCGTCGCCGCGACGCCGATCTCGAGGCCGGCGCGCGTGTAGAGCACGCCGTCGGCCTCGCGCGTCGCCTGCGAGCCCAGCGTGTTCGTGATCGCGAGCACCGTCGCGCCGCGCTCGCGCGCGAGGCGCATCGCGGCGAGCGTGTCGGCCGTCTCGCCCGACTGCGAGATGCCGATCACGAGGTCGCCCGGACCGACGACCGGGTTGCGGTAGCGGTACTCGGAGGCGATGTCCATCTCGACCGGCACGCGCGCCCACTCCTCGATCGCGTAGCGGCCGATCAGGCCCGCGTGGTAGGCGGTGCCGCAGGCGACGATCACGATCCGCTCGACGCCGGCGAGGATCGACTCGTCGAGCGCGCCCTCCTCGTCGAGGTCGACGCCGTCGCCGCGCGCCGTGCGGTCGAAGATCGTGTCGGCGACCGCGTCGGCCTGTTCGTGGATCTCCTTCAGCATGAACGTCTCGTAGCCGCCCTTCTCGGCGGTCTCCTGGTCCCAGTCGACCTCCTCGACCGCGCGCTCGACGGGCTCGCCGGCGGCCGTGATGATGCTCACGCCCTCGGGCGCAGCACGACGATCTCGCCGTTCTCGACGTACTGCACGCGGCGCGTCTGCGAGAGGAACGCCGGCGACGGCCGAGGCGACGAACTGCTCGCCCTCGCCGCGGCCGATGATCAGCGGGCACTCCTTGCGCGCGCCGACGAGCACGTCCGGCTCGTCGAGGCTCATCGCGACGAACGCGTAGTGGCCCTCGAGCTCGGCGAACGCGAGCGCGCACGGCCTCGGCGAGGTCGCCGTCGTAGTGCGCGGCGATCAGGTGCGCGATCACCTCGGCGTCGGTCTCCGACGTGAACACGCTGCCGGCCGCCGAGCAGGCGCTCCTTCAGCGCCATGTAGTTCTCGACGATCCCGTTGACGACGACGTGGATGCGGTCGCGGCTGTCGAAGTGCGGGTGCGCGTTCTCCTCGCTGACGCGCCCGTGCGTCGCCCAGCGCGTGTGGCCGATGCCGGTCGTCGCCGGCTTCGCGGCGACGGCGACCGCCGCGCCGCCCTCCGCGCCGCTCGCGCTCGGCGTCGAGCTTCGCCTCGAGCGCGCTGAGGTTGCCGACGGCGCGGACCGCGTCGATGCGTCCGTCGGCGATCACCGAGATGCCGGCCGAGTCATAGCCGCGGTACTCGAGCTTGCTCAGGCCCGTCGAGCAGCAGCTCCTCGCACCGGACGCGCGCCGACGTAGCCGACGATGCCGCACATCGGATCGAAGATACCAGCGCCGTCTGCGCCGTCCGCGCGTGCACGCGCGCGGCCAGACGGATTTCCTAGCCGAGCTCGCCCTCGACGAGCGCGACGAGCCGGTCGCAGACCTCCTGCGCCTCGGCGTCGCTCGGCGCCTCGACCATCACGCGCACGAGCGGCTCGGTGCCGCTCGGGCGCACGAGCACGCGTCCGCGCCCGCCGAGCTGCTCGTCGGCCGCGCGCACGGCGTCGCGCGACGACAGCGGCAGGCGGCGAGCGCCTCGCGGTCGCGCACGCGCACGTTGACGAGGCGCTGCGGCAGCTTCGCCATCGCGTGGCGCTCGGCGAGGTCGCCGCCGGCGAGCGCCTCGAGCGTCAGCAGCGCGCTCGCGATGCCGTCGCCTGTGCGGTTGAAGCCCATCTCGATGATGTGGCCCGACTGCTCGCCGCCGAGCGCCCAGCCGCGCGCGCGCAGCTCCTCGAGCACGTAGCGGTCGCCGACCTTCGTCGTCGCGACGGCGACGCCGGCGCGCTCCATCGCCGAGTGGAAGCCGTAGTTCGTCATCACCGTCACCGCGACGCCGTCGCCGGGCAGGCGCCCGCGCTCGCGCAGGTGCAGCGCCGCGAGCGCCAGCAGCTCGTCGCCGTCGACGACGGCGCCCGCGCGATCGACGGCGAGCACGCGGTCGCCGTCGCCGTCGAACGCGAAGCCGACGTCGTGCCCGCCGGCGACGACACGCTCGGCGAGCGCGTCGACGTGCGTCGAGCCGACAGCCGGCGTTGATGTTGCGACCGTCCGGCTCGTCGGCGATCACGGCGACGTTCGCGCCGAGGCGCCTGAAGATCTCCGGCGCGACGTGACGAACGTCGCGCCGTTGGCGCAGTCGAGCAGCACGTCGACGCCGCTCAGGTCGAGGCCGTCGAAGCGCGAGTGCAGCTCGCGCAGGTAGTCCTCGCCGGCGCCGCGCAGCTCGCGCACGCGCCCGATCGCCGTCGCCTGCCCGCTGCTCCCGCTCGAGCGCGCCCTCGATCTCGTGCTCGCTGTCGTCGGAGAGCTTGTAGCCGTCGGCGGCGAAGAACTTGATGCCGTTGTCGGCGTACGGGTTGTGCGAGGCCGACAGCACGACCGCGAGGTCGAAGCCGTAGCGGTGCGAGCAAGCAGCGGCGCGGCCGGCGTCGGCAGCACGCCGCCGAGCAGCGCGTCGCCGCCGGCCGAGCTGACGCCCGCGGCGACCGCCGCCTCGAGCATCTCGCCCGACTCGCGCGTGTCGCGGATGATCGAGCACCTGCGGGCGCTCGGCCTCGGCGGCGCCGTCGCCGCGCGCGCGAGCGCGAGCGCGAGCTCGGCACTGAGGAACTCGCCGGCGACGCCACGCACGCCGTCGGTCCCGAACAGCTTGCGGGCCACCTTCACCCCCATGTAATCGGCGCTAGCGCTTGGAGAACTGCGGCTTCTTGCGGGCCTTCTTCAGGCCGGCCTTCTTGCGCTCCTTCGCGCGCGAGTCGCGCGTGAGGAAGCCGCGGCGCTTGAGCTCGCCGCGCAGGTTCGGGTCGGCCTCGAGCAGCGCGCGCGAGACGCCGTGGCGCAGCGCGCCGGCCTGCGCGGAGATGCCGCCGCCGTGCAGGCGCGCGACCACGTCCATCCGCTCCTGGTAGCCGACCGTCTCGAGCGGCTGGCGAATGTTGCGCTGGAGCGTGTCGCGCGGGAAGTGCTGCTCGAGCGTGCGCCCGTTGATCAGGTACGTGCCCTTGCCCGGGCGCAGCGTCACGCGCGCGATCGCCGTCTTGCGCTTGCCCGTCGCGCGGTAGCGCGCGCCGGCGGCGAGGTCGATCGCGGCCGTCGCGATCGGCTCGCTGAGCGTCTCCTCGCCCTCCTCGGCCTCGGCGCTCGGCGCCGCGTCGGCGTCCTCGCCCTCGACCGCGTAGGGGTCCTCGTAGCCCTGCTCGCGACCGAGCGGGTCGGCGCCCTCGGGGACGATGTCGACCTCGAGGTGAGCGCCCGGAACGGACGGTTTCGCAGCGGGCGGCGACGTCGGCGTCGTCGCCTTCGTCCTCCTCCTCGTCGACGGCAGCCGCGACCGCGGCCGCGTCGGCGCCTCCTGCGCGGCCTCGAGCGCCGCGTCCTCGGCGATCCGGCGATCTCCTGCGCATCGTCGCTCGGCACCGCGTGGCCCTCGCCCGCGGGCTCGACGGCGACCGGCTCGGGCGCTTGCTCGCCGCCGGCCTCGGTCGCCTCCTCGGCGGCCTCTAGCGCGGCGTCCTCTGCCGAGCCGGCGATCTCGCGCGCCTCCTCGCTCGGCACCGCGTGCTGCGGCGTCTCCTCGGCGGGCGTCTCGGGGGTCTCGTCGTCGGCCATCAGCGCGTCGATCTCCATCGCTTGCGGTTTCTGGGCGATGTGCGGGTGCTCGGGACCGGCGTAGATCTTCAGCTTCGTCATCTGCTTGCGCGCGAGTCGGTTGCGCGGCATCATGCCTTTGACGGCCAGCCGGATGATCTCCTCCGGGCGGCGCGCGAGCATCTCCTCGAACGTCCGCGAGCGCAGCCCGCCGGGGTAGCCCGAGTGGCGGTAGTAGCGCTTGTCGGCGCGCTTGTTGCCCGTCACGTGGATCTTCTCGGCGTTGACGACGACGACGAAGTCGCCGGTGTCGATGTGCGGCGTGTACTCCGGCTTGCGCTTGCCGCGCAGCACGTCGGCGATCTGCGTCGCCAGCCGCCCGAGCGTCTTGCCGTTCGCGTCGACGAGCAGCCAATTGCGCTCGCGATCGGTCGGCTTCGCTACGTAGGTCTTCGTCGAGGGAGCCATAGCGTGAAAAAGGCCACGCGTGCCGAACTGCGGACGCGCGGCGAGGCCGACATCATAGGCGAAGTCGGGGCATGTCGTAAGACGCGAGACGCGGATCGCGCCAGGCGTCTGCCTGGGTCACTCCCACTCGATCGTGCCCGGCGGCTTGCTGGTGATGTCGAGCACGACGCGGTTGACCTCGCGCAGCTCGTTGATCATGCGCGAGGCGATCGTCTCGAGCAGGTCGTACGGCAGGCGCGCCCAGTCGGCGGTCATCGCGTCGTCGCTCGTCACGGCGCGCACGACGACGACGTAGCCGTACGTGCGCTCGTCGCCCTGCACGCCGACGGTGCGCACGTCGGGCAGCACGCAGAACGACTGCCACAGCTCGCGGTAGAGGCCGGCCTTGCGGATCTCCTCCTGCAGGATGTGGTCGGCCTCGCGCAGCACGTCGAGGCGCTCCTTGCGTCGCTTCGCCGCCGACGACGCGGATCGCGAGGCCGGGGCCGGGGAACGGCTGGCGCCAGACGAGGCGCTCGGGCAGGCCGAGCTCGGCGCCGACGGCGCGGACCTCGTCCTTGAACAGCGCGCGCAGCGGCTCGACGAGCTCGAATTGCAGGTCGTCGGGCAGCCCGCCGACGTTGTGGTGCGACTTGATCGTCGCCGCGCCGGTGCCGCCGCCTGACTCGATCACGTCGGAGTAGAGCGTCCCCTGCACGAGGAAGCGCGCGCCCTCGCCGTCGGGGCCGGCGAGCGTGCTCGCCTCCTCCTCGAAGACGCGGATGAACTCGGCGCCGATCGCCTTGCGCTTGGCCTCCGGCTCGGTCACGCCCTTGAGCTTCTCGCAGGAAGCGCGTCTCGGCGTCGACGGCGACGAGCGGCACCTTGAACGTGTCGCGGAACGCGCCGATCACCTGCTCGCCCTCGTCCTTGCGCATCAGCCCGTGGTCGACGAACACGCACGTCAGCTGGTCGCCGATCGCGCGGTGCACGAGCAGCGCGGCGACCGACGAGTCGACGCCGCCCGACAGGCCGCAGATCACGTTGCGCGTCGCCGACCTGCGCGCGGATCCGCCGCGATCTGGTCCTCGACGATCGACGCCGGCGACCACGTCTGCTCGCAGCCGCAGATCTCGGTCAAGAAGCGCGTGAGGATCTCCTGGCCGTAGGGCGTGTGCACGACCTCCGGGTGGAACTGGATGCCGTAGACGCCTCGCTGCGTGTCCTCGACGGCGGCGACCGGCGAGGAGCTCGAGGACGCGAGCGCCGTGAACCCCGGCGGCGCCTCGTAGACGGTGTCGCGGTGCGACATCCAGCAGGTCTGCTCGGCCGGCGTTTCGCGCAGCAGCACGCCGGGCTCCGAGACATGCAGGTCCGAGCGACCGAACTCGCCGACGTCGGCCTGCTCGACGCGCCCGCCGAGCTCGTGCACGAGCAGCTGCATGCCGTAGCAGATGCCCATCACCGGGACCCCGAGCTCGAGCAGCTCGCGGTCGAGGCGCGGCGCGCCCTCGGCGTAGACCGACGCCGGGCCGCCCGAGAGGATGATGCCGCGCGGCTTGCGCGCGGCGATCTCCTCGATCGGCGCGTGATGCGGCAGCAGCTCGCTGAACACGCCGCACTCGCGCAGGCGGCGCGCGATCAGCTGGCTGTACTGCCCGCCGTAGTCCAGCACCACGACCTGCTCGGTGGCCGCGTTGACGGTCCCCGCCTCCCCGGCGTCCAGATCGGGCGCCGTGACTGCGGTGTCAGTCATGTACGAGCGCGGCTGCCTTCCCGTTCGTCGCGCCCATGCCGACGCCCTGGTCGCGCTGCAGCGCCTTGCCCTCGGTCTGCAGCGCCGGCGCGATGACGACCTCGGCGCGATTGAACTCGGCGAGGTCCTTGTGCCCGCACGTCGCCATCGACGTGCGCAGGCCGCCGAACAGGTTGAACGTCCCGTCGTTCTCGCGCGCCGGGCCGATGAGGATCTCCTCGAGCGTGCCGTTCTGGTGCGTCGCGACGCGCGCGCCGCGCGGCAGGCTCGGGTGGAACGTCGCCATGCCCCAGTGGAAGCCGCGTCCAGGCGCTTCGTAGGCGCGCGCGAGCGGCGAGCCGATCATCACGGCGTCGGCGCCGAGCGCGATCGCCTTCGAGACGTCGCCGCCGTTGCGCATGCCGCCGTCGGCGATCACCTGCGCGTACTCGCCGGTCTCGAGCATGTGCGTCGAGCGCGCGTGCGCGACGTCGGCGATCGCCGTCGCCTGCGGCACGCCGATGCCGAGCACGCCGCGCGTCGTGCACGCCGCGCCGGGACCGACGCCGACGAGCACGCCGGCGGCGCCGGTGCGCATCAGGTGCAGGCCCGTGTGGTAGGAGGCGCAGCCGCCGACGACGACCGGAACGTCGAGCGACGGGATGAACTCCTTCAGGTTGAGCGGCTCGGAGACGGTCGAGACGTGTTCGCCGGAGACGACCGTGCCCTGGATGACGAGCACGTCGAGGCCGGCCTCCATCGCGATCTCGTGGTATTTGAGCACGCGCTGCGGTGTCAGCGACGCGGCGACGACGACCTTCTGCTCCTTGATTTCGGAGATCCGCTGCGCGATCAGCTCGGGCTTGACCGGCTCGGCGTAGATCTCCTGCATCTCGCGCGTCGCGAGGTCCTTCGGCAGCGCGGCGATCCGCTCGAGCTGCTCGTCGGCGTCCTCGTAGCGCGTGAAGATGCCCTCGAGGTTGAGCACGGCGAGGCCGCCGAGGCGGCCGATCGTCGCGGCGGTGCTCGGCGAGACGACGCCGTCCATCGCCGACGCGAGCATCGGCAGCTCGAACTGGTACGGACCGAGTTTCCAGGAGATGTCGATGTCGTCGGGGTCGCGCGTGCGCCGTGAAGGGACGATCGCGATGTCGTCGAACCCGTATGCCTGACGGGCCTTCTTGCCGCGTCCGATCTCTATTTCCATCGCTGAATCCTCGCAGTCGGCCCGGATACCCTATGGGGCACGGGCGAGAAAGCCCCGCTCGTGGCGGGGCTGAACAGGGGTCGGCGCGGCGTCGTCGTGAGGGGCTTTTCGCGAGCGTCGGGCAACCGGGTTCGAGCATAGCAACGGCGCTCGGCGCCCGATGCCCTTGGATATCCTCGTCTTACATGAGCGACGGGGGGAACACGAGCTATCGACCGCACGAGATCGAGGCGCGGCGACAGGCCGCGTGGCACGAGCGCGAGGCGGCGCGCACGCCGGCGGTCGGCGACGATCGTCCGCACCTGTACGTCAAGCCGTCGGCGCCGTTCACGTCGGGCAACGTGCACATCGGTCACGTGCGCAGCTACTCGATCGGAGACGCCTACGCGCGCTTCCAGCGCGCGCGCGGGAGCAACGTGCTGTTCGCGTTCGGCTTCGACGCGTTCGGCCTGCCGGCCGAGCTCGGCGCGATCGACCGCGGGATCCCGCCGAGCGAGTGGGTCGCGCGCTGCGCGACGCACATGAGGAGCCAGCTCGAGCGGCTCGGCTTCTCGTTCGACTGGGAGCGCACGTTCATGAGCTCCGACCCGATCATGTACCGCTGGTCGCAGTGGCTCTTCCTCGTCCTGCTCGACGCCGGCCTCGTCTATCGCGGGACGGGCAACGTCGACTGGTGCGACACGTGCCAGACGACGCTCGCGAGCATCCAGGTCGAGGACGGGCGCTGCTGGCGCTGCCACAACCCGGTGCGCCTGATCGAGCGCCCGACTTGGTACCTGCGGATCAGCGCGTACGTGCCGGAGAACGACCGTCGCCTCGACGAGCTCGCGGACGGCGGCAAGTGGGACGAGGTCGCGCTCGCGAGCCAGCGCTTCGTGCTCGGCCGCGTCGACGGCGTCGAGGTCGACCTGCAAGACGCCGACGGGCAGCGCCTGACGGTCTTCACGCCGCACGCCGAGCAGCTCGCCGACGCGCGCTTCGTGCTGATCTCGCCGAAGCACCCGGAGATCGACGCGTGGGCGGCCGAGCCGTCGGTGCGCGAGCAGCTCGACGAGCTGCGCCAGAGCGGCGTCGAGCGCGGCTCGCGCGACGCGCGCACGATCGCGCTGATCGACACCGGCCGCTCGCTGCCGGCGCCGGTCGGAGGCGGAACGCTGCCGGTGCTGATCTCGCCGGGCGTCGACGGGCGCTTCGGCGCGACCGCGGTCCTCGGCGTACCCGCGGCCGACCGCACCGACGAGGTCATCGCCGAGCGGCTCGGCGATCTTCTCGCAGACGCCCGAAAGGGCGTCAATCCTCGATCTTCGAGCTCGGATCGCACGCCGCCGCAGTCGCAGCCGCGCGCGAGCGTGCGCTACAAGGCGGAGGACTTCTCGATCTCACGCCAGCGCGCGTGGGGCACGCCGATCCCGATCGTCTACTGCGAGGAGCACGGCGCCGTCCCGGTGCCGCACGAGCAGCTGCCGGTCGTGCTGCCGCTCGACATCACGCCGACGGGCACCGGCAACCCGCTCGCGGAGATCGATGATTACGTGAAGACGACATGCCCGGTCTGCGATCGACCGGCCGAGCGCGAGACGGACACGCTCGACTGCCATTTCGACGCGCTCTGGCTGTGGGTGCCCGTCTGCGTGCCGCCGGAGCAGCGCGATCGCTCGCTCGAGGAGATCCTCGCGCTCGCCGACCTGCGCCACTGGCTGCCGTCCGAGCGCGTCGTCGCGGGCTCGGACAGCGGCAACTTCGTGTTCGACCAGCGGATCGTGACGAAGGCGCTGCGCGACATCGGCCCGCTGGCGTTCCTCGCCGACGGCGAGTGCTTCGCCGGCTGCCTGTTTCACGAGATGGTCATCAGCGACGGGCGCAAGATGAGCAAGCATCTCGGCAATGTCGTCGACCCCGACGCGCTCGTCGAGCGCTACGGAGCGGACACGGTGAGGCTCGCCGTGCTCTACGCGGCGCGCCCGCAGAAGACGCTCAACTGGAACGACTCGGCGGTGCTGCGCGCGCACCGCTTCCTGACGCAGGTGTGGGAGCTGACGCAGGCGCGCGTCGCGGCCGCGCAGCTCGCGGCGAGCGACGACTCGCTCGAGACGGCCCGCGAGAGCGAGCCCGACGGCGAGCCCGTCAGAGACACGACCGAGCATCTGCGCCTGAAACTGCGCCAGTGGTGCGAGAAGGCCGTCGAGAAGACGACCGAGGACATGGAGAGCCTCGAGACGCACAGCGCCGTGCGCAACGTCATGCGCCTGCTCGACCGCATCAAGGACTTCGAGAAGCGCGTGCTCGCGCGCTCGGAGCGGCTCGGACGCGCCGACAGCGACGCGCTGCTCGCGGCGCTCGCGACGCTCGCTCAGCTGCTCGGCCCGCTCGCGCCGCACGTCGCCGAGGAGCTGTGGATCTCCCTCGGCAACGAGGAGGACGGCGCGCAGACGCCTTGGCCCGGCGTACAGTTGGAGGTCGTCGCATGAGCCCGCAGACGATCGAGAGCCCACCGAGGCAGCGAACGCGCTCGTGCGCGACGGCGCTCGTCTGCCATCGCTGCGAGAAGAGCTGGCCGCTCGAGTCGACCGTCTTCTCGTGCCCTGACTGCAAGAAGGGGCTCGACATCGTCTACGACTACGAGCTCGCCGCGAGCCACTTCCGCGACTTCCCGAGCGGCGAGCGCCCGCACAACGTCTGGCACTTCGAGGAGCTCCTGCCGATCGTCGACGCGCTCGCGCAGGCGCGCGTCGGACAGCACTCGGGCTACACGCCGCTGATCCGCGCCGAGCGGCTCGGCGCCGAGCTCGGCATCGCGAACCTCTACATCAAGGACGACTCGAGCAACCGCCCGAGCCTCTCCTACAAGGACCGCGTCGTCTCGATGTCGATCGCGCGGCTGCTCGAGCGCGGCAAGCAGGAGATCGGCTGCGTCTCGACGGGCAACGTCGGCACGGCCGTCGCGTCGCTCGCGGCGAAGGCCGGCGTCGATGCGTACATCGTCTACCCGAACCGCCTCGAGGACACGAAGGCGCGCGCGTGCATGGCGCTCGGCGCGAAGGTCTGCCAGGTCGAGGGCAACTACGACGAGGCGAACCGCCGCTCGCGCGAGGTCGCCGAAGCGACGGGCATGGACTTCGCGAACATCACGCTGCGCCCGTTCTACGCCGAGGGCGCGAAGACGGCGGCGTTCGAGATCGTCGAGCAGCTCGACTGGCGCTCGCCCGACCACATCGTCAGCCCGGCCGCCGGCGGCACGCTGTCCTCGCGCATGCACAAGGGCCTCGGCGAGCTGCAGATGCTCGGGCTCGCGAGGACCGAGCAGACGCGCATCCACATCGCGCAGCCGAGCGGCTGCAACCCGATCGCGAGCGCGATCCTCGCCGAGGAGGCCGAGGTGCACCCGGTGATGCCCGAGACGGCAGCGCACTCGCTCGCGATCGGCGCGCCCGGCGACGGCTACCTCGTGATCGACGCCGTGCACAAACGCGGCGGCACGGCCGCGTTCGCGTCCGACCCGGAGATCTTCGCCGGCATCGACCTGCTCGCGGCGACCGAGGGGCTGTTGACCGAGCCGGCCGGCGGCACGACGATCGCCGTGCTCGAGAAGCTCGCGGCCGCCGGTCGCTTCGCGGCTGACGAGACGGTCGTCGCGCTGATCACCGGCAACGGGCTGAAGACGCTCGACGAGCATCCGCAGAAGCCGTGGCCGGCGAAGATCGAGTGCGAGCGCGACGCGATGATGGAGGCGATCGCGCAGCTCAAGGACACGCCGCGGCTGATGCAGACCGCGCGCGAGCAGCTCGCGCCGTAGCTCAGCCGCGCCGCAGCAGGCGCCCGACGGCGGCCATCATCTCCTCGGTGCGCTGCTCGCGCTGCGCCTCGTCGCCGTCGCGCAGGCAGACGCGCGCGTGGTCGTCGAGCAGCCCGAGCGCGACCTTCTCGAGCGCCGCCTCGATCGCGGCGATCTGCGTCAGCACGTCGATGCAATAGCGATCGTCGGCGACCATCTTCGAGACGCCGCGCACCTGCCCCTCGATCCGCGCGAGCCGGCGCTGCAGATCGTCCTTGCTCGCCGCGTAACCGCGCGCCTGCGCCATGCCGCGATGATACCCCCACCCCCTACCCGCCTCCGGCGTCCGCCGCGGTCGACGTGCGGCGATCGGCGGACAGCGCGCGGCGGCGAGCGGGTACAGTGCGCTCATGGCAAGCGATCCACTGCTCGACCTCGACGAGCGCCGCCGCAAAGAGCGCGCGGCCGTCGAGGAGGCCGGCGGCGGCCAGTCCGAGGGCTTCGAGCTCGCCGAGCGCGAACTGATCGAACACACCTCGCACGGCGACGAACACGCGCCCGCGAAGATCGCGCGCGACGCCTTCGCCGAGCGCGACGCCGAGCCGAGCGACGCCGAGTACGGCGAAGCCGACGAAGAGCTGCCGAGCGACTGACGCAGCGCCGGCCGGCGCCGTACGCCCGGGCCGCGCCGTCGGCGAGCCGAACGACATGCTCGAAGCGGTTGGCTCAGCGCGGGGTCGGGCGCACGTCGACGCACAGCGGCGGGTGGTCTGAGAGCTCGACCGCGCGCGCGTCGGAGATTGCCGCGCGGTCGAGCAGCGCCGGCTCGCCGACACGCGCGAGGCCGCGCGCGAACAGGTGATCGACATCGCGGCTCGCGATGTGCACGAGCGGCTCCGGCGCGAGCGGCGCGCGCAGGTTGAGGTCGCCGCCGAGCGCGAACGGCGCCCCGCCGGCCCACGCGAGCGCCACGCGAGAGAGCTCGGCGAGCTCCTGCTCGGCGAGCGGCACGCGCGTCGAGCCGTGGTAGTTGGCGAAGCACTCGCCGCTTGCGAGGCGCACGAGCTGCGCGACGCGGCGCTCGGGCCACGCGCGCAGGCGCAGCGCGCAAGCGTCGGCGATCGGCCCGCGCGCGAGCAGGGCGTTCGCGCCGCCGCCGTTCGACTTCGCCCACTCGGGGCGGCGCACGGCGATCGCGCGACGCAGCGCGAGCAGCGAGTTGCGCGAGGTCGCCGCCGCGCGCTGCTCGGCGTCCGCGGCGCGTGCGAGCGGCGCCGGCCACCATGGCGGGACCTCCTGCAGCAGCGCGACGTCCCAGCTCCAGCTGGCGAGCTTCTCCGCGAACTGCTCGTAGAGCTCGCCGCGCGACGGCGGCAGCGAGCGCCCGTGGAAGAGGTTCCAGCTGACGACGCGCAAGCCCACGCCGACCGCGTCAGCGCGCGCCGTCGAGGAACGCGCGCAGCGCGTCCTTGCCGCCGCTCGTCACCGGCGCGCCGTGCGCGAGCAGCAGCAGCTCGAAGTCGAGCTCGAGCAGGCGCGCGTACGCGTCGATCAACCCCTGCTTCGTCCGCTCGGGATCGTCCATCAGCGAGTCGGATACGAACCTCAGCCCCTCGCTCTCGTGCCCGGGCCGCCGAACGACGCCGTCGGCGCATGCGAGCGCGCGCTTGGACGCGATCTGCAGCGCCGTCTCGTCGGGGCTGATCGCGTCGACCTCGTGCACGACGATGCCGCCGGGCAGCTCGTCGCCGAAGTCGAACGGCTCGACCGGGCCGCGCCCGTCGAGCTCGTGCAGGCCGTTGCGGATGCAGTGCACGGTGCAGCCGAACTCCTCGCGCAGGCGCCACGCGTCGCGGTCGTGATGGCGGTTGCTCAGGACGACGTGCTCCGGTGCGCCGAGGCGCGCGAGCGCCTCGGCGCCGTCGGGCGGCGTCATCGGGTCGATCAGCACGCGCGCGTCGGCGAGGTAATACGAGCTGACGTCGTGGCCGATGCTCTCGCGGCGCGCCGTCCAGTGCCACAGGTCGGGCGCGATCTCGTCCATCGTCCGAGACTACCCGCCACGCACGCGATCACGCACCGGCGTTCGGCGCGAAGCGGCGAGCGCGCCAAGTCCGGCGATCAGGCCGAGCGCGCCGACGATCAGTGCCGCGATGCCGAGCCCTTTGCTCGCTCCACGGCTGCTGCTCGACCTCGACGCCACGAGGGCGGGCGAGGCGGCGCTCGAGCTCGTGCCGCTCTGCCCCGCTTCGGGTCCCGCCTCGTCGCCGGCGACGTCCTCGATCACGCCGCCCTTCGGTGTGACGTTGATGCGCGGCGAGGGGTGTTCGGCGGTCAGCGACGGTTCGATCCAGTGCACGACCTGACCGTTGCTGTAGGTCTGGACGGTCCTGAATTCGAGCGCCTTGCCGGTCGCGGCGGCGGGGATCGCGAGCGACAGCGGGAACTGGACGAACTGACCGTTTTCGACCTTGCCGAGCGGACCGCTCCACGTCCAGACGATCTGCGAGACCTCGCTGTCGATCGTTTCGCCGTCTTCTTTGATCGGGGTCGCGAGCTTGCTTTCGATCACCTTCGCGCTCCAGCCGGGCACGTTTTCGTAGTCGACGCCGGTGAACCCCTGCGGAAAGAGGACGTCGACCTTCTTTACGTACGCGCCTTCCTGCTCGCCCGGCACACGCACGTCGAGCGTCGCGAACGCGCCCGCCGGGATCGTGTTCGGATGCAGGCTGATGTGCGCCTGCGCGCTTGCCGGAACGGCGAGCGATCCGAGGGCGAGCACGGCGGCGAGCTTCTTGCTGTTCATCTCGATCTTCCTCCAGTCGTCATCGAATCGGGACCTCGACGGTGCGGTTGTGCTGTTCGAATTCGGAGACGCGATCGCGCAGTTCGATGCTCCACGTCCCGGCCGGGCTGAGCACGGCGGAGTTCAGGACGTAGTGCCCGGGCCCGGCGAGCGTCGGCTTCAGCGCCAGCGGGCCGATCCCCTTCGACGGCAGCCGCGCGCTGACCGTCAGTTCCTTCGTCGCCGTGAACTGAGCGCCGGTCTTCGCGTCGATCAAGTAGACGTGGATCGTGTTGAGCCCGACCTTCGCCGGTTCGACGGTCATCTCGAGCTCGGCCGGCCCGATCGTCGCGTTCGTCGAGAACGGCCCCTTCGCCGCGTCGATCGGCGGCGCGTAGCCGATCAGCGCGGCGGTCACGCCGAACACGCAGAGCATCAGCGCGAGCTCGCCGCGCATCGTCCGCCGCGCGAGCGCACCGATGCCGCCCGGCGAGCGGCCGTCGCCGACGACGCGTTCGAGCGCCGGGATCACGCGTCCGCGGTTGACCCACCCGAGGGCGATCAACGCCGAGAGCAACACGACCTTGGCGATGATCAGCGCGCCGTAGGTCGTGTGGAGGAGCCCTTCGAAGCTGCGCACGTCGATGTACGCCTGGATCACGCCGGTCACGGCGATGACGACGACCGCCGCGAGCGCGAGCGGCGAGAAGCGTGCGAGCGTCGCGAGCAGCAGACGGCTGCGCTCGGGACCGTCGAGCCGGCGCGTCGCGCCGGGCACGGCGAGCAGCAGGCACGCGATCCCGCCCACCCACACGCTGCCCGACAGGACGTGCAGCGCGTCTGAGGGGAAGAACACACCGACGGGGCTCTCGATGCTCGCGTGGCCGGCGAGCGCCGGCGTGATCCCGAGGTACAGCGAGCCGAGCGTAAGCAGTGCGAGGATCGCGCGTGGCGGACGTCGAGACGTGGCGAGCGCAGCGTCGCGCTGCGCGCGCCGACCGAGCACGGGAACCGCGCCTCTGCCGATCGCTCTCGTCGCCAGCAGCAGGCCGCCGAGCAGCGCCCAGTCGATCGCGCGCAGACCCCAGACCTCGCCGAAGCGGCTTTCGAGGGTGTTGTCGACGATCGCGCTCTTCAGCGAGCTCCACAGCGAGACGCCGGCCGCGCTTGCCCCCTGCAGCAGCACGCCGAGCACGCTGACGACCAAGCCGACGAGGACGGCGAGCGCCAGCAGCCGGCCGAGTCGCGACGCGAACGCGCGCGAGGCGTGCGCCCAGCGCTCGTCATCGCCAGCGACCGCCTCCAGCGCGGGCGTCCATGCGAAGAAGAGGAACGCGAGACCTCCGATCAACAGCGCGAGCGTCAGGTAGTCGAGCGCGCGCACGACGCCGAACGCGACCTTCGTCACCTCACCGCTCTCGTTCTTGCCGATCAACCCGGCGACCGTGAACTTCGGCGCCGCGCCGGCGTGGCCGATGCTGAAGACGAGACCGCCGTAGACGATGTGCGTGTCGGCCGAGATCACTCGATAGGTGCCCGTGTACGTGCCGTCGGGCAGGTTCGGCTTCAGCCCGACGCCCATCCAGTGCTCGTTGCCGTCGGGGTGCGAGACGTCGAGGTCGTCGACCTCTGTGCCCTGCGCGTTGTAGACGCGCACCGCGCCGAGCGTGCCACCGACGTCCTGGTCGAACTCGAAGATCACCTCGCTCGGCTGCGCCTTCACGACCGAGCCCGACAGCGGCGAGGTGCCGAGCAGCTGTGCGTGCGCGAGCGCCGCCGGCGCCGCGCCGAGCAGCGCCGTCGCGACGATCGTCAGCGCGAGCGCGAAGCGGCGCAAGGCGTAGCGGCGCACGGCGATGCGAGCGTTCGTTCGTCGTCGGTCGTCGTGCTGAGCGGCGCTTGCGGTGCGGTTCGCTTCGCGAATCCGCGCGCACGAGCGCACGGTGAGTGAGGGCAACGGTCGCTCCTCGGTCGGTCGATGGACGAGGCGGCACGAGCGCGCGCGCAACACATCGCAGCGCGACTGGCGCCCGGCTGGGCGAGCGGCCATCGTCCGGGAGCGCCGGCCGAGGGAGCTAGCTCGCCGCGAGCGCCGCCGGTGGCGGTCGCACGGCGAGCGAGCGCGCGATCAGCTCGCGACCGCGCGCCGCGACGACGAGCTCGCGACCATGCGAGACGACGGCGAGCAGCGGACGCCGCAGCCGACTCGTGCGCTCACGGCGCGCTGCGAGCAGTAGCCTCTCGCCGGGGTAGCGCCGCGCGAGCAGCGGCAGCGCGATGGCGGCGACCGGCAGCAGGCAGAGCAGCGCGTGGAGCATCGCTCTGAGAGCCTACTCCCCACGGCTGAGAGTCGTCAGGGCAGCAGCTCGACGACGCTCGCGCCGTGCCGCTCGCGCAGGCGCTCGGCGATGAGCGAGCGATGACACGCTCGCGCGTCGCGCTCGACGCACAGCAAAGCCGTCCGCCCTTCCGACGGCAATGTCGAGACGAGCTCGTCGAGATCGAACCTGTCGAGGATCTCCTCGACGTACCTGTGGCGATACGCGTCGGCGAGCACGCTGCGCGAGCGCTTGCCCTCTTTCAGCCTCGCGTCCTCGCGGTACTGGAGCTGGCGCAACTCGGTCGTCGGCGCGAGCGCGATCTCGTGGCGGTAGGCGATCTGCGCGTCTCGCAGCGCCGCCTGCAATCGCAGCGAGTTCGCCCACGCGTACTCGCGGCCGCGGACGCCGCGTCGCTGGCGGACGTCGAGCAGCAGCGCGACATCCGCCGAGCGCAGCGCATCTAGGAACCGCGGCAGCGTCGCGCCGTAGACGCCGACGGTCGCGATCCGCGGGCCCGACGCGCTCATCAGCCCGCGCGGCTCAGTCTGCCTGCCGAGCGGTCCCCGGCCAAGAGCCCGTCACGCCGGCGAACGCACGCCGTGAGCCGTGCTCGGCCAAGCCCTTGACGAGCCGGAACACGGCGCCTTCGAGCGCGAGCGCGAGGACGAGCTTGCCGATCGACACCGGCTGCTCGTCCGGCTTCGGCGGCTGGCGGTCGTCGACGACGCGCCACAGCCCCTCGAACAGCTTCTTGCCCGTGAGCCCGGCGAGGATGCCCGCGACGAGGCGGACCGGGCGAAAGATCAACTTGCTCATGCGCGAGTCGCTACCCGCTTGGTAGACGATCTGAACGGCGCGCTCGACATCGGCGACGAGGATAGTGCCATGGCGGCCACCGCGCCGACGATTCGACCAATAGAAAAGCCCCGCCGAGGCGGGGCTTTTCCTTAGCGGATCGATAAGCCGGATTCTGTCGTTGAGCAGCCATCCATCTGAGCGGCCTACCTGGACCTCGGCGGGCAACCTGCGAACGGTCCTGTTTGGCCTTGCATCGGGCGGGGTTTGCCCAGCCGTCGCGTCACCGCGACGCTGGTGCGCTCTTACCGCACCATTTCACCCTTGCCGGCCCGCCGTTCACGTGGGACGGCGGACGTAGGCGGTTTGTTTCTGTGGCACTTTCCCGCGGGTTTCCCCGGGTCGATCTCCCGACCACCCTGCCCTTCGATGTCCGGACTTTCCTCGAAGGCTCGCGCCTCCGCGGCTGCCTGACCCGCCTCGCCACGGTAGCGCCTGGCGCGACGCGCGCGCACACGTGACGCCGACCGCCCAGCCGAGGACTTCGCATATGGCTGTGCGATCGCCGAGGTCACCGCGCCGTCGCGGGCGCCGCGCGAACTCGCTCAAACGCTTCTGAGCAGCCCGACGACGCGCCCGAGCACCGTGACCTCTTTGCTGCGGATCGGCTCCATCGCCTCGTTCTCCGGCTGCAGGCGAATGTGGTCTGCCTCGCGGAAGAAGCGCTTGACCGTCGCCTCCTCGCCGAGCAGCGCGACGACGACGTCGCCGTCGCGCGCGGTGTCCTGCGGTCGCACGACGACGAAGTCTCCCTCGATGATCCCCGCTTCCTTCATCGAGTCGCCGCGAATTCGCAGCAGGTACTCGCCTTCGCCGCCGCCGGCGATCTCCGGAACGGAGACGTAGTCCTCGACGTTCTCCTCGGCGAGCATCGGCTGACCGGCGGCGACCGAGCCGAGCAGCGGCAGGTCGCCGGCGCGCACGATCCCGCGCACCGTCTCGACGGCGCTCCCCATCGCGCGGTCGAGCAGCTCGATCGCGCGCGGCTTCGACGGGTCGCGCCGGAGTAGGCCGAGTTTCTCGAGGTTCGCGAGATGCGCGTGCACGGTCGACGACGACGCGAGCCCGACCGCCTTGCCGATGTCGCGCACCGTCGGCGGGTAGCCGTACTTCGCCGAGTACTTGCGGATGAAGTCGAAGATCTCCTGCTGACGCTTGGTCAGATCCATGTCTGCACGACTCCCTGTTCGGGGCGACTGTGGCCTAGGACGAACACTTGTTCGCACTGTAGCGAGCTGTCTGGACGGACGCAAGTAGCGGACGTGTGCGGGCTCTTCGCGGGGCTATACTCGCCGGCTCTGCGCTCGTGGCGGAATTTGGTAGACGCGCAAGGTTGAGGGCCTTGTGGGGCTAACGCCCCGTGGTGGTTCGAGTCCACTCGAGCGCATAGGAAGACCTGCAAATTGGCGGTTTTACGCTGTCGCGACGTGTTCGTGATCGCCTATGCGCGGCTCATATAGCGTACGTGGCACAACCGAACGATTCCCCGGCGCGAGGGGCAGCTATAGGTGTCGCGGCTCGTTGGGAACGCTGACCAGAGCGACCGGGACCACAGATGCGCCCCGGGGTGAGCTACGCGCGTCAAGAATTCGATAGCTGTGCCGGCGAGACAAAACCGGAGACAGCGCCAGTTCTGAACCGGTCGGGGCGGCAGGGCGACCCGGAGGTCGGGCTGGCGCTGTGCGCCGAGCGCTGTCGCGATTTCTGTACGAGCTCGGGCGTTCTGGCAGCCGGAGCGATCTCCGTCGCGATACCTTGACAGGCAACCGGTTACATGATCGCCTAGGAGCCCGCGATGTCGCCCGGTGCGAGCAAACTGTCAACCGACACACGCAAGGGCATCCTGCATTCTGGCGTGCGTGACGCCGTCCTCGGGGCTGGGGCTTTCCTGGTAGCCGGCGCAGCCGGCGCCGAAAACGATGTAGCCGTCGCTATCGGGGTGATCGCCGGCCTAGCAGCGGTCAGCGCCGAGCTCATCGCGAGCGAACCCAAAGCCCTCGCAAGCGCGCGCGGCGATCTCGGCAAGGGCATGTTCGTCGCACTGCTCGTGGCGGTCGCCGTGCTGTGGCTGCAGAGTGAGATCCAACGCTCCGATGAACGGTCTGCCACGCGTCAAAGCCAAACCGAGACACGCGCTGCACAGCGCCAGAGCTTTCTATTGGCACTCGGTCTGCAACACAACCTCCAAGGCGACGGGCTCTCCGGGAAGAACCTGCGTGGGGTCTACCTCGGAGGCAAAGACCTCCGAGAAGCCCAACTCCAAGGGGCGCAGCTCCAAGGCACAGAGTTGACCCGCTCGACTCTGATCGAAGCGAACCTCGAAGAAGCTCACGCAGAAGGCCTCGCAGCCCGCGGTGCCGATCTCAGACGTGCCAGGCTCACGAACATCAAAGCGAGCAAGGCCAGCTTCGAAGAAGCAAACCTAGCCTTCGCGGAAGCAGGCCACGCGCTCTTCGCGCACGCGTTCTTCGCCGGCGCCGAACTGTCCCACGCATTTCTCGCGCACGCGAACTTCACCGCCGCAGAGCTCGAACGGTCGGACCTGAACCACATCGTCGCTGAAGACAGCACGTTCGAGCGGGCGCGCCTCGAAGACGCGAACCTCATCGGCGCGGAACTCAGCGGCGCGGAACTCAGCGGGGCGGCCCTCACAGGCGCCAACCTCTCTCACGCCTACCTCGGGTACGCCGATTTGAGCGGCGCGGACCTGCAATCCGTCGACCTACGCGGGACTCGGTACAACGCCTCGACCCGGTGGCCGACGCGATTCCGACCAGAGGATCATGGAGCCGTTATCGAACCGTGATGTTTCGGCCGTGATCGCGTCAACCGCGATCACGGCGGTATGATCCGTGCGTGAAACGTCCACATGCTCGGATTCGTCGTCTACTGGCGCTGGCCGCGGTATTCGTGCTGACGGGCTTCGCGATTGCCGACGCCCACCCCGACGCCAGTCGGTCCAGCATGTCACTCGGGACTTCGGGGCCACCCCCGAATCTAGAAATCGGGTGTCCCTCGCCTCCGGGCGCAGTGCACGGCATCAATGTCTGGATCCACGTGACCCAGTGGTGCAGCCTCGCCGCCGTGCGCGATCAGGCGCAGTTCAAGCTGCAGATGGAGATATACAACCGGGGCAAGCGCAACCTGGAAATCGGCCCGGAACACATCCGGCTCATCGTTGAAGAACTCGACCTCTCAAAATGGTCTCCGCCTCGGGACGGCCCGTCAACCATCGAACGCCCATTCCGAACCAGCTACCTGCACAAGTCTGTCTGGGCTATCCCCGCCAACGCCAACGACGCGTACGATCCCATTCCTCATGCACCGGGCGACCTGACGTTCGCCACCCACTGGGAAGCGAGCCTCTTGGCTCCAGGGAGGACCTTCGTTCCCGCCAAACACGTGGGAGACGTTGTCTTTTACATTCCGTATCTGCCTGACGATCCGAGAGGCAAGGCGACCGGCACCGAGGTCTTGGGGGTGGCTTACATGTATGGGCGCACGATTGTTGTGATGTGCCCGAAAGGTCATTGGGGGCACAAAGAGCCTGCCGGAAGCTTTTAGCGGGCGTGGACCGGACCAGCACCAGCTTTGGTCGCGGCCTTTTGCGGGTCGCGACGGCCAGCGTCATCCTGGCCTTCGGAGTTCAGCCAGCTAGCGGGAGAACACGTCAACTGGTTCAGGGCCAGCAAGCGATCAGCTTCCTGAACGACCAGCGCGTCGCTAATGGGATCCCTCCGGTTACCGACGACCAGCACTTCGCGTCAGCATGGTGTCCAGCCGAGGACACCGGGCCACACGGCGGCGAGCTCGCGCGTGTCCTCTCGCCGTTCGTTTACGCCTGGGGAGCTACGAGCTCGCCGTGGGACGAAGCGCCGCTTCATCAGCAGGCGATGTACAACCCGACTTACACTCGGGCAGGCGACGTGGATCGGGACGGTCAGGCCTGCATGGGGCTGGGGGCTCCTGTGGAAGAACCGGCTCTCCCGGCGTTCTTCTCGTGGGTTTCCGCTTCAGGTCCGCAGGACGTGCCCACGAGCGAGGTGGTCTCCCACGAGGGACCGTTCGCGCCCCAGCAGCTGGTTGGTATCCCTCAGGGCAAGCCCACTGGCGAGCAGATTTTCGTCTACGCCGAGGGGATGGGAGAAGAATCCGAACCCGTATCTTGGACCCTTTCCGAATCCGACGGGAATCGAATCGCTGGCGTTCGTATGGCTGTTGAGCGTCAAGCGCAGGAGAGAGGAGCCGCTGGGTTTCTGCCGGATGTCGGCGTGCTCGTCCCTCCCGTGCTTCGACCAGAGACGGAATACACGCTCGCGGTGATCTGGCAAGCCGGTGTCTTTCCGCCGCAGACCCAGACGGTCTCGTTCCAAACCGGGATAGGGGATAATGTGCTCGGCCTTTTTGTCCGTGCGGATGTTCTATACGGCGAAAGCGAAGCTCCTAACGGGGCTCTAACCCTCGTCAGCGGCAGCAGTCGCGTGAGGGTCAGGCTGGGATCGTATCCAGTCGGTGGCTTCTACCGTACACGGCTGCGATTGGGGCGCCTGCATTCGGGCCTGTGGAAGGTATGCATCGCGAGCGGTGGACATGACAGCCTCTTCCGCGCAGCTCGCAGGTGCGCCGACTTGTCGATCGGCTAGGCCAAAACTTGGATAGCGCACGCTGCTCCCACGCTCGCCTACACGCAAGCAAGTCCTCGTGCCCACGCGGCCGCCTCGTCCGGCTGGCACAGTCGCGCCTTGATCTCGCGCCGCAACGAGTCTCGGTCGGGCGCTCGCCGCGGCATCAACACGTTTGCGGCGATGCCTTTCTAAACGCTTAGCTGCAACTGGCGAGCGCGCTGCGCTTCGGTACGCGGATCGACTGGCAGGCTCTCCCAACGACCTACGTCGACGATTTCGGGGAGCTCCTGCTCGGGCAGGTGGCGCTCAAAGAGCGCGAGCGTCTCGCCGATCTCCGTGGCAGCGGGCGCGATCACGCCGTGAAGCCCGAGCTGATGTGCCGCTTGACCCACTCGCTGGCACGGGCCATAGCCGCCAAGCAGCGCCTCCTGATCAAGGCCAACCTCCCGTAGCGTCCCGGCGTCGCGCAGGTCGAGAATGTCGGTGACGCGAACCTCGACGTCGAAGACCGCTCGCGGTCCGATGAGATCGCCCGTCATCCCTTCGACGCCGTCGACGAGCCGTCGATAGGCCTCGGCGACGACAGACTCGATCGGGCGCCCGAGGTACAAGACGGGATAGGTGCTCGGCAAGCCCCACCGACCACCAGCGGTGCTGCCGGCCAAAGTGCGTACTTTCGGGCTCACATGGCGCGAGAATCGGCCTGAGACCTCGACGATCCGCGCTCGCGCGACTTGGGCGGCAAGGTTGCGGTCCATCTACATCGCTCCTGTCTCGAGTCGCTCGACTGCGTTCAGCACCGTCGCGAAGTCTCCCCTGCCGAGCAGATCGATCGGTCGCTCGCCACCGAGATCACGGTTCCGGCCGTGAATCCAGATGTCGACACCCTCTGGCTTGTAGACGTCGCGAAGTCGCTCGATGACATATGCAAGCTCCAGGAGCCTGTCGCGGTTGCTTCCTTTCGGTCGATGAGTTCCCGCCGCCCAGTGCTGTACCTGGCGCTCCTTGACTCCCGCAATGCTGGCTACCTCGGCGGCGGTCAAGGCGGTCTCGCGCAAGTCTTCGATAAGCCGCGCGTAGTACCCAGACTCCATGAGGGAACCTGTGGCCATTCGCACCTCCTTCGTGTTGGACGACAGAGTCAACGACCGTTATGATAGCGTCTGCGACGACAGAAAGGATGCACATGAGCTCAGAGCTATTCATCCGTCCAGGTCAGAACGATCACGAAGTGATCGCGGAGCTACTGGCGCCCGATTCGTCATCGACGCTGATGTCGGGCGATCATCATTTTCCGATCGATCGTGTGGTCGCCGATGCGCACATCGCGGCCAAGCGCCCGCAGCTGGCACGCGCTGCGGCATCGGCGGGTGTGCCGTTCATGGTCGATCCACTGACTCATTTCTGGCAGACCGAGTTGCGCGAGACTGACGCCTTGGCACAGTTGCCCTACGGCTCGCAGGCAGCACGGATCAGCGAGGACTTCACGAATCCCTTGACGCGTGAGGCGCTGCTGGAGGCAGTAATCGACTTCGAGGTCGAACGCGAAGCTACGGTCGTCGTCGCCCCCTATCTCTACGCACGAGCGCCTAGGGATGATTGGTTCAAGCGTGGACTCGAGCTACTCGAGGCGACGCGTCGACGGATGGAGCGAACGGGACTGCGGCTCCCGCTTTTCGCGGTGCTTGCAGTCGGACACCAGGGATTTGCGCCGCCCTCCACTTGGAGCGAGGGCATCGATCGCTTCGCGCGGAAGGCAAGCGAAGTTGGCGCCGCGGGGATCGGAGTCAGCTTCTCCCCTGTCACGACCAAAGACAGCTACGGCAAGGTGCTGGCGATGTTCGCCGCTTGCGATCAGATCAAGCACCTTTCCGGCCTTCCGGTCTTCGGATGGCGACAAGGCCTATATGGCGCCGGACTGTCAGCCGCGGGTCTCGACGGTTATGAGACGGGGATCGCTACAAGCGAGGCGTGCAACCTCGTGCAATCAATGGCGTCACGGCGCCCGAAAGATGGGAAGAAGAAATCGGGTGGCAGCTCTCCCGGCATCTTCATCGACGTCTTCGGTCGTAGCGTGCCCGCAAAGATCGGAAAGCAGTTGCTGGCTTCGTCATTGAAGGCCCGAGTGATGTGTGATGACGAGCGCTGCTGCCCAAATGGTGTCGCGAGTACGATCGAGCATCCTCGCCAGCACGCGGTCCGCATGCGCTCGCGACAACTGCGCTCTCAGGACGCGATGCCACACCAGAGCTGGCGTCTTCATCAGCTTTCCAAGGACACGGCCGCGGGCAGCACACTCGTTCTGCAGGCGAACCAGATCCTCGAGAAGGCCGGGCTGACGGAGCGACTTCCGTCAACGGGACTGGATGCAATGAACAGGGTCGCGCGGCATCTACTTTCGGAGAGCACCGCCCACGCCGCCTGACACCCACTGGACGTCCCCAGCTTCGGACATCACGCTTGTCCGCTAAAGCCAAGGGTAGCGGACCGATGTGCGCGCCGCGCCTTTACGCGGCAGGCGTGTTACGGAAGCTCGCGACACAGCTCACTGCACTCAACATCAGCCCCAAGAGAGCCATGACGAATCCGGCGATTTCAAGCAGTACGCGATGCCGCACAAAAAAGCTAGTCTGGTCTGATCCGTTGATTGCGACGGTGCCCACCGCACTAAATTTGAGCGAGGCCACGTGCGACGTCGCGCTAAGCGGAATTGGGATCGTTTCGACTTCGCCAAGACTATGCAACGCTCGCACATCGTGCAGCTCTACTTCACTTGGCGCACCGACGATTTGTGTAGTCGCGCCAATGACGAGCGAGCCCTCGGCATTCGCGAATGCTAGTTCGCTCATCGGCCCAAACACATTGAAGCCCGCATTCTGTGGGAGCGGCGGATAGCGCTCTTCCACGACGCCTGGCCCCCCTATGATTTCCGCCCCTTCGGGCTTACCGGTGTGTTCGTTGATGAATCTTCCGTTTTCCAAAACGTAGTGGGTTTTTGTGAATTCGCTGCGCTGAAGTCGTTTGCGGGCCTGTCCATAAGCTGAGGCGGAGAGCGGCGCTTCATCTGTGACCACGATGTGCCCGTGGTCCCAGTTTCCCGGATAGATGTCTTGCGACGCGGCGCGCGGATGCCCTTTGCTCGCTTTCGCGCTGCGCGTGAGCTCGCTTTCCGTGGCCGGGACGACACCAATCCTCGTACTAAATGTTGAATTGCGGACGATCAGCGCCGTGATCGATTCGTCCTTTGTAGGCACAAGAGAGGTGCCTGCCACATGGGTCTCGTCGTCTTCGGACCAGACGACTACGTCGGGACCCAGGAAGTCGCCGAGTGGATATCCCTGCGCCCGCTCTGCTTGAGTCTTTGCCGCATTTCCTAGGTCCTCCGGGTACACCTCGGTCAGCTGCGGCTCGGGCTGTTGCGAGGGAAACGCGTTCGTGCGCCTTCCCAGCGAAACTTTCGAGCCAGGGTACGGTACCCACGCTGCGATTGGTACCTTGGCGAGCATCGCAACGTGCAGCGTGTTGCCGCTGACCAAATTCAGGTCGCTGCCGTGGATCTGCGTTCGAAGCAGCACGCGTGCGTGTCGTGAGAGGTCGCTCGGGTGCAGTAGCCACTTGGGATTAAACTCGTCGTTAGGTTGCAAGCGAAACGCTTCGACGGTGAGCCTCATCTCGCCCCCAACGAGACTCACGCTGTCAGGTTCCGCGGGGGAGAGAATCCATTGCGTATAGGACGATCGTCCTGTACGTGTGATGCTCGCTGCGTGGCCGGCGAAGGTGATGCCACGCCACGCGTCGTATGGGGGCTTGACGCAGCCACATACCGGACTGACGCCACCTTCGCGCGGCGCCCCCTCCGTGAACGAGATCCCGGTGAAGCCACTCAAGTCGCCGGCGACCGCGACAGGCGCCGGCCGTTTCAGCTGCCCTACTGCCAGCAGTCCCCCGCCGGCGAGGACGATCAAAAGCATTCCGACCCACAATGCGCGACTCCGGCGAGAAGCGTTTAGAGCTGTACGCAGTCTGCCTATCGACCGCTGTCGTCGCGCTACAGCTTGAGCCTTCTCGCGGTCTCGCGCTCGGCTCTTGGCGCGCCGCGCCGTGCGCTCGGACCGCGCGGATGAGGCGCTGGGCGCGCTTGCTCGAGACGTGGCTGATCCCCGTTTCCCCGATGGCCCGCCCTGCGTGCTGTGCTCGATTCCATCCCCCTCCGCCCCCAAAGCTGCTCCTTCGTTCAATATCGAAGATTGGATGGTATGGAATCGCAGACCCGTGGGGCGCATCGAGACGCGTGTACCGGAGGCGCGAGGTACCGTGGCACGGTCGCGCTCAGTCATCGGGGGGCCCGCTCGATGCTCGTGAAGGCTGTGAAGGCCGACGCCACGCGATGACGATCCCGCGATGTCCTATGGCCGTATTGTGCAGCGCAGCCAACCCGAGGTCGCCGGCGAGCTGCGCGCGTTCGCGCTTGACGGGCTCACGCGCCAGCTGAACATCCTCGGCGAGCCGCTACTGCAAACACTCTGAAGGCACCTTAAACGGCACAAGCCCCGGTCTCCCAGGGCTTGTCTCGGTAAGGACCGCAGGCTCACCAGAATAGGTGTACGGCCGATGAGCAGGGTATCGGTAGGTCGCTCCGATCGCTCTGACAAGCTGACTGCGATGGTTCAGCTTGCGTCTCAGCGAGTTCGTCCCTGCGGACACGGCGCAGAACAATTCGCGGGTCCGGACCCTCGTGCGGGACTGGACAGGACGCCCTGCGGCGAGGCATACTCGGTTCATGTTCGGCGTGGCACATCTTTGGCACAAGTCATTTCGTCCGATGCGTCCCTCACGCCCCGAAAGCCGAACAGGACGGACGATCTGGACGCCGGCGGACATATCTGGCGCGGGGGTACGAGGTTGAGGGCCTTGTGGGCTTTACGGCCCGTGGTGGTTCGAGTCCACTCGAGCGCATAGAAGAAGAAGCGTCAGTCGCGCAGGTCAAGCGCCGGTGAGCAGATCGAGGAAGGCGCGCGGCGAGAACACGGGAATCTCCCCCTTGAGCGCAAGAAGGTCTTTGTCGCCGGAAACCAGCGCAGCGCGATGCGCCGATGTAAGGACGATCAGATAGTCATCGGCGGGATCGCGGGAGCGCACCGGCGGGTCGGCATCCGGATCGCCGACCACGTCGGCGCTGTCGGCCACCCAGCGCATCAGCTCGGTTGCGTCCGACTCGTCGATGTGCAGCCGCAGCTTGGGGTAGGCAAGCGCTCGCTCGAGCTCGTCCAGCAGCGCCTGAGAAGCGATGAGCTCGAACTCGCCTGCGGCGAGCGATCGCAGGACGTCGGCTGGGGCGCCTCGTGGCGAGAGCGCACCGGAGATGATCACGTTGGGGTCGAGAACGGCGCGCACCCGTCAGCGGCGACGGCGTCGCGTCTCGTGCTGCGCCTCGACGGCGAGTGCGGTCGCGTCGCGCTCGGAGAGGAGGTTGCGTTCCCAAAGGCGCTCGAGTAGATCGAGGCCCAGGTCGCGACGCAATGAATCCTCGATCACTTGGCTGTCGCCGCGGCCCGTGCGGGCCGCGCGCATCTTCACCGCCTTCATGACCGACTCGTCGATTGTGAGCGTCGTGCGAACTTTTGGCATCGTTATTGCACTTTAGCATCCTGATGCGAGAGCATCGAGATGTCTGGGTCAGCAGCCCCCCCAGCCCCATGGCAACCGCTGACGCACGTCACCGTCCGTGACGTCCACTGCGTCCGTAGGCGCCCCGACACGCCCAGTAAGCGGGAGCGTTGGGCCTAGAAAGCGAACGCCGCAACGTCGAAGACGCCGCTCGGGAGCGCCCTTCAGCCCTGCGAGCGCACGGCCGATACCTGCCGCATGAGGTGGACGCTGCTCGTCATCTTCGGGGCTGTCCTGGCGGCGCTCGGAATCGTCGGCCTCGGGCTCGAAATAGCCCACGGCAGCGACATCTGGCGCAAAGGCAACGGCGGGATCGCTCCGCTCGTCGTCGGCGGGCTCTGCGTCTGGTCCGGGCTGGCACAACGCGAACGAGGAGCGCGCAGCCAGCCGCTCGGACCGACGTTGGCCTGGCTGGCGGGCCTCGTCGCGGTCGGCGTCGTCCTGTACCTGCTGGCGCCGCCGCTCGCCTTCCTCTACGCGCTCGTCGTCAGCATCGTCGTCAGGTTCTCGCTGGTCGCGAGCTGGCTCGATCGTGAATGACGCGCGGGTTCGGGTGCGGCGCAGCGATCCGCCTCGGCTGAACCGCGGCCTCGTCAAACCCACTCGTTCACGGTCAGGAACGCCGTGACGACGCGCGTGTCGAACTGGTGGCCGCTGTCGCGCGTGATCTCGCCGATCGCGTGCTCGCGTGAACGGGCTGGTTTGTACGGGCGCTCGTGCGTGATCGCGTCGAAGACGTCGGCTACGGCGACGATCCGCCCGGCGAGCGGGATCTCCTCCGCCTTCAACCCGGCGGGGTAGCCCGCGCCGTCCGATCGCTCGTGGTGGGTCAACGCGATCTCGCGCCCCATCGCGAGCACCGGGTAGTCGCTGTCGCCGAGGATGCGCGCGCCGATCGTCGTGTGCGCCTTCATCTCCGCGAACTCCTCGCTCGTGAGCGGGCCGGGCTTCAGGAGGATGCGATCTGGAATGCCGAGCTTGCCGATGTCGTGAAGCGGGGCGGCGCGGCGAATCGTCGCGCACCATCCGTCGTCCATGCTCAGCTCGCGAGCGATCCGCTCGGCGTGGACGGCCACGCGTTCGGTGTGCCCGTGGGTCGCGTCGTCGCGATACTCGGCGGCCAGCGCGAGGCGCTTGAGGTCTTCGATCCTCGCCGCGTCGAGCCGGTTCAGCGTGGTCCTCATCTCGGTGATGTCGGTGATCGAGGAGACCGCGGCGTACGGCTCCTGCTCGTCGGAGCGGTAGAGCGGGCGGCCGTTGATCGACAGCCAGCTGATCGAGCCGTCCAGCTTTTCGGCGCCGACGATCACGCCGTACTGCGGTTCGCCGGTTCGCATGCTCACGATCGCCGGACGTTCCTCGGCGGTGAACGGCGATCCGTCCTCGTGCACCAGCCGGACGATCCCTTCGGCGGAGACCCCGCCGACCGACGAGGTCCGCCCGATCAGCTCGCTCTCGGGAAGGCCGAGCATCGCGACAGCGCTCGGGTTCGCGGCGAGGATGCGACCGGTCGAGCTCTGCACGACGACGCCCTCCTCGAGCGCCTCGACAACGGTTCTGTACACCTCGTTGCTGACCTGCAGCTCCTCCTCGGCGCGCTTCTGTGCGGTCACGTCGCGCACGATCGCGGCGACTCCGATCACCTCGCCCGTCGGCCCGGTGATCGCCGAGGCGAGCAGCGAGACGGCCAGGGCGCGCCCGTCTCGCGTCACGCGCTCTGTCCGCATGCGCTCGACCTTCTCCCCCGCGAGCACCCTCCGTAGGAGCAGCTCGGCCTGCGCTCGCCCGGCCGGCGGCGAGAGCACCGCGATGTTCTGCCCGAGCGCTTCGTCTCGCGCGTAGCCGAACACGCGCTCGGCGCCGTCGCTCCAGTGCGTGATCCGCCCGTCGCGCGAGACCACGACGACGGCGTCCTCGGAGGACTCGAGCAGCGCGGCGAGCTGTATCGCGATCGAGAGCTCCGCCTTCGGCTCGCCGCGTGACGCCCCGCCGTCCGGCGCACGGCTCCGAGGAGACGCGTCCTCGTCGAAGCCCGACTCGGCGCCGTCGGACTCAGGAACCATGCGAGCGACCTGCCCCCTCACATCTCATTCAGCCGATCGTCTCACGATACTCTCATCCCTCGCGGCGATTCAATATCCCCGGCGAATTGCGGTGAACCACCCATACCGGCGCAACGGCAGACGATCCGTCAAAGCCCGAGCCGGCGAACTCCAGCCTCGTCGAAGCCGAAGTAGTGCCCGACCTCGTGGAGCACCGTCTGCGCGACCTTCGCGCGCAGGCGCGCGGGATCGGCTCCGAAGTCGCGCACGAGCGTGTCGCGGAAGATCAGGATCTCGTCGGGCACGCCTCCGCCTCCGAAGAAGCCGCTGCCGCCGATCCTCGCCCCGACGTACTCGCCGTACGCGTGGTGCTCGGCGCCGCGGTCCGAGACGACGATCGCGACGTTGTCCAGCGCACGCTGGAACTTGGCCGGCAGATCGTCGAGCGCCGAGCGGACGAGCGCCTCGAACTGCTGCTCGCTGTATTGCCTGCGCTCGCTCATCGCTCGATGATTGCCCACAGCGCCCCGGCCTGCGCTCGGGCACGCGCCCGACGCGCGGTCAGACGACCGGCGGCGGCTCCCCCTCGGCGCTGCGCGCGAGCGCCCGATCCCACTCGCAGACGGCGCAAGCGTGACGGAACGCCGAGCGCGCGAACTCGAGGCTCGTCGCGCGCGGGTCGGCCTCGCGGCAGACATCGTCCCAGTCGAGGACGTACTCGCCGAGCGACGCCTCCCAGCGCGCGGCGGCCGGTGAGAGCGTCGCCTGCGAGAAGCCGTCGGGCGCCGGGTGCGCATAGGCGTAGAACGCCGCGCTGTCATGGCGCTCGTCGCCCGGCCACCAGCCGACGGCGACCTCCTGCGCATCCATCGCGTTGCGCATGATGAAGTCCTGCGAGGGCGGATCGGCGGGCCGGCCCGAGAACAGGTTGACGGCGAGGTCGAACGACCCCCACCAGGCGTTGACCGGCGTCGAGCGCCCGCGGTAGGGCGCGCGAAAGGCGGCGAGGACGAGCGCGGCCTGCGTCGCCGCCGCGAAGTACGCGCCGACCCGCTCGACGTCGTAGCTCGCGTGCTCGTCGTCCTCGTCGAGTGGCACGCTCCAGCTCACCTCCTGCGGCGTCGGGTCGATCTCGACGCGACCCGCGAGCTCGCGCGCGGCGGCGAGGACCTCGCGGGTCACGGCGCCGACCGCCCGGTCCGGCGCGAGCGCGACGCGGCGCGTGCGACGCGAGCTGTGCTCGACGACCGCCTCGTGCGCGTGCAGGTCGAGCGCGACGACGAGCGCGCCCGAGCCGTCGGGCGCCGCCAGCGGCGCCGTCTCCCACCCTCGCGCCGTCAGCCGCAGCGCCGCGTGCTGGAGCTCGGGCTCAGGCGGCGCGAGCGCGACGGCCAGCTTGCCGAGCAGCTGCGTGTGCGCGTGAAGCGTGTCGCACGTCGCGTGCCATTCCCGGTACGCGAGCGACGGCCAAGCCGGCGGCATGCGAGCAAGCGTACTCCTGCGCCGCGCGCGTTGCCGCGCGTCGGCGCAGGAGGCGAGCTACGCCGACGAGCTACGCCGCGTCGGCCGCCTCGCTCAGCTCGCGCAGCTCGTCGAGGCAGCGTTTGAGCAGTCGCGAGACCTGCATCTGCGAGACGCCGATGCGCGCCGCGATCTCCGTCTGGCTGAGCTCCTCGACGAAGCGCAGCCGCAAGATCTCGCGCTGGCGCGGCGTGAGCTGCCGCAGCGCAGAGCCGACGGTCATCGCCAGCTCGACGAGCTCGTAGCGCCCGTCCTCGGCGCCGATCACGTCCGCATACGCCGACTCGCCCTCGTCGTCGCCGACGTGGCGCGGCGCGTCGAGCGAGCCAGCTCGATACGCGTGAAGCGCGCCGCGCGCGTCGAGCACCTGCTCGGCGCCGAGCTCGAGGAACTCGGCGAGCTGCTGTACGGTCGGCGCGCGTCCGTGCTCCTCGGTCAGCTGCTGCTCGGCGTCGCGCACCTGCAGCGCGCGCTCCTGCACGCCGCGCGGCACGTGCACGGCCCAGCCGCAGTCGCGGAAGTAACGGCGCATCTCGCCGAGGATCGTCGGCACCGCGAACGACTTGAACGGGAACCCGCGCGCGGGGTCGTAGCGATCGAGCGCCTTGACGAGGCCGAGCTGCGCGACCTGCATCAGGTCGTCGAACGGCTCCGAGGAGTTGCCGTAGCGGCGCGCGAGGCTGCGCGTCAGCGGCGTGTAGCGCTCGATCAGCAGCGCGCGAGCGCGCTCGTCGCGATCGCGCGTCCAGCGCAGCAGCAGCGTGCGCTCGTCGGGCTTGCCCGCACCGCGTCCGCGACGCTCGCGCCCCTTGCGAGGAGGCTTCGCGTCCCGTCGAGCTCGACCGTCCGAAGCGCCGGCGGCGCGCTGCGCCATCGCGTCATTGCACGAACGTAGTTGGGACACGCGACACTCCTGACCTAGTGGTTCGGGGGTCGACCCAGCGGCGCCTACTCGTCGCCGTCTACGTTCTTCCGCCTGCTCATACGGGCCTCCCCGGCACCGAGGCTCCCGCAATAAAGATCTACCCGCTTTCGCGGCGCGCTAAACGTCGACGGAAGATCCGGTCTCATCAGCCCCGCCACGCGGACGCCGAAGCCGCGCCGGCCGGCCGCTAAGGGCGCGAGTAGACCGTGAAGAAGTCGCGGTCGTCCGGTTCCAGGTAGCGCGTCGCCGGGCGGTTCATTTCGGGCAGCATGTTGACCGGGTCGGCGGCGCCGGGTGCGCCGTAGGTGATGAAGCTGACCCAGTAGGAGTTGATGTCGAGCTCCATCGCGCGCACGGCGCCCGCGCGGATCAGCACGCGCGCGAGGCTCTGCGCCGACTGGTCGTTGCCGGCCGCGTAGACCAGGTTGCCGCGGCTGTCGACGCCGATCCCCGAGCGCCAGACGAGCACGGCGTTGCCGACCGTCACTCCCCATTCACCGTTGGTCAGGTTCGGGCTCGGCCTGCCGTGGTCGACGATCAGCGGCAGGTTCTGACGTGCGAACACGACCGAGCTCGGCACGGTCGAGCCATTCACCCATTCGATCACGTTCACACTTCCATTCGCATACCCGACGAACGTCGCCTGCCCGTCGCGCATCGGCGCATAGGTGTGACCGTTCAGCGCGACGCCGCCGTGTGAATCGCTCAGTTTGAACGCGCTGTTGAACGTCGCGAGCAGCCGGTCGCGACCCGCCTGCGGCACCTCCATCGCGCCACGCGGCAGTTCGACCGCCGGCTCCTGGCGTCCGGGGTGCAATGTGACGGTCGTCCGTTTCGTGTCGATCCAGGCGAGCCCGGCGACGACGCGCGGGTATTCCGGTTGGTCGCGCAGCGTCGTCAGCAGCAGCGGCGCGCCCGCCACCGGTTCGCTGCGCGCCGGGCGCCAGACTCCCTCGCCCGGCAGCGCCGGGCGCAGCAGCGGCGCGACGCGCGGCGGTCGGTAGGCGGCGGCCGAGCGCTGCGCGGCCGCGGCCGCGGCCGAGCGCGCGGAGCCGCTCGCGCCGACGCGCGGCAGCGTACGCAGCGTCGGGCCGCCCTTGCTCGGCGCCGTCAGCGAGTAGTAGGTCGACTCGACCTGCGAGACGATGCCCGCCGCGCCGTGTTCGCGCAGCCACTCGACCGTGCGAATGCCGAGGCTCGAGTTCGACGGTTCACCGATCGATTTGACGTAGGAGAACGCGGCCGGGACAAGCGCGAGCAGCGACGCGATCAGCGCGATCCGCCGCACGCGGTGGCGGCGCGCGACGATCGGGCGCGTACGACGCGTGCGCCGATGAGCGCGCGGCGCCGGCCGCGTCGCCGTACCGAGCTCCATCGCCTGAGTGTAAGCGCTCGGGCGGGCGCGCCGGCGCGCATCGAGCGCGCAGACGATGAGGGAACTCTTACTAAAAGAACTCTCACCGAAAAGTGGCCGCAAGCGCGTCGAACGACGACCTGCGTGTGGAATGCTCTGAACGTCCTTCGCCGAGCCGACCGGCGCCCTCGAAGCGACGTTTAATTGGAGGTTTAACATTAATTCATTCGAGGCAGCGGCAGGCGGCGGCGAGCGCGCGCGGCGCATCGCGCCGGCGACGCTGCTGCGCGCCTACCGGCCGCGGCAGTGGAGCAAGAACCTGCTCGTGCTCGCCGCGCCGTGCGCCGCGGGCGTGATCGACCGGCCGATCGTGATCGCGCAGGTCGCCGCGACGTTCCTCGCGCTGTGCCTGCTCTCGAGCGCGACGTACCTGTTCAATGACGTGCGCGACCGCGAGCAGGACCGCCTGCATCCGCGCAAGCGTCTGCGCCCGATCGCCGCCGGCGAGATCTCGCCGGCGCGTGCGCTCGCGCTCGCGGCGGCGACGGCGATCGCCGGCCTCGCGGTCGCGAGCGCCGTCGACGTGAAGGTCGGCGCGATCGGGCTCTGCTACCTCGCGTTGACGACGAGCTACTCGCTATGGTGGCGCCACGTCGTCGTGCTCGACATCCTCGTGCTCGCCGCCGGGTTCGTCTTGCGCGCGCTCGCCGGCGGCGTCGCGACCGACATCTACCTGTCGCGCTGGTTCGTGATCGTGATCGCCTCGTGCGCGATCTTCCTAGTCGCCGCGAAGCGCTACGCGGAGCTGCGCGAGCACGCCGACACGGCGCGCGCGACGCTGCAGCGCTACACGCTCGCAGCCTGCGCGCGGCGCTGCTTGCGGCCGCGGCGATCGCGACCGCCGCGTACGTCGGCTGGGCCTTCACGCGACCGCAGAACGTCACGCTGTACGCGCTCTCGGCGGGACCGTTCCTCGCGCTGCTCGTGCGCTACGAGCGGCTGATCGCGGCCGGCGCGGGACAGGCGCCCGAGGAGCTGCTCGCGAGATCGCACGCTGCTCGTGCTGCTGCTCGGCTGGGGCCTGTTGTTCGTCGGCGGCGTGTATGTCGGTCGCTGAACGCTCGGCGACGCCGCTGCTCGGGCTCGAACGTCGGCTGTCGGGCTGGGGGCGCACGACGAGCAGCCGCAGCCGCGTGCTGCGCCCGCGCGAGGCGCCGAAGGTCGCGCGGATCGTCGCGTCGAGCGCCGTGCCGGCAGCCGGCCTGATCGCGCGCGGCGCCGGTCGCGCCTACGGCGACGCGGCGTGCAACGACGGCGGTCACGTGCTCGACATGACCGCCTGCGATCGAATCGTCGAGATCGACGCCGAGCGCGGCCTCGTGCTCGCGCAGGCCGGCGTCACGATCGCCGGGCTGCAGGCGGCGCTCGCCGCACGCGGGCTGACGCTGCCGGTCGTCCCGGGGACGGCGCGCGTGACGGTCGGCGGCGCGATCGCGAGCGACATCCACGGCAAGAACCACCACCGCGACGGCGGCTTCGCCCGGCACGTGCTCGCGCTGTCGCTGTGCACGCCCGCGGCGGGGCCGCTCGAGCTCTCGCCGGAGCGCGATCGCGAGCTGTTCTACGCGACGCTCGGCGGCATGGGGCTGACCGGCGTCGTCGCGCAGGCGACGCTCGGCGTCGAGCGGCTCCCCTCCGGATGGGTCGCCGAGGACGTCGACCGGACGGACGGCCTCGAGCAGACGCTCGCGCTGATGGCCGCCGAGGACGGCCACCGCTACTCGGTCGCCTGGCTCGACCTGCTCGCGAGCGGCGCGCGGTACGGGCGCGCGGTGATCAGCCGCGCCGATCCGCTGCCGGCGCAAGACGCGCCGCACGGCGGCCATCGCGAGGGCGGACGCGCGCTCGAACGTCGTGTCAGCCCGCGCCCGGCGCTCGGCGTGCCGCGGCGCGTTCCACGCCTGCTGAGCTCTGGCCGCGTGCGCGAGCTCAACGCGCTTCGCTGGCGGCGCTCGCCGCGGCGCTCGCGCGCGCGCCCGCAGACGCTCGCGCGCTACTTCTTCCCGCTCGACGCGCTCGAGGACTGGAACAGGCTGTACGGGACGGATGGCCTGATCCAGTACCAGTTCGTCGTGCCCGACGGCCAGGAGGCGACGCTCGCGCGCTGCTTCGAGCTGATCCGCGCGCGCCGGCTGCCCGTCTACCTCGCCGTGTTCAAGCGCTTCGGCGCGGAGTTCGGCGGTCCGCTCTCGTTTCCGCTCGCCGGCTGGACGCTCGCGATCGACATGCCGGCGAGAGCGCCCGGCCTGCACGCTGCGCTCGAGAAGCTCGACGAGCTCGTCGCCGCGTGCGGCGGGCGCGTGTACCTGACGAAGGACGCGCGCATGCGCGCCGAGACGGTGCGCGCGATGTACCCGCGGCTCGACCGCTTCGAGGAGCAGCGCGCGCGCGTCGACCCGACGGGCGTGCTGCGCTCGGACCTCGCGCGGCGACTGGAGCTGTGTTGAGCGCCGCCGGCGGCGACTCGCGCTCGCGCGCGGACGGCAGGCGCGTGATCGCGCTCGGCGGCTCCTCGGAGATCGCGCGCGCGATTCTCGCCGAGCTCCAGCGCCGCGCGCCGCGCGAGGTCGCGCTGCTCGGGCGCGACGCGCGCGCGCTCGCGAGCGCGGCGGAGGAGCTCCGCGCGCAGGGCTGCGAGCGCGTGATCGAGCTGCCGCTCGACGCGCTCGACTTCGAGCGCCACGCCGAGGCGCTCTCCCAGGCGCGCGAGCGCCTCGGCGGCGTCGACGTCGTCGTGCTCGCCGTCGGCGTGCTCGGCGAGCGCGAGGACCCGACCGACGAGATCGCCGGCGCGCTCGACGTGCTTCGCGTCAACGTGCTCGGCGCCGGCTCGCTGCTGCTGCACGCCGCGCGCGCGCTGCGCGAGGTCGGCGGCGGCGATCTCGTCGTGCTCTCCTCGGTCGCCGGCGAGCGCGTGCGCCGCGCGAACTTCGTCTACGGCGCCTCGAAGGCCGGCCTCGACGGCCTCGCGCAGGGGCTCGGCGACGCGCTCGCCGAGCGCGACGTGCGCGTGCTCGTCGTGCGCCCGGGCTTCGTCCACACGCGGATGACGGCCGGGCTCGCGCCGGCGCCGCTCGCGACGACGCCGCAGGCAGTCGCGCGCGTCGTCGCCGACGCGCTCGGCGGACGCGCTCAGACCGTCTGGGCGCCGCGCGCGCTGCGCTGGATGATGCTGCTCGTCCGGCTGCTGCCACGCTCGATCTTCCGCAGGCTCGAGCGATGAGCGCGACGCCGCCGGCCGGAGACGCGCGCGCGCGGCGCGGCGCGCACGACTACGAATCGCGCGACGTCGGCGAGCTGCGCCTGCGTCGGCGCGAAGCGCAGCGCCGGCGCGGCCTGCTGCGCCTCGACGTCGCGCTCGGCGTGCTCGGCGCGATCGTGCTGCTGCTCGCGACGCCGGGCGTCGCGTTCGCGGCGATCGTCGCGCTGCTCGTGCTCGTCGCGTGCGTCGCGTCGGTCGCGGTCGAGCGCCGGCGCTCGCGACGGCGGCGAAGGGCGCCGTAGCTCAGCGCGAGCGCGGGCGCCGCGAGCGCGCGGCCGGGCGCGCGGCCTTCTTCGCGCTCGTCCCCGGACGCGAGCGCCGCGCGGCGCTCGTCGCGCGCTTGGCCTCGCCGGGCGCCGGGTCGCCGCGCAGCCCGAGCAGCACGGCCTCGATCTCGCGCAGGTTCGCCGTGTCGCCGCGCACGCCGATGATCGTGTCGTTGTAGAGGAACGCCTCGCCGAGGCGCACGATGCCGTAGGCGAGGAAGCCGGGGTCGACGGCCGGCTGGAAGCGGCCGGCGTCGACTTCCTCCTCGATCAGCCGCTTGACCGTCGCGACGATCCGCGGCTGCACGAGCCCCGAGCCGGACGTCAGCATGCGCAGCGCGCGCTCGTTGTCCTGTTCGAGCACCGCGCGCAGCCCGGCCGTGTTCGCGATGTCGTTGTTGAAGCGGTCGAACACCGTCAACAGGCCGGCGCCGGCGCGCCGGCGCGTCTGGCCGCGGATCTGCAACAGCCGTTCTTCGGAGACCTCGCCGATCGCCTCGCCGAGCAGCCGCTCGCGTGTCTGGAACCAGCGGTGCATCGTCACGCGTCCGAGGCCGAGCTCGCGCGCGATCGCCTGCATGTCGACGCGTTCGCAGCTCAGGTAGCGCTGCTTGGCGAGCGCGAGCGCGGCGTCGCGCGTCGCGGCCGGCTTGCGCCCGGGTCGGCGGCGCGCGGAGGCCTCGTCTGACCGCCCGCTGTCCCCCATCGGCTCAGGCTAGTGGATCGCGGACTCCGCGCGAGCGAGCACGAGCTCGCGCGCCTGCGCGTAGCGCTCGCGGACCTCGTCGGCCGGATCGGCCTCGTACAGCTCGGCCGGCGGCGACGGCCACGACGCGCGCTCGCCGCCGGTCAGCGCCGAGGCGGCCTGGCGCGCGGCGCCGTCGGCGACGTACTCGCCCGGCTGCGGCACGGCGACCGGGCGTCCGAGGATCGCCGGCGCGAGCGCGCGAACGGCCGCCGAGCGCGCGCCGCCGCCGATCAGCAGCACGCGCCGCGACTCGATGCCCTGGCGCGCGAGCGCGTCGAGCCCGTCGGCGAGGCCGCACAGCAGCCCCTCGACGGCCGCGCGCGCGAGGTGCTCCGGCGTCGCCGTCGCGTGCGTCAGCCCGTGCAGCGCGCCGCTCGCGAGCGGCAGATTCGGCGTGCGCTCGCCGTCGAGGTACGGCACGAGCGCGAGTCCGCCGGCGCCCGACGGCGCCGACAGCGCGAGCTCGGAGAGCCGCTCGTGGCCGACGCCGAGCAGCCGCGCGGCGGCGTCGAGCACGCCGGCGGCGTTGAGCGTGCAGACGAGCGGCAGGAACTCTCCGGTCGCGTCGGCGAAGCCGGCGACGGCGCCCGAAGCGTCGGCGCTCGGCGTCGGCGCGCGCGCCATGACCGTTCCCGACGTGCCGATCGAGACGACGACGTCGCCGTGCTCGATCGCCAGGCCGAGCGCCGCCGCGGCGTTGTCGCCGGTGCCCGCGCCGAGCACCGCGCTCGCGGCACCGGCCGCGCCGGCCCCACCGTTGCCCCCGGCAGCGCCGACGGCGCCGGGGCTATCGCTCGGCGCGAGCACGCGCGGAAGCATCACGTCGCGCCCGAACGCGAGCTCGAGCAGGTCGCGCCGGTAGGCGCCTTGCGCCGGCGACCAGTACCCCGTCCCGCTCGCGTCGCCGCGATCGCTCGTCAGCCGCTCGAGCGACGGCGCGCCGTCGCTCGTCAGCCGCCACGTGAGCCAGTCGTGCGGCAGGCAGACGGCGGCCGTGCGCGCCGCGTTCGCCGGCTCGTGCTCGGCGATCCAGCGCAGCTTCGCGACGGTGAACGACGCGAGCGGCACCGAGCCGACGGCCTCGGCCCAGGCGCGCGCGCCGCGCGCGGCGTCGCGCGCGGGACCGCCGAGCTCGGCGACGAGCTCGCTCGCGGCGCGCGCCGAGCGCGTGTCGTTCCACAGCAGCGCCGCGCGCACGACCTCGCCGTCCTCGTCGAGGCAGATGCAACCGTGCTGCTGCGCCGCGACGGCGATCGCGGCGACGTCGTCGATCCCGCCGGCCGCCGCGCACGCCTCGTGCAGCGCGCGCCACCACAGCCGCGGGTCGAGCTCGGTGCCCGGCGGGTGCGCGGCGCGTCCCTCGCGCACGAGCCGCCCGCGATCGAGCTCGCGCACGACGACCTTGCACGCCTGCGTCGAGCTGTCGATCCCTGCGACGAGCGTCACGGCCCGTCAGCGCGCGCCGAGCAGGTGCTCGAGCGCGAGCTGCTCGAGCTGCGCGTAGCCGTACCCGCGCGCGCCGGCGAGCTCGGCGTCGAAGTCCTCGAACGCCGACGCGTCGGCGAGCAGTCCGGCGTGCCCCTCGCCGGGCGCGAGCGTCGGCTCGTGCAGCTCCTGCACGCCGGCGCGCGCGAGCGCCTCCCGCACGTCCGGGTCGGCGCGGAACGCGGCCGCGCGCTGCTTGAGCAGCAGGTAGGAGCGCATGTTCGCCGCCGCCGACGCCCACACGCCGTCGAGGTCCTCGGTGCGCGCCGGCTTGTAGTCGAAGTGGCGCGCGCCGTCGTAGCCCGAGCGCTCGAGCAGGTCGACGAGCGCGAACGCCGCGAGCACGTCGCCGTGGCCGAACACGAGGTCCTGGTCGTAGCGCGGGCCGTGCTGGCCGTTGAGGTCGATGTGGAACAGCTTGCCCTGCCACAGCGCCTGCGCGACGCCGTGCGAGAAGTTCAGCCCGGCCATCTGCTCGTGCGCGACCTCCGGGTTGACGCCGACGATCTCCGCGTGCTCGAGCGTCGAGATGAACGCGAGCGCGTGGCCGACGGTAGGCAAGAGGATGTCGCTGCGCGGCTCGTTCGGCTTCGGCTCGAGCGCGAAGCGCATCGCATAGCCGTTGTCGAGCACGTACCGCGCGAGCGTGTCGATCGCTTCGCGGTAGCGCTCGAGCGCCGCGCCGACGTCCTTGCCGGCGTCGGTCTCCGACCCCTCGCGCCCGCCCCAGAGGACGTACGTGCGCGCGCCGAGCTCGGCGGCGAGGTCGAGGTTGCGCATGACCTTGCGCATCGCGAAGCGGCGCACCGAGCGGTCGTTGCTCGTCAGCGCGCCGTCCTTGAAGACCGGATGGCTGAATAGGTTCGTCGTCATCATCGGCACGACGAGGCCGGTCTCGGCGAGCGTCGCGCGAAAGCGCGCGACCAGCCGCTCGCGCTCGGCCGCGCCGCTGCCGAACGGGATCAGGTCGTCGTCGTGGAACGTCACGCCCCACGCACCGAGCTCGGCGAGGCGGCGCACCGTCTCGACCGGGTCGATCGGCGCGCGTGTCGCGCCGCCGAACGGGTCGGCGGCGCTCCAGCCGACCGTCCACAGGCCGAACGAGAAGCGGTCGTCGGGTGTCGGCGTGAGCGTCGTCTGCTCGGTCACCGGACGAACGCTAGACGATCGAGCCGCGCCCGCCCGCGGCGCGCTGCCGCGGGCGGATCGCAGGCCATGTCAGGCGTTCTCGCGCGCTACAGGACGCCCTCGACGAGCGTCGTGAAGTCTTCCTGACCTTTGACGTTCGGGTGGTAGCTTTCTTCGAGCGGGTTCGACTGGCCGTTGAGCCATTCGACCGATGAGCAGACCTCGTGCGATTCGAACGCGCTCGTCGGGTTGACGAACGTGAATTTCATCGCTTCCGCGCGCCCCTTGATGACGGCGTCGAGTTTTTCGGCCGATTCGTTCATTTTCTTCTCGTTGCCCGAAGTGAGGAAGTTGACGTTGCACGTCGTTCCTTCTTTCGTGAACAGCTTCGGGTAGCCGAGCACGACGACTTTCGCGCTCGTCGCCTTCGCGCGGATGTCTTTGTACGTCGTTTCGAGCAGCGGCGGCAGCTTTTTCACGATGAATTCGTTCGCTTCGTTGATCGCCGAGCCGCACGTGAAGTAGTACAGCGCGCAGTTGATGATCACGTTCGAGAAGCCGGCGTCGTTGCCGCCGATCGTGATCGTCACGAGGCTCGTCGAGCTGCTCAGCGCGCCGAGCTGTTTTTCGTTGACTTCGGTCGTCTTCGCGCCGCTGCACGCTTCGAAGTTCAGCGTGTAGCCCTTCGCGGCGGCGACCTTCGGGCCGTATGCGTCGGGACTGCGCTTGCAGCTGCCCGATTCTTCGTAGAACACGCGCGTGCCGACCCCCGAGGAGTAGGAGTCGCCGAGCGCGACGTACTGGCTCGCCGCGGCTGACGCCGCCGGCACGAGCACGCCGGCCACGACCGCAGCCAGGCCGATTATGCGGCTTCGCTTCGTCATCTGCTCTCCCTCTGTTGGATTGTCCCGCGCACGGGAGTGCTTGCGCATCCCATCTCCCGGCGCGGATCATCCAACCTATTCGCATACGCGCGCGCACGTCAACCGTCTCGCCGGCGCGTCTCCGTTTCGTTTCGGAGAGCGTGCGGGTCGCGCCCTTCGGCGCGAACGCGAAGCGGCTGCGGGTCCGCATGCTCGCCCTCCGCCTCCTCTCGCGTCGCGGTCTCACGAGCGTAGAGCGTGTGCGAGCGCACGTGAACGCCACTGAATCAGTCTTCTTCATTTTATTTATGAGAAGACGACTTGCCCGCGTGGCGAGCACGCGTGCGTCAGGCGGCCGGCGGCCGGCGGCGTCGCTAGAGGCCGGTCTCGGCGACGACGCGGCCCGACTCGACGGCCGCGGCGAGCGCCTCGTAGTCGCGCTCGTTCTGCTCGCGTACGCGTGCGCGAACGCGGCGATCGCTTTCTCGAACGCGTCGCCGTGACCGCGGCATCGCGTTCGTCAGAACGCTGACACGCGCGCCGGCGCCGTTCGCGCGCGCGGCGAACAATCAGGCATGCGCGCCGCTCGCCACGCAACCGCCGCCGCCGCGCGCCGCCCGCTGACGCGCGGCGAGAGCGGCGCGATCGCGCTCGCGCTGCTCGTCGGCGTCGGCGCGGGCGGCGGCGCGGTCGCGTTCCGCTACATGATCCTCGGGCTGACGTACGTCTTCAGCGGCCACCGCGACTACAGCGCCGCCGGACACGCGCCCGACTCGTGGCTGCCGGGGCTCGGCATCTGGTTCGTCGTGCTCGCGCCGATCGTCGGCGGCCTCGTCTACGGACCGCTCGTCAGCCGCTTCGCGCCCGAGGCGCGCGGCCACGGCGTGCCCGAGGTGATGTACGCCGTCGACCGCCTCGGCGGGCGCATGCGCGCGCAGGTGCCGATCGTCAAGTCGCTCGCCTCGGCGATCTGCATCGGCTCGGGCGGCTCGGTCGGTCGCGAGGGGCCGATCGTGCAGATCGGCTCGGCGCTCGGCTCGCTCGCCGGGCAGTCGCTCGGCCTGTCGGCCGCGCAGTTGCGCCTGCTCGTCGCATGCGGCGCCGCCGGTGGGATCTCGGCGACGTTCAACGCGCCGATCGCCGGCGTGTTCTTCGCGCTCGAGCTGATCCTGCGCGACTTCCAGACGCGCTCGTTCGGCCTCGTCGTGCTCAGCTCGGTCGCCGCCGACGCGATCGGGCGCGCCGTGTTCGGCGCGCATCCGTTCCTCTCGCTAGCGCAGTTCCACTTCGGCTCGCCGCTCGAGCTCGTCCTCTACGCCGGCCTCGGCGCGCTCGCGAGCGTCGTCGGGCTCGCGTTCACGCGCGTGCTGTACGGCGGCGAGGACCTCGCCGACCGGCTCTGGCGCGGGCGCCCGGAGGCATGGCGCCCGGCGGCCGGCGGCGTGCTGCTCGGGCTGCTGCTGCTCGCCGTTCCGCAGATGTACGGCGTCGGCTACCCCGTGCTGCAGGGCGCGATCGCCGGCCGCTACGTGATCCTCGCGCTGCTCGCGCTGATGGTCGCGAAGATCCTCGCGACGAGCCTGACGATGTCGATCGGCGGCTCAGGCGGCGTGTTCGCGCCGTCGCTGTTCATCGGCGCCACGCTCGGATCGGCCTATGGCGCGATCGCGCACAGCCTGCTCCCCGGTCTCGCCGTCGCCGCCGGCGCGTACGGGCTCGTCGGCATGGGCGCCGTGTTCGCGGCCGCCGCGCGCGCGCCGATCACCGCCGTGCTCGTGATCTTCGAGCTGACCGGCGACTACACCGTGATCCTGCCGCTGATGGTCGCCGTCGTCGTCGCGACGACGCTCGCCAACGCGATCACGCACGAGACGATCTACAGCCTCAAGCTGCGCCGCCGCGGCATCGTGCTCGCCACGCCCGCGCTCGCAAGCGACGGCGGCGGCCTGCCCGACGACGAGGACTCCGGCGGCGACCGGCCGCTCGGCGCGGCCGAGCATCGCGACGGCGAGCGGACGCGCACCGAGGCAAGCGTGCTTTCGTAGCACGCGTGACACGCCGCGTCGTCAAAGTGCTCGAGCGCGACGCCGAGCTCGCCGAGGCGCTCGCCGGCGAGCGCCTCGCGCGCGCGCGCCGCGAGGTGCGCGCGAACGGAGTCGAGCTGCCGGTCGGTCGCTGGCAGGCGCGCGAGTGGCCGCGCGAGGTGCGCGACGGCCTCGGCCTGCTCGTCCTCGACGGGCTGCTGCTGCGCCGCGTCGGGCTCGACGGCCGCTTCGGCGGCGAGCTGCTGTCCGGCGGCGACCTGCTGCGACCGTGGCAGCACGAGGACGCGTCGGCGTCGCTGACACGCAGCTCCGGCTGGCGCGTGCTCGCGCCGACGAGCATCGCCGTGCTCGACCTCGAGTTCGCGCGGCGCGCGGCTCCCTATCCCGAGCTGCACGGGCGCCTGCTCGCTCGCATGCTCCGGCGCGCACGCCAGCTCGCGGTGATCATGGCGATCGTGCAGCAGCCGCGCGTCGAGACGCGCGTGCTGATGCTGCTGTGGCACCTCGCCGACCGCTGGGGCGTCGTGCGCGCCGACGGCGTGCTCGTCCCGAGCCGGTTGACGCACGACGTGCTCGCAGAGCTGCTCGCCGCGCGCCGCCCGACCGTCAGCGCCGCGCTCGGCGAGCTGCGCCGCAACGATCTCGTGCGCACGCTCGACGACGGCTGGCTGCTGCCCGGAACGCCGCCCGGCGAGCTTTCCTCGCTGCGCGAGCGGGCTTGACCGCGCTCGGTCGCGCTGCGAATGCGTGCGCCGGCTGTAGGATCGGCGCGTGTCGGCGTCTGTCGCGCGATCACCGGCTGCGCGCCGCTCGCCGCGTGCGCGCTCGACGCTGAGCGTCCTGCTCGCCGCGCTCGCCGCGCTCGCGCTCGTCGTCGGCGGCTCCTGCCTGTACGTGCGCGCCGAGGTCCTCGACTCGCACGCGTTCGCCGACCGCACCGTCGCCGCGCTCGGCCACGAGCCGGTGCGCCGCGTGATCGCGCGCGAGATCGTCGTGCAGGTCATCGACCAGGGCGGCAGCGACCTGCTCGCCGCGCGCCCGCTGATCAACGCCGTCGTCGAAGCCGTCGTCGCGACGCCGCAGTTCCGCAGCCTCGCGCGGCTCGCCGCCGAGCAGGGCCACCGCCTGCTGTTCGACCGCGGCGGCAACGTCGCGTTCAGCATCGCCGACGCCGGCACCGTCGTGCTCTCGGCGCTGCGCACGCTCGCGCCGAGCGTCGCGAGCAAGATCCCGCAGAACATCGACGCGAAGCTGCTCGACCTGCGCAAGCAGAGCTTCGCCGTCAAGACGCTGCGCGCGGCCGACAAAGTCCGCCTGCTCGGCATCGTGTTGCCGCTGCTCGCGCTCGCGCTGCTCGCGCTCGCGATCGCGATCGCGCCGCGGCGGCGGATCGCCGTGACGCGCTGCGCCGTCGCGCTCGCCGTCGCCGCCGCCGCCGTGTTCGTCGACCTGCTGCTGCTGCGCCACAGCCTGCTCGTCAACCTGTTCGGCAGCGACGAGCTGAGCAACGTCGACGTGCGCGAAGCCGCCGGCGTGCTGTGGGAAGGCTACGTCGGCGACCTCGCGCGCTGGGCGTTCGGCGTCGCTGCCGGCGCGGCGATCGTCGCGGCCGCGTCGGCGAGCATCCTGCGCCCGTACACGGCCGGCGCCGGCCTGCAGCGGCTGCGCGCGCGCGTGCTGGCGCCGCGCACCGCGCGCGGGCGGCTCGCGCGCGGCGCGCTCGCGCTCGCGCTCGGCGTGCTGCTGCTCGCCGACCCGCTCGCCGCGCTCGACGTGCTCGCTGTGATCGCCGGCGTGCTCGTCTTCTACCTCGGCGTCGGCGAGACGCTGACGGCCGTCGGCGCCGCGCCCGAAGGCGAGCGCTTCTCGTTCAGACGCAGCCGCGTCGGGCTCGCCGGCGCCGCGACCGGCCTCGCCGTGCTGATCGGCGGCGCCGCGATCGCGCTCGCGAGCACCGGCAACACCGACGGCGCCCCTGCGCGCACGCCGATCGCCGCCGCGAACGGCACGTGCAACGGCTACGCGCAGCTCTGCTCGCGGCGGATCGACCAAGTCGCTTTCGCCGGCACGCACAACGCGATGTCGGCGGCCGACTCGCCCGGCTGGTTCATCCCCAACCAGAGCCGCGGGGTCGCGCGCCAGCTCGACGACGGCATCCGCGCGTTCAAGATCTCGACGCACTACGGCGTCGGGCGCCCCGGCGACGTGCGTACCGACATCGCGGCGTCCGGCGAAAAGGTCAACCGCGTATCCGAGAAGCTGACGAACGAAGCGCGCGGCGCGCTGCAGCGCGTCAGCGGCGCCGTCGGCTTCGGCAAGACGAAGGGCAGACGCGAAGTGTGGCTCTGCCACACGCTATGCGAGCTCGGCGCGACGAACGCGCTCAGCTTCTTCAAGACCGTCGATCGCTTCATCGAGCTCAACCCCGGCACGGTGCTGATCTTCTTCGACGAGGACTACGTCTCCGAAGACGAACTCGAAAACGTGTTCGAGAAATCCGGCCTCTACCAGCGCCTCGCCGTGCTGCGCGTCGGCCAGCAGATGCCGACGCTCGGCCAGCTCGTCCGCGCGCGGCACAACGTGCTGATCTTCACGCAGGAGCCCGTCAGCGGGCGCAAGCCGTGGAACATGTACGGCTTCGGCGGCTTCATCCAAGACACGCCGCTCGGCGCCGTCAAGCCGAGCCAGTTCAGCTGCAAGCTCAACCGTGGCACGCCGAGCAGCCCGCTGCTGATGATGAACGACTGGGCCGACGTGTTCCCGCCGCGACACAGCCCGAACGTGCCGCTCACGCAGCGCGCGTTCATCGTCAAGCGCGCGCGGCAGTGCGAGGCCGAGCGCCACCACGTCCCGAACCTGATCCTCACCGACTTCTACGACTCCGGCGACGTCGTCGGCGCCGCTCGCGCGATCGACGGACTCGGCGACGAGCGCCCGGCGCCGATCGTGCCTGTCGCACGGCGCTGACGCCGATCAGCGCTCGACCGAGTAGCGCTCCGGCACGAGCCGCTCGCTGCTCTTCGCCGGACGCAGGTACTTGCGCTGCTCGCGCGGCGAGCTCGACGCGGCGCTCGGCGCCGGGGACAGCCTCCCGCGCTATTCGGCGCGCACGCGGTTGACGAGCGTGCCGAGGCCGTCGATCTCGACCTCCATCGTCTGACCGTCCCGCAGGTAGCTGCGCCGCGAGGCGCCGACGCCGGCCGGCGTGCCGGTCGCGACGATGTCGCCCGGCAGCAGCGTCATCGTGCGCGAGAGCCAGGCGATCAGCTCGGCCGGGCCGAAGATCAGGTTGGCGGTCGTGCCCTCCTGCACGACGTCGCCGTCGATCCGCGTGCGCAGCTCGAGCGCGCGCAGGTCCTCGATCTCGTCGAGCGTGACGAGCGCCGGCCCGCACGGCGCGAACGTGTCGATCGCCTTGCCGCTCGTCCACAGCGGGTTCTGCATCTGCAGGTCGCGCGCGCTGACGTCGTTGAACGGCATCGCGCCGGCGAGGAACGAGAGCGCCTCGCGCTCCTCGATGTTGCGCGCCGGGCGGCCGACGACGAGCGCGAGCTCGGCCTCGTAATCGGCGCGACTCGGGTGCGCCGCCGGCAGCACGACGTCCTCGCCGCTGCCGATCAGCGAGTTGGCGAACTTCGCGAACCACATCGGCGCCTTCGGGATCTCCTGCCCCGTCTCCTCGGCGTGGTCGCGGTAGTTGAGGCCGATGCAGACGATCTTCTGCGGGTCGGTGACCGGCGCGTGCAGGCGCACGTCGGCGAGCTCGATGCGCTCGCTCGCCGCCGTCGCGCGCTCGCCGAGCGCGCGCAGCTCATCGGCGTCGAGCGCCGCGAGCAGCCCGCGCACGGTGGCGCTCGGCGCGTCGAGCGCCACCGCCGGGACGAGCTGCTCGCCGAGCAGCACGCCCGCCGCGGGGCCGTCTCCGGCGTCGAACGTGACGAGGCGCATCGCCGGATCGTAGTGACGCGCCTACCTCGACGCGATGCTCGCGGCAGCCCGCGCGCGCGGGCTGCCCAGCTCATACCTCGACGCGCTGCTCGCGACGTCGGCGCACGAGGCCCGGCGCGGCGCGCTCTGAGCGGTCGGGGCGCAGCAGCGCGAGCGCGACGATCGCGCCGAGCAGGCTGATCGCGGCGCTGACGGCGAACGCGAGCTGGAAGCCGCTCGTCAGCGCCGAGAGGCTCGCGGCGCCGTGCACGTCGGCGTGCGTCCGCGAGGCGGCGATCGTGCTGAGCGCGGCGAGCCCGAGCGCGCCGCCGATCAGGCGCGAGGTGTTGAGCAGGCCCGAGGCGAGCCCGCTCTGCGAGCCGGGCACGCCGGAGACGGCGGCGATCGTCGCCGGGATCAGCGCGAGGCCGAGGCCGACCGTCGAGAGCACGCCGCCGGGCAGCACCTGCGCGACGTAGCTGCCGCCGGGGCGCACGCCCGTCAGCAGCAGCAGGCCGGCGGCCGAGAGCGTCATCCCGACGACGATCGTCGCGCGCGTGCCGATGCGCTCGACGATGCGCCGCGCGAACGTGCTCGCGAGCACGACGCCGAGCGTCATCGGGACGAACGCGAGGCCGGCCGAGAGCGCGTCGAGCCCGAGCACCTGCTGCAGGTACAGCGAGACGAAGTACCACATCGCGAAGACCGCGGCGTAGAGCAGGAAGACGACGACGTTCGCCGCGCGCAGCATGCGCATGCGGAAGATCGGCAGCGGCACGAGCGGCGCGCTCGCGAAGCGACCCTCGACGAGCACGAACAGCGCAAGCAGCACGAGGCCGGCGGCGAGCGGGCCGATCACGCCGGTGGCGCCCCAGCCGAGCGTGTCGGTGCGCACGATGCCGTAGACGAGCGCCGTCAGCGCGCCGGTGACAAGGCTCGCGCCGAGCACGTCGAAGTGTTTGTGGTCAAGTTCCGAGCGTCCCTCGGGGATCAGCGCCGGGCCGACGAGCAGCACGAGCAGCCCGATCGGAATGTTGACGACGAAGATCGCCGGCCAGCCGAGGCTCTGCGTCAGCACGCCGCCGAGCAGCGCGCCGAGCGAGCCGCCGATGCCGCCCATCGCGCCCCAGATGCCGAGCGCGCGAGCGCGCTCGCGCGGCTCGGTGTACGACGTCGCGATGATCGCGAGGCTCGCCGGCGAGATCACCGCGCCGCCGATCCCCTGCAGGGCGCGCGCGGCGACGAGCATCGTCGAGGAGTCGGCGAGCGCGCAGACGAGCGAGGCGATCGAGAACAGCGCCGTGCCTGCGAGGAACACGCTGCGGCGGCCGAGCAGGTCGGCGGCGCGCCCGCCGAGCAGCAGGAAGCCGGCGAACGTCAGCGTGTAGGCGTTGACGACCCACTGCAGGCCCGTAGTCGAGAAGTGCAGGCCGCCCTTGATCGACGGCAGCGCGACGTTGACGATCGAGACGTCGAGGATCACCATCAGCTGCGCGAGGCAGACGAGCACGAGCAGCGCCGTCGGGTTGCGGCGCATGAACGCGCGCGATGCGGCGATCGGGCTCACCGGCTGCGCGCCTCCAGGATGTACGCGGCCTGCACGACGGCCGCCATCCGCGCGTCGGACGCCGGCTTCGGCGTCGGCGCCGCGCTCGGCGCGGCTGTCGCAATGACTCTGTTCTCGCATGTCGTCGGCATCGGCGCTATCCTCTGTTCGGAAGTTCGACGATCATCGTAGCAGGAAGTACGATGATCGTCGTACAATGAGATGAGAAGCAAGCGATGACCCTGTACCACCCCGATACCGACGCGATCGAGCTCCCTGCCGTGCTGCACGCGCTGAGCGATCCGCAGCGGCTGTGCATCGTGCGCGAGCTGAGCGCCGACCCCAAGCCGGTGCCGTGCGGCACGCTGCAGCTCGAGATCAGCAAGTCGACGCGCACGCACCACTTCCGCGTGCTGCGCGAGGCCGGCGTCGTGCGCCAGCAGGCGCTCGGCACCTCGCGCTTCACGTCGCTGCGCCGCGCGGACCTCGACGAGCGCTTCCCGGGCCTGCTCGACGCCGTGCTCGCCGCGGCGCCGGCCGAGCCGACGCTCGCGTAGCTCGCGCTCGGGGACGGCTCCCCAGCAGGGCGAGGTACGATCGGCGCGATGCCCGAGCGCCTGCACTTCACCGACTCCGACGAGGCGAACGTGTTGATCGCGAACGAGCCGATGGCTTTGCTCGTCGGGTTCGCGCTCGACCAGCAGGTCACCGTGCAGAAGGCCTTCTCCGGGCCGCTCGCGATCGAGCAGCGGCTCGGCTCGCTCGACCCGAAGAAGCTCGCCGAGGCCGACCTCGACCCGATCTTCCGCGAGAAACCGGCGATCCACCGCTTCCCCGGGAAAATGGCCGAACGTGTTCACGATCTCGCCGAGCATGTCGTTCGCGAGTACGACGGACGGGCCGAGCGCGTTTGGACAGACGCCGCCGACTCAGACGCGCTGCGCGCCAACATCGAGGGGCTGCCGGGCTTCGGCGAGATGAAGGTCAAGGCCCTCGGCGCCGTGCTCGCCAAGCGCTTCGGCGTCGAGGCCGCGAACGAGCTCGTGCCGCCGCACCCGACGCTCGGCGACGTCGACTCGGCGCAGGCGCTGCTCGACTACCAGGAGGCCAAGCGCGCGCACAAGGCCGAGTCGAAGAAGGCGAAGGCTTAGGAGAGCGCGCCGAGCGCCGGCTTGGCCGCCGGCGCCTCGACCTGTCGCTGCGGCGGCGCCTCGGCGCGTTTCGCGACGGCCTGACCGCGGCGGCGCGGGCGCCACACGCGCAGGTATTGCGCGGCGACGTAGGAGCCGAGCACGAGCGTCAGCGCGAGCGCCTGGCCGCTGAACGTCTCCCAGTTGTCGAACAGCGAGAACCACGTCCCCATCCAGCCGGGGATGTGCAGCCAGGCGATCTCGCTCGTGCCGATCCAGCCGGCGAGCTGCATCTCGTTGACCTGCTCGCCGACCGAGACGAACAGCACGAACAGCAGCATCACGCCGGTGATCACGAGCAGGCGCTTGTACGGCAGGCGCTGGTGCAGCGCGAACGTCAGCACGCCGGCCGCGCTCGTGAACAGCAGGCCGATCGCGACGCCCTCGAGCACGACGCTCGACCCGTACAGCTCGCGCAGGTTCTGCAGGAAGATCACGATCTCGAAGCCCTCGCGGTAGACGGACGTGAAGCCGAGCAGCGCGAGGCCGAGCAGCATCCGGCGCTGGTTCGTCTCCGGGTCGGCCGCGAGCAGGCTGCGCCGGCGCTTGTGGTGGCTTGAGATCCAGCCGGTCCAGTAGACCTTGTGGAAGAACCAGTTCATCACGATCAGCAGCACGATCAGCGCCGGCAGCCCCGTCGCCGCCTGCACGTCGAACTCGCCGCCGTGGAACTGGCCGATGAACCAGATCACGAGGAACCACGTCGCGACCGACGCGAGCACCGCGCCGGCGCCGCCGGCGACGACCGGGCGGCGGTAGAGCTTGTTCGCGCCGAGCAAGCTCGCCGTGACGGCGGCGAGCACGAGGATCGTCTCGAGCCCCTCGCGGAACACGAGGATCGCGCTGTTGACGACGACCGTCGTGTGGCTGAGGCCGCGGCCCGGCGGCAGGTCCGTCGGGCCGGTCGTGCCGCCCGACGCGTGCCAGCCGAGCACGACGGCCGTGACGGCGACGGCGAGCACGACGACCGTCCAGACGTAGAAGCTCGTACGCTCGTGAAGGCGTTTGCCGGAAACGGCCGCTTCGCTCATCGCGCGGCACGCTAGCACAACTTAGGGAGCCCTACTTAGGTGACCCTAACTCCCTCCGTTCCCCGCTCGGCGGAAACCCTACTCCGGCACTCGGAATCGCGCTGGCCGAGCCGGCGTCGCAGTCATCTCATCCAAAAAATAGAAGGCGCGAATCAGCTCGGCGGCACATCCGCCGAGCGTCAGCTTCTGGCGCCGGTCGCGCCGCTCGCGAGCTTCGCCCGCTGCGCGCTCGGCGCGATCCGCACGACGTCCCACGCGAGCCCGAGCCGCTCGAGGGCGTCGATCAGCCAACCGCCCGGGTCGAGCTGCCGGCGGGTCAGGCCGTGGTGCGCCGACGTCGGGAACGCGTGGTGGTTGTTGTGCCACGCCTCGCCGAACGTCGGCAGCGCGAGCCACGCGAGGTTGCGCGACTCGTCGCCGGTCGCGAAGCGACGCCGGCCGAAGAAGTGACAGAGCGAGTTGATCGAGAACGTCGCGTGGTGCAGGAAGAGGATCCGCACGGCCCCGCCCCACAGCATGCCGGTCAGGCCGCCGACGAGCGAGCCGGTCAGCGCGACGCCGAGGCCGAACGGGAACGCGAGCCCGAGCACGGCCCAGAGGAGAAACGTGCGGTCGACCGCGCGGATCAGCGGATCGGCGAGCAGGTCCTTCGCGTAGCGCTCCTCGCTCGCGCGATCGACGCCGCGGAACATCCAGCCGACGTGCGCGTGGAACAGCCCGCCGATCGCCCCGCGCCAGCCGACGCCGTGGCCGGTGTGCGGGCTGTGCGGATCGCCGGGCAGGTCGCTGAAGCGGTGGTGCTTGCGATGCGTCGCCACCCATTCGATCAGCGGACCCTCGACCGCGGCAGATCCGAACACCGCGAACAGCGACCGCAGCGGGCGGCCGGTCTTGAAGCTGCGGTGCGTGAACAGGCGGTGGAAGCCGACCGTGATCCCGGCGCCGGTGATCGCATACGTGACCGCCAGGACGACGAGGTCCTGCCAGTGGAGCGCTCCTCCCCACGCCAACCAGATCGCGACGCCGAGGAGGCCGACGGGCACGACCGTGACGACGACGTTCGCGAGGCGATCTACGGTCTCGTGCTCGATCGCCTGCGCGTCGCTGCCGCCGGGAACCGTTCCTGCAGCCATCGTCTTCCTCCAGCTTCGACGCATGCTGCGAACGCGGGAGTTGCTCTTGAGCAAAGGCTACGAGCGCTGGCACTGAGGTGTCGGACCGAGATCCGACCTGGTCGGTCCACGGTAGCAAGGCCGGCGCCGCCGGCGACGCGCATCGATGTAGACGAGCGCGCTACGCAGCCGCATCGCCCCGCCGGCGCGACGGCGGCGAGCGCCGCGCGAGGATCGCGCCCCAGTCGCCGTCCTCGATCGCGCCAGGGCGCGTCGTGCGCATGAACTCGCGCAGCAGCTCCGAGAGCCCGTCGGGGTCCTCGAGGTGCGGGAAGTGCGCCGCGCGCTCGAGCGTGCGCAACCGCGAGTGCGGGATCGCCGCATGCGCTTCGCGCCCATGCGCGAGCGGGATCGTGTTGTCGCGCTCGCCCCAGACGATCAGCGTCGGCATCGACTCGAGCAGGTACAGCCGGTCGGTCGCGCTGACGCGCTGGCCGCGCGCGTCGATCACCGCGCGCAGCGTCTGCAGGAAGGCCTCGCGCGAGGCCTTCGTCTGCAGCGGGCGCAGCGCGCGCGCTGCCGCCTGCAGGTAGACGCCCCACTCGACGCCGCGCTCGCGCAGCCGCGCGCCGGCGAGCGCGAGCCCGCCGAGCAGCCGCGGGCGGATCGTCAGCGCGAGCAGCGGCGAGACGCCGGGCAGCGCGGCGCTGCGCAGCGTCGCCTTGACCTCGTGGCCGAGGCCGCCGCTCGAGATCAGCACGAGGCGTTCGACGCGTTGCGGGAACTGGTAGAAGAACTGCATCGCGACGCCGCCGCCGAGCGAGTGCCCGACGATCGTCGCGCGCTCGATGCCGATCGCCGCGAGCAGGTCGCGGATGCTCGCGGCGTGCGCGCCGAGCGAGTAGTCGCCGCGCGGCGCCGCCGAGTCGCCGTGGCCGATCAGGTCGGGCGCGATCACCGTGTACTCGCTCGCGAGCGAGAGCGCGACCTGGCGCCAGTGGCTCGAGGAGTTGAGCATCCCGTGGATCAGCACGATCGGCGGCCCGCTGCCGGCGACGCGGTAGATCACACGCCGTCCGTGCAGCTCGATCTGCCACTCGTCGAACTGCGCCGGCAGCGCCGTCACGGACGCGGGTCTCGGCGGGTTCGTCAAGCCGTCAGCCACCGCTTCGGATTCTCGACGAAGATCCTCTGGAACGCGCCGTCGTCCATCGCGCCATCCTCGCGCAGCGCCGGGACGACCTCGTCGAAGACGAGCGTCATCGACCAGTTGCGGATCGCGCCTTGGCCTTCGAAGACCTCGGCCGCCTCCGGCGGGAACCAGTCGATCGTCGCGCAGAAGTCCTGCGAGATCATCAGCCGCTCGGCGTGGCCCGCGCGCAGCAGCGCCGCGACCGTCGCGTTGCGCTTCTCGATCGGCAGGTACATCTCCAGGCCGTAGCGGTCGAGCCCGACATACACCCCGCTCTCGATCAGCCCTTCGATGTAGGCGAGGTCGTCGGTGTCGCCGCAGTGCGCGAGCTGCACCTTCGCGAGGTCGACGCCCTCCTGCTCGAAGATCTCGACCTGGCGCGGGCCGGTGCCGACGGCCGGCATCGAGTGCGCCATGATCGGCGCGCCCGTCTGCAGGCTCGCGCGCGCGACCGCGCGGTGGACCTTCTCGACGTTCTCGGTCACGCCCGCGGCGTCGGCCGCGCACTTGAGGAACGCGGCGCGGATCTCGGTGCCCTGCACGCCGGCTTCGATGTCCTCGACGAAGTGGTCGGCCATCACGTCGACGTCGCGGTTGGCGAAGTAGTGCGGCAGGTAGTCGTAGCTGTAGATCCCCGTGCACGCGACGATCCGCACGCCCGTCTCCTCGGCGACGCGGCGCATGAAGCGCACGTCGCGCCCGCCGAACATCGCCGTCGGGTCGACGATCGTCGCGACGCCGCGCTCCTTCGCGGCGTTCACGTGCAGCAGCGCCGCGTCGAGCTCGAGCTGCTCGTCGTAGCGCCCCGGCCACTGCTCGGCGACCGCCTCGTCGCGAAAGCGCACGTGCTCGTGCACGAGCGTCAGGCCGAGCTCCTCGGCGTCGATCGCTCCCTGGACTGTCTGCACGTCCGCCATCGACGACCTCCCTCGCGTTTCGCCCGCTGCCGCGGTGCCGGCCGAGCCAGCTTACGCACATTTTCCGCCGCTCCCGGCTGCCTGGCGCGAACCTCGTCGGATCGTTGGAAAGATGGGCGTGTGCTCCACGAAGACCGCTCGCGCGCCGAGTCGTTCGGCAACGTCGCCGAGCTGTACGACCGCGCCCGCCCGACCTACCCGCCGGCGCTCGTCGATGCGCTGCTCGACGGCGATCCGCATGCCGTCCTCGACATCGCCTGCGGCACGGGCATCGCCGGCGCGCTGTTCGCCGCGCGTGGCTGCACCGTGCTCGGCGTCGAGCTCGACGCGCGCATGGCCGCGCTCGCGCGGGCGCGCGGCCTCGAGGTCGAGGTCGCCCCGTTCGAGGCCTGGCAGCCGGCCCGTCGGCGCTTCGAGCTGGCGATCTGTGCGCAGGCGTGGCACTGGCTAGCGCCGCGCGAGGCGCTCGCGACGGCCGCCGCGGCGCTCGTCCCCGGCGCGCAGCTAGGCGTCTTCTGGAACTTCGGCGACCCGCCCGCCGAGCTCGCCGAGCGCCTGCGGCCGATCTACGCGCGCCTGGAGCCCGAGCTCGAGAACTACTCGGTGCTGCTCGGCCACTACGAGGGACGGATCGAAGGCGCGCTCGACGGCGTCTCCGCGGCGGAGGACTTCGACGACGTGCGGACGCGCCGGTTCGACTGGAGCAGGCGCTATGATACGGCCGGCTGGCTCGACTTCCTGCAGACGCACAGCGATCATCAGACGCTGCCGTCCGAGCGCCTGCGGCGACTGCTCGACGCCGTCGCCGGCGCGATCGACGAGCTCGGCGGCGCGTTCGAGATGTCCTATGCGACGATGCTCGTCAGCGCGCGCCGGCGCTGACCGCGCACCGGCGCTGACGCCGCGCGCCGCGCGCCGGGCCGCGCGCGAGCGCCCCGGCCACCCGCGACGCGCTACGGCGACAGGCGCGTCAACGTCCAGCCGTCGCGATCGTCGTCGCCCTCGCGCGCGTAGAGGATCCGGTCGTGCAGCCGGTCCTCGGCCTGCGCCCAGAACTCGACGGCATCGGGCACGACGCGGATCGCGCCCCAGTCGGGCGGGCACTCGGGCGGCGCCTCCATCGCCTCGAGCAGGTGCGCGTGGCGTTCGCGCAGCGGCTGCAGGTCGTCGATCGGCTCGCCCTGGCGCGAGACGAGCGTCTGCAGCCGGTGCTCGATCGGGCGCTCGTCGTAGAGCTCCTCGGCGAGTTCGCGCCCGGCGAGCGCCGCGCGCGCGGCGACGTGGACCTGGCGACCGAGCGACGGCCAGTAGAACAGCAGCGCGACGTGCGGGTTGCCCTGCAGCTCGCGCGCCTTGCGCGTCCACAGCGCCGAGGTGAACAGCAGCGCGTCGCGCTCGAGGCGCTTCAGCGCGACCGTGCGCGCGGTCGGCCGCGCGTCGGCGCCGACCGTCACGAACGCGACCGATTCGGGCTCGCTGACGCCGGCCGCGCGCGCGTCCTTCAGCCAGCGCCCGAGCAGCGCGAGCGGCTCGCTCGGGGCCGTCGCGGGATCGAGCATCGCTCCAGCATATGGCCGTACGGCCTCAATCTCACGTCAGCCCGCGCCGATAGGTTCGTCGGCGTGCCGATCGCGACGACAGCAGCAGCGGTGAGCGACGAGCGCGGGCTCGACCGCAAGACGGCGCTCGCGCTCCTCGCGATGGGCCTCGCCGTGTTCATCATCGCCAACGACTTCACGGCGCTCGCCGTCGCGCTACCGGCGATCGAGAAGCAGTTCGACACCGACGTCGGCACGGCGCAGTGGGTGATCAACGCGTACGCGCTGACGTTCGGCGTGCTGATCGTCGTCGGCGGGCGCCTCGCCGACATCTTCGGGCGCAAGCGGATCTTCATCGTCGGCGCGGCGATCTTCGCCGCCTTCTCGCTGCTCGGCGGCGCCGCGCAGGACACAGCGTGGCTGATCTCCTGCCGCGCGCTGATGGGCATCGGCGGCGCGCTGATGTGGCCGGCGATCCTCGGCATGACGTTCGCCGCGCTGCCGGCGAGCCGCGCCGGGCTCGCCGGCGGGCTGATCCTCGGCGCGGCCGGCATCGGCAACGCCGTCGGCCCGATGTTCGGCGGCGTCCTCACTGACGCACTGAGCTGGCGCTGGATCTTCTTCGTCAACGTGCCGATCGCCGCGCTCGGCGTCGCCGCGACGTGGTTCGCGATCCACCAGCACGAACCCGAACCGAGCGACCGGCGGATCGACTACGGCGGCGTCGTCACGCTGTCGCTCGGGCTCGTCTCGCTGCTCGTCGCGCTCGACCAGGTGACCGACTGGGGCTGGGGCGACGTGCGGATCGTCGCGCTGCTCGTGATCTGCGCGACGATGCTCGTCGCCTTCGGCTTCGTCGAGCGGCGGATGAACGCGGCCGCGCTGATCCCGCGCGACGTGATCGCCAACCGCGACTTCGCGACGGCGTGCCTGGCCGTGCTGCTGATGTCGGCCGTGTTCTTCGCCTCGCTGCTGTACCTGCCGCAGTTCATGCAGAAGATCCTCGGCTACTCGCCGCTGAAGTCGGGCGTCGGGCTCGTGCCGATGATGGGCACGTTCGCGGTGACGTCGTTCATCGCCGGTCCGCTGTACTCGAAACTCGGGCCGAAGCTGATCGTCTCGGTCGGCTGCGCGGCGATCTCCGTCGGCATCCTGCTGCTGTCGCTGATCGGGCGCGACTCCGGCTACGGCGGCCTCGTCGCCGGGATGCTCGTGCTCGGCGTCGGCATCGGCCTGTTCTACTCGTCGATCACGACCGCGAGCGTGACCGCGCTCGACGCCTCGCGCGCCGGCCTCGCGGGCGGGATCGTCTACATGTTCCAGATCGCCGGCGGCTCGGTCGGGCTCGGCCTGAACACGACGATCTTCACGTCGAGCTCGAAGGGCAACCTCAACAGCCACCTCGGCGAGGTCGGCGCGAAGGTGACCGCGACGCAGTCCGACCTCGTCCACGGCATCCTCGCCGGCACGGCGTCGGGCAAGCACGTGCTCGCGCAGTTCTCGAGCGGCGTCGCCGCGCGCTTGACGTCGCTCGTGCGCGACGCGTTCGTCGCGGGGCTGCACACGGCCTTCCGTCTCGACACGGCGCTCGCGGTCTGCGCGCTGCTCGTCGCCGTCGTGTTCGTCGGCGCGCGGCTCGGCTCCTCGACGGCCGAGCAATAGAATCGGCGGCGATGGGCTTCGACCAGTACCACGAGCCGCCCGAAGAGCTACCCGAGCAGACGCGCACGTTCGCGCGACTGTGCGCGTCGCTGACCGAGGAGGCCGAAGCGATCGGCTGGTACGAGCAGCGCCTGGCGGTCGAGCAGGACGCCGAGGCGCGCGCGGTCATGGCCGACGCCGTCGGCGAGGAGTACAAGCACTTCAGCATGGACCTCGAGTTCCTCCTGCGGCGCACGCCGAAGTGGCGCGAGATCGCGCACGGCGTGCTGTTCCAGGAGGGCGACATCGTCGAGCACGGCGAGGCCGCCGAGGCGGCCGCCGACGACGGCGGCGACGAGGCCGCGAGCTCGCCGGCCGCGCCGGCCGGCGGGGGCTCGCTGGCGATCGGCAGCCTGCGCGGGGAGGGAATGTGAGCACGCACCTGCTGCGCGGGCACGCTCCGATCACCGACGCCGGCTGGAAGCTGATCGACGAGGAGGCGCGCGAGCGCCTGCTGCCCGGCCTCGCGGCGCGGCGCCTCGTCGACTTCTCCGGCCCGCACGGCTGGGAGCACTCGGCGACGAACCTCGGACGCGTCGAGCGCGCGAACGTCAGCGAGCTGAAAGGCGTCGAGGCGAACCGCCGCGTCGTCCTGCCGCTGATCGAGCTGCGCTCGCGCTTCACGGTCTCGCGCGAGGAGCTGCGCGCCGGCGACCGCGGCGCCGACGACGTCGACTTCGCCTCGCTCGACGCGGCCGCGCAGCGGATCGTCGACGCCGAGAACGTCGCCGTCTTCCACGCCTGGCCGAAGGCCGGCATCGAGGGGATCGCGGCGAGCACGCCGCACGAGCCGATCGTGCGCAAGCGCAGCTTCGAGGACTACCCCGGTTGCGTCGCGCGCGCCGTCGAGCTGCTGCTGCGCAACGGCGTCGCCGGCCCGTACGGGCTCGCGCTCGGTCGCGAGGACTACACGAGCGTCGTCGAAACCGCCGAGCACGGCGGCTACCCGCTGCTCGACCACCTGCGCAACGTGATCAAGGGGCCGATCGCGTGGGCGCCGGGCGTCAAAGGCGCCGTCGTGCTCAGCATGCGCGGCGGCGACTTCTCCTTCGAGTCGGGCGAGGACCTGTCGGTCGGCTACGAGTCGCACGACGCCGAGAGCGTCTCGCTGTACATCGAGGAGTCCTACAGCTTCCGCGTGCTGACGCCCGAGGCGGCAGTCGCGATCACGCCGCCGAAAGGGCGCTAGGCCGTCGCCGCGTCCCCCGCGGCGCGCGCCGCGGCCGGCGTCGCCTTCGCGTCCGGGCGCGCGAGCAGCACGGCGCCGACGGTGACGGCGACGAACGCGAGCACGCGCAGCGCGCCGAGCGCGCCGCCGGGCACCGGCTCTTCGAGCACGATCGTGCCGGCGAGGATCGGCAGCACGTTCGTCAGCAGCGTCGCGAGCCCGGCGACGGTCAGCGCCGCGCCGGCCTGGTAGCCGAGCTGCAGCAGCGTCGTGCCGAGCGTGTAGCCGGCGATCAGCGTCAGCGCGAAGCGAACGCGCGCGCCGCCCTGCGTCGCGAGCTTCGTCGAGATGTCGCCGATCGAGAAGCACAGGCCGCCGGCGAGCGCGTTCGCGACGGCGACGTCGAGCAGGCGCCGCCCGACGACGATCACGAGCGCCGCGAGCGCCGCCGTCGCGCCGAGCCAGAGGAGCACGGCGAGCGTCGAGCCGCTGTGGCCTTCGTGCGTGCCTTGCGCGAGCGAGACGGCGAGCGCGACGAGCCCGACGACGGAGATCGCGACGCCGAGCAGGCGCCGCCCGCCGAGGCGCCCGCCGCCGAGGCGTACCGTGAGGAACGCGAGCAGGCCGATGCCGCCGGCCGCGACGCTCTGCACGAGCGCGAGCGGCACGAGCGCGAGCGCGAGCGCGTAGAGCACGAACGCGCCCGACTCCATCGCGAAGCCGATCAGCCAGGCGCGGTCGCCGAGCAGCAGCGCGACCGAGTGCAGCGGCCGGCGCATCGACAGCGCCGGCATCGACGCCGCCGCGTCGTGCTCGCGCAGGTAGGCGAGGCTCGCGAGCGTCGTCGACGCGAGCGCGAGCGCGAACGCGATCTCGACGCTCACGGCTCAAACGTAGCCGCTCGCCTCGACGCGCCCGCGCTCAGCCGGTGTACACGCGCGCGAGCGACTCGGCGACGCAGACCGGCTTCTCGCCGCCGTCGTGCTCGAACGTCAGCTCAGTCGTGACCTGCGCGCCGCCCGCGATCTCCTCGACCGACGCGAGCTTCGCGCGCATGCGCACGCGGCCGCCGACCGGCATCGGCGCGGGGAAGCGCACGCGGTTTAGGCCGTAGTTGATGCCGAACGCGAAGCCTTCGAACGTGAACATGTCATATGAGAAGCGCGGCGCGAGCGCGAGCGTGAAGTAGCCGTGCGCGATCGTGCCGCCGAACGGGCTCTGCTTCGCGCGCTCGACGTCGATGTGGATCCACTGGTCGTCGCCGGTCACCTCCGCGAACGCGTCGATCTTCTCCTGCGTCACGAGCAGCCAGCCGCTGACGCCGAGCTCCTTTCCTACGTAGGCCTTTACCTCGTCGAGTCCGTTGAGCGTCAACACCTTGCGTCCCTCCGTCGTCGCGTTCGCCCCTCGCCGGCGCGGCGAGGCGAGCGCATCCTACGCGCTCGCGCCGGGTGGGAGGAACGCGCGCGATCGAGGCGCGTGCGAGCCGGCCACGCCGCCGGCGCGAGCGCTCGTCCAACCATAAAGTCGCGCGCGCGCCGCGCCGAAGATGTCGCCGTGAGCCTCGACGCGACGATCAGCCGCCGACGCCTGCTCGCCGGCGCGCTCGCAGCGGGCTCGGCCGGCGCGCTCGCGCGCGTGGCGGGCGCTCGCGCCGCCGGCGCCGGGCCGATCAGCCCGCAGCCGGCTGGTCCGGGCCAGACGGCGATCACGTTCTTCAGCGACCCGGCGATCAACTTCCAGCTGCTGTTCACGCTCGGCGCCGCCGGCTACGGGGCGGCCGAGACCGGCGAGGTGCTCGCGACGTTCGACCGCATCCACGCGCGCGGCGACACCTACGGCGCGGTGTTCGACGAGTTCCTCGCGCTCGGCCGCGCGCTGCGCGCGCGCGGCGACGAGCAGCGCGCAGCCGGGCGCATCGCGAGCGCGCGCGGCAGCTACCTGCGCGCGGCGAGCTACCTCGACCAGGCGCTCTTCTACACGCTCGCCTCGGCGCAGCCGACGCGCGCGCACGAGGGCGCCGTCTACCGCGAGATGGAGGCCGCGTGGGCCACGGCCGCGGCGCTGTTCCAGCCGCGCTTCGAGCGCGTGCGGATCCCGTACGGCCGCTCGTACCTGCCCGGCTGGATGCTGCGTCCGGGCGGCAGCGCGCGACGCCCGACGGTGATCCTCAACAACGGCAGCGACGCGCAGAACATCGACATGTACGTGCTCGGTGGAGCGGCGGCGCTCGAACGCGGCTGGAACGCGCTGATCTTCGAAGGTCCGGGGCAGGGCGGGAACCTGTTCCTGCGCAACATCGGCTTCCGCTACGACTGGGAGCGCGTGATCACGCCGATCGTCGACTGGCTGCACCGCCAGCCGGGCGTCGACACGAAGCGCATCTCGCTCGCCGGCGAGAGCTTCGCCGGCTACCTCGTGACGCGCGCCGCCGCCTACGAGCACCGGCTCGCGGCCGTCGTCGCCGACCCGGGCGTCGTCGACGCGTTCATCAGCTGGAGCGAGGGCCTGCCGAAGCCGCTGCTCGAGCTGCTCTACGCCGGCAACCACAAGGAATTCATGGCGTACTGGAACGAAGGGCAGAGCTACGTGCCCGAAGCCGAACGCTTCCAGCTCGCCAAGCGCCTCGAGATCTACCCTGGCCGCGACGTCTTCGAGCAGTTGACGCACGCGCGCAAGTACGTGCTCAGCAAGCAGCAGGTCGGCCGCATCGGCTCGCCGATGGCCGTGCTCGCTCCGCAGCTCGAGAGTTCTTCCCCGGGCAGTCGCAGACGCTCTACGACTGGCTGCGCGTGCGACAGAAGGCGCTGCTGCCGTTCACCGTCGCCGAGGGCGCGCAGTTCCACTGCGAGCCGATGGCGCCGCAGCTGCACTGCGAACGCGTGTTTGATTGGCTCGAAGGGCACGCTCGGGCTATGCGCTGAGCGGCGCTGCAGCTCGCACCGCCAGATCAGCAGATGACCCGCTGTACGTGATCTGCTGCGCTGGCGCGCCGGCTCCGACGCTAGTACGTGAGAACAAGTTCACCTAAAGCCAACGCGTTTCGCACAGAGGATTCAACGATTTGCATCGCCTTTCTCGATCGATCTCTATGCCCGTTCGCGCGAAGTGCATAGACCTTCACGAACACCTTCTGGCCGCGACGCCTCGCAGGACACGTTGGCATGCCACCGAGCGGCACCGCCTGAGCGCCGCTCGGTAGCGCCCTCCCGTATTCCGCATCGCTTGGCCGCAGACCGGTGACGACATACCCTGACGTGATCGGCGTCCAAACAAACCCAGGGCGGGTTTCGCGACTTGCGCCGAAGCCGCCCACGTAGAGAACCAGCTCGCTCGTTCCTGCGGGCATGCGACTCCAACGCAGCGGCAGCCACAGTCCCAGCTTGCACACATAGCGCCACGGCAACGTCCCACCCGCGCCCGCGGCTGGGCTGGTAACAGATATGCGACGTTCGATCGGCGTGCTTACCTGCTCGAAATGTCCGTGCAAGCGGCGCTGCCGACTCTCGCCGCAGCATCCCGCGACGCCTAGCATGACCATCGCCGTCACAGCGACCGCCTGCACGGATCCGTGGCCCAAGGAGCGCACGCCCTACCTGCTACGGCAACCGATGTTACGTAGTAACTTCATACGAAGCGTTGCCGATCGACGTAATGACAGTGACTCTCGCCGCGCGTGGTTTGGCGTAAGGATTCGCTTCCACTTCTATCGAGCACGCATTTTTTTCTTTGGCTTCGAGCACTTTGCCTGAGCATTTGTCGCTGATCTTCTTGAACCACGTTTCGCTGCTCAAGCTCACTCCTTCTACTAACGCGTCCACGTTTTCGTTGTTTAACACCGACTCCACTAATTTTTCCTGAAGTTTGTATTTGATTGGAGGGACAGGTAAGAAGACCAAGTGTGCGTTTTTAGCTTCTTTGCATTCCACGCAGTCGTCGAGGAAGACATCTTTGTTGAACGTACTTCTCGCGCTCACAGCCATCCAGCTATCTTCGAAGGTGCCGCCGAGATTCGCTTCGAGCGGATGTTCTTTGAGCCATTCACATGACGCCGTGCAGGTGCCGGTTGCAGGATCCTTGGTCGTCGCGTTAACTTTGCACGTCAGTTCGACTTCGGTGGTCGTGGGTATATTTTCTAAACCAGGCACCAGTAAGCATCCCAACACGCCCTTTATCTTGTTTTTGACCACGCCACAGTTGATCGTCAGTTCTTCTTCTCTCGAAGCGCCCATCACTTTGAGCAATAGCAGCGGCGCAAGCGCTTTGCTCGAGGTTTCCTCGGTCGCAAGACGCAGGTCAGCGACCGCTAACACGGTTCCGACTGCATCTTTTTCACCTTTCGTGTTTTCGCTGCGACAGTTGACTTCGCCTTTTTTTGCGCCGGCAAACGTGACCGTGACCCCTTTGCAGGAGTTCGTGTCTTTTTCGCTGCTGCCGAGGTTTTCGCAGCCTTTCAAGGCGGCGTCGACGCCTGTCGCCGTGAGCGTTTTGCCACCTAACGTCACGACTTCGGACGACCCAGCTTTCAGAGTCGTTTCGAGTTTTGCGACGCCATTTTCTAACAGTAAGAGCACTGCTGCTCCGCCTTCTGCGTGCACGGTCGATGCGCCAGCACCGCATGCCAGCAAGAAGACGACCGTCAGCAGCCCGCTGCGCTTCGTCATGATTCCCCCTAAGGAAGCGATTAGTAAAGCCCTCTCATGCTCCTCCGCCCAGAGCCAGTCGGCAACTTGCTGAGCGTGATGCCTCGGCGGCCATTGCGTGACGAGATGCCGGCTGCGCCCAATGCTGAAACTCGCCTCCACGAGAATCCGCATTTGTGCGCGAAACGCGTGGACCTCCGGTCGGCCCACTATGAGGCGGTCAACCGATGCGTCGGGAATCTACGGAGGACTTGTTTCTGTCTACTTGCCGACGATGCCCGCGTCTGGAAGAAGATCAAGCAGGTGCTTCCTAAGGGTGAGCGAGGGGACTCGAACCCCCGACCGCCTGGACCACAACCAGGAGCTCTACCAACTGAGCTACGCCCACCACGGGAGAGACGAAGTCTAGCGACGGGCTCTGTCTTTCGACCGCGATCGCAGCCAGCGGACGCCGCCGGTGGCGTACGCGTCGTGCCCTCCCGACGCGACCGGCTCAGCCGCGCCGCACGAGCCTCAGCTCGCCCGCGCCCATCCAGCTCTCGCCGCTCTGCAGCGCCGTGCGCGCGTCGTCCGCGCCGAGCGGCCTGCCGTCGCGCGTCAGCGTCGCGAGGCTGCGATCGAGCAGCGACTCGATCGCGCCCTGCGCGAGCGCGATCGTCTCCGGCGCCGCGCGCCCCGGCGCGCGCTGCTGCGCGAGATGCCACGCGCGCGCCGGCGTCAGCACGCCGTCGGCGAGCAGCGCGACGAGCTCGAGCGCAAGCGAGTCGACCAGAAGTTGTGCGTCGGGCGCGCTCGGCTGCTGCGCGGACACGGCGCCGGACGGCTGCTCGCCGCCAGCCATCTCGCTCTCCGCCGCCGGCGAGCCGCCGGATGCCGGCGCTGCCGAGGCGCCGTCGCCGGCGCGTGCCTCTCCCCCGCGCCGCGCCGCCTCGTGCTCGCGCACGGCCGCGAGCACGCGCTCGGTCACGTCCTCGCTGCGCCGCAGCGCGTTGCGCCAGCCGCGGTTCATCGCCATCTCCTGCAACGACAGCTCGGGGCCTTCGAGCACGGTCAGCTTCGTCTCGTTGACGTTCCACTTGCGTTCGCCGACCTCGACCCATTCCTCGCGCGTCCACGGCATCACGAGCGCGAGCACCTGCCGCTCGCTCTGGTTGAAGCGCGAGACCGTGTGCGGGAACTTGCGCAGCTCGAAGTGGTACATGCGCGAAAGGCTTTCAGTTCGCGCGCCGGCGCGCCGCGTGCGGCTCAGCGCGCGTTGCGCGCGCGCCACGCTTCGACCATCGCGATCCGCTGCACGATCGTCGGGTGGTCGGCGTACAGCACGTACGACCACGTCGGCGGGTCCGGGTCGCCGAGGCTCGTCGTCGCGAGCTTGACGAACAGCGAGCGCTCGGCCGGCGCGTCGCGCGTCGCGCGCAGCGACGACCAGTCGGCCTCCGCCTCCTCGCGGCGCGAGACGACGTTCATCAGCGGCGCCGTCACGAGCTGCAGCACGACGAACACGAACAGCGCGACCGGCACGGCCTCCGGACGCGCGAGGCCGCCGCGCGGACGCGTGAACAGCGCGACGAGCGCCGCCGCTCCCAGCAGGAACAGCGCGAGCCAGCCGACGCGCTTGAGCGTGTGATGGTGCGCGAGGTGGCCGAGCTCGTGCGCGATCACCGCGCGCACTTCGGCGCGGTCGAAGCGGCCGTCGAGCAGCGTGTTCCAGAGGATCACGCGCCGCGTCGGCCCGAAGCCGACCGACTCGGCGTTCGGCGCCGTCGTCTCGCGGTCGACGTCCTGCACGTCGGCTTTCGTCCCCGCGATGCCCTCGACGCGCGCGAGCTCGCGCACGTCGGCCGCCGTCGGTTCGTCGCGCAGCGCATGCGTGCTCGGCACGAGATAGACGCCGAGGAACGTCGAGAGCAGCGCGAGCGCCGCAAACAGCGGCGCCGCGAGCGCCCACCACCAGCGCCTCAGCACGCCGGCGAGCCCCATCGCGATCAGCAGCGCGAGCGAGACGAACAGGAACTCGCCGCCGAGCGAGACGAACCCTTCGACCACCGACGAGACGTAGCCCTCGTGCGAGATCCCGTGCCGGCGCTCCCACCAGACCGCCGCGAGCCCGAACGGCAGCTCGGCCAGCCACAGCACGGCGAAGCCGAGCATCCCGAGCATCATGCCCGTGCCGATGCGCCCGGCCGCCGACTCGCGCATCAGCCGCGCGCCGCGTCGCGCGTACAGCGCGAGCACGACGATCGTCGCCAGCTCGCCGAGCAGCGCGTCGATCGCGAGGAAGCGTTCGAACGACGCGCTGCGGCGCAAGAACGAACGCGAGAACAGCGCCCGCGCGTCGACGTGCGGCAGCCTCAGCGAGCTCGGCACGCTCGAGCGCCACAGCGCGTGCGCCGCGAGCGCCCACAGCGCCGCGAGCGCGCCGAGCGCGACGAGCGCCGCGAGCGAGCGCGCCGGGCGCGCTCTCGCCGCCGCGTACGCCTCGCGCAGGCCGAGCACGCGCTCAGCTCGCCGCGCGCGCCGGGCCGCTGTACGGATAGCAGTCGGTCAGCAGCAGCCCGTAGCCGAGCGTCTGCGCCTGGTAGCGCAGCGCGAGCGCGCCCGCGTTGCGCAGCCCGAGCGGCATCCGCCCGCGCGCAAGCGAGCTGAACCAGCCGAGCACCGCGACCGCGACCAGCAGGCTGCCGTACGCGCTCGCGAGCAGCAGCGCCGGGATCGCGAGGATCGCGCGAAAGCCCGACTTCCAGCGGTTCTGTCGCGCGCGCTCGGCGATCACGATTTCCAACGGGTAGCTGTCGCGCCGCCCGACGAAGCCTGGAAACGGGTTCGCGAGCACGTAGAGGAACGCGTACACGTGAGACGAGTAGCGCACGTACGCCGCGAGGAAGCCGTGCAGCCACGCCGGCGAGCGCCCCGCGATCGTCGTCAGCAGCCAGTTGACGACCGCTCCGAGCAGCGCCGCGATCGTCCACAGATAGAGCCACAGCAGATGCGGGAACGCCAGCGGCAGCCTGAAGAAGACGGTCAAGCGGCTGCGACGCAGCCCCGCTTCGCGGATGCTGTCATCGGCGCTCCCTCCCCATCGTTCGTCGATCCGCAGCCGCACCGGATCCTCGCGCACCGGCACGTCCGGCACGGCGAGCATCGGGTCGCTGTTCGGGTAGCTGTCGGTCAGCAGCAGCGCGTACGCCCAGAACTGCGCGCCGTACGACAGCGCGTAGACCGCCGCGTCGCGCAGGCCGCGCGAGCTGCGCCCGCGCGCCATGATCGCGAACCACGCGACGAGCGCGCCGATCGCGAGCAGCCCGATGCCGAACGAGAACGAGCCCTGGCCGTTGTCGAAGCCCGTCGTCGGCTCGCCGACGAGCGCCGCGAAGATCAGCGTCGCCGGCAGCAGCACGATCCCGCGAAACGCGACGCTCCAACGACTCTGGCGCGCCGGCGGCGCGATCCGCACGTCGACCGCGTAGCCGTCCGAGCCGTCGAACGACGGGTAAGCGTTCGCCGCGAGGTGCACGTACGCGTAGAACTGCGTCGCGTATTTCACGTACGCCGCGAGAAACCGGTGCAGCCCCGCCGGCGACTGCCCGCGCACGAGCGTCGCCGGCCAGTTGACGATCGCCGCGAGCAACGCCGCGATCCCCCACAGCGCGATCCAGATGAAGTGCGGGATCGCGAGCAGCGCGCGAAAGAAAACAGTCAGCCGGCTGCGCTCGAGGTCGTCTCTCACGACCAGCCGCACCGGGTGCGCGCTCGCGCTCACGCGTTGCGCGCCTCCGCCGCCGCCCCCGTCGCGCCCGCCGTGCCCGCCGTGCCCGCCGTGCCGAGGCGCTCGCGCATCACGCGCACGGCCTCCGCGCTCGAGTCGATCAGCACGTAGCGGCGGTCGAGCTGCGCCGCGACCGCGCCGAGCGTGCCGCTGCCCGCGAAGAAGTCCAGGCACCAGTCGCCCGCGCGCGTCGACGCCTGCACGATCCGCCGCACGATGCCTTCCGGCTTCTGCGTCGGGTAGCCCGTCTTCTCGGCGCTCCTCGTCGGCACGATCGTGTGCCACCAGACGTCCGTCGGCAGCTTGCCGAGCGCCGCCTTCTCGGCGCTGACGAGCCCCGGCGCCATGTACGGCTCGCGGTCGACCGCCTGCGAGTCGAAGTAGTAGGCGTCGACGTCCTTGACGTAGACGAGGATCGTGTCGTGCTTCGCCGGCCAGCGCCGCCGCGCGCGCGCTCCGTAGTCGTACGCCCAGATCAGCTCGTTGAGGAACTGCTCGCGGCCGAAGATCTCGTCGAGCAGCAGCTTGCAGTAGTGCGCCTCGCGGTAGTCGATGTGGAAGTACAGAGTCCCGTCCTCGCGCAGCAGCCGGTGCGCCTGCTCCAGGCGCGGCGCGAGGAAGCCGAGGTAGTCGTCGAACGTGTCGCCGTAGGAGGACTCGGCGAGCAGCCGCGTGCGGTAGCGCCGGCCCTGGAAGCCCGTGCGCTCGCCGTCCTCGTCGCCGACGACCGCGAGCGTCTTGCGCACCTGCGCGCGCCCCGTGTTGAACGGCGGGTCGATGTACACGAGCTGAAACGACGCGTCGTCGAACGACGGCAGCAGCCGCAAGTTCTCGCCGAGCAGGATCTGGTCCTCGCAAGCGCGCACTCGCGCGCAGCGTACGGTCAGCCGCCGATGGAGCCGCCCGCCGCGCCCGCGCGCGGCGCGCCGGCCGTCAGGAACGCGCCCGCGAGCACCGCCGAGCCGCCGTTGCCCGGCGCGAGGCTGAAGCCCGCGCGCGTCACGCTCAGCTCGTGCGCTCCCGCGCCGAGGCGCAGCGCGATCGGCGGCGCCGTGTCGGGCACGAGCGAGTTGCCCGCCAGCTGCCCGGCGATCGCGCCGACGCGACGCCCGTCGACGGCGACCGTCACGCGCGGCATGAACTGGCCCTGCAGCCACAGCGTCCACGTACCGCCGTGCGGCAACGCGAAGCGCGCCGACAGCGTGCCCGGCCGCTTCATCGCCCAGCCTTCGCGCTCGCGCCCCCAGCCCGACGGATGCGTCGCCTCGCGCAGCGCGACGCGCACAAGCCGAACCGCGCGCGCGCGCGGCGCCCCCGCGCGGCGCTCCCACACCTGGTAGTAGGCGCCTTCCCAGACGAGCGCGAACGGAGCCGGCGGCCGTGCGGCGCTCGGATCGCGGCGCGTGACGATCAGCCGGTAGCCGCCGAGCGCCTGCGGCGAGGCGCGCGCGAGGTCGACCGGCTGCCCGTAGCCGCCGGCGAGCGACGCGAGCGCCGGCGGCGCGTAGACGAAGTCCGGTCCGCCGACGTCGAGGTCGCGCAGCACGTACATCGAGTATTCGTCGAAGTCCGTGAACAGCACCGGGCCGCCGTGCGCCGGCGCGTTGCCGGCGTCGCCGAAGCGGCTGTCGATCGACGCGAGCTCTTCGTAGCGCGCCGTCGGCGCGATGTTCGAGCTGTGGTACTGCGCGAGGTCCGAGCCGACGACGCCGGCGCACAGCGCGAGCGCGAGCAGCGCCGCCGCGACGCGCCCGCCGAGCCCCGCCCAGCGCGCCTGCTCGGAGCGGCTGCCTTGCAGCCACGGCCGCGTCTGCACGCGCCGCGCGCCGCTGCGCGACGGCGCGCGCAGCGCCGCGACGCCGCCCCACGCGAGCAGCACGAGCACCGGCGAGCTGAGCACGAGCGCCTTCGCTTCGACCCATGTCGTCGCGAAGCGCGCGAGCGCGACCCAGACGACGACGCTCGCCGCGATCCAGCCGGCGAGCGCGAAGCGCCGCCGCACGAGCAGCAGCGCCGCGCCGAGCGCGCAGGCGACGAGCGCGCACGCGATCAGCACGTCGCTCAGCGCCAGCCACGCGCCGCTCGGCGACTGCTTGTAGCTGCCTCCGAGCCATACGCCGAGCACCTGCGTCCAGCGCAGCGGCGCGTGCAGGTTGCCCGCGTTGCCCGTCGACGCGATCGCGCGCGCGACTTTCAGCGACGCCGAGATGTGCCGCCACGTCGGCCACGCCGCGACGAGCAGCCCGAGCGCGCCGGCGCCGATCGTCGCGAGCGCCGCGCGCCGAGCGAGCCGGCGCGCGCGCAGCCCGTCGAGCAGCGTGACGAGCACGACCGCCGCCGCCGCGAGCCCCCACGCGCCGAAGCCGGCGCCGAGCGCCGAGACGCCGGCCGCGAGCACGAGCGCGAACGGCAGCGCGCGCCGCGCGCCGCGCGCGAGCCAGCGCCGGTGCGCGACGACGAGCACGCCGAGCGTCAGCACCATCGCGATCGACACGATCTCCTTGACCGAGCCGATCAGCTCGTAGCCGTAGACGAGCGCCGGGATCGTCACGACGAGCGCCGCGAGCGCCGCCGAGACGCCGCGCAGCCCGACGCGCCGCGCGAGCTCCCAGGCCGGGCCGCTCGCGAGCGCGAGCATCGACGCATTGAACGGCTGGAACGTCCAGATCAGCGGCAGCCCGAGCAGCTTCGAGCTGCCGCCGAGGAGCGTGTCGGCGCCCGACGGGTAGCTCGTCGCGTAGTAGCTCGAGAGAAAGCGCCCGTACGAGTTCGCGAGGTCGAGGTGCGCGTAGCTCTGGCCGTGGTCGATCAGGTAGTCGGCGCCGATCAGGTGCACCGCCGAGTCCGACAGCGCCATGAACGACGAGAAGCTCGCGCGGCCGGCGAGCAGCACCGGCGCGATCGCGAGCACATACGCGAGCGGACCGAGCGCGAGCGCCGCCACGAGCGTCAGGCGCCGCCGCCGCGCGAGGCCGGCGCCGCGGGAGGCCGGCGCGAGCAGCGCGCGCGCGAGCGCGCCCAGGCGCGCCCTACCTACCGCGAAGCCGGCGAGCGCTAGCGCGAGCAGCAGGTACGGCGTCGCCGGCGCGATCGCCGCGAAGTACGTGCTCAGCTGCGAGAGCGCGATCAGCGTCGCCGCGCCAACGCTCGCGAGCAGCCCCGCCGGCAGGAAGCCGCCGCTGCAGCGGTCGGCGAGCAGGCCGGCGCCGAGACACAGCAGCGCGAGCGCCACCGGGTAGACGAGCACCGTGAGCGCGAACAATCGCGCCATCATCGCAAGCCGCCGCGTCGTCGGCGCACGCCTGCGCGATGATCGCGCCGCTGGATCTCACGGCGCGCTTGGCGTCAATGCCAAGCGCGCCGCAAGCTGATCCAGGACCGCCCCGCCGCCCCGGCAACCCCGCGCGGGGGATTGGGGCTGCGTTTTTGGAAGCGGTCGGAAACGGTCCCGTCCCCATCGGGGGCCCCATTGCCGGGGTGAGCGGAGCCCCGGTTGGTTCTCTACCCCCTCGACGCAGACAGAAACGGCCCTTCGCGCGGCGTCCGCCGCCGCCGCGCCGGGCACGCCTAGACGCGCCGCTCGCGGCAGCTCAAGCGCCCCCGGCTGGACTCGAACCAGCAACCCCCGGCTTAGAAGGCCGGTGCTCTATCCAGTTGAGCTACGGGGGCTCGCGAGCGACGCCGCGCGCCAGCCCTGCATACTCGCGCGAGGCGCGCGAGCCTCATCGTGCCACGCGCGCGAGCGGATGCACGCGCCATCGCCGTCGAGCGCGGACGGATCTCGTCGCGAACTTAGGCACGATTGAGCCGAAACCTGTATAAGTTGCGCATATGAGCACGGTCGAGGACGACGAGCAGGACCTGACGCGCAAGCAGCGCCGCGAGCAGGCGCGCGAACAGCGCAAGGCGCTCGAGGAAGCCGAGGCCGCCGGCGCGCAGCGCCGCACGCGCTTGATCCAGCTCGGGTCGGTGATCGGCGTCGTCGTCGTCATCGTCGTCGTCATCCTCGTCGCGACCGGCGGCGGCTCCTCGGGCGGCAAGGGCATCGAAAAGCCGACGTCCGGCAAGAAACCGGCCGCCGTGACCGAAGTGAGCTCGCTGCTCGCCGGCATCCCGCAGAGCGGCAACACGCTCGGCAGCCCGACGGCGCCGGTCACGCTTCAGTACTTCGGCGACCTCGAGTGCCCGATCTGCAGGGAGTTCACGCTCGGCGCGCTGCCGAAGGTGATCGAAAAGTACGTGCGCACGGGCAAGCTGAAGATCGAATACCGCAACCTCGAGACGGCGACGCGCGAACCGGAAACATTCAGCACGCAGCAGAGCGCGGCGATGGCCGCCGGCAAGCAGAACAAGGCGTGGTACTTCATCGAGCTCTTCTACCACGAGCAGGGCCAAGAGAACACGGGCTACGTCACCGAAAAATACATCGAGGAACTCGCCCAGCAGGTGCCCGGCCTGAGCCTCGCGACGTGGACCTCCGACCGCAGCAGCCCGGCGTTCACGAACACGATCACGACCGACGCGCAGGCGGCGAACAACGCCGGCTTCACCGGCACGCCGTCGTTCCTGATCGGCAAGAGCGGGCAGACGCTCTCGAAGTTCGAAGCGTCGCTGACCGAACCGGCGGCGTTCGAATCGGCGATCGACAAGCTGCTCAAGTAGGCATCGGATGAGCCCGCGAACGCTGCGCACGACGATGATCGTGCTCGCGACGATCGGGCTCGGCGTCGCCTCGTACCTGACGTACATCCACTACGCCGGCATCAAGCCGCTGTGCGGGCGCAACGGCGGCGGCTGCGAGATCGTGCAGACCTCCGAATACTCGAAGCTCGCCGGCGTGCCGGTCGCGCTGATCGGGCTGCTCGGTTACATCGCGATCCTCGGCTCGCTGCTCGCGCCCGAGAACGAGACGTCGCGCTTCGCGACGGTCGCGTTCACGCTGATCGGGTTCGGCTTCAGCTGCTACCTGACCTACCGCGAGCTCTTCTCGATCCACCACATCTGCGAGTGGTGCGTGTCGAGCGCCGTGATCGTGACGATCCTGATGTGCCTGTCCGTCTGGCGCTTCCTGCGCGGCGATGCGCAGATCGACGGCTCGCGCGCCGAGCTCGCGGCTAGCGAGCCGCGCGCGCCGCTCGGCGCCGCCCGCTGAGCGCCGCCGCGAGCGTCGTCCACGGCACATAGCCGGAGCATTCGCGAAACCCGCGACCGCCCCGCAAACACGGGCCGGACGGCTAGTCAATCCGTCCAGAGCGCCCTCCCGGCCGCGCGTTGGCGACCGCGCCGGTCGAGTGGATGCGCAGGAATGCGTTCATCGATCTCCAGCACCCAGGCCGAGGCGGTAGCCGACCTCGCGCCGTTGCGCGTCGACGACGCGCGCGCTCCGGGTGCGCCGGCGGTCGAGCCGCTCGCGTCCGTCGAGTCGCTCGGCGCACAGCGCGCCGGCGACCCGCGGATCGCGCGCCTGTTCGAGATGACGAGCGACCTGCTCGCGACGATCTCGCTCGACGGTCACTTCACGCTGCTGAACCCGGCGTGGGAGCAGACGCTCGGCTGGACGGTCGAGGAGCTCGAAGCGAACGCGATCCACGAGCTGATCCACCCCGACGACGTCGAGCAGACGCGCGCGCTGCTGCTCGCCGGCAACCACCGGCCGGCGCACCTCGAGAACTTCACGAACCGCTATCGCCATCGCGACGGCTCGTGGCGCTGGCTGCTGTGGAGCGCGCGCTGCGACGGCGACGTCTGGTACGCGGCGGCGAAGGACGTGACCGACCGCATGTGGCTCGAGCGCCAGGCGCTGCGCGACCCGCTGACGCGGCTGCCGAACCGGCTGCTGCTGATGGACCGCACGCGCCAGGCGCTCGCGCGGCTCGCGCGCGGCGGCGGCGTCGTCGCGCTGCTGTTCGTCGACCTCGACCGCTTCAAGGCGATCAACGACAACTTCGGCCACGACGTCGGCGACCGCCTGCTGATCGCCGTCGCCGAGCGCCTCGCCGAGATGATGCGCGACAGCGACACCGTCGCGCGGCTCGGCGGCGACGAGTTCGTGATCCTCGGCGACGAAATCGAGACCGAGAGCGAAGCGCTCGCGCTGGCCGAGCGCGTCGTGCAGACGCTGAAGGAGCCGTTCCTCGTCGGCTCGACGGAGGTCTCGATGCCGGCGAGCGTCGGCGTCTCGCTGACGCACGACGCGAACGCCGACCCCGAGGCGATGCTGCGCGAGGCCGACGTCGCGATGTACCGCGCGAAGGGCGCCGGCGGGCGCCGCCAGGAGATCTTCGACGAGAGCCTGCGCGAAGAGCTGACGGCGCACCTCGAGATCGAAGAACGCCTGCTGCGCGCGCTGCCGCAGAACGAGCTGCTGCTCGACCTACCAGCCGATCATGCCGCTCGCCGGAGGCCGCGCGGTCGGCTGCGAGGCGCTCGTGCGCTGGCACCCGAACGGCGAGGAGGAATCGAAGATCGACGACCTGCTGCCCTCGCAGTTCCTGCCGCGCGCGGAGGAGAGCGACCTGATCGTGAAGATCGGCGACTGGGTGCTGCAGACCGCCTGCGCGCAGGCGGCCGCGTGGCGTCGCCAGGGCATCTCGATACCGATCTCGGTCAACGTCTCGGCGCGCGAGCTGAGCGAGCGCGACCTCGCCGAGCGCGTGCGTCGCGAGCTGGCGCGCTACGAGCTGCCGGGGCGCGCGCTGTGCCTCGAGGTCTCCGAGGAGGCCGTCCTGCGCGACCCCGAGCGTGCGCGCACGACGCTCGGCGAGGTGCGCCGGCTCGGCGTCGCCGTCGCGCTCGACAGCGTCGGCGCGCGCGACGCGTCGATCAAGCTGCCGCGCAGCCTGCCGCTCGACATGCTCAAGCTCGACCGCCGGCTGATCGAGACGTTCGAGCGCGACCGCGAGACGCGCGCGATGGTCGCGGCGATGATCGCGCTGTCGCACAAGGCCGGGTTCAAGGCCGTCGCCGTCGGGATCGAGACGAACCGCCAGCTGGCGCTCGCGCGCGAGCTCGACTGCACCTACGGCCAGGGCTTCCTGCTGCACCGGCCCGACGCGCCCGAGCGCCTGCGACTCACCGGCGATGTCGGGACGGTAACGTCCGCGCCGTGGCGTCCTCGCGTGCGCATCGGCCAGAGCAGCCGCCGCCGCTGAGCGAGGCGGAGGCGGTCGCGCGCCACAAGCGCGCCGCGGCGTACGCGGCCGCCGAGGAGGTGCGCGAGGACATGCGCGTCGGGCTCGGCACCGGCTCGACGGTCGCCTACCTGCTCGACGCGCTCGGCGAGCGCGTCGCGCGCGGCGAGCTCGATGGCGTGCGCTGCACGGCGACCTCGCCGGCGACCGAGCAGCGAGCGCACGCGCTCGGTCTGAGCGTCGCCGGCCTCGACGAGCTCGGCGAGCTCGACGTCGCGATCGACGGCGCCGACCAGGTCGACGACGACGGCTGGCTCGTCAAGGGCGGCGGCGCGGCGCACACGCGCGAGAAGATCGTCGCCGCCGCGGCGCGGCGCTTCGTCGTGATCGTCTCCGAGGAGAAGCTCGTGCGCGAGCTGCACGCGCCGATCCCGCTCGAGCTCGTCCCGTTCGCCGTGCACACGACGCTCGCGAAGCTCGCGCCGGCCGAGCTGCGCGCCGTCCCGCGCAGCCCCGACGGCGGGCTGATCGCCGACTACCTCGGCGCCGTCGGCGACGCGCGCGAGCTCGCCACGCGGCTCAGCGCGACGCCGGGCGTCGTCGAGCACGGGCTGTTCGCGCCCGAGATGGTCAGCTCGGTCGTGATCGCCGGCGCGGCCGGCGTCGAGCGACGCGCCGGCGCCAAGCGCTAGACGACTTCGGCGACCGCGCGCAGCTCCTCGGAGCCGCGCTGCGTGCGGCGCGCGAGCACGCCGTCCTCGCCGATCACGTACGCGCCCATGCGCGCGAGCGGCGGCGAGTAGACGTGCAGCGTGACCGCCGGGTCCTCGCCGGCGTGGCGCACGCGATGGATGTCGGCCGGCGAGAAGTGGAACGCGTCGCCGGCCGCGAACGTGCGCCGGCGCGGCACGGCGCCGATCGCCAGCCGCTCCTCGTGCACGCGCCCGCCGACGACGGCGACGGCGCCGCCGGAGACGTCGTGGTCGTGGAAGCCCGTGTCGTGGTCGTCCATCCAGCAGATCAGCCACGCCGTCAGATGAGCGTCGTCGAGCAGCTCCTCGTAGACGCGCTGCGTCGAGTCGTGGCGCACGCGGTCGATCCACAGCTCGGGCCGGTCGGCGAGCTCGCGCACGTACGCCTCGAGCTCGACCGGCGTCAGGTCGCGCCCGCGCGGGCGCGAGAGCATCGCGAGGCCCGCGGCGCTCATCGCGCGAGCGCCTCCTCGCGCGGTCGCGCCGGCGACTCGACGCGGAGCGGCGCGCGGCCGCTCGCGGGCGCGTCGGCGCGCGTGCCGAGCGCACGCCGCGTCGCGTCGGCGATCGCGTCCCAGTCGAGCCCGTCGAGCGCGCCGTGCTCGGCCGGGTCGACGACCGGCCTGTCGGAGCCGTAGAGGATCTGCCCGTCGCCGACGATCTCGGCGATCCGGCGGACGGAGTCGCGGCCGTAGGAGGACGTCTCGTAGAACGTCAGCGGGTCGCGACGCAGCGGCGCCGGGCCGCCGCGCGCGCCGAGGCGCTCGGCGTGCAGCGGCGCGAGGCCGGCGAGCATCGTGAAGATCACGCGCAGGCGCGGGTGCTCGGCGCGTCCGGCGGCGACGAACGTCAGCCACGCGGCGTGCATCTGCGAGACGTAGCGCGTCAGCGCCGACCACCACAGCGGATCGGCGAGCGTCGGCTCGAGGCCGGCGTCGCCGAGCGGCGCGCGCGACTCGGCGAGGCCCGGCCCGGGATGCACGAGCAGCGGCGCGCCGGCGTCCTGCAGGCGGTCGAGCAGCGGCCGCACGCGGTGCAGCGCCTCGACGCCGGCGAGCGCGCCGGCCGGCAGCGAGACGCCGACGCAGCCGCGCGCGAGCGCGCGATCGACGTCGGCGCCGTCGGCGCCGTCGAGCGCGACCGCGCCCCACACGCCGAACGGCGCGCCGAGCGCGAGCGCGCCGTCGTGATAGGCGTCGAGCAGCGCGAGCGACTGCTCGCGCTCCAGGCACTCGATGCCGAGCGGGCTCGAAAGGCAGACGAGCGCGCGCTCGACGCCATCGCGCGCGAGCAGCGCCGCGCGGTGCGCCCCTGCCTCGCCGGCGAGATCGACGACATACGGACGCTCGCCGGCGAGAAACAGCACGGTCAGACCGTGTTCGCGGCGCACGAACGGCAGCTCGTCGCGCTCGGCGAGCGCATCGAGCAGCGGCTCGGTCCAGAGGTGCTGGTGCACGTCGATGCGCATCGCTCAGGAGCGCTCCGTCGACGTAAATAGAAGTTTGTCGATCATTTTTATAGAGAATAGCAGATGACCGCCTTCTGTGGCGCGCCAGCGGACGGACGATCGCGAGTCGCCGATGGCGCCTAACGCGGCGAACGCGCTCGTGGCGCCGAGCGTGCGCGTCTTCGCCCGTGCATGCGTCTAGGCTGGCGTAATGGCCGTTGACGTTTCCAAGCGTTCATTCGATCCAACGACGTTCGAGGCATTCCACTTCGTCTCACGCGAGCTCGACGAGCGCGGTCGCGTGACGCTGCGTTACGCGCTCGACGGGGAGATCGAGTTCGCCGAGACATTCGATCTGCCGATCGGGCAAGCTGCCTCGCACGCCGATCGCAGCGCGGTAGACGGGCTGCTCTCGTTGCTGCACTGGGTCGCCGGCGTCAGCTATTTCAAGACTGCCGCGCCGCCGGCCGTGCGCTGCGATTCTGGCGCTCCGCCGCCTGCCGCGGCGGCACTGCTCGAAGCGCTCTACTCCGAGGGGCTTGGCGAGTTCGCGTATGTCAACTCGCTGCCCCAGCTTCCGCATCCTCGCTTTCCGGCGCGGGAGCCATCGTCCTCGACGGGTGGTCGCGACGCACCAGATGCCCAGCGAGCCTTGGTTCCCGTCGGCGGCGGCAAGGACTCGGCCGTCGCGATCGAGACGATGCGCTCCTCCGATCGCGAGCTGGTGCTGTTCTCGGTCGGAGATGCTCCTCCCATCTCGCGCACCGCTGCGGCAGCCGGCCTGCCTCGCCTGATCGCGCATCGTCATCTCGATCGTCAGCTCGCGACGTTGAACGAGGCCGGCGCGCTGAACGGGCACGTTCCGATCACGGCGATCGTGACCTGCGTGGCGCTGCTCACGGCGGCGCTGAATGACATCGGGTCGGTCGTGATGGCCAACGAGCGATCGGCCTCCCGCGGAAACCTCGTCTGGGACGGCGTCGAGATCAACCATCAGTTCAGCAAGAGCATGGAGGCCGAACGCCTGATGCGAGCGGCCCTGGCGGAGCTCGCTCCGGAGATCGAGCTGTTCTCGATCCTGCGCCCGGCGTCCGAGCTTTCGATCGCGCGAGCATTCGCGCGCATGAGCCGCTACCACGAGGCGTTTACGAGCTGCAACGCGGTCTTTCGCCTGGACCCGTCACTCCGCGCCAGCTCGTGGTGCTGCAACTGCCCGAAGTGTCGATTCGTCTTCCTCGTGCTGGCGCCGTTCAGCGAGCCAGAGCACCTGCGACGGATCTTCGGCCGCGATCTGCTCGATGACGAGAGCCAGTTTCAAGGTTTCGCGCTGCTCACCGCGACAGGCGGCGACAAGCCGTTCGAGTGCGTAGGCGAGGAGCAGGAGAGCCTGATGGCGATTCGCCTGCTGTCGAGCGACGAGCGTTGGCGCCGACACCGCGTCGTCGAGCGGCTGGTCGCCGAGGTCCTGCCTGAGCACCCGGCGACCAGCGGGTCGCTCGCCGCCGCTCTCGCGCTCAGCGACGAGCACTCGGTGCCGGCCTCGCTGATGCCATCGGTCCGTGCGATTCTCGGAGCTTAGAGACGCGAGCATCGGCGTCTGGGGAGCTGGTCGCGAGACCCGCTCGTTCGCCGCGCAGCTGCATCGGCGAGTCCCCTCGGCGCGGATCGCCGTGATCGCCTCAGACGACGCGACCGGCCCCGACTCGCGCGATGCGCTCGCCGCTCCGGAGGCGCGCCTCGCGTTTGGCGATGCGATCGTCTCCTCGCTGGCGAGCTGCGACGTCGTCGTCCGCTCGCCGGGTGTGTCCTTGTATCGCCGCGAGCTGCGCGAGCTTCGCGACCTGGGAGTGCCCGTCACGACCGCCACTGCGCTATGGCTTGCGGAGGTAGGCGGAGCGGGTGTGATCGGCATCACGGGCACGAAGGGCAAGAGCACGACCGCAGCGCTCGTCGCCCACCTCGCACGCGCCGCCGGACTGACCGCCGAGCTCGCCGGCAACATCGGCGTTCCGGCGCTCGACCTCCTCGACGGCCCCGCGGCCGATCTCCGCGTGGTCGAGCTCTCCAGCTACCAGATCGCCGATCTCGACATTGCGCCCGAGGTCGCCGTGATCACGAACCTGTATCGCGAGCACCTCGATTGGCATGGCTCGGAGCAGCGCTATTACGAGGACAAGCTGCGTCTTCTCGGATTGCCGGGTTTGCGCGCAGCCGTGCTCAACGGTCGTGACAGTCGACTCGCTCGAGTCGCCCGCCAGGCGCCCGGCGCCCTGCTCTACGGAGTTCCGGAGCAGTGGGACGTCACGCCCGAGGGCATCGCGTTCGCCGGAAAGCTGAAGGCGGCGGTTGACGACCTGCCACTGCGCGGCGCGCACAATGCGCTGAACCTCTGCGCGGCGCTGACGGCGATCGAAGCAATGGGCGTACCCGCGCCGCGACTGCCCGACGCGCTTCGCGGAGCAGCGCCGCTCCCCCACCGGCTCGAGGTCGTGATGGAGATGGACGGCGTCATCTGGGTCGACGACAGCATCTCGACGACGCCGGAGTCGACGCTCGCCGCGCTCGCGAGCTTCCCCGAACGCGAGATCGTCCTGCTCGGCGGCGGCCAGGATCGCGACCAGGACTACTCCGCCCTCGCGCGCGTGCTCGCCGAGCGCGACGCCGTCGTCTTGGGGCTCCCGGACACCGGTTCGCGCCTGATCGAAGCGACTCGCGACGCGGGTGCGCCCGCGACCCGCCTGATCGCCGTCGCCGACATGGAGAGCGCCATAAGCCGCGCGCGAGACCTCGCGCGACCGGGAACCGCCGTGTTGCTGTCGCCGGCGGCGCCGAGCTACAACGCGTACCGCAACTTCGAAGACCGCGCCGAGCACTTCCGGACGCTGCTGGATCCATCCAGCAGCTGAAGGGCTACAGGCAGGCACAAGCCCGATCGTCGAGCTCGGCTCGCCGGCGAGCGGGACCCGAGCATGGCTCCTGAAGCGGGGGACCCAGGAATCGAACCTGGCGTTGCGGTTTTGGAGAGCTGCTTGGGAGCTCGTGCCCGGCCCAGAAATACCGGCCGAAACACCGGCGAGCCGCCGTGGAGGGACCGTCGTAGGGACCGAACGTGCGACCCCGCCTGACGAGCCGACGCGCACCCGCCGACGAGGTACGGCGCGGGCGTCTGGCGGTTTGAGCCGCGGTTCAGCTACGGCTCGGCTGTGGACCGAAGCGGAACTCGGGGCTTAGGCACGCTGCGAGACACACGGCCGCAGCTGCACGCCAGACGAGTTTCCGGGCCGCAAGGTCGGGATCCATTGCCTCTGCCTGTAGGTCTTTGTGTGATGGGATCCGCGGCTCGACGACGATGACTGGGTCATCGGGGTCGAGAGTCATTCTTGGATTCTCTCGGAAGGCCTCGATCGAGGAGACGAGTTCCACAGCCGTCATGGTCACGTAGCCATTCGGCGAAAGATGCCACGGTCGAGGTCCGTCGCCGGTGCACAAACGGACGATCGTGTCGACCCAGCGCGCACGCGTCTCGTTCCGTGCGTCCGTCATCTCATCAGCCTGGCTGCGGCCCAGCGTGTTATGACTGAGGAACGTCAGCACGTCGGCAACCGCGAAGACATGTTTGGCTGCCGAGAACGGAACCAGGATTGGCTGGGCAAGCTGCGGGTGCTCTGGTGCGGAAACGATCTCACTTGTGAGCCTGTTGAAGGTCATTAGCATCTCGAGTAGCTGCCCGTCGAACGTGTCCGCCGACTCGCGCGAGCGGACTATCCCGAGCACGTTGACTACCGAAGCGAGAGCTTCGGGACGAGGCGGGAGGAATCCCGAATCAAGGACGCTCTCGATGATCGGGTCGGCATCGCAGTCGGACGCCATCGCTCGTAGGCTATGAAGCGCCGCCACAGCAGACAAGGATGTGTGCCGTGGTGTGCTCGGTGTCTCCAGGCACCACCGGACGGACCGCACGCTGAACGACCAGCCCGCTCAAAGGCCCTCGCCTCAAGCTGTCGTCGAGCGGCAGCCCATCGCGGCTAGCAACGGAGGGCTCGCCTTGGCGTGGACGCACCAGCTAGTCCCAGCACGGATGCCTTGCCGTGGGAACTCGCCGCGTAAGCGCCGAGCGCATGTTGCGGAGGATTTCTAGAAGGCACGTCGCCAGCGGTCACCAACAACGAGGAAGCACGCGATCGGGGCACCCAGGTTGAAAGGACGTGCGATGGACACTACGAGCGACGCTCGAAGCCGTAGACGGCGTTCAGCGGATCCCACGAATCGAGATGGAGTGGCTACCTTTTCGCGGACAGTCGCGCGCTTTAGCGGCTAGGCATTCCTCGTGGTCGTGATCGCTCTGGTCTCGAACTCCTCCGGGGAGAGGTAGTCGAGGGTGGAGTGTCGTCGTTTGCGGTTGTAGAAGGCCTCGATGTACTCGAAGACGGCGGAGCTCAGATCACGCCGGCTCGGCCACGGCTGGCGATGCACGAGCTCCTTCTTCAAGGTCGCGAAGAAGCTCTCGGCGACGGCGTTGTCGTAGGCGTCGCCGCGCGAGCCCATCGAGACGGCGATCTCGGCGTCGCGGCCCTGCTGTCCGAAGGCCAGACTGACGTACTGCGATCCGAGATCGGAATGATGAATGAGCCCGCGCTCCGGGCGGCGGCGATGCAGCCCCATCTTCAGCGCGTCGACGACGAGCTCTGCGCGCATGTGCTCGGCCATCGCCCAGCCGACGATCATGCGGCTGTAGGCGTCCTGCACGGCGGCGAGGTAGAGCCAGCCCTCCCACGTGCGCAGGTAGGTGATGTCGGCGACCCACACGACATTCGCCGCCGCCGGCCTGAACTGACGCTCGACGAGATCGTCGGCGACCCTGACGCCGGGAACCCTGATCGTGCTGCGCCCGCGCTTGACCTTCACAAGGCCCGATATCCCGGCGCTCCGCATCAGCCGGCGCACGCGCTTTCGCGAGACGTGGATGCCCTGGCCGAGACGCAGCTCGGCGGCCACGCGCCGCGAGCCGTAGACGCCTCGTGCCTCCGCGTGAATCGCCTTGATCTTCTCGACCAGCCATGCGTCCGAGAGCGCCCTGTCGCTCGGCGAGCGCCGCTCCCAGCCGTGGTAGCCCGAGCGGCTGACGCCGAGCACCTCGCACATCACAGAGACTGGGAAGCTGGCCCTCTCCGCCGAGATGATCCGGTAGACGCTCACCGGGTCTCGGTCTCCGCTGCGAAGAGAACCGCGGCTCGCTTGAGGATCTCGCGCTCCTGCTCGAGCCTCTTCACGCGCCGGCGCAGATTGCGCAGCTCCTCGCGCTCATCGCTTCTGAGACCGTCGTCTCGCTCGCGGTGATCGAGCGCGAAGCGTTTGACCCACACATGGAGCGCCTGCTCGCTGCAGCCGAGGCTCTGTGCGACGTCTTTGACCGAGCGTCCGCCTCGGACCAGCTGCACTGCTTCCTGGCGAAACTGCTCGGGATACGGCGGCCTTGACTGCGGCATGAACACATCCTTTCGTGTCCCAGCCGCTCAAGCGGTTAGCTGTCCGTCAAACGGTATCCACTCCATCGTCCGCTTACAGGCGACGCGGGAGTCGGTCCCTGACTTTGCCCCCGGACGGCGAGGAGATTCGAGGTCTAAGTCGAGCCGCCAGCGCGTTGAGCCTGCGATAGGTTGCCTCGATGCAGGCTCGAGCCTATCCTGGAACCATGAACGCTCGGAAGCTACGCGTCGTCGATGACGTCTCGCCGGCCGACTGGATCGCTCCGCGGCTGAGCGGACGCTTTGGTGCCGTGGGCCTGACGCTACCACGAGGCTATCCGGCATATGCGCGCATCTGCCATCCTGCGACGAACAGGGTCGGTGAACCGGTAACCTGGTCGGAGGTGGCTGAAGCCACGGGACGGCGACCACACGCGTTGATGCAATGGCACGCACTTGTGGGATCGCCCGACTACCTGAACATGACGGGCTCGCTGTGGGACGGCGCGGACCCTCGTCGAGGCAATCTCGCCTACGCCGCGCTCAGCGTTCTGTGCGACCGGCTCGCCGAGGATGCAGAGGGGGATCCTGACTGCTACTTCTGCCTGTGGGAGGGCTACGGCGAGCTGGAAACCTACGGCTGGCTGGAGACAACCTTTGCTCCGCACTCCAAGGTTACGGCGCGAAACCGACATACCTTCATGTCCGATGAGATCACCCGATCACGACTGCACCTCCCCGACCGGGACTATGTCGTCCTCGCTGGGCCGCTACGGAACGCCCTGCGAATTGGGAGTTTCGCTGCCGAACACTTCTGGCCCCAATCGCCCAACCTTTTCTGGCCGGCCGACCAGGCATGGTGCGTGGCAAGTGAGATCGACTTCGACTCCACGCTCGTGGGCGGCCCTCTCCGACTGGTAGACGCGATCCTCCACACACCAGAGCTGGACGCGTGGCCCATCACAGCTGATGACTCGCTCGCGTGCGACGCCGACGAGATCAACCAAGTCTAGCCGAGCACCCTCCAACGCATCTCGGAGAGCACTTTGAGCTGAAAATGCTCTCGGAGATGCGGCACCTCCTCCGTCACACGCCGACGATGCCGGCGCTTGCTACTGCCGACCATCGCATCTAAGAGAGCAAATCTCACAGGAGAATGCTCTCTGCTATGCGTGAGGGGGCCGAGCATACCCACCGCTCAGCGACAGCCCGAGTAGCGGCTTCGCCCTCGGATGACGCGCCTAGCCGTGGCTGGTCCCTTCGCGTCGTGCCAGGGCGTGCCACGTCGGTCCGTCACTTTCCAAGCGTCGGAAATCCCAGCATGTGCTCCAGATGCCTGCGGACGATGACGAGACCGCCGAAAGCCGATGCCAACCTGCGCTTCAACACACGGACCTTGGCCAGCAGGGATCGGTCATAACGCTCGGCTTCACGCTCGAGACGAGACGGCACCCTGCGCCTCATCGTCGGTGTCGAACCGTTTCTGATCACTAGCCGTCCCGGCGGTCTGTATTCGCGGACGAACGCCTCGGTCGCCGGCGAGAGAGTTCGATAGTCGCTCGCTGCCCATGCCTTCATGTCGAGACATGGATTGAGGACGGGATGCTCGAGACTCTGTTCGAGTGCTTTCGCGTAGCCGTTCACACGACGCTGAAGCGCGGGCGTGTTCCACCGGAGCATTCGTAGCTTCGCTACCAGTGCGAGTGAAACCTGGCGATCGGGTGCGAGCAATGCCTCACGAAGCGCTGCGTACACCTCCTCGCGGAGATAGGCAGTTTGCCGAAACTCTTGAGCCGGCCGTAACTGTGTCGGACGTACGATACGGACTCTGCTTCCCGCAATCACGCCGGGACATTCACTGCCGATGCGCAGGGCCAGTGTCCGGTACTCATTCCTCGCCGCGCCGACGTTCGACAACATCACACCCTCGTATTCATAGATCGCTCTTAGATACGCCCGTACCGCTTCACGGTTCGAATGTGTAGCCGCATTTACTGGAACGGCCAGACCGGCAAGGACGACAACCAGTAGAGTAGCGTACGGACCTATGTGCGTTCTGTGAGAGGGCCTAAACGACATTCACCACCTCCACAATCTTGCGCTCCCGCAACCCCATTTGCGCCAGTGGGTGCGTTCACCAGCAGTCGCTAGCATTTGACATAGCGTTGTTTACCCCACTTCAACCGCCGGTCAATGTTTATTTCACCTTCACCTTGAAATTCCGCCCAACCCTGATACCAGCCAGTCTTACACGTGGCGTGCGCATTGGCGCTAATGGAGCTTTCTCCATATTCCGTGTTTTCGCCCTGGTTGACTTGCCGACCTTCATAAAAGAGAGCGACGCGGATATAGAGCCCTACCATGCTTGATGTACATTTCAGAGTCGCCACGATATTTACTTCGTTACGACCTTTGAGCTCAGCATGTTTTGATTTATGCGGGTCCTGGACATCCGCCAAACATTCGATCTTACCTGCAGATGCGCCGTGGGCACTCCCTTCGCCGACGATTATGAGTTCTTCTTCTCCGCCAGGTACGCCTTCGCCTTCTTCTTCCGCCCCGCCTTCGTTCGGGTTAGGAGTTGCTTCTTCTTCGTGGATGCGTTTCGCCGTTGCGGCCGCTTCTTCTTCGGCTTTCTTCTTGATTGCGGCTTGTTTCGCCGCGTATTCCGCGATCGTCGCGGCTGACTCGGCGCTCGAAAGTGATATGTACCATCCTGGGATTTCGGAGGTGTACTGCGATCCGGTACCTTGCCCGTTGGGGAAAGCGCCGGGCGGCACGACGGGCGCTGTCTGCAGGTTGCGTGCTACCTGGGGCACGTAGGACCCGCCACCCTGTGTGATTGTGCCCGTGGCGAAGGAAGGTTCGCTCGCCACCCCGCCGGCGCCGAGCCAAGCGTACTTCGGGGGCGTCGTGCCGGGCTGTGGCACGCCGTACTCGGTGCTGTTGTAGGTGGAGAGTAGTTTCGTTTCGGTTTCGCTGAGCGCCGCAGTGGCGACGATGTTACCCTTAAGATCGTGTAGCTGCAGCACCGGTGTGCCGGCGTTTGTCTGGATCGCGTCGAGCGCACCGTCGATGCCAGGGACGTTACGGGTCCATTTTTCCGTACCTTCGCCGGTCCAGGTCAGAGCTGCACCGGGACCGGCGTAGTGGGAGATCACGGTCGAGGCCGTTTTGCCCGTGGAGATGGTTTCCCTGGTGCGGCCGACGGGATCGTAGTAGTTGTTGATCGTCTCTCCGTTCTGCGTTTGGCTCGCTACCTGACCGTCGACGTAGTAGCTGCTGGTTAGTTCGTTGCCGCCGGCATCGGAGGCGGGGAGTTTAGTCGTGTCGCCGAACGTTTCATAGGTCACGCCGGTGTCGGTGGGGCGGTTGGCGGTGTCGTAGGTGTGCCATTCTGTGCTGCCGCCTTCCGTGGCGCACGTTTCAGTACCGGATTCACGCTTGGTCAAAGCCGTGCGGTTCGATTCTTCATCGTAGGCGTAAAGGCGTGTCGCGCAGCCTTTGCCGGTCGCGGTTTCCTGGGCTTCGGTGAGTCGCCCGGCCTTGTCGTATGCGTAGCTGTCTTTGGCGAGTGTGCTCGTCTGCGCGAGCGTTTCGCCGTGGATCGACGCCGCTACGCTGTCGCTGAACCATGTGCATTTTTCGGCGCAGTGCGTGGTCTTGACGTATTCGAGGCTGGTTGCTTGACCGAGCGGATTGTGCGTGTAGGTCGCGGTCATCCCGTTCGGGTAAGCCTCTGTGAGCATCTTGCCTTCAACGTCGTAGGTTGCGGTGAACCTCCCCGCTGCTGGGTCGCTTCCCGTGGCCGAGTCCACGAGTTCAGTCATCGCGCCCGTCGTTTCGTCGTAGCCGTATGTCTGGCTGAAGCCTTCCGCCCCGATTTTGTAGCTCATCTTCGTCAGACGGGCGTCCTTCTCTTTTTCGTATTCATATGTGGTGGTGTTCCCGTCAGCGTCCGTATACGAGGTCATCTGCCCAAGCGCGTTGGCTTCGCTTGTAATCGTCTTGGTTGATTCTCCGACTGTGGTGCTCTGCGCTTCCAGCGCGCCGGTCGTTGTGCTGTATTTGTTGGTGACCTTGGGCAGCGCCGTGTCGACTGTGGATGTCTCTTCGCTGGTTTCCGCGCGGCCGGCGGCATCGTATTTCTGAGTCTTTGTGCGTGCGGTGGAGCCGAATGTTTCGGTCGTGACTTGCGCCTCGTCCCACACGTTGTAGATAACTGTGGTCACAGGCAGTTCGGGTGAACCGGGCTGCGCGGCGGGCTTCGTCTCGCAGAGCAGGTTTTCCCATTCCACGTGTCCGCCGCACGCTGGATATTCGGAGTTAGCGGCGCCGGTGTAGTAGACCGTCTTTATATCGTGTGCGCCGGCGTTGCCGGTGATGGCCGACACCCACTTCTCGACGCGGTTGTTGTTGTGGTCGCTGATATACACGCCGCCGGTCGCGTTGACGGTTATCCCGGCCGGCAGGAGGAGTTGGCCATTGCCGGAGCCTTTTGAGCCGAACGTCAAGAGGAAGGTCCCGGTGGCGCTGAGCTTCTGCACGCGGTCGTTGCCGCTGTCGGCGACATACAGGTCGCCGTTCGTCGATTCGGTAGCGATGTCGTAGGGGCCTTCGAACTGTCCGGTACCAGAGCCTTTGGAGCCAAATTTCGAAACATAAGCTCCCGCGGTGGAAAACTCGTCCACCCGGTTATTACCGTAATCGCTTACGTAGACGTTGCTTCCTGAGAATGCCGCACCGGTCGGACCAGACAGCTGACCGTTACCCGAGCCCGAGATACCGGCCTGACACGAGGCGGTGCACGTCTCGGCTTCCGCTTTGCCGTCTTTCACGCCCCAGCCGACAGCCAACGTGAACGTCCCCGTCGATGAGAGCTCCTGGATGCGGTTATTGGCGCTGTCGGCGACCCACACATTGCCACTCGAGTCGATTGCGACTCCCTCCGGCCAGCTGAACTGCCCGCCGCCGGTGCCTTTACTGCCAAACGACGCGACGAATCCCCCCGCTGAGGAGAGCTCCTCGACACGGTTCCCGAGGTAGTCCGCGACATAGACGTTGCCGCTGATCTGGTTGACCGCGATGCCGAAGGGCCCTTCGAACTGACCGTTCCCCGAGCCTGAGATCCCAGCACGGCACGAGGCGGTGCACGTCTCGGCTTCCGCTTTGCCGTCTTTTACGCCCCAGCCGACAGCAAACATGAACGTCCCCGATGGCGACAGCTTCTGAATACGGTGATTGGCATAGTCGGTGACCCACACGTTGCCGGAACTGTCCACGGCGTCGTGCTCGGGGCCTTCAAACTGTCCGCCGGCCGACCCTTTGGCGCCGAACGCCAAGGAATATGCGGGCGGGACCGTCGCGTCGCCGCCCGCCGCGGCCGGCGTCTTCGTTTCCAGCACGTTGCCCGTCAGCGGTTCGTACACGGTCGTGCTCGTCAATTTCAACCCGCTCGGGTCAGTTGTGACCGATGTCGGCTTGCGCAGCTTCCAGCCGAGGTTTTCCTGGCCGCTGAACGATGTCGTCGTCGTACGGATGTCTTCTTCTTTGCCAGAGTACTGGGCACCGTTGGTCGTCTTCGTGACAAGCCCGTCGTGAGCGTATTCGGCGGGGGCGCCTTCGTCATAGAAGTACTTCACGTGATCGCGGGCTTTGACTTCGGTGCCGCTTGCGAGCTTGATCTCGTGTTCTGGCCCGAGGGTGCCTTCTAGCTGCGTACCTTCCGTGTTATACGCGCTCTCCGTGTCGAGCGTTTTCGAGACTTCAGCTGATTTGGTGCCTTCTTTCAGTGCCGTCGCGCGGTTATCGGCGCTCAGTGTCCGCGTCACCTCGTTCGTTTCGTTGTATTCGCTCGTCGCGATCCCCCCGCCCGGCACGACCGTATTGACCGTCCGGGCCGAGGCATCCCAGTAGTGGATCGTCGCTCGTTTGTAGCTAGTCGCTGGCCAGCCTTGCGGTTCGTCGGGCGGAAAGATCGCCACACCTTCGGTCGGGTAGTCTTTCTGCCCCCATTTCGCTACTTCGGCTTCGGTTAGGCTCGGCAGGCCTGCGCCCGAGGTGGGGATGTGGTACTCGATCGTCGTGCCTGGTTGCGGCGGCCCTGATTCGCCTTCTTCGAAGGGGACTTTGCTGATCTTGTTCGTCCCCGCGTCTGTAAACCACAGACCTCCCGGACCCGAGGTGATCTCTCCCGGCGCGCTGCCCGCAGGCAGGGGAAATTCGGTGATCATACCCGACGTCGTTACCTTCCCCACCTTGTTAGTTCCCTGGGCAGTGAACCATAGATTTTTGTCCGGTCCCGCAGTAAGCCCGTACACCGAGCTCCCTGCTGGCAGGGAGTATTCGGTGATCGCACCCGAGGTGGTGATCTTCCCGATCTTCTTCGACCTGAAGTCGATGAACCATAGGTTTTCGTCCGGTCCCCCCGCAATTCGGTACGGGGCGCTTTCAGCGGGCAGGGAGTATTCGGTGATGGTGCCCGACGTAGTGATCTTTCCGATCTTGTTGGTCCCGAACTCGGTGAACCATAGATTTTTGTCCGGGCCCGTTACGATCTGGTACGGAGTACTTCCAGCCGGCAGGGAGTATTCGGTGATGGTGCCCGACGTAGTGATCTTTCCGATCTTGTTCACGTCCTCGGTGAACCACAGGTTCCCATCCGGCCCTGCCGTGATCCCGTATGGTTTGCTTTCTGGGAGTAGGGCATATTCGGTGACGGTACCCGACGTAGTGATCTTTCCGATCTTGTTGGTGTGTCTGTCTGTGAACCAGAGGTTTTTGTCCGATCCAACGGTGATCCCGTAAGGTTCGCTTTTTTCGGGCAGGGAGTATTCGGTGACTGCACCGGCGGGTGTGATCTTACCGATCTTGCTCGTGCTTATGTCTGTGAACCACACGTTTCCGTCGGGGCCGGCAGTGACAGCGAACGGGGTGCTCCCGCTCGGCACAGAATATTCCGGAAATTCCTGAATTGCCGTGACGGTTCGGCTTGCGCTGCTCGCCCCTTGCACGGAACCACCTCCGTTACTCGCCACCACGTCCGCCACCAGCGTATGTCCAATATCGCTTTCGGCTGGCGTGTAGTTCGCATTGGTGGCTCCAGGAATCGCCGTGCACGCGTTACCTTCGCTGTTGCAGTCCTCCCATTGATATCCGTATACGACTGGTTCGTTGCTCCAGATACCGATCGAGACGGCCATCTTGGCTCCTACGGCCGGGGACCCCGAGAGTCTGGGAGCTTCGGTGTTTTTCGGGGCTTCGCCTTTCCACAATTTCGCGGACGCCGGTGCGCGCGTTACCTTCAACACGCGCCCGGGATTGGGATCCCCGGACATGGTGCCGTACGTGAATGCCCAGCTCTCCTGTCCCGCTGGGGTAAGCGCTGTCAGATGCCCTTCGGCGTCGTATCCGTACACGGTCTTCAACGCCGGTGAGATCCGCGGATCCCACTCAGCGCGCAGGCGGCCTTTGCTGTCGTATTCGTATTGCGCGACGATGGGTTCGGTCATCGCGCCTTTCGAGGGGTCCCAGGCATGGAAGTAGACGCGAGTGAGGTGTCCCTTGTAGTCGCCCCATTGGGTCGAGTTTTCGCCGGTGGCGGTTGTTGTTTCGGCATAATTGAACGTCAGACCGCGACAGCCCCTCTTACTGGCTTCTTTGAGTTCTTCTGGTTTCGTTCCGCACGAAAGCCCAGACGGAGCGGGGGCCAATGCCTCGGTCGGCTCGATCACCGTCTTGCCTTCCACTTCTACAGCCTGGTAGGCGTATGTCGTGTTGCCACTTTTCAAGGCGCCTTCAGCCAGCGTCGGCAGCCATGATGGACGCGTCCACTCCTCGACGCGGTTGGCGGAGTAGTCCTCGACATACACCCCGCCGGAGGAGTTGACCGCGACTCCCGTCGGTGACGCGAATTGGCCGGCACCCGTTCCCGATGAGCCAAACTTCGTTATGAACGCACCCGCCGCGGTGAACTCCTGCACTCGCGTGTGGCCGTTGTCAACCACGTACAGGTTGCCGCTGCTCGGGTCGCTGGCTATCCCGTATGGGTTCAAGAACTGGCCGTTGCCAGATCCGCTCGAGCCGAACTGCGAGACATACGCACCCGCAGTCGTGAACTCCTCGACCCTGTTGTTGCCGTAATCGTTCACATACACGTTCCCGCCGGAGAACGCCATGTTCACAGGATTTTTGAACTGGCCGTTCCCCGTGCCTTCCGAGCCAAATGTTTTCTGAAATGCGCCTTTTTCGTTGAACTCCTGGATCCTGTTGTTGCCGAAGTCGGCGATCCACACGTTCCCGCTGGAGTCGACCGCCACGCCAGCGAGGGTGCTGAACTGGCCGTTACCAGTGCCTTGGCTACCGAACGAGCGGATGAACGAGCCGCTGGAGGAGAGCTCCTCGACCCGGTAGTTGGCCTGGTCTGTCACGTACACGTTTCCGTTGCTCTGGTTGACTGCAATCCCCCACGGGCCCGAGAACTGGCCGCTCCCCGACCCGTAGGACCCGTAGGCCGCCAAGACATTTCCCGTAGGCGAGAACTTCTCGATCCTGTTGTTCAGCGAATCAGTGACCCACACGTTGCCGCTGGAATCGACTGCATCGCTGAGGGGTCCTTTGAGCTGGGCTCCTTCAGCGCCGAACTGGTTGGTGTACGTCGGGGTTGTGAGCTGGGTGCCAGGCGGTTGCGTGAACCGGGTGGTCGTCCCGGCTGTCGCGTCAACCAGCAGGTATTCGGTGATCCCTTTGCCTGTTTCTTTTTCCTTGGCTTCGACCTTGATGTTGCCGTCGCCCAGGGGGGATTCGAATTCGCCTTTGGTGTTACGCGTGAACGTAGTGCGCCCGCCGCTGGGGCCTGAGAGAACCACGCTGCCTGTTGGTAGGACAGTTAGACCCTCGCCACCGCCCAGACTAATCGCCCACTGCGGGCCAAGCGGGCCTTCGGCGCCAGCGACCAGGTTACGCGACTGATAAACACGAGACACCCCTCCCGCACCAGCAAGCGACACGTCCGTGGCGCCCAGCTTGAACTGGCCCGAAGTTGGATCAACCGTCCCCGGACCAACCGATACAGGACTCGCGTGACGGACATCAAACGTAAATTCTTTCGCCGGCGCCACATTGTCAGCATTATCGATCGCGGTCACGACAAGCCTATGTACCCCTTCAGTCAGGCCTTCGGCGTCAAGCGTGTATTTCCCGCTCGCGGTGCATGTGCCGGGTGCGCACGAGGCGCCAGGCACGCTGGTTTCGGCTCCCCCATCAATCGAAACTGAGACTGATTTCACGCCCGAGCTGTGATTGCCTTCATAAGTCGATTCATCCGTGGCTGACACGGTGAGCGCGTGAGGCGCCGCGCTGATTTCGCGGCTCGCGGGCCAGCCCGTCACTTCCAGTTTGCCTGGAGGTTTGGCATCGACTTTCGCTTGGTGGTACACCAACGTACTCATCCCAAGGCAGGATGGACAGTTGGGAATGCGCCCCGCAAGGTCTGCGGCGACCCATTCGATCGATTGTTCCCCTTCGGCCATGCCCGGGCTGTAGGTGAGCAGCGTGTGGTAATCCTCTCTGCACTGCACGCCATTGCACTTGCCGTTTTCGTAGATGGGCTCATACAGGTTGAATCCGGTGCCCAGCCCGACCCGCGCCCACGCAATCCCGACGCCGGGGTCGTGCGCTTTGACTTCGAAGGCAGTGTTCGTGTACGGGCCGATCCATGCACCGCCGCCATACAGAGCGTTGGCCCGGCCGTCGGAGAGGGTGGCTTCCGATTCATTGAATGTAGGTTCCGGCCCTTTTTCCTGCGCTATGTAGACGTAAGTGTTCCCCTGCTGAGCTTCCATCGATGCTCCAGGTTCTGTTGCTTCGAGCTTGAACGCCGCGACGTTGCCCTGAGCGCCAGCCGTGTTGCCACACCCAGGTTCTTCCGCGCAGACATGACTGGTCGTCCAGGGCCAATATTCGTTTTCCTTGATCAGGGTCGAGTGTTCGACTTCGCCCTCTTCGTTAGTGCTCCCGGAGACCTCCCTGGCCAGTTCCAGCTTTGCTCGTCCTTTTTTCACTTCGCCGACTGTTTCAGCCTGCAGCTCGTAGATTTTCGACTGACCCTGGGTGTGATACACCGCGACCGTGTATTCACCGGCGCTGGGAATGTATTCCGCATTCGACTGGACAAGACTGTTGGAGAACCAGCGATGTTTGAACCGCGACGGGCCTTCTTCTTTCGATACGCCTTCCCCTGCTTCCCCAGCTTTGCCCGAGAACACGCACCAGTTGCTGCTCTTGTGTTCCGTTTCGCCTTCTCGTCCCCGATAACATTCAGCCGGACCCAATTCATTGTCGGTCACGACTTCTGGATCGACCGCGACCGGCCAACGCTGATCGCTGGCGCTCGCCGCCACGTTCAGCTCGAGCAGATCACCCCTGACGCTCATCGACACCGGCACGCTCGTGCCTTCAGCGTCGCTAGCGCTCGGTGGGCGTATGAGCGCGATCTCCCGCCCGTGGCTCATCACCCCCACAGGCCCACCCCCACCGGCGTCGTGGGCCTGCACGAGGCTCGCTCCCGCAGGCAAGCCCACCCGGAAGTACAACTGCTCGGGACTGTTGATCGAGCGCAGGATCGTGTTCTCTGCCACACCGCTAATCGTCGGCTTCACCGTAGTGTCCGTATCGGTCTGCGTGTTCGCGTACAGCACGCTCGCACCGTCGACACGGCCTTCCGAACCGGCCAGTGCCGCCCCCTGGGCGTTCACTGGAGTCAGCGACACCCCGGCTTCGGGCAACACCACGCCTTCACGCAGACGCGGGGGAATCAGGACGCCCACCACAGGACGCACCGACTGATAGACACCCCCAGCCTTGATGAGGCCAAGATCGACCGGTTCATGATGGCCGAGCGAGGTTTCGAGCGCCATCGGCCGCAGCGATTCGACCACGGCGAACTTGCCACCGGGTAGTTCCAGCTGGGCCGCTTTGTCAGATGAGTAGCGGACGATCCGCCCCCCAGCCGGCACCGACGGCCCGCCGTCCAACTGATGCCCGACTTCAGCCGGGAACACTTCCCGAGCGACCTGAGCCGCCCGAGCGGTCCCAAGATGCGCAAACTTCGTACGCGAACGGACCCTCGCTTGCACCGCCACCGGGCTCATCGACCGCTTGCGTTCTCGCACCCTCGTCGATTCGCTTTCTACCGAGGATTGGAATGGCGACATAAGCAGGCCGCTCCCAAGCGGCGACGACAGAGAGAACCCAGAGCCAGAGCTAGCCAACGGGGCAGCCGCAGGTTGCTTGGGCTTACCCGCCACGACCGCAGGCTTCGAGGATTTGCTCCCAGCCAGCTTACCGCTGCTGCGATTGGCTTCTTCGGTACGACTACCTTTGACGTCTTCGCCAGCCTGCACCTGCGGACGTGGTTCCAGCGCCTGCACCCCTGACACCGCCCGCGAGGGTTCGAGCGACGACGTAGCCATCGCGCCAGGAGGGGATGTGCCTACCGCGGACGCGGCGAAACCCAGACAGACCGACATGCAGACGACCAGCGAACGTAGCCCCTTCATCCTTGCTCCCCATGGGTTGTACCGCGAGCTTTTGGACCGCCGAATGTCCGAGGTCAAACGGACAGTTCTTTGCATTTCTATCGTCTCGCGGGCGACCGCGCTACTGCAATGTGCCTACTGGGACTACCCAAAACATTGCATATTGCAAGCCGAGCTTAGGCTTATGGCGAGAGAGTTTGGGCGGCGCGAAGCATTCGGGTGAGTCACGCACTCGATGGTGGCTTCGCGCCGCCGGCAACGCGGCCGAGCTCGTCCAAGCGCAACGCGACTTCCAGCTCAGCTAAGCACGTGGTCAGCGGCCGGCCGAGAACCTGTTCAACCGTGTCCCGGCGCTGTTCGGCCGTCTGCCGTTTCACGCCCAGCTCGACGGCCGCCTTGGACACGTTGCGTCCTGCGGCGAAGTAGCACCGCAACGTCTCGCGCAATGCCGCCCCACCGTCGTGCTGGCTGTCAAGGGGCGCGAGAAACGTCTCTAGGAGCCACCTCGCCAGCACATCGTCCCGCAGTGCCGCCGCGAGCAGCGCGACATCGGCGTACCGTGTCCGCCGATCCGGGCTGCGCAACGAGACGAGCAGCGCCGCCTGGGCTTGACGGTGCGTCAGGCGCCATCCGTCGACTCCCCTTCCCGGCTCGCCGGCAGCCAACATCGTGCCCTCCGGCACCCGTGCCGAGACCAAGCGCTTCATATCCGTGGACGAGAGCCTGCGCCGACTGCCGAGCCAGGCCCACACGCGCTCCTCGCTATGCGCAACGCACAAGAGCTGGCAATCCAAGTCGGCCGCCAAAGCCCGGACGGCCTCGCCAGCCCGCACGCCAGTGGCAATCACACAGACATGCCAGGCGTCGAGCTCATAGTCGAGCTCTGAGGCGTCGAAAGGGCCACCAGCCAGTAGCCTCTGCACGCACTCTGCCCGGTGCCACTCCGGCGAACGTCGCGCCCGCTCGAGCTCATGGTCGTACTCGATGATGATCGCCGCTAGCAGATGTTCGAGCAGCGACGCCAGCGCCCAGAGCAAACTACGCAACGCGCCCCTGGGGACAGGGATGTCCTCTCGGTCGGCCTCCTCGATGACGAACTGCTCGAGCAGCGTGTGAGCGGCGATATAGCGGGATAGCACGGTGTCGCGGCTCACGCCGATACGTGCCGCACGGCGCGCTTGCGACGACATCTCCGCCGGGATCGACTCCAACCAGCCCGCCTCCTCCCGGATGCCCTGAAGCGCGTAGTCCACGCCGGCCGCGACCGCCGCACGCAACCCTGTGAGGTATTCAGCGTCCTCGCCAGCCAGCGAGTCAACCGAACGATCACGGAAACGAGCGAAGATGACCTCCACTGCCTCCTCGCGCCGGGACTCCAAGCGGGCGACTACGGCACGAACGCCGTCAATCAACCGAGCTTGACCATTTTCGGTCCTCCCCATCGCCCACGAACCTCAAGCTCACCCGGTCAAGACGGACGCCGCAGCATCCCTCTATTTGGGGGGCGGTAAAAGGGTGACGTGAGCCACAGCCGAGACGGTGTGGCGATGTCGCTCTTTGTCGGAGGACCATGACGATTGCCGTACGTTACCGAATAGGCGAACGGACCAGTCACGCGGACTTTGGCCTCCAGAACCCCAGGTCGCCCCTCGGACGCGCCGTCCGCCTGCGCCGAGAAGAGATCGGGCTGACCCAGGAGGCATTGGCCGACGCCGCCGATCTCGACGCCTCGATCCGCGGCCTCGAGCGCGGCATCGCTAATCCCACCTGGGACGTTGCCGACCGCATCGCGCGCGCCCTCGGGCTCGCCCTACACGAACTCGCCCGCAGAGCGGATGAGCTTGAGACCGCCGATCGGCGACCCACAAACCAGCCCTTACACGACCCCGACTGATACGTCTCAATCGGTCAGCTAAACAGCTACCTCTGCACCGGCCTTCTGCGCTCACGAGCGAATCTTCCTCGGGCGCGTGCGGTCTATCTGGTTCCTCGGCTCTCTTCTGCGTCGATCGCATCGCCGAGCTCGCCCATCGTGACTTCGAGTGCCCGCGCGATGGCCCGAACCGTCGCCCAACCGGGCACCGACTGCCCAAGCTCGATCTTCGCCAAGGTCGTGAAGGAGATGTCCGCCCGGTACGCCACGGCCTCTTGAGAAAGGGCGCGGTCGGTGCGCAAGCGTCGCAGGACTGCGGCGAGCGCAGGGTCGGATGGCACGGCTGCGGAGCCTATGGAGCAACCACGCCTCCGGACAATGGTCTTGACGCATTAGCGTTGACACCATAGGCGCTACACTATAACCAATGTGGGGCCGCGCGCGTGAACGCCGGCCCCGTGGCACCGGAAGCACGAACTCCCGGTGCATTGGCACCCTAACCGAGACGGTCAGGGCGCCTTCTCGCCAGAGCCGGCCACCCGGCGCCTCCAACGGAAACGGAGGACCGACGATGAGCAACATCCTGACGATCCCACCCCAGGTGGTCCCGCGCGTGCGGGAGGGCCCACATCTAGAGCTTGCCCAGCGGGCTAATGAGATTCGCCATGCTGCAGAGGCATTCGAGAAAGACCAGCCGCCCCTAGAAAGCCGGGCGGCCATGGAGCGGACATGGGCGCTGCTCGACGTGCTCGGTTGGGCCGGGAATGTCCCGTCCTTGATCGAACTCGACATGCGTCAGCACTCGGCTGCGTTGATCGCGGCGCTCGACGCCATCGGGCCCGAGATGGCGCGCCGGCTCTCGGAAATGCCGGATCAGGATGAGCGCAGATCTGCTCATGAAGACGAGTACCAGGCGGTCCGAAGTCTCGATGCGCAGGCGCGTCGAGCAACCGAACGGACTGCGACGCCTACTTCATCGCCGCTAACCGTCCCACCGAGGCTCCTCGAGCGCGTGCGTGAAGGCGCGTATGGGTTCCTCGCCGCCGCCGCGGAAAACCTCGTGCGCTCTGCTCATGCGCACGTGCAGCCTGACTCGGAGACCTGGCCCGAACTAAACCACGCATGGGGATTGCTCGACCGTCTCGGCTGGAGTGGCCGCCACGACGGCGAGGCGGCGGTCGCGTTGCCCGCGACAGACTACGGACCGGCACTGCTCGCGGCGCTTGACGTCAGCCTCCCGCTTCTTGGCAACTGGCTGGACGAAACGGACCCATCCGACCATCGCAAGGCCGACCGCGCGGACGAGCTGCAGCTGATGCGGCAATTCCACGCCCGGGCACAGCGAACACTGCAAGACATCCGGGCGTAAGCCAAGCCACCTCGGGACAAGCTCAGACAGACCCGAGCCGTGTCGCACAAGCTCGCCGCTGTGGGCGGCGTGGGCGCGATCCTCGTTTGCAGCGCCTCGCGGAGCGTCGAGGTCGCGCTCCTACTCAGGAACTACGTCTAGGGACCGCTGTAGGGACCGAAACCCGCCCACAGGAGCGGATTCCAACGGATCCATGCGGAACGCCGGCACACCGCACATGATGCCGCGATCGGCTCCACAAAGCCAAAAACCCCGGAAATCCGGGGCCAGGCTGAAGCGGGGGACCCAGGAATCGAACCTGGCGTTGCGGTTTTGGAGACCACCGTGTTACCGATACACCAGTCCCCCGGGGCCACGGGATTGTAGGCGCCCGGCAAACAGTGCGACGAGCGGGGCGCCGCGCGGCTCAAGGCCGGCGCGCCGAGTGCCGACACGGAACGTAGTCGCGGGAACTCCGAGATATGCGCACCCTAATTGCCCTGACCCGGTCCTCACGCCGCGCCCGCCGGGGGGCCGGCCGCTCGACCGTCGCCGCCGCGCGCAGCCGCGCGCGAGGCCGCGCCCGCCGCGCGCTCGCGGCGCTCCTCGCCGAGGGACGCGCGGAGTCCGGCGTGACGCTGATCGAAGTCATCGCCAGCACGCTGATCGTCGCGCTGATCGTCGTCGGCACGCTCACGGGCTTTGGCAGCGCCGGACGCGCGATCGCCGACGAGCGCCAGCGCGGCCAGGCGACGCTGCTCGCGGCGCAGGATGAGGAACGCCTGCGCGGGATGAACGTGACCGAACTCGGGCAGCTCGGAACGGAAACGAGCAAAATCTCAGAAGGCGGCACGAACTTCACGATCGAATCGAAGGCGCAGTTCGTCTCGGCGAGCAAAGAAACGCTGGCGTGCGAAACGAGCGAAGCGGCGGCGAGCTACATCCAGACGAGCTCGAACGTCACGTGGCCGCAGCTGACGAACTCGAAGGGCAAACGCGAAGGCGTCTCGCAGACGAGCATCGTGCCGATCCCGACGAGCTACAGCGTGCTCGTCAACGTGCACAACCAGGCCAACGAACCGGTCGAAGGCGCGACGGTCAAGATCACCGGCAAAGCGTCGGGCGCCGTCTCCGAACAGGTGACGCCGTCGTCGGGCTGCGTCATCTTCGGCGCGCTGTCGGACAGCGAAGTCACGATCGGCGCGACGAAAACGGGCTGGATCAACGAAAAACTCGAAACCGAACCGTCGCCGCAGGAAGCGAAACTGTCGAAGACGTCGATCGTCCCGAAGACGTTCGTGATCGCCGCGCCGGGCGTGATCAACGCGCAGTTCGTCAGCGGCGTCTCGGGCGCCGCGGCGCAGGGCGACACGTTCCACGTCGGCCACACCGGCGCGCCGGAAAAAGTCGTCGGCACGGCCGGGACGTACGCGGCGTCGCTGCTGTCGCCGTCGCCCGGCGTGTTCCCCTACCAGGTGGCGGGCAGCCCGCCGACCGCGAGCCCGTACACCGTCTACGCCGGCGAGTGCAAAGAAAACCAGCCCTCGCTCGTCAACGGCACGGAACTGAAAAACCCCGAAGTGCAGGTCAACCCGGCGGCTACGGCGTCGGTCAAAGTCGAAGTCCCGCTGCTCAACGTCGTCGTCGACGAAGGCACGACCCCGGACCCGAACGCGGAAGCGAAGCTGACCGACGCCTGCGGCTACGTGCGAAAAATGAAAACGACCAGCGCCGGCGCGCTCGAACACCCCTACCTGCCATACGGCAAGACCAAATTCTGCGTCTCACAGGTGATCGGCGGCGCGCGCTACACGTACAAAACCGAATTCACGATCTCGGCGAAGGCCGGCTACCCGTCGAACGGGACCCCGTTGACCGTGAACCTGACGACGTCGACATACAAGTTCGGCCCCGAATGCTGACCTCGAAAGCGATGCCCGACCTCGGCGACCAGCGCGGCCTGACGCTCGTCGAGATGCTCGTCGCGATGCTCGCCGGCGCGATCGTGATCGGCGCGCTCGTCGCGATCTTCGCGCTGACGCTGCGCCAGAGCTCGCGGCTCAACGACCGCGTGCTCGCCGACGCCAAGGGACGCACGGCGATGGCGAAGGCCGTCGAAGAGCTGCGCTCCAGCTGCACCGGCTTCGGCGCGACCGCGATCCAGGCGCCGTCGACGACGCCGGTCGGCCCGCTGGCCTCGCTCGGCGGCACGAACCTGTGGTTCCTCAGCGCGTACGGCAACGCGACGAGCGGCAACGCGTCGATCAGCGCCGTGACGCTGCACGACATCAACTGGACGGCGGTCGGGACGACCAACACGAAAAAGCAGTACGGCACGCTGACCGACTACTCGTTCACCGGCTCGGGCACCGCGCCGTACTGGATCTTCCCGAGCCTCGCGACGAGCAACGCGACGAGCAAGGTGCTCGCCAACGACGTCATCCCGCTGACGACCCCGATATTCAGCTACTTCCGCTACGAAACGGCGTCGTCGGGGCAGCTCGTCGAAGCCGCCTCGAGCGAACTCGCGGCGCTGGCGGCCGAAAAGAAGATCGCGAAGGTCTCGATCGCCTACGAACAGGCCGCGCAGCCCTTCGCCGGGCACGTGCCGGACACGCGCGTCGGACACACGACGACGTACCAGGCGTCCGTCGTGCTGCGCTTCTCGCCGCCCGAAACGGTGGGCGAAGGGTGGGCGTGCGCATGAGCCGTCTTCGATCGCGCACCCGCCGGCTCGCCGCCGAGGACGGCTTCACGATGATCTTCGCGCTGCTCGCGCTGCTCGTCACCGGAGCGCTCGTCGCCGCGGCGCTGTCGGCCGCCAACGGCGACATCACGCTGACGCACCGCACGACGTCGCAGGAGAAGGCCTACTTCGCCGCCGTCGCCGGCATCGACCGCTACCAGTACCAGATCACGAGCTCTCCCGAATACTGGAAGCAGTGCCCGTCGATCGGGACCGCCATCGAACCGAAGACCGTCACCGGCACGACCGACGAGAAGTACTACGTCAAGACGCTCGGCGCCAACGGGAACGCGAGCTGCGAAAGCGGCAAACAGGCGACGATCCTCGAAGCCGGCGGGACGGCGAAAGGGACCTTCCGGATCCTCTCGACGGGTACGGTCAAAGAAGGCAGCAACACGGTCACGCGCAAGGTCGTCGCGACGTTCTCGCACCCGGGCTTCACCAAGTACGTCTACGAGAGCAACTACGAGGTCGAGGACCCCGTCAACTACGGCGAAGAAGCGAGCGTCTGCGAACACTATTACGCCTACCGCAAAGCGCACAACCTGACGAACACGTGCCCGCCGATCGAGTTCGCGCCCGAAGACAAGGTCAACGGCCCGATGCACACGAACGACGCCGCCGAGATCTGCGCGAGCGGCGGCAACGAGCCGACGTTCGGCCGCGAAGGGCATTCGGACGAAATCGAGATGAACGGCGGCTACTACGCAGCCCCAGGATGTGCGGACACGCCGAACATGCTCGGCAAATTCACCGAAGCGGCCGGCTCCGTGCTGCCGCCGCCGACCGACGTCGAACTGCTCGAAGCCGCCGGCGTCAAGTACCAGGGGCGCACGGAAATCGAACTCAAAGCGGGCACGCCGAACAAGATGGTCATCTCGAAACCCGGGAAAGCGCCCGAAACGGTCTCCTTCCCGAGCAATGGCGTGATCTACGTCGAAAACTCGAAAACCGAAGCATGCGCGGTCACTAACTACACGCCGTTCGGCACCGACACGGTCAACGACACCGGCTGCGGCAACGTCTACGTCCACGGCACGTACACCGAATCGCTGACGATCGCCTCGGCCGACGACGTGATCGTCAACGGCAACCTGACGACGACGGGCGGCGAATCCGGCGGCGAACCGACCGGCAGCGCGTCGCTCGGGCTGATCGCCGAAAACTTCGTCCGCGTGTACCACCCCGTCAAAGAGAGCTACGAAGCGACGAACCGCAAACCGAACACAGCCGCCGCGACGAGCGGCAAATGCACGGCGACGTCGACCGTCCCGATCAACGGCAGGGTCACCAGCGGCTCGACCGAAGTCACAGGACTCTCCTCGACCGAAGAACTCACGGCCGGCGACGCGGTCAGCGGCACGGGCATCCCGACCGGCGACACGATCAAATCGATCAAAAACAGCACGACGATCGTCCTCAACACCGCCGCCACGTCCGGCAGCGGGTCGTCGGTGACGCTGACGTTCACGCTGCCGTACGTCTACTACAGCTCGATCAACAAATGCGTCGAAGAAACGAAAGCCGGATACGTCTTCGTCGAAAGCGAACTCCTCGAATACGTCAAATGCGAAAGCGGCACGGAATACTCGAGCAAAGGCATCTGCGAATACGTCTTCACGACCGGCAACTGCCCGTCGAAAGCGACGAACCTCAGCGCGAGCGAAGACCCGAACAAATGGGGCGTGCTCGAAAACCCGGTGATCGACGCGGCGATCCTCAGCACGAACCACTCGTGGATCGTCGACAACTACAAGTGCGGCGCGAAACTCGGCACGTTGACCGTGTGGGGCTCGATCGCGCAGTTCTGGCGAGGGCCGGTCGGCACGTCCGGCGGCTCCGGGTACATCAAGAACTACAACTACGACAGCCGGCTCGCCGCAGAGGAACCGCCCGACTTCCTCGCGCCGACGACCGCGTCCGCGTGGAAAGTCACCCGCGAGACGGCGCCGCCGACGAACTTCACCGGCTAGCTGCCCCCGCACGAGGCCGCTGCCCGGTCGCCGTCGAGCGCGCGAACGCGGCCGAGCGGATGCGGGCGGAGGTGTGCGGTTGCAGCACATAGTGGACTGATGTCTCGGGACATGCTGGACGCCTACGAAAGGCGGCTGGCATGGCGTTGGCGCGATATGTGGTGGATGCGGTTGTGCTGGAGGGCCGCAGCGCGCGTGAGGTCGCGGCTGCTCACGGGATCTCAAAGAGCTGGATCTATGTCTTGATCGAGCGCTTCCGCGCCGGCGGCTATGCGGCGCTCGAGCCGCGTTGCAGGCGCCCGCGTTCCTGCTCGCATCAGACGCCGCCGGGCACGGTCGGGCGGATCCTTCAGCTGCGCCGGGAACTCGCCTGCCAAGGCCACGACTGCGGCCCGGTCACGATCGCCCACCATCTCGAGCAGGCTGGGCTTGAGGCTCCTTCGACGGGGACGATCTGGCGGATCCTCAGACGAGAGGGATTGATCGTCCCAGAGCCACAGAAGCGACCGCGCTCTTCGCTGATCCGCTTCCAGGCCGATCTTCCCAACGAGCTGTGGCAGACCGACGTCACCCACTGGGAGCTCGCCGATGGTGAGCACGCAGAGATCCTCAACGTGATCGACGATCACTCGCGCCTGTTCATCTGCTCGCACGCTTACGGCTACGTCAAAGCACGCGACGTCGTTGAGAGCTTCCATCGCGCCGCAGAGCTCCACGGGCTACCCGCCGCGCTGCTCAGCGACAACGGCGCCGTGTTCAGTGGCACTGCCCGCCACGGCAAGGTGGCCTTGCAAACCGAGCTCGAGCGCCTCGGTGTCGCGGCGAAGAACTCACGGCCCTATCACCCCCAGACCTGCGGCAAGGTCGAGCGCCTGCACCAGACGCTCAAGCGCTACCTGGACAAGCAACCATCGGCGAGCACGCTCGAGGATCTCCAGGCCCAGCTCGACACCTTCCTGCACTACTACAACCAGATCCGCCCGCACCGGGCCCTAGAAGGCCGCACACCGCTGCAGGCCTACAGCGCCCGCGTCAAGGCTCAGCCCGAAGGCCAGCCGGCGAACACCTACTTCAGGGTCCGCCAAGACAAGGTCGATGCCACCGGCAAGGTCAGCCTGCGCCACCTCAGCCGTCTCTACAAAATCGGTGTCGGAAGAGCTCACAAGGGCCAAGCGGTCAAGCTCCTGATCGCCGACCGAGAGATCCGCGTGATCGACCTCAACGGCCAGCTCCTGCGCGAGCTCACGCTCGACCCCAGCCGCACCTACCAGCCAATCGCAGCCGCCTAAGCTGTCCAGCATCTCCCGAGACATGTGTCCAGCATGTCCCGAGACACAACAGGATGCGGGCGGAGGGACTCGAACCCCCAAGGGCTAGCGCCCACCGGCTCCTAAGGCCGGCGTGTCTACCAGTTCCACCACGCCCGCGCGCGCTGGCGGCGAGCTCAGATTGTATGGTTGAGCGTGCGATGTCCACGGTTCCAGGCCCCCGCCAGCCGGACGACCGCCCGGCGCCCGGCGCGATCGTCACGCATCCCAACCGCGACAAGCCGATCGTGCGGGCGACGCGTGCGACGGTCGTGCTGCTGCTGCTCGCGAGCGCCGCGCTCGTGCTGATCGTGACCGTCGGCGGCTGGAGCGTGCTCGAGGCGGCGAAGCCAGTCGAGATCGCCTACGTGCTGATTTACCTGACGCTCGCGTTCTTCGCGCTGCGCTGGAACCGCGGCGTCCTGCCGGTAGCGGCCGTGCTCGCGGTGCTGCTGCTGATCTTCGCGCTCGTCGCCGGCCCCGGCTGGTTCGCGCGCGACAAACACGGCTTCGCGCAGCCCGACCTCGACGCCGGGCTGCTCGGCGTGCTGACGCTGCTGATCGTTCCCGTGCAGATGCTGCTGATCGCCTTCGCGATGCGCGGCTTCCAGCAGGGCTGGAACGTCGAGCTCGAGCGGCGCGAGCCGCTCGCCGGCAAAGACAGGTTCGCCGCCGCGCCGCCGCATCCGGCCTGAGCTCGCGTCTCGCCCTCGCGCAGCCGCTCGCCTAGACTGGGGCTGCCGCATGCGGCGGTGGCGGAACGGTAGACGCGGGGCCCTCAAAAGGCCCTGTCCGAAAGGGTGTGTGGGTTCGAATCCCACCCGCCGCACTCGAGCTCGCCCACACTCGGGCGAATCGCGCGACGCACCGACCGCTCGGGCGCAGGCGAAGTCAGGCGCCGGCGACGAGCTCGAGCAGCGGCGCGGCGAGCGCGGGCGGCGCGGCGAGGATGCCCCACGGCAGGTTCTCGTGCTCGGGCAGCTCGCGGATCTCGAGGCCGGCGCGTTCGCAGACGAGCGCGCCGGCAGCGATGTCCCATTGCTTGACCGAGCGCTCGTAGTAGGCGTCGAAGCGCCCGGCGGCCGTCCAGCAGAGGTCGAGCGCGGCGCTGCCGAAGCGGCGGATGTCGCGCACGCGCGGCGCGAGCCGCTCGAGCACGCGCGCCTGCGCGCGGCGCACGTCGGCGTCGTAGGCAAGCCCGGTCGCGACCATCGCGCTCGCGAGGTCCTCGCCGCCGGGCGCCGCTCCGGCGCCGGTGCGCCGCTCGTGCGAGACGTCCTCGCCGGGGCGGCGGTCGAGCTCGGCCTCGCCGTGCGGGCCGATCAGCCGCGCGGCGCCCGCGCGCGTCGCGCAGAACAGCTCGTCGCGGTTGGCGTCGAAGACGGCGCCGGCGATCGTGCCGGCGTCGTCGCGCACGGCGACGCTGACGGCCCACTGCGGGATCTGGAAGAGGAAGTTGACGGTGCCGTCGAGCGGGTCGACGACCCACTGCAGCCCGCTCGTGCCCGGCTCGGACTCATCCTCCTCCTCGCCGACGAAGCCGTCGCCGGGCCGGCGCTCGCGCAGCAGCTCGCGGATCGCGCGCTGCGAGCTGACGTCGGCCTCGCTGACGAGGTCGGTCGGCGTGCTCTTGCTCGCGACGTCGCGCTCGAAGCCGCCGCGCGCGCGCTCGCAGAGCAGCGCGCCGGCCATCCGCGCGGCCTCGACGGCGAGCGCGAGCAGCTCGTCTTCGCTCGCGCTCACGCCGACTCGGGCGGGCGCACCTGCGCCCACGGCCGCTCGCGCTCGATCTGCGCGGCGAGCGAGAGCAGCGTCGCCTCGTCGTTGACTCGTCCGACGAGCTGCACGCCGCGCGGCAGGCCGTCGGCGCCGAAGCCGGCCGGCACGGAGGCGGCCGGCTGGCCGGTCATGTTCCAGACGCCGTTGTACGGCACCCAGCCGGCGACGACGTTGAGCGTCCACAACGCGCCGCGCCCCTGCAGCTTGCCGATCGGCGGCGGCGGGCTCGCGGTCGCCGGCGTGATCAGCACGTCGACGTCGTCGAAGATCGCGTTCAGCCGCCGCGCGAGCTGCGGCTCGGCGGCGAGCGCGCGCTCGAACAGCGGCGTGCTCAGCGCGCCGAGGCGCGCCATCCCCTTCGTGCGCCGCTCGAGGCGCTCGGAGTGCGCGATCGTCCGCGCGTCTTCGTAGACGCCGTGCACGTAGCGCGCGAGCAGCGCGGCGCCGGCGCCGAGGCCGTAGTCGGGGTCGCGCTCGCTCGGCTCGTGCCCGAGCGAGCGCAGCAGCTCGACGGTCTCGCTCAGCGCGCGCGCGCCGTCGTCGTCGAGCTTCGAGAGCACGCCGGGCGGCACGGCCGTCGAGTAGGCGATGCGCAGCCTGCCCGGCGCCGTCGCGGCGGCCTGCGCGAACGGCGCGCTCGGCGCCGGCGCACTGTCGGCGTCGACGTCGGTCGTGCCCGAGGCGACGTCGTGGAACAGCGCGGTGTCGGCGACGCGGCGCGTCAGCACGCCGTTGACCGACAGCCCGTTCCACGCGCGCGCTCGCGGCGCCATCGAGACGCGCCCGCGCTGCGGCTTGAGCCCGAACAGCCCGCACCACGCGGCCGGGATGCGGATCGAACCGGCGCCGTCGGAGCCGAGCGCGGCGCCGACGAGGCCGGCGGCGACGGCCGCCGCGCTGCCGCCGCTCGAGCCGCCGGGCGCGCGCTGCGCGTCCCACGGGTTGCGCGTGACGCCGAACGTCGCCGTCTCGGTGAACGGCCAGACGCACAGCTCGGGCACGTTCGTCTTGCCGACGATCACGGCGCCGGCCGCGCGCAGGCGGCGCACGACCTCGGCGTCGGCCGCGGCCGGCTCGCCGTAGGCGTTCGAGCCGAGCGCCGTCACCTCGCCGGCGACGTCGATGTCGTCCTTGACGGCGATCGGCACGCCGAGCAGCGGGCGCCCACCGCCGGCGCCGCGACGCGCGTCGGCCTGGTCGGCTTCGAGCAGCGCGCGCTCGGCGAAGACCGTGCGAAATGCGTTCAGGCGCCGCTGCGCGCCGTCGATCCGCCGCAGGCACAGCTCGACGAGCTCGCGCGAGGAGAGCTCGCCCGTCGCGACCAGCTCGGCCTGGCGGGCGATTCCGGCGAAGGCGATCTCCGATGCGTCCATCCTCGGCCAATCTATTGAAAAGGAGCGTCGCGCCAGCCGATGAGGCGCGTAGGATGACTCGCGTGTCCTACCCAATCACGTTCGAGGCCGACTACGTCGAGCGGCACAGCCGGCTGACGACGTTCTTCCGGCTGATCCTCGCGATCCCGGTCGCGATCGTCCTCTACGTGTTCGGCATCGTCGCGTGGTTCGCGATCGTCATCGCGTGGTTCGCGATCCTGCTGACCGGCCGCTACCCGCAGGGCCTGTACGACTTCGTCGCCGACTTCACGCGCTTTCTCGCGCGCGTGACGGCGTACACGGTGCTGCTGACCGACCGCTACCCGCCGTTCAGCGGGTCGGACGACGCGAGCTATCCGGTGCGCATGCGATTCACGCGCCTCGAGCGGTACAGCCGGCTGAAGACGCTGTTCAGGATCGTCCTCGCGATCCCGATCGTGATCCTGCGCTACGTGATCAACCTGCTGCTCGAGGTCGGCGCGTTCGCGGCGTGGTTCGTGATCCTCGTCACCGGCAAGATGCCGCGCGGCCTGTTCGACCTGATGGTGCTCGCGAACTCGTACACGGCGCGCAGCGACGCGTACCTGTACCTGCTGACCGAGACCTACCCGCCGTTCCAGGACGAGCAGACGCGCACGGCTGGCATCGCAGCAGCCTGATCAGACGGGTGTGACCGGATTGTGCTTCGCGGGCCAGGTCCGCTGCTTCGACGCCGCGTGCGCGAAGCGGCGGATCAGCTCGCCGCGCAGCTGCTCGGGCTCGATCACGGCGTCGATGACGAGCTCTGAGGCGAGGTGCAGGATGTCGATGTCCCGCGCGTACTCGGCGCGCAGCTCCTCGGTGCGCCTCGCGCGCTCGGCGTCGTCGTCGATCGTCTGCAGCTGGTTGTAGTAGACGGCGTTGATCGCCGCCTGCGGGCCCATGACGGCGATCGACGCGCTCGGCAGCGCGAGGCAGCAGTCGGGCTCGAACGCGGGACCGGCCATCGCGTAGAGCCCGGCGCCGTAGGCCTTGCGCACGACGACCGAGACCTTCGGCACGGTCGCCTCGCTGACGGCGCTGATCATCTTCGCGCCGTGGCGGATGATGCCTTCGCGCTCGACCTGCGTGCCGATCATGAAGCCGGGCACGTCGGCGAGGAACAGCAGCGGGACGTTGAACGCGTTGCAGCACCAGATGAAGCGCGCGGCCTTGTCGGCCGAGTCGCCGAACAGCACGCCGCCCTTGAACTTCGGCTGGTTGGCGACGATCCCGATCGCGCGCCCGTCGAGGCGCGCGAAGCCGACGACGAGCTCCTTCGCCCAGCGCGGATGGATCTCCATCAGCGAGCCGTCGTCGACGAGCGCGCCGATCAGCGCCTTGATGTCGAACGGCTTGTTCTCGTCGGCCGGGATCAGCTCTTTGATCGATCGAGGATCGACCGACGCCGGCGCGGGCGTCGCGGACGGCGGCTGCTGGCGCCAGTTGCTCGGCAGAAAGGAGAGATAGCGACGCGCCGTCTCGATGCCGTCCTCGTCGCTCTTGACGAGCTGGTGCGCGACGCCGGAGACGCCGGTGTGCATCTTCGCGCCGCCCATCTCCTCGAGTGTGACGTGCTCGCCGATGACCATCTGCGCCATGCGCGGCGAGCCGAGGTACATCGAGGCGTTGCCGTCGCGCATGATCACGATGTCGCAGAACGCCGGGATGTAGGCGCCGCCGGCGGCGCTCGGGCCGAACAGCACGCACACCTGCGGCACGACGCCCGAGAGCTTGACCTGGTTGTGGAAGATCCGTCCGGCGCCGCGCCGACCGGGGAACATCTGCACCTGATCGGTGATCCGCGCGCCGGCCGAGTCGACGAGGTAGACGATCGGCACGGACAGGCTGAGCGCGCGCTCCTGGATGCGCAGGATCTTCTCGACCGTCTTCGGCCCCCACGAGCCGGCCTTGACGGTCGGGTCGTTCGCCATCAGCGCGACCGGCCGCCCGTCGATCTCGCCGACGCCGGTGACGACGCCGTCGGCGCCGAGCCCGTCCTCGGCCCAGTTCGCGAGCAGCGCCTCCTCGGCGAAGCTGCCGTCGTCGAGCAGCAGCGCGATGCGCTCGCGCACGGCGAGCTTGCCCTGCTCGCGCGCCTTCTCGCGGTGGCGCTCGGGGCCGCCGGCGAGCGCGCGCGCGACCGCCCGCTCGTGGTCGCTCACCGCGGCAGGCTCCGATGGCGCGCCGCGCGGCGGCGGTCCTGCTCGAGTCGACGCGCGCGGCGGCGCTGCAGGCGCTCTTCGACGACGCGCTCGTCGGGCGCCGGGCCGAGCAGCGCCCAGCCGTCGCGCGCGAGCGGCAGCAGCGTGAAGACGATCACCCAGATCGGCCAGAACTGACCGTGCGCGCCGCTCGCGAGCCAGATCGCGACGCACACGCCGGAGGCCGTCAGCGAGCCGCCGGCCTCCTGCGCGAGGCGCCGGCGCAGGTGGCGCCGGCGCTCCTGCAGCGAGCGCTGCAGCGCTTCGGGGCTGATCGGCAGGTCGGCGCGCAGCGCGTCGAGGTCGGCCTGCGTCTTGGCCTTGTACGCGAGGTCGAGCCGCTCCTCCAGCTCGTCCTGCGAGAGCCGCCCGGAGACCATGTGCTCGCGCAGCTCGCCGGCCAGGCGCTCGCGGTCGGAGTCGGAGACGCGCAGGCTCGCGGGGTCGCTCATACGTTGAAGGTTACGGCCCCGTGAGGGGCGCGGCGCGGCGCGAGGCCGGCGCTCGCTACAGCGCGGCGTTCATCTGCGGCGACTCGCCCGAGTAGTCGTAGAAGCCCTTGCCCGACTTGCGCCCGAACCAGCCGGCGGCGAGCATCTTGCGCAGCGTCGGCGGCCGCGCGAAGCGCCGCTCGCGGAACTCGTCGAACAGCACGTCGCAGATCGAGCCGAGCGTGTCGAGCCCGACGAAGTCGGCGAGCGTCAGCGGACCCATCGGGTGCCCGGCGCCGGCCTTCATCGCCTCGTCGATCTCCTCGATCGAGCCGACACCCTCTTCGAGCGCGCGCATCGCGTCGAGCATGTACGGGACGAGCAGACGGTTGACGATGAACCCGGCCTGGTCCTTCGTCGGGATCGCGAGCTTGCCCTCCGAGCGCGCGAACGCGAGCGCGGCGGCGAACGTCTCGTCGCTCGTCGTCACGCAGCGGACGACCTCGACGAGCTTCATCACCTGCGCCGGGTTGAAGTAGTGCAGCCCGACGAAGCGCTCGGCGCGCGAGGTCGAGGCGGCCTGGTCGATGACGGCGAGCGAGGAGGTGTTCGTCGCGAAGATCGCCTCCGGCTTGACGATCGCGTCGAGCTCCTTCCACATCTCAAGCTTCAGCGCGAGGTTCTCGGTGATCGCCTCGATCACGAGGTCGCAGTCGGACAGCTCTGAGTAGTCGGTCGTCCCGGCGATCCGCGCGCGCACGGCGTCGGCATCCTCCTGGCTCGACTTGCCCTTCTCGACCGCGCGCGCGAGCTGCTTCTCGATCTTGCCGATCCCCTTCGCGAGCGTCGCCTCGTCGACCTCGCGCAAGACGACCGCGTAGCCCGACTGCGCGGCGACCTGCGCGATGCCGTGTCCCATCAATCCCGCTCCGAGCACTCCCACGTTCTCGATCTGCTGCGCCATTCGACCTCCGCTCGACTGCTCCGGTTGGCCCGAGAGCCTATTACGCGCGGTCGCGCGTGGTGAGCGTGCCACCGGGGCGGCTGCGGCGAGGTAGCCTGCGTGCGTGGCATCCGACGAGGCCTTCGATCTCCCGGCGGCGGCGCTGCGCCAGGACGGCGCCGAGCTCGAGTCCTCGATCGCCGTGCTCGCCTCGACGCTCGAGCAGGCGCTGCCGCGCTTCGCTTCGGTCGAGCGCCGCAAGGTCGGCGGATTTCGCTCCAAGCGCAGCGAGGTGCGGCGGATCGTCGTCACGCTCGGCGACGAGCGCTTCGAGCTGCTCGCGGCCGATCGCGGCATGCGCTGCACGCGCAACAAGGTCGTGCGCGGGATCGCGCTGAGCCACGACGAGCTGACGACGTCGGAGTGGATCGCCGCGCTGCTGGCCGCCGTCGGCGCGACCGCCGAGGTGACCGAACGCGACAGGACCGCGCTCGAAGGGCTGCTGCGATGAGCCCGCTGTTCCACCGTCGCTCCGAGGAGGAGAAGCAGGCGGCGCAGGAGCGCGAAGCGGCCGCCGTACGCGAGGCCGAGCGCGCGGCCGCCTCACTCGAGCTGATCGAGCAGGGCCGCATCCCGCTCGTCGCCTCCGAGCGACTCGCGAGCTTCGCGCGTGAGGCCGGGCCCGGCGCACCGACGGCGTTCAGCAGCGACCTCACGGTCAACGAGTGGAGCGCGCTCGCGCGCGTCGGCGTCGCGCCGATCACGCAGGTGATGGGGTCCTCGATCTACCACGTCGGCTGGCAGCCGACGTTCTACAACGTCCCGACCGAGGTGCGCGTGCTCTCGGACGCCTTCAACGAGTGTCGCCGGCTCGCGCTCGGCCGGCTGCTGGAGGAGGCGCAGACGTGCGGCGCCGACGCCGTGCTCGGCGTGCGCATCGAGCAGGGCTCACACGACTGGGCGCCCGGCGCGATCGAGTTCATCGCCGTCGGCACGGCCGCGCGGCTGCCCGAGCCGATGCGCGACGCGGGCGGCAAGACCGTGCTGAGCGACCTCAGCGGGCAGGAGTTCGTTCAGCTCTGCGAAGCCGGCATGCGCCCGGTCGGGATCGCGGCGCACACGAGCGTGCACTACGTGCCGGCGACCGGCCAGACGCAGATGGCGCAAGCGCAGGGATGGGGCTCGTCGTGGTCGAACCAGGAGCTGCTCGACTTCAGCCAGGGCGTCTACGAAGCGCGCGAGAAGGCGATGGGCTCGATCACCGCACAGGTGCGCGAGCTCGGCGGCGACGGCGTGATCGGCGTCGAGCTGAGCCAGAGCGGCCGCACGCACGAGGTCCGCCGCTCGCTGGTCGACTCGAAAGACCTCGAAGTGACCTTCCACGCGATGGGCACGGTCGTGCGCGAGGACGCGGCGCTCGCCGTCGAGCCGCAGACCGTGCCGCAGAAAGTGCTGTTCCTCGACTGAGCCGGCGGCGTCTACCGGAACCTACGAACGAGAAGGATCGACAACGTGTCATATGACCCGAGCAGCACCGAGGGAGTCCCCGAGGCCGGCACCGCACGCCTCTCGCAGAACCGCGCCGGGCTGTTCACGAGCGACCTCTCGGTCAACGAGTTCCTGCTCGTCCGTCAAGCCGGCTTCCAACCGCTCGGGCTCGTCATCGGCAGCTCGATCTACCACATCGGCTACCAGCAGTCGATGTGGAAGCAGAGCCAGGAGATGGACGTGCTCTCGCAGGCGATGTACGAGGCTCGCGAGCTCGCGATGACGCGCATGGAGGAGGAGGCCGATCAGCTCGGCGCCGACGGCATCGTCGGCGTGCGCCTCGCGATCGGTCGCTACGACTGGGGCGAGAACATGGCCGAGTTCATCGCGATGGGCACGGCCGTCAAGCACCGCGGCGGCGAGCTGCATCGCGCGCCGTCCGGGCGACCGTTCACGAGCGACCTCTCCGGTCAGGAGTTCTGGACGCTGCTGCAGACCGGCCACCGACCGGTCGCGATGGTGATGGGCTCGTGCGTCTATCACGTCGCGCACCAGGGCTGGCGCCAGTCGATCGGCAACACCGGCAAGAACGTCGAGCTGCCGAACTTCACGCAGGCGCTGTACGACGCGCGCGAGCTGGCGATGGAGCGGATGCAGGCCGAGGCGATCGCCGCGAAGGCCGAGGGCATCGTCGGCGTGCACATCGAAGAGAAGTCGCACGGCTGGGGCAGCCACGTGATCGAGTTCTTCGCGATCGGCACCTCGATCATCCCCGTCGAGGGCGTCGAGGACCACGTGATCCCCGCGCCGCAGACCGTGCTCGACCTCAGCTGAGCCGGCCGCGCGGCCGCCGACCACCCGCCAAACCAGCCGAAGACCCGAGACACGCGAGAGAACCGGAGGACTCATGAGCATCGTCGAGACCGAAGACCGCGGCGCCGTGCGCCACATCGTCCTCAACCGCCCGGAGAAGCGCAACGCGATGAACCAGGAGCTGCTGCGCGCGCTCGGCGGCGCGCTGCGCGACGCGTCCGCCGAGGAGTGCGTGCACTGCGTCGTGCTGCGCGGCGAAGGCCCGGTCTTCTCCGCCGGCGTCGACCTCGTCGAGCTCGCGCAGTCGGCCGCGACGCCCGGCCACCTGCGCCACTTCCGCCAGGTCTTCCTCGACTGCCCGAACCTCGCCGAAGCGATGACGAAGCCCGTCGTCTGCCAGATCCACCGCACGTGCGTCGGCGGCGCGCTCGAGGTCGCGCTCGGCTGCGACCTGCGGATCGCCTCGAGCGACGCGCAGCTCGGCCTGCCGGAGGTCAAGTTCGGGATCATCCCCGACGTCGGCGGCTCGACGCGCATGCCGGCCGTCATCGGGCTCGGCCGCGCGAAGGAGCTGATCATGACCGGGCGCACGATCGACGCGAGCGAGGCCGAGCGGATCGGGCTCGTCAACCGCGTCGTCGCGCCCGAGCAGCTCGAGCAGGCGACGCAAGCGCTCGTCGACGAGCTGCTCGCCAACTCGCACGTCGCCGTCGGCCGTGCCAAGCGCGTGATCGACGCCTCCGCGCGCCCGGCGCTCGCGCAGACGCTCGAGCTCGAGATCGCCGTGCAGGAGTACTGCGTCGCCGCCGCCCGCGAGAGCGCGCGCGAGGCAGAACAGGAACAGGCGGTGACCGCCGGATAGAAGCCGCTCGCAGGAGCCGGCCAGCCAGCCGCGACGCGCAGCTCGTCGAGCGCCGCGATCTACGAAGCCGGAAGCTGCGCCGGCTTGAGCTCGGGGCCGTCCGAACGGTCCCCGTGTACGTTGGCGAAGGCCCTGGAAAGCGACTCCTCGATGTCCGTAGGGCTTCCAGATGCCGCGCGTACAAGCGCGACGCCTGCACTTCTCGCTACGGCATCGAGCTCACTCGGAGCGTCGCCGGCCAATACGAGGACGCCTTGAGCATCGTTGCCACCCTCGGCGAGACGGTCGCGATATCCCTCGACTTGGGCTACCGCGCCGAGGAAAGCGTCCTGCTTGCCCGCCTTGACCTCGAAGACGAAGGTCTTCCCGTCAGGGTCACGAGCGACGATGTCAGGACGCATCGTCCCGATGACCGGCTCCTGCTGGACCTGCCAGCTGCTGCTGCGCAGCACGTTTGCCGCCGCATCGACGACTTGCGCGTGTGTCGCAAAGCCCAACTGAGCCCGAAGAGTCTGAATCAGCGCCATACCAGCTTCCTGCGTCGCAGGTCCGCGAGTAGACGGACCAAGGAGAGTATGGCAACTGCGAGCGCCGTTATCGATCCGTAGACGAATTCTTCGGAGGCCTGCGCGCAAGCGCGACCACGAGCACGGCGGCGGTCACGAGCCCGGTCGCGATCGGCAGGAAGAGCTGGTCGCTCACGATCTTCCCGAGCCCGACGCTCGCGGTTGACATCACATCGCCGGGGGTCGGCTCGAGCAGCATCAACGAGTGCAACTTCGGCTTCATCCGCGTGGGCTTCAACCTCTTGCCGTTGTCGCGAATTGCTTCCCACACCTCTTCGCTGAAGGAGCGCAGGCGACCCGTGGAAGACTCCACATAGACCTCGGCCCGGCCTGCCGACGGCCAGGCCATGACCGTCAGGCCCGAGGGCGTCCGCGCCGCGTAGGTGACGTTCTGTGCCGTGCCCTGGCCTTCGGCCCAGAGCTTGCTGGCACGCAGCGCCGCGGGGTCGTGAGGGCCGTACGCCGATCTGAGCACATCGACGATGTCTCCATGCTTGAACTTGACGACGAGCTGGGCTCGCACCCTGATCTCCGTTTCGACGCCATCGGAAAGTTCAACTTTATTGTCTCGTTCCGACAACGACCCTGGCGCGGTCGGCGACTCAGCGCCAGTCGACGGGGCCGGCGACGATCGTGTGGCTGCCGAGCGGGCGGCCGAGGATCTCCTGCACGCGGCGCGCGCACGCGAGCAGCGCCGGCAGGTCGATGCCGGTCTGCACGCCCATCTCGTGCAGCATCGAGACGAGGTCCTCGGTCGCGATGTTGCCCGTCGCGCCGGGCGGCACCGGACAGCCGCCGAGCTCGCCGAAGCTCGACTCGAGGCTCTCGACGCCGGCGTCGAGCGCGGCGAGCACGTTCGCGAGGCCCTGGCCGCGCGTGTTGTGGAAGTGTGCCGTCAGCTCGACGTCGTCGCCGAGCTGAGCTTTCGCAGCGTCGAAGAACTCGCGCACCTGGCGCGGGTTGGCCATGCCCGTCGTGTCGCCGAAGCCGATCTCCTGCGCGCCGGCGTCGCGCAGGCTCGCGGCGATCGCGAACACGCGCTCGGGCGGCACGTGGCCCTCGTACGGGCAGCCGAACGACGTCGAGATGACGCCCTCGCAGCGGAGCCCGGCCTCGCGCGCGCGGGCGAGCACCTCCTGCAGCTCGCTCAGCGACTCGGCGACCGTGCGGTTGACGTTCTTGCGGTTGTGCGTCTCGGAGGCCGACATGAACACGTTGATCTCGTCGATCCGCTCGCGCTGTGAGAGCGCCGCCTGCAGGCCGCGCGCGTTCGGCACGAGCACGCTGACGGCGACCTCCGCCGGAACGTCGATCCGCTCGAGCACGTCCGCCGCGTCAGCGAGCTGCGGGATCACGTCGGCGCGCACGAAGCTCGTCGCCTCGATCCGGTGCAGCCCGGTCCGCGCGAGCGCGTCGATCAGCTCGACCTTGTGCTCGGTCGAGATCGTCTCCGGCTCGTTCTGGAAGCCGTCGCGCGGGCCGACCTCTCTGATCTTCACGGCCTTCGGCGTCATCGCCTTCAGCCTATACTCGCCGCGATGCCCGCCCCGGCGCCCGACCCCGTCGCGATCATCGGCGCCTCCGGCGCGCTCGGCTTCGGCCTCGCCGTGCGCTTCGCGCGCGCCGGCGTGCCCGTCGCGATCGGCTCGCGCGACGCCGACCGCGCGCAGGAAGCCGCGCAGCGCGCGCTCGCCGCGATCCCGAACGGCGAGTTCGGCGCCTACGACAACGCCGCCGCCGTGCGCGCCGCCGAGACGGTCGTGCTCAGCGTCCCGTTTCGCAACCACTCCGAGACGCTGACGAACCTCAAGCAGGCGCTCGTGCCCGGGCAGCTGCTGATCGACGCGACCGTGCCGCTCGCCGCGGCCGTCAGCGGCAAGGCGACGCGCATGCTCGGCGTCTGGCAGGGCTCCGCCGCGCAGCAGGCCGCCGAGATGGCGCCCGACGGCGTGCGCGTCGTCTCGGCGCTGCACACCGTCAGCGCCGCGTCGCTGACCGACCTCGCGCACCGGCTCGAGCAGGACGTGCTGATCTGCGGCGACAAGCGCGCCGACAAGACCGAGGCCGCGCGCCTGATCGAGCGGATCGACGGGCTGCGCTGCGTCGACTGCGGGCCGCTCGAGACCTCGCGCATCACCGAGTCGCTGACGGCGCTGTTGATCGGCGTCAACTCGCGCTACAAGGTGCACGCCGGCATCCGCGTCGCCGGGCTGCCCGACCCCGACTGGGAGTGAGCGAGCAGCCGGCGCGCGACGCCGATGTCGTCGTCCTCGCCGGCGGCACCGGCGGCGCGAAGCTCGCGCGCGGTCTCGCCGACGTGCTCGCGCCCGGGCGGCTCAGCGTCGTCGCGAACACCGGCGACGACATCCACATCTACGGCACGCACGTCTCGCCCGACCCCGACCTCGTCACGTTCTGGCTCGCCGACGAGATCGACGAGCGCGGCTGGGGCCTCGCCGGCGACACGTTCACCGTCATGGACGCGCTGCGCGCGCTCGGCTCCGAGGTCTGGTTCAACGTCGGCGACCGCGACCTCGCGTGGTGCCTCGAGCGCGCGCGGTTGATCGACGACGGGATGACGCCGACCGACGCGCTCGCGCGACTGACCGGCACGCTCGGCCTCGGCACGCGCGTGCTGCCGATGTGCGACGAGCCCGTCCACACGTGGGTGCGCGGCGCGCGCGGCTGGCGCTCGTTCCAGGAGTTCATGATCCGCGACCGCGCAGCCGGCCCCGTCGAGGGGCTCGAGTTCCGCGGCGCCGAGCAGGCGCGCGCGAGCGACGCCGTGCTCGCCGCGATCGCGAGCGCCGACGCGATCGTCCTCGGCCCGTCGAACCCGCTCGCGTCGATCGCGCCGATCCTCGCCGTGCCGGGCATCCGCGAGGCGCTGCACGCCGCGAGCGCGCCGCTCGTCGCCGTCAGCCCGATCGTCGGCGGCGAGGTGCTCAAGGGCCCGACCGCCGCGTTCATGGCGTTCGCCGCGCTCGACTGCAGCGCCGCCGGCGTCGCGAGCTTCTACGGCGAGCTGCTCAACGGCATCGTCGCCGACGAACCCGCCGGCCACGAGCTGCCGGCGCTGCACGCCGACACGCGCATGAGCGACGCCGCCAGCCGCGCGCGCGTCGCCGCGCTGACGCTCGACTTCGCGCTCGGCCTCGCAGACGGCCGATAGGCGGCGCGAGCGGGCGTCTGCCCGCGGCTATCGTGGGCGCCGTGCGCACCGTCGCGATCCTGCCCGTCAAGCGCTTTGCCGCGGCCAAGTCGCGGCTCGGCGCGAGCGGTCTCGCCGAGACGATGCGCGAGCGGCTCGCGCGCGCGATGGTCGCCGACGTGCTGCTCGCGCTCGCGCGCGCCGCTGCGATCGAGCGCACGATCGTCGTCACGCGCGAGCCGCGCCTCGCCGAGCTCGCCGCCGAGCACGGCGCGCTGCTCGTCGACGACACCGCCGACGACGGCCAGTCGGCCGCCGTCGCGCTCGGCGTGCGCCGCGCGCTCGCCGACGGCTTCGAGCGCGCGCTGTGCATCCCCGGCGACTGCCCGGCGCTCGACGCCGGCGAGCTCGACGCGCTGCTCGCCGCCGCCGACGCGCGCGCCGACGCGCCCGGCGCCGGCACGGCCGAGGTCGCGATCGTGCCCGACCGCCACGGCGCCGGCACGAACGGCTTGCTGCTGACGCCGCCCGACGCGATCGCGCCGGCGTTCGGGCCCGGGAGCTGCGTGCGCCACCGCTCGCTCGCGCGCGACGCCGGCGCGCGCTGCGTGATCGAGCGCCCCGCATCGCTGCTGCTCGACGTCGACACCGGCGACGACCTCGCCGCGCTGCGCGAGCGACTCGACGCCACGAGCGCCGACGCAGCGCGCACGAGAGACGTGCTCGGTCGAGCCGGCGTCGATCCGATCCTCTCCATCATCGAGCACGATTAAGCACCGCGCGCCGTGGCTTCCCTGAGCGCCCGCGCCCTCGCCGGCCTGCCCGAGCTTCACGGCGGCGACGACCTCGCCGCGCTGATCGCCGCCGCCGCGCGCGAGCGCGGCGAGCCGCTGCGCGGCGGGCTGCTGCTCGTCATCGCGCACAAGGCCGTCTCCAAGTGCGAGCGCGCCGTCGTCCGGCTCGCCGACGTCGTCGCGAGCGAGCGCGCGCGCGAGCTCGCCGCCGAGGCCGAGCACGCGACCGGCCAGCCGCGCGACGCGCGCGCCGTGCAGGTCGTGCTCGACGAGTCCGTTGCGATCGTCCGCGCCGAACGCGGCGTGCTGATCTGCCGCACGCGCCACGGCTTCGTCTGCGCGAACGCCGGCGTCGACGCCTCGAACGCCGCCGACGAGCAGACGCTGATCCTGCTCCCGCGCGACCCCGACGCCTCCGCGCGCGCGATCCGCACGCGCCTCGCCGAGCTGACCGGCGCGCGCGTCGGCGTGCTGATCACCGACAGCTTCGGGCGCGCCTGGCGGCACGGGCAGGTCGACGTCGCGATCGGCCTCGCCGGCATGCGCGCGCTCGACGACTGGCGCGGGCGCCGCGACGCGCGCGGCATGCAGCTGCGCGCGACGTGGCTCGCCGTCGCCGACGCCGCCGCCGCGCTCGGCGAGCTCGCGCGCGCGAAGGACTCGGCCGAGCCCGTCGTGCTCGTCGACGGGCTGCAGCGCTTCCTCTCAGACGAGCACGGGCCCGGCGCGGCCGAGCTGCTGCGCCCGCTCGACGAGGACCTGTTCCGCTAGCGCTCGCTAGCTCGCCTGCGGCTCGGCGCTGCGCATGCCGCTGAGCTGACGCTCGAGGAACGGCACGAGCAGCTCCCTGACCCGCTGCGGCTCGTCCTGGAACGCCCAGTGCCCGCTGTCCGGCAGCACCGCGACGTCCTCGACGTCGAAGAACTCGCGCTGGCGCTCGGCGTAGCCGACGCCGATGTACTGGTCCTTCGCGCCCCAGATGACGAGCGCCGGCTTGTGCAGCGCCGTCATCGCCGCGCTCAGCTCGACCGCCGTCCTGCCCGGGTCCGGCGTCGCGCGGTACAGCTTCAGCACCGTCCGGCGCGTTTCGCGGTCGTAGTCGTCGTACATCTTCTCGACGAACTCCGGCGGCAGCCCTTTCGGGTTGCTCCTCTGCATCACGCGTCGCCACGCCGCGCGCGGGATGAACGCCTGCGAGAGCTCGCCGAGCACCGGCGTGCGCCAGCGTTTCGCCATCGAGTGCCATTCGTAGCCGGGCATCAGGCCGATGTTCAGCAGCGCGACGCTCGCCCAGCGATCGGCGTGCTGCACGCCCCACGTCAGGCCGAACGGACCGCCGAAGTCGTGTAGCACGAGGTGCACGCGCTCGATCCCGAGCTCGCCGAGCGCCGCGTCGATGAACTCGGCATACGCCGGCACGTCGAACGCGAAGCCGGCCGGCGCGCGCGCTTTGCCGAACCCCGGCAGGTCGAACGCGACCGCGCGCCCGAGCGCGCCCGCCGCGTCGACGAGCGCCGTCCAGTCGCTGTGCGAGCCCGGATTGCCGTGCACGAAGACGACCGCCTCCTTCGCGTCCGGCGGCCCGGCTTCGATCGTCGGCGAGCGCGTCCCGGCGACGCTCAGCGTGCGGCGCGAGACGCTCATCGCTCGCCTCGCGAGACCTCGCCGCCGACGCCCGACAGCGCGACCGACGGCGGCGCGTGGCCGGCGCCGCGCGCGAACGCGTGCCGCGCTCGCGCGGCCAGCGCGCGCGGCAGCCCCGTCGCGAGCATGCGCGCCGGGCCGATGTTGCGCGTCCCGAACGCCTCCATCACGCGCGCGACGCCGCGGTCGTACGTCGCCGTGCCGAACAGCAGGCGCTCGAGCGGCGTCAGGCTCCTGCCCTTCGAGAAGTCGTCCATCAGCAGCGCGTGTCCGCCGAGCGCGCGGCGGTGCTTGCGCCGGTAGCGCGCGAGCGCGCTCTGCTCGCCCGCGCCCACCGGCTGCGCGAGCGCCGCGCCGACGCTGTCCGCGAGCCATTCGGCCGACTGCAACGCCCAGCCGCAGCCGATCCCCCACAACGGGTCCTCGGCGAGCGCCGCGTCGCCGACGAGCGCGAGCCCCGGCGCCGTCGGCGCGTGCGCGACGTTCGTCATGTCGAGCTTGCCCTGCGGCTGCGAGACCATCCGCGAGGCCGCGATCGGCGGCCCCTCGGGCGCCGAGGAGACGAGCTCGACGAGCGCGCGCGCCGGGTCCTCGCGGAACTGCGCGAGGCGCCGCTTCGTCGGCATCGCCGCGTAGAACGTCAGCCCTTTGTCGGTCGGGAACGCCGCGACCATGTCCGGGTCGAGCAGCCAGAACATCGCGTCGTCGCCGCTCGTCAGCGGCGGCCCCTCGAAGTACGCGCCGTACGCGAAGCGCTCATTGCGGCGCCTGCGCTCGCGCACGCCCGCGAGCTTCGCCACGCGCGAGCCACGCCCGTCCGCGCCGACGACGAGCTTCGCGTGCAGGCGCAGCGCGCGGCCGCCGCGGTCGCGCGCCTCGACGCCGCAGATCCGCTCGCCGTCGCGCAGCAGCGCGCCGACCGTCTCGCCGAGCATCAGCTCGACTCCCGGCGTCTCGGCCGCCGCCGTGCGGATCAGCGGGTCGAGCACCTCGCGGCGCAGGTTCACGCCGTATGCGCCCGGCCTGTCGCTCGGTTCGACCCAGCCCGCCGGCCCGTGGATGCGCGCGCGCGATCGCACCGCGCCCGCGCGCATCATCGGCTCGAGCAGCTCCAGCCGCTCGAGCGTCGCGACCGCCGAGGACTGGATGTAGTGCGAGCAGACCTTCTTGTACGCGCTCATCTCCGGGCGCTGCTCGACGATCGCCACGCGCGCGCCGCCGCGCGCGAGCAGCATCGCCGTCGCGCATCCCGCGAGGCTCGCGCCGACGATCACCGCGTCGAACTCCTCGTTTTCACCGTTCGCCTTGCCGAGCCGCTCGTCAGCCATCTCGCACCTCCGGTCGTGTCATGCCGGGTGAACCTCTATAGTACGGTCGGTACTATACAGAAAGAACTATGGGCGTCAAGGACAAATTCCGACTGACGGGCACTTCCTACGCCGTGCTCGTCCTGCTCGAGCTGCTCGGCGAGGCGTCGCCGTACGACCTCAAGCAGATGCTCGAGCGCTCGATCGAGAACTTCTGGCCGGTGCCGCACACGAGCTTCTACGCCGAGCCCGAGCGCCTCGCCGCCGCCGGGCTGCTCGACGAACGTCGCGAGGCGCACGGCCGCCGGCGCAAGCTCTACTCGGTGACCGACGCCGGCCTGCAGGCGCTGCACGCCTGGCGCGACTCGCCCGAGCTCGCGCCGCCGCAGCTGCGCGACGAAGGCGTGCTCAAGCTGTTCGCCGGCGGCGACCCCGTCGCCTACGCGACCTCCCGCCGCGAGTTCCACGTCGCGAAGCTCGACGAGCTCGAGGGCTACCTCGCGGCGTGCCCCGACGAGGAGCGGTTCAGCGGCGTGCGCGCGAGCCTGGTCGCCGGCGTCGCCTACCACCGGCTGCTGCTCGACGCGACCGAAGCGTTCCTCGCGACCGGCGACGTCCCTCAGGCCGCGACGGCGAGCTCGTAGCGCCGCACGATCTCGTACAGCGTCGTGCGCTCGGCCGCCGGGCGCCCGGCGCGGTGCGCCGCGGCGACGAGCTCGTCGGCGTCGAGCCGCGTGCCGTGATAGCTGCCGGCGAGGCGGCTGATCGACTCCTCCATCAACGTCCCGCCGAGGTCGTTGACGCCCCAGCGCAGCGACTCGGTCGCGGCGTCGAGGCCCATCTTCACCCACGACGCCTGCACGCTCGCGATCGTGCGCCCGAGCGCGAGGCGGAAGACGGCCGTGTGCTTGAGGTTCTCTTCTCGAGAAATCTCTTCGACGCCGTGCGTTCGTCCCAGCAATGTCTGGAACGGGATGAACGAGAGCGGCACGAACTCGGTTATGCCGCCCGTGCGTTCCTGCAGCTCGCGCACGACGCGCATGTGCTCGGCGAGCTCCCACGGCTCCTCGATGTGGCCGAACATGACCGTCGACGTCGAGCGCAGGCCCGCGCGGTGCGACGCCTCGACGATCTCGACCCAGCGCGCGACCGGCAGCTTGTTCGGCGAGATCCGTTCGCGCACGCCGTCGTGCAGCACCTCCGCGGCCGTGCCCGGCGTCGAGCCGAGGCCCGCGTCGCGCAGCCGCGCGAACACCTCGCTCGGCGCCAGCGCCGAGATGTCGCACATGTGCGCGATCTCCATCGGGCTGTACGCGTGCAGGTGCAGCTGCGGCGCGAGCTCCTTCGCGAAGCGCAGCCAGCCGAGGTAGTCCTCGAGCGACCAGTCCGGGTGGATGCCCGACTGGATGCACAGCTCGCTCGCGCCGTAGTCGACCGCCTCGTGCACGCGGCGCGCGAACTCCTCGCGGTCGTGCTCGTAGGCGTCCGGCGAGCGCTTGCCCTGCCCGAAGCCGCAGAACGCGCAGCCGACCGTGCAGATGTTCGAGACGTTGATGTTGCGGTTGACGACGAACGTCACCGTCTCGCCCGCGAGCTCCGAGCGCAGCTCGTCGGCCGCCGCGCGCAGCTCCGCGATCGCCTCCGGGCGCGTCTCGGCGAACAGCGCCGTCAGCTCCTCGGCGCTCAGCGCCTCGCCGGCGCGCCCGCGCTCGATCGCGCGCGGCACGAGGTCGAGGCGGATCGGCGCCGGCGGCTCCGTCCGGCCCGAGCCGCGCCGCGGGATGAAGCTCCAGTACTTGACCTTGATCGTGTCGAGCACCGCCGGCGCGATCCACTCCGGGTCGATGTATCGCGGGTAGACGCACAGGCGCTCGGTCAGCGCGACGCCGTCGCGCTGCAGCCGCCTGCGCACCTGGTGCGGCGAGGGGAACGGGTGCTCCGGCGAGATGTGGTCGCCGTTCGCCGACAGGCCGCCGAGGTCCGTCGCGCCGGCCGCGACGAGCTCCGACCACCAGTCGGCGAGGTTCGGCGGGATCTGGATGCCGACGTCCGGCATCAGCCGTCTCGCCTCGGCGATCAGGCGCTTCATCTCCTCGATCGACACCGGGCACGCCCAATCGGGCAGCGGCAGGCTCGGGCGCTCGAACTCGGCGCTCGCGCCGTCCTCGGCTACGCCCGTCCGCCAGTAGGCGCGCGCCGCCGCGTCGGCGATCTCGGCCGGCTCCTGCCCGTAGTAGCGCTCGTGCGGCACGAAGTTCTGCAGGATCACCTCCTGGATGTGTCCGTGCTCGGCGTGGACCGCCGCGATCGCTTCGAGCGAGGCGACGCGCTCCTCCTCGGACTCGCCGATGCCGACGAGGATGCCGCTCGTGAACGGGATCCTCAGCTCGCCGGCCGCGCGAATCGTCTCCAGGCGCCGCTGCGGGTGCTTCGTCGGCGAGCCCGCGTGCACCGTCTCCATCAGCCGCTCGGAGATCGACTCGAGCATCAGCCCCTGCGACGCCGTCACCTCGCGCAGCCGCGCGAGGTCCCGCGACGGAAGCACTCCGAGGTTCGTGTGCGGCAAGAGGCCGCGCTCGAGCGCGCGCTCGCACGTCCAGACGACGTACGCCGTGAAGTCCTCGTGGCCGTGCTCGGCCAGGCGCGCGGCGACGCCGGCGTTGACCTCCGGCTTCTCGCCCGTCAGCACGAGCAGCTCCTTGACGTTGCGCCGCGCCGCGCCGTCGAGGATCTCGAGCACCTCCTCCGGCGAGTAGAGGTGCGCCTGGCGCGTCGCGAACGAGCAGTACTTGCAGTAGCACTGGCACGTCCGCGACAGCGACAGCGTCAGGTTGCGCGAAAACGTGACCCGGCGTCGCATGGCAGGAGTCTATGACGGTCCGCTATGGCGTCCCAACTCGGCGGACCGGTCGGAGAAGGAAGCATCCACCCGAGCTGCGCGGACAGATGTATTCAGCATGCGAATCGCATGCTAGACTTCGGGAGCAATGTCGATGATCCAGATTCGCAACGTCCCAGACGATCTGCACAGGGAACTGAAGGCGCGCGCGGCGCAGAATGGCAAGACGCTCTCGGACTACCTGCTCGACGAGCTGCGGTTGCTGGCTCCCCGGCCGACGATGCAGGAATGGGTTGCGCGCGCGGCCAAGCTGACACCGATCGAGGTCGACGAAACGCCGGCCGAAGCGATCGCGGCCGAGCGGGCGCGCAAGCCGCTTTGATCGTCGCCGACGCGAGCGCGATCGCGGAGGTGCTGCTCGCGCGGCGACGCGCGGATGCGATCCTCGCCGTGCTCGCGACGAGCAGCGAGCTGCACGTCCCGGCGCACTTCCACATCGAGGTCCTCTCTGCGCTGCGTCGCTATTCGCTCCACGGTCAGCTGAGCGACCTGGATGCAACGGAAGCGCTCGCGACGCTTGCCGATTTGCGCGCGCTGACGTACCCGCTACGCGAGCTGATCCCGGCGATCTGGCCGCTTCGCTTCGACCTCACGACCTACGACGCCGCGTACCTCGCGCTCGCGCGCTGGCTCGACGTCGGCGTCGTCACGCTCGACGCCGCGCTCGCCGATGCCGCCGCTCGCGACGGGCGCCTCGTCAGCGTGTGACGAGGAAATTCGCGATTCGCAAGCGAATTACGACTCGATCGCGCTTCCATCAGTACCCTCGTGCTCGCCCACCGTTTGAGCAGAAAAGGACAGGAACGAGATGACTGACAGCGTCAGCGAGAGCGAGAACCCGGCAATCGCCAGCCCCACTCCGAAGGCCCACCGTCCGAGGACGAACCAGGACTGGTGGCCCGAGCAGCTGGACCTGAGCGTGCTGCACCGCCGCTCGCCGCTGTCGGACCCGATGGGCGAGGACTTCGACTACGCGAAGGAGTTCGCGACGCTCGACGTCGAGGCGCTGCGGCGCGACCTGATCGAGCTGATGAGCAGCTCGCAGGACTGGTGGCCGGCCGACTACGGCCACTACGGGCCGCTGTTCATCCGCATGAGCTGGCACGCGGCCGGCACCTACCGCATCGCCGACGGCCGCGGCGGCGGCGGCGAGGGCGCGCAGCGCTTCGCGCCGCTCAACAGCTGGCCCGACAACGCGAGCCTCGACAAGGCGCGACGCCTGCTGTGGCCGATCAAGCAGAAGTACGGGCGCAAGCTCTCGTGGGCGGACCTGCTCGTCTACACCGGCAACGTCGCGATGGAGTCGATGGGCTTTCAGACGTTCGGCTTCGGCTTCGGCCGCGAGGACATCTGGCAGCCCGACGAGATCTTCTGGGGCGCCGAGGACACGTGGCTCGGAGACGAGCGCTACAGCGGCGAGCGCGAGCTCGCGAAACCGCTCGGCGCCGTGCAGATGGGTCTGATCTACGTCAACCCGGAGGGTCCGAACGGCAACCCCGACCCGCTCGCCGCCGCGAAGGACATCCGCGAGACGTTCGCGCGCATGGCGATGAACGACGAGGAGACGGTCGCGCTGATCGTCGGCGGGCACACGTTCGGCAAGACGCACGGGGCGGTCGACCCGAGCAACATCGGCCCCGAGCCCGAGGCGGCGCCGATCGAGCAGCAGGGGCTCGGTTGGAAGAACAGCTACGGCAGCGGCGTCGGCGCCGACGCGATCACGAGCGGCCTCGAGGGCGCGTGGACGAACGAGCCGGCGAAGTGGGACAACGGCTTCCTCGAGAACCTGTTCGAGTACGACTGGGAGCTGACCGAGAGCCCGGCCGGCGCGAAGCAGTGGACGCCGACGAGCGCCGAGGCCGAGGGCACGGTGCCGGACGCACACGACTCGTCCAAGCGACACCGCCCGATGATGCTGACGACCGACCTCGCGCTGAAGCTCGACCCGGTCTACGCGCCGATCTCGAAACGCTTCTACGAGAGGCCGGACGAGCTCGCGGAGGCGTTCGCGAAGGCCTGGTACAAGCTGCTACATCGCGACATGGGGCCGGTCTCACGCTACCTCGGCCCGTGGATCCCGGAGCCGCAGCTCTGGCAGGACCCCGTGCCGGCGGTCGACCACGAGCGGATCGACGCGAACGACGTCGCGGCGCTCAAGGACAAGCTGCTCGCCTCGGGCCTGTCGATCCCGCGGCTGATCGCGACCGCGTGGGCGGCGGCGTCGTCGTTCCGCGGCACCGACAAGCGTGGCGGCGCCAACGGCGCGCGGATCCGCCTCGAGCCGCAGAAGAGCTGGGAGGCCAACGAACCGGCCGAGCTCGCGAGCGCGCTGCAGACGCTCGAGCAGGTGCAGCAGGACTTCAACGGCTCGCAGTCCGGCGGCAAGCGCGTCTCGCTCGCCGACGTGATCGTGCTCGGCGGCTGCGCGGCCGTCGAGCAGGCCGCGAAGAACGCCGGACACGCGGTCACCGTCCCGTTCGCGCCGGGGCGCACCGACGCCTCGCAGGAGCAGACCGACGTCGAGTCCTTCGCCGTGCTCGAGCCGACCGTCGACGGCTTCCGCAACTACTTCCGCGCCGGCGAGCCGATGCCGCTGGAGCACGGGCTGCTGGAGCGCGCGTTCATGCTGCGGCTGACCGCTCCCGAGATGACGGCGCTGATCGGCGGCATGCGCGCGCTGGACGCGAACTTCGGGCAGTCGAAGCACGGTGTCTTCACCGACCGCCCGGAGACGTTGAGCAACGACTTCTTCGTCAACCTGCTCGACATGCGCACGGAGTGGAATGCGTCCGGCTCGAACGGCAACGGCGCGGCTGAGAACGTCTACGACGGCCGCGACCGCGCGAGCGGCGAGCTCAAGTGGACCGCGACGTCGGTCGACCTCGTGTTCGGCTCGCACTCGCAGCTGCGCGCGCTCGCCGAGGTCTACGCCTCCGACGACGCCGGCGAGAAGCTCGTCCACGACTTCGTCGCGGCGTGGGACAAGGTCATGAGCCTCGACCGCTTCGACGTCTCCTGACCAGCCGCCCCTCTCACGCCGTCTACCTCGCGCGCCACGGCCGCACGGCATACAACCGCGAGGGGCGCTTCCAAGGCCAGCAGGAAGTGCCGCTCGACGAGCTCGGCCGCGAGCAGGCGCGCGAGCTGGCCGAGCGCGCGGTCGCCTACGAGTTCGCCGCGCTGTGGTGCAGCCCGCTGCGCCGCGCGCGCGAAACGGCCGACGCGGTCGCCGCGGCGACGGGCCTCACGCCGCGCGAGGACGCGCGCTTGATGGAGACCGACGCCGGCGACTGGACCGACCGCACGTTCGCCGACGTGCGCGCCGAGGCGCCGGAGCTGTTCGACGCGTTCGCGAGCGCGCACCCCGACTTCGCGTTCCCCGGCGGCGAGTCGTTCGTGCAGCAGGAGGCGCGCGTCGGCGCGGCGCTCGACGACGTCGAGGCGACCGGCGAGCTGCCGGCGCTCGTCGTCTGCCACGGGATGGTCATCCGCGCGGCGCTGTCGGTGCGCATCGGCCGCTGGCTGCCGTACGGCCAGCGCGTGCCGAACGGCGCGATCGTGCCGCTCGAACCGAGCGAGGACGAACTCGAGCGGATCGGGCGCGCGCCGGCGCCCGAGGCGAGCTAGCGCGCGCGCCGCCTCACGCGGCCTCCTCGACCGTCAGCGGCTCGGCGACCAGCGGGTCGGCGAGCGGCTCGGCGATCACCGGCCGCGCCGGGCCGTCCGCGCCCGCCGCCTTCAGCGCGGGCGGCCCGATCGCGGCGAGCGCGAGGCCGGCGGCGAGGCCGCCGGCGACGGTTATGAGCCAAGCGGTGTGGAAGTCCGACGCACTGCTCGCGTGCGCGCCGAGCACGGCGACGAGCACGGCGACGCCGAGCGCGACGCCGATCTGGCGGCCCATCGTCAGCACGGCGGCGCCGGTCGCGAAGCGCTCGGGCGCGAGCGATGAGGCGCCGGCGCCGGTCAGCGTCGGGATCACGAGGCCGACGCCGGCGCCGGTCAGCAGCGAGCCGGGCAGGTACTCCGACCAGAACGCCGGCTGCTCGCCGGTGCGCAGGATGAAGTAGGCCGAGCCGCTCGCGAAGACGAGCGCGCCGAGCACGCCGGGCAGGCGGTAGCCGAAGCGCGCGCCGATGCGCGCCGAAGGGACGCTGAAGACGGTCGCCATCGCCGGGCCGGGGAACAGCATCAGCCCGGCCGTGATGACGCTCTCGTGCCAGACGCCGGTGAGGAACAGCACGCCGGAGAGCAGCATCGCGCCGAAGCCGGCGAAGAACAGCAGCGAGGCGCCGACGGCGAGGCCGAACGTGCGCACGCGCAGCATCGACGGCTCGACGATCGGCGCGGCGTGCCGCTGCGAGCGCCACCAGATCGCCGGCAGCAGCACGGCGGCGAACGCGAGCAGCGCGACGACGCGCGCCGAGCCCCACGCCCATTCCTGGCCCTTGACGGTCACGACGACGAGCGCGCCGACGGCTAGGATCAGCGCGATCGCGCCGAGCAGGTCGGGGCGCAGCGCGCCGCGCTCGCGGCGCTCGAGCAGCGTGCGCAGGCCGAAGCCGAGGCCGAGCAGCCCGACGGGGACGTTGACGAGGAACACGAGGCGCCAGTCGGCCTGCACGAGCAGGCCGCCGAGCGGCGGTCCGCAGGCGGCGGCGATGCCGCCGGTCGCCGCCCACACGCCGATCGCGACGTGGCGCTCGTGCGCGCCGAACTCGGGCAGCATCAGCCCGAGCGAGGTCGGCAGCATCAGCGCGCCGCCGAGCGCCTGCACGATGCGCGCGCCGATCAGGAAGCCGACGGACGGAGCGAGCGCGCAGGCGGCGCTCGCGGCGACGAAGACGCCGAGGCCGAGCAGGAACGCGCGCTTGCGCCCGAACGCGTCGGCCCAGCGACCGGCGGGGACGAGCAGCGCGGCGAGGACGATCGCGTAGCCGGAGAGGATCCAGGAGAGCGACGACAGCGACGCGCCGCCGAAGTGCCGCGCGATCGCCGGGAAGGCGATGTTGACGATGAACAGATCGAGGCTCGACATGAACACGCCGACGCACACGATCAAAGAGACGACCCACTTGCGTTGCATCACGAAACGGACCCTAGCAGGTCAGTTGCGTGATGCAACTCTTCACGCTATGATCTTCTTTTAGATCGAAGACGACTGGTGTGGACGGCGAATGCTCGGCAGCGACTACAGGACACAGACGTGCAGCATCGCCGGCGCGCTCGAGGTCGTCGGCGAGCGCTGGTCGCTGCTGATCGTGCGCGACGTGTTCCTCGGCGTGCGCCGCTTCGACCAGATCCAGGCGGACCTCGGGATCGCGCGCAACGTGCTGGGCGCGCGGCTGCAGAAGCTGATCGACCAGGGCGTGCTCGAGCGCAGCCTCTACGAGGAGCGCCCGCCGCGCTACGAGTACCGCCTGACCGAGAAGGGCATCGACCTGTGGCCGATCGTCGTCTCGCTGATGCAGTGGGGCGACCGGCACACGCCGCCCGACGGCGGCCCGGCGGTGCTGCTCGAACACCGCGGCTGCGGCGGCCGCGTCGACGAGCACCGCGTCTGCGAGCGCTGCGGCAAGCCGCTGCAGGCGCGCGACTCGCGCGCCGTGCCGGGTCCGGGCGCGCGTCCGGAGAGCCCGCTGCTGCGCCGCCGCGCGCTGCGCGCCACCGAACGCGCTGACGCCGCTTAGGCGAGCTCGCCCGACTCGCTCGGGCGCTCGCCGCCGGCGAGCCGCGCGACGAGCTGCGGCCCCTCGCGCGCCATGCGCGAGCGCGGCACGACGAGGTCGAAGCCGGCCTCACGCGCACGCGCGCCCGTCTCGGCGTCGACGTGCGAGTAGAACGCGAGCGTCGCGACGCCGTCGAGCAGCCCGGACTCGGCGAGCGACTCGTGCACGCTCGCGCCGTCGAGCTGCGCGTCGGTCAAGTCGACGACGAGCACGTCGGCGCGCGGCTCGGCGGGCGCCGAGAGGCGCTCGCGCAGCCGCGGCGCGTCGCCGATCAGCTCGACGTCGTCGCCGGCGGCGCTCAGCGAGCCCTGCACGCGCGAGCCGAACAGCAGGTCGGGGACGAGCGCGAGGACGCGCGCCATCGCTACAGCGCCCGCAGGCGGCGAAACTCCTCGCGGGCCGATTGCGGGCGGCCCCAGCCGTGCGTGATCTCGGCGCGCCCGCTGCGCGTCTCGCGCACGGCGAGCTCGCCGTCGATGCCGGCCTCGTCGAGCAGCGCGAGCGTTCCGTGGACGGTCGGCGCCGACGCGGCGTGCCCGAAGCGATGGGCGACGAGCAGGCGCCAGTGCCAGTCGTGGCGCGAGTACGGTCTCGCGTTGCACGTCGCGAGGTACAGCGCGGCTTCGACGTAGCGCGACTCGTCGGCGATGCGCAGGTCGAGCTCGAGGTCGGTCCAGTCGTCCGGCAGCGCGTCGACGGTGCGCTGGAAGGTGTCGGCGAGGCCCATCGAGCGCAAGCGTAGCGCGGCTATGCTCGAAGCGATGGCTGCGACGGACACGGATCTGCTCGCCGAGGAGCTTCGTGCGCTGCGCGAGTCGTGCGGCGTGCTCGACCGCTCCGAGCGCGGCAAGCTCGCGCTGAGCGGCGCCGGCGCGATCGAGTTCCTCAACGGGCAGGTGACGAACGAGCTCGCCGGCCTGCGGCCCGGCGAAGGGCGCTACGCCGCCTTCTTGACGCACAAGGGCAAGATGCTCGGCGACCTGCGCGTCGTCGCGGTCGACGGCGAGCTGCTGCTCGACACCGAGCGCGCGGCGCTGCAAGCGCTGTTCGACATGATCCGCCGCTACAAGGTCGGCTTCGACGTCGAGTTGCACAAGCGCACGCTCGAGCGCGGGCTGCTGTCGCTGATCGGCCCGGACGCCGAGCGTCTCGCCGGGGTCGCGTCGCCGGGCGAGGCGCCGGCCGCGCCAGACGCGGCGCCGCTCGCTCGCGAGGAGCACGCGAACGTCGCCGTCGCGATCGACGGCGTCGCTGCGCTCGCGATCCGCACGGACGTCGGCGTCGACCTGCTGTGCGACGCGTCCGAGACAGAGCGCCTGCGCGACGCGCTGCTCGCGCGCGGCGCTCGCGAGGTCGGCGAGCAGGCGGCCGAGTGCGTGCGCGTCGAACGCGGGCGCGCGCGCTTCGGCGTCGACATCGACGAGTCGACGATCCCGCAGGAGGCCGGGCTGAACGACCGCGCGGTGAGCTTCACGAAGGGCTGCTACGTCGGGCAGGAGACGGTCGCGCGCCTGTTCTACAAGGGCAAGCCGAACCGCCACCTGCGCGGCCTGCTGCTGTCGGCGCCGGCGGAGAGCGGCGAGGAGCTGCGCCTCGGCGAGCGCGTCGTCGGCGCGCTCGGCAGCGTCGCGCTTTCGCCCGAGCGCGGGCCGATCGCGCTCGCGCTGCTGCGCCGCGAGGCCGATCCGGGCGCGCGCGTCGCCGTCGGCGAGCACGGCGCGAGCGCGCTCGTCGTCGAGCTGCCGTTCGCGTAGGATTGCGGACGACGATCCGTCCCCCGACAAGCGAGGTTCGAGCGCACGTGGCACTAGAGGAGCAGCAGGTATCCGACGTCGACACCGAGCCCGGCGAGCTGCCGAAGACGATGGCCGCCTGGGTGATCCGCGAGGACCGCCAGGGCGAACCGAAGGACGCCTTCCGGGTCGAGGAGATCGAGGTGCCCGAGCCGGGCGCGTTCGAGGTGATCGTGCGCGTGATGTCGGCGGGCGTCAACTACAACAACGTGTGGGCCGCGCTCGGCGAGCCGGTCGGCGTGTGGCGCTACGGCGACCACCCCGAGTACGGGCACCACATCGGCGGCTCGGACGCGTCGGGGATCGTCTGGAAGGTCGGCGCCGGCGTGACGCGCTGGAAGCCGGGCGACGAGGTCGTCGTGCACTGCAACCAGGCGTCCTACGAGGACCCCGAGGTGCACGGCCTCGACCCGATGGCGGCGCCGTCGCAGAAGATCTGGGGCTACGAGACGACGTGGGGCTCGTTCGCGCAGTTCACGAAGGTGCAGGCGCAGCAGCTGCTGCCGAAGCCGCACGCGCTGACGTGGGAGGAGGCCGCGTCCTACGGCCTCGTCTACTTCACCGCCTACCGCATGCTGATCACGCGCTGCAAGCTGCAGGCCGGCGCGAACGTGCTGATCTGGGGCGCCGCCGGCGGCCTCGGCGTGTTCGCGACGCAGCTCTGCGCGGCGGCCGGCGCGCACTGCGTCGGCGTCGTCTCCTCGGCCGAGAAGGGCGAGCTCGTCAAGCGCCTCGGCGCCGTCGACTACATCGACCGCGCCGAGTTCACGGGGATGATGCGCACCGGCAAGGAGACGCCCGAGGAGGAGAAGGCGCGCTTCGGCGTCTCGCGCGAATTCGCCAAGCGCGTCAAGGGGATCCTCGGCGACGCTCCCGACATCGTCTTCGAGCACGTCGGCAAGGCGACGTTCCCGACGTCGGTGTTCACGGTCAAGCCGTTCGGCAAGGTCGTGATCTGCGCCGGCACGACCGGCTACAACCTCGACTTCGACGTGCGCTACCTGTGGATGAAGCAGAAGGAGATCGTCGGCTCGCACTTCGCGAACGCGTACGAGTGCATGAAGGCGAACGAGCTGATCGAGTCGGGCCAGATCCGCCCGGTGCTGTGGCGCACGCTCGGCTTCGACGGCGTCGCCGAAGCGCACCAGCTGATGCTCGAAAACAAGCACCTCGGCAAGATCTCGATCCTCGTCGGCGCCGAGCACGAGGGCGAAGGCAAGACGGCCGAGGGCCCCGGTGCGATCCACGCGGAGGTCGGCGCCTGATGGCCGGCACGGTGATCGTCCCGTGGTACGCGACGGGCTTCCGCGCCGACGCGTTCGAGCGGGAGCTCGACGCGGTCGCCGCGGCCGCGCTGCGCTACGGCGCGACGTCGTACGCGATCTACCGTGCGCGCGACGATCGCTACAAGTTCCAGCAGCTCGCGAGCTTCGACGAGCACCTGCAGTGGGAGGCCTACTGGGCCGGCGACGAGATGACGCGCTTCCGCGCGATCCACTCGGGCTGGTACCAGGTGCCGGTGCTCTACGGCTGGTGGGACAAGACGGCCGGCGGCGAGATCCACACGGGCGCGAACGGCGCTGCGAACGGCGCCGGGCACCACGCCAACGGCGCGCCGCGCGGTATCGTCGAGGGCGAGAGCGCTTAGCTCAGCCCTGCTCCAGCGGCGCCATCGTCAGCCCGGCGCCCTTGAGCTGCTCCCAGTAGTGCTCGGCCGGCTCCTGCATGCCGGTGAAGACGATCGCCCGCCCGGAGCTGTGGATCACGTTCGCGATCTCGTGCCCGCGCGCGAGCGTGACGCCAGGGATGAAGCGCGCGAGCGTGCGCGCGACGTGCTCGAAGGTGTTGTGATCGTCGTTGCGGACGATCACGCGCCAGGAGCCGCCGAGCCCGCTCCCGGGACCTCCGACGCGCGGCAGCTCGATCGTCTGGCTCACGGACAAGAGGATAAAGCGCGCGGCGCAACCGTACAATTGCGCAGATGAGCGCCGATGACGCACCGCGCCTGCCCGAGCGCGACCGCCCGTGGATGATGCGAACGTACGCCGGCCACTCGACGGCGAAGGCCTCGAACGAGCTCTACCGCCGCAACCTCGCGAAGGGCCAGACGGGACTGTCGGTCGCCTTCGACCTGCCGACGCAGACCGGCTACGACCCCGACGACGAGCTCGCGCGCGGCGAGGTCGGCAAGGTCGGCGTGCCGGTCTCGCACCGCGCCGACATGGCGGCGCTGATGGACGGCATCCCGCTCGGCGAGATGAACACGTCGATGACGATCAACGCGACCGCCGCGTGGCTGCTCGCGCTGTACGTCGTCGTCGCCGAGGAGCAGGGCGTCGCGCAGGAGGCGCTGCAGGGCACGACGCAGAACGACATCATCAAGGAGTTCCTCGCGCGCGGGACCTACGCGTTCCCGCCGGCCGCCTCGATGCGGCTGATCGCCGACATGATCGCCTACACGGTCGAGCACGTGCCGAAGTGGAACCCGATCAACATCTGCTCCTACCACCTGCAGGAGGCCGGCGCGACGCCGGTGCAGGAGATCGCCTACGCGATGAGCAACGCGATCGCCGTGCTCGACGGCGCGCGCGAGCGCGTCGAGCGGGCGCACGAGCCGGGCGGCGCCGAGGCGCGAGAGCTGATGGAGCAGGTCTTCGGGCGGATCTCGTTCTTCGTCAACGCCGGCGTGCGCTTCGTCGAGGAGCACGCGAAGCTGCGCGCGATGTCGATCCTCTGGGAGGAGCTCGGCCGCGAGCGCTACGGCGTTCAGAGCGAGCGCCACCTGCGCTTCCGCTACGGCGTGCAGGTCAACTCGCTCGGCCTGACCGAGGCGCAGCCGGAGAACAACGTCCAGCGGATCGTGCTCGAGGCGCTCGCCGTGACGCTCGGCCGCGACGCGCGTGCGCGTGCGATCCAGCTGCCGGCATGGAACGAGGCGCTCGGGCTGCCGCGCCCGTGGGACCAGCAGTGGTCGCTGCGGATCCAGCAGGTGCTCGCGTACGAGACCGACATCCTCGAATACCCGGACATCTTCGAGGGCTCGATCGTGATGGACGGGCTCGTCGCCGAGCTGCTCGACGGCGCGCGCGCGGAGATCGCCGTCGTCGCCGAGCACGGCGGCGCGGTCGAGGCCGTCGCGTACATGAAGGGCGCGCTCGTCGACTCGCATCGCGAGCGGATCCGCCGGATCGAGTCCGGCGAGCAGGTCGTCGTCGGCCAGAACCGCTTTACCGAGACCGAGGACTCGCCGCTGACCGCCGACGCCGAGGGCGGCATCCTCGTCGTCGACCCGCAGGTCGAAGCCGAGCAGATCGACGCCGTGCGCGCGTGGCGCGCCGCGCGCGACCAGGCCGCCGTCGACGCGGCGCTCGGCGAGCTCGCGGCGGCGGCGCGGGACGAGACGCAGAACCTGATGGACGCGACGATCGCCGCCGCGCGCGCCGGCGCGACGACCGGCGAGTGGGCACGCACGCTGCGCGAGGTGTTCGGCAGCTACCGCGCGCCGACGGGCGTCGGCGAGGCGATGGCCGCGCCGGCCGACGCGGACCTCGCCGAGCTGCGCGAGGACGTCGCGCGCCTCGAGGAGAAGCTCGGGCGCCGCCCGAAGATCCTCGTCGGCAAGCCGGGGCTCGACGGGCACTCCAACGGCGCCGAGCAGATCGCCGTGCGCGCGCGCGACGCGGGGATGGACGTCGTCTACGAGGGCATCCGCCTGACGCCGGCGCAGATCGCCGCCTCGGCGCTGCAGGAGGGCGTGCACGTGATCGGGCTGTCGATCCTGTCGGGCTCGCATCGCGAGCTGATCCCGGCCGTGATCGACGCGCTGCGCGAGGCCGGCGTCAGCGCGCCGGTCGTCGTCGGCGGGATCATCCCGGAGCAGGACGTCGCGAGCCTGCGCGACGCCGGCGTCGCGGCGGTCTACACGCCGAAGGACTTCGACATCACGCGCATCATGCGCGACATCGTCGAGCTGCTCGAGAGCGACGGCGCGGAGAGCGACGGCGCGCCGCGCGACGCGGCCGCCGCCGGCAGCGCCGCGACGGCCAGCGGCGCCGCGTGAGCGACGCGCCGCGCCCGCGGGACGGCGTCGGCGCCGCGCTCGGCACGCGGCTGCGCGAACGCGACCTCAGCGCCGCGCCGGGCGCGCTGAACCTGCTCGAGAGCGCGACGGCCGAGGATCGCGCGCAGGCGGCGGCGCTGCTCGGCGAGGTATCGCCGGCCGCGCTCGGCGGCGAGGCGCCAGGCCACGTGATCGGCATCACCGGGCCGCCGGGCGCGGGCAAGTCGACGCTGCTCTCGGCGCTGCTGCGCGCGTGGCGCGCCGACGCGCGCAGCGTCGCGATGCTCGCCGTCGACCCGAGCTCGCGGCGCTCGGGCGGCGCGCTGCTCGGCGACCGCGCGCGGATCGAGTTCGACGCGCACGACAGCGGCGTGTTCATCCGCTCGACGTCCGCCGGCGAGCGGCTCGGCGGCCTCGCGTGGGCGACGCGCGCCGCCGCGCACGCGCTCGCGGCGGCGTTCGACGTCGTCGTGATCGAGACGGTCGGCGTCGGCCAGGCCGAGACCGAGATCGCCGACGTCGCCGACACGGTCGCCGTCGTCGTGCAGCCGGGCAGCGGCGACGTGCTGCAGTTCCTCAAGTCGGGGATCATGGAGATCCCCGACGTGCTCGTCGTCACGAAGGCCGACCTCGGGCAGATCGCGCTGCGCACGCGGCGCGACGTGAGCGCCGCGCTGCGATCGCTCGGATCGGCGACGACGGCCGTCGTCGCCGTCTCCTCGCTCGCGCCGCCGAAGGGGATCGACGAGCTGCTCGCGGCGCTCGACGCGCACCGCGAGGCCGGCGAGATCGCCGAGCGGCGCCTGCGCGCGCGGCGCGCCGGCGCGCTCGCGGACTTCGCGCACGAGCACGGCGAGCGCGGCGTGCGCGCGCTCGGCGGCCGGCGCGCGGCCGAGCGGCTGCTCGCCGAGCAGGACCCGGCGCTCGACACGGCGGCGCTCGCGACGATCCTCGAGCAGAGCGCGATGGCCTCGTGAGAGGCGGCGCGCTGCGCGACCTCGCGCTGATCGTCGGCGCGTTCGTGCTCGCGAGCGCGCTCGCCGAGGCGCTCGGCGCGATCAACCTCGGCACGGCGCTCGCGTTCGGCCAGATCGCCGTCGCGCTGACCGTCGTGTACGTGATGCTGCGCCACTGAGGCATGCGCCGCGCCGACCGTCGCGTCCGACGAATCGGCGCGCGCGTGCGCGGCCGCGTCTAGGCTTCACGGTACGGCCGATCTGGGCGTGCAACGGGTCGGGGGCCGGCCGACTGGAGAGCTTCAGCAGATGATCGTCCTGATCGGCTTCGCCATCCTCGCCGGCGCCGGCACGGCTCTCTCGCCGTGCGTGCTGCCCGTGCTCCCGGCGCTGCTGTCGGCCGGCGGCGTCGGCGGCAAGCGCCGCCCGCTCGGCATCGTGCTCGGCCTGTCGGTGACGTTCACGGTGACGATCGTCGGCGTCGCGAAGGTCGTCGACGGCGTCGGCCTCGGCTCAGACCCGCTGCGCGACGTCGCGATCGTCGTGCTGCTCGCGTTCGGCATCGCGCTGTTCGTCCCCGGCGTCACCGATCGGCTCGAGGCGCCGCTCTCGCGGTTGGCGCGCTTCGGTCCACGCTCGCGCGGCGACGGCTTCCTCTCGGGGCTGCTCGTCGGCGGCGCGCTCGGCTTCGTCTACACGCCGTGCGCGAGCCCGATCCTCGCCGCCGTGATCTCCGTCAGCGCCGCGAGCGGCAGGACGGTCGCCGTCGCGATCGCCTACGCATTCGGCTCGGCGCTCGTGCTGCTCGCGCTGACGCTCGGCGGCAGGCGCCTGTTCGAGCGCGTGCGACGCGCCGGTCGCGGGCCGCTGCTGCAGCGCGCGCTCGGCGCGATCATGGTCCTGACGGCCGTCGCGATCCTGACGAACCTCGACGTCAACTTCGACCAGTTCGTCGCGCAGCACATCCCGAACGTCAACCTGACGGCGTCGCTCGAGTGCTCGAGCGGCGTCACTGGGCGCCTGCACGAGATCAACGGCCACCGTCAGAAGTTCGTCCCGGCGAACGGCTCCTCGACGTGCGAAGGCGCCGGCACGAGCGTCAAGGCGGCGCCGGCGAACGCCAGCCAGGCGACGCTGCTCGCGGCCGCGCACGGGCTGAAACCGCTCGGACCGGCGCCGGAATTCATGAACACGCAGGACTGGTTCAACACGCCGGCGATGCACCCGCTGTCGCTCGCCTCGCTGCGCGGGCACGTCGTGCTCGTCGACTTCTGGACGTACACGTGCATCAACTGCATCCGCACGCTGCCCTACCTGAAGGCGTGGGACGCGAGCTACCGCCACGACGGGCTGACGATCGTCGGCGTCGAGACGCCCGAGTTCGCGTTCGAGCACGAGGCGTCGAACGTCGAGAACGCGATCAAGCAGTTCGGCCTGCGCTACCCGGTCGTCCAGGACAACGAAATGGGCACGTGGAACGCGTACGGCAACGAGTACTGGCCGGCCGACTACCTGATCGACGCCAACGGCCAGGTCCGCTACGCGACGTTCGGCGAGGGCGACTACGACAAGACCGAAACGGCGATCCGCGCGCTGCTCGCCGAAGCCGGCGCCGACGTCGGCGCGAAGAGCCGCCCGACCGACGTCGTCGTCCCGAGCGAAGTCGCGACGCCCGAGACGTACCTCGGCACCGCACGCGCCGAAGGCTGGATCGACCGACCGAGGAACGGCGTGCGCGACTACGGGCCGCCGCCGACCGGCTCGCTCGCGCTCAACGACTTCGCCTTCAGCGGCACGTGGCGGATCGCCGCGCAGCCGGCGGCGGCCGTCGCGAACGCCGGCATCGACGTCGAGTTCAAGGCCAAGCACGTCTACCTCGTGCTGAGCTCCGAAGGCGAACGCCCGCGCTCGGTCCAGGTGCTGCTCGACGGGCGCCCGATCTCGACCGCTGACGCCGGCTCAGACGTGCACGAATCGCGCGTGACGGTCACCGGCCAGCGCCTCTACACGCTCGTCTCGCTGCCCGGCGACCAGCGCCACCGGCTCGGCCTGCGCTTCCCGCCGGGCGTGACCGGCTACGCGTTCACGTTCGGCTAGCCTCGACGTCAGTGCGCCTCGAGACCGTCCTCGCCGCCGCCCTGCTGACGCTCGCGCCAGCTGCCGCGAGCGCCGAAGAAGCGGCCGTGACGCTCCCCGGCTCTCCGCTGAGCGTCTCTGTCGGTCCGCTCGGACAGTGTCAGTCGAGCTACACGGGGCTCGGCAACGACTTCTACCCGCCGTCGGGAGCGCTAGGCGACTGTGGCTTCTTCCTCGGCTTCCCGGAATCAGGCAACCCGAGCGCGCTGCAGAAGAAGGTCTACGGCTTCGAAGGTGTGCGCGGGCCGAGGCTGGCGTCGCGATACACGCCGGTCGGCCGGAGCGCACCGACGGGCACGGGAGCGCACGCCGATCCGTACGAGCAGGTCACGCGATTCAAGGTCGACGACCCGACGAAGCCGAGCGAAGGCGACTATGCGCTCGTCGAAGAGACCACAAGCTACGTCGACGGCGAAGCGCAGTTCACTTCGACGTTCGACGTCGAGAACGTCACTGGTCAGTCGATCGCCGGCCTGAGCCCGGCGCCGGCGACGAACCTGAGGTTCCACGCGATCTACGCAGGCGACCTGATGACGGGTGGCGGCGAACTCGGGACAGGCGTGCTCGCCGGACCGCCGCGCCTGGTCGGCGCCCAGAACGAGACGCTCGGCGTGCTCGGCGGGCTCGCCGAAGCGCCGTCTCCGTCGCCGCCGTGGACGAACTACGAGGCCGGCTGCTGGAACGCCGTTCCAGAACCGGCCGGGCGCTGTCCGGCGACCAGCCTCGCCGATGGCGGCATCTGGGCGGCAGTCGCCGACGCATCGGCCGAAGCGCCCGTGTTCGACGATGTCGTGGATCCCAGCCCAATCGACGACGGCGTCGGCGTCAGCTGGGACGACCACATCGACTCACCGCTGAAGCCCGGCGAGCACGCGGTCTACTCGATCGTCAACCGCGCCGACATCCCGGCCCGGTTGAGCGTCGCGCCGGCTGCTCAGACTTTCACCGTCGGCCAGACCGCAGCCGTCTCGGTAGTCGCGACCGACAACGCCGGGCTGCCCTACTCGAACCGGCCGATCGTCTACACGATTGGGAGCACCAACCCGAAAGGAGGCAGCGTGCTGACAAATCAGGCCGGCGTCGCGACTATCAGCTACACCGGCACGGTCGCAGGCCCGGACACGATCGAAGCGTTCCTCGATCTGGCTGGCAGCGGTCAGAGCGCGCCGCGCGATCCGGTCGGCGCCGCCGTAGTCACGTGGACGATGCCGGCGAGGACGCTCGCGAACAGCGCGTTCGCCCTCCGCAGCCTCCACGTAGGCCGCGACGGCGTGATCACGGTCGAGCTCGTGCCGACGCAGGACGGGACCGCGACGATCGCGGTCACGGTGCCGACGGCGGCGATCGCGCGGAATCCGAGCGTCGCAAAGCGGCGCAAGTGCAAACGCGGCGAGCTTGCGCTCGACGGTCGGTGTCGACCGAAGACGAGCCGCTCGGGCAAGATCACCGCGAACGGCAAAGCCGGTCGCACGTTGAAGCTGACCGTCGGTCCGTCGGCCGCCGTCAGGCGCGCGCTCGCGGAGGGACGGAGTGTCAAGCTCACCGCAAAGCTCGTGTACCGCTCGAAACTCGGTGGAGCGCCAGCGGTGCGCACTTTTCATATGACCGTCGCGCAGTCGAGGAAAAGGCGCAGTCACCATTGACGACGTTTGACCGAGGACACGACAACGCACGGGTTCCTCGTTGTCATACGTATCAATGCGTACCTGGCGTGCAAGCGCACGGTTGCGAATTCCAATAGCGTTTGGCGCACGGCTTGTTGCCGAAACCAGCGACCCATTGCTCCAGGGGGGTTTTGAGATGTGGAATCGAGGACGTTTGCGTGCCATCGGGTCTTCGCGGCGCGTACACCTGGCGATCGCGGCTGCAGCCGCTCTCGCTCTGGTCGGCTTCGGGCCGGCCACGGGCGCGGCCGGCGCCGCCGAAGCGCCCGCGCACACCGACGTCATGCTCCTGTTCGACACGAGCGGATCGATGAGCGGAGTGCTCGAAGAAGCGAAGAGCGAAATCGTCGGCGTGATGAACCACATCAACGGCGAACTGCCCGACGCTCACTTCGGCGTCGCGGAAGTCAGGGACATCCCAATCGGCGCCGACGAAAAAGAAGTCGAAGAATCGTTTGAAAAACCGTGGAAGCTCGACCAGCCGCTGACCTCCGACCTGAACTCGGTGAAAACGGCGATTGAACCGCTGTTCGCGGACGGCGGCGGCGACGGACCGGAAGCCTACGGTCGCGCGCTGTGGGAGACCGACACCAACCCGAACGTCGGCTGGCGCGGCGGTGCGCGTCACGTGATCATCCTGATCGCAGACAACGTCCCGCACGACAACAACCTCGACGAAGGAATTCCGTCGAACCTGTGGGTCGAACCCGAACCCTGGGACACCGGCGAAGAACTTCCCGGCAAATGGGGCATACCCGGCACCACGTGGACGCCGAGCACGAACCTCGACTTCCAGTCGATCGCGCGCCAGCTCGGGAGCGACGGCAAGCCGCTGGGGATGGTCGACTTCCAGGGAACCGAAACCGGCTACCTGCCGTACTGGGAAGACTGGGCCGGGCTGTCGGGCGGCAAAGCCCTCGCGGCCGGCACCGGCGAAGTCGCGGCGAAGCTCACGAGCCTCGTCGAGACGACGTCGTGCGGTGGCACCTGCGAAAAACCGCCGCCTCCCAAACACCCAACCGCGTCGCAGGTGATCTGCAACCTGGTCCTCGCCACCGCGTCTGACACGTGCACCGCGACCGTCGCCGACTCGGCATCCGGCGGAGCCACCAACCCGACCGGACCGGTGACGTTCGCGAGCGCCTCGGGCGGCGTGTTCAGCGCCGGAAACACCTGCAACCTGACGGCGACGCCGGCGTCCTCGAACACGTCGAGCTGCTCGGTCCAGTTCCTTCCTCCAACGGGGCCGTCGGCACTCCCGGCGATCACATCGTCGTACGCCGGCGACGGCACGCACAGCGGCAGCACGGCACAGACGAACTACACGCCGGCGAGCTCGCTCGAACACCTCGTCAGCCTCTCCGAAGCCGGCACGATCAAGCCTGGAGGCGAAGTCGAAATCCCGATCGACTGCGAATTCCCGTGCGTGACCAGCGGCGAACTGTTCAACGAACCCGACCTCGGCAACATCGCCTCGGTCGCCTCGTTCGGCGGGCAGGTCGAAGCCGTCGCCACCGAAGCCGCCAAGCACAAGAAGCGCAAGCACAAGAAAAAGCCCGTGCTACTCGGCAAGGGCAGCATCAAGCTGAGTCAACCCGGCAAGGGCAAGCTGCTGATCACACCGACCGGCAAGGGTCGACGCGCGCTGAAGGGCGTCAAGAAGGGCACGAAGGTCCACCTGACCCTGAAGATCACGATCGACACGATCAACGGGACGCTCGTCGTGACGAAGAAGCAGCACGTCACGCTGCGTCCGCTAGCCAAGAAGAAGGGTCACAAGAAGCACCGCTGACCGTTCGCAGGGCAGTCTCCGCGGCGCGGCACGAGCGCCGCGGAGACCTCGTCCTACAATGCGCCCATGGACGGGTCGACACCGGAGACGGGCGCGAGAAGCTGGCTGCGCTGCTATCGCTGCTGGTCGCAGGACCTCGAGGTGCAGGTCCACTACGAGGGCATCCACAAGATCGACCCCGAGACAGGCGAGCGCGCCGAAGTGATCGACGAGTTGCAGGAGGCCGTCGTGCAGTGCCTCGACTGCATGCACGACCAGCCGCACCTCGGCTTCAACAACAGCCGCGTCGAGCCGATCGAGGACCGCTGGGAGCGGATGATCGCCGGCACGCCGTGGGTCGCCTCGTGCACCGTCACCGTCGACGCCGACGAGGTCGAGAGCTGCTCGGGCCCCGAGGCCGGCGACGCGCTCTCCTATGCCGCGTTCGGCGACCACGGCGTGCGCGAGTTCTTCACGCACGTCCGCTTCCACAAGCACGAGGACGACGCGCGGATCATCGTCCACCTGCTCGTCGAGCTCTACGCGCGCTCGCTCGAGGAGGCGACCGACGTGCTCGAGTCCTCCGCGCGCGGCGCGCTGACGATTACCTCGCTCGCCGAGGAGTCGCGCCCGCCGGCCGCCGCCGGCGAGTCGCACAGCCACGAATAGCCGCGCGTCGCCGGCACACGAGGACGCGCACAGCGCGATCCGGCGCCGGCGCCCACTTCAGTCGGCCGCGCGCGCGGCCGATGAAGCTCACATGGAGCAGGTCTTGAAGGTGCTCGTCGCCGACGACCACCCGTTGATCTTGCAGGGGCTGCGCCGGACGCTCGAAGCGTGCGACGACATCGACGTCGTCGGCGAGGCGCGCTCGGGCACCGAGCTGCTCGCGCTCGTCGAGCGCCGGCGCCCCGACGTCGTGCTGCTCGACATGCGCATGCCCGGCGCCGACGGCGTCGAGTGCGTCACGCAGATCAAGGCGTCCTCGCCCGACGTCAAGGCCGTCATCCTCTCGGCCTCCGAAGACCGCCCGTCGATCGACGCGGCCAGGCGCGCCGGCGTGAGCGCGTACGTGCTCAAGAGCGTCAGCTCCGTCGACATCCCGGCGCTGCTGCGCCAGGTCGCGGCCGGCTACACGCTGTTCCAGGCGCCAAGCGACGCCACGACCGACACCGACGCGCGCACGAGCGAGCCGGCGCTGACCGAGCGCGAGCGGACGATCCTCACGGCCGTCGCCTCGGGCAAGACGACGAAGGCGATCAGCGCCGAGCTGTGGGTCAGCGAGCACACGATCAAGTTCCACCTCACGAACATCTATCGCAAGCTCGACGTGTCGAATCGCAGCGGCGCCGTCCGCTACGCCTTCGAGCACGGCCTCGTCTCGAGCAGCGCCTGACGCGCCCGGCGCCCGGCTGAGCGGCTCAACGAGCGGCGGCCGACGCCGTCGCGGCGGCCGACGCCTCGAACGAGTCCCACCGCGGGAGGCGCAGCGAGACGCTCGTCGGACCGCCCGGACGGCTCTCGACGACGCATTGTCCGCCGAGCAGCCGCACGCGCTCGTGGATTCCCGCGAGGCCCATCCGCCCGCGTCGAGCGGCGTCGAGCAGCGCGCGCTCGACGTCGAAGCCGCAGCCGTCGTCGACGACGCGCGCGCCGACGCCGCCGCGCTCGATCTCGATCTCGACCCGAACGCGGCGCGCGCTCGCGCCGTGCTCCCTGACGTTGTTGAGCGCCTCGCCGACGACGCTCAACAGCGCGATCCGCTGCGAGGGCGAGAGCACGCTCGCGTCGCCCCTCACGCTCAGGCTCGGCGCGATCCCAGCTCGCGCCGCGAACGCGTCGACGGTCTCCGAGAGCCCATCGGCGAACGGGCGATCGAGCAGCACGCGCGCGTGCGCGGCCGTCGAGATCCGGCGCAGCCCGCTCTCGAGCGCGATCAGCCGCGCGTCGAGATCGTCGAGCCGGCCGCGCACGAGCACGGCCTCCGTGCGCTCGCCGAGCACGTCGAGCAGCTGCTCGCGAAACAGCCGCACGTCCTCGCCGAGCAGCAGCAGCTCCTGCAGAGGCCCGTCGTGGACGTCGAAGCCAAGGCGCGTCAGCCGGCGCTCGCCGGCGTCGATCAGCGCGAGCAGCGCCTCGCTCGCGAACGCCCGCGGCAACGACGCGAGCTCGGCGCGGTCGAGCAGCTCGCGCGCGACGCGCGAGCGCTCGAGCCCGACCGTCTCCTGCAGGCGGTCGACGAGCCGCGCGATCAGCTCGGCGCGCTCGTCGAGCCTCGTCGCGGCTGCCGCGAACAGCTCGCACGCGAGCGCGAGCATCGCCGCCTGCTGCTCCTCGGTCGAGCGCTCGATGGCCGCCGGCGAGCGCGCCGACGCGCGTACGAGCGCGCGCGCTCGCGCGCAGGAGTCGCGGTCTCCGAGCAGCCCGAGCTCGGCGAACACGCGCTCGACCCGATCGAGCTCGCGCTCCAGAGATGCGTCGTCGTCGGCTTGCATGGTCGTGCGAGCCTCGAAACGAGGCTCTCGACTCCTATCGGCAGGCCGCCGGCGAAGCTCAACCGAGCCGCTCGGCGGCGATCAGGCTCAGGCCGCGCGAGCGGTCGGCCACGCACGGGCGCGTACGCCGCCGGTCGGCCTGCAGGATCGCGTCGAACACCCGCTCGAACGGGCTCCACTTGTCGACCGTCACGAGCTCCGCGGGAACGCGCTCGTCGTCCTCGGCCGCGAGCACGAGGCCGACCGGCGCCGCCAGCGGCGCGACCCGCAGGACCTCGTCGGCGACCGCGCGCAGCGACACCAGGCCGTCGACGAGCACGACGTCGACGTGACCGCCGGCGAGCTGCTCGCCGAGCGGCTCGGCCGTGGCGAAGCTCGACGTCGCGCAGCCGCGGCGTGCGACGAGCATCGACGTGACCGCGCGAAAGCGTTCGTCGGCCGAGACGATCGCCACGCGCAACGGGCGCAGGCGGACGACGGCGGCGCCTTCCCCCGTGGCACCCGGCTCCCGCTCCGGCCGGGCTCCCTCTCGCCCGCCGCCGCCTCGCCCTCTCTCTCCGCTGTCCTCCATCGCCGACAGCATCGCTCCGCCTCACGCGCGCGCCAACTCCACCTTCGTCTAGATGCGCACGCCACGGCGCCCGCCGACACCGCGACCTCGACGAACGTGCAGGTCGAACTAACCGAACTTCCGGCGAGACGAGCGCCGCCGCGCTTCACGATGCCGGCAGATGGAGCACGACGCTCCAACGAAGGCAACTCAATCAAGGAGGAGCTCCGTGTTCCGCAACGCATTGATCAAAAAGCGCACCGCGCTCGTGCTCGGCGTCGTGGCCATCCTGGCCGTCGCCGGCATCGCGGTCGCCTACTGGACGACGACCGGCTTGGGCGAAGGCTCCGGCGCCGTCGCGAGCAGCAACGGCACGCTCACGCTGCACGGCACGATCGCCGGCAAGCTGACGCCGGGCGGCAGCTCGCCGGTCAGCTACGCCGCCGACAACGGCAACTCGTCGAGCGAGCAGGTCGGCACGGTCCACGCGGTCGTCTCGATCGACGAAGAACACGCCAAAGCGGGCTGCAAAGCCTCCGACTTCAAGGTCGAAGACACGGCCGAGAACCAGGTCATCCCGGCGCACAGCACGGGGACCGCGCTCGCGCACGAAGGCTCGATCTCGATGGCCGACACGGCCGAAAACCAGGACGCCTGCCAGGGCGCCACGATCTCGCTCGCTCTCACGAGCTAGCGATGGGGGAGCGAGTGGAGGGGAGCGCACGGATGCCTCCCCTCCACGAGCTGCCGCGCCGCCGCCCGGCGGCTTTCAGCTTCTGAACCTCACGAGGAGAGCGAGCGGGTCGATCACATGCGCTGGACGAACGTCATCAGCAGGAAGCGCCGGCAGAGCGCCGGCGACGCGCAGCGCGCCGACGCCGGAGATGGCGGTCGAGCGCACGACCGGCCGCGCACGCTCGCGCTGCTCGCCGCGCTGACGCTGCTCGCGCTCGCCGCGCTTTCGCTCGCCGCCGCCGGCGCGTTCGCGCCGCCGCGCGCGCCGACGCCGGCCGTGCCGCCCACGCCGCCCGCGCCGTCGATCACCGCGCGGCCGGCCGACCCGACGAACCAGACGACAGCGCACTTCGCCTACGCGGATGCGCAGAGCGGCGTCGCCTACGAGTGCCAGCTCGACGGCCGCCCGGTCGCCTCGTGCCCGGCCGCCGGGATCGGCTACGGCGGCCCGCTCGCACAGGGATCGCACAGCTTCAAGGTCCGCGCCGTCGCCGGCGCGAAGACGAGCGCCGCGAGCTCGCTGACGTGGACCGTCGACACCGTCGCGCCGACCGTCTCCGTCGAGAGCCCGTACGCCGACGCGACGCTGAGCGCCGCCGCGTGGAGCTCGCGCTGCCGCGGATCTTCGATCTGCGGCGAGGCGCGCGACGCGCACGGCGTCGCCGGCGTGCAGATCGCGATCCAGCGCACCGGTGGCAAGTGGTGGGGCGGCAGCGCCTTCGACCAGGCGAGCGAGACCTTCCGCCAGGCGACGCTCGCGTCCGAACGCGGCGCGACGCGCTGGTCCTACGCCCTGCCGCTGCCGCCCGACGGCCAGTACGCGATCCACGTGCGCGCGACCGACGCGGCCGGCAACACGACGCCGCCCTCCGCCGAAGCGAGCACGAGCTTCACGATCGACACGACGCCGCCGCCGGCGCCGACGATCGGCGCCCGCCCCGAAGCGACGACGACCGCCCGCACGGCGACGTTCGCCTTCGCCGAGAGCGAAAGCGGCGCGCGGCTGGAGTGCCGGCGCGACGGCTCGCGCTTCTCGCCCTGCGCGAGCCCGCAGAGCTACGGCTCGCTGTCGCTCGGCTCCCACCGCTTCGAAGTCGAGGCGCTCGACGTCGCCGGCAACACGAGCGCGCCCGCCGGCTACTCGTGGACGATCGTCAAGGCGCTCGAAGGCGGCAAGGCGTTCACCGTCAGCGGCAACGCCTCCGGCGCGCTCGCGCCCGGCGTGACGCGCTCGCTCGCGGTCACCGTCGGCAACCCGAACAGCGTCGCGATCGAAGTCACCGCGCTGAGCGTCGCCGTCGCCCCCGGCAGCTCGAACGCCGGCTGTGACGGCCCGAGCAACCTGCAGCCGATCCAGAGCAACGTCTCGAGCGCGAACCCGTTGAAGATCGCCGCCGGCGCGCACGTCGCGCTGCCGAGCGGAGCGGTCGTCGCGCCCGAAGTGCTGATGCGCGACCTGCCGACCAACCAGGACGCGTGCAAGAACGCGACGTTCACGTTCACCTACAGCGGGAGCGCACACTCATGAGAGCGATCACGCAACTCGGCCGCCGCGGCCGCACCCTGCTCGTCCTGTCGATCGCCGCGCTCGCCGCGAGCACGGCCGCCTGGGCCTACTGGAGCGCGCCGAGCAGCGGCAGCGCCGCCGGGCGCATCGACGCGCTCGCCGCGCCGTCGATCACCGGCGCGACGCCCGGCGGCGGCAGCGTCGCGCTCTCCTGGAGCGCCGTCGCCGCGCCGGCCGGCGGAACCGTCAGGTACTACGTCAGCCGCGACGGCGCCACCGCCGCCGGCAACTGCCCGAGCGCCGCCGCGACCGGCGCGCAGACGAGCTGCACCGACGAAGGCGTCGGCGTCGGCCTCCACACCTACACCGTCACCGCCGTGTGGCGCTCGTGGACGGCCAAGAGCGCCGGCGCGAGCGCGCACGTGACGAGCGGCGCCGCGACGCACCTCGTGCTCTCCGCGTCGACGACGACACCGAGCGCCGGCGCGAGCGACAACCTGACGATCACCGCCGAGGACGCGCAGGGCAACACCGTCGCCAGCTACGCCGGCGCGAAGAGCCTGACGTTCTCCGGCGCCGGTGCGATCGGCTCACACCACCCGACCGTCAGCGACAGTGCCGGCGTCGCGCGCGAACTCGGCGCAGCCGAGTCGATCGACTTCAACGCCGGCGTCGCGACCGTCACCGCCGGCCAGAACGGCGCGATGACGCTGTACAAGGCCGAAACGGCGAGCGTCAAGGTCAGCGACGGAGCGATCGGCAACGGCGGCGGCACGGCGATCTCCGTCGCTCCCGCGAGCGCCGCCGCGTTCTCCGTACCGACGCCTTCGACGCAGACGGCCGGCGGCGCGTTCGGCGTCACGCTGACCGCGCTCGACGCGTACGGAAACGTCGCGACGAGCTACGGCGGCAAGCCGTCGGTCTCCTTCGGCGGGCCGGCGAGCAGCCCCAGCGGCAAAGCGCCGGCCTACCCGTCGTCGGTCGAATTCAAATCCGGCGAAGGCAAAGCCTCGATCGCGCTGTACGACGCGGCCGAGAGCGTGACGCTGACCGCCACGCAGGGCTCCGTCACCGGGACTTCGGCCGGCTTCACCGTCAGCGCCGCCGCCGCCAACAGCCTCACGCCGGCCTCGCCCGGCGCGCAGACGGCCGGCAAAGCCTTCGAACTCGCCCTGACCGCGAAGGACGAATACGGCAACGTCGCGACGAGTTACAGCGGCAGCAAGTCCGTTTCGTTCAGCGGCCCGTCGAGCAGCCCCGGCGGCAAAGCGCCGTCCTACCCGTCGTCGGTCAACTTCACCGCCGGCGAAGGCAAGGCGTCGACGGTCACGCTGTACGACGCGCAGACGACGACGCTCACCGCGACGCAGAGCCCGCTGAAAGGCACCTCGCCGAGCTTCACCGTCGCGGCGGCGCCCGCCAGCTCGTTCAACGTCCCGACGCCCGCGACGCAGACCGCCGGTGGCGCCTTCGGCGTGACGCTCACCGCGAAGGACGAATTCGGCAACATCGCAACCGGCTACGAAGGCTCGAAGGCGATCGCGTTCGGCGGCCCCGGCGAAAGCCCCGGCGGCAAAGCGCCGAGCTACCCGCCGTCGATCGAATTCAAAGCCGGCGTCGGCACCGGCTCGATCGCGCTGTACGACGCGCAGACGACGACGCTCACCGCGACGCAGGGCGCCGTCACGGGCACGAGCGGCAGCTTCATCGTCAACAGCAGCAGCACGACGACGTTCGGCGTCTCCGTGCCGAGCGAAATCGTCGCTGGCAAAGAATTCAGCACGACGCTGACCGCGCAGGACAAATACGGCAACCCGACGGGCGGCTTCACCGGCAAACAGGCGGTCACGTTCGGCGGCCCGTCGAACAGCCCGAGCAACAAAGCGCCGGTCTACGAAACCTCGCTGTTCTTCAGCTCCGGCAAAGCGACCGCGAGAACGACGCTGTACGACGCGCAGACGACGGCGCTGACGGCAAAATCGGGCGAAGTCGTCGGCACTTCCGAAAGCTTCGCCGTCGCCACGGGGGCACCCGTCAGCTTCACCGCGGCCAACCCAGGACCGCAGACGGCCGGCACCGCGTTCGCGGTGACGATCACCGGCGCCAAAGACGCGTACGGCAACAGCGTCAGCGGCTCGCAGCCGCTCGGCTTCTCCGGCCCGGCGAACGCGCCCGACGGCGCCGCTCCGACCTACGCGCCGAGCGCGACGTTCGCCGCCGGCCAAACGCAAGCGACCGTCACGCTCGTCGACGCGCAGACGACATCGCTGAAAGTCACGAGCGGCTCCGCGAGCAGCACGACGACGAGCTTCGTCGTAGGCGCCGGCGGGCCGAAGGCGCTGTCGCTCGCCGCCGCGACGACGACTCCGATCGCCGGCTCGCCCGACAACCTGACGATCACCGCCGTCGACGCGTTCGGCAACACGGCGGCCGGCTACAGCGGCAACAAGAGCCTGACGTTCAGCGGCCCGAAAGCCGGCACCAGCCCGACCGTCAGCAACGCGTCGGGCACTCCCGTCGCGTTCGGCTCGCCGACGACGATCGCGTTCGCCTCCGGCGTCGCCAAAGTCACCGGCTCGAGCAACGGCGTGATGAAGCTCTACGCCGCCGAAGCCGTCCAGGTGGTCGTTGCCGAAGGCGAACTCAAGAACGGCACGGGCCTGGCCGTCACCGTCGAAGGCGCGAAGCTCGCCGCGCTGACGCTGAGCAACCACAACTTCGGCTTCTCCGCGAAAGGGAAAATCGAAGCCGGCGACTCGTTCGCGGTTCAGTTCGGCGAGCCGATCGCCGTCAACACGATGTGCTCGCTGTGGAGCGGCAACACGAGCAACCACTCGCTGACCGCCAACAACGAAGTCACCGTCACGCTGGCCGACGGCAGCGGCTCGAGCGACGACACGCTGAGCGTCTCGGCGAGCAGATGCACGTTCCACCTCGGCACGATCGACCTTGGCTCGAACGCCTACGTCAGCGGTGGCAATGCGACGTTCAGCGGCAACGGCAGCAACAGCTCCACGGTCGAATACGACGCGAGCACCGAGATGCTCGAAGTCGAACTCGGCGGCAAGGGCGGCTCCGGCACGGTCAAACAGGTCGGCTCGAGCGCCGCGACGCTGACGCCAGACGCGAACCTGACCGACGAATACGGCAACGCGTTCGCGCCGTTCACGACGAGCACGACGACGCAGTTCTAGCGATGCGCCGCGGCTGCCAGGACACCCGACGACCCGCGGTCCAACGCGGCCGCGCGCGCTGCGCCTGGCGGACTGTCCGCTGCGAGCCCACGCGCCGGCGCGCCGGCTGGCGCAGGCCGGCGCTGCCCGACCCGTGCCTCGGCGCGCGCTCGCGACGCCTCGCCGGCGCCGCGGCCGCTTAGCCCAGTCGCTCTTCGAGCGCCTGCAGCTGCACGTTTAGCGCGTCCGGCAGGCGGTTGAACTGCGCGAGGTACGCGTGGAACTGCGGCAGCTGCGCCTTCCACTCGGCCGTGTCGACGCGCAGCAGCTCGGCCATGTCGGCGTCGGAGACGTCGAGGCCGCGCGTGTCGATGCCGTCCTCGCCGACCGGCGGGATCAGCCCGATCGGCGTGTCCGTCGCCGCGCCGTGCCCGGCGCAGCGCGCGAACACCCACGAGAGCACGCGCGAGTTCTCGCCGAAGCCCGGCCAGAGGAAGCGCCCGCCCTCGTCCTTGCGGAACCAGTTGACGTAGAAGATCTTCGGCAGCTTCGCGCCGCCCTGGCGGCCCATCTCGAGCCAGTGCGCGAAGTAGTCGCCCATGTTGTAGCCGCAGAACGGCAGCATCGCGAACGGATCGAAGCGCAGCTCGCCGACCGTCCCGGCGGCGGCCGCCGTCTTCTCCGAGCTCATCACCGAGCCGAGGAACACGCCGTGCTCCCAGTCGAACGCCTCCGTCACGAGCGGCACGACCGTCGAGCGCCGGCCGCCGAACAGCATCGCGTCGATCGGCACGCCTTTCGGGTCCTCCCACTCGGGCGCGATCGCCGGGTCCTGCGCGGCCGGCGTCGTGAAGCGCGCGTTCGGGTGCGCCGCCGGCGTGCCCGCCTCCGGCGTCCAGTCGTTGCCGTGCCAATCGATCAGGTGCGCCGGCGGCTCCTTGCTCAGCCCCTCCCACCAGACGTCGCCGTCGTCGGTCTTCGCGCAGTTCGTGAAGATCGAGTTCTGCTCGACCGTGTGGATCGCGTTCGGGTTCGTCTCCTCGCCGGTCCCCGGCGCGACGCCGAAGAAGCCGTACTCGGGGTTGATCGCGTACAGGCGGCCGTCCTCGCCGAACTTCATCCACGCGATGTCGTCGCCGATCGTCTCGACCCTCCAGCCCTCGAGCGTCGGGATCAGCATCGCGAGGTTCGTCTTGCCGCACGCGCTCGGGAAGGCGCCGGTGATGTACTTGACCTCGCCCTCCGGCGAGGTCAGCTTGAGGATCAGCATGTGCTCGGCCATCCAGCCCTCGTCGCGCGCCATCACCGAGGCGATCCGCAGCGCGAAGCACTTCTTGCCGAGCAGCGCGTTGCCGCCGTAGCCCGAGCCGAACGACCAGATCTCGCGCGTGTCGGGGAAGTGCACGATGTACTTGTTCTCGGCGTTGCACGGCCACGGCACGTCCTCGGCGCCGTCCGCGAGCGGCATCCCGACCGAGTGCAGGCATGGCACGAACTCGCCTTCCGAGCCGAGCGCGTCGAGCGCGTCCTGGCCCATCCGCGTCATGATCCGCATCGAGACAGCGACGTACGTCGAGTCGGTCAGCTGCACGCCGACGTAGCTCTTGTCCGAGCCGAGCGGGCCCATCGAGAACGGCACGACGTACATCGTGCGCCCGCGCATCGAGCCGGCGAACAGCTCGTTGAGCGTCGCGCGCATCTCGTCCGGCTCGCGCCAGTTGTTCGTCGGCCCCGCCTCGTCCTCGGTCTGCGAGCAGATGAACGTGCGGTCCTCGACGCGCGCGACGTCACCGGGGTCCGACAGCGCGAGGTAGGAGTTCGGGCGCTTCGCGTCCGACAGGCGCTCGAACGTGCCGGCGTCGACGAGCGCCTGGCAGAGGCTGTCGTACTCCTCGGCCGAGCCGTCGCACCAGTGGATCTCGTCAGCTTCTGTCAGCGACGCCACCTCGCCGACCCAAGCCAGCAGTCGCTCGTTCGTCGTGGGGGCGGAGGCGGTCGTGTTCATGCGGTTAGGACTCCTCGATCGCGGTCATGATCGGCGCGCCGACGCGCTCGTCGTCGGTCGGCGCGATCCGCGGGCCTCGCGGGCCCTGGAAACGGAAAAAACGCCCAGGCGGGCGGTCTGCAGAGCGTATCGCACGACTACTCTACGTTGCCCTCGGCCTCGGTGTCTCCAGGGTTTTTCCGCGGAACGAGCACGAGCCGCTTGAACTCGGCGACGAGCACGCCGTCCTGGTTGAGCACGCGCGTGTGCACCTTGACCGTGCCGCGGTCGGGCTTCGATTTCGACTCGCGCTTCTCGAGCACCTCCGACTCGCAGAACAGCGTGTCGCCGTGGAACACCGGCGCCGGGTGGCTCAGTTCTTCGGTCGCCAGGTTCGCGATCGCCTTGCCGCTGACGTCCGAGACCGACATGCCGAGCGCGAGCGAGTAGACGAGCGGCCCGACGACGACGTTGCGCCCCTGCTGCGATTTGCGCGCGTAGACGTCGTTGATGTGCAGCGGATGGTGGTTCATCGTAATCAGGCAGAACAGGTGGTCGTCGGCCTCCGTCACGGTCTTCGCCGGCCAGTGCTTGTAGACGGCGCCGACCTCGAACTCCTCGAGGTAGCGGCCATACGGATGGGCGCCGCTCGCCTCGCGCGCGGCCTGCTCGGTCTCGACGGTTTGCGTCTCGCTCATTGGGTCCTGGAGTCTCCTCGGATGGCTTGCCTTTCAGCGTTGGACTCTAGTGGCCCGCGCCGAGCCGATAGCGTTCATCGCGTAAACGACCGACCGAGCCAGAGCAGGAGAGCCGACTTGCGCAACCCCCGCGACTTCTTCAAGCCCCTTGCGATCGACGCGCCCGAGCCAGCGCGCGAGATCCCCTTCAAGCCCTCCCGGATGCTCCACTTCATGGACTTCTCGAACCCGAAAATGGTCGACAAGACGCCCGACCTCGCGCCGAAGGTCGACGTGCTCGTCGGCAACCTCGAGGACGCGATCCCGCTCGAACGCAAGGAGGCCGCGCGCGAGGGGCTGATCAAGGTCGGCCGCGAGATGGACCTCGGCGAGACGGCGCTGTGGACGCGCATCAACGAGCTCGCCTCGCCGTACGTGCTCGACGACCTCACGCGCCTCGTCGGCGAGATCGGCGACAAGCTCGAGGTGATCATGATCCCGAAGGTCGAGGGGCCGTGGGACATCCACTACGCCGACCGGCTGCTCGCGCAGCTCGAGGCGAAGGCCGGCGTCGATCGTCCGATCCTGATCCATTGCGTGCTCGAGACCGCGCAGGGCGTCTCGAACCTCGAGGAGATCGCGAGCGCCTCGCCGCGCATCCAGGGCATGAGCTTCGGCCCGGCCGACCTCGCCGCCTCGCGGCGGATGAAGACGACGCGCGTCGGCGGCGGGCACCCCGGCTACCGCACGATCGCCGACCCCGATCCCGATAACCCCGACGCGCCGCGCGCGAGCTACCAGCAGGACCCGTGGCACTACTCGATCGCGCGCATGGTCGACGCATGCACGTCGGTCGGCGCGCTGCCCTACTACGGCCCGTATGGCGACATCTCCGACGCCGAGGGCTGCGAGACGCAGTTCCGCGCCGCGTTCCTGCTCGGCTGCGTCGGCGCCTGGTCGCTGCACCCCGGCCAGATCGCGATCGCCAAGAAGGTCTTCTCCCCCGACCCCGACGAGGTCGCCTTCGCGAAGAAGGTCATCGAGGCGATCCCCGACGGGCGCGGCGTGCACATGATCGACGGCAAGATGCAGGACGACGCGACGTGGAAGCAGTGCAAGGTGATGGTCGGGCTCGCCGAAATGCTCGCGAAGAAGGACCCCGAGCTCGCCGAGCAGTACGGCTTCGCGCCGGCCGCCGTCTGAGCCGTATAGGCTTCCGCGCCGCATGAGGTCCAGCAGATGAGGTTCTTCGAGTACGAGGCGCGCGAGATCGTCAAGCGCGCCGGCATCCCGGTCACCGACTACGGCTTCACGACCGACCCCGCCGAGGCGGCCGAGATCGCGCGGCGGATCGACGGGCCGACGGTGATCAAGTCGCAGGTGCTCTCCGGCGGGCGGATGAAGGCCGGCGGCGTCAAGTTCGCCGACACGCCCGAGCAGGCCGAGGCGCACGCCAAGGACATCCTGCAGCTCGAGATCGGCGGTCACATGCCGCGCGGCGTGCTCGTCGACCCGAAGGCCGAGGTCGCGCAGGAGTACTACGCCGGCGTCGTCTGGGACGGCACCGCGAAGAAGCCGCTGATGCTGTTCAGCGACATGGGCGGCATCGACATCGAGCAGGTCGCCGAGGAGCACCCCGACCACGTCGGCCGCGGCCACTTCTCGACGCTCGAACCGTTCTCCGACTTTCAGGCCAAGCAGGTCATCGCCGCCGCCGGCGTCACCGGCAGGGCGCTGCAGCGCGCCACGCCGGTGCTCGCCCGCCTCGCGCGGCTGTTCCTCGACGACGACATGACGCTCGCCGAGATCAACCCGCTCGCCGAGCTGACGGACGGCTCGTTCGTCGCGCTCGACGCGCACATGGAGATGGAGAACGAGGGCATGCCGCGCCAGAAAGCGCTGCTGCAGGCGCTCGGCATCGGCGCCGACGAGGGCACCCGCGAGGGCCACACGCCGACGCCGTTCGAGGAGGCCGTCAAGGCGATCGACGCCGCCGACCACCGCGGCGTGATCCAGGGCAAGGACACCGGCTTCAACGGCAACATCGGTCTCGTCATCGGCGCCGGCGGCGGCTCGCTGACGCTGACCGACGCCGTCCGCCAGCAGGGCGGCAAGCCGGCCAACTACTCCGAGATCGGCGGCAACCCGTCCGTCGCGAAGGCCTGCGGCCTCGCCAAGCAGGTCCTCCAGAAAGACGGCGTCGAGAAGATCGCCGTGATGATGTCGATCGTCTCGAACACGCGCGTCGACATCGTCGCGCGCGGCGTCATCAAGGCGTGCCTCGAGCTCGACAGGGACCCCGGCGAGACGATCGCGATCTTCCGCATCCCCGGCGCGTGGGAGGAGGAGGGCTTCAAGATCCTCGACAAGTACGGGATCGAGTACTGCGACCGGTCCGTCTCCCTGTGGGAGGCCGCCGGTCGCGCGGTCGCCAAGATCCAGGGAGCGGCGGCCTAGCGATGTCGATCCTGATCGACCAGGACACGACCTTCATCATCCAGGGCATCACCGGGCGCGAGGCCGTCAACCTCACGCGCGAGTGCCTCGACTACGGCTCGAAGATCGTCGGCGGCGTGACGCCCGGGCGCAAGGGCCGCGAGGTCCACGGCGTCCCCGTCTTCGACACCGTCGAGCAGGCCGTCGAGCACAACGGCGGCGTCGTGCCCGACGGCTCGGTCGTCACCGTCCCGCCGGCCGGCACGCGAGACGCCGTCTTCGAGGCGCTGCACGCCGGCATCGAGACGATCGTGATCGTCACCGAGCGGATCCCGCGCCGCGACGTCGCGATGATGGTCGAGCTCGCCGACGCGAAGGGCGCGCGGATCATCGGCCCGAACTGCCTCGGCGTGATCGTCCCCGGCGTCGCCAAGATGGGCGGCATCGGCGGCCCGGCGCGCAACGCCGCCGTCGCCTACCAGCCCGGCGCCATCGGCGTGATGAGCCGCTCCGGCGGCATGACGACCGAGATCTCCTCGACGCTCACGGCCGCCGGGCTCGGCGTCTCGACGGCCGTCTCGATCGGCGGCGACGCGATCATCGGCTCGACCTACGCCGAGCTGATGCCGTACTTCGAGGCCGACGAGCAGACGCAGGCGATCGTCATCTACACCGAGCCCGGCGGGCGCATGGAGGCGCAACTGTCCCAGTGGGTCAAGGACAACGACTCGCGCCTTCCGATCATCGCCTTCATGGCCGGCAAGTTCATGGACGACGAGGAGATGCAGGGCATGTCCTTCGGGCACGCCGGCACGATCGTCGAGGGCAAGGAGGACTCGGCGACCGAGAAGATCGCCCGCCTCGAGGCCGCCGGCATCCCCGTCGTGCAGCGGATCGACGAGATCCCCGACCTCGTCAAGGCCAAGCTCGCGGAGAAGGCCGGGCCAAGCCCGGCCGATCAAGGGCGCCCGGAGGGCGACCAACATCATCAGGATGCGGGGCCGGATGCCCCGCGGAGGTGACCTGATCGTGAGGAGGGACGGCCTGTTCATCGCGGTCGAAGTCGACGCCGCCGCCGCGGCCGACGCCGAGCTCGCGCGAAAGCTGACCGAAGCCTGCCCGGTCGACATCTACGCGCAGGCCGGAGACGGGACGCTCGAGCTCGTCGAGCGGAACATCGACGAGTGTGTGCTCTGCCGCCTGTGCCTCGACGCCTCGCCGGACTGGGCGGTGAAGGTGATCAAGCTCTACGACGGCGGCGCGATTCTCACCTGAAAGCCGCGCGGAGCGGTATCTTGACCGCAGAGCCATGAACGAAAACTTCTCACTGATCGTCATGTGCCTGTTCCTGCTCGCCTCGCTCGCGTTCCTCGCGCAGCAGCTGACGTCCTACCACTGAGACGGCCGATAGGCGGCGCGAGCCGGCGTCCTCGGTCGCTCGCGTGCAGAGCACGCCACGCTCCCTGCGTCCTGGGCTCGCTTGCCTCTCGGCCGTCTCAGCCCCGTCGTTCACGCGATTCCGGAGGAGCGCCCGCGCGCGAGCGTCAGGCCGGCTTGCGCGCCTTGCGCGTTCGCTGGCGCTCCTGCTGGCGCTCGACGACGTTGATGATCAGCTTGAGGATCTGCTCGGGGCCGCTCGCCTTCGCCTGGCCGTAGGCGAACGCCTCGATCCAGTCGGCGACCTTGCCTTCGCGCGCCATCACGTTGAAGAACTCGCGGCGCATGTCGACGCGCACGCGCGCGTCGGCCGCCGGGCCCTTCGTGACCTTCATGTCGGGCATCTCCAGGCGGAAGTGCTGCACGTCGCCGCGCCCGCGCAGTTCGACACCGACGACGAGCTTGATCGGCGCGAGCGCCGGCACCTCCTCGATGAACCGGCGGCTGGCGAGCTCGATCAGAGCCTTGGCGTCCTCGGCCATCTCCTGCCCCCTTCCGGGACCTTCGTGGTCCGTCGCGAATCTGTCAAATCTTATGGCGCTGCAGCAGCTTGCGCCCGATCACCATCCGCTGGATCTCGGACGTGCCCTCGCCGATCAAAAGCAGCGGCGCGTCGCGGTAGATGCGCTCGATCTCGTACTCCTTCGAGTACCCGTAGCCGCCGTGGATACGCAGGCACTCCTCGGCGCAGAAGCGACCGGCCTCGGAGGCGAACAGCTTCGCCATGCCGGCCTCGAGGTCCGAGCGCTCGCCGGCGTCCTTCATCGCCGCGGCGCGGCGCACGAGCAGGCGTGCGGCGTCGACCTGCGTCGCCATGTCGGCGAGCTTGAACTGGATCGCCTGGTGCTCGGCGATCGGCTTGCCGAACGTCTTGCGCTCCTGCGCGTATTTGAGCGCCAGCTCCAACGCGCGCTGAGCGAGACCGACGCCGCGCGCCGCGACGTTCACGCGTCCGAGGTCGAGCGCATCCATCATCTGCACGAAGCCCTTGTTCAGCCCCTCCTCCTCGCCGCCGAGGATCTGCTCGGCGGGGCAGCGGTAGCCGTCGAACACGAGCTCCGTCGACTCGACGCCCTTGTAGCCCATCTTCTTGATCTGCGGCGGCACGTTGAAGCCCTTCAGCGCACCCGTGTTCTCCGCGACGCCCGGCTCTTTCTCGCAGATGAAGCACGTCATCCCGCGGTAGCGCGGGTCGGCCTGCGGGTCGGTCTTGACGAGCGTGAAGACGAGCGAGGAGCGCAGGCCGTTCGTCACCCACATCTTCTGGCCGTTGATCTCCCACGCGCCGTCGTCCTGCTTCTTCGCGGAGGTCTTGATCGCCTGCACGTCGGAGCCGAGCTCGGGCTCCGAGAGCGAGAAGGCGGCGCGGATCTCGCCGGTCGCCATCTTCGGCAGGTACTTCTGCTTCTGCTCGTCGGTGCCGAACTTGATCAGCAGGTAGGAGCCGATGAAGTGCGTGTTGACGACGCCCGAGATCGAGATCCAGCCGCGCGAGAGCTCCTCGACGATCATCGCGTACGTCGTCAGGTCGAGGCCCATGCCGCCGTACTCCTCGGGGATCGTCACGCCGAACAGCCCGAGCTCCTTCATCTGCTCGACGATCGGCTCGGGAAAGGAGTCCTCGTGGTCGTAGTGCTCGGCGTTCGGCAGGATCTGCTCGTCGACGAACTGGTGGACCATCTCGGTGATCGCCTTCTGCTCGTCGGTCATCTCGGTGTACGGGTCGGCGGCTACGGCCATGCGTTGTCGGGCTCCAGACTAGTTTTTGCTTGTCGAGGGAGAATACCGGCATGAACTTCGCCCGCGACGTGCTCGAGCGCCTGCCGCCGTCCGCGATCGCGCTCCTCGAGCTCGCGCGCGACGGCTCGCGGCGCGAGTGGACGTTCGCCGAGGTCGCCGAGCGCAGCGCGCGCCTGGCCGGCTCGTTCACGCGCCTCGGGATCGGTCGTGGCGACGTCGTGATGACGCTGATCGGCAACCGCCCCGAGTGGGTCTGCTCGATGGTCGCCTGCTTCCGCCTCGGCGCCGTCGTGCTGCCGTGCACCGAGCAGCTGCGCGCGAAGGACCTGCGCCTGCGGATCGACGCCGTGCGCCCGTCGCTGATCGTCGCCGACGAGCGCAACCGCGCCGAGCTCGAGGCCGCCGCGCCGCAGTGCCCCGTCGCGCTCGTGCCCGACGAGCGGCTGTTCGCCGCCGAGCCGGCCGCCGCGGCCGAGCTCGCGCCGAGCGACCCGTGCCTGATCACGTTCACGAGCGGCACCGCCGGCGAGCCGAAGGCCGTGCTGCACGGCCAGCGCTACCTCGAGGGCCAGCGACTGCAGGCGACCCACTGGCTCGGGCCGCGCCGTGGCGAGCTCGTCTGGTGCACCGCCGCGAGCGGCTGGTCGAAGTCCGCGCGCAACGTGTTCATCGCGCCGTGGCTCGCCGGCGCGACGGCGCTCCTGCACGACGAGCGCTTCGACGCGCACGAGCGCCTCGAGCTGCTCGCGCGCGAGCGCGTCAACGTGCTGTGCATGGCGCCGACCGAGTACCGCGTGCTCGCCAAGCGCACGACGCTGCGCCGGCTCGCCGACCTGCGCGCGATGGTCGCCGCCGGCGAGGCGCTCAACCCCGAGGTCCTGCGCGCCTGGCGGGAGGCGACCGACCTCGACATCCGCGACGGCTACGGCCAGACCGAGACCGGCCAGCTGACCGGCGCGCCGGCCGGCGAGCGCGCGCGCGCCGGCTCGATGGGCAAGGCGCTGCCCGGCGTCGGGCTGCTCGTCAAAGACGGCGAGCTGACCGTCAACCCGCGCACCGTGCCGACGTTCTTCCTCGGCTACATCGGCGAGCACGTGCGTCGCGAGGACGACGGGCGCTGGCGGATCGACGACCGGCAGCTCGGGTGCGTCTGGCGCACGGGCGACCTCGTCGAGCAGGACGACGACGGCTGGCTGCGCTTCCAGGGCCGCGACGACGACGTGATCATCTCCTCCGGCTACCGCATCGGCCCGTTCGAGGTCGAGTCGGCGCTCGTCGCGCACCCGGCCGTCGCCGAGGCCGCCGCGATCGCCGCGCCCGACGAGGAGCGCGGCTCGGTCGTGCGCGCCGTCGTCGTCCTGCGCGACGGCGAGCACGCGCCCTCGGAGGAACTCGTGCGCGAGCTGCAGGAGCACGTCAAGCGCGAGACCGCGCCGTACAAGTACCCGCGCATCGTCGAGTTCGCGAGCGAACTGCCGAAGACCGCGAGCGGCAAGGTCAAGCGCGCCGAGCTGCGCGCGCGCGGCTAAGCCGCGCGGGAGCGCCGGCGAGGACGAGAAGGCACGCGATACCGGGCGAGCGCCGCGCACCGCTCACCGCCGCCGGACCCCGCCCGTCGCCGGGCACGGCAGGGCGAAGGTCGGAGACATCCGCGCGCAAGGTGATTCGCGACGCGCGGCCCGCAAGCGGGCCGGGCGCGGGGTTTTCGCTCGGTCTCGCGTGTCGAGGACACTGCGTGGTCGGCGCCGGCGCGGTCCGGCGTTACCGTCCGACGAGCGGTATCCGTGAACCCCATCTCGAGGAGGCGATCATGAGTGCTCAACCGCAGCCTGCGACGGACGAGCCGCTGACGCGTCGCCGCGCGCTCGTGGGGATCACGGCCGCTGCGACCGGTGCGCTGTTGGCCGATGCCGCGATCAGCGCATCGCCGGCGCACGCGGAAGGCGTGTCGAGCGTGAACGGCAAAACCGGTGCGGTAGTCCTCGGCGCAGCCGACGTCGAAGCGGCACCCGCGTCGGAGATCGTCGAGCTGCCCGGCGAAAACACCGCGATCGGCGAAGGCGCGTTCGCGAGCTTCGTCGGCGAGAGCAAAGCGGAACACGAAAAACACCGTGGCAACACCGCCTATGGCTGGCACGCGCTGCATAGCCTCAGCGGCACCAGCGCGACGAGCACCGAAGACAACACGGCGATCGGCAGCCAGGCGCTCGGCTTCCTCACAACCGGCGGCGGCAACACCGCGGTTGGTGAGAACGCCGGCGTCAACGTCACCTCGGGCGAAGAAAACGTCGCGATCGGCTGTGAATCGCTTGCGGCGCAGCAGACGGCGACGGGAAACATCGCCGTCGGCTTCCGCTCGCTCTACAACAACACAACCGGCTACGGCCTCGTCGCGATCGGCTACTGCGCGATGAACAACAACAAAACCGGAATCGAATGCACGGCGATCGGCTGGGAGGCACTGTACGCGAACACCGCCCAACGCAACACCGCCGTTGGCTTCGAAGCGCTGCGCAACAACACGACGGGCGAAGAAGGCGTCGCGGTCGGCCGCGGCGCGCTCACGCGCAACACGACCGGCGAAGGCAACGTCGCCGTGGGCGCGACGTCGCTGACGAAAAGCACGACGGGCAACTACAACACCGCTGTCGGCCTGTTCGCCCTCGGCGAAAACGTGACGGGCCGCGAAAACACAGCGCTCGGCGTCGCCGCCGGAGGCGAATGCACCGGCAGTGGCAACGTCTTCATCGGCGCGACCGCCGGCTACAAGGAGAAAGGCAGCAACAAGCTCTACGTCGCCAACAGCGAAACGACCGAACCGCTGATTTACGGGGTCTTCCCGAACGAAGAGATCGTCTTCAACGCGAGCAAAGTCGCGCTCTACAAAGGTGTCACGCCCGTAGCGCGGCACGCGACGATCGCCGTTCCCGCCGAAACCACGGCGGCCAACACGAAAGCGCTCAAAGAAATCATCGAAGCGATCAAAGCGATCGGGATCATCCTGTGAAGGTCCGCTTGCTGAAGGTCGTCGTGCAGCCGGTGTTCGTGCTCGACGACGGTGCGACGCTCACCGAGGTGCAGCACCCGGCCACCGTCATCCCCGCCGCCGAATGGCCGACGTACAGCAGCGGGCGCTTCCCTCGGGAGGTCGCGGAATGGCAGGAGAAGCTCGACGCCGAAGACGCCGAGGCGACGGCAAGCGTTACGAGCCTGCGAGCGCCGGAGCGCGCTCAGCAGGCCGGCGGTCCCGCGGGCGGATCGACGTAGGTCGAAGCAGAGCTCGCCTCATCTCATCCGCTCGCGGCTCGCTACGCGAGCTGCTCGGCGGTCTGCTGGCTCGCGCTCGCGCGGCCGAAGTCGCGCTCGAGCTCCTCGACCTCCTGCGCGACGCTCGCGCGCGGCGGGCGCAGCACGAGGAACGCCGCGAGGATGCCGAACGCGACGCAGATCGCCGCGACGAGGTACGCGAGGTGGTAGCCGCCGGTCAGCGCGTCGACGAGCGTGTGCCCGTTCTTGCTCAGCGCTTTCGTGTGGTCGGTCGCGACCGTGCCGAGCACGGCGAGGCCGATCGCGCCGAACAGCTGCACCGAGACGTTGATGATCCCCGAGGCGAGCCCCGCGTCGCGCTGCGGCGCGTCGGCCATGCCGATCGTCAGCAGCGGCAGGAACGAGCTGCCGGCGCCGAGCCCGAGCAGCAGGAACGCGAGGAACAGGCCCGGGAAGTAGCTCGCGTGAACGCCCTGCGTCGCGAGCAGCAGCAGCCCGGCGATGATCGAGACGAGCCCGCCCGCGAGCGTGTTGACCGCGCCGACGCGCTCGACGACCCGCGCGGCGACGCCCATCGACATGATCGCGATCAGCACCGTCAGCGGCAGGAACGCGAGGCCCGTTTCGATCGCGTCGTAGCCGAGCACGCGCTCGAGGTACAGCGAGCCGAGGAAGAACGCCGAGAACATCCCCGTGATCAGCAGCCCGCGCACGACGCTCGAGCCCATCAGCGAGCGCAGGCGCAGGATCCGCAGCGGCATGATCGGGTTCTTCACGCGCGCCTCGAGCGCGAGGAACGCCGCGAGCAGGACGATCGCCGCGCCGCCGACGCCGAGCGTGCGAGCCGACGTCAGGCCGTATTCGCTCGACTTGACGATCGCGAACGCGCCGGCCATCGTCGCGAGCGTGACGAGCACCGAGCCGAACCAGTCGACGCCGCCGCCGAGGCCGAGCCCCCTGTTCTCGACGATCAGGCGCGAGCCGGCGAGGAACGCGACTACGCCGATCGGCACGTTGACGAAGAAGATCCAGTGCCAGTCGAGCGACTGCGTCAGCGCGCCGCCCGCGAGCAGCCCGATCGAACCGCCGCCGGCCGAGACGAACGCGTACATGCCCATCGCCTTCGCCTGCTCGCGCCGCTCCGGGAACTCGGTCACGATGATCGCGAGGATCACGCTCGAGGCGACCGCGCCGCCGACGCCCTGCAACAGGCGCGCGCCGATCAGCAGGCCCTGGCTGTCGGCGATCCCGCAGAGGATCGACGCGCCCGTGAACAGGACCAGCCCGCTCAGGAACACGCGCTTTCGCCCGACGAGGTCGCCGAGCCGACCGGCGAGCAGCAGGAAGCCGCCGAACGTGATCAGGTAGCCGTCGAGCACCCACGTGAGGTTGCTCTGGCTGAAGTGCAGGTCGCTCTGGATCGACGGCAGCGCGACGTTCACGATCGTCGCGTCGAGCACCATCATCAGCTGGCCGAGGCACAGCACGGCGAGCGCGATCCAGCGGCGACGCTCGCTGCGTTGCCGCGCGGCGTCGGCCGTCGTCGTGCGGTCCGGCGGCGCCGAACCTGCGGTCTCCAATTGCTCGATCGTCGTGCTCATGCGGGCTCCCTTCGGTGGACGAAGGACAACCATAGCAAGGATCATCCATGCTCAAGGGATGATCTATGAACTATTTATCGTGGGCGCTACAATGACGACAGATGCAAGATGGTGTATAAATCTGGTGAAATGGGATCGATGAGGGCTTCCGCTCCGAACTCGATGGTCCTGCTGACGCGCCTCGCCAAGCAGGTCTACCGGCGCAGCGACGAGCAGCTGCTCGGCATGCACCTGCGCCACCTGATGACGCTCAGCTACCTGCGCGACCACACCGGCTGCCCGCAGCAGGAGCTCGCCGAGGTGCTCTGCATGGACGCGAACAACGTCGTGCTGCTGCTCAACGAGCTCGAGGACCTCGGCTACATCGCGCGCCGGCGCGACCCCGACGACCGCCGCCGCCACCGCGTCGAGCTGACGCCGGCCGGCACGAAGGCGCTCGCGAAGGCCGAGAAGGCGCAGGAAGGGATCGAGGACGACGTCCTCAGCGCGCTCGACGCCGACGAGCGCGAGACGCTCTGGCGCCTGCTCAGCCGCGCGCTCGTCGCCGCCGAGCCCGACGCCGACGAGCGCTTCGCCGCGCCCGCCGCGCCGACCGCCGCGTAGCGCTTAGAGCGCGACGATCGCGTCGATCTCGACCAAGGCGCCCTTCGGCAGCGCCGCGACGCCGACCGCCGCGCGCGCGGGCGGCTGCTCGGCGAAGAACACGCCGTACGCGTCGTTGATCTCGGCGAAAGCGTCGAGGCGCGTCGTGTAGATCGTCAGGCGCACGGCGCGATCGAGCGTCGTGCCGGCCGCCGCGCAGACGGCGCTGAGGTTCTCGAGGCAGCGCCGCGCCTGCTCGGCCGGCGTCGTGCCGACGAGCTCGCGGCCGTCGGCGTCGAGCGGGATCTGCCCCGAGCAGAACAGCAGGCCGGCGGCGGCGACCGCGTGGCTGTAAGGGCCGATCGCCGGCGGCGCGCCGCGTGCGTCGGTCGTCTCGCGCTCGCCACCCACGCGCGCAGCCTAGCGCGCACCGCTTGACGCCGATCGTCGCGGGTAGCCGGCGGGTGTGAAGAACCCCTGCAAACTGCGTCTCGCGACCACCGCGCCAGGTAACGTGCGCCGGATGCGCAGACGGATGTACACGTGGGCGATCGCCGCGTCGGTGGTCGCCGGCTGGTCGTTCGGCGGCGCGCTCGCCGCACCGGCCGGCGCGGCGCTCTCGTGGACGCCGTGCACAGAAGCCTCGGCGACCGGCTTCCAGTGCGCGCAGGTGACCGTGCCGGTCGACCGCAGCGGCAAAGCGCCGGGCACGATCGCGCTGACCGTCGAGCGCAAGTCGTCCGGCGCCGCGCAGCCCGAAAGCGCCGTCGTCGCGCTCGCCGGCGGGCCTGGGCAGGCCGCCGACCCGCTCGCGACGCAGCTCGCGACGGCGATCGCGCCGGCGCTCTCCTCGCGCGACCTGCTCGTCTTCGACCAGCGCGGGACCGGGCGATCCTCGCCGCTGAACTGCCCGATCTTCGACAACGAAGCGGCGCTCGCGAGCGCCGGCGAAGCCGCGCTCGGCTCGCTCGTCGAACTCTGCGCGCTGCAGCTCGGCGTCGTGCGCGGCGGCTTCACGACGCAGGAATCGGTCGAAGACATCGAGGCGATCCGCCACCAGGCCGGCTACAAGAAGCTAGTCCTCTACGGCACGTCCTACGGCACGAAGGTCGCGCTCGAGTACGCCGAACGCTACCCGCAGCACGTCGAATCGCTCGTGCTCGACTCGGTCGTGCCGAGCACCGGCCCCGAAGCGTTCGGCATCGATCGGCTCGAGGCGATCACGCCGGTGCTCGACGAGCTGTGCTCGGCCGGCGCGTGCATCGGCATCACCGCCGATCCGGTCGCCGACATCGCGAAGCTCGTCGCGCGGCTGCGCCGCCACCGCCTGACCGGCGTCGCCTACGACGGCCAGGGCAGGCGCCACGACGTCTCGCTCGGCGAGAGCGAACTGCTCGACATCCTCGACGCCGGCGACCTCAACCCGGCGCTGCGCGCGCTGCTGCCGGCCGCCGTGCGCTCGGCGCTGAACGGCGACGCCGGCCCGCTGCTCCGGCTCAACCTGATCGCCGACGGCCTCGTGCCGAGCATCCCCGTCAAACCGAGCCCCGAAGCCGAACGGATCAGCAAAGAAGAAGAAAACAACGCGCTGTTCGTCACGACCTCGTGCGAGGAGACGCTGTTCCCGTGGCAGCGCAGCGCGACCGCCGCGACGCGCCTGAACGAAGCGACGGCCGCGCTGAACGGCATGCCGAGCTCCGACTTCTACCCGTTCGACCCCGAAGCGGCGCTCGGCTCGAGCCTCGTGCCCGTGTGCGCCTCCTGGCCCGACGCCTCGGCCGCGCCGCCGGCGCCGACGGCGCCGCCGAACGTGCCGACGCTGATCCTCTCCGGCGAGCAGGACCTGCGCACGCCGACGACCGGCGCGAGAGCCGTCGCCGCGACGATCCCCGACGCGCAGCTGCTGACCGTCCCGTACACCGGGCACTCGGTCATCGGCAGCGACTTCAGCGGCTGCGCGCAGGCCGCCGTCGCCGCGTTCTTCGCGAGCACGCCCGTGCAGCCGTGCACGGCTGGCAAGAACGTCTTCGCGCCGACGCCCGTCGCGCCGCGCAAGCTCGCCTACGTGCACGCGCCGGCGGGGCTCTCCGGCAAGCCCGGCCGCACGCTGACGGCCGTGCTCGACGCGATCGTCGACCTCGATCGCCAGGTCGTCGCCGCGACGCTGCAGGCCGAGACCGAACTGCCGAGCGGAGCGAGCTTCGGCGGACTGCGCGGCGGCTACGCGCGGATGTCCTCGACCGCCGCGACGCTGCATCGCTTCTCGTTCGTCAGCGGCGTCGCGCTCAGCGGGACGTTCCCCGTCAAGAACCACGAACTGCAGCCGGCGACGCTCCGCATCTCCGGCAGCGCCGCGTCGGGCGGCATCGTGCGCCTGTCGGCCGACAAGCGCGTCAGCGGGACGCTCGGCGGCCGGCGCTTCGACGTGAGCCTCGCGAAGGTCAAGCTCGCGCGCGTACCGCAAGGGGCACAGGCCGGCGGCGCGAGCGAATGGCCGTCGCGCCCGATCGAGCTGCCGCTGCCCGGACTCGCGCGCGAACCAGGCCTGCTCGCGCGCTGACGCCGCCGGCGCGCTCGGCGCGCAAGCGCACAGCCGAGCGCGCACTAGGCTGAGCGCAGCATGCCGAACGCGCTCGCCGCCGAGACCTCGCCCTACCTGCGCCAGCACGCCGAGAACCCCGTCGACTGGCTTCCGTGGGGCGAGCTCGCGCTCGCTCGCGCGCGCGAGCAGGACAAGCCGCTGCTCGTCTCGATCGGCTACTCGTCGTGCCACTGGTGCCACGTGATGGAGCGCGAGTCCTTCGAGGACGCGCGCACAGCCGCGCTGATGAACGACGAGTTCGTCTGCGTCAAGGTCGACCGCGAGGAGCGCCCCGACGTCGATGCGCTGTACATGGAGGCCGTCCAGAGCATGACCGGTCAGGGCGGCTGGCCGCTCAACGTCTTCCTCACGCCCGAGCAGCTGCCGTTCTACGGCGGCACGTACTTCCCGCCCGAGCCTCGCCACGGGATGCCCGCGTGGACGCAGGTGCTGCAGGCGATCGCCGAGGCCTGGCGCGAGCGCGCCGAGGAGCTGCGCGCCGGCGGCGAGCGACTGCGCGAGCGCCTCGCCGGCGGCGCGACGCTCGCTCCGTCGAGCGAGCCGATCGCCGAGCACGAGCTCGACACGGCCGTCGCGCGCCTGCGCGAGTCCTTCGACGCGCGCGACGGCGGCTTCGGCGGCGCGCCGAAGTTCCCGCACGCCTCGGCGATCGAGTTCCTGCTGCTGCGCGGCGAGCGCGAGATGACCGGCGCGTCGCTGCGCGCGATGGCCGGCGGCGGCATCCACGACCAGCTCGGCGGCGGCTTCGCGCGCTACAGCGTCGACCGCGCCTGGACCGTGCCGCACTTCGAGAAGATGCTCTACGACAACGCGCTGCTCGCGCGCGCGTACCTGCACGGCGCGCAGGCGCTCGGCGAGCGTCGCCTGCTCGACGTCTGCCTCGACACGCTCGCCTGGGCGCTGCGCGAGATGCGCGGCCCCGAGGGCGGCTTCTACTCGGCGCTCGACGCCGACTCCGAGGGCGTCGAGGGTCGCTTTTACGTGTGGACGATCGCGCATTTGCGCGATCGTCTAGAGATCGACGCCGGCGCCGCGATCGCGTGGTTCGGCGCCAGCGAGCACGGCAACTTCCAGGACCCGCACCACCCGCAGCCCGGCCTCAACGTCCTGCAGGACCGCTCCTGGCGAGAGCCCGAGCTGCTGCCCGAGCCTCAGGTCGCCGCGCGCATCCGCGAGCGCCTGCTCGCCGAGCGCGCGCAGCGCGTGCGGCCGGCGCTCGACGACAAGCGCCTAACGTCGTGGAACGCGCTGATGATCGCCGCGCTCGCCGAGACCGGCGCCGCGCTGCGCGACGGCGCCGTGCCGGCTGGCGAACGCCGCGCGCGCGGCGCAAGGGAGACCGACGCCGAGGGCCGAGCCGGCGTCGATCCTCGAATCGAAGATCGAATGCTCGGCGAGCAGCTGCTCGCGAGCGCCGTCGCATGCGCCGAGTTCGTGCTGCGCGAGATGCGCGACGAACGCGGCCGGCTGCTGCGCTCCTACAACGACGGCCGCGCGAAGCTCGACGCCTACCTCGAGGACCACGCGTACCTGCTCGACGCGCTGCTCGTGCTGTTCGAAGCGAGTTGCGACGAGCGCTGGTTCGCGCACGCGATCGCGCTCGCCGACGAGCTGATCGAGCGCTTCGCCGACGCCGAGCGCGGCGGCTTCTTCTCGACCGCCTCAGACCACGAGCAGCTGATCGCGCGGCGCAAGGACCTCGAGGACACGCCGATCCCCTCCGGCGCCGCGAGCGCCGCCGGTGGCCTGCTGCGCCTCGCGCAGCTCACCGGCGAGCAGCGCTACGAGCAGCACGCCGTCTCCGTCCTGCGCCTGCTGCACGAGATCGCCGCGCGCCACCCGACCGCGTTCGCGCACCTGCTGCAGGTCCAGCACTCCTACCTCTCGCCCGCGCGGCCGATCGCCTGCGCCGTACCGGCGCGCGCGTAAGCGCTCAGAGGATCGACAGGTAGCGGTCGCGCTCCCACTGCGTGACCTGCACCCGGTAGTCGTCCCACTCCTGGCGCTTGATCTCGACGTAGCGGTTGAACATGTGCTCGCCGAGCGTGCGCAGCACGAGCTCCGACTGCGCCGTCAGCTCGATCGCCTCGCCGAGACTCTCCGGCAGCTGCTCGACGCCGAGGCGCCGGCGCTCCTCGCCCGACAGGTGGTAGAGGTTCTTCTCCATCGGCTCCGGCAGCTCGTAGCCCTTCTCGATCCCCTCGAGGCCCGCCTGCAGCAGCACCGCGAACGTCAGGTACGGGTTGCACGCCGGGTCCGGGCAGCGCAGCTCCATCCGCGTCGCCTTCTCCGAGCCCGGGTGGTACAGCGGCACGCGCACGAGCGCCGAGCGGTTGCGGCGCGACCACGCGACGTACACCGGCGCCTCGAAGCCCGGCACGAGGCGCTTGTACGAGTTGACCCACTGCGCGAAGATCGAGCAGATCTCGCGCGCGTGCTTGAGCTGGCCGGCGATGAACGCCTTGCCGACGTCCGAGAGGAAGTACTGGTCGTCCGCGTCGAAGAACGCGTTGCGGCCGTCGCTGAACAGCGACTGGTGCGTGTGCATGCCCGAGCCGTTCTCGCCGAACAGCGGCTTCGGCATGAACGTCGCGTGCCAGCCGTACTTCATCGCGTACTCCTTGACCGTGATCCGGTACGTCATGCAGTCGTCGGCCATCTTCAGCGCGTCCGCGTAGCGCATGTCGATCTCGTGCTGCGACGGGCCGACCTCGTGGTGCGTGTACTCGACGTGAATGCCGAGCTGCTCGAGCGCGAGCACCGTCTCGCGGCGCACGTCCGAGCCGGCGTCGAGCGTAGTCAGGTCGAAGTAGCCGCCCTGGTCGAGCACCTCCGTCGAGCGCGAGTCTTTGAACAGGAAGTACTCGAGCTCCGGGCCGACGTTGAACACGTCGAAGCCCATCGCGTGCGCGCGGTCGAGCGCGCGACGCAGCACGTGGCGCGGGTCGCCCTCGTACGGCGTGCGCTCGGGCGTGATCACGTCGCAGAACATCCGCCCGACGCCCTGCTCCTCCGGGCGCCACGGCAGCACCGCGAACGTCGCCGGGTCGGGCATCGCGATCATGTCCGACTCCTCGATCGCGTTGAAGCCCGTGATCGACGACCCGTCGAAGCCCATCCCCGACTCGAACGCGTCGTCGAGCTCCGCCGCGTTGATCGAGAACGACTTCAGCTGCCCGAGCACGTCCGTGAACCAGAAGCGGATGAAGCGGATCTCGCGCTCGGCGACGATCGCCTTCACGTCGTCCGCTGTTTTCGGCGTGTCCGGCATCACGTCGTGACCTTATCGATGGCCCCGCCGTCGCGGTATCGACGCATGGCCAAACCGCACGAAGCGTGCATCGCGAGCCGCGCCGAGCTGCGCTCTCGCGCTAGTGCCCGGCTACCGCGGCCACGAAGTCCGCGACGTCTTCCGCTTCTTTGCCCTGGTAGAGCAGCGCCGGCATCTGCCCGAGGCCGCGCGCGCGGCCTTCGGCGATCGCACTCAGCACGAGCGCCTTGCGCCCGGCCGGCGTCGAGATGTCGGCGCCGACGCGCGTGTCGAGGTTCGGCCCGATCATGCCGACCGACTTCGTCGCCGCGAGCGTGTGGCAGACGCCGCACGTGTGCTCGAACAGTTCGCGGCCCTTCTGCTCGCCCGCGTTCAGGTGCACGCCGCCGGGGCCGACGCTCGCCTTGTCGTTGCCGTTGAACGCGAGCACGAGCGCCGGCACCGCGAGGCCGAACGCGAACAGCACGACGACGCCGAGCGTCACCAGCCGCCGGCTCGCCTTCGATTCGGTGTGCAGCGCCTGGCGCGCGCCGCGCGGGCCGCCGCGCATCGCGACGAAGAACGTCCCGAGCCCGAGCACGACGAAGATCAGCAGGATCACGTAGACCATGAGCGCGAGAACATATCGCCTGACGGCGCCAGACGGCCCGGCGGCCCTCTCGCGAGGCGAAGATGAGCATCCTCACAGAGTCCGCAGCGCTTTAGGCGAGCGCAAGGTACGGCGCTATCGTGGATCGTGGTCCACAAAGGAGCCTTGCAGACCGATGGACGCCGTCTCGTGAACATCCTCCGCCGCATCTCGATCGCCCGACTGCTGCTCGTCTGCGCGCTCACCATCGTCCTCGGCGTCTCCGCGACCGCGCTCGCCTTCGCGCTCGGCGGCGGTCCGACACCGCCGCCGAAGCCGCTCGCGCAGGCCGTCCACGACGCGCTCGCCGCGCCGCCCGTCGAAGGCGTCAGCGCCAACATCAAGCTGACCGACAACCTGCTCGAAGGCGCCAACCTCGCAAGCGGGAACGGCGGCGAAGCCGGCCAGCTCTCGCAGAGCCCGCTGCTGTCGGGCGCCTCCGGGCGCCTGTGGATCGCCAAGGACGGCCGCGTGCGGCTCGAGCTGCAGGCCGAAAAGGGCGACACGCAGGTGATGTACGACGGCCACACGCTGACCGTCTACGACGCCGCGTCGAACACGCTCTACCGCTACGTGCCGCCCGCGCACGAAGGCGGTGAAGCCCCGCAAGGCTCCGACAAGCCCGGTGAAGTGCCGAGCGTCGCGAAGATCGAAGAAGCGCTCGCCAAGCTCGAGCACGCGAACGTGTCCGGCGCGACGCCGACCGACATCGCCGGCCAGCCGGCGTACACCGCGCGCATCTCGCCCAAGGAAAGCGGCAGCCTGATCGGCGGCGCCGAGCTCTCGTGGGACGCCAAAAACGGCGTGCCGCTGCGCGCCGGCGTCTACTCCTCGACGAGCTCCGCGCCCGTCATCGAACTCGCCGCCAGCGAAATCTCCTTCGGGCCCGTCGCGAGCTCCGTCTTCGAATTCACGCCCCCCGCGAACGCGAAGGTCGAAGAAGTCACGCTGCCGACCGGCCACGACAAGCACCCGAGCGCGAGCTCCGGCTCCTCCGACCACCCGAAGGTCACGCCGCACGGCAGCGGCGTCACGACCGTCGGCGTGCTCGAAAGCAACGTCAAGCCAGGCGCGAAGGAACCGAACCTGCCCGAAGGCCTGCAGAAGGTCAAACTCGACGCGACGACGACCGCGACCGAGCTGCCGACCGAGCTCGGCACGCTGCTCAGCTTCGAGCGCTCCGGCGTCCGCTACGTGCTCGCCGGCGCCGTCACGCCCGCGCAGATCGAGGCCGTCGCGCGAGGTCTCTAGCGTGGCCGACGAGGCGCCGCCGGTCAGGGCGAGAGGGCTCGTAAAGCGCTACGACGACGTCCTCGCCGTCGACCACATCGACCTCAACGTCCGCAGCGGCGACGTCTACGGCTTCCTCGGCCCGAACGGCGCCGGCAAGACGACGACGCTGCGCATGGCGCTCGGGCTGATCACGCCGACCGAGGGCAGCGTCGAGCTGTTCGGCCGCGACCCGATGCGCCACGGCGCGCACGCGCTCGACGGCGTCGCCGGCTTCGTCGAGGCGCCGCGCTTCTACCCGTACCTGACAGGGCGCAAGAACCTCGAACTGCTAGCCGCGCTCGACGGCGGCGACGCGCACGAGCGGATCGACGAGGTGCTCGAGATCGTCGAGCTCGCGCCGCGCGCCAAGCACCGCGTCGGCGGCTACTCGCACGGCATGCGCCAGCGCCTCGGAATCGCCGCCGCGCTGCTGCGCCGCCCGCGCCTGCTGATCCTCGACGAGCCCGCGACCGGCCTCGACCCGGCCGGCATGCGCGACATGCGCCTGCTGATCCGGCGCCTCGCCGACGAAAGCATCACCGTCCTGCTCTCGAGCCACCAGCTGCCCGAGGTGCAGGAACTGTGCGACCGCGTCGCGATCGTCGACTCCGGGCGCGTCGTCTACGAGGGCGCGCTCGCCGACCTGCGACGCCAGGGCGGCGCCGGCTACCGGCTGCGCACGACCGACGACACGCGCGCCCTGCAGATCGTCCGCGAGCAGCCGCGACTGGAGCATGCGAGCACCGGCGCGCACGGCGTCTCCTTCCAGGGCGACGAGCCCGCCGTCGGCGAGCTCTCGCTCGCGCTCGGCCGCGCCGGCGTCGGCATCCTCGCGCTGACGCCCGAGCTCGCGACGCTCGAGGACCTGTTCTTCCGCCTCACCGAGGGCGCCGCGCACGATTCGGCCGCTGACCGCGCCACGCCGGCCACCAACGGCGCCGATCCCGCCGCGCCCGTCGAGGTCGCATGAGCGCCGCCAGCGCCGCCGCGCCCGCTCCCGTCCCCACGCTCGGCGCGCGCACGGCGCACCCGCACACGTGGACCGTGCTGCGCTGGGAGCTGCGCAAGCTGATCGCGCAGAAGCGCACCTACCTCGGGCTCGTGCTCGCCGTGATCCTGCCGCTGATCTTCGTCATCGTCCAGCGACTGCGAGGCAGCCGCGGCCACGACCAGGGCAACATCTTCGCCTCGCACATCACGCAGTCCGGGCTCGCGACGCCCGTGCTCATGCTGCTGTTCCTGTCGGTCTTCATGCTGCCGCTGATCGCCGCGCTCGTCGCCGGCGACATCGTCGCCGCCGAGGATGGCAACGGCACGCTCAAGACGATCCTCACGCGCTCGGTCGACCGCGGTCAGGTGTTCGCCGCGAAGGTGCTCGCCGCGCTCGTCTACGCCGCGATCGCCGTCTTCCTCTCGGCGCTCGTCGCGACCGTCGCCGGCGTCGCCTCGTGGGGCTTCAACCACGTCGTCACGTTCTCCGGCACCGTCGTCTCCGCGCCCGAAGGCCTGCTGCTCGTGTTCGCCTCGAACGCCGTCTACCTGATCCCGCTGTTCGCCGTCGTCGCCTTCGGCGTGCTGCTGTCGACCGTCACGCGCAACAGCGCCGCCGCCGTCGTCGGCACGATCGGCTTCACGATCCTGCTGTTCATCGTCGCGCAGATCCCCGGCATCGAAGCGATCAAGCCCTACCTGCTGACCGAACAGTACGAGAACTGGCACGGCCTCCTGCGCACGCCGACCGACTGGTCGCCGATCCTGCACTCGCTGTGGGTCTGCGCGCTGTACTTCGGCGCGTCGCTGCTCGCCGCCTACCTCGTCTTCGCGCGCCGCGACGTCGCCGGCGGTTGACGCGCGCTCAGCCGACAGACGCCGGCTGCTCGACCTCCGAGAGCTCGATGTCGCCCATCAGGCGGCGCGCCTCGCGCGGGTCGATCAGGCCTGCTCCCAGGCGGCCCGTCGACTCCGCGCCGCACGCGACGCCGAGGCGCAGGCACTGGTCGTGCGAGCGGCCCTCGTAGCGCGCCGCGACGTAGCCCGCGAGGAACGCGTCGCCCGATCCGCGCCGCGCGATCGGCTCGCGCTGCTCGATCCGCGCGCGTTTCGTGTGCGGCTGGCCGTCGAGCAGCATCTGCGCGACGCAACCGTCCGGCAGCGTCATGATCGCCTCGCGCGGGCCCATCGCGACGATCTCGCGCACGACCTGCGCGCGCTCCTCCTCGCCCGAGAACTCGTGCCCGACGAGTTCCTCGGCCTCGAGCACGTTCGGCGAGACGACGTCCGGCTCCGCGCGCACCGCCTGGCGCAGCGGCTCGCCGTCGGTGTCGATCACCGTCACGACCTCGAGCCGCGCGAGGTCGTGGATCAGCCCCGCGTACAGGTCCGGGTCGACGCCGCGCGGCAGCGAGCCTGCGAACACGACGATCGCCGCGCCCCGCGCGAGGTACAGCAGCTTGTCGCGAAACAGCTCCGCCTCACGTTCCGAGACCGCCGGGCCGCGTTCGTTGATCTCCGTCTGCTCGCCCGTCGTCGGGTCGAGCACCGACGTGTTCGTGCGCGACTCCTCGCGGATCCGCACGAAGTCGTTGAGGATCGACTCCTCCGTCAGCTGCTCGACGATGTGCGTGCCCGTCGCGCCGCCCGCGAAGCCTGTCGCGATCACCGGCTGGCCGAGCGCCTTCAGCGTGCGCGCGATGTTGACGCCCTTGCCGCCCGCCATCGTGCGCTGCTCGACCGTGCGGTGGCGGCGTCCGAGACGGAAGTTCGGGACCGACAGCGACTTGTCGATCGCCGCGTTCAGCGTGACCGTGATGATCATCCGAGCTCCTCATCCGCCTTCCCGCCCGACGGCCGTGCCGCCGAGCGCCACACAAGGCTAGCGGACGTTCGCGGCCGCTTCCGCAGACAGCGCCCACGCCGTCTCGCGCAGCCGCCGCGCCTCCGCGCGCGCAGCCGCCGCCGGCTCGCCGCCGGCGCTGCGATGCGCGTCGACGATGCTCCGCGATGCACTGATCAGCCCGCCCGCGCGGCCCGGCGCGAACGCCGGCGCGAGCTCCTCGACGCGCCCGCCCTGCGCGCCGATGCCCGGCAGCAGGAACGGCGCGTGACCCATCAGCTCGCGTGCGCGGTGCAGGTGGCGCGGCTCGGTCGCGCCGATCACCGCGCCGACGTCGCTCAGCCCCGACTCGCCGACGCCGTCGGCGCCGAGGCGCTCGACGATCTCGGCCAGGCGCTCCCACACCGCGCCGCCGTCGCGCAGCGGCAGGTCCTCGACGTCGCGCGCGCCCGCGTTCGACGTGCGCACGAGCACGAGCACGCCCGCTCCCGCCGCGCGCGCCGCCGACACGAACGGCTCGACCGCATCGACGCCCATCAACGGGTTGACCGTCACGAGGTCCGCGCCGAGGCCGTCGAGCGTCCCGAACGGCGTCTCGACGCCGCCGAACAGCGCGCCCGCATACGCGCGCGCCGTCACGTCGATGTCGCCGCGCTTGCCGTCCGCGATCACGAGCAGCCCGCGCATCCGCGCGTGCATCGCGACCGATTCGAGCACCGCCCAGCCGGCCGCGCCGAGCAGCTCGAAGCGCGCGAGCTGAGGCTTGACCGCGACGCACTCCGGCGCGACCGCGTCGATCACCGCGCGGCAGTGGCTGAGCACCGCTCGCCCGGCGCGCTCGCCCGCGCCGCCCGCACCGCCCGTGCCGCCCTCCTGCGGCGTCTCCTCGGCGACCGGCCACAGCGCCGCCGGGTCCGGATCGAGGCCGAGCACGAGCTGCGACTCGCGCTCGGCCACGCGCCGCGCGAGCGCGTCTGCGAACGGGCGCTCCCGGCTCAGCGGCCCTTCACCGCGCTCTTCAGCCCACTGCCCGCCGTGAAGCGCGGCACGCGCGACGCCGGGATCTCGATCCGCTCTCCCGTGCGCGGGTTGACCCCCATCCGCGCGCCGCGGTCGCTGACATGGAACTTGCCGAATCCCGCGACCGTGACCTCGCTGCCGCGACGCAGCGCATCCTCCACCGTCGCCAGCACCGCGTCGACCGCGCGCGCCGCATCCTGCTTCGTCAGATCGGCGCGATCCGCGACCTGGTCGACCAGCTCGGACTTCGTCACCTCAGCCTCCTCGTTCGTGAGACGATGTTTTCGACGCTAACACCACTCGCGGACGAGCGCGAGCCGGTGCGTCCGCAAGAATGCACGCGTGAGCGTGACCCGCATCGCCTGGCTCGTCACCGTGCTCGTCGCGCTGCTGACCGGCCTGCTGCTGCTGCTCAGCGGCTACAACGGCTACGCCGCGCTCGGCCTCGCCGTCGCGATCGCCGCCGCCATCAACCTGCTCTAGCCTCGCGCTCGAGCCACTCGAGCAGCGCCCGCGCCGCGCGCCCGCGATGGCTGATCGCGTCCTTCTGCGCGTCGCTCAGCTCGGCCATCGTCAGCTCGCCGGAACCCTCGTCGGGCACGAAAGCCGGGTCGTAGCCGAACCCGCGCTCGCCGCGCGTGCGCGCCGTCAGCGTGCCCGTGCAGCGGCCCTCGAACAGACGCTCGGCGCCGCTTCGCGGATCGACGTACGCGATCACGCAGACGTACTCCAGCGCGCTGCCCTCCGGCGCCTCGCGCAGCAGCTTCGCCAGGTTCTCCGCGTCGCTCGCCCCCTCGCCCGCGTAGCGCGCCGAGCGCACGCCCGGAGCGCCGCCGAGCGCCGCCGCCGCGATCCCCGAGTCGTCGGCGATCGTCACCCGGCCGCTCGCCGCCGACGCCGCGCGCGCCTTGCCGAGCGCGTTCTCCGCGAACGTCTCGCCGTCCTCCGGCGGCAGCTCGACGTCGTCGTCGAGCACGTCGAGCCGCCAGCGCCCGGCGCCCTCAGGGCCGTCCATCAGCCGCGCGAACTCGCGCGCCTTGTGCGCGTTGTGCGTCGCCAGCAGCAGCTTCACGCGCCCGCGGCCGCGCTCGCCTCGCCCGCCGCCGCGATCGCCTGCTCCTGCGCCGCGCGCAGGCGCTCGATCCCGTCCGCCGCGAGCGCGAGCAGCTCGTCGAGGTGCGCGCGCGAGAGCGGCGTGCGCTCGGCCGTAGCCTGCACCTCGACCAGGCCGCCGTCGCCCGTCATCACCACGTTCGCGTCGACCTCCGCCGTCGAGTCCTCCGAGTAGTCGAGGTCGAGCAGCGCCCGCTCGCCGACGATCCCGCACGAGACCGCCGCGACCGAGCCCGTCAGCGGCGAAGCCTCCAGCGCGCCCTGCTCGCGCAGCCGCGCGCACGCCAGCGACAGCGCGACGTACGCGCCCGTGATCGACGCGCAGCGCGTCCCGCCGTCGGCCTGCAGCACGTCGCAGTCGAGGTAGATCGTCCGTTCGCCGAGCGCCTTGAAGTCGATCACGCCGCGCAGCGAGCGCCCGATCAGCCGCTGGATCTCGATCGTGCGCCCGTCCTGGCGCCCGCGCGTCGCGTCGCGCTGCTTGCGCTGGCCCGTCGACGCCGGCAGCATCCCGTACTCGGCCGTCACCCAGCCCGTCCCGCGGCCGGCCATCCAGCGCGGCACGCTCGCTTCCGCCGACGCCGTGCACAGCACGCGCGTCTCGCCCGCCGAGATCAGCGCCGACCCCGTCGCCGTGCGCATGAAGCCCGGCTCGATCTCGATCGGCCGCAACTCGCCCGCGCCGCGGCCGTAGCTGCGCGCGCGCTCGGCGGCCGTCGATGAGCTGGCGCTCGCGCTCCTCACACCGCCATCATTCCACGCCCGCCAGCGGCCGCCGCGGCGCGCCATCGCTGCCGGGCGCTACCGTCGCAGCGTGCGCGCGCTCGTCGTCTCGAACATGCGTCCCGACGACGCCCACCCCGAGCGCGGCAGCTTCGTGCGCGACCAGGTCGCCGCGCTGCGCGCGCTGCCCGAGCCCGAGCTCGACGTCGAGCTCTACGAGTTCCCTCCCGGCCCCCGCGCGCTCGCACACGCCGCGCGCGAGCTGCGTGCGCGCCACGCCAACCGCCCGTTCGACGTCGTCCACGCGCACTTCGGGCTGACCGCCTGGCCCGCTTTCGCCGTCCCCGCCGACGTCCGCGCGCTGACGCTGCACGGCACCGACCTCAGCCATCCGCGCACGCGGCTCGCGACGCTCGTCGCGCTGCCGCGCATCGACCTGCTCGCGACCGTCTCGAGCGCGCTGCTCGATCGGCTGCCCGCCCGCGCCGCGCGGCGCACGCAGGTGCTCCCCTGCGGCGTCGACCTCGAGCGCTTCCACCCGATCGCCCGCCGCGACGCGCGCGCCGAGCTCGGCCTGAGCCCCGACCGCGCCTGCGTCCTGTTCGCCGCCGACCCCGCGCGACCCGAGAAGCGCTTCGACCGCGCGCGCGCGCTGACCGCCCCGCTCGACGTCGAGCTGCTCGCCCTCGGCGGCGTCCCGCCCGCGCGCGTGCCGCTCTACGTCAACGCCGCCGACGCCGTGCTCGTGCCCTCCGAGCGCGAGGGCTTCGGCCTCGCCGTGATCGAGGCGCTCGCCTGTGACGTGCCCGTCCTCGCCACGCCCGTCGGCGTCCACCCCGAAGCGCTCGCCGGCCTCGACCGCACGCTCTGCGCGCCGTTCGACCTCGCGCGCTGGCGCGCAGCGCTCGAGCCGCTGCTCGACGCCCGCGACGCCGCCGAGCCCGGACCGCGAATCGCCGGGCGCTCACGCGCCGAACGCTGGTCGGCCGCGCGCATGGCCGAGCGCGTGCTCGCCGCGTGGTGCGCTTGCCGAGGGCGCGCCGGGTAGCATGAGTTGGTCGTGGATCAGACCACTGCCACGAGTCCGACAGCCGCATCCGCGCCGCCGCAGCAGACCGAGCCGACGGCCGGCGCGCAGCCCGTCGACGCCACCTCGACCCCCACGCCGCCCGGTTTCGGTGCGCGCGGTCGTGTGCGCCGACGCGCGCGCTTCCTGCGCAAGGCGCGCGAGCTCGCCTACCGCGACCTCGGCGGCCTCGTCTACAGCCTGCACCGCTTCGGCCAGCGCAACGACGAGCTCGTGCTCGCCAAGCTCGCCACGCTCAGCCGCATCGACACCGAGCTGCGCACGCTCGAAACGAGCCTCTCCGAGCGCCAGCCCATCACCGTCCTGCGCGAGGCCGGCATCACCGCCTGCCCGCGCTGCGCCGCGATCCACAGCGGCGAGGACCGCTTCTGCCCCAACTGCGGCCTGCCGATGAGCCGCCGCAGCGACATGCTGGCCGATTTTCAATCGGTTGCCGGCGTGCCCGCTGCCGTCCCGCCGCCACCAGCGCCCTCGCCCGGCGCGCCGATCCAACCGGCGACCCCCGGCGCGCCCCCGGCCGCGACGCCCGGCGCCGCTCCCGCCACCGCCGCGACCGCCGCCCCCGACGCCGGCACGCCCCCCGCTGGCGCGCCCGCCGCGACAACGCCCGCGCCAACGCCGGCGCCGGCGCCGCACACCCCCGCCGCGCCGCCCGCGCGCGCGCCAGCGCCTCCTGCCACGCAGACGCACGCGACCGTCGGCGCCGAGCAGAGCTCGAGTGGACGCTCCCCCACGCCGCCCGCCACGCCCGCCAGCGCGCCCGCGCCGTCGCGCGAAGACGACCAGCCGACCGAGATCATCCGTCCACGGCCAGCCGGCTCGTGACCGTCGCCGCGACGCCCGGCGAGCAGACCGGCGCAAGCCCCGACGCAACGCAGAGCGGCGCGAGTACCGCCGCGCCGCCAGCCGTCGCTCCGCCGCGCGTCATCGAGGCCTGCCCACTGTGCGGCGCTCCGCTCGACCCCGAGCAGGACTGGTGCCTGAACTGCGGCGCCGCCGCCCGCACGCGCCTCGCCGCGACACCCAACTGGAAGGCGCCGATCGTCACCGTCGCCGTCGTCGCCGCGCTCGCGCTCGGCGTGCTCGCCGCCGCGCTCGTCAAGCTCGCCGGCGGCTCCGGCTCCTCGACCGCGAGCGTCACCACGACGACGATCGCGACCGCGCCGAGCACCACGCCGACGAGCGCCGCGACCGCACCCGGGGTCACCACCGCCACGACCGCGCCCGGCGGCGGCGCCATCGCGCCGTCCGGCACCGGCACGACCGTCACGACCGCGCCCGGCGGCACGTCCGCGACGACGATCACGCCCGCCCAGCGCGAAGCGCTGCGGCAGTCCTTGAACCCGCTCTCGACCAAATAGCAGCCGGCCGTCGCGCCGGCGCGCCGGCCGCGCGAGATACCGTTCCCGCGATGTCCGCGCCCGAAGCCGCGGTCTCGCACGAGACCGACGTAGCCGTCGTCGGCGCGGGCGCCGCCGGCCTGTATGCCGCGCTCTGCGCCGCGCGCGACGGCGCCTCCGTCGTGCTCGTCTCCGCCACGCCGCTCGCGCAGACCGCCAGCTATTGGGCCCAAGGCGGCCTCGCCGCCGCGCTCGCCGCCGGCGACAGCGCCGAGCTGCACCTGCGCGACACCGAAGTCGCCGGGCGCGGCCTCGTGCGCCGCTCCGCCGCCGAGATCCTCGTCCGCGAAGCCCCCGAGCGCGTCCGCGACCTGCAGGCGATCGGCGTCCGCTTCGACGCCGATCGCGAGGGCCGGCTCGCCCTCGGGCTCGAGGGCGGGCACTCGATCAGGCGCATCGTCCACGCCGGCGGCAGCGCGACCGGCCGGCGCGTCGTGCGCCAGCTCTCCGCGCTCGTCGCCGAGCAGCCGAACATCGTCGTGCTCGAGCGCGCCCGCGCGCGCGCGCTGTGGCGCAGCGAAGGCCGCTGCGCCGGCCTCGTCTGCGACGACGAGCGCGTCGTCCTCGCCGCCCGCGCCGTCGTCGTCGCGACCGGCGGCTGCGCCGCGATGTGGGCGCGCACGACCAACCCGCCCGGCTCGCAAGGCGTCGGCCTGCAGCTCGCCCACCGCGCCGGCGCCGCGCTCGCCGACCTCGAGCTGCTGCAGTTCCACCCGACCGCCGTCATCGGCGTTCCCGGCCGCGAGGGCTTCCTCGTCACCGAGGCGATCCGCGGCGAGGGCGCCACGCTGCACGACGCAAGCGGCGAGCGCTTCGTCGACGAGCTCGCCCCGCGCGACGAGGTCTCGCGCGCGATCGACGCGCGCCTGCGCGAGAGCGGCGCGAGCTCCGTCGGCCTCGACATGCGCAGCGTCGACCCCGCGCACTTTCCCAACGTCTTCGGCGCGCTGCGCGACGCCGGCCTCGACCCGACGCGCGAGCTCGTCCCCGTCGCCCCCGCCGCGCACTACACGATGGGCGGCATCGTCGCCGACCTGCACGCGCGCTCGACGCTCCCCGGCCTCTACGCCGTCGGCGAGTCCTCCTGCACCGGCCTGCACGGCGCCAACCGCCTCGCCTCCAACTCGCTCAGCGAGTGCTTCGTCTTCGCCCGCCGCGCCGTCCTGCACGCGCTCGCCGAGCCCGCCGCCGCCACACGCGAGCCCACGCCCGGCGAGCTCGCGCGCCTGCGCGCGCTGCCCGCGCCGCTGCGCGCCGAGCGCGCCACGCGCGAGCAGCTCTCGCGCGACGCCGGCATCGTCCGCGACGCCGACGGCCTGCAGCGGCTGCTCGGCAGCGAGCACCCGCTCGTCCGCGCCATCGCCGGCTGCGCGCTCGCCCGCGAGGAGAGCCGCGGCGCCCACACCCGCAGCGACCACCCCGAGCGCGACCCCGCGCTCGACGGCCGCCACGCCGTCGTCCCCGGCGCCCGCGAGGACGCCGACGAGCGCGAGCGCGACGGCGATCGGCCAGCGCTCGAATGGCAGAGCTGGAGCTGAGCGAGCCGCCCGCAGCCCGGCGGCAGACCCCGGTAGGGGTCGATTCTTAAAAGATTCCTGAGTTCCGCTTTATCCCGGTCTGTTGTGATCGTTCTCGTGTTCATGCACGTAGAAGGAAACGCAGGCTCTCGGAGTCTTTGAGAGCGGGGGGCGTGCTCCAACAAATAAAGAGGGTCAGGAGTAGCCATGTACCAGTTCAGCCGCGCGATCTACAGAGAGCTCGCCTCCGAGATCGTCCCTCCCCCGCCCGGCGCCCCCGCCGCCTGCAACCACGCCGCCGTGCTGCGCGCCTGCGAGGCAGTCGTCGAGCGCCTCGCGACCGATCGTCACTACTTCGCACGCCCCGAACGTGCGCTGTTCAGCGACATCCGCAACTACTTCCCGATGTCCGCGCAGTCCCACGTCCACTCCGTCGTCTGCCGCTACGTCCAGCTCGCGCAGGACTACCTCACGCTGCACCCGCACGAGGGCTACGCCGCCGTCAGCGGCGCGCCGCCGCAGTGCCGCGCGACCACGCGCAAAGGCGCCGCCTGCCAGCGCGTGCCGCTGCCGCACAACGGCTACTGCCCCTCCCACCAGCATCTCGCCGAAACCGAGGACCGCGAGCTCGCGGCCGCATAGCCTCGCGCGGCGGATCGCCGCCCGCCTGAGCGCGCCCGCCTGAGTAGGCTCCGCGCGTGCTCCTCGGAGTCGATGTCGGCGGCACCTTCACCGACGCCGTGCTCGTCGGCGACGACGCCGCCGTGCACACCGCCAAGGTCCCGACGACGCCGCGCGAGCAGGCTCGCGGCGTGCTCGAAGCCGTCGCCCTCGTGCTCGCCCGCGCGCACGCCGAAGCCGCCGACGTGCGCCGCTTCGCGCACGGCATGACCGTCACGACCAACGCGCTGCTCGAGCGCCGCACCGCGCGCACCGCGCTCGTCGCCACAGACGGCTTCACCGACGTCATCGCGCTCAGGCGCCAGGCGCGCGCCCACCTCTACCGCCTCTGCGACGCCGCGCCGCCGCCGCTCGTCCCCGACGAGCTGCGCTTCGCCGCCCCCGAGCGCCTCGGCCCCGACAGCGTGCTGCGCGCGCTCGATCCCGACCGCGCGCGCGAGCTCGTCGAGCGACTCGCCGCCAGCCAGCCCGAAGCCGTCGCCGTCGCCCTCCTGCACTCCTACGCCGATCCCACGCACGAGCGCATGCTCGGCGAGCTGCTCGCCGAGCGACTGCCCGGCGTCCCCGTCTCGCTCTCCAGCGAGCTCGTCGGCACGTTCCGCGAGTACGAGCGCACCGCGACCACCGTCCTCGACGCCGCGCTCTCGCCGCTGCTCGCCGGCTACCTCGCCGCGCTCGCCGACGACGCGCGCGCAGCCGCGCTGCCCGAGCCGCAGATCATGCAGTCCTCGGGCGGCCTCACCGACCTCGCGCGCGCCTCCGCCCACGCCGCGCTCACCGTCCTCTCCGGACCCGCCGGCGGCGTCGGCGGCGCGCTCCTGCTCGCCGCCCTCGCCGGCGAGCACGACGTCCTCTGCTTCGACATGGGCGGCACCTCCTGCGACGTCTGCCTGATCGACGACCGCCAAGTCGCCGAGACCGCGCAGCGGACCGTCGCCGAGCGCCCCCTCGCGCTGCCCGCGCTCGACATCCACACCGTCGGTGCCGGCGGCGGCTCGATCGCCTGGCGCGACGCCGGCGGCGCCCTGCGCGTCGGCCCGCAGTCCGCCGGCGCCGACCCCGGACCTGCCTGCTACGCGCGCGGCGGCGAGCTGCCGACCGTCACCGACGCCAACCTGCTGCTCGGCCGGCTGCCCGCCGACGCGCTGCTCGCCGGCGCCCTGCAGCTCGATCGCGACGCCGCCGAGCGCGCTGTCGCCGCGCTCGCGCGCGAGCTCGGCATCGACACGAGCGCCTGCGCCGACGGCATCGTCCGCGTCGCCGAGTCCGAGATGCTCGGCGCCCTGCGCGTCATCACCGTCGAGCGCGGTATCGACCCGCGGCGCTTCGCGCTGATGCCCTTCGGCGGCGCCGGCCCGCTGCACGCCTGCTCGATGGCGCGCGAGCTCGGCATCCGCCGCGTGCTCTGCCCGCGCTCCTCCGGCGTGCTCTCCGCGCTCGGCCTCGCCGCCGCCGCGCCACGCCACGACGTCTCGCGCACCGTCCTGCTGCGTGGCGCCGAGCTCAGCGCCGCGCGCCTGCGCGAGCTGCGCGAGTCGCTGCTCGCCGACGCCGAGCGCGCGCTCGCCGGCGGGCCGTCCGCCGCTCGCCGCATCGCCTATGAGCTGCGCTACGCCGGGCAGTCCTTCGAGCTCGCCGTCGAGCAGAGCGACTCCGACGACCCCGACCTGCTGCGCGCCGCCTTCGCCGCCGCCCACGAGCAGCGCTACGGCTACCGCGAAGACGACGAGCGCGTCGAGCTCGTCAACGTCCGCGTATCCGTCTGGGGCGCCGCGCCCGAGCTCGCCCCTCGCGCCGACGACGACCGCCACGCGCTCGGCCCCCGCGCCCGGCTCGCCGGCCCCGCCGTCCACCCGCTCGGCGACTCGACCCTCTACGTGCCCGACGGCTGGAGCGGCGCCGTCGACGAGCACGGCACGATCGTGCTCGACGACGCCACCGCCGCGTGAGCGCGCTCGACCCGATCGAGCTGCAGGTCATCGCCGGCGCGCTGCGCGCCGCCTGCGAGGAGATGGGCGTCACGCTGATCCACTCCGCGCACTCCTCCAACATCAAGGAGCGCCGCGACGCCTCCACCGCGCTGTTCGATCCCGACGGCGAGATGGTCATGCAGGCCGAGCACATCCCCGTGCACCTCGGCTCGATGCCCGCCGCCGTCGCCGCGGTGCGCGACGAGCGCCACGCGCCCGGCGTCTCCTGGATCCTCAACGACCCGTTCGCCGGCGGCACGCACCTGCCCGACATCACCGTCGTCACGCCCGTCTTCGCCGAGCGCGGCCCGCTGATCGGCTTCGCCGCGAGCCGCGCGCACCACGCCGACGTCGGCGGACGCGTGCCCGGCTCGATGCCCGCCGACGGCCGCACGCTCGCCGACGAGGGCGTCGTCATCTCGCCGCGCCCGCTCGACGACGCCGCGATCGACGAGCTCGTCGCGCGCATGCGCCGGCCCGACGAGCGCCGCGCCGACCTGCGCGCGCAGCTCGCCGCCAATCGCGTCGGCGCGCTGCGCCTCGCCGCGCTCGCCCAGCGACTCGGCGTCGAGCGCCTGCGCGGCGCGACCGACGCCGTGCTCGACTACGCCGAGCGGCGCACGCGCGCCTGTCTCGCCGCGCTCGCCGACGGCGAGCGATACGCCGAGGACGTGCTCGAGGCCGCCGACCGCGACCTCGTGCTGCGCCTGCGCGCCCGCGTCGACGGCGAGCGCTTGCTGCTCGACTTCTCCGACAGCGCCGCCCAGCACGACGGCAACCTCAACTGCCCGCTCGCCGTCACGCGTTCGGCCTGCCTGTTCGCCGTGCGCGTCCTCACCGATCCCGACATCCCCACCTCCGCCGGCGCCTACCGGCCAATCGACGTGCACGCCCCCGATGGCTCGCTGCTCAACGCCCGCCCCGGCGCCGCCGTCGCCGCCGGCAACGTCGAGACCTCCTCGCGCGTCGCCGACCTCGTCCTCGCCGCTTTCGGCCGCGCGCTCGGGCAGGGCACGATGAACAACCTCACGCTCGGCGCCGACGCGACCCCGGGCGCCGACGCGGCAAGCAGCGAGCGCGCGTTTGCCTACTACGAGACGCTCGGCGGCGGCCAGGGCGCGTGCGCCGACGCCGACGGGCCGAGCGGCGTGCACGTCGCGATGAGCAACACGCTCAACACGCCGATCGAGGCGCTCGAGCGCGAATTCCCGCTGCGCGTCGTCCGCTACGCGCTGCGCCGCGGCTCCGGCGGCGCCGGGCGCACGCGCGGCGGCGACGGCGTCGTGCGCGAGCTGCAGGCGCTGCGTGAGATGTCCTTTTCGCTGATCGCCGAGCGTCGGCGCCACGCGCCTCCCGGCGCCGACGGCGGCGAGCCCGGCGCCCCCGGACATGACACGCTCGACGGCAGGCCGCTCCCCGGAAAGGCCACCGGCACGCTCAAAGCCGGCCAGCGCCTCAAGTTGGAAACACCCGGCGGCGGCGGGTTTGGCCACGCGGACAAGACTGCTCAGGCAGACTGAGCGTCGGATATGTGGCCGATTTGCAGGGGATTTGGGATTTCCGCCTGCTTTTCGTATCTTTAATGTGCCTGCAGCCGTCCGAACCAGCGGCGGAGCTGGCCAGATAGAGACGCTTCCTAGCCTCACCTGTTATGCCAATTGCTTTCAAAGAATGGGCCGTCACCGTCCGTGCGCTTGCGGAAGGCGAGCAGCTCCTAACACTCCGCAAGGGCGGCATCCGCGAATCCGGCAAGTCGCTGCGTCTCGCGCACGAGCGCTTCTTCCTCTACCCGACGTTCGACCCGCAGACCGGCGACCTCGTCCGCGAGTCCCACCAGCCCGAGCTGCGCCGCGCGCTCGAGGAGGGCGTCTGGAGCGACGGCGAGCCGCACCTGCAGGCCTTCACGTCCGGCGCCCGCGTGCAGCAGCCCGACCGCGTGCGCATCCGCGCGTGGGCCGAGGTCGCCGAGCACTTCACGGTCACCGACCCGCGCTGCGTCGACGCGCTCTCGCCGTTCTACGTCTGGACGCCCGACTACGCCGAGAAGCGGCTCGGCTGGCGCCGCCACCAGCCGCTGCACGTGCTGCTGCTGCGCACCTACCGCATCCCCCGTCCCGTCACCGTCAAGGTCAAGGACGAGTACGCTGCCACGCAGGCCTGGATCGAGCTCCAGCGCGAGCTCCCGTTCGAGGGCACGCCAGTCCTCTCCGACGCCGAGTTCGAGCGCGCCTCCGAGGAGATCCGCTCGATCGCCAGCGAGCACTCGGGCGCCGGCACGCCCGTCTTCGCCTAGCCCGGCGGCGGCGCGAGCGCTTCCCGCGCGGCCTCCGCGCCCGACTCCGGCACGAGGATGTCGCGCGGTCCGGCCGCGAGGAAGTCCGGCACGTCGAAGCCGCCCGAGCGCCGCGACATGCTCGGGATCCCCTCCTCGAGCAGCAGCCCCTCGACCAGCTCGGCCTCCGGCTGGCTGCCGGCGCGCGCGACCTTCACGAGCCGCCCCTCGGTGTACTGCGGCTTGACCTTGCGCGCCTTGCGCTGGCGCTCGGACGCTTCGCGCTCGCTGCCCGGCATGTGCACGAGCGGCATCTCGCAGTCCGCGCAGAACCGCTCGCTGCGCGGCTGCGAGACGCCGCACGTCGGGCAGATCAGCGGCCGGTCCATCAGCCCGGCGTCTGCTCGAGCGCGACCTCGTCGACCCGCGCGCCGTCGATCGAGTACGAGCGCACCGTCGGCCGATCGCCGCTCGCGAGACCGACGATGATCCACTCGAGGCCCGGCCAGCCCGCCGCGAAGCCGACGTCCGTCTGCGACGGGTACGGCTCGCTGCGCACGTGCGAGTGGTAGATCGCGCCGATCTCCCAGCCCTCCGCCTCGATCGCCTCGTTCAGCTCGTACAGCTCCATCGGCGCGATCTCGAACTTCAGCGCGCTCGCGTGGATGTTCTCCGCGCGATACACGCGCGTCGCCGTCCGCGCCTGCGCGCCGCTCGCGGGTCCAGCGCCGTCGCCCGACCCCTCGCCCGCGGCCACCGCGACGATGCCGCAGCACTCGATCCGCGGGTTCTCGAGCGCGTGCGCGACGATCTCCTCGAGCAGCTCGGCCGCGATCCTCACGGCGCGCCGCCTACCACCAGACGGTCGCGTCCAGGTTCTCGACCTGCGCGACCGGCAGCGTGTAGATGCCGCTCGACAGGTACTTCCAGCCGTCGTCGGCGACGACGAACACGACGTTGCCCTCGTCGAGCTCGCCCGCGATGCGCACCGCGATGCTCGCGATCGCGCCCGTCGAGACGCCGGCGAACAGACCCTCCTCGTCGAGCAGCTTGCGCGTCCACACGATCGCGTCTTCGTTCGTCACGAAGATCTTGCGGTCGAGCAGCGAGATGTCGATGATCGGCGGGATGAAGCCATCGTCGAGTGAGCGCAGCCCCTGCACCGGCTCGCCCTGCATCGGCTCGGCCGCGACGATCTTGCAGGCGTCGCCAAATGTCTCCTTCAGGCGCCTGCCGTTGCCCATCAGCGTGCCGCCCGTGCCGAGGCCGGCGACGAACGCCGAGATCTCGTCGAGCTCTTCGAGGATCTCCACCGCCGTGCCGTTGTAGTGCGCGTTCGGGTTCGCCTCGTTGCCGTACTGGTAGGGCATGTAGACCGACGAGTCTTCCGCCGCCATCTCCAACGCCATCGCCACCGCGCCGTTCGACCCCTGGTCGCCCGGCGAGTAGACGATCTCCGCGCCGTACATCTTCAGCAGCTGCGTGCGCTCCTGCGTCACGTTGTCCGGCATCACGACCTTCAGCTTGTAGCCCTTGCGCCTCGCGATCATCGCCAGCGAGATGCCCGTGTTGCCCGACGTCGGTTCGAGGATCGTCTGCCCCCGCGCGATCGCGCCCTTCTCCTCGGCGTCCTCGATCAGCGCGCGCGCGACGCGGTCCTTGACCGACCCCGTCGGGTTGCGCGACTCGAGCTTCGCCCAGATGTGGACGCCCGGCTTCGGCGACAGACTCGGCAGCTCGATCAGCGGCGTGTTGCCGATCGACTGCACGATGTCGGCGTAGCGGCCGCCGCACGGCCGGTTTCGGAGCCTCTCGACCGCCATTACTTCACGGAATATAGCGGTAGCGCGGCACGGTGGTGCCTCAGTTTGGATCGCCGTCTCTGACGAGCTAGCTTCGCCCGGTCATTGACCGAGTTGGCCCCGGCGGTGCGTGAACACCCCGGGGCCGTGGCACAGGAGGGGTTAGCTCCCATGCACGGCAAATCCAAGCAGGACGGCAGTCAGTTCGACATGCAGGCAGAGCATCTTGTCGTTCTCCAAGTCGCAGGCGTCTTCTACAGACGCTCGCGCGAGCAGGTCCAAGGAGCGCTCAACGACCTCGGGGCGCGGCGCGTGAACGCGGCGATCAAGAGCCTTGAGGCGGTCGGCGTCGTGGTCGTCACGGCCGGACGGTCCGGCAGTCGAGAGCCTTGGCGCGGATCGACCAGCTCGGCTACATCGGGGTCTGATCGTGCCTCCCAAGAAATCGCCGACATGTCGGGCGTTCGGACGTGCCCTGCGCGAGCTTCGCCGTGAGCGTGGCTTTGCGCAGGAGCGATTCGCCGCTCACGCGGGTCTCGACCGCTCGTACTACGGAGCAATCGAGCGCGGAGAGTTCAACTGCACGCTCGACACGATCATGAAGATCGCGGCGGGACTCGACGTGAGCGCCAGCATGATCTTCGCGCGAGCAAAGCTCTAGTCGAGCAGCCCGGCTATCTCGACAAGCGACCAGCGATGGTCGGCGATCCCCGCCGCCATCGCTGGCGTGCGTTCGAGCGTCTTGTGCGTGCGCGCGAAGTTGTAGTGCATGAAGTGCAGCGCGATAGCGGCCATGTGGTTGTCGAGCTTCTTCGAGAAGCCGTTCGTCAGGCGCGTGAACCGACGCATCCCCATCCGCATCGTCAGGTTCTGGCGCTCGACGTAGGACGTGCTGATCCGAGCCGGGTCGGGGTTGCCCTTCTGGACTCGCGTCTTCGTGCCGGTGCAGACCGGCGGGCTGTAGCGAGCTTGACCCTCGCGGGAGGGCGACTTGTACTCCTTCACGAGCTGCGCCCAATCGATGTCGCCTTTGAAGACGAGGCCGACCGAGGATTCGTAGGCACCGTGGCCGTCGGTGGTGAGCTGGATGCGCCCGCGCAGGCGATCCTTGAGGTCAGCGAGGAACGCCGCTGCGTCGTCGCGGTCACGACCGCCGACGTACCAGGAGGCGATCAGCTTCGTGTCGGCGCAGAGCGCCGTCCAGGTCCACACGTCGCCGATCCCGAACTGGCCCTTGAACTCGTCGGGCACGTTCTTCTGCTTGCTGTAGACGAAGGACCAAATCTCGTCGGCCTCGACCGTCTTGCAGGCGAGGTCTCGCAGGTGCTCGTCCTGGTAGGCGGAGCACGCCTCGCCTACGTCCAGCAGGAGCTTTGAGACGGTGTTGATCGAGCAGCCCGCCATGCGCATCGTTGAGCGCAGGCTGTTGCCCTCGACCAGCATTCCGAGGATGGCCGCGCGCTTCTCCGTGCTCAGCCTGTTCATAACTGAACATTATGCGTGAGCGATCGGACAGAACGTTCAGTTCGACCGAGGCTCGCTCTTTCGCAGCGCCGAAGGCTTTGCCCGGCGCTGATACGGCGAGTCGAGCCTGTAGCTGGTGCGTCGTCCGTCCTTGCGGCGTGTGCGCAGGTACGCCTGGACTTCGCGAATCTGCGCCTCATTCACGCCAGAGTTCTCTTGGAGGAGCTTGTCCAAGTCCAAGTTGATGTGCGGATTGGGCAGCTCGCCAGGGTGGTCAGAATCCGACATGGCGCTCCCTTGTGTGCAGCACGAACGTTTCGTGTCCACGCCGCATTCGGTAGTCGGATAGAAGGCGGAAGTAGTCGTGGACCGGTGCGGCCAGACCAGAGTCTTCGCCGAAGTCCATGATGAGCAGCTTGAGGTCTCGCCGTAGGACCTCCATCGGAATACCGCGACCGTGCGAGTGCCAAAGCTCGGTGTCGTTGAGCTTCTCTCCGATTTCGGCGGCGCGCTCTTTACGCATCTTGTTCGTGACTTCGAGCTTTTGTCGTCTCAGTCACGCGCCAGTTCTTGAACTTGTAGCGAACGAGCCATTCTTCGAGCAGAGCGATCGAGAGCTGGCGCTCATGCTCGAACTGGTACAGCTCGGCCGGATCGAAGTTCTCGATCAGATAGGCCAACTCGGCACCCGTGAGGGTCCCTTCAGCCGACTTCTCGACCAGCCGGCGGTACTGCTCAAGGTAGCCGAGGGCGGGCACCATACGCCCTTCGCGAGGTATTTGAGGATCGATAGGGCCGAGGGTTGACGCATAGTCCATGTGGATCTCGTCGCCTGCCATTGCCAGAACGGTGCCTGCGGACATGGCGTACGTTGGAACTACGAAGTCGACCCGTCGATAGTGGTGGCGAAGGATGCGGGCAATGCGCTCGGCCACCGTGATGAAGCCGCCGTTCGTCTCTAGGACCACCAGCATGTAGGCATCGCGGCGTCGCCGCCTTTCCCGCAAAGCCTCGACGGCGTCCTTGATCAGATCGTCGGCTGGCTCGTACATCGGACCGAGATAACTCAGGACCGAAGCGCCAGCAGCCCCTTCCAGCGTTTCCGCCCTCTTGTTGAGCTGCCCTTCGATGAGTCGGTTGGAGTCGCGCTCGGCAACCGACGTTTCAACTGACATCGCTACTTGTCCCAGCGCTTGCGCGCAGCTCGACGTGCGGCTTCGCTGCGCTCCTGCGCTGTCATGCGCGCAGCTCGTGCTTTGCCGCCCTTCAGGCCGCCTTTCCGTCCTAGAGCGACTGCCGCCGGGTCCTTGCCAGCATCGTCGGGCTGATCCGCCGTTTCGCCCGTGGCGATATCCACGACCAGCTTCCCGAGCTGGTTGGGGTCGCGCGGACGCTTGCTTGAGCGCTCCGGCATCGCATACAACTGTACCACTCGCCCCACTCGGGCCACTATCGCTGTCTCTGAGGTCGAGCATCTTCGGACCTATTCCGACGCTTGTCTCAAACTGAGACACCACCCGCGGCACTGCGTTCCTGCGTGCACATCCCTCGCGCCGCTAACTCGTCGCGCAGGCGTTTGGCCGTCCGGCCAGTCAGCCTCTAAGATCGGCTCCGGCGTTCCACCTTCCGACCCAGGGGGCAGCACGATGGCGAGCAGCGCGAGCAACGACTTCGACTTCGACTGGCTCGTGATCGGCTCGGGCTTCGGCGGCAGCGTCTCGGCGCTGCGACTGGCGGAGAAGGGCTACTCGGTCGGCGTGCTCGAGTGCGGGCGGCGCTTCGCTGACGACGAGTTCCCGAAGAGCACCGCCGACGTCAAGCGCTACTTCTGGAACCCGCGCCTCGGCATGAAGGGGATCTTCCGCCTGACGAACTTCAAGGACGTCGCCGTCGTCTCCGGCTGCGGCGTCGGCGGCGGCAGCCTCGGCTACGCGTGCACGCTTTACGTGCCGCCGAAGCAGTTCTTCGACGACCCACAGTGGGCGCGGATGGCCGACTGGGAGAGCGAGCTCGCGCCGCACTACGCCGAGGCGCAGCGGATGCTCGGCGTCGTCGAGAACCCGCACGAGGACCCCGCCGACCAGCTGCTGCGCGAGCTCGGCGAGGAGCTCGGCGTCGGCGACACGTACAAACGCACGCCCGTCGGCATCTACTTCGGCGAGGCCGGCAAGACCGTGTCCGACCCGTTCTTCGCCGGCGACGGACCCGAGCGAACCGGCTGCAAGCTGTGCGCGCGCTGCATGGTCGGCTGCGTGCACGGCGCGAAGAACACGCTCGTCAAGAACTACCTGTACTTCGCCGAGAAGCGCGGCGCGCGCGTGATGCCCGAACGCACGGTCGTCGACGTCCGACCGATCGGCGCCGCCGACGGCTCAGACGGCTACGAGGTCGAATCGGTCCGCTCCGGCGCGTGGCTGCGCAAGGAACGGCGCGTGCAGCGCGCGCGCGGCGTCGTCGTCTCCGCCGGCCCGCTCGGCACCAACCGGCTGCTGCAGAAATGCCGTCTCGAAGGCTCGCTGCCGCGCGTCTCGGCGCGCGTCGGCGAGCTCGTGCGCACCAACAGCGAGTCGATCCTCACCGTCACCGTGCCCGAGGACTACCCCGACAACCTGATCGAGCGCGTCGCGATCACCTCCTCGATCTACCCCGACCCGCACACGCACATCGAGACCGTCACCTACGGCGACGACGGCGACTCGATGCGCCTGCTGTACACGCTGCTGACCGGCGACGGCACGCGCGTGACGCGGCCGCTGAAGCTGCTCGCGCAGCTGATCCGCCACCCCGACCGCCTCGCGAAGGTGCTGTTCGCCAAGCGCTGGTCGCGGCGCACGATCATCATCCTCGTGATGCAGACGCTCGACAACGCGATCGCGCTGCGGCCGCGCAAAGGGCCGTTCGGCTCGTTCTGGCTGCAAACCGAACAGGACCCCGAGCGCCCGAATCCGACGTTCATCCCGATCGCCAACGAGGCGGCCGAATGGTTCGCCAAGCGCACCGGCGGGATCGCGCAGAGCTCGGTCACCGAGGCCCTGTTCAACATCCCGTCGACCGCGCACATCCTCGGCGGCGCCGTGATCGCGCCCGACGCCGAGCAGGGCGTGGTCGACGCCGACCAACGCGTCTTCGGCTACGAGAACCTGCTCGTCTGCGACGGCTCGGCGATCCCCGCGAACGTCGGCGTCAACCCGTCGCTGACGATCACCGCGCTCGCCGAGCACGCGATGAGCCGCGTGCCGGCGGCCGGCGACGCGCGCGCCGAGACGCGCGCGACCGCCGCGGCCTAAGCCAAGCGTCCGCCTCCGCGCGCACGGCGGCGCTGCAACGGCCGTTGCAGCCCAGCTAGTACATCTGTCCCGTCCACAGCGGTTTTTCTCTGTCAAGCCGTCCCGACGATGCCGACGTTCGGCGCATGACGACTCCAAACGCAGGCTTGCAGGCACGCAGAGGTCGGGGACATCGAGGCCGAGCCGCGACGTGGCGCCCCGGCGACACTCCGCTCCCGGATGTCACGCCGGAGCACGCCGACGACCTCGGCCAGCTCGCGCGCGAGTTGAAGGCGCGCAGCGAAGCTGTCGTCGAGGGGATGCGCGCGCGGACGCTCGCGTCGGGCGCTGTCCTCGATGACGCCGTCGAGGACAGCTTCGCGCAGGTCGGCCGCGTCTCGACGCTCGCCGTCGCGAAGTGGATGGGCGGCGAGGGAGTCGAGGTTGCGCGTGACGTAGGCCAGGAGTCGTGGGCGATCTTCGGCCAGCTCGCCGCGCAGCGACACGCGCCGCTCAACGAGGTCACGAAGCGCTGCCTGCGCTGGTTCGACGCCGCCTCGGACGTCACGCGCGAAGCCGCCGCCTCGCTCGCGCTCGAGCCCGAGCTGCTCGCGCGCGCGATCGCGATGCTCCAGCGCAGCCTCAACGTGACGCTCGTGCGGATGTGCGAGGCGTTCGAGGCCGAGCGCAAGCGCTCGGACGACGAGCTCACGTTCCTCGCGACGCACGACACGCTCACCGGCCTTCCCAATCGCAAGCTGATCCTCGACCGCGCCGAGCAGCTGCTCGCGCGCTCGCGCAGGCACGGAACGCCCGTCGCCGCCGTGTTCATCGACCTCGACAACTTCAAGCTGATCAACGACACGCTCGGCCACGGCGCCGGCGACGAGCTGCTGTGCGCCGTCACGGCGAGGCTCGCCGGCGCGATCCGCGAGACCGACACGCTCGGACGCCTCGGCGGCGACGAGTTCGTCGTCCTCGCCGAGGACCTCTCGCTCGCCGCCGGGCCCGAGCTGATCGCCGAGCGGCTCCTCGAAGCGCTGAGCGAGCCGTTCACGCTGTCCGGCGACTCGCCGGCGCGCCTGAGCGTCAGCGCCAGCATCGGCATCGCCGCCGGAACTCGCGCGCACGCCGAGGAACTGCTGCGCGACGCCGACATCGCGATGTACCGCGCGAAGTGCCACGGCAAGAACCGCTACGTCGCCTTCGAAGCGGAGATGCAGGGCGCGATCCAGAGCCGGCTCGAATTGGAGATGGATTTGCGCGAAGCGCTCCAGAACGAGGAGTTCTTCCTCGTCTACCAGCCGATCTTCAACCTCGTCGACATGCGCCCGCGCGCCGTCGAGGCGCTGATCCGCTGGGAGCATCCGAAACGCGGCGTCGTGCAGCCGGAAGAGTTCATCCCGCTGCTCGAGGAGACGGGGCTGATCATGGAGATCGGCAGCTGGGTGATGCGTTCGGCGTGCGCGCAGGGCGCGAGCTGGCACCGGGCCGGCTGCCCGATCGAGATCGCCGTCAACGTCTCGGCGCGCCAGCTCGACTGCGACGGCTTCGTCGTCGACGTGCGCGAGGCGCTCGGCGACAGCGGGCTCGATCCGAGCGCGCTGACGATCGAGATCACCGAGACGACGCTGATGCGCGACGCCGAGCAGACGATCCGCCGGCTCGCCGCCGTCAAGGAGCTGGGCGTTCGCATCGCGATCGACGACTTCGGGACCGGCTACTCGTCGCTCACGCACGTGCGGCGCTTCCCGGTCGACGCGCTGAAGATCGACCGCTCGTTCATCGCCGGCCTGCGCGACAACCAGGAGGGCGAAGCGCTGATCCACACGCTCGTGCAGCTCGGCAAGGCGCTGTCGATCGAGACCGTCGCCGAGGGCATCGAGATGCCCCAGGAGCTCTCGCTGCTCCAGGGCGAGCGCTGCGACAGCGGACAGGGCTTCCTGTTCGCGAAACCGCTCGACGAGCTGGCGATGGGCGCGTTCTTGGCGGACTGGAGAAGCCGCGCCGCCTCGCTCGACACACCGGCCCCGGCGGTGCTCGCGTCGTCGGAGCTCTCGCCGCCCGGGCTCTCGCCGGCGGCTTAGCGCCCGCCGGCCATCGCCGGCAGGATCACCAGCGTGTCTCCCTCGCCGACGCTCGTGTCGAGCCCGTCGAGCACGCGCACGTCCTCGTCGTTGAGGTAGACGTTGACGTAGCGGTTGAGCTCGCCATCGGCCGAGAACAGCTGGTCCTGCGTCGCCGGGTGGTTCGCCGCGAGATCCTTGAGCACCTCGCCGACATTCTCGCCGGAGGCGCTGACCTGCTTCTCGCCGCCGACCGACGCGCGCAGCACTGGTGGGATCTTGATCGTCGCCATGTGGCGGCAGGTTAGCGGTCGAATGCCATCGTTAGCGGTTCGCCGGTCGAGCCAGGCAAGGACGCAGGGAGCGAAGTGTGCGGTAGCACATGAGCGACCGAGGACGCAGCATGGCGAAGTGCTGGCGGACCGCTAGCCCGCCGCGGCGCAGAAAGCCTCGTAGTCGGGGAACACGCCGAGCTCCTCGTCGCGGATCTCGTCTGGGTCGCGCGAGCAGATCGGGCACTCGGGGTCGCGGTGGACCTTGACCTCGGTCAGCGTCGCGCCGAGCGCGTCGTAGAGCAGCAGGCGCCCGATCGCCGGGTCGCCGATGCCGACGATCAGCTTGACGACCTCGGTCGCCTGCAACAGGCCCATCGTCCCCGGCAGCACGCCGAGCACGCCGTTGGCGCCGCACGACGGCGCGAGCTCGGCCGGCGGCGGCTCGCGGAACAGGCAGCGGTAGCACGGGCCCTCGTAGGGCTTGAAGACCGACAGCTGGCCGTCGAAGCCGAGGATCGAAGCGGAGACGACCGGGATCTTCAGGCGCACGGTCGCGTCGTTGAGCAGGTAGCGCGTCGGGAAGTTGTCGACGCCGTCGACGACGATGTCGTAGTCCTTGATGATCTCGACGATGTTCGAGGCGTCGATGCGCGTCTGGTACTTGACGACGTTGACGTCGGGGTTGAGCGCGTGGATCGACTCCTCGGCCGAGTCGACCTTCGGGATGCCGATGCGCTGCGTCGAGTGGATCACCTGGCGCTGCAGGTTCGAGAGGTCGACGACGTCGTCGTCGACGATGCCGAGCGTGCCGACGCCGGCGGCGGCGAGGTAGAGCGCCGTCGGCGAGCCGAGCCCGCCGGCGCCGAGCAGCAGGACCTTCGCGTCGAGCAGCTTCTGCTGGCCGTCGACGCCGATCTCCGGGACGAGCATGTGCCGCGAGTAGCGCTCGCGCTGCTCGGGCGTCAGCGTGCGCGGGATCTCGACGTCGTAGCCGCGGTCCTTCCACAGCGCGATGCCGCCGGTCATCGAGCGGACGTGCTCGTAGCCGAGCTCGTCGGCGAGCGTGCGCGCGGCGTACGCCGAGCGATTGCCCGACGCGCAGTAGACGATGACCTGCGCGGAGCGGTCGGGCACGACGCCCTCGATGCGACTCTCGAGATAGCCGCGCGCGACGTGCTTGGCGCCGGGCAGGTGCCCGGCGGCGAACTCCTCGGTCTCGCGCACGTCGACGACCGTGACGCCCTCGTCGATCAGCTCGGCGACCTCGGACGGGTCGACCTCGTCGATCTGGCTCTTGACTTGGCGGAGAAGCTCGGCTCCTGACGGGCTCATCTCAAAACTCCTAAACCACGGTCGGGTTTTATTGACTTCAAAAAGTATAGCGGCCGATGACTGCCTTTCGAGGCGTCTCGACGCGCCTGACATACGCTTGACGACGATGCTCGAACGACGCCGTGCCAGCGCGCTCGGCGCCGCCGTCGCGGCGCTGCTCGCGCTCGCGCTCGGCGGCTGCTCGTCGGGCTCGCCGACGGCGAGCCCGACCGCCGGCGCGCCCGCGTCGGCGACGGACACGGCCGGGTTCGACGGCGCGTCGCTGCCGGGCGCCGGCGCGCCGGTGCGCGACTTTGCGCTGCGCGACGAGCGCGGCGCGCGCGTGTCGCTGTCGAGCTACCGCGGGCAGGTGGCGATCGTCGCGTTCCCGTACACGACGTGCGACGCGACGTGCACGGTGATCGCCGAGCAGATCCGCGGCGCGCTGGACGAACTGCCTCGCGCCGTGCCGGTGCTGCTCGTCAGCGCCGATCCGGCCGCCGACACGCCGGCGCGCGTCGCGCGCTTTCTCGCGCGAACGTCGCTGACCGGCCGCGCGCGCTACCTGACGGGCACGCTCGCGCAGCTTCGCGCGGTGTGGCGCTCGCTGCACGTCGTGCCGGCGAGCGCCGGCGCGCGCGCGTTCGACCAGGCGGCGTCGGTCTTCGTGCTCGACGGCGCCGGGCGCGAGCGCGTGCTCTACCAGCTCGAACAGCTGACGCCCGAAGCACTGTCGCACGACGTGCGAAAGCTGCTCGGCGGCGGTTGATCGGCGCGTGTGGCGCTCGTCGCGCTCGCCGTCGCCGGCGAGCGCTAGTCTCGAAGTCCGATGAGCAACGATCGACGGCCGTACTCCGCCGAGGACTACTTCTCGCTCCTGCTGCACCGCGCGCGTCAGGCCGAGGGCCATGGCAACTACGCAATCTCGGCCGCGGCGGTCGCCCGCCACGGCGGCTTGGAGATCGTCGCGCTCGGCGCCAACTCGCTGTTCGCCGCACGCAACCCGACGGGTCACGCGGAGGTCAACGCGATTATGGCGCTGCGCTCGATCGAGACCGTCCCACGTGAGCGCCTGGAGGAGACGCTCGCGCGCGGCGAAGCCGAGGGTTCGATCGTGATCCGCCCGGCCCCGAGCGATCGCTCGGAAGCGATCCTCTACACGACGCTCGAGCCGTGTCCGATGTGCACGGTGTGCACGATCAACAGCGGCATCGGGCGCGTCGTGATCGCCGCGGAGGACCCGCCTTCGGGATCGCTCGCGCCCGCGCGGCTGGCGGCGCTCCCGGAGCTCTGGCCGCAACTCGCGAAGGGAATCGAGGTCGTCTGGGCGCAGTCAGACGACGCAGCGGCCACCGACAGCTATCTGCCGGCGAGCCTGCGCACCGAGCTGATCGACACGTTCCTCGACAGCCGCGAGCGACTCGACCGCCGCCTATCACAGCAGGGCACGCTCGACGTCGCGGCGCTCGGCGAGGCCGTCGTTGCCGTCCGCGGGCAGGCGCCTTCGGTTTCGGTCGCGACCGTTCTCGGCGCGTCGTAGCTCGATGCCCGAGCACGACCCGTCGTTTGGCGAAGGCGGAGCGTTCGACGCGAGCAAACAGCTTCTGACGACGGCCGTCGGCGACATCAAAGGGTCGATCCACGCGAACGACCAGAAGGTCTCTGCCGCGCTCGTCGTCAACGGCCTGCTGATGACGAGCGTCGTGACGGTCGCGACGCGCTCCGAACACGTCTACAAGAAGGCCAGCGACCTGGAACGCGGCATCGGCGTCGGGCTGCTCGGGGTCGCGCTGCTCGCGTTCCTCGTGTCCGTCGGATGGCTGCTGTGGGCTATGAAACCGTACCGTCCGGAGAAGCTCGAAGAAGGCCTCGCCGGGAAATACCCGCGCGTCTTCTTCCCGACCGAGAAGGACCTGAAGATCGAGGCGCCGGCCCTGTTCGCCGGTTGGCGTGAGCGCGTCGACGCGCTCGAGCCGGCGTCGATCCTTGACGAGCTCACGGTGGAGATCCTGAAGCTCGCGGACATCCTCAAGACCGAGTCCAATCGCGCCAAGTGGGGCTACGTCTCGCTCGCCGTCGAGGGCGTCGTCGTCACGGCGTTCTTCGTCCTCGTCGCGATCACCGCGATCGGCCGCTGAGCAGGTCGCTGCCGGCGCAGCGCAAGACGGTTGATACCCTAGCGCGCAGGTAGGTATTCGAGCGATGATGTTCTCAACGAAGGCCGAGTACGGCGTGCGCGTGATGGTCGAGCTGGCTCGGCGAGCCGGCGAGGACCCGATCCCGCTCGCGGAGATCGCCGAGCACGACGGGATGCCGCTGGCCTACCTCGAGCACGTCGTCGCGCGCCTGCGCAAGTCCGGGCTGGTCGACTCGCGGCGCGGCTCGCGCGGCGGCTACATGCTGGCGCGCTCGCCGACGGCGATCACGATGGCCGAGGTCGTCGAGTCGCTGGAGGGCTCGATCGCGCCGATCGAGTGCATCTCCGAGGGCGCCGACGGCTCGATCGTCTGCTCGCGCGAGACGCACCCCGGGCGCGTGTGCCCGACGAAGCTGCTGTGGACGCGCGTGCGCTCGTCGATCGTGCGCACGCTGCAGGAGACGACGCTGGCCGACCTCGTGCTGGCGCCGTCGCTGCCGGCCGGCGCGACGCTCGCGACGGGGCCGGTCCTGCCGGCGCTCGACGCCAACCCGCAAACACCGATGACTGGAGCTTGAGAGAACACATGGCCGATCTGGAGATCAGAGACCTGCACGTGCGCATCGAGGAGCGCGAGATCCTGCGCGGCGTCGACCTGGACATCTCGCGCGGTGAGATCCACGCGCTGATGGGCCCCAACGGCTCGGGCAAGTCGACGCTCGCAAGCACGCTGATGGGCCACCCGGCGTACGAGATCACGCAGGGCACGATCGCGTTCAAGGGCGAGGACATCACCGAGGCCGAGCCGCACGAGCGCGCGCAGGCGGGGCTGTTCCTGGCGTTCCAGTACCCGGTGTCGATCCCGGGCGTGTCGGTCGCGAACTTCCTGCGGATGGCGATCAACGCCAAGCGCGACGAGCCGATCCAGGTCAAGGAGTTCCGCAACCACCTGCAGCACGCGATCGACCTGCTCGACGTCGACCGCGCGTTCACCTCGCGCCACCTCAACGACGGCTTCTCCGGCGGCGAGAAGAAGCGCGCGGAGATCCTGCAGATGGCGATGCTCAAGCCGGACATCGCGATCCTCGACGAGACCGACTCGGGCCTCGACATCGACGCGCTGCGCACGGTCGCCGAGGGCGTACAGAAGCTGCACGACGAGCAGGGGCTCGGCGCGCTGATCATCACGCACTACCAGCGCATCCTGCACTACGTGAAGCCCGAGTTCGTGCACATCCTGATGGACGGGCGGATCGTGCTCGAGGGCGGCGTCGAGCTCGTCGAGCGGCTCGAGCGCGAAGGCTACGACGAAATCCGCCGCGAGTTCGGCGGCGGCGAGATCGACGCGGTCGCCGCCGGTGACAGCGGTGTCTGAGTCGCGCGAGAGCGCGAGCGTCGCGGCGAACGGCAACGGCGCGAGCCCGGCGGGCGCCGGCACGCCGGAGGCGGCGCAGGTCCAGACGAAGGCCGGCCGCCACCGCGAGGCGACGCTCTACCACGCGCTGCACGGCGCCGGCGCGGGCGACGGACGCACGCTCGAGCAGCTGCGCGACGCAGCGCGGGCGGCCTATGAGACCTCCGAGCTGCCGGTCTGGCGACGCTCGGGCTTCTGGACGACGAGCGTGCAGAGCCTCGACCTCGACGCGCTCGACGCACACGCGGAGCCTTCCGCGCAGGGTGTCCCGGACGTCGTCGCGCGCACGCTGCCCGACCGCGCGCGCGCGGGGCGCATCGTGCAGAGCGGCGCCGGCGTCGTCCACGTCGAGCTCGACGCGGCGCTGCGCGAGAAGGGCGTGATCCTCTGCTCGCTGCAGGACGCGTTCCGCGACCACGCGGAGCTCGTCGCGCCGTGGTTCTCCAAGCGCCTGCCGATCGACCGGCACAAGCTCGAGGCGGCGAACGCCGCGCTGTGGAGCGGCGGCGCGTTCCTCTACGTGCCGCCGGGCCTCGCTGTCGAGGAGCCCTTCGAGATCGTCTACGCGATCGAGCGGCCGGGCATCGCGCAGTACGGGCGCACGCTCGTGCTCGGCGCACCGACGAGCGAGTTCCGCGTGCACGAGTACGACCTCGCCGAGGACTTCGACGGCTACCCTGAGGGACACAGACAGGCGCTGCACGCCGGCGCGTTCGAGCTCTACCTGCAGGACGGCGCGCGCTGCCGCCTCGCCCAGGTCCAGGACTGGGGCTCGGGCGAGGTCTACGACGTCTCGACGCGCTTGGTCGAGATCGGACGCGACGCCTACTGCCACTGGCTGCCGGCGCTGCTCGGCGGGCATCTCGTGCGACAGCACCTCGAGCTGGCCGTCGCCGAGCCGGGCGGCGACATGGCGTTCCGCGGGCTGTTCTTCACCGAGGAGCACGAGCACCTCGACGTGTTCGCGGTCGACCTGCACGAGACCGGCCCGTCGGGCGGCGACGTGCACTGGCGCGGCGCCGCGAGCGGCGAGAGCCGCGCGAGCTTCGAGGGGCTGATCCAGATCGACCCGGGCGCGCAGCAAACGCACACCTACCTGCAGATCCACTCGATGATGCTTTCGCCGAAAGCGCGCGTCGACGCGATCCCGTCGGTGCTCGTCTCCTCCGACGACGTCTCTGCCTCGCATGGCGGCACGGTCGGCGAGCTCGACGAGACGGCGATCTTCTACATGCAGTCGCGCGGCCTCGACCGCCCGGCGGCCGTTCGCGTGATCGTCGAAGGCTTCTTCGAGCCGCTGATCGCGCAGCTCGACGACGAGCCGCTCGAGGAGCTCGTGCGCGAGAAGGTCGCCGAGAAGCTCGCCGCCGCGCGCGAGGACATCGAGGCGTATGCCACCAGTCGCTGAGAGCTCGCTCGCCGTACGAGCCGACTTCCCGATCCTCGCGCGCCGGTTCGACGGGCGCCCGCTGATCTACCTCGACTCGGGCGCGACGGCGCAGAAGCCGCGGGCCGTGATCGACGCACAGGCCGAGCACCTGCGCAGCCACAACGCGAACGTGCACCGCGGCGTCTACACGCTCGCGCAGGAGGCCGACGCGGCCTACGACGAGGCGCGCCGGCGCGTCGCGGCGTTCGTCGGCGCCCAGCCGCGCACGACGATCTTCTGCAAGAACGCGACCGAGGCGATCAACCTCGTCGCGCACTCGTGGGGCCGCGCGAACGTCGGCGCCGGCGACGCGGTGCTGATCACGCAGATGGAGCACCACGCGAACCTCGTCCCATGGCAGGTGCTGTGCCGCGAGCGCGGCGCCGAGCTGCGCTACCTCGAGGTTGACGAGCACGGCGAGCTCTCGCTCGATCAGCTCGACGCCGAGCTCGCGCGCGGCGACGTCAAGCTCGTCGCCTTCGCGCACGTCTCGAACGTGCTCGGCACGATCAACCCGGTCGCCGAGATCGCGACGCGCGCCCGCGCGGCGGGTGCGATGTCGCTCGTCGACGGCGCGCAGGCCGTGCCGCAGATGCCGGTCGACGTCGGTGCGCTCGGCGCCGACTTCTACGCGTGGACCGGGCACAAGGCGCTCGGCCCGACCGGCGTCGGCGTGCTGCACGGGCGCGTCGAGCCGCTCGAGGCGATGGAGCCGTTCCTGACCGGCGGCGACATGATCGCCTCCGTCGACTTCCACTCGGTCACGTGGAACGAGCTGCCGTACAAGTTCGAGGCCGGCACGCCGCCGATCGCCGAGGCCGTCGGGCTCGGCGCGGCGGTCGAGTACCTCGGCGCGCTCGGCATGGAGCGCGTGCGCGAGCACGAGCGCGCGCTGACCGCATACATGCTCGCGCGGCTCGCCGAGGTGCCGGGCCTGCGCGTCGTCGGGCCGCCGAGCGCCGAGCGCCGCGGCGCGCTCGCGTCGTTCACGCTCGACGGGATGCACCCGCACGACGTCGCCGAGCTGGTCGACCGCGGCGGCGTTTGCATCCGCGCCGGGCACCATTGCGCGCAACCGCTGATGCGCTGCCTCGGCGTCGGCGCGACAGCGCGCGCGTCGCTCGGCGTCTACAACGAGGCCTCGGACGTCGACGCGCTGATCGACGCGCTGCAGGCCGGCCGCGAGATCTTCGGGCTGTGAGCGCGCACGCCGCCGCCCCTCGACGCTCGGACGACTGAGATGGACGACCTCTACCGCGACTACATCCTCGACCACTACAAGCGCCCGCACAACTTCGGCGAGCTCGACCCGCACGACCTCGAGGCGCTCGAGCACAACCCGCTGTGCGGCGACGAACTCGGCGTGCAGATCCGCGTCAAGGACGGGCGCATCGAGGACCTGCGCTTCCACGGCCACGGCTGCGCGATCTCGCAGGCGTCGGCGTCGATCGCCTCCGAGGAGCTGAAGGGGATGGAGCTCGCCGAGGTCGGCGAGCTCGGCGCCGACTGGATGATCGAGCTGCTCGGCATCCCCGTCTCGGCGACGCGCCGCAAGTGCGCGCTGCTGAACCTGAAGGCCGTGCGCGGCGCGGTCACGGGTGACAACGACTGGCCGACCTAAAACTCGCTGTGGGTAAGTGACCATGGTAAGATGACCATAGTCATGTCGGTCCGAACGATTTCCGCAAGTGAGTTCAAGGCTCGATGCCTGGCGATGCTCGATGAGGTCGCCGCGAGCGGCGAGGAGGTCATCGTGACGAAGCGCGGACGCCCCCTTGCGCGCGTGCTGCCACTGACGCAGCCGGCGAGCTTGCGCGGCTCGGTCGTCTTCAACGTCCCCGACGAGGAGCTGATCGAGCCGCTCGACATCGAGTGGGACGCCGCCACGAGGTGATCGTCCTCGATACGCACGCGTGGCTCTGGTGGCTTACGGCGCCGGAGCGCCTTTCGCGAGCGGCCGAGGAGGCGATCGAGCGGGCGACGAGAATCGGCGTTTCGACGCTGAGCGCTTGGGAGGTCGCGATGCTCGTCGCTCGCGGGCGGATCTCGCTGGACCGGGACGTGAGCGTGTGGGTGAGCCAGGCGCTTGCCGGCGAGCGGGTCGAGTCGCTTGCGCCCAGCACCGAGGTGGCGGTCGCCGCCGCGCTACTCGACGCACGAAGCTTCCCTGGCGATCCCGTCGACCGGATGATCTATGCGACGGCGCGATCGAGCGGCGCGACGCTGCTCACGCGCGATTCGGCGATCCGTGCCTTCGATTCCGCCTCGACCCTCTGGTGAGAGCTGCCGCTCTCGATACAATTCCTACCTCGGAGCACAGGATTCGCGCCACCCCGGCGCAGACGATCTGAAAGCACCCCGTTAAGGAGCCTCATGGCAACGATTGACCGCACGAAGATCACCAAGCCGAGCCCGATCGTCGAGGACGAGCAGGGCCAACTGCATGCCCGTCAGGGCATCTCGCGCGAGGTAGTCGCGGAGCTGTCGAAGATCAAGGGCGAGCCCGACTGGATGGCCGAGAAACGGCTGAAGTCGCTGGAGATCTTCGAACGCAAGCCGATGCCGAACTGGGGCCCGGACCTGAGCGGGCTGAACCTCGACGACCTCGTGCTGTACTCGCCGCCGACGGCCGGGCGCTTCAACAGCTGGGACGAGGTGCCCGAGGAGATGAAGCAGACCTACGAGGACCTCGGCATCCCGCAGGCCGAGCGCGAGCACCTCGCCGGCGTCGTCGGCGTCTGGCGCCAGGAGCCGGTCTACGAGGGGCTGAAGGAGGAGTACGCGAAGCTCGGGATCCTGTTCTGCTCGATGGACACGGCGATCGACCAGTACCCGGAGCTCGTGCAGAAGTACTTCATGAACAAGTGCGTGCCGCCGCAGGACAACAAGTTCTCGGCGCTGCACGGCGCCGTCTGGTCGGGCGGCTCGTTCCTGTACGTGCCGAAGGGCGTCAAGGTCGACCTGCCGCTGCAGGCGTACTTCCGCATGGAGGGCGCCGGCGAGGGCACCTTCGAGCACACGCTGATCGTCGCCGACGAGGGCTCCGACGTGAACTACATCGAGGGCTGCACCGCGCAGACCTATTCGGTCAACTCGATGCACTCGGCCGTCGTCGAGATCTTCGTCCACGAGGGCGCGAAGGCGCGCTACACGACCGTGCAGAACTGGTCGAAGGACGTCTACAACCTGAACACGAAGCGCGCCGTCGTCGACGCCGAGGGCACGGTCGAGTGGGTCGGCGGCTCGATGGGCGCGAAGTACGTGATGCTCTACCCCGGCTCGTTCCTGATGGGCGAGGGCGCGCGCGCCGACCACCTCAACGTCGGCGTCGCCGGCAAGGGCGTGCACAAGGACACCGGCGCGAAGGTCGTGCACCTCGCGCCGAACACGACGTCGAACATCCTCGCCAAGTCGATCTCGAAGGACGGCGGGATCATGGGCTACCGCGGTCTCGTCAAGATGGGCCACAACTCGGCCGGCTCGAAAGCGCGCGTGCAGTGCGACGGGCTGATGATGGACGGCGAATCGCGCTCGGACACCTGGCCGGACATCCAGATCCAGAACCCGCACGTAACCGTCGCGCACGAGGCGACCGTCGGGCGCATCTCTGACGACCAGCTCTTCTACATGGGCTCGCGCGGCTTCACCGAGGACGAGGCGGCGGCGATGATCGTCAACGGCTTCATCGAGCCGGTCACGAAGGAGCTGCCGATGGAGTACGCCGTCGAGCTCAACCGTCTGATTCAGCTGGAGATGGTCGGCAGCATCGGCTAGGCGCGTCGGTTGCGCGCGCCCGTAGACACGATCGCCGCGCCGTTGTTCCCGCGGAACCTTCCGTGGGTCAACGCGCCGGCGGGCGGGCAGGTCAGCATCATCCAGCGCGACCGGCCGCTGCTCGTCGAGTTCTGGGACTTCTGCCGGCCGAACTCGATGCGCACGCTGCCATACGTGAAGGCGTGGCAGGAGCGCTACGCGGAGGCCGGGCTGCGCGTCGTCGGCGTGCACTGTCCCGGCTTCGAGCTCTCGCGCGAGGAGCAGGCGGTGCGCGGCGCGGTCGCGCGCCTGGGCATCGAGCATCCGGTGCTGATCGACACCGAGCTCGAGCTGTGGCAGGAGTACGAGAACGAGGGCTGGCCGGCGCGCTACCTGTTCGACGGGCGCGCTCGACTGTTCGAGTACCGCCTCGGCGAGGGCGGCTACGAGGAGACCGAGCTCGCGATCCAGGAGCTGCTCGGCGTCGAGCGCGCGCCGCTCGAGCCGTTGCGCCCCGAGGACGCCGCCGGCGCGGCGCTGCTCGCGCCGACGCCCGAGCAGCCCGGCGCGTACGCCGGCCCCTACGAAGCCGGCGGCGTGTGGGCGGTGCTCGACGGCGCCGGCACGCTGCGCGCGCGCGACCGCGCGGCGAGCGCCGCGGCCGAGCTGACGATCGACGCGCCGGGCGCCTACGCGATCTTCGAGCATGCGCACAGCACCGCCGGCGAGCTCGAGCTGGAGCTCGACGGGTCGCTGCGCTGCGTCGCGACGTGCTTCACGCCCGGCCTCGCACCGAGCGACACGCCCGGCCTCGCACCGAGCGACACGCTGGCCGGCGCTACGCCGCCGCGCTGACGGCACCGCGCCGTCGCGGCGAGAGCTCGGCGCGCGTGCGGTCGAGCAGCAGCCGCTGCAGCTGCGGCGCGCCCGTGTCCTCGACGAGCACGCACGTCCCCGGCCAGTACGCGCTCTCGCCGGGCGTGTCGGTGAGGAAGATCGAGTCGTACGTCCAGCAGCCGGTGTTGACGAGCCGCGCGCCCGGCGTCGCGGCGGGCCGGGCCGGCGGCCTATCCCACTCGCGCGTGTCGTCGGCCGGCAGCGGCCCGCTGCGATGCGTATGGCCGAAGACGACGTACGAGTCGGCGAGTCCGAGCCGATCGGCGACCTCGCCCATCGCGCGCAGCCCGGCGCCGCGCAGCTCGCCGAGCGAGACCTCCGCGCGCAGCGGGCCGATCCCGATGCGATTGAGCGCGGCGACGGCGAGCGGGAAGCCGCGCGCGATCGCCGCCCCGCGCGCGCGATCGCCGAGCGCCGCGATGCGACCGCCCACTGCACCGCTCGCACCCGCCCCACGGCGATCGCCGCTGCCGCCGAGCGCGCGCCAGGCGTTGACGGTCGCGATCCCGTTGAGCGCGTCGCCGGTCCGCGCGTCGCGCGCGACGGCGTGGCGCCACGCGTACATCGGCGCCGTGACCGCCTCGTAGTCGCCGACGCTGTCGAACGTCTGCGCGTCGCGCCCGAGCAGCCGTCCCATCGCGCCGACGCTCAGCCGCTCGACGGTCGGAACGGTCAGATGGCAGTCGAGGTAGTGGCCGTGCGTCGCGTAGACGTCGGGGCGCACCCACAGGCCGGGGTAGGCGAAGCGCGTCCGCGCCGGGGCCGCCCACTCGGCGAGCCGGCGCACGATCGGCGAGACCTCGTCTGGCTCGAGCAGCTGCTCGAGCTCCAGCGGCGCCGCCTGCGGCAGCTCGGCGCGCAGCGCGAGCCACGGGTCGATCAGCGCGTGGTCGTGGTTGCCGGCGACGAGCACGAGCTCGCTGCCGGCGAGCGCGCGGCCGAGGTCTTCGAAGAACGGCTGCGCGACGGCGAGCGCGTCGCGCGGCGGCCCGTGGCGCAGCTCGAGCACGTCGCCGAGCAGCACGACGCGGTCGACGTCGGCGGCGGCGCGGAGCAGCGGCTCGCGCAGATCCTCGCGCCGCAGCAGGTCGGCGCGCGAAGTCGCGCCGAGGTGCAGGTCGGAGAGCAGCAGCGTGCGCATCTCAGGCGACCACTCCGCACGGGGACGGTCGCCCGTGCGCGCTCGCTCGCGGCGAAGCGCTCAGCTCGCCCCTGCGGCGGCGGCTTCGCGGATCGGCTTCGGCAGCATGAAGCGGACATCCTCGCTGACGACGTGGAACTCCGAGATGTCCTCGACGCCGCGATCGCGGAACAGCTGCACGAGCTCCTGGACGAGGTTCTCCGGCGCGCTCGCGCCCGAGGAGATGCCGACGACGCGCGCGCCGTCGAGCCACTCCTCGCGAACCTCCGCCGCGCGGTCGATCAGGTGCGCGTCGGTGCCGCACTCGCGCGCGACCTCGACGAGCCGGACCGAGTTCGACGAGTTGCGCGAGCCGATCACGAGCAGCAGGTCGCAGCCGTCGGCCATCTGCTTGACGGCCATCTGGCGGTTGGTCGTCGCGTAGCAGATGTCGTCGGTGCGCGGTCCGACGATCTTCGGGAAGCGCTCGCGCAGCCGCGCGAGGATCGCGGTCGTTTCGTCGACGGCGAGCGTCGTCTGCGTGATGTACGCGACGCGCTCGGGATCGTCGATCTGCAGGCGCTCGACGTCGTCCTCGTCCTGCACGAGCACGATCCGCTCGGGCGCCTCGCCCATCGTGCCTTCGACCTCCTCGTGGCCGTCGTGGCCGACGAGCACGATCGTGTAGCCCTGCTCGGCGAAGCGCACCGCCTCGCGGTGGACCTTCGTGACGAGCGGGCACGTCGCGTCGATCGTCTGCAGCCCGCGCGCCTCGGCGCCCGCGCGGACGCTCGGCGCGACGCCGTGCGCCGAGAACACGCAGACGGCGCCCTCGGGCACCTCGGTCTCCTCCTCGACGAAGATCGCGCCGCGCTCGCGCAGCTGCTCGACGACGTGCTTGTTGTGCACGATCTCCTTGCGCACGTAGACCGGCGCGCCGTGCAGCTCGAGTGCGCGTTCGACCGTCTGCACCGCCCGGTCGACGCCCGCGCAGTAGCCGCGCGGCGCCGCGAGCAGCAGCTTCTGAACCGTGTTCGGCACGATTGCCATTGTAGGGCGCGCCGAGGTACGCTAAGCGTTCGTGCCCCAGCGCCACCTCGACAGGCTCACGCCGGTAGACGCCTCGTTCCTGCACCAGGAGGGCGCGCACTCGCACATGCACATCGGCGGCCTGACGATCGTCGAAGGGCCGCCGCCGACGATGACCGAGTTCCTCGAGCAGATCCGGCGACGGCTGCACCTCGTCCCGCGCTACCGGCACAAGCTCGCCTCGACGGCGATCGACAGCGGCCGGCCGGTCTGGATCGACGACCCGAGCTTCAACCTCGAGTACCACATCCGTCACACGGCGCTGCCGACGCCGGGCCGCTGGGAGCAGCTCTGCGGCCTCACCGCGCGGATCTTCTCGCAGCAGCTCGACCGCTCGAAGCCGCTGTGGGAGATGTGGTTGATCGAGGGCCTCGAGGACGACCGCTTCGCGCTGATCACGAAGACGCACCACTCGCTGATCGACGGCATCGCCGGCGTCGACCTGGCCACGGTGCTGTTCGACCTGTCCCCCGACCCGCCGCCGATCCGCCACTCGAAACAGCCGTGGAAACCGCACCGCGAGCCGAACGCCGCCGAGCTCGTCGCCGCCGGCCTGCGCGGAGCCGTGCGCGCCGGCGTCGAGCTCGCCGAGGGCGCGCTCGACGCGCTCGCGCACCCCGAGCGCGCGCTCGAGCGCGCACGCGAGGCGGCCGAGGGCGTCGGCGAGATCGTCTGGGCCGGGCTCAACCCGGCGCCCGAAACGCCGCTCAACGTGCCGATCGGCCCGCATCGGCGCTTCTACGGCGTCAACTGCCAGCTCGAGGACTTCAAGACCGTCAAGAACGCGTTCGGCGGCACCGTCAACGACGTCGTGCTCGCCGTCGTCACCGGAGCGCTGCGCAGCTTCCTGATCTCGCGCGGGAGGCGCACCGAGGGCGTCGAGCTGCGCGCGCTCGTGCCCGTCTCGGTCAGGGTCGAGGACGAGCACGGCCAGGGCGGCAACCGGATCGTCGTCATGCGCGGGCCGCTGCCCGTCTACATCGCAGACCCAGTCCAGCGGCTGCGCTTCGTCTCGCAGGCGATGGACGGGCTGAAGGAGTCCAAGCAGGCGCTCGGCGCCGAGGTGATCGCCGGCGCGCAGAACTTCGCGCCGCCGACGATCCTCGCGCAGGCGTCGCGGCTGAACTTCTCGACGCGCCTGTTCAACCTGATCGTCACGAACGTCCCCGGTCCGCAGTTCCCGCTGTACGTGCTCGGACGCGAGATGCTCGAGGCCTACCCCGTCGCCTTCCTGCCCGAAAACCACGCGCTCGCGATCGGGATCATGTCCTACAACGGCCAGATGAACTTCGGCCTGCTCGGCGACTACGATGCGCTGCCGGACATCGGCGAGATCAGCGACAGCATCGCCGACGAACTCGCGAGGCTCGTCGCGCTCGCGCGCGACCAGGTCGCGGCGCCGGCGTAGGCGCCGACTTCATCTAGCGGCGCTTCCGCTTGAGCTCGACGGAGAGCGGGTAGCTGGCTCGAAGCGAAAGGAGGAAGCCGATGTTCAGAAAACTGTTCGAGCTGATCACGCTCAAATGGCTGTGGGATCGTAGGTAGCACCGCCCTCGTGGCGGATAGCGGCGCGCCGCTCAGTACCCGAGCGCGAACTTCGCGTCCTCGCTCATCTTCTCGGGCGACCACGGCGGGACGAAGACCATCTCCGAGTCGATCGACTTGACGCCGTCGAGTTCGCCGACGAACTCGTCGATCTGCTCGGTCACCTGCGGCCCGATCGGGCAGCCGGGCGTCGTCAGCGTGAACGTCACGTGCACGTTGCCGTCGCTGACCTCGACGCCGTAGATCAGCCCGAGCTCGACGAAGTCGAGCCCGAGCTCCGGGTCGATCACGTTCGACAGCGCGTCCATCACGTCGTCGACCGTCGGCGAGGGCGAGGCAGTCCCCGCGTCGGCGTCGACCGGCGTCGCGGCGGTGTCTGCGGCAAGCTCCTCGGACATGCCCCGAGTCTAGCGGCGGCGACCTAGTTGTCGCAGCCGAGGCGGTCCCACATGTACAGCTGGATGCACTCGTTGGCGAGCTCGATCGCGCGGTCTCGCGAGAGGCGCGGCAGCACGGTGTCGAGCGCCTGCTCCTCGGAGACGCCGGCCTGGAACGCTTCCTCGCCACGGAAGCCGGCGGCGATCTTCAGCGCCTCGCGGCGGTTCTCGCCGAGGCTCGGGAAGACGCCGACGAGGAACTCGGTGTTCGGGATCGGCTGGCCGACCTCGAGCGACGCGTGCCAGGCGGCGAGCAGGTGCAGGTCGTCCTCGTCGAGGTCGGCGATCGCTTTCGCGTAGTGCAGCGAGAGCTCCGGCTCGGGGATGTCGTCGACCCATGCGCGCACGACCTCGCCGACGAGCTGGCGGCGCGCCTCGCGCCCGAGCGACTCGGCGATCACTCGAATTGCGTCCTGTGGCTCGATGAAGCAAAGTGGCATTGCGACTCCCGCGGAGGGTGGGAAACGGCTGACAGGATGGACTGTAGGCCGCGGTGTGGACGGCACTTTCGCCCGGCGGCGCGGCGCGCGCGGGGCCTGGACGCGCTCAGAGCGCGAGCGCGGCACGCGCGAGGCCGAGCGTGCTCTCGTCGGCGACGTCGGCGGCGAAGCCGAGCGTCGCGCGCTCGTCGGTCGCCCCAGTTCGAGAGCGCGAGCTCGAGCGCCTGCAGCGGCACGGGGATCGCCTCGGCGAGCGCCGCCGCGCGGCGCTCGAGCAGCAGCGGGTCGCCGATCGCGAAGACGCGCTTGGCGGCGAGCGCTGTCGCGTCCTCGGTCGAGCCCGGCCGCACGCCGGCGAGCTGCAGCGAGCCGGCGCGCAGCTCGTAGACGCCGAGCGCGCCGAGCAGCACGAGCAGCTCGTAGCGCGCCGCGCGCGTCAGGCCCGGCAGCGCAAGGCGCTCGAAGACGCGCTCGAAGCGCCGCTCGAGCGTCCACGCCTCGTCGCCGGCGAACGCCGCCGCCTGCGAGCCTGCCTGCTCGTACCAGCCGCGATACGCGCGCAGCGTCTCGATCGCCGCGCGCCGGATCGTGCGAGCTGCGCGGCCCGAGCGCGAGGCCCGAGAGGTCGGCGAGCTGCTCGCGCTCGACGCTCAGCGCGGCGCGGATCGACGCGAACGGCCGCTCGTCCTGCAGCGGACAGAGGTAGGCGGTGAGGAAGCACGCCCACGTCGCCTGCTCGACGTCGCCGCCGGCCGCGAGCGCGCGGATCTCGGCGTAGAGGTCGGGCACGCGCTCGTCGGGCGGCTCGGCGTCGAGCGCGAGCAGGCGGCCGGTCGAGAACGCGAGCTCGCTCGCGAGGCGCTCGGCGTCGGCCGACGCGCGCACGCCGGGCAGCAGCGGCGAGGCGTAGCCGTCGTCTACCGCGCGCTGCTGGCGGCTGACGCGCAGCCCGGCGCCGCCGGCGCCGCGCCGCGAGCCGGAGCGCGCCGGCGAGCCGCTCGCGCGGCGAGCAGCCGAGCCGCGCGGCGACCGCGCGTCCGGCTGCGTTGCCGGGCAGCGTCTTGCTGCAGATCGGGCAGCGCTCTACGAAGCGGCCGTGGCGGCAGAAGGTAGGCACTCGACCGGAGGCGTGAAGCCGTTGACGCGCGCGCGCTCGGCGCCCGCCGCGCGCTCCTTCGCGAGCGCGTAGAGGTAGTCGTCGAAGTCGACCTGGATCGTGTGGCGCTTGGAGGCGACGTAGCGCTTGCGCATCGCCGCCTGGTCGGCCGCGATGTCGGCGCGCACCTGCGCGTCGCTCGGCAGGCGCGTAGTCGCCGAGCAGGTAGTCGCCGACCCACGCGCCCTGCGCCTCGGCGAGCGGCATGATCGCGCCGAGCGGCTGCAGCAGGCCGATGAAGAAGACGTTCGCGACGTCCGGGTGGAAGACGCGGCGGAACAGCTCGATGTGGTTGTCGGGCGCCGAGATGAAGTCCTCGTCGAAGAACGGGAACGCGATCTGGTAGCCGGTGCAGTAGACGACGACGTCGGCCTCGACCTCGCTGCCGTCGGCGAAGCGCACGTGCTGGCGCCGGCGAAGCGCTCGATGTTCGGCTTCGGCGTGATCGTGCCGTGCTGGATGCGGTCGAGGATGCGCCCGGAGACCGTCGGGTGCGCCTCGCCGAAGCGGTGCGTCGGCTTCGGCAGGCCGTAGCGCTCGGGCGGCCCGAGGTAGCTCTTGACGAGCTGCTGGATCATCCGCTGGCGGATCGCGAACGGCACGCGCGGGTCGTTGCGCAGCTGGTCGACCGGTTTTCCGAAGATGTACTTCGGCAGGATCCAGACGCCCGATCGCGCCGCGAGGTACGTGCGCTCGGCGACGTAGGAGGACTCGACGGCGATGTCCATCGCCGAGTTGCCCATGCCGAGCACGACGACGCGCTTGCCGGCGAAGATCGAGTTCTCGACGTAGGAGTGCGCGTGCATCTGCTCGCCGGCGAACGCGTCGGCGCCGGGGAACGCCGGTTCGGGCCAGCGCGGCTTCCAGTGGTGGCCGTTGGCGACGAGCAGCGCGTCGTAGCTGCGCGTCTCGCCCGTTGTCGAGCCGCACCTCCCAGGCGCCGCCTCGCGTCGCGCGCGGCGTGCTCGACGCCCGTCTCGAACGTGATCTTCTCGCGGAAGCCGAAGTGGTCGACGTAGTCGTCGAAGTACGCGGCGATGTGCGTGTGGTGCGGGAAGTCCGGGTAGGACTCGGGCATCGGGAAGTCCGAGTAGGCCATGCGCTGGCGCGAGGTGTTGATGAACAGGTCGCGGTAGGCCGCCGACATGCCGTTCTTGTTGCCGAACACCCAGTTGCCGCCGACGCGGTCGGACTTCTCGAAGCAGTCGAACGGGATCGCCGCGCTCGTGCAGCGCCTTCGCCGCGGCGATCCCCGAGGAGCCGGCGCCGATGATGCACGCGCGCGGGAGCGTCGCCTCGCGCGCTCGCGCGCTGACGCCGTTCGCGCCCATCAATCCGTCGCCGGTACGCCCGGTGTCGCGTGCCGCGGCGGGCCCTCGGGCCCTTCGTCGGCGTCGGCGTGGCCGGCGAGCCCGGCATCGTGCGAGATCGCCGCCGCGCCGTCGCCCGAGCCGTTGCGCCGCCCGGCGAGGTAGCGGTCGACCATGCGCGCGCACTGGCGGCCCTCGTTGATCGCCCAGACGATCAGCGACTGGCCGCGGCGCGCGTCGCCGGCGGCGAAGACGCCGTCGACGCGAGCGTCGCGTACGGCTTCTGCGTCTTGACGTTGCCGCGCGGGTCCTTCTCGACGCCGAGCTGGTCGAGCAGCCCCTGCTCGGGGTGCAGGAAGCCCATCGCCAGCAGCACGAGCTGCGCCTTCAGCTCGCGCTCGGTGCCGGCGACGCGGCGCGAACGGCGGCGCCGGCTCGGCCTGCGCGATCTGCGAGCGCCGCGACGCGCGCCGGCGCCGTCGTCGACGAAGCGCGTCGTCGCGATCGAGTAGTCCTGCTCGCCGTGCGTGCGTCTCCTTCGCCTCCTCCATCGCGTAGCTGAGGCGGTACTTCAGCGGCCACTCCGGCCACGGCGTGCGCTCGTCGGGGCGGTGCGGCGGCGGCTCGGGCAGCAGCTCGAGCTGCGTGATCGAGCGCGCGCCCTCGCGCAGCGAGTTGCCGACGCAGTCGGCGCCGGTGTCGCCGCCGCCGATCACGACGACGTCGCGGTCCTTCGGCGCTGATCTCGCGCTCGATCGGCGGCTGCGCGCACGGTCGGCTCGGGGCCGAGCTCGCGCGCGACCCAGCGGTTGCGCTGGTAGAGGTAGTCCATCGCGAAGTGCACGCCGTCGAGCTCGCGCCCGGGCACCGGCAGGTCGCGCGGCACGCGCGAGCCGGTCGCGAGCACGATCGCGTCGAAGCCGCCGCGCAGCTCCGCGACGCTCACGTCGCGCCCGACGTCGACGCCGCAGCGCAGCTCGACGCCCTCGGCGACGAGCTGCTCGACGCGGCGCTGCACGACCGACTTCTCGATCTTGAAGTCGGGCACGCCGAAGCGCACGAGGCCGCCGATCGACTCGTCGCGCTCGAACAGCGTCACGCTGTGCCCGGCGCGGCGCAGCTGCTGCGCGGCGGCCATCCCGGCCGGGCCCGAGCCGACGACGGCGACGGCCTGGCCGGTCTCGTGGCGCGGCGGGCTGCGGCAGCGACCCAGCCCTCCTCCCAGGCGCGGTTGATGATCGCGTTCTCGATCTGTTTGATCGTGACCGCGTCGCCCTCGCGGATCTCGAGCACGCACGCGGCCTCGCACGGCGCCGGGCACAGGCGCCCGGTGAACTCGGGGAAGTTGTTCGTCGCGTGCAGCTGCGCGATCGCCTCCTGCCAGCGGTCGCGGTAGACGAGGTCGTTCCAGTCGGGGATCAGGTTGCCGAGCGGGCAGCCGTTGTGGCAGAACGGCACGCCGCAGTCCATGCAGCGCGCGCCCTGGTCGCGCAGCTCGGCGACCGGCCGCGTGAGCAGGAACTCGCGGTAGTCGTGCGCGCGCTCGGCCGGGTCCCGCTGGGGGATCCCGTGGCGCTCGATCTGCAGGAAGCCGCCGAGCTTGCCCATCAGGCCGGAGCCGACCGCCTGCGGCCGTCTCGGCTGCGCGGCGCCGTTCGGCGCAGCACGCGCTTGTAGTCGTGCGGCATGACCTTGACGAACGCGCCCCTGCGCGAGCAGCGCGTCGCAGCTCGGCGAGCACGCGCGCGGCGAGCGGCGAGCCGGTGCGCCGCGCGTGCTCGTCGATCAGCGCGCGCAGCTCGATCGGCGTCGCTGCGCCGACGGCGCTTCGAAGCCGACCATGCCCATGTTGCAGCGCTCGGCGAAGTCGCCGGCCTCGTCGAGCACGTACGCGACGCCGCCGCTCATGCCCGCCGCGAAGTTGCGCCCGGTCGGCCCGAGCACGACGACGACGCCGCCGGTCATGTACTCGCAGCAGTGGTCGCCGACGCCCTCGACGACGGCCGCGCGCGCCGGAGTTGCGCACGGCGAAGCGCTCGCCGGCGAGCCCGCGGAAGAACGCGCGGCCGCGCGTCGCGCCGTAGAGCACGGTGTTGCCGACGATCACGTTCTGCTCGGCGACGAAGTGCTCGCCCATGCCCTCGCGCGGGCGCACCGCGACGACGCCGCCGGAGAGGCCCTTGCCGGCGTAGTCGTTGGCGTCGCCGCGCAGCGTGAACGTCACGCCCGGCGCGAGCCAGCCGCCGAAGCTCTGCCCGGCCGAGCCTTCGAAGTCGACCACGATCGAGTCCTCGGCCAGCCCGTCGGCGCCGTGCGCGCGCGCGATGTGGCTCGAGAGGATCCCGCCGACGCAGCGGTTGCGGTTGCGGATCGGCAGCTCGACGTGGATCGGTCGCCGGCGATCCGCGCGCGCCGTCGAGCGCCGGATCGCGCCGGCGCGAGCAGCGGCTCGGCGCGCTCGACGAGCTCCCAGTCGAGCGCGTCCTCGAGCACCGCCGGCGGCGGTTCGACGCGGTGGCGCGGCGCGCCGTCGGGAAGCTCGATGTGCGTCAGGATGTGCGTCAGGTCGACGCCGCGCGCCTTCCAGTGCTCGATCGCGCTCGCGCGCCGAGAGCAGGTCGACGCGGCCGATCGCCTCGTCGAGCGAGCGCAGGCCGAGCGAGGCGAGGATCTCGCGCACCTCCTCGGCGACGAAGAAGAAGAAGTTGACGACGTGCTCGGGCGTGCCCTTGAAGCGCTTGCGCAGCTCCGGGTCCTGCGTGGCGATGCCGACCGGGCACGTGTTCAGGTGGCAGGCGCGCATCATGATGCAGCCGGTCGCGATCAGCGGCGCGGTCGAGAAGCCCATCTCGTCGGCGCCGAGCATCGCCGCGATGACGACGTCGCGGCCGGTCTTCAGCTGCCCGTCGGTCTGCACCATGATGCGCGAGCGCAGGTCGTTGAGCAGCAGCGTCTGCTGCGTCTCGGCGAGGCCGATCTCCCACGGCACGCCGGCCGACTGGATCGAGGACAGCGGCGAGGCGCCGGTGCCGCCGTCGTGGCCGGCGATCAGCACGCGGTCGGCGTTCGCCTTGGAGACGCCTGCGGCGACCGTGCCGACGCCGACCTCGGAGACGAGCTTGACCGAGACCTCGCGCCTGCGGGGTTGCGCGCAGCGCAGGTCGTAGATCAGCTGCTTGAGGTCCTCGATCGAGTAGATGTCGTGGTGCGGCGGCGGCGAGATCAGGCCGACGCCGGGCGTCGTGTGGCGGATCGAGCCGATGTAGTCGTCGACCTTGTGGCCCGGGCAGCTGGCCGCCCTCGCCGGGCTTCGCGCCCTGGGCCATCTTGATCTGCAGCTCGTCGGCGTTGACGAGGTAGTGGATCGTCACGCCGAAGCGCCCCGAGGCGACCTGCTTGATCGCCGAGCGGCGGCGGTCGCCGTTGGCGTCGGGCGTGAAGCGCGAGGGGTCCTCGCCGCCCTCGCCCGTGTTCGAGCGCCCGCCGAGGCGGTTCATCGCGATCGCGAGCGTCTCGTGCGCCTCGCGCGAGATCGAGCCGAGGCTCATCGCGCCGGTGCAGAAGCGCTTGACGATCTCGCTCGCCGGCTCGACCTGCTCGAGCGGGATCGCGCGCGAGCCCTCGCCGCGCCGTCGGCCGGGCCGATCTGCAGCAGGCCGCGCAGCGTCGCCTTGCGCGCGGCGTCCTCGTTGATCGCCTGCGCGTACTCGCGGTACTTCTCGAACGCCGCGCTGCCGCGCACCGTCGTCGAGCGCCTGCGCGTCGCCGTGCAGCGCCGCGCGCGACGTCGCCGTTGGCCGCGCGCACGGCGTGCTGCACGAGCGCGATCGTCTCCGGGTTCCACATGTGGTGCTCGCCGTCGCGCCGCCACGCGTAGACGCCGCCGACCGGCAGCAGCTCGTCGTGCGGCACCGGGTAGGCGCGCGCGTGGCGCTCGAGCGCCTCTGTCGCGAGCACGTCGAGGCCGACGCCGCCGATGCGCGAGGCGGTGCCGGTGAAGTGCTGCTCGATCAGCTCCGGCTCGAGGCCGACGGCCTCGAAGATCTGCGCGCCGCAGTAGGACTGGATCGTCGAGATGCCCATCTTCGAGATCGTCTTCAGCAGCGCCTTTGCCGAGCGCTTTGACGACGTTCTGCGGCCGCCTCGACGGCGCCGACGAGCGACCTCGTTGCCGCTCGCCGTCGACGCGCGTGATCGCCTGCTGGTTGAGCACGAGGTCGTCGAGCGTCTCGAGCATCAGGTACGGGTTGATCGCGACTCGCGCCGTAGCCGATCAGCGTCGCGAAGTGGTGCACCTCGCGCGGCTCGCCCGACTCGAGGATGATCCCGGCGCGCAGGCGCGTGCCTTCGCGCACGAGGTGGTGGTGGACGGCGGCGACGGCGAGCAGCGACGGGATCGGCACGCGCCGCGGGCCGACGAGCCGGTCGGAGAGGACGATGATGTTGACGCGTTCGTCGATCGCCTCGCGACGCTTCGCGGCAGATCCGCTCGAGCGCCTCGCGCATCCCGGCGGCGCCCTCCTCGAGCGACCAGGTGATGTCGATCGTGCGCGCGGCGAACACGCTCGTGGTCGACGTGGCGCAGCGTCTCGAGCTCGCGGTTGAGCAGGATCGGCTGGTCGAGCACGAGCTTGTGCGCGTGCTCGGGCGTCTCTTCGAACAGGTTGCGCTCGGTGCCGAGGCTCGTCGCGAGGCTCATCACGATCTCCTCGCGGATCGGGTCGATCGGCGGGTTCGTGACCTGCGCGAAGAGCTGCTTGAAGTAGGAGAACAGCGGCGGCGCCTGGTCGGAGAGCACGGCCAGCGAGAGGTCGTTGCCCATCGAGCCGATCGGCTCGGCGCCGTCGCGCGCCATCGGCGTCGAGCAGCACGCGCAGGTCCTCCTGCGAGTAGCCGAACGCGCGCTGGCGCGTGCGCAGCGGCTGGTCGGAGATCGTCACCTGGTCGGACGGCTGCGAGCTCGGCGAACGGCACGGCGCTCTGCGCGTACCACTCGCCGTAGGGCCGGCGCGTGGAGACCTCGCGCTTGACCTCCTCGTCCTCGACGATCCGCCCGCGCTCGAGGTCGACGAGGAACAGCTTGCCCGGCTGCAGCCGCCCGAGCCGCCGGACCTGCTCGGGCGGGATGTCGAGCAGGCCGATCTCCGAGCCGAGCACGACGTGGCCGTCGGTCGTCTCGACCCAGCGCCCCGGGCGCAGGCCGTTGCGGTCGAGCGTCGCGCCGACGACGCGTCCGTCGGTGAAGGCGACCGACGCCGGGCCGTCCCACGGCTCCATCAGGCACGAGTGGAAGGCGTAGAAGCCCTTCAGGTCCTCCGGCAGGTCCGTCGCGGTCGCGGTAGGCCTCGGGGATCATCATCATCGCCGCGTGCGGCAGCGAGCGGCCGGCGAGCATCAGCAGCTCGAGCACGTTGTCGAACGTCGCCGAGTCGGAGTTGCCGGCGCTGACGACCGGCAGGATCTTCGGCAGGTCCTCGCCGAACAGCTCGCTGCGCAGCTCGCTCTCGCGCGCGCGCATCCAGTTGACGTTGCCCATCACCGTGTTGATCTCGCCGTTGTGGCAGATCACGCGGTAGGGGTGCGCGAGCTCCCAGCTCGGGAACGTGTTCGTCGAGAAGCGCGAGTGCACGAGCGCGAGCGCGCTCTTGCAGCGCTCGTCGCGCAGGTCCGGGTAGAACGCCGCGAGCTGGAAGCTGATCAGCATGCCCTTGTAGTTGAGCGTGCGCGAGGAGCTCGAGGCGACGTACAGCGTCGGCCGGTCCAGCTCCGCGCCCGTCAGCTCGCAGACGCGCCGGATCACGTACAGCTTGCGCTCGAACGCGTCCTGGTCCTCGGCCTGCTCGCCGCCGGCGCCGACGAACAGCTGGCGGATCGCCGGCCGGCAGGCGCCCGCGACCTCGCCGGCCTGCGCCGCGTCGACCGGCACGTCGCGCCAGCCGAGCAGCCGCTGACCCTCGGCGCGCGACCGTCTGCTCGAGCAGTCGCTCGACGCTCGCGCGCGCGGCGTCGTCGGTCGGCAGGAAGCACATCAGCACGCCGTACTGTCCGAGCGGCGGCAGCTCGAAGTCGACGACCGCGCGCAGCAGCTCGTCGGGCATCTGCATGAGGATCCCCGCGCCGTCGCCCGTGCGCGGGTCGGCGCCGTTCGCGCCGCGGTGCTCGAGGTTCTCGAGCGCCGTGATCGCGCGCGCGACGACCTCGTGCGTCGGCGACGTTGTCGAGGCGCGCGACCATGCCGACGCCGCACGCGTCGTGCTCGTAACGAGGGTCGTAGAGTCCGACGGCCTGTGGCGGCTGCTTGTTTTGCGGATGTCATGGAAGTGCTCCCTTGGGGCGGTGCGAACCCCGTAGCGCGGGCAGGCGGGCACCTGAGGCGGAGCGAGAAAGCGTAGCAGCGGACGCCTTGCCGAAAGCGCTCGCCCGGGAATTAAAACGGCCGGTTCGTCAGGCCATTTCGGGCTGTCTTCGGCGAATCTTCGTCGGCGTGCAGAGGCTCTTCGCGCAGCGTCTCCTCCTCGCGCCACGAGCACAGCCCGCCGCGCCCCGGGCACGTCAGGCAGAGGCCGCGATGCGGGTGCGCGCTGACCGCGAAGCGCTGCTCGCGCGCGCCGGCGAGCAGCGCCGCGAGCGAGCGCTTCGAGCGCCGCTCGATCGGCCGCCGCGTAGCGCGCCGTGACCCACGCCTCGGGCGCTCGAGGAACCAGTGGACGATCTCGACCGACGCCGCGCCTTCGCGCAGCACCGCGAGCGCGTACAGCAGCCGCTGGATCGCGTACTCGCGCTCGACGAGCGCCTCGAGGTCGGCGTCCGGCGCGACGCGGTCGCTCTTGTAGTCGAGCACGAGCACGCCGCCGTCTCCGTCTGAGCCGAGCAGGTCGATCACGCCGGTGATCAGCGGCTGCTCGCGCGCCGAGCGAGAACGCGAACGGGTGCTCGCGCCGCACGCTCGCCGCGCGCGCGATCCGCCGCGCCGGCTCCGCGCGCGCCGCCGCCGCGACGAGCTCGGCGATCTCGCTGCGCTCGGTCGCGCCGACGCGCAGCCCGAGCTCGCGCGCGCGCCGCGCGACGTCCTGCGGCGACGGCGCGCGCGCCGCGGCGAAGTCGAGCGTCTCCATCAGGCTGTGCACGAGCGTCCCGCGCGCGCGCGCCTCGAGGCCGCCGCCGGCCTCGGCCTGCGCGCTGCGCGCGATCCTCGGCGAGCCCGAGCACGCGTTCCAGGTAGTAGCGGTAGCCGCAGCGCTCGAGCTCGCGTCAGCGAGCTGTAGCTGAGGCTCGACATCCGCTCGCGAGCGCGCGCGGCGCTCGGCGACGGCGCGTCGCTGCGCGCCGGCGGCGCGTCCGGCGCTCGCTCGCGCGGCGCGTCTAGCCGCGCGTGCGAGGCCGGCGCCGACCCGACGAAGGGCGCCGGCGCCTGCAGCGGCGACTGCTCGGCCGGAGCCGGCGGCGGCGATGCCGGCGCCTGCGGCGGCGCGCTCGGCGAGCACAGCCGCACGCGCACGGTCGCCTGCGCGCCGACGACGATCTCCTCCTCGCGCGCCTCGCCGCTCGCCAGCCGCGCCGGCAGCTCGGCGACGAGCGCCGGCGCGAGCCAGGAGATCGGCGTCGCGCTCGGTCCCGGGCGCGGCCAGCGCGCGAAGTCGACGGCGCCGCTCAGCAACGAGCAGCTCGCGCGCGCGCGTCATCGCGACGTAGAACATGCGGTCCTCCTCCTGCGCTTCGCGCGCGCGCCGCTCGGCGCACAGCTCGTCGTAGTCGAGCGCCGCGACCGACTCGCCGCCGTCGAGGCGCACCAGGCGCACGCCGACGCGCTCGCCGTCGACGAGCAGGTCCGGCGTGCGCAGGTTCGGCTGGCGCCCGAGGTCGGCGACGCACACGACCGCGAACTCGAGCCCCTTCGCCGCGTGCACGGTCATCAGGCGCACGGCGTCCGGCTCGGCGCCCTCGACCGGCGCGTCCGGCTCGATCGCCGCCGCGCCGGCGAGCCGCTCGGCGTGGTCGAGGAAGCGCGCGCAGGTCGCGGCCTTCGTCGGCCTCGAAGCGGCGCGCCAGGCGCAGCAGCTTGTGCACGTTCGCCAGCCGCCGCTCGCCCCAGTCGAGCGACAGCACGTGCTCGCGGTAGCCGCTCGCCGCGATCGCGCGCTCGATCAGCGTCGCGATCGTGTGCCGCGACGCGCTCGCGCGCTCGCGCTCGAGCAGCGCGCAGATCCGCGCGAGCGCGGCGCCGTCGCGCGCGTCGAGCGCTCGCGCGAGCTGCTCCTGCGCCTCGCCCTGCTCCGGCTCGCCGCGGCCGTCGCGCTCGCCGCGCCTCGCCGCGACGGCGCCGAGCGCCGTCTCCCACGCGCCGCGGCGCTGCGCCTGCGCGGCGCTCGCGAGCAGCGCGAGGCAGTCGCGCGAGCAGCGCCCGAGCGGCGAGGCGAGCACGCCGTAGAGCGCCTGCTCGTCGAGCGGGTTCGCGAGCGCGCGCAGGTAGGCGATCAGGTCGCCGACCTGCTGGCCGCCCCAGAACGCGCCGACGGCCGCGAGCGTGCGCAATCCCTGCGAGCTGCAGCGCGCGCTCGAACACCTCGATGTCGCCGGTCGCGCGCAGCAGCACGACGATCTCGCCGGCGCGCGCGCGACCGTCGCGCACGAGCGCCGCGACGCGCTCGGCGAGCAGCCGCGCCTCGGCCTGGCGCCACGGCGCCGCCGGCGGCAGCCCGGCGGCGATCGACGCGCCCGGCCCCTCCTCGGCCTCCCACCCGCGCGCGTCGGTCAGCAGCAGCTCGACCGCCGGCTCGGGCGCGAGACCGCGCTCGTGCGGCGGCTCCTCGCGCCCGGCGCGCAGCGCCTCGAACTCGGCGAAGCGCTCGCCGAAGACGGCGTTGACGGCGCCGAGCAGCGGCGCGCGGCTGCGGAAGTTGTGCGTCAGCGAGACGCTCGCCGCGCGCGCGCGCAGCTCGGCGCGGCGCTCGCGGAACAGTCGCACGTCGGCGTGGCGGAAGCCGTAGATCGACTGGAACTCGTCGCCGACCGTGAACAGGTTGCCGCGGTCGAGCGCGCGCAGGATCTCGAGCTGGCGGGGGTTCGTGTCCTGGAACTCGTCGACCATCAGCAGCTCGAAGCGCTCCGACCACGCCGCGCGCACGCGACTCGCTCCGCTGCAAGCAGCTCCTGCGCGAGCAGCTCGAGGTCGTCGAAGTCGACGCGCGACGCGCGAGCGCTTGCGCTGCTCGTACGCGAGCGCGAAGCGCGCGAGCAGCTCGTCGAGCAGCGCGCAGACGCGCGCCGCCTCGACGTCGCGCTCCTCGGCGTCGGCCGCGAGCGTGGCGCGCGGCAGGCGCGGGAAGCGCTGCCCGCGGCTGCGCAGCTCGAGGTACACGCGCTCGACGATCGAGCGCACGCGATCGACGCCGTACGCCGCGAGCACGTCGACCGCCTCCGCGCGCTCGCGCCGCTCGCCGACGAACGCGCGAACGGCGCGCGCGAACGCGAGCTCGCGCAGGCGCGCCGCCTGGCCTTCGTCGAGCGACGTCGAAGTCCGGGTCGAGCCCGGCCGCGAGCGCATGCGCGCGCAGCAGCCGCGCGCAGAAGCCGTGGAACGTGCCGACGAACGCCGCCTCCGTGTCGCGCGCCGCCTGCGCTCGCCGAGCTCGAGCAGGCGCGCGCGCACGCGCTCGCGCAGCTCGCCGGCCGCGCGCTCGGTGAACGTGATCGCGAGGATCCGCCCCGGCGCGACGCCGTCCTCGCGGATCGCGCGCACGAAGCGCTCGACGAGCACCGACGTCTTGCCGCTGCCGGCCGCCGCCGCGACCGCAGCAGCGACTCGGCGCGCCGCGCGACCGCCTGCTCCTGCTCGCCCGTCAGCGCGCCGGCGCCGCTTCGCGCGAGCGCGATCGTCGCGCTCGCGTCCATCCCCGGCAGCATCTCCGCCTGCGGCGGCCCGGCGCGGGGCGTGCTCATCGCTCGCAGCGGCAGATCGTCGGGTACATGCAGCCGCCTCTGAACGCGCACGTCTGCGGCCGCGCCTGCAGCCGTCCCGACGCCGCCTGCTCGGCGACCTGCAGCGCGCTCGCGCGCGCCTGCGCGAGCAGCTCGCGCAGCTCTGAGTGCTCGCGCACGTCGGTCGCGACGCAGTCGAGCTCGAACGGAGCGTCACCGTCGAGCACGCCGCGCGCGCGCAGGTCGGCACCGGCGAGCGGCTGGTAGAAGCCGCCGACCGCGCGCAGCCCGAGCAGCTGCTCGACGGCGCGCATGTACAGCGCGACCTGCAGCTTGCCGTCCTTGATCCAGCTGCGCCGCGCCGGGCGCGGTCTTTGCCCTTGTAGTCGTAGACGACCGCGTCGCCCGTCGCGTCGACGTCGACCCGGTCGATCCGCCCGCGCATGCGCACGCCGTCGCCGAGCTCGAACGCGTCCAGCTCACTCGCCTCGCCGCGTTCGTCGCCCTCGCCGAAGCCGAAGCCGAGCTCGAGCTCGACCGGCTCGAGCGCGCTCGCGCTCGCCGCCGTCTGTGCGAGGTAGCGCTCGAGGTCGGCCTGCAGGCGCCGCCGCGCGGCGCTGCGCCGCTCCGGCACGACCGACAGCGGCCGGCCGCGTTCGTTCTCGCCGAGCGCCTGCGCGAGCAGCTCGCGCGCGCGCGGCAGCGTCGCCGGCGTCACGCGCGCGCTGCCCGTCTCGCGGCGCAATGCCTCGAGGCAGTCCTTCAGCGCCGCGTGCGCGAGCGCGCCGCGCGCGAGCGGCTCGGCGTCCGGGTCGAGCTCGCCCGGGCGCAGCACGCGCTCGACGAACCAGCTGACCGGACAGCCGACCAAGCGCTTCGAGCGCCGACGCCGACCACGGCCGCGCGCGCAGCTCGGCGAGCACGCGCTCGTCGCGCAGCGGCTCGTCCGGACGCGCCGGCGGTGCGCTCGGCGTCTCGCAGCGCCCGACCGCTCGCTCGCGCCGAGCGCGCGGCGCGCGCGACCGCTCGAGCAGGCTGCGCTCGAACAGGTCGCAGACGTCGTCGACGAACAGCGAGCGCGACGTCGGCTGGCCGTCGTCGTCGGCCGCGTGCCAGCTCAGCACGAGCCGCTCCTGCGGGCGCGAGAGCGCCGCGTAGAGCAGGTAGCGCTCGGCCGCGAGCAGGTCGGCGCGCTCGCCGAGGCGCAGGCCCGAGAGCTCGGCGAGCCGGCGGCGCTCCTCCTCGCCGAGCAGCGGCTGCGGGCGCTCGCGCGCCGGGAACACGCCTTCCTGCAGGCCGCACACGAACAGCGCGCGAACGCGCCGCGCGCGCAGCGCGAGCGGGTCGAGCACGGCGACCATGCCCGGCTCGGGGCTCTCGCCGCTGACGAGCGTCAGGTCGGCGAGCACGCGCGCGAGCTCGACGGCGCTCGCCGGCGCGAGCGCGGCGTCGAGGCGTGCGAGCTCGCGCAGCTCGGCCAGCGCGCGCCGCGCGACCGACACGGCGCTCGCCTCGTCGAGCTCGTCGCCATCGAGCAGCGGCGCCCGCGCGCGTCGCGGCGCCGCGAACAGCCATTGCAGCTCGCGCGCCGCGCGCTCGAGCAGCGCGCGCGCGCCGCGCTCCTGCGCCGCGTGCAGGCGGTCGAGCGTCTCCAGCGGCCAGTGACGCTCCTCCCACAGCGCACGCGCGCGCTCGCTGTCGAGCACGCCGGCGCGGCGCGCGCGCAGCTCGAGCGCGTCGGCGAGCGCCGGGCGCTCGAGCACGCCGGGAGCGCGCAGGTAAGCGAGCAGGTCCGCAAGCGTGCCGACGTCGGCGCTGCCGTCGGCGCTGCCGTCGTCGTTCACGTCGGCGTCGGCGTCGCGCTCGCCCTCGGCCTCGCGCGCGTCGGCCGCCGGCGGCGCGACACAGCGCAGCAGGCCGATCAGCGCGCCGCCGGTCGCCGTGTCGCCAAGCGCGCGGCGGCGCTGCAGCACGAGCGGGATCCGCGCGTCGGCGAAGACCTCCTCGAGCAGCTCGAGCGAGACGCCGGCCGGGCGCGCGAGCACCGCGATCTCCTGCGCCGCGAAGCCTTCGCCGAGCAGCGCGACGATCTCGCGCGAGACCAGCTCGAGCTCGGCGCGTTCGCCGCCGCCCTCGAGCAGCCGCACGGCGGCGCCGTGCGCGACGCGCGCCGCGCCCGGCTCGAACAGCGAGCGCTCGAGGTGGCTCAGCGCCGAGCGCGCCGGCGGCGCGTAGTGCTCGGCGCGCGCCGCCAGCGGGCGGTGGTCGGCAGCGAGCGGCGCGAGCGCGTGGAACGTCGCCGCGCGGCCGGCGAACGCCGCGCGGCCCGGCTCGTAGGCGAGCGAGACCGTCACGCGCGCGTCGACGAGCGCGCCGAGCGTCTCGATCGCGTCGAGCTGCAGCGCCGTCAGGTCGTCGAAGCCGTAGATCGCGACCGGCGCGCCGCCCCACAGCGACGGACGCTCGCGCAGCGCGTCGAGCGCGCGCACGGCGCGCTGCTCGGCGTCGACGCGCCGCAGCCGCCCGAGCTCGGCGCGGTAGGACGCGAACAGGCGCGCGAGCTCCGGGCGCTCCTCGCCGGCGCCGTCAGCCGCGTGCCAGCGCGCGAGCGCCTCGGCGAAGCGCTGCGGCGAGACGCGCCGGACCTGCAGCTCCGAGAACAGCTCGCCGAGCGCGCGCACGAAGCCGCGGGCCGCGGCCGTCCCGGCCGGCGAGCGCTTCGAGCAGCCGCTCGCGCGCGAGCCCGCCGAGCGCCGGCTCGGCGATCCCCGCGCGCGCGACGATCTCGGCGATCAGCCCGTCGAAGCGCTCGACGCGCACGCCCATCGCCGCGCCCGAGCCGGCGAGCTCGCGCAGGTAGTGCTCGGCGTCGGCGCGCGTCGGCACGACGAGCAGCGGCTCGCGCTCGCGCGCGAGCTCGCGGCGCACGGCGTCGAGCACGAGCTCGGCCTTGCCCGCGTTCGCAGGCCCGGTGATCAGCGTGATCGGCATGACGCCTCATCCTGGCGCAAGCCGCCGACAGCGCAGCGGCGACGCACACGCGCCCCGTTCATCGGTGAGCGCCTGGCGCGAGGAAGCGGAGCGACGTCAGCGAGGCGGCCGCGCTAGGCGGCGCTGCGCTGCTTGACCGGCGCCGCGCGTTTCGACTTCGACTTCGCCGCCGCGAGCTCGTTCTCCTCGGGCTCCGGCGCCGCCGCCTCGGGCGCTTTCGCGCCCTCCTTCGCCCACGGCTCGTCGAACTCGACGCGCCATTTGCCCTCGTCGGTCTGGCTCAGCGCCAGGCGCGCGCGGAACGAGCGCCCGCTGCGCCCGCGAAAGCCGGTCACCGGCTTCTCGGTGTAGCCGGTCTTGATCAGTTCGCGCGCGATCGGCACGGTCAGCGTCTTGCCCGCTTTCGCCTTCCAGATGACGAAGCCGCAGCCGGGGTCCTCGCGCGACCAGCACGAGTATCCCTTGCGGTTCTCGGAGATCTCGCGGCCGCAGACCGGGCACGGGCCGAGCTTCGCGCGCGGGATGCGCACGTCTTTGAGCGTCTCGTCGAGCTTGTGCACGGTCTCGTCGGCGAAGCCGGCGATGTCGCTCATGAACTTCTCGCGCGAGTCCTCGCCGCGCTCGATCTTGCCGAGGCGGTGCTCCCAGCTGCCCGTCAGTTCCGGCGAGGTCAGCGCGTGCGCGTCGAGCAGACGGATCACGTTGCGCCCCTTCTCCGTCGCGACCAGCGCGCGCGCGTCGCGCTCGACGTAGCCGACCGTGATCAGCCGCTCGATGATCGCCGCGCGCGTCGCCGGCGTGCCGATCCCCGACTCCTTCATCGCCTCGCGCAGCTCGTCGTCGTCGACGAGCTTGCCCGCCGTCTCCATCGCGCCGAGCAGCGACGCGTCGCTGTAGCGCCGCGGCGGTTTCGTTTCCTTGCGGTCGCTCGCGACCTCGTTCGTCTTGACCGTCTCGCCGTCCTCGAGGCGCGGCAGCTGCTGGTCGACGCCCTCGTCCTCCTCGCTCCTCGCCGGCTGCGCGTCGGCCGCCGCGACCTCGTCGTAGACGCCGCGCCAGCCCGGCACGATCAGCAGCTTGCCGCGCGTGCGGAAGATGTGCCCGTCCTCGCCGACCGTCGTCTCGACGCGCGTGTTCTCGAACACCGCCTCCGGGTGGAAGACGGCGAGGAAGCGCCGCGCGACCATGTCGAAGATGCGGCGGTCGTCGGAGCTCATCTTCTCGAGCTTGTGCTCGGAGCGCGTCGGGATGATCGCGTGGTGGTCGGTGACCTTCTCGTCGTTGACGACGCGCGCGAGCGGCAGGAGGTCGAGGCCCGTCACGTACTCGGCGCCCTTGCGGTACTCCGGCTGGTGTCCGACGAGCTCGGCGATCGGCTTGATCTCGGCGACCATGTCGTTCGTCAGGTAGCGCGAGTTCGTGCGCGGGTACGTCAGCGCCTTGTGCTCCTCGTAGCAGCGCTGCGCCGCCGCGAGCGTGCGTTTGGCGGAGAAGCCGTAGCGGTTGTTCGCCTCGCGCTGCAGCGTCGTCAGGTCGTAGAGCATCGGCGCTTTCTCGCGCTGCTCTTTCTTCTCCAGCTTCGTGATCGTGCCCGGCCGGCCCTCGCACGCGGCGACGATCGCCGCCGCCTGCTCCTCGCTGGCGATCCGCGGCTTCGCGCCCTCGTGGAAGCGCCCCGCGTAGACGCGCTTGCCGTCGGCCTCGAACGTCGCGTCGACGAGCCAGTAGGGCTCGGGCACGAACGCTTTGATCTCCTCCTCGCGCCGCGCGATGATCGCGAGCGTCGGCGTCTGCACGCGTCCGAGCGAGACGGCGCCGTCGAACGAGCTGCGCAGCCTGATCGTCGCCGCGCGCGTCGCGTTCATGCCGACGATCCAGTCCGCCTCCGAGCGCGAGCGCGCCGCGTGCTCGAGCCGCTCGAACTCCGCCGCCGGGCGCAGCTCCGCGAACGCGCTCTTCATCGCCGCGTTCGTCATCGAGTTCAGCCACAGGCGCCTGACCGGCTTCTTGCCTTTCGCCTTCTCGTACAGGTACGCGAAGATCAGCTCGCCCTCGCGGCCGGCGTCGCACGCGTTGACGACGTCGCCGACGTCGTCGCGCCCGATCTGCTTCGTCACGACCGACATCTGCTTGCGCGAGCGCTCGTCGCGCACGATCAGCTTGAAGCGCTCGGGGACGATCGGCAGGTCCTCCATCTTCCAGCGCTTGAACTTCGGGTCGTACTCGTCGGGCTCGGCGAGCTGCACGAGGTGGCCGACGGCCCACGTGATCACGTGCTCAGGCCCTTCGAGCCAGCCTTCGCCTTTCTGGAAAGGCCCCTTCAGCACGCGCGCGAGGTCCTGCCCGACGGACGGCTTCTCGGCGATCACGAGCGTCTTCGACATGGCCGGAGCGTAGCGGGTGTGCGAAATGGCGCAACGGCGGCGATCGGCGCCGGCGCCGGGGGGACGACGCCGGCGCACCGCCGGACGCGACGCAGCCGCGCCGCTATCCGCCGATCGGAGCGCGCGGGTTCGCGCCCCAGAAGATCTGCGTGCCGAGCATCCCGATCAGCGTCACGAACACGAGGTTGAGCACCATCGACTTCGCCGTCGCCGTGCCGACGCCGACCGGGCCGCCGCTCGCGTTGTAGCCGTAGTAACAGGCGACGAGCACGATCACCGTCGCCATGCTCATCCCCTTGATCAGGCTGAACAGCAGGTCGGGCGCGTTCTGGAACTGCCAGAACAGCAGCAGGTAGCCGCCGGAGGAGACGAACCCGAGCTGCTGCACGACGCCGAGGTACGAGCCGGCGAAGGCGACGCCGATCGCCGCGAGGTACATGAACGGCAGCACGATCCACGCCGCGAGCAGGCGCGTCGCGCAGAGGAACACCATCGAGTCGATCCCCATCACCTCGAGCGCGTCGATCTCCTCGGAGATCCGCATCGCGCCGAGCTCGGCGACGATCCCCGTGCCGACCTTCGCCGCCATCATGTAGCCGAACGCGTACGGCACCGCCTCGCGCAGGTCGCACCACGCGGCGAACACGCCCGAGTACGCCGGCGTGCCGGTCGAGAGCGTGAAGTACGCGCCGCCGATGCCGCACACGCCGATCCCCATCAGGAAGACGAGCGACCAGATCACGAGCGTCGAGCCGACGATCAGGATCCCCGCCTGGCGCAGCGACTCGCCGAAGAAGCGGAACACGCGCAGGCCGTAGACGTCGCCGACGACGCGACCGGAGAAGCGCGCGATCTCGCCCGTGTTCTTCGAGCCATTCGCGCGGCGTCGCTTCGTATTCGTTCATCCGCCCGCTCGGCTCGTCATCACTTGATGACCAGAATCTGTGGGTGGGTCGCGAGCAATGTCTGCGTGAAGACGTAGTTCATCGCGCCGAAGCCGAGGAACGAGATGACGACCGCCTCGTTGACCGCGCGCCCGACGCCCTCGGCGCCGCCTGAGGCCGTCATCCCCTTGTAACAGCAGACGATCGCGATGATCGCGCCGAAGCACGTCGTCTTCAGCACCGAGCCCCACAGGTCGGTCGTCGACGCGTTCGCGAACAGCGTCCCCCAGAACGGGCCGAGCGGCTGGCCGTTGACGAGCTCCGCGGCGATGCCGCCGAACAGACCGAACAGCAGCGCGTAGATGTCGAACAGGCCTGTCACGACCATCAGCGCGAGGAAGCGCGGCACGACGAGGTTCTTGACCGGGTCGACGCCGAGCACCTGCAGCGCGTCGAGCTCCTCGCGCACCTTGCGCGCGCCGAGGTCGGCCGTGATCGCCGTGCCGGCGACGCCGGCGACGACCGTCGCCGTGATCAGCGGCCCGATTTCGCGGATCGCGGCGAGCACGAAGAAGCCGCCGAGCCGGTCGAGCGCGCCGAACAGCGTCAGGAAGTTCGCCGCCTGCAGCCCCGGAGCGCCGTAGCTGATCGCGACCGTCGTGATCAGCAGCGGGAACCAGACGAGGCGCAGCGCGAACAGGAACTGCGCGACGAGCTCGCCGCCGTACGGGTATGGCGGGCGCACCGCCGAGGAGATCGTGCGGCCCGTCAGCAGGACCATGTCGCCGAATTCCTCGAGCACTCCGCGGCCCGACGCGAACACGCCTCGCGCCGGCCCGAGCAGCCCCTGTGCCTCGTCCGTCATTGTGCGAGTGTACTAGTTGACTAGCACACTAGGAAACGACGTTTTCGACCGGTACCGTAGAGACGTGGCTCGACCAGTCGACAGCGCCGCCAGCGAGATCGCGATCGATCGCAACGCCGACGTGCCGGTCGGCGTGCAGCTCGAGTGGGCGCTCTGCGCGCAGATCCGCGACGGGCGCCTCGCGCCCGGCGAGCAGCTGCCGACGCTGCGCGAGATGGCCGAGGCGAGCGGGCTCAACGTCAACACCGTGCGCGCCGTCTACCGGCGGCTCGAGCAGAAGGGGCTGATCGACAGCCAGCAGGGCAGCGGCACGTTCGTCGCCGGCGCGCCGCGTCACGCCGACGCGGTCAGCTCGATCGCCGCGAACGCCGCGAGCGAAGCGCGCGAGACCGGCCTCGACCCGCGCGACGTCGCCGCCGCGCTGTACGTCGCGCCCGACGCCGCCGAGCGCAAGTCGGCGGCAGCGGCCGACGAGGACGAGGTCGCGCAGTCTCCCGCCACGCGCCGGCGCGCGCTGCGCGACCAGATCGCCGCGCTCGAGCGGACCGTCGCCGAGCTCGAAGCCGAGCACCCCGGCGTCGCCCCCGTACCCGCCCGCGCGCGGCGCGGGATCGGGCCGGCGCTGCTCACGCTCGAGGAGCTCGCGCACGTGCGCGCGACGCTGATCCGGCGCCTGACGGTCGTGCAGAGCGCGATCGACGAGCATCTCGACGCGCAGCGGCGCGAATCGCCGCGCGCGAGCGACGTCGCGAAGGCGAAGGCGAAGGCCGCGGCGCCGGCGCGCAAGGCCTCGCGCAAGCCGGCCAAGGCGGCGCAGCCGCCCGACGCGCCCGAGCGCCCGGCCCGTCCGCGCCTCAGCCCACGCCCGGCGCCGGCCGGCGGCTGACGCTCACAGCAGAGAGCTGACGTACCAGCCGGCCGACGCGAGCACGGCGACATAGACGTTGATCACGACGATTCCCTCGAGCGACGTCAGCTCGATGCTGCGTCGCGCGAGCGGCGACTGCGGCGAGGCGCAGAGCCTGCGGATCCACGCGACCTCCGTTTCCGATCGCCGGATCCCGATCAGCTCGTCGTAGGCGTTCGTCATCCACGCGAGCAGCAGCAGCATCGCGCCGTCGAGCAGCGCGAGCACGACGAGCACGACGAGCACCGCGGCCATGCTCAGCTCGCCCCTGCCGACGGCGCGCGAGCCGACCCACAGCGCGAGCAGCGGGCAGCCGGTCCAGACGTTGACCGTCGCGATCGCCGTCACCGCCGCCATCGTCGCCCGCTTGAGCGCCATCCACAAAAGCTACCTCGCCGCTCGCGGCCACGAGCGGCGCGAGCGCATATCGACGATGGCTCAGCCCGCCGCGCACCCCTCGGTGCTCGCGCCGACGCCGCCCGCGACGCGCGCCTGCGCCTGCGCCAGCTCGCGCGCGACGGTCGCGTTCGCGACGCCGTAGCCGCCAGCCGATCCGCCGCCGACGGTCCCGGCGAAGATCGTCGTCAGCACTTCGCCGGCCGCGTCGACGAGCGGCCCGCCGGAGTTGCCGGGGCGCACGATGCCGCGCAGCGGCGTCAGCAGGCGGTCGACCGGGCCGTTGCCGTAGGCGTCGTCGGTCAGCACCGTCTGCGTGTGGCCGATCCGGCCCGCGCGCGCCTCGAACGGCCCGTTTTCCGGATAGCCGAGAATCGCGCCGGGCGTGCCGGACGCCGGTTCGGCGACCATGCGCAGCGGGGCGAGCCCCAGTTCGGGGACGCTCAGCACGGCGACGTCGTTGCGCGGGTCGAACACGACCGCTCGCGCGGGAAGGCTGGGCGCCTGGCCGCCGACCTCGACCGTCGTGTCCTGCTCGCCGGCGACGACATGCGCGTTCGTCACGATCAGGCCATGCCCGCCGGCCCAGCCGGACCCCTCGATCGCCAGGCCGCAGGCCGTGCCGAGCACGCGCACGACGCTGCGCGAGGCCGCGCGGATCTCCGGCGCGCGCGCGATCGCCGGCGGCGGCGGCGAGACGTCCGGCGCGGGCCCGGAGATCGACGGCAGCGGATCGAGGCGCGCAAGCGCGTTGAGGATCGGTCCCGACGGCGGCAGCAGCGCGTTCAGCTCGCGAAGGATCGCCGAGCGCTGGATGTCGCCGCGCAGGCTCGTCGCGCTCGGCGTCTGTGCGACGACGGCCGCGACGATCCAGACGATGCCGAGCGCGAGCGCCGCGCCGAGCGCCGCGCCGAGCAGCCCGTCGAGCGCGCCGACGCCGGGGAGCACGAGCGCGCGCCTGACGCGGAAGCCGAGCCCCTCCATGCCCGTCGCGAGAATCGCGCCGGCGAGCAGCGCGCCGACGAGGCCGAACGCCGGCGCGTACGGCGAGGAGGAGCCCTGCGAGAGCAACAGAGGAGCTATCCGCGTTCCGAGGAATGCTCCAAGTGCAAAGCCGCCAAACGACAGCACGCCGACGATGAAGCCCCGCCGGAACCCGAAAGCGGCGAGGATTGCCGCGAACACGACGATGATCCAGTCGAGCCCCGTCACCCGCCATGTTCTACCGCTCCCTGACTGACGAGCAGACAGCACGGGCGCGCCGCGCCCGTCCGGTCATCGCGCTCGCGCTCGTCGCGTTCGCGATCGGCGCGATCGTCGGCGCGAGCGGCGGCGCCTCCGCCTCGGACGCGCTCGCCGCGCGCTTCGTCGCCGCCTGGTCGCACACCGACTACGCGGCGATGTACACCGACGTCGACGCCGCGACGAAGCACTCGCTGACGCCCGACGCCTTCGCCGCGGCGTACGCCGAAGCGATGCGCACGGCGACGGCGACGAGCCTGCGCGCGCTCGGCAAGCCGCGAGCGAGCGCCGGCGGGTACGTCTCGGTGCCCGTGCGCGTGCGCACGCGCCTGTTCGGCACCCTCACGCTGGACGTGCGCATGCGCGTCGTCAGCGGCGCCGAAGGCGGCGAAGCGATCGCCTGGTCGCGTTCGCTGACGTTCCCCGGGATGCTCCCCGGCGAGACGCTCACGCGCCAGACGACGCTGCCGCCGCGCGCGAAGCTGCTCGCGCGCGACGGCTCGGTGCTCGCCGAAGGCAACCCGACCGAAGCCGGCACGCGCAGCTCGCCGCTCGGCGGCGCCGCGAGCGCCGTGATCGGCGAAGTCGGCCCGATCCCGAGCTCGCGCCGCACGGCGCTCGAAGCGCAGGGCGTGCCGGGCAACGCGATCGTCGGCACGAGCGGCCTCGAGCGCGCGCTCGACACGCGGCTTCGCGGGACGCCCGGCGGCGAGCTGCTCGCCGGCGGCCGCGGGCTCGCGAGCGTCCTGCCGCGAGCCTCGGGCGCCGTGCGCACGACCGTCTCGCCGGCCGTCCAGCAGGCGGCGGTGACCGCGCTCGGCTCGCAGCTCGGCGGCGTCGTCGCGCTCGAACCGTCGACCGGGCAGATCCTCGCCGTCGCCGGCATCGGCCTCGACAGCGTCCAGCCGCCGGGCTCGACGTTCAAGATGGTCACGCTGACCGGCGTGCTCGACGCACACGTCGCGACGCCCGCGACCGTCTTCCCGTACGCGACGTACGCGACGCTCGACGGCGTCAAGCTGAGCAACGCCAACGGCGAGGAATGCGGCGGCACGCTCGAGCTCGCGTTCGCCGTCTCGTGCAACTCGGTGTTCTCGCCGCTCGGCGTCAAGCTCGGCGCCGCGCGCCTCGTCGCGATGGCCGAACGCTACGGCTTCAACCACCCGCCGGGCATCGAAGGCGCCGCCGAAAGCACGCTGCCGGCCGCCTCGGCGATCCAGGGCGAACTCGACGTCGGCTCGACCGCGATCGGGCAGGGCGAGGTGCAGGCGAGCGCGCTCGAGATGGCGGTCGTCGCCGCGAGCGTCGCCGACGGCGGACGGCGCCCGCAGCCGACGTTCACGCCCGGGCCGCCTGCGCCGCGCTCCTACGTGACGAGCGCGAGCGTCGCGCGAACGGTGCGCCGGCTGATGATCGAAGTCGTGCGCAAAGGCACCGGGACGTCGGCCGCGATCCCCGGCGTGACCGTCGCCGGCAAGACCGGTACGGCCGAACTGAAGACCGAGTGCAGCTCCTCCGGCAGCGCCGCCGAAGCGGGATCGAGCGAAGCCCCGCACGAATCGGAATCGAGCTCCGGCTGCGCGAGCACGAGCGAAGCGAGCAACACCGACGCCTGGTTCGCGTCGTTCGCGCCGGCGCTCTCGCCGCGGATCGCCGTCTGCGTGCTGCTCGTCAAAGACGGCGCCGGCGGCGACACGGCGGCGCCGGTCGCGCGCGAAGTGCTCGAGGCCGGCCTGAAGGCGAGCAGCTAGACGTCGAGCTCGGCCGAGGCCGTCTGCGCCGCGTCGTCGGGGTCGACGATCTTGAACGTCAGCGGGCGGTTGTCGAGCGAGACGATCTGGATCTTGAACAGCAGCAGCGCGCCCTGCGTCGGGCCGTTCGCGGCGACCGTGTTCAGCTCCGGCAGGCGTCCGTTGCCGGGAACGGTGCCGGCGCGGTAGGCGTATTCGTTGGTCGGTCCCGGGACGATCGGCGTGTAGATGTTTTCCTGCGTGTCGCTGATCGAGAAGTCGGTCGCGACCGGCTGGCGCTGCTGGCCGTTGTTGTAGACCTGGACGAACACGCCGAACCACTCCTGGCCCGGTCCGAGCTTCTTCTGGTCGGGCGTCAGGCCCTGCAGGTACTGCGCGTCTTCGCGGTCGTACGGGTTCAGCTCGCGCGAGAGCTGCACCTCGTAGACGAGCGGGCCGACGTCGAGGTACGGAGCGTTCTTGCCCGACTCGCCGGCGTATGTGCCGGTCGTGACCTTCGTGTGCGATTCGCCGCACGCGCCGAGCGCGATTGCGGCGAGCACGACGAGCGCGAGAGGCGTCAGCTTGCGCAGGCGGGTGAACATGCGACGCGGCAGTCTACCCGGCGGCGACCGTCACGCGCCTTCCGCGATCCTCGTCGCGCTCGATGATCGAGCGCAGCCGGCGCATCGCGCGCGCGTTCTTGCGCCGCATCCAGCCGCGCGCGCCGAACGACTCCATCAGCTTGTCCGACAGCGTCGCTGGCTGCGTCTCGAGCGTGAAGCGCACGCGCGTCGAGTTGTGCGCGCCAGGCGCGAGCTCGTACACGCCGAGCGTGCGGATCCGGTTGTTCTTGCCCGTGCGTCCGACCTCGACGATCTTGTGCGGACGCTCGACCTCGACGAACGTCACGTCCGCCCAGCTGAAGCGGTTCGCCGGCGCCTTCACGCGAAAGCGCGCGCCCGCGCCACGGCCGACCGAGTCGATCCGCGTCAGGTGCCAGTCGACGAGGTAGTGGTCGGTGAACTCCTCGTGGTTCGCGATGTCCTGCAGGTAGTCGAAGATCTCCTCGCGCGGCGCGGAGATGACTGTCGAGACGGTGATCGGGTCCACGGCGCCCGCCAGTCTAGAGCGCCGTGGCGGCGAAGCGCATCGACAGGCCCGGGGGGCCTCTCCTGGCGGGCCAGCTCCACGCTATATGCAATAATATATGAGATGGACGTCGGAGAGCTAATTCACGAGCGACGACTGGAGCGCGGCGTGAGCCAGCTCTCGCTGGCGAGGCGCGCCGGGACGACGCAGGCGGCGGTCAGCAGGATCGAGCGCGGCTTGACCACGCCGAGGTGGGACACCGTCGAGGCGCTGCTGATCGCGCTCGGATACGAGCCCTTGCTCGAGACGCGCCGTCTGTCGGGCAGGTGGGACCCGGTCCACCTCGCGGCGGCGCGCGAGCGGACCCCATCGCAGCGGCTGCAGCTCGCGATCTCCTCGAACCGACTCGCCGGGCGGCTGCGTCAAGCGGGTGTCGAGGCCGGCCGTGGCACGTGAGACGCCGCTCGACGCAGAGCGCATCCTCGCCGTGCTCGCCGCGCACCGGGTCGACTACGTGCTCGTCGGCGGCCTCGCCGTGCAGACGCATGGACACGTGCGCACGACGGTCGACGTCGATCTCTACCCGCGCCCGGACCCGGAGAACCTGGGGCGCCTCGCCGCCGCCCTGAACGAGCTCGGCGCGCGAACGCTCAACCCCGGGGCCGGCGACGTCGCGATCGACGCGTCGATGCTCCCGCGCGCCACGCTGTGGCAGTTCGACACGTCGCACGGAGCCGTCGACGTGCTCCACGACGCTCCCGGTGCGCCGCCCTACGACGAGCTGCGAGCGCGCGCGCTCGAGATCGAGCTCGGCGAGATCACGCTCGCGGTCGCCGGCCGCGACGATCTGATCGCCATGAAGCGCGCGAGCGCGCTGCCGGTCGACCTCGAAGACCTCGCCGCGTTGACCGACGCCGACGTCGGCCGCTCGTGAACGTCAGAGCGGCGCCAGACTCGTGCGACGCGCTACGCCGCGCGGGCCGTCAGGCGGACGGTGTGACCGTGCTCGCAGTGGCGCACGACCTCGCTCGCGACCGGCGGCTCGCGCCGCAGCGTGCGGCACAGCTCGCAGACGAGGCCGCCACGACGGCCGTCGTAGATGTGCACGTGCTCGCCGGTCAGCGGCGTGCGGCCGCAGTCGGCGCAGCGGTCGCGGTCGGCCTCGAGCTCGCCGACGCCGCGGCGCAGCAGGTGCCGCTCGAGCTGCTCGACGTGCGTCACGGGCGAGGCCATGCGACGGGTTTCGCCGCCGCGCAGCGCGCTCCTGCCCTCGGCGCGGCTCAGTTTGCGCGCGTGCGCCTGCGGGTAGACGTGTCCAGCATCTTTCCGCATCGGTGAATGCGGAAAAGCCGAATTCGCCGCCAAGGACAACTTGTTATGATCGCCACGAGCTTTCCCTCGACGAGTGTGCGCCGAACCTCACGCGCCTCGTCCCCGCGAAGCGCCAAGCGAGAAGGGAGCAGAAGATGAGCCTACTCAGCGACAGGACGCGCGAGAGCTTTACGAGCACGGGGTCGCTTCGCTGCAAGGACTGCGGATACGTGCTCACGCTGAGCGTCGACGACGCGTTGACCGAGTGCCCGATCTGTGGCGGCGAGGACCTCGTTCGCGCGTCGTTGTTCAGCAGAGGCGTGCCGACGGCGGCCGAGCAGACGGCGCGCCACAGCGGCGTCCTCGCGAGCCCGTCGGCGGCCGAGCGCGACGCGCAGCTCGCGGCGGCGCGCGCGCAGATCACGCGCCCCGGCGAGTACCTGTGCTTCGACGACGGTGGCGCCGAGCCGCGCGTCGTCGCGCTGACGCGCGAGTGGACGCGGATCGGCCGCAGCCTCGTCGCCGACGTCCGCTTCGACGACCCGACGGTCTCGCGCCGCCACGCGCTCGTCGTGCGCCAGCCCGACGGCGTCCGCGTGCTCGACGACCGCAGCCTCAACGGCGTGTTCGTCAACGGCGAGCGGATCGAGGGCAAGCTGCTCGAGGACGGCGACGAGATCGTCGTCGGCCGCTACCGCCTCGGCTACCTCGTCGTCACGCCATAGGCGTTCGTTCCACCGCGCGCGGGCGATCCGGCCAGGCGCCGTGCGCCGTCGCGCGCGGACACGTACTATCGCCTGATGGCTGACACGATCGCCGTCCTCTCGCAGAAGGGCGGCACCGGCAAGACGACGACCGTGCGCACGCTGACCGACGCGTTCCGGCGCAGCGGCGTGCGCACGCTCGCGGTCGATCTCGACCCGCAGGGCAACCTCTCCGATTACTTCGACCTGCCGCCGGACGCCGAGCCGACGATCGCCGACGTGCTCGCCGGGCGCGCGAAGGCCGCCGAGGCGATCCACGAAGATCTGATCGGAGCGAACCTGACGCTCGCCGAAGCCGAGCTGATGCTCGGCGGCAAGATGGGCCGCGAGCTGACGCTGCGCCGCGCGCTCGCGAAGCTCCCCGACGACTACGAGCTGATCCTGATCGACTGCCCTCCGTCGCTCGGCCTGCTGACGGTCAACGCGCTCGTCGCCGCCGACCGCGCGCTGATCACCGCCGAGGCGCAGTACTTCGCGCTGCAGGGCGTCGAGCAGGCGATGGAGCTCGTCGAGCTCGCGCGCGACGGCCTCAACCCCGAGCTGTCGGTCCTCGGCGTGCTGCTGAACCTCGCCGACATGCGCACGATCCACTCGCGCGAGGCGCTCGCGTCGCTGAAGGAGCGCTTCGGCGAGCAGGTCTTCGACACGACGATCCGCTCGTCGATCGCCTACGCCGAGTCGGCCGAGCGCGCGCGCTCGATCCTCGATCACCGCCCGGACCTCGGCGGCGACTACCTCGAGCTCGCCGGCGAAGTGCTCGAGCGGCTCCCCGCGCTGCGCGACGCCGGCCCGCGCCTCGCGCAGCTGCGCTAGGCGCTACAACTCGCACACGTACGCGCCCTGCGGCTCGAACGGCGCTCGCACGAGCGTCGCCCAGCCCTCGATCTCGCCGCGCAGCGCCTCGGCGACGGCGCCCGTCTGCTCGTAGAAGCACCACACGAGCACCGTCGGGCCGGCGCCCGAGATCGTCGCGCCGAGCGCGCCGAGCTCGCGCGCGCGCAGCGCGAGCTCGTAGGAGCGCGGGAACAGCGGCGCGCGGCGCTCCTGGTGCAGCCGGTCGCGCAGGCCGCGCGCGACGAGGTCCCAGTCGCCGCGCGCGAGGCCGAGCGTCAGCAGCGCGCCGTGCGCGACGTTGAACACCGCGTCCTGCAGCGGCACCTGCTCGGCCAGCGCCGCGCGTGCCGCGCTCGTGCGCACCGGCTCAGAGGGCACGACCGCGAGCGCCTCGAGGCCCGTCGGCGGCTCGAAGCGCGTCGCCTCGCCGTCGGCGCAGATCACGAAGCCGCCGTACAGCGACGCCGCGACGTTGTCCGGGTGCCCCTCCTCCGCGCAGGCGTGCGCGAGCAGGTCGGCGTCCATCTCGAAGATGTGGTCGGCCGCCATCAGCCCGGCGACGATCGCCGCCGCGCTCGAGCCGAGGCCGCCCGAGAGCGGGATCTCCGAGGCGATTCGGAAGGTGAAGTCGTCGGCCGCGTGCAGCCGCTCGAACGCGCGCACGCAGAGGTTCTCGCGCCCGCGCGCGAGCGGCAGGTCGGTCTCGACGGCGAAGCTGCCCGTCTCGAGCACTTCGAGCTCGACGTGCAGCGAGACGGCCGCCGCCATGCAGTCGAACCCCGGGCCGAGGTTGCCCGACGACGCCGGCACGCGCACGAGGCGCTTTCTGATCACCTCGAGCCGCCCGCCAGGCGGCTCATCCGATGGCGACGCTCGCCCTCCGGGCGATCGTGACCGATGGGCCTCACGGCCCGTCTCCGAGGACCGCTTCCTCGATCGCCGCCGTCTCGGCGACGCACTGGATCACCCTGCCGTCGTTGTTCGCAAGCGCCGTCTCCGGGTCCTTCAAGCCGCGGCCGGTCAGCACGCAGACGATCTGCTCGGCGCCTTCGGCGCCGTACTTCAGGAGGCCGGCGACCGACGCCGCCGAGGCCGGCTCGCAGAACATCCCTTCGCGCGAGGCGAGCAGCCGGTAGGCCGTCAGGATCTCGGCGTCGCTGACGACGCGGATCGCCCCGCGCGAGTCGGTCGCGGCGGCCATCGCGTCCTCCCAGCGCACCGGGTTGCCGATCCTGATCGCGCTCGCGACCGTTTCGGGGTGCTCGACGATGTGCCCTTCGACGAGCGGCGCCGCGCCCTCGGCCTGGTAGCCGAGCATCCGCGGCGCGGCGCCGACCTCGCGGAAGCCGCGCCAGTAGGAGGTGATGTTGCCGGCGTTGCCGACCGGGATGCAGAGCGCCTGCAGCTCGCCGCCGAGTGCCTCGTGGATCTCGAACGCGGCCGTCTTCTGGCCTTCGATGCGGTACTCGTTGACCGAGTTGACGAGCACGATCGGGCGCGTCGCCGTCAGCTCGCGGACGAGCGTCAGCGCCTGGTCGAAGTTGCCGGCGAGCGAGATCACGCGCGCGCCGTGCATCAGCGTCTGCGCCATCTTGCCCTGCGCGATCTTGCCCTCGGGGACGATCACCGCGCAGGTGATGCCCGCGCGCGCCGCGTACGCCGCCGCGCTCGCCGCCGTGTTGCCGGTCGACGCGCAGATCACGGCCTTCGCGCCGTCGCGCACGGCCGCCGACAGCGCGCACGTCATCCCGCGATCCTTGAACGACCCCGTCGGGTTCGCGCCCTCGAGCTTCAGCCGCACCGTCGCGCCGACGATCTCGGAGATGACCGGCGCGCGCAGCAGCGGCGTCGAGCCCTCCTGCAGGCTGACGAGCTTGTCGCCGACCTCGAACGGCAGGCGCTCGTGGTAGCGCTCGATCAGCGGCACGTGCGCGCCCGAGAACGCCGCGCCTTCGACGCGCGGCAACGGCACGCGCGGCACCTCCGGGAACACGGGAGGCGTGTCGCTCATCATGTGAACTCCTCTTCGATTACACGGATGGCGCGCGTTGTCGAGCGGATGAAGTCGAACGCGTCGACCTCGGCGATCGCCGCGCGCAGGCTCGACTCGAGCACCGGGTGCGTGACCATCACCAGCCGCGCGTGCTCGCCCATCCCGCGCTGCACGACCGACTTGATCGACACGCCGTGGTCGCCGAGCACGCGCGTCACCGCCGCGAGCACGCCCGGCACGTCTTCGACGTCGAGGTGCAGGTAGAACGCGCTCTGCACGTCGGCGATCAGCTCCAGCGGCAGCGGCGGCGCCGGCGGGCGCGCGCCGCCGGTCATCACGCTGACGACGTCGCCGAGCACGGCGCTCGCCGTCTGTCGCCCGCCCGCGCCCGGCCCCGACAGCGTGATCTCGGTAATCGTGTCCGACTCGACCGTCACCGCGTTGAACGGGCCCGAGATCGACGCGAGCGGGTGCCCCGAGTAGAGGAACGTCGGGTGCACGTGCACCGAGAGCCCGCCGTCGCGGCGCTCGGCCGTGCCGACGAGCTTCAACCCGAGACCGAGCTCGCGCGCGTACTCGAGGTCCTCGCCCTGCAAGTGCTCGATCCCCTCGTAGCGCACGTCGTCGAGGTGCACCGGCGAGCCGAACGCCAGGCGCGCGAGGATCGCCATCTTCGCCGCCGCGTCGCGCCCGGAGACGTCGTCGCTCGGGTCCGCCTCGGCGTAGCCGACGCGCTGCGCCTCGGCGAGCGCCTCCGCGTAGCTCGAGCCGTGCGCCATCTCCGAGAGGATGAAGTTCGTCGTCCCGTTGACGATCCCGTGGATCCGCTCGATCGGCGTCGCCGAGAGCGATTCCTCGAGCACGCGCACGACCGGCACCGCGCCGGCGACCGCCGCCTCGAAGCGCAGCCGCACGTCGTGCTCGCGCGCCGTCTCGAACAGCTCCTCGCCGTGCTGCGAGAGCAGCTGCTTGTTCGCGCTGACGACGTGTTTGCCGGCGCGCATCGCGCGCAGCAGGTACTCGCGCGCCGGTTCGATGCCGCCGATCACCTCGACGAGCAGGTCCGCGTCGGCGAGGATCTGCTCGATGTCGCCGCGCGAGCGCGTCAGCACGCCGCAGATCACCGGCCGGCGTCCGTTGAAGCGCTCGATCTCGTCGGCGCGCTCGGCGAGCAGCTCGGCGAACGCGCCGCCGACCGTGCCGTGGCCGAGCAGCCCGACCTGAAACGGCCGAGCCTCGCTCGCGCCGGCGCCCTGACCGTAGTCAGCGAACATCACGCGCCGTCAGGTCCGCGAACGTCTCGCGCCGCACGACGACGCGCGCATCGCCGTCGCGACAGAAGATCACCGGCGGCCGCGGCACGCCGTTGTAGTTGTTCGCCATCGCGTAACCGTACGCACCCGTCGCCGGCGTGACGACCACGTCGCCCGCGCGCGGGTCGTCGAGCAGCGCGTCGCGCACGATCACGTCGCCCGACTCGCAGTGCTTGCCCGCGAGCACGCAGCGCGTCGCGCCGTCGAAGCGGTCGGCGACGTGCGCCTCGTAGACCGCGCCGTACATCATCGGGCGCAGGTTGTCCGACATCCCGCCGTCGACCGCGACCCAGCGCGAGACGTTCTGCTTGACCGACTCGACCGTGTACAGCGTCACGCACGCGTTCGCGCACAGCGCGCGGCCGGGCTCGATCAACAGGCGCCTGCCCGGCGCCGTCATCCCGTGCTCGCCCGCCGCCGCGAGCAGCGTCGCGACGTAGGAGTCGATCGTCGGCGGCTCGCGCTGCTCGCTCGTGTAGCGCACACCCAGCCCACCACCCAGGTCCCATGCATCGAATTCACCCAGCGCCGCGAGCTCGGCGATCTCGCGCCGGAACGGCCCGAGGTCGAGCAGCTGCGAGCCGATGTGCGCGTGCAGCCCCGCCAGGCGCAGCCCGTCGACCTCGCGCACGCGCTCGATCGCCGCGCGCGCGTCGAGCATCGAGAAGCCGAACTTCGAGTCCGCCTGTCCCGTCGAGATCTTCTCGTGCGTCTCGCCGCGCACGTCCGGCGTCACGCGGATCAGCACATCCCGCGCGCCGCCTGTCGCGACCTCGGCGGCGAGGCGCCGGAGTCGGTCGATCTCATCGAAGTTGTCGAGCACGATCAGCCCCACACCGCGATCGAGCGCCGTGCGCAGCTCCTCGTCGGACTTCGCGTTGCCGTGCATCACGATCCGCTCCGGCGCGAAGCCGGCGCCGAGCGCCAGGTGCAGCTCGCCGGCCGAGGCGACGTCGCACGAGAGGCCCTCCTGCGCGAACAGCGCGAGCACGGCAGTGCACGGGAACGCCTTCGACGCGAACACGACGCCGAGGTCCTCGTGCCCGGACTCGCGTCCGGCCGCGACGAACGCGCGCGCCCTCGCGCGCAGGTCCTCCTCGGCGACGACGTACGCCGGCGTGCCGAACTCGCGCGCGAGCTCGATCGTGTCGCAGCCGCCGACCCGCAGGCGTCCGCGCTCGTCGAGACGGCTGCCCAGCGGGAAGACGTCGGAGAGGATCGTCTCGGTTGCCATCGCGCGGATTATCGCGTGGACGCTCAGGCGGGCGACGCTCGCAGCGCCGAGACGCCGCGGCGACGCACGAGCAGCGCGAGCCAGACGAGGCCGACGATCATCAGCGCGACGCTCTCCAGTTGCGGTGCCGTCAGCCCCGCGAAGACCTCGCTGTTGCGCCTGATGAACTCGACGAGGAAGCGCTCGAGGCCGCTGCCGACGAGGTACAGCGCGAACACGACGCCTGGGCGCACGCGGTCGCGCAGCCGCCATAGCGCCCACGCGAGCAGGCACATCGTCACCGTCTCGTAGATCGGCGTCGGCTGCACCTTCACGCCCGGCGGCGTCGGCAGCGTGCCGTGCGGATAGCCCATCGCCCACGGCAGGTTCGAGCGGATCCCGTAGTCGCCGTCGCCCGAGACCTGGCAGCCGATCCGCCCGATCGCATAGCCGAGCGCGAGCGCCGTCGCGCACATGTCGAGCATCCGCAGCTCGAGCGCCTTGCGCCAGTACATCCAGCCGACGACGCCGATCGCGCCGCCGATCGCGCCGCCGTACCAGACGAGGCCCGAGCCCGAGAAGATGCTGCCGATCAGGTCGTGTTCGACCTGGCTGTAGTTCTGGATCACGTAGTACGCGCGCGCGCCGACGACGCCGCCGACGAGCGCCGCGAATGTGATCTCGTACGCCCAGTCCTTCGGCTTGCCGAGCTCGCCGAGGCGTCGCCAGACGATCGCGCCGCACGCGATGAAGCCGAGCGCGAACGTCACGCCGAACGTCTTGATCGAGATCCCGAGGATGTGGATCTCAGGTTTCATGGCGGCGGCTGCGTCGGCATTGCGCTCGGCGCCACTTTAGATCAGCCGTAGGCGCTTCTGCGACAATCAGCGCATGGCTTCACGACGCCAGAGCTTCGGCAAAGACACGGGCCTGCAGGCCCGCATGCTGCTGACGATGTTCCTGCTCGGCCTGCTCTACGTCGTCTTCGTCGGCGTGCTGTTCGCCGCCGGCGCCGGTGCCGGGCTGATCGTCGTCGTCGCCGTCATCCTGCTGCTCGTCCAGCTGTTCGGCTCCGACAAGCTCGCGATGGCCTCGCTCGGCCTCAAAGAGGTCACGCCGGAGGAAGAGCCCGAGCTGCACGGCATCGTCGACCGCCTCTGCGTGCAGGCCGACCTGCCGAAACCGCGCGTCTGCGTGATGGAGACCTCGATGCCCAACGCCTGCGCGTTGGGTCGCTCGCAGAAGTCGGCGACCGTCTGCGCGACGCGCGGCATCCTGCAGATGCTCTCGCCGGCCGAGCTCGAAGGCGTGATGGCGCACGAGCTCACGCACGTCATCAACCGCGACGTCATGGTCATGACGCTCGCGAGCTTCTTCGCGACGCTCGCCTCGCTGATCGCGCAGTTCGCGTTCTTCTTCGGCGGCGGCTACGGCAACCGCGAAGAGGAGCAGGACATCATGATCGTCGTGCTCGTCTCCGTCGTCGTCTACGTCGTCTCGTTCGTGCTGCTGCGCACGCTCTCGCGCTACCGCGAGTTCGCCGCCGACCGCGGCTCGGCCGTGCTCACCGGGCGTCCCAGCGCGCTCGCCTCGGCGCTGATCAAGATCAGCGGCACGATCGAACGCCAGCCCGCCCAGGACCTGCGCCGCGCCGAAGGCATGAGCGCGTTCTTCATCATCCCCGCGCGCGCCAAGAAGTCGCTGATGAACATCTTCGCCGACCACCCGCCGCTCGAGCAGCGCCTCGCCGCGCTCGAGCGCCTCGAGTCCCAGCTGCAACAGGGCGTCGCCGCCGCCTAGCCCGTGGGCCTGCGCGACATCCTCACCGGCCGCCACCAGGTCAAAGCGCCGGCGCCCGATCGTCTGTTCGCGATCGCGACCGCCTACGTCGGCCTGCAGGCCGAACACGGCATCGACCCGGCTGGCAGCGCCGCGATCGTCTTCCAGTCGCTCGCGAACAGCGAATTCGAATCGACGCTCAAGGACATGGAAGCGGTCGTCACCGCGACCGGCGGCGACAGCGGCACGTCGGTCAAGACCGAAGACGACAGCTACGGCTACCGCTGGATGATCCTGCGCAACCCCGCCGACGCGCCGAGCGTCGAAGACCTCGCCGTCGGCATCAACGCCGTCTCGAGCTCGATCGAGACCGCCGGCTTCGGCGAGCGCCTGCTGTGCGCCGTCTTCGCGTTCACCGACGCGGGCACCGCCGGCAAAGCCGGTGGTCAGCAGCCGATCTACTTCATCTACAACTACAAGCGCGGCTACTGGTACCCGTTCGTGCCGGCCCCCGGCGGTGGCGAGCAGCGCTCGACCGAGCGCGAGCTCCAGCTCAAGGCGCAGATCGGCGAGGAAATGCCGCTCGAGCCCGAGATCGAGCGGTGGTTCCCGTTGTGGGGGATCCCGATCTAGCAGCGCCGCTAGCGCGAGAGCCTGAAAAACGCCGTCGCGTGGACGAACGCATGTCCGGCCGGCGCCCTGTCCTTCGAGCATTTCCTCGGCTACGCGCAAAACGCGGCACAAAAGAGCCCCCTACCAAAACGTTGTCTCGATGCGAATGTCGCTGACGACGACCTCGAAAGACACACGCCCGCTTGCCCGGCTTGTTGCGGCGCACGAACGCGAGCTGATCGCCTCCTGGACGAAGCGTCACCTGCAGGTTGAGGTCATTCGCGAAGGGATCGCCTCGCAGGCGCCCGGCGATCCGGCCGAGGCCTATTCGAACTCCTACCTGAAGCCGTTGCTCGGCCTGCTCAACGGCTATCTTCGAACCGAGCGCCGAGACTACGCGGCCGTCTACGCCGACGAGCGCATGCGCTTCATCGCGTTCGGCGCCTCATGCAAGGACCGTCAAGCGGTGCTCGCCGAGCTCGCCGAGGACGAGCGTGACCTGCTTGCGCTGGTCTCCGACGACGATCGGCTCGAGCGTCGACTCACGGCCGCACTCCGTCATCTGCATCGCGGCCTGCACGCGACAACCTCGAGTTCCGACCTGCAGCTCGTGCTCGTCGGCGATTGCCTGATGACCGAGCTTCGGACTGCCGTCATCGCCGAAGCCCGCCAAGCCGGTTTGGAGCTTGCGACCACCCACTTCTACTTCAGCGCCCGCCAGGGCGTGGGCCTTTCGCCGCACGACGTGACGCAGCATCTCGAACGCAACCGCGTCGATCTGCTCGCGTTCAGCTTTCTGACCTTCGAGGGCATCCCTCCATATCAGGCTCTGCTCGCCGATGCGAGCCGGCTGAACGAACAGCAGATGCACGAACGCGTCACCGCGATCATCGAGATCATCGCCGCCTATCTCCATGCGCTGCGCGCGGTGACATCGGCAACGTTCCTCGTCCACGATGCGTGCGGACTTCCCCTGTCGCGGTGGCGAAGGCGCCTTCCTTTCATTCCTCCGCTCTCCGCCGCTCGCAAGCGTGTCTTGACGGCGCTCGGAGAGCAGGTCCGTGCGCTCGTCGCCGAGCTCGACAACACGATCCTCCTCGACGAGCGTGCGACGGCCGCGCGCACAGGGCTCAGACGCGCGGGGCAGCCACTGCTGCCACGCGCGCTGACGGCGAACGCGATGTTCCACACCAGCCGCTTTGGCACGCTGCTCGCGCCTGAGTACCTCGCGATCTGCGTCGCCTACCGCACGCTCGCCGCGGCAAAGGTCCTGCTCGTCGACTTCGACAACACGCTCTGGCACGGCGTCATGGCAGAGGGAGAAGTCGAGCACGACCTCGCCGCGCAACGTCTCCTCAAACAGCTCAAGGAGGCGGGCGTCCTGCTCGTTGCGCTGAGCAAGAACACTCCCGAGGCGATCCGCTGGGATGAGATGCTGCTAACCCGCGAGGACTTCGTGCTGCGCAAGATCGGCTGGGGCCAGAAGGCTCGGTCGGTCCAGGAGGTCGCCGACGAGCTCGACCTCGCGTTGACGAGCTTCGTCCTGATCGACGACAGTCCGGCCGAGCGCGAGCTCGTGCGTAGTCAGCTTCCCGACGTCCTTACGCTCGACTCCACCTCACCGGCGACATGGCAGGCGCTCGCGTGGATGCTCTCGTTCCCGAACACGAAGCGCACCCGCGAGGCGGCGACGCGCACGACGATGTACCGGCAGGGCGTCGCTCGCCAGCAGGCGCGCTCTGCTGCCCTCAACTACGAGGCAGCGATGGCGTCGCTCGAGCTGCGTGCGTCGTTCCATCCGGCGCACGAGCGCGATCTCGATCGCGCGCTCGAGCTGATTACGCGAACGAGCCAGTTCAACACGACTACACAGCGCTATTCGATGTCCGAGCTGCGCCAGATGATCGCCGGCGATCGTCACGGAGTTTATGTCGCGTCACTCGCCGACAGCTTCGGCGACCTTGGCGTCGTCGGCCTCGTGATCGTGGAGCGCGCCCCGCCGGAGCTCATATTCGACTCCGTCGTGATGAGCTGTCGCGCGATGGGCTTCGGCCTCGAGTTGCTGCTGCTGCGCGGAGCCCTGGATCTCGAGCCGGCATGGGATCGCGCGGTTGGTCGCTATGTCGCAACCGCGCGCAACGGCCCGTGTGCGACGCTGTTCTCCGACGCCGGCTTCCAGCCCGCGGGCGACAGCGCCTGGGTGCTCGACTCGAGCGCGAGCTGGCCCGCGCCACCGAGCTGGCTCGGCGCATCGACACCTGCGTAGATCGCCAGGAGACCCGCCAGCGCCAGCAAGCACTCTGAGAACGCCTACCCCGGCCCCTCCTGCCCTTCGAGCATTTTCTCGGCGACGCGCAGCATCCCGATGCCGACCCACGGCTGCTGGTTGCCGCGCACGCGGATGCCGGCGCCGTCGGGGCGCACGACTTCGACGACCGTCACGAAGTTGCCGATCTCGAAGTCCTCGCCGAAGTCGGCTTCGATCGCGTCCATCTGCGCGGCGACTTCTTCGAGCAGCTTCGTCTTCGGGTCGCGCGCGAGCGGCTCGTCGTCATCGCCGCCGCTTTCGTCGTGCTCCTCGCCGAGACCGGCCATCGCGCGCGCCCGCTGCCCGTCAGTCGGGGATCAGGCCCTCGCCGCTGAACGCGACCTGAGCCTCGTCGAAGCTCAGGTCCGGCGGCGGCAGGATCACGTCGGAGCCCGCCAGCTCGTCGTCGCCCACGCGCTCGCCGTGCGAGCGAACGTAGTCGAGCAGCGTGGCGAACGAGTCGGCGTACGCTTTCTCGTCGCCTCCCTCGCAGGCTGAGATGACCGCGTTGTCGAGCTCGTTGAGCTCTGCCGCGTCCTCGTCGGCGATCCGGTACTGGTCCTCGCCGGAGATGCGGACGATCATGCCTGCCCGCTCTCGCCCGGCTGGGCGTCGCCGCCGGCGCCGCTCGAGGCGATCTGCGGCGCGGGCGCGGCCCCGCCCTGGCCGAGTTCGCTCTTCAGCTTCGCGAGGTCGTCGTCGACGGCCGGCTGGCTCGAAGAGCTGCTTGAGCTGGCGGTCGATGTCGTCTTCGCCGGAGCCGAGCTGCGTGATGTCGTCGAACGTGCCGGCCGCTTCGAGCTCGGAGACGGCGTCGGCGCGCGCTTTCATGTTTTCGGTCTTGTCGACGGCGCGCTGCATCGCGAGGCCGACGTCGGCCATCTGCTCGCCGACGCCCGTCGCCGCCTCGGAGATCCGCACCTGCGCCTCAGCCGCCGAGTACTGCGCCTTGATGACCTCCTTCTTCGTGCGGAACGCCTCGATCTTCGCGCGCAGTTTCTGCTCGGAGTCGGTCAGTTTCTCCTGCTGCGATTCGAGTTCGGAGACCTGCGTGTCGAGCCCCTGCAGCTCGGTCTGCGCGACGTTCTTGCGTTCGAGCGCCGTACGCGCGAGGTCTTCGTTGCCGGCGGAGAGCGCCTGGCGCGCCTGCGTGTCGAGCTTGACGACGCTCTGCTGCAGCGACTTTTCCTGCATCTGCAGCCGCTTCTTCGCCGTCACGACGTCGGCGATCCCCTTCTTCACGTTCTGCAGCTGTTCGACCTGCTTCTGGTAGCTGTAGTCGAGCGTCTCGGCGGGGTCTTCTGCGCGGTCGAGAAGCTTCGAGACCTTCGCCTTCACGACGGTTGACATACGCCCGGTCAGGCCGGCCATCTGATCCTCCTATTGCTGTCTACGGGGCGAGGAGCCGCCGGCCTCGCGCGCAAGCTTGCGACGGTCGGCCGGCCCTTGCAGCGTAGCCGACCGCGCGCGCCCGGGCGAAGGCCGCCCGGGCGCGCGCGTGCGAACGTCTAGAGCCCGAGCGGGTGGCGAACGGTGTAGCCGCCGTTTTCCGGGCGCAGCGGGCGCCAGCGCGGACCCTGCTGGTTGGACGGGTCGTCGGCCGCGCTCGTGTCCAGCCGCAGCCCGGCGATGTCCATGTACGCGTGCCCAGCGTTGCCGAACACCGCGATCCAGCGGCCCGCGCCGTGCGAGCCCCAGCTCTCGAATTCAGAGGAGTCCATCGGCGTCGAGAGCAGGTTGCCGCCGTGCAGCGCGAACGAGACCGTGCCCGAGCAGTCGTAGCCGGGCGAGGAGAACGAGGCGTGGCCGCCGCCGTAGATGTACGGCAGGCCGATGATCTCGTTCGCCGTCCAGATCACCTGCTGCACGGCCGCCGGCGCGTTCATCGGCGCCGCCGCGTAGCCGTTGACGTAGCGCGCGAGCGAGCCCGGCACGAGCAGCTCCGGCTGCGGCGTCGCCGCCGTCTCGGTCACTTCGGTGACGCCGCTAGCGCTCGGCGTGCTCGGCGTGTTCGTCGACGCGGCCGTGCCGACGGCGCTGCCACCCGTCGCGTTCGTCAGCGCCGTCGGCGCCGTCGTCGCAGCCGGCGCGGTCGGCACGAACGGAACGACTTCGCCGCTCGTCGTCTTCTCGTAGACGGGCCCTTTGTAGGCGAGGCTCGTCGACTTGCCGGTGATCGGCGAGAGGTGGATCGCCGGTTTCGGCGCCAGCGGCGGCGTCGCCGTCGGGGTGGGAGTCGAGGCTTCGGCGGCCGCTCCGCCGGTCGTAGCGCCGAACGCGGGGATCGCCGTCAGCGCCACGATGAACAGACTGAATACGAAACTGCTGAGGGTTCGCACCCGCAAGACAACAACCTCTTTCGTCGGCCTCCGGGGTTAGCTGACGGGCTAGCGCTGAAAGAGCCTGCGCTTCTCACGGCTTCACCGTGGGATTCGCCCCAACAACTCGGGTCCCCCGGTCTCTGACATCTGGTCAGGGACTCGGCGTGTATTGCCGCGGCAGGCTAGCAAACTGCAATGACGCTTGCAGGAGGTGCGCAAACTTGTGCGTTTCCTCGCCAACGATGTCGCGGATCTCGGGCCGTGATGCCCTCCTCTCGAATTCCAGACGTTGGGTTGGACCGTGTTCGCCGTCGCGCTGCGATGCCCTGCCCGGACGCCTCGCTATGGTCCTGCGCCATGCGCGTCCCACCGCTCCGGCTGCTGGCCGCGCTCGCGCTGCTCGCAGCCGCGCCGGCCGGCGTCCTCTCGGGCTGCGGCAAGAGCGACGCGGTGCTCGGCGGCTCGCACACGAGCACCGCGCGGCTCGGCGCCGCGCCGCAGGCGCGCGGCGCGGTCGGCATCGCGACGAAGAACACGACGCGGCTCGGCGGCGCCGACGCGGCGAGCGACGCGGCGGCGGTCGCGCAGGCCGTCTACGCGGGCCTCACGCCGGCGACGCGCCCGCAGGCGGTCGTGCTCGTCGACGAGCGCGACTGGCCGGCGGCGCTCGCCGCGAGCTCGCTCGCCGGCGCACCGCTCGGCGCACCGCTGCTGTACTCCGAAGGCAGCTCGCTGCCGCCCGTCAGCGAAGAAGCGCTGCGCGCGATGCGCCCGCTCGGCGCGCGCGCGCTCGGCGGTGCGCAGGTGCTCGAGGTCGCCGGCGCGCCAACGCTGCCGGCCGGCGACTCGGCGCGCCCGCTCGGCGGCGCCGGCACGCAACCGCCGGCGCTCGCGGCGTCGATCGCGCAGCTCGAGCAGTCGATCGACGGACACGCTCCGCGTGATGTGATCGTCGTCGCCAGCGACACGCCGCACGCGCTGCAGGCGCCGGCGGCCGGGCTCGCGGCCGAGAGCGGCGCGCCGATCCTGTTCGTCACGCGCGCGCACGTGCCGGCGGCGACGAGCGCGGCGCTGCGCGCGCTGCGCCATCCGACGATTTACGTGATCGCGCCGCGCGAGCTGCACACCGGCGCGTACGCGCAGCTCGCGTCGCTCGGCACCGTGATCCACGTCAGCGCCGGCGCCGGCGCCGGCGAAGCGCTCGGCGCGGCCGAAAGCACCGACCCGGTGCAGAACGCGATCGCGGTCTCGCGCTTCTCGCACGGATCGTTCGGCTGGGGCATCCACGAAGCCGGTCACGGGCTCGTCTTCGTCGACTCCGCGCAGCCGCTCGACGGCCCGGCGGCGGCGCCGCTCGCGGCGCACGGCGACTACGCGCCGCTGCTGCTGCTCGACGGCGCCGCGAGCGTGCCGGCGGCGCTGACGCACTACCTCAGCGACATCGAGCCCGGCTACACCTCGGCGGTCTCGCCCGTGCGCGAGGTCTACAATCACGGCTGGCTGATCGGCGGCGAACAGGCGATCTCGGCGCTCGCGCAGGCCGAACTCGACGCACTGCTCGAGATCGCCCCCCGCCAGCCGTCGCCCGGCGAACAGTCGGTCGCCGAAGCCGAATGAAGACCCCGAGAACGAACGCCGCCGCCGAGAGAAACGAACGTGAGCCAAGCCGAGGACCCACGCACGATCAGCAAGGAGCGCGCCGGCGAGGTGACCGTCGAGGACGTGCGCCGCCTGATGGGCGCCTCGACGCCGCACTTCGCGCTGCAGCTCCGCGAACGCATCGCGAAGCTGATCGCCGCGTTGCCCGCCGAGCACCCGGCGCGGCTCGAAGGCGAGCGCGAGATCGCGCGCCTGCAGCGGCTCGGCGTGACCGGCGAGACGCGCGGCGAGGCCGGCGCGCCCGGCCAGCACCCGCTGCCGTCGCTCGACGACGCCGCCGTCGGACGACCCTGACGCGGGGCGGACGCCCAGCGCCCGCCGGCGGCTCAGCGCCTGCCGGCGAAGACGCGCTCGCGACGCGCGTCCTCGAAGCGCGCGCGCAGCACTTTGAACAGCAATGAGAACAGCGGCACGTCGAGCGCGAGCGGCACGAGGATCCACGTGACCGACGGCGCGCCGAGCGCGTAGAGCGCGAGCGCCGCGCCGCCGTGGAACAGCGCGGTCGGCACCGCGGCGAGCAGCGCCGCGTGCGAGCGGTAGCCGCTGAGGTGCTCGCGCGCGGTCGTGTCGAGCGTGCCGATCAGCACCGCGCCGATGCCGACGAAGAGGATCGCTTTGCCCGATTCGCCGCGCGCGACGCCGATCGCGACGGCGACCATGCCGATCAGGATCAGCAGCTCGGCGAGCGGCACCGGGTGCCAGGGCGCGCGCGGGCGCTCACCGACCGAGCCCGGCGCGCGGTAGCCGTCGGCCGGCTTCGCCGCCGCGGCGTCGCGCGCTCGCGAGCGCCGCGCGCGAGGCTGCTCGCGCGTCGAAGCTGCACGCACCTCGCGCTCGCCCTGCGCCGCTGCCGGCTCGGCCGCAGCCTCGACCGTCGCACCGGGCGCGCCGGGACCGGCCGCCTTCGCCGTGCCCGCCGCGCGGCGCTTGCGCGAGCGGCGCCGGCCGCCCTTGCTGCGATTCGCCATGACGCCGCGCCGCTAGCCGCCGAGGCCGAGTTCGCTGCCGCGCATTGACGTCGATCGTACCGCCTATGCTGACCTCGATGGCCGGGCCGAGCTTTGAGATGCGCCCTGCGCGCGCGGCCGAGTCGGGGATTCCCGGCAGCCCGCTCGTCGGGCCGTTCCCCGTCGGACGCTACGCGGCGAAGCTGCGCGCGCAGCTGCGCTCGTTCGCGCGCGTGCAGCTGATCGGCGAGCTCGTCAACCTGCGCGCGGCGCGCACGCGCGTGTACTTCGAGCTGCGCGACGCGAGCGGCGCGCTGCCTTGCTCGGCGTGGCGCAACGACTGGGAGGCGATGCTCGCGGCGACCGGCCAGGCGCCGGCCGACGGGATGCAGGTCGTCGTCGGCGGCGGCTGCGACTACTACGCCGGCAGCGCGACGTCCTCGCCGGGCTTCTCGTTCCACGTCGACGACCTGCGCATCGCCGGCGAGGGCGACCTGCTCGCCCAGATCGACCGCCTGCGCAAGCAGCTCGACGCCGAGGGGCTGTGCGCGCCGCAGAAGCGCCTCGAGCTGCCGCTGCTGCCGCGCACGATCGGCGTCGTGACCGGCGAGCGGGGCAAGGCGCGCGACGACGTGCTCGCGGCGCTCGCGCGTCGCGGCTGGGCCGGGCGCGTCGTGTGGGGCTTCGCGCCCGTGCAGGACCGCCACGCGGCGCCGGCGATCGTCCGCGCGCTCGGCGACCTCGCGGGCTTCGCGCGCGTCGACGTCGTCATCGTCGCGCGCGGCGGCGGCTCGCTCGCCGACCTGCTGTGCTTCTGCGACGAGACGCTCTGCCGCACGGTCGCGCTGCTGAACGTGCCGGTCATCGCGTCGGTCGGCCATCACACCGACCGCACGCTGCTCGACGACGTCGCGGCCGTCAGCTGCTCGACGCCGACGCACGCGGCCGACGCGGCCGTCGGCGTCGACGTGCGCCGCGCGCGCGGCGAGCTCGCGGGCGCGGCGCGGCGGCTGAATGAGAACGGCCGCCGCGCGGTGCTCACGCGCGCGCGGCTGCTCGCATCGCTCTCGCGCGCGCCGGGCGCGCACATCGACCGCCAGCGCCGGCGCCTGCACCAGCAGCTGCGCGAGATCCGCGCCGGCGCGCGCCGGCGCGTCGAATCCGAGCGCCGCGTGACGGCGCGCCGCGCGCTCGTGCTCGAGCGCAAGAGCGAAGCGACGCTGCGCGATTGCCGCGAGCGCCGCCCGCGCGAGCTCGCGCAACTCGCGCTCGCGCTCGCCGCGCACGACCCGCAGCGCACGCTCGAGCGCGGCTACGCGCTCGTCGAGTCGCCCGGCGGCGAGCCGTTGACGAGCGCGCACGCGGCGCACGCGGCGCGCGAGCTGCGCCTGCGCTTCGCCGACGACGTGCTCGCCGCGCGCGTGGAGGAGCGCGTGAGCGACGAGGCGCCGAGCTACGAGCAGGCGTCGGCGCGCGTCGAGGAGATCATCCGCCGCCTGGACTCGGGCGAGGCGAGCCTGAGCGAGACGCTCGCGCTCGTCAAGGAGGGCAAGCAGCTGATCGAGCGTTGCGCGAGCGAGCTCGGCGCCGTCGGCGCGGAGCTCGAGGAGCTGCGCCTCGACGAGCTCGTCAGCCGGCTCGAGCGCGAGGCGTCGACGTGAGCACGTGGGAGCGGCTCGCGGGGCTGCCGGTCGAGATCGACGCGTATGAGCTCGAGGGCCTCGAGGCGCAGGTTTCGAGCGACTTCATCCGCAAGAGCACGGTCATCCACCTGCGCGGCGGCGGCGAGGAGGGCGTCGGCGAGGACGTCACCTACGACGCCGTCGACCACGAGATCCTGCAGGCGGCCGGCGCGACGCTGCCGCTCGCCGGGCGCTTCACGCTGCAGAGCTTCGGCGAGCGCCTCGCCGAGCTGTCGCTGTTTCGCGAGCCGCCGCAGCGCGAGGTCTCGGCGCGCTACCGCGTCTGGGCGTACGAGTCGGCGGCGCTCGACCTCGCGCTGCGCCAGGCCGGCACGACGCTGCACGCGGCGCTCGCGCGCGAGCCGCAGCCGGTTCGCTACGTCGTCTCGCTGCGCCTCGGCGAGCCGCCGAGCATCGCGCCGGTGCGCACGCGCCTCGACCTCTACCCGCAGCTGCGCTTCAAGCTCGACCCGACGAGCTCGTGGGACGAGGCGCTGATCGCCGAGCTGCGCGCGACGGGCGCCGTCGACTCGGTCGACTTCAAGGGCCTCTACACGGGCACGATCGTCGACCAGCCGGCCGACCCGGTGCTCTACGAGCGCGTCGTCGCGGCGTTCCCCGACGCGTGGATCGAGGACCCGAAGCTGACCGACGAGATCGACGCGATCCTCGCGCCGCACCGCGAGCGCTTCTCGTGGGACGCGCCGATCCACTCGATCGACGACATCGTCGCGCTGCCGTACCCGCCGAAGATGGTCAACATCAAGCCGTCGCGCCTCGGCGGTGTGCGCAACCTGCTCGACGCCTACGACTACTGCACCGAGCGCGCGATCGGCAACTACGGCGGCGGCCAGTTCGAGCTCGGCGTCGGCCGCGGCCAGATCCAGTACCTCGCGTCGCTGTTCCACGGCGACGCGCCGAACGACGTCGCGCCGAGCGGGTTCAACCTGCCTGAGCCGGCGAGCGGGCTTCCGCGCAGCCCGCTCGCGCCGAGTCCGTCGGCGGTGGGGTTTCGCTGGGGATGAGGTGAGGATGGCGTCGGATGTCGCCCGGCGTCGACCTGTGAAGCCATGAGCCACCCGATGACGCACTCTCGGGCTCTCCCGCAAGGAGCCGTCGGCGAACACTTCGTTGAGTATTACCAGCGGTTGACCGAATACGGCCTCGCGCCGGAGATAGTGCGGGTCACGTCGCACGAGATCGTCACGCGGAAATATCCAACTCTTTGCGACTGGCTTGACATTGGGCGCTCTCGCGACCAGACGATTGAGATGGGACACAGCCTGTACCTGCGGATTGCGGAGCTTCATAGTCGAGGGGTCTGCCATCGTGACCTCCATCTCATGAACGTCGTGCTTCGAAACAATGAAACTCCGCTGTTCATCGATCCGGATTTCGCCATCAATAGTGATCCCGACAAACCGTGCTACGACCTGGAGGGACCAGAGCGCTCGAATGTGCCGGTCCCGCCAGAGCACGCAACGCAGCCGAACGACAACCGTCTCGGCGTGTGGTGGGACTCGAGCGGTCCGGTGCCGACCCTCAACAGCGCGTTCGGACCTCTCGCAAGCGTTCGTGGTGAGGATCAGCCTGCGGACCCCACAATGCATTGCCCTATGTCCTGCCCTACACTGCTCGCATGCGCAAGACAAGCGTCTACCTGAACGAGCAGCAGGCCGAGCGCCTCGCGCGCCTCGCGCGCGAGGAGGGCCGCTCGCAGGCGGAGATCGTGCGCGAGGCCGTCGCAACGTACGAGCCGCCGCCCTCGCGAAACCGCGACTTCGAGATCGCCGCCGGCTTCTCGAGGACGGATGCCGACTCGCGCCCGATCTCCGAGATTGCCGACGACGAGCTTCTAGAGGGCTTCGGTAGTTGACGCTGCTGATCGACGCCGCGCCGATCGTGGCGCTCGCCGATCCGGCGGAGCCGTCTCGCCAGAGCATCCTCGACGCGCTGATCGACGAGCCGGGCGAGCTCGTGATTCCGGCGCCGACGACGGCCGAGGTCGACTACCTGCTCGGCCGTCGCTTCGGTCAGAGCGCGCGTCGCGCGTTCGTCAGCGACCTCGCGCACGGCCGCTTCAAGGTCGCGTGCCTCGAGCGCGAGGACTTCGAGACGATCGCTGCACTCGACGAGCGCTATGGCGACCTGAGCCTCGGGCTCGCCGACTGCGCGCTCGTCGCGCTCGCCGCGCGCTACGACACGAAGCGCATACTCAGCTTCGACGAGCGGCACTTTCGCGCCGTCACGCCGCTCGGCGGCGGCGCGTTCACGATTGTGCCGACCGACAGCTGACCGCATCGCCTCGCGATGAGCGCGCTCTCATCGTCGCGTACGCAACTTCCATGACGCTGCTCGGTTTGCCCGTAGAGAGCGGCTAACGTCTGACGCCGCCTAATCGGGGTCTCATCGCGACCGACTCGTCGAAGGGATTGTCTTGGCGACAAGCGCCGCCTACAAGCGATCCGAGATTGGACAGATGCTCCGCGCAGCGATGCTCGCTGCCGCGATCGCGTGTCCGCTGACGGCGCTGTGCGCCGCAACGAGCGCGTCTGCCGCGAGCGCGTCGGCGTCGAGCGCATCGGCGGCGAGCAGCGCGTCGAGCGCAAGCCCGGGCGGCACGGTCTCGCCAGGCGCCGCGGCGCCGCCGGTCGCTGCGGCTCCGGCGAAGCCGGCGCCGGCGAAGACGCCGGCGGCGAGCAAGACGACGAGCTCGAGCGGCGCGCACGTGACGAGCGTGCGGATCACGAGCGTGCGCTGCGTACCGGAAGCGAAATGCAGCGGCAACGCGCACCAGGTGTCGGTGCACGGGACGCTGCTAATCGCCGGCAGGGGGATCGGCAACGGGACGACGGTCGCATTCCCGAGCAGGGCGAACGGGCGCGTGATCGCGGGCGGCCCGACGTCGCACCTGCGCAAGACGGTCGCGGGGCTAATCCTGACGGTGCCGGCGAAGGCGCATTCGGGGCACATCATGGTGCTGCTGAGCGGCGGGCGGCATTCGAGCTCGTACGGGCCGATCTACGTGTACGCGCACGCGCTGCACCCGCCGAAGCCGGTCGCGCAGCCGGCGCCGGCGGCGGTCGGCGCGGTCGGGCCGTCGCCGTTCGAAGGCCAGGGGATGTGGATCTGGTACGTGAGCAAATCGAACGGCGGCAGCGTCGCGTCGATCGCGGCGCAGGCGCACGCGGCGGGCGTGAGCACGCTGTTCGTCAAGAGCTCGGACGGGTCGAGCAACTACTGGAGCCAGTTCTCGCCGCAGCTCGTCGCCGAACTGCACGCGAACGGGCTGAAAGTGTGCGCGTGGCAGTACGTCTACGGGACGAACCCGGCGGGCGAGGCGAACCTCGGCGCGGAGGCTGTCGCGAACGGCGCGGAATGCCTCGTGATCGACGCGGAGGCGGAGTACGAAGGCCACTACGCGGCGGCGCAGACGTACATCGACGACCTGCGCGCGAAGATCGGGCCGACGTACCCGCTCGGGCTCGCGTCGTTCCCGTACGTCTCGTACCACTCGTCGTTTCCGTACTCGGTCTTCCTCGGGCCGAACGGCGCGCAGTACAACGCGCCGCAGATGTACTGGCACGACATCGGCACGTCGGTCGACACGGTCTACGCGAACACGTACATCGCGAACCGCATCTACGGCCGTCCGATCTACCCGCTCGGGCAGACGTACGGCGGCGTCAGCACGTCGGACCTGCTGCGCTTTCGCGAGGAGGCTGTCGACTACGGCGCGAGCGGCCTGTCGTTCTGGGACTGGCAGGAAACGCCGGCGTCGGGCTGGAGCACGCTCGCGGCGACGCTCGCGCCGCTGAGCAGCGTCGTGCCGAACACGTCGTACCCGGAACTGCACAACGGCGCGAAGGGCGATCAGGTGCTGTGGCTGCAGGAGCACCTCGCGAGCGCCGCGCCGTCGCAGGAAGTGACGGGCAACTTCGGCTCGCAGACGACGACGAACCTGAAGGACTTCCAATCGGAACACGGGCTGACGGTGACGGGCGTCGCCGAACCGGCGACGTGGGCGGCGCTGCTGTCGCTGCCGCCGGTCGCCGTCAACTGGACCGGCGGCGGCCCGGAAGGCGGATGAAGAAAGGAGGCCGGCCCATATGGGCCGGCCTCCGACGATCGACGCCGGCACGATCCCCGCGTCCTGAGACTCGTCGCGTTCCGAGACCGGCATCCGGCCCTCAGGCCGGCCATCCGGGCCGGCGTTTGACGTCAAACGCGCTGGATCAGCGTCCCGGTGCCGAGGCCGCCGCCGCAGCACATCGTGACGAAGCCGATCTCCTTGTCGGAGCGCTCGAGCTCGTGCAGCAGCGTCGTGATCAGCCGCGCGCCGGTCGAGCCGAGCGGGTGGCCGAGCGCCATCGCGCCGCCGTTGACGTTGACGCGGTCCATGTCGGGGCTCAGCTCGCGGCGCCAAGCGGCGACGACGGGCGCGAACGCCTCGTTGATCTCGATCAGGTCGATGTCGTCGATCTTCATGCCGTTGCGCTCGAGGATTTTGCGCGTCGCCGGGATCGGCCCCTCGAGCATTTTGACGGGGTCGCAGCCGACGGTCGTCTGGTCGACGATGCGAGCGCGCGGCGCGAGCCCGAGCGCCTTGGCCTTGTCGGCGGACATCAGCAGCACGGCGGCGGCGCCGTCGGAGATCTGCGAGGCGTTGCCGGCCGTGATCTTGCCGTCGGGCTTGAACGCGGGCTTGAGCTGCGAGAGCGCCTCGAGGTTCGTGTCGGGGCGGATGCCCTGGTCGGTGACGAACTCCTGCCCGTCGACGGACATCGGCACGATCTCGCGCTCGAAGCGGCCCTCCTCGGTCGCCTGCGCGGCGAGGCGGTGCGAGCGCACGGCGAGCTCGTCGAGCTCGGAGCGCGAGATCTCCCACTGGTCGGCGATCATCTCGGCGCCGAGCCCTTGGCCGACGATGTTGTGCTTGGCCATCAGCTCGGGCGTGAACGCGTAGCCGAAGTCCTCCTGCGTCTTCATGCCGGCGGCGAACGGCAGGTGTCCCATGTGCTCGACGCCGGAGCCGATCATCGCGTCGTGCACGCCGGCGGCGATCAGCGCGGCCGAGAAGTTGACGGCCTGCTGCGCCGATCCGCACTGGCGGTCGATCGTCGTGCCGGGCGTCTCGATCGGCAGGCCCTCCTGCAGCCACGCGTTGCGCGCGATGTTGAAGCCCTGCTCGCCGAACTGCTGCACGCAGCCGGCGACGACGTCCTCGACCTCGGCGGCGTCGATGCCCGAGCGCTTGATGACCTCGGAGTAGGTCTTGCCGAGCAGCGCGTTCGGGTGCGTGTCCTTGTAGTAGCCCTTCTCCTTGTGCCCGCGTCCGATCGGCGTGCGCACAGCCTCGACGATGACGACCTCGCGGCCCTCTGCTTGCCTCATTTTCGTTGCCTCCTACGGGGTGGTTGCGGCGGCGGTTGTGCGGATTGCGCGGGGCGATCTCAGGCGGCGAGATCGCATCTGGAAGCTGCCCGGGCGCTCCAGCACATACTCTACCGCGGTCCAGCCACCTATAGATTGACTGGTCAGTCAATCGCTTTCGAGGAGCTAACGGCAGTGAACGCAGAGAGCAGCGCGACGAGCAGGCACCTCGCGATCGTCGGCAGCGGCGCGATCGCGTGCGGCCTCGCGTCGACGGCCGCGCACCACGGCCCTGTGCAGCTGCTCGCGCGCTCGCAGAGCTCGGCCGAGCGTGCGCGCGCGACGGTCGAGAAGACGCTCGCGCGGCTCGGCGCCGACGTCGACCCGGAGCACGTCGAGATCGTCACCGACCCGCAGGAGCTCGCCGGCGAGGAATTCGTCGTCGAGGCGATCGTCGAGGACCACGACATGAAGGCCGGGCTGCTCGCCGAGCTCGACGCGATCCTCGACGCGGACGCGATCCTCGCGAGCACGACGTCGTCGCTGTCGATCGAGCGCCTCGCGCAGGCGAGCGGGCGCGCCGACCGCTTCGTCGGCCTGCACGTGTTCAACCCGGTCACGCGGATGAAGCTCGTCGAGCTGATCTTCCCGACGAGCGCGAGCGAGCGGACGCGCGAGCGAGCGCTCGCGCTGTGCGAGACGTTCGAGAAGACGCCGGTCGTCGTGCCCGACGTGCCCGGCTTCGTCGTCAACCGCCTGCTGTTCCCGTACCTGTTCAGCGCCGTGCGGCTGCTCGAAGAGACGGGCATGGAGCCGGCCGACGTCGACACGTGCATGCGCCTCGGCGCCGGACACCCGATGGGGCCGCTCGCGCTGCTCGACCTCGTCGGCCTCGACGTCGCGCAGGCGATCGGCGAGACGATCGGCACCGACGTGCCGCCGCGCGTGCAGCAGCTGATCGGCGAAGGCGCGCTCGGCCGCAAGAGCGCGCGCGGCTTCCACAGCTACTGAGCGAGCGCGCGCCGGCGCTCGACGCGAGCGAGACCCTCCACTTTGTGAGGATTCGCTCAGGCACGTTTTAGCTGGCGTTCATCGCGGTGGGAATACTTGCCTATAGCGACACAACGTCGCATGCACACCCGCCTCCTCCCAGTGCACACTGTCCGGTCCGCTCCCCCCGCGGGCCGGACGTGTTAAGCCCTCAGACGACCGATAGGCGGCGCTGGCCGGCGTCCTCGGTCGCTCGCGTGCAAAGCACGCCACCGCTCCCTGCGTCCTTGGCCAGCTTGCCTCTCGGCCGTCTGGGCTGGCAGCTCTGTCGACGCCTCGTCTGCGTCTGGCGGGGGGCGAGCGAGTCAGTGTTCGCGGTCGCTGCGGGTGTCGTTCGTTGCGACGGCGCGGCGCTCGCGGATGCGGACGGCCTCGACGCGGTTGTCGCGGACGGACTCGACGCGGACGGAGAAGCCGTTGACGTTGACGGTGTCGCCGCGCCTGGGCAGGCGGCCGAGCTCGGCGAAGACGAGGCCGCCGATCGAGTTGTAGGCGTCGGTGTCGATCGGCAGGTGCAGGCCGTAGTCGACGAGGTCGGTGACGGCGACGTGCCCGCGTACGAACCAGTCGCCGTTGGCGAGCTTGCGGACCTCGCCGCCGGCGGGGTCGGTCTCGTCGGAGATCTCGCCGACGACCTCCTCGATGATGTCCTCGACGGTGACGATGCCGACGACGCGCCCGTACTCGTCGACGATGACGGCCATCGACGTGCGCTGGCGCTGCAGGTCGGCGAGCAGGTCGTCGAGCGGCTTGGTCTCGGGGACGATCGGCGCGTCGTGCACGAGCGGCTCGATCGGCGAGTGCGGGCCGTCCTCCATCAGTTGCTGCACGAGCGTGTTGGCGTGCACGATGCCGCGCACGCGATCGCGGTCGTCGGCCTCGGTGACGACGAGGCGCGTGTGGCCGCTGGAGACGCAGAGCTGCAGCGCGGCCTCGACGTCCTGCGAGGCGTCGACGGTGACGACGGCGGGGATCGGCGTCATCACCTGGCGCGCGTCCTGTTCGTGCAGGTGGAAGACGCCGGTCAGCATGCCGGCCTCGCCGAGGTCGATGTGCCCGCCGGCCTGCGACTCGGCGATCAAGAGCTTCAGCTCGTCGGGCGATCCGCCGCGGCGCTCCTCGTCCATGTCGACGCCGAGCACGCGCAGGATCCGGTCGGCGACGGCGGTCAGCGCGACGATCAACGGGTGGAAGACGACGCTGAACGCGTAGAGCGGGCGCGCGACGCGCCGAGCGACGGCCTCGGCGCGATCGATCGCGTAGAACTTCGGAACCATCTCGCCGGCGACGAGCTGCGCGCAGGCGATGATCGCGAAGGCGACGATCGCGGCGATCGCGACGGCGGCGCCGTGCGCGAGTGTGCTGCCGAGGGCGCTTTTGAAGACGTTCGCGAGCGCGGGCTCGCCGAGCGCGCCGACGCCGATCGAGGTCAGCGTCACGCCGATCTGCACGGCCGAGATGTACTCGTTGATGTTCTCGAGCTGGCCGAGCGCGAGCTTCGCGCCTTTGAGGCCGTCCTCGCTCATCTCCTCGAGTCGCGTGCGGCGCGAGCGCACGAGCGCGTACTCGGCGATCACGAAGAACGCGTTGATCGCGATCAGGAAGGCCGCGAGGATGATCTTCAGCGCGTTCACGCGGCGCTGGACACCCGTGCGGCGCCGCTACGCCCGCCAGACCCGCGCCACGGATGTCGGCGGCGACGCAGCAAGCCCCTCGGGGCGACGTTACTTCGGGGAAGTTCTTCTTCTTCGTTCATCGATTGCCGACTTGGCAACGGTAGCAAGGCCGCGCGTCGGAAGCGCGAGGATTCTGCGGACGTTCCTCAACCGTCCGACGGCGGCTCGACCGGTTCGTCGATCCGCTCGGCGAGCGCGAAGTCGGCCTCGGTCAGGCCGCCCTGCGAGTGCGTCGAGAGCGTCAGGCGGACCTTGTTCCAGCCGTGCACGAGGATGTCGGGGTGGTGGTTGGCCGCCTCGGCGAGCTCGGCGACGCGCTGCACGAGCTCGATCGCGGCGACGAAGTCGGCGAGCTCGAAGTCGCGCACGATGCTCGCGCCCTCGCGCCGCCACTGCGAGCCCTCGAGCTCGAGCTCGATCTGCGCGTCGCTGAGCAGTGCCATCCGGCGCCGAGCATAGCGGGCGTAAAGTTGGACGCATGCGCATCGTCAGCCTTGTGCCGCACGCGACCGAGCTGCTGTTCGCGCTCGGGCTCGGCGAGCAGATCGTCGCGGTCACGCACGAGTGCGACTACCCTCTGCAGGCGCTCGAACGCCGGCGCGTGACGCGCGACGTCCTGCCGCCCGGCCTGAGCGCGGGCGAGATCGACGCAGCGGTGCGCGAGCGCACGCTCGCCGGCGAGGCGATCTACGAGCTCGACTCGGGCGCGCTCGCCGAGGCCGAGCCCGATCTGATCGTCACGCAGGAGCTGTGCCCGGTGTGCGCGGTCTCCTACGACGAGGTCGCGGCCATCGCGCGCGAGCTGCCGACGCAGCCGCGCGTTATCGCGCTCGACCCGAAGACGCTCGGCGAGACGCTCGGCGACGTGCGCACGCTCGCCGAGGCGACCGGCAGCCGCGAGCGCGGCGTCGAGCTGATCGCCGAAGCCTCGGCGCGGATCGATCGCGTCAAGCTCGCCGTGCGCGGGCGGGAGCGCGTGCGCGTCGTCGCGCTCGAGTGGCTCGACCCGGTCTACGTCGCCGGGCACTGGACGCCGCAGATGATCGAGCTGGCCGGCGGCGAGGACGTGCTCGGGCTCGCCGGCGAGCACTCGGAGGTCGTCACGTGGGAGCAGGTCGCCGCGGCGCGGCCGCAGATCGTCGTCGTCATGCCGTGCGGCTACGACGCGCCGCGCGCGCACGAGGAGGCGTTGAAGTTCGCCGAGCGCCTCGCGGGGCTCGGCGCGGCGCGAATCGTCGCCGTCAACGCGTCGGCGTACTTCTCGCGGCCGGGACCGCGGCTGATCGACGGCGTCGAGCTGCTCGCGCACGTGCTGCACCCGGAGAACGTGCACGAGGCGCCGGGCGAGGCGCTCGCGGTCGAGCTCTCGGGCGCGGCGAACGCGGCGTAGGCGCGCGCGGCGGCGTGGCGCCGCTCGACGGGGGCCGCCGCTAGCCCGGTTCGACGAGGCGCACCGGCGCGGCGGCTTTCGCTTCGCTCGACTTCGCGACGGCGAGCGAGCCGGCGAACGCGGCGACGCCGAGCACGACGCAGGCGGCGAGCGCGAGCGACTGCATGCGCCGGCGCGCGCCGAGCTGGATCGCGAGCGCCGCGAGCGCGCCGCCGATCAAGCCGCCGACGTGGCCGCCCCAGGAGATGCCGGGCAGCGTGAAGCTGATGACGAGGTTGATCAGGATCAGGCCGCCGACACCGCTCTGCATGATCGGGATCTGGCGCGCGCGCATCTCGACGGCGGCGGCGCCCATGATGCCGAAGACGGCGCCGGAGGCGCCGACGGTGACCGAGTGCGGCGAGACGAGCAGCGCGCCGAGCGAGCCTGTCAGCAGCGAGACGGCGTAGATGACGCCGAAGCGCAGGCGGCCGAGGGCCGGCTCGAGCATCACGCCGAGCACGTACAGCACGTACATGTTGAAGGCGATGTGCAGCAGGTTCTCGTGCAGGAAGCCGCCGGTGACGATCCGCCACCACTGCCCGTGCGCGACGCCGAGCGTCGGGAAGCCTTCGATGCTGCCGAACAGCGCGCCTTCTTCGTAGACCTTGCCGCTCGGGTTGCCGGTCAGCGAGATGCTGCCCTCGGCGAGGAACGCGACGACGTTGATCGCGATCAGCGCGAGCGTGACCTCGGGGCGGCGCGTGACGTTGCGCAGCGTCTTGACCGGCGTGCGCTGGTTCGCGCACTCCGGGCAGCGCATGCCGACGGGCGTCGTCGTCATGCAGTCGGGGCAGATCGGGCGCCCGCAGTTCGAGCACGACACGGCCGTCTCGCGCGAGGGGTGGCGATAGCAGGTGGCCATGTGCGCGTCAGAGAGCGTAGCTGGGCCGGGACGCGTGAACGCCGTGCGGCGCGTTCAACGCTCGCCGAACAGCTTGCGCGTCTCGCGGCGTACGTCGGCGATCGTGCGCTCGGCGGCCGCGCGATCGAGCTGCGGCCAGCGCACGCCGAGCGGTCCGGGCGCCGTGCGCGTGCGACGCCGCGCGCGCAGCACGACGAGCGCCGCGCCGGCGGCGCTGCCGGCGACGATCGCCGCGGCCGGACGAACCCAGTTGCGCGGGTCGCGCATCGACGAGAGCTCCCACGCTTCGAGCTCGTCGGCGGCCAGCTCGGTGATTGTCGTCAGCGTCGCACTCGAGGCGCTCGACGAGATCCTCGGGCGGCTCGACGGGCGCCAGCGCTTCGCGCAAGAGCCCCTCGAGGTTCGGCAGCGCCTCACTCATCGGCCGGCTCCTTGCGCGGATCGCCGACGAGCTCCTCGAGCTGCTTGATCGCGCGGTGGATGAGCACCTTCGTCGCGCCGTCCGTGCGGCCCATCGCACGCGCGATCTCGCGGTTGTCCATGCCGAGCGCGAAGCGCATGATCAGCGCCTCGCGGCGATCGTCGGGAAGCTGGCGCACGCCGTCGAGCACGCGGCTGAGCTCGTCGCGGCCCTCGACGAGCTGCTCGGTCGTGTGCAGCGCCGTCAGCTCGCTCGTCTCGTCGATCGGCGAGGCCGGCTTGCGCGAGCGGTCGCGATAGAGGTTCGCGGCGAGGTTGTGAGCGATGCGGATCAGCCACGGTCGCAGCGGCCGGCCGTTTGACTCCCGCTGCGCGCGCTCGAAGTGACGGTAGGCCTGCAGGAACGTCTGCTCGGTCAGATCCTCGGCGTCGTGATGGTCGCCGACGCGGTAGTAGGCGTAGCTGTAGACGTCGCGCAGATGCGCGCGGTAGAGGTCGGAGAACTCCGCGTCGAGCTGCGCCTTCGACTTCGCTTTGACTGGCTCGCTCACTCATCGCACACCCTATCCCCGGTCCGTCGCGCCGCCGGCAGGCTCGCCGGTCGCTCGCGGTCGGCTCAGGCCGCGCGCGCTCCGTCGCGACTGGCTCCGTCGCTCGCGCGCCCCTCGGCCGTCTCGCGTTCGACGTTCGCAGCCTGCGCCGGTGCGCGCTCGCCGCCGCGGACGAACGTCGTCGGCTCGCGCCGCGTCTCCGATCGCGCGCGCTGCGCCGGCTCCTCCGCGTCGAGCCCGGAGCGCTCTGCGTCGCGCTCGCCGCCGAGCCACTCCCACTGCAGGCTGACGCACGCCCAGATGCGATCGGTGACGGCCGTCGCGAGCTTCGGCGAGGAGCTGCCGGCGCTCGGGAAGCGCAGCGGCCGACCGACGCGCAGGCGCACCTTGCGCGGGCGGATCCGCCAGCCACGACGTACGTTTTCGGTGCCGATCGACGGCGATCGGCACGACCGGGACGCCGGCTTCGAGCGCGAGGCGCCCGATCCCGCGGCGCGGCGTGCCGAGCGAGCCCTTGCGAATGCGCGTGCCCTCGGGGAACACGACGACGCAGTCGCCGCGCCTGAGGATCTCGAGCGCCGTGCTCATCGCCGCGCGGTCGCCGGCGCCGCGGTCGACAGGGAACGCGCCGAGCGCGTTGAGGATCCACGCCTGCCAGCGCTTCTCGAACAGCTCGCGCTTGGCGAAGTAGTAGACCGGCCGGCGCACGAGCGTGCCGATCACGAACGGGTCGAGGAAGCTGCGGTGGTTCGACGCGAGCAGCAGCGGTCCGTCCTTCGGCAGGTGCTCGCGCCCGATGCGCTGCATGCGCAGGTAGATCAGGAACGCCGGTACGAGCAGCGCGCGCAGCGTCCAGTAGATCAGCGGGTTGACGCCACGATTCAGCGAACGGTCGCGAAAGGCGTCGAGATCGGCGCCGCGCGCGTGCGCCGCCTGCTCGGGCCCGGCCGCGTGCTCGGCGCCGGCGGCAGCCGCCGCCGCGTACGTCTCGTCAGCCTGCGCTGGCTTCGCGCTCCGATGCGGCTCCATGCCTGCAATACACCGGGTGCGAGCGCGGCGTTACAGCTACGGACCGACTCGGACCAGGAGCTAGCCAATCCGGGATGACAGTGCGACGCTACCATCCGAGAGGTCCACTTTGCCGACGTAGCTCAACTGGTAGAGCGTTCGCCTTGTAAGCGAGAGGTTAGGAGTTCGATTCTCCTCGTCGGCTCTCGGCTCACGGCCCCATCCTGATAGATCGAGCTGCAATGCCGCGCAGCGCTCAGGACGGTCCGAGTCGAGCGGTCGAAGGAGCCGCCTCGCGCTCGATCAGCTCGGAGATGACACTTCGGCGCCCACGATGGTGCAGACCGTGAATCGAGCTCTCGCTCTTTCCGACGCGACGCGCGATCTCGGCAGGCGACAGCCCGACGAAGTGGCGGAGCACCAGCACCTCGCGCTGCGCACGCGGGAGCGTCGCGAGGGCCGCTGTCAGCTCGGAGAGATGCTCGCTGCTGTCCGTAACTTGTCGACCATGCTCGCTGCGGACTTCCTCGACGGGAAGCGGGTGATGCTTTCGCAGGTGATCGAGTGCGACGTTGCGAGTGACGCGCAACATCCACGCGAAGAACGGCACGTCCCGTTCCTGATATTTGCCGATCACGCGCATCAGCTTCACGAACACCTGCTGCGTGACGTCTTCCGCGGCGTGATGATCGTGAACGATGCTGCGCGCATATCCGCGAACATCGTCAGCAAAACGGACATACAAGAACGCGAACGCGTCGCGGTCTCCCTGTTGCGCGCGTTCTACCGCGCGCGCAATGACGAGATTCGCGGCTGTCGCATCTCGCTCGTCACTGCACACGACTGAACGAGCAACCTCGGCGCGTCCCTGGCCCTCCATGGTCTCCTCCGCTCCACTCCGTTGCTGCTTTCTTGCTCCCCGACGTTCAATATCTATCCGAGCCGAGCACGCAGACCTAGCCCGGAATAAACATCGATGCCGACGCTATAGCATCTCTCACAAAGCTGTCAAGTCTACGCAACTCTGCGGAACCCTGGACGCGTATAAACACGTCCAATGCAATTATCAACCCGGCCCCTGAACCAAGACGCTGAGAGATGGCTGCCGAGCTTAGGTTGGTCCTCGAGGGGCTACGGCCCGCCCGATCCCGACCGTACACCGTCCGGGATCTGCCGTGCGATCCTCCCGCTGTCGAGATCAGCCAGGTAGTAGACTAGAGCGAAACGGACCAGCTCCTCGTCGGGTACGCCCAACCGCTCGCATTCTCGATCGAGTGCCTCGCGTCCGAACTCGTCCAACTCGAGCGTGACGCACCACGGAGCGGAGCGCGTCTGGGGCGCCCATCCGCGCTTCCCGCTCATCGAATCTGTCGCCCTAGACACGGCACACTCAAATGCAACGGCCCGACCCGTGCCACATTCGCGCTTGCCACCCTCCCAAAGAGGCTGAAAAAAGGCTGAAACGCTTTAGGTAGTCGGTCCAAGGCATCAGCTCGGACACATCGTAGAACGCCGCGGCCGCAGTCGCGACATTCGACTGCCGCCGGTCCGGCACGAGACCGTCCGAGCAGCAAACCGCCGTCGAATCCGCGCTGGGTACATCCAGCAGCGCGAGCAGGCGGGCGTGCTCGCTGGATGCGTACGCGACCGTTAGCGGGATCGGCCGCCCGCGTCGGCGGTCGCGGCCTGTCGCTCCGCACTCGGCGAGGACTCGACTGACGGCACGACGACGCGCTCCCCTACCCGCCGCGACGTGCGCCGCGCGGCGATCCCCGCCAGATGAGCAAGGCGCGTGCGATCCCGTGAGTTGACACCACCGCTGAGGATGAACGCGGCGAGGTACCCCAGCGCGCCCGCCGTGAGGGAGAGCGGCAGCCCCGCGGTCGAGCGCAGCGCATGTTCGGTCAATTGCGAAGCCGCGAAGCCCGCCGCATACGCCGCGATCAAGCAGACCCTCTCGCGCACCGGCCAGGTCATCCGCGCAGGCCTCGCGAGCGAGCGTCGCAAGGCAATGCCATTGAGCACGATGACGACGACGTATCCGGCGAGCAATGCGATTGCGGGTCCGAGCATCCCGATCGTCGGGGTCAGTGTGGCCAGCAGCGCCAGCGTGACGATCACGCGCACGATCGCGACGACGCTCGTGCGCCCCGGCCGACCCGTAGCCCACAGCGCCTGTGTCTGCGTCGCCGCGACGCACGCGAGCGCCGGAAACAGCATCAGCGCGACGAGCACCGGCGTTGCCCGCCCGAAGCCGGGGCCGAACAGGTCGAGCACCGAGCGGGCGGCTCCCCCGATGGCGGCCGCGACCAGCAGTAGGCCAACGACTTCGTAGCGGACCGAGTCGATCAGGGCGCGATCGAAACCGTGTATGTCGCCCTCGGTCCGACGGGCGACAAGCGTCGGATAGAGGACTTCGGAGATGCGCATGCTCGACTGCTGCAGGCGCTGGGGAACGGTCTGCGCCCGGACGAAAGCGCCGACGACGGCTACCGGCGCGACCATTCCGAGCGCCCAGACCCCTCCCTGCTGACTCACGCCCTGCGCGATCTGACCCGGAGCGGCCCTCAGACCGAAGCTCAGCAGTCCCGGTAGGGCATCGAAGCCGGCGCGGTACTCGCGCCAGCCGATCCGAGCCGAGACGAAGGGACGCACGGCGATGACGCGATGACCGAGCGACGTGAGCGAGCCTCCGATCGTCGCGATCACGAGCCCCCAAACCGAGGGCCAGACCAAGCCGACGGCGACGGCGATCACGAGGAAGCTCACGACTTCGTGCAGCCGCACCCAGAAGATCCTCTGCCCGGCGACGAACGCTGAGAGGATCGAATCGATGTTCCAGCCCGTATTCGTGACGATGACATACCCGCCGATGCTCACGAGCGCTGGAGCGATCAGGCCCGGCGCGTTGAGTGCGCGGGGGAAGACGAACACGCAGACGATCGCCACGAGCGAGGCCATCAGCGCGGTCAGCCCGCCGGAGAACGTGAACACGACAGCGAACAACTGGCTGACGCGCGGATGACGCGCGGGCAGGCGGGCGATCTCCTTGATCAGCGCCTGCTGCTCTTTGACCGATGAGAGCACCCACAGCGCCGCTACCGGCACCGAGACGAGTCCGAACTGCCCGATGATCCGGACACCGTATATGCGCGCAGTCGCAACAGTTGAGACCAGTCCGACGCATGCGACGAGGAGGAAGCTGAGCACGCCGAACGAGAAACCGGAGCGATAGCTCGCGCGCTTTACGGTCACGGCGAGCTCTGCGGCAGGGGACGACATCGACCAATCAACGGAGCGGACGTCACCCCCACTTGCGTAGTCCGCGAAAAGTTCAAGCGCAGCGTGGAAGTCCGCTCGCGTCCACGCCGTTGGTCGGACGTGGCGCGCGTGCCCGGGCAACGAGCCGTCAAGGCCCTGCTCGGGTCGGTGTCGTCAGCGACGCTGCACAAGCTCGGAGGGGCGCAGACGATCGCGCTTGTGCCGCCGATCGCAGGAGCGTTCGCATGCCTCGCGATCGCCGGCTGCGCCGGTGGCGGCCCTGCACGGGTCCCGTCCGGAGGCGTCGCCGGGTACTCACGTGCACGCCCTCCGAGCACCGTGCGGACCGCTCACGGGAGCGCCGCGCCGTTCCGCTTCTTCTCCCCGACCAGCTTCTGGAACGAGCCGCCGGCGAGCGACGCTCCAGTCGCGCCAAACTCGGCGTCGATGATCGGCGCGTTGACCGCGCAGGTCGATCACGAGCTGCTCGTCGGGAACGGCCCGTGGATCAACACGACGTCGTCGGGCGTGCCTGTCTACACGGTCCCGCCCGGCCAGCCGGGCGTTCAGGTCGAATTGACCCATCACGGCCCCGATGCGGCGCTGTCGTCGGCTTGGCATGCCGTGCCTCTCCCAGGCGACGCGCAGCCGGCGGCCGGCAGCGACGCGGACCTCGTCGTCTGGCAACCGAGCAGCGAACGCCTGTGGGAGTTTTGGCAACTCGCTCGCACCGCGGGCAGGTGGAGCGCTTCGTGGGGTGGCGCGATGCAGAACGTGCAGTCCCAGCAAGGTGTTTACGGACCGGCGGTATGGCCCGAAGCAAAGGCGTGGTGGGGCGTCACTGCGACCTCGCTCTCGCTCGTCGGCGGCCTGATCTCGCTCGAAGACCTCAAACACGGCGAGATCAACCATGCGCTCTCGATCGCGATCCCGAATCCTCGCGCAGAAACCTACGCACCTCCCGCCCACCGAGATGACGGCAGCTCACCGGCTCCAGCGTCGCTACCGGAGGGAGCGCACCTGAGACTAAAGCCAAGTCTCGATCTCGCGGCACTGCATCTGCCGGGGCTCACGCTGATGTTGGCGCGGGCGGCGCAGCGCTACGGCATCTTCGTGACCGACCGCGCGCCGAACATCGCCTTCTACGCCCAGGACCCGACGCCGACGGGGAGCAACCCGTACACGGGAGCGAACGGCTTCTTCGAAGGCCAGAGTCCGCGCACGTTGCTGTCCTCGTTTCCTTGGAGTCAGCTCGAAGTGCTGGCATTCGAACTCCACCACGGACGTTGAGCGATGCTGATCGAACGCGGCCGTTCGCCGCGGCCGGCTGTGAATCCCGCGACGGCAGCCGAGCAGTTGGCTCTGCTCTGCGCCGGCACGGTCGCCCGACGCCAGCGGGAACGCTTGCGTGCGCGCGCACTGCTTGCCGAGGTCGACTTGAGCAGGCTCGAGCAGAACCTGCTCTCGCAAGGACTGCTCGCGACGCTCGGTCCCCGCGTCGTCGAGCTCGACGAGCGGCTCCTCCACACGAGCTTCGATGCCGCCGTCCGGCGCGAGATCCGCAGCGGCTGCCGACGTGACATCCTGTTGCAGGCCGTTTCGAGTCGTGTCGCCGCGGCGCTTTCAGAGGAGGGCATCGCGAGCGCCGTGCTCAAGGGTCCGGGTCTCGGCGAAGCGATCTACGGCGAACCCGGGCGACGCCGCTCCAGAGACGTCGATGTGCTCGTCGGCGTCGAGCATCTCGCGGATGCCGTGCGGGTCGTTCGAGGACTCGGATATCGCGAGCCCACCGACCACGTCGACGCGAGCGGACTTCCTCGACTGCACTTCGCGCTCGTTCACACGCGAGCGCAGCTTCCACCGATCGAGCTGCATTGGCGCATTCATTGGTATGAGCGACGTTTCGCTCGTGAACGGCTGCTGCCATCGCCCGCTGTGGGCGCGCACCCGTGGCAGCCGGCGCCTGCCGATCAGCTCTGCGCGCTGCTCCTGTTCTACGCGCGCGACGGGTTCGTCGGCCTGCGACTCGCCGCCGACCTGGCGGCATGGTGGGACGCTTTCGGGGCGCAGGTGCCGCCTGGGGCGGTCACGGCGCTGCTCGCCGACCACGCGCCCCTGGCCCGGCCGATCGTCGCCGCCGTCAACGCCGCCGAGAAAACGGTCGGTCTGCCGGCCGAGCGAATCCTCACGCACGCCCGCAGCACGAGCGCGCGAGAACGGCTTGCCGTACGGCTCGCCGAGCCCGCTCCACGGTCCTCGACGGCTCAGCTCTACGCCGAAGTAGGCCTCGTCGACTGGTTGCTCGCGCCTCCCGGCCAGCTCACGGAGCTCGTTCGACGGCATCTGCTGCTGCCACGACACGTGCGACTTCAGTGGGCGCTCCGGGCCGATGGCCGACGACCTGTTTCGTCGATCGGTCATGGAGTTCGCGTCCTGGCCCGCTACGCCGTCGCGATCGCGCGGCTACTCGGCGATCGTCGCGGCCGCGTGCTCAGTTCGCGCCGGTGACAGGCGCGGGCATCGAGACGAGACCGCTCGCCCGTCGCTCACCGACGATCTCCGACCCGGGCGCCTCCGAGCGAAGTGTCCCAGGGGCCAGCACGACCCCCGCCCACAGCCATAGGACGATCATCGTGAACGGCTGCTGTAGCGGGTTGAACGCCGCCAAAACGACAAAGAAGACCGAGATCGCGATCAAACCGAGCCGCCACGGCCGGAGCGCTGGGTTCCCACGGTGCACGATGGCGCCCCCGACGCCGCACAGCAGCGAGGCGATCCACATCAGCGCACCAATCAAGCCGATTTCGACCGCGAACGCGAGATAGCTGTTGTGGAGCGGCAGTGGGATATTCCTGTTGCTGAAGCCCGTCATCGGGTAGTTCGGCGATTGGCGAAAGTAATCGAGGCTGTCGCTCGTGTATCGAGCCCATCCGACACCGACGAGCGGCTTGGCCGCGATCATCCGTATCGCGGCAGCAGTCTGGTTCTGACGGTCCCATACCGACACCTTGTCTTCAACCCGTGCCGATGCATGTTCAGAGAGACCGGGTGACACCAGCAGGGCTCCGCCGACGAGCAGCGCCACGGTGACGATTACCGGCACGAGCCATCGTCTCAGTGCCGGAGACGCGAGCATCGCCGCGAAGGCGCCGACGGCGGCGGCGATCCAGACGCCGCGCTCGAGCGTGAGAAAGCAACCGAGGAAAGCGACGATCGCAACGGCCGCCGCGATCAGGCGCCACGCGCGTGAACGCCATTGATGCACAGCGATCACGGCGGCTGTCGCGCACGCGAAGCATGCGAAGCCCTGGGTGATCGTCGCATTGAACGGGCCGGCGGCCTGTTCTCCGCCGGCGGAAGTTCCGACTTCAACGATGTACCGTGGAAAGACGAGGCTATGCGGACCGATCGACTCGAAGATCGCGGTCAGACCAAGATAAGCGCCGAGCCCGACGAGGGTGCCGAGCAACATTGCCCGTTCTCTCGCGCCGGCGAAGATCGCCGGCGCGAGCAGGTACACGAGATACGGCATGATGCCGAGGTTGTCGAACAGTTTGAGAAAGCCGGCTTCCGTAAAGAGCGTCCCCGAAGCCTCTGCCGAGACCGCTACGTAGACCACCATCAGCGCGAGCAGCAGATGAACACCCGTGACGCGCAGGCGGGGCACCCTCGCGGCTCCCGGCGCTCGCAGCAGTAGCGCGAGAACGACTCCCGCCATCGCGATGCGGTCGAGCGGAAGCCCATGAATGCCAAATTCGCCCCAGTTGCCGGAGAACATCGTGAGCACGATCGCCGCGCACATCATCACGGCCGGAGGTAGCTCCCAGAGCGCGACTAGGACAAGCAACAACGCCGCCACGCCAACCACCGCGGTCGGCGCCGCAGCGCCTTTGAGCGCATCCGGCACTCGCAGATCGAGGAGCACCAGCGCGCTCGCGCCGACGAGCGCCCACGCATACCATCTCGGACGCCAGACGGCGCGTTCGGTCAACTTCCCGCCCCCCTTAGGCCGCTGCGACCTTCGACCTGCGCCGTCGCGCCAGACCGGCCGCCATCAGGCAGCCGATGACGAGCCCGCTCAGCAAGCCGGTGAACGCAAACAGCTCGATCTTCGACGTGCGGTCGCTGGACGCACGAGACGCTCCGGCGAGCAGCGATACAAGATTCGTGCTCGTCGTGCTCTGTGCGCTTACCTGATAGTTGGTGGCGATCGCTTGTGCGCGGAGTTTTTCTGCGGAGACGAGCGCCTGCGCGCTCACAAGGGCGTCGTATGTCGTCCGGTTCGGATGCGACTTGAACGCGCGCGCCGCGGCTGCCGCACCGGTGCTCGCGCGCGCGAGCTTCACCGAGGCGGCGTGATAGCGGCCCAGCAGGCTTTCGCTGCCGGAGTTCGCCGTATTGGCCTGATTGACATAGGCGACGACGGCTGCGCTCGCGACGTTGGCGAGGTCGATCGCTTGACGCGTACTGCTTCCGGTCGCGATCACACGGAAGATCGGGCTGTTCGGAATCGGCTCGGCCGACAGCCGAGAGAGCGCCTGTTCGGGCTCGATACCGAGACGGCGATTGACCGCAGTGATGACCGGTTCTGCGGCGATCGACCTGCTGAACGCCGTGGCGAGGTCTGTTGCCGACTGCACGAACCCGTAGAAGCCGGGTGAGTCGGGATTCACCTTTCCGACCTGCAGCGTCGACGACGAGCTGTAGATCGGCGCTCGTCTGAACCCGAGTGCAGCTCCGGCGCCCGCAAGCAAAACCGTACACACGATGACGAGCGCGCGGTACCGGCTGATCGCGCCCAGCAGTACGCTCCCCGCCGTTTCGGGCGCCGACGGGTAGCCATTCGAGTTGTGGCCGATTCGCGAGGCCGCGGGATCGCCTACGAGCTGTGCTGAGGACATCAGATCTTCACCACCGAGCGTTCGGGCGCCCACTGTTGAGGTGATCGCCGGCTTCCATTTCGAGATCAACGAACCACGGCCGATGGAACTTGCGCTCGCGTTTGCCCGCCGTTGGCACGCGCGTGCGCCGGCGGCCCGACGCCCGCCTCGCGCAGATCGGCGCTGCGCCGGCGCACGCGATAGCGCCTGGCCCAGATCGCGAGCGTCCCGACTCCTCGCTGCGGACGGCGAACGACGTAGAGCGCCCAGCGAAGGCCCGCTTTGAGCTGTTTTCGTTCGATCGCCCGGCGCATGTTGTCCCAGGCGGCAACTCCCTCCCAGCGCGTCAACGGCGTGCGAGCCCCGCCGGTCCGGCGCCGAAACGCCTCGGCCGCTTCGGCGTGCGCCAACTGCATTGTGCGCGTGTCACGCAGCGACATCTGCTCGTCGTGCACGTGGTAGATGATGCTCACCGTCGGCGAGCAGATCGCGGTCCCGTGCTCGAGCAGGCGCAGCCACAGGTCGAGATCCTCGACGACGCCGCGATGCGGCCTGAAGCCTCCGAGCTCGAGCGCGAGGTTCCGGCGGAACATCGACGCGCTGACCGGGACCGTGTTGCCCGGGAAGATGAGCTGCTCGCCGGAGCGAAGCACCACGGGCCCGGTCGTCACAGGGCCACAAAACCTGTCCCGAGACGGATCGCTGCCGCAGTTGAGCGCAGACGCAGCTGCGAGCACGTGATCGCCGCGAAGCCGCCAGATGTGACCGAGATGATGCGGTAGCCACTCGTCGTCGGAGTCCAGCAAGGCCACCCACGGATACGTAGCGGATCGCAGGCCGGTATTGCGTGCGGCCGACAAGCCCCGGTTCTCGTCGTGGCGGATGACGGTGGCCTCAAAGGCGCGCCCAACCGCAGAGGTCTCGTCGCTAGAGCCATCGTCAACGACGATCACCTCGGCGGGCGGGCGGTGCTGGGCAGCGACGCTCCGAAGTGAGCGCTCGAGCATCCCGGCCCGGTTGTAAACGGGAATGATCACCGACACGGGGAGCGGCGCTCCGTCGGCGGGGAGGCGCGCGTCATCCGCTGCCGGGCCGTGGCTCAAGATCGACTCCTCAGCAACTCGCGAATCACGTTCGGACCGCCGATTCCACCGCGCCGTATGCGTGCCCGGACGGGCTCCTTCACAAGGTCGACGGCGAGCCGGCGAGTGTCGTGCAAGAGGGACGAGGACGCCCACGGCAGCGCGTCCAGCTCGGTGACGAGCGCGTCCTTGCCATAGCCCATCGTCGTCAGCCGCTCGCTCCCGAGAAACGCGAGATACCGTCTGGACCAGGCGCGACGCAGCGGATTCGCGAGCGTGCGCTTCCACTTCTCGGTCGGCTCACTGTCGAGCCTGCGGTATTGCCTGACGCCTATCTGATCGCCCATTCGGCCCGTCAGGCGGACATCCGCGAAGAGCTCGAGGGAGCGCGGGTCGAACGCCAGTCCGAGGTAGTCGAACAGCGCATGCCAGTGACGCTGATCCTCGCCCAGCAGGTCCTCGAACCTCACGGCGTGGGCGACGTCGGCGTTCGCGCGGTAAGCCGCGACGAGCCTCGGCAGACCGACGAACAGGTCCTCGCGAAACGCCGTCGGTCGCCACGCTCCTCCTTGCCACGTGTCGATGATTGAAGCGACGACGCTCAGGGGATTGCGCCACAGGAAGACAAACCTACCTTCCGGGAAAGTCTGCATTATCTCGTCGACCACGAAGTAGTACGGCGGCGACTTGTCGACGAAGTAGCGCGCGTCGCCGCTCGACGCCTTCTCATAGAGGCGTAGCGCGAAAGCACGCAGCTCCTCCCTGTAATCGTCGACGCCGGCCGGGAGCGTCTCGCAGAAGTCCTTCACCGCTTGGCTCATCAGCGGGTGCGTGTACTCAGCAACGACTCCGCGCTCGCGCAACGCATAGAGCGACGGGAGGAGCAGCCACGGCTCGGAGACCGTGGCGACGCCTTCGTGGGCGGCGATGACCCGTTGCAGGAGCGTCGAGCCGCTGCGCGTGATCGAGAATATGAAGATCGGCTTGGGCGTCATCTCGACTACGGCCTCGTCCCGGCGATCGAGAGCTGTCCGATCCACTCAAAGCCGCGACGCCGTTCTGTCGTAGCGCTCGTCTGAGAACCAACGTTCGTCATCGGCGCTGACTTGCGGGCGCCGGCGCGACATCGCTCGCGCGACCGCGGCCCGGCGAATCGGGCTGCCGTCGACCACTGAGCGGAATTGCCGCGCGAGCTCGTGCGGCTGTGCCTCGCGCCAGCGGCTGCAGCCGATCGCGGCCCTCGACGAGCGCCCGGCGTGCAAGCGCCCATGCGCTCGACCGAGGCGCACATACGGCACTCAGATCGTGTCGGTCGCAAGGCATCAACCGCAGCGTCAGTTGGGCTCCGGGCCTGACGGCAAACGCCCCCGAGGTCCAGCCGAGCCGATCGCGTCGCATCGGAGCCGGTTCGCCGCCCCGTGCGAGCAAGCGCGTCGCGCCCGGGTCACACGACGCGGGCGTCCTGACCTCCAGCGCATCGACGCCCGGCGGGATTTGCACCGAACATCGTCGCGCGTGCATCTGCACGATCAGCGTCGCGGCGCTACGTCTAACGAGCACGCCCCGTTCGGCGATGCGGCCAAGCGGTCCCCACTGCACCTCGCCGAGGCTGTTGACATACCGCGCGGCGTCGGCGAGCACGTCGGGGCCGTCGGCCAGATCCCCGTGGTGGCCGTAGAGGATCAGCGGCTGGCGCAGCAGCGCGCGGAAAGCCAGATCGTCGGGGGCTTGGCTGATCGCGTGTCGTGGCAAGACCGGCAGGCCGCCGGCGACCATGTCGGTCGGGTGCCACGTCGCGAGCGACGAAGGCGGCGTCGGGACCAGGCCGGCATGCCACGGATAGCGCCGCCCGATACAGGCTCCATCCATGCCAAGGACAAACATCGCTCTCAGCGCAGCGCTCGAGCAGACCTCGTGCGGCGGGACCATCACGCGCTGCACCGGCAGTCCGAAGCGACGCTCGAAGGCTGCGGTTCGGCGCAGCGCCTGCGCGACGATCGCCGTCGCGGCCCGCTCGTCGGCAGCGCGCGCGAGCTCGTGCTTGCGGTGATCGTTTCCGTGCATCACGAGGGAGAGCTCGCCGGGGCTCCGCTCGAACACCGAGACGGCGCGGCGACTCGCCAGCCAACCGTCGAGCGGGACCATCGCAAGCCCTACGTGGTACCCATGCGCACGCGCGTGCGCTGCGATCTCGTCGTAGTCGAGAAAGCCGTAGGACGGCCGATGCAGGTTCGGGTCGTCGATCACGAAAGACGCCTGCAGCGGCGAGCGCTCGAAGCCGCGCTCGCCGAGGGTGGCTTCGAGGAGATGCAGCAGAGGCAGCAGCCCCATGAAGCATCCGGGTCTCATCTGATCGCGCAGCGAAACCGGCCCCTCGACGGTGACCGGCAGCGGATAAGCGCTCGCGCCGACATAGGTACCGGCGCTGCCTGCCTGCCACCAGACCGGCGTCCCGTCGACGCTCGCGAGCACGGCGCTCGCCGCGGGTGGCCGCAAGGGAAGCTCGGCCGCGCGTGCGTCCTCGCGCAGAGACCGCCCGCGAAGCGGCCGCTGGACGCGCGTATCGTCGGCCAGCGCGAGCGGCTGATGCTCGCGTCGATTGTCCTCGCGCGGCGACGCGAGGACGAGACGCGGGATGTCCGTCGGCGCCAGCGACAAGTGCGACGGATCGCAGACCAGAACGGACTCGAGCTGTTGCGCCACCGACCGGTCGACGCCTTCGAAGCGAACCGGAAACGCCTGTTCCAGGGCCAACAGCAGCCCGTCGCCTACGCGATGCCCGGGCACGACCCCGATCCGGACGGGCGCCGCTGCGTCGGTCGACTCGGACACGGTAGTCGGGAACTGCACGTCTGCTCCTTGCGTCACTGCCGGCGCGGACCGGTTGCCCGCCGAGGCTTCTGTGCGATGAACGATGCGATGGCGGCTCACCTTGCGCAGCGATAGCGGATCGGCCGATGCGTCGCGGGTCGACGCAAACGCGCAGACGAAAGCGGGCATCACGCTGGGTCGTTGACTTCACGATGGGACTCCGAGCTCTCACGGCTAGGCGCACGAGGACCAGCCGGCGGCGTGTGCTGATGCTGCTCGAAGAACTTCACCTACCCGCAGGACACACGTGTACGAAACGAGGCCGAGTCGCTGGCAGCGGCCGGCTACGCCGTGCGCGTGCTCGCGCCAAGGGGCGAAGGACAACTGTCACGGGAGCGCGTGCGCGGCGTCGAGGTGGAGCGCTACCGCACGGTCTGGGCCAATGGCTCGGCGTTGTCGTACGGCTGCGAGTACGGCGTCGCGCACTCGCAGCTCCTGATTCGTTCGCTCCGCCGTCTGCTGGCTCGCGAGCGCTCAACGTTGCACTTCCACGGGCCGCCCGACACGCTAGCGATCGTCGGGTTCCTGGCGTCGGGGTCCGCTCACACGGTCGTGTACGACATGCACGACTCAGGTCCGGAGCTGTTCGATGCGAAGTTTGGGCCCGGCCCGGCGACGCATGCGTTGCGAGCTGCCCAGCGGGCTGCGATCCGGTGCGCAGATGGAGTGATCGTGACCAACGAGACGCAGCGCGAGCTCGTCGCTACATCCTCGCGACAGACCGCGAAGGCGGTCGCGATCGTGCGTAACGGACCGCGGCTGAGCGAATTTCCGACTCCGCCGAACGCGCGTACCGGTACGCTCGGTGCGCCCGAGCTCGTCTATGTCGGAACGCTCGACGTCCAGGACGGCGTGCTCGAACTCCCGGCTCTCTTGCGCCGGCCAGCGCTCGCCGACGCCCGCCTCACGGTGGTCGGCGCGGGCGCGGCACACGATGCTTTGATCGCACGATGCCGCGAAGCGGGCGTCGAGCATCGCGTTCGCCTGACGGGCCGCGTTCCGCACGATCGGGTCGCAAAGCTGATTGCCGAGGCCGACATCGCGATCGACCCGGCGCCGGGCACGACGCTCAACCACGGCTCGACGATGATCAAGATCGCCGAGTACATGGCCTCGGGCCGGCCGGTCGTTGCATATGACCTCCACGAGACCAGGCGAACGGCGGGCGATACAGCGCTCTACGCGCCGTGCGAGGATCAGTCGGCTTTCGCGCAACTCGTCGGCGACCTCGCTCGCGACGGCGAGCGGCGCCTTCAACTCGGTCGCGAGGCTCGTCGGCGCTCGCTGAGTTTGACGTGGGAGCACTCGCGAGAGGTTCTGCTCGACTTCTACGACCGCCTGGTGCGCACTCGCCGTTGAAAGTCCACCCGCCGTGGCGTCGTTACTCCGGCGATGCAGCAGACCAGCGTGCCGGCGCAGACGCGCCCCGTACCGCAGAAGCGCCTCGGATGCGAAGGCCCCGTCGCGCTTGTCGCGGCCGGAGCAAGCGCGCGACGGATCGCGACGGCGCTCCGGCGCGAGGAGCTGACGATCACCACGCTCGAGGACGCCGAAGCGCCTTTGGCGCGCACGACGACGGACGCTCCGGCGGTCGTCGTGGTCTACGTCGAAGCGGCCGCCGAGTCGGCGCGGGATCGGATCGAGCTGCTGCGGCAACGTTTCCCCACGACTCCTCTGATCGTCGTCTGCGCGAGCGTCGAGCGACGCGCGATCCGGTCGATGTTCGCGGCTGGCGTGACGGGCATAGTGCTGCGCGCCGAGCTGGAGTCGACGATCGGGCCGTGCCTGCTGGCGGTGAAAGCCGGTCAGATGTGTCTGCCGTACGGCGCCTGGCGGGAGCTCGATCCGCCGGTCCTCTCGCGACGAGAGAAGCAGGTGCTCGGGCTCGTCGTGATGGGCTACATGAACAGTCAGATCGCAAGTCAGCTGTTCCTTGCCGAAAGCACGATCAAGAGCCACCTCTCCTCGGCATTCGGCAAGCTCGGCGTACGCTCGCGCCACGAGGCCGTCGAGCGGATCCTCGATCCCGACGGCGGCTTCGGCGTCGGGATCCTCGCCGTCGGCGCTGAGCCGATCCAACGGGTTCCGGTGCGCCGATGAGCAATCACAACGGGGTTCCGCTGTGCACGATGGATCAGGCCGATCCGGAGCTCCTCGAGGAGCTGCTCGCGGCGGTTCGCGGCGTAGCGGTCACCGGAGCCTTCACGGGCGGCGAGGCGGTCGAAGCATTCGAGCGCGACTATGCGAGCTGGTGCGAGGCTCCGTACGCCGTCGGCGTCTCCTCGGGCACCGACGCACTCGTGCTCGCGTTGCGTGCGCTCGACATCGGAGCAGGCGACGAGGTCGTCGTCCCGGCGAACTCGTTCATCGCGACCGCCGAGGCGGTCAGCCTGGTCGGCGCTCGACCGCGCTTCGCCGACGTCGACGCGGGCACGCAACTGATGACCGCAGACACGGCGAAACGGGCATTGACGCCGGCCGTGCGCTGCATCATCCCGGTGCATCTGTACGGCCGGACCGTCGAGCTCGAGCCGATCGTCGCGCTCGCGCGTAGCGCCGGCTTGTCGGTCGTCGAGGATGCGGCTCAGGCACATGGCGCCCGCTACCGCGGGCAGCGGGTCGGCACGTTCGGTGACCTCGGGACGTTCTCGTTCTACCCGGCGAAGAACCTTGGCGCGTGGGGCGATGCCGGCGCGGTCGTGACCGCGCGCGCGGATCTCGCCGAGCGGGTGCGGCTGCTGCGCTCGCACGGAGAGAGTCCGCGCTACCACCATCGCGCGGTCGGCATGACCGGCCGCCTCGACGCGCTCCAGGCCGCGATACTCGGCCGTAAGCTGCCGCGCCTGGAGACATGGAACGCAGCGCGACGGCTTGTGGCGGAGCGACTGCGAGGCGGCCTCGAGAGAGCGCCGGGCGTGGTGACGCCGCCGGTCGCCAATAGCGACGGCGACCACGTCTACCACCAATTTGCGATCCGTACGGCTCGACGCGACGAGTTGAAAGACCGGCTCGCCGAGCGTGGGATCGCGACTGGGGTGCACTACCCGATACCGATACATCGTTCGCAGGCGTACGCCGGCCTAGCGCAAGACGACGACGTCGCTCCCGTGGCGACGCGATTGGCGAGCGAAGTCCTCTCGCTGCCAATCTTCCCGGGAATGACGCCGGAGCAGGTCGAACTGGTCACAACGGCCGTGTGCGAGGAGGCATCGCTGCTCCGCGCACCGCCCGCGCCGGCGACGCCGGCGGTGGCCGGCTGAAAGCTGACCATGTCGACACTCGCCGTCAAGGATGATCAGAGCAGCCGCAGCCGGAGGTCGCCGTCGCACGCCCTGTGCCGGAGCATCGATCTGGCTCTGGCCGTGGTCGGGATTCTCATCTGCACCCCGCTGTTCGCGCTCGTGTGGCTGTCGATCCGGATCGACAGCCCGGGACCCGCGATCTTCCGCCAACGACGACTTGGTCGCGACAAGCAGCCGTTCACGATGCACAAGTTCAGAACGATGCGTGCCGAAGCCGATCCGCGAGTCCATCGCGAGTATGTCGCGCGCCTGATCGACGGGATCGAGACGACACAGGCGGATGAGGACGGCCGCGATTTGTATAAGCTCGCCGCCGACGACCGGGTCACGAGAACGGGCCGCGTACTGCGCAAGACGAGCCTCGACGAGTTGCCTCAGCTACTCGACGTGCTGCGAGGCCACATGTCGCTGGTCGGTCCCCGTCCCGTGATCCCCTACGAGGCCCAGCTCTACCCGCCAGCCTACGATCGCCGCTTCGCGGTGAAGCCTGGATTGACCGGCCTCTGGCAGGTCAGCGGCCGCAGCGAGCGCACTTATCGTGAAATGGTCGAGCTGGACGTCGCATGGGTCGAACGTCGCTCGCTCGGGCTCTACCTCTCGATCCTGTTGCGCACCCCGTGGGTCCTGCTCTGCCGGCGCGGCGCGGCCTGAGCCGAGGCGTCGAGAACGCAAGCAGGCAAGGCACAAGCGCGACGCAAGCAAGCGAGGCGCCGGCGCGTTGATGGGCATGGGACTTGCTCTGGAACGGCGATCGAACGCAGCTCGACAAGAGCACGGCGAAAGGCCTCGACGATGATCGTGAACCCGCTCGGGATCGCGGTCGTGGGGTTCGGCTACTGGGGTCCGAACGTGGTCCGCAACATCGTCGAGCGACCGGAGCTCTGCCTGGTCGGGTTGTGTGAGCAGGACCCTCTGCGCGCCGAGGTCTTCTCACGCCGCTACCCCGGCCCCAAGGTCGAGTCAGACCTTGACGTGCTGTTGGACGATCCGCGGGTCGAGGCCGTAGCGATCGCGACCCCCCCCCACACCCATTACGCGCTTGCGCGCCGAGCGCTGGAAGCCGGTAAGCACGTCCTCGTCGAGAAGCCGCTCGCCAGTACGGTGGCCGAGGCGCAGGAGCTGATCGAGCTCGCACAGCGCGTCGGGTGCGTGCTCATGCCTGGGCACACGTTCGTCTACAGCCCGCCGGTCAACAAGGTGCGAGAGCTGATCAGGTCTGGCGCTCTGGGCGACGTGTACTTCATCACCTCGTCGCGGATGAACCTCGGGCTCTACCAGGCCGATGGAGTGATCAGCGATCTCGCCCCGCACGATCTGTCGATCCTGCTCTACTGGCTTGACCGACCCGTCTCGCACGTCTCCGCGGTCGGGCAGAGCGTCTTCCGCGACAGCGTCGCGGAGACGGCCTTCCTCACCGTGACGTTCTCGGGCGGGACGACCGCGAACGTGCAGATCTCGTGGCTGGCGCCTCGCAAGATGCGTCAGATGTTGGTCGTCGGATCCAAGCGGATGGTGGTCTATGAAGACACCTCGTCGGATGAGGCGGTGCGGATCTATGACCGCGGTCTCGACATCTCGATGACGGAGGCACCGGCGACGTTTGGCGAGTACCAGCTCACGTATCGAAGCGGCGACATCGTCACGCCACGGATCGAAGCGGCCGAGCCGCTCGGGCGCGAGCTCGCCGATTTTGCACACGCCGCGCAGACGGGCGCCGAACCGCGCTCGAGCAGTCGGCTCGGACTCGAAGTCGTGCGAGCGCTCGAGGCGGCGCACCTCTCGGTCAAACGCGCCGGCGACCCGGTGGAGCTGCTGAACGCGAACGGATCGGCCTATGGCAGCCACGACCCCGCAGCGGCGCCGATCCGGGCACGCATCACGGGGACCGACCGTGCGGCCGTCGGCCGGGCGGCGGCCGTCCAGCCAACGTGATGCGTGGGCTCAGTCGCGGGTCACGGCCACTTCACGCGGACACGACGACAGCGGGCGGAGCGCGACCGATCGCGTACGTCACGACCCGCTATCCGTCGATCTCGCACACGTTCGTGCTGCGCGAGGTGCAGGCCCTGCGAGCACGCGGCTTGGCGATCGACACGATCTCGATCCACGCGGCGACCAACGAGCACCTGATCTCCGACGAGAACCGCGAGGCGCTGGCGTCGACGTACTCGATCCGACCACCGCGCTGGCGAGACGTGCTCAACGCACACGCACGCGCGGCCGGCCGCGCGCCGTGGGCGTATGTGACGACCCTCTCGCGCGCCCTCGGTCTCGCGCGTCCCGGACTGCGTGGACGTTTGTGGCAGCTCTTCTACTTCGCCGAGGCAATCGTCCTGTGGCGTCGTTGCGCAGCGGTCGACGCCAGACACGTGCACGCCCACCACGGCTCGCCGCCCGCCGACGTCGCACTGCTCGCTGCCGAGTACGGGAGACGCGCGGGACGCGGACCGGCGAGCTGGAGCATGACCCTGCACGGTCCGACCGAGTTCTGGAACACCCGTTGGTACCGACTTCCCGAGAAGATCAGCAGCGCGGCGGGCGTCGTCTGCATCACCGACTTCGCTCGCAGCCAGGCGATGGCCCTGGTCGAGGAACGACATTGGCCGAAGCTCGAGGTCGTCCACTGCGGCCTGGACCCGACGCAATCGGCGCTCGCCGCCGTCACGACGCCGGCGCGAGCGCAGATCCTCTGCGTCGGAAGGCTCGTGCCCGAGAAGGGCCAAGCCGTGCTGATCAGGGCGTTCAGCCGTCTGCGCGAAGCCGAGCGTGATATCGAGCTCGTGCTGGTCGGAGACGGCCCGAGCGCCGCAGGACTACGTCGGCTGGCCGACGAGTTGGGCGTCGCACCGCATGTGACATTCACAGGCGCGCTTGGCCAGGACGAGATCGCGGGTCGCTACGCCGCGGCTTCGATGTTCTGCTCGTCGAGCTTCAGCGAGGGACTGCCGGTCGTCCTGATGGAGGCACTTGCCTGCGGCTGCGCTGTGGTTGCGACGGCGATCGCCGGCGTCAGCGAGTTGATCGACGACGGCGAGTCCGGGCTGCTCGTCGCCCCCGGTCGAGTCGATCAGCTTGCGCAGGCGATGGGCCGACTGCTTGACGACGAGGAGTTGCGCACCCGCCTCGCGCGCAACGGCAGACAACGGGTGATCGACGACTTCGACGTCCGTCGTTCGGCCGCGCAGCTCGAGCGCTTCTTCGCCCGAATCGCGTCTGCGGACAGACCGGCGCCGGCGCGCGCTCGCACGCGGGCGCAGTCAGCCGGCCGGGGACCGTTGGCGTCAGACGACGCGATCGCCGACTCGCAGGCGAGCGTGCGCGAAGGCGTATCGCCGGCGCCGATCGCCCGGGAGTCGGTTGCGCCGTGAGGACGGCCGGCGGGCGAAGCGCACCGGATACGCCGCGATACCCGGCCAACCCCTCCTTCAGGGTCGTCTGCATTGTCTCGTTCCTGAACGAGGCGCGTCATCTCGCCACGTTTCTCGCATCGATCGGTGAGCAGGCACGATTTCCGGACCTGCTCGTGCTCGTCGACGACGGGTCGAGTGACGACTCGCCTCGCCTCGCCTCGGCATTCGCGAAGGAACGCGACGACGTGCTCGCGCTGAGGCGCCCGAGTCGGCCGCTCGAGCGCGACCGCCTCGCTCGAGCGCCCGAGTTGCGCGCGTTCCTCTGGGCGACAGAGCAGCTCGCTTTGGAGTGGGACGTTGTAGTGAAGATGGACGCCGACCTGAAGCTCAGTCCAGACCTCTTCAGGACGATGGAACTGGCGTTCCGCGACAACCCAGCTCTCGGTATCGCGGGAACGTACTTGAGCGTGATCGACGAGCGCACGGGGGAGCAGCGACGGGAGCGCTGCCGCCCAGATCACGTCCGTGGGGCGACGAAGTTCTATCGGCGCCCCTGCTTCGAGCAGCTCGCACCGATCGAGCCGGTTCTGGGGTGGGACACGATCGATGAGATCGCCGCGCGGATGCACGGCTGGCAGACGCTGAGCTTCGAGTGCCCTCGCGGGGACACGATTCATCTTCGTCCAACGGGCGTCGCCGACGGTCGCTTGCGCGCGCAGTACAGATGGGGAGCTTGCGCCTATGCGATCGGACAGCATCCACTCTGGGTGCTGCTCAGCGCGGCCCGCCGAGCGAGCGATTCGCCGCGCTTGCTCGGCGCGCTCGCCTTCCTGAGCGGGTGGGGCGTCTCCACTCTGCGACGAGGCCCACGGGCGGCTGCGGACGTACGCGAATTCGGCCGCGGCGAGCAGCTCGTCGAGCTACGTCGTCAGCTCGTCGAGCTACGTCGTCGGGTGCGCGCCGTGAGACCGCAGCGATCGGCGATCGGCGCCTGACCGGGCAGGCGCCGATCGCCGGCCCTGCCTCCCGCGCCTCCCGTCCCGACCCGCCTCACCTCACATACGCGCGCCCGTGCTCCCGCAACGCCTGCAGTATCTCAGCTCGCTGAGATGCGCTGTACCGACGCGGATACGAGTCGATCCGCGTCGTCGAGGCGATCAGCGACTGATGACGCTCACGCAGCTCGTCGGTCGTGCCGACGACACGCGCTGGATTGCCGACTGCAACCGCTCCGCTCGGGATCTCTCCTTTAACGACCGAGCCCGCACCGATGATCGCGTCATCTCCGATGACCGTGCCCGGAAGCACGATCGCGCCGGCGCCGATGTAGCAGCGCGATCCAATCGTGACGGGGCGCACCTCCGTGTACCCGGTCAGTCGCTTGATCGCCGCATCGTGCGCGACGATCCGAACGCCGCTGGCGATAATCGAGTGGTCCCCGATCTCGATCGCCCAGGCGAAGCGGGGATCGATCGCTCCTTCCGCCGCAAGCTGAAGCGGAACTCCACTTCGCAGCCCGGACCGGCGCAGACGCGCGAGCGTCTGCTCGCCGCGCAAGCGCGCAAAGACGCTACTCCACAAGCGGTGCATCGCGAGGTCGGGACGTGGCGCTCCAACACCGCCTTACCAGAGGCCAGGCGCTGCTTGGAGCGTCCCCGCTCAGCGCGTCCCTACTTCATCCCACACTGGATTTCGGAGTTTTCAAACGATTTCCCGAAGCTCGTGCCTCCTGCGTCATGCCCGCTGGGAAACGACTTGTCGCCGCCGGTGCCAAAGGCACACGACATCGTGAGCTCTTGAAGGCCTCCGTAGTCGATCACAAGCGGCGCCTCGTACTGATGTCCTGGTCGATCCATGTGCACGTCCTTATCCACTGAGCTTTTCGACCCCGCACGCGAGAATCGTCGTTCGGTAGATCGTAAATCAAGCGGACACCTCGTCAAGGACCAAAAAAGTACCGGCGAATCGGGCTGACCGAGCGTCGCCGGCTACCGCAGGGCCGCCCGGCGCGCCCGCTCCGATGCGCCGCGGATGAGGACGGACGGCTCGCTGACGCTCAAGCCGCGCGGCAACCCGCGGGCGGTGGTCCCGCCCTGCGACCGCAGCCACAGCTCGGCTGTGAGCAAACGCCAGACGAACTGCGCCGAGAGGAACGACTGCGGTCGCGACTGGTTCGCGAGCAACGTGCGGGAGGCCAGGTCGAGGTCGACGAGCGATGACAGCTCCGCCTGTGGATCGCAGAGCACTGCACGAATGGCCGAACGATCGCGACGCAGGCTATCCACGATGAGCGAGTCGAACAGCGCCTTGCCGCGACGGAGTCGGACCTCGTCCGGGAGCAGGCCCGCCATGCTCGCTCGCAGCAGCGGCCGGTCCAGGAGCGGATCGAAGCTGCTCGCCGGAGGCGCACGCAGCACAACGGCGAGCAGATCCAAGTCGAATAGCGGGTGGCGCATGTCGACGCCGACGAGCATCGCCGTTCGTCGAAGCGACTCGAACACTCCCAACTCCTCGACCCCGCGGGTGAGCATGTGGACCGAGTGGGCCCACCATCGTGGTCCGTCGAGGCGCTTCCAGGCGAACGCGTCCTCGGACTCACGCAGCAGGGCGACGGCGTGCGAACGTAGCCACGGTGGACGGGCAACGTCACGGTCGCGCCGCGCGAGGTACGTCTGCAGGCGAGCGGGCAACGCACCGAGGATCGCCAGGTTCCACGCGACACGGCCGACTTCGTGCAGCGGCGGTCGATCGCCGGCGCCAGGCAGTCGGCGCACGAGGCGGAGCGCCTCGAGCGGATGTCCGGCGCGCATCCGGTCGGCCGCGAGATAGGAGTGCACCTGAAACAGCTCATCGCCACCGTCTCCGCCAAGCACGATCTGGACTCCGGCAGAGGCAGCCTCGCGCAGCAGCGGGAGCGCCCAGAACTCACCCCAGCCGACCAGTGGCGCGCCCCACTCGCTCTGCGCCTCGAGCGCGCTCGCGACCAGGCCGCCGGCACGTACCTCGGCGGTCAGCAGATCGATGTCGAGCGAGACGCACAACTGCTCGATCAAGCGCGACTCGTCGACGCCCGGGTGATCCGGAAAGACGCCCGAGCAAGCCACGACGCGTCCAGGTGTGACAGCTCGCGCGGTCGCCGCGACCGTCGCCGAATCGAGGCCGCCGCTCATCAGGACGCCAGTGGTCTGGCCCGGGATCGTCCGCCGCCGGACGGCGAGCGCGATCGCGTCGCGAACGTTGTGCGCAAGTTCGTCTGGGCTGATGTCGCGAGGCTCCTCGAACCGCGGGCGCCAATAAGGGCGCTCGCGCACGCCGTTCGGGCCAAGCAGGAGAAGATCCCCTGGCCCCAACCGTCGCACGCCGATATACAGCGTGCCCGGGCCCGGCCGACCGGTTGCCGTGATCCAATGGGCCACGCCGACGAGATCGGGCGCCGGGCTCTGGGGCGAGAGGGCCAAGAGGTACTTGATCTCGTTGGCGAAGCACAGCACGCCGCCGGTCTCGCGGACGAACAGCGAGCGAACGCCCAACTGGTCGCGAGCGAGCAGCCCTTCGCCAAGCTCTCGGTCCCAGATGAGCAGAACGAAGTCGCCTCGCAGCCGCTCTACCAGTCGGTGCCGCCAGCGCCGCCAGCACACCGCGATCAGCGCCTCCGACGTAATCCCCGCAGGCGCTCCAACCTCGGCGGCAAGCGCGGCGCCGTTGTCGAGGTGTCCGTCGAGCAGGCAGAGCGTCTCGCCGCTGCATGCCAGCTCGCCCGTGTACGCCACACGCAATGGGCCGGCCTCAACCAGCCACGACTGACCGGGTGCAAGCGCCGCGCGCACTCGAGACGAGCTCGCGCGAGCGCCGACGTCGAACGTCCCCGCAAGCCAGCGCATCAGACGGAGGAGCTCGTCGCGCGCATGCGGTCGGCAACCGCCGCCGCGAGTGCCGAGGCATCGACCGACGTGTCCGCGACGATTCGCTCTATACGTTGCCGCGAGGCAAGCGCGCACACGTCGAGGAGCCCCCGTAGACGCCGCCGCGTATCGAGCGCGAAGTTGAATGTCGCCGCGAGCAGCGCACGTGGGTCGTCGACGACCTCGAATCGCGGCCGCGAAGGCCCGGCCGGTCGGCGGTCGAGGAAGAACAACCCACCGAGCGCCACAGGCGCACCGGCAGCGCGCGAGACGCGCAGGACCCTTTCCCCGTCGTCGTCGGCTATGCGCTTCGATCGCGCGAGAGGATCGGCGCGCCGAGGACTCCTCCGCGCCGTAACGACGCTCGCGAGCGGCGTGCCGGGATGCGCCAGCAAGTCCCCTGCCCGCGGCTCGAGCGCGAGCACGTCGTCGGTCAAGAAGCACGCGCCGAGCTCGCACATCGCCAGCGCGAGCGATGTCTTGCCGGCGCCCGACGGACCTGCGAACGCGATCCCAACTCGATCCAGCGCGACCGCGCTCGCGTGGAAGATCTCAAGCCCCCACACGAGCGCAGCGAACGGCAGGATCTGCCCGATCAGGAAACGCTCCCAGCGTGCGTCCGTCGTCGCTCCCACGTCGCAGCGCAGCCGCGTCGCGTCGGCCGAGAGCTCGTAGGAGCCGCCGTCGCGACCCCAGATCGCGTATCCGGATCGAGAATCGGCGGCGATGCGAAACCTCTCCTCCCCATCGCGCACACGCGAGCAGATCACACGATCGAACTCGCGCCAGTTGGGCTCCTCGCTCGCGTCCTGCCTGACGTGAAGATCGACGGGCCGATTCGTCGACGACGTACGAGCGCCTTCGAGGCATCGAACTCGCCGCTCGGCGCAAACGTCGAGGCCAAAGACGGTGGCGCGCGTCAGCCCGCCTGAAACTGCGCGTTCCCTGCCTGAAGCGGCGCGTTCGACGCTCACTTGGACTCCGACCCCGCTATAGCTCGACCAGCCTGCCGAATGCCCCATCGCCGGCCGCGAGCACCGGCTGCCCCGCCGCCTCGACCCACGCGTGCGCAAGAAAGCGGGGGGTTGGTCGCGCGCCGATCACGAGTCTCGCCGGGATGCCGCGCCGCGCCAACAACCGGATCAGCACCAGCGCGCGCATCAGGCAGCGCGTGTCGCCCGGGATCACCGCAAGCACCCTCGAAACCGCGCGCCCGAGCCGTACGGCCTCGGACAGTCCGCCCTCGACCGGCGCGACCGCGGGCAGCCAGGCGTGGGGACGCGACTGGCCGCGCAGACGTGCGAGCACTACGACGAGCGGAGAGCACGCTAGCGCGCGACGCGCCTCGACATAAGCGAGCACGATCTCCGCGGCGAGTTGCACGCGGCCGAAGCGTCGGCGGCGCCCGCTGCTCGCCGGAGGCGGTCTACGGGCCATCGACCTCGATCAGGCCTCGCTCGAGCAGGGCGCAGCAGAGGTCATAGAGATCCGCTTCGAGAACATCGACCGGCTGCTCGTAGGCGGCAGCCAGCTCGACCGCCGCCTGGCTCCCGGTCTCGGCCCGGCCGAGCGCTTCGAGCATCCGGCCAGCAGTGGCATTGAGACCGTGGTACCTACCTGTCTCGAGGTTCAACACGACCGTCTCGGTCGGGAACGCACGGTAGACGACGTGCTGTGGCACCGTCGCCTTGCCCGCGAGCAGCGAGGCAACGGCGCTCGCCGTTGCTGACGTATTGGGCGGTGCATGTTCACTCATGGCTAGTACTCGATGATCGTGCCGCGTCGCTGGCCCACACGGACCGCCGCGGCGAGAACGACGATGGATGTCGGCAGAAGCACGGCCGCGAACCCGGCGAGCCTCAACAGCGAGCCTGCCGCAGACCCCGTGAGGGGACTGCCCACGAGGAGATGCCGTACGAGGCTTGTCGCGGGCGTGAACGGCTGGAGTCGTCCAATCACCTGGACCCAGTGCGGCAACAGGTAGACCGGGAAGTACAAGCCTCCGATCAGCGACAGGATCGCGATCACCCAGCTCGTTCCGACGTTGTCTTGCTTGACGACGATCGTGACCGCCGCGAACAGCAATCCGAACGGGGCGAACGCCAACAGCGCCAGCGCGATGACCGGAATGCTCAGTGGCACCGTCGACCAGTCCAGGTGGAGACCGAAGATCGCACAGGCTAGTCCGAGGCTGATGACGGCGGTCGAGAAGGCGTAGGCGAGCGGGAACAAAGAGCCGGCGATCAAGCTGCGCACGACGCCGAACGGCGACAAGATCAAGCGGTCGAGCGTACCCGCGACGAGCTCCTGCCGCACCAGGCCAGGGGTGAGGAAGCAGGCATAGATGAGGCTCAGCAGAGACAACCCGACGACGACGAACGCGTAGTAGTCGTCGGGAGACCCGAATCCGCGAACGCGAACGAGTCGCGACACGTAGTAGAACAGCGTCAAGCTGAACAGCGCGCTCGCGATCTGCGTGAGCAAGCGCGTGCGGTATGAGAGGAACAGATGAAAGTCGCGACGGACGACCGCCAGGAACGCGTTCGCGGTGACGTTCAGTTCGCGCATGCCGGTATCAGCCTCCCGTGCTCGAGGGTGAAACGAACGTCGAACGGCACCGGCAGTCGCTCGCCGGCCGGTGAGCACCACAGCGCCGCGCCGCCGCGATCGAGCAACTCCCGAAGCACGCTTTGCAACACGGCCGCACCGTCGTCGTCGAGACTCGTCAGCGGCTCGTCCAACAAGACCACCTCGGGGCGCGGCAGGAACGTCATTGCGAGCCTCACGCGCTGGCGCTGTCCCATCGACATGCGATCGACACGCCGGTCGGCGAGGTCGCGCAGCTCGAAGACGTCGAGCGCACGCTCGACCGCTTGGCGCAGTGAGCTGCCGTGGATCATCGAGATGCGCCCCCAGAAGTCGAGATGGCGGCGAACGCTCAAGCGTGCGTACAAGCCGCGATCTCCGGCGGGGAGAAACGCGACGATACGCTGGTAGCGGGCTCTGTCGATGCGCGAGGTGATGCCGCGGACTTCAGCTCGTCCGCAGTCCGCATCGATCAACCCGGCGGCAATGCGCAACATCGTCGTCTTGCCGGCGCCGTTGCTTCCACCGACCCAGGTCGCGCTGCCCGGCTCGAGCGTCAGGCTGACGCGATCGAGCACGGGGAGCGTCGCCTTGCGCCAGCGCTTTGTGACCTCGCGTAGCACGAGTAGCCCACGCTCAGGCTCGGTAGCGGCGGGGATGAGATCGTCGAGCCCGCCCGCAGGATGTTGAAGCGTCGCGGCGCCGCGCATCGGAGCCAGCGCCTTCATGCGAGCATCTCGAGGCTCGTCGGCGACTGAGTGTCAAGCGCTGCCTGCAGCGTGTCGGCCAGCTCTCGCGGGGAGCGTTTAGGGTCCGCGCTGAGCTGCAGCAGCGTGCTTTCTTCAACTAGATCCGCATAGAGTCGAAACCGCGCGCGCCTTCGGCCGGAGTCGGTCGATAGGCCGAGCATGTACGGGACAAGGTGCGTCGGGCTCGCTGGCAATGGACGGGCGGCTAGAGCCGATCCTCGCGCGCGGCTGAGCCAGCAGATCGCACGCACGCGGCGAGGCCGCGAGGTGCACTGATCGGTGGTCAACCAGCGCTCGTTCGAGAACGTCGAGATCGTCCTGCCGAGGGTCGCGACATCTCGAGAAAGCGGAGCCTCGAGCGCGACGTTCATGTGCGGGCTGCCCGGGTGCGCCCAGACCTCCGCATCGCGTCGTCCGAGCGTCAACTCATCGTCCGCGAACAGGCGCCACCCGCGGCCGAGCAGCTCGGCTATGAGCGTCGACTTCCCGGCGCCGCTAGGACCGAGCAATGCGACAACGCCTCCCGGCGAGTCGACGACGCCGGCGTGTAGCGCCTCGTAGCCGAGCATCACGCTGACGCTCGGCAGAATCTTGCCAATCAGGACGCGTTGGCAGTCGAGCTCGTCGCGGAGCGCTTCGCATTCGATGCGCCGCTCGTCCACGTCGAAGCGATATCGCCCGCGCCTGCAGTACGTGTACATGACATCGCCGCTCGTGCCCAACTCGATCGTCAAGCTGCAGCCGTCGCCCAACCGCCCTTTCCAAGCGGGTGGTCCAGTTGACCCATTCCACGTGTCATCGAGCGTTCCGGGGCTCACCGAATCGAGCCTCAACACAGGCAAGTCGGGCATCTCGTCGACCGTCATTCCGACAAGCGCGAAGGACGCCTCGAGCTGGAGCCCGAACGCGACATAGTTTCTAACCACGCTCGATCAACTTGACGATGCTTGCGCTTCTTGCATCGCGTCAGCGCCAGCACGCGGCGTATCGTCATCGTTCGACTATGCCGAACCTCGTCTTCTCGCTGTGCGCCGCCATCGCCTCGCTGCTGATCGCGGTCCTCGCGGCTGCGAAAGGCGCGCCGGCCGTCACGGCCGTCTGGGGCGCGCTGGCGATCGGCTTCGCGCTGCGAGCGCTGCTCGGCCGGCGAAGACTGTGAACGACGGGAAGCTTGCGCGCCGATCGGCGTCTTGCTGACCGAGGACGAACAGAAAGGAAGACATCGATGAACCGCAACCTCTCCCCCGCTTGCAAGCCAATCGTCTCACGCACGCGCCTCGCGGCGACGCTCGCGACGGCGGCCGTGCTCGCGCTCGCGACGGCGGCGATCGTCGTCGCTCCGGCCGGCGCGAGCGCACCGCGCGCGCGGGCGGCGGCCGCGCAGAAGCTGCAGCTGCGCCACACGAGCCTCGGCAGCATCGTCGTCGACTCGTCGGGCTTCACCGTGTACCGCTTCTCGAAGGACTCGGGCGCGCGGAACTCGTGCATGTCGAGCCGCGAATGCAACGCGACGTGGCCGGCGCTGACGAGCAGCGGCAAGCCGACTGCCGGACCGGGCGTCAAGGCGTCGCTGATCTCGACGATCGCGATCGCCGGCGGCAGGCGGCAGGTGACGTACGCCGGACACCCGCTGTACCTGTACGCACCGGCCGGCGAACGCGGCGAAACGAGCTACGTCGGCGCGCGCCAGTTCGGCGGCACGTGGCTCGCGGTCAACGCGTCTGGCGGCGGCATCGAGTAGCGCGAGGCCGCCGTCCGGCGGCCGCGGGGTGCGGGCTTGCGCGACCTCATGCGCGCGGCTCGCACCCCGCTCGACGCGCGCCGGCGAGGAGTATCGTTGGCCGTGGAGCCAAGGGAAGGGGAGCCGATGTACGACTACGTGATCGTCGGGGCCGGATCGGCGGGCTGTGTGCTCGCGGCGCGCCTCAGCGAGGACCCGGACGCGAAGGTGCTGCTGCTCGAGTCGGGGCCGCCGGACGTCAACGAGAACATCCACGTGCCGCTCGGCTACCTGCAGCTCGGCGCGACGGAGGTCGACTGGGACTATCACTCGGCGCCGGAGCACGAGTGCAACGACCGCCGGATCACGCTGCCGCGCGGTCGCGTGCTCGGCGGCAGCTCGTCGGTCAACGCGATGGTCTACATCCGCGGCAACCGGCGCGACTACGACGAATGGGGCGTGCCGGGCTGGAGCGCGGCCGACCTCTACCCGTACTTCGTCAAGTCCGAGGACAACGAGCGCGGCGCGTCGCAATGGCACGGCGCCGGCGGCCCGCTGTCGGTCTCCGAGCAGCGCTCGGGCAACGTCATCACGCGGGCGTTCGTCGATGCCGGCGAGCAGGCGGGCCTCGCGCGCAACGATGACTTCAACGGCGCCGAGCAGGACGGCGTCGGCATGTACCAGGTGACGCAGCGCGGCGGCATGCGCGCGAGCGCGTCCGTCTGCTACCTGCATCCGGCGAGCGAGCGGCCGAATCTCGACGCGATGCCGTACATGCACGTGCACCGCGTGCTGTTCGACGGCACGCGCGCGGTCGGCGTCGAGGCGAGCCGCCTCGGCGAGCTGCAGCGCTTCGACGCCGCGCGCGAGGTGATCCTCTGCGGCGGCTCCTACAACTCGCCGCAGCTGCTGATGCTCTCGGGTATCGGCCCGGCCGAGCACCTGGCGATGCGCGAAGTCGAGGTGCTGCTCGACCAGCCGTCGGTCGGCGAGAACCTCTCAGACCATGCGGCGTCGCAGCTCGTCTGGACGACGGACGAGCCGGAGAGCCTGCTGCTCGCGCTCGAGCCGGGCGCGCTCGAGCAGTACGAAGCGACGCAGACGGGGCCGTTCGCGTCGAACCTCGCCGAGTCCGGCGGCTTCGCGCGCGTCGGCGCCGACGCGCCGGCGCCCGACACGCAGTTCCACGTCGCGCCGGTGCAGATCGTCGAGGAGGGGCTGCGCGACCCGCAGGCGCACGGCGTGTGGGTCTCCTCGTGCCTCTTGACGCCGGCCAGCCGCGGGTCGGTGCGCCTCGCGTCGGCCGACGCGACGGCGAAGCCGATCGTGCACAACGCGTTCTACACGCAGGGCGAGGACATGCAGCGGATGATCGCCGGCACGCGCCTGGCGCTTGAGATCTGCGAGCAGCCGGCGATGCAGCCGTACGCGGCGCAGCCGTTCAACACGCCGGCCGGCTACGACGAGGAGTCGCTGCGCGCGCACGTCGCGCGCACGACGTTCGCGATCTACCACCCGGTCGGCACCTGCCGGATGGGCGAGGACGCGGCGGCGGTCGTCGACGCCGAGCTGCGCGTCAACGGCGTCGAGGGACTGCGCGTCGTCGACGCGTCGGTGATGCCGGTCGTGCCGCGCGGCAACACGAACGCGCCGACGATCGCGCTCGCCGAGCGCGCGGCCGACCTGATCCGACATGGCCGCGCGATGGCCGAGCCGATGGCTGCCGCGAGCACCGACGCCGCGTCGCAGACCGTCACCGCGTAGGCGCCGGAGCGATCGATCTACGTCGACGTCCTCGCGGACGTCACGATGGACTGCGTCGCGCTCGGGCTATGCCTCGAGCAGCAACGTCACGGGTCCGTCGTTCACGAGCTCGACGAGCATGTGCGCGCCGAACACGCCGCGCTCGGCGCCGGCACGCTCGCAGAAGCGCTCGTACAGCGGCCGCGCGCGCTCGCCGGGCGCGGCCTCGACGTAGCTCGGGCGATTGCCTTTGCGCGCGTCGCCATAGAGCGTGAACTGGCTGACGCAGAGGATCTCGCGCTCGCCGAGCGGCTCATTCATGCGCCCGTCGGCGTCGGCGAAGACGCGCAGCGCGCGGACCTTCTCGGCGAGCCGATCGGCGGCCGGCGCCTCGTCCACGTGCGAGACGCCGAGCAGCACGAGCAGGCCGGCGCCGATCTCGGCGACGCGCCGCTGCTCGACGTCGACGCTCGCGCGCACGACGCGCTGGACGAGCGCGCGCACGCTGCTCAGGCCGCTGCCGTAGTCGCCATCCGGCGAACGGTAACGCGCGAGCGCGAGGAGCGCGCGACGCTCGCTAGAACAGCGCCGAGAGCGCCTCGACGAGGCCCGGCAGCTTGGCCGGGCCGCGCGCGAGGTCGAGCTGGCGCACGGGGCGCGGCGTCGCGGCGAGGTTGCGCGTCCACCGCAGCTCCTCGACGCAGCCGAGGTCTTCGGCGTGCGGCAGGCACAGCTCGAGCAGCGACTCGAGCACCTCGGAGACCGGCGAGCGGCAGCCGCGGCGCGCGTCGATCAGCGACGCCTCGGCGCCGTCGCGCGCGGCGAGGAAGCGGTTCTCGGCGAGCACCTCGGGCAGGTCGATGCGCGGGTCGACACCCGAGCCGTCGGTCGCCTCGAGGCGCACGAGGCACTGCACGAGCGCGGTCAGCGCGGCCGAGTCGGCGACGGTGCTCTGCGCGTCCATGATGCGCACCTCGATCGTGCCGAAGCGCGGCTGCAGCCGCGCGTCCCACCAGAGGAACGTCGGCTCGGGGAACGCCTCGCAGCGCAGCAGCAGGTCGATCGTGCCGACGTAGTCGGCGTAGTCGCCGAACGCGCGCGGGATGCCGACGCGCGGGAACGCCTGGAACAGCGGCGTGCGCGCCGACGCGAGGCCCGTCTCGCGGCCCTGCCAGAACGGCGAGTTGGCCGACAGCGCGAGCAGCAGCGGCAAGTGCGAGCGCATCCGGTTGATCGCGAGCACGGCGCTCTCGGGGTCGGGCAGCGCGACGTGCACGTGCAGCGCGAACGTCGGCTCGCGCCGCGCGAGCTCGCGCATCGAGCCGTACAGGAAGCGGTAGCGGTCGCCGTCGGAGATCTGCGTGTCCTGCCACAGCGTGAACGGGTGCAGCCCGGCGACGGCCGCGCGCATGTCGAGCGGCTCGAGCTCGCGCGCGAGGTCGCCGCGCAGCTCCTCGAGCTGCGCGAGGCCGTCGGCGACGGTCGCGTGCGGGTCGGTGCGCAGCTCGAGCGCCGAGCCGTGCGTCTCGGTGCTCGCGTGCGAGGCGAGCTCGCCGGTCAGCCGCGACATGACGGCGTCGGCGCGCGAGGCGAGCGACCAGTCGGAGGGGTCGAGCAGCATGACCTCCTCCTCGACGCCGATCGTCCATGCGGCGCCGGCGTTCGGCATCCAGCGCGACCAGTCGCCGGCCGGCGCGGGCACGGGCGGTGCCTCAGACTGCGTGGGCACCGGAGTCCTCCTGCGCGCCGCGCTCGCCGCTGATGCGTTCGCGCGGCGCGGCTTCGCCGGGATTGCGCGTCGCCTCGACGAGGCGCTCGAACAGCGAGAGCTGCTCGGCGTCGGCGACGAGCGTCTCGGCATGCCACTGCACGCCGAGCACGAAGCGCCCGTCCTGCTCCTCGACGGCCTCGATCAGGCCGTCCTGCGACCACGCGACCGCGCGCAGGCCGAGGCCGAGGCGGTCGATCGCCTGGTGGTGGAACGAGTTGACCTTGACCGGGCCGCCGCCGGTCGTCCGCGCGAGGCTCGAGTCGGGCGCGACGCGGACCTCGTGGCTCGTGCGCGTGCCGATCTCCGGCTGGCGGTGCTCGATGCTGCCGTTCGTCAGCTCCGGGACGTGCTGGTGCAGCGTGCCCTGCAGCGCGACGTTGAGCAGCTGCGCGCCGCGGCAGATGCCGAGGATCGGCATTCGCCTTCGGTAGGCGTGGCGGCACAGCGCGATCTCGAACGCGTCGACGACCGGGTCGGTCGGGCCGAGCTCGGGATGCGGCGGCGCGCCGTAGCTCGACGGGTCGAGGTCGGGACCGCCGGTCAGCAACAGGCCCGAGAGATGGTCGAGCAGCGCGTCGACGTTCTCGCTCGTCAGCGGCGGCAGCGCGACGGGCAGGCCGCCGGCCATCTCGACGGCGCGCATGTAGGAGAGCCCGAGCGACATCTCGGTCTGCGTCGGGTCGGCGTGCCGGACCGGGTGCACGCGTTCCTTGTGGCGGATCTCCGAGACGGTCACGCCGATCACCGGCCTGCTCATCGCCGCTCCCCCCTGTCGTCGCGTCGCGCGCTCGTCATGCGAGCACCCACGTGTCCTTGCTGCCGCCGTTCTGCGAGGAGTTGACGACGAGCGCGCCGGCGTCGAAGGCGACGCGCGTGAGCCCGCCGGGCAGCACGTGCACATCGCCGTCGATCGAGATCGCGAACGGCCGCAGGTCGACGTGGCGCGGCTGCAGGCGCCCGTCGACGACCGTCGGGTGGCGCGAGAGCATGACGGTCTCCTGCGCGATGAAGCTCTCGGGCGAGCGGCGCAGCTCCTCGGCCGCCTTGCGGCGATCCTCCTCGCGCGCGTGCGGGCCGATCACGACGCCGTAGCCGCCGTGCCCCGAGCGCGGCTTGACGACGAGCTCGTCGATCCGCTCGAGGATCATCTCGAGCACGCCGGGCTGCGCCGGGTCGTACGTCGGCACCGAAGCGAGCAGCGGCTGCTCTGAGAGGTAGAAGCGGATCATGTCCTCGACGTAGGCGTGCAGCAGCTTGTCGTCGGCGACGCCGGTGCCGAACGCGTTGACGCAGCCGAGCGTGCCGGCGAGGATCGGCTCGAGCAGGAGCTCGGCGACGTGCGTCGGCGCTCCGTCCTCGCCACACAGCCGGTCCTCGTCGGTGCGCCGGTAGACGACGTCGACGGCGAGCTCGCGCTCGCCGACGCGCGCGAACAGGTGCGCGTCGCGAACCGCGAGCTGCTCGGCGAGCACGAGCGGGATGCCGAGCTCGCGCGCGATCGTCGCGTGCTCGTAGAACGCCGAGTTGCGCTCGCCGTCGCTGAGCAGCACGACCGTCGGGCGCTCGCCGGCCGTGCGCGGCGTGGCGCGGCGCAGCGCCTCGCCGAGCGTCGCGAACGCGGCGTCGAGCGAGCGCACGCGCAGACCGGCCGGCGTCGGCAGGTGCGCGTCGAGCGCTTCGCGCGTGGCTACCGCGTAGGCGATGCCGGAAGGCGTGCGCACGTTGTCCTCGAGCACCATGAACGCACCGTCGGCGTCGCGCACGACATCGAGGCCGGCGACGGCGATCCACGAGCGGACGCGCTCGCCGGCGCCGGCGAGCTGCGGCTCGTAGTGCTCGGCGCCGGCGAGCGCGCGCGCCGGCACGACGCCGGCGCGGACGATCGACTGCTCGCCGTAGACGTCGCGCACGAACAGCTCGAGCGCGCGCACGCGCTGCGCGATGCCGCTCGCGAGCTCCTGCCACTGCGCGGCGTCGAACAGCCGCGGCACGGGGTCGATGCGGAACTCGCGCCGGCCTTCGGCCGTGCCGAAGCAGACGCCGCGGCGCGCGGCCTCGCCGGCGACGGCGGCGCTCAACGTGCCGACGTCGAGCTTTTCGAGCGAGCAGCGCATGAGGCGGTCGTACTCGGTCGCGCGCGCGCCGTCGGCGAGGCCCTCGTCGAACGGATCGGCGTCGGCGCCGGACGCCGGGCTCGCCCCGGGGCTCCACGCCGCCGGCTCCGGGCGCTCCGCCAGCTCCCGACGCAGGCCGAACGCCGGCAGCGCGTCGAGCCGACTGCGCGCTTGCTCGATAGGCGCAATCCCGGACATGCGTCAATTGTGCGCCGAAGGCGCGCGCGCGTCGTTCGACCGGCGTCCAAAAAGGCGCCGCGGCGCTTGGACGGAGCTTGAACGCGCGGACATCTCTAGTGTCCACTGCCCGCAGGGCCGCCGTTCTACTCCGAGGAGGCCAGATGCCCTACGAGACGCTGCTCTACGACGTCGACGGCGCGGTCGCGCGGATCACGCTCAACCGCCCGCGGCGGCTGAACACGATCGTGCCGCCGATGCCGCAGGAGCTGGAGACGGCCGTGCACGCGGCGATCGCCGACGAGCAGGTCAAGGTGATCGTGCTGCGCGGCGCCGGACGCGCGTTCTGCGCGGGCTTCGACTTCGGCGAGGGCTTCCACCACTGGGACGAGGCGCTGACGACCGACGGCGCGTGGGACGCCGGCAAGGACTTCGTCTTCGCGACGGCGCCGTCGGTCGCGCCGGTGCCGAAGTTCATGTCGCTGTGGCGCTCGCCGAAGCCGGTCATCGCGCAGGTCCACGGCTGGTGCATGGGCGGCGGCAGCGACATGGCGCTGTGCGCCGACCTCGTGATCGCCAGCGAAGACGCGCGGATCGGCACGTCGTACTCGCGCATGTGGGGCTGCTACCTGACCGGCATGTGGCTCTACCGGCTCGGGCTTACGCGCGCGAAGGAGTACGCGCTGACGGGCAAGCCGCTGTCGGGGACCGAGGCGGTGCAGGCGGGGCTGATCAACGCGGCCGTGCCGTTCGCGCGGCTCGAGCAGGAGGTCGCCGAGCGCGCGGCGCAGGTCGCGAGCATCCCGTCCTCGCAGCTCAGCGCGATGAAGCTGATCGTCAACCAGGCGTACGACAACATGGGGCTCGCCTCGACGCAGACGCTCGGGCCGGTGCTCGACGGCCTGATGCGCAACACGCCGGACGCCGCGCGCTTCATCGAGCTCGCCGCGCGCGAGGGCGTGCACGGCGCCGTCGCGCGGCGCGACGCTCCGTTTCACGACTACAGCCAGGCGCCGCCCGAGGAGCAGCCGGACCCGGCGAACGTGATCGTGCCGTAGGAACCCGTCGCCAACCGGCGTCGCCGGCCGCGGCGCGTACCCGTTTCGAGCGCCTCAAACAGCTCCTCGACCATCGGAAATGGCTCTGCAACGCCGTTTTCGACGTGTCGAGAGATTCGTCGAGGACCGCATCGACACGCCGCCGAGCGGGTTTACGGAAATGCAGCGACGTTTTCCATCCGGCAGCTCCGCGGCGGTTCGCGGACCGTCGTCGATTCCAGCCCAAGGAGGCGCCTCAGATGCGTTCAACCAGACTTGTCCTGCTCGCGGCGGCGGCGTCGGCGCTCGCCGTCGCGCCGGCCGTCGCGCAGGCGCGGCCGAACGGAGGCGTGCACGCGCACGTGCACGCCAACCGGCCGTGCCGCATTCACATCGAAGTCCCGAGCACGCCGATCGCGTTCGGCGAAAAGACGGCGATCCTCGGGCACGTGAGCTGCGCGAACGCCGAACAGGAGAAAGGCCAGCTCGTGACGATGTACGAGCAGGCCGCGAAGAGCCCCGGCTTCACGCAGGTCGGGACGGCGACGAGCGAAACCGGCGGCGCCTTCCAGGTGACGCCGCCGCCGTTCGAAACGAACAGCGTCCTCTACGCGACGGCCGAAGGCGCACAGAGCTCGCACCGGCGCGTGCGCGTCGCGACGCAGGTCACGCCGACGGCGCCGACGCCGCCCGAAGGCACCGAGCTGTTCACGGGCGCCGGCCGGCACGGCTCGCACCGCGTGACGTTCGCCGGCACCGTCCCGGCGGTCGACGCCGGCGCGCACCTCGCGCTGCAGCGCGAGAACGCGACGGCCGACGAAGAATGGCGCGCGATCCAGTTCGGCACGGTCGGGCCGGAAGGCAAGTACGTGATCGAACACAACTTCGTGCTGCCGGGCGACGCGAACATCCGCGTCGTCGTGCACCCGACCGGCGTCAACGCGCCGGCCGCGTCGACGCCGTTCTCCTACGAGATCTCGCAGACCGAGCGCCCGAGCTTCACGCTCGAAGCGCCGCCGAAGAGCGATCCGCTGTCGTTCGGCGAATCGGTCAAGCTCAAAGGCGTCATCGCCGGCGCGAAGACCGGCACTCCCGTGACGCTGCTCGCGCACGCCAAACAGGCGCCATTCGCGTCCGTCGCGGAAACACACACGACGAATGGCGGCGAATACGAATTCGAACAGAAGCCGTCGGCGAGCACGTTCTACCGCGCGAGCGCGGCCGGCGCGAACTCGGCGATCCTGTTCGAGGGCGTCAAATACATCCTCACCTCGACGCCGCCGAGCGGCCCGGCGCAGGTCGGACAGCTGCTGAAGTTCTCCGGGACCGTCCTGCCGGCGCTCAGCGGGCACGTCGTCTACCTCGAGCGCGAGAACTCGCTGCGCCTCGGCTGGCACGTCGTCGACGTCGGCACCGTCGGCACGCCGGCGCACACCGGCGAAGCGGCGCCGTTCTCGATCGTGCACGCGTTCTACGCGCAGGGCACGTTCCGCCTGCGCCTGAAGATCCCCGGCGACCCGACCAACCAGGGCGCCGCCGGCACGCCGTTCGAACTGACCGTCGGGCCCGCACCGGCGTCGGCGCTCGCGCCGCAGGCGCCCTCGCGCCTGCCGGTCGAAGGTCAGCTGTAGCGCTTAGCGATTCCGCGCGGCGGCCGTCTCCGCAAAGGGGGCGGCCGCCGCGTCGCTAGGCGGCGACGGCGCGTGCCTGCAGGTGCGCGCCGACCTTGCGCTTGACGCGCTGCAGCGCGTTGTCGACGGTCTTCGTGTCGCAGTCGAGGCGCTCGCCGACCTGCTCGTAGGAGTAGCCGTCGAGGTACAGCGACAGCACGCGGCTCTCGAGCTCGGAGAGCGCGCTCGACAGGCAGCCGACGAGCGAGCGCAGCTCCTCGGAGGAGATCACCTGGTTGACCGGGTCGTGCACGGTCGGCCCGGGCAGGATCTGGTCGAGCGTCGGCACGTCGTCGCCGGCGCCGGCCGGCGTCGAGGAGAACGAGACGTACTGGTTCAGCGGCGTGTGCTTGTTGCGCGTCGCCGTCTTCACGGCGGTGATGATCTGGCGCGTGATGCAGAGCTCGGCGAAGTTGCGGAAGCTCGACTCGCGGTCGGTGCGGAAGTCGCGGATCGCCTTGTACAGGCCGACGAGGCCCTCCTGGATCAGGTCTTCGGAGTCGCCGCCGGCGAGGAAGTACGACGAGGCCTTCAGGCGCACGAAGCCGTGGTAGCGCCGGACGAGACGGTCGTACGCGTTGCGGTCGCCCTGCTTCGCGAGCGCGATCAGGAACCCATCGTCGACCTTAGGTTCAGAGTTAGGGTTGTGGGAGATTCGGGCCACGAGCAGATCCTTTCTGTGGCCGCCTCTCACGGGCAGGCCCCAATTTGCTCAGTGGCGCACTCCTCCCCTGGCGCCAAAGCTATGTACTCCTAAGGCTTGCTTCAACCTTAGGTTCAGCGTTATGTCGGCGCGAGCCTCGCACAGTTATGGAGAGTTGTCAAGGCTCCGCCGCGCGCTCTGCAAGATCTCGTACAGGAGCGCCGCGGCGGCCGCGCTGACGCCGAGCGACTCGATCCGCCCGCGCAGCGGCAGCGCGATCAGCTCGTCGCACGCCTCGGCGACGCGCGGGCGCAGCCCGCTGCCCTCGCTGCCGAGCACGAGCACGACGCCGGCGCCGGCGTAGTCGGGCGCGTCGTAGGCGACCGCGCGGCGCTCGGCGCCCGCCTCGTCCGGCTCCGCGGCGCTCGCGCCGTAGCACCAGCAGCCCGCGCTCGCGCGCCTGCGCGAGGAAGTCGGCGACGTTGCGCACGCGCGCGACGCGGCAGTGCTCGACGGCGCCGGCCGAGGCCTTGCAGACGGCCGGCGTCACCTCGGCGGCGCGCCGCTCGGGGATCACGACGCCGGCCGCGCCGGCGCACTCGGCCGTGCGGCAGATCGAGCCGAGGTTCTGCGGGTCCTGGACCTGGTCGAGCGCGACGATCAGCGGCTGCTCGCGCGGCGAGCAGCTCCTCGGCCGAGGACGTACGGGTAGCCGCCGGCCTCCGCGCAGACGCCCTGGTGCGCGCGGCGAGCCGCAGCGGCGCTCGATCTCCTCGGCGGCGACGATCCGCACGCCGGCGAGCTGCAGCCACGGCTCGCGCGCGGCGCCGCGCCGTCGCCCAGACGCTCCGTCACGGCCTGCGCGCGGCGCCCGCGCAGCGCCTCGTGCACGGGGTTGCGCCCGTAGACGATCACCGCGGCAGCAGCTCGAAGCCGCCCGCGACGTCGCGGACCTCCCAGCCGGCCGCCGCGATCTCCTCGCGCAGCCGGTCGGCCTCGGCGAAGTCGCGCGCCGCGCGCGCCTGCTCGCGCCGCTCGGCGAGCGCGCGCACGCGCCTGCGGCGCGCTGCATCGTCGGGCGCGAGCAGGCTCTCGAGGCCGAGCACGCCGAGCATCTCGCGCAGGTCGCCGTCGCCCGACGTCCTCGCGCGGCGACCAGTCGCGCCGGCGATCCACTCGTTCAGCGCGCTCGAGCGCCTTCGGCGTGTTGAAGTCGTCGGCGAGCGCGTCGAAGAAGCGCTCGCGCAGCGGCTCGAGATCGGCGGGCGACGGGCCGCGCGAGAGGCGCCGGCCGGCCTCGCGGATCCGCGCGACGTTCGCCTGCGCCTGCTGCAGCGCCGCTCGGCGAGAACGCCAGCGGCTGGCGGTAGTGCCCGGAGACGAGGTACATGACGACGGCCTCGCGCGCCGTAGCTGCTCGATCACCTCGTGCAGCAGCGCGATGTTGCCGACCGACTTGGCCATCTTCTCGCCGGTGAACTGGATCATGCCGTTGTGCATCCACAGCTTCGCGAGCTCCGCGCCGCGCGCGCGCGCGCGTCTGCGCGGCCTCGTTCTCGTGGTGCGGGAAGACGAGGTCCGAGCCGCCGCCGTGGATGTCGAAGCCGACGCCGAGCAGCTGCTCGGCCATCGCCGAGCACTCGATGTGCCAGCCCGGCCGCCCGGCGCCCCACGGCGAGTCCCAGACGGTGTCCTCGCCGTGCTTGTGCGCCTTCCACAGCGCGAAGTCGAGCGGGTCCTCCTTGCGCTGCGACGCCCTCGACGCCCTCGCCCTGGTCCATGTCGTCGAGCCGGCGGTGCGAGAGGCTGCCGTAGCCCTCGTCGGAGCGCACGCGGAAGTAGACGTCGCCGTCGACCGCGTAGGCGTGCCCGCGCTCGACGAGCGCGGCGATGTGCTCGACGATCGGCCCGATCGTCTCCGACGCGAGCGGCTCGTGGTCGGGGCGCCCGAGGCCGAGCGCGTCGGTGTCGGCGCGGTACGCAGCGCGGTCATCTCGGCGGCGAGCTCGGCGCTGGCACGACCCTGCGCGCGAGGCGGCGTCGTAGATCTTGTCGTTGACGTCGGTGACGTTGATCACGAGCTCGACCGCGTAGCCCTCGTGCTCGAGGAAGCGCTTGAGCAGGCTGAAGACGACGAACGGCCGCGCGTTGCCGATGTGGATGCGGCTGTAGACGGTCGGCCCGCACGCGTAGATGCCGACCGCGCGGCTCGCGTCGGGCGCACGCAGCTGGCGCAGCTCGCCGCTGCGCGTGTCGTGGAGCTGGATCGCGCGCATCGCGCGGCAACCCTAGCGCTCGCTGCGAGGCTCGCGACGGCGAGCGCCGCGACGCCCTCGCCGCGCCCGACGAAGCCGATCCGCTCGCCGGTGCTCGCCTTGACGTTGACGCGCCGCGCGTCGAGCCGAGCGTCGCGGCGAGCGACTCGCGGATCGTCGCCGCGGTGCGGCGCCGAGCTTCGGGCGCTCCATCACGATCGTGCAGTCGACGTTGACGAGCTCGAGGCCGCTCGGCGTCGAGCAGCGCGCACGACGTGCGCGAGCAGCGCCATCGAGTCGGCGTCGCGCCAGCGCTCGTCGGTGTCGGGGAAGTGCTCGCCGATGTCGCCGAGGCCGGCGGCGCCGAGCAGCGCGTCGATCACCGCGTGGGCGAGCACGTCGGCGTCGGAGTGCCCGTCGAGCCCCTGCTCGTGCGCGATCTCGACGCCGCCGATCACCAGCCGCCGGCCGGCGGCGAGGCGGTGCGAGTCATAGCCGATGCCGACGAGCGTGCTCACGACGCGCGCTCGGTCGCGCCGATCGGCTCGAGGCGCCGCTCGCGATGCTCGAACACGCACAGCTCGCCGACGCCGAGCGCGTCGAGCAGCTCGAGCGCCTGCTCGTAGTCGGCGCCGACGTCCTCGGGCCGGTGCGCGTCGCTCGACAGCGCGACCGGGCGCCGGCTTCGAGGCACATCTCCAGGAACGCCGGCGCCGGGTACATCTCCCTGACGCGCTTGCGCAGCCCCGCCGTCGAGACCTCGACGGCGATGCCCGACTCGGCGATGCCGTCGAGCGCGAGCTCGTAGTAGCGGCGCAGGTCGCCTTCGGGCAGCGGCCGCTCGGCGCCCCAGACCTTGACGAGGTCGGGGTGCGCGAGCACGTCGAACAGGCCGCTGCGCGCGGCCTCGCCGATCGTCTCGAAGTAGCGCCGCCAGATCTCCTCGACGCTGCGCCCCGAGTCCCACACGCTGTAGTCGTCCATGTCGACGGCGCCCTCGCGGATGAAGTGCACCGAGCCGACCACGTAGTCGAAGTCGCGCGCTCCGCAGCAGGTTCGCCATGCGATCCTCGGCGCCCGGCACGAAGTCCGCCTCGATGCCGAGGCGCAGGTCGGTCTGCTCGCGCACGAACGCGCAGTACGCGTCGAGGTCGTCGTGCGCGAAGGAGACCCAGAACGGGTGCTGCCAGACGTCGAGCGCCTGCTCGAAGCGGTAGACGTGCTCGGAGACGCCGAGCTCGGCGATCCCGCGCTCGTCGGCCGACCGCGCGGTAGCGCTCGACGTTCGCCGCCGTGAAGTACTCGGCGGCGCTCGCGTCGTGCCCGTCCGGGCGCAGGTGGAGGTGGTAGTCGGTCAGCATCCGGAGCGCTGCGATTCAAGCAGGATTCTCACGCCGGCTCGGCCGAGCGCCGCGCGAGCAGCCGCTCGGCCAGTCTCGAGGTCGAGCGGCGTCGTCACCTTGAGGTTCTCGGCGCTCGACGGCACGACGAGCACGCGGCCGCCGGCGCGCTCGATCAGCCAGGCGTCGTCGGTCGCGCGCGCGAGCACGTCCGTCGGCGACCGCGAGCGCGCGCTCGAGCGCCGCGCGGCGGAACACCTGCGGCGTCTGCACCGCCCACAGCGCGCCTGCGCTCGAGCGTCTCGAGCACCGCGCGCTCGTCGTCGACGCGCTTGATCGTGTCGGTCACCGGCGCCGCCGCGATCGCCGCGTCGGCGCCCTCGTCGCGCGCGAGCGCCGCGAGCGTCGCGCGCACGATCTCCGGCGTCAGCAGCGGCCGCGCGGCGTCGTGGACGAGCACCGGCTCGCCCGTCGGCAGCGCGCCGCGAGCGCGCGGCGCACCGAGTCCGAGCGCGACGCGCCGCCGTGCACGCCGACCGTGCCCGCCGGCGCCCGCACGCCGGGCGGCAGCGCGACGACGATCCGCTCGATCGCCGGCGACTGCGCGCGAGCGCGTCGAGCGACCACTGCAGCAGCGGGCGCCCGGCGCAGCTCGACGAGCGCCTTCGGGCGCCCGGCGCCGAGGCGCTCGCCGCGCCCGGCCGCGACGATCAGCGCGACGGCCATCTGCTCGGCGGCGCCGCGCGCTTCGCGCGGAGACTGCCGCGCACGCTCCAGAGCCGCCGTCGGGCGCTGGAGCGTGCGCGAAAGCCCGCGCTACTCGGCCGCTGCCCCGCCATCTGGCTCGTCGCCGAGTCGGCGAGCAGCTCGTCGAGGTAGCTCTCGGCCTCCTCCTCGTCCTTGTCGAGCGCGTACATCAGCTCGGACGCGAGGATCTTCTTGGTGCGCGTGAACATCTGCTTCTCGCCGGTCGACAGGCCCTTCTCGCTCTCGCGCAGCGAGAGGTTGCGCACGACCTCGGCGAGCTCGTAGATGTCGCCCGTCTTGATCTTGTCGCGGTTGTGCTTGAAGCGCCGGTTCCAGTTCTTCGGCATCTCCGAGACCTCGTCGCGCAGCACGTCGAGAACCTTCTTGACCGTTTCCTCGTCGATCACCCGGCGCAGACCGGCCAGCGCGGCGTTCTCGGTCGGCACCCTCACGGTCATGTCGTTGTGGAGGATCTTGATCGTGAGGTACTCGCGCCGTTCGCCGAGCATCTCCATCTCCTCCTTCTTCAGCACCTTGCCGGCGCCGTGATGGGGGTAGACGACGTGGTCGCCGAGCTCGAACTCGATGAACTCGACCTCGCGCGTGACCTCGAGCTCGTCGTCCAGCACTTCGTCTTGCGTTGCTTGTGGCGGAATGGTGTTCTCCTTTGTTCCGGCCGCCCAGCGGGCGGCCCCTATTCAAGTCTGCAGGTAGCGATCGACGAGGTTGATCTCCTGCAAGCGGCGCAGGCCCTCGCGAATGTCCTTCGCCCTGATCTCGCCGACGCCCTCGACCGCCTCGAGCTCGGCGTCGGTCGCGGCGAGCAGCTCGTCGAGGCCGCCGAACTCGCTGACGATCTCCGCGACGACGAGCTTCGGCAGCCGCGGGATCCGCCCGAGCACGCGGTAGCCGCGCGGCGAGACCGGGTAGTCGAGCGTGTTCAGCTTGCGGTCGTAGCCGAGCAGCTCGGCGAGGCGCCCGAAGTCGAGCAGGTCCTGGTGCGCGAGGCGGCCGATCTCCTCGAGGCCGGCCGCGAACGCCTCGTCGGAGTAGTCGAACAGGTAGTCGCGCACGAGCGCCGCCTTTTCCGCCGCCGTGCCGACCGTCGTCTCCTCGAGCTGCATCTCGATCAGCCGCCCCTCGCTGCCGAGCTCGACGATGTAGCGCTCGATCTCGACCGCCATCCGCGTGACGAGCTCCGAGCGCTGCAGCACCGTCAGCACGTCGTGCAGTGTCGCGCCGCCCTCGAACTCGAGCGCCGTCAACCGCGTCGAGACCTGGTCGAGGCGCGTGCGGTACTTGTCGAGCGTCGCGAGCGCCTGGTTGGCCTTCGCGAGCACGACCGGGATGTCCTCGAGGATGTACTTCGCGCCGTCGACGTACACCGAGACGACCTCGCGCCGCGCGGAGATCGCGATCACGAGCGCGTCGGTCTGCTTGGAGACGCGCTCGGCCGTGCGGTGGCGCGTGCCCGTCTCGTGCGAGAGGATCGTCGGGTCCGGCATCAGCTGGACGTTCGCCATCGTGATCTTCGTCGCGTTCGCGTTGAGGATGATCGCGCCGTCCATCTTCGCCACCTGGTAGAGGAACGCAGGCGTGTAGTCGATCTCGAGCTTGATCCCGCCCGAGTTCAGGAAACTGAGGTCTTCAGGCTCGCCGATCACGATCAGCCCACCGGTGCGAGCGTGGAGGATGTTCTCGATCCCCTCACGCAGCGCGGTGCCTGGAGCGATCATCTCCAGCGCCTTCATCAACCCCGGCTCCGGCCTTACTTCTGTGTGGAAATCTTCGCCGGATCGTAGAGCCACTTCCCTGCATTCTAGGGCATTTAGCGTTCCTTTAGCGTCTCCTACACAGGCGTGAGACGCGTCATGCGGCGGCCCTCGCCAGACGCCCGCCGCTCGCCGGCAGCGCGGCCGCGAGCGCGTCGCGCAGCGTCGCGACCTCGCGCGCGCCGCCGCCGCTCTCCGGCGGCGCGATCACGTCCGTGCAGCCGTGCTTCGCCGCCTCTTCCAGGCGGCGCTCCGGGTGCCCTACCCAGCGCAGCTCGCCCGTCAGCCCGAGCTCGCCGAAGCACGCGCGCGGCGTGCCGGCGAGCGCGACGCCGCGACTCGCGCTCGCGACGGCGAGCGCGACCGCGAGGTCGCAGCCGGGCTCGTCGACGCGCACGCCGCCGACGACGTTGACGAACACGTCCGAGCCGCCCGTGCCGACGCGCCCGTGTCGACCGAGGATCGCGAGCACGAGCGCGAGGCGGTTGCGGTCGATCCCCGAGACGACGCGGCGCGGCTGCTCGAGCTCCGACGGCGCGACGAGCGCCTGCACCTCGACGAGCAGCGGGCGCGAGCCCTCCATCGCCGCGAGCACGACGCTGCCCGGCGCGCGCGTCGCCTCGGCGACGAACCGCGCCGAGGCGTCGAGCACCTCGACGAGGCCGCCCTGGCGCATCTCGAACAGGCCCGCCTCGTTCGTCGAGCCGAAGCGATTCTTCAGCGCGCGCAGCTCGCGATACGGGCGCTCGCGCTCGCCCTCGAACTGCAGCACGCAGTCGACGAGGTGCTCGAGCACGCGCGGGCCGGCGAGCGCGCCGTCCTTCGTCACGTGGCCGACGAGGATCACCGCCGTGCCGCGCGACTTCGCGAGCTCCATCACGCGCCCGGCGACCTCGCGCACCTGCCCGACCGACCCCGGCGCGCCGCTCAGCTCGCCGCTGTTCAGCGTCTGCACCGAGTCGATCACGCACGCCGCCGGCGATTCGGCCGCGATCGCGTCGAGCACCGTGTCGAGGTCGTTCTCGGCGAGGATCGGCACGCGCAGCGCCGGGCGCGTGGGACCGAGATCAAGCCGCTCGGCGCGCAGGCGCACCTGCTCGGCCGACTCCTCGCCGCTGACGTACAGCGTGCGGCTGCCCGACTCCTGCAGGTGCCCGAGCGCCATGTTCGTCAGCGTCGACTTGCCGATCCCCGGCGAGCCGCCGAGCAGCACGAGCGAGCCCGGCACGAGGCCGCCGCCGAGCACGCGGTCGAGCTCGCCGATGCCCGTCGACATGCGCTGCAGCGGCGCCGCGCCGACCTCGCGCAGCGGGCGCGCCGCGAGCGTCGGGCGCCGCTCGCGCCCGCCGCCGGCGCCTCTCGCGCCCGCGCCCTTCGCGCCGCCCGAGCGTCCGCGCGCGCCGGCGCGCGCCGACGGCGCGACGCGCTCCTCGACGAGCGTGTTCCACGCTTCGCACGCCGGGCAGCGGCCGTGCCACTGCGCCGACTGCGCGCCGCACTCGGTGCAGCTGTAGATCGTCTCGCGTGCCACCGACGCAGCGTACGCGGCGGCGGGGACGCCCTCGCGCGCCCGCCTACGCTCTACGCGGCCCGACGCCGGCGCGCCGGCGCGGCGCGGCTACTCGCCGTCGCCGACGCCGTCGCTCAGCGCGGGGCTGTCGTCGGTCGAGCCCTCGCCGTCGACGAGCTCCGCGTCGGAGCCGCCCTCGGCGCCGACGCCGACCGGCGTCTTCTGCTTCTTCGGCTTGACGATCGTCAGGCGCACCTCGCCCTCCTCGCCCTCGGGCGTCGGGTCGACGACGATCGTCGCACCCGGCGTCAGCTGCTCGCGCAGGACGAAGTCGGCGAGCGGGTCCTCGATGTAGCGCTGGATCGCGCGGCGCAGCGGCCGCGCGCCCATCGACGGGTCCCAGCCCTTCTCGACGAGCAGGTCCTTCGCCTCGCCGGTCAGCTCGAGCTGCAGCTCGCGCTCGGCCATCGACTCGCGGATCCGCAGCAGCAGCAGCTCGACGATCTGCTTGATCTCGTCCTTCTGCAGCTTGTGGAAGACGATCACGTCGTCGATGCGGTTGAGGAACTCCGGCCGGAAGACCTTCTTCAGCTCGCCCATGATGCGCGACTTCATGTCGTCGTAGGTGATCCCCGTCTCGTCCTCGGAGACGGCGAAGCCGAGCGGCGTGTTGCGCGCGATCTCCGAAGCGCCGATGTTCGACGTCATGATCACGATCGCGTGGCGGAAGTCGACCGTGCGCCCCTGCGCGTCGGTCAGCCGCCCGTCCTCGAGGATCTGCAGCAGGATGTTGAAGACGTCCGGGTGCGCCTTCTCGATCTCGTCGAGCAGCAGCACGCTGTAGGGCTTGCGCCGCACGGCCTCGGTCAGCTGGCCGCCCTCGTCGTAGCCGATGTAGCCCGGAGGCGAGCCGACGAGCCGCGAGACGGCGTGCTTCTCCATGTACTCGGACATGTCGATGCGGATCATCGCGTCGTCGTCGCCGAACAGGAACTCGGCGAGCGTGCGCGCGAGCTCGGTCTTGCCGACGCCCGACGGGCCGAGGAAGATGAACGAGCCGGTCGGGCGCTTCGGGTCCTTCAGGCCCGCGCGCGAGCGCCGGATCGCCTTCGAGATGACCTCGATCGCCGGGTGCTGGCCGATCACGCGCTTGTGCAGTTCGTCCTCCATGCGCATCAGCTTCTGCGTCTCGGCCTCGGTCAGCTTGAACACGGGGATGCCGGTCCACATCGAGACGATGTCGGCGATCTCCTCTTCGCCGATCGACGGGCGCTCGCCGGACTCGCCCGATTCCCACTCCTGCTCGAGCTCGCGTTTCTTGTTCGTCAGCTTGCGCTCGGTGTCGCGCAACGCGGCGGCCTTCTCGAACTCCTGCGCCTCGATCGCGGCCTCCTTCTCGCGGCGCGTCGTCTCGACCTCGCCCTCGAGCTCGCGGTTCGCCGGCGGCGAGGTCATCGACTTGATGCGCATGCGCGAGGCGGCCTCGTCGATCAGGTCGATCGCCTTGTCGGGCAGGAAGCGGTCGGAGATGTAGCGGCTCGCGAGTTCGCCGGCGGCGCGCAGCGCCTCGTCGGTGATCTGCACCTTGTGGTGCTGCTCGTAGCGGTCGCGCAGACCCTTGAGGATTTCGACGGTCTGGTCGACCGTCGGCTCGTCGACGCGGATCTGCTGGAAGCGACGCTCGAGCGCCGAGTCGCGCTCGAGGTACTTGCGGTACTCCTCGAGCGTCGTCGCGCCGATCGTCTGCAGTTCGCCGCGCGCGAGCGCCGGCTTGAGGATCGACGCGGCGTCGATCGCGCCCTCGGCCGCGCCGGCGCCGACGAGGTTGTGGAGCTCGTCGATGAACAGGATGATGTCGCCGCGCTGCGTGATCTCCTTCATCACCTTCTTCAGGCGCTCCTCGAACTCGCCGCGGTACTTCGAGCCGGCGACGAGCGCCGCGAGGTCGAGCGTGTAGATCTGCTTGTTGCGCAGCAGCTCGGGCACGTCCGAGCTCGTGATCCGCTGTGCGAGCCCCTCGACGACGGCCGTCTTGCCGACGCCCGGCTCGCCGACGAGTACCGGGTTGTTCTTCGTGCGCCGCGAGAGGATCTGCATGATCCGCTCGATCTCCGTCTCGCGTCCGACGCACGGGTCGAGCTTGCCTTCGGCGGCGAGCTTCGTCAGGTTGCGCCCGAACTGGTCGAGCAGCTTCGAGGACTTCTTGCCCTCGCCCGGAGCGGCGCCCGAGCCCGAGCCCGAGCCGCTCGACTGGCCCTGGCGACGGCCGCCGGGACCGGACAGCATGCGGATCACCTCGTTGCGGATCTTCTCCGAGTCCGCGTCGAAGTCGAGCAGGATGCGCGCGGCGACGCCCTCGTTCTCGCGCACGAGGCCGAGCAGGATGTGCTCGGTGCCGATGTAGTTGTGGCCGAGGCTCAGCGCCTCGCGCAGCGCGAGCTCGAGCACCTTCTTCGCGCGCGGCGTGAACGGGATCTGGCCGGAGGTGACCTCCTCGCCGGAGCCGACGATGCGCACGACCTGCGCCCGGACGCGCTCGACGGTGATGTCCAGGCTCTCGAGCACGCGCGCGGCGAGACCCTCCTCCTCGCGGAGCAGGCCGAGCAGGATGTGCTCGGTGCCGATGTAGTTGTGCTTGAGCGTCCGCGCCTCCTCCTGCGCGAGAACGACCACCTGGCGGGCCCGTTCTGTGAATCGCTCGAACATGCTTTTCCTTCCTGCGAGGACGGTGCCTCTAGAGAGCTACGTGGTCTGGTCTTCGTGGGTGGACGCCGTAGGGGCAGTCTACCAACCGACCCAACGGCCCCGTGGGGGTCAATCGTCATCCGCCGGGCGCGGCTTGAGGGCGCAAACGCGAGCGCCGCCGCCTTGCGAGGCGCCGCCGCGCTCAGTCGCGCAGCGCCGGGAACAGCACGACCTCGCGGATCGAGTCGCGCCCGGTCAGCAGCATCACGAGGCGGTCGATGCCGAGGCCGACGCCGCCGGCCGGCGGCATGCCCTGCTCGAGCGCCTGCACGAACAGCTCGTCGTAGGGCTGCGTCTGCTCGTCGCCGCCCTCGGCGGCCGCGTGCTGCGCCTCGAAGCGCTCGCGCTGCACGTCGGCGTCGTTGAGCTCCGAGAACGCGTTCGCGATCTCGACGCCGCCGGCGTACGCCTCCCAGCGCTCGGTCACGCCCGGCTGCGTGCGGTGCTCGCGCGCGAACGGCGAGAGCTCGACGGGGTAGTCGAGCACGAACGTCGGCTGCTTCAGGTGCGGCTCGACGAACTTCGAGAGCAGGCCGTCGGCCATCTGCGCCCACGTCTCCTCGTGCGTCTTGACGCCGAGGTCGCGCTCCTCGATCTCGCGCGCGAGCGCATCGGCCTCGCGCAGGGCGCTCAGATCGATGCCGGTCGCCTTGGCGACGGCGCCGACGAACGTGACGCGCGCCCACGTGCCGTCGAAGTCGAGCTCGCCGGCGTAGCCGATCGCCCGCGCGGCGCCGCGCACGAGCTCTTCGAGGCGCACTGCGGCGTCCTCGTAGTCGGCGTACGCCTCGTAGAACTCGACCATCGTGAACTCGGGGTTGTGCTTCGTCGAGACGCCCTCGTTGCGGAAGTCCTTGCCGAGCTCGTAGACGCGCTCGAGGCCGCCGACGAGCAGGCGCTTGAGGTACAGCTCGGTCGCGATGCGCAGGTACAGCGTGCGGTCGAGCTCGTTGTGATGTGTCGTGAAAGGCCGCGCGAGCGCGCCGCCGTAGAGCGGCTGCAGCACGGGCGTCTCGACCTCGATGAAGCCCTGCGAGTCGAGGTAGCCGCGCACGGCCGAGACGATCTTCGCGCGGTCGACGAACACGCGCCGCGCCTCCTCGCTCGCGATCAGGTCGAGCTCGCGCCGGCGGTAGCGCGTCTCGACGTCCGCGAGCCCGCCGCGTTTGTCGGGCGGCGGGCGCAGCGCCTTCGCGAGCAGCGCGAACGCGTCGACGCGCAGCGAGATCTCGCCGCGCTTCGAGCGCAGCGCGGCGCCGTCGACGCCGAGCAGGTCGCCGATGTCGAGCGACGTCAGCCGCTCGAACGCCTGCTCGCCGAGCACGTCGCGCCGCGCGTGCAGCTGGATCTTGCCCGTGCGGTCGACGAGGTCGAGGAACGCCGCGCCGCCCGAGCCGCGACGCGCCGACAGACGGCCGGCGACGCGGTGTTTGTCCTCGGTCTCCTCGCCGGGCGCGAGGCGCTCGTAGGCGCCGAGAACGTCGGCGATCGGCTCGACGTCCTTGTATGAGTAGGGAAATGACGCCGGGTCGGCCTCGCGCAGTCGCTCGCCCTTCGCGCGGCGCTCGGCGATCAGCTCGGCGAGGCCGTGTTTGGCGCTGGGCTCGGGGTCGTGCTTGGTGTCTGTCATCGGGCGCTTGTGACCGGCATCCGGCCTTCTCGCCGAGCCGGCCTCCGCTCCTGGTTACAACTTGTGACCGCTCCGGCCGCCACGGCAGTTACCCGGGCCGGCCATCCAGGCCGGCTAACTGTAGGGCCAACGCCTCGGGCAAGCCACCCGGGGACGCCTATCCGGGGCCGACATCTCGCCTCGACCTACGCCCTCAGAGGCGCTCGGCCGCTACTTGAGCCCGACGTCGATCTTCGTGATCTTGAGCTTGCGCGCGGGGCCGCGCGGGACCTTGACGGCGACCGTCTCGTTGCGCTTGCGGCCGATCAACGCGCGGCCGACGGGCGACTCGTTGGAGAGCTTCGCCTCCTCGGGCTTGGCCTCGGCCGAGCCGACGATCGTGTACTTGACCGACTTGCCGGTCTTTTCGTCTTTGACGTGCACGACCGAGCCGATCTGCACGACGTCGGTCGAGAGGTCTTTCGTCTCGATCACGCTCGCCATGCGCAGCTTCTCCTGCAGCTGCGCGATGCGGCTCTTGAGCATCGCCTGCTCGTTCTTCGCGTCGTCGTACTCGGAGTTCTCGGAGATGTCTCCGAACTCGCGCGCCTCCTTGATCCGCTCGGCGACCTCGCGCCGCTTCTCGGTCGAGAGCAGCTCGAGTTCGTCCTTGAGCTTCTTCAGTCCTTCGGGGGTGAGGATTACGTCCTTCGGCATTGGCCCTCGATCGCGGTTGTAGTTGGGCCGAAGAGTGCCCGGACCGCGTTCCCCGGAGGGAGATTTCGCGGCAGACGGCCCCAGCGAGCGCAGCAGTATAGCGAGGCGTCAACGGCGCGAGCGAACGGCTCAGGCCGTCAGCGCGGGCGCCGCGCGCGAGGGCTCGAGCGCGTCTCGCACGTGCGCGAGCGTCGCCGCCTGCTGCAGCTCGGACTGCAGCAGCTTGGCCGCGTGCGCGTCGAGCTGAAGGCGCGCGACGTACCACGGATAGAACTTGCGCAGGTAGCGCGTCGCACGCGGCTCGCCGAGGTGCTCGACGGCGCGCGCGATCGTCCAATCGAGCTCGTCGAGCACCTCGGCGCGCGACGGCTCCTGCTCGCGTCCGTCCACGAGCTCGGCGAACAGCCATGGGTTGCCGAGCGCGCCGCGCGCGAGCATCACCGCGTCGGCGCCCGTCCGCGCGAACGCCTCGCGCACGCTCGTCGCGTCGTTCATGCCGCCCGTCAGAATCACCGGCGCGTCGAGCGTCGCGACGAGGCGCTCGGCGAGCGCGTAGTCGGGAACGCCCTTGTGCTGCACGGCGGCCGAGCGCGGGTGGAACGCGATCGCCGCGACGCCCGCCTCGGCGACGAGTCGCCGCGCGAGCTCGAAGCCGCTCGTCTCGCCGCGCCGCACGCCCGAGCGCAGCTTGACCGTGACCGGCGGCGCCGGCTCGCCCGCGCCGACCGCCTCGGCCGCGCCCTCGACCGCCGCGCGCGCGAGCGCGACGGCGCGGTCCGGGTCGTCGAGCATCGCCGCGCCGGCGCCCGTCTTGCAGACCTTCGGCACCGGGCAGCCCATGTTGATGTCGATCGCGTCGGCGCCGACGCCGACGACGCGCGCGGCCGCCTCGCGCATGATCGCCGCGTCCTCGCCGAACAGCTGGATCGAGACCGGGCCGCCGTCGCGCTCGCGCGCGTCGATCCGCAGCATCTCGACGCACGTCTTCTCGTTGCCGTAGTGGATCGCGTGCGTCGAGACCATCTCCGAGACCGCCATCCCCGCGCCGTAGCGCTTCGCCTGCAGCCGCACGAACCAGTTCCCGATCCCCGCCAGCGGCGCGAGCAGCACGCGGTTCGGCACGCGTAGCGGCCCGAGCATCCACGGTTCGGTCAGGCGCTTCGTAGTCACAGCTGAATTATGTCCCGCGCCGGCAAGGCGGCCGGGATGGCCGCCCATGTAACGGCCGTGGCGGCCGGAGCGGCCTCGAGATGTGACAAGAAGCGGAGGCCGGCTCGGCAAGAAGGCAGGATGCCGGTCTCAACTGCTCAGACGTGCGCACGCCAGGTTCAGGCCGGCTCGGCAAAAGGCAGGATGCCGGTCACGAGTTTTTTTCGTGCAGCAGACGAAGGCCCGTGAGCGTCAGCATGTCGTCGACCTCGTCGAGCTCCTCGGCGTACGGCACGACGAGGCCGGCGAGGCCGCCTGTCGCGATCGTCCGCGGACGTTCGCCGAGCTCGTCGTAGAGACGACGCAGGATCGCGTCGATCGCGCCGGCGTAGCCGTAGACGACGCCCGAGCGGATCGCGTCGATCGTGTTCTTGCCGATCACGCTCTTCGGCGGCGCGAGCTCGATCTTCGGCAGGCGCGCACCGCGTTCGGAGAGCGCCTCGAGCGAGATCTCGATGCCGGTCATCAGCGCGCCCCCGAGGTACTCGCCCTCGCGCGAGACGACGTCGAACGTCGTCGCCGTGCCGAAGTCGACGCACACGGCCGAGCCGTCGAAGCGCTCGCGGATCGCGACCGCGTTGACGAGCCGGTCGGCGCCGATCTCGCGCGGGTTGTCGTAGCGGATCGCCATGCCCGTGCGCGTGCCCGGCCCGACGACGAGCATCTCGTGACGCAGGTAGCGGCTCGCCATCGCCGTCCACTCGGGCTCGAGCTGCGGCACCGTCGAGGAGACGATCGACGCTTCGAGATCGCCGAAGCCGTAGCCGCGCAGCTCCATCAGGTTGCGCAATGCCGCGCCGAGCTGGTCGGCCGTCGACTGGCGCACGGTCGCGAAGCGCCAGTGCTCGACGAGTTCCTCTCCGCGGAACGCGCCGAAGTGCGTCTGCGTGTTCCCGACATCGACGACGAGCAGCATCGGCGAAGCATTATGCTCGGCAGGCGATGCCCGCGACCGCCCGCAAGCTCTACGCGCTGCCAGCCTCTCACCCGTGCGCCGCCGTCGAAGCCGCGCTGCGTCTGAAGTCGCTCGACTTCGAGCGCGTCGAGCTGCTGCCGCTGACGCAGCTGCTCGTCGGCCCGCTGCGCTACGGCGGCACGACCGTCCCCGGCATGCGCATCGACGGCGAGCGGCTCGTCGGCTCGCGCGCGATCATGCGCCGGCTCGACGAGCTCGCGCCCGAGCCGCCGCTGCTGCCGCCGGCCGGCTCGCCGGCATACGCGCAGGTGCTCGAGGCCGAGCGCTGGGGCGACGACGTCCTCCAGAGCGTCCCCCGGCGCGTGCTCGACCTCGCCTTCGTGCGAAAGCCCGAGACGATGCTCAGCTACGCCGTCGGCGCGAAGCTGCCGCTGCCGCTGCCGCTGCTGCGACCCGCCGCGCCGCTCACGGCGAAGCTCATGGCGATTCGCAACCACGCGCGCGAGGACGCCGTGCGCGCCGATCTCGCAGCGCTGCCCTCGCAGCTCGACCGGATCGACGGTTGGATCGCCGACGGCCTGCTCGGCGGCGAGCAGCCGAACGCCGCCGACCTGCAGATTGGCAGCACGATCCGCCTGCTCGGCACGCTCGGCGACGTGCGCCCGCTGATCGACGAGCACCCCGCCGCCGCGCTCGCGCGCTACTTCCCGCCGATCGTCGGCGAGGTGCCGGTCGGCATCCTCGACGCCGCCTGGATCCCCTCGCCGGCGAGCGCCTGACGGCGCTACCCTCGCCGTAGCGGCGCGTGACGACGCGACGCTGACGACGCCATGCGCCTCCTCGACCCGCAATCGCTCGCGCAGCACGTCGACCGCCTGTACCGCGCGGCATGGGCGCTGTGCGGCTCGCGCGAGGACGCCGAGGACCTCGTGCAGGAGACGTTCGCGCGCGTGCTCTCGAAACCGCGCATGCTGCACGGCGACGATGAGCTCTACTACCTGATGCGCGTGCTGCGCAACACGTTCCTGACGGGCCGCCGCACGGCGAGCCGCCGCCCGGTCACCGTCGCGACGCTCGACGACGTCGTCGTCGCTGACCCGAAACCGCTCGGCCGTCCCGAGCAGGCGATCGAGGTCCACGAGCTGTACGCGACGATCGCCGAGCTGCCCGAGGACTTCCGCATGGCGCTCGTCGCGATCGACGTGCTCGGCCTCTCCTACCGCGAGGCCGCGCGCGCGCTGAAAGTGCGCGAGGCGACGATCACGACGCGGCTGTTTCGCGCGCGCCGACGAGTCGCGCGGGCGCTCGGCGACGAGCCCGCCGCCGATCCGCAGCCGCGGGAAGGAATGCGAGCCGGCGGAGTCGTGCAGAGTGGAGATACGCCATGAGCGAGCAACGTCCGAGCAGCGAGTCCGAGATCGCCGAGCTGATCCGCTCGGTCGACGTGCGCGCGCCCGACTCGCTGCACGATGCCGTCGAGCAGATGATCGCCGAGCGTCGGCCGCAAAGGACGCGCGGCGAGGCGCGCGAGCGCCCGTACGGCCGGCGACCGCGCCTCGCGGCGATGGGCGCGATCGCCGCGGCAGTGATCGCGCTCGCCGTCGTCGTCGGCACGAGCGGCAGCTCCTCGACGCTCAGCGTGCCCGACGCGTCGTCGCTGACGCTGCGCGCGGCGACCGCCGCGGCGCCGGCGGAGAGCGGCTCCAACCACACAGAGCTCGCCGCGTCGGTCGACGGCGTCGCGTTCCCCTACTGGGGCGCGCACTTCGGTTGGCGCGCGACCGGCACGCGCACCGACAGCGTCGACGGTCGCACGGTCACGACCGTCTTCTACGAGAACGCGCTCGGACACCGCGTCGGCTACGCGATCGTCGCCGGCGGCGCGCCGTCGCAGATCCCCGGCGGCGTCGTCGAACGCCGCGATGGCACGCCGTATCGACTGCTGACCGTCGACGGCCACCCGGTCGTCGCGTGGATGCGCGAAGGCCACCTCTGCGTCGTCTCCGGACACGGCGTCGACGGCGCGACGCTGCTGCGCCTCGCCAGCTGGGCCGAGCGCGTGCAGAGCTCCTGAAGCGCGGCTACGCCGGGCGGGCGGGCGCCGCGGCGTCGCGAGAGGCGCGCAGCTCGAGCGGCGGCCCGGCCCAGCGCACGCCCTCCGCGAGCGGCAGCGCGGCGAGCGCGTCGGACAGCCGCCGACCGTCGGGCACCGCGTAGTCGAAGTCGAGCTCGAGCGCCGGGATCAGCACGAAGCGCCGCGACAGCAGCTGCTCGTGCGGCAGCGTCATCCGCTGCTCGCGCAGCTCGAGCTCGCCGAGCGTAAGCACGTCGATGTCGATCGCGCGCGGCCCGTGGCGCACGCCGCCGGCCGCGCGGCCGAGCTCGCGCTCGAGCTCCTTGACGACGTCGAGCAGCGCGAGCGGCTCGAGCGCGGTCTCGACGCGCACGCACGCGTTGAGGAAGTTCGGCTGGTCGAGCACCTCGCCGACCGGGTCCGTGTCGTACGTCGAGGAGCTCGCGAGCGGCACGACGCCGGCGCGCGCGAGACCGTCGAGCGCCGCCTGCAGGTGCGTACGGCGCTCGCCGACGTTCGAGCCGAGGCCGAGCAGTCCGATCCGCGCTGGCACCGCCGAAGCCCTTCGCGCGCTAGGCGCGTGTCGTCTGGAGCCCGGCCGCCTGCGCGCGCTCGCCCATCGCCTGCGCGAACGGCACGAGCGCCGACAGCGGTCGCAGCATCACGGTGAAGTCGACGATCAAGCCGTCGGCGTCGAAGCGCAGCAGGTCGATGCCCTCGATCTCGCGGTCGGTGCCGGCGACCTTCGCGCGGAAGATCAGCGCGTGCCCGCCGTCCATCGCGAGCTCGTCGGTGTAGCGGAAGTCGGCGAACACCTGCGCGACCTCGCCGAGCAGCGCCGCGACCGTCTCGCGCCCGAGGAACGGGTGAAAGGTCACCGGGCTGTGGAAGACGACGTCCGGCGCGAGCAGCTCGCCGGCGGCCGCGAGGTCCTTGCGCTCGACCGCCGCGCGGAAGCGCTCGGCCGTGCTCGTCGCCTCGGCCGCGCTCATCCCTCGCCCTCGCGCCAGACCTCGACCGAGACCTCGTCGACGGGCAGCGCGATCGGCGGCTCTGGCTTGGTCGCCTTGACCCACACGCCTTCGAGGTCGTAGTCGGCGAGCAGGCGGTTGGCGATCGTGCTGCACAGGCGCTCGAGCGTCCTATGCGAGCGCTGCTGCGCGATCAGCGCGACGAGCTGGCAGACCTCTGCGTAGTCGACCGTGTCCTCGATCGAGTCGGTCACCGTCGCGTCGGTCTCGCCGACGTCGAGGCGCAGGTCGAGCACGAGCCGCTGGCCGACCTCGCGCTCGGCCTCGCTGACGCCGTGGTGCGTGTACAGCGACAGCCCGCTGATCTCGACGGTGACCGCCTCGGCCGCCTCTTCACCGTCGCGGCCGTCGTCCTCTAGCTCGTCGGGATCGTCACCCTGCGGCTCGCCGTCCATCGTTCGCCCAACGTAGCAGCCGCCACCGCCAGCGCCTCACGCGCCGGACCGACGTCGTGCACGCGGAACACGCTCGCGCCACGCTCGAACGCGAGCACGTTCGTCGCGATCGTTCCCGCCAGCCGCTCGGCGCCCGGCGGCGGCTCGGTGCGGTCGGCCTCGCGCTCGACGATCCGCCCGAGAAAGCTCTTGCGCGACGTGCCGACGACGACCGGCTGTCCGAGCGCGACCAGCTCGTCGACGCGGCGCAGCAGCTCCAGGTTGTGGCGGGCGGTCTTGCCGAAGCCGATGCCCGGGTCGAGCATGATCCGCTCGCGCGCGACGCCCGCCTCGAGCGCGAACGCGAGGCGCTCGGCGAGGAACTCGCGGACGTCGTCGACGACGTCGCCGTAGCGCGGGTCGTCCTGCATCGTGCGCGGCTCGCCGCGCATGTGCATCAGGCAGCAGTCCGCCTCGCCGCCGGCGACGACAGCCGCCATCTCCGGGTCCGCGCGAAACGCGCTGACGTCGTTGACCAGGCTGGCTCCCGCCGCGAGCGCCGCCGCCGCGACCGCCGCCTTCGACGTGTCGATCGAGATCTGCGGCCTGTCCGACAGCGACGCGCTCGCCGCCGCGATCCCCTCGATCACCGGCAGCACCCGGCGCAGCTCCTCGGCGAGGGCGACCGGCTCGGCGCCCGGCCGCGTCGACTCGCCGCCGACGTCGACGATCTCGGCGCCCTCCGCGACGAGCTCGAGCGCGTGCGCGATCGCCGCGTTCGGCTGCAGGAAGCGTCCGCCGTCGGAGAACGAGTCCGGCGTCACGTTGACGATGCCCATCAGGCGAAAGCCGACGGGAAGCGTCATCTACGCAGGCTCGGGGCGCTCCGGATCGCTCGCGCGCATCTCGGCGGTGCCGCCGGCGAGCCCGGGGCGCGGGATCGTGCGCGGCGCTTCGCGCTCGGGAGCGCCGCGGTCGGCGGGCATCGGCGGCGCCGGCAGCTCGGGCCCCGTGTCCTCCTCGACGCCGAACACGTCCTCCTCGCTCTTGCCGGCGAGCAGCGCGAGGAACTCCTCCTTCTCGATCGTCTCGCGCTTGACGAGGATCTCGGAGATCTTCGTCAGCTCGTTGTTGTGCTCGGTGAGGATGTCGCGCGCGCGCTGGTGGGCCATCTCGATGATCCGCCGCACCTCGTCGTCGATCTCGCGCGCGATTTCGTCGGAGTAGTCGGGCTCGGTCGAGAACTCGCGGCCGAGGAACGGTTGGCCGTGGTCGTGTCCGAACACGCGCGGGCCGAGCTTCTCGCTCATGCCGAAGCGCATGACCATCTGCTTGGCCGTAGCGGTGACCTTCTCGATGTCGTTCGACGCCCCGGTCGTGATCTCGCCGAAGACCAGTTCCTCGGCCGCGCGGCCGCCGAGCGTCATCGCCATCGTGTCCTTGAGCTCGGCGCGCGTCGTCAGGAAGCGATCCTCCTGCGGCATCGAGATCGTGTAGCCGAGCGCCTGCCCGCGTGAGATCACCGAGATCTTGTGCACCGGGTCGGAGTGCTCGAGGAAGTGGCCGACGATCGCGTGGCCCATCTCGTGATAGGCCGTGATCAGCCGCTCCTTCTCGCTCATCACGCGCGTCTTCTTCTCGGGGCCGGCGATCACGCGCATGATCCCCTCCTCGAGCTCGTCCTGGCCGATCTCGCGCTTTCCCGTGCGCGCCGACAGCAGCGCGGCCTCGTTGATCAGGTTCGACAGGTCGGCGCCGGTGAAGCCCGGCGTCTGGCCGGCGAGCGCGTCGATGTCGATCACCTTCGCGAGCGGCTTGCCGCGCGTGTGCACCTCGAGGATCTTCGCGCGGCCCTTGCGGTCGGGGCGGTCGACGGCGATCTGGCGGTCGAAGCGCCCGGGGCGCAGCAGCGCCGGGTCGAGAATGTCGGGACGGTTCGTCGCGGCGATCATGATGATGTTGTCCTTCGCCTCGAAGCCGTCCATCTCGACGAGCAGCTGGTTGAGCGTCTGCTCGCGCTCGTCGTGGCCGCCGCCGAGACCCGCGCCGCGGTGGCGCCCGACGGCGTCGATCTCGTCCATGAAGATGATGCACGGGCTGTTCTGCTTGGCCTGCTCGAACAGGTCGCGAACGCGCGAGGCGCCGACGCCGACGAACATCTCGACGAAGTCCGAGCCGGAGATCGAGAAGAACGGCACGCCGGCCTCGCCGGCGACCGCGCGCGCGAGCAGCGTCTTGCCGGTGCCCGGCGGCCCGTACAGCAGCACGCCGGTCGGGATCCGCGCACCGAGCGCTTGGAACTTCTTCGGGTTCTCGAGGAATTCCTTGATCTCGTGGAGCTCCTCGACCGCCTCGTCGACGCCGGCGACGTCGCGGAAGGTGATCTTCGGCGAGTCGGCCGACAGGCGCTTGGCGCGCGACTTGCCGAACGACATCACTTTCGAGCCGCCGCCCTGCACCTGGTTCATCAGGAACAGCCAGAAGCCGAAGAACAGCAGCACGGGTAGCACGTAGGCGAGCAGCCCGAGCAGCGCGCTGCTCTTTTCCGATTCGACGTTGTAGGCGACGCCGTCGGTGCGCAGTTCCTTGATCAGTTCCGGAGCGGCCTGCTCGATGTAGCCGACTTCGTAGTTTTCTTTGTTCTTCAGCTTGACTTCGAGCGCCTTGCCTTTGTTCTTGAACTTGACTTCCTGCACTTCGCCCTGCGGAAGCTCTTTCGAGACAAGCGTCTGGTAGCTGTGAGTGCGGTGGTTGCTCGTTCCCGGGTTGACGAGTTTCACCGCGAGGAACGCGAGCACGACGACGATGAGGATCGGGAACGCGGCGCTCTTGAAGAAACGGCTCATAGGTTGATCCTGCGCGGTCTGGCACCGTGGGAAATCGTGGTCACCAGGCCCCTAGCCTACCATGAGGGTGTTGTCATCTCGGCGGTTGCGGGCACTCCGCGCGTACGTGTCAGAGTGCGGTATCTAAGATGGCGCTACCGCTCCAGCGCCGCCACGTAGGGCAGGTTGCGATGCCGCTCGTCGAAATCGAGGCCGTAGCCGACGACGAACCGATTGGCGATCTCGAAGCCGACGTAACGCGTCGGCAGATCGACCTTGCGGCGCTCGGGCTTCGTCAGCAGCGCGCAGACCTCGAGCGAGGCCGGGTTGCGCGAGCCGAGGTTGCGCATCAGGTACTGCAGCGTCAGGCCGGAGTCAACGATGTCCTCGACGATCAGCACGTCGCGCCCTTCGATCGCCGCGTCGAGGTCCTTGAGGATCCGCACGACGCCGGAGGAGTCGGTCGCCGAGCCGTAGGAGGCGACGGCCATGAAGTCGACCTCGACCGGCACGTCGATGAAGCGCATCAGGTCGCTGAGGAAGAAGACGGCGCCCTTCAGCACGCCGATCAGCAGCAGCGAGCGACCGGCGTAGTCGCGCGTGATCTGCTCGCCGAGCTCGGCGACGCGACGCTGCAGTTCCTCGGCGCCGACGAGCACCTCGCCGACCGCCGATTCGTCTGAGGCTCGCGCCGGACTCGCCACTGCACGGAGTCTAGTCCGCGCCCGGCGGCGTCTTCGGCGGGCGCATCGACGTCTCGTGCTCGGCGAGCCGGCGAAAGCGAAGCGCGCCGTCCTCGATCACCGCACCGGCGAGCCCGCCGACGTGCAGCTCCGCGCGACCGCCGCGGCGCGCGAGCGCGAGCAGCTCCGCGACGCGCTCTCCCGCCTGCGGAACGTAGTCGCCGGCAGCGTCCTCGGCGAGGCGCACGACGACGGAGCGCGCAAGCGCCGCCGGCAGCGCGCGCAGGCGCTCGAGCGAGACCTCCGCGCGCCCGCCGAGCTCGGCGTCGACGAGCGCGTCGAGCAGCTCGCTCTCCTCGCGCAGCAGCGCCGCCGTGCGCAGCACGTTGCGTTCGGCTGCCGGATGCACCGAGCGCAGCGCCGGCACGACCGTCGCGCGCACGCGCGTACGCGCGTACCGGGCGTCCTCGTTGCTCGCGTCCTCGCGCCATCGCAGCCCGCGCTCGCGGCAGTACGTCGCCGTCTGCTCGCGCGTGACGCCGAGCAGCGGGCGCACGACGTCGCCCTCGACCGGCGCCATCCCGAGCAGCGCGCGCCGCCCCGGCGAGGCGGCGAGCCGGTAGAGGATCGTCTCGACCTGGTCGCTCGCCGTGTGGCCGGTCGCGATCGCCGCGGCGCGCGCGGCGTCGTCCGCACCGCCGCCGATGCGCCTCGCCAGCTCGCGCGCCGCCGCGTAGCGCAGCTCGCGCGCCCACGCCTGCACGTTGCTCCGCGGCTCGCCGGCGCGCACGAGCGACAGCTCGACGCCGAGCCGCTCGCACAGCTCGACGCAGCTCTGCGCGTCGGCGCCGGCCTCGGCGCGCAGCCCGTAGTCGACGTGCAGCGCCGTGACGGCGCCGGCGCCGCGCAGCGCGACGGCGACGTCGAGCAGGCAGACCGAGTCGCGCCCGCCCGAGAGCATCGCGACGAGCGCGCGCGGGCCGTCGAGCAGGCGGCCGGCGCGCACCGCCTCGCGGATCTGCGCGACGAGCATCGTGCCTCGCTAGGCGTCCGGCGCCGAGGCGATGAACAGCTCGGTCGGCTCGGAGAAGCCCTTCAGGCCGACCTCGCCGATCCGCTCGAAGCGCACGCCGTCGAGGCCGGCCGCGACGTCGACGACCGGTCGCGTGACGAGCACCTCGCCGCCGCCCGCGCGCGCGACGACGCGCGCCGCCTGGTTGATCTCGCGGCCGTAGTAGTCGCCGTCGCGGTACAGCGCGTCGCCGTAGTGCATGCCGATGCGCGGCGGCGGATCGCCGTCGCGCGCGGCCGCGCCGAGGCGCACGGCCCAGCGCACGAGACCGGCCGCGTCGGGGCCGACGACCATCACCTCGTCGCCGAGCGTCTTGATCACGCGCGCGTCGGTCGGCAGCGTCCGCTCGACCTCCTCGACGAAGCGCTCGACGGCGGCGAGCGCCGCCTCGTCGCCGCGCTCGACGGTCAGCCGCGCGTAGCCGGCGAGGTCGGCGAACAGGATCGCGACGCGCACGCGTCCCTCCTTCGAGGCGCTTTCGGCGAGGCTGCTCTCCATGTGGCCGATCACGTCCTGCTCGACGAAGTGGCCGAGCAGGCGATCGTGCGTGTAGCGCAGCAGCGGCGTGACGAACGGGATCAGCTCGCGCGCGAGCCCCTCCATCGCCTCGGCGATCTCGACGTTCGGCATCCCCTCGCGCATCAGCGGCTCGTGCACGTAGAGGTGAATCAGGCGCACCTCGGCTTCGGCGATCTGCGCGATCGCCTGCCCGTAGACGCGCGCGAGCTGCAGGAACGCTACCGACGGCAGGCCGGCCTCGAGGATCGTCGCGACGTAGCGCATCATTTCGAGGTCCTCGTCGGAGAGCAGCTCGGGCGTCGGGCCGCCGACGGTCGGGCCCATCGCCGCGAGGATGCGCTCGATCAACGCCACTTCGAGGCCCGTCGCGCGCGCGACCTCGCGCACGGTGTAGCGCCCCTCGGAGCCGCCGAGCAGGTCCTCGATCGGCCCGACCGCGAGCTGGCCGGCGTCGCTCGCGCGCTTGATCTCGCCGAGCGCGTGCCCGCGCGCGCGCAGGCGCGAGATGACGCGCACGTACGCGGCGGCAGCCGGTGTCCAGCGCCCTTCGTAGCCCGGAACGAGGCCCATGCCGAGCCAGCGTTTGACGGTCGCCGGCGTGACGCCCGCGCGCGCCGCGACCTGTGCGAGCGTCAGCTGCTCGGCGACCGGCGCGCGATCGCCTGCGGGCTCAGCCACGGTGGCGCGAGGCGGCGGGCTTTCCCATCCTTCGCAGTCTAAAGTCGCCTCGCCGTGCCCGACAGCGCGACCACGCCGCCGCCCGCGATCCACGTGCACCCGACCGCGCCGCTCGCCGAGCGCGTGCTGCTGCCGGGCGACCCCGGGCGCGCGCTCGCGCTAGCACAGCAGCTGCTCGCCGAGCCGAAGATGTTCAACCACAACCGCGGCCTGTGGGGCTACACGGGGCTCGCCGCCGACGGCCGCGCGCTGACGATCCAGGCGACCGGCATGGGCGGCCCGTCGGCGGCGATCGTGCTCGAGGAGCTGATCTCGCTCGGCGCGCGGCGCGCGATCCGCGTCGGCACATGCGGCGCGCTCGACCCGGCGCTCGCGCTCGGCGAGCTCGTGATCGCGCGCGAGGCGATCTGCGCCGACGGCGCCTCGCGTGCGCTCGGCGGCGGCGAGCGCGTCGCGGCCGACCCGACGCTGACCGCCGCGCTCGCGCGCGGCGCCGGCGATGCGAGTGCCGCGCGCCACGCAAGCGGCGCGCGCGTCGGCACGGTCGTCAGCGTCGACCTGTTCTACGAGCGCACAGGCTCGCGCGGCGGCGCGCACGCAGACGCGCTCGCGATCGAGATGGAGGCGGCGACGCTGTTCGCGATCGGCGCCGCCGCGAACGTGCCGGTCGCGTGCGTGCTCGCCGTCACCGACACGTTCGACGCGCGCGGCGCGCGCACGCGGATCGACGCGCACTCGTTGCACGGCGCCGTCGAGCGGCTCGGCAAGGCTGCGCTGGCGGCCCTCGGCACGCAGCCGAGCGCCGCCTAGCGTCAAACCCCCGACCCCTTTTGCGCTTTGCCTATTTGGCTCTGCGCGCTTTGCTGGCGGCTTTGCTGCGGCCGGCCGCGGCTTTCGCTTTGCTCGCGGCTTTGACCTGCGCTTTGCCGGCGGCTTTCGCTTTGCCGGCCGCTTTCGTCGCCGCTTTGCGCGCGGTTTTCGCTTTCGCTTTGCCCGCTTTGCCGGCGGCTTTCGCTTTGCTCGCGGCTTTCGCTTTCGTCGCTTTCGCTTTGCCGGCTACTTTCGCCCGGCCGCCCGTCCCCGCTTTCGCTTTTGCTTTCGTTTTGCGCGCCGGCGCTTTCGCTTTGACCGCCGGTCTCGCTTTCGCGCCGCCTTTGGCTTTGCTCGTCGCTTTGGCTTTGCTCGCGCTTTTCGCTTTGCCCGCAGCTTTCGCTTTGGCTTTCGCTTTCGTCGGTTTCGCTTTCGTCGATCTGCTTCGCGTCGGTTTCGCGGCAGCCGCCGCGCGCACCGGTCGCGCCGCCTCGCTCGACAGCTTGCTCGTCAACCGCCCGAGCTGCTGCTCGATCGCCGACAGCCGTGCCTCGACTGCGCCGGGCGAGAGCGCACGGTCGAGACGGTGCACGCCGTCCTCGATGCCCTCCAGCCGATGCGACACAGCCCGCAGCCGTCGGGTCAGCCGTTCGATATCGGCAGCCGACGGGATGTTCAGCGCACCCATTGCAACCTCCTGTGCTTGAGAAGCCTTCTCGCGCGCGTCGAACGCACGCCCGATGGCTCCTGTGATCAGGGGATTTTCAAGCAGGTCGGAAAGGGCCTTCCCGAGCCGCTCCTCCGTGTTCTCGCTCAACCGCTCGCGCAGGCTCTTGGCGACATTGCTCGCATCGGACATCCGTGCGCTCCTGGTTTCGAGTTTCGGTGGGCCGCGGCCCACCGGCGGCTTCTGTCGCCGCCACCGCGGAACAATACGGTGCAGCGATGACCGAGCGCTGGTTCCTGTTCGTACAGCTGGAGTTTCCGTGGGAGCTCGGACCTCCCGACGGGCGCTACCTGCTGCGCGACGGCGAGGACGCCGACCCCGAGCACGTCGTCGTGCTCGGCACGCTCGGCGCGGCGCGGCGCGCGCCCGCGCGCACGGCGCTGTGGAGCGCCTCGGCACGCTCGGCCTCGCGCCGGCGCACGACGCCGGTCGAGCCCGAGCCCGAGCCGGCTCCAGTCGCGACGGCGCGCGCGACGATCGTCGACGCGGTGTCGGTCTCGGCCGAGCGCCAGGCGCGCGCGTGGCTGTCGGACCTCGACGGCGAGCGCGCCGTGACCGACGCCGTCGGCGTGCTCAACCGCGTCCTGCAGATGCAGCGGATCGCCGCGGCCGACGCGTACCTGCACGAGGTCGCGCCCGAGCAGGCGCTCGTCATCCGCGCCGGCTGGGGCGAGGGCGAGCAGGTCGCCGACGGCGTCTGGGAGCACGCCGTCGAGCTGCAGTGGCGCGGCCCGCGCGGCGTGCGGCGCAAACGGATCGGCGACCGCGCGGCGGCGCTGCGCCCGCAGGAGCGCCTCGCGGTGCTGCTCGGCGGCCGCGGCGCGGCGCTGCTCTGCGAGGAGCTCGCGCTGCGCGCGCGCGTCGACGTCGAGCAGCGTCGCCTCGCGCACGCGGCGCTCGAGCTGCGCGGCGCCTACGCGGCCGCGCTCGCCGAGCTGCCGACCGAGCGTCGCGAGGACCTCGCGATCCGCATCGACGAGCTGCGCAAGCTGCGCGCCGGCGTCGAGCGCCAGGCGCGGGCGGCGCTCGCCGGCGTCGGCGACGGCGGCGGCGAGGAGGAGCGCGGCGGCGAAGCCGATGGGGCCGACGGCGAGCACGAGGGCGACGCGGCGCCGGCGCTCGACGAGGACGTCGTGCGCCATGCGCTCGGGCGGCTCGAAGCGGCGCTGCGAGCTCGCACGGCGATCGGGTTCAAGCCGAAGTGATCATTTAGGCTGGAGCGATGGACCCGACGACGAGCGCGATCGGCACTTGGAGCGGCGGGCGCTTCATGCACTTCGGCGAGCCGCTCGCCGACGAGCGGCTGCTGTCGCTGCTGCGCCCGGGCGAGGGGATCGACACGGTGATCACGGCCGACGTCTACGGCCAGGGCAAAGCGGACGCGACGCTCGGCCGCGCGCTCGCCGGCGTCGCGCGCGAGGACTACTGCCTCGTCGGCGCGATCGGCCACGACTTCTACGAGGGCGAGCGCAACGGCGCGAAGGGGTTCCCGCGCTTCACCGATCGGAGCCTGCGCGGCGAGCGCGACTACGCCGGCTACATCCGCATGGCGAGCGAGCGCAGCCTGGCGCGGCTCGGCGTCGAGCGCTTCGACCTGCTGCTGCTGCACAACCCCGACCGCACGGGCTACACGAGCACGGCCGTGTGGGACGGGATGGCGGCCGTGCGCGAGGCGGGCCTGACACGGCTGATCGGCGTCGCGCCGGGTCCGGCGAACGGCTTCACGCTCGACCTGATCGACTGCTTCGAGCGCTTCTCGTCGCTGATCGACTGGGCGATGATGATCCTCAACCCGCTCGAGCCGTGGCCCGGCGAGCTCGCGCTCGGCGCGGCGAGCGCGAACGACGTCGACGTGATCGCGCGCGTCGTCGACTACGGCGGCATCTTTCACGACGACGTACTGCCCGGCCACTCGTTCGCCGAGCACGACCACCGCAAGTTCCGCCCCGGCGACTGGGTCGAGCAGGGTCGCGCGAAGCTCGCGCGGATGCGCCCGTACGCCGAGCGCCACGGATTGAGCATGCTGCAGCTCGCGTGCGCGTGGGACCTCGCGCACGAGCCCGTCCGCTGCGTCGCGCCGACGCTGATCCAGGAGAGCGGTCCCGACGCGCGCCCGGTCGAGGCCAAGCGCGCCGAGCTCGCGGCGGTCGCCTACCCCTCGCCGCTGAGCGCCGCGGAGGTCGCGGAGATCCGCGCCATCGGCGACAACGCGAACTGCATGGCGCTGAAGGGCGCGAGCCCCGAATACGTCGGCGACGCCGTCGCCGACGGCTGGGAGCTCGACGAGCAGCTCGCGGCGCTCGCCGCGCGCTGGCGGATCGAGCCCGGACGCGACCTCGTCGTGCATTAGCGCACGGCACGCGCGGCGCACGCCGGCACCGAGCACGACGAGGCTGACGCGCGCGCGGCTGCGGGCTGACGCGCGAGCGCGCGCACGTGTCGAGCGCCGCTGCGACGGTCGCCGTCGCATTCGCGAAAGCCGGCGCGCCCTACCTCGTCGAGAAACTGAAGGCCGGCGAGCTCGGGCCGGTCGGCGAGAGCGTCGGCAACTTCATCGGCCCGTTCGTCCTCGACGGCAACAGCGCGAAGCTCGACGAAATCAAAGAAGAGATCGCCGGGCTCAAGCTCGGCATCGAAGACGTGCGCGGCAAACTCGACTCGGTCGCGACGCTCGTCACGCAGGCGCAGTACAGCAACGCGGCGCTCGAGGCGTCGTGTGTGCTCGGGTCGATCGACAAGGCACAGAAGGAACTCAACAACCTCGCGCTCGCGACGACGGAGAACGATCGCAACGTCCACGCCGAGCACCTGTGGGCGCAGCTCGGACCGGGCGGCGACCTGTTCAGCGCGCAGGAGATCCTGCAGAAGCAGCTGACGACGCCGGCGCCCGGCGCCGACGGCATCCTGATCGCCGCGAACAAGGCCGCGAAGGGGCGCGCCAACCCGTTCTTCACGCGCAGCCTCGCCCTGTCGCAGGGCGAGGTCTACAGGTACTACTCGATGAACAGCGCGCTGCTGCTGGCGCTGCGCGTCAACTACTGGCACCACAAGGGCCTCGACGGCACGACGATCGAGCGCGAAATCCGCGCGTTCGACGGCGAACAGGCGGCGCAGCGCGCGCTGCTGAAGTGGGTGCCGTACCCGAACACGGCAGTCGACACGCGCACGGGCCTGACCTGGGCCGACTCGTTCGACGGCGCCCAGCAGATCCTCTACACGTGGACGCCGCCGCAACCGAACCCGAGGATCGCGAGCTACGCGATGCAGGCGCGCCAGCTGCCGAGCGGTCGCTGGATCGTGCAGTGCAACGCAACGAGCTGTCCATACGCCTACGGCGGCATCTGGGACGTGCCGACGATCGCCCAGCTGCAGACGCTCGCGCGCGACCACGGGCCACCGAGCTTCACGACGTTCCTCGACCAGAACGCCGACTTCTCGCCGTTCTCGGTGCCGCTGCAGTGGGCCGCGCCGAATCCGGGCGCGTCGACGCCGCAGGTCTACAACGTCAACACCGGCGACGTCGGATCGATCTCGCCGACGAGCACGGCCGGCTGGATCGGCGTGTCGCCGGCTGGCGTCGAACTCGCGGGCCTCTACTACTACTGAGACCGGCGCAGGCGGCGCCGATTGCGTCGTGTGAGCGATTCCGCGCGCCGACCCGCGCTCACTTGCCCTCGAAGCGCGGCGCTCGTTTGGCGAGGAACGCGGCGATGCCCTCCTTCGCGTCGGCGCTCGCGAAGACGTCGGCGAACGCGCGCTGCTCGGCGTCGATCCCCTCGTCCAGGTCGCCGGCGGCGGAGACGCGCTTGATCTGCTCGAGCGCGAGCGGCGCGGCCTGCGCGAGCTTGCGCGCCCACGCGAGCGCCGTGTCGAGCAGTTCGTGGTCCTCGACGACGCGGTTGACGAGGCCGAACTCGAACGCCTCCTCGGCGAGCACCGGGTCGCCGATCAGGTTCATCTCGAGCGCCTTGTTCTGACCGACGAGGCGCGGCAGCCGCTGCGTGCCGCCGAAGCCGGGGATGATCCCGAGCTTGATCTCCGGCTGGCCGAACAGCGCCGAGCGCGCGGCGATGCGCACGTCGCAGGACATCGCGAGCTCGCAGCCGCCGCCGAACGCGAGGCCGTTGACGGCGGCGATCGTCGCGATCCGACCCTCGCCGAGCTCTTTGAACAGCGCGTGCGTCTCTCCGATCAGCTTCTCGCCGGCGGCCGCGTCCATCGTCGTGAACGCCTTGATGTCGGCGCCGGCCGAGTAGAGCATCGGGTTCGAGGAGGCGATCACGAGCGCGCGCACGCCGGCGGACTTGACCTGCTGCCAGACCTTCGCGAGGTCGCCCGCGACTTGCGGCGAGATCGAGTTCATCTGCCCGTTCGCCAGCCACGCGATCGCGACGCCGTCCTGCAGCGTCTGCAGCTTGACGACCTCGGCCGGCTGCTCGGCGTCGGGCTGCGGGTATGCGTAGAAGCCCTGGCCGGTCTTCTGCCCGAGGCGCCCCTGCGCGACGAGCCGGCGCAGGATCGTCGGCGGCGTGAAGCGCTCGCCGTAGCGCTCCTGCGCGTTCTCCATCCGCTCGAGCACCGTGTCGAGACCGTCGAAGTCGGCGCGCATGAACGGCGGCAGCAGGCCGCGCCGCGGGTCGAGGCCGGCGCCGGCCATCATCCCGAAGTCGATGTCGCGGTGGCTCGCGACGCCCTCCTCGAGCACGAGGCAGGCCTCGAGGAACGTCTTCAGCGAGAGCAGCTCGACGAGCTCGTCGATGTCGGGGTCGTTCTCGCCCGGCAGGTTCGGCTCGCCGCTCGGCGAGTAGAAGCCGTCGCCGCCCGTCTTCGCGCCGAGCTTGCCGTCGGCGACGAGCTTCTGCATGCCCTTCGGCACGAAGAAGCGTTCCTCGCCGTAGGACTCGATCAGGTGTTCGGCGACGTGCAGCACCGTGTCGAGGCCGAGCAGGTTGATCAGCGTGTAGGGGCCGAGCGGCAGGACGCCGGCGGCGCCGAGCCCCTCGTCGATCTTCTTGATCGACAGGCCCTTCTCCTCCTGCTCGCGCCAGACCTCGGCGCTCGAGGAGTTGAGGATGCGGTTGACGACGAAGCCGGGCACCTCGGCGCACGTGATCGGCTGCTTGCGGATCGCCTGCGCGAACGTGACGGCCGTCGCGACGGTCTCGGCCGCCGTCTCCTCGCCCTCGACGATCTCGATCAGCGGCATGATCGACGCTGGGTAGAAGTAGTGGAAGCCGACGACCTTCTCGGGGCGCAGCGTCGCTTCGCCGATCTCGGTGATCGACAGCGACGAGGTGTTCGACGCGAGCACGGCGTGGCCCGGCGTGCACGCATCGAGCTCGGCGAAGACGGCCTGCTTGATCTGCATCCGCTCGGGGACCGCCTCGATCACGAAGTCGACGTCGCCGAACGGCGCGTAGGAGGTCGTGCCCTCGATGCGCCCGACGATCGCGGCGATCTGCGCGTCGCCCTGCTCGGACGTCAGCCTGCCCTTCTCGACGAGTTTGCCGACCTGCCCGCTCGTCACGTTGCGCGCCTCGTCGAGCCCGGCCTGCACGAGCGCGTCGTCGATGTCCTTGAGCACGACTGGGATGCCGGCGGCGGCGATCGTCTGGGCGATCTGTCCGCCCATCGTCCCGGCGCCGACGACGGCGGCTTTGAACACGAACATGCTGGTTTCTCGTCTCCTCTTGCGATTAGGGTCGGCGCAGCGTATCGGCCGCGCGCACGCGGCGCGGCCGCACGCCGGAGGCATCGCGCCGCGGCGGCGGGCACCGCATCGCTCGCGCCGCACGCGGGTTGGCAGGTGTAGGCGGAGCACGACCACGGGTAGGAGGCGGAGATGAGCGAGACGAGCGAGCTTCACGAGGAGACTTCAGGGGGTGACGGCCCCACACGGGGTCCCGCCAGGCGGCGGCGCGGGCTGGCGATCGGCGCGGCGGTGCTCGCCGCGCTGGCGCTGCCCGCGGCCGCGCAGGCGACGGGCGCGCCGAAGGCGACGACCGGAGGCGCGCGCGAAATCGGCTACGCGACGGCGACGCTCGGCGGCACGGTCAACCCGAACGCGACGAACACGTCGTACTACTTCCAATACGGTCCGACGAAGGCGTACGGCTCGCAGACGGCGATCGCCGACGCCGGCTCGGGCACGAGCAACGTGACCGTGCGCCTGCCGATCTCCGGCCTGCAGCCGATCACCGTCTACCACTACCGCCTCGTCGCGGTCAACTCGAACGGCGTCGCGACGGGCGCCGACAACGCGTTCAAAACCGAAAAGGTTCCGCTCTCGCTGCAGATCCTCGCCTCGCCGAACCCCGTCGCGTTCGGCGGCCTCGTGACGATCCAGGGCACGCTGTCGGGCACCGGCAACGCGAATCGCGCGGTCGTGCTGCAGGCGAACGCGTTTCCGTTCACGGCCGGCTTCCAGAGCGTCGGCAACCCCGAGCTGACGACCGCGACGGGCAGCTTCAGCTTCACGGTGCCGAACGTCGAACAGATCACGCAGTACCGCGTCTTCACGACGACGAGCACGCCGGTGATCAGCCCGGTCGCGACCGAGAACGTCGCCGTGCGCGTCTCAAGCCACGTCGCGCGCACGCGCCGCGCCGGCTTCGCGCGGATCTACGGAACGGTCACGCCGGCCGTCGTCGGCGCGCAGGTCGGCATGCTGCGCATCGCGCAGGGTCGCGGCATCCTCGCCGGCGGCACGGTCGTCAAACCGCTGAACTCGATCAGCGGCCAGTTCAGCCGGATCGTGCGCGTGAGCAGAGGCGCCTACCGCGTGCTCGTCAAGGTCGCGCCGGGCGGCGTCGTCTCCGCCTATGGCACGCCGCTGTTGATTCGCTAGCTTCGAGGCGGCGCCGCGCGTATGCGGCGCCGCCCGAAGTCCATCTTCATCTCAAAATGAAGACCGTCAGACGGCGACGGCCTCCGGCTCCTCGACGCGCCGCGGCAGGAGCGTTTCGCGCGCGATCACGAGGCGCTGGATCTGCGAGGTGCCCTCGTAGAGCTGCATGATCTTCGCGTCGCGGAACAGCTTCTCGACGGGGTACTCCTTGATGAAGCCGTAGCCGCCGTAGACCTGCACGGCTTCGGTCGCCGTCTTCATCGCCGTGTCGGCGGCGAAGCGCTTCGCGTGCGAGGAGACGAGCGTGTTGCGTTCGCCGTTGTCGAGCATCGTGGCCGACTTCCACGTCAGCAGCCGCGCCGCCTCGATCTCGGTCGCCATGTCGGCGATGATGAACTGGATCGCCTGGTGCATCGCGATCGGCACGCCGAACTGGACGCGTTCGCGCGCGTAATCGGTCGCGAACTCGAACGCCGCGCGCGCGATGCCGGTCGCCATCGCGGCGACGCCCGGGCGCGTGCGGTCGAGCGTCATCATCGCGAGCTTGAAGCCGTGGTTCTCCTCGCCGAGCAGGTTCTCGGCGGGAACCTCGACGTCGTTGAAGGAGATCGTCGCGGTGTTCGACGCGCGCTGCCCGAGCTTGTCCTCCTTCTTGTCGACGACGACGCCCCAGTCGCGCTCGACGACGAACGCCGAGATGCCGCGGTGGCCGGCGTCCTTGTCGGTCTTCGCGTAGACCGTGTAGTAGTCGGCGTAGCCGCCGTTCGTGATGAAGCACTTCGAGCCGTTGATGACGTACTTGTCGCCCTTCTTGACGGCCGTCGTGCGCATGCCGGAGACGTCGGAGCCGGCGTCGGGCTCGGTCAGGCAGAACGACGCGAGCTTCGGCGCTTCGGTGAGCATGCCGAGGTACTTCTTCTTGATCTCCTCCGAGCCGCCGAGCATGATCGGCGCCGTCGCGAGGCCGTTGCAGCCGAGCGAGGTCTGGATGCCCGAGCAGCCCCACGAGAGCTCTTCCTCGATCAGGCAGCCGTCGAGGTAGCCGGCGCCGGCGCCGCCGTAGGCCTCGTCGATGTGGGAGTTCATCAGCCCGACCTCCCACGCCTTCTCGATGATGTCCTGCGGCCACGTGCCGTCCTTGTCGTACTCCCAGGCGACCGGGCGGATCTCCTTGACGGCGAAGTCGTGCGCCATCTCGCGCAGGTTCTTCTGCTCATCGGTGAGCGTGAAATCGACCATTTCTTCTGAACTCCCCCTTAACAGGTTCGGCGGAATGCGGATCGGTGTTCGCGTCCGGGCGCCACGCTTCCGGCGGGCCGCTCGAGCGCAGTGATTGACTGGTCAGTCAGTCGACTCGAATGAGGGTAGCGGAGCGCACGACGATCGGCAACAATCGAGAGGTGCTGCAGAGCGCGTTTCCGATCGTCGTGTTCGGCGCCGTCGCGCTGTCGGTCGTGATGTCGCTCGTCTTCCTGTTCAGCCGCGGCAGCCTCTACGACCAGATCGGCGACAGCGGCTTCTCGACCGAGCGCGACGCCGGGCCGGAAGCGCCACCGCCGCCGCCGGGCTCGGCGGCCGAACGCGACGAGCAGGAGCGCGAGATCCGCCAGATGCTCAGCGCACGCAGCGAGCGCATGGTCGGGCGCGGCGAGCCGGCGCTCGACATCGACGCGGAGGTCACGCGCCTGCTCGGCGGCGCCGACCCGGTTGCGCCGACGCCGGCATCGACGCGCGGGTCGGACCCGGGCATCGAACGCGAAGTGCGCCAGCTCGTCACCGCGCGCAACGAGCGCCGCGCGCGCCAGGGTCTCGAGCCGCTGGACGTCGACGCCGAGGTCGCGCGCACGCTCGCCGAACTCTCTCCGTAACCACACGCGCGCGCGAGTCGGGTATAAACGCGGCGATGAAGGACGCGCGCCGCTTTCAGCTCGACGAACTGACGATCCGTCCGGGCACCTACTTCAACCCGCAGACCGAGGTGCTGATCGTCGTCGACGACTCGCCCGAGGTCGACCACGAGATCTTCGAGTCGAGCGAGCTCGACAGCGACGACTGGGTGCTGATCTCCGACGACACGCCGCTCGACGAGGGCAAGCGCGACGAGCTGATCGAGCGGTTCCAGGTCACCTACCAGCCCGGCGGCGAGCTGCTCGCGGGCGACGACGAGGACGCGGACGACGACGAGGAAGACGAGCTCGAACCGGACGAGCTCGAGCTCGACCCGGAGTAGGCCACGTCGCGACTGGCGCTCGCGATCGAAACTAGCGCGCGGACGCGCGTGTTACCTCAGGCGTGACCGCGAACGAACGACGGCGCCGCCGGCGTGTGGCGTGCAACGCGCGCTGCACGAGCGGCACGGGGCGCTCGTAGCATGCAGCGGGTGCGCTCGAAGCTCCTCCTGCCGGCTCTGCTCGCCGGCGCGCTGACGCTCGCGGTCGCCGGCGGCGGCCCGGCGCTCGCCTCCTCGCACGGCGTCTCCTCGCACGGCGGTCGCGCGGCGGCGGCGAAGCCGACGGTGACGTCTGCGCTGCAGAGCCTGCAGCGCAGCGGCCAGATCACGCCGGCGCTGTACGCGAAATACACGAGCGCGTACGCGGCGGCGAGCCGCTCGCTCGCGCGCCTGAGCGGGACGCGCCGCGAAGAACTCGGCGCGGTGATGGCGAACATGCAAGCGATGGCGGCGGGCGGGTACTTCATCGCCTCGCGCCTGCCGGTGATCTTCCTGACGCTCGAACGCAACCGCCAGTGGTGGACGAGCGAATCGCTGCTGAGCAGCGGCACGCGCATCAGCTTCCCGGGCAGCAAGATCGTCTGGGAGCACTACGCGGGGCAGGGCATCGAGATCCAGTGGCTCGGCACGTTCGGCGAGGCGAACGGCTACTTCCTCTCTGGACACGAAAACGCGAACCTGCGCCAGCTGCTCGGCGAAGTGATCCCGCTCGCGACGCAGCGCGCCGGCGGGATCGCATGGGAGTACATGTTCGAGTTCGACGGCGGCAAGCCGCCATGGACGAGCGGGCTCTCGCAGGGCACGGCGCTGCAGGTGCTCGCGCGCGCGTGGTCGCGCTTCAAGGAACAGCCGCTGCGCGAAGCGGCGCAGCAGGCGCTCGGGATCTTCGAGGGCGCGCCGTCGACCGGCGTGCGCACGAGCACGCCGGCAGGCGCGAACTACGCCGAGTACACGTACGCGCCGAGCGACCGGATCCTCAACGGCTTCATCCAGGCGGTGATCGGCTTGTACGACTACACGCAGATCACGAAAGACCCGCTCGGGCTGAAGCTGTTCGAAGAAGGCGACGCCGAGGCGCGCGCGGAGACGCCGCACTACGACACGGGCGCGTGGTCGATGTACGACCAGTACTCCGAATCGAACCTCAACTACCACGAACTGCTGACCGAATTCCTCGTGCACCTGTGCGAACGCACGCGCAACGGGCCGCCGATGACGCTCGCTTCGACGCCGCCGACGCCAACGACGACGACGACGAGTCCGACGACGAGCACGTCGACGCAGCCGACGACAAGCTCGGGCGGGACGGAACCGGGCACGAGCTCGAGCGCACAGACGGCGCGCGCGGCAAGCGCTCACGCCGCGCAGAGCAAACCGGCGCCGACGCCGATCGCGGGCGACGAGGTGTACTGCACGACGGCGCAGCACTTCACGACGTACGAGAAGACGCCGCCGGCGATCTCGCTGCTGAGCACGAAGCTGAAGGGCGGCACGCGCGCGGGCGTGCAGCTTTCGCTGTCGAAGGTCTCGACGGTGCGCATGACGGTCAGGCAGGGCTCGCGCACGGTGTGGACGAACAGCGCGTACCTCGAACGCGGCAAGCCGCGCCTGCTGTGGCCGACGCCGAAGGGCGGCGGGACGTTCAGCGTGACGCTGAGCGCGACGGACCCGGCGGGCAACTTCGCGACGGCGACCGGCACGATCGTCGTCTCCCACGGCTAGCGCGCTCGCGGCGCCCGGGGCGGGCCTAGACTGGCTCGAGTGAGGCGACGATGACGCGGTTGATCGACGCGTGGCGCGCGCTCGAACGCGAGCAGCGTACGACGGCGCTCGTCTCGCTCGGGCTGTTCGTGACGATGCTGCTGCCGTGGTACAGCAAGACCGAGACGCTCGTCGTGCACGGTGCGGCGAGCTCGACGGAGCAGAGCCTGAGCGCGTTCCAGGCGTTCTCGTTCGTCGAGGCGGCCGTGCTGCTCGTCAGCGCGGGCGTGCTGTCGCTGCTGTTCGCGCGCGCCGAGGATCGCGACTTCCAGCTTCCGGGCGGCGACGGCACGATCGTGGCGATCGCGGGAGCGTGGGCGGCGATCCTGATCTTCTACCGCCTGCTCGACAAGCCGGGGCTGCAGGGCAACGCGAAGATCAGCTCGACGGTTGGCGTGCAGTGGGGCATCTTCGTCGCGCTGCTCGTCGCGCTCGGCCTGCTGTACACCGGCCGGCGGCTGCGCGCGAGCGAACGCGGCGAGCCGCCGCTGAGACGACCGCGCCGTGACGGCCCCGACGGCGGCGCCGGACGCGAACGCTACGTCGGCGATGACGTTCGCGAGGATCTCGAGGAGGAAGACGACATGCCCGGGCGGCACGCCGCAGGGCGCGAGGAGCTGACGGCGGCGACGCGGCGCGTACCGTCGCGCGAGCCGCCGGCGCCGGCTCCCGCACCGGCGCGCGCTCCGGCGCCGGCGCCGGAACTTCCGGTCGCGCGCGACGCGCGCGGGCGGCGACGCGCGCGCTACCCGCCGCCGCCCGGCGGTGGCGGCGCGGCCGGGCGCGACGCGCCGCCGGCCGAGCAGATGTCGTTCGAGGACGCGCCGACCGAGGACGGCTAGTGACCTGAGTCATTGATCCGCTGGCAGTAGCTGGCGAGGCTGTCGAGGATCTCATCGGCGCTCTTGTGCCAGACGTAGGGCTTTGGGTCTTCGTTCCAGCCGGTGATCCAGGTGCGAATCGAGGCGACCAGGTCGCGGACCGAGCGATGCGCGCTTCGCTTGATCCATTTCGTGGTCAGCTCGGCGAACCAGCGCTCGACGAGGTTCAGCCACGAGCTGTAGGTGGGCGTGAAGTGCAGCGTGAAGCGGGGATGGCGCAAAAGCCAGCGCTGGATCGACGGGGTCTTGTGCGTCGAGGAGTTATCGAGCACGACATGGACGTCCAGGTGCGCCGGCACCGAGCGCTCGATCAGGTTCAGGAAGCGGCGGAACTCCTCGGCGCGATGTCGCGGCGTCATATCGGTAATCACCTGACCGAAGGCGACATCCAGTGCCGCATAGAGGTTCGTGGTGCCATCGCGCACGTAGTCGTGGGTGTGACGCTCTGGCACGCCCGGCAAGAGCGGCAGGATCGGCGCGGAGCGGTCCAGCGCCTGGATCTGGGACTTCTCATCGACGCATAGAACGATCGCCGCGTCGGGTGGGTTCAGATACAGCCCGACGATGTCGCGGACCTTCTCGATGAACTGTGGGTCGGGCGAGAGCTTGAAGCTCTCTGTTTGATGGGGCTTCAGACCGAACGCCCGCCAGATACGGCTGACCGCGCTCTGGCTCATGCCCGTCGCGCTCGCCATCGAGCGCGTCGACCAGTGCGTTGCGTTTGGCGGCTGCTCCTCGAGCGTCTTGACGATCACTCGCTCGACGGCCTCATCCCCGATCGAACGGGGTTTTCCCGGGCGTGGCTCGTCATGCAGGCCGTCAAGGCCGCGCGAGGCGAATCGACCTCGCCACTTGCCGACTGTCGATTTCGAGCAGCCGAGCCGAGCCGCGATGTCGATGCTCCGCTGCCCCTCGGCCGCTGCCAAGACGATCCGGCAGCGCAGCACCAGCGCCTGCGCGCTGCTCGGCCGCCGAGCCCATCGCTCGAGCACCTCCCGCTCATCCTCTGAAAGCACGACCTCCGCAAGCTGCGCCATGGCTGCCCCCAATCGTCGCGGTCCATGGCAACGGATTCGCCGCGCAGATCGATCAGCCTGCGAACTACTGACTCGGGTGACTAGCAGCGCGCTGTGCCCCGGCCGCAGACACGAAGTTCCGCATTTCACAACCGTCGTCCGTCCGGCGCATTGTAAATGATCGGCTGGTGGGCGTCCCGATCGTCGTGTTCGTGCTCTGCCTCTGCGGCGGAGCGATCGCCGGCAGCCGCTGGCTTCCGGACCTGGACGCCGGACCGGTCGGGGGCATCGCGTTCTTCGTCGTGTGCGGGCTGCTGGGGCTCGCGCTGGCGCTGCTTGGCGAGCACATGTACCTGCTCGTGACCGAGCTCGAACATGCAGGCAGTTCAAGCGTGGGGCTGGCGAAGGGAGAAATCGTCGCGAGCGTGCTGCGGAACGTTGCATCCGAGGATGGGACGGTCCTGGGCCTCGCGTTCGCGGTCTATCTGCTGGCGCCGCGCGTCGCCGCCGCCTACGAGCCGGACGAGGATCTCGACCCTCAGACGTAGGACGCTTTCTCGTCGACGCCTATCATTGCGTCGCACGATGCCCTCCTCCCCTACTGCGCCGACGGACGCGTCGGCTCCGTCGCCGGACTCGGTCCAAGAGGTGTCAGACGGCCTGCGCTCGGTCGGCTACCTGCCGGGCGAGTCGACGGCGCTCGTCTCGTTCCTGGCGACGAAGCTCGGCAAGCCGGTGCTCGTCGAGGGGCCGGCGGGCGTCGGCAAGACGGAGCTGGCGAAGGCGCTCGCGTCGTTCCTCGGGCGCGAGCTCGTGCGCCTGCAGTGCTACGAGGGCCTCGACGAGGCGAAGGCGCTATACGAGTGGAACTATCGCAAGCAGCTGCTGCGTATCCAGGCCGAGGCGTCTGGCACAGGCTGGGACGCTGTGCAGGAGGACATCTTCGGCGAGGAGTTCCTGCTCGCGCGGCCGCTGATGAGCGCGATCGCCTCCGAGCAGCCGGTCGTGCTGCTGATCGACGAGATCGACAAGACCGACCAGGAGTTCGAGGCGATGCTGCTCGAGGTGCTCTCGGACTTCCAGATCTCGATCCCGGAGCTCGGGCGCGTCGAGTCGCGCACGCACCCGATCGTGCTGCTGACCTCGAACAACTCGCGTGAGCTGACGGAGGCGCTGAAGCGCCGCTGCCTGTACCTGTGGCTCGACTACCCCGAGCTCGAGCACGAGCTCGAGATCGTGCGCCTGCACGCGCCGGACCTGCCGGAGACGGTCGCGCGGCGGCTGGTCGAGGTCGTCGGGATGGTGCGCGCGCTGGACCTGAAGAAGCCGCCGTCGATCGCCGAGTCGATCGACTGGGCGCGCGCGCTGCTGCTGCTCGGCGCCGAGGACATCGACACCGAGACGTTCACCGAAACGATGTCGGTGATCGTCAAGCACCGTGCCGACATGGACGTCGTCGCCGAGCGGGTCGGGCTCAAGCTCGGATCGCCGGCCGATGTCGCCTGAGCGGCCGCCGAGCGCCGCAGCGAGCCCGCCCGACGGGCTGCCGGCGCGCGTGCTCGAGTTCGGCGAGGAGCTGCGCCGCGAAGGCGTCGCCGTCGGCACGTCGGAGCTGCTCGACGCGTTCGCGGTACTGCGCGAGATCGCGTGGACCGAGCAGGCCGACTTCCGCGAGGCGCTCGCGGCGACGCTCGCGAAGAGCCAGGAGGATCGCCGCGTCTTCGAGCTCGTCTTCGAGCGCTTCTTCTTCCGCGCGGTCGAGCTGGCGGCGGTGCGCGAGGGCGTGCGCGAGGAGGACCGCTCGATCCTCGACGAGCTGTCGGAGGAAGAGCTCGAGGCATTGCGTGCGGAGATCGCGGCGGCCGTGCGCGACGGCGCCGAGGGCGCGATGCGCGACCTCGCGCGGATGGCGATCGCGGCGCTCGCGCGCCGTCAGGAGGGCTCGGGAGTGATCGGCGTCGACGTCCAGCGGATCCGCCGCGCGCTCGGGCTGCGCGCCGAGCCGCAGCCGGACCTGCCGGTCGAGGACCCGCGCCACGATGGGCTGCCGCGCGATCGGCTGCGTCGCTTCGAGGCGCTGCTGCGGCGCGAGTTCGAACGCTCGCAGATCGAGCGCACCGGCAGCCTGCCGCCGGCGCGGCCGCTCGGCGAGCTCGACCGCGCGCTGCCGTCGGGGCCGCTCGCCGACCTCGCCGCCGTGCACCGCGTCGTCGCGCAGCTGCGCCGGCGGCTGGCGACGCAGGGAATGCAGCAGCGCGGGCACCGCAAGCACGCGCAGGTCGACGTGCGCCGCACGATGCGCGCGTCGCTGCAGACGGGCGGCGTGCCGGTCGAGCTGAAGTTCCGCCCGCGCCGCCCGAAACGGCCGGAGATCTACGTGCTGTGCGACGTCTCGACGAGCGTCACGTCGGCGTCCGTCTTCTTCCTCTCGGTGCTGCACGCGCTGCACGACACGTTCCGCAAGATGCGCTCGTTCGTGTTCATCGAGCGGATCTCGGAGGTGACGGACATCTTCGAGCACGAGCGCAACTTCAAGACGGTCTCCGAACGGATCGGCTCGGACGCGGGCGTCGCCGACATCTCCGGCTACACCGACTACGGACGCGTCTGGTCGGAGTTCCTCGTGCAGGTCGAGGACGACCTGCACCCGCGTGCGACGGTGATCGTGCTCGGCGACGCGCGCACGAACGGACGCGACCCGCGCGCCGACATCTTCGCGCAGATCGCGGCGCGCGCCGGGCGCACGTTCTGGCTGAACCCCGAGCCGCGGCTGTACTGGAACTACGGCGACTCGGTGATCGCCGCGTACGAGCAGTACTGCACGGCGTTCGAGTGCTGGACGACGTCGCAGCTCGAGGACTTCGTGCGCGCGCTGACGCGGCCGGTCGTCAGCGCCTGAGGCCGACGACGGCGCGCGCGATCGACGCGGCGCGGCGCGATAGCATCGGGCGACGAAGTGACACCAGGGGGGCTGGCGGAAGGCCGGCTGAGATGGCGCACTGGGAAGCGATCCCACCGGCGCCGACCCTTAGAACCTGTGGGGTAATGCCCGCGAAGGGAGCGAAGTGGCAACCGAACTGCAAGTCGCACAGCCGCCGAGCGAGCCGGCGGGCACCGCGCACGCGGTCGAGCTGCACGACGTCGAGCGCGTCTTCGCGCAGCGTGGCGGCGCGCCGCTGCGGGCGCTCGATCGCGTCTCGCTGCGCGCCGCGCGCGGCGAGCTGCTCGCGGTCGTCGGGCCGAGCGGCTGTGGCAAGACGACGCTGCTCGAGCTGATCTGCGGCCTGCAGCGCCCGCAGGCGGGAACGGTGCGCAGCGAGCCGGCGGCGCTGATGCCGCAGCGCGACCTGCTGCTGCCGTGGCTCGACGCGCTCGACAACGCGGCGCTCGCGCTGCGGATCGCGCGCGTGCCGCGCGCCGAGGCGCGCGCACGCGCGGCGACGCTGTTCGCCGAGCTCGGGCTCGGCGGGTTCGAGCGCGCGGCGCCGCGCGAGCTCTCGGGCGGGATGCGCCAGCGCGTCGCGTTCGTGCGCACGCTGCTGTCGGGCAAGCCGGTGCTGTGCCTCGACGAGCCGCTGAGCGCGCTCGACGCGATCACGCGTGCGGAGACGCAGGCGTGGCTCGCGGGCGCGCTCGCGGGCGAACCGCGCACGGTCGTGCTCGTGACGCACGACGTCGAGGAGGCGATCGTGCTCGCCGATCGCGTGCTCGTGCTCTCGCCGCGGCCGGCGCGCGTCGTCGCCGAGCTCGACGTCGCGCTCGCGCGCCCGCGCGTGCGCACCGACGCCGACGTCGTCGCGCTGCGCGAGCGCGCGCTGCGGGCGCTCGCGCACGGCGCCTCGACCCACACGGCGCTCGCGTGAGCGACGGGCGGCGTGCGCAAGGGCGGCTCGGCGCGGTGCTCGCACCGCTCGTGCTCGTGCTGCTGCTGGTCGGCGCGTGGGAGCTGTACGCGGACCTCGGCTCGACGAGCTCCTACGTGCTGCCGGCGCCGCACGCGGTCGCGGCGGCGCTGTGGGACAACGCTGGCTTCCTGCTCGCGAACCTCGGCCCGACGGCCGAGGAGGTCGCGCTCGGGATCGCGCTCGCGCTCGCGCTCGGCTTCGCGCTCGCCGTGCTCGTGCACTTCTCGCCGGTGCTGCGGCGCGCCGTCTACCCGCTGGCGGTCGGATCGCAGGCGATTCCGATCGCGGTGATCGCGCCGCTGCTCGTCTTCTGGTGGGGCTTCGGCGTGCTGCCGAAGCTCGTCGTGATCGTGCTGATCTGCTTCTTCCCGGTGCTCGTGACGACGGTCGACGCGCTGCGCGCGGTCGACCGCGAGCGGATCAAGCTGCTGCGCACGCTCGACGCGACGCGCTGGCAGGCGTTCCGCTTCGCCGAGCTGCCGGCGGCGCTGCCGGCGGCGCTCAGCGGCGCGCGAATCGCGCTCGCGGTCGGCGTGATCGGCGCATACATCGCCGAGTCGCAGACGGCGACGAGCGGCCCGCACGCGGGGCTCGGGCACGAGATCGACGCCGACCTGACGGCGCTGCAGACGCCGCGCGCCTACGCTGCGGCGCTGCTGCTGTTCGCGCTTGCGATCGTCTGCTTCTATGCCCTGTCGCTCGCCGAGCGAAAGCTCGCGCCATGGGCGACCCGAGACCGAGGAGAGATGTTTTGAGAGCACCGAGATCGCCGCGCCGCCGGATCCGCCCCGCCCTCGCTCTGCTGAGCGCGGCCGTCGCGCTGCTCGCGCTGTCGGCGTGCGGCTCGAAGCAGGACGCGCTGACGGCGGCGAGCGCGAAGCCGTTCACGGTCGTGCTCGACTTCTTCCCGAACGCCGACCACGCGGCGCTGTACTCGGCGATCGGCGACGGCGACTTCCGCGCGGTCGGCCTCGACGTCAAACCGCAGACGCCGGCCGACCCCTCCGAACCGTTGAAGCTGCTCGCGGCGGGCAAGGCGGAGATGGCGATCTCCTACGAGCCCGAGCTGCTGCTCGCGCGCGACGAAGGCCTCAAACTGGTCTCGATCGGCGCGCTCGTGCAGCGGCCGCTGACGTCGATCATCGCGCTGCCGTCGAGCCACGTGAAGAAGGTCGCGAACCTCGCCGGTAAGACGGTCGGCACCGCCGGCATCCCCTACCAGGCGGCCGAGCTGCGCACGGCGCTGCAGACGGCCGGCGTGCGGCCGGCGAGCGTCACGGAAGTCAACGTCGGCTTCAACCTCGTTCCGGCGATGCTGAGCGGCAAAGTCGCGGCGACGCTCGGCGGCTTCTGGAACTACGAGGCGATCCAGCTGCAGCAGATGCACAAGCGGCCGCTCGTGATCCCGGTCGACCGAGCCGGCGTGCCGACGTACGACGAGCTCGTGCTCGTCGTACGCGAAGACGAGGCGCACGAGCGCGGCCAGGACCTGCGCGCGTTCCTGCAGGCGCTGACGCGCGGCGAGCGCGAGGTGCGCGCGAACCCCGCGGCGGCTGCGGCGCTCGTCGTCAAGGCGAACCCGTCGCTCGAACCGAAGCTGCAGGCCGCGTCGATCGAGCAGACGCTGTCGGCGGCGGTGCCGAGCGAAGCGGGTAAGCCCTACGGATGGCAGAGCCCGTCGGCTTGGGCATCATTCGGCAACTGGATGTTCTCGCACAAGCTGCTCGAGCACGATCCGAACACGGCGCTGCCGCCGTTCACGAACGAGTTCCTGCCGGGACAGGGAATCTGACGTGCGCGTCGGCCTGCTGACGGGCGGCGGCGACTGCCCGGGGCTGAACGCGGTGATCCGCGCGGTCGTGCGCCGCGGCCTGACCGAGCCGGGCGCCGAGTTCGTCGGCTTCCGCCACGGCTGGGCCGGCGTCGTCGCGAACGAAGGCGACGAGCTGACGCTTCGCAGCACGTCCGGGATCCTGCCGCGCGGCGGCACGATCCTCGGCACGTCGCGCACGAACCCGTACGCCGGCGGAGCCGACGGGACGGCGGCCGTGCGCGAGACGCTCGAGGCGCGCGGCGTCGACGCGCTGATCCCGATCGGCGGCGAGGACACGCTCGGCGTCGCGCTGCGCCTGCACGAGGGCGGCGTGCCGGTCGTCGGCGTGCCGAAGACGATCGACAACGACCTCGGCGGCACCGACATGACGTTCGGCTTCCAGACGGCCGTGCAGATCGTGACCGACGCGGTCGATCGCCTGCACACGACGGCCGAGTCGCACAACCGCGTGATGGTGCTCGAGGTGATGGGCCGCCACACGGGCTGGATCGCGACGCACGCCGGGCTCGCCGGCGGCGCCGACGCGATCCTCGTGCCCGAGCGCCCGTTCGACGTCGAGCAGGTCGCCGAGCACATCAAGCGCCGCCACGCGCGCGGCGCGAACTTCTCGATCGTCGTCGTCGCCGAGGGCGCGACGCCGCGCGAGGGCACGCTGCAGGTGCGCGAGGGCACGAAGACCGACGCGTTCGGGCACGCGCGGCTCGGCGGCATCGGCGTGCTGCTCGAGGGCGAGCTCGAACGGATCACCGGCTACGAGAGCCGCGTGACGATCCTCGGGCACGTGCAGCGCGGCGGCACGCCGGTCGCGTTCGACCGCGTGCTCGCGACGCGCTTCGGCGTCGCCGCGATGGGCGCCGCGCTCGCGGGGCGCTTCGGCACGATGGTCGGCCTGCGCGGCACGGAGATCGTCGAGACGCCGCTCGCCGAGGCGCTGCGCGAGCCGAAGCTGCTCGACCCGGGGCTGTACGCGACGGCGGAGCTGTTCTTCGGCTGACGATGCGCGCGATCGTCTTCGAGAAGGTCGGCAAGCCGCTGCGCGCGCGCGAGCGCGAGGCCCCGAGCGCCGGCCCCGGAGAGCTGCTGCTGCGCGTTCATGCGTGCGGCGTCTGCCGCACCGACCTGCACCTGCTCGACGGCGAGGTCGAGATCCGCGAGCCGCCGCGGATCCTCGGCCACCAGGTCGTCGGGACCGTCGAGCGCGTCGGCGAACGCTCGACGGCGGGCGCGGCGCCGGGGGCCGGCGCGCGCGGCGCGAGCGAGGCGGCAAGCGACTTCGCGCCGGGCGACCGCGTCGGCGTGCCGTGGCTCGGCTGGAGCTGCGGCGAATGCAGGTGGTGCGAGTCCGGGCGCGAGAACCTCTGCCCGCGCGCGCGGTTCACCGGCTGCGACATCGACGGCGGGATGGCCGAGTACGCGGTCGCCGACGCGCGCTTCTGCTTCCCGATCCCGGCCGGCTACCCCGACGAGCAGGCGGCGCCGCTGATGTGCGCCGGGCTGATCGGCTATCGCGCGCTGCGCATGTGCGGCGAGGCGCAGCGCGTCGGGCTCTACGGGTTCGGCGCCTCGGCGCACATCCTCGCGCAGGTGCTCACGGCGCAGAGTCGCGAGGTCTACGCGTTCACGCGCGAGGGCGACGAGGCGACGCAGGCGTTCGCGCGCGAGCTCGGCGCCGTCTGGGCGGGCTCCTCGCGCGAGCGCCCGCCGCACGAGCTCGACGCGGCGATCGTCTTCGCGCCGGACGGCTCGCTCGTGCCGCTCGCGCTGGCGGCGCTCGCGCCGGCGGGCGTCGTCGTCTGCGGCGGCATCCACATGTCGGACATCCCGTCGTTCCCGTACAGCTCGCTGTGGCAGGAGCGGATCGTGCGCTCGGTCGCGAACCTCACGCGCACCGACGGCAGCGAGTTCCTCGCGCTCGCGCCCGACGTGCCCGTACACACGCGCGTCACGACGTACGCGCTCGAGGACGCCAACCGGGCGCTAGCCGACCTGCGCGCGGGCCGCTTCCACGGCGCCGCCGTGCTCGTCCCGTAGCGCGCTCGGCGGCCGCCCATCCGAACGCTGGCCGAAGCCGGGGATCACGAGCTCGATCCGCGCGCCGCCCTCGCGCGAGCGCCCGGCGCTGACGTCGCCGCCGTGCGCGAGCACGATCGCGCGGACGATTGCGAGGCCGAGGCCGGTGCCGCCGGATGCGCGGTCGCGCGCAGAGTCGGTTCGATGGAAGCGGTCGAACACGCGCTCGCGCTGCTCGCGCGGGATCCCGGGCCCGTCGTCTTCGACGCGGAAGCGCAGGCGCCCGCCACGCAGCGACTCGACGTGCATCCGCACGAGCCCGTCGCCGGCGGCCGTGTGCTCGACGGCGTTCGAGATCAGGTTGCGCAGCGCCTGCGCGAGGCGGTCGGGGTCGGCGCGCAGCGTGCCGTCGGGGACCGCGCCGAGCTCGAAGCGCCGCGCGGCGAGCAGGCTCGTGCCGTCCCACAGCTGCTCGACGAACGGGCGCACGTCGATCGGCTCGACGCGCAGGAACTGCGTCTGCTCGCTCTTGGCGAGCAGCAGCAGATCGTCGACGAGGCGGCTGATCCTCGCGATCTCGGCCTGCACGAGCGACTCGACGCGCCGCACCTCCTCGCCGGAGGGCGACGGCTGCGAGGCGAGCACCTCGAGCTGTCCGCGGATCACCGTCAACGGCGTGCGCAGCTCGTGCGAGGCGTCGGCGACGAACGCGCGCTGGCGCGCGAACGCGTCGGTCAGGCGGTCGAGCATGTGGTTGAACGCATCGCTCAGCACGCGCACCTCGTACGCCTCGCCGCCGGGTTCGTGGATCCGCGGATGCAGGTCGCCGGCGTCGACGCGCGCGGCGACGACGGCCATCCGCCGCAACGGGCGCGAGACGCGCGTTCCGATCAGGAAGGCCGCGAGCAGCGCGCCGGCGAGCGCGAGGATGCCGGCGAGGACGAACGCGCGCGCGACGCTCGCCTGCGCGTGCGCGACCGTCGCGAGCGGCTCGCCGACGCCGATCGTCGCGCTGACGCCGCCGCGCAGCCGCACGGTCCGCTTGAGCAGGCGCAGGTCGCCGATGTCGGGGAGCGACAGCGTCGAGTAGCCGCTCCGCTGCGTCAGCAGCCGGTGCGAGAGCGCGTTCTCGCGCGTCTGCTCTTCGCGCGTCTCGCCGTTGTCGGGCGCCGAAGTCGCCGCGAACAGCTCGGGGCGGTTGGTGACGGTCGGCTCGCCGGCAAGCGTCACGAACAGCAGCGTCGAGCTCGCGGCGAACGTCTGGTCGCCGACGTACTCGGCGGCCTCGCCGTGCGCGCGGCGCGAGGTCGTCGCGCCGGCGCGCGCGAGGCCGTGCGCGAGGCCGTTCGCGTAGCCGCTGATCTCACCGTCGATCTGCCGGCGCAGCTGCGTCCCGGTCCCGCGGTAGGTCGCGACGAACGCGATGCCGGTGCACAGCAGCGTGACGAGCGCGACCCATCCGGCGAGCCGCCAGCGCAGGCCGACGCGAGCGAAGCGTCCGCGCAGCGCGCGCATCTCGATCAGCCGGCGCCGCCGAGCCGGTAGCCGACGGCGCGCACCGTGAAGATCGGCGCCGGTTCCTCGGAGGTGCCGAGCTTGCGGCGCAGGTAGCCGACGTAGACGTCGACGACGTTCGTCGCCGGATCGTGCTCGTAGCCCCACACGGCGCTGAGGATCTGCTCGCGCGAGAGCACCTGTCCGGGATGGCGCAGCAGGTAGACGAGCAGCTCGAACTCGGTCGTCGACAGGGTGATCGCGCGTCCCGCGCGCAGCACCTTGCGCGTCAGCAGGTCGACCTCGATGCCCTCGGCGCGCAGCGTGCTCGCCGAGGCCTGCGCGACGACGCGCAGCTGCGCGCGCACGCGCGCGACGAGCTCGGCGACGGAGAACGGCTTGACGAGGTAGTCGACGGCGCCCGCTTCGAGACCGGCGACGCGATCCTCGACCTCACCGCGCGCGGTGAGCACGATGACCGGCGTCGTCGGCCGCGCCCGCTGCAGCGCCCGCAGGATCTCGAAGCCCGGGCGCCCGGGCAGCATCAGGTCGAGCACGACCGCGTCGAACTCGCCGCCGAGCGCGAGCCGCTCGCCCTCGAGGCCGTCGGTCGCCGACTCGACGCGAAAGCCCTCGCTCTCGAGCCCGCGACTGACGAAGTCGACGATCCCCGGCTCGTCCTCGATCACGAGCACGCGCGCGGCCGTCGGCTGCTCGGCCGAGGTCTCGCCGCCCTGCTCGCGCGCTTGGCGCGTAGACGCTGCCATTGCCGAAGGATAGGCCTCCTCGCGCACGTCTCATTGCAGCAGACCTATTCGCAGAGCATTCTCATGCTGCGGTTATCAAACGCTTAGCCGCCGCTCGCAAACTCGACGCATGGCAGTCGAACGACGTACATCGTCAGCGCCGGCCGCGACGAGCCCCGTCCGCCACGCGACGGACGCGCCCAGCTCACGCGCACGCCGCCTGCTCGACGGCGGGACGACCGGCAACGGGCGGCTGACCTCGACGACCGGCGCCGTGCTGATCGTGCTGCTCGCGGCGATCGGCGTGACGATCATCCGCATCGGGCAATTGCTCTCGGTGCACATGTTCGTCGGCATGCTGCTGATCGGGCCGCTCGCGCTGAAGCTCGCGAGCACCGGCTACCGCTTCGTCCGCTACTACACGCACAACGCGCCCTACGTGCGCAAGGGACCGCCGGCGACGCCGCTGCGGCTGCTCGCGCCGCTCGTCGTGCTGAGCACGCTCGTCGTCTTCGGCAGCGGCGTCGCGCTGCTGTTCGCCGGGCCGAGCTCGCGCGACACGCTGCTCCCGATCCACAAGCTGAGCTTCTTCGCGTGGGTCGCGCTGACGGCGATCCACGTGCTCGCGCACCTGCCCGAGGTCGCGCGCTCGCTGCGCGCCGACTACGGCGGGCGCCCGCGCGGCGCGGCGGCGGTGCAGTGGAGCGGCGAGCTCAACGGCCGCGCCGGGCGCACGCTCTCGCTCGCCGGCGCGCTCGCCTCGGGGGCCGTGCTTGCGATCCTCGTGATCCCGCAGTTCGGTCCATGGCTCTCGGCTCACCACTTCCACCACTGACATGCGCCTGCACCACTCACACACGCGCGACAGCTCGCTGCGACGACTCACGCTCGTCAACCGCTGGCTGCTCGCCGGCAGCGTCGCGCTGACCGGCGTGCTGACGGAGGTCGCCGCGCAGGCGTTCCCGGGCAAAGCGAAGGCGAGCACGACGACGTCGAGCAGCGCGCACAAAGGCAAAGCGCACAAGCACAGCTCGAGCGGCGCGACGACGACGCACACGTCCACGACGAAAGCGCTGAGCGCGCCGACGAAAGCTCCCGAAGCGGCGAGCGAATCCTCCAAAGCGGCCGAATCCTCGAGCGGCTCGAGCGGCTCGTCCTCGAGCTCGGGCGCGAGCGAACCCTCGGCGTCGGCGAGCGAACCGTCCTCGGAAGCGACGCACGAATCGACGCCGGAAGCAAGCTCGTCGGGCTCGAGCTCCGCGCAGGGCTCGTCCTCGTCGTCCTCGAGCGCCGAATCGGCGCCGTCGACCGGATCGAGCAGCTCCTCCAGCGCGCCCGCGGCGAGCGAAGAAAGCTCGGCGCCGGTCGTCTCGGGAGGTTCGTGATTCCCGCGCTCGCGCCGACGAGGCCGCTGGCGCAGGCGAGCTGGAGCGCGCTCGGCACGAGCGTCGTGCTGCGCAGCGTCGAGCGCGACGCGCTCGCGCCGGCGCGCGCTGCCGTCGAGCGCGAGCTCGCGGCCGTCGACCTCGCGTGCAGCCGCTTCCGTGACGACTCCGAGCTCGTGCGCGTCAACGAGCGCGCAGGGCGCCCGCTGCACGTCGGCGCGCTGCTGTTCGAGGCGCTCGAGCTCGCGCTCGACGCCGCGCGCCTGACCGACGGCGCCGTCGATCCGACGGTCGGACGCGCGCTCGAGCTCGCCGGCTACGACCGCGACTGGGCGCAGCTCGCGCCGCCGCGCGAAGAGCCTGCTCCGGTCGCGCCCGAGGGACCCGTGCTGCGTCTGCGCGAGCGCTCGGGCTGGCGTACGGTCGAGCTCGACGCGGCGACGCAGACCGTGCGCGTGCCGAGTGGCATCCACCTCGACCTCGGCGCCACCGCGAAGGCATGGGCGGCCGACCGCGCCGCACGGGCGGCATCCGCCGCGAGCGGCTGCGGCGTGCTCGTCGGCCTCGGCGGCGACATCGCGACGACCGGCGCCGCGCCCGCCGAGGGCTGGCGCGTGCGCGTTACCGACGACCATCGCAGCGACCCGTCGGCGCCCGGTCAGACGATCTCGATCGGCTCGGGCGGCCTCGCGACGTCGAGCACGTCCCTGCGCCGCTGGAGCCACGCGGGCCACACGATGCACCACATCATCGACCCGGCGACCGGCCTGCCGGCGCGCTCGTGCTGGCGCACGGTCAGCGTCGCGGCGGCCGACTGCGCGCAGGCGAACATCGCGGCGACGGCGGCGCTCGTGCGCTCGCGCGAGGCCGTCCGCTGGCTCGCCGGGCTCGGGCTGCCGGCGCGCCTGCAGGACGAGCACGGCCACGTCGAGCGAACCGGCGACTGGCCGGCGCCGCTCGACGAGGACGCGCCGGGCGGCGAAGAGGTGTCGCGATGAGCCCGATCCTCGCCGCCTCCGGAGGCAGCGCCTACTGGTACCTGACGCGCTCGACCGGCGCCGTCGCGCTGCTGCTGCTGACCGCCGCCGTCGCGCTCGGCGTGCTCGACGTGCGCCGCTACAGCACGCCGCAGTGGCCGCGCTTCGTGATCGACACGCTGCACCGCAACGTCTCGCTGCTGGCGATGGCGTTCCTGCTCCTGCACATCCTCACGTCGGTGCTCGACAGCTTCACGTCGATCCCGATCGTCGACGCCGTGATCCCGTTCGTCGGCTCCTACCGGCCGTTCTGGCTCGGACTCGGCGCGGTCGCGTTCGACCTGCTGCTCGCCGTGACGATCACGAGCCTGCTGCGCCGTCGCTTCGGCTACGGCACGTGGCGCGCGATCCACTGGCTGACGTACGCGAGCTGGCCGATCGCGCTGCTGCACGGCTTCGGCACCGGCAGCGACGTCAAATCGACGTGGCTGCTCGTGCTGAGCATCGCCTGCCTGATCGTCGTGCTCGCGGCCGTCGTCGCGCGCGTCGTCTCCGGCTGGCCGCGGCACCTGCGGATTCGCGGCGCGGCGCTCGGCGGCGCCGCCGTCTTCTCGCTGTTCCTGCTGCTGTGGCTGCCCGGCGGGCCACTGGGCTCGAACTGGGCGCGCCGGTCGGGCACGCCGAGCTCGCTGCTCGGAGGCTCCTCGCACGCGGCGTCGAAGGAAGGATCGAAACGATGAGAAGCTCGCTCGCGTCTCAGACCGCCGTGCTCGAGCGCGAACCGCCGGCGCTCGACGCCGACGCGCGCACGCTGCCGCGCCTGCTGCGTGGCGCGAGCGCCGACGGCGCGGCGCTGACGCTCGGCGAGCACGTCGCGACGCATGGCGAGCTGCCGCTCGAACGCAAGCGCAAGCGGCGCGAGACGCCGCAGCTGATCGAGGTCGTCGAGCGCGCCGGCCTGCGCGGCCACGGCGGCGCCGGCTTCCCGACGGCGACGAAGATGCTCGCCGTCGCCTCCGCGCGCGGACGCGCGGTCGTCGTCGTCAACGCGACCGAGGGCGAGCCGGCGAGCCTGAAGGACCGCACGCTGTGCCAGCTCGCGCCGCACCTGATGCTCGACGGCGCGCAGCTCGCCGCGCAGGCGCTCGGCGCCGACGAGGTGATCGTCGCCGTCTGCGAGTCGGCGAGCGCGAGCGTCGAGACCGTCGCGGCGGCGATCGACGAACGCCGCCGGCTCGACGGCCCGCGGCTGCGGCTCGCGACGACGCCACCCGGCTACGTCACCGGCCAGGAGTCGGCGCTCGTCAACCACCTCTCGGGCGGCGCGGCGCTGCCGACGTTCACGCCGCCGCTGCCGTTCGAGCAGGGCGTCTCGCGACGTCCGACGCTCGTCGGCAACGCCGAGACCTACGCGCACATCGCGCTGATCGCGCGGCACGGCGCGAGCTGGTTCCGCGCGCTCGGCGCGGCGACGCAGCCGGGCTCGGCGCTCGTCACGCTGTCGGGACCGCTCGCCAACCCGGCCGTCTACGAGATCGAGCACGGCGCGTCGCTGAACGAACTGATCGACGCCGCCGGCGGCACGACCGCGCCGGTGCGCGCGGCGCTGCTCGGCGGCTACGCGGGCACGTGGATCGACGGCGACTACCTGCGCGGCGTCGCGCTGTCGGACGAACACCTCGCGGCGCACGGCGCGACGCTCGGCGCCGGCGTCGTCGCGCTGCTCTCCGAGGACGCCTGCCCGGTCGCCGAGACCGCGCGCGTCGCACGCTGGCTCGCGCAGGAGAGCGCCGGCCAGTGCGGGCCGTGCATCCACGGCCTCGACGCGCTCGCGGCGACCGTCGCCGAGATCGCCGCCGGGACAGCCGGCGCCGACTCCGCGGCGCGCGTCGAGCGCCTCACGCAGCTCGTCAGCCGGCGCGGCGCCTGCGGGCACCCCGACGGCGCCGCGCGCTTCGTGCACAGCGCGCTCGCGACGTTCGCCGCCGAGTTCGCCGACCACGCGCGCCACGGGCGCTGCGAGGCGTGCGCGCGGCCAGCCGAGCTGCCGCTGCCGGTGCACGCGCGCCGGGCTCCGACCGGCAAGACGAAGGCGCTCGCGCGATGAGCCAGCGCGTCCGCGTCAACCCGATCACGTGCGAGGCGCACGGCATGTGCGCCGAGCTCCTGCCCGAGCGGATCGCGCTCGACGAGTGGGGCTACCCGGTGATCGACGACGAGCCGCTGCCCGACGAGCTCGTCTCGCACGCCAAGCGCGCCGCGCAGGCGTGCCCGACGTTCGCGCTGCTCGTCGAGCGCGACCGCCGCGCCGCACGCGGCTCGACCGACGCCGCCGCCGGCGAACGAACGCGCGTCCTCCCGCGCCTCGCGCGCTAGAGACCGATGAGGTGCGCCGCGGCCAACCCCGCCCACTCCTCGTAGGGCGCGAAGAACTCGCGTACCTCCTGCTCGCACGCGCGCGCGTACGGGTCGCCGCCGCTGAGCGCGCGACCGACGAGCTTGAGCAGGCCGACGTCGCCGGCCGGCACCTGATCGTGGCGGCCCTGGCCGTGCAGCGCGAGCATCTCGACCGTCCAGCTGCCGATCCCCGGGATCGCGCGCAGCCGCCGCCAGCCGTGCTCGTGATCGCCGGCGTGCAGGTCGACGCGCCCGCGCGCGACCTCGCGCGCGGCGCGCACGAGCGTGACCGCGCGCGACGCCGCCAGGTCGAAGGACTCGAGCCTCGCCGGCGCCGTGCCGGCGAGCGCCGCGGCGCTCGGCAGGTCGCGCAGCGGGCTCGCGGCGCCGTCCCAGCCGAGCCAGCGGCGGCCGAGCGTGCGCAGCAGGCTGCGCTCGATCGCGGCGGCGCGCTCGTACTCGATCAACTGCTCGCAGACGGCCCACGCGAGCGCCTCGAACGGGTCCGGGCGGCGGTTGACGCGGACCCACGGGCGCCGGCTGAGCGAACGGCCGATCAACGGGTCGCGCGCGAAGCGGCGGTGGAACGCGCGCAGGTCCTCGTCGACGCCGAGCGCGAAGCGCATCCGCTCGATCCCGTACCCGGCGGCTGCTCGCGTGCGCGCCCGCGCGCCGAGCACGACACGCTCGCGCGAGGGCTGCGCGACACGCACGAGCACCGGCTCCTCGCCGTCGTGCAGCAGCCGTTCGAGCACGCCGCCGCGACGGCGCATCAGGCCGTCGATCCCGCCGCGCGGCAGCCGGAACGGCCCGGCCGGGCGAACCTCGACGCGTTGCTCGACGCTAGTCACGACAGCGACACGAGGGAAGGCTGAGACCTCTAGACGGTCGAGAGGCAAGCGAGCCAAGGACGCAGGGAGCGTGGCGTGCTTCGCACGCAAGCGACCGAGGACGCTGGCTCGCGCCGCCTATCGGCCGTCTAGCGGCCGCCTAGAAGGTGCACGTCGACCAGCAGCGAGCGGCTGCCGACGATCTGCACGAGCTCGCCGGCGCCACTCGCCGGCTTGCGCCCGCGTCCGAGGCGCCGGCCGCGGCGAGCGCTCGCGGGCGCTCGGCGCTGGCGGCGGGCGACAAGCCCGACGACGGCCGCGCCCGCGACGAAGCCGCCGGCGGCGACAGCCGCGGCCTGAACGGCCGGGATCGCCGCGGCGCCGCGCGAGAGCTCGCCGGCGTACGGATCGCCGCCGACGACGCTCGCCTCCTGCGCGAGCACGGGCAGCGCGTCGAGCACCTCGGCCGGCTCTTCCTCGCCCGAGCCGGGCGTGCGATCGTCGCGAGAGCCGCTCATCGGGCAAGTGTAGAGAGCGCCTCAGACCGCATCGCCGGAGGAGTCGAGCACGCGCTCGAACATCCGGTAGCGCTTGACGACCTTGCCGCCCATCATTTCCATGCCGCGGTTCATCGGCGTGTTCGTCTCGAGGATCCAGCCCATCTCGCCGCCCGACTGCGGACGCACTTCGGCCGCGTCGAAGTGCAGCTGGTAGAGGCGCGCGGCGACGCCGGTGTGCTGGTACTCGGGCTTGACGCCGAGGAAGCCGACGCGCAGGCGCTTGATCATGCGCCGTTTGTTCAGCAGGTACCACCACCCGAACGGCAGCAGCCGCCCGTTCATTTTCGCGAGCAGCTCGTTGACGTCGACGATCGTCATCGCCATCGCGACGACCTCGCCGGTGTCGATCCGCTCGGCGAGCATGAACCAGTGCCTGTCGAAGACGATCTGCAGCTCCTGCGCGAACGCGTCGAGGTCCTTCTTCGAGTACGGCACGAAGTCCCAGTTCTTCGACCACGCCGAGTTGTAGACGTCGGCGAACGCGTCCATGTCTTTGCGCAGCTGCCAGCGGCGCATCGGCCGCACACGGATGCCATGCTCGCTCTCGACCTTCTCGGCGAGCTCCCACATGACCGGCAGCACCTTGTCGCGGTCCTCGACGTCGAGGCTCCACATCAGCAGGTCGATCGCCTTCGCCATCCCCGCCTGCTCGAGCCGCTCGCGGTAGTACGGAGGGTTCCACGGCTGCGCGATCATCGGTTTGAGCTCGTAGCCCTCGATCAGCACGCCGCTCTCGTCGTTCATCGTGAAGCTCGCCGGGCCGACCATCCGCTCCTTGCCGCGCTCGCGCAACCAGCGCTCGGCGGCGCCGAGCAGCGCGTCGAGCACCTCCTGGTCGTCCTCGAACTCGAGGAAGCCGAACCAGCCCCAGTTTTTCTTGCGGTAGTCGTTGAACGCGTCGTTGACGTGCGCGCTGATCCGCCCGACGACGCGCCCGTTGCGCAGCGCGAGGAAGTACTCGGCCTCGCCGTGCGTGAAGAACGCGTTCATCTTGCGGTGCAGGAACAGCCGCCGCTCGAGCTTCAACGGGGGCACCCACTGCGGCGAGTTAGCATGCAGCGCGTACGGGAGCTCGATGAAGCGTTTCAGACCCTTCCCGCCCGACACAGACCTGATTTCGACGCTCACGGCCGAGGCACACTACATGCAGACCTCCACAGACGTCTTCGCCAAGGTCCGCGACCACGATCGCGCCGAGCTGCTCGCCGCGGCGCGCGAGGCCGACGTCCTGCCGTACTTTCACGTGCTCACCTCGCCGGCGATGCCGGTCGTCGAGATGGAGGGCGCCGAGCGGATCATGCTCGGCTCGAACAACTACCTCGGGCTGACCGGCGACGAGCGCGTGCTCGCCGGCGCCGAGGACGCGCTGCACCGCTACGGCACCGGGTTGACCGGCTCGCGCCTGCTCAACGGCACGATCCCGCTGCACCTCGAGCTCGAGCGCGAGATCGGCGAGTGGATGGAGACCGAGGACGCGATCGTCTTCACGACCGGCCATCAGGCGAACGTCGGCACGCTCGGCACGCTGCTCGGCCCGCAGGACACGGTCATCGCCGACGCCGGCGACCACGCTTCGATCCTCGACGGCTGCCTGCTCTCGCGCGCGAAGCTGCGCCCGTTCCGCCACAACCGCCTCGACAAGCTCGAGAAGATGCTCGAGCGCGCGCAGGACGACGGCGGCGGCGTGCTCGTCGTCGTCGACGGCGTCTTCTCGATGGAGGGCGACATCGCGCCGCTGCACGAGATCTGCGAGCTGTGCGAGCGCTACGGCGCGCGCCTGATGGTCGACGAGGCGCATGGCGCCGGCGTGCTCGGCGCGCGCGGCGCCGGCACCGCCGAACTGCTCGGCGTCGCCGACCGCGTCGACCTGCGGATGGGCACGTTCTCGAAGTCGCTCGCCTCCTGCGGCGGCTTCGTCGCCGGCTCGCACGAGGTGATCGAGTACCTGCGCCTGTACTCGCGCGCGTTCCTGTTCACCGCCTCGGCCGTTCCGGCCGCCGTCGGCGCCGCGCTCGCGGCGCTGCGCGTGCTGCGCTCCGAGGACGGGCCGCCGCTGCTCGCGCGCGTGCTAGAGAACGCGCGCACGCTGCGCGACGGCCTGCAGGAGCGCGGCTTCGCCGTCGTCTCGCCGCAGGCGCTGTCGGCGTCGGGCGGCGTCCAGGCGCACGCGCCGGGCGTGCGCGGCGCCGAGCCGGCGCAGAGCATCGTCACGCCGATCGTCCCCGTGCTCGTCGGCGACGACTGGAAGGCGGCGCTGCTGTGGCGCGCGCTGTACGACGCCGGCGTGTTCGTCAACACCGCGCTGCACCCGGCCGTGCCGCCGGGCGGCGCGCTGCTGCGCACGAGCGTGATGGCGACGCACGACGACGCGACGCTCGCGCGCGCGCTCGACGCGTTCTCGGCCGTCAAGCGCGCGTTCGAGGCCGAGCACGGACCGTTGCCCGGTCCCGGCGCGCACTGACGCCGAACCGCGATTCGCGACACGCTCGCGCAGATGTCGCAACGTCTTTGGACGGCTGTCGCAGCCCCCGCCCGGCGGGCGCACTTGTCCAAATCTTCACAAGTTCGAGCGCGTAAGAAAAAGGTCGCTTCTAGCGTCGAAAGGCCGCGTACGTTCCTTGACCGGACGCACCGCGCTGACATAGCTTGCGTGAGCGCTCTGCATGACGTCCGGGTTCGCCCGACACCCTCATCGCCAGCTTTTGCTTCAGGGTCGACAGCCGACGGCCCGCGGTCGATCGTGGACGCCGTGCGAGCGCGTACTCGTCAAAAAACAAAGCACGGATGTTGCGGCCCGCGAGTTCGCGGCCGTGACGGGGAGAGTCCACATGAACGCGACAGCGACAGTCGCCCCTGCTCCGCAGTACATGCGCGCGCTGGAGCGCGCCAACAAGGTTCGCCTGGCGCGCGCGGAGCTCAAGCGCAAGGTCTCGATGGACGAGATCGACGCCGCCGAGGTGATCCTCGCCTGCCCGTGGGAGGCGCAGAGCATGGCGGTCGCCGATCTGCTGATGAGCCAGCGCCGCTGGGGGCAGACACGCTGCCGCAAGTTCCTCGCGCAGATCCCGATGTCCGAGAAGAAGACGATCGGGACGATGACCGACCGTCAGCGGCGCACGCTCGCCGCGCTGCTGTGCCCCGCCAACCGCTCCGCGAGCCGGGGTCGCGCCGAAAGCGCGACCCCCTGGGTAACGGGCAGCCTGACGACAGCTTGAGCTGCCACCAGCCGGCGAGCATCCCGATCAGGCCGAGCCGCGGGCGAACCTCCCAGACCCCGCAGCCGCCTTCGCCGAGATCGCGCACCGGCAACCGCACGAACCTGTAGCGCCCCGGCTCGAGCTTCATCCGCTCGAGCAGCTCGCGCGCGCGGCGCTCATGCGCGGCGCGCGCCTGCGCGAGCCGGCGGACGTCCTGCACGCGCCCGGCCAGCGCGTCGCGCTGGCGCTCGAGCTGCGCGAGCCCGAGCAGGCGCGGTCCGCCGTCGTGCGGCGCGTCGATCCGCGCCGCGTCGGCCGCGATGTGCGGGAACGACGCGGCGACGATCTCCGAGAGCTCGCGCTCCAGGCGCGCGATCTGCGCGCGCAGCGAGCGGCGTGCGGCGCGCTCGTCCGGCGCCTCGACTGGCGCTGGCGCGCGACCGGCGGTCAACTGCTCGAGACTGGCCACTCCGACTCCTCCTGACGATGCCGGAGCGTCGATTCTACCAGTGGCCCGGACCCTCCGCGACGGCGCGCTCAGGCCGCTTCGAGCGCCGCGCGAGCGCTCCACAGCGCCTCCTCGACGTACAGCTCGGGCACGCCGGCGACCTGCACGGCGAACAGCGCGAGGCGCTCGCTGCGCGCGCGCGGCGCATGCTCGGCGGCGAGCTCGCCGAACAGCACGGCGAGCGCCGTCGCGGCGTCGGCGACGACGAGCCGCCCGGCCGGCAGCGCCGGCGCGCTCGCCGCGCTACCGAGCCGCTCGCCGTCCTCGCTCGCGCGGATCCCGAGCGGCCCGTCGAGGCGCGCCGCGTCGAGCGCCCAGACGGGCACGCCCGTATCGAGCAGCGCGACCAGCAGGACGTCGTCGAGCAGCCCACGCGAGAGGAACCCTCCCTTCACCATCCGCGCGAGCAGCGCCTGCTCGAGCGGCGTGCGCACGACCTCCGGGTCGAGGCCGATGTGGCGGAACAGCACGCGATAGGCCGACGGCACCGGCTCGCGCCGCACGGCGACCGCGCTCGCGCCGCGAAAGCGGTTGGAGAGCTCCTGCAGGCGCTGCTGAACGTCCGGTGTCGCGGCTCCCGTCAGCGCGCGCTCGCGCGCGACGGCGACCGTCACGCTCAGCAGTCGCAGGCCCGGCAGCTCCTCCGCGACCTCGCGCGCGCACCAGCCCGGCGTCGGCGCGCCGGCCACTGCGCTCGCATCGCCCGGCGGCTGCTCGCCGCGCGCATCGTCGCCCGCCGGCGCGCGCGTCACGCCGCCCCCTTCCAGCCGCGCGCGCGCGAGGCGGCGACGAGCTCCTGCAGGCGCGCGCGCAGCGTCGCGCGCGAGGGCGTCGAGAGGATCGCGCCGCTCTGCACTTCGCCGCCGGGATACGCGAACGTCAGCTGCGGGCAGGTCGCGACCTTGTACAGCGCCGCGAGCGCGCCGTCGTTGTCGAGGCCGACCGGGTATGTCAGGCCGCGCTTGCGAATCAGGCTGCGAACTTCCGAGCGCCCGTTCTTGATCGCGACCGCCGCGAAGCGCACGCCTGGGAACGACGGCGCGAGCGCCTGCATCTCGCCGAGCACGTCCGCGCACGAGCCGCCGTCGACGAACAGCGCGAGCAGCATCGGGCCGCCTTCGTAGAGCTCGCAGACGTTGAGGATCTGCGCGCCGCGCTCCTCGCACGCCGGCACGCGCCCGGCCGAGCCTTCGTCGACGTGCCGCGCCGTGTCGGCGTCGCCGACGAGGCTGCCGAGCGCCAGCGGCACCGCGAACGGCGGCACGCGTTCGCCCGGCGCGAGCCCCTTCGCGCCGTTCGGCTTCGTCGTGATCGTGTTGATCGTGATCAGCACGAGGATCACGATCGCCAGCAGGCCGACATAGCGGCCGTAGCGCGGAATCGACGCCGGCGAGATCGGCGGCGGGCTGGGCGGCGAGGAGCCCGACAGCGGCGAGCCCGGCTCAGACGGGCTCATGGACCGTCTCGCGCCGGTGCCCGCCGAGGCGACGCCGAGCCGCCGGTCCGCGACCGCGCTCGGCGTGCGCGTCGGCGAGCACGAGCGCCGCCGGCAGCGCGACGAGCACGCCGATCAACGACACGCTGAGGTCGATCAGCGTCACGAGGCCGAAGTCGCGCAGCATCCTGATGTCGGACAGCACGAGCACGCCGAAGCCGGCGATCGCCGTCACGCCCGACGCCGCGACGGCCGCGCCCGTGCGCCGGTAGGCGCGGCGCAGCGCCTCGATCGTCTCGTAGCCGGCCAGCCGCTCCTGGCGGTGGCGCTCGGAGAGCAGCACGCCGAACTCCGTCGAGATCGCGATCACGAGCGCGCCGAGCGTCACCGACATCGGGTTCAGCGGCACGCGCACGACGAACAGCACGAGCGCCGACCAGCCGCTCGCGAGCGCTACCGGCGCGAGCGGCACGAGCGCGCGCCGAAAGTCGCCGCCGAACGCGAGCAGCAGCACGAGCGCGACGACCGCGAGGCTGACGAGCAGCGTCACGACGCGTCGCAGCGGCGAGGAGACTTCCGCGGCCGACTTCGCCGCCAGCACCGGCAGCCCGACGAGCTGCGCGCTGACGCCCGCCGGCGGGTGCAGGCTCGCGCGCATCTGTTCGATCACCTGCTGCTGCGCCGTCAGGCTCATCAGGCGGATGCCGAACGCGAGCGTCGCGACGCGCTCGTCTGGCGTGATCACGTCCTGCGAGAAGTACGGCGGGATCGCCGCGAGCAGGCCGCTGACCTGCGCCCGCGTCAGCTTCGGCCGCTTCGCCGCCTTGCCGGCGCCGGCCTGCACGTTCGCCGCCGCCTGCGCCGAGAACAGGTCCGGCAGCGAGAACGCCGGGCACAGGCGCGCCTTCCCGCAGCCGCGTGCCGCGCTGTAGCCGAAGCGCTTCAGCACGGCGGTCTGATAGGAGCTCATCCATTCGATCGTCGCCGGCTTCGTCAGCGCCTTCGAGCTGACCATCAGGTCGATCTCGCCGCCGACGCCCGTCGTGCGCTCGAGCTCGTTCAGCGCCTGCAGCGAGGAGAGGCTCTGCGGCACGAGCTTCGTGATGTCCGTCTGCACCGTCGTCTGCGTGTCGAGGCCCCAGCCGAGCGCCGCCAGCACGAGGCCGCCCGCGAGCACGCGACCCGGCCGGCGCACGGCGCCGTCGAGCGCCGCGCGCGAGACCGCGCGCGTCAGCGCGTTCTCGCGCAGCAGCTCGCCGGCGCCGCGCCACGCGGCGGCGAGCGCAGCCGCCGACGGCGCGAGCGCGCGGCCGATCCTCGCGCGCGGGCGACGCACGTCCGTCTCGCGCGCGCGTCCGGCGAGCGTCATCGCCGCCGCGCCGGCCGTCAGCGCGCAGAGGAACGCGACGACCACGCCGACCACGAGCAGCACGCCGAAGCCGCGGATCATCGGCACCGGCGAGAGCAGCAGCACGAGCATCGCCGCCGCGCTCGCCGCGCCGGCCGTCGCGATCGTCGGCGCGCCGAGCGCCGCCGAGCGCCGCACCGCCGCACCGCCGACGCTCCCCGCCTCCGCCGACTCCTCGGCGACGCGCGACTGGAACTGGATCGCGTAGTCGACCGCGAGGCCGATCAGCACCGGCAGGACCGCGACCTGAGCCATCGTCAGCGACGCGCCGGCGAGCGACAGCGCGCCGAACGTGATCGCCGCCGCGAGCAGCGCGACCGCGAGCGGCAGCAGGCGCGGGCGCCCGGTGAAGATCAACGCGAGCGTCGCCGCCATCACGAGCGCGACCGCGATCAGCAGCAGCTCGATCGAATGCGTGATCGACGTCGTCAGGTCGGCGACGATCACCGGCACGCCCGTCACCGAGTAGCTCTCGCCGTGCTGCAGACGCCACTGCGGCATCGCGACCGCCGCGCGGATCAGCGCGATCGTGCGCGTCCGCTGCGCCTCGGAGAGGCCCGCGCGCATGCGCACCGAGACGAGCGCCGCTTCGCGGCTCGGGAACAGGTAGGCGAAGCGCTGCTTCGGCGTGCCCGCCGGCTTGCTCGAGTCGAACACGAGCGCCGTCACGAAATCGCGGTTTTCGATCGTCGGGCGCGACGTCAGCCCGTATTCGAGCGCGAGCGTCACCAGCCCCTCCTGGAAGCGCCCCGTCGTGATCTTGCTTGCTTCGCGCCCGAGCGCCGCGGCCTCGCTCGCGCTCAGGCCGCGCTCGAGCGCCTGCGCGCGCACGACGCGTTCGGCCTGCTTCGCCTGCGCTTCGGCCTGCTTCGTCTGCTGCGCGAGCTGTTCGTCGATCTGGTTCGCCGCCTCGTTGACGAACGTCCCCGGGCCGAGCACGACCTTGACCGTGTGCGCTCGCGCGAGCTGCCCGCACGGGCCGCTCGCGCCGCCCTCCTCGCCGAGCGCGCTCGCCGGCACGTTGCCCGACAGGCAGCCCTCGAGGCCGACGAGGCGCTCGAGGTCCGAGCTCAACAGCAGCTGCTGCAGGCTGCCCTTGACGAGCACCGCGACCGGCTCTTCGCCGAAGCTCTCGTAGAAGCGCTGCGTCGCCTCGTACTGCGAGCTTGAGCTCGACACGAACGTGCTCGTCGCCGCCGTCGGCTTCAGCCGCAGCGCGAGCGCGCCGCCGGCCAGCGCGAGCACGACCGCGACGCCGACGACGAGGCGCGGACGCCGCGTCGCCGCGCCGGCGATCGCCGAGAGGACCCGAGCCGCGTTCACACGCGAAGGCTAACCGCGCGCAGCGACGCGCCGCGCCGGGAGCGCCAGGAGCAGATGTGCAAACGGCGGCGTCGAGCCGTCGCCGCGTTTACTCCATGCCAAGCGGCCCAGCCGATTCGCCGGCGAGGAACTGGCGCACGAACGGGTTCTCCGACGCGAACAGCTCCTCGGCCGGGCCCGACTCGACGATGCGCCCCTTCCACAGCACCGAGATGTGCTCGGCGACGCGCCGCGCGCTCATGATGTCGTGCGTGATCACGACGTAGCAGCCGCCGTTCTCGGCGTGGATTTCCTTGATCAGCTCGCAGAGCAGCGCCGTGCGCACCGGGTCGAGGCCCGAGTCGGGCTCGTCGAACAGCACGATCTCCGGGTCGAGCACGAGCGCGCGCGCGAAGCCCGCGCGCTTGCGCATGCCGCCGGAGAGCTCGTTCGGCATCTTCGCGCCCTCGCCGCCGAGCCCGACCTCGCCCATTCGCCGGTTGACGATCTCGGCGATCTCCTCCTCGCCCTTCTCCGTGTGCTGGCGCAGCGGGAACGCGACGTTGTCGTACAGCGTCAGCGAGCCGAACAGCGCGCCGTCCTGAAACAGCACGCCGAATTTCTTGCGGATCTCGAACAGCTCCGCGTCGGGCAGGCTCGGGATCGACACGCCGTGCACGAGCACGTCGCCCTGGTCGGGGTACAGCAGCCCGACGATGTGCTTGATGCAGACCGACTTGCCCGTCCCCGACGGCCCGATGATCATCGAGATCTTGTCCTCCGGCAGGCCCATGTTCAGCCCGCGCAGGACCTGGTTGCGCCCGAACGCCTTGTGCACGTCGATGAACTCGATCGCGTCCGGCGCCTTCGACGGGCGCAGCGTGCCCGTGTGGTAGGCGAACTCGCCCGACTCCTCCTCGCGGCGCGCCTCGCGCGTGCGCGCGTCCTCCTCGACCTGGCCGGACGTCGGCGCCGCGAACTCGCTCTCGCCGCCTGGCTCGCCGGGCGCCGTGTGGTGCTCGATCGGCTCGTAGGACTCCTCGGCGCCCTCGGCGTCGCCGTGCGGTCCGCGCGGCTGCTCGGCCATCAGCTCCTCATCCTCCGATCGGCGCGCGCGGGTTCGCGCCCCAGAAGATCTGCGTCCCGAGCATGCCGATGACGTGCACGAGCACCAGGTTTAGCACCATCGACTTCGCCGTCGCGCGACCCACGCCGACCGGCCCACCACTGGCGTTGTAGCCGTAGTAACACGCGACGAGCACGATCGCCGTCGCCATGAACATCGCCTTGATCAGGCTGTAGAGGAAGTCCGGTGGATTCTGGAACTGCCAGAAGATCAGGAAGTAGCCGCCCGAGGAGACGTAGCCGATCTGCTGCACGACCGCTATGTAGGAGGCGAGGAAGGCCGCTCCGATCCCCGCGAGGTACATGAACGGCAGCACCAGCCACGCCGCGAGCAGGCGCGTCGCGCAGAGGAACGTCATCGAGTTGATGCCCATCACCTCGAGCGCGTCGATCTCCTCGGAGATCCGCATCGCGCCGAGCTCGGCGACGATCCCCGTGCCGACCTTCGCGGCCATCATGTAGCCGAACGCGTACGGCGTGATCTCGCGCAGGTCGCACCACGCCGTGAACACGCCCGAGTACGCCGGCGCGCCCTGCGCCGCCGTGAAGTACGCGCCCTCGATCCCGCACTGCAGGCCGAGGATGAACATCAGCGTCCAGATGATCGTCGTCGAGCCGACGATCAGGATGCCCGACTGGCGCAGCGCCTCGCCGAAGAAGCGAAACACGCGCAGCCCGTAGACGTCGCCGACGATCTGGCCCGTGAACTTGCCGATTTCGCCGGTCGCCGCGAGCCATTCGCGCGGCATCGCCAGAAGCTCGCCCATCAGCTGCGCCCTCCCCCACAGTGAGACGGTCGAGGATCGAGTCCAGCAAGGACGCAGGGAGCGTGGCGTGCTGGCCGAAACGGGGATGCGAGCGGAGCGAGTGTCTCCCGGCTTCGGTACGCGAGCGACCGAGGACGCCGCTGGACGAAGGTCATCGGCCGTCTCACTTGATCACCAGGATCTGCGGGTGCGTCGCTAGGAGGGTCTGCGTGAAGACGTAGTCGAACGAGAAGATCGCCGTGAACGCGAGCACGACCGCCTCGTTGACCGCGCGCCCGACGCCCTCGGCGCCGCCCGAGGCCGTCATCCCCTTGTAGCAGCAGACGATCGCGATGATCGCACCGTAGATCGTCGTCTTCAGCACCGAGCCCCAGAGGTCGGTCGTCGACGCGTTCGCGAACAGCGTGTTCCAGAACGGGCCGAGCGGCTGGCCGTTGACGAGCTCGGCGATGATCCCGCCGAAGATGCCGAACAGCAGCGCGTAGATGTCGAACAGGCCCGTCACGACCATCAGCGCGAGGAAGCGCGGCACGACGAGGTTCTTGACCGGGTCGACGCCGAGCACCTGCAGCGCGTCGAGCTCCTCACGCACCTTGCGCGCGCCGAGGTCGGCCGTGATCGCCGTCCCGGCGACGCCGGCGACGACGATCGCCGTCACGCTCGGGCCGATCTCGCGTACCGCGCCGAGCACGAAGAAGCCGCCGAGGCGGTCGAGCGCGCCGAAGATCGTCAGGAAGTTCGCCGCCTGCAGCCCCGGCGCCGCGTAGCAGATGCAGACCGTCGAGATCAGCAGCGGGAACCAGCACAGGCGCAGCGCGAAGAGGAACTGCGAGACGAGCTCGCCGCCGTACGGGTACGGCGGGCGCAGCGCCGACATGATCGTCCTCCCCGTGAGGATCATCATGTCGCCGAATTCCTCGAGCACTCCTCGCGCCGAGACGTAGCCGCGCTCGGCGACGCTGCGAACCATCTGTGCCTGTCCCTCCTCTCCACTGCGTTGGACGGTCCCGAAACTCTACGTCATGGCCACCGCCCACGCCACCGCTCCGCCGCCGCGACGCTCGTTGCGGCGCGTGACCGGCGCGAAAGCCGCTGATATCGTCCGCCGAGGAGTGCAAAGGAGAGGACTCATCGCGGTCGCGGCCCTCGGCGTGTGCGCGGCACTCGTCGCGAGCGGCTGCGGCGGCGCCGAACAGAGCTCAGGCGAACACGCGCGCACGTACAAGCTGCAGCTGAGCGGCGTCAGCTTCCAGCGGACGCAGTCGATCTCCAAGCCGGCCGCGCTGCGCATCAGCGTGCACAACGCCGACACGCGCGCCGTGCCGAACGTCGCCATCACGATCGACTCGTTCGACTACACCGAAAAATACCCCGAACTCGCCGCGAACAAGCGGCCGATCTGGGTCGTCGAACGCGGCCCCGGCGCGAACGCCTCGCCGCCCGTGCAGAGCGAGGCGATCAGCCCGCCCGGCGGCGGCCAGACCGCGTACGTCAACACGTGGGCGCTTGGCGCGCTCGTGGCAGGCGCGACGCAGACCTTCGAATGGAAGGTCGTCCCCGTCAAGTCCGGCACGCACGAAGTGCACTACGAAATCGCCGCCGGTCTCGCCGGCAAGGCGAAGGCTGCGCCGCCGTCCGGCGGCAAGCCGCTCGACGGCGGGCTGACGGCCGACATCGCGCCGGCGCCGCCCTCGCGCCACGTCGATCCGAGCACCGGGCGCGTCGTCGCGGGACAGTTCCCCGCGACGCCCTAGCGACCGTCGACGCTTCGCCGAGCGGCGGCCCGCGCCGGCTTCGCGAGCGCGACGTGCAGCGCGCGTCGCGGCGCCGCGCGCAATTTGGCCGGGTGTCCAAATACAGGCACCTCGGCTTTCGCCAGGCGATGATGTCCAGGCACGCGCCGAGCATTACGATGGCGTTCGGCTTCACGCCCCTATGCGCACCCTTTTCAGGAGGACTCGATTCCGCTCATGCCACGGACCCGCCAGCAAAACGTAACCGCCGCCCAATGGAGCCCGAACGGCACCGCGCTCGGCTCGCCCGACCTGACAGTTCCGAGCAACCAGGTGTTCGGCAACAACGTCTTCTCGCCGGCCGTCCAGCGCCAGCGCCTGCCGAAGCACGCGTTCAAGGCGCTCCAGCGCACGCTCGCGCGCGGCGAGTCGCTCGACACGTCGCTCGCCGACGCCGTCGCCGTCGCGATGAAGGACTGGGCGATGGAGAAGGGCGCGACGCACTACACGCACTGGTTCCAGCCGCTGACCGGCTCGACCGCCGAGAAGCACGACTCCTTCTACGGGCCCGACGGCGACGGCACGGCGATCGCCGAATTCTCCGGCAAGGAGCTGATCCAGGGCGAGCCCGACGCCTCGTCGTTCCCGACCGGCGGCATCCGCGCGACGTTCGAGGCGCGCGGCTACACCGCCTGGGACCCGACGTCGCCGGCGTTCATCCTCGAGAACCCGAACGGCGCGCTGCTCTGCATCCCGACCGCGTTCACGTCGTGGACCGGCGAGGCGCTCGACCACAAGATCCCGCTGCTGCGCTCGATGGACGCGCTGTCCGGCGCCGCCGTGCGCGCGCTCGAGTTGCTCGGCGTCGACGACGCCAAGCGCGTCTTCACGACGATGGGCTGCGAGCAGGAGTACTTCCTGATCGACGAGCAGTACTACTTCGAACGCGCCGACCTCGTCACGACCGGCCGCACGCTGTTCGGCGCGAAACCGGCGAAGGGGCACGAGCTCGACGACCACTACTTCGGCTCGATCCCCGAGCGCGTGCTCGCCTACATGCTCGAGATCGAGCTCGAGCTCGCGAAGCTCGGCATCCCGATCAAGACGCGCCACAACGAGGTCGCGCCGAACCAGTTCGAGGTCGCGCCGATCTTCGAGAACTCGAACGTCGGCTCCGACCACCAGATGGTGACGATGCAGGTCATGCAGAACACCGCGCGCCGCTACGGCCTCGTCTGCCTGCTGCACGAGAAGCCGTTCGCCGGCGTCAACGGCTCGGGCAAGCACAACAACTGGTCGATGGGCACCGACACCGGGCTGAACCTGCTCGACCCCGGCGAGACGCCCGCCGAGAACCTCCAGTTCCTGTTCTTCTGCGCCGCCGTCATCCAGGCCGTCAACCAGCACCAGGAGCTGTTGCGCGCGTCGATCGCGAGCGCCGGCCAGGACCACCGCCTCGGCGCCAACGAGGCGCCGCCGGCGATCATCTCGATCTTCCTCGGCGCCGAGCTCGAGAAGGTCTTCACGGCGATCGAGAAGGGCAAAGTCCAGCCGTCGAAGCCCGGCTCGTTCCTCGGCCTCGGCACGCCCGTGCTGCCGCCGCTGCCGCTGCACGGCGGCGACCGCAACCGCACGAGCCCGTTCGCGTTCACCGGCAACAAGTTCGAGTTCCGCGCGCTCGGCTCCAACCAGTCGCCGGCGTTTCCGAACACCGTGCTCAACACGATCGTCGCCGAGTCCGTCGACGCGCTCGCCGACGAGCTCAAAGCCGCGCTCAAAGGCTCGACGCTCGAGAAGGCCGTCACGAGCGTCGTCAAGAAGGCGTGGACCGAGAACAAGCGCGTCGTCTTCGACGGCGACGGCTACTCCGAGGAGTGGCACGAGGAGGCCGAGAAGCGCGGTCTCGCCAACCTGCGCACGACGCCCGACGCGCTGCCATGGCTCGTCGAGAGATCGACGCTCGCCGCGTTCAAGAAGTACAAGGTCCTCTCCAAGCGCGAGCTCGAGGCGCGCTACGAGGTCTTCACCGAGCAGTACGTCATCAACATCAACATCGAGGCCGAGACCGCCGCGATGCTCGCGCGCACGAGCATCCTGCCGGCCGCCGTGCGCTACCTCAACGAACTGCGCGCCAGCGGCCTCGACGAGCTCGTCTCCGAGCTCGAGCCCGACCTCAAGGAGTTCCACTTCGCGCTGACGAAGCTCGAGGACGCCAACCTCGACGAGAACCACCCCGACGGCTCTCCGCAGAAGGAGGCCGTCTACATGCGCGACACCGTCATCATCGCGATGCAGGACGTCCGCGAGGTCGCCGACCGCCTCGAGAAGCTCGTCGCCGACGACCTCTGGCCGTTGCCGAAGTACTACGAGATGCTCTTCATCAAGTAGCCCTGGCGACCGTGGATGCGGCGCGGAGCTGCGTCCTCGGTCGCTCGCGTGCTATCCGCACGCCACGCTCCCTGCGTCCTTGCTCCGCTTGATCCACGATCGCCAGCGGCGTCCGGCGCGGTATCGAGCAGAAGTTCCCGAGGCGAACCGCCGTCGGGGTGGTCGGGGCACTCGTGACCGCCTCGGTATTTGGCAAATATGTCTGTAACGTCGGCTTACTTGACACGTATATAGATCGTGTAAAGTAGTTGCTCGAACGCGAGCACGCACGAACTCGACCGGACGGAGGCGCCGATGTCAGCCGAAGCGACACAAGCGATCAGCGGACCGCTCGCCGATGCAAAGTCCGGCGAGCCCGAGCGCGAGCGCGTCTCGTGGCGCGACCCGAAGCGCCATCTGTGGCTGCTCGGCCTCGTCGTGCCGACGCTGCCGTTCCTCGCGTGGGGCCTCGTCGAAGCGACTGGCCTCGGCGTGTTCTGGTTCTACGGGCCGGTGCTCGTGTTCGGCATCTTCCCGCTGCTCGACCTCGCGGTCGGCCTCGACGCGCGCAACCCGCCGGAGGAGGTCATCAAGCGGCTCGAAGGAGATCGCTACTACCGCTGGTGCACGTACGCGTACCTGCCGATCCAGTACGCCGGGCTCGTCTTCGCGTGCTGGAAGTGGTCCACGGGCGAGCTGTCGATCGTCGAGTCGGTCGGCCTCGCGCTGACGGTCGCGATGGTCAGCGGCATCGCGATCAACACGGCGCACGAGCTCGGGCACAAGCGCGCGAGCATCGAGCGCTGGCTGAGCAAGGTCGCGCTCGCGCAGAGCGGCTACGGGCACTTCTTCATCGAGCACAACCGCGGCCACCACGTGCGCGTCGCGACGCCCGAGGACCCGGCGAGCTCGCGGCTCGGCGAGAGCTTCTACCGCTTCTGGCCGCGCACGGTCGCGGGCAGCCTGCGCTCGGCGTGGGAGCTCGAGCGCGTGCGCCTGACGCGCCTCGAGAGCTCGATGTGGACGCCGCGCAACGACATCTTGAGCGCGTGGGCGATGACGGTCGCGCTCTACGCCGCGCTCGTCGCAGTCTTCGGCGTCGTCGTGCTGCCGTACCTCGCGATCCAGGCCGTGCTCGGCTTCTCGCTGCTCGAGGTCGTCAACTACCTCGAGCACTACGGCCTGCTGCGCGAGCGTCGCGAGGACGGCCGCTACGAGCGCACGCGCGCCGAGCACAGCTGGAACTCGAATAACACGGCCTCGAACGTGCTGCTGTACCACCTGCAGCGCCACTCCGACCACCACGCGAACCCGGTGCGCCGCTACCAGGCGCTGCGCCACGTCGAGGAGGCGCCGCAGCTGCCGACGGGCTACGCCGGGATGATCCTGCTCGCGGTCATCCCGCCGCTGTGGCGCAAGGTGATGGACCGCCGCGTGATGCGCCACTACGAGGGCGAGCTCGCGCGCGCGAACGTGCACCCGCGGATCGGCACGCGCGCGCGCCGGCGCCTGCGGGCGAACGCATGAGCGCCTACCGCTGCCCGGCGTGCGGCTACGTCTACGACGAGGACGCCGGGCACGCGCGCGAGGGCTTCCCGGCGGGAACGCCGTGGAGCGAGGTGCCCGACGACTGGGCGTGCCCCGACTGCGGCGTGCGCGAGAAGGTCGACTTCGAGCCGGTGCAAGACTCTCGCGCGTGAGCGCCGACGAGCAGCAGGTCCCGTACGCGGTCGCCGCGCGCGAGCTCCTGCGCAGCACGCTGCTCGACGCGGCCGCGCACGAGATGGCCGAGCGGCCGTGGTCGCAGATCACGATGAGCGACATCGCGCGCACGGCCGGCGTCAGCCGGCAGACGCTCTACAACGAGTTCGGCTCGCGTGCCGAGTTCGCGCAGGAGCTCGTGCTGCGCGAAGCCGGCCGCTTCATCGACGTCGTGCAGAGCACGATCGCCGAGCACGCGGCCGACCCGCGCCTCGCGCTGCAGGCGACGTTCGAGCTGTTCCTGAACGTCGCCGCCGAGAACCCGCTCGTCAGCGCGATCGTCTCGGGCGACGGCGCCGACGAGCTGATCGCGCTGTTCACGACGCGCGGCGAGACGCTCGTCGGCACCGCCGCCGCGCGCCTGACCGACGTGCTGCTCGCGAGCTGGCCGGTCGTGCCTCGCGCCGACGCCGAGCTGATCGGCGAAGCGCTCGTGCGGCTCGCGATCAGCTACGCGGCGCTGCCGAAAGCGCCGCCCGCGCAGACGGCCGAGGCCGTCGCCTCGCTGCTCGGGCCGTATGTCGAGCGGCTCGTCGCGGTCGCCGCGCTGCCGGCGGCGTCGCGAGGCCGATAGCTAGCATGGTTCGATGGCCCGCGACTACAGGAAAGCGATCTCCGAGCGCGTCGTCGTCTACGACGGCGGCATGGGCGCGACGCTCGAGCAGTTCGAGCTGACGGCCGAGGACTACGGCGGCCTGCAGGGCAAGTGCCACGAGGCGCTCGTGCTGAACCGCCCGGACGTGATCGAGGGCGTGCACAGCTCGATGCTCGACGCGGGCGCGGAAGTCGTCGAGACCGACACTTTCCAGGCGTCGCGGATCAAGCTCGGCGAGTGGGGCCTCGCCGACTACACGGTCGAGATCAACACGAAGGCGGCCGAAATCGCGCGCAAGGCGGCCGGCGAGCAGCCGCTTCGTCGCCGGCTCGATCGGGCCGACCGGCTACCTGCCGGCCTCGGAAGACCCGTCGCTCGGGCAGATCCGCTTCGCCGAGCTCGTCGAGGTCTTCGCCGAGCAGGCCGCCGGGCTGATCGACGGCGGCGCGGACCTGCTGATCATCGAGACGGCGCAGGACATCCTCGAGGTCAAGGCGGCGATCTTCGGCGCGCGCGAGGCGTTCGAGAGCACCGGGCGCACGCTGCCGATCCACACGTCGGTCTCGCTGCTGCCGAACGGCGGCAAGATGCTGCTCGGCACCGACATCTCGTCGGTGCTGACGACGCTCGAAGCGCTGAGGGTCGACGTGATCGGGCTGAACTGCTCGACGGGCCCGGAGGACATGCGCGACGCGATCCGCTTCCTCGGCGAGACTGCCCGGTGCCGGTCGCGTGCATCCCGAACGCCGGGCTGCCGCTGCAGGGCCCGGACGGCGAGACGATCTTCCCCGAGCAGCCGGAGCCGCTCGCGGAGGCGCTGAAGGAGTTCGTCGAGCGCTACGGCGTCGGCGTCGTCGGCGGCTGCTGCGGGACGACGCCCGAGCACATCGCGGCGATCGCCGAGCGCGTCGGCGGCCGCGCCGTCGCCGCACGCCCCGCGCCGCGCGCGCCCCATCTGTCCTCGATGATCGCCGCGACGCCGCTGCAGCAGGAGCCGGCGCCGACGATGGTCGGCGAGCGCGTCAACTCGCAGGGCTCGCGCAAGGCGAAGGAGCTGCTGCTCGCCGACGACTACGACGGGCTCGTGCAGATCGCCGAGGACCAGGTGACCGGCGGCGCGCACGTGCTCGACCTGTGCGTCGCGCTGACCGAGCGCAGCGACGAGGACGAACAGATGCGGCTGCTCGCGAAGAAGGTCTCGCTGACGCAGCCGGCGCCGATCCAGATCGACTCGACCGAGCCCGAGGTGATCGAACGCGCGCTCGAGCAGATCCCCGGGCGCGCGATCGTCAACTCGGTCAACCTCGAGGCCGGGCGCGACGAAGCTCGACCGCGTCGTGCCGCTCGCGCTCGCGCACGGCGCGGCGCTGATCGCGCTGACGATCGACGAGGTCGGGATGGCGAAGACGGCCGAGCGCAAGGTCGAGATCGCCAAGCGGATCCGCGACCTCTGCTGCGAGGAGCACGGCCTCGACCCGGAGCTGCTGATCTTCGACTGCCTGACGTTCACGCTGACGACGGGCGATGAGGAGTGGCGCCCGTCGGCGGTCGAGACGATCGCGGGGATCAAGGCGATCAAGGAGCAGATCCCGCACGTGAAGACGTCGCTCGGCGTCTCGAACGTCTCCTTCGGCGTCTCGCCGGGCGCGCGCGCGGTGCTCAACTCGGTCTTCCTGCACCACTGCGTCGACGCCGGCCTCGACCTGGCGATGGTCAACCCGAACCACATCACGCCGTACTCGGAGATCCCCGACCACGAGCGCGAGCTGGCCGACGACCTCGTGTTCAACCGCCGCGAGGACGCGCTGGAGAAGTTCATCGAGCACTTCGAGTCCAAGGGCGAGGAGGACGGCCCGGCGGGCGCGGCCGACCCGACCGAGGGGATGGAGCCCGAGGAGGCGCTGCACTTCCACATCCTGCGCCGCCGCAAGGACGGCGTCGAGGCGTGGATCGACCGCGAGCGTCGAGAAGATCGGCGCGGTGCCGACGCTCAACGAGGTGCTGCTGCCGGCGATGAAAGAGGTCGGCGACAAGTTCGGCGCCGGCGAACTGATCCTGCCGTTCGTGCTGCAGTCGGCCGAGGTGATGAAGAAGGCGGTCGCGCAGCTGGAGAAATACCTCGACAAGATCGAGGGCTACACGAAGGGCACGGTCGTGCTCGCGACGGTCTTCGGCGACGTGCACGACATCGGCAAGTCGCTCGTCAACACGATCCTCACGAACAACGGCTACACGGTCGTCGACCTCGGCAAGCAGGTGCCGATCCAGACGATCGTCGACGCCGCGCAGGAGCACGAGGCGACGGCGATCGGCCTCTCGGCGCTGCTCGTCTCGACGTCGAAGCAGATGCCGGCGTGCATCGAGGAGCTGCACGCGAAGGGGCTCTCCTACCCGGTGCTGATCGGCGGCGCGGCGATCAACCGCGCGTTCAGCTACCGCGCGCTGTACCCCGGCGGCAAAGACTCCGAGGAGGTCTACGAGCCGGGCGTCTTCTACTGCAAGGACGCGTTCGAGGGCCTCTCGGTGATGGACCAGCTGGTCGACGCCGACGCGCGCGCGGCGCTCGTCGAGAAGCTGCGCGCCGGCGCGACCGAGTTCCGCGCGAAGGGCGAGGCGCCGCAGGAGGAGCTGAACTTCGCCGATGACTCGGTCCGCTCGGCGGCGCGCACCGACGTGCCGATCCCGACGCCGCCGTTCTGGGGCGTGCGGGAGATCGACGTCGATCTCGACGAGGTCTACCGCCACCTCGACACGCACGTGCTGTTCAAGCTGCACTGGGGCGGTCGCGGCGTCAAAGGCGAGGCGTGGCAGAAGCTGCTCGACGAGGACTTCCGCCCGCGCCTGGAGCGGATGTGGAAGGAGCAGACCTACCTGCACCCGCGCGCGCTGCTCGGCTTCTTCCCCTGCTACTCGCTCGGCAACGACATCGTCGTGCTCGACCCCGAGGACCGCGAGAGCGAGCTGACGCGCTTCGTCTGCCCGCGCCAGCCGAAGGGCGACCGGATCTGCCTCGCCGACTTCTTCCGCCCGGCGGTCGACGGCAAGCCGCCGGCGGAGCTCGACGTGATCGCCGTGCAGGCGGTGACGGTCGGCATCGGAGGTGACCGAGCTGATGGCGAAGCTCGAGGCCGAAGGCGAATTCGCCGAGCAGCTGTTCGTGCACGGCCTCGGCGTGCAGACGGCCGAGGGCCTGGCCGAGTGGCTGCACTGGCGCGCGCGCCAGATGCTCGGCATCCCCGACGACGCAGGGCCGGCGCTACTCGTGGGGCTACCCGGCCGTGCCCGAGCAGTCCGAGCACCTGAAGGTCGAGAAGCTGCTCGACCTCGAGCAGATCGGCATGAAGATCACCGACGGCTACGCGCCCGAACCCGAGCAGTCGACGCTCGCGCTGATCGCGCACCACCCGCAGGCGATCTACTTCGGCACGCGCCAGGGGCGCCTGCTGCCCGACGGCTCACCCGACGACCTGATCCGCGGCTCGAACCGCGACCCGTCGCTGTTCGGCGAGATCGACGACGAGGACCCGCCGGAGGGCGCGGTCGAAGCCGAGGATCGCCCGACGGGGCACAGGCGAGCCGGCGCTGACTTAGTCGCTCTTTCGCGCGGCGGCGGGCGGAACAGGATCCGCTTGACCTCGGAGGCGGTGCCGCCGCCGAGGCGCAGCGCGGTCTGAAAGCCCTCGCTCGCCGAGCTCGCCGGCGTCGAGCGCGCGGCGCAGCTCGTTGAGCGTCGGCGAGGTCCTCCTCGGCGACCTGATCGCGCGCGGTCTCGAGCAGGATCAGGTGGCGCGGACGTTCGCAGCGCGGCGGCCATGCGCACGAACGGCTCGCGCTCGGCCGGCGTCGAGCCCGTCGGCGGCGAGCACGACCGTCTCCCTGTTCTGCAGGCGCTTGGCGACGGCCGCGCGCGAGCAGCTCCTGCGGCGCGCGCCTCGATCTCCTCGCTCGGCCACGCTTGCCGCGCGAGCAGCGCGCGCACCTTGCGCGAGCGACAGCAGGCTCGCGCGGTCCTCGATCAGGCGCTCGAGGAAGCGCGTCGCGCTCGGGCGCGCGAGGCGGAGACGACGACCAGCAGGCTGCCGGGCGAGTAGCGCAGGCGGTCGGCCGGCCGTGAGCACGCGGCAGTGGACGGTGAGGTTCGGCGGGCGCTCGGCGGCGCGCCGTCGCGGCGCGGGCGGTCCGAGGACCAGCCGGTGCGCTCGTCGGCTGCCGATCTTGACGCTGCGCGCGGCGGGTCGCTGTGATGCTGAGCCATGCCCCCATCATGCCCTAAGCGACGCCGCCGACCTCCGGCAGCTGACGGCGCTCGAGGCTCAGCGCGCGGCACGCTGGCCGGCGATCAGCGCGAGCTTGGCGGCCCGATCCAGGCGCTTGATCCGCGCCTCCTCGCGCAGCGCGGCCGGCGGTCGGCGCATCGGCCGCCGCGAGACGAGCTCGACCGGGCAGGCGGCTGGCCGTGTAGCGGCTGGCCTTGCCGGCGCGGTGGCGCGCCAGGCGTCGCTGCACGTCGGTGCTCCAGCCCGTGTAGAGCGAGCCGTCGGCGCAGCGCAGCATGTAGACCCAGGCGTCGGCCATCGCCGATCGATACGCCGCGCGCGCGCGCGATGCCTGCCCGGCGCTCCGCTCGACGCTCGGCGCGCGGCGCGCGCGACGCGGCCGCTTGCGGCAGCGGCGCCAGCCTGACCGGCGCGGCGTGCATCGTGCGCAGCCGCACCTCGCGCCAGGAGAGCCCCTCGTTGAGCAGCGCCGGCAGGCCCATGATCGAGCGCGGTCGCGAGCTCGACGGCCTGCAGCACGATGCCGTAGGCGATCGCGTCGGGCGTCGAGACGTGGTAGGCGCCGGCGAGCACGGCGACGCAGGCGGCCTGGAAGACGCCGACGTTGGCGGGCGTCGCGGGCACGACGCGGTGACGTTGACGGCGAACAGCACGCCGGCGGCGCGGCGGCGCCGGCCTGCGCGTCCGAGCCCGAAGGCGATCAGCAGCAGCCAGCAGGACAGCCACTGCAGCGCCCAGGCGGCGAGCTGCGCGACCGTCGCGAGCGCCGGCGCGGCGCGGGTGCGCGAACACGCGCAGCGCCGTCGCGCAGGCGCGCAGCGCGCCGCGCGCGGCGCGTCGAGCAGCGCGCGCAGGCGCCTCGCGCGCGACCGCGCGGCCGGCGGCACGAGCACGCGGCGCGAGCCGCGTGCAGCGACGAGCGCGAGCGAGCGGCGCGAGCGCGACGAGCAGCAGCGCGCGGTCGTGGCCGTCGAGCACGTTGCACGCTCGACAGCGTCACGCCGCCGAGGATCGCCGAGCGCGAGCAGGTTGAGCAGCGTCTGCGAGACGATCGTGCCGAGCACGACCGGCAGCGTCTCGCGCGCGCGCCCGAGGCGGCGCGCGACGATCAGCGCGCGCGAGGGCTCGCCGAGGCGCGCCGGCAGCGTCGCCGACATCAGCACGCCGATGAACGTGCCCTGCATCGCGTCGCGGCGTTTTGCGCGCGCGCCAGGTCGGCGCGGCGGCGAGGATCGCGTGCCAGGAGAGCGCGCGCGACGAACATCGCGGCGCACATCAGCGCGAGCCCGGCGAGGACCAGGCCGGGCTTGGAGGCGAGCAGCGAGGCGAGCACGCGCGTGACGCCGACGCGCTGCAGCGCCACGCGCGGCGAGCGCGCGCGCCGGCGAGCCGAGCATCGCGACGGCGCCGGCGCGGCGCAGCGCGCGCACGCGGCGCTCGCGGCCGACGAGCGGCGGCGGAGCTCGGGCGCGAGCGACGGCAGCCGCTGGGCCGGCACGCGCGGCAGCAGGTCGGCGGGCGCGAAGCCGTGGCGCAGCGCGGCGCGCGCGACCGAGCGCGCCGCGGCGCGGCGCGTCCGATCGGCGACTGCGACGGCCTGCTCGTAGCAGTCGAGCACTTCGGCGGCCACGTGCGGCCAGGCGAAGCGCTCGGCGCGCTCGCGCGCGGCGAGCGCCATCCGCTCGCGCGCGCGCGCGTCGAGCGCGAGGCGGCGCAGCGCCTCGGCGAGCGCGAGCGGGTCGCCGGCGGGCACGAGCACGCCCGTCGATGCCGTCGCGCACGACGTCGCGGTAGCCGGGGATGTCCGAGGCGAGCACGGGCGTCCCCGCGGCGAACGCCTCGGTCAGGACCATGCCGAAGCTCTCGCCGTGCAGCGACGGCGCGCACAGCACGTCGGCGCTCGCGAGCTCGGCGAGCTTGCGCTCCTCGGAGACCTTGCCGAGCGCGCGCACGCCGCGGTCGTCGAGCAGTCATGTGCGCGACCTCCTGCGCGCTCGACGCGCCGACGAGCGTGAGCGTCGCCGGAACCTGCTCGCGCAGCGCCTCGAACGCGCGCAGCAGGACCGGCAGCCCCTTGCGCTCGACCGCCTGGCCGATGAACAGGATCCGCAGCGGCGCGCGCTCGCTCGCGGCGCTCGCTCGCCGGTCCTGTCGAGCGCGCGCGCGTGCTCGGCCGCGAGCGCGAGCTCCGCGTCGGTCGGGATGCGCACGCCGTTGGGGACGATCCGGTAGCGCCCGCCGAAGAAGCGGCGCGCCGTCCACGCGGCGGCCTCGGAGACGGCGATGCGCACGTGCAGGCGGTTCATCCGCCGGCGCCCGCCGAGCGGGACCGCGGCGATGCCGTTCGTGAGCGTGTTCTCGGAGTAGGTGTGGAAGGTGCCGACGAGCGGCAGCTCGCCGGCCGACAGCAGCGCGTCCCAGCCGAGCAGCGGCACGACCGGCTCGTGGATGTGCGCGACGTCGTAGCCGCCGTCGCGCAGCTCGCGGCGCAGCGCGTAGATCGAGCTCGGCGTGATCGCCATGTTCGAGACGGCGCCGTTCGCCGGGATGCCGACGGTGCGCCCGAGCGAGACGAAGCGCTCGGGCGGCGCGAGGCGCTGCGGGCGCGCGCCGCGATGCAGGCGGCGCGAGAGCGCGTCGTCGGGGTCGAACGGCGCGAGGATGCGCGCGTCGTGGCCGGCGTCGCCAGCTCGCGCGCGAGCGCCTCGATGTGGCGGGTGACCCCGCCGGGGTACGTCCAGGAGTACGGCGAGAGCAGCGCGATCCGCACGCCTGCACTCTACCCGCAGCGGGCCGCGTCAGACCGCATACACGCGCCGACGCGCGATCGGCGATGCGCGCGGCGGCTGCGATAATCGCAAGCGTGAGCGCGCGCCACTTCGTCAAGTACACGTTCCTCAAGCTCGACCCGGCGTGGCGGCGCCTCGACGCGGAGCAGCGCGAGCAGGACAAGCGCGAGTTCCTCGCCGCGTGCGAGGACTTCGCCGACGGCCACCTGCTGCAGAGCTTCTCGCTCGTCGGCACGCGCGGCGACGCCGAGCTGCTGCTGATCGCCGAGGCCGAGAACCTCGACCGCATCCACGAGTTCCACGTCGTGCTCGCGCAGAGCGGGCTGATGAAGTGGGCGCAGATCCCGTACTCGTTCCTCGGCATGCGCAAGAGCTCGGAATACTCCGAGGACGAGCGCACCGTGCCGCGCGGCTTTCGCGGCAAGTACGTGTTCGTCTACCCGTTCGTGAAGTCGCGCGAGTGGTACGCGCTGCCGGCGCGAGGAGCGCTGGCGGATCATGCAGGGCCACATCGAGGTCGGGCGCGAATACCCGGGCGTCGACAACCACACGACCTACTCGTTCGGGCTCGACGACCAGGAGTTCGTCGTCGCGTTCGACACCGACGACGTCGGCACGTTCCTCGACCTCGTGCAGCGCCTGCGCACGACCGAGGCGTCGCGCTTCACCGTGCGCGACACGCCGAGCTTCACGTGCCTCGCGATGTCGCTCGAGCGCGCGCTGAACGCGCTCGACGGCGAGCCGGTCGCGCTCGCGGCGGGCTGTAGCGCGCGGCCGTGCCGCCGGCGCGCAAGACCGCGAGGCGCAAGCCTGTGAGCCGCAAGCCGGCGGCGAGCAAGCGCCGTCGCGCCGCAGGGTCTCGATCAAGCAGGCGACCGAGCACCTGCGCGCGAGCGATCCGGTGCTCGCGGCGATCATCGACCGCGTCGGCAAGCTGCCGAGCCGCGCGCGGGGCGCCCGGAGCGGGACGACCACTACGGCGCGCTCGTGCGCTCGATCGTCGGCCAGCAGCTCTCGGTGCTCGCGGCGCGCGCGATCTACGGCCGCCTGCTCGAGCGCTTCGGCGGGCGTCCGCCGACGCCGCAGGAGATCCTCGCCGACGAGCCCGAAGAGCTGCGCGCGGCGGCCGGGCTCTCGCGCGCGAAGGTCGGCTTCCTGCGCTCGCTCGCCGAGCACGTGCTCGGCGGCGAGCTCGAGCTCGAGCGCCTCGACGACGCTCCCCGACGAGGAGGTGATCGCCGAGCTCGTCGCGGTCAAGGGGCTCGGCGAGTGGACGGCGCACATGTTCCTGATGTTCCAGCTCGAGCGCCCCGACGTGCTCGCCGTCGGCGACCTCGGCATCCGCCGCGCGATCGAGCGCGCCTACGGGCTCGACGACTTGCCGCCGGCCGACGAGATCGAGCGGATCGCCGAGCCGTGGCGCCCGCACCGCACGCTCGCGTGCCGCTACCTGTGGCGCTCGCTGCAGAACGAGCCGGCGTAGAACGACGACGGGGCGCCCTCGGCGCCCCGTCACCCCTGCCGCACTCCCCGCGCGGCGTGGCTGTGTGCTCGCTAGGAGACCTTCGTCCTGATCTCGAGCGGTTCTTTGTTTTCTTCGTTCGGGACGTTTTCGCCTTCGCCCGAGTCGGTTTCGAGGATCGAGGTCAACCCGGTCTGTTCGGGCGAGCGCGTTTCGAGGCCGGTCGTCGTCGTCGTGAGCGTGTCGCTCGGCTGCCCTTCGAACGCTTCGGGCAGCTGCTTGCCGCGCGTCGCCTTGTAGCCGATCGTCGCCTTCTCGCTCATTTTGTTGAGGTCGTTGCCGAAATAGCCGCGCTTGACGACGCCGATCACCGAGCCTTCGATGCTGTGGATCGTTTCCGGCAGTTTGCCGCAGTAGTAGGTGAACAGCGCGCCGCCGCCTTCGCGCTTGAGGTCCCAGCCGACGGTCTTCTTCGCCGATTCGACGTACGCGAGATCGCCTTCGAGCGTCCCGCCTTCGGTGATCACGCCTTCTTTGGCCGGCGTCGTCTGACACGGCCGTTTCGCGGAGTCTTCGCAGATTTCGAGCTGCACGGTCGTCTTCTCGGTTTTCGGCCCCGTGTATTCGCCTTTGAAGACGGCCGCCCCGCACGAGATCTTCTGGCCGCCGACCGTTTCGAGGACGGGTTCTTCAGCCACGCCGAAGAACTTGTTCTTCGCGCCCGGCCCCGGTTCCCATTCGTAGCGGCCGTTGTGTGCGCTCTTCTGATGGATACAGCTGGCGGACGAGTAGCCGCCCGAGTAGACCGTCCTCTTGCCTTCCTGCACGCCTTTCACCTGAACGCACCTGCCGAGTTCCGGCGGTTCGGCGGACGCCGTTGCGGCCGCCGCACCGCCGATCGCGCAGAGCGCGGCCATACATGCTGCGACCGTCCCGATCCGTTTCATCTCCATGCTTCCCCTTGTTCGCCTGATTGCCCCGTAGCCGCGCGTCGGATGCTCGAAGCTCCCGCCGCCTTCGACCGCCGCCCGGGCTCTACACCGCGTCCAGCCTGCGCGCGAGCTCCCCGGTATGGATCGGCCAATGCGACCGACCGCCGTACCCCACCCGTACCACGCTTGGCGTAGAGGTACCCGGCCGGCCCTCGTCTCAAACCTCACGAGCGCGCGCCTGCCGCGTGCGCCCGGCGGAGGCTATTTCCTCTTCTTGGCCTTCTTCGACTTCTTGGCCTTCCTCGCGCCGTACTTCTTGCGCGCCGACTTTTCGCACGCCTGGCGCTTGTGCTTGTTGTGCTTGAACTGCCTGCGGCACTTCGCCAGCGCCTTCGCGAGCTTCTGCGAGCGGCTTTCCTTGAACGCCTTGACGGCGCCGCAGCCGGTGATCGCGACGTTCGTGTTCTGCGTGATCGGATGCCCGTTCTGGGCGATGATTTCGGTCGGCAGACTTACCTTCTTGCCGCAGATTTCGTAGTTCCTGGCTTCTTCGTTGTTGATCGTGAACGCCGAGTGCGGGCCCGCCGGCAGGTTGGTTTCGAAGCTCGTGAACGGAGCGTCCGGCGAGGATTCGAAGCGCGAGTAGGTGACGCCTTTTTTGATGTCCGTCTTGCCGTCGAGGATGATCGTGACGCCCTTTTCGACGCCTTCGCTCTGGAGCACGAACTCGACGTCCGGGAACGCGGCGTTGCCGTGCGAGACGAGGTAGGCCGGGCCGCGCAGCGGATTGCGGAAGACGGGCGTGTGGATCACGCCTTCGCCGATCAGCGAGCCTTCGTCGCAGGCGGCCGGGTTGGCTTCGAAGACCGCGTCGGTGCATGCTTTCTGGATCGTCGTCAGCCGCGACGGCAGGATCTTCGGGATCGTCAGGAAGACCTTCTGGATGCCCGCCTGGCCGAGCCCGGGCGAGGTGATCTTGACGGCGAAGCCGACGCCGTTCGCTTTGCTGCCGTGACCGCTGGCCGAGGAGGTGAGCGTCGGCGAGAACGGCAGGCTGGCGCAGTTCGTCACGCGGTAGGGAGTCGAGACGGACGCGTTGCCGCCTTCGTAGCCGGCGAGCGTCCCGTCGATCGAGAACTGCGAGCAGTTCGTCGGGTTGAACTCGAAGTTCGCGCGGTCGATCGTGACGTTCAGTTCTTTGATCTGCGACGGCACGCCGCGGACGAACTGCGGGATCGAGTCGCTCGAGACCGTCACCGCGGCCGTGTACGGGTTGACGAAGATCTTCGAGCGCACGACGACGCGGCCGAGGTGGAACGGTTCGACCGTCGCTTCGGTGACGTCGACGAGGCCGAACGGCGCGCCGCCGTAGCCTTCGGTCAGGTAGACGGCGCCGGGAAGCGAGACGGGATCGCTGCCGAGGCCGGCGATCGCCGTCGAGTGCCCGATCTGGCTTTCGGAGCTGCACTGGCCGCTGAGCGCCTGCGCTTCGGCGCACAGCGGAACCGAGGCGAGCAGCGCCGCCATCCCCGGCGGCAGCGTCGCCGAGATCGACTTCAGCGCCTGCTGGCCGTCGGGCCGGTCGAGCGTCAGCGAGAAGTTCGTGAAGCCGCCGGCCTGCGCGCTGCCTTCGGCCTTGAAGCCCGGCGCGAACGGAAGCGGCCCCTGCGACGGGCACGGTTGGCCGTCGCTGTTCGGTGTCAGCGAGAACGTCGAGCTCGCTTCCTTGGCGCCTTCTTCGGTCCCGTCCGCGGCCGTGCTCGGCACGAAGCGGGCGCTCGTCGAGTAGGCGCGGCAGAACGCCGGTGTCGTCTGCGTCGCGCGCGGCCCGTTGTTCAGGTGCAACCGCAGCAGTTCGAAGGGCAGCGGCGGAGTGTTCCTGAAGACCGACGTCACCTGCCCGTTCTGCTGGTTGAGTTTGATTTCGCCGGCGAGCTTGACGCGGACGCCCGATTCGGGGTCTTCGGCGACGATGTAGAGGACGAGCGGCGAGGCGAATGGGTTGACGTCCTGGCTACCGAAGTAGACGTTGCCGGTCAGTTCGTGTTCGAGCAGCGGCGTCTTGATCTCGACCGTCCCAACCTTCGCGGCGTCCGGGCAGGCGGCCGCCGCGGGCGTGAACGCCTGGCGGCCGGTCTCGGCTTCGACGGCTCCCGGCCCGTCCCCGTCGCCGGCGAGCGGACCTTCGAGCGAGGACTCGAAGCCGACGCCGGCCGTCGAGCACAGGCTGAGGCCGTCGGCCGAGCCGCCGTTGGCCATCATTTCTTCGGGCAGCGTGACGGTCGTCGCCTTGACGTCGGCCTCGGCGTTCTTTTCGGCCGCGAGCGTCGTTTCTTGGGGCACTTTGACTTCGACGTTCAAGCCCGTCGGCGTGCTCGCTTCGTGCTGGTCCGGTTCGGCGGCGATCGTCGGTTCGAACGGGAGCGCCGAGCAGCCCTGTGGCGTCGTCGGGTTGCTGAGGCCCATCCGCGGACCGAACGAGGGCTGCGTCCAGGACTGCACCGCGGCCCAGCCGCTCAGCGCTTCGCCGCACTTCGTCGTCGGCATGATCAGGTACGGAGGGGGATTCGGCGTCGCTCCCGGGCACGCCGGGCGCGGTTCGAGCCCTTCGACGTAGAAGCCGCCGCCGAGGCATTCCCAGCCACGAGCGTTTTCGTGGCGCTTGTCGCCAGGGACGCCCCAGATCGTCACGGTGCTGCTGAGCAGTTCGGCGGCCTGTGAGGTGTTTTTCACGTTGACTTCGACGGCGTAGCCGTTGCCCGTCTGGATCGAGGTGTCGAGGATCACCGGCACCTTTTCGAAGACGAAGCCGAATCGCGCGGGCTCGCCGCGTTCCGGCACGAGATTGAAGACCGGCACCGTCGCCGTGCTCTCGGCGAAGTGCTGCTCTTCTTTGAACGTCACGACGGCGACGCCGATCGCCGTGCTCGAAGGGCATTCGTTGCTGTTGCCAAGCCGCAAGGTCGCGAAGGCTGCGGCCGAGCACTGCGGAAAGACGCTCGAGCGCGCATCAGCGACGAGCCCGGCCGGCAACGTGGTCGTGAGATTGCGCGTCAGTTCCGGCGTCGAGGGGTACACCTCGCTCGTTTTCTTGAACGGGTCCGTCCTCAACGTCTGGTTGAGCTCGATCGTCGTCGTCAGCTGAAACGGATGGCCACCCGCCTGCAACGCGGGCGAGCCGTCTTCTTCTTCAGGCGTCAGTTCGAAGTGTTCGAGGCCATATTCGGTCGGCTTGGGGCTGATGTTGATCGGACCGCTCGCGACCTTCGGCGCCGCGTTGGCGCCTTCCACCGTGATCGCGTTCGTCGTCTGTTCGGTTTCGGCTCCCGGGAGCACCTTGACGGGGATCCGGATTTCGAGCGCGAGGAACGGGTCGAGCCTGCCGACGTAGTCGCAGGACGCCACTGGAGTCGTCGTGCAGTTCGTCAGGGGCGTTTCCGGTACGCCGCCCCGCTCGTTGTCCCCACGGAACGCGTAGCCTTCGATTGGGCCCGTCGCCTGGAGTCGAGGCGGCAGCGTGTCCGTGATCTTCACGGGGTCCGCTTCGGTCGCGAGCACTGGAGCGTCGCCGAGGTTCGTGATCACGCCGACGACGAGGCCCGTACCGTTCGGGGCAAGATTGGTCGGCGCGCCGCGCGTGATGATGTTCCAGTGCGGCGTCGGCGTGCCTTCGCCTTCGGCCGCGAAAGCGGTGCCGCCGAGCGTGGCGAGCAGGACGAGCGCGCCGAGCAGGACCGCGGCCGCGAGACGCTTGAACGTGCGTGTCATCGGCGTCGCGCCGCCTTCGAGCCGTTGCCGAGCGAGGACTTCTTCGACTTGGACGCCTTCTTCGCTCCGTACGTCTTACGCGCGTGGCGTTCGCAGACGATCCGCTTCTTCTTGCTCGCCTTGTACTTCTTCTTGCACGTCTTCAACGCCGCCGCGAGCTTCTGCGCGCGCGTCAGCGGCTTCGGCTTGGCGCTGCTCGTCTGTTTGCTCGCCAGCACCTGCTGCTGCTGCTGTGGGCTGAGATTGCCCGAGCTCGAGTTCGTCGCGCTGCCGAGCGGCGCTCCGCCCACCGACTGGTGCGAGGTCGGAGCGGGGCGACATTCTTCGCCGGCGCACGGCGTGGCGGGCGGGAGCGCGGTAGGCGGACATTCGGCCTGTTCGGCTTCGGGGCCGCTGCAGACGCGCGCGTCGTAGATGTCGAACGCCGTATCCGTGTCGAGCGAGGGAATCAGCCGCGAGCTCGTCAGGAAGAACACGTCGTTGCCGTTGGTGCTCGCGTCGAGGAACGTGCTTTCGTTCTGAGACTGCCCCGAGGAGATCAGCGAGACGCAGCCTGCGGTCGTGTTTTCCTTCGTGCAGCCGCCGATGCCCGTCGGCTCGTACTCGTAGACGTCCTCCTTGCCTTTGTTGACGTCCTGCTTGACGAGCGAATCGGCGGCGTTGAAGAAGAGTCGTCCGCTGTCGGACAGGTAGCGCGACTGGTAGAAGCTTTCACGATCGTCGAGGTTCGTCCAGCCGGGCACGCTCGCCGCGAGCCAGTGGTCGCTCGGCGTTTCTTCCGTTTCGGCGGACCAGATACCGAGGCGGTCGACGAGCAGCCCGCGACCTTCGCCCGATTCGGCCACGTCGTGCACACCGGTCGGCTGTGCGCCGGTCGGGTTGCACGACGCGCATACGATGTGCCCGGTCTGCGCGTCGAAGAGAAAGACCTCCTCGTCGGGCTGACCGCTGTTGACGTCGAGGTTGTCGTAGCCGGTGAGTCGCTGGTCGGACATGAACGCGAGGAACTGGCCGCTGGGCGAGACCTGGGCCGTCAATTCGTCGACCTTGTACTGTTCTTCGCGCACCGCCGCGGCCGCGCCCGTGTCCGGCAGATCTTCGGCGGACAGCTGCGCGATCAGGTGCGGCTTTTCCCATTCCGTGCCGTTGTCGTGCACCTCGTAGAGGTTGCATTTCGCGGAGGGCAGGCCGCTCCGGCTGCAGTGGCCGGGGACCGCGCCGGTGGCGAGCACGCCGTTCGCGACGAAGTAGATGTACGAGCCGTCTTCGCTCGCGCCCGCCACCGCGGCCAGGACGCCCGAGCTTTCACCGGAGTTGAGGTCGGGGCTCAGGTCCGTCAGGCGCTTGCCCGCTTCCTTGTCGCGTTCGAAGACATAGAGGTCGCCGGCTTCTTCGTTTTCTTCGACTTTCCGGCTCAGCGGGTTCGTGCCGAACGACGCGTTGCCCGTCAGTCGCTGATCGTCGGTGAAGAACAACCGGTCGCCGCTGACGCTCGAGGTCTCGTAGACCGGGTCGGCCTTGACCGTCGGCGGAGCGAGACCGGGTTCCGTGTTCTGCGTGTCGACCTGGATCGATTCGGTTTTGCCTTCGTCGAATTCGGTCTGATACAGGTGCGTGCCGCTCGAGGTCTGCAGCAGCCACGCGGCCCGTTTGCCGTCTTCGGAGATCGTGTGCCTCGAGCCCTGGTTGACTTCGATGCTCTGGAAGCCGAAGCCGGTGATGCCGACGGCCGGTTCGCCGTTGGGCAGCACGCTGACGGCACGGAGATGCCCTTCGCCAGGTTGAGCTTCTTCCGCCGACCACTCGAACAGGCCCGATCCGGCGTTCACACCGACGTGCTTGAGGTCAGCCGTCGCCGCGTCCAGCGAGGAGTGCCCGGCGGGCGCCGAGCTGCCGGCGAGCGGTTGGTAGCAGGGGGCCGTCGTGCATGCGGTCTGGCGCAGGTAAATCGGAAGGCCCGGCACGGTTTCGGTCGTCTGCCCCGGTTCGAGCGCTTCCGGCGGGAACAGCGCCGCGAGCGACAGATCGCTCGAGAAGAACTGGTACTCGCGTCGCGTGTCGGCCTTGATCCCGACCGCTTCGGCGTTCGGCGTCGTGAGGTTGCGGGTCGTCCAGCTGCCGGCAGCGCCGCGCGCGGCGATCAGCTGTGTCGGTTCGGGGGCGCGGTTGCCGGCGGGTTCTTCTTCGCCGACCGGCGCCGCCGCGATGAACGTGAGCGCGCGCCCGTTCGCGGCGGCCTGGATCAAGCCGCCTTCGTGCGAGAGCGGTTCGACGGCGGCCCCGCGCTTGTTGGTCGGCGAGACGAGTTCCCACGCGCGTCCGTCGGGCAGCACCGATTCGAGCGTGTTCGCCGGCAGCGTCTTGAAGCTGGCTTCTTCCGGGCTCACGACTTCGACGCGTTTGCCAGCCGGTTCGCTGACGGCGACGGCGACGAAGTGGTAGGTCGTTTCCGGTGCGAGCCCGTCGAGTTCGGTCGAAGCCGGCCGATCGCCGAAGCCGCCGCCGACGTCGCCGCCGGGCGGCGCGGGCGCGACGTTGGGACAAGCCGAGGATCCGCCCGAGCACGGTGCGGTCCCGTAGCGGAAGAAGTAATGCGTATCGGCGCCCGTCGGATCGATCCCGGCCTTGACGGTCGCGGATTCGACGCCGACGTCGGCGGCCGCGAGGCTGCCCGCCTGGATCGCCGGAGGTCCGGCCGGTTCGAGCGCGTACACGTCGACCCGCGAACCCGATTCGTCGGCGACGAGCACTTCGTTCGTCGCCGAGTCGACGCTCAGCCCGGCTCCGCCGCCGGCGGTCAGCTGGCTCTGGCCGAACGTCTGGCTCAGCTTCCGTTCGAACGTGAACGCCGAGATCGAGGTGGCGTTATCGACATAGACGTCGCCGCTCGACTGCTGCCCGGAGCTCGCGTCGACGGCGATGCCGGTCGTGTTCGTTTCGGGGTCGAAGCTGACGACTTCCGCTTCTTCGGCGAGCGCTTTACCTTCCGCGCCGGGCGCGAACCGAGCGACTTCGCAGCGCTCGAGCTTGCATGGTTCGGCGAGGTGTTCTTCGACTTTGGCTTCTTTTTTTTCTTTTCGCTGTTCGGCGCGTTCTTCGATCAGTTCTTCTTCTTCTTCGATGTCGCTCCCGCCGGGTTCGTAGATGATGTACGCGTGCCCTTGCGCATCGATCGCAAAGCCAGGTCGCACGGGCCGGCGATAGGGGACCACTTCGGGAACTTCGATTTCTTCCGGTTCACCGAGCAGGAGGTTGTGTTCGGCGCTGTTGAAGCGCTCGATCGCGAAGTGTTCTTCTTCGTCTTCGCGCTCGATCCAGACCTTGCCGGTCGGATCTACGGCCACTCCTACGATCGGACGATCTTCTTCTTTTTCTTCGGCCTTGCGGACCAGCGCCCAGACGAATTCCCCCTGTGCGTTGAACTTGTAGACGATCGCTTTCTTCCAGGTGCGGTTGGCGACTACGTAGACGTCGCCCTTCGAGAGCGAGCCGGGCGCGTTGTCGACGGCGATCGCGACCGGTTCGTCGAACCCGACCTTCGTCGCGCTCGAGGGGCCGACGACGCCCGGTTTGCATTGCGCTTCGACTTTGCAGCGTTCGTATTCGGTACCACCGCCGACGCCGACGCCCCACGCTTCGAGGAATTCGTGATTCGGTCCGAAGCGAACGACACGGTTGTTGCCTTTGTCGAGCACGTAGCTGTCGCCCGTGCTTTCGTTCACGGCGACGGCAGACGGTCGCGACAGCTTGTTCGCGCCGCTCGTTTCGAGCGAGCCAGCGAATGTGTGACCTCGGTGCACGAACGCCGACGCCGAGACCGCCGCGCAGAGCACGACCACCAGAGCGGAGACGAGCATCGCGAGAGCCCTGAGGAGGGTGGGCGCGAGGGCGCGCCGCGGCGTCATGCCGTCATCCCCGTCAGTCCTCTCCCTTGCCTCTCCCATCCTGCCCTCTCGTTCCCTTTGAGCGATCCCCTGATCGCAGGCTAGCAGTTCGCACACAACTGTCAAGCCGGTACAGGGCCCATAACTGCGGGCCAAAACCGGGCCGCGACGCGGGTTGCCGATACACCACGTGGGGGGCCCGAAGGCCCCCCACGCGTTCTGCTTGGTACTGGTGCTACCTACTTAGGCCTGGATCTCCATCGCTTCGCCCTTGAGCACCGACGTGGTGACCTCGGTCGAGGGCAGCGTCACGCCGGGAGGCGTGATGTTGCTCAGGAGGAAGTGCGCCGGACCCGTTTCGGGGTTTTCGGGGAATTCCCCGAAGACGACTTCCTGCCCGCCTTTGGCGTTCGCTTTGAACGTCTGCGTGCTTTCTTTGCTGATTTTGTTCACGTTGCCGCTGACGACACCGATCACCGAGCCGGTCGTTTTGACCGCAAGGCCTTCACACGTGAAGGATGCGGACAAGCCGTGGCTCGTCGCTTCGACGTCTGCACCGACGCCGCCTTCGATGTAGCCGATCGTGGCGGTCAGCGGTTCGGTCTTGATCGTGCCCGATTTCGCACCGTTGGTCGACGTGCACTTTTTGCCTTCTGAGGTGCAGGTCTTGAATTCGACGGTCACGGTCTCCGTTTTCGGACCGGTGACTTCGCCGGCCGAGCCACCCGACTTGCAGGTCACGACGCCGACAGGCGAGCCGCCCGTCCACGGCGTTTTTTCGTTTTCAGGGATGTAGCTGGTCAGCGTGCTCGTGCCGTTCTTGCCTTTGAAGCCCTTCTTTTTGGCGGCTTCCCAGGACTCGAGTTCGTACTTGTTCGTTTTGCCTTCGGTGATTTCTTTTTCGCTGGCTTTCACCGTGCAAAGTTTGTCGGTGTATTTGCCCGTGTACGTTTTGCCGACTTTTTCGGCTTTGGCACAGACCTTGAATTCAGGCAGAGCCGCCGACGCGCTCGAGACGGCGACAGCCGTCAGCGCGACCACGGCGACGAGGCAGAGCCCCATCATCTTGATACGTCGCATCTAATGCTCCTTTTCCCTCTTGGTACGTAGCCGATGTCGGAGCCCCCGCTTGTAAACACAAGAATCCCCGATATCAGTCCCTGCCCCTGTGCCGTACCCGGCCAGCGGCCCTCCAACCTCGACCTTGCCAGAAAGAAACATCTGCGTCAAGGCCGAGTCAAGCCCTCGTCAGTCCATCTGCGTCCCTGCCGAGCGCCGCTCGCGTCGATCGCGATCGCGCGCTCGCATCCTGCTCCCACAGGCGTAGCGTTCGCCGGCGGGCACGGCCACGCGCCGGTCCGAAGACCGCCTCGTCCCAGACCCTCCGGTCCCCTCCCGCGAGACACTATGTCCGGGGCGCGAACGGTCAAGCCCCATGACGTTGCGTGACATCATGTCATTGGCGAAGCTAGCACAGGCCTTGACGTAATGTCAAGTGTTTAGAGGGTCTGTCGACGTTTCGGGCGGTCAACCGTCGAGGCGCGCGGGGCGCGTCGGCGCGCTCAGCTCGCGCGCCGCGCGACGACCGTGCGGTCGGCCTCGGCGACGATCTCCCAACCCGCGCTCGCGCCGTCGCGCAGGTGTCGCGCGACGACGGTCGTCGGGCCGGGCAGGCCGCGCCCGCCGACGCGGTCCGCGCGCGCGTCGTGCAAGACGACGCGCCCGCCGACGCCTACGAACGGGCTCCAGTCGAGCCAGTCGCGCTCGCAGCCGGCCTCCGAGTGGTCGCCGTCGATGAACACGAGGTCGACCTCGCCGCTCCATGCGGCCGCGACGTCGTGCGAGCGCGCGACGTGCCAGCGCACGGTCGGAGCGCGCTCGCCGAGGCGCCGCCCGGCGCGTGCGAGCAGGCGACGCGTGGCGCGCTCGCTCGCGCCCCAGCCGCCCGGCAGCGCGTCGGGGTGGCGACCGAACGGGTCGATCAGGTGCAGCACGGCGCCGGCGCCGAGCGTGCGCTGCAGCGCGAGCGCCGAGGAGCCCTCGTAGACGCCGATCTCGACGACGCGCGTCGGCGCCGGCGGCGGCCGCGAGCAGCACGGCCGCGTCGGCGTCCGAGTGCATCGTTCGCGGCGGGATCAGCCCGAGCCCGACAGCCGCCGCGCGCAGGCGGACGTCGTCGCGCACGCGCGCAGGCGTCAGGCTGCGGACGGCTTGCGGGAGGATCGCCACGCCGGCCAGCCTACGCGCAGAGCTGCGTCGGCGGCGGCGGCCGCTCGCCGTTCGCACGCGCGCGCGTGTAGCCGAGCCACAACCTGTAGTCGAGGCGCAGGTCGGCGAGGTCGGCGCTGACGAGCCCGACCGGAAAAGCCGGGTCGTCGCGGAACGTGTACTGGAAGACGGCTTCGACGCGCGCGTCGGCCGCCCAGCGTTCGAGCTGCGCGCCGAGCGCGAGGCAGCCTTCGCGTTCCGCGCCGGCCGTCGACGGGCGCGGTCGACCGGCGTGCGGCGCGCCGGCGCCGGCCTCGGTGACCCAGATGCGCGCATCGCGCCCGCACGCGCCGCGCGCGTCGAGCGCCGACTCGAGCGCGTCGAGCGGCTCGCCGCTCGACGTCGCGCCGCCATAGCTCGCGTAGGCGTGGATCGACCACACGTCGCCGAGGCAGAGGACGCTCTGCGGCAGCTGTGCGACGAACTCGCCGACGCTCGTGCGCAGCGGCGAGCTCGCCTCGTAGCCGGCGAGCTCGCCGAGCAGCAGGCGATGGACGCCGCCGGCGCCCGCGAGCGTCTCGGCCATCGCCTGCGCGAGCTGCGCGTAGACGGCCGGCGCGAGCGACGGCGAGCCGCTCGCGCACGCGGCGCGTTGCGGGCTGAGGAACTGCGCGTTGTTCGGCTCGTTCCACGGGCTCCACCAGCCGAGCGCGACGCCCTCGCGCGCGCCGAGCGCGAGCAGCGCGCGGATCAGCGCGCGGTAGCCGTCGAGGCCGGCGGCGCTGATCGGGCGTGCGGACGGCTGCGTCGCCGCCGGCTCGCAGCCGCCCGACGCGCGCGCCGCCCAGGCCGGGGTCCCGAACACGTCGAGCACGACGTCATAGCCGCTGCGCCCTTCCGCGCGCGCGGCGCGCTGGCGCGCCGCGAGCGCGGCCAGCTCGGCGGCGATCCCGCGATAGGCCACGCATGGAGCGGTCTCGCGCGCGCACCCGTCGACCGGCTCCTCGAGCGCCGGCGGCGTGCGCGCGTCGGGCTGCAGCGCCGCCCAGTCGACGAGCAGGCGCACGTATTCGGGGTGCAGCGCCGCCAGGCGTTCGCGCGCCGCCGCGAACCGCGGCCCGCCGGGCGCCGACGGCGGGTCGGCGAGCAGTTCCGCGTTGTCCTCGGTCAGGCCGAAGCTCGGCCCGCGCGACACGGCAGCCGCATGCCCGGCACGCGGCGCCGCGGTCTCCGCCGGCCTGGCGCCCGAGCCGCCGCATCCGACCCACGCAAGCGCCGCCGCGAGCAGCGCGCCCGCGAGCAGCCGCCGCGACGTCAGACCGCCGAGACCTGCTCTTCCTCGGCTACGCGGAACGACGAGCCGCAGCCGCATGCCGCGACGACGTTCGGGTTCGAGACCTTGAAGCCGGCGCCCTGCAGGCTTTCCTCGTAGTCGATCGTCGAGCCGCGCACGAACGGCAGGCTCTCGCTGTCGACGAGCAGCTTCAGGCCGTGCGTCTCGAAGACGGCGTCGTTCGCGCGCTGCTCGTCGAACGCCAGCTGGTACTGGAAGCCCGAGCAGCCGCCGCCGCGCACGCCGACGCGCAGCCCGGCGAGGCTCACATCGGCATCCTGCGAGGCGAGGAACTCGTGGACCTTCTCCGCGCCCTTGTCGCTGATCGTGATCATCGTTCTGCTCCTCTGCGGGACGTCAAGACTTTCCAAAGTATAGCGGCGGCGAGCGGCGCTCGGACTCGCCTCGCGGAGCCCACCGACGGACGCGCGCGCGACGGGCGGGCGAGCCGCGCGCGATCCTCTACGCTAGGACGCATGCCCTCCTCCGAGGACATCAGAGAGCGCATCGAGGCCGCGATCCCCGGCTCGCGTGCGGACGTCGAGGACACGACCGGCGGCGGCGACCACTTCCGCGCGACGGTCACGGCCGCAGCCTTCGCCGGGCTGCAGCCGGATCGCGCAGCACCGGCTCGTCTACGACGTGTTCGGCGCCGAGATCGGCGGCCCGATCCACGCGCTCTCGCTGAAGACGCTCGTCCCCGAGCAGAGCACCGTGCAGCCAACCCCCACCCGATAGGCAGGAGCACCTCATGTCGAGCAATCCCGTCAAAGACCTTCCGATGTCCCCCGGCCAGCCGGCGCCGAGCGCCGCCGAGCCGACGCCCGCGGGCGCGCCGAACCCGATCCGCGACGCGATCTCCGAGGCGATCGCCGAGCACAAGGTGATCCTGTTCATGAAGGGCACGCCCGAGGCGCCGGCGTGCGGCTTCTCGGCGCGCACGGTCGCCGCGCTGCAGTCGCTCGAGGTGCCGTTCGCGGCCGTCGACGTGCTGCCCGACGCGCGCATCCGCCAGGAGCTCTCGGCGATCTCGAACTGGCCGACGATCCCACAGCTGTTCGTCGACGGCGAGCTGCTCGGGGGGTGCGACATCGTCACCGAGATGTACGAGTCCGGAGAGCTCGCACAGGCGTTGGTGTAGCGTCCCGCCGCGATGTCGCCCGTCGCGGTAGCAACCGACAGCACGCACTACCTCCCGCGCGAGCTCGCCGCCCGCGAAGGCGTGCACCAGATCAGCCTCTACGTCGGCTGGAGCGGCGAGTCGGTGCGCGAGCTCGACATGCCGAGCTTCGACCCGTTCTACGAGCGCCTGCGCACCGACCCCGAGCTGCCGAGCACCTCGCAGCCGTCGATCGGTGACTTCCTCGCCGTCTGGGAGCCGCTGCTCGATGCCGGGCACGACGTCGTCTCGATCCACCTCGCCGGTGGCATCTCCGGCACGGCCGAGGCCGCGCGACAGGCGCACGCGCTGCTCGGCGAGCGCGGCCTCGGCGAGCGCGTCGAGGTGCTCGACTCCGAAAGCGGCTGCGGCGGCACCGGGCTGCTCGTGCTCGCCGCCTGCGCCGCCGCGCGCGCCGGCGCCGACAAGGACGCCGTCGTCGCGCACGTGCGCGAGACGCGCAAGGCGCTGAAGATCTGGTTCTGCCTCGACACGCTCGAGTACCTGCGCCGCGGCGGGCGGATCGGCAAGGCGCAGGCGTGGCTCGGCGGCACGTTGAAGATCAAGCCGATCCTCTCGCTCGAGTACGAGATCACGCCGGTCGAGCGCGTGCGCACCGCCGGTCGCGCGTTCGAGCGGATGGTCGACTACGCGCGCGAGCTGCACGACAGCGGCTCCGACGGCTGGGTCGTGCAGCACATCCAGGCGCCCGAGCAGGCGCAGCGGCTGATCGATCGGTGCCGCGACATCTTCGGCTCCGAGCCGGTCTTCGCGTCCGAGGTCGGACCGGTGATCGGCACCTACACCGGCCCCGGGCTGATCGGCGTCGGCGGCGTGCCGCGCGCGCTGCTCAGCTAGCCGCGCGCCGCTCGGATTGGCGAGCGACGCGGCCGCTCGGTCGTCAGCGTTCGCGTCGGTGGCGGCGACGGGAGCGAATGAGTTTCACGCCGATCACCAGGCCGATCAGCGCGGCGCCGGCCGTCAGCTCGTCCTTGTGGCGCTGCACGTGCCCGCGCCAGTCGGTCAGGTGTGTGACCTCGCCGCGCAGGCGGTCGATCGAGACGGCGAGCTCCATCCGGTTGGACTCGATCGAGCTGCGGATCTCGGCTGGCGAGCGCTGTGCCATCAGCCGCCCACCGCGCCGCCGGTCGGAGGCGCCGCGGCGGGTGACGCGGCTACTCGGTCAGCGCCCTTGCTGACCGTCTCCTTGATCTTCTGCGCCTCCTCGATCGCCATGCTCGGCATCGGCGGCGCGCCTTTTTTGACGGCTTTCGCGGCGAGCGCGCCGGCGAGCGCGCCGAGCAGCAGCAGGATCACGGCCATCGCGAAGAAGCCCCAGAAGTAGGTGAACTGGTTGCCCGGCAGGAGGTAGTAGAGCAGCCAGGCGAAGCCGACCAGCGCGAAGATCATCGCCATCAGCGACGAAGATGCCGGCCGCGACGCCGACGACCGCGCCCTTGACCAGCTTGCGTCGCCTTCTCGGTCACCTCCGCCTTCGCGAGCTCGATCTCCTCGCGCACGAGCAGCTGCGCGCGCTCGGACACCTCGCTGATCGCCGCGGCGATGTTGTGCGGCAGCTCCGAGCGCTGCTCGCCGCCGGGCGGCGTCGCCGGTGCGCTCACTCGGGCGGCTCCTCGTCGAACATGCGCCGCCAGACGAGCGTCGCGGCGCGCTGCGCGGCGATGCTCGCGAGCGCGCCGAAGCCGGCGAGCAGGCCGGACCAGACGAGTCGCTTGACCATCTCGTTCTCCATCAGCGCGTGAGTCTATTGCCCGCGGTGGTCCCCTCGGAAACGACGCCCCCCTCGGGAGCCGTCGCCGGCGATCTCGAGGCCGCCGCAGACGATCTCGATGACGAGCCGCTTCGCCCGCTCGAAGTCGCTCCTCGCCCTGCGGGCGCAGGTCGAAGATCCAACCGGTCAGAGCTGCTCGATCACGCCGTAGAACGCCATCGCCGCGAAGCGCGCCTCGATCTCGGGCTTGAACAGCCGTCGCGCTGCGCCTCTTCGACGATCCGCGCGATCAGCTCGTACGCCTCGCGGATCGTGCCGATGTGCGTGTCGCCGAACGAGTTCGCCGCGCGCGTGACCTCGACGATGATCACCTTCATCAGGTCGGGGTCGTGGCGGTAGCTGTCGATGATGAACGACGCGATCGCGCCGAGCTTCTCGCGCACCGGCAGCGGCCCGGCGTCGACCTCGCGGATCAGCTCGAGCATCACCTCCCAGCGCTCGAGGAACAGCGTGTCGAGCACCTCGTCCTTGGAGGCGAAGTAGTGGTAGACGAGCCCGTACGCGACGCCGGCCTCGTCGGCGATGTCCGACACGCGGCAGGCGTGAAAGCCCTGGCGGGCGAACACGCGCACGGCCGCGTCGAGGATCAGGCGGCGCTTGTCCGGCGCGCCTTCGCGCGAGCGCGTTCGCGCGCCGTCGCCGCGCTCGCGCTCATGCGTGCATCTCCTGCGGCCAGCGGTAGACCTCGGCACGGCGGTTGGCGAGCGCCGGCAGCCGCTCGCGCACCTCGCGCTGGCGCTCGAGGTCGAGGTCGGCGACGATGTGACCCTCGGTGTCGGGCGCCTGCGCGAGCACGACGCCCCACGGGTCGACGATCATCGAGCGGCCGCCCGAGCGATTGCCGCCGGGGTGCTCGCCGATCTGGTTCGCCGCGACGAAGAACGCCTGGTTCTCGATCGCACGCGCGCGCAGCAGCGCCTCCCAGTGATCGCGCGTCGTCGCGAGCGTGAACGCCGCCGGCAGCGGGAAGACGCGCGCGCCGCGCAGCGCGAGGATCCGGTAGAGCTCCGGGAAGCGCAGGTCGTAGCAGATCGACATGCCCAGGCTCGACCCGTCGGTCGGTCTCGTCGAAGCGACGATCTCCTCGCCGGCGTCCTCGAGGTCGGACTCGCGGTAGCGGCGCCCGTCGACCTCGACGTCGAACATGTGCAGCTTGCGGTAGACGGCCTTCAGCTCGCCGTCCGGCCCGACGTGAACGGAGGTGTTCGCGAGCTTCTCGCGCCCGGCGACGCGCTCGACGATCGATCCGGCGATCAGCTCGACGCCGAGCTCGCGCGCCGTCGCGCGCGCCCAGCGCGATCGCCGGCGCCGTCGAGCGTCTCGGCGGCAGCGCGCAGCTGCTCGTCGCCGCCCATCGCCGTCCACTTCTCGGGGAGTACGATCAGCGTCGCGCCGTCGGCCGCCGCAGCGCGCGTCAGGCGGTCGGCGACCGCGAGGTTCGCCGCCGCGTCGGCGCGTGGAATTCAGTTGGACTGCGGCGACCCTCAAGAGCGCTGCCCCCTCCGACCGACTCGCGCCCGCACGCGCACCGCTCGAAGAATAGATTGACTGGTCAGTCAACACCGCGAAGCATACCGCCAGTCCTCTCGGCGGCGGCCACGCCCGGCGATCGCGCTGCGACGCGGCCGCGTCTGCTGCGCGGCGGACGGCCGCTCAAGCGCTGGCGCTACGTCGGCGTCTTCGGCGAGCAGCTGATGGCGTGCGCGGCGCTCGTGCAGGTCGGCCCGGCGCGCCAGATCGTTCTGGGCGCTCTACCTGCGCGGCGAGCACGAGCGAGGCGCAGCTGCACGAGCGCACGCGGCTGCTGCCGCGGCGCGGCGAGCTGCAGCTGACGGCCGGCGAGCCCGAGAGCGGCCGGGGCGCCGACGGCGCGCGGGCCGCGGGCTGCTGCGCCTGCGCGACCGCGGCGTCGCGCTCGATCTGCGACTCGACGAAGACGACGGCATCGAGGCGCGCTGCGCCGATCGCGCAGGCGAGGTCTGGACGCGCAAGCAGGCCGGCATCGCCGCGCGCGGCACGCTCGCGATCGCCGGCGCGCCGGCGCGCGAGGTGCGCGCGCGAGCGGTGATCGACGACACGTGCCGGCTACCACGCACGGCACACCGAGTGGTGGTGGTCGGCCGGCGTCGGGCAGAGCGCCGATGGCGTCGCGCTCGCGTGGAACCTCGTCAGCGGCGTCAACGACCCGCCGCGCGGCTCCGAGCGCGCCGTCTGGATCGACGGCGTCGCCGCGCGAGGCGCCGCCGGTCGAGTTCGCCGAGAGCCTGCTGCGCATCGACTGCGAGGACGGCTCGCGAGCTGCGCTTCCATCCCGAGGCCGAGCGCGCGCATCAGCCAGAACCTGCTGCTCGTCAAGAGCGACTACCGCGCGCCGTTCGGCACGTTCAGCGGGACGCTGCCCGGCGGCGTCGCGCTCGCGCACGGGCTCGGCGTCGTCGAGCACCATCGCGGCGCTGGTAGCGGTGCAGCGAGCGCGAACGTCGAGCCGGTCGCGCTCGCGCGCTGGCGGCGCAGCTCGGCGAGCAGCAGCTTCGAGTGCATCGCGCCGAGCAGCTCGCGCAGCGGCTCGACGCCGGCGGCGACGATCTCCATCGCGCGCTCGACGTCGACCTCGCCGGCGAGGCGATCGAGCAGCGCGCGCGACCTCCTCGGCGACGAGCGGCTCGAGCGCCTCGCGGTAGCGCAGCGTGTCGTAGACGGTGAAGCCGAGCGCCTCCTCGTAGCCGCCGGCGCGGAAGCTCGCGATCGCCTCGATGATCTTCACGTCGTCCTGGTCGTAGCCGCTGCGCGTCGGGCGTCAGCACGCCGATCTCGGCGAGGCGGTCGAGCACGTTGCGCGGGATCTCGTAGCGCTCGCGCACGGCCTTCGCCGAGACGCGCCGCGCGTCCTCGGCGCTCGCGAGCGCGCGCTCGAGGATCCGGTCCTCGAGCTCGATCAGCGCGTGCACGCGCTCGGGGTCCTCCTCGAGCGTGCTCTTGATCACGCGCAGCGGCATGAAGCGCTTCTCCTGCAGGCGCTTGATCAGCTCGATCCGCTCGACGTACTCGGGCGGGTAGTAGGCCATGTTGCGGCTCGTGCGCACGATGTCCTCGCCGTCGCCGAGCAGCCCCTCGCGCAGGTAGTAGCGGATCGTGCCGGCGCTCACGCCCGAGCGCTCGGCGAGCTCGCTCATCTTCAGCAGCGTGCGATCGCGCGTCGTCCTCGCCGGCGCCGCGTGCGGTGACGCTCGTCGCCTCGCTCACGCGATCAGACCCGGAACGAGATGTCCTGCGCTCGCGGCGGCCGGCGCCGGCCGCGGCGCCCGGCTGCGAGCAGCTCGGCGACCTCGTCGGCCGCTGTAGCCGGCCGCGAGCAGCACCTCCTCGGTGTGCTCGCCGAGCGCCGGGCCGGGCAGCCGCGCGTGATCGCCGGGCGTGCGCCCGAGCTTGACCGGCAGCCCGAGCTGGCGCACCGGCGCGCTCGGCGCCGGGCTGCTCGACCTCGACGACCATCTCGCGCTCGCGCACGAGCTCGGAGGAGAGCGCCTCGTCGAGCTCGAGCACCGGCTCCAGACAGCAGTCGTGCTCGCGCGCGAACGCCTCCCACTGCTCGCGCGTGCGCGCCTTGAAGATCTCCTGCACCTGCGCGTGCGCCGGCGAGCCGGGACGCTCGAACTGCGCGGCGATCAGGTCCTCGCGACCGACGCCGCGGCAGAAGCGCCTGCCAGAACTTCGGCTCGAGCGCGCCGAGCGTGACCCAGCCGTCGGCGCACTCGTACGGGCGGTAGCAGATCAGCGAGCCGGCGAGCGGCAGGTCGCCGCGGCGCGGGACGTTGCCGTCGGCGAAGTACGCGCGGCGACCATCGCCAGCCACGAGAGCGCGCCGTCGGCCATCGAGACGTCGACGAGCTGGCCCACGCCCGAGCCCGGCGAGTCGCGAACCGGCGACCGCCGCCGTCGCGCTCGCGCAGCGCCGCGAGGATCCCGAACGCGGCCATCAGCGCGCCGCCGCCGAGGTCGGCGATCTGCCCGGCCGCCTGCACCGGCTCGCCGCCGCGCTCGCCGGTCAGCCCGAGCAGGCCGACGAGGCCGAGGTAGTTCATGTCGTGGCCCGAGGCGTCGCGCTTCGGCCCGTCCTGCCCGTAGCCGGAGATCGCGCAGTAGACGATCGCCGGGTTCTCCTCGCGCATCCGCTCGTAGCCGACGCCGAGGCGGTCGAGCACGCCGGGGCGGAACGACTCGAGCACGACGTCGTATTCGCGCACGAGCCGCAGCAGCGCCTCGCGTCCGCGCTCGTTCTTCAGGTCGAGGCGGATCGAGCGCTTGTTGCGGTTCAGCGACAGGAACAGCGCCGAGCGCGCGCTCTCGTGCGCGCCGTCGTAGTACGGCGGCGACCAGCGGATGTAGTCGCCCATGCCCGTGTCCTCGACCTTCAGCACCTCGGCGCCGAAGTCGGCGAGCAGCAGCGAGCAGAAGCCGCCCGGCAAGCAGGCGCGAGAGGTCGAGCACGCGGATGCCCTTCAGCGGCAGGCTCATACGGTGGCGCCCTCCGTCGCGGGCGCCGAGGAAGCGCCGGCGTCGGCTCCGCGCTGCGGGACGTTCAGCGCCGCGCGCGCCTCCTGCACGGTCGCCGGGCGACGGCCGACGTCCTCGGTCATCTCGCGCGCCTTCGCGATCAGCTCGCCGTTGGAGCGCGCCATGCGCCCGTCGGGCAGGTACAGGTTGTCCTCGAGCCCGACGCGGATCGAGCCGCCGAGCGTGAGCGCGGCGGAGACGAGCATCCACTGGTCGCGCGAGATGCCGATCACGCCCCAGTGCGACGCGCGCTCGCCGGCGGCGGGCGCCGGGATGTTGTCGACCATCGCGGCGAGGTTGCGCGCCGTCGGGGGATGCCGCCGACGACGCCCATCACGCAGTCGACGTGCAGCGGCGTCTTCAGCACGCCCATGTCGATCAGCGGCGCGAGGCTGCCGACGTGCCCGATGTCGAAGCACTCGTGCTCGGGTTTGATCTGGAGCTCGTTCATCGCTTCCAGCAGCTCGATGATCTCGTCGAACGGGTTCGGGAAGACCATCTTGAAGACGAAGTCCTTGCGCGAGCGCGAGTACTTCGCGTAGTTCATCGACCCCATGTTCAGCGCGGCGACCTCCGGCCGGCAGGCGCGCAGGTAGTCGATCCGCTTGGCGACGGGCACGCCGATCGGTGCCGGTCGAGAAGTTGACGATCGCCGCGTCGCCGACCTCGCCGCGGATCGCTTCGGAGATCGCCTGGAAGTCCTCGATCTCATAGCTCGGCGTGCCGTCGGGCTTGCGCGCGTGGATGTGGATCATCGTGCCGCCCTCGTCGACGATCCGCCGCGCCTCCGCGGCGTACTCGGCCGGCGTGTACGGGATCGCCGGGCACTGCTCGCGGTTCGCGATCGCGCCGGAGATCGAGCAGGTGATGACGACCGGATCGTCAAGGCTCATACGGGCACCACGCCTTGTCTCTTCCACGGACGCTCGATCTTCTTGCCGGCGGCCATCTCGAGCGCGCGGCAGATCGTCGCGCGCGTCTCGCGCGGGTCGATGACGTCGTCGATCATGTCGTTGCCGGCGGCGATGTAGACGTCGATGATCTTGCGGTACGCGTCGATCAGCTCGGCCTTCTTCGCCTCCGGGTCCTCGGCTTCCTCGACCTGTTTGCGCATGACGATCTCGACGGCGCCCTCGGCGCCCATCACGCTGATCTCGGCGCTCGGCCAGGCGACGATCAGGTCGGGCTCGTAGGCGCGGCCGTTCATCACGTAGTAGCCGGCGCCGTAGGCCTTGCGCGTGATCACCGTGATCTTCGGCACGGTCGCGTTCGCGACGGCGTAGAGCATCTTCGCGCCGTGGCGGATGATGCCGTCGGCCTCGACCTTCGTGCCGACCATGAAGCCGGGCACGTCCATCAGGAAGACGAGCGGGAGGTCGAACGCGTTGCAGAGGTTGACGAAGCGCGCGGCCTTGTCGGCCGAGTCGTTGTCGAGGATCCCGCCGAGCTGCTTCGGCTGGTTGGCGACGATCCCGGCCGGCCGTCCGCCGAAGCGCGCGAAGCAGGTGATGATCGTCTTCGCCCATTGCGGCTTCATGTCGAAGTAGAAGCCGTCGTCGGCGATCGCGCCGGATCACCTCGTACATGTCATACGGCTTGCGGTTGGACTCCGGCAGCACGTCGAGCAGCTCCTCGTCGCCGCGCTCGATCGGGTCGGCGCTGGCGAGGATCGGCGGCTTCGCTTCGCAGTTCTGCGGCATGAACGAGAGGTACTGCTTGATCGCCTCGATGCACGACTCGTCGTCGGCGACCTCGAGGTCGCCGACGCCGGACTTGCGCGTGTGCACGCGCGAGCCGCCGAGCTCCTCCTGCGTGACGTCCTCGCCGACGGCCGCGCGCACGAGGTGCGGGCCGGCGAGCGCCATCGAGCCGCGGCCCTTGACCATCGGCACGAAGTCGGCGAGGCCGGGGATGTAGGCGGTGCCGGCCGCGCACGGCCCCATCAGCGCGGCGATCTGCGGGATCACGCCGCTCATCACGACCTCCTCGCGGAACAGGTGCCCGGAGCCGGCGAACAGCGAGCCGACGGCCTCCTGGATGCGCGCGCCGGCCGAGTCGAGCAGCCAGACGAACGGGATCCGCTTGGTCAGCGCGAGCTCGCGTAGGCGCGTGACCTTGAGCTCGCCGGTCATGCCCATCGAGCCGGCCATCACGGTGAAGTCGTAGGCGCAGACGGCGAGCAGCCGCCCGTCGACCTTGCCGTAGCCGGTGATCACGCCGTCGGCCGGCGCCTGCTTGCCGTCCATCGCGCGCTGCGCGAAGTGCGGGCGCCCGTGGATGCCGAGCTCGACGAACGTGCCGTCGTCGATCAGCAGCTCCAGGCGCTCGCGCGCGGTCAGCTTCTCGGCGGCGTGCTGCTTTGCGATCTTCTCCTCGCCGCCGCCGAGCTTGATCTGCTCGCGCCGCGCGTGCAGGTCCTCGACGAGCGGACGCAACAGCGAGGCCGGCCGCTCGGTCGTGCTCATCAGCGTCCTTTCCAGACGGGCTCGCGCTTCTCGAAGAACGCGCTGACGCCCTCGACGATGTCTTCGGTCGACGTCGCGAGAGTGAGCTGCGCGCGCAGGTAGTCGAGCGCCTCGTCGAGTTGCATGTCGAGCTGGCGGCGCATCGCCTCCTTGCCGAGGCGCATGATCACGGGCGACTTGCGCGCGAGCTTGACCGCCCACTCGCGCACGGCCGTCTCGAGCTCGGGCGCCGGCACGACGCGGTTGACGATGCCGGCCGCGAGCGCCTGCCGCGCGTCCCAGCGCTCGCCGAGCAGCAGCAGCTCGTTGGCCTTCTTGCGCGGCACGTTGCGGTAGATCAGCGCCATGATCATGAACGGGAATGTGCCGACGTCGATCTCCGGCGTGCCGAAGCTCGCGTCCTCGGAGGCGACGATCAGGTCGCACGCGAGCGCGATGCCGAGCGCGCCCGCGAGCACGTGGCCGCCGGCGGCGACGATCGTCGGCTTGCCGAGCTCGCCGATCAGCTTGAACAGGCGCACGAAGCGCTCGGTGCCGAAGTGGCGCTCGACGAGCGCGACGTCGGCGGCGAAGCCTCCGAGGTTCGCGCCGGAGGAGAAAGTGCGCTCGTGCGAGGACGCGAGCACGACGCAGCGCGCGCCGTCTTCGTCGCGCGCGCGCTCGAACGCCGCGATCAGGCCGCCGAGCATCTCCGGCGAGAGCGCGTTGCGCGTGTCCGGGTCGTCCATCGTGATCGTCGCGACGCCGTCGACGTCGAGCGCGTAGAGAACTGCGTCGCTGGCCACCGGCGCATCCTAGCCCGATCGCGCACGAGTGGGAAGTGCGCAGTCCTACTGTTTACTTTTTGGGCGACGGCGCCCCTGAATCGCGGAGCGGGCGGGGGAGCAGGCACGCAGGCTGCACCTCGCGTGCCGGCGTCGCTTGTCACTATTCGGCGATGCCTCTCTCGACGCGCGACGTTCGCAACGTGCTCGACTTCGTCGGCGAGGCGCACGGCGCCGGCGATCTCGACGAGCTGCGCAACTTCATGCCGGCCGGCCTCGCCGGCCTCGTGCGCACCGACTACGCGTCGTACAACGAGGTCGACAGCGACGGCGTCGTGCACGCGACGGTCGCCTATCCGCAGGTGCCGCCGGAGGCGTTCGAGAGCTGGGCGCGTTATGCCTACCAGAACCCGCTCGCGCAGCGCCACGCGCGCACGCGCGACGGTCGCGCGTACCGCTTCTCGGACGTCGCCGAGCGCGAGGAGCTCGACCGGCTCGAGCTGTTTCGCGAGTTCTACAGCTCGCTCGGCGTGCGCCATCAGATCGCCTTCGCGCTGCCCTCGCCGCCGCGGCTGACTTTCGCGCTGGCGCTCTCGCGCGGCGGTCGCGACTACTCCGAGCGCGACCGCGACCTGTTGAACCTGACGCGCCCGCACCTGATCCAGGCGTACCGCAACGTGCAGGCGCGCGAGCGCGCCGGCCGCCTGATCGAGGCGCTGCGCAACGGCGTCGACGCGAGCGGCGAGTCGATCGCGATCGTCGACGCTGGCGCTCTCGCGCTCGCGTCGGCCGGCGCGCGCGAGCACCTGTTCGCGCTCGGCTGGGACGGCGGCGCGCGGCCGCCGGCGCTGCTGCTCGAACCGGGGCCGACCGGCCGTGTATGGGATCCGCTGCTCGTGCGCGGCGCGGAGGGCAACGTCGTCGTGCGCAGGCTGCCGAGCGGCGGGCACGAGAGCTTCGCGGTCGTCTTCGAGCGCCACCGCGCACACCTCAGCGACGCGGCGCTGCGCGGCCTCGGGCTGAGCCCGCGCGAGGCCGAGGTGCTGCGGCTGCTCGCGCGCGGCCTCGACACGCGCGCGATCTGTGCGCAGATGGGCATCAGCGCGCGGACGGTGCACAAGCACACCGAGCGCATCCACTCGAAGCTCGGCACGCACGACCGCGCGCAGGCGATCGCGACGGCGCTCGCGGCCGAGCACGAGGCCGGCGGCGCACGAGCGGCTGCGCGAGCGCGCCCGCGCGAGCGCGCGATAGCCGGCTGAGCGCTCCCGCCGGCGCCGGCGCGTACGTCGCGGTCGCGAAAAGTAAGAAGCTCTACTGTTTACTTTTGCGCGAGCCTCGTCTAGCGTCTGCGCCGAGTGCGCCGGCCGGCTGGACGCGCGCGCGAACCGCAAGCACCGACGACAAGGAGACAGCCGCGATGGCGACCGCCGAGAGCGTGCTCAAGCCGGACTTCCAGAGCGCACGCAAGCACTTCATCTTCACCGACGAGCACGAACAGCTGCGCGAGTCGATCCGCAACTTCGCGATCAAAGAGCTCGCTCCGCACGCCGAGGAATGGGAGGAGACGACGTTCCCGGACTCGGTCTTCGCGCGGATGGGCGAGCTCGGCTTTCTCGGCCTCGACAAGCCCGAGCAGTACGGCGGCCAGGGCGGCGACTACTACTCGGCGTTCGTGCTCGCCGAGGAGATCACGAACGCCAACTCGGGCGGCCTCGCGATGGGCGTCGCGGTGCACACGGACATGGCGATGCCGCCGATCCTCGCGTTCGGCAGCGAGGAGCAGAAGCAGGAGTGGGTCGTGCCGGCGATCAAAGGCGAGAAGATCCTCTGCCTCGGCATCACCGAGCCGGACGCCGGCTCGGACGTCTCGGGGATCAAGACGCGCGCGGTCAAGGACGGCGACGACTACGTGATCAACGGCTCGAAGACGTACATCACGAACGGCCATCGCGCCGACGTGATCGTGCTCGTGACGAAGACCGACCCGGACGCCGGCCACGACGGCTTCACGCTGTTCCTCGTGCCGATGGACGCGCCCGGCGTGATCCGCGAGAAGCGCCTGGAGAAGCTCGGCATGCACGCATCGGACACGGCGCTGCTCGCGTTCCAGGACGTGCGCGTGCCGGAGTCGGCGGTGCTCGGGCAGGTCGGCAAGGGCTTCTATCACATCATGTGGGAGCTCCAGGGCGAGCGCCTGATCGGCGCGGCCGGGATGGTCGCGGGCGCGCAGAAATGCTTCGAGAAGACGCTGCAGTACGCGCACGAGCGCAAGGCGTTCGGCCGCGAGATCGGCAAGTTCCAGGTGATCCGCCACAAGTTCGCCGAGATGGCGACGAAAATCGAGTCGGCGCGGCAGATGACGTACATCACGGCTTGGCGCTTCGCCAACGGCGAGTATCCCGTGCGCGAGATCTCGATGGCCAAGCTGCACGCCTCGCGCGTGCTCTGCGAAGTCGCCGACGAATGCATCCAGGTCCACGGCGGCGCCGGCTACATGAAGGAGTACGGCGTCGAGCGCGTCTGGCGCGACGCGCGCCTGAACCGGATCGGCGCGGGCACCGACGAGATCATGCTCGACGTGATCGGGCGCTCGTACGGGCTTTGAGTTGAGCGCTGTCGCGGAGGATCGACGCCGGGTCGAACTAGTCGAGGTAGGACACGGTCGCGCCGATCGCCTCGTAGGCCTCGCGCGCGCGGCCGTCGGCGCTGAGCAGCGTCGCGCCGTGCTCGCGCGCGGTCGCGGCGATCAGCGCGTCGTAGAGCGCGCCGCCGCGCAGGCCGGCGTCGACGGCGCGGCGCAGGCACGAGCGCTGCGCGTCGGCGTCGAGCGCGAGCCACGAATCCGGGAAGTCCAGGTCGAGCGCGTCGCGCACGGACGTCGGCGCGACGCGAAGCCCTTCGGGCATCCGGCTGAGCGCGGACGTCGTCTCGAATGCGACGTGAGCGATCAGCCGCGGCGAGCGTCCGGTCAGCGCAGCGACGCAGCGCTCGTGCCCCTCGTGGGTGCTCGCGAGCGCCGGGATCAGCACACTGGAGTCGGGCGCGATCAACGGCGCGAGCGTTCGATTGCCTCGTTGACCATCTCTGTCGTGAGCGTCGGCCCAGGCTCGTCGGGAACGATCACCGTGAAGCCGTCGCGCTCCTCGAGGTGGGCTTTGATGTACGGCACGATCAGCTCGAGCGCGCCGTCTCGCTCGGTCAGCTCGAGCTCCGTCGGCCCGTCGATGCCGAGCGCATCACGCATCGGCTTCGGGATCACGATCCGGCCGACGCCATCGATGGCAACTCGCATACCAACAGATTACCAATGACGTCTTCCATCGCTCCCCCCTTCTCCGACGAGCACGAGCAACTGAGACAGTCGATCCGCGGCTTCCTCGATCGCGAGCTCGCGCCGCACGCGGCGCAGTGGGAGAACGACCGCTGGTTCCCGAACGAGCTCTTTCCGAAGATGGCCGCACAGGGCCTGCTCGGGCTGAAGTACCCGACCGAGTACGGCGGGCAGGGCGGCGACTACCTGCACGAGTCGGTGCTGTGCGAGGAGCTGGCGCGGATCGGCTCGGGCGGCACGGCGGCGGGGCTCGGCGCGCACACGAACATCGCGACGCCGCCGATCTGGAAGTTCGGGACGGAGGCGCAGAAGCAGCGCTACCTCGTGCCGGCGATCGCCGGCGAGCGGATCGGCGCGCTCGCGATCACCGAGCCGGGCGCCGGCTCGGACGTCGCCGCGCTCACGACGCGCGCCGAGCGCGTCGACGGCGGCTTCGTCGTCAACGGCGAGAAGACGTACATCACGAACGGCGTGCGCGCGCACTTCGTCGTGACGGCGGTCAAGACGACGCACGAGGGCGGCCACCACGGGATCTCGTTCCTGATCGTCGAGCGCGGCGCGGGCGTGACGTCGTCGAAGCTCGAGAAGCTCGGCTGGCACGCGTCGGACACGGCGACGATCGCGTTCGAGGACGTCTTCGTGCCCGAGGAGAACCTCCTCGGCGGCCTCAACGAGGGCTTCAGGCTGATCATGGCCAACTTCCAGTGGGAGCGCCTCGCGATGGCGCTCGGCGCCGTCGGCGCGATGTCGCTCGCGTGGGAGCGCACGGCCGAGTTCGCGCGCGAGCGCCAGGCGTTCGGCCGGCCGCTCTCCGGCCATCAGACGATCCGCCACAAGCTCGCCGACATGGCGACGTCGGTCTACACGTGCCGCTGCGTGACCTACGACGCGCTGCGCTGCTTCGTCGCCGGCGAGGAGCCGTTGAAGGAGGTCTCGATGGCGAAGCTGCTGACGCAGCGCGCGTGCTTCGAGCTGATCGATCAGTGCCTGCAGATCTACGGCGGCGCCGGCTACATGCGCGGGGACGGTGGCCCGTCCGCCTGGGTCGAGCGCGCCGCGCGCGACGCGCGCCTCGGCCCGATCGGCGGCGGCTCGGACGAGATCATGCGCGAGATCCTCGGGCGCGTCCTCGCGCTCTGAAAGCGCCGCCGCTCGTTCGCTTCACGCGCGCGCGGCGGCGCGCACGCGCGGCTCGCTGAGACGCACGTCCAACCTGCGCAAATCCGCTCACGACGGGCCGAGGGCCGTCCGATACGAGCGGCATGGACGCAGTCCGCCATGCGCACACGACCGCCCGCCGCCGCCTGCTGCACGCGGCCGTCCGCGCGGCGCTGCTCGCGCTGTGCGTCGCCTGCTGCGTGCTCGCCGCGAGCGCGCGCGCGACGACGCCCGGGCGCTCGTCGCGCGCGAACGACGCCGCGAGCCACGCGAGCGCGCCGGCCAAGCGCGGGTCCCATCACGCGAGCTGCGCGCGCAAGGCGAGCTTCCATTCGAGCGGCGGCGCACGTCGACCGACGAGATCGCATCGCGTGCCCTGTGGCAGGCGCCAGCGCAAGAGCCGCCGCAGGCCGACGTCGCCGGCCGCGAGCGGCGCGTGCGCGAACGCGCAGCTGCAGCCGAACGCGACGAACCTCGCGCTGATCGATGCGGCGACGGTGTGCCTCGTCGACCGCGAACGCACGAGCCGCGGCGAGGCCGCGCTGAAGCCGAACGCCGACCTGCAGCGCGCGGCGCTGGCGCACTCGAGCGACATGGCGAGCCGCGACTACTTCGCGCACGTCAGCAGCAGCGGCTCGACGCCGCTCGCGCGGATGCGCGAAAGCGGCTACATCTTCAGCCCGCGCATCGGCTACGCCGTCGGCGAGAACATCGCCTGGGCGACGCTTTGGCTGGCGACGCCGAAGGCGATCGTCGCCGGCTGGATGGCCTCGCCGGGGCACCGCGCGAACATCCTCGACGCCGAGTTCAGGGAAACGGGCGTCGGCGTCTCGCCGCATCCGCTCTCGTCGCTCGCGCGCGGCGAGTCGGGCGCGATCTACACGCAGGACTTCGGCCGCATCATCGCTCCGTAGCCGCGCCACGTCGCCCGCCGCCGGTCCCGGCCGCCCGCCGCTCGCGAGCGCTCGGATAACCTCCGGCGCACCTCACAACGACAAGGAGACGGAACGGACATGGGAGTACTCGACGGCAAGTCGGCGATCGTCACTGGCTCGGCGCGCGGCATCGGACGCGCGACGGCCGAGCTGCTCGTCGCGCAGGGCGCGCAGTGCCTGATCAACGACCTCGACGGCGACATCGCCGAGCAGGCGTCCTCGGAGATCGACGGCGAGACGGCCGTCTACGCCGGCGACCTGACGAAGCCGGGCGCCGCCGACGAGCTCGTGCAGAAGGCGGTCGACTCGTTCGGCAAGATCGACATCGTCGTCAACAACGCCGGCTACACGCTCGACGCGCCGATCCACAAGATGTCCGACGAGCACTTCCAGGCGATGCTCGACATCCACACGGTCGTGCCCTTCCGCGTGATCCGCGCTGCCGCGCCGCACCTGCGCGAGCCGGCCAAGAAGGAGCGCGAGGAAGGCAAGGAGGTCTTCCGCAAGATCGTCAACATCTCCTCGACGTCCGGCACGTTCGGCAACGCCGGCCAGGCGAACTACTCGGCGGGCAAGGCCGGCGTCGTCGGCCTGACGAAAACGGTCGCGAAGGAGTGGGGCCAGTTCAAGGTCAACGTCAACGCCGTCGCGTTCGGCTTCATCGACACGCGCCTGACGCAGGCGAAGGTCGACGAGAACACGATGGAGAAGGACGGCGAGAAGATCCAGCTCGGCATCCCCGAGCAGATGCGCCAGATGGCCTCGATGCTGATCCCGCTCGGGCGCCCGGCATCGCCCGAGGAGGCCGCCGGCGGCGTCTTCTTCCTCTGCTCGCCATGGTCGAACTACGTTCACGGCCAGACGCTGCACGTGACCGGCGGTCTGTTCGGCGGGATGACCGGCTGATCCGCGTTCGGCGCGGCGCGAGGGGCTACGCGCCCGACGCGCTCGCGCCGTTGCGCAGGTCGAGCAGGCAGCCCGAGAAGTACGCGCCGGCCGGCGAGGCGAGATAGGCGCAGAGCGCGGCGACCTCGGCGTCGGCCGTGCTCGCGCCCGGCGCGATCGCGACGGTCGTCACGCCGTGGCGCGCCCACTCGATCGACAGCGTGCGCGCGAGGTTCTCGAGGCCGGCGCGCGCCGCGTCGGCGTGCTCGGCCGCGCCGTCGCCCGACGGCGGCGCGACGTAGAGGATCCGGCCGGGCCGCCCGGCGCCGATGAACGCCGCGTTCGCGACCGCGTGGCTCGCCGCCCACGCACGGTCGAGGCATTCGCGCAGCGCCGCGCGCGCGGCATCCGACTCGCTCGCCGCCGCGCGCTCGCCGAGCGCCGCGAACGACGCGGCGCCGTCGAACGCGAGCACGTCGACGTCGACCGGCGCCGGGTCCTCCTCGGACCAGCGCGACGTGCGCGCGCCGAGCGCCGCGCACGCGTCCTCGACGGCCGGCGCGAACGGTCGCGCGCCGCCGTCGGCCCGAGCGCTCGCGAGCAGCACGCGGACGCCGTCGAGCAGGCCCGGCCGCAGCAGCTCGGCGGCGGTCGGCGGCGCGGACACTCAGGCGGGCAGCGGCGGATCGCCGCCGTCGCCGCCGGGCAAGCCGAACGACTGCGAAGGCTCCTCGCGCCCGCCGCTCGGGGCCTCGTCGTCGGGGCCACCGACGATCGGCGGCTCGGCTTTGGCCTTCGCGTGCGCGTCGCGCAGGTCGAAGTACAGGACGGCCTGCGCGAGCGCCGAGATCGGGCCGGTCAGCACGCCGATCACGACGCGCGCGACGAGCCCCGCGCCGGTGCCCGCCGAGTCGGCGGCGATCTCGACGCCGGAGCTGACGATCAGGATCAGGAAGAACAGGACGAAGATCACGGCGAAGACCTGCCAGCCGTTGCCGCGGACGAGCTCGCGGCTGCGCCCGAGCGCAGGGAACACGCCGGGGCGCTCGAGCACGACGACGGGCGCCGCGACCGACCAGATCGTGATCAGGATCAGCCCGGGGACGACGATCAGGACGAAGCCGACGACGATGCCGATCGCGGCGACGACGCCGACGAGGATCAGCTGCCCGAGCACCGGCGTCGCCGCGCGCAGCAGCTGCGCCGGCGTGTGGTCGCGGCGTCCGTCGCGCACGTCGGCGACGAGCTCGACGACCATCCCCGTGAACAGCGTCGTCGCGATCAGGCTGAGCAGCAGCGCGACGAGCGAGAGGCCCGACGAGGCCGCGATCAGCAGCGCCGCGAGGATGCCCGTGACCACGAAGACGACGGCCGAGGCCGGCAGCAGCACCGGCGCCTGGTCGACGTAGATGTCGAAAACGCGGCGGATCACCGCCCCGACGTCGAGTCGATCGATCATCGCGCGCGCAGCCTACCGCGCGCTCAGGCGGTCGGGGGCGCTCAGGCGGTCAGCGCGTTCTCAGTCGTGCTGCGCTCGGCGCGCAGGCGCCGGCGGACGCCCTCGCGGCCGTGCTCCTCGAGCCCGGCGTAGAGGCGGCGGATCTCGGTGAGGATCTCGTCGGCGACCGCCTGCTGCTGCTCGCGCGTCGGGTCCTCGACGCGCTCCCAGCGGATCGGCTCGCCGTAGTGCACGGTCACGCGCGGGAACTGCAGGCGCTTCCAGTTGCGCACGCGCGAGGAGCCGAAGATCGCGATCGGCACGACCGGCGCGCCCGTCTCGAGCGCGAGCCGGCCGATGCCGCGCTTGGCCTGCTCGGCGAGCTTGCCCGTGCGCGAGCGCCCGCCCTCGCAGTACATCGTGATCGCGCCGCCTTTCGCGAGGATCGTCTCGGCCGTGATGAACGTGTCGTCGTCGCGCGCGCCGCGGCGGACCGGGAAGACGCCGCCGTGCGTGTAGACGAACTGCATCGGCCGTTTGAACAGCTGCGACTTCGCCATGAAGCGCACCTTGCGGCGGATGAAGCAGCCCATCAGGAAGTGGTCCATGAACGAGAAGTGGTTCGGCGCGAGGATCACGGCGCCGCTGCCGGGCACGTTCGCGGTGCCGATCGACCGCGCGCGCAGGAACGTCCATGCGTACAGCGACGTCAGCAGGCGAACGACGTCGTAGACCCAATCCGGCTCGCGCGTACGCGCGCGCGTGTGGAAGCGGTCGAAGTACTCCTTCGGCCGCGGGTCGGAGTACACCTGCTCGCGCATCGGGGCGAGATCGCTCATCTGTGCCGTCTACCTCGCATCGGGCGCAAGGTTACGCGCGCGCGCCGCCGCGAGCTCGCGCCAGCGCATCGGCCCAGCCGGCCAAAAGCCGCGCGCGCTCGGGCTCGTCGATCCGCGGCTCGAAGCGGCGCGCGTCCGGCGCCGCGCTCACGTCGGCGGCGCCCGCTTCGCGCGCGCGCCCGTGCTCGAGCTCGCGCACGTCGCCGATCGTCCAGCGGTCGGCGCCGACGCCCGCGAGATAGGCGGCGCCGAGCGCCGTCGTCTCGGTCATCCGGCCGAGCACGACCGGGATCCCGAGCACGTCCGCCTGGAACTGCATCAGCCAAGCGTTCGTGCTCGCGCCGCCGTCCGCGCGCAGCTCGCGCAGCGGCTCTCCGGCGGCCGACTCGATCGCGCGCACGGCGTCGACCGTCTGGTAGGCGATCGCCTCGAGCGTCGCGCGCGCGAGGTGCGCGCGCCCGCTGCCGCGCGTCAGCCCGACGATCGTGCCACGCGCGTGCGCGTCCCAGTGCGGCGAGCCGAGCCCGGTCAGCGCCGGCACGAAGTAGACGCCGCCGTTGTCGGCGAGCCCGCGCGCGAGCTCCTCGGTCTGCTCGGCGCGCTCGATCACGCCGAGCGCGTCGCGCAGCCACTGGACGGCGGCGCCGGTCACGAAGATCGACGCCTCGAGCGCGTAGGAGCGCGACTCGCCGACACCGCAGGCGACGGTCGCGAGCAGCCCGCGCGGCGGCGACGGCGGCTGGAAGCCGGTGTTGACGAGCACGAACGAACCGGTGCCGTACGTGTTCTTGCCCATTCCCGGATCGACGCACGCATGCCCGAACAGCGAGGCCTGCTGGTCGCCGGCGACGCCGCAGACAGGAGCCACGTGCCCGTGCAGGGCGTCTGGCCGCGTGACGCCGAACGGTCCGGCGCTCGCCTGCACGCGCGCCAGCGCGCGCTCGGGCACGCCGAACAGCTCGAGCAGCTCCGTGTCCCAACAGCCGCGCACGATGTCGTAGAGCAGCGTGCGCGAGGCGTTCGTCGCGTCGGTCACGTGCTCGCCGGTCAGCTTGAACAGGAGCCACGAGTCGACCGTGCCGAACACCGCGCGGCCGTTCTCGGCGCGCTCGCGCAACCCGTCGACTTCCTCGAGCAGCCACTGCATCTTCGTCGCCGAGAAGTACGCGTCGAGCACGAGGCCGGTGCGCTCGCGCACGAGCGGCTCGCGCCCCTGCGCGCGCAGTTGCTCGCAGCGCTCGGCCGTGCGGCGGTCCTGCCAGACGATCGCGTTGTGCAGCGGCTCGCCGCTCGCCGGGTCCCAGACGCAGACCGTCTCGCGCTGGTTGGCGATGCCGACGGCCGTGAGGTCGCCGGCGCGCGCGCCGGCGTCGAGCAGCGCCTCGCGTGCGACGGCGCTCGTCACCTGCCAGATCTCGGCCGCGTCGTGCTCGACCCAGCCCGGCCGCGGGAAGTGCTGCGTAAGCTCGCGGTAGGCCGAGCCGATCGGCTCGGCGCGCTCGTCGAAGACGATGCAGCTCGTGCCGCTCGTGCCCTGATCGATCGCCAGGATCATCCGCGCGCGAGCCTACCCCGAGCGAGCAGCGCACGTGCGAGCCGCCCACGCGCGAGGTAGGCGCGGACGAAGTCGCCGAGCTGGCGCGCGCGGTGCGCGAAGCCGGCGAGCGTGCGTCCGCTCGAGCGGTGCGTGAGGTCGAGCTCGATCTCGGCGACGTGCGCGCCGGCGCGCACGGCGTCGATCGTCATCCCGAGCTCCATGCCGAAGCCGTGCGCGAACGGCAGCACCTGCTGCGAGCGTGCGCTCGCCGAGCGCGCGCTGACCGGAGATCGGCGCCGCCGTGCGCAGGCCGCAGCGACGGCGGATCGCCCAGCGCGCGAAGCCGAGCGCGAAGCCGAAGCCACCGCCGACGCGCCGGCTGAACGCCGCGACGGCGAGGTCGGCCTCGCCGCGCTCGACCGCCTGCGCGAGCGCGCCGAGCTGCGCCGCCGAGGAGCCGAGGTCGCCGTCGCAGAGCACGAAGATCGCCTCGCCGCCGCCGGCCGCCGCCGCGCGCGCGTTGCTCAGCGCCTCGCGCGCGGCGAGCGTCGCCGCCTCGCCCTTGCCGACCATCCGCTCGCTGCGCACGACGTGCGCGCCGCGCTCGCCGGCGAGCCGCGCGGTGCCGTCCGTCGAGCCGTCGTCGGCGAGCAGCACGCGCGCCCGCGGGAACGCGTCGGCGAGCGCCGCGAGCGTCGCGACGATGCGGTCGGCCTCGTTGTAGGCGGTGACGATTGCGAAGATCTGCGAGGGCATCGGGATTGTCGGCTGCGGCGGTTATTGTCCGGCCGGTCAGTGGCGATCGGCGTTCGGGAGGTTCACATGTCCGCGGTAGAGGCACACATCACCGGCACCGTATGGAAAATCGAGTGCGCCGTCGGCGACAAGATCGAGGAGGGCGACACGGTCGCGATCCTCGAGTCGATGAAGATGGAGATGCCCGTCGAGGCCGAGGACTCGGGCACCGTCGCGGAGATCGTCTGCGAGGAGGGCCAGGCGGTCAACGAGGGCGACACGCTCGTCGTGATCGAGTAAAGGAGCGAAGCTCATGTCCGGCAGGTCTCTACGCAGCCGCACCGGTTTCAGCCGCACCGTTCTAAGCGTCGCGAGCGCGCTCGTGCTCGCGCTCCTGCTCGCAGCTCCGACCGCGAACGCGGCGGCCGGCTTCGGCCCGCTGGCCGGCCCGAGCGGGTGCCTTGTCGCGATCGGCCAGGCCGACGCGGCGCGCGCACGGCGTCCTGCGGCGCCGGCAAGGGCCTGCTCGGCGCCGAGGCCGTCGCCGTCTCGCCGGACGGCGCGAACGTGTACGTCGTCGGCGGCGTCGCCGGCAACAGCGTCGCGCTCAGCTACGGCGCGATCGCGATCCTCAAGCGCGACCCGACGACCGGCGCGCTCGCCGAAACAGGCTGCATCAGCACCGACGGGACGGACGGCCGCGACGGCGCGTCGGGCGCCTGCGCCAGCGAGCCGTCGCTGCTCGGCGCGAGCGGCGTGTCGGTCAGCCCCGACGGCTCGACCGTCTACGTCACCTCGAGCGCTCGGCGAGCGTCGTCGCGTTCTCGCGCGATCCGGCGACCGGAGCGCTGACGCGGCTCGGCTGCTTCCAGGCGACGCCACGCGCCGGCACGCCGTGCGCCGCCGCGAACCTGCTGTCGAGCGCGACGAGCCCGGCGGTCAGCGCCGACGGCGCGTCGCTGTACGTCGCCGAGCCGGCGGCCGGCGCGCTCGCGACGCTCGGCACGGCCGACAAGCTGCGCACTCCGGCCGGCATCGTCCCGGCGCTCCCGCCGCCGGCGACGACGAGCTCCTCGACGACGAGCTCCTCGACGACGCCGGCCCCGGCGCCGGCGAGCCTCGCGGCGATCTTCAACCCGGCGCTCGTCGGCGACGAACTGCTGAACCCGTGCATCGCGATCAACGGCCTCGACGGCGCCTGCGGCGTCGGCGTCGCGACGAAGAACCTCGACGACCTCGTGCTCAGCCCCGACGGCAAGCAGCTCTACGCGACGGCGCCGGGCAGCGAAGCGATCGACGTGTTCGCGCCGGAACCCGGCGGCGCGCTCGCCGAGACGAGCTGCGTGAAGCACGCCGCGCCGCCGGGCCTATGCCAGTCGGCCGGGCTGATCTCTCAGCCGGGAGAGCTCGCGATCAGCCCCGACGGCAAGAACGTCTACGCCGCCGACGGCCAGGCGACGTTCAGCAGCGGGCAGATCGACGTGCTCTCGCGCGACGCGAGCAACGGCGCGTTGACCGCGAGCGGCTGCGTGCAGTTCGCGCCGAAGCCGGAAAAGCCCGAAGACGAAACGAGCGAAAAGGAAGAAGAACAGGAAGAAGAATCGAGCAAGGCCAAGCACGCGAGCGCGTCGACGGCCGCCGGCTCCTGCTCCTCGGCGCCGGGCCTCGACGAGCTGAGCTCGGTCGTCGTCAGCGGCGACGGCTCGGCCGTCTACGCGATCGGCAGCGGCAGCGCCGCGATCTTCTCGCGCGACCCGGCGACCGGCGGGCTGACCGAGACCTCGTGCGCGGTGAACGAAGACGAACGCTGCACGAGCCTGCCGACGCTGCAGGGCGTCACGGCGGCGGCGCTCAGCCCCGACGGTCACGAGGTCTACGTCGTCGCGAACGGCAGCGACGCGGTGATGGTCTTCGGCATCGGCGCGGCGGTCACCTCGGCGCACGCGACCTCGACGCGCGCCGGCGCCGCGCGAGTCGAGGTCGCCTGCCCGCGGGCGCTGCGCCACACGTGCAGCGGCCGCGTCGAGCTGACGCGCGCCGTCGCGAGCGCGGCGCGCCGTCACGGGCGCCACCGGCGCGTCGTGCGGCTCGACGCCGGCGAATCGCGCGGCTTCGCGATCGCGCCCGGGCACACGCTGAGCGTGCGCGTCGAGCTGACCGCGGCGATGCGCAGGCGCCTGGCGCACCGGCGCCGCGAGCGCCTGATGGCGATCGTGCGCGCCAACCCGTCGGCCGGCGGCTCGGGCTTCGGACGCCATCTGACGCTGCGCCTGAGCCGGCGCTGACGCCGGCCTCGATGCCACCGGCGCGGGCGCTTGACTAGCCTGTCGCGCGGTGGCATCGAGCACGACTCCAGACGAACTCGCCGACGGCAAGCTGCTCGTCGACCGTCCCGGCGACGGCGTCGTGCGGCTGACGATCTGCAACCCGGCGAAGCGCAACGCGCTCGACCACCCGATCCTCGACGCGATCACGGCGTCGCTCGGAGACCTCGCCGGCGAGGCGCGCTGCCTGATCGTGACCGGCGCGAACGGGATGTTCTCGGCGGGCTACGACATCGGCGAGATCCCGGCCGAGGAGTTCGAAGAGCGCGCCGAGCGGCTCGTCGCGCACCCGTTCACCGAAGCGATCGACGCGCTCGAGGCGTTCCCGTACCCGACGCTCGCCGTCCTCCCCGGCCACACGATCGGCGGCGGCTTGGAGCTCGCGCTCGCGTGCGACCTGCGCGTCGCGAAGGATCGGATCAAGCTCGGCATGCCGCCGGCGAAGCTCGGCCTCGTCTACTCGCACACGGGCCTGCGCCGCTTCCTCGACGCGATCGGCGCGGCGCGCACGCGCGAGCTGTTCCTGCTCGGGCGCTACATCGACGCCGACACGGCGCTGCAGTGGGGGCTCGTCAACCGTGTCGCCGCCGAGGCGGAGCTCGACGCGGTCGCGCTCGACGTCGCGGCCGAGCTCGCCGGCAACGCGCCGCTCTCGCAGCTCGGCAACAAGCGCGTGATCGCGGCGCTGCTCGCCGCCGAGGGCGAGCTGCGCGAGGACGTCGAGCAGGAGCTGATCGAGCTGCGCCGCGCGTCGTTCGCCTCGCAGGACATGCGCGAGGGCATGCGCGCGTTCGCCGAGCGCCGCGCGCCGCGCTGGCGCGGCGAATAGCCGTCCGCGACGCTCCATAACCTCACGGCCATGCCGCCGTTGATCACTCGCGAGGAGGCGCTCGCGCTCGGCGAGATCGAGGACCGCGCGCAGATCGAGGCGCTGATCGAGCGCGCGTGGAAGGCGCGCGTCGAGCGCTTCGCCGACTCGACCGACATGTGCTCGCTCGTCAACGCGAAGTCGGGCGGCTGCGCCGAGGACTGCGGCTTCTGCGCGCAGTCGCGCTTCGCCGACGCCGAGACGCCGATGCACGCGATGATGGAGCCCGAGCAGATCCTCGAGCACGCACGCGCGGCCGAAGCCGCCGGCGCGCACCGCTTCTGCATGGTCACGCAGGGGCAGGGGCTCTCGAAGCGCGACTTCGAGCGCTACCTGCAGGGCGTGCGCCTGGTCTCCGAGCACACGAACCTCAAGCGCTGCGCCTCGATCGGCCACATGAGCGTGTCGCGCGCGCGGGAGCTCAAGGAAGCCGGCGTGCAGCGCGTGCACCACAACGTCGAGACGGCCGAGTCCTACTACGGCGAGGTCACGAGCACCGTGCGCTACGAGGGTCGCCTCCGCACGATCGACGCCGTCCGCGAGGCGGGGCTCGAGACCTGCGTCGGCGGCATCCTCAACCTCGGCGAGACGCGCGAGCAGCGCGTCGAGATGGCCTTCGAGCTCGCCGCGATCGACCCGACGAGCGTGCCCATCAACATGCTCAACCCCCGCCCCGGCACGAAGTTCGGCGACCGCGAGTACATGGATCCATGGGAGGCGGTCAAGTGGATCGCGATCTTCCGCCTGATCCTCCCCGACGCGCTGTTCCGGCTGTGCGGCGGGCGTGTCGAGAACCTCGGCGAGCTGCAGCAGCTCGCCGTGCAGGCCGGCATCAACGGCGTGATGATGGGCAACTTTTTGACGACGCTCGGCAACGAGCCGCAGGAGGACCGCGCGATGTTCGAGGAACTCGGGCTGAACGTCGCGCGCCAGCCCGACAACGCGGCGAACCCGCGTCCTGACAACCGCTCGGGCTGGATGTCCGGCGAGACGCCTGACGTGCTCGAGCAGGCGCTCGTCGGCGCCGTCACGAGCGTCGAGGTGCACGCCGACGCCGACACGGCCACCGCGCCGACGCTGAACGTCAGGCTCTGGGACCCCTCGACGCAGCTTCGCTTCCGCGCGAAGCGCACGGTGCCGCCGCGACCGGACGGCGCGCCGAACCGCGCCCCGGACGAACGCCGCGCGCGCGAGCGCCCGCCCGACCGCGACGGCGAGCCGAGCGCGGTCGGCGCCGGCTGAGCGACTCGACAGAAAGGGAGGCACGATGCGCGCAGAGACGGGAACCGAGGAGATCGAGGAGCGCCTCGCGGAGCTCGAGCGCCTCGGCCTCGGCCGGCGCCTGCGCCTCGTCTCCGGCCCGCAGGGACCGACGGTGCTGCTCGACGGCAAGCCGGTGCTGCTGCTCTGCTCGAACAACTACCTCGGCCTCGCCGACCACCCGCGCGTGCGTGAGGCGGCCGCCGAGGCGGCGATGCGCTGGGGCGTCGGCGCCGGCGCGTCGCGGCTGATCTCGGGAACGATGACCGTGCACCGGCGCCTCGAGGAGCGCCTCGCGGCGTTCGCCGGGCGCCAGTCGAGCCTGCTGTTCGGCTCGGGCTACCTCGCGAACCTCGGCGTGATCGGCGCGCTCGTCGGCGCCGGCGACACGGTCTTCTCCGACGAGCTGAACCACGCGTCGATCGTCGACGGCTGCCGCCTCTCGCGCGCGCAGGTCGTCGTCTACCGCCACCGCGACGCCGAGCACCTGCTGTGGAGCATGCGCCGTCACGGTGGCCGCCGCGACGCGAGCGCGCGAAGCCTCGTCGTGACCGACTCGATCTTCTCGATGGACGGCGACGTCGCGCCGCTCGAGGAGATCGTCGAGCTCGCGCACGCGTTCGGCGCGCGCGTCGCCGTCGACGAGGCGCATGCGACCGGCACGTTCGGCCCGGGCGGGCGCGGCGCGCTCGCCGACGCCGGTCTCGAGGGCGAGGTCGACGCGATCGTCGGCACGCTCGGCAAGTCGCTCGGCTCCTACGGCGCCTACGTCTGCGGCGACGAGTCGATGATCCGCTACATGCTCAACACGGCGCGCTCGTTCGTCTTCTCGACGGCGCCGTCGCCGCCGGCGATCGCCGGCGCGCTCGCCGCGCTCGATCTGCTCGAGGAGCGCCCGCACCGCGTCGAGCGCCTCGCGGCGAACGCGCGCGCGCTGCGCCGCTCGCTCGCCTCCGAGGGCTTCGGCGTCGACGAAGGCGACATGCACATCGTCCCGCTCGTCGTCGGCGACGAGCGCGATGCGCTGCGGCTCTGCCATGCGGCGATCGAGCAGGGCGTCTTCGCGCAGGCGATCAGGCCGCCGACTGTCCCGGCCGGCACCTCGCGCCTGCGGCTGACGACGATGGCCTCGCACACAACGAGCGACATGCGCCTGGCCGCCGGCGTGCTCGCCGCCGCCGCGCGCAAGCTCGGGCTCGACGCGAGCGAGATCGGCTCGCCGCCGAGCGACCGCGAGCCGGCTGCCGAGCAGCTCGAGCGAGAGCCCTACGGAGAAGACTCCGCGCGCACCGATGTGCGCATGACGATCGACGCCGGCGTGCCGGCGGCGCCGTTCGACATCGAGGCGCCGCGGCCGCGACGCCCGCCGGCGCCGCTCGCGCCGGAGACGAGCGCGTCGGCGCCGTTCGATGGCGAGCGCGAAGCCGTCGCGCACGCCGCCTAGCCTGCGGAGCGCATGCGCGGGCTGTTCGTCACGGGCACGGACACGGACGTCGGCAAGACGGTGCTCAGCGCGGCGCTGCTCGCGGCGATCGCCGCCGGCGGCGAGCCGGTCGCGGCGCACAAGCCGGCCGTCACCGGCCTCGACGCGCCGCCACTCGCCGACCGCGACACGGAGCCGTGGCCGCCGGACCACGAGCTGCTCGGCGCGGCCGCGCGGATGGCCGGCGCGGGGGTTGCGCCGCTGCGCTTCGGCCCGGCCGTCTCGCCGCAGCTCGCCGCCGAGATCGAAGCGCGGCCGCTCGCGCGCGAGCAGCTGCTCGACAACGCGCTCGCCGCGCTCGCGGCGGCGGCCGGCGGCGACGATGCGCCGCCGCGAACGCTGGTCGTCGAGGGCGCCGGCGGCCTGCTCTCGCCGCTCGCCGACGGGCTGACCGTCTGCGACGTCGCCGTCGCACTGCGACTGCCGCTGCTGATCGCCGCGCGCGTGGGCCTCGGGACGATCAACCACACGCTGTTGACGCTGCAGTCCGCGCGCGCCGCCGGGCTGAACGTGCGCGCGGTCGTGCTGACGCCGTGGCCCGAGCGCCCCGCGCGCCTCGAACGCTCCAACCGCGAGGCGATCGAGCGCTTCGGCTTCGTCGAGGTCGTGACGCTCGCGCGCGCCGCCGGCCCGGACCTGGACGAGCTCGCACGGATCGGCGAGCAGCTCCCGTGGCGGCGCTGGCTCGGCGAGACGCGTGCGCTCGACGCGAACAGCTCGCGCGCCGTGTCGAGCGTGCACGCCTGATCCGCGCGCATTCGCTATAACATACATTCGTATGCCAAGCGAGTACACCGACGGAGCGACGTACGACCGCATCTCGGCGCCGCTCGAGCGGATCGGGCGCGAGGTGCTCGAACGCCTCGAGCTGAGCGGCGCGGAGACCGTGCTCGACGCCGGCTGCGGCTCGGGGCGCGTGACCGAGGCGCTGCTGCAGCGGCTCCCGCGCGGGCACGTGATCGGCATCGACGGCTCGCCGGCGATGCTCGACGCCGCGCGCACGCGGCTCGGCGGGCGCGTCGAGCTGCTGCTGGCGGATCTCGACGAGCTCGACCTCGGCGGCCGGCGCGTCGACGCCGTGCTCTCGACCGCGACGTTCCACTGGATCGCCGACCACGAGAACCTGTTCGCGCGACTGCGCGCCGTGCTGCGCGACGACGGACAGCTCGTCGCACAGTGCGGCGGCGCCGGCAACACGCCCGAGCTGCTCGACGCGACGCGCGCCGTCGGCGCGCGCGAGCCGTTCGCGCCCTACCTCGGCGGCTGGGACGGCCCGTGGCACTACGCGACGCCCGAGCAGACCGACGCGCGCCTGCGCGACGCCGGCTTCGGCGACGTGCGCACGTGGCTCGTCAGCCGCCCGGCGCCCTACGAAGACCTGCGCGAGTGGCTCGTCACGAACGCGCTCACCGCGCACGCCGCGCGCCTGCCCGCGCCGCTGCGCGAGCCGTTCGTCGACGCCGTCGCCGGCGAGCTCGGACCGGCCGCGACGGTCACCTACATCCGCCTGAACATCGACGCGACCGCGCGCTAGGGGGCAGCGCCGCCGCGCAACCGTGCCGGCGCGCGCTCAGCCGGCGCCGCGCTCAGCCAGCGCCGGCGCGCGCGGCGGCGACGATCGCGTCGCACACGCGCGCGAGCTCGTCGGGCTCGATCACGTATGGCGGCATCGCGTAGACGAGGTCGCGAAACGGCCGCAGCCAGACGCCGCGCTCGATCGCCGCGGCGCTCGCCGCCGCGACGTCGACGTCGCCTTCGAGCTGCACGACGCCGATCGCGCCGAGCACGCGCACGTCGGCGACGCCCGGCAGCTCGCGAGCCGGCGCGAGCCCCTCGGCGAGCCCGCGCTCGATCGCCGCGACGCGCGCGCGCCAGCCGTCGGCGCCCTCGCCCTCGCCGTCGCCGTCGCCGAGCAGCTGCAGCGACGCGAGCGCGACCGCGCACGCGAGCGGGTTCGCCATGAACGTCGGGCCGTGCATCAGCCCGCCGCCCTCGCCGTGCGAGACCGCGTCGGCGACCGCGCGCGTGCAGAGCATCGCCGCGAGCGTCATGTAGCCGCCGGTCAGCGCCTTGCCGACGCACATCACGTCGGGGCGCACGCCGGCGTGCTCGCACGCGAACAGCGCGCCCGTGCGCCCGAAGCCGGTCGCGATCTCGTCGAGCACGAGCAGCAGCCCGTGCTCGTCGCACAGCTCGCGCAGCAGGCGCACGCACGCCGGCGAGTGGAAGCGCATGCCGCCGGCGCCCTGCACGATCGGCTCGACGACGATCGCCGCGAGCTCGTCGCGATGGCGCGCGACGAGCTCGCGCACGCCGCCCGCCCAGCGCTCGTCGAGTGGCGCCGCGAAGCCGTCCGGCGGGCGCTCGGCGAAGACGTGCTCGGCGAGCACGCTCGTGAACAGGCTGTGCATGCCGCCGAGCGGGTCGCACACGGCCATCGCGCCGAACGTGTCGCCGTGATAGCCGCCGCGCACCGTCAACAGCCGCGTGCGCTCGCCGCGCCCGACCGCGCGCTGGTACTGCAAGCAGAGCTTGATCGCGACCTCGACCGACACCGACCCCGAGTCGGCGAAGAAGACCGCCTCGAGGCCGTCCGGCGCGAGCTCGAGCAGGCGCTCGGCGAGCCGCACGCCCGGCTCGTGCGTCAGCCCGCCGAACATCACGTGCGACATGCGCGCGAGCTGCTCGCCGATCGCCGCGTCGAGCGCCGGGTGGCGGTAGCCGTGGATCGCGCACCACCACGACGCCATCCCGTCGATCAGCTCGCGCCCGTCGGCCAGCCGCAGCCGCACGCCCTCGGCCGAGACGACCGGCAACGGCTCGAGCGCCGCCGGCAGCGCGCCGTACGGATGCCACACGTGCTCGCGATCGAACGCGAGCAGCTCCTGCCAGTCGCTCAGGCCGAGCCTAGTCCTCGTAGGGAACGAACTCGCGCTTCCTGGCGCCGCACACCGGGCAGAACCAGGTGTCGGGGATGTCCTCGAACGCCGTGCCCGGCGGGATGCCGCCGTCCGGATCGCCTTCGTCGGGGTCGTAGATGAACCCGCACGACTCGCAGATCCACCGCTGCAACGTCTTCGTCGAAGTGCTCATGCGAGAAGATTACCGGCAGGTAGGGTCACCGGATGAGCGCTCGCGCGGAGAGCGGGGTTTCTGCCGACGGGGACTACAACCCCGGCCCGGCGACGACGCCGCGGCAGGCGGCGAGCGTGATCCTGTTGCGCGGCGGCGCCGAGCGGCTCGAGGTCCTGCTCGTCCGCCGCACGCCGCAAGCGCGCTTCATGGGCGGCGTCTGGGTGTTCCCCGGCGGCGCCGTCGACGCCGGCGAGGGCGACGGCGACGAGGCGCATCGAGCCGCCGCCGTGCGCGAGCTGCGCGAGGAGGCCGCGATCTCGCTCGGCGACCCGCGCGAGCTCGTCAAGTTCTCGCGCTGGATCACGCCCGCGCAGGTGCAGATCCGCTTCGACACGCATTTCTTCCTCGCGCCGCTGCCGCTCGGGCAGGAGCCGGCCGTCGATGGCGAGGAGGTCGTCGACCTCGGCTGGTTCACGCCAGGCGCGGCGCTCGCCGCGCACACCGCCGGTGAGATCGCGCTCGTCTTCCCGACGATCAAGCACCTCGAACAGCTCGGCGGCTTCTCCTCGGTCGAGCGGCTGATCGCCTACGCGCGCGAGCGCGACGTGCAGCCGGTCGAGCCGAAGGTCGTGCTCGAGGGCGAGGTCGCGCGCGTCCTGCTGCCCGGCGACGCTGGCTACTGAGCCGGCCGCCGGTGCCGGCGCGTCAGCCGCGCTGCTGCGCCGCGATCACGTGCGTCACCGCGTTGATCAGCGCGAGGTGCGTGAACGCCTGCGGGTAGTTGCCGAGATGGCGCCCGCTCGAGGCCTCGAGCTCCTCGGCGTACAGCTCGAGCGGCGACGAGTACGAGAGCAGGCGCTCGCACAGGTGCTCGGCCTGGCGATGCTCGCCGATCTCCGACAGCGCCGAGACCAGCCAGAACGAGCAGATCAGGAAAGTCCCCTCCTTGCCGTGCAGCCCGTCGTCGGTTTCTTCGGTGCGGTAGCGCATCACGAGGCCGTTCTCGGTCAGCTCGTCGCGGACCGCGCAGACCGTCGCGCGCACGCGCTCGTCGTCGGGCGCCAGGAAGCGCACGAGCGGCACGAGCAGCGTCGACGCGTCGAGCGCGTCCGTGTCGTAGTGCTGGCGGAACACGCCGCGCGAGTCGACGCCCTTCTCGAGGATGTCCTCGCGTATCTCGTCGGCGATCTCCTGGAATTCCTTCGCGTGCGCTTCGTTGCCGCGTCGTTCGGCCAGCCGCGCGCCGCGGTCGAGCGCGACCCAGCACATCAGCTTCGAGGAGACGTAGTGCCGCGGCTTGCCGCGCGCCTCCCAGATTCCCTGGTCCGGTTCCCTCCAGGCGGCGATCGCGCAGTGGACCTGGTCGATCAGCACCGGCCACAGCCGCTCCGGGATGTGATCGCGCTGCTTGGAGTGCAGGTAGACCGAGTCGAGCACCGCGCCGAACACGTCGTTCTGGCGCTGGTTGTACGCGCCGTTGCCGATCCGCACCGGGCGCGCGCCCTCGTAGCCGCCGAGCGCGTCGAGCGTCGACTCCTCGAGGTCCTTCTCGCCGCGGATCCCGTACATGATCTGCAGCGAGCCGTCCTCGTTGCGCGGCACTTCGGCGACGTACTCGATGAAGTCGTCGGCCTCCCAGTCGAGGCCGAGCGCGTGCAGCCCCCACAGCGTGAACGACGCGTCGCGCATCCAGCAGAAGCGGTAGTCCCAGTTGCGCTCGCCGCCCGGCGTCTCCGGCAGCGACGTCGTCGGCGCCGCGACGAGCGCGCCCGTCGGCATGAACGTCAGCCCCTTCAGCACGAGCGCCGAGCGCTGCAGGTGCGCACGCCACGGGTGGTCTGGATATGAGCCTTCGGCGAGCCATTCGCGCCAGAAGTGGCCCGTGCGCTCGAGCACCTCTTCGGCTTCCTGCGCCGTGTGCGGGCCGCCGCGCGACTCCGTCCACGACAGCGCGCAGAAGCGTTTCTCGCCCTCCTTCATCGTGTGCCGCCCGTGCGTGCGGTTGCCCTCGATCCCCATGCGCACGTCGCTGAGCAGCCGGAAGACCGTCTCGCCGTCGCTCGCGTCCAGCGCGCAGGTGCCCTCGGTGCCGACGTCGACCTGCTCCCAGTGCGCCGGCGTCGCGCCGTACTCGAGCATCGGCTCGCAGACGATCTCGACCTGCACCTGCCCCTGCACGCATTCGATCATCCGCACGAGCAGGTGGTCGGCGTCGAAGTCCGTCGGCGGGCGCGTGTGGCTCGAGCCGTGCTCGTTGTCGTGCCATTCGCCGATCGCCAGCGCGTCGACGACGCGCAGCCAGCCCTGCGGCGTCATCCACGTAGTCTCGATCATGTTCGTTCCCGGCACGTAGCGGCGGCCGACCGGGACGTACAGCCCGTACGGCCCGACGCGCCACGAGCCCGCGCCGCGGTCGAGCAGCGCGCCGAAGATCGACGGCGAGTCGAAGTACGGCACGCACATCCACTCGATCGAGCCGTCCGAGGAGACGAGCGCGCCCGTGTGGCAGTCCGAGAGGAAGCCGTAGTCGGCGATCGGCGGGAACGGCGAGCTCGACGACAGGCCGCTCGGGCCGACCTCCGGCGCCGCGCTCTGGCCGCGCGGCGGCCTCCCCTCGGCGTGCGGCTCCGTCCCCTCGCGCGGGACGAAAGACGGGAAATGGGCTGGCATCGCCGCGAACGCTAGCGGGGTACGCTGCACGAAGACGACAGTGAGCGACCAGCCCTTCACCCGCCACCCCGACGACGTCCGCCTGCTCGACGGCCGCCGCGCGCTCGTCACCGGCGGCGACTCCGGCATCGGCCAGGGCGTCTGCTACGAGCTCGCCGCGCACGGCGCGTGCGTCGCCGTCAACTACCTCGGCGCGCCCGACGGCGCCGAGCGGATCGTCGGCGAGATCGAGGCGGCCGGCGGCAAGGCGCTCGCCGTGCAGATGGACGTCTCGCGCGAGAGCGACGTGCAGCGCGCGTTCGCCGAAGCGAAGAGCGCGTTCGGCGGCGTCGACCTGCTCGTCAACAACGCCGGGCTCGAGCAGAAGCACCTGCTGATCGAGATGCCGCTCGACGCGTGGCAGAAGGTCATCGACGTCAACCTCACCGGCTCCTTCCTCTGCGCGCGCGAGGCCGCGCGGATGATGAACGACGAGAAATCGCCGGGCGTCATCGTCAACATCTCGAGCGTCCACGAGCGGATCGCCTGGGAGCGCTTCTCGCACTACTGCGCCTCGAAGGGCGGCATGATGATGTTCACGCAGTCGATCGCCAAGGAGCTCGCGCCGCTCGGCATCCGCGTCGTCAGCGTCGGCCCCGGCGCGATCGACACGCCGATCAACAAGTCGGTCCTCGAAGACCCAGCCGAGAGCGCGAAGGTCCTCGGCGAGATCCCGCTCGGGCGCTGGGGCCATGTCGCCGACGTCGCGCGCGCCGTCGCCTGGCTCGCCTCCGAGCAGGCCGGCTACGTCACCGGCGCGACGCTGTTCGTCGACGGCGGCATGACGCTCTACCCGCGCTTCACCTGAGCGGCGCTCACCAGGGACGGTTCACGAAGCTCGGGCGCTGCACGCCGCGCGGCAGCACCTCGTCGTCCTCGAGCTTGTCGAGGTGCGCCGCGAGCGTCGCCGTCGCCGCCGGGCGCAGCTCCTCGGGCACGTCGCCCCACACCGCGTCGAGCAGGTCAGGCACGCTGCGCAGCCCTTCGTTGAGCGCGATCATCAGCCTGTTTTCGCGGTCGATGCGGTGCGCGATGTATTCCTCGAGCTTCTCGCGCGCGTCCCACACGATCTCGCCGTGACCCGGGCACAGGACGTTGAAGTCGTCGCGCAGGCGCAGGCGCGTCAGCGCCAGCAGGTAACCGGCCATCGCGCCCGGGTGCGGCGTGATCAGCACGCTGCCGTCGCCGAGCACCGCATCGCCCGTGAAGCACGCGCCGTCGGCGATCAGCGCGTAGTGGTCTTCGGCGTGCCCCGGCGTATGCACCGCCTGGAACGGACCGAAGCGCACGTCCTCGGCGAGCTGCACGTCGGCCTCCCGACGCGCCGCCGCGAGCGGCGCCGGGTGCACTTCTAACAGCGTCTCGAGCGCCTCGTCGTGGTCCTCGTGGCCGTGCGTCACGACGACGCCGCCGAGCCCCCCACGCGCGTCGATCGCCGCCATCACGCGCCGCACGTGCGAGTCGATCAGCGGCCCCGGATCGACGACCCACGCCGGCCGGCGCCCGACGACCCACGTGTTCGTCCCCGTCAGCGTCAGCGGGCCCGGATTGGGCGCGCGCAGGCGCAAGATGTCGTAATCACGCAACAAGCCCGCATCCGAGCGGGCCTCGACCGTATCCGATGCCCCGATTGGCTCGGAATCCGGCGAAATGGAACCGTTCATCGGGGCCGGACGTTAGCTGACGCGCCGGGTGCCTGGCTTGCCGACGGATCGAACCCCGCCGCGCTCGATCGGCCCGAAATCCTCACCGGTCCTGTGCAAAGCGGCGCAAAGCGCCGCGCCGACTATGCAGATCTCGCGCTACTCGAGGTTCGCCATCACGTGCTTGACGACTGTGTAGTCCTCCAGCGAGTACACGCTCAGGTCCTTGCCGTACCCCGACTCCTTGAAGCCTCCGTGCGGCATCTCCGAGACGAGCGGGATGTGGTCGTTGATCCACACGCAGCCGAAGCGCAGCGCGCGCGAGACGCGCAGCGCGCGCCCGACGTCACGCGTCCAGACCGACGACGCGAGGCCGTAGCGCGTGCTGTTCGCCCACGCGATCGCCTGCTCCTCGTCGCCGAAGCGCTGGACCGTGATCACCGGCCCGAAGATCTCGCGCTGGATCATCTCGTCGTCCTGCTGCAGGCCCGCGACGACCGTCGGCTCGACGAAGAAGCCCGGCAGCTGCGGCTCGCCGCCTCCCGTCACGATCTCCGCGCGCCCGGGGCGACGCTCGAGGAAGCCCTCGACGCGCTCGCGCTGGCGCTGCGAGTTGACCGGGCCGAGCGTCGTCTCCGCGCTCAGCGTGTCGCCGAGCACGAGCCCTTTCGCCTGCTCGGCGAGGCCCGCGACGACGTCGTCGTAGACCTTGCCGCTCGCCAGCACGCGCGTTGCCGCCGTGCAGTCCTGCCCGGCGTTGTAGTAGCCCGTTCCCGCGATCGTCTCGAGCGCCGACTCCAGGCCGACGTCGTCGAACACGATCACCGGCGCCTTGCCGCCGAGCTCGAGGTGCACGCGCTTGAGCGTGTCCGCCGCCTTGCGCGCGAGGTGCTTGCCCGTCTCGACCGAGCCCGTCAGCGCGAGCATGTCGACGTCCGCGTGCGAGATCAGCGCCTCGCCCGTCGGCTCGCCCGGGCCCGTCACGACGTTCAGCACGCCCTTCGGCAGGATCTCCGCCGTCAGCTCCGCGAGGCGCAGCGTCGTCATCGGCGTCGTCTCCGCCGGCTTCAGCACGACCGTGTTGCCCGCCGCGATCGCCGGCGCGATTTTCCAGATCGCCATCATCAGCGGGTAGTTCCACGGCGTCACTTGGCCGATCACGCCGACCGCCTCGCGCCGCGTGAACGACGTGTAGCCCTCCATGTACTCGCCCGCCGCGCGTCCCTCGAGCACGCGCGCCGCGCCCGCGAAGAAGCGCAGGTTGTCGACCATCACTCCCAGCTCGTCGCTCTTCACCGCCGCGAGCGGCTTGCCCGCGTTCAGCGCCTCCAGTCGCGCGATCTCCTCGCCGTGCTCCTCGAGCGCAGACGCGATCTGGAGCAGCGCCTCCGAGCGCCGCTGCGGCGTCGTCCGCGACCAGCCCTCGAACGCGCGCCGCGCCGCGCCGACCGCTCGGTCGACGTCCTGCGCGTTCGAGCGCGGCGCGCGCGCGATCTCCTCGCCCGTCGCCGGGTTCAGCACCGGTTCGCTCTCGCCGCCGCTCGACTCGACCAGCTCGCCGTCGATGAAGTTCTGAAGCGTCTGTACGCCGCTCGACATGTTCGCCTCCTCCTATGCCGTCTGTCGTTCGCCGAGCGCTTGCGCGACGGCCGGGTGGGTGATCTCGCCCGCGCGCACGTTCAAGCCCTGGCGCAGGCCGCGGTTCTCCTGCAGCGCCGCCTCGACGCCGCGCTCGGCGAGCTCGATCGCGTACGGCAGCGTCGCGTTCGTCAGCGCGTACGTCGACGTGATCGGCACCGCGCCCGGCATGTTCGTAACGCAGTAGTGCGTGATCCCGTCGACCTCGTACGTTGGGTCCGAGTGCGTCGTCGGGCGCGACGTCTCGAAGCACCCGCCCTGGTCGATCGAGACGTCGACGAGCACCGCGCCCAGCTTCATCAGCTTCAGCTGCTCGCGCGTCACGACGTGCGGCGCGCGGCCGCCCGGCACGAGCACCGCGCCGATCACGAGGTCCGCCTGCGGCAGCATCTGCTCGACCGCGAGCGTCGACGAGTAGACCGTCGACGCGCGCCCGCCGAACGCGACTTCGAGCTCGCGCAGACGGTCGATCGAGCGGTCGAACACGAACACGTCCGCCTCCATCCCGATCGCGATGAACGCCGCGTTCATCCCGACGACGCCGCCGCCGATCACGAGCACCGTCGCCGCCGCGACGCCCGGCACGCCGCCGAGCAGGATCCCGCGCCCGCCGAGCGGCTTCTCGAGCATGAACGCGCCCGCCTGCGTCGCGATCTTTCCCGCGACCTCGCTCATCGGCGCGAGCAGCGGCAGCCGCCCGGCGTCGTCCTCGACCGTCTCGTACGCGATGCACGTCGCGTCCGACTCCCGCAGCCCGCGCGCGAGCTCCGGCTCGGCCGCGAGGTGTAGGTACGTGAACAGCGTCTGCCCCGCACGCAGCATCGCGACCTCGCCCGGCTGCGGCTCCTTCACCTTCAGCACGAGCTCGGCCTCCGCGAACACCGTCTGCGCGTCCGGCACGATCCGCGCGCCCTGCGCTACGAACTGCTCGTCGCCCATCGCGCTGCCCTCGCCCGCGCCCGCCTGCACGAGCACCTCGTGCCCGCGCGCCGTCAGCTCGCGCACGCCCGCCGGCGTGATCGCCACGCGGTACTCGTCCGACTTGATCTCGCTCGGCACGCCGATTCTCATCGCCTCTCGCTCCGTTCTGTGCTCGCGCCGCCGACGCGCCGTCCGGGCATGTCTTCGGCGATCAAAGAAATCATCTCGCGAGCTCTCGGCCTCGCAACGCGAGCCAGAACTCGATGCGATCGCGCGCGCTCGAGAAGTCGCGGCCCGTCAGCTGCTCGACGCGTCGCACGCGGTAGCGCAGCGTGTGGCGATGGCAGTACAGCGCGCTCGCCGCCTTCTCCCAGTGGCCGTTGTGCTCGATGAACGTGTCGAGCGAGCGCAACAGCTCCTCGCCGTAGTCGCCGTCGCCCTGTTCGACCGGCCCGAGCACGCCGCGACAGTAGGACAGCAGCGCGTCGTCGTCCTGGATCGACAGCAGCAGCTGGAACGCGCCGAGGTCGCGATACGACGCGACCTCCGGCGCGCTGCCGTTCTGCAGGCGCACCGCCTCCAGCGCACAGCGCGCCTCGTGGAAGCTCAGCCGCAGCGACTGCGCCGCGCCCGCGCGGCTCGCCGCCGCGCGCACCGCGCCGAAGCGCGCCTGCAGGTCCGAGCGCAGCTTGCGCGCCAGCTCGATCGGTTCGCACCCCTCCGCGTCGATCACCGCGCACAGGAGGCCCGCGCGGATCGCCACGAGGCTGTGCCTGCGCGCGCGTTCGAGCGCACGTTCCAGCGGCGCCGCGGCCGCCGCCGGGTCGTCGAGCGCGAACGCCAGCACAGCGACCTGCTCACCGATCCCGAACGGACGCAGGCGCGCCGCCAGCTCCTCCGGGTACAGATGCCCGGTCAGCGCCTCCGCGAGCACGTCGCCCGCCATGTTGCGCTGCAGCATTTCGTAGCGCTCGTTGACGAGCTGCGCGAACGCGCGCTCGGTGATCGCGATGAACGGCAGCTCGTACGGCACCTCGAACAGCGGGAAGCCGCGCTTGCGCGCCGCCGCCACGAGCGCCGCCGGCAGCCGCCTGTGCTTGAAGCCCGTCCCGAAGCCGAGACCCGCGATGCGGTGGTCGGCGAGGCGCTCGACCAGCTCGCGCTGGCTCTTCGGGCCGTTCAGCTGGATCCCCGTCGTCAGCAGCAGCTCGCCGCCGCGCAGCCACGGCGTCGGGTCCTCGAGCTCGGTGCTGTGCACCCAGCGGACGTGCGCCTGCGCCGCCTCGTGCCCGCTCGCCAGCTCCAGGCCGAGCTCGGCGATCAGGCTTTCGACGGTGAACTCCACGCCTCCATCCGTTCACACGCCTCGCTCAGCACCGGGCGCAGGATCCCGACGATCTCCTCGAACTGCTCCCTGCCCGCGATCAGCGGCGGCGAGAGCTGCACGATCGGGTCGCCGCGATCGTCCGTGCGGCAGATCAAGCCCCGCTCGTACAGCTCGCCCGAGAGGAACCCGCGCAGCAGGTGCTCCGATTCGACGTCGTCGAACGTCTGCTTCGTCTGCTTGTCCTTGACGAGCTCGATCGCGTGGAAGTAGCCCGCGCCGCGCACGTCGCCGACGATCGGCAGGTCGCGCAGGCCGTCGAGCATCTCGCGGAACAGCCCCTCGTTCTCGCGCACGTTGCCATTCAGGTCCTCGCGCTCCATCAGCTCGATGTTCGCGAGGCCGACCGCGCACGAGACCGGGTGCCCGCCGAACGTGAACCCGTGCACGAACGACTCCTTGCCGTGCAGGAACGGCTCGGCGATGTGGTCGCCCGCGATCACCGCGCCGAGCGGCGCGTACGCCGAGCTGATCCCCTTCGCCGTCGTGATCATGTCCGGCTGGTAGTCGAAGCGCTCGCAGCCGAACCAGTGACCGAGCCGCCCCCACGCGCAGATCACCTCGTCGGAGATCAGCAGCACGCCGTGGCGGTCGCAGATCTCGCGCACGCGCGCGAAGTAGCCGTCCTGCGGCACGAAGCAGCCGCCGCCGTTCTGCACCGGCTCGAGGATCACCGCCGCGACCGTGTCCGCGCCCTCGAATTCGATCGCCTGCTCGATCGCGTCCGCCGCCCACAGCTCGTCGCGATCCTCTTTCCAGCGGTACGAGTTCGTGTTCGGCACGTGCACGCCGCCCGGCGTCAGCGGCTCGAACGGCTCGCGCAGCGGCGGCAGCCCCGTCGCCGTCAGCGCGCCCATCGACACGCCGTGATAGGCGAGGTTGCGCGAGACCAGCTTGTGGCGGTTCATCTCGCCGCGCGCGCGATGGTAGGCCTTCGCGAGCTTCCACGCCGACTCGACCGCCTCCGAGCCGCCCGACGTGAAGAACACGCGGTTCAGGTTGCCCGGAGCGAGGCCCGCGATCCGCGCCGCGAGCTCGATCGCCGGCGGGTGCGCGTAGCTCCAGTTCGTGTAGAAGCCGAGCTCGCGCGCCTGCGCCGCCGCCGCCTCGCCGAGCTCCGCGCGGCCGTGGCCGGCGTTCACGCAGTACAGCGCCGAGAGGCCGTCGAGGTAGCGCTTGCCGTGCTCGTCGTACACATAGCACCCCTCGCCGCGCACGATCACCGGCACCGCGTGGTGCTCGTCGTAGGAGCCCATCCGCGTGAAGTGCATCCACAGGTTGCGCCGCGCGAGCCGCTGCAGCCGATCGGGGTCTTCCGCCAGCGCCATCCCCGCCGGGCCCGGCGCCCACGGCGTGCCCGTCGACTCCGTCTGGTCCAGATCCGCAGTGTCTGCCATCGATCTTCTCCCTGTCCGAGCCGGATGCGTCCATCCTTTTCCGAATAGACACTCAGGACAACCGTACTGCGCCTGCTCGGCCCGCTCAAGTGTGCCTTCGGTCAAGGAGCGTCGAAGTCGTTGGACCATCTGTACAAAACGGCCCCGTTCTTTTGGGAGTTGTGCCCCTTGCGCGCACGCCGACCGACGCCGTACCTTTCAGCACAAGGCAGCAGCCACCATCCAGGATCAGGGAGAGGAGCACACGATGGCCACCGAAGGCGCCGTCGCAGTTGGCGCCCCCGCAACGGGACACGTCGAGAGCAAGGGCCTGAAGACCAACGCGATCGGCTACGTCTCGAACATCGTCATCGGCGTCGCCTCGACCGCTCCCGCGTACTCGCTGGCGGCGACGCTCGGGTTCATCGTCGCCGACCCCGGCGTGACGACGCACGCCCCTGGCGTCCTGCTCGCCGCGTTCGTGCCGATGCTCCTGATCTCGCTCGGCTACCGCTACCTGAACAAGGCCGATCCCGACGCCGGCACGACGTTCGCGTGGACGACGCGTGCGTTCGGTCCCGGCTTCGGCTGGATCAACGGCTGGGCGATCTTCCTCGCCGACATCCTCGTCATGGCCTCGCTCGCGTACATCGCCGCGACCTACACGTTCAAGCTGTTCGGCTGGCATTGGGCCGAAACGCATACCGGCGCCGCGCTCGTCGGCTCGATCCTCTGGATCCTGCTGATGACGTGGATCTGCCATCGCGGGATCGAGCTGTCCGCGCGCATCCAGCAGCTGCTGCTGACGTTCGAGGTCATCATGCTCGCCGTCTTCGCCGTCGTCGCTCTCGTCGACGTCTACAGCGGCGGCCCCGCGCACTCGATCGAACCGCAGGCCTCGTGGTTCAATCCGTTCGCGATCCCGTTCCACGACCTGGTCGTCGCGATGCTGCTCGGCATCTTCATCTACTGGGGCTGGGACTCCGGCGTGTCGGTCAACGAGGAGTCCGAGGACTCCAACGAGGGCCCCGGACGCGCCGCCGTCGTCTCGACGCTGCTGCTCGTCGCGATCTACCTGTTCGTCTCGGCCGGCGCGCAGGCCTACCACGGGACCGCCTTCCTCGCCAACGAAGAAAACGCCAGCGACGTGCTCAACGCGCTCGGCAAAGGCGTGCTCGGCTCGGTCGGCGTCAAGTTCCTGATCGTCGCCGTGCTGACCTCCGCCGCCGCCTCGACGCAGACGACGATCCTGCCGACCGCGCGCACGACGCTGTCGATGGCCCACTGGGGCTCGATCCCGTCGGCGTTCGGCAAGGTCCACCCGCGCTATCTCACGCCGACGCTGTCGACCTGGGGCTTCGGCCTGCTCTCGATCGCCGTCGCCGTGCCGCTGATCCTGATCTCCGAAACCGTGCTCGAACTCGCCGTCGTCGCGCTCGGCATCCCGGTCTGTCTGTACTACGGCACGACAGGCTTCGCCTGCGCCTGGTACTACCGCCGCGAACTGCTCACGAGCGCTCGCAAGCTCGTCCTCGTCGGGCTCGCCCCCGTCCTCGGCGGCGTGATCTTCTACGGCATCGGCATCTACGCGATCACCTACTACGCTCGTGCCGTCCACGCCGAAGGCAAAATCTACCTAGGACTGACGCTGCCGATCTGGTTCGGCGGCATCGGCATGGTTCTCGGCGTCGTCCTGATGGTCGTCTCGCGCCGCTACTTCCGGACGTTCTTCTCGCGACGCACCGAAACGGCGCCCCCGGGCCTGCTCGATCGGCCCGTCGAGCGCGCGCCGGCGCACCTGATGGGCGCCGCAGCCGTGACCCACGGCGCGCACCTGCTCACGCCCGAGGCGAACGACGAGCCGCCGCAGGCGCCGCCGGGCTGACCGGCGCCGTCAGTCGACCCGGTTCGGACGCCCTCGAGTCGACGGCTCGGGCGCCGTCACGACGTCACGAGACCTCGAGCTGCCCGTGCGGTGAGCCGAGCTCGGCGAGCTTCTCGAGGAACGGCGCCGGCGGAAACGCCTCCGGGCCGAGCACGCCGGCGCCCTTCCAGACGCCCTCGTCGATCAGCTCGAGCGCGACGACCGGGTTGACGGCCGTCTGCCAGACGACCGCCTGGCTGCCGTACTCGCGCATCGTGTGCTCGTTGTCGACGACGTGGTAGAGGTACGTCGAGCGCGGCGCGCCGTCGACGCCCGTCCCGCGCACCCACGTCCCCGCGCACGTACGCCCCGTCATCCGCTCGCCGAGCGTCGCCGGGTCCGGCAGCGCCGCCGCGACGACGTCGCGCGGCGCGACCTTCACGTCGCGCACCGACACCGGCTCGGTCGAGTCCAGGCCGAGCTTGTGCAGCGTGCGCAGGACGTCGATGAACTCCTCGCCGAGCCCGTACTTGAACGTCACGCGCTCGCAGTCCACCCAGCGCGGGATCAGCACGACCTCCTCGTGCTCGACGTTCACGCACTCGACCTTGCCGATGCCCTCCGGGAACTCGAACACCTCCGGCTCGGAGAACGGCGCCGTCGTGAAGAAGCCGCGCTCGCGCTCCCAGACGAGCGGCGGGTTCAGGCACTCCTCGATCGTCGTCCAGATCGAGAACGTCGGCGCGAAGTCATAGCCCTCGACGACCAGGTCGGCGCCGTCGCGCACGCCGACCTCCTCGACCTTCGAGAACAGCTCCTGCGCCGCGTACGCCGCGAACACGTCCGAGAGCCCCGGCTCGACGCCGATGCCGACGAGCGCCAGCACCCCCGCCTGCTCCCACGCCTCGTGGCGCTGCAGCTGAAGCTCGCCGAGCATCCTTCCCGGCAGCTCGTAGGGGCGCTGCGCGTGCGGACGCGAGAGCGTCATCGCCATGTCGAGGTACGTCACCTTCGACTCGAACGCGGCCGTGAAGATCGGCTCGTTGAAGCGCGGGTCGCAGGCGTTCAGCACCGCGTCCGGCCGCACGCGGCCGATCAGCTCGAGCAGGCTTTCGACGCTCGACGCGTCGACGCGCTCGGCCGAGAACCGCCCCGGCTCGCCGAGGCTCGCGACGACCGACTTGACGCGCTCCGGCGCGACGTCGGCGAGCACGACGTGGTCGAACGCCGCCCGGCGCTGCGCGATCGCCGCGAACGCCGCACCGACGCCTCCGGCACCGACCACCAGGATCTTCATCGCGCGCAGTGTTGCGCAAATCGATCGATCCATCCGCCACATGCGTCCCGGCGGCTCCCGTATGCTGCGGCGTTCGATGGCGAGCGCCCTGCTGGACCGACCCTCGACCACGACAGCCCCCACCGCGCGACGTGAAGCCTGGCGACCCTCGCCGTCGCTGACGCGCGCCGAGATCCTCTGCGCGATCCTCGCCGGCGTCGCGCTCGCCGTGCTCACGAGCTGGCCGCTCGTGCTGCACATTGGCAGCCGCATCGCGCCCGACAACGGCGACCCCGTGCGCACGGCTTGGCAGATCGCGTGGGTCGGCCACGCGATGCTGCACAACCCGCTGCACCTGTTCGACTCCAACGCCTTCTACCCGCACCCGCTGAGCCTCGCCTTCTCGGATTCGCTGCTCGGCTACGGGCCGGCCGCGTTCTTCGGCTCCGGCACGATCGCCGCGCTCGTCCGCTACAACCTGATCTTCCTGTTCATCTGGTCGCTGTGCTTCGTCGGCGGCTACCTGCTCGCGCGCGAGCTCGGGCTGCGCAAGCTCGGCGCCGCCGCCGCGGCCGCCGCCTTCGCCTACGCGCCCTACCGCGTCACCGAGGCCGGGCACTTCCAGGTGATCTCCTCCGGCGGCGTAGCGCTTGCGCTGTTCCTGCTGCTGCGCGGATACCGCCGGTCCTCGCGCGGCCTGCTGATCGCCGGCTGGCTCGTCGCCGCCTGGCAGATCAGCCTCGGCTTCACGCTCGGCCTGCAGTTCGCCTACCTGATGGCCGTGCTCGCACTGCTCGCCGCCGTCTACTGGTGGCGCGCCGGCAAACCAGCGCTGCCGCGCGCGCTCGTCGCGATCACGGCGATCGGCATGCTGCTCGTCGGCGCCGTCACGCTCTACGAGGCGCGTCCGTACCTACAGGTCGCCAACGACTACCCGACGGCAAAGCGCACGATCAGAGAAGTCAAAACGTACTCCTCCGGCCCCGCCGCATGGATCTCGGCGTCCTCCGAGAACCGCGTCTGGGGTGGCATCACCGCCGGCGCGCGCGCGCACGTCCATTCCAAGAACGAGGACGTCTTCTTCCCCGGCGGCCTGATCCTGCTGCTCGCGCTGATCGGCCTCGCCGCCCCGCTCTACACACGACGATTGCGCATCGGCCTCGCCGTCGGCGCGGTCGTCTGCCTCGTGCTCGCGTGCGGCCTCGGCCTGACCGGCGCCGGCTATCCCTACCGGCTGCTCTTCGACTACGCGCCGGGCTGGAACGGCGTGCGCGTACCCGGCCGCATCTTCACGCTCGCGACGCTGTTCCTCGCGCTGCTCGCCGGCGCCGGCGCGCAGCTCGCCGCCGGGCGGCTCGGCGCGCTGCTCGCCGGGCCGCGACCGCGGCGGCTTTCGGCCGCGACGCTCGGCGCCGGCGTCGGCCTCGTGCTCGTCGCCGGCATCGTCGGCGAAGGCGCCGGGCACCTCGGCCATCCGGTCGTGACACAGCCGGCGCGAGCCGAGATCGGACTGCGCGGACCGCTGCTCGACCTGCCGACCGACGGCACGCTCGACCGCATCTCGCAGTACTTCTCGACCGACGGCTTCTACAAGATCCCCGTCGGCAACAGCACGTTCGACATCCCGGCGGTCGACGACCTGCGCGGCGGCATGCACGGCTTCCCCGACAGGGCGAGCATCGAGAAGCTGCGCTACTACGGCATCCGCACCGTCGTCCTGCACCTGCGCACGCCGAGGGAACTGCCTCCCACGCACGGGTTCGACACCGCCGAGCCGCCCGACCCGGCCGCGGCCGCCGCGAAGCCGCTCGCCGGGCTCGGCGTCACACGCCGGCGCGTCGGCTCGCTCGTCATCTACGAGATCGGCCCGGGGCCGAAGGCCCTGCACGGGTCCGACTGATGGGGAGCAACCGCCCGCTCGGCGGCCGTCGCGCGCGCTTCTCGCCGCGCACGAAGCTCGCGCTCGCGGCGATCCTGCTCGTCGGGCTCGGCTACGCGACGGTGCTGCAGAACTGGTCGGACAACCAGAGCTCCCACTACGACCTGATCCGCGCGCTCGACGCCGGGCGCACGACGATCGACTACGGCCCGTACCCGACGAAAGACAAGGCCTACTACAAGGGGCACTGGTACTCGGCTCGCGCTCCCGGCCTCGCGCTCTACTCGCTGCCGTTCTACGAACTGCTGAAGGGCATCGACGCGCCGGCGATCGCGCGTCAGTCCGAAGCGCTGCGCGGCGAAGACGAGATGATCGACTTCGTCGGGCTGTGGGGAAACATGCTCCCCGGCCTGATCCTGATGCTGCTCGTCTGGCGCGTCGCCGAGCGCTTCGAGCCCGGCTACGGCGTGGCCGCGGCCGTGGTCGTCGGCCTCGGCACGATGGTCCTGCCTTTCTCGACGCTGCTGTTCTCGCACGTCTTCTCGGCGATGCTCGGCTTCGCCGCTTTCGCGGTCATGCTGCGCGAGCGCGCCGGACCCCCGCGACCGCTGCTGCTCGCCGCCGCCGGCCTGCTGATGGGATATGCGATCTCCTCCGAGTACCCGCTCGCGTTCGTCGCCGTCGTGCTCGGCGGATACCTGATCTCCCGTGCGGACTCGTTGACGCCGCGACTGCTGGCGTCGCGCGCCGGCGCCTACGTCGTCGGCGGCGTCGTCGGGATCGTACCGCTGCTCTTGTACAACCACGCCGCGTTCCACTCCTGGACTCACCTCGCCTACTCGAACATCCCCCAGCAGCAGAAGGGCTTCTTCGGCATCTCCGCCCCCAGCCTGCCCGTGCTCGCCACGCTGCTGTTCGACTCGCGCGGCCTGTTGACGCTCTCGCCGGTGCTGATCATGGGAGCGATCGGCACCGTGCTGCTGTACCGGCGCGGCAACCGCGCCGAGGCGCTGACGATCCTCGCCGTGTGCGTTTGCTACCTCGGCTACAACTCCGGCTACTACCTGCCCTTCGGCGGCGGCTCGATGGGCCCGCGCTTCTTGATCACGATGCTGCCGTTCCTCGGCTTCCCGATCGCACTCGCGCTGCGCCGCTTCCCGGGGCCGACGCTCGCGCTCGCCGGCGCGTCGATCGCCGTCGCCGTCGTCGCGACGACCACTCATCCGCTCGTCGGCTACGAGACCGAGACCGTCGTCTGGGGCCGGCTGCTCGAAGGCGGCGAATTCCAGCCGACGATCGCCTCCGCGTTCGGCGCCGGTCGCGGCTGGGGCGCGATCTGGCCGTTCCTGCTCGCGGCCGGCGCCGGCGTCGCGCTCGCGGCGCTCGCGCTCCCGCGCCTGCGCCTGACGCTCGCCACGCTCGGCTGGGGCACGCTCGCGCTGCTCGCCTGGGCGCTGTTCGCGGCGCTCGCGCCGACCGCGCTCGGGATCGATCATCGCGGCCTGCTCAGCATCGTCGGCGCCGGCGACAAGACCGCGCTGAACCTGCCGCTCCACAACGGCAGCCGCTACCCGCTGACGACGCTCGTCGAGATCGCCGGCGTCGCCGGGCTGCTCGCGCTCGCCGGCGCGTGGCTGGTTCGCGGCGCGCGCGGCAGCTCGGCGGGCGGCTCGGCCCCCGCGCGGCCGGGCCGCTCCGCTGGACCGATCGTCAGTGGTTACTCGTCTTGACGTTGCACTTCGCGCCGTGCAGCTTCTTGCAGACGACGACGTAGCCCGGGCGCGGGACGTGATGGCTGTCGGTCAGCCCCGCGTCGAAGCGCGTGCGCGTGTTGCCGCCCGTCCAGTCGTAGATGTACAGGCGCTTGATCCGCGACTGCGACGCGGCGACGTTGAACATGTAGCCGAGCACCTTCGCCGCGCGGCGTAGGCCCGAGCCGTTGCGGTTCGGGAAGCCGCCGCCGAACTGCACGATGCCGCCCGTCTCGGTCAGCCAAACCTGGCCGCCGAGCGCGCGCGACAGTTCGCGCGTGCGCCAGCTTTCGAGGCGGTTGATGTCCGAGTAGTTGTGCAGGCCCCAGATCTTCGGCATGACCGTGCGCAGCCTGCCGATCTCGCGCTTGAATTCGGAGATGTATTCGAGCGTCGGGCCGATGTCCTGCGCGTCGAGCACGTCGAGCCCGAGCGCCGTGCAGCCCTTGCACACGCGGATCAGCGCCTGGTAGTACTTCGCCGTCGCCGCCGCCGACGGGCTCGCGAGCACGCCGCGGATGTTGCCGCGGTTGGACTCGTCCCACGCCTGGTACTGCTTGACGTGCGGGAACAGCTTGATGAATTTCTGCACGTCGTGTTTGTATTGCGCGACGCTCGGCATCCTCGTCGGCGTGTACTCCGAGTGGTAGAACGCGACGAGGACCTGCATGTGCGCGGCTTCGGCCGCTTTGATCCAGACCTTCGCCTTGTCGAGCGAGTACGAGTGCGCGACGGCGTCCCACGGCGCGATGTAGCGCGCGATTTTCGTTTTCAGCTGCATCGCGTTCGGGTCCGTGAACATCTCCGGCGACTCGTCGCCGAGGCCCGTGAGGTACGACGCGGCCGCGTGCGCCGTCGGCGTGCGGCGCGCCGTCTGCGCGGCCGGCTTCGCCGTCGCGGCCAGCTTCGCCGTCGCCGCGCCCGCCTGGTCGAGCGCGATCGGCGCGAGCGTCGCCGTCGCCGCGACGAGCGCGAGCGCGGAAAGCAGGAGGGGGAGTCGAAGAGTTCGCATATCGAGCCGGAACAGGGTCGCAGGGACGGGGTTGCGGCGTAGACGCCGACCGCAACGACTCTTACGCGGCATTTACCGCGCACCCTGCAAATCGCGCGCGATCTTTACGCGACCTTTACTCCTCGGCGTGCGCTTGCTCCTCGACCGGTGCGAGGCGCTCGGGCGGAGGCTGCGCCGGCTCGCCCTCGGCGGCGCCCCGGCGGCGCAGCGTCGGGTCGGCGACGAGTCGCACGTCGACGCCCGGCAGCTCGCGCAGCAGGCGCAGCAGCAGCGCGGCCTCGGCGCCGGCCGCGCCCCCGCGCACGCCGAGGCGCCCGAGACCGCGACGCTGGCGCGGCGTGCCCATCAGCACGTACGTGCTGCCGAGCTCGAGCGCCGTCGCGACGACGACCGCCGCGACGTCCTCGCCCTCCTCGACGCGCAGCCGCGCGCCGAGCATCGCGACGAGCCGTCGCAGCTCCTCGAGCCGCTTGCGGTCCTCCGCGCTCGGCGGGCGCCCGGGCGGGCGCACGACGAGCACGTCGAGCACCGCGTCGAGGCGCTGCGCCGAGCGCCACGCCCGCCGCACGACGCGCTCGGAGTCGGCTCCCGGCGCGACGAGCGCGAGCAGTCGCTCGCCGATCGCCTGCGGCGCCGGAGCGAGCGCCGCCGTCACGCCTTCCTCGTCGCGGTGCACGATCGCCTCCGGCTCGCCGATCAGCCGCTTGACTTCGACCTCCTCGGCGACCTGGCGCAGCGCCGTCTCGCGCAGCGCCGCGAGGTTCTCGATCTTGAAGAAGTTGTTGAGCGCCGCCGGCACACGCTCGGGGCGGTACACCTTCCCCGCGCGCAACCGCGCGATCAGCGCCTCCGGCGTCAGATCGATCAGCACGACCTCGTCGGCCGCCGAGAGGATCTCGTCGGGGATCGTCTCGCGCACGTGAGCGCCCGTCAGCTGCGTCACCTGATCGTTGAGGCTCTCCAGGTGCTGCACGTTGACCGTCGAGTACACGTCGATCCCCGCGTCGAGCACGTCGCGCACGTCCTCGTAGCGCTTCTCGTGCTCGACGCCCGGCGCGTTCGTGTGCGCGAGCTCGTCGATCAGGCACAGCTCGGGGCGCCGCGCGAGGATCGCCGGCAGGTCCATCTCCTCGAGCGCTCTGCCGCGGTAGAGGACCTCGCGACGCGCGACCGTCTCCAGGCCGTCGGCCTGCGCGACCGTCTCCGCGCGCCCGTGCGGCTCCAGGTAGCCGACGACGACGTCGCGGCCGCTCTCGGCTTCGGCGACCCCCTCCTGCAGCATCCGGTAGGTCTTGCCGACGCCCGGCGCCATCCCGATGAAGACCTTCAGCTGGCCGCGATCGTCATCCACCCAGGAGATTGTGGACGATCAGGTCGATCAGCTTGATCCCGATGAACGGCGCGACGATCCCGCCGAGGCCGTAGATCAGGAGGTTGCGGCGGAGCAGCGCGCTCGCGCCGATCGGCCGGTAGCGCACGCCGCGCAGCGACAGCGGGATCAGCAGCGGGATCACGATCGCGTTGAAGATGATCGCCGAGACGATCGCCGAGCGCGGCGTGCCGAGGCCCATGACGTTGAGCACGTGCAGCGGCCCCTTGCCGCCGGGATTCGCCGCGTACGTCGAGATGAACACGGCCGGCAGGATCGCGAAGTACTTGGCGACGTCGTTCGCGATCGAGAACGTCGTCAGCGCGCCGCGCGTGATCAACAGCTGCTTGCCGACCTCGACGATCTCGATCAGCTTCGTCGGGTTGGAGTCGAGGTCGACCATGTTGCCGGCCTCGCGCGCGGCCTGCGTGCCGGTGTTCATCGCCACGCCGACGTCGGCCTGCGCGAGCGCCGGCGCGTCGTTCGTGCCGTCGCCGGTCATCGCGACGAGGCGACCGTCCTGCTGCTGCTCGCGGATCAGCGCGAGCTTGCGCTCGGGCGTCGCTTCGGCGAGGAAGTCGTCGACGCCGGACTCCTCGGCGATCTTCGCCGCCGTCAGGCGGTTGTCGCCGGTGACCATCACCGTCTTGATGCCCATCGCGCGCAGCTGGTCGAAGCGGGCCTTCATGCCCTCCTTGATCGTGTCCTTGAGGTAGACGACGCCGAGCACCTGGCTGTCGCGCGAGACGGCCAGCGGCGTGCCGCCCTCGTTGCCGATCCGGTCGAGCTGGACCTGCAGCTCGGGCGGCGGCGCGCCGCCTTCGCGCCGGACGAGCTCGATGATCGCGTCGCCGGCGCCCTTGCGCAGCTGCTGGCCGTCGTAGTCGATCCCGCTCATCCGCGTCTGCGCGGTGAACGGCACGAACTCGGCGTCGATCTGCGACATGTCGTGCTCGCGGATGCCGTACTGCTTGGCGAGCACGACGATCGAGCGGCCCTCCGGCGTCTCGTCGGCGAGCGACGCGAGCTGCGCCGCTTCGGCCAGCTCGGCCTCCGGCACGCCGGGCATCGGGATGAACTCTGACGCGAGGCGGTTGCCGATCGTGATCGTCCCGGTCTTGTCGAGCAGCAGCACGTCGATGTCGCCCGACGCCTCGACCGCGCGCCCGGAGAGCGCGAGCACGTTGCGCCGCACGAGCCGGTCCATCCCGGCGATCCCGATCGCCGAGAGCAGCGCGCCGATCGTCGTCGGGATCAGCGCGACGAGCAGCGCGATCAGCGTCGTCTCGGAGATCGACGTCCCCGAGAACAGGCCGAACGGGCGCAGCGTCGCGACGACGATCATGAAGATCAACGTCAGCGCCGCGAGCAGGATGTTCAGCGCGATCTCATTCGGCGTCTTGCGCCGCGAGGCGCCCTCGACGAGCGAGATCATCCGGTCGAGGAACGACTGGCCCGGCTCCTGCGTGATTTCGACGACGATCTCGTCGGAGGTCACGCGCGTGCCGCCGGTGACGGCGCTGCGGTCGCCGCCCGACTCGCGGATGACCGGCGCCGACTCGCCGGTGATCGCCGACTCGTCGACGGTCGCGATCCCCTCGATCACGGTGCCGTCGCCGGGGATCAGCTCGCCCGCCGGCACGACGACGACGTCGCCGCGCGTCAGCTCCGAGGCCGCCTTCGTCGAGCCGTCGCGCAGTTTTGCGACGGTCTCCTTGCGCATCGCGCGCAGCGTGTCGGCCTGCGCGCGGCCGCGACCCTCGGCGAACGCCTCGGCCATGTTCGCGAAGACGACCGTCAGCCACAGCCAGACCGCGATCACAAACGTAAACCAGGCGGGATCGCCTGTGCCCTTCAGCGTCTGGCCGACGCGGGCACCGTCGGCGAAGCCGAGGGTCGGCTTGCCGCCGAACGCCTGGATCAGCCACGTGACGGTCGTGATGACCGAGCCGATCTCGACGACGAACATCACCGGGTTGTGGATCTGCACTCGCGGGTCGAGCTTCTTGAAGCTGTCGATCAGCGCGCGTTTGACGATGTCGCGCTGGAACAGCGAGATCGCCTGGCGCTCGTGCGTCGCGGGTATCTGTGCGGACATCAGTGCGTTCCTCCGAACCCGGAGCTTGGCTCCGTGTGCCGGCGGTCAAGCGCCAGGTTGAGCTCGAGCACGTTCACACCGGGTTCACCGGAGAAGCCGAGCCCGCGCGAGTCGGTGTACTTGGAGACCAGGCCGTCGACCGCGCTCAGCGACATCCCGCGCTTGGCCGCGACGCGGTGCGCCTGGATCCAGGCGTTCGCCTGCGAGATTTCCGGGTCGAGGTTCGAGGCGGACGTGTTGACCGCGTCGACCGGGATCTTCGCGGTCGTCAGCGTCGGGTCGTACGGCTTGTTCAGTTCGAGGTATTCCTTGATGTTTTCGGCGTCGGCTTGCTCGGTCGCCTTGTCGTTCGGGCCGCGGTTGGAGAACGTGCTCGCGGCGGCGTTGTAGGCGCCGCCTTCGGTCGCCGACGGCCGGCTCTGGAAGTAGCCCGCGTGCCCCTTGTGACATTCTCCTTCCTTTTCCTCCGGCTTGCCGTTCTTCCGATCACTGGCGAAGCTCTGCCCGAGGATCTTCGAGCCGACGAGCTTGCCGTCGACGTAGACCTTCTGGCCGTTGGCGTTGCCCGGGAACGCGACCTGGCTGACGCCGGTGATCACGAGCGGGTAGACAAGCCCGAGCAGGATCGTCAGGACGACGATTCCGATGACCGATGTGACGAAGTCGCGGCGCATCTCTAGTAGAGGTGTCCGGTCAGGCCCTGGACGACCGGGCCGAGCAGCAGGGCGGGGAAGAACGTCAGCGCGCCGACGAGGATGATCACGCCGATCAAGAGCACGACGAACGTCGTGTTGTCGGTGCGCATCGTGCCGAGGCCGGCCGGCGTGACGCGCTTGCCGGCGAGCGCGCCGGCGACGGCCAGCGCGAAGATGATCGGCGCATAGCGCGCGAGCAGCATGTCGAAGCCGCCGAGCAGGTCGGCGAAGGTGACGCCGTGCGAGCCGACGTTGCCGGCCTTCGGCTGGATGAAGCCCGTGTAGCCGGCGAACGCCGAGCCGTTGTTGTTCGCCTGCGAGAGGTAGGCGTAGAAGCTCTCGGAGAATCCCTGCGGCCCCTTGCCGAGCGTCGAGATCGACGCGCGGCCGGCGTGGCTCGCGGTCGCCATCGCCGTGCAGAACAGCGCCGCGAGCGGCGTGATCAGGATGCCGAGGCCGGCGAGCTTGATCTCTCTCGCCTCGAGCTTCTTGCCGAGCCACTCCGGCGTGCGACCGACCATCAGCCCGCCGATGAAGACCGCGAGCAGGACGTACAGCAGGATCGAGTAGAGGCCGGTGCCGACGCCGCCGAAGATCGTCTCGCTCGCGGACAGGTTCGCGAACGGAACGGCTCCGCCGATGCCGGTGAACGACTCGAGCGCGCTGTTGACCGCGCCGCAAGAGGTGACGGTCGTGACGACGTCGAACAGCGCCGAGCCGGCGATGCCGAAGCGCTGCTCCTTGCCTTCCATGTTGCCGCCGCCGGAGCCGGCGATCGCGCTCGTGTGGAGTCCCGCCGCGTGCTGCGCGGGCGAGCCGTGCGCCTCGGCGACGTAGGCGACGATCACGGCGCCGAGGAACATCACCATCATCGCGCCGTAGATCGCGTGGCCCTGGCGGCGGTTGCCGGTCATCCGACCGTAGGTGAAGACGAGCGCCGCCGGAACGATCAGCACGAGCAGCATCTCGAAGAAGTTGGTGAACGCCGTCGGGTTCTCGAACGGGTGCGCGGAGTTGACGTTGAAGAACCCGCCGCCGTTGGTGCCGAGCTCCTTGATCGCCTCCTGCGATGCGACCGGGCCCATCGCGATCGACTGTGTCAGCCCGGTGATCGTGTGCGCGGTGAGGTAGGAGGTGAAGTTCTGGATCACGCCCTGCGAGGCGAGCACGATCGCGCCGATCATCGAGATCGGCGCGAGCACGTAGAGGATCGTGCGGATCAGGTCCTCCCAGAAGTTGCCGAGGCTCCTGCCGCTGCGGCTGATGATCCCGCGGATCAGCGCGACCGCGACGACGATGCCGACGCCCGCCGACAGCCAGTTCTGGACGGTCAACCCGATCATCTGGCTGAGGTAGCTCATCGTCGTCTCGCCGCCGTAGTACTGCCAGTTCGTGTTCGTCACGAACGAGGAGACGGTGTTGAACGTCACGTTCCACGGCGCCGAGTGGTAGCCGAGCGGGTTCAGCGCGTGCGGGACGAAGAAGGCGTTCTGCGTGCGCAGGATCGCGTACAGCAGCAGCCAGCCCGCGAGCGAGAAGACCAGCAGGCTTTTCGCGTAGGACTTCCAGTCCTGCTCGCGCTTGGGGTCGACGCGCAGCACCTTGTAGAGAGCGCGCTCGGGCCAGCCGAGCAGCGGCGTCAGGAAGACGCGCCCGCCGGAATACACCTTCGCCATGTAGCTCCCGAGCGGCAACGCGAGCGCCGACAGGATCACGACGAACAGGAAGATCGTCAGCCAGCCGGAGAACGTCATCTCAGAGCTTCTCTCCGCGGATCAGCGCGTAGAACAGGTAGGCGATCACGATCACCGAGACGACGAGGCCGAAGAAGTCGGCGCCGCTCATGTGCGCGACGAAGAAGCCAGCGGGAGTGACACGCTCATATGCGGTCGACTCCCTCGACCATCCAGAGGAGGATCGCGAAGACGACGATCCCGAGCGCTATTGCGAGAACGTCCATGCGTTCACTATCGGGGCCGCCGCGTCACGCTCGCGTGACGATCGCCGCGCGGCGCATGACGATTGTGTGACGAGCGCTCAGCCGGCGAAGCGGTAGCCGACGCCCGGGTCGGTCACGACGTAGCGCGGGCCGGCCGCGCCCTCGGGCTCGATCTTCGCGCGCAGCCGCGCGATGTGCGTGCGCAGCGGCTGGATGTCGTCTACGTACTCCGGTCCCCACACCTCGGCGAGCAGCTTGCGGTGCGTCATCAGCCGTCCGCGGTTGCGCACGAGCACGCGCAGCAGGTCGAACTCGATCGGCGTCAGGTGGACGGGCGCTCCGTCGCGCACGACGACGCGCGCGGCGAGGTCGATCTCGAGCCCCTCGACGACGATCCGCGGCTCCTCCTCGGCAGGCGCCGCGCGGCGCAGCGCCGCCTGCACGCGCGCGACGAGCTCGCGCGCGCCGAACGGCTTGGTGATGTAGTCGTCGGCGCCGGCCTCGAGCGCCCTGACCTTCTGCTCCTCCTCGCCGACGGCCGAGAGCACGAGGATCGGCATCGCGCTCCATTCGCGCAGCCTGCGCGTGAGCTCGACGCCGTCGCCGTCGGGCAGCACGAGGTCGACGATCGCCGCGTCGGGCGCGCGCACCGCCGCGAGGTCGAGCGCCTCCGAGAACGTTTCGGCCGGGACCGTCTGGAAGCCGGCCTCGCGCAGGACGACCTTCAGCGCGCGCACGATCTGCGGCTCGTCGTCGACGACGAGCACGCGCGGCTGGGGCGCGACGGACGGCGGCGGCTGCGCGCTCACGCGGTAGGCGCCCGCTCCGCCGGGCTCGCCCCAAGGTCTCCGTCGCGGCGCGCCTCGCCGTCCTGCTGCAGCGGCAGCTCGAACACGAACGACGCGCCCTGGCCGGGCAGCGACTCGACGTGCAGCGAGCCGGCGCTCGCCTCGGTGAACCCACGCGCGATCGCCAGCCCGAGCCCCGACCCGCGGTGTCCGCTCGCGGGCGTGCCGGCGCGATAGAACGGCTCGAACACGCGCTCGAGCTGCGCCGGCGGGATCCCGGGACCGCGATCGACGATCCGTACGATCACGCGTCCGCCGGTCGGGTGCGCGCCGTTGCCCGGCTGGGCCGGCGCCGCGCCGGAGTCGGCGCGCGACTCGCCGCTCGCGGCCCGTGCGAGGCCGCGCACGGCACGCGCGCGCACCGACACCGGATGCCCGCCCGAATGCCGTCGCGCGTTCTCGAGCACGTTGACGAACGCGCGCTCCATCTGCACGGGGTCGACGCGCACGAGCGGCAGGTCGCGGTCGATCGAGAGGCTGAACTCGTCCGGACGCGCGGCCAGCTCGACGAGCGCGGTGCGGATCAGCTCCTCGACGGACGCCCAGTCGCGGCGCGGCTCGGCCGCGCCGGCTTCCAGGCGCGAGAGGTCGAGCAGGTTGTCGACGAGGCGCGAGAGCCGGCGCGCCTCCTCCTGGATGACGGCGGCCATCTCGGCGCGCTCCTGCTCGGAGAGCGTCGGCGAGGCGATCGCCTCGCCGGCCGCCGAGATCGCCGTCAGCGGCGAGCGCAGGTCGTGAGAGACGGCTCGCAGCAGCGCCGTCTTGACCGTGTCGGCGCGTCGCAGCGCGGCCGTCTCGACGACGTCGCCGAGCAGTCCCTCGCGCTCGAGCGCCGCGCTCAGCAGCGCCTCGAGCGCCGGCACGACGCGCTCCTGCAGCCGGCGCAGGCTAGCCTCGGATGTGTCGGTGCCGACGAGCAGCGTGCCGAGGCGACTGGTGCCGTCGCGCAGCGGAAAGGCGACCGTCCGCCGATCGCCTTCGACGGCCTCCATCTCGATCGCCGCCGAGCTCAGCTCGAGCGCCTGCGCGAGACGCGCGGCGGCCGTCGGCAGCTCGGCGGCGAGGTCGTCGCCGCGCAGCAACAGCCGCGCCATCTCCGCCGCGAGGTCGGCCTCGCGCCGGCGCGCGTCGGCGTCGCGCGTGCGTGCGCGCGTGACCTCGGCGACCGAGCTCGCGAGCGCGGCGACGACGAGGAAGGCGATCAGCGCGACCCAGTTGCGCGAGTCGCGAATCGTGAACTCGCCGGTCGGCGGCAGGTGGAAGAAGTTGAACGCGCCGGCGCAAACGACCGCCGTCGCGATGCCCGGCCAAATGCCCCACGTCACCGAGACGATCAGCACGGCCGGCAGGTAGACGACGCTCAGCGACGCGACCGGCGCGATGTGCCGCAGCGGATAGACGATCAGCGTGCACAGCGCGACCGACACGACCGCGACGAGGACTCCGACGCGTCGCGATGGCGGATCGGGCGCGAGCAGGAAGCCGAACGGCGTGGACATCGCGCGACCAGCCTAGTCCCGGTCGCGGGCGAGCGCCAGCGGGCGCGAGGCCGTTCGACGGCGCGTGTGGTCAAGAGGCGCAGATACGGCTAGAACGAACGTCTGGCGGTGATCCGCACGCTGCAGTCGCGGGTACTCGAGGTCGACCGCAATCAGAGACACCTTTCGATGACCGAACGCAAGCTCCCACGGGCCGGCCGCCCGCTCGCGCTGCTCGCCGGCCCGCGCGTGTCGCGCGCGGCGCTGCTCGCGCCCGCCGCGACGCTCGCGCTCGGCCTCGCGGCGGCCCTCGGCAGCGCTCCGACGCTCGCCGACACGACCGCACCGAGCGCGACGCCGCCGAGCGCGACCGCACCGAGCGCGACGGCGTTTCGCGTCGGCGCGCTGTGCGCGGCGCCCTCGCCCGGGCACTCGGGCTGCCTCGCGCTGCGCCTCGTCCCAGACCAGCCGCTCGCGGTCGCCGGCGCGCGCGTCGTGCCGCAGGCCTCGAGCGGCCCGCATGCGGCGCTTCCGTCGGTCGCGTCCGACAGCACGGCACCGCTCGGCTCGGCCGGCGAACCGCCGCTCGCGGGCGAAGCGAGCGAATCCGGCGACGGCGGCGAAGCGCGCGAAGGCGCGGGTGAGACGAAGCCGGCAAGCGAACCGGTCCCGGCGGGCGTCGCGGTCGAACACCGCACGCCGATCGCCGGCAGCCTCAGCCCGGCGAGCATCCTGACGGCGTACGGGCTGAACGGCGCGACGCCGCCGAGCACGCAGACGATCGCGCTCGTCGACGCCTACGACGACGCGACGATCGCCTCCGACCTCGCGGTGTTCGATAGCCGCTTCGGCCTGCCGGCGTGCACCGAAGCGAACGGCTGCTTTCGCAAGGTCAACGAGAGCGGCAACACCTTGCCGCTGCCGGCGTCGAGTGGCCGCGACGAACGCGGCTGGGCGCAGGAGATCGCAACGGACGTCGAGGTCGCGCACGGCGTCTGCGCGAGCTGCAAGATCCTGCTGGTCGAGGCGAGCTCGAACGAAAACAGCGACCTCTACACGGCCGAGCAGACGGCGGCGACGCTCGGCGCGAACGAGATCTCGAACTCGTGGGGCGGCGAAGAGCCGAGCAGCGACAGCCGCGCGTTCAATCACCCGGGCGTCGCGATCACGGCGTCGGCCGGCGACGAAGGCTATTTGGACTGGCTGACCGGCGAACGCGCCGCGGCGGCGCAGTACCCGGCGAGCTCGCCGCACGTCGTCGGCGTCGGCGGCACGCGCCTCGCGCTGAACGCCGAAACGAGCGCGTGGGAAGGCGAGACGGTCTGGAACGACGGCGGCTCGAGCGGCGGCGCGCTCGAAGGCTCGGGCGCCGGCGGCGGCGGCTGCAGCGCGCGCTTCGCGGCGCCGAGCTGGCAGCAGGCGCTGCCGGACTGGTCGGCGGTCGGCTGTGGCAGCACGCGCTCGGTCGCCGACGTCGCGGCCGACGCCGACCCGTACACGGGCGTCGCCGTGTACGACTCGACCGAAACGCCCGAAGGCGAAAAAGGCTGGGAGACGATCGGCGGCACGAGCGTCGCCTCGCCGATCGTCGCCTCGGCGTTCGCGCTCGCGGGCGGCGCGCGCGGCGTCCCGTACCCGTCGCGCACGCTCTACGAAAACCTCGCGTCGGACCCGGCGTCGTTGCACGACGTCGTGACGGGCTCGAACGGCGAATGCCTCAAACGCCCGAACAAAAAAACGGGCGCCTCGTCGTGCGCGCCGGCCGAAGAGGCGGCGCTAAGCTGCGCTGGCAAGGCGACGTGCCTCGCCGGCCCGGGCTACGACGGGCCGACGGGCGTCGGCACGCCGCACGGCATCGACGCGTTCCTGCCGCTCGCCGAACACACGAGCGAAGGCGCGCTGACGCCCGCCGAAGAAGGCGCACCGGTCCAGACGGCGCCCGGCACCAGCACGCCCGGGTCGAGCGCGCCGCCAGCGAGCGCTTCGGGCACGCCGCCGGCTGACGCGGGCGCGACGACGGTGACGCCGGCGATCGGCGCGCTGGCGCTGACGCGCGGCGCGCGCGCGGCGGCCACGCGCAGGCGCGCGAAGCTGTCGAAGCTCGCGTTCACGTTCAAGCTGAACATCGCCGCACGCGTGCGCGTGACGTTCACCGAGCTCGTGCGCGTGCACGGGCGCCTGCGCTGGCGGACGGTCACGGCGCCGCCCGCGTTCCTCGCGCGCGCGGGTACGCAGACGCGCGCGCTCGTCGGCCGCGCGAGGCTCGCGTCCGGTCGCTACCGGCTGACGCTCGCGCCTGCCGGCGGCGTTGCGCGGACGCTCACGTTCAGCGTCCGCTGAAGCGGCCTCGCGCGCTCCGCAAGGTCTATGGTTCATCGCGCGATTGATCCCGACCTTGGAGGTGGTTCTAATGCGCAAGATCGCCGACTGCCGGCGCTTCGAGAGCGAGAACGGCTGCACCCTGACGATCATCGGCGAGGAGGACGAGGTGATCGAGACGGCCGCGCAGCACGCTGCCGCGGCCCACGGCCACAGCGACGACCCCGAGTTGCGCGAGCAGATCCGCGTGATGCTCGAGGCCGAGGAGAGTTACGTTCCCGGCCAGCGCACGCCTGAGCCGTTCCCGAGCTAGACGGCCGCACGGCTCGACGGGCGGCTTGCGGCGGCGCGCGCGAGCCAGCAGGTTCATGCGCCGCGGCAGGCGCTCCTGCAGCAGATCGCCCGCCGCTTGAGCTGAGACGCGCCCACGGCTAGCTTGGCCGGTCGATGCCGGCCGGTCTTCGCAAGCCCCTGCTCGTCGCGCTCGTCCTCGTGCTCGCGCTCGGCGCGATGCTCGGGTCGGTCGTCGGCGCCTCCGGCGAGTCGGCGGGCTCGCTCGAAGAACGAATCGCCTCCTCGCAGGCGAAGGAAGGCGAGGTGCGCTCGGGGATCGGCGCCGACTCGCACCAGATCGCGGGCTTCGAAGGCAGCCTCGCCGACCTGCAGACACGCCTGTCGGCGATCGAATCGAGCCTCGCGATCGAGCGCAACCTGCTCGACAGCATCCGTTCGCAGTTGAGCGTCGCACGCACGCAGCTCGCCGCGCTGCAGGTGCAGCTCGGGCACGACCGCAAGGTGCTCGTCGCGCAGCTCGTCGCCTCCTACGAGTCGCCGCCGCCGGACATCGCGACGGTGATCCTCGAGGCGCACGGCTTCGCGGACCTGATCGAGAGGATCGACGACCTGCGCGCGATCTCGCGCGAGAACGCGGCCGCGACGACGCACGTGGCCGAAACGCAGAAGGCGGTCACCGCGCAGGCGAGGCACTTGGCGGCGCTCGAGAGCACGCATGTGCACGAGACGCGCGCGGTGCAGGTGCAGCGCGACGAGGTCGCGCAGCTCAAGCTCGCGCTCGTCAAGCGCCAGCTCGAGTTCGTCGGCGCGCGCTCGCGCAAGAGCGCGGAGCTCGAAGAACTGCAATCGCACAAGCACTCGCTCGAACACGAGCTCGCGCACGTGCAGGCGCGCGAACTCGCGGCGGCCGGCATCGCCTTCTCGGGGCCGGTCGGCGAATTCGACTCCGCGCCCGAAGGCGCCTACGGGTTCTTCCCGGCGGCCGGGACGAACTACAGCGTCGGCGAGGAGCCGACGCTCGCGGCGCACCTCAACGCGCTCGGCAAGGCGCTCCACCTGCACCTGATCGGCATCTCCGGCTACCGCTCGCCCGAACACTCGGTCGAGGTCGGCGGCTTCGCAAACGACCCGCACACGCGCGGCGAAGCGTCGGACACGCCGGGCGTCGAGGGCGTGCCGGAGTCGGTGCTCGCGCAGTTCGGCCTGATCCGCCCGTTCCCGGGCGCGGCCGAGGCCGACCACATCCAGCTGCTCGGCAGCAAATACTGAGCGCTACGCCGGGCGCTGCGGGTAGCGCTCGCGACGCGGGTGCGCCGCGCCGCGCGGCTACGCGCCGGCCGGCTGCAGCCGCGCGGGCGCGCCGTACGGCACGAGCACGTCGGGCAGCTCGACGCTGCCGTCCTCGAGCTGGCCGTTCTCGAGCAGCGCGACGATCGTGCGCCCGACGGCGACGGCCGTGCCGTTGAGCGTGTGCGGCGCGTGCGTGCGCTTCTCGGCGCGCATGCGGATGTCGAGGCGCCGCGCCTGGTAGTCGGTCGTGTTCGAGCACGACGTCAGCTCGCGGTAGCGGCGCTGGCTCGGCAGCCACGCCTCGCAGTCGTACTTCTTCGCGGCCGAGTTGCCGAGCTCGCCGATCGCGATGTTGAGGACGCGGTAGGGCAGGCCGAGCTCGCCGAGGATCTCCTCCTCGATCGCGAGGATCCGCTCGTGCTCGTCGGCGGAGTCCTCGGGCGCGACGAAGCTGAACATCTCGACCTTCTCGAACTGGTGCACGCGGAAGATGCCGCGCGTGTCTTTGCCGGCGGCGCCGGCCTCGCGGCGGAAGCACGGCGAGAAGCCGGCGTAGCGGCGCGGCAGCGTCGCGGCGTCGAGGATCTCGTCGGCGTGCAGCGAGGCGAGCGCGACCTCGGAGGTTCCGACGAGGTACAGCTCGTCGGCGGGCAGGCTGTAGATCTGCTGCTCGGTGTCGGGCAGGAAGCCGGTGCCGTAGAGCGCACGCTCGCGCACGAGCACGGGCGGGATGACCGGTTCGAAGCCCTTGCCGCGCAGCTTGGAGAGCGCCCAGCCGACGAGCGCGAGCTCGACCATCACGAGGTCGCCGCGCAGGTAGGCGAAGCGCGCGCCGGACAGCTGCGCGGCGTGGTCCATGTCGATCATCTGGCCGGCGAGCTCGAGGTGGTCGCGCGGCTCGAAGTCGAAGCTCGGCGGCTCGCCGACGGTCTTGACGACCTCGTCCTCGGGCCCGTCGGCGGCGCTCGGGTCGGGCAGGTTCGGCAGGCGCGCGACGAGCGCGTCGACGCGCTCCTTCGTGGCGGCCGCCTGCTCGCTCGCGGCCTTGACGCGCGCGCTCAGCTCCTGCATCTCGGCGAGCAGCTCGGGCGCCTGCTCGCCGCGCGCCTTGGCGGCGCCGAACGCCTCCGAGCGCGCCTTCTGCTCGGCGCGCAGGCCCTCGGCCGAGCCGGTGGCGGCGCGCCACTCGCGATCGGCGCTCAGCAGCTCGTCGAGCTGCTCGCGCAGCGCCGGGTCGCGGCGCGCGAGCGCGGCGCCGACGCCGGCGGGGTCCTCACGGATGCGCTTGAGGTCGAGCAAGCTCGCCGCCGGCGCCCGCGGGCGCTACTTCGTCGAGAGTTCGATCGGCGTGTGTGGCGAGCGCTGCTGTTCGGCGCCGGAGAACTTGGCGAGGAACTTCGCGACTTCCTTCGCGTCGTCGCCGACGACGATGTTCTCGGGCATGATCGCGCCGGAGAAGCCGCCGTTGTGGATCGCGTAGAGGACCTGTTCTTCGGTCTCCGGGCGGATGTTGAAGTTCGGCCCGTTCGTCTTGACGCGGTTCTTGATGCTCGACGCCGAGCCCTCGGCGCCGACGACTTTCAACGTGTGGCAGCCCGCGCAGTGGTCGCGGAACAGCACCGCGCCGCGGAAGTAGGGGCTCGACTTGGCGACGCTGATTTCCTGCGAGCCGTAGCTGCACGCGCTGAGCCCGACGGCGGCGGCAAGCAGTACCGCGGCGGGGGCGGCGATCTTCGCGCTGATCCTTTGCCTCATGCAGCGCCGGAATATATAGGTCAGAACCCGTGGGCCGTGCCCGCGGCTCTCAACGCGAGGAAGACGACGACGAGCGCGGACAGGGCCATGACGCCGACCTCGCGGCGGACGATGTCGCGCACGACGGCGCGCTGCTCGGCGTCGGGGAGCGCGCCGACGGCGTGCGCGTCGACGAGGTCGCGCTGGTCGAGGACCGTCTGCGCGGAGGCGACGCGCAGCTGCTCGGCGACGAAGGCGATCGCGAGCGGCAGCAGCGCGTAGAGGTAGAAGAGGTGTTCGGTCGAGTAGTTGCCGGCGGCGGCGAGCGAGCCGACGGCGAGCGCAAGCACGAGCGCGGCGCCCTGGCCGGCGCGCAGCAGCACCCAGAAGGCGCCGGTCGCGCGCGCGGGCATGCCGCCGTCGTGCCACAGCCAGGCGCCGAGCAGCCCGGCGATCAGGTTGACGGCGGCGACGGCGATCGCGCCTGCGACGACGGCTTGCGTCATCCGCTGACGCGCCGCGCGAGGTGGCTGCGACGCGCGCCGAGCGAGGCGCGCGCGAGGGGTGTTTCCAGGCTTGATTTCGAGCCGATTGCCACTATGTAACACATTGCCACAAGGGTGATATAACAGCGAGTCGGTGCTACGTAGCTATCTCCCGGCGATCGTCTTCCTGATCCTCGGCGGGGCCGTGGGTGGGGCGTTTGCAGTCCTGAATTCCTATCTCGGCCCGCGTCGCGCGACGCCGCACAAGCAGGACCCGTACGAGTGCGGCCTGCCATCGGAGGTCAAGCGCGGGATGCGCTTCGGGATCAGCTTCTACCTGATCGCGATGCTGTTCATCCTGTTCGACATCGAGGTCGCGTTCCTCTACCCGATCGCGGTCGAGCTTCGCGCGTACGGCAGCTACGCGCTCGGCGAGACGATCGTCTTCATCGTGCTGCTGTTCGTCGCGTTCGCGTACGTCTGGCGGAGGGGAGCGCTCGAGTGGAAGTGAAACGCGAGCGGATCGACGGCGAGCAGCTGCGCGTTCGCGAGCACACGGCGCGCCAGCTCCTGCGCGGCGGCGAGATCGAAGGGCTGACGCCGGCGATCGAGCTCGAACGCAACGAGGACTTCGACCTCGAGCGCCACGTCGAAGAGCGCGTGCTGACGACGACGCTCGACAAAGCGGTCGCATGGGCTCGCTCGAACTCGTTCTTCCCGGCGACGTTCGGCCTCGCGTGCTGCGCGATCGAGATGATGTCGATCGTCGCGGCGCGCGTCGACGTCGCGCGCTTCGGCTTCGAGGCGTTCCGCGCGTCGCCGCGCCAGGCCGACCTGCTGATCCTCTCGGGACGCGTGTCGATCAAGATGGCGCCGATCGTGCGGCGCATCTACGACCAGATGCTCGAGCCGAAGTGGGCGATCTCGATGGGCGCGTGCTGCTCGTCGATGGGCGTGTTCAACAACTACTCGCTCGTGCCGGCCGACAAGTTCATGCCGGTCGACGTGCACGTGCCGGGCTGCCCGCCGCGCCCGGAGGCGCTGATGCACGGCGTGTTGAAGCTGCGCAAGATGGTCCAGGACGACCCGGACATGGGCTGGCGCGAGCGCTACGACGCGGTGGGCACGGAGGAGACCCTCGGCGGTGCCTGACGCGACCGGCCTGGAGTTGATTCGCCAGGAGCTGGGCGACGCGGCGCTCGACACGAGCTTCTTTCGTGAGCGGGCGGTGCTCGAGGTGCGCGCCGAGCGCGTGCGCGACGTGCTCGCGGCGCTGCGACTGAAGGGCTACGGCTTCCTCGCGAGCCTGCACGGGGTCGACTACTACCCGCACGAGCCGCGCCTGGGCGTGCTCTACGAGCTGCTCGACATGGCGCGCGTCGACCGCATCTCAGTGAAGGTGTGCGTGTCGAGCGAGCGGCCGCTGCTCGACTCGATCGTGCCGGACGGCGAAGGGGCGGACGGCGAGGGCGACGGCCACGCCGGCTGGCCGGCGGCGGACTTCCAGGAGCGCGAGGTCTACGACATGTTCGGCGTCGTCTTTCGCGAGCACCCGGACCTGCGCCGGATCCTGATGCCGGAGGACTACGAGGGCAACCCGCAGCGGCGCGACTTCCCGATCGGCGGCGAGCCGATCGTGTTCACGTACAACGAGTCGCCGGCGCTGGAGGGTGCGGAGTGAGCACGCCGCCGGCCGCGTCGGAGTACCGCCGGCGCGAGCAGAGCATCACGCTCTCGCCGCTGCAGGAGCAGCTCGAAGCGGCGAGCGCCGGTGGCGAGGACGAGACGCAGGAGCTGCTGACGCTCAACTTCGGCCCGCACCACCCGGCGACGCACGGCGTGCTGCGCCTGCTCGTGACGCTGCGCGGCGAGGTCGTGCACGACATCAAGCCGGTCGTCGGCTACGTGCACACGGGGATCGAAAAGACGGCGGAGGACAAGTCCTACTGGAAGGTCATCCCGGTGATCGAGCGGATGGACTACCTCGCGTACCACTTCAACGCGCTCGCTTACATCGGCGCGGTCGAGCAGCTCGCGGAGGTCGTCGTGCCGACGCGCGCGGAGTACCTGCGCGTGATCCATCTCGAGCTCAACCGGATCATGTCGCACCTGGTCTGGCTCGGCACGAGCGCGCTCGACCTCGGCGCGATCTCGATGTTCTGGTACTGCTTTCGCGAGCGCGAGCAGATCCTCGACCTGTTCGAGTTCTCGACGGGCCAGCGGATGCACACGCGCTACTTCCAGATCGGCGGCGTCGCCGAGGACATCCCGGTCGGCTGGGCGCAGAAGCTGCGCGGCTTCGTCGAGCGGATGCCGAAGAGCCTCGACCAGTACGGCGACATCCTCAACAGCAACGAGATCGTCCTGCGGCGGTTGCGCGGGACGTGCCCGCTCGACGCGCAGACGCTGCTCTCGCTCGGCGTGACGGGGCCGCTGCTGCGCGCGGCGGGCAACCCGTGGGACCTGCGCAAGGCGGCTCCGTACAGCGCATACGCGGACTTCGACTTCAAGATCCCGGTCGGCACGGTCGGCGACAACTACGACCGCTACGCGGTGCGCATGGCGGAGATGTACGAGTCGGTGAAGATCATCGAGCAGGCGCTCGACGGGCTGCCGGAGGGCCCGCACATCACGACCGACCGCAAGGTCGCGCTGCCGCCGCGCCACGAGCTGGCGACGTCGATGGAGGCGCTGATCCACCACTTCAAGCTCGTCACCGAGGGGCTGCGCGTGCCGCCGGGCGAGTACTACAACGCGATCGAGGGACCGCGCGGCGAACTCGGCTGCTTCGTGCGCTCGGACGGCTCGAGCAAGCCGGCGCGCGTGCACATGCGCGACCCGTCGTTCGTCAACCTCCAGGCGTTCTCGCACATGGCCGAGGGCGCGTACATCGCCGACATGATCGCGACGCTCGCGATGCTCGACCCGATCTTGGGAGGAATCGACCGATGACGGCCTTCTCTGGCCCGTCCAGCGGCGGGCGCGCCTACGGCTGGGATCGGCCGGCCGACCTGGAGAAGGACCCGGCGCTGATCCCGCAGCCGGGCAGCGTCGAGGTCCCGGCGGCGCTGCGCGAGCAGATCGAGCAGGCGATGTCGCGCTACCCGGACCGCCACTCGGCGGCGATCCCGGCGCTGCACGCCGCGCAGGAGCTGCACGGCTGGTGCTCGCCGGAGGCGATCGAGCAGGTCGCGTGCGTGATGGGAGTGACTCCCGCCTATCTCGACTCGGTCGCGAGCTTCTACGACATGCTCGAGCAGACGCCGGTCGGGCGCCACAGCGTGTACGTCTGCACGAACATCTCGTGCTCGCTGCGCGGCGCCGACGCGCTGCTGGCGGCGGTGCAGGAGGCGGCGGAGGGCCAGGAGGACGAGTTCAACGTGCGCGCGTTCGAGTGCCTCGGCGCGTGCGACATCGCGCCGATGGCGTCTGTCGACGGCGTCTACGTCGGGCCGCTCGAGCTCGCCGACGCGCCGCGGATGCTCGAAGACGCGCGCACCGGACGGCCGGTGCTGCCGGAGAAGCAGCTCGCGACGCGAACTCGTCGCCGACCCGCATGCGAACTCGCAGCAGTTCCCGCTGCACGCGGTCGAGGAGGGCAGGCCGTGAGCGAGCTGCTGCTGTTCAAGGACATCGACGAGCCGGGGCTGAACACGCTGTCGGTCTACGAAGCGCGCGGCGGCTACGCGGCGCTGCGCAAGGCGCTCGAGATGACGCCGGCCGAGGTGCTCGCCGAACTGGAAGCGTCGGGTCTGCGCGGACGCGGCGGCGCGGGCTTTCAGATGGGCAAGAAGGTCTCGTTCCTGCCGCAGGGCTCGATGGACAAGTACCTCGTGTGCAACGCCGACGAGTCCGAGCCGGGCACGTTCAAGGACCGCGAACTGATGCAGAAGAACCCGCACGTGCTGATCGAGGGGATCGTGATTGCCTCCTACGCGGCGGGCGCCGAGCGCTCGTTCATCTACATCCGCGGCGAGTACGTGCACCAGGCGGACATCCTCGACGCGGCGCTCGCCGAAGCGCGCGAGGCGGGCTACGTCGCCGAGCGGATCCTCGGCTCGACGCACTCGCTCTCGCTGCACTTGCACCGCGGCGCGGGCGCGTACATCTGCGGCGAGGAGACGGGGCTGCTCGACTCGCTCGAGGGCAAGCGCGGCAACCCGCGCCTGAAGCCGCCGTTCCCGGCGAACCAGGGCCTCTACCAGGGACCGACGCTGATCAACAACGTCGAGACGCTCTCGACGGTGCCGACGATCGTGACGATGGGCGGCGGCGAGTACGCCGAGCTCGGCGTGCAGACGTCGACGGGGACGAAGCTCGTCAGCGTCTCGGGCCACGTGCAGAAGCCGGGCAACTACGAGATCGAACTGGGCATCCCGTCGCGGGAGATCATCTACGACCTCGCCGGCGGGCCGCTGCCGGGGCACGAGATCAAGTGCTGGTTCCCGGGCGGCTCCTCGGCGCCGGTGCTGACGCCGGAGGACCTCGATGTCCCGTACGACTTCGACTCGCTCGCGAAAGCCGGCTCGATGCTCGGCTCGGGTGCGATCATCGTCGTCGACGACTCGACGCCGATCGTCGACCTCGCGCTGAAGGTCGCGAAGTTCTACCGCCACGAGTCGTGCGGCAAGTGCACGCCGTGTCGCGAGGGCACGAACTGGACGGTGAAGATGCTCGAGCGGATCGACAACGGCGAGGCGACGCCGATGGACCTCGACATCATGGCGTCGGTCCAGACTCACATCATCGGCAACTGCCTGTGCGTGCTCGGCGACGCGATGGCGATGCCGATCGGCTCGCTGATCGCGAAGTTCCGCGAGGAGTTCGAGGGACACATCGAGGCGGCGCGCGCGCGCAACAACCTCGGGATCGGCGGCGCGTCGGCGGGCGTCGCGCGCGGCGTCGGCCTGCTCGCGGGAGAGACGGCCTGATGCCGCGCGCGGAACCGAAGACGATCACGTTCACGATCGACGGCCGCGAAGTCGAGGCGCCGGAGAACACGATGCTCGTCGACGCGGCGAAGCACGGCGACGTCGAGATCCCGGTGTTCTGCTACGAGCCGAAGCTCGGCAACCCGGTCGGCGCCTGCCGCATGTGCCTCGTCGAGATCGAGGGGATCGGCAAGCTGCAGACCGGCTGCTCGACGCCGGTCAAGGACGGGATGGTCGTCAACACGCAGTCCGAGCGCGTCAAGGAGGCGCAGCGCTCGGTCGTCGAGTTCCTGCTGATCAACCACCCGCTCGACTGCCCGGTTTGCGACAAGGGCGGCGAGTGCCCGCTGCAAGACATCAGCTTCGGCTGGGGCGGCGGCATCTCGCGCTTCATCGAGCCGAAGCGCCACTTCGTCAAGCCGCTCGAGCTCTCGCCGAAGATCGCGATCGACCGCGAGCGCTGCATCCTCTGCTACCGCTGCGTGCGCTTCTCGCAGGAGATCTCCGAGGACTACCAGCTCGTGCTGCTCGAGCGCGGCGCGCACTCGTTCGTCTCGACGTTCGACGGGCACCCATACGTCGCGCCGTTCAGCGGCAACATCATCGAGCTGTGCCCGGTCGGCGCGCTGACGTCGCGCTCTTACCGCTTCCGCGCGCGACCGTGGGACATCGAGGACGCGGGCACGGTCTGCACGCTGTGCCCGGCGCAGTGCAACGTGAAGCTGACGGTCCGCGACGAGCGCGTGATGCGCGTGCTCGCGCGCGAGCACTCGGAGGTCGACGACGGCTGGCTGTGCGACCACGGGCGCTTCGCGTACCCGGCGCTCGCCGAGGGCGTCGGCGGGCGCACGCCGGTCGGCGGCGACCCGACGATCGAGGTGCTGAGCGGCGCGCGCAACGGCGACGCCGAGCCGGCGGTCGCCGAGCGCGCGCCGGCGGCCGAGCAGGCGGTGCTCGCGCCGGTGCTCGTCGAGCCGACGGCGAACGAGCACGGCGTGCGCGTCGGCATGCGCGTGCGCGAGCCGCTGCTGCGCGACGGCGGCGAGCTGCGGCCGGTGTCGTGGGAGCGGGCGCTCGAGGAGGCGAGCGTCGCGCTGCGCCGCGCGGGCGTGCACACGGCGGCGCTCGCGGGCGCGGGCGTGACGAACGAGGAAGGGCTGCTGCTCGCGAAGCTGGTGCGCGAGGGGCTCGACTCGCCGCACCTGGACTCGCGCGTGGCCGGCGCGCTGCCGCTCGAGCTGCTGCAGACGCTGAGCGACCCGCGCCTGCAGGCGAAGGTCTCGGACCTCGAGTTCGCGCACGCGGTGCTGCTGCTCGACTGCGAGCCGCTGCTCGACGCGCCGATCCTCGACCTGCGCCTGCGCAAGGGCGTGCGCCGCCGCGGGCTGAAGCTCGAGCGCGCCGCAGGCGATGACCTCGACGCGCTGCGCGCGAGCGCCAAGCGCCTCGTCGAGGAGGCCGGCGAGGAGCTCGTGATCGTCTGGGGCGAGCGCTTCGCGGCGGGCGCCGAAGGCGCGGCGCGCGTGCGCGCGCTGCTCGACCTCGCCGGCGAGCTGTCGCTCGCCGAGGTGGCGGGCGCCGGCCTCTTGGAAATCCCCGCGACGTCGAACGGCCGCGGCCTGCGCGAGAGCGGCTTCCTGCCGAACGCGGCGGCGGGGCTGCGCCGAGCGGACGCCGAGGGCCGCGACACGCAGTCGATCGCAGCGGGGCTCGCCGGCGGTGAGCTGAGCGCGCTGTACCTGCTGCAGGTCGACCCGCTGGCCGAGGGCGAGCCGTTCGCGGCAGGCGCCGAGCGCGCCGGGTGGGAGCGTGCGCTCGAGCGCGCGACGACGATCGTCGCGCACTCGACGCTGCTGAGCGAGGGCGTGCACGAGCACGCGAACGTCGTCTTCCCGGCCGAGTCGTACGCCGAGAAGGAGGGCACGGTCACGCACCCCGACGGGCGCATCCAGCGCGTGCGCCAGGCGGTCGCGCGCGCCGGCAGGACGCGGCCCGGCTGGCAGGTGCTCGCCGAGCTGAGCGAGCGCGTCGGCGTCGACACGGGCCTGCGCGGCGCGCAGACGGCGTCGCAGGCGCTGTTCGACGCGATCCCGTTCTACGCGGGGCTGACGCTCGAGGAGATCGGCGGCCGCGGCGTGCGCTGGCAGGAACGCGACCGCGACGGAGAGACCGAACACGAGGAGTCCTCGAAGCGCTCGGCGCCCGACCCCCGCGTCTTCAGCGGCGCCGAAGTGGAGCAGCACGCGGCCGGCGGCGAGCCCGACTCGGACCCGGGCGCGGCGGCCGAGCACGCGGCGGGCGAGGACGTCGCCGGCGGTGGCGCCGGCGCGGCAACCGACAGCGATGGCACGCCCGGGCGCGAGGACCGCACGGGCCGCGCGGAGGACGACGAATGAGCCCGGCGCCGCTTGCGATCGTCGGCTACTACGAGCCGTGGTGGATCCAGATCATCAAGGCGATCGTGATCTTCGCGGTCGGCCTGCAGCTCGTGCCGATCGTGCTGATCGCCGAGCGCAAGCTGCTCGGGCGCTTCCAGGGCCGCTACGGCCCGAACCGCGTCGGCCCGTATGGAGCGCTGCAGCCGCTCGCGGACATCCTCAAGCTGCTGACGAAGGAGCAGTTCCGCCCGACGACGTCGGTCGGCTTCCTCTTCGCGCTCGCGCCGACGATCTCGATCCTGACGGCGGTCGCGGCGTTCGCGATCATCCCGTTCGGCAACGCGCAGGACATCTTCGGCACGAAAGTCGGGCTGTACGGCGTCGACGTCTCGATCGGCCCGCTGTACCTGTTCGCGTTCGGCGCGGTCGCCTTCTACGGGATCATGCTCGGCGGCTGGTCGTCGGGCTCGAAGTACTCGTTCCTCGGCGCGATGCGCGGCGCGGCGCAGCTGATCTCCTACGAGGTCTCGCAGGGCCTCGCGCTCGTCGGCGTGATCATCACCGCGCAGACGCTGTCGTTGACGGGGATCGTGACCGCGCAGAAAGGGATGTGGTACTTCGTCCCGCAGCTCGCCGGCTTCCTGATCTTCCTCGTCGCGGGCTTCGCCGAGACGAACCGCGCGCCGTTCGACCTGACGGAGGCCGACGCGGAGCTCGTCGGCGGCTACAACACGGAGTTCGGCGGCGGGCGCTTCGCGTCGTACTACTTCGCCGAGTACCTCAACGTGCTCGTCGTCTCGGGGATCGTCACGACGGTCTTCCTCGGCGGCTGGCTGCTCCCGTTCGGGATCCACCCGCCGGGCTGGGTCGACCCGTTCGTCGTGCTGTTCAAGATGAGCCTGATCACGTTCTTCTTCATCTGGGTGCGCGCTACGCTCCCGCGCCTGCGCTACGACCAGCTGATGAGCTTCGGCTGGAAGGTGCTGCTCCCGCTGGCAACCCTCAACACGCTCGTGACGGCGATCGTCGTCGTCGCGACCCACTGATCGCCGATGGCCGACGCCGCTGACACGACGAGAACCGACGACGCGCTCGTGCCGGCGCTGAAGGTCAGCGGCTGGAGCCCGGGCGAGGACGTGATCGAGGTCACGCGCAACCCGAAGCCGGGCGCGACGCGCAGCGCGTGGCGGACGTTCCGCGAGACGGCGCGCGGGCTGAAGACGACGTTCGCGCGCATCGTCGAAGGCCCGTCGACGATCCAGTACCCGGAGGAGAAGGTGCCGGTCTACCCGCGCTTTCGCGGCCGCCACAAGCTGCACCGCTTCGAGGACATACCCTCGAACGGGGCACAGGCGGGCCTGGAGAAGTGCGTCGGCTGCTCGCTGTGCGCGGCGGCGTGCCCGGCCGACTGCATTCGCGTCGTCGCCGCCGAGAACACGCCGGAGAACCGCGTCTCGGCCGGCGAGCGCTATGCGGCGGTGTACGAGATCAACCTGTCTCGCTGCATATTCTGCGGCTATTGCGAGATCGCCTGCCCGTTCGACGCGATCACGATGGGCCACGACTACGAGCTCTCCGACTACGACCGCCACGACCTGATCTTCACGAAGCCGATGCTGCTCGCCGAGCCGCTCGAGCGCACGCCGCTGAGGAACGAGGGCGAATGAGCGCGGAGGGCGCAGCGTGAGCCAGGTCCTTTTCTTCCTCGCGGCGATCGGCGTGATCAGCGGCGCGGCCGGCGTCGTCGTCCTGCGCAACCCGTTCTACGCGGTGCTCGCGCTCGTCGCGCACCTGCTCTCGCTCGCGGTGCTGTTCCTGCTGCTGCGCGCCGAGTTCGTCGCGGCGATCCAGGTCGTGATCTACGCGGGCGCGGTGATGGTGCTGTACGTGTTCGTCGTCGCGTACGTCGGCGACCAGACCGAGCCCCTCGGCGAGCGCCTGCGCGGCACGGGCGCGATCGGCTCGCAGCTTCGCCTCGGCGGCGCGATCGCGGCCGGCGCGCTGCTCGTCGAGCTGTTGATCGCGCTGCTCGGCACGGGCCTTCAGGCGATCGACGGCAAGGGCGCCGGCTACGCGCCGGGTCCGCAGGCGTACGGCACGCCGGCGTACATCGGCAAGCTGCTGTTGACGCGCTTTCTGCTGACGTTCGAGATCGCCTCGTTCCTGCTGCTCGTCGCGGCCGTCGGCGGCGTCGTGCTCGCGCGTCGGCGCCACGGCATCTCCGAGGAGGAAGAGGAGGAGGTCTTGACGCCGATCGACGTGCTGCGCCGCGGCGCGGTCGGCACGATCTCCGAGGGAGTCGGGGCGCGGCGATGAGCATCGCGTGGTACCTCGCGGTCTCGGCGATCGTCTTCGCGCTCGGCGCGATCGGCGTGATCACGCGCCGTAACCCGCTCGTCGTGCTGCTGTGTCTCGAGCTGATGCTCAACGGCGGCAACCTCGCGCTGATCGCGTTCTCGCGGATGTGGGGCAACGGCGACGGGCAGATCCTCGCGATCGTCGTGATGACGGTCGCCGCGTGCGAGGTCTGCATCGGCCTCGGGATGATCGTCGCGCTGTACCGCCGGCACCTGCCGATCGACGTCGACGAGCTGCGAGAGCTGCAGGGATGACGCAGACGACGTTCGGGTGGCTCGTGCTCGCGTTCCCGCTGCTCGGGACGCTGACGATCGCGTTCGGCTTCAAGCGGCTGCCGGGTCGCAGCGCCGGCTGGATCGGCACGGGCGCGATCTTCCTCGCGTTCCTCGCGGCGCTCGGCGCGCTGATCGAGATGCAGGGCCTCGACCCGTCGCACCGGCAGGCGGTGTCCTCGCTGTGGAACTACGCGTCGACGGTCGGGGTCGACGCGCAGATGTCGATCCTCGTCGACCCGCTGTCGGTCTTCATGATCCTCGTCGTGACCGGCGTCTCGACGCTGATCCACCTCTACTCGATCTCCTACATGACCGAGGACAGGGGCTTCGCGCGCTACTTCTCCTATCTCAACTTCTTCGTCTTCTCGATGCTCGTGCTCGTGCTCGCGGGCAACTTCGTGCTGCTGATCGTCGGCTGGGCGTTCGTCGGCGCCGCGTCGTACCTGCTGATCTCGTTCTGGTACCGGCGCAAGACGGCGACGGCGGCGGGGATCAAGGCGTTCGTGATCAACGTCGTCGGCGACGTCGGGCTCGTGCTCGGGACGTACTTCATCTTCAAGCACACGCACACGCTCGACTTCCTGCGGACGTTTCACGCGGTGTCGAACCCCGCGCACCCCGCGTTCGGCTCGGGGACGAACAGCGGCGACCTCGTCGCCGGCTGCGTGCTGCTGCTCGTCGGCGCGTTCGCGAAGTCGGCGCAGATCCCGCTGCACACGTGGCTGCCGGACGCGATGGAAGGCCCGACGCCGGTCAGCGCGCTGATCCACGCGGCGACGATGGTGACGGCCGGCGTCTACCTGATCGCGCGCATGCACCCGCTGTTCGAACTCGCGCCGGCGGCCGAGGACGTCGGCGCGGCCGTCGGTGCGGCGACGCTGCTGATCGCCGGCACGATCGCGCTGACGCAGACGGACATCAAGCGCGTGATCGCCTACTCGACGATGTCGCAGATCGGCTACATGATCATGGGCGTCTCGGTCGGCGCGTACGCGGCGGGGCTGTTCCACCTGATGACGCACGCGTTCTTCAAGGCGCTGCTGTTCATGGCGGCCGGCTCGATCATCGGCGCGATGGCGGGCGAGCAGTCGCTCGAAGAAGATGGGCGGCTTTCGCAAGGCGATGCCGTTCACGTACGGCGCGTTCATCGTCGGCGGCCTCGCGCTCTCGGGGATTCCGCCGTTCTCGGGCTTCTTCTCGAAGGACGACATCCTGCTCGTGACGGCCGAACGCGGCGGCTGGCATTGGGCGCTGTACGTGATCGGCTACATCGGCGCGCTGCTGACGGCGATCTACACGTTCCGGATGATCTTCCGCGCGTTCCACGGCGATCCGGTGCCGGAGGCGGTCGAGCTCGAAGGCGGCCATCTCGCGCATGCGGAGGAGCCGCGCAACCCGGCAAACGGCGAGGTCGAGGACACCGACGTCGGCTTTCCCGGGCCGTTCCACACGATCGCCGAGCGCGCGCTGCCGATGCGCGTCGCGATGGGCGTGCTCGCGCTTGGCGCGGTCGGCGCGGGGCTCGTGCAGATCCCGCACGTCGACTTCGTGATCGACGACTTCCTGCGCCCGAGCTTCGCGAGCTCGCACCTGTATGCCTCCGAAGCGCACTCGCGCACGGGCCTGCTCGTGTTCGGGATCGTGCTCGGCACGGCGCTCGGGCTGATCGGGATCGCGATCGCCTACCGCGTGTGGGTCGTGCGGCCGGGCACGTCAGGGAGCGTGCGCGAGCGCCTGCGCCCGCTGTACGCGCTGTTCGTCAACAAGTGGTACTTCGACGAGCTGATCGGCGTGCTCGTCGTGCGCCCGGCGGCGGCGATCGGCTCCTTCGCGCGCAACACGTTCGAGCGCGTGTTCGTCGACGAGACGCTCGTCGGCGGCACGACCGGCCTCGTGCGCGCCGGCTCGGCGGCGGTGCGCGCGGCGCAGAGCGGCTTCGTGCGCTACTACGCGGCGCTGCTCGTGCTCGGCCTCGCGGGCGTCGGCTTCTACTTCCTGCTGCAGGCATGAGCGACGAGGAGCCGCGCTGATGCCACCGCTTTCGATCATCCTCTGGCTGCCGCTCGCTGCCGCGGTGCTCGGCGCGCTGCTCTCGCTGCTCGGCCGGCGCACGGGCGTCGTCGAGGTCGCCGAGCTGCCGGCCGGCGAGACGAGCGCGGTCGGCAAGGCGACGACGCGCTTGAGCGCCTCGGGCGTGTTCGCGGCGCTCGGCGCGCTCGCGGCGCTCGGCCTCGCGATCGGCTACATCGCCGACTACTCGCCAAGCACGCACGGCCTCACGCACGTGACCGACGTCGTCTGGATCGCCGAACTCGGGATCCACTACAAGCTCGGCATCGACGGGCTGAACGTGTTCATGGTCGGGCTGGCGACGCTGCTGTTCGCGGCGGCCGTGATCGCGGCGAACCTGCGCGAGTGGGACCGGCCGCGCTTCTTCTACTTCAACTTCATGCTCGCCGAGACGGCGGTGCTCGGGGCGCTGCTCGCGCAGGACCTCGCGCTGTTCGTCGCGTTCTTCGACCTGATGCTGATCCCGTTCTACTTCCTGACGGGGATCTGGGGGCGCGAGCCGGACCGCGTGAAAGCGACGATCAAGCTCGTCATCTACACGCTCGTCGGCTCGCTCTTGATGCTCTCGGCGGCGGTCGCGACGGGCGTGCTCGCGGCGCAGCACGGCGGCCACATCACGTTCGTGCTGAGCTCGCTCGAACACCTGCCGCTGAGCAGGGGCTCGCAGGAGTGGATCTTCCTGTTCTTCGCGGCGGCGTTCCTCGTGAAGATGCCGGCGTTCCCGCTGCACGGCTGGATGCCCGACGGCTACAAGGCGATGCCGATCGAGGTGCTGATGGTCTTCTCGGGCGTGCTCTCGAAGATCGGCGCGTACGGCTTCCTGCGGATCGTGCTGCCGCTGTACCCGCAGGCGGCGGCGCACTTCCAGACGCTGATGCTGCTGATCGCGCTCGCGTCGATCCTCTACGGGTCGGTCGTCGCGTTCACGCAGACCGACGCGCGGCTGATCGCCGGGTACTCGTCGGTCGCGCAGCTCGGCTTCATCACGCTCGGGATCTTCTCGCTGAACCCGCAGGGCGCGCAGGGTGCGCTGCTGCAGATGGTCAACCACGGCCTCGTCGTCGCGCCGCTGCTGTTCATCGTCGCGCTGCTCGCGCAGCGCGCGGGCGGCTCGGAAGACGTCCGCGAGATGGGCGGCATCGCCTTCCGCGCGCCGGTGCTCGCGACGATCTTCCTGATCGTCGCGCTCGCGACGCTCGCGATCCCCGGCTCGTCGAACTTCGTCGGCGAGTTCCTGATCCTGCTCGGCGTGTTCAAAGCGAAGCTCGCGATCGCGATCGTCGCGTTCACGGGCGTCGTGCTCGCGAGCGTCTACGCGCTGCGCCTGTTCATCCGCGCGATGCACAACCGCGTCGGGCGCGGCGTCGACTCGCGTGAGATCGGCGTGCGCGACGGCGTCGTGCTCGTGCCGCTGCTCGCGGTGATCGTGTTCATGGCGCTGTACCCGCAGCTCGCGCTGCACCGCAGCGAAGCGTCGGTCAAGACGGCGGTCGCCTCGGCGCACATCGACGCGACGCTGCACGGCGAAGCGCTCGCGAGCGCCGCGCCGGCGCAGGCGATCGAAGTCAAGGCGGCGGCGAGCGGGCCGTCGGGGCAGCGCTGCCGCACGACGAGCGCCGGCCGCCGATGCGTGGTCAGCTACGAATCGGAACTGCGATGAGCTCACTCGTCCCCCCCGCCCTCGCGACGGCGCACCTGAAAGGCCCGCACATCGACTGGGCGGGCCTCTCGCCGCTGGTCGCGCTGCTCGGCGGCGCGACGATCGTGCTGCTCGTCGGCCTGATCCGCTCGCGCTTCGTGCGCGCGCAGCTCGTGCCGTTCTTGACGCTCGTCGCGCTCGGCGCGACGGCGGGGCTGTCGATCTGGCAGTGGAGCTCGAACAAGTCGATCGTCTCCGGCGCGCTTCGCATCGACGACCTGTCGCTCGTGCTCAACCTGATCCTCGTGACGGGCGGCGCGTTCGCGGTGCTGCTCGCGTGGCGCTCGCTGGCGGCGCGCGAAGCGGCTCACGGCGAGTTCCACACGCTGCTGCTGAGCTCGATCGCCGGCATGTCGCTGCTCGCGGCGGCGCAGAACACGGTCATGCTGTTCGTCGGCCTCGAGCTCCTGTCGATCCCGCTGTACGTGCTGTGCGCGACCGAGCTGCGCCGCGAGCACTCGCTCGAGTCGGGGCTGAAGTACCTGATCGTCGGCGCGGTCGGCTCGGCGACGCTGCTTTACGGCATCGCGATGATCTACGGCGCGACGGGCGCGACCGACTTCGGCGCGATCGCGAGCGCGCTTCAGAAGGGCAGCCTCGCGAGCGACCCGCTGACGCTGACGGGCGTCGCGCTGTGCGTCGTCGGGCTCTGCTTCAAGGCGTCGGTCGCGCCGTTTCACCAGTGGACGCCCGACGTCTACGAGGGCGCGCCGACGCCGGTGACGGCGTTCATGGCAGTCGCGACGAAGGCGGCGGCGTTCGGCGTCTTCCTGCGCTTCTTCGACGTCGCGCTGATCAACGTGCAGGGCGACTGGGGACCGGCGCTCGCGGTGCTCGCGACGATCACGATCGTCGTCGGCAACGTCGGCGCGCTCGGGCAGTCCTCGCTGAAGCGGATGCTCGCGTACTCGTCGGTCGCGCAGGCCGGCTACATGCTCGCGGGCGTCGTCGTCTCGACGCAACTCGGCGTGCGCGCGACCGTCTTCTACCTCGCGGTCTACGTGTTCATGAACATGGCCTCGTTCGCCGTGATCGTCGCGCGCGAGCGCGAAACGGGGCTCGGCGATTCGCTGCAATCGCTGCAGGGCCTCGGCCGCGAGCGCCCGCTGCTGGCGTGGCCGATGACGCTGTCGATGCTCGCGCTCGCCGGGATCCCGGCGACGGCCGGCTTCGCCGGCAAGTTCTACCTGATCGACGCGGCCGTCTCGGGCGGCTACACGTGGCTCGGCGTCGCGATCGTAATCGGCTCGATGATCTCGCTCGGCTACTACCTGCCGGTGATCGCGGCGATGTGGATGCGGCGCGCGCCGGCCGGCGAAGCCGGCGCCGGGAGCGGCGCAGCGCCGCTCGGCGCGCCGGCCGGCGGCGAGGGCCTGCCGGCGCTCGCCGGCGGCTCGCCGGAGCTCGACGACACGGCGCTCGCCGCGGCGCCGAGCACCTCGACGCCGCAGCCGGAGGTGCTGCTCGTCGCGCTCGTCGCCGGCGCGGCGACGCTGTTCTTCGGAATCGTGCCGCAGCCGCTGTTCGACCTCGTCCACCACGCCGGCAGCGCGCTCGGCGGGTTGTTCTGATCGCGTGAGCACGCCGACCGGACCGCTCGGCGTGCTGCTCGACATCGACGGCGTGCTGTACGTCGGCGACGAGCCGATCGCCGGCGCGCACGAGGCGCTCGGCGAGCTGCGCGGTCTCGGCGCGGACCTGCGCCTGGTGACGAACACGACGTCGCGCTCGCGCCGGCAGGTCGCCGAGCACCTCGCCGAGCTCGGCTTCGAGGCGTCGATCGAGGAGATCCTCACGCCGGCGGCGATGGCCGTGCGCTACTGCGCCGAGCGCGGCCACGAGTCGGTCGAGCTCGTCGTCAGCGACGGCCTGCGCGAGGACCTCGCCACGCTCACGCAGGCGCCGCCCGGCGAGCGCGTCGACGCGGTGATCCTCGGCGACGTCGGCGAGCGCTTCGACGCGGAGCTGCTCAACGACGTCTTTCGCCTGCTGATGGACGGCGCCGAGCTGATCGCGCTGCAGCACAACCGCTACTGGCGGCGCAAGGACGGGCTCGCGCTCGACGTCGGCGCGTACTCGGCGGCGCTCGAGTACGCGACGAGCCGCGAGGCGACGGTCGTCGGCAAGCCCTCTCAGGCGTTCTTCCAGACGGCGCTCGATGCGATGAGCGTCGAGCGCGCGGTGATGATCGGCGACGACGTCGAGGCCGACGTCGGCGGCGCGATGGCCGCCGGGCTCGCCGGCGTGCTCGTGCGCACGGGCAAGTTCGTCGACAAAGGGCTGCCGATCGAAGTCAGCCCGACGGCGGTCGCCGACTCGATCGCGGACGTGCCGGGGTTGCTGCAGCGCATCTTTCCGAGTTGAAGCGGCGCTGCGGCGCTTGGGATGGATATATCAAAACGTATATAGTCATTTCATGGAGTTCTCCGCATTGCTGCGCAATACGCGCGAGGCCGCAGGCATCACTCAGCTGGAGGTCGCCAAGCGAGCCGGCACTACACAGCCGGCGGTAGCGGCGTACGAGTCCGGGGCACGAACGCCGAGCTTCCCGACGCTCGTGCGTCTGCTCGATGCCGCCGAGCACGACATCGAGGTCGTCGCTAGCCCACGGGTGCGCCGCGGCGCGGCATCACTGGCCGATCTCTCATTGACGATCCGCGAAGACCTCGACGACGGTCGCGAGCAGGACGCGCTGCGATTGCTGTTCGGGTTCGCCGACGACATCCGCGGCTCCTCGCGACCCGGTGCGATCGAGCTGATCGCCGAGCAGCCTCCTGCGACGGGAGACCGGCGCTTCGACGCGGCGCTTGCCGGCGTCGCAGAGTTCTTCGCGAGGGAGCGGGAAATCCCGATACCTGGTTGGGTCGATAAACCGGATCGCTTCGTCGAGCCCTTGTGGTTCGTTGCGAGCCGCCCCGAGTTCGATGCCTACACGCTTGCCAACACGCCGGCGGTGTTCGCCCGGCACGGAGTGCTGATCGCGCGCGAGGTGTTCGACCGTGCCTGAGCGTTACTTCAGCAAGGTGAAGATCCTCGCCGCGCTGCAGGCTCTCGGTGATGAGCTCAGCCGCCAGGACATCCGCGGACAGATCTTCATCGTCGGCGGCGCCGCGATGGCGCTCGCCTACTCGACGAGGCGCGTAACCAAGGACATCGACGCGGTGTTCGAGCCCAAGAGCGCGATCTATGCCGCGGCGGAGAAGGTCGCCGAAGAGCAGGGGCTGCCCGCGGACTGGCTGAACGACGCGGCGAAGGCGTACATGCCGGGACGAGACGCCGAGGCGCGACCGCTTCCCGAGGTCGACGGGATCGAAGTCACCACGGCCTCTCCAAGGTACCTGCTCGCGATGAAGCTGATGGCAATGCGCTTCGGCGAGGACGACGAGGACATCGAGATCCTGCTCGAGCAGTGCGATATCAACAGCGCACAGGAGGCGCTCGACCTCCTCAAGGACATGTACCCCACCAAGGAGCCACCGGCAAAGACGCGATTCTTCCTGGAACAGCTCTTGGGCTGAGCGTTACACGGCCTTGGCCTGGTACAGATCCTGATCGGGAATCCGCCGCACCTTCGTGCGCTTCGGCCGCTCGAAGCCGGCCTCGGCGAAGTGGCCGGCGAGTTCGTCGGGGCTCGGCAGGTCGGCGCCCGACGTCAGGTGGAACAGCAGCCCGACGGCCGACGCCGACGCGCGCTGGTGCTTGGCGTCCGAGCGGAACATGTCGAGCACGGCGAGCGTGCCGCCGGGCTTCAGCGCGTGGCGCACGCGGCTCAGCAGCGTCACGATCTGCTCGCCGGAGAGGTGATGGACGATGTCGAACACGAGCGCGCCGTCGTACGGTCCGCCAAGGTCGGCCTCGAACATGTCGCCGTCGCGATGTTCGACGCGCTCGCTCATGCCTGCGCGCGCGATGATCTCGCGCCCGACGCGCGCGCTGCCGGGCAGGTCGACGACGGTCGCCTTCAGCGCCTCGTAACGCTTGCACAGCTCGGCCGAGAACCATCCGTGGCCGCCGGCGACGTCGAGCAGCGCCGTTGGCTGCGCGGGCAGGCGCACCGCCTTCGCGACTTCGGCGGCCGACAGCCGTGCGATCTCGTACTGGCCGGTGATGTACACGCGCCAGTACTCCGCGTCGTCGGCCGGCTCGCGGTGGATCTCGAAGCTGCCGCCGTCGCGGACGATCCGCTCGAGGTCGCCGTACCACTCCCAGTACGTCGTCGAATGCTCGAGCCACGTGCCGATGTAGGTCTCCGACCCGGGGTCGAGCCACTTGCGCGAGCGCTTCGCGAGCGAGAACGTGTGCCCGTCCTGCTCGAGCACGCCGAGGCCGGCAAGGCTCTCGCAGAGCAGTCGCGTTCCCGCGACCTGCAGCTCGAGCTCCTCGGCGACGCGCCCGGCCGTCGCCGGTCCGGCGAGCAGCTTGCCGATCACTCCGAGTCGCTGCGCGACGCCGACGACGCGGCCGGCGGTCATCCCGTAGAGCGCGTACGCCGCCGGCAGCGGCACCATGTTCGCGGCGAGCGCGACACGCTCGAGCAGGTCGTCTGCGGCTGGTCGCATCCGCATCGCGCAAGCCTAAGCGCTCGGCGGTGGACGTTACAAGCGCCCGGACGCCTCGGCCGCCGCTTCGGCTTCCTGCAGCTGCCGCTCGACGAGGTCGAGGCCGGCGTCCCAGAAGCCGGCGTCGGCGAGGTCGACGCCGACGATCCGGCCTAGCTCCTCGGGGCTCTTCGAGCCGCCGGCGGCGAGCAGCTCGAGGTAGCGGGGCACCATCTCCGCGCCGAGCTCCTCGTAGCGCTCGTACACCGACAGCGCGAGCAGCTGCCCGTAGGCGTACGCGTAGACGTAGCCCGGCGTGCCGATGAAGTGCGGGATGTACGACCACCACGCGCGATACCCGTCGGTCACCTCGACCGAGTCGCCGAGCATCTCCGACTGGCTGTCGGCCCACAGCTCGCCGAAGCGCTCGACCGACAGCTCGCCCTCGTCGCGGCGCGCGTTGTGCACGAGGTCCTCGAAGCGGTTCATCGCGACCTGGCGGAAGACCGTCGCGATCGTGTCCTCGAGGTTCTCCGCGAGCAGCGCCAAGCGCGAGGCCGGCGAGCCGTCCTCCTCGAGCAGACGCCCGAAGACGATCGTCTCGCCGAACACCGACGCCGTCTCGGCGAGCGTCAGCGGCGTGCTCTGGTGGAAGATCCCCTGCCGCGCGGCGAGCGCGAAGTGCACGCCGTGGCCGAGCTCGTGCGCGAGCGTCAGCACGTCGCGGCGTTTCGAGGTGTAGTTGAGCAGCACGTACGGCTCGACCGACGGCACCGACGACGCGCAGAACGCGCCTCCGCGCTTGCCCGCGCGCACCGGCGCGTCGATCCGGCGGTCCTCGAAGAAGCGCTTTGCGACGTCGCCGAGCTCGGGCGAGAACGACGAGTAGCAGTCGAGCACGATCTCTCTCGCGCGCGCGAACGGAAAGCTGACCTCGTCCTCGCCGACCGACGCCATCCGGTCGTAGTCGGCGAGCCGCTCGACGCCGAGCAGCTTCGCCTTCAGGCGATACCAGCGTCGCGGGATCTCGTTGCGCGCACGCACCGCCTCGATCAGCGCCTGCACCGACTCGTCGCTCGCCTCGTTCGCGAGGTTGCGCGCGGCGAGCCAGTGCGAGTAGTGGCGCAGGCGATCGTCGACGCCCTTGTCGGCGAGCAGCGTGTTGAACAGGAACGCGCGCGTGCGCAGCCCCGGCGCGAGCGCCGCCGTCACCGCCTCCGCCGCCGTGCGCCGCACGTCGCGGTCGGGCAGCGACAGGCGGCTCAGCGCGACGTCGAGCGGGACCTTCGCCTGCTCGCCCGGCAGCTCGACCTCGATCGCCGATGTCAGCTCCTCGAACAGGCGCGTCCACGCGCCGGCGCCCGTCAGCGCCTTCTCGGAGAGGATCTTCTCCTCGGGCTCGGAGAGCAGGTGCTCGCGGTAGCGGCGCACGTTGCGCAGGTAGTGAGCGCAGAAGTCGAGGCCCCCGCCGGCGAGCAGCTCCTCGGCGCGCGCGTCCTCGAGCGCCGCCCACTCCAGCTCGAAGAACAGCAGCGTCGTCTCGATCGCCGTGCCGCCTTCCTGCGCGAGCTGCATCAGCGCGCCGTTCGCCGGGTCGGCCGTGTCCGTCGAGAAGCGCAGCGCCGCGTACGTGCCGGCGCGGCCGATCAGCTCGTGGATCGCCGCGAGCTCCTCCATCGCGCCGCGCAGCGCGCCGGAGTCGAGGTCTGAGAGCTTGCCGGCGTAGCGACCGGCGAACGACTGCGCGCGCTGCAGCGCCTCGTCCATCCGCTTCTCGACGCCGTCCGGCCCGTCGCCTTCGACGAGCGGCTCGAGATCCCAGGCGGTCGCCCGGAGCTCGGCGTCGGTCGACTCGGGAGCGGGCGCAGCCATCGCGCCAGCTTAGCCGCGAACGTGCACGCGTTACTCGGCCGCGAGCGAGCTCAGCACGTCGAGCCGCGCCGCGCGCCGAGCGGGGAGCTGCGCCGCGAGCAGCCCGGCGATCGCGGCGACGAAGATCAGCACGATCAGCGTGCCGACGGGTATCGAGATCACGTAGCCCGAGCCCGACAGCGGCCAGACGATCACGATCAGCGCGCCGACGACGCCGATGACGAGACCGAGCACGCCGCCGATCAGCGATGTGATCACCGACTCGTAACGGATCATCTGGCGGATCTGCCGGCGCGAGGTGCCGATCGCACGCATCATGCCGAGCTCGCGCGTGCGCTCGTAGATCGAGAGGATCAGCGTGTTGACGATGCCGAACAGCGAGACGATCACGGAGAGCGCGAGCAGCACGTAGATCAGCGCGAGCAGCGAGTTGACCTGTTCGGACTGTTCTGTCTTGAACTGTGCCGCCGTGCGCGAACGCGCCTGCGGGAACCGCGCGTCGAGCAGCGTGTCGACGGCTGGCTGCACCTGCGCATTGCTCGCGCCGGGCGCATACGTGACGAAGTCGATCGCGTCTTCGCGCAGGCCGAACCGGCTGGCCGCGAGCGAGCGCGTGATCGTCAGGTCGGCGAGCAGGCCCGATTTTTCTTCGACGATCCCGTTCACCCTCAGCGGCACGTGAGCGCCCGTCGGCGTCAGCACGGTGATCGCCTTGCCGACGCTCAGGTGGCGTTCTTCGGCATAGCTCTTCGATGCGACGACGCCCGTTTCGTCGAGCGCCAGCAGCGTCGCGTTCGACCCGTGCTTCCATTCGACGCGGTAGGCGCGTACGAACGTGCTCGGTTCGATCGCCGTGATCGAAGCGTTCTTCTTCGTGCCGTTCGGGCGACCGACGGTGAACGCGATCGGCGTCACGCTCGCGACGCCCGGAACCTTGCGCACGGCCGGCGCGACGAGCGACGGAATGCCCTGGCTTTCCCCTCCCTGCGAGTTCTGGACGATCAGGTTGCCGGCGAACGAGCGGTTGACGGCTTCGTTGATCGTCGCCTTGAACCCAGCCGCGAGAACGGCGATCAGCGCGACGAGCGCGATACCGACCGTCAGCGCGGCCGCCGTGACCATCGTCCGGCCCGGCTGGCGCATCGCGTTCTCGCGCGCGAGGCGGCCGGTGATCCCACGCCAGGCGACGAGCGCGCCGACGGTACGCGCCAGGAAGGGGACGACGCGGTAGCGACGTCCGCGCGCGCGCTGGCGCAGACGGACGCCGGCGACGAGGCCGCCGATCGCCGCAACGATCACGATCGTGCCGGTGCCCTCGTTGTTCGCGATCGCGATGACGAGCCGCAGCGCGATCAGCGCGAGCAGGATCGGCACGGCGTGGCGCCCGCGCGTGAGCGGCTGGCGCGGCGGGATCTCGACGCCCTCGCGCATCGCCGCGAGCGGCGGCACGCGCGTCGCGCGTAGCGCCGAGGGCAGCCCCGCGAGCACCGTGACGACGATCCCGACGAGCAGCGAGACGACGATCGTGCGCGTCTCGAGCACGGTCCCGTTGTCGGGGATGTCGGCGCCGATCGCCTTGAACAGCTGGTCGAGCGCCGGTGCGAGGCCAATGCCGGCGAACAGGCCGAGCACGGCGCCGAGCACGCCGAGCAGCAGCCCTTCGGCGACTACCGTCCGCAGGATCTGCGCGCGCGAGGCGCCGAGCGTGCGCAGCAGGCCGAACTCACGAGCGCGCTGCGCGACGGTGATCGAGAACGTGTTGAAGATGATGAACGCGCCGACGACGAGCGCGACGTACGCGAAGATCAGTAGGAACGTGCGCAGGCCGCTCAGCCGTTCTTCGAGGTTCGTCGTGTTCTTTTCGGCCTGCTCTTCGCCCGTGCGCACCGCCACGGTCGAAGGCAGCGCGGCGCGCAGCCGCCCGCGCAGCGTTGCCGGCGAGACGCCCGGCGCCGCGGCGACGTCGATGTGGTCGAAGCGCCCGGGCTCGCCGACGACGCTCTGCGCTTCGGCCGGTGTCAGCACCGCGACGCCGGCGCCGCCGAACGATTCGCCGCCGCCGAACTGGACGACGCCGACGACCGCGTAGCGTCGCGCGGTCGAGCGGCCGGCGACGATGATCTGCTGGCCGATCGCGACGTGCGTTCGTTCGGCCGTCGCCTGGTCGATCGCCACCTCGCCGGGCCCCTGCGGAAAGCGACCTTTGATCGGCTTGAACGACTCGAAGCGCTTCGGGACGAGCGCCGAGACGAACGCGGGCGAGTGCCCCGAGCTGAGCCGTTTGCGGTTGGCGTCGAGCAGCGTCGCAGGCGAGAAGATGCCGCCGGCCGCTTCCGCGACGCCGGGCGTGCCGCGCACCTGCGCGAGCATCTGCTCGGTGATCGGCGAGGTTTCCGATTCGACGCGCTTGCCGAGCGTCTGCGCCGGGCTGACGACGACCGAGTCGCCGGCCGACGCCGTCTTGAAGATGCCCGCGAAGGAGTGGTTGATCGTATCGGTCAGGATGTACGTGCCGGCCATCAGCGCGACGCCGAGCGCGATCGCGATGGCGGTGAGCGCGACGCGCAGCTTGCGCTGAGCGAATCCGCGCAGTACGAGCTGCGCCATCTCAGCCGATCGACTTCATCAGGTCGAGCGCCTCGTCGGTGCTGACCGATGGAGCGTCGTGGACGATCCGTCCGTCCGCCAGCACGAGCAGGCGATCGGCGAACGACGCCGCGTGCGCGTCGTGCGTGACCATCACGACCGTCTGGTCGAAGTCGTCGACCGCGTTGCGCAGCAGCTCGAGCACGTCGTTCGACGCCTTCGAGTCGAGGTTGCCGGTCGGCTCGTCGGCGAACACGACCTCCGGCCGCGAGACGAGCGCTCGCGCGACGGCGACACGCTGCTGCTGGCCGCCGGAGAGCTCGGCCGGGCGATGCGAGAGCCGGTCGCCGATGCCGACGATCTCGATCAGGCGCGTCAGCCACTCGCGATCCGGCTGGCGCCCGGCGATCGACAGCGGCAGCAGGATGTTCTCTTCGGCGTTGAGCACCGGCAGCAGGTTGAACGTCTGGAAGATGAAGCCGATCTTGTCGCGGCGCAGCTCGGTCAGGCGCCTGTCGTCCAAATCCGTCAGCTCGACGTCGCCGAGGCGCACCGTGCCGCCGGTCGGCCGGTCGAGCCCCGCGAGGATGTGCATCAGCGTCGACTTGCCCGACCCCGACGGCCCCATGATCGCGGCGAAGCGCGACGACGGGAACCCGACGGTCACGTCGGTGAGCGCGTCGACAGCTGCTTCTCCTTCGCCATAGCGCCGGCTCAGACCGTCGGCTTGGACGAGCGTCGGCGAGCCGTTCTCAGTCGGCATCGGATCCACTTGCTCGGAGAGTAACAAGCCCGCTTTCGGAGCCTTTCGCCGCCACGCGAACGTCTGCGGATGCGCTCCGTTCCGATAGACGAACGTCCGCGCAACGGCTCGCGCGACGGGCGCGCGCCGCGCCCGAGCGCCGTCCGAACGTCGGCCTACCATCGTCGGCCCGATGCACGAGACGACTCCGCAGGTCTTCCTCATCGCCCGACCGTCGATCGACGTAGACGGGATGCGCTCCTACCTGGCGGACGTCGGCGGCGAGTCGTGGCTGGCGCGACGGCTCGAGGAGTCCGAGGAGGCTCCGAACGCCGGTGAGCTGCTCGTCGAGTTCGGCGGGCGCGCCTGCTATCGCAGCTGGGAGCCCGGGCTGAACCCGAACGTCACGCGCGTGCGCACCGACCAGCGCGATTACTTCGCGAACATCCTGCGCTCGGCGCACGGCAGCGTGCTCGAGCACGCGAACTACTCGTTCGCGCTGCGCAACGTGAGCCGTGTTTTTACGCATGAGCTTGTTAGACATCGCGCCGGCTCGGCGTTCAGCCAGGAGAGCCTGCGCTACGTGCGCCTCAGCGACATCGGCTTCCGCGTGCCGGCGGCGCTCGAGCCCGTGCGCGAGCAGGTGCTCGCGATCGTCGAGCGGCTCGAGGAGTTCCAGACGAGCGCGGCCGCCGAGCTCGGGATCGACGACGACGGCGTGCCGTTCCACGTCAAGAAGGAGGTCACCTCCGCCCTGCGCCGCCTCGCGCCGCTCGGGCTGAGCACCGACATCATCTGGACGGCGAACGCGCGCACGCTGCGCCACGTGATCGAGATGCGCACGGCGCCCGGCGCCGAGGAGGAGCTGCGCTTCGTGTTCGACGCTGTCGCGCGAACGATGCAGGCCGAGGCGCCCGGGCTGTTCCAGGACTTCGCGCGCGCCGAGGACGGCTCCTGGGTGCCCGAGCACCGCAAGGTGTGACCGCCGCCCGCGCCTGAACGGACGCGGGCGGCGGAGCTTGTGCTCAGGCATCCATCCGTCGCGTGCGCCACGCGCCGAGGCCGACGAACACGACGAGCCAGACGACGATCACGATCAGCCCGGTGCCCCCGGGCACGGTGACGTTCGCGCCGTGGCCACCGGTGTCGACCGGGCTGAAATGCGCGACCGACTCGCTCAGCAGGCCGCGGCGGGCGCTGCCGAGCGAGCTGATCTGCGAGATCAGCGGGCTCGCGACGAGCTGCCAGCCGATCAACGCCGTGATCGACGCCGCCTTCGATCCCGTCAGCGAGGCGAAGCCGACGGCGACGACGCAGATCGCGGCGGTCGAGAGCAGCACGAAGCCGAGGCCGTTGAAGATCGGCGCCGCGCCGGGCGTCGGCAGGTTCGAGGAGAACGCGAACGTGCCGATCAGGACCAGCGCGAACGCGCCGAGCACGACCGCCCAGCACAGCGTCAACGCCGCGGGGATGCGCGAGGCGAACAGCGCCGTGCGCGAGCGTCCGGTCACGACGAGGTCGCGGAAGACGCCCGCCGAGACATCGCCGGCACCGGCCTCGACGCCGATCAGGATCGCCGCGAGCGGACCGAAGAAGATCGCGACGGCGCGAAGCCCGTCGCGGTATCCCTGTATGCCGCCGGCCGGTTCGTACTTGACCGTGTTCGAGGAGTGCTGGACGACCTTGACGGCGAAGAAGATCACGACCGGCGCGAGCGCGAGCACGAGCGCCCAGATCAGCGTCGAGCGCTTCTTGCGCAGCTTCAGCAGGTCGGCCCCGAACATCTGCAGCGCGATCTGTCTCATCGCTCCACCCCCTCGCCGTCCGCGACGAGCGCCGGTGGCGCATCGAGCCGCGAGGTGATCTCGAGGAAGCGTCGCTCGAGGCTCTCGCGCACCGGCTCGACGCGCATCACGCCGACGCCCGCGTGCACGAGCGCCGCGGTCACACCGGCGGCCGACTCCAGCTCGCCTGCGAGCACGACGCGCAGGCCGCCGTCGACGCGGTGCAGCTCGTGCACGAGCTCGCTGCGCTCGAGCGCGACGCTCGCGAGCTCGGCGTCGTCGACGCCGACGATCAGCTCGTGGCGCGCGCCGCCGCGCGCGAGCTCGGAGATCGGCCCCTGCGTGACGATCTTGCCGCGGTCGACGATCGCCGCTGCGTCGCAGGTCTTTTCGACCTCGTCGAGCAGGTGCGAGGAGATGAACACCGTCCGCCCCTCCTGCTCGACCATCGCGCGGATCATCTCGCGGAACTCCTGGATGCCGCCCGGGTCGAGGCCGTTCGTCGGCTCGTCGAGGATCAGCAGCTGCGGGTCGGCGAGCAGGCAGCGCGCGACGCCGAGGCGCTGGCGCATGCCGAGCGAGTAGCGCTTGACCTTCTCGTCGGCTCGCTCTGCGAGCCCGACGCGAGCGAGCGCGGGCGCGATCAGCGCACGAGCCTGCGGGCCGCGCGCGGCGGCGACGATCTGCAGGTTCTCGCGTCCGGCGAGGTGCGTGTGGAAGCGAGGCTCCTCGACGATCGCGCCGACGCGCTGCAGCGCCTCGCCGCGCTCTGCCGGGACCGGTCGCCCGAGCAGGCTCATCGTGCCGCCGTCCGCGTGCGTGAGGCCGAGCAGCATCCGGATCATCGTCGTCTTTCCGGCGCCGTTCGGGCCGAGGAAGCCGAACGCCGTTCCGCGTGGCACGTACAGGTCGACGGCGTCGATCGCCGTCCTCGCGCCGAAGCGCTTGGTCAGGTGAGACGTCTCGATCGCCGCGCCGGGCGACTGCGCCGGGCTTGCGGCTTGCACGTCCGCTGCGATGCGCGGGGTCGTTGGCATGGGCCGACTGTGACCGCTCGGCGCAGGCGGCGCAATCGGGGATCGTCCCTAGGGTCAGTCGAGGCTGACGAGCCGCCGCTGCAACGCCCAGCGGCTCAGCTCGTGGCGGCTCGAGAGCTGCAGCTTGCGCAGCACCGCGCCGACGTGCGCCTCGACGGTCTTGACCGAGATCTCGAGGCGCTGCGCGATCTCCTTGTACATGTAGCCGCGCGCGATGTGCTGGAGCACCTCGCGCTCGCGCGGCGTCAGCTGGTCGAGCTCGCGCGTGTCTGCGTCGGGTGCAGGCCCGGCGAACGCGTCGAGCACGAAGCCGGCCAGGCGCGGCGAGAAGACGGCGTCGCCTTCGGCGACGCGCGCGACCGCGTCGGTGAGCTCCGCGGCGGAGATCGACTTCGTCACGTAGCCGCGCGCGCCGGCGCGGATCACGGCGATCACGTCCTCGGCCGCGTCGGAGACCGACAGCGCGAGGAAGCGCACTTCGGGCAGCTCGGCGCAGACGCTGCGGAGCACCTCGACGCCGCCGCCGTCGGGCATGTGCACGTCGAGCAGCACGACGTCGGGGCGCTGCTCGCGAACCGTGCGCACCGCCTCGGCGACGCCACCGGCCTCGCCGACGACGTCGACGCGCTCGCCGAGCTCGGCGCGCACGCCGGCGCGGAACAGGTCGTGGTCGTCGACGATCACGACGCGCACGCGATCGCTCGTCATCGCGACCGCGCGCGGCTCGTCATGACGCCGGTATGGGGCTCATCGCTACCTGCCCGCGCGGGCGCTCGACGGCGAGCTCGACCTCCGTGCCCGCGCCGGGCGCGCTCGTGACCTTCGCGCGGCCGCCGTATCGCTCGATGCGTCCGACGATCGAGTCGCGCACGCCACGGCGATCCTCGGGGATCGCCGTCGGGTCGAAGCCGACGCCGCGATCGCGCACGAACACCTCGACGCTCGACGGTCCGATCTCGGCGAACAGGTCGACGCGCTCGGCGCCGGCGAACTTCGCGGCGTTCGTCAGCGCCTCGCGCGCCGCCTGCACGAGCGCTTCCAGGCGCGTGTCGACCGGCGCGTCGCCGACGACGACGAGCTCGATCGGGACGCCGTGCAGCTCCTCGACCTCGGCCGTCGCGCGTTCGAGCAGCGCCTTGACGCTGTCGCCGCAGTCGGCGCCTGGCCGAGCGAACAGCCAGCGGCGCAGCTCGCGCTCCTGGCGGCGCGCGAGCCCGGCGACCTCGCGCGGGTCGCCGGCGCGCTTCTGGATCAGCGTGAGCGTCTGCAGCACCGAGTCGTGCAGGTGCGCCGCGACCTCGGCGCGCTCCTGCTCGCGAATCCGCGCGGCGCGCTCGAACGACAGGCTGCGCACGAGCCGCACGAGCCACGGCCCGAACAGCAGCGCGAGCATCGTCGCGACGATCGCGACGGCGCTCAGCGCCTTGCCGAGGTTGCCGAGCACGCCGAGCGCGTGCAGCAGCGCCGCCGACGCGAACGCGACGAGCGTCACGCCGACGAGCGGCCGCGGCAGGTCGGAACGTCCCGATGGGCGCAGCAGCGCGCGCAGCGGCGCGATCCGGCGGGCGCCGTCGATGCCGCCGACGGCGGCAGGACGCCAGACGAGGACCAGCCCGAACGTCGCGAGCACGAGCGGCCACATCAGCGAGTCGCCGAGCAGCAGCCCGGCGCGGCGCAGCCCGTAGAGGACGGCGAGCGCGAGTATCACGATCAGCAGCGCCTCGCGCCAGGCTCCCGACGGGCGCTCGACCCCCTCGCTCTCCGGCGCGACCGGCAGGAGCCGCCAGGCGAGCGCGTAGAGCGCGATGCCGATCCCGCCGGCCGCGAGCATCAGCGCCATCGCGAAGCGCACGAGTTGCACGGGGACGCCGAGCTGCTCGGAGATGCCCGCCCCCACGCCGCCGAGCAGCCCGCGGTCGGGGTAGCGCTGGAGGCGGTGGCGCCGCGGCGATGCGGCGGCGTTCTGCGGCGCAGTTGCCATCGCTGAATGATCGCACCGCCGGGCCGCCGCCCTATTGGGGATCACCCCTAGCCGCAACCTGCCGCCTCCCGCGCGCTCAGCGGCCGAGCGCGACGTGCTCGAAGCTGAGCGAGCCGCGATCGACCCGTGCTAGCCCGATCGTGTGCTGCGGCTGGCGGCGGCGGTCCGTCGCGCTGCCCGGGTTGAAGATCTGAAAGGCGCCGTCGGCTTCGAGCAGCGGGATGTGCGAGTGCCCGAAGACGACAGCATCGGCGTCGACGAAGCGCCTGCGCAGGCGCGCGAGACGTCCTCTCGCCGCGCCCGCGTCGTGCGTCATCGCGAGCTTGACGCCGCCGAGCTCGAGCTCGAGCTCCGACGGGAGACGCTCGCGCAGCGCCGGCTCGTCGACGTTGCCGTGCACCGCGACGAGCGGCGGCCCGAGCGCTTCGAGCTCGGCCAGCGCCGAGACCGTCGAGACGTCGCCGGCGTGCAGGATCAGCTCGGCGTCTTCGAGCAGCGCGACGGCGCGAGCGGGCAGCGCCCGGCGACCGCGCGGGAGATGCGTGTCGGCGATGACCGCGATCAGCACGCGCTCGCCGCCACGCGCAGATCGGCGACGAGCGCTTCGTGCGCGGCGCGGCGCGCGTCCTCGTCGCGCTCGCGCAGCACCGAGGACGGGTGCGCGGTCAGCAAGGCCGTCGGCGCGAGCTCGCTGTGCAGCGGGCGCCCGCGATCGCGCCCGATGCTCAGGTCGCGCCCGAGCAGCGCGTGCGCGGCCGTCAGGCCGAGGCAGACGAGCACGTCCGGTCGCACGAGCGCGAGCTCGCCGTCGAGCCACTGCCGGCAGACGCCGATTTCCTCGGCGCCCGGGCGCTGGTGGATCCGCCGCTTGCCACGCGCGCGGTACTTGAAGTGCTTGACGACGTTCGTCACGTACGCATCGGCGCGCGCGATCCCCGCCTCCTCGAGCGCGCGATCGAGCAGCGCGCCAGCCGGCCCGACGAACGGCCGGCCCTCGCGGTCCTCGCGGTCGCCGGGCTGCTCGCCGACGAACACGATCCGCGCCGACGGCGAGCCCTCGCCGAACACCGTCTGCGTCGCATCGCGCCACAGATTGCAGTCGCGACACGCAAGCGCTTGTCCGCGGAGCTGCTCGAGCGTCGCGGCGCGCGTCACCGTCCACCGACCTCGAGCTCGTGCAGGCGCCTGTCGAGCAGCCGCGCGTTGCGCGGAGCGAAGCCCTCCCAGTCGTTGTTGAGGTAGACGTAGAGCTCGCGCTCGGCGCTCCAGTCGTGCAGGCGCTCGGCCCACGCGTCGAGCTCGCGCTCGGAGTAGTTGCCGCGCCGCCCGCGCGACCCGTAGTGCAGGCGCACATAGCCCCACGAGGCGGTCGCCTCCTCGCTCTGGAACGGGCGCTGCGGATGATCGCCGAACACGAGCGCCGCGTCGTGACGACGCAGCAGCGCGTAGACCTCGGCGACGAACCAGCTCGCGTCGCGAAACTCGAACGCGTGGCGGCCGCGCGGAAGCAGATCGAGCGCCGCGCTCAGGCGCGCCTCGTCGCGCTTGAACGTCTCGGGCAGCTGCCACAGCACCGCTCCGAGCCGTCCCGCTTCGACGAGCGGCTCGATCCGCTCGTAGAAGCGCGCGAGTCCCTGCTCGATGTCGCCGAGGCGCTTGACGTGCGTCAGATAGCGGCTCGCCTTGACGGCGAAGGCGAAGTCGCCCGGCGTCTGCTCGACCCAGCGCGCGACCGCGTCGCGGCTGACGAGACGGTAGAACGTCGCGTTCACCTCGACCGTCGCGAAGCACTCGGCGTAGCGCGACAGCCAGGCACGGCTCGGCAGGCCGGCCGGATAGACGACGCCGCGCCAGTCGCGGTAGTTCCAGCCCGAGCAGCCGACGTGCACGCGCGTCACGCCGTCGGCGCTCTCCGCGGGCGCGCCGCGCCCTCCTCTGCCGGTCGCCACTGGCAGCGGGTCAGTCCTCCTGCGCCTGCATCTCCTTGACGCGCTCCTCGAGCTGCTCGGTGACGGCCGGATCGCGCAGCGTCGTCACGTCGCCGAGCGCGCGGCCCTCGGCGATGTCGCGCAGGAGGCGGCGCATGATCTTGCCCGAGCGCGTCTTCGGCAGGTCGTCGGCCCAGATGATCCGCTTCGGCCGAGCGAACTTGCCGATCCGCGCGGCGACCGTCTCGCGGATGCCCTCGACGGTGCTCTCGTCGCCGACGAGGTCGCCCTGCAGCGTCACGAACGCGACGATCGCCTGCCCCGTGTCCTCGTCGTGCTGACCGATCACGGCCGCCTCGGCGACGTCGACGTGCGCGACGATCGAGGACTCGACCTCGGCCGTCGAGAGACGGTGACCGGAGACGTTGACGACATCGTCGATCCGCCCGATCACCCACAGGTAGCCGTCCTTGTCGCGCCGCGCCGCGTCGCCGACGAGGTACGTCTCCTTGCCGAAGCGCGCGAAGTACGTCTCGACGAAGCGCTCGGGCTCCTTGTAGAGCGTGCGCAGCATCGACGGCCACGGGCGCGTCAGCACGAGCAGGCCCTGGCCGTCCTCGATCGGCTCGCCCGTCGACTCGTCGCGGACCTCGGCGAACACGCCCGGGAACGGGAACGTCGCCGAGCCGGGCTTCGTCTTCGTGATGCCCGGCAGCGGCGTGATCATGATCGCGCCCGTCTCCGTCTGCCACCACGTGTCGACGATCGGGCAGCGTTCGCGCCCGATCACCTTGTGGTACCAGAGCCACGCCTTCGGGTTGATCGGCTCGCCGACCGAGCCGAGCAGGCGCAGGCTCGAGAGGTCGTGCCTGTTCGGCCACTCGGCGCCCCACTTGATGCACGCGCGGATCGCCGTCGGCGCGCAGTAGAGGATCGTCACGCCGTAGCGCTCGACGATCTCCCACCAGATGCCCTTGTCGGGATAGTCGGGCGCGCCCTCCCACATGACCGACGTCGCGCCGTTGCAGAGCGGGCCGTAGACGATGTAGGAGTGCCCCGTGATCCAGCCGACGTCGGCCGCGCACCAGTAGACGTCGCTCTCCGGCTTCAGGTCGAAGACGTAGCGGTGCGTCGCCGAGACGCCCGTCAGGTAGCCGCCGGTCGTGTGCAGGATTCCCTTCGGCTTCGCCGTCGAGCCCGACGTGTAGAGGATGAACAACGGGTGCTCGGCGTCGAGCGGCTCGGGCGGGCAGGCCGGGTCGGCCGCGGCGACGATCTCGTCGTAGTAGACGTCGCGGCCCTCACGCATCTGGCACGCCGTGCCCGAACTGCGCACGACGACGATCTTCTCCAGCGTCCGCAGGTCGCCCATCACCTCGTCGACGCGGTCCTTGACCGGCGCCGTCTTGCCCTTGCGCGCGGCGCCGTCGACCGTGATCAGCAGCTTCGCCTCGGAGAACTCCATCCGCTCGCGCACGGCCTCGGCCGAGAAGCCGCCGAAGACGACGTTGTGCGGCGCGCCGATCCGCGCGCACGCGAGCATCGCGACGATCACCTCCCGGATCATCGGCAGGTAGATCCCGACGACGTCGCCCTTCTGCACGCCCTCCTGCTTGAGCGCGCTCGCGAAGCGTTCGACGTCAGCGAGCAGCTGGGCGTAGGTGATCTCGCGCTCGGAGCCGTCCTCGCCTTTCCAGTGCAGCGCGACGCGCTCGCCGCGCCCGGCGATCACGTGCCGGTCGAGGCAGTTGTACGAGACGTTCAGCGAGCCGCCGGTGAACCACTTGTAGAACGGCGGGTCGTCGTCGTCGAGCACGCGCGTCCACTTCTGGAACCAGTCGAGCTGCTCGGCCTGCGCGACCCACCACGCGAGCGGATCGGCCGCCGCCTGCTCGTAGACCTCCGGATCGTCGAGCAGCGCGTGCTCGCGGAACTCGGCCGGCGGGTCGAACGTCTCGACGTCGAGCAGCGTCGCCAGCTCGTCGTCGAGCCCCCCGCCGCTGTGTCCTGTTCGGTCGACATCGTCTCTCCTCCTCGCTCGCTGTTCACCCGCTACCCGCCGGGCCATTCTGCCACCGGCGCGCCGCCGCTCGGCGCGCCGGTGTCGATCCGCGGAGCTGCTTTCACGGTTTGCGCGCGAGCGGTATCACCGGCGCGACCGTGCGGCCGAACGTCGAGTTGACGACCGCCGCGAACGACGCGTACCACGCCGCCACAGCCGTCGCCAGGCCGAGGTAGCCGCCCCAGTGCGTGACCGTTTCGTTCGCGCCGACCTTGCCGATCGCGAGCAGCACGAACGTCGCCGTCAGCAGCGTGAAGACGAGCAGCACTGCCCCGCTCGTGCGCAGCGCCGCGATCGTCATGTACGCCGTGAAGATCGCCCACGCCCACAGGTACACGCCGACGGCGTGACCGGCGTTGCCGCCGATCTGCTTCGCGTAGAAGACGTTGAGCGCCCAGAACGAGATCCAGAAGGCGCCGAACGACGAGAACGCGACCGCGCCGAACGTGTTGCCGTTGCGGAACTCCCACATGCCGGCGAGCAGCTGCACGATCCCGCCGTAGACGAGCGCGAGCCCGAGCACGACCGGGACGCCCTTTTCGTTGACGAGGTTCGAGTTGAACATCGACAGCACGAACGTCGTCATCGCGAACCCGGCGAGCCCGAGCGGTCCCGGATCGGCCGGTTTCCAGCCGCTCGTCTCACGCACGGTTCCCGCCGGTTCCTCGCGCCGGTGCGCGGGGCCCTCGCGATCGATAGTCGCAGCCTCCATCAAGAACCTCCCTTCCCAGTCGCCCTATCGGGCGGCAACTCGTTGCCGTTCGGGCGAGATCCCGGGGAGCCGCAGGCGCGAGAGCCAGGTCGGGCGTTTGCGACGACCGGGGAACCGCAGCTGCGCGCGCTCCCGGGTCCGCTCATTCGAGAGTTTCCCGTTTGAGCGCACAACTAATCACGCGCGTCGCGCGCGACGGCGCGGCTCAGCGCGTGCCGTCGCCGTCGCGCGCGCCGCGCTTGCGGCGCTTGCGCGAGGAGCCGCCGCTCGGCTGCGTCGGCGCCGGCGCGACGTCGCCGGCGCTCGTCGCGAGCGCCGGCCGTCCGCCGCCGGCTTCTTCGCGCGCCTGCGAGCGCGATGGCCACGGGCGCGCTTCGCCCGACTCCCAGGCCGGCGGCTGCCCGTTGGGCCATTTGCCGATGTAGAGGATGCCCATTGCGACGAGCCAGAACGACGGGACGACCTCGAGCGTCGCGCCGCCGATCGGCAGGAAGATCAAGATCGCGCTGAGCACGCCGACGACGCCGAGCCAGCGCGTGACGAGCCCGACGCGGATCGCGTTGACGACGATCACGCCCATCGCGACGGCGACGGCGAGGCCGGCGAGCAGGTCGAGGTACTGGCTGATCAGGTTCGGCGTGCTCTTCGCCAGCGCGTCGTCGACGGCGCTGTTCGTGAAGTCGTGACCGGTCGCGAAGTTGTGCGTTTCGACCGCGAGCACGACCTGGTGGACGACGCTGATCAACGCGAGCAAGACGCCGCCGGCGAGGATCAGCGGACGCGCCGCGCGCCACGAGGCGGGCCGGCGAAAGCGCGTCGCGTCGGCGAGCACGAGCAGGACGAGCGTCAGCGCCGCGATCGCGATCGCGGCGAGCACGCTCGAGATGATCAGCGACGAGGCGTGATGGCTGAGGTATTTGACTTCCGGCGCGCGCGGGCTGACGGCCGGGTTCGCTTCGCCGGACAGCGCCGGCGCAAGCCCCTGCAACACGCCGACCGTCGGCGCGCTGCTGGCGACCGAGTTCGTGACGATGCCGCTGAGCAGATAGAGCACGCCGGCGGCGAACGCCGGGACCGCCAGGCGTGTCCGCCACTCGGTCTCGCGTGCAACCTGCTGCTCGATCTCGCTCTTGCTTGGCATGCGGGACGCTCAGTCTATGATGAGCCGATGGAGAGCGGCGGCCTGGGCGACCTGTTCGGAGATCCCGAGGAGCTCCAGCGGCGCCTCGCCGAGTTCGCCGAGCAGATGCAGGGACAGCAGCGCCTCGCCTGGGCCGACAACGCGATCAAGCTCGCCGTCGACATGACCGTCGCGGCCGTCGAGCGGATCAACCTGCAGGGCAACGCCGAGGCGCAGGCCGAACAGATCCGCACCGTCATGGCGCTCGTCTTCCCCGAGGCCGTCACGCTCGTGCGCGAGGCGCGCGCGGGCCTTCAGTAGCGCGCGGGCGTCGCGCGTTGCTCGCCGGCGCGCGCTTCGGCCTCGCGCCGCTCCTCGCGCTCGGCGTCGCGCGAGGCGCGACCGGCCGAGATCACCTCCTTGAACGAGCGGAAGCGGAAGATGAAGACGACCGCGCCGAGGCCGATACTCGCCGTGAACGCCGCGATCGCGATCTGCTGGCCGACCGAGTAGGCGGCGACGACGGCGGTCGGCGCGCTGCTCGCGAACACCTTGACGAGCAGCGCCTGCTGCACGCCGGCGCCGCCCGGCGTGAACGGGACGGCTCCGGCCACCTGGTTGACGCCGAACACGAGCAGCACGTTCTGGACCGAGCCGCCGACGCCGAACGCGTCGAGCAGGAACCAGAACGCGGCGAAGCGTGCGAGCCACGCGAGCACCTGCAGCGAGGCGACTTCGCGCAGGTAGCGCGGACGGTCCGACAGGATCGTCACGCCTTGGCGCACGCGCGCCCAGAACGCCTTCACGCGCGTCGACAGGAGCGCGAACGCGACTAGCCCGAGCACGCCGATCGCCGTGATCAAGAACAGCGTGAAGCGGAAGTGCTCGGCGAAGTAGGAGATTTCGAACGCGTTCAGCTTCGAGAAGTCGGGAGGCTTCGGGAAGACGCCCTGCGTGAACGCGTAGATCAGGACGAACACGCCGACGGCCGCGTCGAACACCGACTCGACGAAGAACGCCGCCGCGACCGTCGGATAGCTCGAGCCCGGGATCGACGAGCGCGTGAGGAACAGCTTGATCACGTCGCCGCCGCGCGCCGGCACGACGTTGTTGAAGCCGACCGCCGCGAAGTACGCCCCCCAGACGCGCCGCCACTGGAAGCTGACCGCCGGGTAGGCCGCGCGCAGGCTGTGGAAGAACGCGCGCGAGCGCAGCGTCAGGTTGAGCCCGAAGCAGGCGAGCCCGAGCAGCAGCAGCCCCCAGTTGACGGCGGCCAGATCGGAGAAGAACTGCCCGACCGCGTTGAAGAACGAGGTGAGCGTGTCGCCGACCGAGGCAGACGCGAGCAGCGCGAGCACGACTCAAGCGTACGCGGCCCGACGTCGCACGCCCGCGCTTGCGCACCGGGCGTCGCAGCGCCGACCGTCGCCGTGCGCTACAACGGGGCGATGGCGCCTCGCGCGAGCGCTTCGAGCGGCTTGACGGTCGCGGTCACCGGCCCGACCGGCGAGATCGGACGCGCGTTCATCGGCGCGCTCGAGCGCTCGCGCGACGTGCATCGCGTGCTCGGAATGGCGCGCCGGCCGTTCGACCCGGCGAGCCACGGCTGGCGCAAGGTCGATTACCGACGCGGCGACGTGCTCGACGCGACGGCCGTCGCCGCGCTCGTCGAGCACGCCGACGTCGTCGTGCACCTCGCGTTCATCATCATGGGCAGCGCCGAGGAGAGCGCCGCGGTCAACCTCGAGGGCTCGCGCAACGTCTTCGAGCAGACCGTCGCCGCCGACGCCAAGCGGCTCGTCTACGCGTCATCGGTCGCCGCCTACGGCTACCACGCCGACAACCCGCAGCCGCTCACCGAGGCCGTTCCGGCACGCGGCAGCGACGGGCACTACTACTCGGCGCAGAAGGCAGCCGTCGAGCAGCTGCTCGCACAGACCCTCGCCGCCTCACGCACCGAGGCCTACGTGCTGCGCCCGTGCATCGTCGCCGGTCCGAACGCGCCGATGCTGATCGACAACCTGCCTTACACGCAGGTCTCCGAGCGCTTGCCGCGCGCCGTCCTGCGCCTGCTCGACGGCGTGCCGATCCTCAAGCCCGTGCTGCCCGACCCCGGCGTCGATTTCCAGCTTGTGCACCACGACGACGTCGCGACCGCGCTGCGCGCGGCCGTGCTCGGACGCGGCCCGGCCGGCGCCTACAACCTCGCCGGCGCCGGCCTGCTGACCGTCGCGCAGCTCGCGCAGGAGCTCGGCTGGTACTCGATCCCCGTACCCGAGCTCGCCGTCGACGCGGTCGCCGAGATGGTCGCGCGCCTCGGCTTCCTGCCGGCGCAGGCGCAGTGGATCAGCGCGTTTCGCGAGCCCGTCGTCATGGACACGGCGAAGGCGCGCCGCGAGCTCGGCTGGCGCCCGCGCCACGACGCGCTCGCGACGCTGCGCGAGACGATCGCCGCGGCACGCACGGAGCCTTTGATCCGCTGACTCGCCCGATCGTCGCGAGCGCGCCGGCGCCGCTGTTGCACCGGCCACCACGACACGGCAGGCTTATCCGTCGATGGGCGTCGATATCGATAACCACAGAGGGCTCGCCGTCGTCACCGATAGCACGACGTACGTGCCGGCAGCGCTGCTCGAGCGCTGGCAGATCGAGCAGGTCAGCCTCTATGTCGGGTGGGGCGGCGAGTTGCGCCCCGAGAGCTCCTACGGCGACCTCGACGCCTTCTACGCGCGCCTGCGCGAGAGCGAGCAGCTGCCGCGCACATCGCAGCCGTCGGCCGGCGACTTCGTCGCCCGCTACGAGCCGCTGCTGCGAGCCGGACGCGACGTCCTCTCGATCCACATCGCCGGCGGGCTCTCCGGTACGTGCGAGAGCGCGCGCGAAGCCGCGCGCATGCTCGCGCACGACGGCCATCGCGGCCGCGTCGAGGTGCTCGACGGCCTGACCGGCGCCGGCGGCCTCGGTTGCCTCGTGCTCGTCGCCGCCGAGGCCGCGGCGCACGGCGCGAGCATCGAGCGGGCGATCGCCGCCGTGCACGACGCGCGCGAGAGCCTCGACATCTGGTTCTGCCTCGACACGCTCGAGTACCTGCGGCGCGGCGGGCGCATCGGCGCCGCGCAGGCGCTGCTCGGCAGCGCGCTCAAGCTCAAGCCGATCCTCACGTTCGGCACCGAGATCGCGCCCGTCGGGCGCGTGCGCACGCACCGCCGCGGGCTCGAGCGGATGGTCGCCTACCTGCGCGAGCTGCACGAGCGCGGCGCGAGCGACTGGATCGTGCAGCACGCACAGGCGCCCGCCGACGCCGAGATCCTCGTCGCCGAGGGGCAGGCGATCTTCGGCTGCGACCCGTTGTTCTGCACGCAGGTCGGCCCCGTGCTCGGTGCGCACCTCGGCGTCGGCGTCCTCGTCGGCGGCTTCACACGCGACGAGCGTGCCGGCGTCGGTCGAGACTGAACGGTCTCCGTTCGACTAGCGCAACCGCGCTGACGCGGGACTTCTCTCACTCCCGTGCCGAAGAATTCTCGATTGCCGCCGGCCGGCGGGTCTGCCTGCATGCGACCGTGTGGCGGGCCAAGTCGATGGTCAAGCGCGTACGGCTTGGACAGCGGAGATCGCGGCCAATCTCGCGAGAGGATTGCGCTGGCTGCACGCACCACCAGTCGTCGCTGCCTTTCCCGTGCACGACGGGCGAGGTGTAGCGGAGCAGGGTGTACCCAGGCTTGTCGCACGCAGGTTTGATGCTTCGAAGCAGGTTCCTCGCCTCGCTTGGCGTGAGTTGCTTCAGCTGAACATCGCGAGTTTGACTACCACAGCCCGCTAGCACCGCCGCGACGCCCGCTGTCAGCACGACTGTCCTCATGAGGGCCGTCTTCCTCAGTCGGCCGGGTTCCCCGACGATTGGCGGTGCGCCGGAAATCCGACTTTCATCTAAACGGCAGGCGGATCAGCTTGCGCGAGCGCCGTCAAGACGTGCTCGTCGTGCTCCGCCGGCTTGACCTTGCGCAGCACGTCGGCGACGACGCCCTCCGCGTCGATCACGAACGTCGTGCGCTCGTTGCCCATGTACTTGCGTCCGTACATCGACTTCTCGACCCAGACGCCGTAGCGCTCTGCGACGGTGTGGTCCTCGTCGGCGAGCAGCGGGAAGCCGAGGTCGTACTCGTCGGCGAACTTCTCGATCTTCGCCACGGGGTCAGGTGAGATCCCGAGCACAACTGCGCCGGCTTGCTCATAGTCAGCCCTATGGTCGCGAACACCGCATGCCTGCTTAGTACAGCCAGGGGTGCTCGCCTTCGGATAGAAGTAGACGACGACCGGCTGACCGCGAAAGTCCGAGAGCATCACCGGTCGGCCGTCCTGGTCGGGCAGCTCGAAGTCGGGAGCTTTGTCGCCGGGGCCAAGCATCGGGCCGATGCTAGCCGACTTCGGCGGCCGTCAGAGGCCGATCTCGGATCGCGGAATGGACCGCAGTCTCACGAGTGCCTCCTCGGGCTCCGCTCCTCCCCACCAGACTTCGATCGCAGTGTCCGTCACTAGTACGTGTGGGTCGAAGAAGGCCGCCGGAAACCTTGCCCGACGCATCGCATTCGCGGCAGGGCTCTGCCGACGTGCTCCCGTGATCAGGTTGCGGAGCGACGTGGCCTCCTCCATGAAGACGCGCGTAAGCTTCTCATCGCGTGTGCCACGCTCGAGGAGAAGCATCCCTGGCATCCCCGACGAACTAGATCCGCGCCTGTTGCTGACGGATAGGACGGGCCCCTCGACGTTGACGGTGTATTCATCTGCAGGCAATACCTCCGCGAGGCGGTCGCCGAGACATTTGGCGATCGCCGTCGGCGCGCCTTTGTACCGACGCGACAGGTAGGCCAGAGAGAGAACTCCGCTCAGCACGCTCGTCCGGGGGAGTGCCCTGAAGGGGACGTCTACGCCATCTTGTGCCACGACACTATTCCGCTGTGTTGGCCTTCGGGTAGAAGTAGAGCACGACGCGCTGCCCGCGGAAGTCCGCGAGGCGCACCGCGCGACCGTCCTGGTCGGAGAGCTCGAAGCCGGGCCTGCTCGCCGGGTTCGATCACGCATGCATCCTAGACACGCGCATCAGCTCCGGCCGTCGGCCTCGACGCGACCGTTATCGCTCGACGCGCCGTCGGCGGAGGAGGCGGCCGGCTCGGCGTCCTCGACGAGCTCCTCCGCGCCGGGCGGGTGCAGCACGAAGATCTCCGCCTGCAGGTCGTTCGACGGGTCGTTCGCGCTCATGAACGAGCGTACCGAGCGGTACAGCGTCGTCTCGACGGCTGCGCGAAACTCATCCTCGATCGACTGCTGCATCGCAAGGCGCGTACGGACGACCTCCTGCGCGTGGCCGTGGTCCTGCAGCGTCTGCTCGCCTCGCGTGAAGCCGCCCTCGAGGATCACCGTCAGCACGTCCTGCGAGAGGTGCGCGCGCGCCTTGACCGGCCCCTTGCCATAGAACTGCTTGTGGATCCGCACGATCGCGTTCGAGATGTCGGCCAGAACCCGGCCTCGCTCTGCCGCTGCAGTGTTGTCGCGGCTTCCGTTTTCAGACTCCATCGCCATCACCTCCATTCGGCCTCGTTTGGCGGCTCGCACCCCGGCGGCCGGTTACCTGTTTGATATCTCAGGATCTTACGCGGGTAGTACAGGCGCCATGGCTATGCAGACGACGACACGACGAGAGCGAGAGGATGGCGCGTTCGCCGGCTACTCGCCGGACGAGGAGCGCCCGCTCGGCGGCTACGCGACGCTGATGGCGACGTTCACGAGCGTCGCCGTCGCCTTCTCGCTGTGGCTGCGCCGCTCGGGGCGCGAGCTGCCCGAGCGCATCGCGCCCGGCGATCTCGCGCTGATCACGCTCGCGACGCACAAGGCTGCGCGTCTCGTAGCGAAGGACCGCGTGACGAGCGCCGTGCGTGCGCCGTTCACACGCTTTCAGTCCAAGGGCGGTCCCGGCGAGGTCGAGGAGCGCCCGCGCGGACGCGGGCTGCGCCGCGCGATCGGCGAGCTGCTCGTCTGTCCGTACTGCCTCGGCATGTGGATCGGCGCCGCGTTCGCCGCCGGGCTCGTCCTCGCGCCGCGCCCGACGCGCTGGGTCGCCTCCGTGCTCACCGTGCACTTCGGCTCCGACGTGCTGCAGCTCGCCTATCGGCGGCTCGAGGACACCCTCTAGCGCACGCGAGCGAGCCGTCGAGCAAGATCGGCCGGACGCGCTACGCGGCCTGCGCGCGAAACGCGAGCTCGTCGAGCACGCCGCTCAGCTCGAACAGCCGCTGCACCTGCGTCGAGCCGCGCATCAGCGACAGCTCGCAATCGCTCGCCGCGCACATCGCTTTCGCCGTTAGCACGCCGTGCAGTCCGGTCGAGTCCATGAACGCGACCTCGCTGAGGTCGAGGATCAGCCTCGCCGGACGCTCGCGCGCGACGCGCGAGAGCGCCGCGTCGAACAGCGGGCGCGTCGCGAGATCGAGCTCGCCCGCGAGCACGAGCGTGCGCTCGCCGTCACGCAGCACGTCTCGACAACCAGCTCTGGCGTGGCGGCGGCTCTGCCGTCTCCGTCGATTGAGTCGGCAGTGCCGTCTTCGAGGCACATGGGCTCTCCCGATGATGCAAGAACAGTCCTCTCGGCACGCGCATGCCTCGAGCACCGCCGTGTTTTCTGCACGCATCGCCCGAACGAACGACAACGCTTGCGCCGAGCCTAGCGCAGCAGCTGGCGCATCGCGGCGCGCTCAGCGCAGCAGCCGCGAGAGCCGCCGGTCCTTCAGCACGCGCCCGTCGGTCTGGCCGCGCGGGCAGTACGCGATGACGTAGTCCTCGAAGTGCACCGCCTGCAGCGTCTCGCCGCAGCGCGGACACGGCTCGCCCTCGTGGCGATGGACCTTCAGCGGCATCGGCAGCTTGTCGGCGATCGGCAGCTCGACGAGCTCCTCGTAGTGCGCGAGCGCGTCGCCGAGCACCGTCACGATCGCCTCGCGCAGGCGCGCGCGCTCGTCGGCGTCGAGGTCCGCGCCGCGCTTGAACGGAGACAGCCGCGCCGTCCAGAGGATCTCGTCGACCCACGAGCGCCCGATGCCCGCGATCGTGCGCTGGTCGCGCAGCAGCGAGTGCAGCGGACGCGAGCTGGCGAGCAGCGCCGCGAGCTCCTCGCCGGCCGGCGGCTCCGGCCACGCCTCCGGCCCGAGCGTCGCGAGCGCCTCGTCCTCGTCGAGCTGCTCGGCGCGCAGCAGCTTGACCCACGCCGCCTGCTTGCTGCCGAACTCGCGCAGGCGCAGCTCGCGCCCGTCGGCGAGGCGCACGAGCAGGCGCGAGGTGCGGTCGCGCGGCCCTGCGCGCTTCTCGTAGAGCTGCAGGCGCCCGGCCGACATCAGGTGCATCAGCAGCGCCAGCTCGCCCTCTGTGCCCGGCGCCGCCTCAGCCGCTGTCGCAGGCGCGCGTGTCGCCTCGGCCGCCGGCGCGATCTCGACGATCAGCTGCTTGCCGCGCCGGCGCACACCCGCGATGCGCCGGCCGCTGAGCGCCGAGAGCGGCGGGTCGAACGTCTTCAGCGCGTTGATGCCCGGCGCGAGCGCCGACTCGATCTCGACGCCGCGCAGCGCGCCGTCGAGCAGCCGCGCCGTGATCTCGACCTCCGGCAGCTCGGGCACGTCCCCCACTCTAGGAGGACGTGCCCGTACCGCTGCGCGCTAGTGCGCCGCTATCGCCGGGCCTTCGTACTTGACGCCGGTCGGGCTGACCCAGCGCACGCGCCAGTGCGCGCCGCGCGTCGAGGAGCGCAGCGTCCAGTAGCCGAGGCTGTTCGTCGCGACCGTCTTCAGCGTCTTGTACTTGCGCGAGCCCTTCGGCTGCACGAGCACGGTCACCTTCGTCGCGCCGGCCGTCGGGCGCACGAGGCCCCACAGCGAGTAGCCGCTGCCCGATTTCGAGACGACGAGCGGCACCGGCCAGGCGGCGTACAGCGGCTTGGGCGCGCCGCTGATGTACTCGAGGCCCGTCTGGAAGCCGATCGTGCCGCCGTTGACGCTCGCGCCCGGCTTGCCGCCGAGCGGGTCGTCTTTGAGCAGGTACTGCGAGAACGCGACGACACGGCCGTTGCTCCACGCGATCTGTTCGGCGATCGCGTCGTATTCGGCCTGCTGCGCGACCGACACGCCGAGGTACCTGTTCGGCTTGCTCTGCACGCCGAACTCGGTCAGGTAGATCGGCAGGTTCGACGTCGTCGCGTGCGCCGCGAACGCTTTGCTCAGCGCGCTCGACAGGCGCGAGAGCGACGCCGATCGTCACGTCGTCCTTTTCGCTCGGCTTGTACAGCGGCCCGGCGGCCGTCGTGTACGCGTGGTGCGCGTAGCCGGCCGCCGTCAGCGGCGTGCACGAGCCCGATTTGCGGTACTTCGCGTTCAGGCACAGCGTTTCGCGCAGGAACGCAGCGGCGCGACGTCGTGCAGCAGCGCGCGCGCTTTTTCGCGCCTGAAGTTGACTTTGTCGTAGCCGGTCGGCGCCGTCTCGCCGAGCAGCACCTTCGGGTGCGCGATGCCGGCGGCCTTCAGCCCGGCATAGCCGGCCTGGTAGAGCGCGCGGTAGATGCGCGGCGAGGCCGGCGTGCCGTTCGTGTTCCACTGCGGCTGCAGGAACGCCGGGTGGTTCGGCTCGTTCCAGATCGAGAACAGCGAGACGGTCGCGCCGAACGGCCCGCTCGGGCCGTAGTGGCGACCGACGGCCGTCATGAATTCCTCGAAGTCTTTCGGGTCCGGTCTCGTGACGTATGGCGCTTTCTTGTTCGAGGTCGCCCAGCGCGGGACCGGCGAGGTGACGGTCAGCAGCACTTCCAGCCGAGGCGCTGCGCTTCGCCGATCAGCGCGTCGTATTCGCCCCAGGGGTAGGCGCCGGGGTTCGTCGCTTCGAAGGCCGGCTTCGTCGCGCTGGCGGCGCTCGGCGCGACCTCGAACCAGTAGAGCTCGATGCGCAGCGCTTTTACGCCGAGGTGCTGCAGCTGCGCGATCGCCTTCGGACGCGTCTTCGAGTTGAGCAGCAGCGTCGAGCCCTCGAAGTAGTCGGGCTGCGAGTGCGAGGCGAGCGCCGGGACGGCGCCGATCGATGCGGCCGCGAGGCCGCAGATTGCGGTGGTGAGGAGAAGCTTGCGGATTCTGGGCATGGTCGCTTGAGACACGCAAGCGGGGGCAAGGTTGCGGTCTCGTCGAGGCATTGGCGTGTAGCTTTGCGCCTGTGAGTACAGCCATCGCACCAGACGACATCGTGCGGACGGCGGCCGACGCCGAGCGCAACGGCCGCCCGCCGCTGCTCGTGCTCGACGCGCTCGGCGAGTTCCTCGACCGCCACGGCCTCGGCGAGGGCGAGATCGAGGCGAGCCCGATCGGCGAGGGGCACTCGAACGTCACCTACCTGCTGCGCCGCGGCGGCGCCGAGATGGTCCTGCGCCGCCCGCCGCGCCCGCCGCTGCCGCCGAGCGCGCACGACGTGCTGCGCGAGGCGCGCCTGCTGCGCGCGCTCGCCGACACGCCGGCGCGCGTGCCCGACGTGCTCGCGGTCTGCGACGAGGAGTCGGTGATCGGCTGCCCGTTCTACGTGATGGAGCTGATCGACGGCGAGGTGATCGTCACACAGATCCCGTCGGCGCTCGACACGCCGGCGCAGCGGCGGCGGATCAGCGAGGAGCTGATCGACGCGCTCGTCGAGATCCACGGCGTCGACTGGCGCGCGGTCGGCCTCGAGGGCTTCGGCAAGCCGACCGGCTACCTCGAGCGCCAGCTGCGCCGCTTCGGCGGGCTGTGGGAGCTGAACAAGACGCGCGAGATCCCGGCCGTCGAGCGCGTCGGCGCGTGGCTCGCCGAGCACCTGCCCGAGTCGGGGCCGGCGACGATCGTGCACGGCGACTTCCGCCTCGGCAACACGATCTTCGCGCCCGGCGCACCCGCGCGCCTGGCCGGCGTGCTCGACTGGGAGATGGCGACGATCGGCGACCCGCTCGCCGACGTCGGCTACCTGTGCATGATGTGGACCGAGCGCGGCGACCCCGAGGAGGGGCTGCGCGAGGCGCTCGGCGCCGTCACGCGCGGCGAGGGCTTTCCGACGCGCGCGGAGCTGATCGCGCTCTACGAGCAGCGCTCGGGCCGCTCGATGCGCGACCTGCGCTGGTACACGACGCTCGCGGTGTGGAAGTCGATCGTCTTCATGGAGGGCAACTACAAGCGCGCCGTCGCCGGCACGACCGACGACCCGTACCTGAAGGCGTTCGGCGACGGCGTGCTCGAACTCGCCGAGCAGGCCGAGCTGATCGCCCATGGCGACGCCTGAGCGAGACGGCGAGCGCGTCGGCGAGCAGCCGGCGCCGAGCGAGCCGGGCGTCGGCGCCGGCATTGGCTCCGGCGCCGGGAACGGCGGGCGCAGCGCGCTGCTGATCGACTGGGGCGGCGTGCTGACGAGCAACCTGTTCGACTCCTTTCGCGACTACTGCGAGCGCGTCGAGATCGACCCGCAGACGCTGCGCGGGCGCTTCGGCTCCGACCCGGCCTGCCGCGAGCTGCTGATCGCGCTCGAGAAGGGCGAGCTCGAGGAGCCGGACTTCGAGCGCAAGCTCGCGGCCGTCCTCGAGATCGAGTCCGACGGGCTGATCGACGGGCTGTTCGCCGGCGTGCAGCCCGACGTCGCGATGGTCGACGCCGTGCGCCGCGCGCGCGAAGGCGGCGTTCGCACGGCGCTCGTCTCGAACTCGTGGGGCGTGCACCGCTACCCGCACGACATCTTCGACGAGCTGTTCGACGGCGTCGTCATCTCGGCGCGGAGGGCACGCGCAAGCCGTCGCGGCGGATGTACGAGCTCGGCGCCGAACGCGCCGGCGTCGCTCCCGAGCAAGCCGTCTACGTCGATGACCTGCCGTTCAACCTCAAACCGGCCGAGGAGCTCGGCATGGCGACCGTGCACCACACGAGCGCCGAGACGACGATCCCCGAGCTCGAACGCCTGCTCGGGCTCGCGCTGCGCTAGAGCGACGAGCGCGACGGGATCAGCCGCCGCTACGCGGCTTCTCGGCGAAGCCCGGCCATGCTGGATCGATGCCTTCGCTGCGCAGCAGCTCCGCTTCGACGGCAAGAACGTCCTCGACGCTCTGGCTCTCGCCGAGCACGTAGCCGACCGGCTGCTCTACTCGCTCCATCCGGTCACTCTCATCACTAGATTGTAGATCTGGTCGTCGAGCCATTCGGGCCTCCCGCCTTGCCGACGCAGACGCCGCGCCATGAGCACCGCGTAGACCTCTGCGACAAGCTCGTGTGTGTACTCGCTCGGACGGTAGCCAGCGGCACGGATGCCATCCCGAATGCCGGGCGGGGCATGCCGCAGCAGATGCTCGCCCGCGTCGACGTCCTCACGCGAGCAACGCTCGATGCTCAGGGCATGCGCCCACTCATGCCACGCCAGCCGCGAGAGGAACTGCTCTCTCGTCGGATCATCCACCTCGGCAAGCTTCGGGTGCGCCTCGTTGATCAGGACGAGGCGCAGCTCCCTATCCCAGATCGCAAGCGCGTTGTCGTGCATCGCTCGCTGAGCGGGTGTCAGCGCACGTTGTCCGCCAGATTGCCGAAGCTCGCCGATCGCGCCGCCGAGCGGCCGCGCGACGACGCTGAACTGGGCGGCTCCGATCGATTCGAGCAGCTGTCGGTGAGCGCACGGGAGGGAGCGCCAAGCGAGCCCGACGATCTCATCGCCGGAAACGCGGCGTTTGCGCCTGCCGGATGGCACGCGCCGAGCCTACCCGCGCGTTGGGTGGATGCGAACGCGAGCACTCCGCCCCGCGTCGATCAAGCGAGCGGCGCTGATGACGCCTGCTCGGGCTCGCGCTGCGCTAGAGCGCTTCGCGAGCCCGTGCTCGACGTATCCCGCCGTCAGTCCCTCTTGCCGCGACCGTACAGGAACTTGAAGACGCCGGCGAGCAGGCGCGACGTGCGACTCTTGTACGGGAACATGTGCGGTTCCTTCTTGAGCGCGAGCTTCGGCGTGACGACGATCGCCTGCTGGGAGGAGTACTTGCGGATGCCGCCGGCGCCGTGGCGCGAGCCGAGGCCGGACGCCTTGGCGCCGCCCATCGGCAGCTCGAGCGCGGTGTAGTTGATCATCGCGTCGTTGACGTTCGCCGCGCCGGCGTCGATCCGCCGCGCGATCTGCTCGCCGCGCTCGGTGTCGCGCGTGAACACCGACGAGCCGAGGCCGTACGGCGAGTCGTTGGCCAGGCGCACCGCCTCGTCGGCGTCCGCGACCTTCATGATCGGCAGCGTCGGCCCGAACGTCTCCTCGGTCATGCATCTTCATCGTGTGGTCGACGTCGACGAGCACGGTCGGCTCGAAGAAGCGCCCGCCGCCGCTCGACGGCGGCTGCTGGCCGCCGGCGAGCACGCGCGCGCCCTTGTCGACGGCGTCGGTGACGTGCTCCTCGATCGTCTCCAGCTGCGGCGGGAAGGTGATCGCGCCGACCTCGACCGAGCCGGGGCCTTCGGGCTTGCCGACGCGCAGCGCGCGCACCTTCTCGGAGACTTTCTCGACGAACTCGTCGTAGACGGGCTCCTCGACGTAGACGCGCTCGATCGAGATGCACGTCTGGCCGGCGTTCTGCATCGAGTAGTACGTCGCGAAGTTCGCGGCGCGCTCGAGGTCGGCGTCGGAGAGCACGATCATCGGGTCCTTGCCGCCGAGCTCGAGCGAGGCGGGGATCAGCCGCCGCGCGGCGGCTTCGGCGACCTTGCGCCCGGTGCGCGTCGAGCCGGTGAACATGATCATGTCGACCTCCTCGATCAGCGCCGCGCCGGTCGCGCCGCGGCCGGTCGCGACCTGGAAGACGTCCTCGGGAAGGCCGCACTCGCGCAGCCCTTCGGCCATCAGCAGCGAGGTCAGCGGCGTGATCTCCGACGGCTTGAGGATCACGCTGTTGCCGGCCATCAGCGCCGGGATGCAGTCGCCGAAGGAGTTCGTCAGCGGGTAGTTCCACGGGCCGATCACGCCGATCACGCCGAGCGGGCGGTAGCGGACGATCAGCTTCTTGCCCTTGACGAGCAGCTGGCTCGACTTGACGCGCTCGTCGGCGAGGTACTCGCCGGCGTGCTTCGCCCAGAAGCCGAACGCGTTGGCGGCGTAGGAGATCTCGGCGAGCGACGCGTCCTCGAAGGTCTTGCCGGTCTCGGAGACGATCGTCGCGATGACGCGGTCGGCGTTGTCCATCAGCCACTTCTGCGCGCGCAGCATGATCCGCGCGCGGCCCTCGAAGCCGTAGGCCTCCCAGCCGGGCTGCGCGGCGCGAGCGCGCGCGGCGATCGCCTTGACGGCGTCGCGGTCGAGGTCGGCGACGGTCGCGACGATCTCGCCGGTCGCCGGGTTCTCGACGGGGATCGCGCCCGTGGCGGGCGCGTCGGGCGCGCCGTTTGCGCTGCCGGCGCCGTGCGCGTCGCCCTCGCTCGCGGGTGTCTGCTCGGCGGACTGGACCTGCTCGACGGACGCCATCTGACTCTCCCCTGTCTCGCTCGCTCTGATACTGGCTTTGCAGCCAACCACATTACTCCTCAGGTCGAGACGCGACCGGCAGATGCGCCGATCGCAGGCGCGCCGCTCTGCGACCTACTCGGAGAGCTCGATCGAGGTGATGCCGATCGGCTCGTTCGGGCGGTCGCCGGCGTCGGTGTCGGTGCCCTCGATGCGGTCGACGACGTCGAGCCCGTCGGTGACCTCGCCGAAGACGGTGTGCTTGCCGTCGAGCCACGGCGCGGCGGCGGTCGTGACGATGAAGAACTGCGAGCCGTTCGTGTTCGGGCCGGCGTTGGCCATCGCGAGCGCGCCGCGCACGACCTTGTGCTGGTTGATCTCGTCCTCGAACGTGTAGCCGGGGCCACCGGTGCCGGTGCCGAGCGGGCAGCCGCCCTGGATCATGAAGTCCTTGATCACGCGGTGGAAGGTGAGGCCGTCGTAGAAGCCGTCGGCGGCGAGCTTGCGGAAGTTCTCGACCGTCTTCGGCGCGTCCTCGTCGAACAGCTCGAAGACGATCGGCCCCTCGGTGGTCTGCATCGTGGCTGTGGACATTCTCTGCGCTCCCTGCGAGGCGCAGGGGCGCCTCGCGATCGTGTTGGCGGCGCCGGCGAGGCGCCCGTCTGCGTCCGCGTCGGCGTCAGGAGGACCCGACGCGCTCGAGTGTCAGCTTGCGCCCGCCGACGTCGCGGCCGTCGAGCGAGTCGATCACGCGGTCGGCCTCGCCGGCGGGTACGGACAGGAACGAGAAGCGGTCGAGCACGAGCACGTCGCGCACGGCCTCGCCGTCGAGCCCGGTCGAGGAGGTGACGGCGCCGACGATGTCGGCGACGCGCAGGCCGCCGGCGCGACCGCCGCCGAGCACGAGCTTGACGTAGGACTCCTGCTCGTCGCGGCGCGAGATGCGCGGCTTGGAGTGCCGGCGCGGGCGCTCCTTGACGGGCGTCGGCGCGCCGACGGCGCCCTTCTCCCACGTCGCGATGCTCGTGCCGATGTGCCGTTCGATCGCCTCGAGCTCGCGCTTCTGGCGCGACTCGACGAACGTGATCGCGCGGCCGGAGCGTCCGACGCGGCCGGTGCGCCCGATGCGGTGCACGTACGTGTCGGGGGAGGTCGGCACGTCGTAGTTGATCACGTGCGTGACGGTCGAGATGTCGAGGCCGCGCGCGGCGACGTCGGTCGCGACGAGGATCGGCACGCGCCCGCCCTTGAACGCGAGCATGACGCCGTCGCGCGAGCCCTGCGACATGTCGCCGTGCAGCGCGCGCACGTTCATGCCGCGATCGCGCAGCGTGCGGAACAGCTGGTCGCAGCGGATCTTCGTGCGGACGAAGACGATCGCCTGCTCGGGCTCCTCGGCGCGCAGCACTTCGACGAGCTTGTCGGCCTTGTCCTTGGAGTCGACCGGCAGCTGGAACTGCGCGACGGTGTCGATCGTCAGCGTCGCGGCCTCGACCTGGATGATGTCGGGGTCGTACATGTAGCGGTCGGCGAGCTTGCGGATCGGCGGCGGCATCGTCGCGCTGAACAGCGCCGTCTGGCGGCTCGACGGCGTCAGCGAGAGGATCTTCTCGACGTCCTCGAGGAAACCGAGGTCGAGCATCTCGTCGGCCTCGTCGAGCACGAGGAAGCGGCAGTCGTGCAGCACGAGCGAGTGGCGCGAGATCAGGTCGAGCACGCGCCCGACGGTGCCGACGACGACGTGGCCGCCGGCGCGCAGCTGCGCCTGCTGGGTGCGGATCGGCGCGCCGCCGAAGACGGCGACGACGTCGACGCCGCTGTGCGCGCCGTAGGTGCGCAGCGCCTGCGTCACCTGGATGCACAGCTCGCGCGTCGGCGTCAGCACGAGCGCCTGCACCTCGGCGTTCGACGGGTCGACGTACTCGACGATCGGCAGCCCGAACGCGGCGGTCTTGCCGGTGCCGGTCTGCGCCTGGCCGATCACGTCGCGCCCGGCGAGCAGCGCGGGGATCGCCTGCTCCTGGATCGGGCTCGGCGACTCGTAGCCGACGTCGCGAGCGCTTGCAGTGTGGTCTCGGATAGCCCGAGGTCGGCGAAAGAGGCAGCCATCGTCAGCAAGCTTGCAGCTTAGGGGGTCGACCGCTCAAGCGGCCGGGTCGAGCAGCAGCTTGCCGGTCGTGCGCCGCTCGCGCAGGTCGATGTGCGCCTGCGCGGCGTGCTCGAGTGGGTACGTAGCGCCGATGACCGCGCGCAGCTCGCCGCGCGCGGCACGCGCGAACAGGTCGGCGAGCGCGTCGGTGAACATCGCCGGGCGCGCGAGCGTGTGGAACAGGTAAAAGCCGACGACGGCGCGCGAATGGCGCAGCAGCGAGCCGGTGCGTACCTCGTTCGGTTCCTGCGTCGCGATGCCGCAGACGACGATCCGCCCGAAGTGCGCGAGCGCGGCGTAGGACGCTCGAAGATCTCGCCGCCGGCCATCTCGAAGACGACGTCGACCGGTCGCGCCGCCGTTGGCCTCGATCAGGCGCTCGCGCAGGCCGTCGGGGTCGGAGTCGATCGGCGACGTCGGCGCCGAGCTCGAGCGCGAGCGCGCGCTTCTCGGAGCTCGACGCCGTCGCGATCACGCGCCCGGCGCCGAGCGGATGGCCGAGCTGGACCGCGAGCGAGCCGACGCCGCCGGCGGCCGAGTGCACGACGACGCTCTCGCCGGCGCCGACGCGACCGGCCGTGCGGTAGAGGTGCCAGGCGGTCATGCCCTTGGATGACGATCGCGAGCGCCGTGCCGTCGTCGAGCGCGTCGGGGATCGCGATGCACGAGCTCGCGCGGTGCGGTCGCGTACTCGGCGTAGCCGCCGTCGCCGACGAGCGCGACGACGCGCTCGCCGGTGTCCGCGCGCACGCCGGCGACCTCGCCGCCGGGAACGAGCGGCAGCTCGGCCTTGCGCACGTAGCTGTTCGTGCGCGTGTGCGTGTCGGCGAAGTTCAGGCCGGCGCGCGTGACCTCGATCAGCACCTCGTCGGGCCCGGGCTCGGGCGTCGGCAGCTCGACGAGCCGGAGCACCTCCGGTCCGCCGAACTCGGTCATCTGAATCGCGCGCATCGCGCGCTCAGGCTAGCGAGTGCTCTAAGGTGCGCGCCGATGTCGATCACAGTTGTCGGTTCGATCGCGTACGACGCGGTGAAGACGCCGTTCGGCGAGCGCGAGCGGATGCTCGGCGGCGCGGCGGTGCACTTCGCGCTGGCGGCAGCGTTCTTCGAGGAGGTGCGCGTCGTCGGCCCGGTCGGCGAGGACTTCGGCGAGGCGGAGCTCGACGTGATGCGCAGGCGCGGCGTCGAGATCGCCGACATCGAGCGGATCGCCGGCGGCAAGACGTTCTTCTGGCGCGGCGAGTACGGCTGGGACTTGAACTCTCGCGAGACGCTCGACACGCAGCTCGGCGTGTTCGAGGGCTTTCAGCCGAAGCTGTCGGAGGGCTCGCGCTCGAGCGACGTGCTGTTCCTCGCGAACATCCAGCCGGACCTGCAGCGCGAGGTGCGCGCGCAGTTGCCGCAGGCGCGCTTCGTCGCGCTCGACTCGATGAACCTGTGGATCGAGATCGCGCGCGACTCGCTCGTCGCGGCGATCGAGAGCGTCGACTGCGTGATCCTCAACGACGCGGAGCTGCGCCAGCTGACGGGCAAGCCGAACCTCCTCTCGGCGGCGCGCGAGATCCTCGGCTGGGGCGGCGAGGATGGCCGCGGGCCGCGCGTGATCGTCGCGAAGCAGGGCGAGTACGGCGCGGCGCTCGTCACGCGCGAGCGCTTCTTCGCGCTGCCGGCGTATCCGCTGGAGACGGTGATCGACCCGACGGGCGCCGGCGACACGTTCGCGGGCGGCTTCGTCGGCTACATCGCGGCGAACCTCGACGGCCTCGACGCGACCGGCGGCGAGCTCTCCGACGAGCTGCTGCGCCGCGCGATGGCGCACGCGACGGTGCTCGCGTCGTTCAACGTCGAGGAGTTCGGCACCGAGCGCGTCGAGCGCCTGACGCGCGAGGAGATCGACGCGCGCACGGCTGAGCTGCACGAGATCACGCAGTTCAGCGGCGTCTCCTGAGCACGGCCGAGAACGCTCGCGGCGCCGGCCGATCGCGCCCGGCGGGGACCGCGCGCGTCGCTCGCGACGGACGCTTGTTCGCGGGCATTCACGGGTATACGATCTGCACGAGTGGACGCGTGGACCTTCATCTGGCTGATGTTCCTGCTGAAGATCCCGGTCGTCGCGCTGTTCATGCTCGTGCGCTGGGCCGTACGCCAGACGCCTGAGGCGGCGGGCGAAGGCGAGGGCGGCGTCGGCCCGCGCGCGCAGCCGCGCCACCCGTATCACCCGCGCAGCCCAAGGCCGCGCCGGCCGCGCCGCGGTCCGCATGGCGAGCAGCCTCCGCGGGCGCCGCAGCGCGTACGCACGCGCGCCTCGCGCCAGCGCCTGCCGCAGCGCTGAGCCGAGCTCGCCGGCGGGTCGCGCGCCGCGGTGTCGCATAATCGTCTGCGGAGATTCCCCACGCGTTCGATTGGAGAGCAGATGAGCACGGAGACCGAAGCCGGCACTGCAGGAGGCGGCGCCGCGCCGACGGCGGACGAGAAGGCGACGGCGAGCGCGGCTTCGGCGTCGGGCGACGGCGCGGCACGCGCGGACACGCTGACGATCACCGACAACCGCACGGGGCAGTCCTACGAGCTGCCGGTGACCGACGGCACGGTGCGCGCGACGGAGCTGCGCCAGATCAAGGTCGATCCCGACGAATTCGGCCTGATGTCCTACGACCCGGCGTTCATGAACACGGCGTCGTGCCGCAGCGCGATCACGTACATCGACGGCGACGCCGGCGTCCTCCAGCACCGCGGCTACCCGATCGAGCAGCTGTGCGAGCACTCGACGTACCTCGAGGTCGCGTACCTGCTGATCAACGGGCGCCTGCCGAGCAAAGCCGAGCTCGAGGGCTGGATCGACGAGATCACGATCCACACGTTCGTGCACGAGAACGTCAAGGACTTCATGCAGGGCTTTCGCTACGACGCGAACCCGATGGGCATGCTCGTCGCGTCGGTCGGCGCGCTCTCGACGTTCTACCCGGACGCGAACAAGATCAAAGAGGAGCGCGTGCGCGCGATCCAGATCATCCGCCTGCTCGCGAAGATGCCGACGCTCGCGGCGTTCGCGTTCCGCCACAACATGGGCCAGCCGTACGTCTACCCCGACAACGACCTCGAGTACGCCGGCAACTTCCTCGGGATGATGTACAAAATGACCGAGCTCAAGTACGAGCCGGACCCGCGGCTGGCGCGAGCGCTCGACGTGCTGTTCATCCTGCACGCCGACCACGAACAGAACGCGTCGACGAGCGCCGTGCGCTCGGTCGGCTCGACGCACGTCGACCCGTACTCGGCCGTCGCGGCCGGCGTCGCGGCGCTGTACGGGCCGCTGCACGGCGGCGCGAACGAGCAGGCGCTGCGGATGCTCGAGCGGATCGAGACGGTCGAGAACATCCCCGACTTCCTCGAGGGCGTGAAGGCGGGCAACGAGCGCCTGATGGGCTTCGGCCACCGCGTCTACAAGAACTACGACCCGCGCGCGCGGATCATCCGCAAATACCTCGACGACGTGTTCGAGGTGCGCGGCAAGAGCCCGCTGCTCGACGTCGCGTCAGAGCTCGAGAAGCGTGCGCTCGACGACGACTACTTCACCTCGCGCAAGCTCTACCCGAACGTCGACTTCTACTCGGGCCTGATCTACGAGGCGCTCGGCCTGCCGGTCGCGATGTTCCCGGTGATGTTCGCGATCGGGCGCACGAGCGGCTGGATCGCGCAGTGGAAGGAGATGGTCGAGGACGACGAGCAGAAGATCGCGCGGCCGCGGCAGATCTACACGGGCGACCGCGACCTCGACTACGTGCCGATCGGCGAGCGCGACTGATCCGGCCGCACGGCGGTCGATCGAGGCGGCGGGCGGCGCGGGCGGTCGATCGAGGCGGCGCGGCGCTAAAGGACGAGCGTTGCGCCGTTGACGCGCAGCCACTCGCGGTCCTCGCGCCAGCCGGGCCAGTGGCGCTCGAGCAGCGCCCAGAAGCGCGGCGAGTGGTCGAGGACGTCGAGGTGGCAGACCTCGTGCCAGACGACGTAGTCGAGCACGTGCGAGGGCGCGAGCAAGAGGCGCCAGTTGAAGCTCATCGCGCCGTCGGCCGAGCACGAGGCCCAGCGCGTACGCTGCGCGCGGATCGCGAGGCCGCGGTAGCGCGTGCCGGCGAGCGCCGTCGCGCGGTCGAGGCGCGGCGCGATCTCGGCGCGCGCGGCGCGCCGGTACCAGCGCTCGAGCGCCGGCCGCGGGTCGCCGTCGGGGACGAGCAGGCGCTCGCCGGCGCGGTGCACGCGCGTGCGCCCGACCTCGGCTTCGAGCTGCAGGTGCTCGCCGAGGTACGGGACGGTGCCGGCGCGCGCGGCGACGCGCGCGAGCGCCTCGTGCGCCTCGCCGAGGCGCCGCTCGATCCACGGGCGCAGCTCGCGCACGGCGGCGGCGGCGGCGCGCTCGGGCACGCGCGCGGGCAGCACGACCTCGACCTCGGCGTGCGCGTGGACGTTGACGCGCACGCGCCGCGCGCGCGTCGAGCGGCGCACGGTGTAGGGGATCTCGCTGCTCACAGAGCAGCAGAGTACGCGCCGCGCCGGTGGCACAGCTCGCCGCGTGCATAATCCCCGCACGATGGCGAGATCGACGGTGCGACTGCCGCGCGAGGTGCGCGAGCCCTACCAGGTCTACCTCAACGGCGTGCCGCAGCAGCTCGGCCGCGACTACGCCGTGCGCGACGGCGCGCTCGTCTTCGAGCAGGACCTGCGCAAGGACAAGATCAGCGGCTGGCGCTGGCTGCTCGGCGCGTGGGGCGTCGGCACGTACCGCCAGAACGACTCGATCGACGTACGCTACGAGGCGCCGGACGGCTCGCCGCGCGTCGCCGAGGGCCTGGCGATCGAGGCCGGGTAGATCGCGCGCTCCCACGGCCGTGCGAGCTTCAGCGCGCTGACGATCGCGCGCGTCGCGGGCGATCGGTTGAGCGTGTAGAAGTGGATGCCGGGCGCGCCGGCGGCGAGCAGCTCGGCGCACTGCAGCGTCGCGTAGGCGACGCCGAAGTCGAGCACGGCCTCCTCGTCGTCGTCGCGCTCGTGCAGCTCGCGCCGCAGCGGCTCGGGAATCTGCGAGCCGCACATCGCCGCCATCCGCTCGATCTGGCCGACGCGCGTGATCGGCATGATCCCCGGGATGATCGGCACCTCGATGCCGGCGCGGCGCGCGCGCGCGACGAAGTCGAAGTAGAAGCTGTTGTCGAAGAACAGCTGCGTGATCAGGAAGTGCACGCCGGCGCTGCACCTTCTCGGCGAGGTAGCGCAGGTCGGCCTCGGCGCTCTCGGCGTGGATGTGCGTCTCCGGGAAGCACGCGGCGCCGATCGCGAACGGGTAGTCGGCGCCGATCAGCTCGACGAGCTCGCGCGAGTACTCGAGCCCGCCGTCGGTCTTCGTCCACTGCTCCTCTGCCGCCGGCGGGTCGCCGCGCAGCGCGAGCACGTTTTCGATGCCGGCCGCGCGCATCTCGTCGAGCGTCTCGCGCAGCTGCGGCAAGGTCGCGCCGACGCACGTGAAGTGCGCCATCGCCTCGAGGCCGAACTCGTCCTTGATCCGCTTGACGATCTCGATCGTCTTCTCGCGGTGGAGCCGCCGGCGCCGTAGGTGACCGACACGAACGACGGGTCCAGTGGCGCAGCTCGCGCAGGGCGGCATACAGGTTCTGCTCGCCGGCGTCGGTCTTCGGCGGGAAGAACTCGAAAGAGAAGACCGGGCGTCTCGGCGGCGAGGATCTCGTCGATGCGCATCCGCTGATTATGCAGCCCCGCGCTCGCGCTCTCCAGCCGCGCGCGCTCGCTAGGCGATCCAGCGCTCGGGCTCGCCGTCGGCGTCGGGCGCAACCGAGCGAGCGCGACCGAGCGCCTGCAGATGCGTCAGGTAGCAGAGCATCTTCGACAGCAGCCAGTGCGCGTTCTGCTGCGAGAGCGAGCCGCCGTAGACGTGCGGCACGAGCTCGAACGCCGTCAGCGCCGCGCTCGGCGAGCGCGTTCGAGGCGGCGTCGAGCCGTTCGTGCACGAGCTTGCGGTTGCCTTCGATGTGCGCGTGCACGTCGGCGAACGTGCGGCCGTGACCGGGCAGGCACAGCCGCGCGCCGAGCCGCTCGACGACGTCGAGCGAGTGCAGGAACTCGCCGACGGGATCGGGCGAGTAGCCGTAGTCGAAGTACAGCGAGATGCGCCCGAGCAGGTGGTCGCCGGAGATCAGCAGGCGTCGCTCGGGCTGGAACAGGCAGACGTGCGACGGCGCGTGCCCGGGCGTCTCATAGGCCGTCCACGGACCGAGCTTCGGTTTCGACGACGACGCCGTCGAGCAGCTGGCGCGCCGGTTCGATCGCGCCGGCGAAGCCGCTCGCGCTCGGTTTGTTCTCCTCCGCGTAGCGCTGCAGCGGCGCCTGCGGCACGCCGCTCTGGCGCGCGACCTCGAGCCGCCGCGCGAACGCGGCCTGCGGGTCCTCGAGCATGTCGTCGAGCAGCTCGTGGCTCGGGTGCATCCAGATCTCGCAGCCCGTCTCGCGAGCGATCACCGGCGCCTGGCCGCAGTGGTCGGAATGCGCATGCGTGCAGACGACCAGCCGCGTTTCCTCCAGGCGCAGACCGCACATCGCGAGCGCGCGCTCGAGGTTCGCCATCGAGTCGGGCTGGTGCATGCCGGTGTCGAACAGCACGAAGCCGTCGCCGGCGGCGACTGCCCACGCGTTGCAGTGCGGGACGCCCGGCCACGGCAGCGGCAGGCGCAGGCGGTAGACGCCGGCGAGCACCTTTTCGCCGCGTCCGAGCTCGCGCTTGCGCTCGGCCCGCGAGCCCCTCGGCGCGCTTGCGCGATTTCTCGCATCGGCCACGCGCCGGAGACTAGACTACGCCTGCGAAGCGGCACAGCGAGGAGGAGCGATGGCTGAGCAGGACGGCGAGGACGCAAGCAAGGCGGCGACGAAGGTCCAGGAGGCGGCGGCGAACGTGCGCCAGGCGCGCAGCCCGCGCCGGCGGATCACGAGCAGCGGCGCCGAGTCGGTCGCGCGGCGCTACTTCGAGGCGATCGGCGCGCGCGATCTCGACACGGCCGTCGGCCTGTGGGCCGAGGGCGGCCGCGAGAACGTCCGCGGCCAGGTCGACGTGCTCGCGCCGGAGGGCGTGCGCGCGTTCCTCGGCGAGCTGCTCGAGGCGGTGCCCGACCTCGAGTTCGAGGTCGTCTCGACGACGACGCAGGACGATCGCTGCGCCGCGCAGTGGCGCCTCAGCGGCACGTTCGCCGGGCCGGGCTCGCTCAACGGCATCGAGCCGACGGGCGACCGCATCGTGATGGAGGGAGTCGACCTCCTGACGGTGCGCGACGGGCTGATCCAGGGCAACGACGCGTTCCCCGACTCGATCGCGCTGCCGCGCCAGATCGGGATGATCCCGCCGCCGGGCTCGCGCGCCGAGGGCCGGCTGGCGGGCGCGTTCAACGCGAAGACGCGCGTCGGCGCGCGCCTGAGCGGCGGCGAGGCGGAGCTCGTCGCCGAGGGCGTCTGGGTCGTGCAGGGCCAGCCGGCGCGCTGCAACGTCTACCTGATCGAGGACGAGGGCGGCGTGACGCTGTTCGACGCCGGCGCGCGCACGATGGCGCGCGCGCTCGCGAGCGCCGGCGCGAAGCTCGGCGGCATCCGCCGGATCGTGCTCGGTCACGGGCACACCGACCACCGCGGCGCGGCGCCGGCGCTCGGCGTGCCGGTCTACTGCCACGCCGAGGAGGTGCAGGACGCCGAAGGCAGCGGCGGCTTTCGCTACTGGCCGGAGCGGCTCGCCGGCCTGCCGTTCCCGCATCGCCAGGCGCAGCGCCTGCTGCACCGCTACGCGTGGGACGGCGGCCCGGTGCAGATCGCCGGCACGGTCGCCGAGGGCGATGAGATCGCGGGCTTCACGGTCGTCGGGATCCCCGGTCACGCGCCGGGGCAGATCGCGCTGTGGCGCGAGTCCGACCGGCTCGCGCTGAGCAGCGACTGCTTCTACACGCTCGACATCTGGGGACGCGACTCCGAGCCGCACCTGCCGTTCGAGGTGTACAACTACGACACCGAGCAGGCGCGCGCGAGCATCGCAAGCTCGCCGAGCTCGACCCGGCGGCGGCGTGGCCGGGCCACGCGAAGCCGCTGACCGGCGACGTGCGCGCGCAGCTGCTGCGCGCGGCCGAAGCCTGAGCGCCGCGCCGGTCGAGCGGTGGGCAAGCGCGGGCGCAGCCGCCGCAAGCTGCAGGCGAGCGACGAGCTGCGCGCGCCGAGCAGCGACTACAGCGACGCCGAGGGCAACGTGCTGACGCTGCGCGGCTCGCTGACGCCGGCCGCGCGGCGCGAGTACGCCGAGCTGCGCGCGGGGCGCGCCGGCGGCGCGCGGCCGGCGGCGACACAGGAGGACGCCTGGCAGCGCGCCGTCGAGCTGCTGTTCGAGCGCCTCGCCGTGCGCTGGACGATCGCCGGCGCGCCGATCGAGCGCCAGCACGAGCTGCTCGCGCGCTTCCGCGCGGCGAGCGCCGACGAGCGCGCCTGGGTGCGCGAGGCGATCCGCGAGCACTGCGCCGAGCACTTCCCGGACGTCGAAGCGCCTTAGCGATCAGCCGAGCAGCTCCAGGCGCGGTCCGTGCCCGCCGCCGGCGGCGACGAAGCGCGCCGTCGCGGGGTTGAGCACGAACGTCGAGCTTCTCGCCGCCGTCGCAGAGCACCTCGACGCGCCGGCCGTCGTCCTCGACGGCGAGCACGGTCGCGCGCTCGAAGCCGCCGCCGAAGTGCGCGATGCGCGCCGGCGACCCCGGGCGCGGCAGCGGACGCGACGGACCGAGCATGGCCCGGATGCTAGGACGACCGCGTGTGAACGCGCCGGTCGATACCTTGGGTTCGATGCGCCGCACGAAGATCGTCGCCACGATCGGTCCCGCCTCGCGCGAGCCGGAGACGCTGCTGCGCATGGTCGAGGCGGGGATGGACGTCGCGCGGCTGAACTACTCGCACGGCACGCTCGACGAGCACGCCGAGACGATCCGCCGCGTGCGCGACGCCGCCGGACGGGTCGGGCGCCCGGTCGCGATCCTGCAGGACCTGCCGGGGCCGAAGCTGCGGATCGGCCCGCTGCGCGAGGACGTCGTCGAGCTGACGCCCGGCGAGCCGCTGACGATCACGGCCGACGGCGAGGAGTTCGCCGGCGACGCGCGCCGCATGAGCGTCTCCTGGACAGGTCTCGCCGACGCGCTCGAGGAGCGGGCGGTGCTGTACCTCGCCGACGGCTCGGTGCGCCTGCGCGTCGTCGCCGCGCGCCCGGCGAGCCACGAGGTCGAGACGGTCGTCGAGGTCGGCGGCGCCGTCGCCTCGCGCCAGGGCCTGAACATCCCGGGGCCGGTCGAGTCGCTGCCGGCCGTCCCCGAGGAGGACTTCGAGCTGCTGCGCCACGGCGAGTCGATCGGCGTCGACATGGTTGCGCTGTCGTTCGTGCAGCGTCCGGAGGACGTCGAGGCGGTGCGCGAGCACACGCGCCTGCCGCTGATCGCGAAGATGGAGAAGCCGCAGGCCGTAGAGCGCGCGGCCGAGATCCTCAAAGCGGCCGACTGCCTGATGGTCGCGCGCGGCGACCTCGGCATCGAGCTGCCGATCGAGCGCGTGCCGATCGTGCAGAAGCAGCTGCTCGAGCTCGCCGGCTGGATGGCGCGCCCGTCGATCACGGCGACGCAGATGCTCGACTCGATGGTCGTCTCCTCGCGCCCGACGCGCGCCGAGGTCGCCGACGTCGCGAACGCGATCCTCGACGGCACCGACGCGGTGATGCTCTCGCAGGAGACGGCGATCGGCGCCTATCCGGTCGAGGCCGTCGCGATGATGGCGGCGGTCGCCGTGCAGGCGGAGGCGATCGCGCCGTACGAGCGCTGGAACGAGTCGCGCGTGCGGCGCACCGAGTCGGACCCGGCGTACACGATCGCGCACAACCTCGCGATCGCCGCGCGCGAGCTGCGCCTCGACGCGCTGATCGTGCCGACGCTGTCCGGGCGCTCGGCGCGCCTGGTCTCGGCGCACCGCCCGACGGTGCCGATCTACGCGCTCTCGCCGGGCAAAGAGACGGTCCGCCGCTGCGCGTTGATGTGGGGCGTGCAGGCCGCGTCGATGCGCCGCCACGAGACGACCGAGGCGCTGATCGCCGACGCAGCGCGGCGCGTCGTCGAGCTCGGCTGGTGCGAGCAGGGCAAGCGCGTCGGGATCACCGCCGGCCTTCCGTCGGGGCGCCCGGGGACGACGAGCCTCGTGCAGATCCAGGTGCTCTGAGCGCCCGGCGCTCAGGCGCGCGGACGCAACACGCACGGCGCTCAGGCGCGCGCGAGCTCGAACCAGACGTTCGTGTTGCCGCGCGACTCGACGCCCCAGCGCTCGGCGACTTTCTCGAGCAGGTAGAGGCCGTAGCCGTCGTGCGTGCGCGCCGGGTCGCGCGGACGCGGCGTGAAGCCGCGCCCGGAATCGGTGACGGCGACGCGGATCGCGCGCTTGCCGAACGTCGCGAGCATCGAGACCGGCGCATGCGGATCGCCCTTCGAGTGGCGCACGGCGTTGCTGACGACCTCGGAGACGAGCAGGATCAGCGACTGCTCGAGCGAGCCGTCGATGCCGAGGTCCTCGCAACGCTCGGCGATCGCCGAGCGCGCGAGCGCGGGCGCCTGGACGTTGCGCTCGAGCTCGAGCTCGAGCCGCGCGGTGCCGGGGATGCCCGAGCGCGCCGCGGCGCGCTCGCGCGCGAGCGCGTCTTTCGAGCGATTTGCCATCACGCCGCGCTCGCGTCCTCGACGAACGGAAGCGTCGCCTCGACGCCGCTCACGCGAAAGACCGTCAGCGCCTGGCGCGCCGGGCGGCGCATGCGCAGCGTCCAGTCCTCGGCGCGGGCGCGCTGGTCGAGCGCGAGGCACATGCGCAACCCGGAGGAGTCGACGAAATCGAGGCCGCCGAGGTCGAGTGTGAGGTCGCTGACACCGCTCGCGAGCAGCCCGGCGACCGCTGCCTCGACGCGCGGGACCGTCGCGATGTCGAGTTCGCCGGACAACTTCAGTCTTCCTGACTCCCCGTCAATCGCGCTCTCCATCTCGAATGGCGCCTGAGGCACGAGTCTTCTCCTTACCCGTTTCGGGGCACGCCAACTCCCGGCAGTCGGCGCATGTGCTGCCGGCGCAGCGCGCCGGCCCGTGAATTATCGCGCCCCGAGTATCGACAATCGGGACTCGCGCCTGAACTTGCGCAGCATGCGTTGCGCGATCGCGCGCGCCGCACCGCGCGATTCGACGCTCTCGCGCGCGCCGGGCGGGCAGGCGCGCTCAGCGCGTGCCGACGCCGGAGCGGCCGTAGAAGTCGGCCTCCTGGCGACCGAGCTCGGTCGTCGGCTCGTCGCCGTACATCCACTCGCGCGCGATCCGGTGCCAGTTCGCGCGCGCGCCGAGCTGCGCGAGCACGGCGAGCGTGAGCATCTCCATGCGGCGGCCGAACAGGTGCTCGGGGCGCATGTCCTGGTGGCGCATCTCGCGGAAGTGGCTCGAGCGCGGGTCGGAGCTCTCGATCATCACCTCGGTCGCGATCTGCGGCGAGAGCTCGACGACCTCGTCGGTCGTGTACCACCAGATCGCCGACTGGATGAACGCGAGCAGGTGCTCGGGGTCGACGCGCTCGGGGTCCGGCAGAAAGCCGGTCTCGGCGAGCAGGCGGTGCAGCGCCGTCGCGTTGCCCTCGACGACGGCGCGCTGCGCGGCGAGCTCGAGGTCGACAGGGCCCTCGTCGAGGCGCTTGAACAGCCCGAAGTCGAGGAACGCGACGCGCCCGTCGTCGAGCAGCAGGAAGTTGCCCGGGTGCGGGTCGCCGGAGAACTGCCGGTGGCGGTAGAGGCAGCCGAGGAAGAAGCGGAAGACGATCTCGCCGATCCGGTCGCGCTCGGCCTGCGGGCGTTTCTTCAGCTCCTCGAAGCCGACGCCGTCGACGAACTCGCTGACGAGCACGCGCTCGCGCGAGAGCGAGCTGACGACTTCGGGCACGACGATGAACGGGTGCCCGGCGAAGATGCGCGCGAGCGAGCGCTGGTTCTGCGCCTCGAGCTCGTAGTCGAGCTCCTCGATGATTCGCTCGCGCACCTCTTTCGTGATCGCCTTGACATCGAGGCCGGGCGTCATGCGCTTGAGCAGGCGCATGATCATGTCGAGGTTCTGCATGTCGGCGCGCACGGCGCCGGCGACGCCGGGGTACTGCACCTTGACGGCGACCGCGCGGCCGTCGGGCAGCGTCGCGCGGTAGACCTGCCCGATCGACGCGGCGGCGATCGGCTCGCGCTCGAACGACTCGAAGACCTCGTCGATCGGCTCTTCGAGGTCGTCTTCGATGACCTTGCGCATCTGCTTGAAAGAGACCGTCGGCGCCGCGTCGCGCAGCTTCGCGAGCTCGTGCTGGAACTCCTCGCGGTGCTGCTCGGGCACGAGGCCCATGTCGAGGAACGACATCACCTGCCCGAGCTTCATCGCGGCGCCCTTCATCGTGCCGAGCGCAGCGACGATCTGCTTGGCCGTCTCGAGCTGGCGCCGCGCCATCGCTTCCTCGGAGGCCTCCTCCCCGCGCGTGACGTTCGCCGCGCGCGTGCCGAACTGCTTGACGGCCTCGCCGGCGGCGAGCGAGGCGACGGTCGCCGTGCGACGCACGCGCGAGGTCGGGATCTTCTCGTTCTCGCGCGCCATCGCCCTCATCCTAGGGTGCGCCTGCGCCCGGCGGACGCACAGCGCGGACGACCGGCGAGAGCGGTCGGCTAGGAGCCGCGCTCGACGCGCGAGCCGGGCACGATGTCGTCGGCGCCGTCGGGCCAGCGGATCCATGCCTTCGTGCCGCCGTCGTAGTCCTCGCCGAGCAGCACGAGCGTCGCCGGCTCGCCGAGCGCCGTGCACGCCTCGGAGCCCTCGGCGTCGAGGCCGCGCCAGACGCGGATGAAGCTGTTCGAGTCCCACTCCTGCGCGACGCTCGTCGCGTCGGAGTGGCCCGGGTAGATGACGGTGCCGGGCGGCAGCTCCATCAGCGTTCCCATGATCGAGTCGCGCAGGTCGGTATACGTCGTGTGGCCGGGCGCTTTGACGCCGCCGACGGAGTTCTTGAACAGCGTGTCGCCGGTGAAGACGGCGGCCTCGCCGCCGCCGAACCCGCCGGGCGCGGCACTCGCGGACGAGCGGCGCGGCGGACCGCCGGCGGCCGCGCCGGCATCGGTCGCCGACGAGGAACGAGAGCATCCCGGCAGTGTGGCCGGGAGTGCTCAGCGGACGCACCTCGAGCGCGCCGAAGCGGAGCTTCTCGCCGGCTTCGACGGGGTGCATGTGCGCGGTCGCGTCGGTCCCGCCGCTCGCCTCGCGCTCGATCAGCTCGCGCTCGACGGGGTTGATCAGCACCTCGATCTCCGGCCAGCGCTCGCGCAGCCGCCCGACGTCGCAGACGTGGTCGTAGTGATGATGGGTCAGCAGCACGTTCGTCGGCACCAGGTCGAGCCGCTCGGCGGCGTCGATCAGCGGTGCGACGGGGCCGCCGGCGTCGACGAAGAACGCCGGACCGCCGTCGCCGTCGGCGACGAGGTAGGTGTTCGAGAGGAACTGCGGGTTCTGCGAGGTCTCGACGATCACGCGGCCATCCTACGCCTGACGAACGAGCGCGGCCAGCTCGCTCAGGTAGCGCTCGTCGCCGACCTCCGCGCGCCACTGCAGCGTGTCGACCGAGCGCGCGCAACCGAGGATCCGCGCGTGCGCCTCGGGCAACGTCGGCGCGGTCGTCACGAGCGCGACGGCGCGCGAGGTGCCGACGGTGCGGAACGTGCGCTCGCCGAGCTGCACGGAGGAGGCGAAGAACACCTCGCAGCCGTCGCGTTCGAGCGCGGCGACGTCGAGCTCGAACTCGTAGGGCGTCGACGATCGCCCGGTCGCGAGCGCGTAGTCGGGCGAGACGAGGTAGAGCACGAGCGAGGCCTGCTCGCGCAGCGAGACGTCGGCGCGCGCCAGCTCGCCGGCGCAGATCCGCTGCATCACATCGGTCCAGCTGCCGTCAAGCAGCGCGATGATGTTCATGCACTCCGGATCGCCGAAGCGCGCGTTGAACTCGATCACGCGCACGCCGTCGGCGGTCGCGAAGAAGCCGCTGTTCATCACGCCGCTGAAGCGGCGGCCTTCGGCGCCGAGGCGCGCGATGACGCGCTCGACGATCGAGCACGCCTGCTCGTAGTGCGAAGCCGTCATGAACGGCAGCGTCGGCGCGGCCGTCGTCAGCGAGCCCATCCCGCCGGTGCCCGGCCCCTCGTCGCCGTCGAAGCGATAGGGGTAGTCGTAGGTCGACGGCGGGAAGACGACGGTGCGACCGTCGCTGATCGCCTGGATCGTGAACTCGGCGCCGACGACCTTCTCCTCGATCAGCACGCGGTCGCCGTGGCGGCGATCGGCGAGCAGGCTGCGCGCGTAGTCGGCGGCGTCGGCGTGCGAGGCGAGGTGCGGGCCCATCACCTTGACGCCCTTGCCGCCGGTCAGACCCGAGGGCTTGACGACGACAGGCGTCTCGCCGAACGACGCGATCGCCTCCTCGATCTGATCGGGCGCGTCGAGGACGCACAGCCGCGGCGTCGCCTCCGGCGCGATCTCGAGCAGCAGCTCGCGCGCGAACGCCTTGTTCCACTCGATCTCGGCGCCGTCGCGCGTCGGGCCGACGGTGCGCGTGCCCTGCGCGAGCAGCGCGTCGACGACGCCTGCCTCGAGCGGTTCGTCGGCGCTGATCATCGCGAGGTCGATCTCGTGCTCGCGCGCGAACGCGGCGACGGCATCGGCATCGCAGACGTCGCCGGTCTGCAGCTTGCCGCCCGAGGCCTCCGTGTAGCGCACGAGCGACGGGTTCAGATGGCCGGCGAACGCGTACAGCTCGCTGTGCTCCGCCATCCTCGAGGCCAAAGCGCTCTCTCGCCCGCCATGACCGACGATCAGAGTTCGCACGCGCGGCGAGTATAAGAACTACGCGTCCTCCCGCGTCTCCCGCGCCTCTCGCGCGACCGCGCGCCTCGGGCGCCGCGCGAAACGGCAGCAGGTCGGCGAGCCCGGAGATGTCGAACACGCGCTGCACGTTCGCGACGCCGGGGACGAGCGTGAGCTCGCAGCCGCGCCGCTCGCAGAGCCGGCTCGCGTAGACGATCGCGGCGAGTCCGCTCGAGTCGATGAACGCGAGGCCGCCGAGGTCGATCGTCAGCGCACGCGCGCCGTCGGCGCATAGCCGCGTGACCAGCTCCTGCAGGCGCGGCGAGGAGGCGATGTCGAGCTCGCCGCCGAGCACGAGCGCGAGGCGCGGCGGCGCGCCGCGCTGGTCGATCGCGAGGCCTACGGGTCGATCATGCATACGCGCCTGCTCTACCCGCGCAGGCGGCCTGAGACACACGCGCGCTGCGGCGGCCACGCGGCGGCGCATGCTCCGCGACGGGCGACGCGCGCCGTCATGCGGACGTAGACTGCGCGCATGGCGCTCATCCATACGTGCTACCGCATCACCGACATCGACCGCTCTGTCGCGTTCTACAACGCGCTCGGCTTCGAGGAGATCGGGCGGATCCCGATCAAAGACGAGGCGGTCAACGTGTTCATGAACCAGCCGGGCGACGGCGACATGCCGCGCCTGGAGCTGACTTACAACTTCGGCGTCGACTCCTACGAGATCGGCACCGGCTACGGGCACATCGCGATCACGTCGAGCGACCTCGACGCGACGCTCGCGAAGCTCGCCGAGCAGGGCATCGAGCCGGAGAAGCCGCCGTACTCGGTGCGCGAGGGCGGCTCGCGGCTGTGCTTCGTGCGCGATCCGGACGGGTACCGGATCGAGATCATCGAGGCGGGCGCTTAGCCCGCTCGATCGAGCTCGGACGACGACCTACTGGCGCTCGACGAGCGCTCGGAAGTTATGAAGAGCCTCTTCGAGGCTCTTCGCGTTCATGCGCTTGACGAGGAGCGCATCGGCGATCTTTCCCAACACGCCGCCCGGCAGCGCGTAGTCGAACGTCGTCGTCAGGCGTGCTCCACCGCCGTCGGGGGCGACCTCCCAGCGAGCGCGTCCCGACAACATGCCTTCCATTTGAAGAAGCTGGAGCTTGTCCGCCCGGTACTCGAGAACGGTCTCGGCAATCGACATCGACACGCCCGCCGACTTCACCTTGAAGCTGACCTTGCCCCCGGCTTCGGGGAAGGGAGCGGCGATCTCGATCTCCGTCATGCCGGGGTACCAGTCCGGCCAGCGACTGGCATCGCTCAAGAGCGCCATCGTCTCCTGAGGCGAGGCCTTGACCTGGACATTGCGTTGCACGATCGCCATCGTCGATCTCCTCGCTCTGTGGGCGCACGACGTTCCGCGACGCTCGAAGTCTACGTAGCTGCCGAGCCGCCCGCCGCTCACGCCGCGCGCCAGACAAACACCCCGCCAACCTCCTCCCCACTCAACCCAAGCTCGCGCACGGCGTCGCGCACGCCCGGATACGCCGGATGCGCGTAGTCGTGAAAGACGACGATCGCGCCGGGCGCGAGCGCGTCGCGCCACGCGGCGAACGCGCTGAGCACGGGCTCGCGCTCGTGCTCTGAGTCGATGAACAGCAGCTCGACGGACGCGTCGCCGGCGTGCGGGCCGGCGCTGTCTGGCTCGGCGCGCAGCTCGATGCGCTCGCGCACGCGCGCGCCGGCGAGCGCGAGGTAGGCGTCGCGCTCGGCGCGTACGGCCGGGTCGTAGCTGACGATGCGCCGCGCGCGATCGTCGAGCGCGAGCGCGATCGCGCTCCAGGCGGTGCCGGTGCCGAGCTCGACGACCGCGCGCCGCGCGCGGGCGAGCTCGAGCAACTGCGCCAGCTCGGCCGGGCGCGCGGCCGAGCTGACGCTGAAGCGATCGTCGGCGCGCAGCGCGTGACGATACGCGCGCCAGTAGAAACGCGCGACGCGCGAGGGCAGTACGCGCAGCGCCAACAGCAGGCGTAGCTTCGCGCGCGCGCTCACGCGGCCATGCTACGAGCCGGCGCGCCGGTGCCGGCCGCTCGACTCGAAGTCTGCTCTGGCGCGCCGCTGGGCGAGGCGGTATGGTCGCGTCATGGCGAGCACAGCGGTGCCGGTCGCGGGGCCATCGGCGGCGAGCGCAGGCGCGCCGCCGAGCGCGATCGAGCGTCCGGACTTCGAGATCGTCCCGCGCAAGGGCCTGATCGGCGTGGCGATCGTATTCGCGCTGCTGATCGCGGCGATCGCTGCGAACGAACTGTGGCCGCTCGCGTTCTTCCACTTCGTCGGCGGCGCGTCGTGGACGATCATCGACCTGTTCCTCGGTTTCGTGCTCGGGCCGATCATGGGCCGGCTGTCGATCCCCGCGCGCGTCGAGTTCACGACGAAGCTGATGCCGAAGATGCTGCTGCTGATGCCGACGATCGTGACGGCGACGCTCGCGGCCGGCTGGCAGCTCGGCGTGCACCTCGGCACCGTGCAGTCGAGCTACTACAACCACGGCTGGACGGTCGCGAGCTTCATCGTCGTCGGGATCATGGCGGTGATCGCGCTCGGGCTGCTCGAGCCGGCGAACATCGCGGTGCTCGTCGAGCTGAAGAAGCCGAAGCCGAACCCGCAGGTGATCGAGCGGCTGATGAAGCGCTTCATCTACACGGCCGGCGCGACCGGGCTGATGCAGGTCGCGACGCTCGTGATCATGGCGAAGCTGACGGTGGGATGAGCGAGCGCCGCCTGCCTCCGGTCACCGAGATCGGGATGACGTCACTGGCGCTGATCGTCGCCGGCGGCATCTACCTGTCGGCGCACCTGCCGAAACACGTGCCGCTCGCGCCGGCGATCGCGCTGCTCGCGGCGTCGGCGCTACTGCTCGCGGGCAACCTCGTGCTGCTCGCGCGCGTGCGCGGCTTCGCGTGGGCGCGCTTCTTGCAAGTCGCCAAGTGGGCGCTGCTCGCGTACGCGATCACGGCCGGCATGATCGAGTTCGCGTTCGTGCGCGACCATCTCGCGGGCGGCCCGCTGATCGTGTTGACGCTCTCGCTCGTCGTCTACGCGGTGCACGTGCCGGTGCTGATCGCGTTCACGGTCGCGCGCTACGCGGACTCCGAATCCTCGTCGCAGGCGGACACGCCGAGCGGCGCACCCGCCTAGCCTCAGGAGAGCACGCGGCTCGCGAACTTGCGTAGCCCGAGCGTGAGGAACGTCGCGCAGAAGCCGATGAGCACGGGGTAGATGATGTAGAGGTGCATGTGCGTCGCGTGCGTGAGGCCGGCGCGCATGCCCTCGGTGACGTAGATCAGCGGGTTGACGAGCACGAGGATCTGCAGCCAGTGCACGCCGCCGACCTGCACGGGCGCGAGCTTCGTCCACTGGTAGTAGGTGCCGCCGAGGAACGTCAGCGGCAGCACGACGAAGCCGAACATCAAGCCGAGGTTGCGCGCTTCGAAGAACGTGCCGAGCAGCAGGCCGAGCGAGGTCATCGTGACGCACGCGAGCGGGATCAGCGTGAGCACGACGGCCCAGTGCACGTCGAGGTGCGCTTCGACGCCGCTCGCGTGAACGACGGCGGCGATCGGGAAGACGATCAGCGCGGCGATCAGGCCCTGCGTCGCGCCGGAGAGGACCTTCGCGATCGCGACGAGCCAGATCGGGCACGGCGCCTGCACGCGGTCCTCGATCTCGCGCGTGAAGCCGAACTCGGTCGAGATGACCATCGCGACGGCCTGAATGCCCTGGAACATGATCGAGATGCCGACGACGCCGGCGACGAGCACGGTCGCGAACTCGGACTCGGCGGCCTTGCCACCGCCGCCGCCGACGCCCTGGCCGATCGTCGGGAAGACGTAGAGGAAGACGAAGACGAGCAGGAACGGCTGCACGAGCGTGCGCACGACGAACTCGCCGAAGTTCTTCTTCAGCACGACGAGGTCGCGGAGGATCAGCGCGCGCAGCGCGTCGCGGCTGGCGACGAACGTCGAGCGCGTCGGCTCGATGCCGATCGCCGCGTGCGGCGGCGCCTGGCCGGCGGCGGGCGTCGAGGTCGAGGTCGATGCCATCAGTCGCGCAGCTCCTTGCCGGTCAGGCTGATGAAGACCGTTTCGAGGCTCGGCTCGGCGACGGATATGTCGGCAAGCTCGAAGCCGGCGGCGTCGGCTGCGGCGACGAGGCGCGGCACGAGCCGCTCGGCCTGCCGGACGTGCAGCTCGACGCCGCCGTCGATCGTGCGCGTGTTCGTGACCTCGGCGATCGCGTCGCTCATCTGCCGCGCGAGCTGCTCCATGTCGCCGCTCGCCCTGAGTGTGACGATCGTGTCGGCGCCGACCGAGCGCTTGAGCTCGGCGGGCGTGTCGAGCGCGAGGATCTTGCCGTGGTCCATGATCGCGACACGGTCGCACAGCTCGTCGGCCTCCTCCATGTAGTGCGTCGTCAGCAGGATCGTCTGCCCTTCGCGGTTGAGCTCGCCGAGGATCTCCCACAGCGCGAGCCGGCTCTGCGGGTCGAGGCCGGCGGTCGGCTCGTCGAGGAACAGCACGGCCGGGCGGTGGAAGATCGCGCGCGCCATCATCAGCCGCTGCGCCATGCCGCCGGAGAGCGCGTAGACCGACGCGTTCGCCCATTTCGAGAGGTGCACCTTCGCGAGCAGCTCGTCGGCGATGCGCCGCGAGTCGGCGGCGCCGATGCCGAACAGGCGACCGTGGAAGTAGAGGTTCTCCCAGACGTTGAGCTGGCGGTCGAGCGTGTTCGTCTGCGAGACGATGCCGATCAGCTGCTTGGCGAGCGCCGGGTGCGCGACGACGTCGATCGAGCCGACGTGCGCGCTGCCGGACGTCGGGACGACGCGCGTCGTCAGCATGCCGGCCGTCGTCGTCTTGCCGGCGCCGTTCGGCCCGAGCAGCCCGAAGATCTCACCGGCGTGCACGCTCAGGTCGAGTCCGTCGACGGCCGCGAAGTCCGCGCCGGCGTAGGTCTTCGATAGACCATCCGTTCGAATCACCTCGTCGCCAGCCATCGCCCTATCTATATCGCCCACGCTACTCTGACGTAACCGATGTCGAGCACGGGCAAGGTCGCCAAGAACCTCGAGCGCTTCGCGCAGGCGGTCGCGGCGCACGACCGCGAGAACCCGACGCACACGGCGCACGGAATCGGCTTGGCGTACTTCGACATGGAGCGCCTCGGCTTCGAGGAGGGCGAGGAGATCCTGCCGGGCATCACGATCCACGCCGACAGCGGCGTGACGGGCAACTTCCGCGTGCTCTGCGACGGCGAGCACGACGAGCGAGCTGCTCGAGGACGAGCAGGAGGTCGTCGACGCGGTCTCGACGCAGTCGGTCCCGAGCGTCGCTCCGGGCGCCGCGCCGTATCCGTTCGAGCAGTAGGCGGCGCGTCTGTCCTAGATGTCCCGCCCACAGACCTAGTGAACACCTGAAGGGTCGTCCGGCCCCCAACGGAAGGTGCGGTCACCACGACTGCAGTTCTCCGAAGGAGGCCGGACATGGAAGACCGTAGGTGCAAGCTCGGACTGGCCGGGCGACTCGAGCTGGTCAGGCTCGTTGAGCAAGGCTCATCGTTGAGGGCGGCTGCTGGGGCTCTGGGGGTCGCGCCGGCGACTGCGCACCGCTGGTGGCATCGCTGGCGCGAAGCATCTGAAGAGCAGCGTGCCTGCAGGAGCTGCCTGAGGACTCGTCGACCAGTGCCTCTGAGCTGTCCCTGGGCACTCTCTGAAGAGCAGGAGCAGGCGATCCTCTCAGCGCGTGAGAAGACCAACTGGGGGCCGATGCGCTTGACGTATCTGACGGGCTCTCATCGCTCGACGATCTGGAAGGTGCTTCATCGCAACGGCTGCTCGCGCAGGCGTCGTTCAAGCACGCGCCAGAGCAGCCGCCGCTATGAGTGGTCAGAGGCCGGGGCGCTCTTGCACATCGACGCCTTCCAGATCCCAAAGTTCTCTGTTCCCGGGCACTGGGCCACCGGCAAGCGCTCAGAGCGCTCAAAGACCCGCCGGGCAGGCAAGACCGTCGTGATCGGTGTGATCGATGACCACACCCGCCTGGCCTATTGCGAGCTGCACAGTGCCGAGAACGCGATCAACGTCCGAGGACGCTCAGACGGGCCGCTTGCTGGTTTCAAACGCAGGGCTGTGGCCCTGTGCAAGCAGTCATGTCCGACAACGCAAAATGCTATTCGACGAGCTCGGTCTTTCGCAAGACCCTTGAAGGGCTGGGTGCTCGCCACATCCTGATCCCTCCCTACACGCCGCGCTGGAACGGAAAGATAGAGCGCTTCTTCGGCACGCTTGACTCAGAGTGGGCCCACGGACGCGTCTGGAGGGACAGCACCGAGCGAGATCGTGCCCTGTCATCGTTTATGCGCTTTCTACAACCGCAGGCGACCACACTCAGCCGCAGGCGGCCGGGCACCCATCAGCCGTGTTCAGCAGGTGCGTGGGCAGGACACCTAGAGCTCGACGCGCTCGACGCGTGCGAGGATCAGCGCGACGAGCCGCTCGATCGTCGGGCACTCGAGCCCGTGGCGCGCCGCGGCGCGCAGCACCGCGCCGGGGATCGCGTCGAGCTCGGGCGCGCGCCCGGCGGCGATGTCGCGCTGCATCGAGCTGCCGAGCGTCGCGTGCGCGCGCTCGAGCTCGGCGATCGCGCGTGCCGGCGTCGACGTCGGCGCCCTCGGCGCGGCCGACCGCCGCGGCCTCCTCGATCGCGCCGACGAGCTCGGCGCGCAGCTCCGGCGTGGCGCGAATCTCGCCGAGCAGCTTGTCGTAGGCGCTCGTCGTGCACGCGAGCGCGTTCAGGCGCACGAGCTTCGACCACATCACCTGCGCCTCGGAGTCGGCGCGACGCTGTCGCCGGCACGTCGGCCGGCGCCGAGCAGCGCTGCGGCGAGCGCGCTGCATCGGCGCGGCGGCGCCGGGATCGTCGGCTCGCCATCTCGACGAGCAGGAACGGGCTCGTGTGCACGACGACGCCGGGCTCGGGCGGTCGGCCTCGACGCGGATCGAGCCGGCGAGCACGCGTCTCGGGCGCGAAGCGCTCGCGCAGCACGGCGATGTGGTCGAGGCCGTTGAGCAGCGGCAGCACGAGCGGCGGCTGCGCCGCGCGATCCGCTCCAGCGCGGCCTCCAGCCCGGCGGCCTTCGTCGCGACGATCAGCGCGTCGACGGGCTCCTCGCAGCCGCGCGACCGCGCGCGGGCGCGCGACGAACTCGCCGAGCTTGACGCTCTCGACGCGCACGCCGCGCTCGGCGATCGACCGCGGCCGTCGACTCGCGCGCGACGACCGTCACGTCCGTCGCCCGCGCGCGCGAGCGCGCCGGCGAGCAGGCCGCCGACGCCGCCGGGGCCGAGGATCGGCCACCCGCGATGCGGCGCCGCCGTCGCCGGGCTCGCGTCGATCAGCACGCCGGGGTTCATGATCGCGTGCGGGTCGAGCGCCGCCTTCGCGCCGCGCGAGCGCGGCGGCGAACGGCTCGGGGCGCTGCCGGTCATACCACGGCCGGTGGTCGCGCCCGACCGCGTGGTGGTGGGTGATCGTGCCGCCGGCGGCGATCAGCGCGTCGGAGACGGCGCGCTTGACGTGCGCCCACTGCTCGACCTCCTCGCCGCGGCGCGCCGGCGCGATCGCCGGTGAAGTAGACGGCCGGCCCGTCGGGATAGACGTGCGTGAAGCGCGCGGTGCACGCGCCCGCCCTCGCCGCACGCCTCGCGCAGCGCCTGCTCGCCGCCGCGATCACGCGCTCGTGGAACGCCGCGAAGCGCTCCCACGTGATCGCCGTCTCGAACGTCTCGGCGAGCACGCCCATCGCGACGAGCGCGTCGCGCATGTACGGAGCGGCGAGGAACGCGCTCGCGCCACGAGCCGACGGCGTCCTCGCCGCCGTCGCCGCCGGCGCTCGCCGCCTCGCCTCCGGCGCTCGCCGCGCGGACGCGCTCGGGCACGACGCCGCCGTGCTCGCGGCAGATCTCGAGCGCGCGCTCGAACGCGGCGTCGACCGGATGGTCGGTCGACTCGAAGCCGAGCACGAGCAGCGCGTGGCTGCCGTCGCCGGCCATCGTCAGCGCGCGCCTCGCGCGCGTCGATCAGGCGGCAGTTGCTCGGATCGCAGCCCGGCCTGCGAGAGCTCGCGCACGCACTCGGCGCCGGCGACGAAGCTCGTCGAAGCGCACGCCGGCCGAGCGCCGGTGCGTCGGGCGCGGCTGCACGCGCACCCACGCCTCGGTGATGACGCCGAGCGTCCCCTCCGAGCCGGCGAGCATGCGGTCGGGGCTCACGACCGGCGCCGGAGCCGGGCAGCCGCCGCGACGCCCACACGCCGGCGGGCGTGATCGCGCGGACCGACTCGACGAAGTCCTCGATGTGCGTCCGCACGGTCGCGAAGTGGCCGGCCGCGCGCGTCGCGATCCAGCCGCCGAGCGTCGAGTACTCGAACGACTGCGGGAAGTGGCGCAGCGTCAGGCCGTGCTCGCCGAGCTGGCGCTCGAGCACCGGCCCGGTCGCGCCGGCCTGGATCCGCGCCGCGCGCGAGACCGGCGTCGACCTCGAGCACGCGATCGAGCGCGCGCAGGTCGAGCGTGATCGCGCCGTTGTAGGCGGACGGCACGTCGGGCGTGACGCCGCCGACGACCGACGTGCCGCCGCCGAACGGGATCGCGGCGACGCGCTCGGCCGCGCACCACTCGAGCAGCGCGCTCGACGTCGCGCTCGTCGCGCGGGCGCGCGACGAAGTCGGGCGGGTGCGCGAAGCGCCCGCGAAAGCCGTCGACGACGTCGCAGTAGGACTTGCCGAGCGCGTGCGAGGCGCGCGCGTGCGCGTCGTCGGCGCAGATCTCGGCGAGCGCCGCCGGCGGCGCGACGCGCGGCGGCGCGAGCGCGACCTGCTTCGAGCGCGACGCGGCGCCTCGACCTCGCCGACCGGCAGGCCGAGGTGCTCGCCGGCGGCGAGCGCGATCGCGCGCAGCTGCTCGGGCGTCGGCTGCTGGTCCTCGAAGCCCCAGCCCCAGTGCTTGTAGCGACGAATCTTCACGCGCGCGAGTCTATGCTCACTAGCGTCAAGCCAAGCGCGCGCGAGCGCCGGCGCGGACCGTTCCGATGCACAGAGCACAGCGACCAGACCGCCACCGAGCAGCCCGAGATCCTCGCCCGCGGGCCGTGGGAGCTCGACCGCATCGAGGCGCGCTGGCGCGAGGAGCAGTTCGAGCCCTCGCCGGCGCACTCGCAGGCCGCCGACGCGGCGATCGCCGGGCTGCGCGAGCGCGGCTCGCCGAGCCACGACGGCGTCGCCGCGCGCCTCGTCGACTACCGCGCCGACGCCGACGGCCTCGCGATCGAGCTGCAGCCGCTGCGCTGGGCGCTGCGGCTCGTCGCCGGCGACGCCTCGCGCAGCATCGCGGCGCTCTGCGTCACGCGCTCGGCCGACGGCCGCTGGCTGGCCGGGCGCCGCGCGCCGTGGGTCTCCTCGTGGGCCGGCCGCTGGGCGCTCGGCGCGGGCGGCGCGGTCGACCTCGGCGAGAGCCCGGCGCAGACGCTCGTGCGCGAGCTCGACGAGGAGTGGTCGGTGTCGCCCGAGCGCGTGCGCGGCGAGGCGCTGATCCGCCTGCCGCAGGAGATGGTCATGTTCGTCGGCCAGGCGTGGCTCGCGGAGGGCGACGAGGAGCGCGTGCGCCCCGACGACGAGCACGACGAGTACGCGTGGTGGCCGCGCGAGATCGACGACTGGCCCCCGGAGGCCGGCGAGGCGCTGCCGCGTATGGCCCGCTGGCTGTCGCAGTGAAGCTCGCCGACCGCGCGCGCGGGCCGAGCGCGCTCGCGAGCGCTGGGCTCGCGCCGGAGGGGGCGCCGGCGAGGATGCGCGACGGCGTCGGCCCGCTGACGTTCACGCGACTGAAGTGGACGTCGTTCTTCCACTCGTGCGTCTACCTCTCGCTGCTGATCTGCGCGTTCGCGGCCGGCAACCCGCAGCCGTTGACGTTCGTGCTCGGCCTCGCGCACGGTCTGCTGTGGATCTTCATGTCGCTCGCCTGCCTGACCGCCGCGCGGCTGCGGATCGTCTCGCTGCGGCTCGCGGTCGCCGTCGCCGTGCTCGGCGGCATCGGGCCGTTCTTCGGCAGCTACGAGTTCATCCGCGAGCAGCGCCGCGAGGCTGCAAGCGCAGGCGCGAGCCACGCCGCCGAGCCGCGCTAGAGTAGGGAATCAATGGCCACAGGCACGACGACGGAGCAGATAATCGACGTCGTGACCCCCGCCGCGGGCGAGTCGGTCACCGAGGGAACGATCCTCGAATGGCATGTCAAGGTGGGCGATCACGTCAAGCTCGACGCGACGATCGTCGAGATCTCGACCGACAAGGTCGACGTCGAGCTGCCGGCGCCGGCGACTGGCACGGTCACCGAGCTGCTCGTCGCCGAGGGCGACACGGTCACCGTCGGCCAGGTGATCGCGCGCGTCGCCGTCGGCGACGCGCCGGCGAGCACGAACGGCGGCGGCGCGCCGGCCTCCGACGCACCGGCCGCTGACGCGCCCGCGACCGCTGGCGCCGGCACCGAGGCGGCGAGCGCCGACGCAGGCGAGGCGGGCAACGCCGCCGGTCGGCTCGTCGACGTCGTGACGCCGGCGGCCGGCGAGTCGGTCAGCGAGGGAACGATCCTCGAATGGCGCGCGAAGGTCGGCGACTTCATCAAGGCGAGCGACACGATCGTCGAGATCTCGACCGACAAGGTCGACGTCGAGCTGCCGTCGCCCGCGAGCGGCACGGTCGCGGAGCTGCTCGTGCAGGAGGGAGACACGGTGACCGTCGGCCAGGTGATCGCGCGGATCGCCGCCGGCGACGCCGCCGAGGAGCAGCCGTCTGGCACGGACGATCGTCCGGCGCAGGGCGCGAGCGCAGAGCAGCGCTTCAGCGCGGTCTTCGGAGACGAGCGTGGCACCGGCCAGCCGGATTCGACGGACCTCGCGGAGAGCGCCAAAGTCTCGCCGGTCGCCGCGCGCGTCGCGGCGGTCGAGGGCGTCGACCTCTCGCGCGTCTCCGGCAGCGGCCCGGCCGGGCGGATCGTCAAGTCCGACGTGCTCTCGGCGGCCGGCGGCAACGCCGCCGCGAAGCCCGCGGCCGCGTCGGGCAACGGCTCCTCGGCGACGGCCGAGGCCGAGGTCAAGCCGTTGCGCGGAGGCGCGGCGGCGCTCGCGCGCTACATGGACGAGTCGCGCTCGATCCCGACGGCGACGAGCTTCCGCACGATGACCGTCACGATGCTCGACGGCCGGCGCAAGGAGCTGAAGGCGGCCGGGCGCAAGGTGTCGTTCACGCACCTGATCGGCTACGCGATCGCGCGCGCGGCGCAGGAGATGGGCGTGATGGCCGACCACTTCGCCGAGATCGACGGCAAGCCGGCGCGCGTGCACGACGGACAGGTCAACCTCGGCCTCGCGGTCGACGTCGAGAAGAAGGACGGCACGCGCACGCTGATGGTCCCGGTGATCCGCGACGCCGGCCGGATGCCGTTCGAGAGCTTCCTCGCCTCCTACGACGCGCTCGTCGAGAAGGCGCGAACGAACACGCTGACGGCCGACGACCTCGTCGGCGGCAACGTCACGCTGACGAACCCCGGCGGCATCGGCACGATCGCGTCGGTCCCGCGCCTGATGACCGGCCAGGGCACGATCGTCGCGACGGGCTCGATCGCCTACCCGCCGGGCCTCGCGCAGATCGGCTCGATGATCGGCGCGGAGAAGGTCATGTCGATGACCTCGACGTACGACCACCGGATCATCCAGGGCGCCGAGTCGGGGCGCTTCCTCGCGCTCGTCGAGGAGTACCTGCAGGGCGAGCGCGGCTTCTACGAGGACGTCTTCTCCTCGCTCGGCGTCGAGCTCGGCCCGCCGCCTTCGCCGCCGGCGCCGGCGGCCGCGGCCTCGGCGGCAGCCGAGGCGGTCGCGTCGCCGCCGGCGCAGGGCGCGGCGGTCGGCGAGGAGATGCTGCGCGCGGTGCAGGCGGCGAGCACGCTCGTCAGCCGCTACCGCAGCCACGGCCATCTCGCCGCTCGCCTGGACCCGCTCGACTCCGAGCCCGAGGGCGACCCGGGGCTCGACCCCGAGCCGCTCGGCCTGATGCCCGAGCTGATGGCGCGGATCCCGGCGAAGGTGCTGCACATGTACGTCCCCGGCGCGACGCTCGCCGACGCGCTGCCGCACCTGCGCGAGACGTACTGCGGCACGATCGCCTACGAGATCGAGCACATCGCCTCGCACCGCCAGCGCGTCTGGCTGCGCGAGAAGATCGAGTCGGGCGCGTTCCGCGACCCGCTGACGAACGACGAGGCGCGCTGGCTCCTGCGCCGCCTCGTGAAGGTCGACGCGCTCGAGCGCTTCATGCACAAGGCCTACCTCGGCCAGCACCAGTTCTCGATCGAGGGCCTCGACATGACCGTGCCGATGGTCGACGAACTGATCAAGCTGTCGGCCGCGCACGGCGGCAAGGAGGTCGTCATCGGGATGGCGCACCGCGGGCGGCTGAACGTGCTCGCGCACAACCTCGGGCGCTCCTACGAGACGATCTTCGCCGAGTTCGAGGGCGCCTCGACGCTCGAGGCGGTCACGACGATCCCGCAGGGCGGCACCGGCGACGTCAAGTACCACCACGGCGCGCAGGGCTCCTACGACCTCGAAAACGGCGAGACGATCCGCGTCAACCTCGAGTCGAACCCGAGCCACCTCGAGTACGTCTATCCGGTCGTCGAGGGCGCGACGCGCGCGGCGCAGACGACGCGCCAGGGCCCGCACGCGCACCAGGACACCGACGCGGCCGTGCCGATCGTGATCCACGGCGACGCGTCGTTCCCGGCGCAGGGCGTCGTCTCGGAGACGCTCAACCTGCAGGCGCTCGACGGTTACAAGGTCGGCGGGACGGTGCACATCATCACGAACAACCAGGTCGGCTTCACGACCGACCCCGACGACGCGCGCTCGACGCGCTGGGCGTCGGACCTCGCGAAGGGCTTCGACGTGCCGATCGTGCACGTCAACGCCGACGACGTGCAGGCGTGCATGAGCGCCGTGCGCCTCGCGTTCGCGTTCCGCCAGGAGTTCGGCCACGACGTGCTGATCGACCTGATCGGCTACCGCCGCTTCGGCCACAACGAGTCCGACGAGCCGGCCTACACGCAGCCGGAGATGTACGCGAAGATCAAGGCCAAGAAGCGCGTCTCGGAGCTGTGGGGCGACCGCCTCGTCGCCGAGGGCATCGTCACGCGCGAGGAAGTCGAGAAGCAGGCGCAGGAGGTGTGGGACCATATGACGCTCCTGCACCAGCGCCTGAAGGCGAAGATCGAGGCGGCCGCCGAGCACGGCGACCACGCGACGGGCGAGTACGAGCTCGACCGCTCGCCGAGCCCCGAGGTCGAGACGGCCGTGCCGGCCGCGCGCCTGCACGACCTCGGCGAGGCGCTGCTGCGCGTGCCCGACGGCTTCACCGTGCACCCGAAGCTCGTCAAACAGCTCGAGCGCCGGCGCGAGGCGCTCGAGGAGAGCGCGCACACGATCGACTGGGCGCACGCCGAGGCGCTCGCGTTCGCCTCGCTCTTGACCGAAGGCACGCCGATCCGCCTGACCGGCCAGGACACCGAGCGCGGCACGTTCAGCCAGCGCCACATGGTCCTGCACGACGCGAAGACCGGCCAGACGGTCTGCCCGATCCAGAGCCTGCCCGACGCGCTCGCGCCGCTCGAGCTGCACAACAGCCCGCTCTCGGAGCTCGCGTGCATGGGCTTCGAGTACGGCTACAGCCAGGAGGCGCCGGAGACGTTCGTGCTGTGGGAGGCGCAGTTCGGCGACTTCGTCAACTCGGCGCAGGTGATCGTCGACCAGTTCATCGTCTCGGGCCTCGCGAAGTGGGGGCAGACCTCACGCCTGACGCTGCTGTTGCCGCACGGCTACGAGGGCTCGGGCCCGGAGCACTCCTCGGGACGCCTCGAGCGCTTCCTCGCGCTCGCCGCCGAGGGCAACATCCGCGTCGCGAACCCGACGACGCCGGCGCAGTACTTCCACCTGCTGCGCCGCCAGGCGCGGATCGCCAAGCAGCGCCCGCTGATCGTGATGACGCCGAAGTCGCTGCTGCGCCTGCCGCAGGCGACGAACACGCTCGCCGACCTCGCCGAGGGCTCGCGCTTCCATCCGGTGCTCGCCGAGGCGGGCATCGACGATGCCGAGGTCACGCGCCTGATCCTCTGCACCGGCAAGGTCTACTACGACCTCGTCGGTCACCCCGACCGCGCCTCGCACCCGACGCTCGCCGTCGCGCGCGTCGAGCTGCTCTACCCGTTCCCCGAAGGCCAGATCCTCGAGCTGATGCGCCGCTACCCGAAGCTGCAGGAGGTCGTCTGGGTGCAGGAGGAGCCGCGCAACGTCGGTGCGCGCGCACACATGTTCCCGCGGCTGATGCAGATCATGCCGCACGAGATCCGCTTCGGCTTCATCGGCCGCCCCGAGCGCGCGAGCCCCGGCGAGGGCTACCCGGCGGCGCACATCGCCGAACAGAACCGCATCGTCACGACCGCGATCGACCCCGACAAGCCGATCTCGCAGTACCCGCGAAAGACGCCGGGCGAGCGCTGATGTGGGATCTATTCAGGCGCTGGTGGGCGATCCGCCGCCAGAAGAAGCGCAAGCGGCTCGCCGGCCGCTAGGCCGTCACTTACCTTTCCAGACCGGCTCGCGCTTCTCCTTGAACGCGCTCGCGCCCTCCTTCGCGTCCTCGGAGGCGAACACGGGGCCGGAGATCGCGGCCTGCTTCTCCCACATCTCGGCGCTGCTCCAGTCGAACTGCTCCTGCAGGATCTGCTTGGAGCCGATCAGCGCGAGCGGACCGTTCTTCGCCAGGCGCGCGGCGAGCTCGAGCGCGACGTCGACGGCCGTGCCGGGCTCGGCGAGGCGGTTGACGACGCCGAACTCGTAGAAGCGGTCGGCCGGCAGCGGATCGCCGGTCAGCGCGAGCTCCATGACGACGTGGTAGGGCATGCGGCGGGGCAGGCGCAGCAGCGCGCCGCCGGCCGCGATCAGCGAGCGGCTCGCCTCGGGGATGCCCATGCGCGCGCCCTTCGCGGCGACGATCAGGTCGCACGCGAGCGCGACCTCCATGCCGCCGGCGAGCGCGAAGCCCTCGATCGCGGCGATCAGCGGCTTGCGCGCCGCGCGCTGCGCGATGCCGGCGAAGCCGCGGTCGCCGAACCACGGCGATTCGCCTTTGACGAACGCGCCTAGGTCCATGCCCGCGCTGAAGTAGCCGCCGGCGCCGGTCAGCACGCCGACCGACAGCGCCTCGTCGCCGTCGAGCTCCTCGAGCGCGCCGGCGACGCCGGCCGCGACGGCGCCGTTGACGGCGTTGCGCACCTCCGGCCGGTTGATCGTGATCAGCAGGACGCTGCCGCGTCGCTCGCTCAGGACTGCGTCGCTGCTCTCAACGGTCTGCTCGGCGCTCATCTGCGATCGCTCCTTGTCGGTCGGGAGAGACGCGCAGACTATTCGCCGGCGTGCTCGTGCGGCTGCTCGCCGGCGGCCGACGCGAGCGGCGGCGACGAAGCGCCCGGAGCCGGCGCGGCGGGCGTCGTCGCGGTCGTCTCGTCACCGCCGGCCGGCGCGGGAGCGGGCGTCGCCGAAGAGGCGGCCGGCGCGGAGACGATGCTCGCGGCCGGCGGCGGCGCGGGCGCGGCGCTCGCGCCCTCGTCGAGCGACTGGCGGAACTCGCGGATTCCCTGTCCGAGCGCTTTCGCGAGGTCGGGCAGGCGTTTGGGCCCGAGCACGACGAGCGCGACGACGGCGATGAACAGCAGGTGGACGGGGCTCTCGATGCCCATGCCTTCGCAAGGCTAGCGCTACGGCCGAGCCGAGCCGTACGCTGCGAGTCGTGGCTGCTCAACCCGCTCCGGCTGGCCGCGCCTACCCGCCACCGCCCGACAGCGAGGCGTTCTGGCCGGCGCAGCTGACCGTGCTCGCGGCGATCGGCATCCAGCTGCTGCTGCCCGAACGGCTGACGGCCGGGCCGTCGTGGCTCGTGCCTTCGCTCGAGGGCGTGCTGCTCGTCGGCCTGATCGTCGTCACGCCGAACGTCGTCGAGGACGAGCGCACGCGGCGTCGGCGCATCGCGCTCGGACTGACGGCGTTCGTCAGCGCCGCGAACATCTTCTCGCTCGGCGCGCTGACGCACTTCCTGCTGCACCACAACGTCTCCGACGGTCGCCGCCTGATCGTCGCCGGCGTGCTGATCTGGGTGACGAACCTGCTGATCTTCGCGCTGTGGTTCTGGGAGATGGACCGCGGCGGTCCCGGCAAACGCGCGATGGGCCACGACGGGCCGCCCGACTTCCTCTTTCCGCAGATGAGCGACGACCGGATCGAGCCGCGCGACTGGCGGCCGAAGTTCATCGACTACTTGTACGTGTCGCTGACGAACAACACGGCGTTCTCGCCGACCGACACGATGCCGCTGACGCCGATGGCGAAGTGCGTCATGGGAGTGCAGTCGGTCGTCTCGCTGCTGACGATCGGGTTGATCGTCTCGCGCGCCGTCAACATCCTCTAGCGAGACGTCCGCCCGCTCGCGGCGATCAGCCGGCCGAGGCGACGCGCGGCTCGAGCGCGAGCGCCTGCACCATCAGATCGCGCACGTCCTCGCCGCTCGCGCCGAGCGCCGTCGCGCGGCGCAGCGCCTCGAGCGTCCCCTCGCGGTCGAGCAGCCGCAGGCGCAGCCGGCCGAGTCGCTCCCACGCGCTGGCATCCGACGGGCCGCGGTCGACGGCGCGCGCGGCGGCCTCCTCGGCGAGGTCGACGGCGCCGATGTCCTCGTAGATGCGCGAGGCGAAGCGGTGCGCCGCCGGTCGCGAGCCGTCGACGCGCGCCCAGTCGCGCACGGCGCGCGCCGCCTCCTCGAGCTTGCCGCCCTGCCAGAACGCGAGCGTCATCAGGCGCAGCACGGCGACGTTCTCGGGCTCGGCGTCGCGCGCGTAGATCAGCCGCTGCGCGGCGAGCTCGTAGTCGCCTTCGGCCATCGCGCGCTGCGCGGCGATCATGAAGCGTTCGCCGCGCTCGGCCGCCGGGTCGGGCTTGGAGAAGTCGACGAAGCGCATGCTGCCGGCCGGCACCGTGCGCACACCGTGGCTGAACTTGACGCGCGCCCACTGCTGCACGTCGTCGCCGCCGTCGGGATCCTCGGTGAAGTAGATGCCGGCGACCGTCCCTACGCCCCACTCCGGATAGGACAGGCAGCGCGCATAGCGGTGGACGACCGAGTGGTCGGGCACGCGGCTGCCGAACGGGTCGTGCTTGGCGCGGTCGGCCGCGTGCGCGCGAGCGCGCTGCTCGGCTTCGTAGGCGCGCCTGCCGGCCTCCTCGCGCTCGCGGCGCGCCGACGCGGCGCTCGCGCGCACAGCGGTGCGCGAGACCTTGCCGCCGCGCGAGCCCTCGGCGAGGCGCTCGAGCTGGTCGGCCGCCTCGTTGATCGCCTTCAGGTGGCGCTCGTGCTCGAACTGCCGGCCGGCCGGCGCGATGTCGGGGTGCCAGCGCTTTGCCATCCGCCGCCGCGCGAGCTGCACGTCGCGCTTGTCGAACGGCGCCTCGAGCTCCAGCAGGAGCATGTGCTGCTCGATGTCGAGGACCGTCGTAGGCATGACCCGACAACGTTAGCGAGGGTCGGGCCGGTTTCGATCCTCTCTATCCTGCCTGCCAATGTCCTCCCAGTACATCTTCACGATGCACCGCCTGTCGAAGCTCCACCCGCCGGACAAGACGGTGCTCGACGACGTCACGCTCGCGTTCTACCCCGGCGCGAAGATCGGCGTGCTCGGCTACAACGGCGCCGGCAAGTCGACGCTGCTGCGAATCATGGCCGGCGTCGACCAGGAGTACCGTGGCGAGGCGCAGCTCGCGCCCGGCGCGAGCGTCGGCATGCTCGAGCAGGAGCCGCAGCTCGACGAGTCGAAGGACGTCAAGGGCAACGTCGAGGACGGCGTCGCCGAGACGAAGGCGCTGCTCGACCGCTTCAACGAGCTCGCCGCGAGCTACTCCGAGGACGTCGCCGACGAGTTCGGCGCGCTGCAGGCGAAGATCGAAGCGGCCGACGCGTGGAACCTCGACACGCAGCTCGAATACGCGATGGACGCGCTGCGCCTGCCGCCGCCGGACGCCGACGTCTCGAAGCTCTCCGGCGGCGAGCGCCGCCGCGTCGCGCTGTGCCGCCTGCTGCTGCGCGCGCCCGACCTGCTGCTGCTCGACGAGCCGACGAACCACCTCGACGCCGAGTCGGTCGCGTGGCTCGAGCAGCACCTCGCCGAGTACAAGGGCGCCGTCGTCGCCGTCACGCACGACCGCTACTTCCTCGACAACGTCGCCGGCTGGATCCTCGAGCTCGACCGCGGCAAGGGGATCCCCTACGAAGGCAACTACTCGCGCTGGCTCGAGCAGAAGCAGACGCGCCTGGCGCAGGAAGAGCGCTCGGAAAAGGGCCGCGAACGGACGATCGCGGCCGAGCTCGAGTGGGTGCGCACGAACCCGAAGGGCAAACGCACGAAGTCGAAGGCGCGCCTCGCGCGCTACGAGGAGCTGATCGCCGAAGAGCGCAACGTCAAGCTCGAGGACGTGCAGATCCACATCCCGCCCGGGCCGCGCCTCGGCGAGAAGGTGCTCACCGCCGAGCACCTGCGCAAGGGCTTCGGCGAGAAGCTGCTGATCGAGGACCTCGACTTCGACCTGCCGCGCGCCGGCATCGTCGGTGTGATCGGCGCGAACGGCGCCGGCAAGACGACGCTGTTCCGCATGATCACCGGCGAGGAGTCGCCCGACGGCGGGTCGATCGAGCTCGGCGAGACGGTCCAGCTCGCCTACGTCGACCAGTCGCGCGACGCGCTCGATCCGAGCAAGACCGTCTGGCAGGAGATCTCCGAAGGCTACGAGCACATCAAGGTCGGCGAGCGCGAGGTCAACTCGCGCCAGTACACGGCCGGCTTCAACTTCAAGGGCTCGAGCCAGCAGGCGAAGATCGGCTCGCTCTCGGGCGGCGAGCGCAACCGCGTGCACCTCGCCAAGCTGCTGCGCAGCGGCGGCAACCTGCTGCTGCTCGACGAGCCGACGAACGACCTCGACGTCGACACGCTGCGCGCGCTCGAGAACGCGCTGCTCGAATTCCCCGGCTGCGCCGTGATCATCTCGCACGACCGCTGGTTCCTCGACCGCATCGCGACGCACGTGCTCGCGTTCGAGGGCGACTCGCAGGTGACGTGGTTCGAGGGCAACTTCGAGGCCTACGAGGAGCACCGCCACGCGCTGCTCGGCGCAGCCGCCGACCGGCCGCACCGGATCACCTACAAGCGCCTCGTCCGTGGCTGACCCACCGGGCGCGATCGATCGGCCGGCGGCCGCGCCACCGGCCGGCGACGCCGCCGCTACGGCGTTCGACCGCGATACGGCCGTGCGCGTCGTCGCTCGCTCGGACGACGGGCGCGGCGCCGGCGAGCTCGTGTTCGCCGCCGACGTCTCGCCCGACTGGCGCGCCGGACGCGGCCCGCACGGCGGCTACCTCGCGGCGCTGCTGCTGCGCGCGCTCGTGCGGAGCGTCGACGACCCGGCGCGCACGCCGCGCTCGCTGACGGTCCACTACGCGCGCGCGCCGCGCCCCGGCGACGTGACGATCGCGACGCGCATCGAGCGCGCCGGGCGCTCGCTGAGTACGCTCTCGGCGCGAGTCGAGCAGGACGGCGCGCTCGTCGCGCTCGCGCTCGCGGCGTTCTCCGTGCCGTGGAGCGCGCCCGACGTCGCCGAGCTGCCGATGCCCGACGTCGCGCCGCCCGACGCCGAGCGCAAGTCGGGCGTGCCGCTGTTTCGCGGCGCGCCGCCGTTCACGCGCCACCTCGTCCTGCAGCCGCGGATCGGCGCCGTCCCGTTTCAGGGATCGAGCGAGCCGATGCAGATCGGCGCCTGGCTCGGCCTGTCCGAGCCGCGCCCGATCGACGCGCTGTCGCTGGCGTTCTTCAGCGACGCGCTGTTCTCGCCGCCGTTCGTCCGCATGAGCGAGCCGGCGACCTCGCCGACGATCGACCTGACGATCCACTTCCGCGCGACGACGACCGTCGGCGACGATCCGCACGAGCTGTGCTTCGCGCGCTTTCGCTCGGGCGTCGTCCACGACGGCTTCTTCGAGGAGGACGGCGTGATCTGGGCGGCCGACGGCACCGTGCTCGCACAGTCGCGCCAGCTCGCGATCCTCATGCCGATCGGTTAGTGTCGACTAATGAGCGATTACACAGCGAAGCGCATCAGCGACATGCAGGCAAGTCACGGCGGCGGCTTCGTCAAGGCGCGCGCCGAGCTCGGCGTCACCGCGTTCGGCATGCAGGTGATCCAGCTGCCGGCCGGCTTCGAGGGCTACCCCGAGCACGACCACGCCGAGAGCGGCCAGGAGGAGGTCTTCGTCACGCTCGCCGGCTCCGGCTCGATCGACGTCGACGGCGAGCGCGTCGAGATGGACCAGGAGACGCTCGTCCGCGTCGCGCCGAGCGCCAGGCGCAAGGTGCTCGCCGGTCCGCAGGGGCTGCGGATGCTCGTCGTCGGCGGCTGTCCGGGCGAGGCGTACGCGATCGTCCCGTCCACCGAGCTCGACGCCGCCTGACGCTCAGCCGCCCGGCCGCGCCGCCGGCGAGCGGAGCGTGACGTCGACGCGGCTCGTGTGCCGCAGGCCGGCGGGATCGGCCGCACTGATCGTCGCGACCGCGTGCAGCACGCGCAGGCGCGCGAGCAGCGCGCGTGCGCGTGCCGAGAGCTGCAGCGTCGCCGCCCCGGTCGCGCCGCCGTTCAGCGCGAAGCGGCCTGTCGCGAGCGTCAGCACCGGATGCGAGCGCGCACCCGCGTTCCGCGCGAGCGCAAGCCTCAGCACGATCGTGCCGAAGCAGCGTCGCTCCGACGCCGGGCAGCTCAGCTCGACGCGCAGCGCGCCGCGTCTCGTCGCGGTCAGCGTCCGCCGGGCGAGCGTCGCGTCGGGCCCGAGCGCGACCGCCGCTTCGCGGGTGGCGAGAAGGCCCTGCGCCGGCGGCGTGCCCGAGCCGGCCTGCGCCGGGGACGACGGCGTCGTCGTCGAGGCCGGAGCCGAGAGCGAGTCGGCGCCGACGCCCTTGAACAGCACGTGGTGCAGCCCGGTCGTGTCTTCGCCGTTGATCAGCCATTCGCCGCTCGCTTCGCCGAGCGCGGTCGGCGTGAACGTGACCTGCTCGGTGGCGCTTTCGCCCGCCTGGATCGTCGCCCCCTCCTGCAGCAGCGTCTTCGCTTCGAACTCGCCTCCGAGCGGCGGCTTGGACTTCGTGATCGGGACCGCCGTGCCGCCGGTGTTCGTGATCGTGAACGACTTCGTCAGCGGCGTGTTCAGCAGCACCGAGCCGTAGTCGACGGTTTCGTCGCCGATCACGAGCGCGCCCGGCGCGCCGGCGCTGCCCGACAGCCCGATCTGACCGTCGCCGCCGGTCGTTTCGAGGCCGATCGTGCCGCCGAAGCTCCCCGCGCTGGTCGGCTTGAACCAGATCGTCACGGTGATCGACTTGCCGGGTTCGATCGTGTCTTTCGCTTTCGGCGCGCCTTCGGCGCTGAACGGCGCCGAAGGCGATTCGACCTTCTCGATCGTCAGCGGCTGCGCGCCGCCGTTGCGGAAGATCGCCGTTTCCGAGCGCTCGCCGCCGATCGCCGTCGCCTGGAAGGAGAGCACCGGAGGCGAGACGATCAGCTTCGCTTCTTCGTCCTGCCCGGTTCCCGAGACCGCGACCTGCACCTGCGCGCCGGAGCTCGTCTTCGCCGTGATCGTCGCGCCGACCAGCCCCGTTTCGCTCGGCGTGAACGTGACCGGGACCGTGACCTTCTGCCCGGGTTCGAGTTCGGCCGGCAGCGCCCGCGAGGGCGTGCCGAGCGTGAACTGCGACGAGCTCGAGGTGAGGCTTTTCAGCGTCACGTGTTCGTTGGCCGTCAGCGTCATCGTCAGTGTCGCCGACTTGCCGACGGTCGTCGTCGGGAACGACAGCGCCCCGCCGCTCAGCGGCGGCGAGACCGGCGAGCCGTACGCGAACACCTTGCCTTCGCGGTTGCCGACGTACAGGCGGCCTTCGCCGACGCCCGGCGTGCTGTAGTTCGACGCCGTGCCGATCGACGTCTCGTAGCGCAGCACCGGCCTGCCGTTGACCGGCACCGGGTCGTACGCGCGCAGCTCGCCGCCGCTGCCCGTGCGGTTGGCCGACCAGATGATCCACACGAGCGCCGTGCCCGACGTCGTCCCGTTCGAGGTGATCACCGGCGCGCCGCTGCCCCAGCCGAAGGAGTCTTCGGAACTCGCGACGAGCGACAGCGAGGGCGTCCCCGAGCCTGAGACGCCGTACTTGTAGACGTCGAGATTGCCGCCGGCGCTCGAGCCGCTCGAGGTCGGGATGTACACGTAGCCGCCGTCGCCCGGCCAGACGCCGGGTCGCGACCAGACGCCGCCGCGCGGGCCGATGCGCTGGATCACGTTGTCCGAGCCGCCGGGACCCTGCGACACGCCGCCGAGCGAGTCGCGGTTGAGGAGGTAGACGTAGCCCTGCTTGCCGTCGGCGACCGCGAGGTGCGGATAGGTCGGCGTGCCGAAGTATTCCGAGGGCAGGCCGGTCACCCCGCTCGAGGCGAAGTCGGCGTCGTATTCGTCGAGCGCCGGCCCGTTGTACGGCGCGAAGAAGTCGACCGGCTTCAGCGAGCCGTCGGACTGCACGCGCAGGCGCACGACCGACTCGCCGAGGTTCGCCGGCGGCGTGTCGCCGGCCGCCGGTTTGCTCGGCGCGCCGCCGTTGCCGGTCGTGAACAGCATCGTGCCGGGGCCGTCGGAGGTCAGCCCGGCGCCGGACTGCCAGATGCCGGCGCCTTCTTCGGTCGTGTTGTCGACGTAGCGCGCCGTCACCTTGCCGGCCGTCGAGACGCCGAAGATCCAACCCTGCCACGGCGGCGCATCGCAGTGGCTGCCGAACGCCGCGTAGACGACGCCTTCGAGCAGCAGCAGGCCCGGGCGCTGCAGCTGTGTCTTCGGCGAGAACGTCCGGCTCGGAGCGTTCTGCGCAGCGCCGCTCAGTTCGACCGGGAAGCCCGGGTCCTCCGCTCCGGTCGACATGTTGACGGCGTCCATGTACCAGCGCGCCGGGCCGCTCGTGCCCGACACATAGGTCTTGTGCGTCATGTAGGCGATGTTCGTGCTCGTGTCGATCACCGGCGTCGCCGTCACGCCGATCGACGGCGTCAGGTCGGCGCAGCCGATGTCGGCCGGGTTCCACGGCGTCCCGAGGTTCAGCGGTTTCGCCCACTTCAGCGCGCCCGTCGCGGGGTTGAGCCCGTACACCCTGTTCTGCTCCGTCGCGACGAGCAGCGTGCCGTTGGCGAGCAGCGGCTGCGCGTAGACCTGGCCTTCGACCGTCGTCGACCAGAGCTGTCCGAACGACCCCCCGCTGACGAGCTGCGGCGTGATCGCCGAGCTTTCCGGATACCAGCCGGTGCGCAGGTCGTCGCCCGCGTTCGTCACGATTCCCGCGCTAGCCTGTGCGGCAAGCGCCAGCAGGAACGCGACGGCGACCGCCGTCGCGATGCGCATCCGGCGCATCGGCCTCCACCCCATCGGTTCGTCCTCCGTGTCGAGCCTTCGAGCCCCGGACGATACACCTGAGCAACTCCGCTCGCGCGGCGCGTCTATCACCGCACCCGCCTCGGCGCGGCGTGTCGGGGCGCGGCGGGCGCCGCTCAGGCGTCGAAGCGCGCGTCGCCGGCGAGCCGCAGCGCGGCGGCGGCGATCAGCCGCGCGCACGCGTCGACGTCGTCGAGCTGCACGAGCTCGACCGGCGAGTGCATGTAGCGCAACGGGATCGAGACGAGCGCCGTCGGGATGCCGCCGCGCGCGAGGTGGACGGCGTCGGCATCGGTCCCGGTCGCGCGCGCGCTCGCCTCGAGCGTGAACGCGATCCGCTCGTCCCGCGCCGTCTCGAACAGGAGCTCGAACAGCGCCTGGTTGAGCGTCGAGCCGCGGCTCAGCACCGGACCGGAGCCGAGCGCGTGCTTGCCGCTCTCCTTGACGTCGATGCCCGGCGCGTCCGTCGCGTGCGTCACGTCGACGATGATCGCCGCGTCGGGAGCGAGCGCGAACGCGCTCGTGCGCGAGCCGCCGAACGTGATCTCCTCCTGCGCGGCGGCGACGGCCGCGAGCTCCCACTCGCCGCCGCCCGCCTCGGCGACGAGCCGCGCGGCCTGCAGCGCGACGAACGCACCGAGGCGGTTGTCGAGCGCGCGCGCGGTGATCCGCCCGTTCGGCAGCGACGCGGGCTGCGCGTCGATCACGGCGACGTCGCCGATCCGCACGAGCTTGCGCGCCTCCTCGCCGTCGCGCGCGCCGACGTCGATGTGCAGCTCGCGGATCTCGGCGACCTTCTTCGACTCCTCCTCGCGGAGCAGGTGGATCGGCTTCTTGCCGACGACGCCCGTCACCGGCCCCTCACGCGTGTCGATCACGACGCGCTGGCCGACGAGGATCTGCGCGTCCCAGCCGCCGACGCCGCGGAACCAGAGGTAGCCCTCGTCGTCGATGTGCGTGACGATCAGGCCGATCTCGTCGATGTGGCCCATCACCATCAGCCGGCGCGGCGCCGACTCGAAGCCGTGCTTCGGCGCGACGAGCGCGACCGGCGTGCCGAGCACGTCGGTGCTGACCGACGCGAACTGCGCCGCCGCGTCGCTCCAGACGGCCACCGGCACCTGCTCGTAGCCGGACGGCCCGCGCGCGGAGAGCAACTGGAGCAGCACGGGCGGCGCGCCCATCGGCGCCTTGCCGTGGCCCTCGAGATCGGCCTCGCCGACGCCCGGCGCGTCCATGCCCGGCGCGTCGCTCATCGCGCGAGCAGCGTGCGCAGCACGTACTGGAGGATGCCGCCGTGGCGGTAGTACTCGGCCTCGCGCGGCGTGTCGATGCGCACGCGCGCGTCGAACTCGACCGCCTCCGCGCCGTCGCGCTCGGCCTTCACGCGCACGGTGCGGCCAGCCCCCTCGCCGCCTTCGATCGCGGCGACGGCGTCGGCGATCCCGTCGATCTCGAAGCGCTCCTCGCCGCCGAGGCCGAGCGAGTCGGCGCTCTCGCCGTCGGCGAACTGCAGCGGCAGCACGCCCATGCCGATCAGGTTCGAGCGATGGATGCGCTCGAAGCTCTGCGCGATCACGGCGCGCACGCCGAGCAGCTTCGTTCCCTTCGCGGCCCAGTCGCGCGAGGAGCCCGAGCCGTACTCCTTGCCGGCGAGCACGACGAGCGGCACGCCTTCCTCGGCATAGCGCATCGCCGCGTCGTAGATCGACGTCTGCTCGCCGACCAACGGACCTCCGTCCGTCGGTGCCCGCAGGTGCCGCGTGACGCCGCCCTCGGTGCCCGGCGCGAGCTGGTTGCGCAGGCGGATGTTCGCGAACGTACCGCGCATCATCACCTCGTGGTTGCCGCGGCGCGAGCCGTAGGAGTTGAAGTCGCGCGGCGCGACGCCGTGCTCCTGCAGGTAGGCGCCGGCCGGCCCGTCGCGCTTGATCGCGCCGGCCGGCGAGATGTGGTCGGTCGTGACGCTGTCGCCGAGCTTCGCGAGCACGCGCGCGCCCTGCAGCTCGGCGAGCGGCTCGGGCTCGGCCGGCATCCCGTCGAAGTACGGCGGCAGGCGCACGTAGGTCGAGTCGGCGTCCCACGCGAAGCGCTCGCCCTCGGGCACGTCGAGCCCGTTCCAGCGCTCGTCGCCGGCGAACACCTCGCCGTAGCTCTTGCGGAACATGTCGGCCTGCACGGCCTCGCCGACCGTCTTCGCGATCTCCTGCTCCGTCGGCCAGACGTCGCGCAGGTAGACGTCCTGCCCGGCCTCGTCCTGTCCGAGCGGGTCGTGCAGAAGGTCGACGTCCATCGTCCCGACGAGCGCGTAGGCGACGCACAGCGGCGGCGAGGCGAGGTAGTTCATCTTCACGTCCGGGTTGATCCGACCCTCGAAGTTGCGGTTGCCCGAGAGCACCGAGACGACCGCGAGGTCGCCCTCGCCGACGGCGTCGGAGATCTCCTGCGAGAGCGGCCCCGAGTTGCCGATGCACGTCGTGCAGCCGTAGCCGACGAGGTTGAAGCCGAGCTGCTCGAGCGGCTCGGTCAGCCCGGCGCGGTCGAGGTACTCGGTGACGACCTTCGAGCCGGGCGCGAGCGACGTCTTGACCCACGGCTTGCGCCGCAGGCCGCGCTCGAGCGCGTTGCGCGCGAGGATCCCGGCGCCGACCATCACCGACGGGTTCGACGTGTTCGTGCAGCTCGTGATCGCCGCGATCACGACGTGGCCGTGGTCGAGCTCGAAGGTCTCGCCGTCGAGCTCGACGCTCCGCGCCGTGCCGTTGTGCGGCAGCGCCGTCGCCGTGCCGCCCGGCGGCAGCTCCGGGTGCGCGGGAGCGGACGCGATCTCGACGTGGCCGGGCTCGTTCGCCGGCGGGTCCGACGCCGGGTAGGACTCGGCGATCGCCTCGTCCTGGGCGTCGGCCTGGTCGCCGTCGCTCGGGACGTAGTCGCGCAGCGCCTCTTGGAAGACGACCTGCGAGGAGCTCAGCGCGACGCGGTCCTGCGGTCGCTTCGGCCCCGCGAGGCTCGGCTCGACGCTCGCGAGGTCGAGCTCGATCTCGTCGGAGAACGTCGGCTTCTCGGAGCGCTCGTCGTGCCACAGGCCCTGCTCCTTCGCATAGGCCTCGACGAGCGCGATCTGCTCGTGCGGGCGGCCGGAGAGCTCGAGGTAGCTGAGCGTCTCGGAGTCGATCGGGAAGATCGCGCAGGTCGAGCCGAACTCCGGCGACATGTTGCCGATCGTCGCGCGGTCGGCGAGCGGCAGGCCGGCGAGGCCGGCGCCGTAGAACTCGACGAACATGCCGACGACGCCGCGCCCGCGCAGCATCTCGGTGACCGTCAGCACGAGATCGGTAGCCGTCGCGCCCTCGGGCAGCTCGCCGTGCAGGCGGAAGCCGAGCACCTGCGGGATCAGCATCGACATCGGCTGGCCGAGCATCGCCGCCTCGGCCTCGATGCCGCCGACGCCCCAGCCGAGCACGCCGAGGCCGTTGACCATCGTCGTGTGCGAGTCGGTGCCGACGAGCGTGTCCGGATAGGCCTGGCCGCCTCCGGGAGACGTGTGCGAGAAGACGACGCGCGCGAGGTACTCGAGGTTGACCTGGTGCACGATGCCCGTGTCCGGCGGCACGACCGAGAAGTCGTCGAACGCGCCCTGGCCCCAGCGCAGGAACGAGTAGCGCTCCTCGTTGCGCTCGAACTCGCGCTCGGCGTTGACGCGAAACGCGTCGCGCGTGCCGAACGCGTCGACCTGCACCGAGTGGTCGATCACGAGCTCGGCCGGCACGAGCGGGTTGATCTGCGCCGCGTCGCCGCCCATCCGAGCGATCGCGTCGCGCATCGCCGCGAGGTCGACGACGGCCGGCACGCCGGTGAAGTCCTGCATCAGCACGCGCGCCGGCGTGAACGCGATCTCCTTGCTCGGCTGCGCCTTTGCGTCCCAGCTCGCGAGCGCCTCGATGTCGGCCGCGTCGACCGCGCCGTTGCCCTCGGTGCGCAGCAGGTTCTCGAGCAGGACCTTCAGCGAGAACGGCAGCCGCGCGACGTCGAAGCGCTCCTGCAGGGCGTCGAGGCGGAAGATCTCATAGCGGCCGCCGCCGGCCTCGAGCGTGCTCTTCGCGCCAAAGCTGTTCTCCGTCATTCACGTCTCCCGAGCGATCTGGCTGGCATTTGCGGACTGAGGAGCAGTCTCGCAGAGTCCCGCGCCGCGTCTGCGCTGGGCGCGCGCTCAGGCGATCGGCTCGGACGCGCGCGTGACGCGTCCCTTGCCCTCGCGCTTGGAGCGCAGCAGCGCGAGGTCGCAGGCCTCGAGCAGCTCGTCGGTGCTCATCGGCGCGTGCCACTCGGCGACGCCGATCGACGCCGAGATGCCCGATTCGCCGTGCGACGTCGAGACCGAGCGCATCCGCTCGAGCGCGCGCGTCGCGGCCGCCGCCGCGGCGCGCAAATCGGCGTTCGGCAGGATCACGACGAACTCGTCGCCGCCGTAGCGCGCGACGCGGTCGGCCGCGCGGAACTCGCCGACGAGCGCGTGCACGACGTCGCGCAGGACGGCGTCTCCCGCCTGGTGGCCGTGTTCGTCGTTGACGAGCTTGAAGTCGTCGAGGTCGATCAGGATGCACGACAGCGGGCTGCCGGCTCGGCGCGCGCGCTCGATCTCCTCGTCCAGGCGCCTGCGCATCGCGCGATGGTTCATGCAGCCGGCTACCGGGTCCGTGCCGGCCTCGGCGCGCGCGTGCACCAGCGCGAGCGCCGTCGAGGCCTGGTCGACGAGCGTGCGCGCGAGCTCGGCCGCGCGCTCGTCGAACGCGCCCGCCACACGTCGCACGAGCATCACGACCGCCTCGACCTCGCCTCGCTCGGCGAGCGGCAGCAGCAGCGCGCTGCTCGCGGCGCCCGTCTGCGGTCAGGCGCGGCATGCTCTCGGCGATCTCGCTCGCGTCGGCGATCAGCAGGCTGCGCGCGGTGTGCGCCACCCAGCTGACGCCCGGAGGGCGCTCGGCGCGCGGCAGCAGGTAGCTGAGCCGTCCGTCGCCCTCGAACAGGTAGACGACGACGAGCTCGTCCTCGTCGTCCGCCGAGAGACGGTGCACGTGCACCTCCTCGGCGCCCGGCGAGGAGAGCAGCTCGCGCGCGAGCGAGCGATAGACCGTCTCGACGTCGCGCGCGCCGTCGGCGAGCAGCGAAAGCCGCCGGACGCCGGCGAGCAGCGAATCGGCAGCGCCGGTCGGCGTCGAGGTATCCGTACCTGTGACAACGCCCATGCGGCCAATCTAGGGCATCGCCCAGCGGCAGGCAAGCGGTTGGCGCCGCGTTGCGCGCCCGGCGGCCCCGCAGAACGCCGAAGGGCGGCCGATCGGCCGCCCTTCGGTGCTCATCGTTGGAACGATCGCGTCAGCCGAACCTGACCGTCACGAACGTGACCGAGCTGCGCTGGCCTCTCGCCCTCGGCACGAAGCCGACGCGCAGCTTGACGTTGAACGGCTTGCGCCGCGAGCGTCCGCCGCGCGAGAGGTTCACCTTCAGCGTCACGGCTTTCTGCGCGCTGCGGAAACTGCGGAACGTCGTCCCGACGCTCGTGCCTTTGCCGCTGATGCGCCCGGCCGCGTACGTCTGCACGGTGATGTACGCCGTGCTGCCGACGACCTTGTGACCGACGATCGCGCACGCCGCAGTCGGTCACGCCGATCCGCGTGTTCTGTTTGACGACCGTGCCGTTCTGACCGGTGATCGTCGTCGGCATCAGCAGCGTGTTCGCGCACACGTTGCTCGTCGCCGTCACCGCGCTGTGCGAGCCGATCGGCAGGTTGACCGTGATGCTCGACACCGGCACGTCCGGCGTCGAGGCGAACGTCGTCGTCGTGATGCCCTTTTTGATGTCGGTGTTGCCGACGAGGATCGTGCGGACGCCTTCGGCTTCCATCACCAGGTCGAGGTCGGGGAACGCCTCGGCTGCGTGCGACACGAGGATCGCCGGGCCTTTCAGTTTGGCCGCCAGCGTCGGCGTGTTCGCCCGCGCGCCGCCGACGAACGAGCCCGGCGGGCAGTGATACGGGTTCGCTTCGAACGTCGCCGCCGGGCACGCTTTCTGCAGCGTGGTCAGGCGCGAGGGCAGGATCTTCGGCAGTTGCACCTTGACCGACTTGACGTTCGCCTGGCCGGGGACCTCGTTCAACGTCGTTTCGAGGCTGGCCCCGTTCGCTTTCGAGGTCCTCGCGTCGGTCCGCGCGATGAACGCCGGTTTGAATTTCAGCGCGTTGCAGTTGGCGACCTGGAACGGCGTCGACAGCTTCACCGTCGCGCCGAGCGTCGAGGTGACCGTCGATTCGGTCGCCATCGGGTTGCAGGCCGTCGCATTGAGGAGGAAGCCCTGCTTGTTGATCGACACCGTCACGTTGCGCAGGCGGGTCGGAATCCCGCCGCGGACGATCGTCGGCAGCAGCGCCGTCGTCGTCACGCGCGCCGTGTACGGGTTGATTTCGAGCTTCGCCCGCGTGATCGCCAAGCCGAGGTTGAACGGCCCTGCTTCAGTCGGCACGGCGATCTCCAGACCGAACGGCGCGCCCTGGTAGGGACCGGTCAGGTAGACCTTGCCGTTGCCGAACGTGTACGGCGTCGGGCCCGAGCCGGCCTGCGCCGATGCGCTGCCGATCAGGCTCGATTCGGGGCACGTCACGGCGACGGCCTGCGCTTCGGTGCACTGCGCCGCCTTCGGGATCTGGCCGATCACGCCGGCCGGCAGCGTCGTGCTGACCGAGCTCAGGTACTGGTTGCCTTCAGGGCGCGTCAGGCTGAACGTGAAGCTCGTGTTCCCGCCGGCCGTGCCCGTCTGGTTCGACGTCGTCTGCGTCGGCGCGAACGGGATCGGGTTCGCGCAGCCGGTCGGGGTGAACGCGCTCGTCAGGTTCTTCGTCGCCGTCAACGTGAACGGCTGGAACGTCGCTTCGGTCGTCGCCGTGCCGCACGTCAGCGGGTTGGCGATCGGCGCGAGCGCGCCTTCCTTGAAGTGCATCGTGATGCTCGTGAACGGCTGTTCGGGGTTTTCCCGGAAGACCGTCGTCACCTGGCCGTTCGCTTCGTTCGGTTCGACTTCGCCTTTCAGGCGCACGGACACGCCGTAACGTTCGGACTCGGCGTCGACGTAGACGATGTACGGCGGACCGGTGATCGTGCCTCCGTTCGGCGGCGTGCCGAGGTAGACGTTGCCTGTCAGCGGTTCGCTCGCGGGGAGCGTCGGGACCGTCAGGCTGACCGTGCCGATCGACGACGACGCCGGGCAGCCGGTGCCTTTTTCTTCGCTGTGGATGCGCGCCTGCGACGGCGTGCAGGCGGTCAGCCCGGCCGCGGCGGAGGGGTTCAGCGTCATCCCTTCCGGCAGCTTGATCGCGGCCTGTTTGAGCTGCGCCGAGTCAATTTCTTCTTTCGGCAGGCGCGTCAGCCCGGCCGTCGCGCTGATGCCGTCCGGCTGGTCGCTCGCCGCGTTCGACGGCGTCAGTGAGAACGTCGGATCGAAAGGAACCAGCGCGCAGCCGGTCAGGCCGATCGGCGTCGTGTACGTCTTGCGCGACGACGATTTGTCGACGCCTTCCAGCGTGAGCGTCGTCGTGTTGTTGCCCGGGCAACTCGTTCCGTTGGTGATGAAGTCGCCTTCACCGCTGCGACCCTTGAACACGAGTCGCGAGCGCACCAACGGCAGCGCCGGGGAGACGTGGATTTCGAAGTAGTCGTGGTAGTCGCCCTTGCCCGTGCCGCGCGCCTGCTGGCCCCATTCGACGTTGCCTTCGATAATCGTGTGCGCGAACAGGCCGGGGGCGCCGAGCGCCGTCGCGTTGAGCGCCACGCCGAACTCGGACGCAAGGCCTTTCTTCTGCACGAGGTTGTAGACTTTTCCAGCCAACGGAACGTCTTTTTTGGCGGTCGCGACCCAGACGATCACTTCGTTGGTGCCGATTTCGGACGTCGGGCTGCACGTCGAGGGCGGGTACAGTCCGCTTCCGGGTGCCGCTTCGGTTGTGCCAAATTCCGCTTCTGAGCACTGCGGCACAGCCGCCGGACTCGTCGCCAACCCCGGCGCTACGTCGGTCCTGATGTGTTCCACGACGCCCGTCGGTTCGGCTTCGGGGAACGTGCCGGTCGTTTTCAGGTTGAAGTCGGTGATGCCGAACGGAACATGGCCGGCGGCCTGCGTGTAGCCCTGTTCTTTGGCTTCCGTTTCGGTCGGTTCCTTCGGCAGGAAGTACGGCCCGCCGATGTTCGTCTCCCCGCAGGCTTCGAAACCGGTCGCACAGTTGATCGCGACGAATTTGTCGAGTTCGACCGCGGCCTGCGCCGCTGCGGGCGCTGCGACGGCCACGATCACGCCGACGAGCAGCGCTACCAACGAAAAGCGGACACCAGACCTCATACCGACCTCCCTAACCGAGTCCGAGCACCTATGCCCTATGGACTCCTCTATTCCCCAAAAGTTGCGATCCACCCACAGTATTTGGACGCATCGGCCGAGACTCCTGCTTGCTCAAGCCTCGCACCGCTCCTCTGGCCGCGTGAGCCAGCAGGCGCCGTACTTGACGAGAGCAGCCAGATCGGTCCTCCGATGTCCAGCACACGCGAGGCCCGCCGGAGCCCTTCCGGTAGGCCTCGCGCGAGACCGGCGAGACGCCGCCGGCCTACGCCGCGGCGAGCGCCGCCGCGCGACCCGCGCAGTCGTACAGCCCGCTCGTGCTTGCGGTCGAGCTCGCGGCGCCAGCGACGCCGCTCGCGGCCGCCGCTTCGCCGCCAGAGGCTTCGTTCGTCGCGAGCGTCACGCGCTTGCAGGCCTTCGCGACGGCCGCCATCGCCGCTTTCGAGCCCGCGCGCGTGTCGCCCGGCAGCCCGCGTCCGCCGCTTTGCGCGCCCGCGCCTTCGACGATCGTCCAGCGAATCGCGCCCGAGCTCACGCGCTGCGCGAGCCAGCTCGCGGTGACGTCGCTCTCGCGGCCCGAGAAGCCGCCGATGCCCGCGACCTTCGCGCCGCTCGCGATGATCGCCGACGCCGCGCTCGACTGGCTCGACACCGCGATCGTCCCGCCGCCGTGCTGCTTGACGTACGCGAGCGCCTGCGTGAGCGTGCGGGTGTCGCCCATCGGCGAGCCGAGCGCACCGCCGCCGAAGCCGCCTGCGCCGCCCGCGCGAGCGCCGAAGCCGCCTGGGCCGGGCGACCCGCTCGGCGGCGCGCCTTCCGGCGGTCCGCCGGCCCGAGCCGAGCCCGACGCGCCGGCGCCGAACAGCGGCTGGCCGCCGGTCGCGCGCCCCGAGGCGCTCGCGCTCGGTCCACCGCCCGCCGAGCCCGTCGCGCCGCCAGCCGGCGGCGCGAAGCCGCCGAAGCCGCCGCGACCGCGCGAACCGCCGAACGCGCCGCCGCTCGCGCGCTGCAGGTTCGCCGGGCCGCCTTCCGGGAACGTCCCGCTCGTCGCGTGCCCGAGCGTGTCGACCGCCCACACCGACGGCGCGAGCAGCAGCGCCGCGAGCCCGACGCCGACCGCCGCCCGCCGCGCGCGCTTGGAGCGCACGAGCGCGAGCGCGAGTCCCGCGAGCACGCACGCCGCGATCAGCACCGGCGGCAGCCACGAGAGCTGGCCCGTGTAGTCGTGCAGCACCGCGAACTCCGTCGCTACGCCGCCGGCCAGCGCGAGCGGCGCGAGGATGCGCGCCGCGCGACCGCCGCCGAGCATCTGCGCCGCGCCCGCGCCGACGAGCGCCGCCGCGAACGGCGCGAGCAGCGAGACGTAGTAGGGGTGGAAGATGCCGCTCGCGAAGCTGAACAGCACTGCCGTCGTCGCGAACGCGCCGCCGACCGCCACGAGCCAGCCGCTGCGCGCGTCCGCCCGGCGCAGGCGGCTCAGCACGAGCAGCCCGAGCGCGCTGACGAGCGCGAAGCCGAGCAGCCAGCCCGCCTGACCGCCGAGCGCCGAGTTCAGCAGGCGCAGCGGCCCCGTCGAGCCGCCGAACATCGTGCCGCCGCCGCCCCCGCCGATGCCCGCCGGGCCGCCGGCCTGGCCGTCGACGCGCCCGACGCCGTTGTATTCGAAGATCAGCGACCACACGCTGTTGTCGCTCGTCCCCGAGATCCACGGGCGGTCGGCCGCCGGCGTCAGCGTCACGAGCAGCGGCCACGCGCCGCCGACGAGCGCCATCGCCGCGCCGCCCGCGAGCAGCTGGCGCACCGCACGCAGCCGTCCGCGCGGCGCGACCAGCAGGTACGCGAGCGCGATGCCCGGCACGACGACGAGCGCGACCAGCATCTTCGTCTCGAAGCCGAGGCCGACGCACACGCCCGCGAGCACGACCCACCGCGTGCGGCCGTCCTCGAGCGCGCGCACCGCGCACCACAGCGCCGCCACGCAGCACAGCACGAGCAGCGCGTCCGGGTTGTTGTGCCGCGAGATCGCGACCGTGATCGGCGTCAGCGCGAGCGCGAGGCCCGCGACGAAGCCGCCGACCCGTCCGAAGCGGCGGCGCACGAGGTCGTAGCAGAGCGCGACGCTCGCGACGCCCATCAGCGCCTGCGGCACGAGCATGCTCAGCGAGTGGTAGCCGAACACGCGCACCGACAGCGCCTGCACCCACAGCGCCAGCGGCGGCTTGTCGACCGTCATCACGCCGCTCGCGTCCGCCGACGCGAACAGGAAGTTGTGCCAGCTCGTGCTCATCGAGCGCACGGCCGCGCTGTAGTAGTCGTTCGCGAAGCCGTTGCGGCCGAGCGCCCACAGGTTCAGCAGCGCCGCGAGCGCGATCAGCGCGCTCAGCTCCGGACGCGGCAATCGTCGCGCGAGCGTCTGGAGCCTTCGACGCTCGCGCGTCGCGCCTCCGCCGCCGCGAACGTACGTGTCGATGCGAGGAGCCGGCGCGGCGGCCGGCACGGCGGAGGAGGACTGCCATGAATAGCTCATGCGCCGCAGCATGGACCCCGCGTGTAGGAGCAGTGTGAGAGCGCCCTCAAACTTCCTAAAGGCGCGCGCCGCGCGTACGGCTCAGTCGATCAGCCGCTCGCCGAGGCGCCAGATCGCCAGGCGCCACATCAGCAGCGCGAACGCCACCAGCACGCCGGCGTGGCCGACGTCGCCGACGTGCAGATCCCCGAGCGAGCAGTCGCGCACGAGCTGCACGCAGTGGTACAGCGGGTTCACCTGCGCGACCTGGCGCACGCCGTCCGGCAACGTCGAGACCGGGAAGAACGTCCCCGCGACGAGGAACATCGGCGTCAGCACCGCGCTCGTTATGTAGTTGAAGTTGTCGATCGTCTTCGCGATCGCCGCCACGAGCACCCCGAACGCCGCGAAGCCGAAGCCCGTCACGAAGCCGACCGCCGGCACGAGCAGCATCCCCCATTCCGGGCTCAGGCCGAACGCGAAGCCGACGATCAGCGGCGCCAGCCCGTAGACGCCCGCGCGCAGCGAGATCCACAGGATCTCCGCCGTGATCAGCTCCTCGACGTCGAGCGGCGTCGCGAGCATCGCGTCGTACGTGCGCTGGAACTGCCAGCGCACGAACGTGTTGAACATGCCCGGGAACGCCGAGCTGAACAGCACCGCCGTCGCGACCGTCCCCGTCGCGACGTACTCGATCGTCTTCACGTGCCCGATATGCGAGCGCAGCGCGCCGATGCCCAGGCCGAACGCGAGCAGGTAGATCGTCGGCTGCACGACCGACGAGAACGTCGTCGCCTTCCAGTAGCGCCCGAAGATCACGATGTCCCGGCTCATCACCGCCGCCAGCGCCGCCGGCTCCAGCCGGCGCACGCGACGCGCGCGCCGCTCTCTCGCGAACGCTCCCGCCTGCGCGCTCATCGACGCCGCCCGCAAACCATCTTCGATCTCATTCGATCTCCTCTCCGGTCAGCGCGACGAACGCGTCCTCGAGGTTCGCCGGGCGGCGCACGCCCTCCGGCGCCTCGCCGTCGAGCTCCTCCGCGCGCATGATCGCCAGCGCCGGTCCGCTGCGCCGGCTCTGCCAGCTGCGGCTCGCCGCCAGCTCGCTCAGCTGCGCGAGCTGCTCCGGCGCGCCGTAGACCTCGATCACCTGCTCGCCCGCGTGCGCGCGCACGAGCTCCGCCGGCGTGCCCTGCGCGACGATCTTCCCGTGCGACATCACCGCGACGACGTCCGCCAGGCGCTCGGCCTCCTCGATGTAGTGCGTCGACATCAGCACCGTCACGCCGCTCGCGCGCAGCCCGTCGATCAGCGACCACAGCTCCTGGCGCACCTGCGGATCGAGACCGACCGTCGGCTCGTCGAGCAGCACCAGCCGCGGCTCGTGGATCAGCCCGCGCGCGACCAGCAGCCGCCGGCGCATCCCGCCCGATAGCTCGCGCACGATCGTGTCCGCGCGCGCCCGTCAGGTTCGCGATTCCAAGCGCCCGCTGCACCGCCGCCGCGCGCTCGCCTTTCGGCACGCGATAGAGCCGCGCGAACACCGTCAGGATCTGCCGGCACGTCAGCTCGACGTCGAGGTTGTCGAGCTGCGGCACGACGCCCATCTCCATCCGCGCCTGCTTGCTCTCGCGCGGCAGCGCGTAGCCGAGCACCTCGATCTCGCCCTCGTCCGCGAGCGCCTGCGCCGTCAGCATCCGCATCGTCGTCGACTTGCCCGCGCCGTTCGGCCCGAGCAGCCCGAAGCAGACGCCGCTCGGCACCGCCAAGTCGAGCCCGTCGACCGCGACGATTGGCCCGAAGCGCTTGACGACGCCGCGCAGCGCGATCGCCGGCGCGCCCGCGCCGCGATCGCCGTCTGAGTCGGTCTGCGCAGCCACGCGCACACTCTAAGCGCGCTCCTGCGCCGGATGTCCAGGCGCGCCCGCCCAACTTCATACGACGGTCCATATTCGCGTCGCGCCCGACCGGGCAATCTCGGACGACGCTGTTCGAGCTACGCCGTTCGACCAAAGCGAGGCGAGACGAGACGATGGGACCAAGAACGCCGCAGATCGTCGCCCTCGGAGGCGGCGGATTCTCGATGGAGCGCGACAGCTCGCTGCTCGACGACTACGTGCTGTCGCTCACCGACGCCGAACGCCCCCGCGTCTGTTTCCTGCCGACCGCGTCGGGCGACGCCGACCACTACGTCGTGCGCTTCTACCGGCGCTTCGCCGCGGCGTGCGACGCGAGTCACGTCTCGCTGTTTCGCCGCGACCAGGGAACAGGCGGCGTCGAGGACGACCTCGCGAGCCACCTGCTCTCCCAGGACCTGATCTACGTCGGCGGCGGCAATGTCGTCAGCATGCTCGGCGCCTGGCGCGCGTACGGGCTCGACGACATCCTGCGCCGCGCCTGGCGCAAGGGAATCGTCCTCTGCGGTCCCTCCGCCGGCTCGCTCTGCTGGTTCGACGAGGCGCTCTCCGCCTTCCACGGCGCACCGCGCGGCGTGCGCGGGCTCGGCCTGCTGCCGTACTCCAACTGCGTCCACTACGACGCCGAGCCCGCGCGGCGCGCCGAGTACCACCGCTTCGTCGGCGACGGCATGCGCGCCGGCTACGCCGCCGACGACGGCGTCGCGCTGCACTTCCGTCGCACGCGCCTCAAGCGCGTCGTCAGCTCGCGCGCCGACGGCTGCGCCTACCACGTCGAGCACGCCGGCGAGCGCGTCGTCGAGACGCGTCTCGACGTCGCCTACCTCGGCGAGCAGCCGCCGGCGCTGCCCGACGAGAGCCGCTCCGCCGCGCCGGCCGCCGTCGCCGCCGCGGCCCCTTCGCGCCGCGCGCGCCGGCGCTCGGTGCGAGCAGCCGTCGCGCCCGAGCCGCTGCCCGCATGAGCGGCGAGCGGTAGGGTCAGCTCGTGAGCGCGAACGTCGAGGTCCCGCTCGAGCAGCGCCGAATCTTCGCGATGGGCGGCGGCGGCTTCACGATGGAGCCGACCAACCCGCTGCTCGACGACTTCGTCCTCTCGCTGACCGCCGCCAAGCAGCCGCGCGTTCTGTTCCTGCCGACCGCCTCCGGCGACACGACCGCGCAGATCAACGCGTTCCAGGCGCGCTTCGCCGACCGCTGGTGCGTCCACGAACACCTTTCTCTGTTCCGCCTGCACGACAGCAAGCGGCCGCTGCGCGAGATCGTGCTCGAGCAGGACGTCATCTACGTCGGCGGCGGCTCGATGCGCAACCTGCTCGCGATTTGGCGCGCGCACGCGCTCGACGAGATGCTCGTCGACGCCTGGCGGCGCGGCACCGTGCTCGCCGGCCTCAGCGCCGGCGCGATGTGCTGGTTCGACGGCGGCGTCACGCGCTCCAGCGGACCGCCCGAGCCGCTCGCCGGGCTCGGCCTGCTCGACGGCTCGCTGACCGTCCACGCCGACGGCGAGCCCGAGCGCCTGCCCGTCTGGCTCGCCGCCGTGCGCGACGGCGCGCTGCCCGGCGGCTGGGCGCTCGACGACGGCGTCGGCCTGCTGTTCGAGGGCAAGCGCATGACGCGCGTCGTCAGCTCGCGTCCCGGCGCCGGCGCGCAGCGCGTCGACCAGGTCGCCGGCGAGCTCGTGCGCCACCGGCTCGAGCCCGAGCTGCTCGGCGGCGCCGCCGGCATCGGCTCGCTCGTCGCCGACGACGAGGCCGTGCAGGAGCTGCGTCGCGTGCAGCGCATGCGCCGGGGGCTCGGCGAAGGTCGCCGCTAGCGCGCCAGCCGCTATCTCGCGACGCTCGTCCCCGGCGCCAAGCCGCCGCCTTCGATGCCGACGCCGGCGTGCGCCCTGTCCTCGTAGACCGCGACCGAGCGCACGTCGAACTCGCGCGTGCCGCTCGTGAAGCCGCTCTTGCAGCCAGCGCCGCATTCGCGCAGCGCGTAGCTCAGGACGAGGGCCGCCTTCTCGGCGAGGTCCGGTTTGACCGGCCCGACGTTCGTCGCCCACGACTGCGGCACGCCGTCGATCCACACGCTGTACGCGTCGTTCGCGGCGATCTCGAACGTGTACGTGTGAAACGCCGCCGACGGGTCCGTCGCGAACCCCGATTTGTCCGCGTTCGGGTGCGGCGCCGCGAACCACGCCGTGTACAGCGAGCTCGTCCGCCAGCCGCTCGTGTACGCGCCGGTAGCGCCACCGCCCTCGAAGAAGTCGACCTCCGTGTCGTTCCACGGCGGCCCGTTCGACCACCAGCCGGGGTCGGCCTCGTCGGTGTTCGGCGGGAACTTCGCGACCGCCTGGAAGACGAGCGTCTGGTCTTTGCCCGGCGACCAGTTGAAGAACGAGTAGCCCGCGAGCGGTTCGGTCCGGCCGCGCAGAGCGCCGCACACGTAGTGCTTGGAGCCCGGCGACAGCGCGACCGCGCTGTACGTGCACGTCAGCTTCAGGCCTTCCGCCGTGACGAGCGCCGCGCTCGGGTTCAGCACCTCCATCTCGTCGGAGTTGAACCCCGAGCAGTTGCTTGCCTTCGCGCAGTTGTTCGGGTAGAACGTGTTGTCGTGCCCGGCGCCCGTGCCGAGCGGCGCGCCGAACGCGTCGGCGTAAGCGACCGACCAGCCGCTCGCCGGCGTCTGCGGCCCATCCGGCGCGGGGCTCACGGCCGTCGCTTCGGCCGGCTTTTCTTTTTCGGCCGGCTTTTCTTCTTCGGCCGGCTTTTCTTCTTCGAGCGGCGGTTCTTCTTCGGGCGGTTCGACGGGCGTTTCTTCTTCTGGCGGTTCGACGACGCCCTGCAGCGGCGTCGCTTCGCCTTCGACGAACCCCGCGGCGCGACCGTCGTACATCGCGCGCACGCGCACTTCGTAGCTTGCGTGGCGCAGCTGCGCGATCGTGTACGCGCGAGCGGCGCGCGGCAGTTCGACGTGACCGCCGCCGCTCCCGCCGTGCTTCTTCCAGCGCACCTGGAAGCCGGTCAGCCCGGACGTGCTCGCGACGCTCCACGTGACCGAGATCGACTGCGTCGCGGGCGTCAGCGCGAGGCCCGCCGGCGCCGGCCGCTGCGCCTGCGCGAGCGCCGGCGCGAGCGCCGAGGCGAGCGCGCCCAGCGCGAGCGCCGCGAGAAGCATCGCGAACGTGCCGCGAGCGGCGCCCGCTCGCCGGAAGTGCGCCTTCGACCTCATCGGACCCTTCTCCTCTCTGGCGGCTCGCCGGACACGACAGCGTCCTCTGTGCGAACCGCTCGGATGCTGCGTTGGCCCCGACACCCCCTTACCCGGCGCCCGTGCACGCAATCCTCCGCGACGCGCCGCCGCGCGGTGTCAACAGGATGTTGCGCGCCGTGTGCGCGCCCAGCCGGCCGTCAGCCGACGACGGTGCCCGGCGCGAGGCCTCCGTCCTCGATGCCGACGCCCGCGTGCTCGGCGTCCTCGTAGACCGCCACCGATTTGACGTCGAACTCGCGCGCGCCGCTCGTGAAGCCGCTCTTGCAACCGCATTCGCGCAGCGCGTAGCTCAGGATCAACGTCGTCCTCGCGTACGGATCGGGGCGTCCCGGGCCGACGTTCGTCGCCCACGGCTGCGGCACGCCGTCGATCCAGACGCTGTACGTGTCGTTCGAGCCGAGCTCGAACGTGTACGTGTGAAAGGCGAGCGACGGGTCCGTCGCGAACCCCCATTTGGTCGCCGCGAGGTGCGGCCGCGCGAACCAGGCCGTGTAGAGGCCGTCGGTCTTCCAGCCGGTCGTGTGCCGTTCGCTCGCGCCGCCGCCCTCGAAGAAGTCCATCTCGGTGTCCGCCCACGGCGGACCGTTGCTCCAGAACGCCGGGTCCGCCTCGCCGGTGTTCGGCGGGAACCTCACGACCGCCTGGAACACGAGCGTCTGGCCTTTGCCCGGCGACCACGTGAAGAAGCGATAGCCGTGGATCGGCTGGTACTGCGCGCGCAGCGTCCCGCACACGTAGTGCTTGCCCCCCGGCGCCTGCGCGAGCGCGCTGTACGTGCACGTCAGCCGCAGACCTTCGGCCGTCTCGTGCACGGCGCTCGGGTTCATCACCTCGAGCTCGTCTTCGTTGAAGCCCGGGCAGCTCGTCATCCGCGTGCAGTTGTTCGGGAACCACGTGTTGTCATGTCCGCGACCCGCGCCGATCGGCCGGCCGAACGCGTCGGCGTAGACGACCGACCAGCCGCCCGCCGGCGTCGGCGGTCCGGTCGGCGCCGCGCTGACCGTCAGCGTCCGCGGCGGGCTCTGTTCGACGGCGCCGACGCGCGGCTTGCCTTCGTGCGCGGTCGCCGAGCCGCAGCCGAACAGGACCACCGCGAGCAGGCTGAGCCCCGCGAACGGGAGCACTCTGCGTGCGGTCGACGCCCCGGCCGCGCCGCCCGGTGTTGCTCTCGAGAACAGAGCACGAGCGTAGCGCGGCGCACTGCGCCGGCGCACCGGTTCGCTCAGCGCGCCGGCGCGCTCGTCAGAAACGTCGCGCTGAGGTCCTGCTCGCCGTGCTCGGGCACCGCTTGCTCCATCCGCCGAGCGATCGCCGCGAGCACCACCAGGTCGAGCCCGCGCCGCTCCGCCGCGGTGACGGCGAGCTTCGCGTCCTTCGTCGCGTGCTTCAGCGCGAACGTCGGCTCGAAGTCGCGCTCGATCATCGCCGTGCCCTTGACGCGCGCGTACGGCGCGTCGAGCGGGCCGCCGTCGAGCGCGTCGAACAGCAGCGACGGGTCGAGGCCGAGCCCCTCGGCGAGCGCGATCGCCTCGGCGATGCCCTCGACGACGCTCACGAGCCACGCGTTCGTGACGAGCTTCAGGCGGCTGCCGGCGCCGGCATCGCCGACCCACAGGGTGCGCCGGCCGACCGCGTCGAGCAACGGCTGCACGCGCTCGCGCGCCGCCTCGGGACCCGAGGCCATGACGACGAGCGTGCCTTCGGCGGCGGGCTGCTTCGTGCCGAGCACCGGCGCGTCGACGAACGCGACGCCGTGCTCGCGCGCGAGCACGATGCAGCGCGCCGTTCCGGCCTCGCCGATCGTGCCCATCTGCACCCAGACGGTCTCCTCGCGTGCGCTCGCGAGCGCTCCGCCACGCTCGTCCCCGGCGCCGATCGCCGCGAGCGTCGCGTCCGCATCGGACAGCATCGTCACGATCACGTCCGCCGCCGCGACGGCCTCGGCGGCCGTCTCGCAGATCCGCGCGCCGTCCTCGGCGAGCGGCTCGACCTTCTCGCGCGAGCGGTTCCAAGCGGCGAGCTCGATGCCCGCGCGCGCGATGTTGCGCGCCATGCCGAACCCCATCGTGCCGCCGGCGCCGAGGAACGCGACGGCGTCGCTCACGGCCGCACGAACGTGTTCGGATCCGGTCCGATCCGCGTCCCGGCGTCGAGCGCCTCGAACGCGTCCATCTCGGCGTCGCTCAGCTCGAAGTCGAAGACGTCGAAGTTCTCGGCGATCCGCGCCGGCGTGACCGACTTCGGGATCACGACCGCGCCGATCTGCAGGTGCCAGCGGAGGATCGTCTGCGCCGGCGACCTGTCGTGCGCCTTCGCGATCTCGACGATCGCCGGATCTTCGAGCTCGAGACCCTGGCCGAGCGGGCTCCACGACTCGGTCGCGATCCCGAGGCGCTCGTGCTCGCGGCGCAGCCCGACCTGCTGGAAGTGCGGGTGCAGCTCGACCTGGTTGATCGCCGGCGTCACGCCCGTCTCGGCGATCACGCGCTCGAGCTGCTCCGGCTCGAAGTTCGACACGCCGATCGAGCGCACGAGACTCTCCTGCCGAAGCTCGACGAACGCCTTCCACGTCTCGACGTAGCGGTCGTGCGCCGGCACCGGCCAGTGGATCAGGTAGAGGTCAAGGTGCGAGAGCTCGAGCCGCTCGAGGCTCGCGTGGCAAGCGCGCTTGGCCTGCTCGTAGCCCTGGTCTTCGTTCCAGCACTTCGTCGTCACGAACAGCTCGTCGCGCGCGATGCCCGAGGCGCGCAGCGCGAGGCCGACGCCGCCCTCGTTGCGGTACGCCGCCGCCGTGTCGATGTGGCGGTAGCCGACCGACAGCGCCTCGGCCACGACCTGCTCGGTCTCCTTCGGTGGCACCTGGAAGACGCCGAAGCCGAGCTGCGGGATCTGCTCGCCGCCGCCTAGCTCGATGGTCGGGATCTGCTGTGCGTGGCTCTCCATGCGCTGTCCATGCCCACTATGCACGATGCGAAACGCGCACGTCGGGCGCTCGCGCGCCTGGCACGAGCGCGCGCACGAGCTCGCCCCAGCAGCGCTTCAGGCGCCCCTGCGAGAAGCCGAGCTCGCGACGCTGGAAGTGCACGAGTTCGCCGACGAGCGCGCCGAGCAGCACGTCCGCGAGATAGCCGACCTCGGCATCGCAGCCACTCTGCTCGAGCAGCGCCGTGACGTGCGCGCGGTACGCCGCGTAGACGTGGTGGCGCAGGCGCTCGCCCGGCGCACCGTGCTCGGCCTCGAGCAGCAGGTCGCCCTGAGTTTCGATGTGCTCGAGCATCCGCTCGCCGAACGCGATCAGCCGCTCGCGCGGCGGCGCGCCCGGCCCGAGCGGAGCCGGGCCGCGGATGAAGTCCTCCTGGAAGCTGCGCTCGCGCTCGTCGAGCAGCGCGCGCATCAGCCCGCAACGATCGCCGAAGTGGCGGAACAGCGTTCCCTTGCCGACGCCCGCCGCGCATGCGATCTGGTCCATCGTCACCATCGCGGCGCCCTGCGCCGCGACGAGCCGCCCGGCCGCCGCGAGGACCGCCGTGCGGTTGCGCGCCGCGTCCGCGCGCTCGTGGCGCAGCGGCGCGAGCATCGGCAGCGCAAGCCGCTCCCCGTCCCCGTGCACCGGGCCGAGTCTACTCGCGTCGTGTACCGGACTGTAGTCCATCTACTGCTAGCATAGCGTCCATACGGACCGTAGTCCGGTAACTCGACACACCGCCCTCCCATCCCGAAACGACGAGGAGACCCATGTCAGCCCCCACCGCAGAGACCCAGACGCAGCTTCCGACCGGCACGTGGAAGCTCGACCCGACGCATTCCTCGGCGAGCTTCGCCGTCAAGCACATGGTCGTCGCGACCTTCCGCGGGCGCTTCGACCACTTCGACGCGACGCTCGTCGTCGGCGAGGACGGCTCGGCCAAGCTCGACGGCACCGTCGACGCCGGCTCGATCGTCGTCAAGGACGAGAACCTCCAAGCCCACCTCGGCTCGCCCGACTTCTTCGACGTCGAGCGCTACCCGCAGCTGCGCTTCTCCTCGAGCGAGATCCGCCGCAGCGGCGAGGAGCTCGTGCTCGACGGCGAGCTGACGATCAAGGATCAGACACATCCGGTGCAGGCCCGCGGAACGATCACCGACCCGCACGAGACGCTCGGCGGCGCCGTCAAGATCGGCGTCACGCTCGAGACCGTCATCGACCGCACGAAGTTCGGCCTCGAGTGGAACGCGCCGCTGCCGAAGGGCGGCTTCGCGCTCGCCGACGACGTCAAGCTGACCGTCGAGCTCGAGCTCGGCCAGGCCGACGGCGAGTAGCGACATGTTGCGTGTCCTCGGCATCGCCGGATCGTTGCGCCGCGACTCGCACAACCTGCGCCTGCTTCGGGCGGCGGCATCGCTGCTGCCGCCCGACGCAGAGCTCGTCGAGTTCGACGCGCTCAAGGCGATCCCGCCGTTCGACGAGGACGACGAGCCCTCGCCGGGCGCCGCCGTCGAGCACTGGCGCGAGCAGATCGCGCGGGCCGACGCGCTGCTGTTCGCGACGCCCGAGTACAACTCGTCGATCCCCGGCGCGTTGAAGAACGCCGTCGACTGGGCCTCGCGCCCGTTCGCGACGTCCGTGCTGCTGAACAAGCCCGCCGCCGTCATCGGCACGAGCACCGGCATGTTCGGCGCCGTCTGGGCGCAAGCCGAGCTGCGCAAGTCGCTCGCCGCCGCCGGCGCGCGCGTGACCGACCGCGAACTGCCCGTTCCCGACGCCGAGAGCGCGTTCGCCGACGACGGCTCGCTCGCCGATCGCGATCTCGAGCTGACGCTCGGCGAGATCGTCGCCGAGCTGCTCGGCGAGACGCGCGCACGCGTAGCCGCCTGAGAGTGCTCAGCGAGTCGCGTTCTCGACGTCCGCCGCGATGTCGGCGAGGCTCACGTCCAGCGCCTCGGCGAGGCGCCTGACGGTCATCCATCCCGGGCTGTTGATGCCCCGCTCGATGCGCGACAGCGCGGACGCCGTAAGCCCTGCGTCGAATGCGAGCTGCTCCTGCGTGATCTCGCGATCTTCGCGGAGCTGTTTGAGCAATTCCGCAAGGACGAAGTCCGGCTTATCGTGCATCTAATAAACATCGCTGGGTCCTAGGGTCAATGTCCATACTTTAAAGTCCTAGGACTTTAGGCTGTATATTTCGTTCGCTGCACAAATCATCCCCACAGATGGTCGAGTGCATCTGCCGGCTCGGATCGCGCGCGAGCGCTGCTCCGGCCGGCGCCGAGCGGGGCCCCCGGGAGCTTGCCCCCCGGGGGCCTCTCGAGGTTTCTCGCGCCGCTGCATTTGCAGGGCGCCGCGGACGGAGGGGGAGGGATTCGAACCCTCGTCGGAGGAATCTCCCCCGAAACGGTTTTCGAGACCGCCGCATTCAACCGCTCTGCCACCCCTCCCTGTCCAGCGGAGGACGAGCGGTGATCTTAGTCCACGCGCCCCGAGCGCCCGGACGCGTGCGACCGGTCGCGCGAGGGACGCGCCGAGCGCCGGCGGCCTAGCGCCGCGCCGCGAAGAACGCGCTCAGCAGCTCGGCGCACTCCGGCGCGAGCAGGCCGCCGACGACCTGCGGCCGGTGGTTCAGACGCGGCTCGCCCGTCACGTCGAGCACGCTGCCGCACGCACCGGCCTTCGGATCGCTCGCACCGTAGACGACGCGCGCGACGCGCGCGAGCACGGTTGCGCCGGCGCACATCGCGCACGGCTCGAGCGTCACGTAGAGGACCGCGTCGAGCACGCGCCAGCTCCCGAGCGCGCGCGCGGCCTCGCGCAGCGCGATGACCTCCGCGTGCGCCGTCGGATCGCCGCGCAGCTCGCGCTCGTTGCGCGCCGCCGCAAGCAGCTCGCCGTCGCGTACGACGACGGCGCCGATCGGCACGTCCTCGTGCTCGCCCGCGCGCTGCGCCTCGCGCAGCGCGAGGCGCATGAAGTAGTCGTCGCGTGGGAAGAAGCGCTCGCTCATCGAATCTCGCCGCGCCCTCTGCGAGAGTGCGGTGCCGCCGGCGGGGACGCGCTGCCGCCTGCGCGGCCGGCCCGCATCATCATTATCGGGGACGACCATGCCGAGACCGACGCATCCGCAATCGAAGCCGCCGTGCCCCGCCGACGCCACCCGGCGCGGCCCCCTCCTCGCGTTGCTCTGCGGCGCGATCGTCGCGCTCGCGCCGGTCGCCGGCGCGCAGGCGATGCCCGCCGCGTACACCCCGGGGCGCATCCTCGTCAAGTACCTCGACGCGACGCCGACGAGCGCACGCGCGAGCGCCGCGCGCGCCGGCTCGCGCGAGCGCGCTGGAGCGGTGCTCGCGACCGCGACGCGCACGCGCCTGCTGAGCCTCGCGCCGGGCGCGAGCATGAGCTCGGCGCTCGGCGCGCTGCGCCGCCGCGCGGACGTCGTCTGGGCGGTCCCCGACTACCGCGCGCGGCTCGCGACCGTGCCGGGGCTGATCCCGAATGACCGCGGCACGGGGACGCAGACCGGCGACTGGCAGCAGCAGCAGTGGAACTTCGCCGGGCCGTTCGGCGTCGGCGCACCCGAAGCGTGGGCGAACGTCGCGGCCGACGGCGCGCCCGGCGGCAAAGGCGTGATCGTCGCCGTGCTCGACACCGGCGTCGCCTACGCGAACCACGGTCGCTTCCTGCGCTCGCCCGACCTCTCGCGCTACGGCTTCGTCGCCGGCTACGACTTCATCGCGCACAACCGCTTCCCCGAGGATCGCAACGGCCACGGGACGTTCGTCGCGAGCACGATCGCCGAGGCGACGAACAACCGCTACGGCCTCACCGGCCTCGCGTTCGCGGCCCGGATCATGCCCGTTCGCGTGCTCGACAGCGCGGGCGAAGGCGAAGCGTCGACGATCGCCGACGGCGTCCGCTTCGCCGTCAACCACGGCGCGCAGGTGATCAACCTGAGCCTCGAGTTCTTCGAGCAACGTGACCGCCGCCGACATCCCCGAGCTGATCGAAGCGCTCCGCTACGCGCGCCGCCGCGGCGTGCTCGTCGTCGCGGCCGCCGGCAACGAGGCGCACACGACGATCGCCTACCCGGCGCGCGCGCCCGACGTCGTCGCCGTCGGCGCGAGCACCGAACACGGCTGCCTCGCCGACTACTCCAACGACGGCTCGGGCCTGACGCTCGTCGCGCCCGGCGGCGGCGCCGACGCGAACCTCCCCGGCGACCCGAACTGCCACCCCGAAGGCCCCGCCGGGCGCGACGTCTATCAGGTCACGTTCACGGGCTCCTCGCCGCGGCGCTTCGGCATGCCCTCAGGCTACGAAGGCACGTCGATGGCGGCTCCGCACGTCGCCGCGACCGCCGCGCTGATCATCGCGAGCGGCGTGCTCGGACGCCGGCCCTCGCCGGCGGCGATCACCGCGCGCCTGCGCGCGACCGCACGCAAGCTCGGCGGCGGCGGCGACGAATCGAAATACGGCGCCGGCCTCGTCGACGCCGCCGCGGCGACCGCGCCGGGCGGCCCGGGCGCGGTCGCCCGCTGACCGACCCGAATCCGCGAATCGTGCCACTTCGCGGCGCGTACCTGCGCTGCTCGCGATCGAGCGCGCAGTTCGTCCGCGCGCTGATCTACCCGACGCCCGATCCTGCGCTCCCGTTCCTCGGCGTGCATCTGACCAGGCAAGCCGACGGCACGGTCCTGATCGGCCCGACCGCGCTGATCGCCGGAGCGCGCGACGCGTACAGCCTTCGCACCGTCCGTGCGGGCGACCTGCGCGCGCGCGTTCGCGCTGGCACGCTAGTCGACCGCGCGACCTCGTCCGGCATAGGCTTGCGCTGCATGGGTGCCGACAGACGAAATTTCGGCGGTAGTCGCGGGCGATGAGAACGCACGTCCTCACGGCCGCAGAGCGCGCCACGGCCGAGGCTCACTGGACGGCGCTGCAGAGCAGCATCGGCGAGGTCGGGCTGATGTGCTCGTGGGAGTGGACCGGCACGTGGCTCGAGCACTACGGCGAGATCGTGCCGCACCGGTTCGTCGTCGCCGAGGACGAGCGCGGCGTGCGCGGCGTCGCGCTGATCACCGAGCAGGCCGCCCCGCGCCGCCTGCGCCCGCCGACGGTCGCGCTCGGCACCGCCGGCGAGCCGCCCGGCTCGTCGGTCTTCGTCGAGCGCAACCAGCTGCTCGTCCATCGCGAGGATCGCGCGGCGTTCGCCACGGCGCTGCTCGCCGAGCTCGGGCGCGATCGGCGCTGGCAGCGCCTGCGCCTCGACGGGATGGTCCTCGAGGATGCGCTCGCGCTGCTCGACGGACGCAAGGGCGTGCGCTGGGAGAGCGAGGAATCGCCGTTCGCGCGGCTCGACGGCGGGGACACGGGAGACGTTACCGCGTCGCTGTCCGCCGGCACCCGCAAGCGCATCCGTCAATCGCTGCGACGACTCGGCCCGCTGGAGAGCGAATGGGCTCGAACCGTCCCCGAGGCGCGCGAGATCCTCGGCGAGCTGGCGGAGCTGCATCAGGCGCACTGGTGCGCTCAGGGTCAGTCGGGCGCGTTCTCCAGCGCCCGCTTCAGCGGCTTTCACCGCGACCTGATCGCGCTGCTGATCCCCGCCCGGCGCGCCGCGCTGTACCGCGTCCGCCACGAGGGGGCGACGATCGCGTGCCTGTACGGCCTGATCGAAGGCGATCGACTCCTCTTCTACCAATCCGGGCTCGCGCGGCACGAGGACAATCGCGTGCGCGTCGGGCTGGTCGCACACGCGATGTTCATGCACGCCTGTCGCGGCGAGGGCCTCGCGGCCTACGACTTCCTCGCGCCGACGGCCCGCTACAAGAGCGAACTCGCCAACGAGAGCGAGCAGCTGGTCTGGGCCGCGCTCGAGCGCCCCGGGGTGCGAATGCACGTGGAGCGGATCGCGCGCGCCGCGAAACGGCGCATCGCCGCTCGCGTCGACGCGAGCGGCGCGGACTGAGCCGCGAGCGGCGCGCGCCGCTCGCGCGGGCTCAGGTCGTGCGGATGATCAGCACCGAGCACGGCGCGTGGTGGGAGACCTTGTTCGGCACCGAGCCGAGCAGGAAGCGCTTGGCGCCGGTCATGCCCTTGTTGCCGACGACGATCAGGTCGGCCTCCTGCTCCTCGGCGACGTCGAGGATCGCGTCGGCCGGGTCGCCCTGGCGCGGATAGACCTCGACGGCGACGCCGGCCTCGCGCGCGAGCGCGGCGGCGGCCTCGAGCGTCGTGTCGACGTCCTCGCGCGGGTTGATCGCCCATTGCAGGTCCTCGGGCGCCTGGCGCCGTTCCTCGCTGAGGCGCTGCTGGGAGACCGGCGCATAGGCGCTCACGAGCTCGATCTTCGCGCCGACCGCGCCCGCCAAGTCGACCGCCTGGCGCACGGCCTGCGTCGCCGTCTCCGAGCCGTCAGTCCCAACCACGATCGAGCTGAACATGATCCTCCCGCACTGTTTAGAGATCGATGCGCGACGAGGCGTGATCATACCCTCGCCGCTGACCGGCGTCCGAGCGCGCCGGCGGCCGGCTCACGCGAGCTTCGTGATCGCGACGATCATCCCGATCACGACGAACACGACGATCGCGACCTGCATCCAGATCCACGTTGGCGACATCGACGTGCAGCCTACTTCGCGTGCGTCGGCGCCTGGGTCCAGTGCGCAACGTAAGCTCTGCGGATGGCGCCAGCCCTGCGCGTGACGGCACGGACGAGGACGAGGATCGCGGCGAGCGCCGCGATCGCGCTGCTCGCATCGGCCGGCGCGGCACAGCCGCTGCTCGCGGCGCGCTCGCGGGCCTCCTCGCCGTCGCTCGCGTCGGCTCCGCTCGGCGGCATCAACATCACCGGCCCCGGCACGCGGTCCGCAGGGTCGATCGAACGCGAACTGCGCTCGGCGCGCGCGCTCGGCGCCAAGCTCGTGCGCATGGAGGTGCCGTGGTCGTCGATCGAAGGCGCCGGCCCCGGCCAGATCGACGCGAGCGCGCTCGCGTCGATGGACCAGATCGTCAACGACGCGGCGGCCGACGGGATCGGCGTGATCGTGCTCGTCGACAGCACGCCGTGCTGGGCCTCCTCGGCGCCGGAATCCGTGCGCCAGGGCTGTCAGGTCCCCGACGGCGCGGCGTCCCGCTGGCAGCCGCGCGACCCGGCGACGGCCGCGCGCTTCTTCGCGTTCCTGGCGCAGCGCTACGAGGGCCGGCTCGCCGCGCTCGAAGTCTGGAACGAGCCCGATCAGGCCAACGAACGCTATTTCGCGGGGCCCGAAAAGGCGACGCACTATGCGGCGCTGCTGCGCGACGCGTACACGGCGATCAAGCAGGTCGACTCGGCGATGCCGGTGCTCGGCGGCTCGCTCGTCGGCTCGAGCGGCGTCTTCCTGCGCGCGCTGTACGCCGCCGGGATCAAGGGCTACTACGACGGCCTCGCGGTGCACTTCTACAGCCTCACGCTCGCGGCGCTGCGCGAATTCCGCGAAGTCCAGCTGGCCAACGGCGATTCGAGCAGCCTGTGGCTCGACGAGTTCGGGTTCCCGACGTGCTGGCCGCGCCAGAGCGTCGAGCAGGAAATCACGTGCGTCACGCCCGCGGTGCAGGCGGCGAACCTGACGAGCATCTACCAGTCGCTGGCGCGCACCCCCTACGTCGCGGCCGTGCTCCCGTTCAAGCTGACGGACTCGCCCGGAGAGGACTTCGGCGTATTCAGCCAGAGCGGCGCGCGCAAGCCCTCCTTCACCGCGCTGCGGCGCGTGTTTGCATCGCCGTTCGGCCGCCCGCAGCCCGTGTCGCTGCACCTGAGCAGCCAGCGTAGCCGGGTGCTCGCGAGCGGCTCGGGACCGGTTGGCGACTACATGCAGCTCGAAGCGTTCCGCGGCACGACGTTGCGCTACCGCGCGTTGTTCACGCTCGACCGCTTCAACCGCTACCGGCTGACGCTGCCGGCGGCGCTCGGTACGCACGGGCTGCGCGTTCGCGTCTACGAGATGTGGGCCGGCCCGAGCCGCGCCGCGCAGCAGCGCCTGTAGCGAGCCGGGCGCGCGGCGAGCTGGGGCGCCGACGCGCGTGAGCCGCGCGCGGCGCGCGCGCTCACTCGGCGCTGCGCAGCAGCGCGACGACGGTCAGCATCAGGATCTTCAGATCGAGCCCGAGCGACCAGTTGGCGATGTAGTAGTTGTCCCACTCGACGCGCTCCGCCAGCGAGGTCTGCCCGCGCAGGCCGTGCACCTGCGCCCAGCCGGTGATCCCCGACTTGACGCGATGGCGATCGCCGTAGCGAACGATGTCCTGTTTGAACAGCTCGACGAACTCGGGGCGCTCGGGGCGCGGGCCGACGATGCTCATCTCGCCGCGAAGCACGTTCAACAGCTGCGGCAGCTCGTCGAGCGAGGTGCGGCGCAGGAAGCGCCCGACGGTCGTCCGGCGGTCGTGTCCCTCGACGCCGCCCGGAGCGGTGTCGCCGCCGAGCAGGAACTCCAGCGGCCCGGCGTCGGCCTCGCCCGGATCGCGCTCGCCGCGAGCCATCCGCATCGAGCGGAACTTGTACAGGTCGAATGCCTTGCCGTCGCGTCCGACGCGCCGCTGGCGGAACATCACCGGCCCGCTCGAGCTGAGCCGCACGGCGAGCGCCGAGAGGATCATCAGCGGCGAGAACAGCAGCAGGAAGATCAGCGCGAGCACCCGGTCGAGGCCGTGCTTGATCGCGAACTGCACGCCGCGCGGGTCGACCAGCGTGAAGGACATCAGCGGCAACCCGCCGACCGTGTCGTAGCCGACGCGGCTGTTGATCGAGTCGAACATGCGCGGCACGACCGAGACCTCGACGTCGAGTTCCTGGCAGCGCTGGATCAGGCGGCTCACGCGCTCGTCGGCGACCGACGAGAAGGCGACGATCAGGTTGCGCACGCCTGTGCGCATGACCGTCTCGTCGAGGTCTTCGACGGTTCCGAGCACCGGCAGGTCACGGCCGCCGACTTCCGCGATCGAGCGCGGGTCCTCGTCGAGGAAACCGACCGGGGCGAGCCCGTACTCGGGATGAGATTCCAGGCGCCGCGCGACCTGCGCGCCGACGACGCCGGCGCCCATGATCAGCACGGGCTTGCCGACTAGCCGGCGCGCGCGCGCCGAGCGCTGGGCGAACGACAGCGCGATCCGCCCGATGCCGACGCCGAGCAGGGCGAACAGCCACAGGCGCACCGTCGCCGACTGCGGCGGCGCCGTGCCGTTGACGAACAGCCCGAGCACGGCGACCGCCATCGCGCCGATCGAGATCGCGCTGATCACCGGGACGACGCCGTCGAGGACGAGCGCGCGCAGGCGCGTGCGGTACAGGCCGCGCAGGTAGAACAGCAGCAGCACGATCACGGGCAGCAACGTCAGCGGCATGCGCACGTCGCTCGGATAGAGCGTCGCGTGCAGGCTTCCCTGCGCGAGCACGACGGCGGCGCACACGAGCACGAGGTCGACCGCCGGGCGCAGGACCCGCCACCCGGCTCCCTCGAGCGCCCACTGCAGCGGCCCGCGGAAGGTCCCACCGGCGATCGCGCTCGGCGGCGGCGCCGAGCGCGAGAGCTCGCCCTGCAGCGAGAGGGTCGTGGAGGTTTGCTGTGTGATCGGTGGGCGAGGCATCCAGGCTCGAAGTCTTTGCTCTAGCTGTCTAGTCGGATCGGCGTGTACATCCCTTTAGCCGTTCACGCCGCGCTGAGCGTCGGTCGCGCCGAGGCGCCTCGTGAACACGCCGACGCAGACGACGATCCCCGCACCGAGGATTATGAGAACGATGTCGGCGGCCGACAGTCCGAGCGCATCCGCGCTCGCTCCCGACGGGATGCGTTCGGCGGCCGGATAGACGCTCGCCGAGGATCGCGCGGCGCCAGCCGCGGCCGGGCGAGCGGCGCCCGAGGCGCGTTCGCGCGAACGCCGCGCGTGCGCCGAGGCGGTGCTCGACGTCGAGCCGCGCGTGGGCGACGTCGAGCTCGTCGAGCCGGCGGCAGACCCGCCGCGCGCGGTGGCTTCGCGTCCGAGCACGAGCGTCGGAGATTCACCCGCTCCGCGCGCGCTCGTCGAGCCGCCCGAGGACGAGCCGCCTCCGTTGCCGCCCGAGGAGCCCCCGCCGTGGCCGCCGAGCATCGTCGCGCCGAGCACGGCCTGGTTGCCCTGGCCGGGACCGCCGTAGCCGCTGAGCAGCGTCGTGCTGCGAGCGAACGCCGGCGTCGCGAGCGTCGCGAGCGTCGCGAGCGCCAAGCCGACGAGCAGTCCTGCGATCGAGATGACGGTGCGGTGCTTGATCATGCTTCCTTGCTCTGGGTCTGCCGACGGCTCGTCCGATACCCTGCGAAACCCTCCTTGCCACTCTCGTGCCTGCATCCTGCGGCGCTCGTCCGAGAACCTCGAGTACGAGAGGAGATGGCGCCGGAGGAACGGTACACACGGTACCTGAGCGAGTACCGCGAGTCGAGTGAAGATTCCAATTTCACGAAATCGCGGGGTCCGCTCACGCGAGTTGCTGCGATTTGAGCAGGATTGCTCGGTTCACGCCTTCGATATCGATGCGGAAGCCTTCGCGCACGTCTCTCAGGACGATCTGCGTCAATTCGTCGTGCGGGTTCAAGCGCCGCGCTCGGCGCAACAGCGCCAGCGCGCGCTGGCGCTGACCGCTCGCCGAGGCGATCGCGCCGAGCTCCAGCAGCGCGTAGGTGTCGGTCGGCGTGCGCTGCAGCGCACGCGAGAATTCGCGGTCCGCGCGCGCCAGGTCGTCGAAGCGGAGCGCGATGCTTCCGGCCAGCAGATACGGCTCGTCGCTCAGCGGGTTCTCGCCGGCGGCCCGTTCGAGGTCGGCGTAGGCGGCGCGCGGCGCCGTCGGCCACACCTTCGCGGCGTTGTCCGTCTGCACCTGGCTGAGCCATGGCGCGACGAGCGAGGCCGCCGCGGCGAGCGCCAGCAGGCCGCCGGCGCCGATCGCGAGCGGACGCCAGGCGAGCGCGCCGGTGCGCCGGCGCCATGCGCCGCGCCGCTCGCCGCCGGAGCGGCTCGTCTCGCCCGCGCCCGTCGCGCCGCTCGGCTCGGCGGCTTCGGCGCGTGAGGCGAGCGCGCGGCGCGGTACGAGCGCGCACGCGAGCCCGAGCAGCGCGAAGGCCGGCGCGCCGAGCCCGGCGAACTCCCAGAACCAGTCGACTGAGCCGTGCACGAGCCAGTACGCGAAACCGGCGAGCGCCGCCGCCGCGACCGCCGCGGCGAGCGGATCGGGCAGGCTCGCGCGCGCGCCGAGCACCGCGCGAGCCGCCACCAGCAGGGCGGCGAGCAGGCCGACGAGCGCCACGAGCGATCCGACGAGGCCCGTCTGCGAGAGCGTGCGCAGCTCGACGCTGTGCGGATAGTGCGGCGTCTGGCCTTCGTGCCCGTGCTCGAGGTACTGCTGCTGGAAGTTGTCCGCGCCGATGCCGAGCAGCGGGTGCGCGAGGAATTCGTCGAGCGCGACGCGATAGAAGTCGTAGCGGCCGCTGCCGAGCCCGCTGAACAGTCTGTTGACGTGGGCGTTGTCGGCGCTGTAGCCGCCCTTGAACGTCTGCCAGCCGTGTTCGACCCGCTTGATCGGATTGCCGCTCGCGGCCCAGCCGCCGGCGAGCAGCGCGACGAGGACGAGGACGGCGCCCGCCGCGACGGCGCGACGGAGCTTCGCGACGGCGTGCTCGGGCAGCAGCTCGCGACGCTCGACGACGGCGCCGAGCGCGACGAGCAGCCCGGCGGCGAGCGCCGCGACGAACGTCGCCACGGTCGCGGCGTGCAGCGCCGAGCGCACGTCTCCGCCGTGCAGCAGGCGATCGCCGACGTGCAGGACCGTCGGGGCCGTGAGGCCGATCGCGCCCGCGACCGGGACGAGCACGAGGACCGTGCGGACGCGACCGGGAAGCAGCGCGAAGACGAGGATCAGCATCGCGACGGTCGCGAACAGCGACCCGCGACTCTGGCTGAGCAGCGCGAGGTCGCCGAGCAGCACGGCGCCGCCGGCGAGCACGCCGCGAAGCCACGGCCAGAGGCGGCGCGCGCGCGCGAGCAGCAGCGCCGGCCAGAGCGCCATGCACCAGCACGCGGCGGCCGCATTTTCGTAGCCGGCCGGGTATTTGAGGCGCCCTTCGCTGAACAGCGCCGCCGGCGAGCTCGCGCCGTCGACGTGCAGCAGCACGTAGGCCGCGAGCGCGATCGTCGCCACGAGCCAGGCGCTTAGCAGCAGCGCCGCGGGCACGCCGCGCATCGGCCACAGCGAGAACAGCGCGAACACGAGCAGGTAGAGCAGCGTCCGGTTGGCCCCTTCCCACGCGTCGGCGGGCACCTGCGCCCAGAGGATCGAGAGAAAGCTGAGGATCGTGTAGAGGGCCAGGCAGGCGATCGCGACGCGCAGCGCGACCGGCGCCTCGCGCAGGCGCGGCGGCGCCGCCCAGGCCGTCGCGACGAGCAGCGCCAGCAGGAACACCGCGCCGGGCGCCCAGTGCGTCAGCGGGTAGCCCGCGTCGCTGGAAGCCCAGTAGACAAACAGCGCGATGCACGCGAGCCCCGGCAGCAGGATCGGCGCTTCGCGGAGCCTGTCGATCGGCCTGTCCGAGAGCGCCATCCGTATCAGTTCCCCAATCGAGCGCGCGATCCTTGTAGCCGCATCGCCCGCGCGCGCGATCCTGCAAACCGGCGCCCACCTCGCTGACGCTCGGTATCTTGAGATCGTCATGCCGCCCGAGCGCACGGAGGCCGTCGACGCCGGCGGGTTGACGATACGTCCGTCCGTGGGGACGGACGTGCCGGCGATCGTCGAGCTGCTGCAGACCGCGTTCGGCAACTGGCCGGGCGAGATCGACAGCATCGGCGCGGACGCGTTCTTCCGCTGGAAGCACGAGGAGTGCCCGTTCGGCGAGTCGCTGCGCGTCGTCGCGTTCGACGGCGAGCAGCTCGTCGGCTTCGTCTCGCTGCTGCCCTGGCAGCTGCGCTTCGGCGAGCGCGTCGTGCCGACGATGCGCGGAGCCGACCTCGCCGTCGACCCCGCTCACCAGCGACGCGGCGCCTCGCTGGCGCTGATCGAAGCCGTCGCCGCCGAGCGCGAGCGCAACTATCCGGACGGCTTCGGCTTCACCTGGGCCAACCCGAACAAACTGAGCTTCTCGCGGACGATCAAGACGGGCTCCGACGAAGCCGGCGCGCTGCCGGTGTACGTGCGTGTGCACGTGCCGACGCGGCTGCGCGGCGCGTTCGGCCGCGCGGCGCGGCGCACGCCGAGCTATCCGCCGATCGAGGCGCCGCTCGCGGGCGAGGTGCTCACACCGGGCGTCGACCCGCGGCTGCTCGCGCGACCGAGCGGGCGCCCGGCGCGACTCGAAACGATCAAGGACAGCGCGTACCTCCAGTGGCGCTACGGCCGCCTCGGCGAGTATCGCGCGCTGACGCTCGACGACGGCGAGGGCCTCGCGATCTTCCACGTCTACATGCGCGCCGGCTACCGCGTCGTCGACGTGTGCGAGCTGCTGCTCGCGCCGGAGCGCCCGCGCAACGCGCGCAAGCTGCTGCGCGCGGTCAGGCGCGCCTGCTCGACCGAGCTCATCGCGGCGAGCTTCGCCTCGCCGTCGTTCGCCGCGGCGAGCGGCTACCTGCGCGCCCCCGGCGGCTCCGTCGTGACGGCGCGCATGCTGCGCGAGAAGGTCTCGCCCGACCCTCGCGACCGCGAGTCCTGGGCCCTCTCGCTCGGCGACCTCGAGCTGATCTAGCTGAGCTAGGCGCCGGCGCGCGCGCCGGGGAAGGCCATCCGTCGCAGCACGAGCAGGTGCTCGCGTGCGAGCGCGACGAGCGCGACGAGGTAGACGAGGATGCCGACCGGGATGCCGACGACCAGCACCGCCCACGGCACGACGATCGTCTGGTCGATCGCGATCAGCGCCGCCGCCATCGCCGCGGTCGCGAGCACCGGCGCGACGAGCGGACGCAGCGAGACGAGGAACGACATGTTCAGCTGGCGCGAGACGACGAGCGCCTGGATCGGCGCGGCGCCCGCCTGCAACGCCGTCGTCACGATCGCGACGACGAGGATCCCGTGGCTCGTGAAGAAGATCAGCAGGACGACGAGGACGAGCACCGCGGGGACGGCGAACGCGACCATCCTCCAGGCTCGGCGTGTCACCTTCAGGACGGTCCCGGGCGGGATCGCGAGCGTCGCGAACAGCGCGTAGATGGCGACGACGCGACTGACCGGGATCGAGCCCGTCCACTGGTGCCCGAAGACGACGAGCACGATCGGCCGCGCGAGCACGACGAGCGCGATGGCGATCGGCACGGTCAGCATCGTCAGGTAGCGCAGCGAGGCGACGTACGCCTCGCGCAGGCGCGCGCGATCGACCGCCGAGTAGGCGGGGAACAGCACGTCGGCCGCGACGTGCGCGACGTTGAGGATCGCGAGTTCGGGGATCCGAAAGCCGATCGAGTAGAGCCCGAGCGACGAGGCCCCGAGCACGCGCCCGACGAACAGGTAGTCGATGTTGTAGTAGGCGACCGCGCTGAGGTCGACGATCGTCAGCACGCCGCCGAAGCTGAGCAGGTCGCGCAGGTGCGCGCGCGTCAGCCGCAGGCGCGGCTGGAAGGACACGCGCAGCCAGAGCACCGTCGTGCTCGTGGCGGTGCCGGCGATGTAGCCGATCACGAGGCTCCACGGTCCGGCGCCGGCGAGCGCGAGCGTGATGCCGACGACGCCGCGGACCGTGACCTCGCAGATCTCGCTCATCGTGCGCACGCGGTAGTCGAGGTGCTTGCGCGCCAGCGCGTACTGCGTCGCGCCGAGCGCGCGCAGCGGAAAGCTCAAGCCGAGCACGGGCACGAGCCCGATCAGCTGCGGCTGATGGAAGAACGTCGCCATCAGCGGCGCCATCGCGGCGATCAGCAGCGACAGGCCGAACGCGATCAGCACGGTCCACGAGAAGACGGTCTGCGCCCGCGCCGCCTCCTCGTGCGGGTCCGAGACGATCAGCGCCTCGCCGAGACCGAGGTCCTTGATCGCTTCGAGGAAGCTCGTGAAGATCAACGCGAGCGCGACGACGCCGAAGTCGCGCGGGGTCAGCAGCCGCGCAAGGATCGCCGTCGAGACGAGCACGAGCACGCGGCCACCGCCGTATGCGCCGTAGGCCCACGCCATGCCTCTCAGCGTGCGAGTGCCGATCCCGTGCTTGGGCTCGGCGGGAGCGGCGTCGGACATCTACGTCGGGCTGGCGCTAGTCATCCGCGAACGCGCGATCGTGATGCCCGCGCTCACGTTCTAGACGCTCACTCATACGGCATGATGCTAACCGATGGCAAGTACGCCTCTGCGGCACTCGACCGATGTCCGTCCCGCCGCGAGAGGTCGCGTTTGAGCCGCTCGCGCACCGAGCGCGCGGCCGCCTTGCTGACCGGTCCGGTGCTCGGACGCCTCGCGCGCCGCGCGCCGAAGTGGCGCGGCGTCGTGATCCTCAACTACCACCGAGTCGGCCGCAGCGCCGGGCAGCCGTGGGACCGGACGATGTGGAACGCCGACGAGCAGACCTTCGACGCGCAGCTCGAGACGCTCGCGCGCGAGGCGGAGGTCGTACGGCCCGAGGACGTCGCGGAGCTGCCGAGCGATCGGCGCCCCGGGCGCCGCGTGATGGTCACGTTCGACGACGGCTACCGCGACAACTACGAGCTCGCCTACCCGCTGCTGCGTCGGCACGGACTCTCCGCGACGTTCTTCGTCACGAGCGGCTTCCTCGACCTCGGCGGCGTCCCCTGGTGGGACGAGCTCGCCTGGATGGTGCGCAACGCGCGCAGCGAGACGCTGCCGAGCGGTCGCTGGTCGAGCGTGCCGCTCGCGCTCGGGCCCGAGGAGGAAGGCACGGTGGCGGCCATCGTCGAGGCCTACAAGTCGCTCGACTCCTCGCAGACCGAGGAGTACCTCGAGCAGGTCGCCGCGGCGACCGGCGCGGGGCGCTGCGACGCCGAGCAGGCGAAGGCGCTCTGGATGACGTGGGAGATGGTCAGGGAGATGCGCGCCGCCGGCATGTCGGTCGGCGGCCACACCGTCACGCACCCGATCCTCGCGCGGATCTCGCCGGCCGAGCAGGAACGCGAGATCGCCGGGTGCCGCGCACGGCTGCGCGAGGAGCTCGACGTCGCGATGGACTGGTTCGCCTACCCGGTCGGCTCGCGCGACGCGTTCACCGAGCGCACGAAGGAGATCCTCCGTGAGCACGACGTGCGGCTCGCGTTCAGCTTCTACGGCGGCTACGCGCGCGCCGGCGCGTGGGACCCGTACGACGTCCCGCGCGTGCACGTCGGCCCGCGCCACGTGCCGGAGGTGCTGCGCGCGACGCTCGTGCTGCCGCAGCTCTTCGCGCGGCCCTGAGCGCGCCGGAGCACGCTCTGGCGCGCGAGGCGTCTGCGATGCTCTGCGGCGTGTCGCGACCGAACGCACGCCGGTGAGGCGCACGCGCGCGGCGCGCCCGGGCGAGCCGCTTCGCGTGCGCACGCGGCGCGACTACACCGTCCGCTACACGGTCGACCTCGGCCAGCGCAACGCGACGTTCATCGAACGCCCGTTCACGCCGCTGCGGCGGATCGTCGGCTGGGCGGACGCGTTCGCGCCGCTGCCCGAACCGGACTACGACCTCGTGCACGCGCTCAACGCCGTGCCGGTGCTGACGCGCCGGCCCAGCGTGATCTCCTTCGAGGACTACCTGCCGCGCGTGCCGGAGGACCGCTATGTCGGCTGGCTCGAGCGGACGTTGCAGCGCAGGCTGCTCGACGACCGCTACTACGCGCTGCTCGCGCTCTCGAAGTACGCCCTGCGTCAGTTCCGCCGCCAGAACCGCGAGTTCGCCGGGCTGCCGCAGCTCGAGGCGAAGCTCGCCCTGCGCTACCCGGCGATCGCGCTGCGGCGCACCGAGCCGAAGCCGTCGCTCGGCGCGACGCTGCGGCTGCTGTTCGTCGGGCGCGACTTCATGCAGAAGGGAGCGCCGGCGATGCTGCGCGCGCACGAGCTGCTGCGGCGCGGCGGCGTGCCGGTGCAGACGACGATCGTGTCCTCGCTGCGCTGGCGCCAGGCCGACGCCTACGCCCATCCGCGCGAGCCAGAGCTGGTCGAGCGCACGCGCGCGAGCCTCGCGCAGGAGGGCGTGACGCACCACTTCGAGACGCCTCACGCCGAGGTCATGCGCCTGATGGAGGAGGCCGACTTCCTCGCGTTCCCGACGTTGCACGACACGTTCGGCTACGTCGCGCTCGAGGCGCTCGCGTGCGGCACGCCGGTGCTCGCGAGCGCGACGAACGCGCTGCCGGAGGTCGTCGAGGACGATCGCAACGGCTTCCTGCTGCCGCTCGAGCTCGACGGCGAGCTCGGGCGCTGGGCGTGGACGTACCGCACTCACGAGCGCGGGTTCCAGCGGGCGTACGAAGAGGCGACGCGCGCGCTCGGCGACGCGATGGCCGAGCGGCTGGCCGAGCTGTGGGAGTCGCGCGATCGCTACGCCGCGCTGAGCGCGGGCGCGCTCTCGATCGTGCGCGAGCGGTTCGACCTCGCGACGGCGCGCGCGGAGCTCGAAGCGCTCTACGAGCGCGCTCTACGAGCGCGCTCGTAGAGCACGTCGTCGTAGACGCGGCGCAGGCGCGCGGCCCAGCGCTCGGCCGTGAACTCGCGCTCGAAGCGTGCGCGCGCGCGCGCCGCGAGCGCGGCGCGCAGCGCCGCGTCCTCGAGCAGCGGCGCGACGCGCTCGGACAGCGCGCTCGCCGTCGCCGGCGGATCGAGCAGGAACCCGGTCTCGCCGTCGGCGACGATCTCGGGGATGCCGCCGACGCGGCTTGCGACGACCGGCACGCCCGCCGCGCCAGCCTCGAGCAGCGCCGTCGGGAAGGCGTCCATCCGGGTCGGGTGCAGCAGCACGTCGGTCGCGGCGAGGACGGCCATCACGTCGGCGCGGTGGCCGGTCATGATCGCCGCGTCGCCGAGCGGCCGCGCGATCCGCGCGACGTCCTCGCGCGCGGGCCCGTCGCCGAGGACCACGAGGCGCACGTCCGGGAAGCGTCGCTGCAGCTCGCGGACGGCGTCGATCGCGACGTCGTGCCCCTTGCCCGGCCGCAGCACCGTGACCGTGCTGAGCACGAGCGCGTCCGCGGGGATGCCGAGCTCGCGTCGAACCGCGGCGCCGGCCGACGGCTCGGCCGCGCGCGCGATCCCGTTGTGCACCGTGACGACGTGGCGCGGCTCGTCCCATCCCGTCTCGAGGTACGCGCGGCGAGCGGCGTCGGAGACGGCGATCACGCGCGCGCCCGCGCGACGACGCACGAGCGCGGCGAGGCGGGCGCGCGCCTGCCCGCGCGCGTCGGCGTCGGGCGCCCTGCCGGTCGGCTGGCGAGCGAGGAGGTGCAGCGTCGAGACCGCCGGCAGCCCGAGCGAGCGCGCGGCGAGCGTGCCGAGGACGTCGGCCAGCCCGAGGTGGGTGTGAACGACGTCGGGTCGCACGCGCGCGAGGTGCCTGCGCAGCCGTGGGAGCGCCCGAGCTTCGGCCATCCGGCCGACGGGGACGAGCTCGGGCTCGACGCCGAGCGCCCGCAGCGCGACCGCCGCCGGGCTGCCGTCGACCTCCGCGAGGTAGGCGACGGACAGCTCGATCGCGGCCGACGGAGCGCCCGCGGCGAAGTCGGCGAGCAGCATCTCGGCGCCGCCCCACGTCAGCGAATCGATCAGCGTATGCACGCGCAGAGGCGCCGGCGGGGCGGACACGAGCGGTCAATGGTAAGAGGCCGGCCACGGCGTTCGCGCGCCGGGCGCCCGCGCGGCGCCGCTAAGCTCTCGCAGCTCCTCTCGCCATGCGCATCGCCGTCATCGAACCGCTGCCGGTCGGCGGCCTCCTGCACTACTCGACGCAGCTCGCCGATGCGCTCGCCGCGCGCGGCAACGACGTCGATCTGATCCTCGCGCGCGAGAACGAGCTGGCGCAGCGGCGGGGGCCGGCCCGGCGAGTCGAGCTGCTGGCGCCCGACCCGCCGCGCGCGCCGGCCGACGCCTCGGCGCTGCAGCGACGGCTGCGCCGCGCGCGGACGGCCGCGCGCTTCACCGACACCTGGCTGCGGATCGCGCGCGAGACCCGGCGCTCGCGCCACGACGCGGTGCTGCTCGGCGGCAGCTTCGACATGGCGCTGACGGCGGCCGGCGGGCTGCTCGCGACGCACGTGCGGCGCGATCTGCCGATCGCGCACGTCTGCCACAACGTCAGGCCGTTCGACCGCTGGGGCGGCGCGGAGCTGTACGTCAGCTCGAAGCCGACGCTCGCGCTGCTGCGCAGGCTCTACCCGAGCTTCGAGCTGATCTTCGTCCACGGCGAGCGCAGCCTGCGCGAATACGAGCAGACGTGGCCGCCGCCGGGACGCCTGGCCGTGATCCCGCACGGCAACGAGGAGCTGTTCGGCGACGACCCGCCGCCGGCCGCGACGGAGGCGCGGGTGCTGTTCTTCGGCGCGTGGCGCCAGATGAAGGGGCTGCCGGTCCTGATCGAGGCGTTCGACGCGCTCGCGGAGCGCCTGCCCGAGGCGCGGCTGACGATCGCCGGGCCGCCGGTGCCCGAGGAGGGCGAGTCCGAGCGCGTCTTCGCGTGGGCGAGCGAGCGTCGCGAGCGCGTCGAGATCGTCGCCGAGTACGTGCCGATCGAGCGCGTGCGCGAGCTGTTCGCGCGCGCGCGAGTCGTCGTGCTGCCCTACCGGACGGTCAACCAGAGCGGCGTCGCGCACCTGGCGATGACGATGGCGCGAGCGGTCGTCGCGACCGACGTCGGCGATCTGCCCGAGGTCGTCGCCGACGAGCGGACGGGCCTGCTCGTCGCGCCCGACGACCCGCCGGCGCTGGCCGACGCGCTCGCGCGCGTGCTCGGCGACCCGGCGCTGGCCGAGCGGATGGGACAGGCGGGCAGCCAGCGGATGCGCGAGAGCGCCGGCTGGCCGGAGGTCGCCGAGCGCGTCGAGGACGAGCTGCGCGCCGTCGTCGAGCGCTCGTGAGCCGGGGGCGCGCGGGCTAGCCGGCAGCGGCAGCGGCGGCGGCAGCGGCGGCGGCGGCGGCGAACAGCTCGAGCATCTGCCCGGCCGAGCGCTCGACGTCGAACTCGGCTTCGACCAGCGCGCGGCCGTTGCGCGCGCGCGCGACGGCGGCGTCGGGGTCCTCGAGCAGCCGGCGAAACGCGCCGGCGAGCGCGCCGGCGTCGTTCGGCGCGACGAGCAGCCCGGTCTCGCCGTCGCGCACGAGCTCGGGAATGCCGGACAGCCGCGAGGCGATCACCGGCAGGCCGGCGGCGAGGGCCTCCATCAGCGCGACGGGGATGCCGTCCATCTGGCCGTTGGCGGCGACGACGCTCGCGAGCACGAACACGTCGGCGGCGTCGAGCAGCGCGGCGACCTCGCCCTCGGAGCGCGTCCCGTGGAAGCGCACGCGATCGGCGACTCCGAGCGATTCGGCGCGCGCGCGCAGCGCGTGCTCGAGCGGTCCGCTGCCGACGAGGTCGAGCTCGACGCGCTCGAGCCCGTCGCGCGCGAGCGCGTCGAGCAGCACCGCGTGGCCCTTCAGCTCGTTCAGCGTCGCGACGCAGATCGCGCGCACCGCTCCGCCGCGCGCCGGCGCGCGCGGCCGGAACGCGTACGCGGCGGGGTCGACGCCGCAGTGCACGACGCGCACGTCGGTCGCGGCGCCGGCGCCGTAGGGCTCGAGGAGCTCGCGATTGAACTCGGAGATCGCCGCGACGCCGGCGGCGTCGCGAACGAGCGCGCCGAGATGGAGCTGGTCGACGAAGATGTCGTGCGCGTGCGCGGTGAAGCTGTAGGGGACGTCGAGCAGGCGGCCGACGAGCCATGCGGCGAGCGCCGGGTAGGTGGCGAAGTGCGCGTGGACGTGCTCGATCCGCTCGCCGCGCATCGAGCGCGCGTGCGCCGCGCCGGCGGCGAACGCGGCGAGCGAGCGCACGAGCCGCCGCGGCTCGCGCGCGAAGGCGCCGACCGTCGAGCACAGCGCGGCGCTCGTGCGCAGCGGTCGGCGCGCGAGCCACCAGAGGACTCCGGCGATCGAGGCGGCCGGCGAGACGCGATGCGCGCGCGCGACCCAGCGCGCGGCGTCGGGGTGCACGAACGGGTCCTTCGGCGGGAACAGCACGAACAGCTCGACGTCGCCGCCGTTCAGTCGCTCGACGGCGTTCATCTCTCGCAGCACGAACGTCTCGGACGGATCGGGAAAGCGCGAGACGAGGTAGGCGATCCGCACGGAGCGAGCAGCCTAGCCAACGGACGCGTCGTGCTCGCGACGCGACGCGTCCGTCGTCAGGCGAGGCCGGGGCGAGCCCGTGGAGCGGCTCAGGAGGCGCTCGGCGGCGCGAGCACCTGCAACTTCGACCATTCGACGCCGCTTGCCATGTTGAAGACGTAGTTGCCTTCCCACTTCGGCAGGCCGAGCTTGCTGGCGAGGGCGACCATCGGGTCGGCGTCGCCGATCGCCGTGTAGGAGGTGCTCGATTCGAACATGAAGCCGAAGCCGGGGCCGCCGGTGTCGCCGACGTAGCCGCCGTACTGCGAGAGCGCCGTGAGGATCGTCTTCTTCCAGGTCGGCACCGAGAGCGCTTGGATTTCGGCGCTCGACATCGCGAGCTTCAGGCGGGCGCCGAGCGGCGGCATGTTGCTTTCGCCGCCGCCGCAGCTGCTGCCGCCGTGCGTCGCCGGGTAGACGTAGCTGGAAGCCGAGCCGTTGGCCGTCGCGGTCGTGCCGTAGCCGAAGCTCGTGCCCTGAGAGGCGCATTTCAGCACGATGAACAGCGCGTGGTTGATCTTGCCGGCGGCGAGTTCCGGCGCGCGGATCATGCCGGCGAGGTTGCCGAAGCCCGCGGCCGTGCCGGCGCTGCCGGTCCCGCTGCCGTCGATCCGCGTGCGTCCGCCCCACGAGAAGTCGAGCGTGCCGCCGCCGGGCGGCGGGGTCTGGGCCCGCCAGAAGTCGTACTCCCAGCCATCGGGCTCGACGACCGTCAAATGGCCGTCGCCGCCGCCGGCCGGGCGCGCGTTGGCGGGCACCTGGATGCGCATGCCGTTCAGTTCGTTGTTGCCCCACTGTTCGGTCGCGTGCAGCGTGTAGATCGGATCGCTCGGCTGCGCGAAGAAGACGGGGTGCGACCAGTCGCTGGCGGTTTCGGCGTTGCCCGCGACGAGGTTGCCGGGCAGACCGTTGGCGAGCACGGCGTTGACCATCGCGGCGGAGTTCGCCGCGACGGGGTCGCCTTCGGTGCTCTGGTTGAACGGCGAGGAGGACGAGTAGGGGCGCCAGCTCGCGCCGGGGAGCGCGCCGCCGCCGAAGCCTTCCCAGCCGAGGCCGCCGCTCGAGGGGACGAGGGGCAGGCTCACCGGCGTGGCCGGTTCGGCCGGCGCGCTCGGGACGCTCGGAGCCGACGGAGCGGTCGGGGTCCTCGGAGCGGTCGGAGCGCTCGGAGCGGTCGGAGCGGTCGAGCCGCCGGTGTGCGTCGGCGCGCCGGACGCGGCCGAGCGGTGCCGGTGGCTCGCCTCGGCGACTTTCCAGGCGCGCACGCAGGCGGCGCTCGCGGCGGCGGCCTTGCGCGAGTTGCGCGCCGAGCGGGCGCGTGCCTGCAGCGTGCGGCAGGCGGCGCGCGCGGAGCGGCTCGCGACGCGCGTCTGGTGCGCGCGGGCCTGCTTGCTCGCGGCGGCGGCCTGCGCCACCGGCGCTCCGCTCGCACCGAAGATCGATGCCGCGGAGATCGTCGCCAGCGCGGCGACGGTCGCGATCTGGCTCGTGCCTGAGGTCTTGCGCCACTTGTCCATGTGGCTCTATCGAGCCGGCATGGCGCTGCGCTGAGGCGCCGGAGACGCCTTGGACGTTTGTTGAGCTCAGCCCGGGACGAGCTGGCCGCGCGGGCGCGGCGGAGACGGCGGCGGCGAGATCGATTGCAGGAGGGGCGCGTCGAGCGGCGCGGCCGCGCGCGCCTGCTCGGTCGCGAGCCGAGCGAGCACGGGGCCGAACGCGAGCAGCAGCCACAGCTGGCCGGCTTCGAGGTTCGAGAGGAAGAAGGAGGCGGTCAGCATCCCGATCAGCGCGATGATGACCGTGCGCGCGACGGTCGCCAGCTCTCTGTCGCCGAGCGCGTCGAACTGGCGTGCGGCGCGCCAGGCGCGTCGCAGCGAAGCGCCGACGAGCGCGAGGAACAGCAGCAGCCCGACGATCCCGTCCTCGGCCCACATCTGCAGGTAGAGGTTGTGCACGACGATGTGCTTTTCGACGATCAGGCTCGCGTATTCGAGGACGCCGGGCGCGAGCACGTAGTGAGGCGATACCTGCGGGAACTGCGCCAGGCCGACGCCGAAGATCGGGTGATCCTGGACGACGCGCCAGGCGACGGTCCAGATGTCCAGGCGCCCGCTGCCGTGGTTGGACTCCTGGACGCGCTGCAGCGCGCCGGGATCGTTGAGGAAGTAGGCGACGACGCCGACGAGCACGAGCGCTAGCACGATCGCGATCGTGCGCCGGCGCCCCTTCCAGATCGTGAAGGCGACGACCGCACAGCCGCTCGCCGCGATCAGGCCTCCGCGCGACTGCGTCGCGGCGATGCCGATCGCGATCATCAGCGTCGCCAACGCGAGCAGCGTGCGACGCGCGAAGCCGCGACGGAAGGCGAGGCCGCCGGCGAGCACGGCCGCCGGGACGAGCACGGCGGCGAGGTAGTTCGGATCGCCGGCGCCACCTTGGAAGCGGCCTTCGAGATCGTTGATTTCACTGCGGGCGGCGCCTGTGCTCAAGCCGAGCCCGCCTTTCGCGGCCCCCCAGGCGACCGTCAGCGCCGCGCCGGCGACGAACGCGATCGTCAGCCAGCGGAGGTCGCGCCGCGTCTTGACGGCGGCGAAGACGAGCAGGAAGCCGAGGCCGGAGTAGAGCAGTTCCTTGATCGGCCGTTCGGCGGCGCCGGCGTTCGGCGCCCAGAGCAGGCTGAGCAGCAACCACGAGATGAACACGAGCGCGAGCGCGACGACGGCCTCGCTGCCGGCGAACGCCTCGCGCAGGCTCGCGCGCCGGTCGAGCAGCAGGCCGATCCAGCAGATCGCGACGAACAGCAGGATCCGGTTGCTGATCGGCGCGAGCGTCGAGAAGCGCGCGAAGAACAGCAGGAACACCCAGGCGGCGAGCGCGAACGGCAGGCGCATCAACGCGAGCGGGACGAACAGCAGCGCGAGCAGCAGCGCGATGCCGACCTGGACGCTGACGACGAGCGCCGTCGCGCAGACGACGGCGAGGCCGAGTGCGACGAGCGGCGGCGCGAGCGAGCGGCCGAGCTCGCGCATCGCGAGCGGACGCCGAGGCGCGAGCGAGCGGCTCGCCACGCGCGTTACGCCGGCGGTCGGGTGATCGGCTTGCCGCGCTCGGCGCCGAACTCGTCGGCGTCGCTGGCCTGCATGCGCCGCACCTTGCGGCCGCCTTCGGCAGCACGGCGCGAGCCGCGCTCGCGCTGCTGGTCCTCGTCGGCCTCGGCGCGGCGCTGACGCTCGGAACGGCGGCCGGTGCCCGTCCACGGGAGCGCCTCGTCGATCGCGCCGGACGACGGGCCATCGCCGTTCGCCGCCGTGCCCGGTTCGAGACCGTAGGTCTCGTAGGCGTCGCCGACGGTCTGCAGCCCGATGACGACGAGGCCGCTGGGCGTGCGGTCCATCCGGTCGAGCAGCTCGCGCGTGTGTTCGAGCTCGACGCGGTTCGTGTTGCCCGGGCGCGCGACGAGCACGATGTCGTCGACGACCATCGCCGCGCGCAGACCGTCGCTGATCTGCCCGAGCGGCGGCGTGTCGACGATCACGTAGTCCGCGAGCTGGCGCGCGCGGTCGAGCAGCTCCGGCAGGCGCCGCGCGACGGCGTCGACGAGCGCGGTCGTCTCGCCGCCTTGGGCGCGCGAGCTGATCACGCGCAGGCCCGGCGCGCCGGGTGGCTCCTTGAGCAGGTCCTCGAGCTTCGCGTCCGCGCGGAACAGGTCCATGAAGTCGGAGTTGACGCCGAGCCGTCGTCCGACGTCGGGGCGGCGCAGGTCGAAGTCGAACAGGATCACGCGAAAGCCGGCGGCGGCGAGCACGAAGGCGAAGTTGATCGCCGCCGAGGTCTTCCCGTCGCGCGGCGAGGCGCTCGTGAACATGACCGCACGACCGTCGCGTATCTGCGGCAGCTGCGGCTGCAGCGTTCGGAACGCCTCGCGCACGCCGGGTGGAACACGATCGGGCGAGACGGCGTCGCGCGCGCCGCGCGGCAGGATCGGCACGCGCACGAGGACCGGCAGCGGGTAGGTCGAGAGGATCTCGTCCTCGTCGCGCGCGCGACGGTTGAGATAGTCGGTCAGGACGGCCGCGCCGACGGCGATGACGAGGCCGGCGAGCAGCGCGAGCGCGAGGATGACGGTCTTCGACGTGCCACTCGGCGAGCCCGGCGCGAAGGGCACCTGGAGCAGCGAGAAGTTTGGATCGTGACCGGCGGCGACCGCGTTGAGCGCGGCCAGCTGCGAGCCGATCTGCGACGCCTCGGAGCCTTCGGCGGCGGTCAGCCGGCGCGCGCGCGCCTGCAGCTGTTCGACCTGGAGCTTCGCTTCGTCGCCGAGCAGCTTTGCGTGCAGCGCGAGCGCGGCGCGCGCGTAGGCGGCGGCGAGCGCCGCGGACTTGGCGCTGCCGTCGGCCTTGCCGGTGATCGAGATGACGTTGCTTTCGCCGCGTGGCGCGACGCTGATCGACTGCCCGACGAGCTGCTTGGTCCATCCGCGACCGAGGTTGCTCGCCGCGAGCGCGGCGGCTCCGGGCGTTTCGAGGATCGACGTCGCGGTCTGCATCGTGCGCGACGGATCTGAGGAGGAGGACGTGACGAGCCCCGGGAGGCCGACGTACGCAGATTCTTCGGCGACGGGCGTGACGAGCACCTGCGCCGTCGCTTCGTAGCTCGGCGTGCGCGAGTGCTGCCAGACGAACGCCGTCGCAAGCGCGGCGAGCACGATGAAGCCGACGAGCACCGGGTGTGCGCGAACGGCTCGAATGTAGGCGACGTGGGCGCCCTCTTCGCCGGCGTGCGTTGAGGGAGAGGCGTAGGACAAGGTGACCTCGGGGGCGTTGGAGGGGTGAGTTCGGTCGTCTGCCTGTGACCTCGATCTTAGTCGGCAGCCGGGTCCAACTTCATTAGCGTAAAGCACGCGCTGCGGCGCGTTGCACGTTCGCTGGCGCGCCGCCGAGGCCGGCGAAGCGTCGAATCGGCGCCTGGGCGCCCGCGTGCTGGCCTATCGTTCGTCGCGGTGATCGACCTCCACTGCCACGTGCTTCCTGGCGTCGACGACGGGCCGAACACGCCGGAGCAGGCGCTCGCGTTCGCGCGCGCGGCGGCGGCGGCCGGCCTGCAGACGCTCGTCGCGACGCCGCACATCAACCGGCGCTACGGCAACGACTCGACGACGATCGCCTCGGGCGTCCAGCGGATGGCGGCGCTGCTCGCGCGCGAGCAGGTGCCGCTCGAGCTGCGTGCGGGCGCCGAGGTCGCGCTCTCGCGCGCGCTGCAGCTCGACGCCGAGGAGCTCGCGCGCGTCTGCCTCGGAGGCGGGCGCTGGCTGCTGCTCGAGCCGCCGTTTCGCCCGGACGTGCCGGCGCTCGAGCCGACCGTCGCCGAGCTGCAGCGTCGCGGTCACGGCGTCGTGCTGGCGCATCCGGAGCGCTGCCCGGCCTTCTACCGCGACCTCGGGCTGCTCGAATCGCTGATTCGCGGCGGCGTCGTGACGTCGATCACGGCGAGCTCGCTGACGGGCGCGTTCGGCGGCGCGGCGCGCAGCTTCGCGCGGACGCTGGCCGAAGCCGGGCTGATCCACAACGTCGCCTCGGACGCGCACGACGCGCGCGATCGCCCGCCGGAGATCGCCTCGCACCTGCAGCGCGCCGGGCTCGGCGGCCTGAGCGATTGGCTGACGGAGGACGTGCCGCGCGCGATCCTCGCGGGCGGCGATATCCCGCGTCGCCCGCGCGCGCCGGCACCGGCCGCGCGCCGGCGCTGGCCGGCGCTGTCGCGATTGCGCCGCAAGCGCGCGGGCGACGGCGTCGACCGCTGGCCGCGGACGCTGCGCTGAGCGAGGCGCATGCGGACGCTCATGTACCACGACGTCGCGACGGCGGCCGAGCGCGAGAGCGTCGGCTTCGCGGGCGCGCTGGCGGCGCGGTACAAGCTCGAGCCGGCCACGTTCGAAGCGCACCTCGACGCGGTCGCCGCGACGGGCCTGCGCGTCGGGCCGGGCGCGCCCGGCGCGGCGGCGCCCGACGTCGCGCTGACGTTCGACGACGGCGGCGAGTCGGCGGTGGTGGCAGCCGACCTGCTCGAGCGCCGCGGCTGGCGCGGTCAGTTCTTCGTCACGTCGTCGCGAATCGACACGCGCGGCTTCCTGACGGCGGCGCAGGTGCGCGAGCTCGCGGCGCGCGGGCACGCGATCGGCAGCCACTCGCATTCGCACCCGACGTACATGGGCCGCCTCGGCGAGGCCGAGCTCGCCGAGGAGTGGCGGCGCAGCCGCGACGTGCTCGGCGACGTGCTCGGCTCGCCGCCGCGCACCGCGTCGATCCCGGGCGGCTACCTCTCGCGTGCGGTCGTCGCGACGGCGGCCGCGGCCGGCTACGAGCTGCTATTCACCTCCGAGCCCACGACGCGCGTGCTCGAGCAGGGGCTGACCGTGCGCGGGCGCTACACGATCTGGGCGAGCACGCCGGCGCGCACGGCCGCGGCATACGCGAGCGGCAGCGCACTCGCCTGCGGGCGGCTGTGGCTCGAGTGGAACGCGAAGAAGCTCGCGAAGCGCGTCAGCCCGGGCGTCTACCAGGCGCTGCGCCACGTCCGCGCACGGGTCTGAGCGCTTACGCGTCCGAGCGCGTCGCTCGCGAAGCGCGAGCGTCGCGAAGCGCGAGAGCGCTAGGCGAGCTGCTCGACCGGCGTGTCGCGCTCGCCGTCGCCATCGCGCCGCAGCGACGGCGCGTGGACGGCGTCGCGCGAGGGCGCGCCGGCAGCTCCGAGGAGGCCTCTGAGCGCGGCGAGCGGCGGCCCGAAGCGCACGACGCCGGCGAGCGTGCCGAAGCCCCAGCCGAGATGCATGGCGGGGAGCACGCCGAGCAGCAACGCGCCCTCGCGTCGCCGTCCGGAGCGCCGGATGCTCGCCGCGCTCGTCGCGAGCAGCGCCGCGAGATAGCCGGCGAGCGCGAGGCGCGCGCGCGAGCGCACGACGCGCGGCGCGAGCACGGCGGCGAGCAGCGTGAGGACGAGCGACGGCGCGATCAGGTGCGAGCGGCGCATGCTCGACGGGTGGCGGCGGAACGTGCGCGCACGAAAGAACCCGTAGCGGTAGTACTGGCGCGCGAGCGAGCGAAGCGAGTTGCGCGGCGCGTAGTAGCCGGCCATCTGCGGCAGGCAGACGAGGCGCGCGCCGCGGTCGAGGAAGCGCGCGGCCATCTCCGAGTCCTGGTTGATCGGCCAGCGCTCGTCCCAACCGCCGGCCTGCAGCAGCCGCTCGCGGCGCCAGATGCCGCCGAAGACGCCGGTATCGAGCTCGCGCTCGCGCGCGGCGGCGAGGTCGTCGCTCCACTTGCGCGAGCCGCCGCGTCCGATGCGCGAGGCGAGCGCGAGCGCGACGGCGCGCGAGACGGCGCCGGTCGGACGCGGGATCGCCGGGCCGCTGACCCACTCGGTGTCGCCGCGGCGCAGGCGCTGCACGCCGGCCGCGAGGTAGCTGTCGGCGTAGATCGTGTGCGCGTCCATGCGCGCGACGTACTCGCCGCGCGCTTCGCGCAGGCAGACGTTCAGCCCGCTGGCGGTGTTGCGCAGCGGGTTGTCGAAGACGCGGATGCGCGGGTCGCTGCGCGCGAGCTCTTCGAGGATCTCGCGCGTACGGTCATCGGAGCGTCCGTCGGCGAACAGCAGCTCGACGGTGCCGTCGAAGCGCTGCGCCTGCATCGCGGCGACGCTCTCGCGGATGTGCTGCTGCTCGTTGTAGACGGGCACGAGCACGCTGACGTCGACGTGCTCGAGCGCGCCGGGATCGCTCTGCATCACGTTGGTTTCTTCGGCGCCTGGCGTCGCGCGCTTGAGCGACGCGAGAGCTCGTCGGCCGCAGCGCGCGCGGGAGAGGCGTCAGAGGTCGATTGCACGGCGATACGCTCCACGATGTGCCCGCGAGGATCAGGCTAGCGCCAAGCGCGTCGGCGCGCGGCCGCCGCGACGACGCCGCGCGGCCGTCGAGCGAGAACGCGCCGGATCGGCCGCCCGGCGTCAGCGCGGCGGAGGATCCGCGCGGCTTCTACGCGGCCGCATATGCGCGCGACGGCGCGCAGGCGGAGCTGTACGGCCGCTGGCGCGCGGTCGGAGCGCGCGGCAAGGCCGACCACGTCGTCGCGCTGTGCGCGCGCGCCGGCCTGCGGCCGCGCAGCACGCTCGAGGTCGGCTGCGGCGACGGCGCGCTGCTGTGCGAGCTGCGCGCGCGCGGCTTCGGCGGCCGGCTGGCCGGCGTCGAGATCACCGACGCGGCCGTCGCGATCGCCGCGCGGCGCGAGCAGATCGACGCGGTCGCGCTGTACGACGGCGAGCACCTCGACGAGCGCGACGGCGCGTACGACCTCGGCATCCTCTCGCACGTGCTCGAGCACGTGCGCGAGCCGGCGGCGCTGCTCGGCGAGGTCGCGCGCGTCTGCGAGGCCGTCGTCGTCGAGGTCCCGCTCGAGGCGAACGTCTCGGCACGGTGCGCCGGCAAGCGCGAGCACGCGGCGGAGGTCGGGCACCTGCAGCGCCTCGACGTCGCGGCCGTGCACGCGATCGCCGGGCGAGCCGGCGTCGCGATCGTCGAGCAAATCGAAGACCCGCTGCCGCTCGCCGTCCACCGCTTCTTCGCGAGCGGCGCACGAGCGCGCACGCAGGCGACGGCGAAGTGGGCGCTGCGCGCCGGCCTGCATCGGGCGGCGCCGGCGCTCGCGCGGCGGCTGTTCTCGGTGCACTACGCGTGCCTCTGCGTGTCGCGCTGAGCGGTGGCCGACTAACCGCCGGCCGGCCGTGTCGCGGCTTCGAACAGCAGCGCGAGGACGGTGCCCATCAGCTCGTCGGGCACGGCGCCGGGGTCGGCGAGGCGCTGGCGCGCGATGCCGTCGGCGAGCGCGTCGACGGCGATCGCGAGCTGCTCGGCGGGCAGCGCGAGCTCGAGGTCGAGCTCGCGCACGCCGTCTTCGATCAGCTGCGTCAGCAGGCGGCGAACCTGCGCGAAGCGCGCGGCGACCTTCGGGCGCACGGCGGCGTCGCGCACGCCGTAGGCCCAGAACTCCATGAACAGCAAGAGCAGCTCGGGCTCGCGTTCGATCATCGTCATCCAGCGCCGCGCGCCGCCGGTCGCGCGCTCGGAGAGCGACGGTCGCTGGGCGACGGCCTCTGCGATCTCGCGCGAGTGCTCGTCGATCTCGCGCTCCATGAGCACGAGGAAGAGGTCCTCCTTGCCGTCGAAGTTCGAGTAGAGCGCGCCTGTCGAAAAGCCGGCGCGCGAGGCGATCTCCTCGACGGACGCGCCATGGAAGCCGCTCTCGGCGAACGCGCCGCGCGCGGCCGCGAGCAGTCGCTCGCGCGTGTTCGCCTTGCGCTGCTCGCGCGTCAGGCGCGTCGCGCGCGGCTCGACCGCACGCGTGTCGGCCGCGGCGAGCGCAGCCTGCTCGACTCTCATCGCCACATCATACTTGACAGAACGATCGCTATTGCGATAGCGTTCGTTATCTGATTTAGATCGGACGAAGACTGCCGTGCGCGGCGCGCCCGCGCGGCGCGCACGTCAACGGTGGCCTGGCCGATTCCCCGCGAGACACGACCGACAGGAGCAGCCGATGGCGAGCGCCACTGAGACCGCGACAGGCGAGAACGGCTCGCTCGCGAGCCTGCCGACCGACGCGATCTCCTACAGCGACCTGTACGCGCGCTGGGAGCGCGGCAACTGGAAGGCGACCGAGCTCGACTTCACCGAGGACGCGCGCCAGTGGCGCGAGGACTTCAGCGAGTTCGAGCGCCAGGCGGCGCTGTGGAACTACTGCCTGTTCTTCTGGGGCGAGGACGCGGTCGCAGATAACTTGTCTCCTTACATCGACGCGGCGCCGCTCGAGGAGCAGAAGTACTTCCTGACGACGCAGCAGGTCGACGAGGCGCGCCACGCGGTGTTCTTCAAGCGCTTCATGCAGGAGGTCTGCGGGGTCGGCGACGGCTCGATGTCGAGCGGCCTCGCCGCGATCAAGCCGCAGCTGACGCCGGGCTTTCGCAAGATCTTCGACCGCCTCGACACGATGGCCGACGAGCTGCGGCGCGACCGCTCGCCGGCGAAGCTCGCGGCGGCCGTGACGCTCTACCACGTCGTCATCGAGGCGTCGCTCGCGCAGCCGGGTCAGCACTTCATCTGCAGCTACCTCGAGGAACGCGACCAGCTTCCGGCGTTTCGCGCGGGCATGGAGAACATCGCGACCGACGAGCAGCGCCACATCGGCTTCGGCGTCAAGCTGCTGAGCGACCTCAACCGCGAAGACCCGGTCGGCGTGCCGAAGGCCGTCGCGAAGCTGCTGCGCGAGGTCGTGCGCTTCACCTCGCAGGTGCTGATGCCGCCGGGCTGGGACGAACGCTACGTGACGGTCTTCAACTCGACGCTCGACGACGTCGGCGTCGAGGGGCTGACGTCGATGACGACGAAGCTGCGCTCGGCCGGCCTGCCGATCGAGCGCCTGCCGGGGCCGCCGCTGATGCCGCCCGGCCTCGAGCCGATCGAGATCGCGCGCCGCGGGCGCGAGCTGGCGCAGGCCGGCATCATCGGCGTGCGCGAGGGCCCGAGCAGGCGCGACGCGCAGACGCTCGAGCTGCTGTTCGACACGATCCGCCGCCAGGTCAACCCGCAGCACGGCCTCGCGCGGGCGACGACGTTCCAGTGGGAGTTCACCGACGCCGACGTGCCGACGTGGCACCTGACCGTCGAGGACGGCACGAGCACGGCCGCCGAAGGGCCGGCCGCGAACCCCGACCTGCGCCTCGCGCTCTCCTACCAGGACTGGGTCGACCTCGTCGGCGAACGCGCCGACCCGCTCGCGCTCGTCGCGCGCGGGCGGCTGCGCCCGAAGGGCAACCCGCTCGCGCTGCGCAAGCTGACGAAAGTGTTCCCGCGCGCTTGATGCGCGCGAGCTAGCCGGGCGCGAACTCGCGCTGCGCCGCCGGCACGCTCGCGCTCGCGGAGCTGGCGGCCGAGCTGGGCGCCGACGACGTCGAGCTTTCAGAGCCGGCGCTCGCGACGCCGGCCGACGCAGTGTGAGCGAGCGCGGCAGGCGTGGCGCTCGCCGCCGGCGCGGCGCTCGTGCCACCCGGCTGCTCGGGACCGAACTCGCGCGCGGCCTGGCGCGCCGGCGCGGGCGCCGACGAGCGCGCGGGCGCCGCGACGTCGGCCGTCGGCGTCGCATCGCCGCTCGGCGCGGCGAGCGTCGGCGGCGTCGCGTCGGCGATGCTCGCCGGCGCCGGCGTCGCTCGCCTGGCCGTCAGACGAGAGCGCGCGTGGCGACGGTGGCTCGGCGCCGAGCCCGCGACGTGCCCGCCGAGCGCGACGCAGCCGGCGCCGACGCCGAGCGCGAGCACGCAGCCGACGGCGAGCTTCGCGCCGAGCGAGCCGCCGGCGATCCACCATCCGCCGCCGGCCGCGCCGCTCGAGAGCGCGCCGACGGTCGCGCCCGAGGAGGCGCCGACCGCGGCTCCGGCGCCGTTCGCCGCACCGGCCGTGCCTGCGCCGGACGCGCTCGCGCCAGCCGCGCTCGTTGCGCCGGGAGCGCTTGCCGCGCCGGCGCCGGCCCCGGCGGAACCGGCCGCGGCGGCGCCGCCGATCGCGCCAGAGCCGAGCACGAGGTGCAGCAGCGACGGCGCGGGCGGCAGCACGGCGGCGAGTCCGCGCAGCGAGAGCACGTACGCGCGGCACGCGGAGCACTCGGAGCGATGCGCCGCGGCGATCCGGTAGCGCTCGCCGGCGGGGTCGAGGATGCCGTAGGCGAAGCCGCGCATCAGCGAGCCCTGCTCATCGCACCAGCGGCCGGCGTCGATCGTCTCGACGAGCGCGCCGACCTTCTGCGCGACGCCCGGCGAGCCGTCGCCGCGGCCGTCCATCAGCTTGTGCATGCGCCGCTCGCTGACGCCCATCCGCGCGGCGGCCTCGGCGCGCGAGAGGCCCTGCAGGTAGCAGAGCGTCGCGGCCTCGCGCTCGCGGACGCTGAGGCGCGTGCGCAGCGCCTCGAACACGTGCCGCAGGCGCGTGCGATCGTCGAGGCGCTCGGCGATGTCGGCCTGCTCGGCGCAGCCGAGACCGGCGAGCTCGGCCGCGTCGGCGTGGCTTGGACCGCCGGAGCGGGCCGTGTGTGCGCCGCGGGCTCGCGGCGCGAGCCGCTTGACGCGCCCGCGCGAGCGGTGCTCGTCGATCGCGCGCCGATAGCTGACGCGCACGAGCCACGCGGCCGGGTCGGCGATCTCCTGTCCGTCGAGCACCGCCGCGTACAGCCCCTGCCATGCCTGCGCGTAGCAGGCATCGAGATCGCTCGCGTCGAGGCTGACGCCGGCGGCGCGCAACCGTGACGAGACGCCTGCGAGCACGCTCGCTCGCATGCGCTCGAACTCGGCCCGCAAGAGCCGCTCGGCGCGGTAGCGACGAAGGGTCGAGGGGCTCATGCTCGAAGACTACGGATGTTGCGAGCCAAACGAATTCTGTTATCTGGTCGCACGTATAGCATCCGAACGCACGAATCAGCCCAGAGATCGATGGAGGGGACCCTGCCATGAACAAGCCGCATCGCTGGCTTCTGCCCGCGCTCGTCCTGCTGATCGCGGCAGTCGGCCCGCCTGGGGCGCAGGCCGAGACGCTCGTCGAACACAACGCGCAGCCGCTCGGCTTCCCGCCGAGCGTCGGTGGCGCTCCCGAATTCGGCCGCTGCATCAAAGTCAACGGTGGCGATTACGAAAACGCCGCGTGCACGAAAACGTCGGCGTCATCGAAGCACTACGAATGGTACTCCGCGTTCGGAGGCACTCAGCCGCTCGAAAAAACAGGGTTCACGACGGCGATCAAAGAATCGACGCTGTCGACGCTCGAAACGGTCGGCGGGCTTCCGGTCGTATGTCATGGAGCGACGAGCGGCGGCAAATACACGGGCAACAAAACGGTCGGCGGCGTCGTCGTGACGTTCACGAGCTGCACGGCATTCGAACTGACGTGCAAGAGCGCCGGCGCGCCGACCGGGACGATCGTGACGAACACGCTCGAAGGCGTGCTCGGCGTCGAAACGGTGGGTAGCGAACCGATCGAAGACCAGATCGCCGAGGAGCTGCGCCCGACGAGCGGCACGGTCGTCACGTCGTTCAGCTGCGAAGGGATGCCCGTGACGGTCTCGGGCGCGCTGATCGGCCAGGTGACCTCGAACCAGATGAAGTCCTCGGACTGGGTCAAATTCAAGGCGGTCAGCGGCAAACAGCAGCCGGAATCGTTCTTCGGCGGATCGACGGCCGTGCTGTCGACGCGCTTCGAAGAAAAAACGCCCGAACAGGCCGGCGAGACGCTGACGACCGACCAGGTCAACGAAGAAAAAGTGGAGATCAGCTCGATCGCCTGAGCGCCGCGCCCGGCGTCCGCTCCCTGTCGCCTCCGCCGACACCGGCGGGGCGCACGGGCGCGGAGGCCGCCTCGCCCGCGGCCTGGCGGCCGCCGCTATCTTCACGCAATCGCGCCTCCGCTCCCAGCGACGCCGGCCACGCAGCCCTCACCGCCGCCGACGGCGGAGATCCTCGGCATCCCGTTGGCGATCTCCGACTACGAGCAGGTGATGGACTGGATGGACGCGATGATCGCGGCCGACGCGCGCGGCTACGTCACGGCGGCGGCCGTCAACCTCGTGATGTCGGCGCGGGAGCAGCCCGAGACGCTCGCGGCGGTGCTCGGCGCGACGCTCGCGGTGCCGGACGGCATGCCGCTCGTCTGGGCGCTGCGCGCGCTCGGCAACGCGCGCGCGCAGCGCATCTACGGACCGGACCTGATGGCGAGCTACTGCGCGCGCGCGGCGCGCGACGGGACGCCGATCTACCTGTACGGCGGGCGCAACGACGACGAGGCGCGCGAGCTGCTCGCCAGGCGCCTGCGCGAGCGCTTTCCGCGGCTCGCGATCGTCGGCTGCTCCTCGCCGCCGTTTCGCCCGCTCTCGGCGGCCGAGGACGAGCACGAGATCGAGCTGATCAACTCCTCGGGCGCGGCCGTCGTGTGGGTCGGCACCGGCCAGCCGAAGCAGGAGCGCTGGATGCACGAGATGCGCGCGCGCCTGACGCCGCCGCTGCTGGTCGGCGTCGGCGCCGCGTTCGACTTCCACGCGGGGCTCGTCAAGCAGGCGCCGCCGTGGATGCAGCGCAACGGCCTCGAGTGGAGCTACCGGCTGTACCGCGAGCCGCGCCGCCTGTGGCGGCGCTACGCACGCTACAACCCGCGCTTCGTCGCCGGCTTCGCGCGCCAGTACGCGCGCCACGTCCGCACGCGATCGGGCGGAGGCGGCGCGTGAGCCGCGTGCTGATCACCGGCGGCGCCGGCGCTGTCGGCGCCGCCGTAGCGCGGCGGCTGCTCGCCGACCCGGAGTACGACGTGCGCGTCGCCGATCGCCGCTCCGCGCCGCTGTGGATGCGCGAGGGCTGCGAGATCCGCGACGGCGACCTGCGCGCACCGGCGCAGGCGCTCGCGGCAACGAAGGGCTGCTCGCTCGTCGTGCACGCGGCGGTGTACGCGCCGGAGGACCGCCTCGCGGCGGCTTCGCCGTACACGCTGATCGAGCACGAGAGCGCGATCCACGCGGCCGTCGTGCGCGCGTCGCTCGAGCACGGCGTCGAGCGCCTCGTCTACGTCTCGAGCGCCGACGTGTTCGAGCGCGCCAAGCGCGTGCCGACGCCCGAGAGCGCGCTCGTCGACTGCCCGGCGCCGCGTTCTCCGCGCGCGTTCGCACGGCTGCTCGGCGAGCGCTGCTGCACGGCGGCCGGCGAGCAGCTCGGGCTTCCGTACGTGATCTGCCGCCCGTCGGCCGTGTACGGCGCGAGCGCGGCGAACGGCGCCGGCGAGCCCGGCGTCGAGCCGCTCGTCGGCGAGCTGATCGACGCCGCGCTGAGCGGCGCGAGCGCCTTCACGCTGCCGGTGCCGGCCACGTCGACGCGAACGCCGACGCACGTCGAGGACGTCGCCGACGGCATCGTGCTCGCGCTCGCCTCGACGGCGGCGCTCGACGAGGACTTCAACCTCGCGAGCACGCGCGAGCTGACGCTCGAGGAGCTCGCGCGCGCCGTCTGGAAGGCCGCCGGCGCCGACGCCGACGCGCTCGCGCTCGCCTCGGGCGACGAGCGAGCGACGGCGCCCGCGCGCAGCCGGCCGTCGGCGAAGAAGGCGCACGATCTGCTCGGCTGGCAGGCTCGAACGACGCTCGAGCAGGGCATCGCGTCGACCGTCGAGGAGCTGCGCGAGCGCGCGTCGGGCCTCGGCGCGGCCGCGTCCGCCGCCGGCTGAGCGTCCGCCCGTCGAGCGGCGGACGTATCGGCGGGCGTGTATAGGCTCTGGCGCTCATGGCAGACCGCCGCAAAGCGCTAGTCACCGGGATCACCGGCCAGGACGGCTCCTACCTCGCCGAGCTGCTGCTCGAGAAGGGCTACGACGTCCACGGCATGGTGCGCCGCGCGTCGACCGAGAAGTTCGACCGGATCGAGCACATCCGCGACCGCATCACGCTGCACCAGGGCGACCTGCTCGACCAGCGCTCGCTCGTCGACGCGCTGCGCGCGTCGAACCCGTCGGAGATCTACAACCTCGCCGCGATGTCGTTCGTCGCCGTCTCCTGGATCCAGCCGACGCTGACGGCCGAGTTCACCGGCGTCGGCGTCACGCGGATGCTCGAGGCGATGCGCGAAGTCTGCCCTGAGGCGCGCTTCTACCAGGCCTCCTCGAGCGAGATGTTCGGAAAGGTGCTCGAGGTCCCGCAGACCGAGACGACGCCGTTCTACCCGCGCTCGCCGTACGGCGTCGCGAAGGTCTACGGCCACTTCATCACGGTCAACTATCGCGAGTCCTACGAGCTGCACGCTACGTCGGGGATACTTTTCAACCACGAGTCCAGCCGCCGTGGTCTGGAGTTCGTGACGCGCAAGATCACGTGGCACGCGGCGGCGATCAAGCACGGGCTGATGAAGGACGTGCGCCTCGGCAACCTCGACGCCGAACGCGACTGGGGCTATGCGAAGGACTACGTCGAGGCGATGTGGCTGATGCTGCAGCAGGACAGCCCAGAGGACTACGTGATCGCGACCGGCAAGTCGCACTCGGTGCGCGAATGCTGCGAAGTCGCGTTCGACGAGGCCGGGCTCGGCGACTTCGAGCAGTACGTGACGCTTGACCCCGCGTTCGTGCGCCCGGCCGAGGTCGACCATCTGATCGGCTCGCCGGCGAAGGCCGAACGCGACCTCGGCTGGAAGCCGCAGACGACATTCGAGGAGCTGATCCGGCTGATGACGCGCGCGGACCTCGAGCTGCTCGAGCCCCGCTGAGCGCGATGGCGGCCTGAGCGATGGCGGTGCCGCTGTTCGACACCGCGGCGACGCTCGCGCCGCTGCGCGGCGAGCTGCGCGCGGCGATCGACCGCGTGCTCGACTCCGAGAAGTTCATCCTCGGCCCTGAGGTCTCGGCGTTCGAGCAAGAGCTCGCGGCGTATACGGGCACGGCGCACGGCATCGGCGTCGCGAACGGCACGGACGCGATCACGATCGCGCTGCGCGCGATGGGCGTCGGTGCCGGCGACGAGGTCGTCGTGCCGTCGTTCACCTTCTACGCCTCGGCCGAGGCGATCGCGCCGATCGGCGCGACTCCGGTCTTCTGCGACATCGATCCGGCGACGTTCTGCGTCACGGCGGAGACCGTGCGCGCGGCGCTGACGCCGCGCACGAAGGCCGTCGTCGTCGTGCACCTGTTCGGCAACGTCGCGCCGGTCGCCGAGATCGAGGCGCTCGGCGTGCCGGTGCTGGAGGACGCCGCGCAGGCGCTCGGCTCGACCTCCGACGAGGGGCGGCCGGGCGCGCTCGGCACGGCCGCGACGGTCTCGTTCTACCCGTCGAAGAACCTCGGCGGCTTCGGCGACGGCGGCATGATCCTGACCGGCGACGAGCAGATCGCCGAGGAGGCGCGCGTGCTGCGCTTCCACGGCTCGCGCGACAAGGTCGACTACGAGCGGCTCGGCTACAACTCGCGCCTCGACGAGCTGCAGGCGGCGATCCTGCGCGTGCAGCTGCCGCACCTCGACGCATGGGCCGACGGCCGCCGCGCGGCCGCCCGCGACTACGAGCGGGCCGGCCTCGGCGAGCTCGTCGCGCTGCCGCAGCCGCTCGCCGGCGCCGCGCCCGCCTGGCACCTGTACGTGATCCGCGACGAGCAGCCGCAGCGCCTCGAAGCCGCGCTCGCCGACGCCGGCGTCGGCTTCAAGCCCTACTACCGCACGCCCGTCCACCGCCAGCCGCCGATGCGCCGATGGGCGCCGGCGCGCGAGCTGCCCGGCACCGAGCTCGCGGCCGCGCGGCACCTGGCGATCCCGATGAGCCCGGTGCTGACCGAGCGGCAGGCCGGCGAGGTCGTCGCGGCCGTCCGCGGCGCGAAGTGAAGGCCGGCCAAGCGGCCGGCTACTATCCGAGCAGGTCCTCGCGCGGCACGTCGCGCACGACGCGTGCGGGGACGCCCATCACGACGGTGCGCGCCGGGACATCGTGCGTGACGAGCGCGGCGGCCGCGACGAACGCCTCCTCGCCGACCTCGATGCCGGGCGTGAGCACGGCGCCGCCGCCGATGCGGCACGCGCGGCGCAACGTCGCGCCGCGCAGCGGCTCGCCGGGCGGGCGGCGGCCGATCGTGTCGTCGTTCGTCGTGACCGCGCCTGGACCGATGAAGACGTCGTCCTCGACGAGCGAGAACGCCGTCAGGTAGACGTTCGTCTGCACGCGCACGCGCTCGCCGAGTGCGACGTCGTTGTCGACGGCGCTGCCGCGTCCGATGACCGTGCCGGCGCCGATCGTCGTGCGCTCGCGCACATACGACTGGTCGCCGAGCAGCGCGCCGTCGCCGATGCTCGCGCCGGCGAGCACGATCGCCGAGGCGCACACCGTCACGCCGTCGCCGATCCGCAGCGCGCCGGCCTCGCCGTGCGCGGCCGAGCGCTTGGTCAGGCGCGGGCGCTTGCCGAGCACGACGTGGTCCTCGATCGTCGCGCCGTCGCCGATCACCGTGCCGGCGTGGACGACGACGTTCGCGCCGAACGACACTCGCTCGCCGATCTGCACGTCCTCGCCGAGCAGCAGCCCGGGCGCGCGCGTGTCGGGGCTCAGCACGTCAGAGCCGGACGACGTCGGCGGCGGACGAGGAGCGCGTGACGCCGCGCAGGTCGAGCACGAGCCGCCCGCGGCGGGCGATCTCGTCGTAGTCGATGCCCGGATGCGCCGTCACGATCAGCGTCAGGTCGGCGCCGTCGAGCGCCTCCTCGAGCGGCGCGCTGCGCAGGCCGAACTCGTTGAGCGCCGGCACGTGCGCGTCGTGGTAGCGCACGTCGGCGCCAAGCCCTCGGAGCAGCTCGATGATCTTCAGCGCGGGCGACTCGCGGATGTCGCCGACGCCCGGCTTGTAGCTGACGCCGAGCACGGCGACGCGCGCGCCTTTGACCGACATGCCGGCGCCGTTGAGCGCGCGCTGCGCCTTCTCGACGCAGTGGTATGGCATCTGCTGGTTGACCTTGCCGGCGAGCTCGATGAACTCCGTCGACATGTCGAACTCGCGCGCGCGCCAGCTCAGGTAGAACGGGTCGACCGGCAGGCAGTGGCCGCCCATCCCCGGACCCGGCTCGAAGCGCATGAAGCCGTACGGCTTCGTCGCCGCCGCGTCGACGACCTCCCAGATGTCGATGCCCATTCGGTCGGTCAGCATCGCGAGCTCGTTGACGAGCGCGATGTTGACCGAGCGGAAGATGTTCTCGAGCAGCTTCGTCAGCTCGGCCGCCTCGGGGCTCGACACGCGCACGAGCGTCTCGCAGACGAGCCCGTAGACCTCCTCGGCGCGCTCCACGCACGTCTCGGTCAGGCCGCCGAGGACCTTCGGCGTGTTGCGCAGCGTGTAGTCGGTGCGCCCCGGATCGACGCGCTCGGGCGAGAACGCGAGGTGGAAGTCGCGGCCGGCCGCGAGGCCCGACTCCTCGAGCAGCGGCGCGACGCGCTCGCGCGTCGTGCCAGGGTACGTCGTCGACTCGAGCACGACGAGCTGCCCCGGCTGGAGCACCTCGGCGAGCGAGCGCGTCGTGTCGATCAGCGGTCCGAGGTCGGGCTCGCGGTTGCGCGTCAGCGGCGTCGGCACGCAGATCAGCACGGCGTCGGCTTTCGCCAGGCGCGCGTATCGTGTCGTCGCCTGGATCCGCTCCCGATGCTCGCGCAGGAGCTCCGACGGGACGTCCTCGATGTAGGAGTCGCCCGCGTCGATCGCCTCGATCTTGCGCGCATCGACGTCGACCGCGATCACGTCGCAGCCCTGCTCGGCGAAGGCGACGACGAGCGGCAGCCCGACGTAGCCGAGTCCGATGATCCCGACGGTCTTCACTTGCGGGCAGTGTAGGGATTGCGTTGCATGCGTCCGAGATCGGCCACACGGCCGATCCGCTTTAGCCGAGCGGCGTCAGGAGCGGATCGAGCCGGCGGCGTCAGGAGCGCATCGAGCCGGGCCGCTCGCGCGCTTGGCGCGCGGCGGAACGCGCCGGAGCGCTCGCCGGCTCAGTCGCCTTCGGCGCTCGCTTCGAGCGTCCGCAGGTCCGCGCGCACCATCCGCTCGACGAGCTGCTCGAAAGTCAGGCTCGGCCGCCAGCCGAGCCGCTCGCGCGCCTTCGTCGGGTCGCCGACGCTCGGCGTCGGCTCCGGCGCGCGCTCGAGCGACTCGTCGACGCGCAGGTAGCGCTCGACGTCGAGATCGACGCACGCGAACGCCGTCGTCGCCAGCTCGGCGACCGTGTGGCCGACGCCGCTCGCGAGCACGTAGTCGTCGGCGCGCTCCTGCTGCAGCATCAGCCACGCGCCGCGCATCACGTCGCCGGCGAACGACCAGTCGCGCACGGCGTCGAGCGAGCCGAGCGTCAGCTCGCTCTCGCGTCCGAGCGCGATCGCCGCCGCCGCACGGCTGACGCGACGTGTGACGAACTGCTCGGACCGGCGCTCGGACTCGTGGTTGAACGTAATCGCCGAGCTCGCGTGCACGCCGTCGTGCTCGCGCAGCGCGCCGACGAGCTCGTGCGTCGCGAGCTTCGCGATCGCGTACGGGTTCGTCGGCCGGCACGGCGTGTCCTCGCGCTGCGGGCTCTCCGGCGCGTCGCCGAAGATCGCGCCCGAGGAGGCGACGAACACGCGCGCGCCGGCGGCGAGCTCGCGCACGGCCTCGAGGATCGTCGCGCTCGCGCCGGCGATCGCCGCGATCGTCTCGGCCGGCAGCCGCCACGAGGTCGGCACGAACGACGGCGCCGCGAGGTGGTAGATCTCGTCCCCGCCGAAGCTCGCGACGGCGGCGCGCAGCGTGTCCGCGTCGAGCAGCTCGCCGTAGGCGAGCTCGACCTGTCCGCGCAGGTGCTCGGAGGCGCCGAGCGATTCGCCGGGCTCACCGCGCACGAGACCGGTGACGGCGTAGCCGTGCTCGAGCAGCAGCTCGGCCAGGAACGAGCCGTCCTGACCCGTCAGCCCCGTGATCAGCGCGGTTCGCTCGCCGGGCACGGCCGGCAGCTTATGCGCTACGCGGCGTACACCTTCGCCAGCGCGTCGGCGACGACGCTCGGCGCGCAGAGCGCACGCGCGCGCTCGCGCCCGCGCGCGCCGGCGGCGCGATCGCCGGCCAGGCGCGCGATCGCCGCCGCGAGCGCCATCGCGTCGCCGGGCGGCACGAGCCCCTCGTCCGCGACGAGCTCGCCGAGCGCGCCGACGCGGCTCGCGGCGACCGGCAGGCCGGCGGCCATCGCCTCGGCGGCCGCGAGCCCGAACGTCTCGGCCGAGCGCGACGGGACGAGCGCGATCGCCGCGTCGGCGCGCAGCCGCGCGAGCTCTTCGTCGTCGACGCGTCCGGCGAAGCGCACCGTCGCGCCGGCGACGCCCGGTGCTTCAGCCGCGCGCGCTTCGAGCTCGGCGCGCTGCGGACCGTCGCCGGCGACGACGAGCGTCAGCCCGGCCGCACGGCAGGCGTCGATCGCGACGTCGACGCCCTTCTCCTCCGCGAGCCGCGCGACGACGAGCGCGAACGACGGCGGCCCGTCGGGCGCCGCGCGTCGCGGCGCCGCTTCGAGCGCGCGCAGCGGCGGCGCGAGCACGTGCACGCGCTCCCACGGCAGCGGCGCGCCGAGCGCGCGCAGGCGCTCGCGCGCGAACTCGCTCGGCACGACGACCGCGTCGGCCTGCTGCACGAGCCGCCGCTGCCAGAGCGCCAGCGAGACGCCGTACGCGGCCGCCTCCGGCACGTTGCCGCGGCAATTCAAGCGTACGCCAGGAAGCGTGTCGCGTCCGTGGCAGCGCGTGCACTCTTCGCCGCGCGTGTAACAGACCCCCGTCGCGCAGACGAGCCGGTACTGGTGCAGGTGCAGCACGACGCGCGCGCCCGCCGCGCGCGCGGCGGCGAGCGCGCGCCAGCCGAACGACGGCAGCACGTTGTGCGCGTGCACGACGCGCGCGCCGCTCGCGCGAACGGCTGCCGCGACCTCCTGCTCGTCGCGCCCGCCGCGCAGCAGGCCGAGCGCAGCGGCGCCGCGGCCGAGCTCGCCCGAGTCGCGCGTCAGCAGCTCGACCGGTTCGCCGAGCCGCTCGCGCACGAGCCACGCGAGCTCCTCGACCGCGCGCTCCTCGCCGCCGGTCGTGCGGTAGCGGTTGTGCAGGAACAGGACCACGTGCGCGAGAGCCTAGTCGCGCCCGCCGCGCGGGACGGCCGAAACCCCTGCAAACCTAGACTGTCCCGACGATGAGCTCCGCATCCGCCCCAGCCTCGGTCGTCATCCCGACGCGCGCGCGGCTGCCGTACCTCGAGGTCGCGCTCTCCTCGATCGCGCCGCAGGCCGCCGCCGCCGGAGCCGAGATCGTGATCGTCGACGACGCCGGCGCCTCCACCGCGGCGCGCGCGCTCGCCGAGCGCTTCGGCGCGCGCTACGAGCCGCACGCGGCGCCGCGCGGGCTCAACGTCGCTCGCAACACCGGCGTACAGCGCTCGCGCGGCGAGCTGATCGCGTTCGTCGACGACGACGTGCGCGTCGCGCCCGGCTGGCTCGCGGCGCTGCTCGACGCCGCGCGCGCGCACCCCGACGTCGACGTCTTCGCCGGGCCGATCGTGCCCGTGCTCGAAGGCTCGCCGCCACGCTCGTGTGGGCGCGAGCTGCCGCCGATCACCGCACTCGAGCTCGGCGCTCACGACACCGACGCGCGCTACGCGTGGGGCGCGAACATGGCGATCCGCCGCAGCGCGCTCGAGCGCGTCGGCCCGTTCGACGAGTCGCTCGCCGACGGCGGCGACGAGCAGGAGTGGCAGGACCGTCTGCGCGCCGAGCCGGGCGGCGCGCACGCGCGCGTGCTGTACGTCGCGCGCGCCGGCGTCGAGCACCGTCGCGCCGGCGTCGACGCTCGGCTGCGTGCCCTCGCTCGCGCGCAGTGGACCCGCGGCCGCGCGGCGCGGCGCTTCGACGCCCGCCGGCGACGCGCGCCGTCGCTCGCGCGCGAGACGCTGACGCTCGCCGGCTGCGCCGGTCACGTCGTGCGGCGGCGCTGCCCCGCCGGCCTGACGATGGTCGCGCACAGCGCCGGGCGCCTGCGCGAGGCGCTGCGCGAACGCCGCGATCCAGACGCGGCGGCGAGGCCGCTCGTGCGCGCCGCGACGCCCGACGACGACTTCCTCTCGGGCGCGAGCGGCACGGTCGGCGGCGCCGACGCGATCGTGCGCGAGGCGCGCGACGCCGCGACCGACGCCTGGGAGCTCGCGAGCGCGCGGCGCCTGCGGATCGCGCTCGCCGCGCGGCGCGAGCCACCGCGCCGGCGCGTGCTTGCGCTGCAGGTCGAGCGCCCCGAGCATCGCGAGCTCGCCGCGCGCGCGCGCCGCGAGCTCGAACGCTCGCGCCACGAAGTCGAGCTGCGCGTCGGCGCGCCCGGCGCGCGCGGCAAGTTCGAGAACCTCAACCTGCTGCTCGAGACGCCGGCAGACGCGCGCGAGCGCTGCGACTGGCTGCTCGTGCTCGACGACGACGTCGAGCTGCCGCGTGGCTTCCTCGACCGCTTCGTGTTCCTCTGCGAGCGCTTCTCGCTGCAGCTCGCGCAGCCCGCGCACCGCCTGAACTCGCACGCCGCGTGGCCGCAGACGCGGCGCAAGCGCGGCAGCGTCGTGCGCGAGACGCGCTTCGTCGAGATCGGGCCGGTCACGGCGTTCGCGCGCGCGACGTTCGCGACGCTGCTGCCGTTCCCCGAGCTGCGGATGGGCTGGGGGCTCGACGCGCACTGGGGCGCGCTCGCCGCCGAGCACGGCTGGCGCTGCGGCGTGCTCGACGCCGTCGCGATCCGCCACCGCGCCGCGCCGGCCGCCGACGCGTATTCGCGCGAGGCGGCGATCGCCGAGGCGCGCGCGTTCCTCGACGAGCGTCCTTACGTGCGCGCGGCCGACGCGAAGCGCACGCTCGCGACGCACCGCAGCCTGGCGAGCCGTCGGTGAAGGTCGCTCGTCGTCGCCGAGTTCTACCCGAGCCGGCGCGATCCGGTGCTCGGGATCTGGGCGCACCGCCAGGCGCTCGCCGCGCGCGACGCCGGCGCCGAGGTACGCGTGCTCGTGCTGCACCGCCTCGTGCCGCCGCGCGCGGCGTTCGCCGCCGGACCGGCGAGCGCCGCGCGGAGCCTCGCCGAGCTCGCGCGCGAGCCGCGCGTGCAGTGGCGCGATGGCCTGCAGATCGCCTACGTGCCGTTCGTCTCGCCCGACCGGCGCAGCTCCTACGCGGCGTGGGGCGCGTGGGCGGCGCCGACGCTCGCGGCGACGATCGCGCGCGTGCGCCGCTCGTTCCCCTTCGACCTCGTCCACGCGCACAACGCCGTGCCGAGCGGCGACGCCGTGCGCCGCGCGTTCGCGCTGCGCGCGCCGCGTGCGCCGCTCGTCGTCTCCGTGCACGGCGGCGACGTGCTCTACACGGCCTCGCGCATGCGCGACGGCGAGCCCGCCGTGCGCCGCGCGCTCGCCGCCGCGCGGCTCGTGCTCGCCAACAGCGACGGCATCGCCGAGCTCGCGCGCGCGCACGGCGCGCGCGAGACGCGCGTCGTGCACCTCGGCACCGACCTGCCGCCGCCCGCGCGCCCGGCGCGCCGCGGCGGACCGCCGGCGCTCGTCACGGTCGCGCACCTCGTCGCGCGCAAGCGCCACGGCGACGTCCTGCGCGCGCTCGCCGTGCTCGGCCCGCGCCACCCGACGCTGCGCTACGAGATCGTCGGCGACGGTCCCGAGCGCGCGCCGCTCGAAGCGCTCGCCGAGCGCCTCGGCGTGCGCCGAGCGCGTCGACTTCCTCGGCCAGCTCGAACCCGCGCGCGCGGTCGCGCAGGCGCGCGATGCACGCTGTTCGTGATGCCCTCGACCGAGGAGGCGTTCGGCGTCGCCTACGTCGAGGCGATGGCCGGCGGCGTGCCGGCGATCGGCTGCCGCGGCGAGCCCGGGCCGGAGGAGATCGCCGCCGCCGGCGACGGCCTCGTGCTCGTGCCGCCCGGCGACATCGAGCGCCTGACACAGCGAATCGACGAGCTGCTCTCGGACCCGCACCGGCTGCGCGAGGCTCGTCAGCGCGCGCGCGCGACCGTCGCCGCCAACTTCACGTGGGAGCGCTGCGGCGAGCAGACGCTCGACGCGTACGAGCGCGCGCTGCGGTGAGCGCGCACGATCAGCCGCTGCCAAGCCGGTCCTGTTCGTCACCGGGCACGCCCCCGCCTACCGCGTCGGCGCGCTCGCGCGGCTGCACGAGCACGAGACGATCGAGCTCGCGCTGTTCGGCGGGCGCTCCAAGCACGGCGGCGAGGTGTTCTCCGAGCAGATGCCCTTCCCGCACCGGACCGTGCGCCCGCGCGAGCTCGCGCGGCTCGCCGCGAGCGGCGACTACCGCGCGGTCGTCTGCCCGACCGGCGGGCGCCTCGCGCCGCTCGCGACGTGGGCCGGCGCGCGGCGCGCGCGCGTGCCGCTGATCCTCTGGGCGTCGCTGTGGGCGCACCCCCGCAGCGCCGCGCACGCGCTCAGCTACCTGCCGCTGCGGCGCCTCTACCGCTCGGCCGACGCCGTCGTCACCTACGGACCGCACGTCAGCGCCTACGTGAGCGCGCGCGGCGCGCGCAACGTGCACGTCGCGCCGCAGTCGGTCGACAACGCCTTCTGGAGCGACGAGGCGGTCGCGCCACCGCAGCAGGCCGGATGGCCGGCGCACGCGCGCACGCGCTTCCTGTTCGTCGGGCGCCCGGCGCCCGAGAAGGGCCTCGACGTGCTCGCCGCCGCGTGGCGCGCGGCCGAGCTCGCAGCCGCCCGAGGCGGCGCTCGCGCTCGCCGGCGTCGAGCCGGGCCTCGACGACGTCATGGCGCTCGCCCCCGCCGGCGGGCGGCGGCGCGGCGACGGGGCGATCGTCGGCCTCGGACGCCTCTCGGCGACCGCGCTGCGCGACGTCTACGCGGCGAGCGACGTGCTCGTGGTCCCGTCGATGCGCACGGCGACGTTCCGCGAGCCGTGGGGCCTCGTCGTCAACGAGGCGATGAACCGCGCGCTGCCAGTCGTCGCGAGCGACGCCGTCGGCGCGGCCGCCGGCGGGCTCGTGCGCGACGAGGTCAACGGCCTCGTCGTGCCGGCCGGCGACAGCGTCGCGCTCGCGCGTGCGCTGCGCCGCCTCGCCGCCGACCGGGCCCTGCGCGCGCGGCTCGGAGCGCAGGGCGCGCAGGACGTCCGTGCGTACAGCCACGACGCGTGGGCGCGCGGCTTCTCCGAGGCGCTCGCGAGCGTCGGCCTCTCCCGCGGGCGTTGGTAGCGTTGGGTCGCTCATTCATGGGAATCGCCCTCTCTCACAGGCGAGCAGCCGCGTGCCGGGCGGCCGGCGAGCGACCCGGCCGTAGAGCGATCGGCAGGCGCTGCGGCGCGCTGCTTGCGCTTGCGCTGCTCGCGCTCGCCTGCCTCGCCGCGAACGCGAGCGCCGACGTCGGCGAAAAGATCATCGAACGCTGCACGCACGGCCAGAGCATCAGCGGCTTCAGCCAGCAGGACTACCGGCGCGCGCTGCAGGAGCTGCCGACCGAAGTCGAAGAGTACTCGCCGTGCGGCAACGAGATCCGCCAAGCGCAGCTCGCAGCAGCGCGCGGCGGTGGCGGCGGCAACGGCGGTGGCAATGGCGCCGCGCCGATCGCGCCGAAACTGTCGAGCAGCGAGCGCAAAGCGCTGCGCAACGTCCCGAGGACCGGCGCCGAAGCGCTGCACGTCGGCAGCGGTCTCGTCAGCCCCGGCGTCGTGCGCACGAACGTCGCCTCGGCGCTCAGCTCGCTGCCGGCGCCGCTGCTCGCGGTGCTCGCGTTCCTGCTCGCCTGCGCGCTCGCGCTCGGCGGCAGAGCGATCGGAAGGAGCGTCCTTGCCCGTCGCTCCGATTGAGCACGCGCCGGCGGCGCCCGGCCTCGTGACCGCACCGGACGGCGCGCACGAAGGCATCGAGGAGCGGCTGCTCGAAAGCACCGTCGGCGCCGTCGCGCCGCGCCGCGGCGAGGGCCCTTCCGGCTGGCCGGCGCGCGCGCTCGCGTGGTGGCCGACGCTGCTCGTCGCCGGCGTCGTCTGCTTCGTCACGTTCGTCGCCGGCGGCGGTCTCAACCTCGCCGAGATGACGACCGTCGAGATCGTGCTGACGATCGGCTCGGGGCTGATCGTCGCGGCGGCCGTGCTGTTCGGCGCGCCGCGCGGTCGCGTGTGGGGCGCGTGGCCGGTCGCGCTGCTGCTCGCGCTGACCGCGCTGACGGCGCTGTCGGTCGTCTGGTCGGTGCAGCCCGACGACAGCTTCAAGGACGCCGGGCGGATGCTCTCCTACGCCGCGTTCTTCGGCGCCGCCGTCGTGCTCGCGCGGACGATCCCCGCGCGCTGGCCGGCGGTGCTCGGCGGGATCGTGCTCGCCGCCGTCGTCGTCTGCGTCTACGCGCTGCTGACGAAGGTCTTCCCGGCGCACCTCGACACCGGCGACGTGTACGCGAGGCTGCGCGCGCCCTACAGCTACTGGAACGCGATCGGCCTGACCGCGGCGATGGGCGCGATCGGCTGCATGTGGCTCGGCTCGCGCCGCGCCGGCCACGCGCTGCTCAGCGCGCTCGCGTACCCGGCGATCGGCCTGATGCTCGTGACGCTGATGCTCGCGTACTCGCGCGGCGCGCTGATCTCGCTGCTGCTCGGCCTCGTGCTGTGGTTCTGCGTCGTGCCGCTGCGCCTGCGCGGCGCGGCCGTGCTGCTGAGCGGCGCCGTCGCGGCGGCGATCGTCGTCGTCTGGGACTTCTCGACGCCGGCGCTCGACGACGACAGCGTCGCGCTCGCCGCGCGCACGCACGCCGGGCACCAGCTCGGCGTGCTGCTGCTCGCGATGGTCCTGCTGCTCGGCGTCGTCGGCCTCGCGTTCGGCTTCTACACGAGCCGCCAGGCGCCGTCGATCGTCAGCCGCCGCCGCGCCGGGACCGTGCTGCTCGGGCTGCTCGCCGTCGTCGTCGTCGCGTTCGCCGGCGCGCTCGCCGCGAGCCACCGCGGCTTCACCGGGACGATCTCGCACGCGCTGCACTCGGTCACCGACCCGCACGCGCCGGTCCCGTCGAACGGCCCCGGGCGGCTGACGGCGGTCGGCAGCGTGCGCGCGCGCTACTGGAACGAGGCGCTGAAGGTCTTCCAGGCGCACCCGCTGCTCGGCGCCGGCGCCGAAGGCTACGCGACCGCCCGCCTGCGCTACCGCACCGAGACGCTCGACGTGCGCCACGCGCACGGCTACGTCGTGCAGACGCTCGCCGACCTCGGGATCGTCGGCCTCGCGCTGACGCTCGCGCTGCTGATCGCGTGGCTCGCGGCGGCCGGGCGCAGCACGCACGTCTTCAACCGGCGCTGGAGCGACTGGGCGACGCTGCGGCGCTGGCTGCGGCGCCCGCGCGCCGGCGGCGCGCCGGCGTGGCGGCGCCTGCGGATCGAAGGACGCCCGGCGCCGTACACGTCCGAGCGCGTCGGCATGCTCGGCATGCTCGTGCTCGTCGTCGTCTTCGGCGTCCACTCGCTCGCCGACTGGACGTGGTACGTCCCGGGCGACGCATGCGTCGCGCTGCTCTGCGCCGGCTGGCTCGCCGGCCGCGGGCCGCTGATCGCCGGCGAGCCGGTCGGCGACCGCTCGGCGCAGACGATCTCGTTCGCCGCCGTCGGCGCCGCCGCGTCGGCGCCGGCCGGCTCGCGCGAGGAGATCGGTGGTGAGCGCGCGCGCTGGGGCCTGTGGCTTCCCGACGTGCGCGAGCTGCGCGCGCGGCTCGACGCGCGCCGGCTCGGCGCGACGCGCATCTGCGTCGCGCTCGCGGCGATCGTCGGCGTGCTGATCGCCGCGTGGGCGCAGTGGCAGCCGCTGCGCTCCTCAAACGAATCCGAGCAGGCGCTCTCGCAGCTCGCGCGCGACCCGCGCGGCGCGCTCGCGACGGCGCGGAACGCCGTCTCGATCGACCCGCTCTCGGCGCAGGCGCTGTTCACGCTGTCCGCCGTGCAGCAGTCGGCCGGCCAGCGCGCGCTCGCGCGCGCGACGCTTGTTCGCGCCGTGCGGCTGCAGCCGTCGAACCCGCAGACGTGGCTGACGCTCGGCGAGTACGACCTCGCGAGCGACCCCGCGGCGGCCGTGCACGAGCTCGGCGCCGCGATCTACCTGAACCCCGAGTCGGTCTCGGCCGAAGCGATCGCGCAGGGCAACCCCGAAGCGATCTCGATCGAGAACGACTACGTGCAGGCGCTGCGCGCGTCCGGCAAGCGCTAGAAGCGCGAGCGCACGGCCGCCGCGAGCAGCACGCGGCGCGCGCCCGGCAGGCCGCCGGCGGCGCGCACGTCGATCCGCTCGAAGCCGAACTCCGACAGCAGCCGCGAAAGCGTGCGCCGCGAGTAGAAGCGCACGTGGTCCGAGCGCGGGTCGAAACGCTGCTCGAAGCGCCGCGCCGAGAGCGCGAGGGCGAGCATCGTCAGCCGCTCGTGCGCCGGCGTGCTCAGCAGCAGCGCGCCACCCGAGCGCAGCACACGGCGAACCTGCGAGAGCCACGCGGCCGTGTCGAGCACGTGCTCGATCGTCTCGCCGGCCCACACGGCGTCGAAGCTCGCGTCCTGCAGCGGCCAGTCGCCGTCGAGCTCGACGCGGCGCACGTCGAGCTCCGCGTCGCGCGCGCGAGCGCGGCGCAGCGGCTCCTCGGCGACGTCGACGCCGACGACCTCGAAGCCGGCGCGCGCGAGCTCTGAGGCGATCTCACCGGCGCCGCAGCCGACGTCGAGCACGCGCGCGGCGCCCGCCGCGCGCAGGCGCGCGAGCGCGAAGGAGAGGCGCAGCGGCAGGTCGGCGGGCGCCGCGTCGACGGGGACCGCCCGCCACAGCTCCTCCCAGTAGCCGGCTCGCAAGTTGGCCGTCATCGCTGCACAAAGCTACGCGATGCGAGTATCTTGGCGGCGTGCCCGGGGAGCGTCAGACTTGAGTCCGATCGGCTCGTCGTGAGAGTCGCGTTCGACAGCCGCCCCACACGCGATCTGCAGGGTGTCGGACGCTACGCGCGCTGCCTGCTGAAAGCGCTGCGCGAGACCGCCGCGGTCGACGCCGAGATCGAGGAGACGCACCGCCCGCGCCGCGCCGACGTCTTCCACGCGCCGTGGATGAACGGCGCGATGCTGCACAGCCCGTGCCCGATGGTCGTCACGCTGCACGACCTGACCGCGCTCAAGCGTCGCAGCGAGCTGCTGCGCACCGGCGTGCGCCCCGCGCTGCGCCAGCTCGCCGTGCAGCGCGCCGTGCGCGTGATCGTCCCGACCGAGGCGCTCGCGCTCGACGCGCTCGCGCGCCTCGGGCTCGCGCGCGAGCAGATCGACGTGATCCCCGAGGCGCCCGCCGAGAGCATGTACCCGCGCGAGCAGCCGCAGGTCGACGAGGTGCGCGCGCGCTTCGCGCTGCCCGAGCGCTACCTGCTGTGGGTCGGCGGCCTGCGCCACCCCGACCCCGGCAAGCACGTCAACGAGCTAGTCGCCGCGCCGCGCGAGATGCCGCTCGTGCTCGTCGGCCCGACGAGCCCGTGGGCGCACGAGCTGCCCGGCGCGATCCTCACCGGGCACGTGTCCGACGAGGACCTCGCGGCGCTCTACTCCGGCGCGCACGCGCTCGTCGTCGCCTCCGACGACGAGGGCTTCGGGCTGCCGGCCGTCGAGGCGCTCGCCTGCGGCGCGCCGGTCGTCGCCTGCGAGGTGCCGGCGCTGCGCGAGGTGCTCGACCGGCGCGTCACGTTCGTGCCGGCGTGCGACATGCGCTCGCTGATCGAAGCCGCCGAAATCGTCGAGCGCCCGGCGCCGCCGCCGCCCGCATGGACTTGGCAGGACGCCGCGAGCGCGACCTGGCGCACGTACGAGAGCGCGCTCGCGCAGGGCGCGCGCTCGCGCACCGTCGGGCCGACGCGGCGCAGGCGCGCCTCCGGCGGTCCCGAGCAGGCGCTCGCCGGGCCGCGCTAGGCGCCGGCCGCTCGGCTGGCGCGGCTCAGTAGGCGCCCCGGCGCGTGACGACCGCCGGGATCGTCTTCAGCAGGATCGTCAGGTCGAGCGCGAGCGACCAGTGCTCGAGGTAGATGAAGTCGAGGTGCACGAGGTCGTCGAAGTCGAGCTCCGAGCGCCCCGAGACCTGCCACAGGCCGGTGATCCCCGGCAGCACGAGGTAGCGCTTGCGGTGCCAGTCCTCGAGCATCTCGTAGTCGCGCTGCGGCAGCGGTCGCGGCCCGACGAGCGACATCTCGCCGCGCACGACGTTGATCAGCTGCGGCAGCTCGTCGAGCGAGAAGCGGCGCAGGACGCCGCCGACGCGCGTCAGCCGCGGGTCGTCGCGGATCTTGAACAGCGCGCCGCTCGCCTCGTTGAGCTCTTCGAGGTCGGCCTGGCGCTCCTCGGCGTCGGTGTGCATCGTGCGGAACTTCAGGCACGGGAACGGACGCTGGCCGATGCCGCGGCGCGTCGAGCGGAACAGCACCGGCCCGCGCGAGGAGACGCGCACGGCGAGCGCGATCGCCAGCAGCAGCGGGCTCAGCAGCACGAGCAGCAGTAGCGCGCCGACGAGGTCGAACGTTCGCTTCAGCGCGAAGTCGACGCCCTCGAACGCCGGCGGCCCGAGCTCGAACAGCGGCACCGACTGGCCCGGCACGAACTCGGCGCGGTGGATCAGGATCTCCATCGTCGACGGCGCGAGGCGCACGCGCACGCCGCGCTGGTAGCACTGGTCGATCAGCTCGACCGCCTCGACCTGCGGGAAGTCCGGGTCGGCGATGATCACCTCGTCGATCCGCTCGGAGCCGAGCACCGCGTCGAGTTTGTCCAGCGACCCGAGCGCGCGCAGGCCGTTGCCGGGCAGCGCGTTCGGCGAGAGGAAGCCGACGACCTCGATCGGCGAGTGCGGCGCGTCGGCGAGCGCGTGCGCGACGTCGGCGATGTGCTTGCCCGTGCCGACGAGCACCGCGCGGCGACGGTAGCCGGCGGCGCGCAGGATCACGCCCGTCAGCCACTCGTAGCCGGCGCGCAGCGAGGAGACGTACAGCAGCGCGAACGCGAGCGAGCCGTAGAACAGGTAGTAGCTCGAGAAGTGTTCGCCGGAGACGACCGCGAACAGCAGCGCGACGAACGCGACCTGGAACAGCGAGCCGACGATCCGCGAGAGGCCCGGGCGCAGCGAGCGCGCCGCGTACAGCCCCGAGCGCGCGAACAGCAGCGCCGTCAGCAGGTACGCGAACGGCAGGATCCGTTCGGTTTCGTGCAGCGCCGAGTGGAACTGCGTCGTGCCGTCGAGCACGAGCGCCTTGAGGATCAACGATGTGAAGATCGCGAGCGCGACGCCGGCGAAGTCGAGCGCGAGCAGCGAGAGGACGCGCGCGAGGCGGCGCGCGGTCGACATCCGGAGCAGGAACGACAGCGCCGGCGGGCGCTTGCGACGCATGTCGCGGTCGCCCGTCTCCTTGCGCGCCGTCACCTCCGAGAGCACCGCGCGCGCCGACGGAGAGCCGCCCGTCGCCGCGAGGCGACCGCCCAGCGGCAGGCGCGCGGGAGCCGGCGCCGAGGGCTTGCGCTGAGTGGGCGGAGCGGACGTTCGCGTCGAACGTGGTCCCATCTCACTGCTCACAACGCATCAGCCTCGCAGATGTAGCGGTCGCGTGACCGCTTGCGAGCGGTCGAGCGCCCGCGCGCCGCGGCGCGAGCGTCAGCTCGAGCCGCCGATGAGCAGCTCGACGCCCGACTGCTCGATCGTCCGCTGCAGCCCTTCGCGCAGCGACACCTCCGGCGACCAGCCGAGCAGCTCGCGCGCGAGCGAGATGTCCGGACGGCGCTGCTTCGGGTCGTCCGTCGGCAGCGCCTCGTAGACGATCTCCGAGCCCGAGTCGGTCAGCTCCTTGACCGTCTCCGCGAGCTCGAGCAGCGTGAACTCGTCGGGGTTGCCGACGTTCACCGGGTCGTGATGGCCCGACTCGGCGAGCGCGATCATCCCGCGGATCAGGTCCGAGACGTAGCAGAACGAGCGCGTCTGGCTGCCGTCGCCGAACACCGTGATCGGCCGGTTCGCCAGCGCCTGGCGCAGGAACGTCGGGATCGCGCGGCCGTCGTGCGGGCGCATGCGCGAGCCGTACGTGTTGAAGATGCGCATGATCGCCGTGTCGACGCCCTGCTGGCGGTGGTAGGCCATCACAAGCGCCTCCGCGTAGCGCTTCGCCTCGTCGTAGACGCCGCGCGGGCCGACCGGGTTGACGTGGCCCCAGTAGGTCTCCGCCTGCGGGTGCTCGAGCGGGTCGCCGTAGACCTCGCTCGTCGAGGAGATCAAGAAGCGCGCGCGCTTCGCCTTCGCGAGCCCGAGCGTGTGGTGCGTGCCGTAGGAGCCGACCTTCAGCGTGTGCAGCGGCAGGCGCAGGTAGTCGATCGGCGAGGCCGGCGAGGCGAGGTGGTAGACGAAGTCGACCGGCTCCTGCACGAAGTACGGCTCGATGATGTCGGTGTTCAGGTGGACGAACTCTGGCACGCGAATGTGCTCGATGTTCTTCAGCGAGCCCGTCTTGAGGTTGTCGACGCAGATCACGCGATTGCCGCGCGCGAGCAGCTCGTCGCAGAGGTGCGATCCGAGGAATCCGGCGCCGCCGGTGACCAGGCAAGTCGACATGACTCGCAGAGAATAACCGTGCCGGGCGCGCACGGCGAGCGCTGCACGGCGACCGTCGCAACCCAAGCGGTCCTTATCATCTGCTGCATGGCATCAACTGAAGAGCACACAGAAGAGCAGCTGACCGTCGCGCCGATCGTCGGACCGGACGATCCGCGCCGCTTCACCGACTCGGGCATCGAGATCGGCGAGCTGTACACCGAGCAGGATCTGCCGGCCGCGCTCGACCTCGGCGAGCCGGGCGAGTTCCCGTACACGCGCGGCGTGCATCGCGAGATGTATCGCAAGCAGACGTGGACGATGCGCCAGTACGCCGGCTACGCGTCGGCGAAGGAGTCGAACGAGCGCTATCGCTACCTGCTCTCGAAGGGCTCGACGGGGCTGTCGATGGCGTTCGACCTGCCGACGCAGCTCGGCCTGGACTCCGACAACCCGCGTTGCCTCGGCGAGGTCGGACGCACGGGCGTTGCGATCGACACGATCGACGACATGCGCACGGCGTTCGACGGGATCCCGCTCGATCAGGTCTCGACGTCGATGACGATCAATGCGCCCGCGGCCTGCCTGCTGCTGCTCTACGAGCTCGTCGGCGAGGAGCAGGGGGTGCCATCCGAGCAGCTGCGCGGGACGACGCAGAACGACGTGCTGAAGGAGTACATCGCGCGCGGCAACTACATCTATCCGCCGCAGCCGACGATGCGCCTGACGACCGACCTGTTCCAGTACTGCCACGAAAACGTGCCGAGATGGAACACGATCTCGATCTCCGGCTACCACTTCCGCGAGAAGGGCTGCTCGGCGGTGCAGGAGGTCGCGTTCACGCTCTCGTCGGGCATCGCGTATGTGCAGGCGGCGATCGACGCGGGGCTGTCGGTCGACGAGTTCGCGCCGCGGCTGGCGTTCTTCTTCAACGGGCACAACAACGTCTTCCAGGAGGTCGCGAAGTTCCGCGCCGCGCGGCGGATGTGGGCGCACATCATGAAAGACCGCTTCGGCGCGACGAATCCGAAGGCGACGATGCTGCGCTTCCACACGCAGACGGGCGGCGTCACGCTGACGGCGCAGCAGCCGGAGAACAACATCGTGCGCGTCGCGCTGCAGGGCTTCGCGGCGGTCTGCGGCGGCACGCAGTCGCTGCACACGAACGGCTTCGACGAGGCGCTCGCGCTGCCGACCGAGCGCGCGGCGAAAATCGCGCTGCGCACGCAGCAGGTGCTCGCCCACGAGTCCGGCGCGGCCGACACGGTCGATCCGTTCGCGGGCTCGTACTTCGTCGAGTCGCTGACCGACGAGATCGAAGCGCGCGCGAACGAGCTGATCGAGAAGGTCGACGCGCTCGGCGGCTCGGTCAACGCGATCGAGTTCATCACCGGCGAGATCGACGAGTCGGCGTGGGGCTATCAGGAGCGCTACCGGATCGGCCAGGACATCGTCGTAGGCGTCAACAAGTACGAGGAAGAGGGCATCGAGGTGCCGGACCTGCTGCGCGTCGATCCGCAGTCCGAGCGCGAACAGCTCGACCGCCTGGCGAAGTTCAAGTCAGAGCGCGATCAGGCGCTCGTCGAGCGCCGCCTGGAGGAGCTGCGCGTGCTCGCGCGCGGCAGCGAGAACCTGCTGCCCGCGATCCGCCAGGCGCTCAAGGACCGTTGCTCGCTCGGCGAGGTCTGCGGCGCGATGCAGGACGTCTTCGGCCGGTACGCGCCGACGTTCTGATCGGCCGGCGCCGCTCGACCGCGCCCGCGCGTTCGCCCGCGACGGCGGCTAGGGTGGGCGTGTGCCGATCCCCGCCGTCACGTTCTACGACGTCGTCCTCGCGATCCACATCATCGCCGTCGTCGTCGCGTTCGGCGCGACGTTCGCCTACCCCGTGATGTTCGCCGTCGCCGGCAAACGCGATCCGCGCAGCCTGCCGCTGATGCATCGCATCGCCTACACCGTCGAACGCGTGCTCGTCAATCCCGGGCTGCTGCTCGTCCTGCTCGCCGGCATCTACCTCGCCAGCGACGGGCACCACTGGAGCGAGTTCTTCGTGCAGTGGGGCCTCGCCGCCGTCGTCGTCATCGGCGCCGTTGTCGGCTCCGTGATGATCCCCGCCGGAAAGCGCGCCGAGCAGCTCGCCGCGCGCGACATCGACGCGAGCGGCGACGGTCCCGTGCAGCTCGGCGACGAGTACCAGGCCGTCGTCCGCCGGCTCTCGCGCGTCGGCACGCTGCTCAGCGCGCTCGTGCTCGTCACGATCCTCTTCATGGCGATCAAGCCGTAGAAACCGCGCCGGCGTCTCGGTACGCTGGCGAGATGAGCAGCGAGCGCTATCGAGTCGCCGTCGTCGGCGCCACCGGGCAGGTCGGCACGCTGATGCTGAAGCTGCTGCGCGAGCGCGAGTTCCCGGCGAGCGAGGTCGTGCCGTTCGCGTCGGCGCGCTCGGTCGGGCGCACGCTGAGCGGCGCCGCCCTCGACGGTGGCGATCTCCTCGTGCGCGGCCTCGACGAGCAGTCGATCGGCGGCTTCGACCTCGCGATCTTCTCCGCCGGCGGCGCGACGTCGGGCGAGTGGGCGCCGCGCTTCGTCGACGCCGGCGCACTCGTCGTCGACAACTCCTCGCGCTGGCGCATGAGCGAGGACGTCCCGCTCGTCGTCTCCGAGGTCAACGCCGACGCGCTCGCCGGCCATCGCGGGATCATCGCCAACCCGAACTGCTCGACGATGCAGATGGTCGTCGCGCTCAAGCCGCTCTACGACGCCGCCGGCATCGAGCGGCTCGTGATCGCCACCTACCAGGCCGTCTCGGGCACCGGCAAGCGCGCCGTCGACGAGCTGCTCGACCAGTCGCACGCGCTGCTGCATGAGCGCGAGATCGACGCGCCGGCCGCATACGCGCACCAGATCGCCTTCAACGCGCTTCCGCACGCCGGCGGCTTCGCGCCCGGCGACGACCACACCGACGAGGAGCGCAAGCTGATCGACGAGACGCGCAAGATCCTCGGCGACGAGTCGATCGCGATCTCGGCGACGTGCGTGCGCGTACCGGTCGTCAACGGTCACTCCGAGGCGGTCAACGTGCAGACGCGCGAGCAGCTCTCGCCCGAGCGCGCGCGCGAGCTGCTGCGCGAGGCGCCCGGCGTGACGGTGCTCGACGATCCCGAGAACGCGCTCTACCCGCTCGCGATCGACGCGAGCGGCCACGACGACGTGTTCGTCGGGCGCATCCGCCGCGACGCCGGCCACGAGCGCGCGCTCGACCTGTGGATCGTCGCCGACAACCTGCGCAAGGGCGCCGCGACGAACGCCGTGCAGCTCGCCGAGCTGCTCGTCGCGCGCGGCCTGCTCGGCGCCGGCGCGCGCGAGCCGGCGCCGGCCGCCTGAGCGCGCCCTAGCTGTCCTGCCCACGCACCTGCTGAACACGGCTGATGGGTGCCCGGCCGCCTGCGGCTGAGTGTGGTCGCCTGCGGTTGTAGAAGCGCATAAACGATGACAGGGCACGATCTCGCTCGGTGCTGTCCCTCCAGACGCGTCCGTGGGCCCACTCTGAGTCAAGCGTGCCGAAGAAGCGCTCTATCTTTCCGTTCCAGCGCGGCGTGTAGGGAGGGATCAGGATGTGGCGAGCACCCAGCTCTTCAAGGGTCTTGCGAAAGACCGAGCTCGTCGAATAGCATTTTGCGTTGTCGGACATGACTGCTTGCACAGGGCCACAGCCCTGCGTTTGAAACCAGCAAGCGGCCCGTCTGAGCGTCCTCGAGACGTTGATCGCGTTCTCGGCACTGTGCAGCTCGCAATAGGCCAGGCGGGTGTGGTCATCGATCACACCGATCACGACGGTCTTGCCTGCCCGGCGGGTCTTTGAGCGCTCTGAGCGCTTGCCGGTGGCCCAGTGCCCGGGAACAGAGAACTTTGGGATCTGGAAGGCGTCGATGTGCAAGAGCGCCCCGGCCTCTGACCACTCATAGCGGCGGCTGCTCTGGCGCGTGCTTGAACGACGCCTGCGCGAGCAGCCGTTGCGATGAAGCACCTTCCAGATCGTCGAGCGATGAGAGCCCGTCAGATACGTCAAGCGCATCGGCCCCCAGTTGGTCTTCTCACGCGCTGAGAGGATCGCCTGCTCCTGCTCTTCAGAGAGTGCCCAGGGACAGCTCAGAGGCACTGGTCGACGAGTCCTCAGGCAGCTCCTGCAGGCACGCTGCTCTTCAGATGCTTCGCGCCAGCGATGCCACCAGCGGTGCGCAGTCGCCGGCGCGACCCCCAGAGCCCCAGCAGCCGCCCTCAACGATGAGCCTTGCTCAACGAGCCTGACCAGCTCGAGTCGCCCGGCCAGTCCGAGCTTGCACCTACGGTCTTCCATGTCCGGCCTCCTTCGGAGAACTGCAGTCGTGGTGACCGCACCTTCCGTTGGGGGCCGGACGACCCTTCAGGTGTTCACTAGGTCTGTGGGCGGGACATCTAGGGCAGGCGCCGTCGCGCGCCGGACTCGGCGCGCGGCGCGTGCCGGTCGATGTGCTCGTAGTAGTCGCCGCGGCGGCGCGGGATCGCGTGCAGCAGCCGTCCGTCGGAGACACCGACGCTGCGCTCCTCGACCTCGCCGAGCTCCTCGCGCAGGCGGCCGAGGTCGTTGCGCAGCGACATGAACGCGGCGACGACGCGCGGGTCGAACTGGCTGCCCGAGCCGCGCGCGATCTCCTCGATCGCGAGCTCGAGCGGCCACGCCGCCTTGTACGGGCGATCGTGGATCAGCGCGTCGAACACGTCGGCGACCGCGACGATGCGACCGACGAGCGGGATCTCCTCGCCGGCGAGGCCCTGCGGGTAGCCGCCACCGTCCCAGCGCTCGTGGTGCGTCGCGGCGATCACCGCCGCCATCTGCAGCACCGGCGAGCTGCCGCTCGAGAGCAGCCGCGAGCCGAGCTCGGCGTGCGTCTTCATCACCTCGAACTCGGCGCGCGTCAGCTTGCCGGGCTTCAGCAGGATGCAGTCCGGGATCGCGAGCTTGCCGACGTCGTGCAGCGGCGCCGCCTGGCGCAGCAGCGTGACCTGGCCGGCCGCGAGCTCGAGCCCGAGCGCGATGCGCGCCGCGACGTGGCCGACGCGCTCGGTGTGCTGATAGGTCTCGTCGTCGCGGTACTCGGCCGCGAGCGCGAGCTGGCGCAGCGTCTCCGCGCGCGCGTCGTCGAGCTCGCGCGTGCGCTCGGCGATCATCGCTTCGAGCGTCTTCGCGTTGTCCGCGAGCTGCTCCTCGGCGCGACGCAGCGCCGTCACGTCGCGCGCGACCGCGTTGACGACGCCGTCTCGCGCCGACGCGTTCCATTCGAGCCAGCGGTAGCTGCCGTCGGCCGCGCGCACCCGCTGGCGGAAGCCGACCATCTCGCGCCCGTCCTCGAACAGCTGCCGCGTTTCGCGTTCGGTCCTCGCGCGGTCGTCGGGATGGACGAAGTGGATGAAGTTCGTCGCGTAGAGCGTCTCCGGCGTGTGGCCGAGCGTGCGCTCCCACGCCGGGTTCACGCGTGTGAAGTGACCGCCCGCGTCGCCCGTCACGAGCAGGTCGAGCGTCGCGTCGTAGTAGCGCAGGATGCCTTCTTCCAGGCGCCGCCGGTGCTCGACGAACGTGCCGAGGATGATCGCGACGGCGACGAGCGCGAGCGCGCGTGTCAGATAGCCCGTGGTCAGAAGGTGCTCCCCGTCGATGCGGCCCCACGCGAGGACGAGCGCGAGCGCGAGCAGCGCGCCGGCGAGCGCGCCGCGCAGCCCGAACCTCAACGCGAGCACGCCGATCGGCACGATGAACAGCACGCCCTCGGCGTCGGCCATGTTCTTGTCGCCGAGCCGCAGCGCGAAGACCGCCGCGAACAGCAGCAGCGACATCGCGATCGTCTCGCGCCTGCCAAGCGTCGGCCAGCTACGCAGCTCGCGCAGCTGCGGCAGGTGCAGACCGGTCGGCATGCGTCCGTATCGTCTGAAACGAGCATCAGCGAGAGCGGGCCTTCGACGACCGCGGACAACGAGTGTCCGTATGTTCATCGCTGTGCGATTGATCACATGCCGTAGGGCACGGCCGACGGGAGGCGCTCTCGCCGATCTACCCGTGACCCCACGCGTCAGGCTCGCCTGGACATCTGTACGAGCGCACGAGCGCGTATGTGTCGCGATCTGACGCGCCGCGTCTCGCGCTCCAGTGGCGCGCCGGTCTCGTTTCGCCGGAAGGACTCGCGCGAGATCGCTCGAACCTGACGACGATGGTCTCCTCCGAGGTGCAGCGCACGCTCGTCAAGTCGCCGCCTGAGCTGTGGGCCGAGATCAGCGACGCCGACGCGCTCGCGCGCCACCTCGGCGAGTTCGGCGAGATCCGCATCACGCGCGTGCAGCCCGAGCAGAAGGTCGAATGGGAGGCCGACGAAGCCCGCGGCACCGTCGTCATCAAGCCCTCCGGCTGGGGCACGAAGGTCAAGCTCACCGTCGAGCGAGAGCTGACGCTCGAGCCTCGCGACAGCGAAGGCGAGACCGCGCCCGAGCTCGCGATCGATACGCCAGTTGCCGACGATGCCGCGATCTCCGGCGACGCCGAGGCGGCTGCCGACGCCGAGCCGACCGGCGACGCCGAGCCGGCGCCCGACCTCGAGCCCGCGGTTCATGTCGAGGCCGAAGCCGACGAGCCCGACGCCGACGAGCCCGAAGCCGACGACGGTCCATCGGCCGCGGAGCTGTCAGCCGACGAGCCGCAGCTCGCGGCCGAGCCGGTCGTCGCCGAGCCGGAGCCCGAGCCGCGCCGCGGCTTCTTCGCGAGGCTGTTCGGCCGCCGCCGCGCGGCGTCGCCGCCGCTCGCCCCCGAGCCCGAGCCCGAGCCCGAGGGGACGCTTGCGATCGAGCGCGAGCCGATCTCCGTAACCGCCGACGCGCTGCCCGCAGCCGAGCTGCCGGACGAGCCCGCTCTCGACGCCGACGCCGAGGCCGAAGCCGGGGCCGAAGCGGAGGCGCCGACGGCGAGTGAGGCGCCGCTCGCGGAGCCGGCGGAGACCGACGACGCCGGCGAGCAGCCGGACCTCGCGGCCGAGCTGGCGGCGGCCGAGGAGATCGCGGCCGAGCAGGTGACGGCGGTGCTGACGAACGTGCTCGACCGGCTCGGCGCGGCGCACCACCGCCCGTTCTCGCGCTCCTGAGCAGCGCGCGCCGCGGCAGCGCGCTCTGAGGCGACGGCGACGCGTACGTGCCGCGGCGGGGCCTCGCGGCTAAGATCCGCGCTCGGATGTCGACGAGCTCACACGACAGGCAGACGGACGCGGCGCTGCTGGCGGCCTCGCGCAGCGGCCACCGCAAGCCGCCGCGCCAGAAGGCGCCGGAGACTTACGAGGAGAAGCTCGCGCAGCTGCACGAGCTGCGCGAGGCGGCGCTGCACTCGGCGCCAGAGGCCGAGGAGAAGCAGCACGCGCGCGGCAAGTACACGGCGCGCGAGCGCGTCGAGAAGCTGCTCGACCCGGGCTCGTTCCAGGAGCTCGACACGTTCGTGCGCCACCGCACGTACGACTTCGACATGCAGAAGAACCGGCCGTGGGGCGACGCGGTCGTGACCGGCCACGGGACGATCGAAGGGCGCACGGTGTGCGTGTTCAGCCAGGACTTCACGGTCTTCGGCGGCTCGCTTGGCGAGGTGATGGGCGAGAAGATGGTCAAGATCATGGACCTCGCGGCGAAGATCGGCTGCCCGGTGATCGGCATCAACGACTCCGGCGGCGCGCGCATCCAGGAGGGCGTCGTCTCGCTCGGCGCGTACGGCGACGTGTTCGTGCGCAACGTCAAGTGCTCCGGCGTGATCCCGCAGATCAGCCTGATCATGGGCCCGTGCGCGGGCGGCGCCGTCTACTCGCCGGCGATCACCGACTTCATCTTCATGGTCAAGGAGACCTCGCACATGTTCATCACGGGCCCCGACGTGATCAAGACGGTCACCGGCGAGGAGGTCGGCTTCGAGGAGCTCGGCGGCGCGATGTCGCACAACACGAAGTCGGGCGTCGCGCACTTCGCCTCCGAGGACGAGGACGCGTGCCTCGAGGACTGCCGCTACCTGATCGGCTTCCTGCCGCAGAACAACCTGCAGACGGCTCCGCGCATGCAGCCGACCGACGACCCGCAGCGGATGGACGCCGCACTGGACGAGGTCGTGCCGGAGAACCCGAACAAGCCCTACGACATGCGCGACGTTGTCAAGCTGATCGTCGACGACGAGGAGTTCTTCGAGGTGCACGAACACCACGCGAAGAACATCATCTGCGGCTTCGCGCGCCTCGACGGCTTCTCGATCGGCATCGTCGGCAACCAGCCCGCGCAGCTCGCCGGCGTGCTCGACATCGACGCGTCGGCGAAGGCCGCGCGCTTCGTGCGCACGTGCGACGCGTTCAACATCCCGATCCTCACGTTCGTCGACGTCCCCGGCTTCCTGCCGGGCACGAGCCAGGAGTGGGGCGGCATCATCCGCCACGGCGCGAAGCTGCTGTACGCGTTTACCGAGGCGACCGTGCCGAAGCTGACCGTCATCACGCGCAAGGCGTACGGCGGCGCGTACGACGTGATGGCCTCCAAGCACATGCTCGCCGACTTCAACTTCGCGTGGCCGACCTCGGAGGTCGCCGTGATGGGCCCGGAGGGCGCCGTCAACATCATCTACCGGCGCGACATCGCCGGCAGCCCGACGCCGCAGGAGCGCCGCGAGAAGCTGATGGAGGACTACAAGGCGCGCTTCGCCAACCCGTACACGGCCGCCGAGCGCGGCTACATCGACGACGTGATCGTCCCGCACGAGACGCGCCCGAAGCTGATCACCGCGCTGCACACGCTGCAGAGCAAGCGCGAACCGGGGCCGAAGCGCAAGCACGGAAACATTCCGCTGTAGCCCTCGGCCTCGCGCGGCCGCACGCCTACGCTAGGTTGACGATATTACGTCTAAATGGACGAGATAGCGTCGGTGTGGACGATATAATGTCCGCATGGACGTTGCCCATCCGTACGCCGCGGTCACTCCCAGCCTCGACGGTGAGGTTCTGCACGTCCTCGCTGGTACGACGAGAAGTCTGACCGGCCGCGAAATTGCCCTCCTAACCGGCAGAAGCTCTCACAGCGGCGTGCTCGCTGTCCTGAACAGGCTTACCGAGCACGGTCTCGTCCGTCGAGTCGAGCTCAACCGCGCGTCCCTGTTCACGTTGAACCGCGACCATCTGGCGGCGGAAGTCGTCATAGAACTCGCCGGGCTGAGGGCGAAGCTGATCAGCGCGATTCGCAAGGAGATCGAGATGTGGGCGATCGCACCGGTACACGTGTCGCTGTTCGGCTCGACGGCGCGCGGCGATGGCGATGCCGACAGCGACATCGACCTCTTCGTCGTGCGCCCGACACCGACAGCGGCCGACGACCCGCGGTGGCGCGATCAGCTCGACGAGCTGAGGGAGAAGATCGAGCGCTGGACCGGCAACCCGACCGCCCCGATCGAGATCTCCGAGTCCGAACTGCCGCAACTCGTTGCCGACGAACGGCCGATCTTGGCCGAGCTCCGCATCGACGCGATCCCGCTCGCCGGAGCCGACATCTCGACGCTCCTTAGCGACGGATGAGCCCGCGACGCTCGTCGCGAACGCAGGGATGCTCCGAAGCGGACGCGATCGCGCGTCTGCGCCATGCGCGCAAGTTCATCGACGTGGCCGAACTCGTCGCGGGCGAAGGCGACGATGTCGAGTACGCGAGTCAAGCGGCCGCCCTCGCTGTTCTCGCGGGGAGCGCGGCATCCGACGCGGCGTGCTGCAAGGCGCTCGGGCGACGATCGCGGGGCTCGGATCACCGCGAGGCCGCGACGCTCGTCGAGCAGGTTTCCCCGGGAGGGAAACAGGCGGCCAGATCGTTGAATCGCCTGCTGAGCCTCAAGGACGACGCGCACTACGGCCTGTCCGTCGTCGGCGGTCAGGCGCTGAAGTCGGGGCTGCGTCACGCGGACGAGCTCGTGAGCTTCGCCGAGACGGTCCTGCGGCGGTGAGCGCACACCGCGCGGGGCCGTCGGTCACAATGCGGATGTGCCCGGCCCCGCCACGCGCCTGCGCCTCGTCGCGCCGTCAGCCTCGCCCGAGGAGGCCGCAGCCGTCGTCGCGGCGCTAGAGCGCTTCATCCGCGCGACGGCGCCGGCGCCGGCGCACGCGGCGGAGCCGCACGGCGCGTGGCAGCGCACGGCGCTGCTCGAGGGCGTCGAGCGCGACTCGCCCGCCGAGCCGGGCGATCCTTGGCTCGCCGGCTGAGCGCCTGAATAAACACCTGAAAGCCGCTAGGCTTTAGCCTCAATAACTGTCGTCGAACCCGGTCGACGTCGAGCGCCGCTGACCGAACGCCCGGACCAGGAGGTCTTTCGTAGATGGAGCCAGCTTCCGTACCCGCCCAGCGAGGCACGCTCGAGGACCCGGAGGTGCTCCAGAACGTCCCTGGGCACGTGATCCCGATCCTGCAGCGCGAGTACGACGACTTCAAGACGGAGGCGAGCAAATTCCTCGCCGGCGAGACCGAGGAAGACGAGTTCATCAAGTTCCGCCTGAAGCAGGGCGTCTACGGCCAGCGCCAGGCCGACGTGCAGATGATCCGCGTGAAGCTGCCGTTCGGCGGCGTCACACCGGAGCAGATGGAGGCTTTCGCGGACGTCGTCGAGAAGTACGTGCCGCTGCACAAGGGCCACATCACGACGCGCCAGAACATCCAGATGCACCACGTGCCGCTGCTCGAAGCCGAGCAGCTGATCCGCGAGCTCGGCGAGTCGGGGCTTTCGAGCCGCGAGGGCTGCGGCAACACGATGCGCAACGTGACCGGCGATCCGTGGGCCGGCGTCGCGAAGGACGAGCTGTTCGACATGACGCCGTACGCCGGCGCATACGTGCGCTACTTCGTGCGCCACCCGACGACGCAGGGCATGCCGCGCAAGGTCAAGACGTCGTTCGACGGCTCGCCGCGCGACCGCGCGATCAGCGGTATCCACGACGTGGCCTTCCGCGCGAGGGTTCGCGAGATCGAGGGCCGTGGCGAGGTGCGCGGCGTGGAGATGCTCGTCGGCGGCGGCACGTCGATCATGCCGCGCGTCGCTCCGGCGCTGTACGAGTTCCTCGAGGTCGACAATGGCGAGTACCTGAAGGTCACCGAGGCCGTCATGCGCATCTTCGACCGCCAGGAGTGGCTCCGTGTCAACCGCGCCCGCGCGCGGATCAAGGTGTTCGTCGACAAGTACGGGATCGACGAGCTTCGTCGCCAGGTCGAGGCGGAGCTGCAGGGCGACTGGGTCGCCGAACGCGACTTCTCGATCGAGCACCGGCTGTTCTTGGACGACGAGCGCGAGTCGGCGCCGGCGGCGCCGCAGAGCTACGGCAGCCCGAACGGCGACCTCTCCGAGTTCGAGCGCTTCCGCGCGGCGAACGTGCGCGAGCAGAAGCAGCAGGGGTTCGTCACGGTCGAGGCGAAAGTGACGCGCGGCGACCTGACGCCGGAGCAGTTCCGGGGGCTGGCGAAGATCATGCGTCAGTACGCGGGCGGCTATGCGCGCACGACGGTGCAGCAGAACTTCGTGCTGCGGTGGGTGCGCGAGGAGTGCGTCTACGACGTGTGGCGCGCCCTCTCCGAGCTCGACCTCGGCGGGCATGGCTCACGTGAGATCGACGACGTCGTTTCCTGCCCGGGCACCGACTCGTGCAAGCTCGGCATCACGAGCTCGATGGGGCTCAACCAGGCCGTGCAGGAGCGAATCGAATCGCTCGACATCAAAGACGAGCTGACGCGCAAGCTGAACATCAAGATCAGCGGCTGCCCGAACGGCTGTGGCCAGCATCACGTCGCCAGCATCGGCTTCACCGGCGCGTCGATCAAAGTCGGCGATCACACGATCCCGGCATACATCCCGCACGTCGGCGGCGTGTTCGAAGGCGGCGACGTGCAATTCGGTACGCGCCTGAAGCTGCGCCTGCCGTCGAAGCGAGTCCCGGACGCGATCGAGCGTTGGATCGGCCAGTACGAGGCCAACCGCCACGACGGCGAGGAGTGGAACGAGTATCTGGCGCGCGTCGGCACAAGCGAGCTCGAGGGCCTCGTCAAGGATCTCTCGATGCCTGTCGATTTCGGATTGGAGACGATGAGCCAGTTCATCGACTGGAACCGTGATGTTCCGTTCGAAGTCATTCGTGGCGAGGGCGAGTGTGCGGTATAGAGCGGATGCGACGAACGCGACGAAAGCGATCAGATGACACCTCCATTGCAGCTCAATGAGCAAATGACACCGACACCGAACGACACGAGCCTCGACCCGGCACCGGGCCTGACGCACACGCTGCGCGAGGCCGCGCGCCACGGCGCGGGCGCGGTGCTGCTGTGCTCCTTCCAAAAGGAGGAGTCGGTGCTGATCGACGAGCTGCTGCGGCTCGACCAGGGCACCGGCCGCGCGGTGCGCATCGTGACGATCGACACGGGCGTGCTGTTCGAGGAGACGCTGCAGACGTGGCGCGTGTTCGAGGAGCGCTTCGGCGTGAAGGTCGAGGTCGTCGACGCGAGCAGCGCAGGCGAGCCCTGGAGCGGACCCGAGCACTGCTGCTCGACGGCGAAGGTCGCCGCGCTCGCGCAGGCGCTCGACGGCGCCGAGGCGTGGATCACGGGGATCCGCCGCGAGCAGTCGCCGACGCGCGCGCAGGCCGAGCTGATCGAACGCGACGACGCGCGCGGGCTGTGGAAGTACAACCCGCTCGCGCACTGGAGCGACAAGGACCTGTGGCGGCGAATCCACGAGCGCGACCTGCCGTACAACCCGCTGCACGACCGCGGCTACGAGTCGATCGGCTGCGCGCCGTGCACGCAGCCGGGCAGCGGCCGCGAGGGCCGCTGGGCGGGCACCGAGAAGACCGAGTGCGGGATCCACGTCGAGGTAGTCGACCCCTCCTGAGCACGTATGCCTGCGTCGGATCTACGTCCTCGGTCGCTCGCGTACCGAACCCGCGAGACACTCGCTGCGCTCGCATCCCCGTTTCGGCCAGCACGCCACGCTCCCTGCGTCCTTGCCCGACTTGCCCTACGTGCTCAGGAGCTTGATTAGCGTGGCCGTCGCGGAGCGCCCTCAGCTGAGCCACCTGCGGGCGCTGGAGTCGGAGGCGATCCACGTGATGCGCGAGGTCGCGGCCGAATTCGAGCGGCCGGTGCTGCTGTTCAGCGGCGGCAAGGACTCGATCGTGCTGCTGCGCCTGGCCGAGAAGGCGTTCCGCCCGGCGCCGTTCCCGTTCCGGCTGATGCACGTCGACACGGGGCACAACTTCCCGGAGGTGATCGAGTTCCGCGACCGCCGCGTGGCGGAGCTCGGCGAGCGGCTGATCGTCGCGAGCGTGCAGGAGTCGATCGACAAGGGGCGCGTCGTCGAGGAGACGGGGCCGCGCGCGTCGCGAAACCAGCTGCAGACGGTGACGCTGCTCGACGCGATCGCCGAGCACGGCTTCGACGCGGCGTTCGGCGGCGCGCGCCGCGACGAGGAGCGCGCGCGGGCGAAGGAGCGCGTCTTCTCGTTCCGCGACGACTTCGGTCAGTGGGACCCGAAGAACCAGCGCCCGGAGCTGTGGAACCTCTACAACGGGCGCGTCAAGAAGGGCGAGAACGTGCGCGTCTTCCCGATCTCGAACTGGACGGAGCTCGACGTCTGGGAGTACATCGACTCCGAGCGCCTGGAGGTGCCTTCGATCTACTTCTCGCACGCGCGCGACGTGTTCCGCCGCGACGGGATGCTCTACGCCTGGCGCGAGGGGACCGAGCTGATCGACGGCGAGGAGGTCTTCACCGAGACCGTCCGCTACCGCACGGTCGGCGACATGAGCTGCACCGGCGGCGTGCTCTCACGCGCGGCGACGCTCGAGGAGGTCGTCACCGAGATCGCGGCGACGCGCGTGACCGAGCGCGGCGAGACGCGCGCCGACGACCGCGTGTCGGAGGCGGCGATGGAGGATCGCAAGAAGGCCGGTTACTTCTAGCGATGACGCTCGATCTGCTGCGCTTCACGACGGCCGGCGCCGTCGACGACGGCAAGAGCACGCTGATCGGCCGCCTGCTGTTCGACTCGAAGCAGGTCTTCGAAGACCAGCTCGAGCACGTCGCGGCGGCGAGCGAGCGGCGCGGCGGCGCGGGCGCGCTCGACCTCGCGCTGCTGACCGACGGGCTGAAGGCCGAGCGCGAGCAGGGCATCACGATCGACGTCGCCTACCGCTACTTCGCGACGCCGGCGCGCCGCTTCATCATCGCCGACTGCCCGGGCCACCAGCAGTACACGCGCAACATGGTGACGGGCGCCTCGACGGCGGACCTCGCGGTCGTGCTCGTCGACGCGCGCCGCGGCGTGACCGAGCAGTCCAAGCGCCACGCGTTCATCAGCGCGCTGCTCGGGATCCCGCGGATGGTCGTCGCGATCAACAAGATGGACCTCGTCGAGCACTCGCAGGAGCGCTTCGACGAGCTCGTCGCCGAGTTCGACGCGTTCGCGAGCCGGCTCGGCGCGATCACCGGCCGCGACGCGCCGGCGGCGGGCGACGGGGGCCGCCCGGAGGTCTCCTACATCCCGATCTCGGCGCTGAACGGCGACAACGTCGTCGATCGCTCGCGGGCGATGCCGTGGTACGAGGGGCCGGCGCTGCTCGAGCAGCTCGAGCAGGTCGAGGTCGCCTACGACCACCCGTTCGGGCGCCCGGCGCGCTTTCCGGTGCAATGGGTGATCCGCCCGGCGAACGGCGCCGGCGGCGAGTACCGCGGCTACGCCGGGCAGCTAGCGAGCGGCGCGCTGCGTCGCGGCGAGGAGGTCGCGGTGCTGCCGAGCGGAGCGAGCACGCGGATCGCGGCGATCGACACCTACGACGGCGAGCTCGAGGAGGCGATCGCGCCGATGTCGCTCACGCTGCGCCTCGAGGACGAGCTCGACGTCTCGCGCGGCGAGCTGATCTGCCGTCCGGAGGAGCCGGCGACGGTCGCGCGCGATCTGCAGGCCGACGTCTGCTGGATGAGCGAGCGCCCGCTGCAAGCGGGTGGCCGCTACGCGGTGAAGCACACCTCGCGCCTGGCGACGGCGGTGATCGACGCGCTCGACGACGTGATCGACGTGCACACGCTCGAACGGACGGCGCCGGCCGAGCGACTCGCGCTCAACGACATCGGCCGCGTGCGCCTGCGCACGAGCGTGCCGCTCGCGTTCGACGCGTACACGAGCAACCGGCGCACGGGCAGCTTCATCCTGATCGACGAGGCGAGCAACGAGACGGTCGGCGCCGGGTTGATCGCGGCGGCTGGCGCGTAGCGAGCCGGCGCCGGACGTCCGTCCATACAGGCGCGCCTGCCGTACGCTCGCCGCAGTATTCTCGCGAGCGAGGCACCGACCGACGGCGAAGCTCGTCGGAACACGCTGCGCGACGACCGGGGGTAGACGATGGCACGGGTTCGACGGATGGTTTTTGCCTGCGTGCTCGCGGGCTGCGTGGCGGCGGTAGGCGCGGGCGCGGCATCGGCGGAAACGTTCTACGTCGAAGAACGGCTCGGCAGCGACACGTTCCCGTGCACGAAATCGGAACCGTGCGAAACGATTGCGAGGGCGATAAAACGCTCGGAAAGCTTCGTCGGGCCGAACACGATCGAGGTCTCTCCCGAAGGCCCGAAAAACGGCGTCTTCGAAGAATCGCTCGAACTCGCTAAAGCGCAAGACGCCGGCCTGACGATCAACGGCGAAGAAGCCGGAGTCGAGATCGTCGGCAAAGGCGCGCCGGCGCTCAAGACGAAGGCCGCACCCGGCTCGATCACAGTGTCGAACCTCGGGCTGCGCGAGGCGAGCGGCTCGACGGCGGCGATCGCCGACGAAGGCGCACGCCTGACGCTCGACGAAGCGCTCGTCGAAAACGAATCGGGAGAAAACGGCGTCGAAGTCCGCCAGCTCGGCTCGTTGACGATGAACGGCGGCCGCGTACTGATGGAAAACGGCGCCAGCGGCTTCGCCATCGAAGGATTCGAAGGCGCGCTCGCGCTGAACGGCGTGACGATCGTCAACGGCGGCGAGTCGCAGGCCGAAGCCGGAGGCGTCAACAGCGAACGATCGACGCTCGCGATGACGAACACGAACGTCGCAATCGAATCCGGGCTCGGTCCGGTGCTGTTCGGGGTCGCGACGGGCAGCGACACGGCGGTCTCGCTGAGCAACGTCTCCGTCAAACAGGGCACGGCGGGAGCCGGCGTCGTGTTCGAAAAGTCGCCCACGACGGTCGCCGGGCTGCAACTGGAAATGCGCGATGCCGGCAGCGTCGCGCCGGGCGTGCTCGACGAAAGCGAAACGCCCGGCATCAGCTCGACGCTGTCGCAGGTCACGGTGAGCGGAGCGTGGAAAGGGCCGAGCTTGGTAGGCGAGGGCGAGCAGATCGCGCTCAGCGACAGCCACCTCGCACAAGCCTCCTCCAGCGCACAGCCGGCGCTGCGATACGGCGGTGGCGAAGCCGGGACGGGCCTGGTCGTGCGGCGCAGCGTCCTGCAGGCGCCGGCAGCCGCCAAACCGGCTGTCGCCGAGATCGCCGACAGCAACGCGACGATCGACTCCTCGGAGGTGATCGGCGGCGCCGCCGGAGTCGTCTCCGAAAGCTCGTTGGGCGGAGTCCACACGCTGACCGTCGCCGCATCGACGATCGCGCCCAATCCGGGCATCTCCCTCGAAGCGCCCGGCGTCGTAGGCATCGAAACGAGCGCGTCCGGGAACAAATCGAGCACCGTGCAGGCGACGATCGAGGGCTCGATCGTGCTCGAGTCGCAGATCGCGAAGACGGCGAACGCGGGGAACACGTCGAAGGTCACGTGTGGCTATTCGGCGATCCCGAGCCAGATCCAATCGGTCAACGCGATCGCCGGACACGGCGAAATAGCGTGCGCGAGCGGCGTCGGCGGCAACACGAACGCGAGCACCGAATCTGCGACGCTGTTCGCCGAACCGCTGCACAACTACACGCTCAGCCCGACGTCGAGCGCCATCGACAGCGTCCCGGCGAGCGCGATCTCGCTGCCGTTCGGCTTGACGCCGTCGGCGACCGACGTCGCCGGCAAGCCACGCGTGATCGATGGCAACGGCGACTGCGTCGCCGTCCAGGACAAGGGGGCCCTGGAGCTGCAGGGGCACGCCGCGGCATGCCCGACGCCGAGCTCGACTCCGGCGGCGACGCCGACGCCGGGCGGCTCGACGAAACTCGTACCGCCGCCGCTCGCGCGCCCGGCGATCACGGCGCTGACGATCGGCCCGAGCGCGTTCTTCGCGGCACCGTTCGGGCCTGCGATCTCGAAGCCGAGCAAGAAGCGATACGGCGCGAAGATCGGCTGGCGCGACAGCGTGGCCGCTACGACGACGTTCACGGTCGTGCAGCCATCGACCGGGCGTCGCCAGGGCAAGTCGTGCGCGAAGCCGTCGAAGCGCAACAGGCGCGGGAAGCGCTGCACGCTGCTGAGCAGGATCGGCAGCTTCACGCACGTCGATGTCGCGGGCGCCAACAGCCTGCTGTTCAGCGGCCGGATCAGAGGCAAGCTGAGGCCGGGCAGCTACGTGCTGCAGGCGGTCGCGCGCAATGCGGCGGGCGCGGGAGCGATCGTGAGCAGGCCGTTCAAGATCAAGTGAGCGCGGCTGCTCGCGAAGGGCCGCTAAGCTTCCGCCGCCGATGTTCAGCAAGGTACTGATCGCCAACCGCGGCGAGATCGCGGTCCGCATCGCGCGCGCGCTGCAGGAGCTCGGCGTCGCGAGCGTCGCCGTCTACTCGGAGCTCGACCGCGACGCGGTGCACGTCAAGCGCGCCGACGAGGCGTACAACATCGGCGACGGCCCGGCGTCCGAGAACTACCTGAGCATCGAGAAGATCCTCGACGTCGCCAAGCGCGCGGGCGCCGAGGCGGTGCACCCCGGCTACGGCTTCCTCGCCGAGAACGCGCCGTTCGCGCAGGCGTGCGAGGACGCGGGCGTCGTGTTCATCGGCCCGCCGGCGAGCGCGATCGAGGCGATGGGCTCGAAGACGCGCGCGCGCGAGCTGATGCAGGCGGCCGGCGTGCCGATCGTGCCGGGCACGACCGAGCCGGTCGCGACGGTCGCCGACGCGCTGCGCATCGCGAAGGAGGAGATCGGCTTCCCGGTCGCCGTCAAGGCGGCCGGCGGCGGCGGCGGCAAGGGCTTTCGCGTCGCGCTGAGCGAGGACGAGCTCGAGGGCGCGTTCGAGGGCTCGAGCCGCGAAGGCGAGAAGTTCTTCTCCGACGCGACCGTCTACCTCGAGCGCTACCTGCACGACCCGCGCCACGTCGAGGTGCAGGTGCTCGCCGACCGCCACGGCAACGTGATCCACCTCGGCGAGCGCGACTGCTCGATCCAGCGCCGCCATCAGAAGGTGATCGAGGAGTCGCCGGCGCCCGAATGGGTCGTCGATCCGCAGATCCGCGAGCGGATCGGCCAGATCGGCGTGAACGCGGCGAAGGCCGTCGACTACGTCGGCGCCGGCACGATCGAGGGCCTGTTCTCGACGCACGAGGGCGACGCCGGCGAGCCCGAGTACTTCTTCCTCGAGATGAACACGCGCGTGCAGGTCGAGCACTGCGTAACGGAGATGACGACCGGCATCGACATCGTCAAGGAGGGCATCCGCGCGGCGGCCGGCGAGGAGCTGTCCTACGCGCAGGACGACGTCGAGCTGCGCGGACACGCGATCGAGTGCCGGATCAACGCCGAGGACGCGTCGAAGAACTTCGCGCCGGCGCCGGGCAAGATCGGCGCCTACCACGAGCCGACGGGCCCCGGCGTGCGTGTCGACTCGGGCGTCGAGGCCGGCGGCGTAGTCTCGCCGATGTACGACCCGATGGTCGCGAAGCTGATCGTCTGGGACGCCGACCGCGAACAGGCGACCAAGCGCATGCTGCGCGCGCTCGACGAATACGAGATCGAGCACCTGAAGACGCTGATCCCGTTCCACAAGGCGCTGCTCGCGACCGAGCAGTGGGCGAAGGGCGAGACGTGCCGCGACCTGCTCGAGGACAGGAAGTGGTTGAAGACGCTCGCGTTCGACGCACCGCCGGCCGCGCCGACCGATGACGAGGAGGAGCAGAAGGTCGAGCAGACCTACTCGGTCGAGGTCTCGGGCAAGCGCTTCGACGTGCGCGTCGTCGGGCCGCCGTTCGCCGGCGGCGGCGTCGCGGCGAGCAACGGCAGCGCGCCGGGCGCCGCGCCGAAGGCGGCGAAACGCTCGCCGCGCAAGTCCTCGGGCGCCGGCGGCGGCGCAGACCTCTTGTCCTCGCCGTTGCAGGGCAACATGTGGAAGGTGCTCGTCAAGCAGGGCGACACGGTGCAGGAGGGCCAGCTGCTCTGCATCATCGAGGCGATGAAGATGGAGAACGAGATCACCGCGCACAAGGCCGGCACGATCGCCGAGCTGCCGATCGTCGAAGGCGAGCCGATCCAGGCGGGCGCGCCGATCGCGACGATCACGAGTGCCGCTGAGAGCGAGGGCTGAGCGCGGTCTCCGACGCCGCGCCGCCCGGCAACCTGCACGCGCCGTAGGCCCCTACGGCGGCGCTCCTACAGCCGCTCGACGTTGCGACGGTGCAGCTCGCGCTGCGCCTTCGAGCGTCGCGCCGGTGGCAGCTCGGCGTCGAGACCGTGCTCGCGCAGCGCCTGCAGGTACGCGCGGTCCTCCTCGAGCACGGCGAGCGCGCGAGCGCCGTCGAGCGCAGGCCCGTGGCCGGGGACGACGTGCTCGGCGCCGGCGACGAGCGGCTGCAGGCGCTCGAGCGTCGCGAGGTACGCGTCGAGCATCACCTCGCGCTCGCGCTCGCCCTCGCCCTCGCCGAGGCTCGGCAGCTCGACCGGCGAGAGGTAGTCGCCGGCGACGAGCACGCGCGCCCAGGCGACCCAGATCGCCATGCCGTCGGGCGTGTGCCCGCTCGTCGGGTGCAGCTCGAGCTCGGCGCCGCCGACCGCGCAGCGTCCGGGCGCGGCGAGCGGCTGCACGGCGCCGAGCGAGAGCGGACGGCGCTCGATGAGCAGCCCTTCGTCGAAGCGGCGCAGCTCGCGCTGCGCAGCGCCAGGGCTCGCCTGCAGCCGCGCGACGGTGCTCTCGGCGCAGCCGAGCGTCGCCTCTGCGAAAGCGAGCGGCGCGAGCAGGTGGTCCCAGTCGGCGTGCGTCGCGAGCAGTCCCTGCGGCGCCGGGAAGCCGGCCTGCTCGACGAGCGCTCCCAGCAGCTCGAGCTCCTCGGGCAGCACCGGCGAGTCGATCACGAACGTCTCGGCGTCCTCGCCCGCGCCGCGGACGATCGTGCAGTGCGCCTGGAACAACTGGCTCGTGACGAGGATCACGTCACGGTGCAGCGAGACGGCCCTCATGGCTCGCGGGCCGTCAGGAGACGCCGAGCGCTTTGGCGGCCTCTTTGAGGTTGGCGACCTCGAGCGTCGGCTTCTTCTGCGAGGACTCGAGCGTCTCCTTGTTGCGGTTGACCCAGATGACCGGCACGCGCGCTTTGACGCACGGGACGACGTCGTGGTAGTGGCTCGCCGTCACGTGCACCCAGCCGCGCTTGCCGCCGACGCGCCGCGCGCACTCGGTGAAGTGCGCGGGCTCGGGCTTGTAGGAGCGGACCTGCTGCGCGGTGACGACGAGGTCGAAGTCGGTCGGGATGTGCCGGCGCGTCTGCCCGAGCAGCTTGTCGTCGATGTTCGAGAGCAGCCCGAGCTTGTATTTCTTGGCGAGCTTCTGCAGCTGCGTGTTGGTCTCCTTGAACGGCTTCCAGCGCTGTACCGAGTCGGGCAGGAAGCCGGAGCGCGACGGCTCGAGCGGCCACTCCAGGCGTTTGGCAATCTCGATCGCCGTGCGCCTGAGCACCTCGGCGTACAGCTCGTAGGAGCCGCCCTCGATTTCGCGGGAGATCTCGTGGAACAGCGGGATCAGCTGGGCTCGGTCGATCTCGAAGTCGTCGCGCGCGGCCTCTTTCGCGAACGCTTCGTAGATGCCCGTCTCCCAGTCGATCAGCGTTCCGTACACATCGAATGTGACGAAGGTGACGTTCTTTGGAATTGGCATTCGGCGGGCATTATGCCGCGCTATCGGTTCGGAGCGCGCTCAGCCTCTCGGCGGCCGGGCGCGCGGCGGCGCGGACGGCGATTTGCGTTAGAGTCTCGCGCCGGCATGGATCTGTTGGAGTACCAAGGCAAGCAGCTGTTCGCGCGGCACGGGCTGAAGGTCTCGCAGGGCAAGGCCGTGACGAGCGTCGAGGACGCTCTCGTCGCGGCCGACGAGGTCGGCTACCCGGTCGTCGTCAAGGCGCAGGTGCTGATCGGCGGGCGCGGCAAGGCCGGCGGCGTCAAGCTCGCGGCGAACGAAGCCGAGGCTCGCGAGCACGCCGGCAACATCCTCGGGATGGACATCAAGGGACACGTCGTCCGCACGCTGTGGATCGAGCACGCGTCGGACATCGCCTCCGAGTACTACGCCTCGGTCCTGCTCGACCGCTCGGCGAAGCAGCCGCTCGTGATGTTCAGCACCGAGGGCGGCGTCGACATCGAAGAGGTCGCCGAGCAGACGCCGGAGAAGCTGGTCCGCCAGCACGTCGACCCGCTCGCCGGCCTCTCGCACGGCGAAGCCGTCCAGATCGCGACCGTCGGCGGCGCCGACGAGGACGTCGTCGACGGCGTCGCCGACGCGCTCGTCGCGCTGTACGAGGTCTGGCTGCAGGAGGACGCGTCGCTCGCCGAGATCAACCCGCTGATCGTCACGCCCGAGCGCGAGGTCAAGGCGCTCGACTCGAAGGTCTCGCTCGACGGCAACGCGCTGTACCGCCACCCCGAGAACCAGGGGCTCTCAGACAAGGAGAACGAAGACCCGCTCGAACGGCGCGCGAAGGAAGAGGGCGTCCAGTTCGTCAAGCTCGACGGCGACATCGGCATCCTCGGCAACGGCGCGGGACTCGTGATGTCGACGCTCGACGTCGTCTCGCAGGCCGGCGGCGCGCCGGCGAACTTCCTCGACGCCGGCGGCGGCTCGAACGCGGAGACGATCAAGCAGGCGATCGACCTGATCCTCGCGAACGAGAACGTCAAGGCGGTGCTCGTCAACATCTTCGCGGGCATCACGCGCTGCGACGAGGTCGCGCGCGGGCTGATCGCCGCGTTCGGCGAGATCGAACCGTCGGTTCCGTTCGTCGTGCGTCTCGACGGCACGAACGACGTCGAGGGGCGCCGACTGCTCTCCGAGGCGGCGCTCGACGGCGTGCACACGGCGACGACGATGAACGAGGCGGCCGAGCTCGTCGTCGCGCTCGCCGCCGGGCAGAGCGTCGGAGCGAGCGCCTGATGTCGGTGCTCGTCGACGAGTCGACGCGCCTGTGCGTCGCTGGCATCACCGGCCGCGAGGGCAGCTTCCACACGCTCAACAACCGCAGCTACGGCACGAACGTCGTCGGCGGCGTGACGCCCGGCAAGGGCGGCCAGGACGTCGAGGGCATCCCGGTGTTCGACAACTGGGCCGACGCGATGGCCGAGGTCAAGCCGAACACGGCGATGATCTTCGTGCCGCCGCGCTTCGCCGCCGACGCGATCCTCGAGGCGGCGGCGGCCGGCGTCGAGCTGATCGTGACGATCACCGAGGGCATCCCGGCGCACGACGAGCTGCGCGCGTACAACATCCTCGAGCGCGACCACCCGGGCACGCGCCTGATCGGTCCGAACTGCCCCGGCATCCTTTCGCCGGGCGAGGCGAACGTCGGGATCATCCCGGCGTCGTTCTTCGAGCGCGGCAACATCGGCGTCGTCTCGCGCTCGGGCACGCTGACCTACCAGATCGGAAACGAGATCGCGCGCGCCGGCTTCGGCTGCAGCTCGATCGTCGGCATCGGCGGCGACCCGGTGCCGGGCTCGTCGTTCGTCGACATCCTCGAGCTGTTCGAGGGCGACGACGAGACCGAGCTGATCGTCCTCTCCGGCGAGATCGGCGGCTCGGCCGAGGAAGAGGCGGCCGACTACATCGCCGAGCACGTCAGCAAGCCGGTCGTCGCCTACATCGCCGGCTTCACGGCGCCGGCCGGCAAGCAGATGGGCCACGCCGGCGCGATCGTCTCGGGCTCCTCGGGCACGGCGGCGGCGAAGGCACAGGCGCTCGAAGCGAGGGGCGTGCGTGTCGGTCGCACGCCGACCGAAGCAGCCGCGATCGCCGTCGAGGTGCTCGGCGGCGCGTCCGTCGGCGCCTGAGCAGCGCCGCGCGCCGCTACGCTTGGCGCTCGTGGATCGCGAGATCGCAGAGACGCTGGGCGAGCTCGAGCGCAAGCTGCGCGAGCTGGAGCGCGTGCTCGGCGGACTCGAGCGCGGCGAGCAACCCGCCGCCGCCGCGCCAACCGGCGGTGCCGCGCCACCGGCCGTGTCGAGCGAGGCGGCTCCTGCGATCGCGCCGAGCACGCGTGCCGGCACGAGCCGCGTCGTCGACGAGGCCGTCGAGCACGGCACGGCCGCGACCGAGCGCCTCGTCACGAGCCGCCCGGCGGCCGACGAGGCGGCGTATCGCGCGGCGAGCGCCGGCGCGGCGCCGCCCGCCGCCGGGCGCCGCCCGCCGCGCGAGGCCGACCGCGCGCCGAGCGCCGCCGAGCTGCTGCGCTTCCGCGAGCGCCTCGAGCGAACGGCGCGCGAGCTGACGCACGACTACGACGAGCTGCTCGGACGCATAACCTACGCGGCTGTGCCAACGCAGAGCGGACCAGCGATCTCCTTCGCGCGCGGCGCGCCGTCGCTCGACATCGTCGACGTCGACGGCCTGCGCGACGCGGCCGTGCGCGCGTTCGAGAGCGACCCTGCCGGCACGACGGCGTACGGCACGTCGGTCGGCTACCCGCGCCTGCGCGCATGGATCGCCGACCGTCACGGCGTCGAGCCCGAGCGCGTGCTGGTCACGAACGGCTCGATGCAGGCGGACGCGTTCCTGTTCGACCACGTCGTGCGCTCGGGCGACGACGTGGTCGTCGAGCGCCCGACGTACGACCGCACGCTGCTCTCGCTGCGCGGGCGCGGCGCGCAGCTGCATCCGATCGAGCTGCAGCCCGACGGGATCGACGTCGACGCGCTCGCACGCCTGCTCGACGGCGGCGTGCGCGCGAAGCTCGCGCACATCATCCCGAACTTCCAGAACCCGGCCGGCTACACGCTGTCGCTGCCCAAGCGCGAGGCGCTGCTGGAGCTCGCCGCGCGGCACGGCTTCCTCGTCTTCGAGGACGACCCGTACGTCGCGCTGCGCTTCAGCGGCGAGTCGATGCCGACGATGCTCTCGATCGACCCTGAGCGCGTCGTCTACGCGTCGTCGTTCTCGAAGACCGTCTGCCCGGGCATCCGCGTCGGCTACCTCGTCGGGCCGCCGGATGAGATCGCGGCGATCGCGAAGCTCGCGACGAGCACGTACATCTCGCCGAACATGGTCGCGCAGTCGATCGTCTACGAGTTCTGCGCGTCGGGCGCGATCGAGCGCTCGATCGAGACGGTGCGCACGGCGCTCGCGAAGCGCGCGCTGACGCTCGCCGAAGCGCTGCGGCGCGAGCTGCCGGACGCCGAGTTCGTGCAACCCGACGGCGGCTACTTCATGTGGGTCACGCTGCCGCCGGGCACCGACGTCGCGCGCCTGTTCGAGAAGGCGGCCGAGCTCGGCGTCGCGTTCGTCAAGGGCACCGACTTCCTGCTCGACGGCGGCGGGAACACGCTGCGCCTCGCCTACTCGGGCGTGACGCCCGAGCAGATCGACGAGGGCATCGCGCGCCTCGCCGCCGCTTACAGGTCGCTGTAGCGCCTCTAGCGCCCGTAGCGCTGACCGAGCACGAGCTGATCCGGCAGCGCCGTGCGCTCGGGCGGCGAGGGGTCGGCGATAACCGAGACGGTCTCGGCGACGCTCGGCGTGACGACGCAGCGGCTGCCGTCGGCGGCCTCGACGACGACCTGCTCGTCGTCGCGCTCGGCGAGCGTGCCGTCGAGCCCAGGCTCGAGCCCGGACTCCTTGAGGTAGTGCAGCAGGTCCTCGGCCTCGTTCTCGAAGCGTAGGACGCGCACGCTCGCGCCGACGTCGACGTCGGCGAGCGGCACGCCGGAGAGACGCGCGCCGGCGACGATCGGGTGCCCGTGCGGGCACGTCGTCGCGTTGCCGATCGCCGCGAGCATGCGCTCCTCGAGCACGGGCGACATCGCGTGCTCGAGACGCTCGGCCTCCTCGTGCACCTCGTCCCACGGGACGCCGAGCACGTCGGTGAGAAAGCGCTCGATCAGGCGGTGGCGGCGGACGATCTGCTCGGCGTGCTCGAGGCCCGACGGCGTGAACGCGATCGCGCGGTCCTTGCCGCGCGTGATGTAGCCGTCGCGCTCGAGCCGCCCGACCATCTCGTGCACGGTCGGCGCCGAGAGCTGCATCGCGCGCGCGACGTTCGCACCAGTCATCGGCAGACCGGCCTCGTGCAGCCAGAAGAGGATCTGTAGGTACTCCTCCTCGGCGACGGTAGCCGTGTCGCTGCTCATGCGAGTGATCCTAGTCGCTCCTCGACGGCGTCGAATGACGATCGGACGACGACTGACCGCGGTGGCACGGACAGCGCGCGGCGCACGCTCAGGAGGCGAGCTGGTCGTAGGAGCACTCGCTCGCCGGCTTGTCCTCGCGCCAGCGCTTGAGCTTCGCGCCGTGGCGGATGCGCCCGGCGGAGACGTGGTCGAAGTCGATCTCGACGACGAGCTCGGGGCGCAGGCCGATCCACTCGAGGTCCTTGCCGCCGCTCCAGCGGCTCGGGTCGCCCGAGCCCTTCTCGCCCGACTCGTAACGGCTGAAAAAGCCCGGCAGCCGGCGCTTCTCGGCCGCCGAGAGGCCCGAGCAGTGGCCGACGACGCGCAGCTGCTCGCCGTCGTAGAGGCCGAGGATCAGCGCGCCGACGGTCCCCTCCTCCTTGCCCGGCCGCCAGCCGATGACGACGGCGTCGATCGTGCGCACGCGCTTGACCTTGACCATCGCCTTGCGCTCGCCGGGCAGGTACGGCGAGGCGCGCAGCTTCGCGATCGCGCCCTCGGCGCCGCGCAGCCACTCCTGCGCGTCGGCCGCCGTCTCGGCGGTCGGCATCAGCTCGACCGGCGCGTCGGCGAACGCCGGCTCGGCTAGCAGCGCCTCGAGCGCCGCGCGTCGCTCGGCGAACGAGCGCTCGAGCAGCGACTCGTCGTCGCGCGCGAGCAGGTCGAAGACGACGTAGACGGCTGGCGTCTCGGACGCGAGCCGTTCGATCCGCGAAGCGGCCGGGTGGATGCGCTGGCCGAGCGCGTCGAAGTCCTCGTGCCCGGCGGAGTCGCGCACGACGATCTCGCCGTCGAGTACGTAGCGCCCGGCCGGCAGCGTCAGCTCGGGGAAGTAGCGGCCGAGCGTCTTGCCGTTGCGCGACTGCAGGAAGACGTCCTCGCCGTCGACGAACGCGATGCAGCGAAAGCCGTCGAGCTTGACCTCGTAGACGTACTCCTCGCCCTCGGGCAGCGCCTTGCGCGAGAGCGCGAGCTGCGGCGCGAGCGGCGGCTTCAGCGGCAGGCTCATGCGCTGTCCTTCTTCGCGCGGCTCGGCTGCACGCGCTTGGGCTCGTCTTTCTGCTTGGCGAAGTGCGGCGGCCACGGCGCGTCGCCGAGGCCTTCGCGCTCGTCGCGCGCGGCGAGCTCGAGCAGCGAGTCCAGGCGCGCCGGATGCTCGTCGATGCTCGCCGCCGGGTCGCCGCGCTCGCGCAGGCGCGCCGGCACCGTCGCGATCGTCAGCTCGCCCGGCTCGACGTCGGCTACCTCGTCCCACTGCAGCGGGCACGAGACGCGCGCGTCGGGCACCGCGCGCACCGAGTACGCCGAGGCGATCGTGCGGTCGCGCGCGTTCTGGTTGTAGTCGATGAACACGCCGACGCGTTCCTCCTTCCACCAGCGGCTCGTCGCGCGGCCGGGCATCCGCCGCTCGACCTCTCTCGCGAGCGCGAGCGCCGCCGTGCGCACCTGCAGGAAGTCGTGCTCGGGCACGAGCCGCACGTAGACGTGGATGCCGCGCGAGCCGGACGTCTTCGGAAAGCCGTCGAGACCGTGCTCGGCGAGCACCTCGCGCACGCCGAGCGCGACCTCGCGGACCTCCGAGAACGGTACGTCCGGCTGCGGGTCGAGATCGACGCGCAGCTCGTCCGGGTGGTCGAGGTCGGCGCGCCTGACCGGCCACGGGTTCCAGTCGATCACGCCGAGGTTGACGCCCCAGACGAGATGCGCCGCGTCGTTTGGCACGAGCTCGCGCGCGTGGCGACCGCTCGGGAACGTGACGGTCGCCGTCTGCAGCCAGTCGGGAGCGCTGTCGGGCACGCGCTTCTGGAAGAACGGCTCGCCCTGCACGCCGTCGACCCAGCGCTTCATCACCGTCGGGCGGTCGCGCAGCCCGCGCACGACGGCCTCGGCGCACTCGACGTAGTACTCGACGAGGTCGAGCTTCGTCACGCCGCGCTCGGGAAAGAACGGCTTGCCGGGGTTGCTCACGCGCACCTCGCGCCCGGCGACGTCGATGACGGCGGGCTCAGCCTTCTTCGCGGCCATTGCTGGAAGGATGCCCGATCGTGATCCCACGGACGTTGTTGATCGCCGCGCGGCCGTTCGGCGAGGGCCTGCCGGCGGCGCGCGTCGCCGCCGCGATCGCGGCCGGCGTGCGCGACGGCGGCTGCGACGCCGAGGAGCTGCCGATCGACGGCGCGAACGAGAGCGCCGCCGTCCGCGCGCTGGCGGCCGCCTCGGACTTCAACGCGCGCATACGCGCCGCGCGCGCGATCGTGATCGCCGAGCCGCGCCTGCACGAGGACACGCTCGCCGGCAGCGTCGCCTTCGAGATCGCCACGCGCGCGCGCCAGGCCGGCGTGCCCGCGTATGCCGTGACCGGCGAGAACCTGCTCGATTCGTTCGACGCGCGCATCCTCGACCTGCAGACGATCGTGCGGGCGCAGACTCAGCGCTCGCTGCGCGCCGCCGGGCGAAAGCTCGCGAAGCTCGTCTGAGCGCGCTCACACCTGGCAACCGGGGCACCAGTACGTCGTGCGGTTGTCGTCGCCCTGGCCGTGGCTGCGAATCGGCGTGCCGCAACGCTTGCACGGCAGCCCCGCTCGCTTGTAGACCGCGCGCGGGCGCGCGCTGAAGCCGTCGAGCGCCGCCGAGCGCGTCATCCGCTCGTGCGCGAACTCGACGATCGCGATCGCCTCCTCCTCGCGCACGCGCTCGAGCGCACGCCACGGGCTGACGCCGGCCGCGAAGCACGCCTCCGACTTCCACACGTTGCCGATCCCCGCGACGACGCGCTGGTCGAGCAGCGCGTCGCCGATCGCGCGCGTGCGCTCCTGCGCGCGCAGCCGCTCGAGGAACGCGTGCGCGTCGAAGCGCTCGCCGATCACGTCCGGCCCGAGCGACGCCAGGCGACGGTCGAAGCGCGTGCGCGACTCGCGCATCAGCTCGAGCACGGGGCCGTCGAACTCGACGACGCTCCACTCGCCGCAGCGGATCACGAGCCACGCGCGCCGCGCCGCGCGCTTCCACCGCGCGCCGTCGCGGTGCACGCCCCACGCGCCGGTCATGCGCAGGTGCGAGTGCAGCGTCAGCTCGCCGTCGAAGCGCACGAACAGGTGCTTGCCGTGCGCGTCGACCGCGCGCACCGCGCGTCCGGCGAGCCGCTCGGGCCAGCGCTCGGCGCCGTGGCGCGGATGCGGCGTGCGGATCTCCTCCGGCACGCGATCGAGCAGCACCGCGCGCATCCGCCGCGCCGCGTTGTGGATCGTGTCGCCCTCGGGCATCGCCCATCGATCGTAGGCCGCTAGGCTCGCCGTCAGATGTCAGAGCCCGTGCCCGCGCGCGAGCCGGCCCCGGCGCCCGCCGCTCCGCCTCTCGGCGCGACGGCGAGCGCGCCGCGCGCGCGCTCCCGTCCCTCGTCAGGAGCGCGACGCGCGACCGTCATCGGCGCCGGCTCGTTCGGCACGGCGCTCGCGGTGCTGCTCGCGCGCGGCGGCCTGCGCACGACGCTGCAGACGCGCACGGCCGAGCAGGCGCGAACGCTCGAGCGCGAACACGAGAACCGCGTCTACCTGCCCGGCGTCGAGCTGCCGCGCGCAGCTGCGCATCGAGCCCTCCTCGGCCGGCGTCGAGCGCGCCGACTACGTGTTCCTCGCCGTCCCCTCGAGCGGGCTCGCCGAGGTCATCGCCGCGCTCGGCGCGACCGGGCTCGGGCGCCGTGCCGCGATCGTCTCCGTCGCCAAGGGGCTCGTGCCGCCCGAAGGACGGCCGCCGACGGCCGTGCTCAGCGCGAGCTTCGGCGCGCACCGCGTCGCCTGCGTCGGCGGCCCGGCGCACGCGCAGGAGATGGTCCACGCCGGCGCCGGGCTCGTCGCCGCCTCCAGCGACGAGGAGCTCGCGAGCACGCTCGCACAGGTGTTCACGCGCGCCGGCGTCGTCTGCGAGCGCTCGAACGACCCGCTCGGCGTCGAGCTCGCCGGCGCCGCGAAGAACGCCGCCGCGCTCGCCGCCGGCGCGACCGAGGCGCAGGGCCTGAACGCGGCCGGCGCCGCCGCCGGGCACATCTTCGCCGAGGTCTGGCGCTACGCCGAGACGCTCGGCGCGCGGCCCGAGTCGATGATCGGGCTCGCCGGCGCCGGCGACCTCGTCGCGACCGCGCTCGCGCGCGAGAGCCGCAACCGCCGCGCCGGCGAGCTGCTCGCCGCCGGCGTCCCGGCGAGCGAGATCCCCGCGCGCGTCGGGCAGGCCGTCGAGGCGCTCGAGTCCGTCCCGCTGCTCGCGCGCGCGCTCGAGCGCGCCGGCGTCGCCGCGCCCGTCACGAGCGCGCTCGGACGCCTGATCGCCGGCGAGCTGCCGCTCGACGACTGGGTCGCGCTCGTCCGCGCCACCGTCCCACCCCCCGCGCTCTGGCGCCGGCGCCCACAGCCGGGCTTCTGGCGGCGCGTGTGGCGGCGGATCGGCCGCGGCGCACCTGCGAGATAGCGCGCCGCGCTCAGCGATCGATCAGCGTGCTGAGCACCGCCTCGTACACGCCCGCGCCGTAGCCCGCCTCGGCGACGCGCACGTTCTCGCGACCGGCGATCGCCTCGCGGATCGACGGGTCGCGCTCGATCGCGTTCGCGACGAGCCAGAACGTCTGCACGTGCTCCGCGCACGTCATGTCCTCGCGCGAGTCGCCGACCGCGAACGTCTGCTCGCGCTCGTAGCCGCGCGCGCGGCGGTGGAACGCGACGGCCGCCGCCTTCGACGCGCCGATCGGCACGAGGTGGTAGCCGCGCACCTGCGGCAGCTCGGCGAGCGCCGGCGAGCGGCGGCTGACCGCGCCGTTGTCGACCAGCCGCAGGTCGCCGTGGCCGTGCTCGAGCAGCAGCTCGTCGACCTCGAACGCGTCGACGAGGCCACGGAACAGGTGCGATACCTCGCGCTCGACGTGCCACGGCTCGTGGTACTCCAGCCGACCGGCGTAGTGCTCGAGCAGCAGCGCCGGCGCGCCCGAGCGCTCGATCTGCTCGGCGATCGTCAGCTCGCCCGGCTGAAGCTCGCCCGTCAGCCAGTGCTCCTCGCCGTCGAGCACGACGCACGCGCCCGCCTCGTAGATGAACGAGCTCTGCCCGAGCAGGCGCGCGTCCTCGAACACCTGCGCGCGGCGCCGGCCCGACATCAGCACGACCTCGACGTCCGCGCGCAGGCACGCCTGGACCGCGCGCACGCCGTCGAGCGTCACGCCGCCCTCGCCGTCGTGCAGCAGCGACGCGCCGCGCCCGAGCAGCGTGCCGTCGAGGTCGACGTATAGGCAGCGCGCGCTCATGTGACCGCTCCCACGCTCGTGAGCGGCGGGCGCTCGAGCGGCGCGTGCGCCGCGATCGCATCGTCCGCGCCGCCCTCCTCGCCGGCGACCGTCAGCAGCCGCCCCTCGCGCTCGGCGCGCACGGCGATCGTCGCGAGCACCGTCAGCGCCATCGGCGCGAGCGCCGACAGCGGCTGGTGGCGGTTGAAGTGCTCCTCGAGGTCGACCTGCGCGATCCGCTCGATCCCGACCGCGCGCCACGCGTCGATCAGCATCGCGACCTCGACGCCGTAGCCCGTCGCGAACGGCAGCCGCGCGAGCAGCTCGCGTCGCGCCGCGACCTCGCCGGCCAGCGGCTGGCGGATCTCGGCGAGCTGTGGGTAGAGCAGCGCGAGCGCCGGTCGCGCCGTCAGGTGGTTGACGCGCCCGCCGCCTTCGGCCGAGCCCGCGCCCGCGCCCTCGCCCAGCGGCCGACGGTAGAACGCCTTCACGAACGACACGTCCGGCTCGCACACGAGCGGCCCGAGCAGCCCCGTCGCGAAGTGCGCCGAAAAGCGCTCGCTGTCGGCGTCGAGGAAGCACACGAGCTCCTCGTGCAGGCGCGAGCACGCGCGCCACATCGCATCGCCCTTACCGAGCACCGCGCCGAACGACGGCAGCAGCTCGGCCTCCTGCCAGACCTCCGCGCCGGCGCGCTGCGCGATCGTCGCCGTGCCGTCGGCCGACGCCGCGTCGACGACGACGATCCGGTCGACCGCGCCAGCCGCGCGCAGCCGTGCGAGCGCCGCGACGATCTCGCCGACCGTCTGCGCGCATTCGCACGCCGGCAGGCAGACCGCGACGCTCAGGCCGCGCTCGGCGCGCTCGGTCGCGATCCGCTCCGCCGAGAATGCGGAGTGGTGGAACGTGCGCGCTCGCATCGCCTCTACTATCGCAATCCGTGGCCAACGACCGCCAGACCGAGCCGTGGAGCGCGCTGCTCGACGACGGACGCGCCGACGGCCGGCTCGTGCGCGAGGCCTACGACGGCCACGGCCGCGCGAAGCTGCTCGACGCGCCGCCCGAGCTGCACCCCGACGTCCTCGCCGCGCTGTCGCGGCTCGGCGTCGAGCGGCTCTACTCGCACCAGGCCGAATCCCTGCACGCCGCCTGGGCCGGCCCGACGATCGTCACGACCGGCACCGCCTCGGGCAAGTCGATGTGCTTCAACCTGCCGACGCTCGACGTCCTCTGCCGCGACGCGCGCGCTCGCGCGCTGTACCTCTACCCGACGAAGGCGCTCGCGCAGGACCAGGCGCGCGCGCTGCACTCCTTCGGCCTGACCAAGCGCGTGCGCCCGGCGATCTACGACGGCGACACGCCGCGCGAGGCGCGCGCCGAGATCCGCAAGAAGGCGAACGTCGTGCTGACGAACCCCGACATGCTGCACGTCGGCATCCTCCCCAACCACGGCGCTTGGGCCGAGCTGTTCGCCAACCTCGCCGTCGTCGTGATCGACGAGGCGCACGTCTACCGCGGCGTCTTCGGCTCGCACGTCGCCAACGTCCTGCGCCGCCTGCGCCGGATCGCCGCCGCCTACGGCACCGAGCCGCGCTTCCTCTTGACATCGGCGACGATCGCCAACCCCGTCGAGCTCGCCGAGCGCCTGACCGGCCTCGAGGACTTCGCGCTGATCGACGACGACGGCTCGCCGGCGCCCGCGCGGCGCGTCGCGATCTGGAACCCGCCGCTGACCGACGAGCAGCTCGGCGCGCGACGCTCGGCGCTCGGCGAGGCCGCCGAGATGCTCGCGCGGCTCGTGCGCGACGGCGCGCGAGCGATCTGCTTCATCAAGTCGCGCAAGGCCGTCGAGCTGCTCAGCCGCCTCGTCAAAGACGACCTCGCGACGACCGATCCGGCGCTCGCCGAGCTCGTCGTGCCCTACCGCGCCGGCTACACCTCCCAGCAGCGGCGCGAGCTCGAGGCGCGCCTGATGTCCGGCGAGCTGCGCGCCGTCATCACGACCGACGCGCTCGAGCTCGGCATCGACATCGGCGCGCTCGACGCCGCGCTCGTCGTCACCTTCCCCGGCACCGTCGCCTCGCTCAAGCAGATGTGGGGGCGCGCCGGACGCTCCTCGATCGAGCGGCGCGGCAGCGGCCTCGCCGTGTTCCTCGCCGGCGAAGACGCGCTCGACCAGTTCTTCTGCCGCCACCCCGACGAGTTCCTGGAGCGTCCCGTCGAGGCCGCGATCCTCGACCACGAGAACCAGCTGATCTTCCGCGCGCACCTGCTCTGCGCCGCGCACGAGGGGCCGCTCTCGCGCGAGGACGCCGAGTTCCTCGGCCCGCGCTGGGAGGCGCACGTCGAAGCGCTCGTCAGCTCCGGCGATCTCCGCCGGCGGCCCAATCCGAGAACGACGAAAGCCATCGAAAATCAAGAGATCGAAGCCGGCGAGAGCCCCGGCGAGCTGTACGTCCCGCGCGCGCACGGCTCCTATCCGGCGGCCGACGTCTCGCTGCGCTCGGCCTCGCCCGACCAGTTCGCGATCGTCGACGTCGCATCGGGCGAGCTGCTCGGCTCGACCGAGTCCGCGCGCGCGCACTCGACCGTCCACGAAGGCGCCGTCTACCTGCACCTCGGGCGCACCTACGAGGTGCGCGAGCTCGACCTCGAGCGCCGCCGCGCGCTCGTCGCGCCGTTCTCCGGCGACTGGTACACGCAGCCCAAGCGCGCGACCGACACCGACATCGTCCGCCTGCTCGACCGCCGCGAGACGCTCGGCGTGACGCTCTCCTTCGGCGACGTCAGCGTCACCGACACCGTCCTCGCCTACCAGCGCAAGAGCGTCTCCGACCACTCCTTCCGCGACCTGCACCCGCTCGAGTTGCCGCCGACGAGCTTCCAGACGCAGGCGCTCTGGTTCGAGCTCGACTCCGCGCAGCTCGAAGACGAGATCCCGCTCGAGGTCCTGCTCGGCGCGCTGCACGCGACCGAGCACGCGCAGATCGCCGTCCTGCCGCTGATCGCGATGTGCGACCGCTGGGACATCGGCGGCCTCTCGACGAACTACCACCCGCAGACAGGCAAGCCGACGATCTTCGTCTACGACGGTCACCCCGGCGGCATCGGCATCGCGCGCACCGCGTTCCAGCGCTTCGACGAGCTCTGCCGCGACGCGTACGCGCTGATCGCCGAGTGCCCGTGCGCGAGCGGCTGCCCCTCGTGCGTGCAGTCGCCGAAGTGCGGCAACCTCAACGAGCCGCTCTCGAAGGCTGGCGCGCGCGTCCTGCTCGAGCGCCTGCTCGCCGCCGGCGGCCAGACGATCCGCGCCGCGCGCACGAGCACTCGCCGCTCCGATGACAGCGCGCCGTTGTTGAAGGCGTAGGCCATGCGCGCACACGTCTACAACGCGGCGCTCGCCGTCGCCGCCGTCTGCGCCGCGCTCGGCGCCGCCGCTGCCGCCGCCGAAGCGCCGGCCGGCTCCGGCAGCGCCGGCACGGGTAGCGCTAGCGAACCGCCGAGCGCCGGCTCGACGCCGGCGCTCGTCGCGATCCCCGGCACGCCGGCCGCGAGCGAAGGTCCCGGCGGGCGCGCCGCGCTCGTCCACTGGACGCTCACGTCCGATCCGTCCGACCGCGGCCTCGCGCGCGGCTGGCAGCGCGGACGCTTCTCCGGGCGCGCCGTCACCGTCCCCAACGACGTCGACCCGACGCAGTACAAAGGCGCCGCCGGCCAGCGCAACTACGAAGGCTCCGTCGCCTGGTACCGGACGAGCTTCACCGCGCCCGCCACCGGCGTCTACGCGCTCGCCTTCGCCTCCGCCAACTACGCCGCGACCGCATACGTCGACGGCCGCGCGATCGTCTCGCACCACGGCGCCTACCTGCCGTTCGAAGGCCGCGCGCACCTCGCCGCCGGCGCGCACACACTCGTCGTCCGCGTCGACTGGCGCGATCCGGCGATGCAGAGCCGCGAGGGCTTCCATCGCACGTGGTTCAACTGGGGCGGCCTCGACGGCGCCGTCACCGTCCGCGCGGTCGGCCAGAGCGAGCTGCTCGAACCGAGCGTGCAGACGACGCTCTCGCCCGACTCGCCGAACGCCGCCAAGGCCGTCGTGCGGCTCGGCGTCAGCGTGCGCAACGACGGCCCCGAACGCGCGATCGCGCCGCAGGCGACGCTCTCGAACGGCACGCAGACGATTCCCGTGCAGTTCCCCGCGCAGACGCTCGCCGCCGGGCAGACCGCCGCGTTCGCCACGAGCGTCGCCGTCGCCAACCCCGCGCTGTGGTCGCCGAGCGAACCGAACCTCTACACGCTGACGCTCTCCGTCGCCGGCGAGAGCTCCTACTCGGCGCGCGTCGGGCTGCGCCAGCTCACCTGGCACGAAGGCCAGGTCCTGCTCAACGGACGTCAGCTGAAGCTGCACGGCGCCTCGATCCAGGAGGACGCGCAGGGCCACGGCGACGCGCTGACGCCGACTGACGAGGACACGCTCGTCGCCGAGCTCGAGGCGATCGGCGCCAACGCCGTGCGCTCGCAGCACGCGCTCGACCCGGCGCTGCTCGAACGCCTCGACGCCGCCGGCATCCTCGTCTGGCAGGGCATCGGCCCCGTCGAAGGCGCCAGCGAGTGGTACTCGAACACACCGACGCTGCTGCGCGAAGCCGAGCAGCAGGCGCGCGCCGCCGCGCTCGCCGCCAAGCTGCACCCGTCGATCATCGACTGGAACCTCGTCGACGAGGTCGCCGGCAACGGACGCGACGCCGCCGAGGTCAGCTACGTGCAGACGCTCACGCGCTGGCTGCACGAACGCGACCCGACGCGCATGGTCTCCGTCGACGTCTGGGGCGACCATCCGCCCGTCAGCCCCGGCGCGCTCTACCGCGGCGTCGACGCCGTCGCCGAGACCGACTACACCGGCTGGTACGACCAGCCGGCGGACTCGCCGGCCCAGCAGGAAGCCTCGATGCGCGCGCGCCTGCACGCGCAGGAGCAGACGTTCGCCGGCAAGGTCCTCGTCATCAGCGAGTTCGGCGCCGAATCGAACACGCTCAACCCGTCCGGCGCGCCCGGCAGCTACAGCTTCCAATCGGCGCTGCTCGCGCGCCACATCGCCGTCTACTCGGCCGATCCGAAGCTCAGCGGCATGCTCGTCTGGGACCTGCGCGACTACCCGCTCGTGCCGCAGTTCTACGGCGGCTCGATCCGCTACAAGCTGCCCTCGCTCAAGCTCGTCGAAGGGATCAACCAGAAGGGCCTGTTCACCTACGGCGGCGCCGCCAAGCCGGCCGTCGGCGCCGTCGCGCGGCTGTTCAAGCCGCTGCCGAAGGGCTAGGCGGTCGCCGAGCCGCTCGCGTGGCCCGCGCGCAGCGGTTCGACCTCGAGCTCGAGCGCCTCGACGAGCAGCTCCTCGCCCGGCGCGCTCGCGATCTCGAGCTCCGACCCGTCGAGCGCCGTGCCCGGCGTCAGCAGCGCGAACGCGAAGCCGAGCGACTCGTGCGCGAGGAGCCGGCGCTCGCCGACGCGAACCTCGATCTTCACGACCCTACGGCCGTTCGCGTAGCGCGTCGCCACGTCGAGGATTGCCTGTGCGATCGACAGCTCGTACATCTCGGTACTGCTCGTACCCGCAGACGGCACCCGCCTAACAGCCAAGGCTGCGTAGGGCTTGCGTCGGTCAGTGCGAGACGAGCACGTACACGTGCACCGTGCCCGACGAGCTCGACGCCTGGAACGACGAGACTTCGTACGGAGTCCCGTGCCAGCGAAGCGCGCCTTTCGCCGGAAGCTTCGGCGGCGCCGAGCGCGTCGTCCCCGCGAGCGTGCTCGAGCCGGAGCGCACGTAGACGAGCGCGTGCGTCAGCGTGTTGACGAGCCTCAGATACGGCGCGTACGTCGCCGGCGAGAGCTGAAAGCGGCGCGAGATCCGCTGCGCGACGAGCGCCAGCTCGTCGGTCTTGATCCGCTCGCACGTCTGTGTCTGCAGCGCGTGCGACAGCGGCAGCATCAGCGACACGCGCAGGCGCCCGCTCGGGTACGCCGTCGCCTTGAACGAGTAAGCCTCGTACGTCGTGCCGCGGTACTGCACCGGCCCGCGGTCCGGGATCGTCGCCGGCCCCGGGCTGATCAGCCCTTCGACCGGCACCTGCCCCGAGTCCGTGCGCAGGATCAGCGGCGCGCCGAGAAAGCGCGTCTCGAGCTTGACGTAGCCGAGGTCGTCCTGCACCGAGAAGACGAAGTCGCCGATCGTCCGCCCGTGCGAGCGCAGCGTGCCCGTCACCGGCGCGAGGATGTACGGGCCGCCTTCGTCGTCGAGCAGTTCGCCGCCGCGGCTCACGCGCAGGCGCACGATGTGCGTGTGCGAGTACACGAGGCTGTGCACGGCCGCGTCGATCGCCCCGCGTTCGCCGCTTTCGACCGCGCTCAGCAGCGGTCCGTAGCTTTCGATCTGCCGCCTGTCGCCGCTCACCTCCGCGCTGCTCACCTCAGACGCGTAGATCCGCTCCGCGACCGACCCCGCCGCGTTCGCCAGCACCGTCGCGCCCGCCGCGCCGCACGGCGCTTCCGGCGCCGCCGCGGCGCCCGCCGCGTCAGTCGCCGTCGGCGCGGCCGCGAGCGCGGCGACTGCACAGAGGGTCGTAATCGTCGAGCGCATCGTCCTCACACGCGATTTCCCCGCGCGATCTTGCGCAGGTCGATCGTCTCGTCGTACAGCTTCGCATCGACGCCCTCCTCGAGCGCCACCTCGCGCAGCGGGCGCCCCGAGTCGGTCGCCTTCTTGACGATCACCGTCGCCTTGTCGTAGCCGATCGCGCCGTTCAGCGCCGTCGCGACCGCGAGCGTCGCGCCGGCCGAGGCCTCGGTGCCCTTCCTGTTGACCTTGATCCCGTCGACGCACTTCTCCGCGAACACGCGCGTCGTGCTGCTCAGCAGGCGCAGCGATTCGAGCAGGTTGCGCGCGATCAGCGGGATCCGCACGTTCAGCTCGAACTGCCCCTGCATGCCGCCGATCGTGATCGCCGTGTCGTTGCCGATCACCTGCGCCGAGACCTGCAGCACGACCTCCGGGATCACCGGGTTGACCTTGCCCGGCATGATCGACGAGCCCTTCTGCAACTCCGGCAGGAACAGCTCGCCGATCCCCGCGCGCGGGCCCGAGCCCATCAGCGCGATGTCGTTCGCGATCTTGATCAGCGACACCGCGATCACCTTCAGCGCGCCCGACAGCTCGACGAGCGAGTCGCGGTTCGCCTGCGCCTCGAACGGGTCCGGCGGCGCCGCGATCTGCTTCAGGCCCGACTCCTTGCGCAGCCGCGCGCGCACCTTCGCCGCGAAGTCGACATGCGTGTTCAGCCCCGTGCCCGTCGCCGTGCCGCCGAGCGGGATCTGCCCGACGTGCACGAGCGCCGAGCGCACGCGCTCCTGGCCGAGCGCGATCTGCGTCGCGTAGCCGCCGAACTCGTGGCCGAGCGTCACCGGCACCGCGTCCATCAGGTGCGTGCGCCCCGCCTTGACGATGTTCTCGAACGCTTTCGACTTCTTCGCGAGCGAGCGTTCGAGCTGCTTCAGCGCCGGCAGCAGCTCGTTCTGCGCGACGTCGAGCGCCGCCAGGTGCACGGCCGACGGGAACACGTCGTTCGACGACTGTCCCATGTTCACGTGGTCGTTCGCGTGCGTGCCATCGCCCGCGAGCTTCGCGATCACCTCGTTCGCGTTCATGTTCGTCGACGTCCCCGAGCCCGTCTGGAAGACGTCGATCGGGAACTGCCCGTCGTGCTTGCCCTGCGCGATCTCCTTCGCCGCCCTCTCGATCTTCGCCGCCTTGCCCTTAGGCAGCAGCCCGAGCTCCGCGTTGACCGCCGCCGCCGCGCCCTTCACGCGCGCCAGCCAGTGCACGACCGGCAGCGGCACCGTCTCGCCCGAGATCGGGAAGTTCTCGACGGCCTTCGACGTCTCGCCGCCCCAAAGCTGCTTCTCCGGCATGTCTTCTCCTTGCATTGCGCCGGTGAGAGCCCGGCGCTTTCCAAAGGCCGGCCCGGAAGGCCGGCCACGGTGACTTGTCGTGGCGGTCGGAGCGTATCCGGTCAACACTGAAGCGGAGACCGACACGACCGAGAAGCCCGGATGGCGGTCACACGGACAGCCGTCACGCGGACGGCGTCGCTCCGCGCGCTCACCCGCAAAACGCCGACAGCTCGCGCGCGAGCCCAACGGGGTCGTCGTACGCGAGCAGGAACCCAGCGCTCTCGAGCACGCGCAGCTGCCCGTTCGGCAGCAGCGCGAGGGCCTCTTCGGCGATCGCGAGCGGGTACATCGGGTCGCGGTCGGCCCACAGCAGCAGCACCGGCATCTGCAGCCGCGGGTAGAGGTCGAGCAGGTGCGTCTGCGGCCCGCGCGGCCATGCGCGCGCGCACTTCGCCCACGAGCGCGCGAGGTTCGCGTTGCCCGGCACGTCGGCGAACGCGTGTCGCACGAGGTCGGCCGCCTCGGCGTTGCCGCGCGCCGACAGGCGCAACCCGCGCGAGGGCGTGAACAGCGCCGGCGCGGCGTAGGAGAGCAGCCGGTCGAGTCCCGGCACAGCCGCCGCGCGCGTGCTCGCGCGCCACAGCGAGCGCATTCGCGTGCGCTCGCCGCGCGCGTGCATGCGGTTGGGCATCAGCACGAGGCGCGCCGGGCGAACGCTGCCCGTGCGCACGGCGTGCATCAGGATCTCCGCGCCCGCGTCGTGCCCGGCGAGCATCGGGCGCGCGCCGAGCACCTCGCGCGAGAAGCCGCCGAGCACCTCGGCGAACCAGTCGAGCGTGTACGCATGGCGCGGGTGGTCCTCGGAGTCGCCGTGCAGCGGCAGGTCGGGCAGCACGACGCGGAAGCGCTCGGCGAGCGCCTCGACGGCCGGTTCCCACTCCTTGTGCGAGAGCAGCCCCGAGTGCAGCAGCGCGAGCGGCGGCCCGGCGCCGAGCTCGCGGTAGGCGATGCGTGCGCCGTCGGAGTGGTGGTAGAGGCGCAGGCGCATCGAACCATCGTAAGAATGCTGCATCGATCTCGACGCGCTCCGCAGCCCGACACCGCGTCCGCGAGCGCTCCCGCCGGCGCTCGCGCTCGTCCTCGTCCTGAGCGCGCTCGCCGCGCTGTGCGGCGCGCTCGGCTGCGGCGGCGCGCGAGCCGGCAAGCCGCTCGCGCTCGGCGCGCCCGCGAAGCTGCCCGCCTCGCGCGGCTCGCACGTCGTCGTCGTGCTGCTCGAGAACGAGGAGCGCGACGCTGTGATCGGCAGCTCGGCGGCGCCGTACGTCAACGCGCTCGCGCGCCGCTACGGCACGATGACGCAGAGCTACGCGATCGCGCACCCGTCGCTGCCGAACTACCTCGCGCTGACGAGCGGCTCGACGCACGGGATCGAATCCGACTGCACGAGCTGCAGCGTCTCGGCGACGAACGTCGTCGATCAGCTCGAAGCCGCCGGCATCTCCTGGAAGGCGTACCTCGAGGACGCGCCGGCGCCGTGCTACCTCGGCGGCGAGCACGGCGGCTACGCGAAGAAGCACAACCCGTTCGCCTACTACGACGACGTCGCCGGCTCGCCGGCTCGCTGCTCGCACCTCGTCGGCTTCGGCGCGCTCGCGGCAGACCTGCGCGCCGGCGCGCTGCCGACGTACGTCTGGATCACGCCGAACCTGTGCGACGACGGCCACGACTGCGGCGTCGCCGCGAGCGATCGCTTCCTCGCGCGCACCGTGCCGGCGCTGCTGCGCGAGCTCGGCCCGCACGGCTTTCTCGTGCTGACCTGGGACGAGGGCTCGAGCGACCGCGGCTGCTGCGCCGGCGTCGCGTCCGGCGGTCGGATCGCGACCGTCGTCGCCGGCCCCGAAGTCCGCCGCGGCGCGCGCGAGGCGACGCCGATCGACCACTACGGCGTGCTCGCGAGCATCGAGCGCGCGCTCGGCCTGCCGCCGCTCGCCGGCGCCGCCGATCCGCGCAGCGGCAGCCTCGACGGGCTGTTCGCGCGAGCGCCGCGCGTGCGCTGACGGCCTCCACCAGGGAAGCGTGGGGCCTCCACCAACCTAGAATGGCGAGCCCGATGTCGACTGACGAGAGACACCCGCTGATCCCGCGCCGCGAGGTCGACCCGCGCCGCGAGCTTCCCGAGCTCGAGCTCGAGGTGCTCGCGCGCTGGCGCGAGCGCGACGTCTTCGCCGAGTCGCTGCGGATCCGCGCCGGCGCGCCGCGCTGGAGCTTCTACGAGGGACCGCCGACGGCCAACGGGCCGCCGGGCTCCCACCACGTGCTCTCGCGCGTGTTCAAGGACATCTACCCGCGCTTTCAGACGATGCGCGGGCATCTCGTCGAGCGCAAGGGCGGCTGGGACTGCCACGGCCTGCCCGTCGAGATCGCCGTCGAACAGGAGCTCGGCATCGAATCGAAGGCCGAAGTCGAGGAGTTCGGCATCGGCGAGTTCAACGCGCGCTGCCGCGAGTCGGTGTTCACGTACCTCGAGGAGTGGAACCGGCTGACCGAGCGCATCGGCTTCTGGATCGACCTCGACGGCGCATACCGCACGCTCGACGAGAGCTACATCGAGTCGGTCTGGTGGGCGCTCTCGCAGATCGAGCGGCGCGGCCTGCTCTACGAGGGCCACAAGGTCAGCCCGTACTGCCCGCGCTGCGAGACGACGCTCTCCTCGCACGAGGTCGCGCAGGGCTACAAGGACGTCGTCGATCCGAGCGTCTACCTGAAGCTGCCCGTCGGCGGCGAGCGTGGCGCGGCGAGCGACGACCGCCTGCTCGTCTGGACGACGACGCCGTGGACGCTGCCGGGCAACGTCGCCGTCGCCGTCTCGCCGAGCGCGAGCTACGCGCGCGTGCGCGTCGGCGACGAGCGCTACGTGCTGGCGGAGGCGCGCGTCGACGCCGTCCTCGGCGAGCGGGCCGAGATCGTCGAGCGCTTCGACGGCGCCGAGCTCGCCGAGCGCTACGACGGCTACGAGGGGCCGATCTTCGCCGCGAGCGACCGCGAGCCCGGCACGCTGCCGATCCTCCTCGACGAGTTCGTCACGACCGAGGACGGAACCGGCGTCGTGCACCTCGCGCCGGCGTTCGGCGAGGACGACTACCGTGTCGCCGCGGCCGCCGAGCTGTTCCTCGGCGACGACCCGCGCACTCTCTACAACCCCGTCAAGCCGGACGGCGCCTACGACGAGCGCCCGCGCAGCCGCGACGGCGAGCCCTACGCCGGGCGCTTCGTCAAGGACCCGGCGCTGACGCGCGAGCTGATCGAGGACCTCGACGCACGCGGCCTGCTGCTGCGCGTCGAGGACTACGAGCACTCCTACCCGCACTGCTGGCGCTGCGGCACGCCGTTGCTCTACTACGCGAAACCGTCGTGGTACATCGCGACGACGAAGCTCCGCCAGGAGCTGCTCGACGCGAACGAGACCGTCGACTGGCACCCTCCGCACGTCAAGCACGGGCGCTTCGGCGACTGGCTCGGCAACAACGTCGACTGGGCGCTCTCGCGCGAGCGCTACTGGGGCACGCCGCTGCCCGTCTGGCGCTGCGCGCGCGGGCACGCGCACGTCGTCGGCTCCTTCGAGGAGCTCACCGAGCGCTCGGGCCGCGAGCTCGACGACCACCACCGCCCGTTCGTCGACGAGATCGAGTTCGCCTGCCCGCACGAGGACGCCGACGGCGAGCCCGACTGCGGCGAGCCGATGCGCCGCGTGCCGGAGGTCATCGACGTGTGGTTCGACTCCGGCGCGATGCCGTTCGCGCAGCACCACTTCCCGTTCGAGAACGCCGAGCGCTTCGAGCTCGGCTACCCGGCCGACTTCATCTGCGAGGCGCAGGACCAGACGCGCGGCTGGTTCTACTCGCTGCTCGCCGTCGCGACGTTGCTCGGCGAGGCACGCTCCGTACCGCAATGTCGTCTGCCTCGGCCTGATCCTCGACGAGGACGGGCAGAAGATGTCGAAGTCGAAGGGCAACACGGTCGAGCCGTGGCACGTGCTCGACCGCTACGGCGCCGACGCGTTCCGCTGGTACTTCTTCACCTCGAAGGCGCCGTGGGACGGCTACCGCTTCTCGGCCGAGACGATCGGCGAGGGCGTGCGCCTGTTCCTCAAGCAGCTGTGGAGCACGTACTTCTTCTACGCGCTCTACGCGCACGCGAACGCCGACGAGCTCGGCGCGGCGCGGATGTCCGAGAAGCCGACCGACGAGCTCGACCGCTGGGCGCTGTCGCGCACGGCCGGCACGGCCGAGCTCGTCGCCGAGCGGCTGGAGGCCTACGACGCGACGAGCGCCGGGCGCGCGATCGCCGAGCTCGTCGAGGATCTCTCCAACTGGTACGTGCGGCGCTCGCGCCGACGCTTCTGGGACGGCGATCCGGCCGCGTTCGCGACGCTGCGCACCTGCCTCGTGACGGTCTCGAAGCTGCTCGCGCCGTTCTGCCCGTTCGTCGCCGACGAGATCTACGACAACCTCGACGGGACGATGCAGAGCGTGCACCTGTGCGACTTCCCGGCCGTCGGCGATCGCGCCGTCGGCGCGCGCCTGACGCGCGACGAGCAGCTCGAGCAGGCGATGGCGCTCGCGCGTGAGACCGTCAGGCTCGGGCTCGGCGCGCGCGGCAAGTCGAAGATCAAGGTGCGCCAGCCGCTGCACGAGGCCGTCGTCGTCGCCGCCGGGCGCGAGCGCGAGGCGATCGAACGGCTCGTCGAGATCGTCCGCGACGAGCTCAACGTCAAGCGCGTGCGCTTCGTCGCGGCCGCCGAGCAGCTCGGCAGCTACGAGGTCAAGGCCAACTACCGCCGGCTCGGCCCGGTCTTCGGCAAATCGATGCCGCTCGCCGCCGAGGCGATCGCCGCGCTCGACCCGGCGCGCGTCGCCGCTGCGCTGAACGACGGCGGCAGCGCCGTCGGCATCACCGTCGACGGGCGCGAGCACACGCTGTCGGCCGACGACGTGATCCTGACGATGGTCGCGCCCGACGGCTACAGCGTCGAGCGCGAGGGCGCGCACGCCGTCGCGCTCGAGCAGGCGATCGACGACGAGCTGCGCGAGGAGGGCCGCTCGCGGGAGATCGTGCACGCCGTGCAGGCCGCGCGCAAGAGTGGCGGCCTCGACGTCGAGGACCGGATCGAGCTCGCGCTCGAGGGCGACGCAGAGCTCACGCGCGCCGCCGCCGCCCATCGCGACTACATCGCGCGCGAGACGCTCGCGCTGCGCTTCGAGCTCGGCGACGGCGCGACGCTCGGCGCCGAGCAGCGCGACTACTCGGGCGAGGTCGAGCTCGACGGGCTGAAGCTGACGATCAGCCTGCGTCGCGCGCCGTCGGCCTAGCGTCGGGCGCGAGGATCACTTCGAGAGGCGCTCGTACAGAGCGCGCTCCTCCTCGTGGCGGCGGCGCAGCCGCTCCCTGAAGGCCTTGTCGCGCCGGCGCTCCTCGATGTGCGCGTCGATCGCCGTGCGCACGGTCTCGGTCACCGTCTGACCGTCCGCGCGCGCGACGAACTCGAGCGTCGCGGCCTGCTCGTCTGTGAGTCGCAGCGTCATTGTCTTCGGCATGAGCTCCTCGCGCGGATCTCGAACGTCCCGCTGCGCCAAAGGATAAGCGGCGCGGCGATAGGTGTCAAGACACCGAGTCGCAAGATCGAGACCTAACTAGTCAGTTCTGGGTATTGCCACCATGCCACCATAATGATTGGATTGCACGGTGCTTCGGATCGAGATCGGGGACTTCCTCTTGATCGCCGAGCTGCACTGCGGCATCGCGGCCGAGCGGCTCGCGCGGATGCCGCACGTCCGCAGCCGCGCGGAGGCCGCGCTCGCCGCCCCGTTCGCCGGCTTCGGCGACTACGAGTTCTTTCCGCTGCTGCACGAGAAGGCCGCCGTCTACTGCGTGCGGATCGCGACCTACCACCCGCTGCCCGACGGCAACAGGCGCACGGCCTACGACGTCATGCGCGAGTTCCTCGAGCGCAACGGCGCGACCTTCAGCCACCCGCCGGGCGGTCCGCAGAGCACCGCGCGGACGATCGAGGAGGTCGCCGCGAAAGTGCTCGACGAACGGACGCTCGCGAGCTGGGTGCTCGCGCGCATCGCCGCGTGACGCCCCCTGCGCCTACGCCGTGAGAGCGGGCTCGAGCTCCTGCTCCAGCTTCTTCTTCGGGTACGCGCCGACGACCGTCTTGACCGGCTGGCCGCCCTTGAAGAGGATCATCGTCGGGATCGAGAGCACCTGGAAGGCCGCCGCCGTCTGCTGGTTCTCGTCGGTGTTGAGCTTGACGATGCGCAGGTCGTCGGGGCGCTCGGCCGCGATCTCCTCGAGCACCGGCGCGACGACGCGGCACGGCCCGCACCACGGGGCCCAGAAGTCGACGAGCACGGGCTTGTCCGACTCGATCACCTCAGCCTGGAAGTTGCTGTCGGTCACTTCGGTCAACGTGCCTGCCATTGCGCTCCCTTTCTCGCTCGGTTACCCATCACTATACAAAGTGAAGGAAGGCGTGCTCGCGCAGCGCCGCCGGGCTCGAGCCGTCGCTCGCCCGGCTAGCGGACGGTGACGATCCAGTCGCCGCTCGTACGCACGATCGGCGGTTCGATGTGCGTGAGCGCCGTGAACAGGTGCGGCGAGACGTAGACCTCGATGAACGCCGCGACGACGAGCACGGGCACGGCGATCGCGACGGTCACGACGGTCGCCGCGAGCAGTTGGTCCCACTCGCCGCGGCGGCTCGCGATGATCCACGCGGCGAGCGGCAGGAACAGCGCGATCAGCTCGGGGATCGCGTGCGGCAGCACGCCGAGCAGCAGCGTGCCCGGCGAGACGTGCAGGAACGCGGCGACGCGGCCGAGCGTCGTCCCGAGCAGGTAGGCCTGCGCGCTCAGCGAGAAGGTCGTCGCGGCGATGACGAACGCGATCGCGATCCGCCCGCCGTGCTCGTGCACCCGGCGCGAGAGCCCCGTGCGGCCCTCCGCCTGCAGCGGCAGCGAGCTGCCGGCGATGAAGCCGGCGACGCACGCCATCGCGTGCAGCGCGAGCACGAGCATGTTGCGCTCGAGCACGGCGAGCACGTCGCCACCGTCGCCGACCGCGAACGGCGGGCGCAGGACGATGATCTGTTCCTGACCGCCGTTCAGCGAGGAGATCGCCCAGACGGCGAGCAGCAGCCCGGCGGCGGCGAGCGCCGCGCCGGCGAGCCAGCGCGCGAGCACGTGGCCCGGCCGCGCCTGCCACTCGCGAAGCGTCTCGCGCGTGTGGCGAACGCCGTGCGAGAACGCATATGCCGAGGCATCCATCTCCTCTGCATCGGCTTTCGCGCCGGACTTCTCAAGCGCCTGCGCGCGCTATCTGAAACGAAGCAACGGCACGAGCCACATCGCCTCGGCGGCGATCCGCCACGACATCTTGCTCGTGCCCTCCTGGCGGTCGCGGAAGACGATCGGCACCTCGACGACGCGGAAGCCGGCGCGCACGGCGCGGTAGGTCAGCTCGACCTGGAAGGCGTAGCCCTGCGAGCGCACGCCGTCGAAGTGGATCGCTTCGAGCACCTCGCGGCGGAAGCACTTGAAGCCGCCGGTCAGGTCGCGCACGCGCAGGCCGAGCACCCAGCGCGAGTACGTCGAGCCGCCCTCGCTGATGAAACGCCGCAGCCAGCCCCAGTCGCTGACGCCGCCGCCGGGCACGTAACGCGAGCCGAGCGCGAGATCGGCGCTGCCGGGCGCGTCGCGATCGACGGCCGCGAGCAGCCGTGCGAGGTCGGCCGGGTCGTGCGAGAAGTCGGAGTCCATCTCCATCACGTAGCCGGCGCCGTGCGCGAGCGCATGGCTGAAGCCGGCGAGGTAGGCCGGTCCGATGCCGTTCTTCTCGGCGCGGTGCAGGACTTCTACCCAGTCGCGCTCGGCCGCGAGTCGGTCGGCGATCTCGCCGGTGCCGTCGGGCGAGCCGTCGTCGACGATCAGGATGCGAAAGGCGCCGCCGAAGCGCCCGTCGGCGGTCGCGCCGCCGAGCACGTCACCGGCGGCGGCGACGATGCGTTCGACGTTCTCTGCCTCGTTGTATGTGGGCAGTACAAGCCACGGCTCGCCGGACATGAGTCGGCGTACCCTAGACCGTCGCGTGTTGGCGCGCGCAACGACGGACGCCTACCCTGGAGCGCGTGACCGGCGCTCAGCTCTCGAACGGCGCGATCGCCGACGCGCTCGAGGAGCTCGGCGACCTGTACGAGCTCGACGGCGCGATCGTGCACCGCGTGCTCGCCTACCGCTCGGCGGCGCGCAGCGTACGCGACGCGCCGGTCTCGGTCGCGGCGCTCGCGCGCGAGGGGCGTGCGAGCGAGCTCGCCGGGATCGGCGCGACGCTCGAAGAGAAGATCCTTGCGCTGCTGCAGACCGGCGCGATCCCGGCCGCCGAGCGCCTGCGCGCGAAGTTCCCGCCCGGCCTGATCGCGGTCACGCGGCTGCCCGGCCTCGGCGCCAAGCGCGCGCGCCTGTTGCACTCCGAGCTCGGCGTCGACTCGCTGGAGAAGCTGCGCGAGGCGGCGCTCGCGCAGCGGATCCGCACGGTGCGCGGGCTCGGGCCGAAGCTCGAGGAGAACGTGCTCGCGGCGCTCGAGCAGGGCGCCGGCGAGCGCGCGCCTGCGCGCCTGCTGCTGCCGAAGGCGCTCGAGCTCGGCGAGGACCTCGCGGCCGGGCTCGCCGAGCTGGGCGGCGCCGGCGCGCACGTGCAGGTCGCCGGGTCGGCGCGCCGGCAGGCCGACAGCGTCAAGGACATCGACCTGATCGCCGTCACGACGCGCCCGACGACGCTCGCGAAGAGCCTCGCGAAGCTGCCGCAGATCGAGAGCGTCGGCTCGACGGGCAAGGCCGGCGCGCGTGCGCGCACGCACTCGGGCGCGAGCGTCGACCTGCGGATCGCGAAGCCGTCGCAGCTCGGCAACCTGCTGCAGCACTTCACCGGCTCCGGGCGCCACAACGCGGCTCTGCGCGAGATCGTCGTGCGGCGCGGCCTGCACGTGTCGGAGTACGGCGTGCTCGACGACGCGATCGGCAGCACGCGCACGTGCGAGAGCGAGCGCGAGCTGTACGAGCTGCTCGGCCTCGCCTACGTCGAGCCCGAGCTGCGCGAGGATCGCGGCGAGCTCGCGGCGGCGCTCGCCGACTTCGAGCGCGCCGACGCCGTGCGCGCGCTGCCGCGGCTGATCGAGCTCGGCGACATCCGCGGCGACCTGCACAGCCACACGGTCGCCTCCGACGGCCACGCGACGATCGGCGAGATGGCGCGCGCGGCGCTCGCGCGCGGCTACGAGTACCTGGCGATCACCGACCACTCGGCGAGCCACGGCTTCGGCAACCACGTCTCGCCCGAGCAGCTGCGCCGCCAGATCGAGCTCGTGCGCGAGTGCAACGCGCAGATCGAGGGCATCCAGCTGCTCGCCGGCAGCGAGGTCAACGTGCTGCCCGACGGCTCGCTCGACTACGAGGACGAGCTGCTCGCGCAGCTCGACTGGATCGTCGCGAGCGTGCACACGTCGTTCGGCATGGACGAGCGGGCGATGACCGAGCGGATGATCGCGGCGGTCGAGCACCCGCTCGTCGACGCGATCGGCCATCCGACCGGCCGCCTGATCGAGCGGCGCGAGCCGTACGCGATCGACCTCGACGCGGTCTTCGCGGCGGCCGCGCGCACGGGCACGCTGCTCGAGATCAACGCGAACCCCGACCGGCGCGACCTCTCCGACGTCAACGCGCGCGCGGCGGCGCGCGCGGGCGTGCGCTTGGTGATCGACTCCGACGCGCATCGCACGCGCACGCTGCAGAACATGCGCTGGGGCGTCGCGACGGCGCGTCGCGCGTGGCTGACGCGCGAGGACGTCGCGAACACGCGCGCGTGGCCGGAGCTGCGCGCGCTACGCAAGCAGTCGCGGCAGTAGCCGCTCGGCGACGATCCGGTCGGCGGCGGCGCGCGTGAACGGCGCGAGCGCCGCGCGCGCACGCTCGGCGTAGTCGCCGGCCGGCTCGGCGAGCGCCGCGCGCAGCGCGCTCGCGAGGTCCTCGCCGACGAGGCGCGAGTCGAGCTCGCGAGCGATCGGCAGCGCCGCGTAGGGGCCGGGCGCGACGGTCGTGACGAGCTGGCAGCCGTCGGCGAGCGCCTCGAGCTGGACGATCCCGTAGTCCTCGCGCCGCGGCGCGCAGACGAACACGCGCGCGCGGCGCAGCAGCGCGCGGAAGTCGTCGCTTCCCAGCGCGCCGACGACGCGCACGCCCGGCTCGCCGGGCGCGAGCATGCCGGCGAGCTCGAGCTGCGCGGCCGACGCGCCGGCGACGACGAGCTGCTCCTCGCGGCCGGCGTCGTCCGCCTCGCGCGAGGCGCGAACCTGCCGCCACGCGGCGAGCACGCGGTCGAGGCCCTTCTTCGTCGGGTTCGCCGCGTAGGTGATCACCGCGATGTCGCGTCGCTCGGCGGGCGGGCCGGATGGCTCGACGGGCACGGGCAGCACGACCGTCCGCTCGCGCGCGGCCGAGCGGCGACCGTCGTCGAGCGCGCCGTCGCTCCACGGCAGAGCAGCGGCGCCTCGCGCAGGCGGCGGCGCTCGAGCGGACGCTGCCAGAGGCCGTGGCGCCCGCGGCGGTTGTCGGCGGCGAGCGCGTCGAAGCGGATCGCGCCGGGGCGCTGCCAGAGCAGCGCGGCGGTCGTCGTCGAGTAGATCACCGAGCGCGCCGGCGAGGCGTTCTGCTGCTCGAGGATCGCGCCAGCCGCGCGGCGTGCGGCGCGCGCCCAGGCGAGGTCGGTGAGCATCATCGTCGGCAGCGGCTCGGGCGGGAACGGGCGCGCGACGGCGACATGCGCGCCGGCGCGGCGCAGCGAGTCCTGCAGCTCGTCGTCGGCGCGGCGCAGGCCGACGGTCGACCCGAGCGAGACGAGCAGGACGTCGGCCGCGTGCGCGCGCGGCATCTCAGGTGACGGCGCCGTTGGCGCGCTCGGGGCGCAGCGCCTTGAAGCCGGGCGTGCGCTCGAGCGCCATCGGGCGCACGGGCGAGGTTCGCCGCACGTAGAAGAACGCGCCGTCGCGCTCCTCGATCGGCGGCGACGGCGGCGTCCTGGCGTCGCCACGCGAGCGCCCAGATGATCGCAAAGCCGGCCGCGATGCCGGGGATCTGCGGCGCGAGGAACGCGAGGCCGCCGGCGACGAGCGCGAACAGCAGCAGCGGCCACAGGCGGTTGAGCAGGATCGCGCTCGGGTGGTTCTCGGGCAGCGCCGAGCTCGACTTGGCGCTCGCGAGCAGGCGCGCGATCGGCGGGTTCGTCTCGGCGCGGCGGCCGAGGCGCAGGCCGATCAGCGCGGCGACGAACCACCAGCCGACGGCGATCGGCAGCAGGTTTTCGTCCGATTTCGTGCCGAGCGCGAGCACGGTGACGAGCGCAAGCGCGGTCGCGGCGGCGGCGCTGAGCAGGACGGTCGCTCTCAGGAAGTCGACGAAGCGCACGCCTACCGAAGCAGCGCCTCGAGCAGCTCGCGCACGCCGGAGGTGCCGTCGAGCGTCAGGTCGGCCTCGCGCGCGAGCTCGGGCGGCGCTTCGTCGGAGTCGACGGCGACGCACAGCGCCGAGCTGAGCTTGCCCGACTGCGCGAGCTCGCGCATCCCGCGGAAGGCGTCGAGGTCGGTCGTGTCGTCGCCGACGTACATCGCCGCCGAGACCGGCGCGTCGCGCAGCAGCAGCGCGACGCCGATGCCCTTGTCGAGCGCGACCGGCGGGCGCACCTCGAGCACCTTGCGCCCCCAGTGCACGGCGAAGCCTTCGGCCTGCGCGCGCTCGGCGATCTCGCGGACGGCCGCTTCGGCCGCCGGCTCGTCGGGCGCGCCGCGCCAGTGGAACGCGGCGATCACGTCCTTGTCCTCGCCGCGGATGCGCAGCCGCTGGTTCTCGGCGCTCAGCGCGCGCGCCGCGAACGCGCGCACGCGCGTCGCCCACGCGGCGAGCTCGGGGTCGAGCTCGGGGCGCGTCGCGCCGGGGCGCAGCAGCTCGGCGCCGTGGTTGCCGACGTAGGCGAGCGTGCCGATCGCGACGATCTGGCGCGCGGTCGCGGCGCGGCGCCCGCTGACGCAGCCGACGAGCTTGTAGCGCTTGGCGATCTCGATCAGCAGCGCGCGCGTCGCCTCGGGCACGTGCGCGTCGGCGGCGTGGCGCACGATCGGCGCGAGCGTGCCGTCGATGTCGAGCAGAACGGCGCCGCGTTCGGGGTCGGCGTGGATTGGCTCGAGCGCCTCCACGAGCGTCGCGGCGGGGGACACGCGGCTCTAGTATGGCGCGCATCGTGGCCGGTCAGTTCCCTCGCAAGCGTGGTTGCTGAGCAGCGGCCGGCGAGCGGCACGGCGCGCTCGCTGAGGCTCGCGAGCATCGGCACGGCGGCAGGCCTGTTCAGTGGCCTGTTCGGCGTCGGCGGCGGCAGCGTGATCGTCCCGCTGCTCGTGCTCTGGCTCGGCTACGACGAGCGCGCGGCGACGGCGACGTCGCTCGCGGCGATCGTCTTCATCGCGGCGTTCGCGGCGGCGACGCAAGGGCTGTACGGCAACGTGCACGTACTCGACGCGCTGCTCGTCGGCGTGCCGGCCGTCGGCGGCGTGCTGTTCGGCACGTGGCTGCACCGTCGCATGCACAACCGGGCGATCTCGCTGATGTTCGCCGCCGTGCTGCTCGCGAGCGCAGTCGAGCTCGTCGTCAAGTGATCGGCGCCGTCGCGATCGGCGTCGCCGGCGGCGTGATCGCCGGCCTGCTCGGCGTCGGCGGCGGCGTGCTGTTCGTGCCGGGGCTCGTGATCTTCCTCGGCCTCGGCCAGCACCAGGCCGAGGCGACGTCGCTGCTTGCGATCGTGCCGGTCGCGATCGTCGGCGCGTACGACCACGACCGTCACGGCAACGTGCGCCGCGCCGACGCGCTGCTGCTCGGCACGCTCTCGCTCGCCGGCGCGGCCGGCGGCGTCGTGGTCGCGAACGCGCTCTCGGGCGCCGTCCTGCGCGACGCGTTCGCCGCGCTGATCGTGCTCGTCGCGGTGCAGTTCGTGCGGCGCGCGCTCGGCGAGGCGCCGGGCGAGGACGGCTGACGATCGGCTAGACTCCGCGCGTAGATGGGTCTCGATAATCCACTGCACATCGCGTTTCTCGTCGTGATTCTGCTGCTGGTGTTCGGCGCCCGGCGCCTGCCCGAGATCGGCCGCTCGCTCGGCAGCGGGATGCGCGAGTTCAAGGAGTCGGTGACCGGCGCGACGAGCACGCAGCAGACGACGCTGCCGGCCGCGCAGCAGCAACCGCCGCCGCCGGTGGCTCAGGCGCCAGTCGCGCCGCCGCCGCAGGCTCAGGCGCAGCCCGCGCCGCCGCCACCGGCGCCGGTCGAGCAGCAGCGCTCCTGAGTCTTCCGAGCCGCGAGCCGAGCCAGCGCTAACGCCGGGGGCGGTGCGAGGCGCCGCCGCGCAGGATCGGCCCGGTGCTGACCGCTTCGAAGGCCGAGCCGGGGACCGTGTCGAGCTGGTGCAGGTCGCGGTCGTTCCAGCCGGCGTTGGTCGCGCCGCCGATGTCCCAGGCATCGCCTTCGTCGGCGACGATCAGGCCGTAGACCTTCAGCGCGCGCAGCACGATCAGCGCCTGCCCGCGATAGCCGGACAGGTCGAAGCCCGCCTTCAGGCGCAGGCGCAGGCCCATCGGCGGCAGGTCGGGATCGGCGCTCGCGGACGAGTAGTGCGTCGCCGGGTGGATGAAGCCATCCTGCGTACGTTCGACGGACATGCGCAGCGCGTGGTCGATCGCGCCGGCGCGGGCTTCCTGGTAGCGCGCGAGCAGCGGGAAGATCGGCAGGCCGGCGGCGTCGGCCGAGGTCCAGCCGTCGGGACGCAGCGCGTTGCTGCGCAGGTCGAAGACGGCGCCCGAGCCGGCTTCCCAGCTATTGCCGCTGCGCCGCGCGAGGTAGAGCTCGTAGAGCTTGCACGTGCCGCGCTGCAGGACGATCAGGTGATGGTCGCCGGGACCGCCCGGGCCGCCCTGGATCGGAGCGTTCGGCGGGATCGGGTAGGGGCCGGGGTCGGAGGAACGCGGCGAGAGCGTGAAGCGCACCGGAACCTTCGGCTGGTTGGCGCCGACGACGGAGTAGGGCATCCCGTAGATCGGCTCTGCGCCGAACGATGCATGCAGACGGCGATCGGCGCCGATCGCTTCGATGTAGCGCGCCGAGTTTGGGTTGACGGGCGCGTGCGAGATGTCCTCGTTCAGCGGGTTGCTCGCCGGCAGCAGCGGGCAGCCGGCTTCCTCGGCCTGCGCCGCGCGAGCGCGTGCGCCGGCGCCGCCGGCGCTCGACGGCGCCGTGAACGCGAGCGCTACGAGCACGAGCACGCCGGCCGCGGCGAGCACGGAGCGCACGGGCGCCGGGTGCGGCGGTCGGCTCACGCCCGAGACGCTATGCGATCGGCCGGCCGTGGGTCCTGCGAGCTCAGCCGGCCGCGTCGACAGGCGTCTGCTCGGTGCGCGCGGCCTCGTGCAGCGCGGCGGGGCGCGTCTCGCTGAGCAGCCCGGCGCCGCAGTGCCAGCAGAACGACGCGCCGCGGCTGTGCACGGCGCCGCACGCGCGGCACTGGCCGTCGATGCCGGCCTCGGCGCTCGCGAGCATCCGCTGGACCTCGCCGAGCTCGGCGTCGGCCTGCTGCAGCTCGGCGGCGCGACGCGCGAGCACGTCGAGGCGGTAGTGGTCGCGGATCGCCATCTCGTACGTCAGGCCGCCGAGGTCCCACGTCAGCTCGGCGACGCGCTCGGCGAGCTCGTGGCGGCGGCGGCGCAGCTCGGACACCGCTCAGCCCGTTTCGATCGGCGTCGCGCCGAGTTCGTTGAGTTCTTTCGTGTGCTGCGCGCCGGTCGAGTTGCTCAGCTTTTTGATCTTCGTCGGCGCGACTTTCTTCGGCGCCGGCGGCGGCGCTTTTTCGGCCTTCGTTTCTTTCGCGGCCGCCTGTTTGGCTTCGGCGGCTTCCTTGGCCGTTTCCTTCGGTTCGCGCGACGGCGTGCTCGTCGTGCTCGCCGGCGTCGTCGCGGCGGCGGCCGGCGCGGCCGCGAGGCCGGAGAGGCCCTTGACTTCGACGACCTGCTTGGCCGGCGTCTTGCTGGCTCCTTGGCCGACCCAGTGGCCGACGAGCAGTCCGACGATCAGGCAGAGCACGAGCACGCCGAGCAGCGCGAACAGCCCGGTGTTGCGGTGCAGCCAGCCGCCGGCGCCACGCTGCCCGCCGTCGGGGCGCCCGCCGGCGCGCGCGTCGTCGCCGTAGGCGCCGGCGAGCGCAGGCGCCGCGGCGCCGCTCGCGCGGTCCTGCGCGAGCACGTCGAGGAACGCGAGTCGCACGGGCGAGGCGGGCTGCCCGCAGGAAAGGCAGTAGCGCTGGTCTGCGACGAGCGCGGCGCCGCAGTGCTCGCACGTCGCGCCCGGCTGCTCGGAGGGAACGGGCACGAGGCTCACGTCGCTCATCCCGCGTGCGCTCCGGCGCCGGCGCCGGCCTTGCCGACGCGGTGCGAGTGAGAGGCGCCGTGCGCGTGCGCGTGCGCCCGATGCTTGGCGGCGCTTTCCTTGGCGGCTTCGGCGGCGACGGCGGCGCGCGATTCGCGTTCGATCTGCGCGCTTTCGTGCTCGGTGCTCTCGCACGCGGCGAGCGTCAGCGTGGCGGCTGCGCAGGCGAGCACGACGAGCGCCCGCCTCAGGACGCGCGGTCGCATGAGGGCGCGCGCCGCGCGCCGCGGCCGATCCGAACGTGGCTCATCCGAACGCCCCGCGAACGTAGTCGCGCGTGCGCGTCGCGCGCGGGTCGTCGAACACCTGCGAGGTGCTGCCGTACTCGACGAGGTCGCCGAGGTACATGAAGGCGACCTTGTCGGCGACGCGCTGCGCCTGCGCGAGGTTGTGCGTGACGACGACGACGGCGAGATCGCGGCGCAGCTCGCCGATCAGCTTCTCGATCGTCGCCGTCGAGATCGGGTCGAGCGCGCTGCACGGCTCGTCCATCAGCAGCACCTCGGGGCGCGGCGCGATCGCGCGCGCGATGCACAGCCGCTGCTGCTGGCCGCCGGAGAGGCGCAGCGCGGGGCGGTCGAGGTCGTCGGCGACCTCGTCGTAGAGGCCGGCGCGCTTCAGCGCGTCGATCACGAGCGGCTCGAGCTCGCGCCGGCGCGGGCGCTTGCGCGACTGTTCGCGCAGCGCGAACGCGACGTTGTCGAAGATCGACATCGGAAACGGGTTCGGCTGCTGGAAGACCATCGCGACGCGCGAGCGCAGCGTCGTGTCGGCGATCTCGTGGATGTCCTCGCCGTCGAGCAGCACGCGCCCGGCACGCGAGGCGCTCGGCGTGAGCTCGGTCAGGCGGTTGAGCGTGCGCAGCAGCGTCGTCTTGCCGCAGCCGGACGGGCCGATCAGCGCGAGCACCTCGCCCTGGTGGATCGACAGCGAGACCGACTTGACGGCGCGTTTGGAGCCGTAGCCGATGCTGACGTCCTCGAGGCGCAGGCGCTCGGGGCCGGCCGAGGCGAGCGCGGCGCGCATTGTGGCGCGCTCGCGCGGCGGCAGCACGGGAACGGGCGCGCGGTCGACGACGATCGTGCGCACCGGCGGCACGGCCGCGTCGGGCGTGGCGAGGCCGGCGTCGGCGAGGTTGAGCGCGCGCGGGTCCTCGCGCGGGTCAGCCGGCCGTTCGGCGATCGCCTCGGCTGGGTCGAGCAGCAGCTCCTCTGGCGTCATCTGACACCTTCCGCACCGGACTTGTCGGACACTTTCTCCATCGAAGCGATCAGGTTAGCGGTGTTTGCGCCGGTTGTAAAGCGGCTCAGACGACGGCGCCGGCGACGGTCAGGCCCGTCGCGTCGGCGTGCGAGCGACCGATACGGTCGACGATCAGGTTGAGCGCGAGGACGAAGATCAGCAGCACGAACGCGGCGGCGTACGCCTTCTGCGGCGCGGCGCCTTCGCCGGCCGGCGAGTTGTTGTATACGTACGTCGTCAGCGTCGAGCCGGTGCCGCGCAGCAGGCCGACGAGCGGCACCGAGCCCTGCGGGTCGGTGCGCAGCGTTTCGCCGAGCAGCAGCACGACGATCGCCGTGTCGCCGATGATCCGGCTGACGCCGAGCGTGACGCCGGTCGCGATATTCGAGCGCACGCTCGGCAGCAGCACGCGGCGGATCGTCGCGATGCGCGTCTTGCCGAGCGCGAACGCCGCCTCGCGCATGTGCGCGGGGACCGCCTGCAGCCCGTCGCGCGTCGCCGTGAAGACGGGCGGCAGCGCGATCAGCGACATCATCGCGCCGGCGGCGATGAACGACTTGCCGAAGACGCCGCCGCCGGAGGCCTTGAACGAGAACGGCGCGAACAGCCCGAGCTGGAAGATCGACAGGCCGAACAGCGCGATGACGATGTCGGGCGTGCCAGCGACGACCTCGATGCTCGACTCGACGATCCGCGCGAGCCAGCTCGGGCGGCCGTACTCGGCGATCCACAGCGCGCCGGCGACGGCGAGCGGGACGGCGAGCACGATGCCGACCGCGGTCAGCAGCGCGGTGCCGAGCAGCGGGTCGAGGAAGCCGCCGCTGCCCTTCTGGCTGGTGCTCAGCGCCGGGCGCTCGAACAGCAGCGCCGGGCGCAGGTACTCGATGCCGCGGTAGCCCATGTAGGCGACGATCGCGGCGGCGATCAGGCACAGCGCGATGCCGGCGCTCCACGCGAACGCGAGCGCGAGCCGGTCGACCCAGCGCCACGTCATCGGCGAGGAGCGCTTGCCGGCCCCGGCGTGCATCGGCGGCCCCGGCGGCAGCGTCGCCGGCCGCCACTCGCCGATCGCGCTCATCCGCGCACCTGGTAGCGGCGGAGCGGGAGCTTGATCAGGTAGCCGCCGACGGACAGCGCGAAGGCGGCGAACAGGAGCAGCAGCGCCCACGCGTAGAGCGTCGAGCCGAGCGCCGGCGCGCCGATGCCTTCGCGGAAGTCGACGATGCCGGAGGCGAGCGTGCGCAGCGGCTCGAACAGGAAGACGAGGCCGTCGACGGGCTTCGGCGTGAAGAACTTCGAGCCGGAGACCATCGAGATCATGATCGCCTCGCCGAGCGCGCGCGCGGTCGCGAGCACGGCGGCGGCGACGATCGCCGGGCGCGCGGCGCGCAGCGTGACGGCGAGCATCGCGCGCAGCGGGTTGACGCCGAGCGCGACGGCGCCCTCGCGCCAGGAGTTCGGGACGGAGACGAGCGCCTCGCAGATCAGCGCGACCATGATCGGCGTGATCATCACGGTGAGGATCACGACGGTCACCGACAGCCCGGCGCCGGTCAGCTCGACGACGTTCTGCACCGATTCCTTCTGCGCGGTCGTGACGAGGTCGTTGCCGACGAACGGCACGAGCACGAGGATGCCGATCAGCCCGTAGATGACCGACGGGACGGACGCGAGCAGGCGGATGACGGGGATCGCGATGCGCCGCAGCCGCGCGGGCGCGAGCTCGACGACGAAGATCGAGGAGAAGATCGCGATCGCGAGCGCGAGCACGACGGCGACGACGGTCGTCAGGATCGTGCCGTAGACGACGGGCCACGCGCGCAGGTGGTAGGCCGACGGCGGCGGGTGCTGCGTCGTGTTCTGCATATTCGCGAGCTGGCGGCCGAGATCGCTGCCGGAGCCGAGCCACGAGAGGCCGTTGTGCTGGAAGATCGGCCACGCGTGGATCGCGACGAAGACGACCATCGCGACGACGATCGCGCAGACGAGCAGCGACGCCGCGCCGAGCGTTCGCTCGGCGCGGCTGTCGGGCCACGGGTGCTTCAGACGTCCGAGCAACTGCGGCTCAGATCGTCAGCCACTGCGTGTCGATGATCTTCTTCGCGGCCGCCGATTTCTCGATCCAGCCGATGAACGCCGAGCTCGCGCCGGTCGCCTTGCCTTTGGTCACCTCGTAGAAGCGCGCGGTCCCGGCGTAGGCGCCGGACTGCACGTTCGCGTGGTTGCACTGGACGCCGTTGTAGCCGACGGCGTTGACCGTGCCTTTGTCGGACTGGTAGTTCGAGACGAAGCCGATCGCGTTCGGGTCGCTTTCGACCTTCGCGCGCATCAGGCCCTCGGACGGTTCTTCGGCGGCCTTCGTCGAGACTTTCTTGCCTTCGAGGAACAGCGTCTGGAAGCTCGTCAGCACGCCGGCGACCGACGTGCGGCTGATCAGGTCGATCGGGCCGCTCGCGCTCGCGCCGCCGACCTGGCTCCAGTTGATCGTCTTGCCGGTGAAGATCGAGACGACCTGCGAGGAGCTGAGGTTCGGCACCGGGTTCGACTTGTTCGTGATCACGCAGATGCCGTACTTGGCGATCGGGTAGAAGACGAGCCCGGCCGGGTCGGAGGCGATCGGGTCGCGCGAGACGTCGCCGATCGAGACGCGCCCGGCGGCGACGTCGTTGATGCCGACCTGCGCGCCACCCTGCGTGATTTTGAACTTGACCTTGCCGGGGAACGTCTTGACGTACTTCGACGCGAGCAGCGAGACGAGCGGGTAGGACGCGGTCGCACCGCTGATCGTGACGGTCGTCGCCGCGGAGGCGGCGACCGGCGCCGCGACTCCGAGCACGCCCGCCACGGCGAAGGCCAGGGAGAGACGGCGGATTCGAGTCATTTGTGGAGTTGCTCCGTTTCTGGGGTTGCTTGAACGGACGGCCGTCGGCTCGAGCTGCGCAGTCGCCGGCCGTCAGGGCGGCGAACATACCATAATCTTGATAATTATTGTCGAGATAAGTAGCTTTATGGGTAATGGACAACTCCGCTAGACACGACGATCCTCCTGCTGCGCGCGAGCACGGTGCGCAGGGCGCCCTGCGCACGCACTCGCGGCTGCCGTCGTTCCGTGCGAGCGCGGCGCTCGCGGTCGCGATGCTGACGCTCGGCGTCGGCGTCGGCGCGGCGATCGGACCGACGCCGGCGACGTCGCTCGCGGGCAGCGGCGGCGTCGTGCAGCAGCTGCCGGCGCTGATCGCGTCGCTCGCCGCGCGCGACCACGCCCAGCGGCAGGCTGCGCCGCAGCCGGCGCCGACGACTCCGCCGCCGGCGACGACGCCGCGGGCGACGTCGCCGGCGAGCCCTGCACCGGCGACGAGGCCGAGCGGCGCGGCGAGCACGCCGGCGCCGCAGACGACGGCGAGCACGCCGAGCGAAACGGAAACGAAGCCGGCGAAACCGTCGAAGCCGAGCGGCGCCTCGAAGCTGCCGCCGATCACGAGCGTCTGGTTGATCGAGCTGTCGGGCTTCTCGTTCGGCGAAGCGACGTCGAACGCGACGGCGGCTCCGTACATCGCCGGTCAGCTGCTCGCGAAGGGCACGCTGCTGAGCGGCTGGACGGCGCTGCAGGCGAGCGCGTTCGCGAGCGACGCGGCGCTCGTCGAACACCGCGTGACGCTTGGCGGCACGCCGCCGGTGCTGCACACGATCGTCGAGCCGTCGTGCCCGGAAGGCGCGGCCGGAGCCGCGTGCACGCCGGGCACGCCGGCCGGCATCGCGGCGGCCGATCAGTTCGTGCAGGCGACGCTGAAGACGATCGAGGCGACGACGACGTATGCCGAACACGGGCTCGTCGTCGTCACGTACGCGACGGTCGCCGATCCGGCGAGCGCCGAACTGCCGGCCGGCTCGGCGTCGGCGACGCTCGCGAGCACGCCGCCGGCCGGCGCGCTGCTGCTCTCGTCGTTCGCGAAGGCCGGCGCACGCTCGTCGGTCGCGTTCGACCCGACTTCACCGCTGCGGAGCCTCGAAGCGCTCCTGCACTGACGCACGCGCGCCGCTCAAAGCTGATCCACGTCCTACGAACACGAAACGGAGAACCTGTTGCACGCATCTCGTAACGCCCACCGAAAGGCCACGCTCTGGCTGGCCGCGACCGTGGGCGTGCTCGCCCTGTCGCTCGCGAGTCCGGCGCTGAGCCAAGCCGAAGAATCGAACCCGAACAACTACAACTGCCTCGGCAGCGTCGCCGCCGGCAAGCAGGAAGCGGGAAGCGAAGAACAGCAGGTGCAGTACACGTTCTACTGCAACGGCCCGATCACGGGCTACCAGGTGCAGTCGCAGATTCCGGTCACCGGCGTGTCGAGCCCGCCGATCGTGACGAACCTCGAAAAGAAGGAACTCGCCGACACGTTCTCGTGCTCGGGCGAAATCCCCGGCTGGGCGTCGAACTGCGTCGGCTCGACGGCCGCGGGCTACGAGACGATCACCGGCCAGTTCGCGATCGGCACGAAGCTGTGCGCCGAGCCGCGCGTCGAGCCGCTGCTGACGGTCGCCTACGCGTACCTCGAAAAAGGCAAGGTCGTGCAGGCGATGTCCGGTCCGTACGACCTCGGCCGACCGAAAGGCTGCAAGGCGGACTACTACTCGCACTGGAGCCGCTTCGACCCGCAGCCGCTGGCGAAGAAGCCAGCGACGAAGGGCGCGAAGCAGAAGACGACCTCGAAGAGCAAGTCGAAGAAGAGGTAAGGGAAGCGAAGCCGCGCGGACGGCCTCGCGCGGGCGACCTTCGGGAATCGTCCGCGCGGGCTGGCCGCGCCGCGTCGCGTTCGGCGCGGCGCTTGGGCTGCTGCGATGAAGCGCACCGCGCGCATCGCGCTCCTCTCGGCCGCGCTCGGCCCGGCGGTGGCGCTCGCGGCGTGCGGATCGAGCTCGCACGCGCCGAAGGCGCCGGCCGGCGGCGAGCAGACGATCGCGACGCTGACGCTGACGTCGACGAACGGCGCGAAGGCGAGCGGCGGCCAGCCGAGCGGCGGCTGCGCGAGGCTCGTCGCGCGATCGCTCGGCGAGGTCGCCACGCGGATCTACCACGAGGCGTCGAGCGGCGCCGACGTGCAGGAGGCGGTGCACCGCGTGCAGAGCTCGACGGCGCTCGCGCGCGCCGTCGCGTCGGGGAACGCGAGCGCGGCCGATGCGGCGCTGCGCGCGCTGCAGGCCGGCCAGATCGTGCGCATCGAGGTCGTCGCGGGCTCGCGCGTGCTCGCGAGCGCCGGCGCCGGCGCGGCGATCGCGCCGGTGCGCGGCCGGCTGCCGGGCACGAGCGCGAGCTTCGTGCTCTCGACGCAGTCGGCCGACAGCTTCGTGCAGGTGACGCGGCAGGTGACGGGCGCCGATGTGCTGCTGCTCGGCGGCGCGAGCTCGGCCGCGTCGAGCGCGCGCGTGCTGGGCGGCACGCTCGCCGGCGTCGCGCCGTCGCGCGTCCCGTCGAGCGGGCCGTTTCAAGCGCACGGCGCGAGCTACGAGGCGACGTCGCTCGCCGGCGCGACGTTCCCGACGGGCGCGCTGCGGATCGTGCTGCTCTCGCCGAGCGCGCAGGCGCGCTGCGCGACCGCCGCGAGCCACGGTGCGCCCGGCGCGGCGCTCGCGAACGCCGAACAGACGCATGTCGAAACGCTCGGGCGCGTCGGCGAACGGATCTACGTCGAGGAGGCGGGCAGCGCGTACGTGCGCGCGACGCTGCGCGAGATCGAAGCGATCGCGAGCTTCCAGCGCGCGGTCGCCGCGCGTGACCCGAGCGCGATCCGCGCGGCGATCGTCGGCTTCTTCGCGGCGCACATCCACGTCGTGCGCGTGCGCGTCGAAGCGGTCGAGCCGAGCGGCGCGCGGCGCTTGCTCTACGACCTCGGCGGGCCGTACGTGCTCGCGCCGGTGCGCGGCATCGTGCGCAGCGACGGGCGAATCGTCGGACGCTTCTCGTTCGCGATCCAGGACGACGCCGGCTACGTCAAGCTCGCGCAGCGCTTCACCGGCGCCGAGGTACTGATGCGCGTCGGCGCTCGTCAGGTGATTGGCACGCTGAATCCGGGCCCCGCGTACGTGCCCGACCGCGGCTCGGTCGAATACGCGGGCAAGCGCTACGCGGCGTACTCGTTCACAGGCGAAGCGTTCCCGTCGGGGCCGCTGCGCATCTCGCTGCTCGTGCCGAACCGCCGTGCGATCGGCGCTCAGCGCTAGATGTCCCGCCCACAGACCTAGTGAACACCTGAAGGGTCGTCCGGCCCCCAACGGAAGGTGCGGTCACCACGACTGCAGTTCTCCGAAGGAGGCCGGACATGGAAGACCGTAGGTGCAAGCTCGGACTGGCCGGGCGACTCGAGCTGGTCAGGCTCGTTGAGCAAGGCTCATCGTTGAGGGCGGCTGCTGGGGCTCTGGGGGTCGCGCCGGCGACTGCGCACCGCTGGTGGCATCGCTGGCGCGAAGCATCTGAAGAGCAGCGTGCCTGCAGGAGCTGCCTGAGGACTCGTCGACCAGTGCCTCTGAGCTGTCCCTGGGCACTCTCTGAAGAGCAGGAGCAGGCGATCCTCTCAGCGCGTGAGAAGACCAACTGGGGGCCGATGCGCTTGACGTATCTGACGGGCTCTCATCGCTCGACGATCTGGAAGGTGCTTCATCGCAACGGCTGCTCGCGCAGGCGTCGTTCAAGCACGCGCCAGAGCAGCCGCCGCTATGAGTGGTCAGAGGCCGGGGCGCTCTTGCACATCGACGCCTTCCAGATCCCAAAGTTCTCTGTTCCCGGGCACTGGGCCACCGGCAAGCGCTCAGAGCGCTCAAAGACCCGCCGGGCAGGCAAGACCGTCGTGATCGGTGTGATCGATGACCACACCCGCCTGGCCTATTGCGAGCTGCACAGTGCCGAGAACGCGATCAACGTCTCGAGGACGCTCAGACGGGCCGCTTGCTGGTTTCAAACGCAGGGCTGTGGCCCTGTGCAAGCAGTCATGTCCGACAACGCAAAATGCTATTCGACGAGCTCGGTCTTTCGCAAGACCCTTGAAGGGCTGGGTGCTCGCCACATCCTGATCCCTCCCTACACACCGCGCTGGAACGGAAAGATAGAGCGCTTCTTCGGCACGCTTGACTCAGAGTGGGCCCACGGACGCGTCTGGAGGGACAGCACCGAGCGAGATCGTGCCCTGTCATCGTTTATGCGCTTCTACAACCGCAGGCGACCACACTCAGCCGCAGGCGGCCGGGCACCCATCAGCCGTGTTCAGCAGGTGCGTGGGCAGGACAGCTAGAGCAGGCTGTTCGTCATGCGTTCGACCTCGGCGATCGACGTCAGCCCTTCGCGGACCTTGACGAGGCCGTCGTCGCGCAGCCGGCGCATGCCTTCGCCGACGGCGACCGAGACCATCACGTCGACCGACGCGCGTTCGAGGATCAGCGCGCGGATCCGCTCGGAGACGCTCATCACCTCATAGACGCCGACGCGGCCGCGGTAGCCGGTGCCACCGCAGCGCGAGCAGCCGCCCGGTTCGTAGGGCTGCGCGCCGTCGAGCCCGTGCTCGGCGAGCACCGAGTCCGACAGCGCCTGCTGCTTCTTGCAGTGCTTGCAGAGCAGGCGCACGAGGCGCTGCGCGACGATGCAGTCGACGGCCGAGGAGACGAGGAACGGCTCGATGCCCATGTCGATCAGGCGCCCGAGCGCGCTCGGCGCGTCGCGCGTGTGCAGCGTGGAGAGCACGAGGTGGCCGGTCAGCGCGGCCTCGACGGCGATGTGCGCCGTCTCGCGGTCGCGGATCTCGCCGACCATGATCACGTCGGGGTCGGCGCGCAGCATCGAGCGCAGCCCGACGTCGAACGTGACGCCGGCCTTCGGCGCGATCTGCATCTGCTTGATGCCGGCGATGCGCTGCTCGACGGGGTCCTCGATCGTGAGGATGCTGCGTTCGCCGTCGTTGAGGCCGTGGAGCGCGGCGTAGAGCGTCGTCGACTTGCCCGAGCCGGTCGGCCCGGTGACGAGCACGGCGCCGTTCGGCTTCGCGATCGCAGCCGCGAACTGCGCGAGCGCGTCGTCGGGCATGCCGAGCGAGTCGAGGCCGTGGACGACGTTGCCCTTGTCGAGGATGCGCAGCACGACGCCCTCGCCGTAGACGAGCGGCAGCGTGACGACGCGGATGTCGACGCGCCGCCCGTCGACGGTCAGCGCGAAGCGGCCGTCCTGCGGCACGCGCTTCTCGGAGATGTCGAGGTCGGCCATGATCTTGATGCGCGAGACGACGCCCATCGCCATCTTGCGCTTGACCGTCGCCGCCGGCGCGAGCACGCCGTCGACGCGGAACAGCACGCGCGTGTCGCCTTCTTCGGGGTTGACGTGGATGTCGGAGGCGCCCTGCTCGATCGCCTGCGCGACGATCGAGTGCACGAGCTTGATGATCGGCGCGTCGCTGTCGGCCTCGTCGACGAGCGTGCTCTCCTCCTCGTCGCTCTCGGCGTTCTCGTCGACGATGTCCTCGATCGAGTCCTCCATGCGCGCGATCCGCGCGAGCAGCAGGTTGAGGTCCTCGACCGACGCCGCGACCGGGCGCACGCGGCGGCCGGTCATCATCGCGACGTCGTCGATCGTCAGCACGTTCGTCGGGTCGGCCATCGCGAGCAGCAGCGCGCCGTCCTCGGCGAAGCCGATCGGGATCGCCTGGTAGCGCTTGCTCGCCTCCGGGCGCAGCAGGCTGACGGCGCCCATGTCGAGGTCGTAGACGGCGAGGTCGACGTAGTCGAGGCCGAAGCGCTCGGCGACGACGCGCGCGAGCTGGTCGTGGCGCAGGACGCCCTGCTCGACGAGCACGAGGCCGGTCGGGCGCCCCTGCGAGCGCGCCGTTTCGACCGCCTCGTCGACGGTCTCGCGGTCGGCGAAGCCGAGGTCGACGACGACTTCGCCGATCATCCGCGTCGAGCGGCCGGTGCGCTGCGGCGGGTAGAGGCCGCCGTGACGAGCGCCGGTCTGCTCGGCGCCGGCTGCCGCGTCGTCGTCGGGCCGTCCAGCGTCGGTCTTCTCGGCGATCGCGCCGATCTCGCTCATACCTTTTACATCGGCAGCAAAGCTGTCTTGCTTGACCGCCTCGCGCGAGCGTCGCCGGACGCGCTCGGCGGCCTCCTCGCAGCTAGCCGACGGGCGCGCCGAGACCGTGCTCGAACGCGCTCTTGACGTGCGCGTCGAGCGCGTTCAGCCGGTACAGCGCGATCGCCTCGGCCGAGGCGAAGCGCGCGCCGCCGGCCGCCTCCGGCCCGTGGTGCAGCAGCACGCAGTGCTCGAGCGCCAGGCGGCGCAGTCCTCGAGCGAGCGCGGCACGTACGGCGCGATCACGCGCAGGCCGAGCTCGACGTGCCCGAGCATGCGCCCCTCGTCGCTGCGGCCGATCTCGGCGCCGTAGGTGAACTCGCGCGTCCTGCCGAGGTCGTGCACGATCGCCGCGCACAGCAGCAGGTCGCGGTCCAGGCGCATGTGCAACGCGCACGCCTCGACGGCCAGCGTCGCGACGGCGACCGTGTGCTCGAGCAGGCCGCCGAGGTAGGCGTGGTGCGCGGAGTGCTGCGGCGAGGGGATCGAGCACGGCGCGCGGCGCAGCTCGGCGCGCAGCTCGCCGTCGCCGAGCACGCCGCTGAGCAGCAGCTTCAGGCTCGGGTCGTAGACCTCTCGCGCAAGGTGCTCGAGGAAGCCTTCGAGCTCGTCGAGGTCGCGCCGCGCGGTCGGCAGGAACGCGGCCGGGTCGACGGCGTCGCCGGCCGCGCGCGCGATCGCCTCGACGTTGACCTGCAGACGCTCGCGCAAGCGCTCGACGCGGCCGCGCACGTGCACGAGCTCGCCGCGCTCGAAGCGCCCGCCGAGCACGTCGGCGTCGCGGAACGCACGCGCGGTGATCGTGCCGGTCGCGTCGGCGAGCTCGATGTTCAGGTACGGCGAGCCGGCGCGCGAGATCTGGCGCTCCTTGCGCGTGCACGCGAACACGCCGTCGACGACGTCGGCGTCGCGCAGCGTCGCGATGCGCTGCGCGCGATCGGCGCCGTGCGGCGCGCCTGCGGCGATTGCGTCATGGTCGATGCTCGCGGCGGAAGCCATCGATTCATGATGTACGGTGGTTCGGATGCAGCCGCTGATCTGGGACCGTCGTCCAGAGAGCCTCAGAGCGCCGGCGATGGTCTGCGCGTTCCAGGGCTGGAACGACGCCGGCGACGCGGCCTCGAGCGCCGTCTCGTTCCTCGCCTCGGCGCTGCACGCGCGGCGCTTCGCGCGGATCGACTCCGAGGAGTTCTACGACTTCCAGTCCAACCGCCCGTCGGTGCGCTTCAACGACGAGAACGAGCGCGAGATCGTCTGGCCGACGGTCGAGGTCTTCGAGGCGCAGGCGCCGCGCGCGCCGCGCGACCTCGTGCTCGTGCAGGGCGTCGAGCCGTCGCTGCGCTGGCGCGCGTTCAGCGGCCACATCGTCGACCTCGCCGAGGCGCTCGGCGTGCAGGTCGTCGTCTCGCTCGGCGCGCTGCTCGGCGACGTGCCGCACACGCGCCCGGTCGCGATGTCCGGGCACGCGACCGACCCGGCGCTGATGGAGCGCCTCGGCATGCACGGGTCGAGCTACGAGGGGCCGACCGGCATCGTCGGCGTGCTGCACCAAGCGTGCGCGCAGGCCGGGCTGCCGTCGGCGAGCCTGTGGGCCGGCGTGCCGCACTACGTCGCCGCCGCGAACAACCCGAAGGCGGCGCTCGCGCTGGTGCGTCGCGTCGAAGGCCTGATCGGCGTCTCCGTCGACGTCTCCGAGCTCGAGTCGGCCGCCGACGACTACGAGCGCCAGGTCGGCCTCGCGGTGCAGAGCGACCCCGACATCCAGGCGTTCGTCGAACGCCTCGAGCAGGCGACCGAGAACGACGAGGAGCTGAGCAGCGACGACGTCCCCTCCGGCGACATGCTCGCACGCGAATTCCAGCGCTTCCTGCGCCAGCGCGGCCGCGAGAGCATGTAGCGCGCGGGCCGGCCTCGGCCCGCCCGCGATCCGTTAGCCGCCGCGCACGTGCGCGGCCGCAGGCCGCGACCCGCCGGCGCGGACCGCCCCTCGAAAGAGCGACCGTCCTAGCGCTCGGCGGCCGGACAGACGATCCGGTAGTCGCAGATCGAGCACGCCGCGTGCGACGGCGTCGGCTCGAACTCCTGCGCGAGGATGCCCTCGCCGACGTCCATCACGATCTCCGTCAGCGCCTCCTGCGCGCGCTCGCTCGGCGGCACCGGCACCTTGACGTCGTCGAGCACGTAGTAGTACGCCTCGCGCGAGGACGGCAGCTGCCAGTCTTCGCGCGCCGCGAGCGCGTAAAGCGAGAGCTGCACGTCGTCCTCGAGCTGCTCGGCGCTCTTCGGACGCGACGTCTTGTAGTCGATCAGCTCGTACTCGGCTCCCGCGCCCGGCGCGAGGCGGTCGACGCGATCGACGCGCCCGCGCAGGTGGTGCGGCCCGAGGCGGAACGAGAACGAGCGCTCGAACCAGACCGGCTCTGAGTCGTGCGCGTGCAGGCGCGCGTGATAGTGCGAGAGCGCCGCGCGACCCTTCTCGTGCAGCCCGCGCTCGATCTCCGAGTCGCCGAACCCCGCGCGTCGCCAGCCGGCGTCGAGCAGCTCGAGCATCTGCGCGAGCGTCTGCTCGCCGTCGGCGTGGAAGCGCTCGAGCACCTGGTGCACGGCGATGCCGAAGCGCTGGTGCAACGTCTGCTCGGTCGGAATCCGCAGGACGCGCGCGAACTTGTAGCGCAGCGGACAGCTGCGGTAGGTCTCGATGTCCGACGCCGACAGCGCCAGGCCGACGCCCTTGCGCGGCAGGAACGGGTCGAGCGAGTGCTCTTCGCGCGGGCCGACGTGCGCGCCGGCGACGAGCGAGTCGTCGAGCGCCGACGTCTGCAAGATCTCGCGCTGCAGCGGCGTCGCCGCCGCGAGCAGCCGCGCGTTGACGTCGGCGAGCGCGTCGGCGAGCTCCTGCTCGGCCGGCCGCTGCATCAGCGCCGCGAGCTTCAGCAGCTCCAGGTAGCGCACGACGCCGTGGGAGATGTCGAGCTCGGTGTCCAGGCGCAGCTCGCCGAGCCGCCCGCCGATCCGCGCGACGCTGTCGAGCACCTCCTCGCGCAGCCGCTGAAAGCGCTCCTCGAGCAGCTCCTCGCCCGTGCGCTCGCCGGCCGACGCGACCGCGCTCAGGTGCGCCGGCGGCGCGTTGCTGCCGGCCGCGATCACCGCGCGCGCCTCCGGCACGACCGCCGCGAGCTGACGCGCGAGCTCGCGCGCGCTGCACCGCGGCTCGGCGCGCACGATCTCGCCGGCGAGATCGCGCAGGCTCTGCAGGCTCGCACGCTGCTCGGCCGCGTCCTGCGGCGTCAGCAGCGAGCGCCCCGGCGTGCCGAGCAGCTCGATCAGCTCGATCACGAACGCGTCCGGCGCGAGCTCGTCGAGGGCCGCCGACGCGCGGCCGTGCAGCGCGACGAAGCGTTCGATCCGTTCGCGCGCCTCCGGCGGGACCTGCGGCGACTCGACCGCCGCGCCAAGGCCGGCGACGAGGTCGAGCTTGCGCCGCCGCGCGAGCTGGATCACGCGCGCCAGATGCGCCTGGCGCAGTTCGATCGGCGGGCGCGCGAGTGCGCGCACGACCGCCGCCGCGTCCTGCGGCTCGACGAGCAGGCGCACCCACGCGAGCACGTCGCGCACCTCCGCGCGGTGCAGGAACGCCGTCGCTTGCGCCGCTTCCGCGGCCGGCGCGCGCGTCCCGTCCGCGGCGGCCTCGCGCATCGGCTCGCTCCCGCGCAGGGCGGGACGCTCGGGCGCGATTCGCGGCGCAGGCACCATCCAAGGATACGAGCGCTTTGCCCGCTAGTCGAGCTATTTGGCGCGCAATCGATGCGATCGGCAACGAACGGCGCGAGATCGCGCCTGCTTTTCGCCGATCGCCGCCCACCGCGCGGCTGCTCTCGACGCGCGGCTGAGATCGTTACCTCGCGCTGATGCTGCCGGGCTACGCTCAGAGCGTGGACGTGATCGACTGGCGCATGGCCCAGCGCATCGGCGAGCGCGTCGCCGGCTCGCCGCTGCCCGGAGACGTGCGCGCTGCATCGGTGCAGCCGCGCGCGCACGAGTTCGCGCGGCGCGTCAGCGAGTACAGCGGCCTGCCGCTGCCGGCCGAGCTGCCGCCGCTCGAGGCCGTCGACCGCGGCGCGTGGATCGCCGCGAACCTGCGCACGATGCGCCCGCTGCTCGGCGGCCTCTCCGAGCGCATCGGCTCCGGCGCCGGACCGCTCGCCGGACCGCTGCGCGCGGCGTCCGGCTTCCTGCTCGGCGCGCAGGTCGGCGCGCTGACCGGCGTGCTCTCGCAGCGCGTGCTCGGCCAGTACGACCTCGCGCTGCTCGACGAGCCGCCGCCGCCGCGCCTGCTGCTGCTCGCGCCGAACCTCGCGCTCGCCGCGCGCAACCTGTCAGTCGACCGCGACGAGCTAGTCCTGTGGGTCAGCATCCACGAGATCACGCACGCCGTGCAGTTCGGCGGCGCGCCGTGGCTGCGCGAGCACCTCGGCGGGATGCTCAAGGAGCTGATCGACGGGCTCCAGGTGTCGCTGCTCGGCGACACCTCGAACGGCGACGAGGCGAACGGCGACGGCGAGGCGGGCGGGAGCGGCGAGCGCAACGGGTCGGCGTCGAGCGCGCGCTTCTCGCTCCCGCGCGTGCCCGACGCGAACGAGCTGCGCGCGCTCGTCGAGCGCGCGCGCAGCGGCGAGCTGCTGCGGATGACGCTCGGCGAGGACCGCTGGCAGCTAGTCGAGCGGATGCAGGCCGTCATGTCGCTGATCGAGGGGCACGCCGAGCACACGATGGACGCCGTCGGCGCCGAGGTGCTGCCGTCGCTGCCGCAGCTGCGCCGCACGATGACGCGCCGGCGCGACCGATCGAAGATCGGCCTGCGCGGCCTGCCCTGGCGCGTGCTCGAGCGGCTGCTCGGCCTCGAGATGAAGCTGCGCCAGTATGAGGTCGGGCGCCGCTTCTGCGACGCGGTCGTCGCCGACGGAGGCCCCGCGGCGCTCGCGCGCGTGTGGAGCGGTCCCGACGCGCTGCCGAGCTCGGCCGAGCTCGACGAGCCGAGCGCGTGGATCGCGCGAATGCGCGCAAACACAGCACCGGCGGGCCGAACGCATGTTCCTCCTGTTACAAGCTAGCGCTTGTGAACACCCGGTCACACGGGCGCTTTCGCAAGTGGTAGCATCCGCTTGTAACAATCTTCCAGGAGCGGGTTACAAACAGGTGTTCGATCTCGCCAGATCGGGTATCGAACACGAGAACTGAACCCGCACCTCCTCGCAGACGGCGAGGAAGAAGAGGAGATTCGCCCCAAGATGCCAACTGCCACCACCGCACCGAAAAGCTCCAAAGCGGGCTCGAAACCGGCCAAAGCGCGCCGCAAACCAGCTCGTAAACCGTCGGCGACGCAGGCGAAAGCGACGCAGGCGAAGGCCGCACGCACCCGCGCGATCCACCAGTCGGAGTCGGCTGCGCGCCAGGCGCAGACGGCCACGCGCGAGACCGTCGGCGTGTTCGGCGACTACGCCGAGCGGGCCGTGCTGATCCCCGTCGGCGTCGCGCTCACCGCGCGCGACAAACTAGTGACGACCGTCAACGACACGATCTCGAGCTACTCCTCGACGAGCAAGGCACAGGCGCAGCTGCGTCGCTTCGAACGCCGCGGCGTGACCGCGCGCAACCGGCTCGAGCGCGAGGTGCGCAAAGCGCGCGTGCGCGTCGAGCGTGAACTGCGCCAACGCCGTCGCGAGGTCGAGAAGACGGTCTCAGACCTCGAAAAGCGTCGCGACTCGGTCGCCAAGAACGGCACCGACCTCGCCGACAAGGTCCAGGAGCGGATCCTCAGCCTCGTCTGATCCGCAAACGAACTTCCCCCGACCCGGCTGGAGAGGCCGGGGACCGCGACACAAGGCGGTCATCGGGAAAGTCTGTCGGCCTCATATCCCGCCGGCAGTAGTAGCACCCTCTCCTCCCTCGACCCGCCGGGCGTCCCCATCGCCCGGCGGGTCTTTTTTTGGCCCGCACTCGCCGAACGCACCCACCGCCTGCTGCGCACCCCGCGTTTGTCACAATGGGCCGTGCCGATGCCAACACGCGAGGACATAACGCAAGCCCTGACAGCCGTGATCGACCCCGAGCTGCACCGCTCGATCGTCGAGCTCGACATGGTGCGCTCGATCGACATCGGCGGCAACGGCGTCGTCGACGTGATGGTCTCGCTGACGACGCCCGGCTGCCCGATCAAGGGGCACTTCCAGACGGCCGTCGCCGAGGCGGTGACGGCGCTCGAGGGCGTGACGCATTGCAACGTCTACTTCGACGTGCTGTCCGACGAGCAGAAGGCGGCGCTGCAGCAGAAGCTCGGCCGCGGCAGCCTGCCGGCCGGCTCGCTCGCGCAGGTGCAGAACGTGATCTGCGTCGGCTCTGGCAAGGGCGGCGTCGGCAAGTCGACGCTGACGGCGAACCTCGCGGCGGCGCTCGCGGCCGAAGGCAAGCGCGTCGGCGTGCTCGACGCCGACGTGTGGGGCTACTCGATCCCGCGCATGTACGGGCTCGGCGCGACGCGCCCGCCGGTCTCCGCCGAGCGCAAGATCATCCCGCTCGACGCGCACGACGTGAAGGTCATGTCGATCGGCTTCTTCGTCGAGGAGGACGCGGCCGTCGTCTGGCGCGGGCCGATGCTGCACAAGGCTTTGACGCAGTTCCTGCAGGACGTCGACTGGGGCGCGCTCGACTACCTGCTGATCGACCTGCCGCCGGGCACCGGCGACGTCTCGATGACGCTCGCGCAGCTCCTGCCGCAGGCGAAGTTCCTGATCGTCACGACGCCGCAGGCGACCGCGCAGAAGGTCGCGCGGCGCGCGGCGCAGATGGCCGAGAAGGTCGACCTCGAGATCGCCGGCGTGATCGAGAACATGTCCGGCTTCACGACGCCCGCCGGCGAGCGCTACGCGATCTTCGGCGAAGGCGGCGGCGAGGAGCTCGCCGAGGAGCTCGACGTGCCGCTGCTCGGCAGCGTCCCGCTGACGATGCCGCTGCGCGCGCAGGCCGACGGCGGCATCCCGCTCGTCGTCGTCGACCCGGACGACCCCGCTTCGCAGGCGATCCGCCAGGTCGCGCGCGGGCTGATCGCGCTCGCGCCGCTGCCACTGCCGACGCTGCCGCTCGTCGAGGTCGGCGTCCCCGCTCCCGCCGCCGCAGAGCAGCGAAAACCGGCGGGCATGTCGCTGCCGATGGCTTAGTCGGCGCGCGCAGGGCCCCTGTAGACATCCTGCGTCAGCGCTTGACTCAAGCGAAACCGCTCTGAGAGGATCGTCTGACATGTCCGCATCCGGACACCATGAGGGGGAGAGGGACATAGCGCTGCAGGAGGCCGACCCGGCGCAGAACGGCGTCGTCGAAATCGACGAGCGCCGCAAGAAGATGGAGCGTCTGCGCGCCGAAGGGATCGACCCGTACCCGGCCGTCACGCTGTGGGGCAGGCGCACGCGCATCGGCGAGATCCTCGCCGCGCACGACGCGAGCTCGCTCGCGCAGGGCGCGCACAAGGACATGCGCTACCTCCTCGCCGGCCGGCTGATCTCGCGTCGCGGCCACGGCAAGACGGCGTTCCTCGACGTGCGCGACCTGTCCGGGTCGATCCAGATCGTGCTGCGCGTCGACTCGCTCGGCCAGGAGGCCTACGACCGCATCCTCGACTTCGACATCGGCGACATCGTCTCGGTCGACGGCTGCGTCTACGTGACCCAGCGCGGCCAGCTCGCGCTCGAGGCGGTCGAGTGCACGCTGCTGACAAAGACGCTGCGGCCGCCGCCGGACAAGCACCACGGCCTCGGCGACACGGGCACGCGCTACCGCTACCGCGAGCTCGACCTGATCGCCAACCAGGAGACCCGCGACCTGTTCGTCAAGCGCAACAAGATCGTCCTCGCGATTCGCGAATGGCTCGCCGAGCGCAACTTCGTCGAGGTCGAAACACCGGCGCTGCAGTCGCTCGCCGGCGGCGCCGGGTCGCGGCCGTTCACGACGCACCACAACGCGCTCGACCGCGACCTGTACCTGCGCATCTCCGTCGAGCTGTTCCTCAACCGCTGCATCGTCGGCGGCATGGAGAACGTCTACGACATGGGCAAGGTGTTCCGCAACGAGGGCATCTCGCCGAAGCACTCGCCGGAGTTCACGATCATCGAGTTCATGTGCGCGTACTCGGACTACAACGACGTCGCGACCGTCACCGAAGAGATGTTCCGCGACGTCGCCGAGCGTGCGCTCGGGCGCACCGCGATCAAACGCAACGGCGAGGAGATCGACCTCGCGAAGCCGTGGCGGCGGATCACGATGCGCGAGCTGATCCTCGAGCGCTTCGGCGTCGACTTCATGGAGTCCACGCGCGAGCAGCTCGCCGAGCTGCTCGACGATCCGCTCGACCCCGACGCGACGTGGGCCGACGTCGTCGCCGACATCTACTCCGAGAAAATCGAGTCGACGATCAACCAGCCGACGCACGTGTTCGACTTCCCGCTCGAGCCGTTCCCGATCACCAGGCGCCACCCGGTCCACCCGGAGCTCGCCGAACACTTCGACTCGGTGATCGGCGGCATCGAGCTCGTCAGCGGCGACACCGAGCTCAACGACCCCGTCGACCAGTGGCAGCGCTTTGTCGACCAGCGCAAGCGACGGATGGTCGACGACGCCGACGTTCCGCACCCGAACGACGAGGAGTACGCGCGCGCGATCGAGTACGGCTACTCGCCGACCGCCGGCGGCGGCATGGGCGTCGACCGCCTCGTGATGATCCTGCTCGAACGCGACACGCTTCGCGAGGTGATCCCCTTCCCGATCGTGCGGGAGCTCAAATGAGCCCCAACGGGAAGCTCGACCTCGACCCCGGCGCGATCGCGTCGTGCCGGCAGGCGGCGCAGCAGATCGCGGCGAACGTCGGCGAGACGATCGCTCACAAGACGACCGTCTCGGTCGAGCGCACGATCGCGCGCCTGCTCGGCGTCGACGGCGCGAACGAGCTCGACGCGCCGCTGCCGAACGTGCTCGTCGACCACGTGCGCGAGCGCGGCGAGCTGAGCAAGGGGATCGCCTACTGGATCGGCAACGCGCTGCTCGCCGACGCCGACGCGACGCCGCAGTCGCTCGCCGAGGCCGTCGACCGCGGCGAGCTCGACCTCGTCGCTGGCGCGCGCGCCGAGGACGAGGCGATTCGCGCGCGCGTGACGAGCGAGCTCGAGCGGCGCGTCGGCGAGATCGCCGCGCGGATGAGCGAGCGCCGCGAGCTGCGCGAGCATCTCGGCGAGCACCCGCCGCCGCTGCGCTACGTGCTGACGGCGACCGGCAACGTCTACGAGGACGTCGTCCACGGCCTCGCCGTCGCGCAGGCCGGCGGCGACATCGTCGCGGTGATCCGCTCGACGGCGCAGAGCCTGCTCGACTACGTCCCCTACGGGCCGACGACCGAGGGCTACGGCGGGACGTTCGCGACGCAGGAGAACTTTCGGATCATGCGCGAGGCGCTCGACGAGTGGTCTCTGAAGAACGGGCGCTACGTGCGCCTGTCGAGCTTCTGCTCGGGGCTGTGCATGCCCGAGATCGCCGCGATGGGCGCGATCGAGGGCTTCGACAACATGGTCAACGACGCGCTCTACGGGATCCTCTACCGCGACATCAACCCCGTGCGCGGGCTGATCGACCAGCGCGTCTCACGGATGATCAACGGCTTCTTCGGCGTCGTCATCAACACCGGCGAGGACAACTACCTGCGCACGGCCGACGCGATCGAGGCGGCGCCGTCGGTCACCGCCTCGCAGTTCATCAACCGCCAGCTCGCGCTCGACTCGGGCGTTCCCGACGAGCAGATCGCGCTCGGCGACGCGTACGAGATCGACACGCCGGTCAAGAACAGCCTGCTGCTCGAGTGGGCGCAGGCGCAGCTCACGCGCGAGCTGTTCCCCGAGTGCCCCGTCAAGTACATGCCGCCGACGCGCCACATGGACGGCAACCTGTTCCGCACGCACGCGACCGACTCGCTGTTCAACCTCGTCACGATCGCGACCGGCCAGGGGATCCAGACGGTCGGTGTGCCGACCGAGGGCATCTTCACGCCGCACGTCCACGATCGCGTGATCGGCCTCGAAAACGTCAACTACGTGTTCAACGCCGCGCACGACCTCGGCGAGGAGATCGAGTTCAAGCGCGGCGGCATCGTGCAGACGCGCGCGCGGGAGGTGCTCGCCGGCGCGCACGAGCTGCTCGAGCGGATCGCCGAGCGCGGGCTGTTCGCGGCGCTCGGCGAGGGCGTCTTCGGCGACGTGCGCCGGCAGGTCGACGAGGGACGCGGGACCGAGGGGATCGTGACCGTCGACGAGCACTACTTCGACCCGGCGAGCGAGCTGATGCGCGGAGCGTCGAGCCTTGCCTGAGCGCGACGCGCAGGCGAGCGGCGGCGGCCGCGCCGTCGACCTCGAGCGCGTGCGCCCGTACGCCGACCACCTCGGCGACGGGATCGTCCAGCTCAGCTTCACGCTGCCCGTCCCCTACGGCCTGGCCGCGCGCAAGGCCGCGCAGGAGTGGGCCGCGAAGATCGGCTTCGAGCACCCGGAGGTCGTCCACTACCAGGAGCTGACCGACGGCTACACGTACTTCGTGATGTTCGCCGAGTCCAAGCAGACCGTCGACTACTCCTCGCTGTCGAGCGAAGGCTTCGACATCGAGTACATGAGCGAGGAGCAGATCGAGGCGTTCGCCGGCGAGCACGTCGGGCGGCCGATCGTCGTCGTCGGCGCGGCGACCGGGACCGACACGCACAGCGTCGGCATCGACGCGATGCTCAACCTCAAGGGCTTCCACGGCCACCACGGCCTCGAGGGCTACAAGTCCTTCGAGACGCACAACCTCGGCAGCCAGGTGCCAAACAGCGTGCTCGTCTCGCGCGCGATCGACCTGCACGCCGACGCGATCCTCGTCTCGCAGACGGTCACGCAGCAGAACCTGCACATCGCCAACCTGACCGAGCTCGTCGAGATCGTCGAGGCCGAGGGCGTGCGCAAGGAGCTGATCCTCACCTGCGGCGGCCCGCGCGTCTCGAACGAGCTCGCCAAGGAGCTCGGCTTCGACGCGGGCTTCTCGAAGGGCACCTACCCGTACCACGTCGCGAGCTTCATCGTGCGCGAGCTCGCCGCGCGGCTCGACGGCGAGCGCGCCGGCGCGCTCGCCGTGTCGGCCAGCGGCGCAAGCGGGTCGTCGTCGACGAGCGCGTCGAGCGTCGATGGCTGACCCCGCGCCGGCGCCGCTCAGCGAGCTGCTGGCCGGCACGCGCACGCTCGCGCTCGTCGGCCTCGCGAAGAACACCGGCAAGACGGTCACGCTCGCGGCGATCCTCGCCGAGCACGCGCGCGCCGACCGGCGCGTCGGCGTCACGTCGATTGGGCGCGACGGCGAGCACCACGACGTGATCGACGCGCGGATCGAGAAGCCGAGCGTCGAGCTGCAGGCGGGCGATCTCGTCGCGAGCACCGGCGCGCTGCTGCGCGCGAGCGCGCTCGCGCACGAGCGGATCGAGCAGACCGGCGTGCGCACGCCGCTCGGCGAGGTCGTGATCGCGCGCCTGCAGGAGCCGGGCGCCGTCGAGGTCGCCGGGCCGAGCGCCGCCGCCGACGTGCGCGCCGTCGCCGAGCGGATGCTCGCGCTCGGCGCCGAGCAGGTCCTCGTCGACGGCGCGATCGACCGCCGCGCGGCCTCCTCGCCGACCGTCGCCGACGGCCTCGTGATGGCGACCGGCGCGATCCTCAGTGACGACGTCGAACGCGTCGTCGAGGCGACGCGCGACGCCGTCGACCTCGTCCGGCTGCCCGCGGCCGATGGCGACCTCGCGTCGCTGCCGACGCTGCCGCGCCGCCTCGTGCTGACGGCCGACGAGCTCGAGATCGCCGCGCTGCTGCGCGAGCGGCCGGAGCTCGACGCGTTCGCCGTCGACGGCGCGCTCGGCGAGCGCTTCCTCGAAGGGCTGCTCGCCGCGCGCGGCCAGCGCGACGAGCGCGAGCTGCGCATCGTCGTCGCCGACCCGACGCGCGTGTTCCTCTCACAGCGCGGGCCGCGCTGGTACGCGCGTCAGGGGATCGCGATCGAGGTGCGGCGGCGCATCGACCTGAAGGCGCTGACCGTCAACCCGGTCGCGCCGCGGTCGCACGCATTCGACTCGCGCGAGCTGCGCGAGTCGATCGAAGCGGTCGTCGCCGACGTGCCGGTGCTCGACGTGCTCGACGCGTCCTACTTGGCGTTCGCGAAGTAGTCGGCGTTGATCTGCGTGTACTTCTGCCACTCCTCCGGGAGCTGATCCTCGGCGAAGCACGCGTCGACCGGGCAGGCCTCGACGCAAGCGTCGCAGTCGATGCACTCCTCGGGGTCGATGTAGAGCATCTCGGCGGCGTCGTATCCGGGCTCGTCGGGCGTCGGGTGGATGCAGTCGACAGGGCAGACCTCGACGCACGAGTTGTCCTTGGTGCCGATGCACGGCTCGGCGATCACGTAGGCCATTCGCTTCTTTCCTGGTTGGTTTGCGGTTTCTGTCTTGGGGACTGCGGGGTGAGCGCCGTATTTTAGAGATGGCGCCGGTCCGGCGCGGGCGCCTCCGCTAGGTTGGCGTGATGCTGCTGCTCACGGGCGCGACCGGGCTCGTCGGCACGGCGCTGCTGCGCCGGCTCGTCGCCGAAGGCGAGCAGGTGCGCTGCCTCGTGCGCGACCCGCGCCGCCTCGGCGCGCAGCGCGTGCGTGTGCAGATCGCGCTCGGCGACCTGACCGACCCGCCGTCGTTTCGCAACGCGCTGCGCGGCGTGCGCACGGTGATCCACCTCGCCGCCTCGATCCGCGACCAGCCGGACGGCTCGATCGAGGAGCTCAACGGCATCGCGACGTGGCGGATGGTGCAGGCCGCCGAGCGCGCCGGCGTCGAGCGCTTCGTGTTCTTCTCGGCGCTCGACGCCTCGACGCACCACCGCGCGCGCTTCTTCCGCGCGAAGGCGCTCGCCGAGCAGGCCGTCGAGGAGGCCGGCGTCGACTCGATCGTCTTCGCGCCGTCGATCGTCTACGCGCCCGGCGACCCTTGGCTGACGCTGCTCGAACGGCTCGCGCTGCTGCCGCTGATGCCGGTCTCTGGGCGCGGGAACGCGCTCTACCAGCCGATTTGGGCCGAGGACGTCGCCGACTGCGTGATCGCCGCGCTGCGAGCGCCGAGCGCCGAGCGCGCCTCGCACAGGCGCTACGAGCTCGCCGGCCCGCAGACGCTCAGCCACGACGACCTCGTGCGCACCGTGCTGCGCTCGCTCGGGCGCTCGCGCCCGCTCGTGCACGTGCCGACGCCGATCGTCTCTCGCTCGCTGCGTCTGCTCGAGCGCGTCGCCGGGCCGAGCGCGTTCGCGACGTGGGACGAGGCCGAGCTGATGGAGGTGCCGATGGTCGCCGAGCGCGGCGCGGCCGACGTCGAGTCGTTCGGCGTCGCGCCGGCGCGGATGGCGGCGGTGCTCGGCGGGGGCTGAGGGATCTAGGACCGGCCGGCCCGAGGTCCCCGATGTCCAGCTCGCGGGCGCTCGTCGGTGTAACTCTTAGGAGCTACACTGAGCGCACGATGCCCAGCAACTACCGTCGAATCGCCGTAACAGCCGACCGCGAGCTGGAGGAGGCGCTTGCGCGAGTACGAGCGGCGACGGGTACGCGGGAGGCGAACGCGACGCTGGTCCGTCGGCTCGCGATGGAGGGAGCGCACGCCGAGCTGCAGGCCGGACGCGACCGGCGCGCCGCGGTCGAGGCGCTGTTCGCGGCGATGGACGGCGGCGGCTTCGATCTCGATCTGGAGGCGATCGACCGAATCAACGAGCCGGGCTACTGTGCGTGAGCGCTCGCTGTGGGATGGCGACGGCGCCGTGCTGGTCGACACGTCCGCCTGGGTCGCGGCCACGCGGATCTCGGCGGGTCGTGCGCTGCTGAGCGCCGCTGTCGAGCGCGGCGATGTTGCCTGGTGCTGGCCAGTGCGCTACGAGCTGAGCCTCGACGCGCGCGACGCTCGTCAGCTCGCGGCTGTCGACCAGGCGTTCGAGGGCCTGCGCGAGATCGCCGTCGATCGCAGCGTCCAGCGCGGCGTGCTCGCGACGATGCGCGAGCTGGCACGCGACGGATCGCACGGCGCGCACCGACTCCCGCTCCGCGACTTGACGGTCGCCGTCGCCGCGCAGCGAGCTGGGCTGAGCGTGCTGCACTTCGATCGCCATTTCGAGCGCCTCGGAGAGGTGCTGGCGATCGACACGCCGTGGATCGCGCCGCCCGCTGGGTGAGCGATCGGCGAGCGCGCGCTCCGACGCTCAGCGCTAGCCGGAGAAGGGAGCGCGCCGCCCCGCCCAAGGCCGCGCCGCTTCGAGCTGCGCGGCGAGCGCGAGCAGCGCGCTCTCGCCGGCCGGGCGCCCGACGAGCTGAACTCCGAGCGGCAGCCCGTCGGCGCCGTCGTACAGCGGCAGCGAGATCGCCGGCTGGCCGGTCGCGTTGAAGATCGGCGTGAACGGCGTGAACAGGCCGGAGCGCGTGAACGTCGACATCGGCTCGGGCGCGCTCGTGTCGAGCGTGCCGAGCGGTAGCGGGCGCTCGGCGAGCGCCGGCGTCAGCAGCGCGTCGTAGGGCGCCAGGAAGGCGACGAGCCGCCGCGCGAAGTTCTTCAGGCGCGCGGCGGCGGCGAGGCCGGAGATCGCGTCGAGCTTGCCGACCATCGAGTAGATCGCCCAGCTCATCGGCTCCATGTCCTCGGCGCTCGGCGCGCGGCCGGCGACGGTGCCAGAGTAGGCGATCGACAGCGCGATCTGGTTCGAGAAGACGACGCCGAACAGCTCGCGCAGCTGCTCGTCCTGCCACGGCGGCTCGACGTCCTCGACGTCGTGGCCGAGCGAGCGCAGCAGCTCGGCGGCGTCGCCGACGGCACCGGCGCAGAGCTCCTCGACGGCGGCGTCGGGCTGCGGCGGCAGCGTCGTCGCGGCGATCCGCAGCCGCCGCGGCTCTGCGCGCGCGGAGACGGCGAACGGCTCGCCCGGCGGCGGCGCCCACGTCGCGTCGCCCGGCTCGTAGCCCTCGAGCACGTCGAGGATCGCGGCGGTCTCGGCGACGGTGCGCGTGAGCACGCCGTCGATGCCGAGGTCCGAGTCGCCGAGCTCGGGTGCCGGCGAGATGCGCCCGCGCGCGGGCTTCAGGCCGACGAGGCCGCAGCAAGCGGCCGGGATGCGCACCGAGCCGCCGCCGTCGTTGCCGTGCGCGACCGGCACGAGCCCCGCGGCGACGGCGGCCGCGGCGCCGCCGGAGGAGCCGCCGGGCGTGCGCTCGAGGTCCCACGGGTTGCGCGTCGGCCCGAACAGCCGCGCCTCGCTGACGGGCAGGATCCCGTACTCGGGCAGCGTCGTCGTGCCGACGATCACGAACCCGGCGTCGCGCAGGCGGCGCGTGACGTTGTGGTCGTACGGCGCGAGGTGCTCGGCCATCAGCGAGCAGCCGTACGTCAGCCGCAGGTCCTTCACCGCCCGGTTGTTCTTGATCGCGATCGGCACGCCGGCGAACGGCCGCTCGTCGCCCGGCGCGATCCGCTCGGCGCTCGCTAGCGCGCCGCGCTCGTCGACCTGCACGAACGCGTTCAGCGCCGGGTTGAGCTCCTCGATGCGCTCGAGCGAGCTCTGCACGAGCTCGCGCGCGGAGAGCTCGCCGCTGCGCACGAGCGCGGCGAGCTCGATCGCGCTGCGGAACATCAGCTCCCCTGCGGCCACGGCTCGCAGCCTACTTGCACACGCAATCGTGCGACGATATGAGCCTGCCCACAAGGCAGCGTCTCCCGTCAAGCATCAAGCTCAGAAAGCGAGTGCCATGAGCGCGGTTCAAGCACCAGAGGTCCAATCGGGCCTGGAAGGCGTCGTCGCCTTCGCGACCGAGATCGCCGAGCCCGACAAAGAGGGTGGCGCGCTGCGCTATCGCGGCGTCAACATCGAAGAACTCGTCGGCAACATCCCCTTCGAGCAGGTCTGGGGCCTGCTCGTCGACGGCCGCTTCAAGCCCGGGCTGCCGCCGGCCGAACCGCACGCGCTGACCGTGCGCTCGGGCGATCACCGCGTCGACGTGCAGTCGGCGCTGGCGATGCTCGCGCCCGAGTGGGGCTTCGGCCAGCTGATCGACATCACCGACGAGGAGGCGCGCGACAACCTCGCGCGCGCGTCGGTCATGGCGCTGTCGTTCGTCGCGCAGTCGGCGCGCGAAGCCGGCCAGCCGCCGGTGCCGCAGCAGGAGATCGACCAGGGACGGACGATCCCCGAGCGCTTCCTGATCCGCTGGCGCGGCGAGGCGAACCCCGACCACGTGAAGGCGATCGACGCCTACTGGGTCTCGGCTGCCGAGCACGGGATGAACGCGTCGACGTTCACGGCGCGCGTGATCGCCTCGACGGGCGCCGACGTCGCCGCTGCGCTGTCGGGCGCGGTCGGCGCGCTGTCGGGGCCGCTGCACGGCGGCGCGCCCTCGCGCGTGCTGAAGATGCTCGAGGAGGTCGAAGCGAGCGGCGACGCCGAGAAGTGGGTCTCCGATGCGCTCGACCGCGGCGAGCGGCTGATGGGCTTCGGCCACCGCGTGTATCGCGCCGAAGACCCGCGCGCGCGCGTGCTTCGCCGGACGGCGAGCGAGCTCGGCTCGCCGCGCTTCGAGGCCGCCGAGGCGCTCGAGAAGGCGGCGCTCGCGGAGCTGCAGGCGCGCCGCCCGGACCGCGTGCTCGCGACGAACGTCGAGTTCTGGTCGGCCGTCGTGCTCGACCTCGCCGAAGTCCCGCCGGAGCTGTTCACGCCGATGTTCACGTGCGCGCGCGTCGCCGGCTGGTCGGCGCACATCCTCGAGCAGAAGCGCGAGGCGAAGCTGATCCGCCCGACGGCGAAGTACGTCGGCGAGGGTCCGCGCACGGTCGACGCCGTCGAATAGGCGCCGGCGCTCGGCGCATTTGCCGGCAGGCCGCCGTCGCGACGGCGGCCTGCGAGCGATCGGCGGCGGCGCTAGGCGCGAAGTCGGAAACAGCCGTCAGGTCCAGCCGTCGGTCGTGTAAAAGTGGGTTTAGTGGCTCTACCGCGGGGTAACGCCGGGACATGACCATTCTGTGGGTTGCGGTGGGCTGCTGGCTTGTCTCGCTCGCGCTGCTGGTCGCTTTGCGTGCGCGCGCGACGAGTCGTCGTGCGACACAGCTGCGCCGGACGATGCACCCGGCGCAGCTGCGCGCGCTGAAGGGCGCGCGGGCGCCTTTCGCGCCTCGCTGATCGCGGATCGAGCCTCGGCGCTGGCTCGAACGCCGCTAGGCGCCGGCCGGCTGCGCGTCGCGCGCTCCGGTCCGCCGGATCGGCGCGCTCGCAGCCTCGACCTCGCGCGCGGCGTCGGCGAACAGCCACGGGTTGTGCATGCCGATGACCTCGCCGCGAAAGCGCTTGCGCGCGCCGTAGACGACCCACGTCGTGTCGACGGCGCCGTAGTACTCGACGAGCCGCAGCTCGTCGGGGTGTTCCTCGGCGTGGTGAACGTGCGTCAAGCCGGCGTCGAACTTGCCCTCGAGCAGGTTGCGCGCGACGACGGGCTTCGACGGCTGGTCGACGATCGTCGGAAAGCGCGAGAGGTCGAGGTAGCCCTTCGTCGCCGAGACGATGCCGAGGCTGTTGTGCTCGTCGCGATCGCGCCGAAAGACGAGCCCGAGCTCCTTCGTCGGGTAGATGAACGTGTCGATGACGAACACGTCCTCGTGGTAGCGCTCGGTCACGAGATGGACCTGCACGTGCGCGCTGCACTGCACGAGGAACGTGCGCGGCTCGTCGCGGACGCGGACGATCGCCTCGAGCAGGTCTTCGACGAGCACGAGGTCGAACTCGTCGATCTCCTGGAAGGCGAGGTAGTGGCGCAGCGCGTTCTCGTGGCACGTGCCTGTCGGGCCGAGCGTGATGAACGTCGGACGCGCGCTCATGCCGCTTCGCCGACGTCGACCGCCGGCGCGTCGATCAGCTCGTCCTCCATCTTGCACGTCGCGGCGATCGTCAGCTCGAACAGCGCCTCGATGTAGTCGGGCGGCAGGCGCGCGTCGGCGCCGCGCGCAAGATAGCGGGAGCGGACCTCGGCGACACGCCCGGGCTGCATCATCGGGATGTCGTGCTCGCGCTTGTACAGCGCGACCTCGCGGCAGACCTGGAAGCGCTCGCCGAGCAGGCGCGCGATCTGATCGTCGAGCTCGTCGAGCCGGCGGCGGAACGGCTCGAGGCCGGTCGCGCTCACGAGATCACCCGCCGCATGCGCGGCCCGAGCGGCGCGAAGTCGTTCTCGAGGTAGAAGCCTTCGGTCGCGCGCAGCGCGCGAAAGCCCTCGCGCGGCAGCCCGACCTCGATCCGCGTGACGCCGCGCGCGCGCGCGAGCTCGACGAGCGCGTCGAGCAGCTCGCCGCCGATCGAGCGGCTGCGCCACGCCGGGTGAACCCACAGGTCCTGGATCGTCGCGTACGTGCCGGGGACGTGGATCGCGAGCTGCCAGCTCGCGGCGAGCACGCCGACGACGTCGGCGCCGCAGCGCGCGACGAGCACTGCTCCGGCGCCGTGGTCGTCGATCAGCTCGCGCACGGTCCGCTCGAGCGCGAGCGCCGGCGGCGGCGTGCCGCCGAGCTCGAGCAGGAGCTCCTGCACGGCGACGACGACGCCGGCGACGTCGGCGCGCGCGGCGCGACGGACGGTCCACGCGCTCGCCGGGCGCGTGGCGGTCGGGCGCACGCTCGCCGGGCGAGCGCTGCCGGGGCGCTCGCTCGCGCGTCGCGCGACCGAGGCCTGCGCCGGGCGGCTCATGCGGCGCGCGCCGTCCTCTCGATCGGCGGCGCGACGCTCGCGCGCGGCTCGAGCTCGACGCGCCATGCCTCGCGCGAGGCGCTGCCGGTGACGGCGCGCGCGATCGCCGACATCGGCGCGCGCGCCTTCAGCAGGATCTCGTCGAACTCGTCGACCGGGTCCGACTGCATGACGATCGCGCCGCCGGCGCCGATCGTCGTCGCGCCGGGGCGCATGACGATCGTGCGGATGACGATGCTCAGGTCGACGCTGCCGTCGAGGCCGAAGTAGCCGATCGCGCCGGAGTAGACGCCGCGCGCGACGCGCTCGGTCTCGTCGATGATGCTCATCGTGCGCAGCTTCGGCGCGCCGGTCATCGAGCCGCCGGGAAAGCACGCACGGACGCACTGCACCGGCGTGCGCTCGCGCTCGAGCACGCCGGTGATCGTCGAGATCAGCTGGTGCACGGTCGCGTACTGCTCGACGACCATCAGCTCCGGCACGCGTACGCTGTCGACCTCGCAGACGCGGCCGAGGTCGTTGCGCAGCAGGTCGACGATCATCAGGTGCTCGGCGTACGTCTTCTCGTCATCCGTCAGCTCGGCGCACAACGCGGCGTCCTCGATCGGATCCGCCGAGCGGCGCGTCGTGCCCTTGATCGGTCGCGCCTGCACGCGGCGCTCGCGATCGACCGAGAGGAAGCGCTCGGGCGAGGAGCTGAGCACGGTCAGCTCGCCGAGCCTCAGGTAGGCGGCGAACGGCGCCGGGTTCGTGCGGCGCAGCATGCGGTAGAGCTCCCACGGGTCGGGGCTCGCGTCGGTCGAGATCTGGTCGGTCAGGCAGACCTCGTAGGACTCGCCGGCGGCGAGCGCCGCCTGGCAGCGCGCGATGTCGGCGAGGTACTGCTCGCGCCCGCGCCCGCAGCGGAACGCGACCGGCTCGACCGGCGGCACCGGAGGCTCGTCGAGCAGATCCTCGGCGGAGTCGGCGCGATGCGACGGCGCGTCGAGCAGCTGCCGCACGGCCGCCTCGGCCTCGTCGAGCCACCGCTCGGCTTCGCGATCGCCGTCGGTGCACAGCGCGATCAGATCGGTGCGCCGCGCGACGTGATCGACGGCGATCAGCCGGTTGGCGAGCATCAGGACGGCGTCGGGAACGTCCGAGCGATGCGTGTTCGGCGAGCCGCAGTCGGCCTTGCACTCGTAGCCGAGATAGCCGACGAAGCCGCCGAGCAGCCCCCGCGTCGGGACGTCGAGCGAATCGACCTCGCGCGTGGCGAGCTCGCGAGCGAGCACGTCGAAGATCGACGCCTGCTCGGCGCTGCTCGCGCCGGCGCCGTGCGTGCGAACGGTCTTCGCGGCGACGTCGTACTCGAGCACGCAGCGGTCGGCGCCGGCGCTCGTGCCGAGGTAGGAGCACTGCGCGAGGCGCGTCGGCGCGTCGGCGCTGTCGAGCCAGAACGCGTGGTCGAGATCGCCGAACAGCCGCTCGAACAGCGGCTCGGTCGCGGGTTCGCCGGCGAGCGAGCGCACGTGCAGGCGCAGCTCCCGCGACCGCTCGCCGCTCCCGCGCGGGCGTCCCGCGCGCGACGCGTCCCCACGCGCCCGGCGCGCACGCGGACGCCCACGCAGGCCTTGCAGCTCGTAGAAGTTCTCGACGATCCGTCGCCCGTGCTCGGTCGCGACCGACTCTGGGTGGAACTGCACGCCCCACAGCGGACGCGTGCGGTGCTCGATGCCCATCACGACGCCGTCGTCGGTCCACGCCGTGACGCGACCCTCGGGGCCGAGCCCGGTGACGGCGAGCGAGTGGTAGCGCACGACCGAGAAGCCCTGCGGGATGCCGGCGAACAGGCCGGTGTCGTCGTGCTGGACGCGGCTGAGGCGTCCGTGCATGACGATCGGCGCGGCGCCGACGTTGCCGCTGAGCAGGTCGCCGATCCCCTGGTGGCCGAGGCAGATGCCGAGCACGGGGACCTGCGAGTGGCGCAGGATGTCGGCGCAGACGCCGAAGTCGTGCCACCGCTGCGGGCGCCCGGGACCGGGCGAGAGGACGATCGCGTCGAAGTCCCAGCGCGAAAGCGCCTTCCAGGAGACCATGTCGTTGTGCACGACGATCGGCTCCTCGCCGGCGACGGCGGCGAGCAGGTGAAAGACGTTGTACGTGTAGGAGTCGTAGTTGTCGATCAGCAGCGTGCTCATCGCGTCGCCTCCAGGCCGAGCCCGCGCGCGCTGCGCGCGAGCAGCGTCTGCACGACGCGCTCGACGTGCTCGCCGCTTTCGGCTTCGAGGTGCCAGCGCGCGAGGTGGCGCAGGTAGAGCGCGAGCGGGCGCAGGTCGAAGCGCTCGACGGCGAGGCGCAGGTGCCGGCGGTAGAGCTCGGACTGCACGACGGCGAAGCGGTAGGAGGCATCCTCCGCGGGGCGACCGACGGCCGGCGCGTCGGCGGCCGGCCGAGACGCCTGCGCGCGAGCGAGGTCCCAGCCGAGGCTCTCCTCGTCGCACAGCAGCCGGTCGGCGGCGAACTCGATGTCGAGCGTCGCCGGGTGCGGCAGGAAGTAGCCGAGCACGACCTGCGAGGCGAGGTTTTCGGGCGCCGGGTGCGCGCGGCGCACGGCGTGGCGCTCGGCGTTGGAGTCGATCTGCTCGTCGATCCAGTCGACGAGCTCGTCGATCAGCTGCGCGCCGGCGCTCGAGGTGACGGCGCGCGCGCTGCTCGAGACCATCCCGTGGAAGATGCTGCGGCTCGGGTGGAAGTTGCCGTTGAGCCCCGGCTGCAGCTCCTCGGCGAGCTTGCGGATGCCGGCGAGGTGCGAGACCCACTCGGTCCCGGTCACCTGCATCGAGGTCATCCGCTCGAGTTCGGGCGCGGTCAGCGCGTAGGTCAGCGAGCGCAGGTGCTGCGTCGAGAGCCCGTCGGCGCGCATCAGCGGCATCTGCTCGAGCTCCTTCAGCCCGGTATCGTAGACGACGACGCCGTCCTCGCGGCGTTTGAGCGTGCCCTGGCGCAGGCCGCGTTCGACGAGCTCGGCCGTCTCGCGCAGGAAGTCGGACTCGAAGAAGACGCGATCGAAGGCGATGCCGAGCCGCGCGAGCGTCTTGCGCTGCCCGGCGATGACCCACGCGCGCGTCCTGTACCAGAGCTCGAGCGCGTCGCGGTCGCCGTGCAGCACGCGCTTGATCAGCTCGTCGGCGCTGTCGTCTTGGACGTGCACCTCGCGCATCAGCGAGTCCTCGGCCTGCTCGGCGCCGTCGACGGCGCCGACGCCGGCGGAGGCGACGTACTCGGCATAGCACTCGCCGACGAAGTGGTCGCTCTTGCCGTCGCCGTCGGAGAAGCCCTGCACGTGGCGGCCGCTCTTGACGATGCCGGCCATCGCCTCGCCCATCGCGCGGCCCATGTCGGAGATCCGGCTGCGGCGCTCGACGTGAGCGCCGGCCTGCGAGAGCGCCGCCGCGAGGGCGTGGCCGATCGCGAGGTTGCGCAGGTGGCCGACGTGCAGCGCCTTCGTCGCGTTCGCGTCCCAGAACTGGATCGACACGCGACGACCGTGCGCGAGGTCCGAGAGATCGGCTTCGGAGCTGCCGCCTGCCTCGAGCGCGGCGCCGGTCGTCTCGAGCCAGCCGTCGTCGAGACGCACGCGCACGACGTCGCCGTCGGCGAGCGCCTCGCGCACCCACGGCTCGCGGCGGATGCGCTGCAGCGCGTCGAGCGAGGCGCGGTCGGCGCGCCAGTCGGGCGAGCGCGCGACGAGCGTCACGTCGAAGTCCTCGCGCGGCCGGCGCGGCACGCGCGCCGCCCAAGGCGACGGCGTCTGCTCGTCGCTTGAAAGCTCCTCGAAGTAGTCGAACAGGTTCGTGGTCATGGCCCGGCCGTTAGTGCTCGAAATGCGATGCACCAGCCGGGGCTCGAACCCGGATCACCGATGTTTAAGACCGGTCCTTTCACCGATTAAGGTACTGGTGCGCGTGCCGCTGATCCTGCGTGTTGGCTCCTCCGGACGGGTCCCGCCTCGCAACGTTCGCGCAAAGATATTTTTCGCCGGGCGCGAGTCAAGCGCCGCGCTCGCGGCGGGCGCCGGCGCGGGGCGGCGCGGCGGGAGCCGACCGCGTTGGACCTCCTAGATCCGGGCGTTTTGCCGGATCAAACGGGCCGCCTGGCGGCGGGCGAAAGAGAGACAGCTCAGTCGATGTGCCGGTGAGAGACACGGCGCTCGGCGTGGCGCGCCGAAGCCGCGAAAGCACGCTTTAAACGCCGAGGGCCCGGCAACGCGCCGGGCCCTCGCAAGCACCCGCCTGGCGGCGGGCGAACGTCGAATGCGTCCCTACATCATCCCCGACATGTCGGGCATCCCGCCGCCACCGGCGCCGGCGCCTTCCTTTTCGGGCAACTCGGCGACGATCGCCTCGGTCGTGAGGATGTTCTTGGCGATCGACGCGGCGTTCTGCAGCGCCGAGCGCGTGACCATCGCCGGGTCGATGACGCCTGCGGCGACGAGATCGACGATCTCGTTCGTCGCGGCGTTCAGGCCCTGGCCTTTCTTCGCCTTGCGCACGTCGTTGACGACGACCGAGCCCTCGAGCCCGGCGTTCGCCGCGATCTGACGCAGCGGCTCCTCGAGCGCGCGCAGGACGATGCGCGCACCCGTGCGCTCGTCGTCCGAGCCGTCGGCCGAAGCGCCGTTCTCGGAGACGCTGACGGCCGAGGAGGCCTGCAGCAGGGCAACGCCGCCGCCCGGCACGATGCCCTCCTCGAGGGCGGCGCGCGTGGCCTGCAGCGCGTCCTCGACGCGGTGCTTCTTCTCCTTCATCTCCGTCTCGGTCGCCGCACCGACCTTGACGACGGCGACGCCGCCGGACAGCTTGGCGAGCCGCTCCTGCAGCTTCTCGCGGTCGAAGTCCGAGTCGGTGTTCTCGATTTCGGCTTTGATCTGGTTGATGCGACCTTTGATCGCCTCGGCGTCACCGTTGCCGTCGACGATCGTCGAGGTGTCCTTGCCGACGACGACGCGACGTGCGCGCCCGAGCTGCGAGAGCTGCGTGTTCTCGAGCTTGAGGCCCATCTCCTCGGTGATGACCTCGCCGCCGGTCAGGATCGCGATGTCCTCGAGCATCCGCTTGCGGCGGTCGCCGAAGCCCGGCGCCTTGACGGCGACGCCCGTGAACGTGCCACGGAGCTTGTTGACGACGAGCGTCGCGAGCGACTCGCCCTCGACGTCCTCGGCGATGATCAGGATCGGCTTGCCCGACTGGATGACCTGCTCGAGCACCGGCAGCACGTCGCGGACGGAGCCGATCTTCGAGTTGGCGATCAGGATGTACGGGTCCTCGAGCGTCGCCTCCATGCGGTCCTGGTCGGTGACCATGTACGGCGAGATGTAGCCCTTGTCGAACTGCATGCCCTCGGTGAACTCGAGGTCCATGCCGAACGTCTGGCCCTCCTCGACGTTGACGACGCCGTCCTTGCCGACCTTCTCGATCGCGTCGGCGATGACGTCGCCGATCTCCTCGTCGCCGGCCGAGATCGTCGCGACGCGCGCGATCTGGTCCTTGCCGGAGACCTCCTTGGACTGCGAGGCGATGTTCTTGACGACCTCGTCGACCGCCTTCTCGATGCCGCGCTTGAGCGCCAGCGGGTTGGCGCCGGCGGCGACGTTCTTCAGGCCCTGCTTGACGATCGCCTGAGCGAGCACGGTCGCCGTCGTCGTGCCGTCGCCGGCGACGTCGTTCGTCGCCGTCGCGACCTCGCGCACGAGCTGCGCGCCTTGGTTCTCGAAGACGTCCTCGACCTCGATCTCACGAGCGATCGTGACGCCGTCGTTGGTGATCGTCGGCGCGCCGAACTTCTTGTCGAGGACGACGTAGCGGCCCTTCGGGCCGAGCGTGACCTTGACGGCGTTCGCGACAGCGTCGACGCCGGCCTCGAGGGCCGAACGCGCCTCGCTGTCGTACTTGATCTCCTTGCTAGCCATTCAAATCTCCTTATGCCTCGACGAGGGCGAGGACGTCGGACTCGCGCAACACGAGCAGGTCCTCGCCGTCGATCTTGATCTCGGTCCCGCCGTACTTGCTGTAGAGGACCTCGTCGCCCTTCTTCACGTCCAGCGGGATGCGCTTGCCGTCGTCGTCGAGCCGACCGTCGCCGGCGGCCACGACCTCACCCTTCTGCGGCTTCTCCTTGGCGGTGTCGGGGAGCACGAGACCGCTTGCCGTGGTCTGCTCCTCCTCGATCGCCCGCACGATCAACCGATCGCCCAGGGGCTTGAGCTTCATCTTGGGAAAACCTCCATCTAGAGAGTGCTTCGGACGCTCCGCCCACGTCCGGCGTACGCCGGCGACGAGAGCGCCTCTGGCACTCTCCGCGGAGAGTGCCAACGGTTGCTCTCAATATATAGGCCATACGGCCTCGCTTCAAGCGAAATTGGCAGTCTGCAGCGAAAGCGCCAACGAATCGACGATGACCGCCTCCTCGGCATCGCAGCGGTGCGCGCATCGACGCGCGGTCTGCCGTGGTCATCGCGCGACGGGCGCGTTGCCCGCTCGCGCCGGGTCGAGCGCGTTCAGTTCTGCGCGCCGCCGAAGCCCTTCATCGCGGCGGTCATGCCCGACGGGTTCTCGAGGATCTGCGAGAAGCGCACGACGGTGACGACGTCCTGCGTCGAGACCGGGCGGTCGTAGATCTGCTCGAGGAAGTTGATCAGCTCCTCGTGGCGGCGGAACTCGGGGTTGTCGTGCTTGATGTCGCGCGGCGAGAGGTCGGCGAGCTTCATCACCTCGACCTGATCGATGACGGCCTCGAAGATGCGCTCGCGCGGCGAGTACTGGTAGCCGATCGTGACGAGCACGAGCTGGTTCTTCTTGTACTTGCCCGACTTGTCGCCGAGGCGGATCGTCGCCGTCTTGCGGCCACGCTTGAGCTCGTCGGCGAAGATCGTCGAGTAGAAGTTGAGCACCTGCACGGAGCGCAGGCTATCGGTCTTTGCGGCTTTCCTCCAAGTACGCGGCCGCGCGCTGCACCATTTCGCGCTCGGCCGCGTGGCTCAGCTCGCGCTGCGCGTCGCCGAGCGGGATCCAGCGCGCCTGCTCAACCTCGTCGTCGTGGTTGGCGGTGTCGCCTTCGACGTAGTCGAACAGGAAGAACGAGACCGACTTCGGGATCGTCTGCCCGTCGCGCCGGTACCAGTAGCGCGACTCGCCGAGCTCGCGCACGGGCTCGCCGACGACGCCCGTCTCCTCGCGCACCTCGCGCGTCGCGGCCTCGATCTCGGTCTCGCCCGGGTCGATGTGGCCCTTCGGCAGCGCGAGCACCTTCGAGCCGTCCGAGGCCCGCCGCGTCGGCACGATGACGACGACTTCGTCGCCGCGCACGACGACGCCGCCGGCCGAGCGCTCGCGTGGCGGACGATCGTGCGCGGGCCGGCGACCGGGGCGCTTGCGCCCGCCGCGGCCGCCGCGCGCCCTAGAAGACATATTGCTCGAGCGCGTCACGGTCGTGCACGACGAGCCGCCCCCTCCCCTGCGAGATGACGCCGGCGCGCTCGAGCACCGCGAGGAAGCGGCTGGCCGACTCGCGCGAGGAGCCGGCGAGCTGCGCGAGGTCGGCCTGCGTCGCCGTCACGAGCACGTCGCCGCTGCCGCCGTCGCGCGCCTCGCCGGCGCCGGACTCCTGGTCGACGAGCTGCGCGAGCACTATGGCGACGCGGCTCTGCACGGTCTGGAAGGACTGGCGCGCGAGCCGTTCGTTGGTCTCGCGCAGGCGCCGGCCGAGCGCGATCGCCAGGCGCGCGGAGATCTCGGCGTGCTCGGACATCAGCCGGCGCATGTCGGGGCCGAGCACGGCGAGCGCGCTCGTCGGCTCGATCGCCTCGACGGTCGCCGAGCGCTTCTCGTCCTCGAACAGCGCGAGCTCGCCGAAGATGTCGCCGGGCCCGAACGTCGCGAGCGTCAGCGTGCGTCCGCCGGCATGCGTGCGGATCGCGCGCGCACGGCCCGAGCGCACGACGTAGCACGTGTCGCTCGCGTCGCCCTCGCGGAAGACGACCTCGCCCTCCTGGAAGTCGCGCGGCACGGCGAACTGCGCGATCCGTTCGAGATCCTCGCGGACGAGCGTCTGAAAGACGGGCACGCCGCCGAGCAGCTCAACCGCCTCCTGCGAGCTCATCCCGGCCATCAGGCAGGCATATCACACGCCGGCCAGGCTGCCCACACCTGCCCGGCACACGCCGCAACTGCGGGCTTTGCGAGGGTATCTTCAAGCAGATGGTCACGAACGCGACAAGCCTTCTCGTGCGGGCCGGCGCGCCGTGGCGCGCGCCCGCGCTCTGCCTGCTCGCGGCGCTCGCGCTCGCGGCGCCCGCCGGCGCCGGCGCCGCGGCGCCGAGCGGCGGCGCAATCGAAGCGAAGACGCTGCTGCGCTCGCGCCTGCTGTGGGCGACGATCGACGTCTGCAACGCGAGCGACCAGCCCGACACGCTCGGCGTTCGCGGGTCGATGCCGGGCGACCGCTTCGCGCACGACACGATGTACATGCGCTTTCGCCTGCAGTACCTCGACCCGAGCAAGAAGACGTGGGTCGACCTCGCCAACGGCGTCTCGCCGACGTGGACGAGCGTCGGCAGCGGCGCCTCAGCGCGCCAGGGCGGCCGCAGCTTCCAGCTCAGCCCTGTCGCCGGGCAGCCGGCGCTGACGATGCGCGGCGTCGTCAGCTTCCAGTGGCGCCACGGTACGACGGTGCTCGCGCAGGGCTCGCGCCCGACGAGCGCCGGACGGCAGAGCCTCGCCGGCTCCGATCCGGCCGGATTCTCGGCGGCGACCTGCGAAATCGGCTAGACGACCGCTGACCTGCGCCTCGCCGCGTCCTCGCTCCTCTAGGCGGGGTCGCGCGCGGCGTCGAACAGGCGCGGGTCGTTCGTGATGATGCCATCGACGCCGAGCGCCGTCAGCTTCGCGATGCGCGACGCGTCGTCGACCGTCCAGACGTAGAGCTCGCCGTCGCCTTCGCGCACGCGCCGCATGAGCTTCGGCGTGACGACGCGCCAGTGCGCCATGACCGCGTCGAAGCGGCGCGCGCGCAGGCCGGCGAGCGCGCGGTCGGGCAGCACCGCGCGGTAGCCGGTGAGGATCGCGAGCGCCGGTATCGCCGTCAACAGGTGCGTCGTGTAGTCGCGGCGCACGCGCGGCACCGACAGGCCGAGCCGCAGCTCCGGCTCGGCCGCGCGCACGCGCGCGAGCGACTCGCCGAACATGCCGCTGACGAGCGTGCGCGGCACGAGCGAGCGCTCGCGCAGCGCCTCTACGACGCGCAGCTCGTAGCCCGGCAGCTTGACGTCGACGTCGAGCTCGACGCCGGCGAACGCGTCGCCCGCGAGGTGGTCGAGCGCCTGCTCGAAGCGCAGCGGCGTGTGCGCGCGCGCGTCCTCGTAGTCGTGCGCGACGAGCAGCTCGCCGCTGCCGTCGATCCGCTCGGGCAGCACGTCGAGCTCGATCATGTCGACGCCGTGGCGCAGCGCCGCGTCGAAGCTCGCCGTCGTGTTGCCCGGCTCGATCAGATCGGCGCCCTTGTGCCCGACGCGCAGCGGACCGGAGCGGCGAGCGCGCTCGCGCCTGCGTGTCGTCGGCGTGCGCTCGCTCATCGCGCCTCACGATCGCAGATCGCCTTCGGAGCGAGGCGAGCGGCGCCGGCTCGGCGCATGCGCGGCGCGTCCGTCTAGTAGTCGCTCGGCAGCGGCTTGCGCGCGGCTTCGATCGTTTCGATCGCCGGCTTCGCGCCGATGTACGGCGCGAGCACGACGAACGTGATCTGGTCGACGAGGCGCGGCAGCTGGCGCACGCGGTCGTGCGCCGTGTAGCTCGAGACGATTCCCCAGATCGCGCCGGTGACCGCTTCGCGCGTGACGAGCGGGCCGCGCCGCGGGTCCGGGCCGATCTCGTCGAGCAGCTTCGTGAAGTCTTCGATCGAGCGCGTCATCCGCCCGATCATGCCCGGCCCGACGTCGAAGATGTCGATGAACGCCATCCGGCTGAGCGCCTCGTGCGCGGCGAAGTACTCGACGAGCGCGCCGACCGCCAGGTGCACGGCCTCCGGCCAGTCCGACGCACGCGCGACGGCGACCTTGACGGCCTCCATCGCTTCGGCGACGAACTCGTCGAGCACGGCGAGGAAGCACGCCTCCTTCGTCGCGAACAGCTTGTGGAACGCCTCCGTCGAGATCCCGGCGAACTGCGCGATCTGCGGGTCCGAGAGCTCGCTGTAGCGTTCGTCGAGCGTGAGATGGACGAGCGCACCGAGCGCTCGCGCGCGGCGGTCGTCGCTCGCGAGGAACGCCGCCGGCTGCGGCTCGACCTCGCCGGCGCGTACGACGCCGGAGATGTTCAGCCGGCGCGCGAGCGGCGAACGGTAGGACTCGATCCAGTCGAGCAGTTCGTCGGTCAGCGCGTACAGCTCTTTTTCGCGCTGCTCGTACATGCGCGTGAACGCGACGTGGCGGATCCCGCTGACGATCGCGCGGATCGTCAGCGGCGAGAGCTCGATGCCGTCCGGATGCGCCTGGAAGCCCATGCCGATCACGCGCTCGAACGTCATCGACGCGAGCGTCATCCGCTCGCGTGCGCGAGGCCCGATGCCGAGCGAGTCGACGAGCACCAGGCGCGGCCCCTTCGGCTGGTCGGCGACGTCGTCGAGCAGCGCCTTGCACGCCGCGTGCAGTCGGTTCGCCCAGCCGCGCTCGCGCGACCACGCGTCGAGCACGAGCTTGCGCGCACGCGCGACGACGATGTCGTACGTCGCGAGAAAGCACGCTTCCTTGTTCGGGAACTGCTCGTAGAACGCGCGGCGCGAGACGCCGGCGAAGCCGATCACGTGCGCGACCGTCGTCTGCGGGTAGCCGTGCTCGGCGACCGCCTCGATCATCCCCCCGTACATCCGCGCGCGCTGATTCCGAGCCACGTCCTCGCGAGTCATCCCGTTCGGACCGTGCGGAAGTCGCCGGTACAGCGGTGCGGGTCCCCTATGAGTTCCGCTCATCCCCACGATTCGAGACACTAAACGATCACCAGTAGAAACGCAAGCCTACTTTTGTGGTCCTTGCCATTCTTTATACCGGAATGCGAGAGGCTATTCCAGAAATGTCTCCGGCCACAAATCGCCGGACCGATTGCTCGAACGAAGGTTCATCTGAGCGGTACGGAACCGCGCGACGTCGATAACGTCAAGCCGTCGCGAACGGCGCTTCAGGCGCTGAGCGTCAGCCGTCGCGGACCCGCCTGGAAGCCCAGCTCGCGCAGCTGCCCAGCCAGCGGCGAGGCGACTGCCGGCTCGCCGTCGATGCGCTCGAGCGCGAGCTTCGGCACGTGCCCGCGGCGCACCGCCTCGGCGAGCGCGCGCAGCGCGGCGGCGCGTGGATCGCGACTGTCCTCGCCGGCCGCCGCGCCCTCGCGCTGGGCCTCGCGCGCGAGCGTCAGCAGCCCGCGACCGCCGCGCTCGACGTACAGCGCCGGCTCGTGCTCGACAAGCACGACGTACGCGCCGGCGACGCGAGCAGGCCGGCGTTCCTGACCCTCGCGCTTCGGCCACGGAAGCGCCGCGCCGTAGGGCTGCGCCGGGTCGGCCGCCGCGAGCACGACCGCGTGCGGCTCCTCGCCGGCGCCCGCCGCGCCGTGCGCCGAGCGCAGCCGCTCGACGGCGCCCGGCAGCGCGAACTGCGCGCCGCCCATGCCCTCGACGAAGTACCCGCGCCGGCAGACGCCGATCGTCTCGAGGTTCGCGAACGTGTCGTAGAGGATCGCGAAGCCGCCCTTCACGCCCTCGGCGAGCACCTGCTCGCGCGTGACGACGCCGTAGCGCTCGAGCAGCAGCTCGGCGAGCGCGCGGCGGCGCTCTGGCCCGGACACGGCGGCCGCGCCGGCCGGCGCGAAGATCGGCTCGGTCGGCGACCAGCGACCCTGCACCTGGCCCTGCGCACCGGCCCTGCGCTGGCCGATCTTCGATCGGTTGAAGCGCCGGACGGATGTTCGACGCGCGGACGGCTGCGAGCGCCCGCGCGCGAGGGTCAGGCGCGGCGCGCGCAGCGGCGCCCACGCGTCGTTCGTCGCCTCGCCGGCCCAGACGAGGTCCCACAGCGCCTCGCGCAGCTCCTCGGCCGGCGCGTCGACCTCGGCGACGAGGTCGCCGAAGAAGCACGCGCTCTGCGACAGGCGCGCGCGCAGCAGCGCGTGGACCTCGCCGTCGGGCGGCGTCGCGTTCGCCGCGCGCGACGGCGGCCCGATCAGCGGCGCGTCCTCGCGGAAGTACAGCGCGACGCGGCCCGAGCGCCCGCTCGCGCCGGCGCCGACCCAGACGAGCTCGCCGCTCGCGCAGAGGCTGTCGAGCCACGATTGCGAGTAGGCGCCCGTGCGCCGCGGCAGGACGTCGCGCTCCCAGACCTCGGCCGGCAGCGCGAGCCCCTGCAGCGGCACGAGCACCTCGCGCAGGCGGTCGGCGCCGGCGCCGGCGCTCGGATGGCGGTCGACGCCCTGCCACGACGGCAGGAACGCGGCGAGCGCGCGCTGCTCGGTCGGCTCGATCTCCTTGCGCAGCGCCGCGAGCGACGCGCGGCGCAGGCGCCGCAGAACCTCGACGTCGCACCACTCCCTGCCGGTCCCGCCGGGGCGTAGCTCGCCGCGCACGAGCTCGCCGTCGCGCTCGAGCTCGCGCAGCACGGCGCTCGCGTCGACGCGATAGCGCTCGCGCAGCTCCTCGCTCGTGAACGGGCCGTGCGTGCGCGCGTAGCGCGCGACGAGCACGCGCAGCGCGTCGGGCACGTCGTCGAGGAACGCCTCAGGCAGGCCGCCCGGCGGCGCCGCGCCGAGCGCGTCGCGGTAGAGCCCGGCCTCGTCGGCCGCGACGTAGCGCTGCTCGCCGCCGATGCGCAGGCGGATCGCGCGGCGTTCGCGCTCGAGCTCGGCCAACAGCGGCGCCGGATCGACGCCGGCGAAGACGCGCGCCGCGACCTCCTCGCCGCTGAGGTCGCCGACGTGGCGCAGCACGTCGTGCAGGCCATCGCTGCCGGTCGCCTGCGTGATCTCCGAGCGGTGCTGCAGGTCGTCCTCGACGCGCGCGAGCGCGTCGGCGTCGAGCAGCTCGCGCAGCTCCTCCTGGCCGAGCAGCTCGCGCAGCAGCTCGCGATCGAGCGACAGCGCCGCCGCGCGACGCTCGGCGCTCGGCGTGTCGCCCTCGTACATGTACGTCGCGACGTAGTCGAACAGCAGCGAGGAGGCGAACGGCGAGGCCGTCTGCGTCTCGACCTCGACGAGCGAGACCTCGCGCGCATGCAGCGCGCGCAGCAGCTCTTCGAGGCCCGGCACGTCGAGCACGTCGCGCAGGCACTCGCGGTAGGTCTCGAGCACGATCGGAAAGTCGGCGTAGCGCCGCGCGACCTCCAGCAGGTTCTGCGCCTTCAGCCGCTGCTGCCACAGCGGCGTGCGTTTGCCCGGGTACGCGCGCGGGATCAGCAGCGCGCGCGAGGCGTTCTCGCGAAAGCGCGCGCCGAACAGCGCCGAGTCGCCGAGCTCGGCGACGATCGCCTGCTCGACCTCGTGCGGCTCGATCATCACGAGCTCGGCCGCCGACGGCAGCGCCTCCGCCTCGTCGGCGTCGAGGTCCGGCAGGTGCAGCACGATCCCGTCGTCGGAGGAGATCGCGTCGGCCTCCAAGCCGAGCTGCTCGCGGATCCGCGCCGACAGCGCGAGCGCCCACGCCGAGTGCACGCGCCCGCCGAACGGCGAGAGCACGCACAGCCGCCAGTCGCCGATCTCGTCGCGAAAGCGCTCGAGTACGATCGTGCGCTCGCTCGGCAGCACGCGCGTCGCCTGGAGCTGCTCGCGCAGGTAGGAGAGCAGGTTGCGCGCGGCGCGCTCGTCGAGGTCGTAGCCGTCCTGCAGCGTCTGCGCCTCCTGCTCGACCGCCCAGCGCGAGAACGCGCCGATCGCCTCGCCGAGCTCCTTCGGGCGCCCGACCGAGTCGCCCTTCCAGAACGGCACCGCGCCTGGCGCGCCGGGCGCCGGCGTGACGATCACGCGATCGCGGCCGATTTCCTCGATCCGCCACGTCGAGGCGCCGAGCAGGAACGCCTGCCCCGGACGCGCCTCGTAGACCATCTCCTCGTCGAGCTCGCCGACGCGCCGCCCGTCGGGCAGCGTCACCGCGTAGAGGCCACGATCGGGGATCGTGCCGGCGTTCGCGACCGCGAGCTGGCGCGAGCCCTTGCGCGCGCGCACCGTGCCGGCGACGCGATCCCAGACGATGCGCGCGCGCAGCTCGCCGAACTCCTTGCTCGGGTAGCGCCCGTCGAGCATGTCGAGCACGTTCTCGAGCAGCTCGCGCGAGAGCTCCGCGTAGGAGTGGCTCGCGGTCACGAGCGCGTGCAGCTCCTCGACGGCGATCCCGCCCTCGCCCTGCTCGCCTTTGACCGGTTCGGCCGAGACGGCGATCGCGACGATCTGCTGCGCGAGCACGTCGAGCGCGTTGCGCGGCACGACCGTCCGCTCGATCAGCCCTTCGTGCATCCGCCGCGCGACGACCGCGCACTCGAGCAGGTCGCCGCGGAACTTCGGGAAGATCCGCCCGCGACTGACGTCGTTGACATTGTGCCCGGCGCGGCCGATCCGCTGCAGCCCGCGCGCGACCGACTTCGGCGACTCGATCTGCAGCACGAGATCGACCGCGCCCATGTCGATGCCGAGCTCGAGCGAGCTCGTAGCGACGAGGCATGGCAGCTCGCCGGCCTTCAGCAGCTCCTCGACCTTCGTGCGCTCCTCGCGCGCCAGCGAGCCATGGTGCGCCCGCGCGATCTCGAGCGGCGCGACCGGCTCCGGCGCCGCGGGCTCGTCGCGACGCCGATCCGGTACTGCACTCGCCGCCCTGCCTGGCGCACGCGGACCGTCGCCGCCGGAGGCGGCAATCTCATCCTTCTCCGCCTGCTGCCTGCCGGCGAGCTCGTTCAGCCGCAGCGCGACGCGCTCGGCCGAGCGGCGGTTGTTGACGAACACGATCGTCGAGTTGTGCGCCTGCACGAGCTTGAGCAGCTCCGGGTAGATCGCCGGCCAGATCGAGTTCCGCGTCGACTCGCTGCCCTGCACCGGCTCGAGCGGATCGGCGTTCGGATCGACGGCGCCGGCCGGTTCGCTCATCGACTCGACCGGCACCTCGATGCGCAGGTCGAGCGGCTTGCGGTGCCCGGCGTCGACGATCGTCACCTCGCGGCGCGAGCCGACGAGGAAGCGGCCGACCTCCGCCAGCGGGTTCTGCGTCGCCGACAGGCCGATCCGCTGGACCGCGTGGCCGGCCTGCCGCTCGAGGCGCTCGAGCGTCAGCGCGAGGTGCGAGCCGCGCTTGCTCGCCGCGACCGCGTGGATCTCGTCGACGATCACCGCCTCGACGCCGCTCAGCATCGCGCGCGCCTGCGACGTGAGGATCAGGTACAGCGACTCCGGCGTCGTGATCAGGATGTCCGGCGGCTTGCGCGCCATCGCCGCGCGCTCGCGCTGCGGCGTGTCGCCCGTGCGAATGCCGACCGTCACCTCCTCGGCGCCGATCCCGCGCAGCGGCGTGCGCAGGTTGCGCTCGATGTCGTACGCGAGCGCCTTCAGCGGGCTGACGTAGACGACGCGCGTGCCCGGCGCGCGCGGCTCCTGCGAGGGCTCCTGCGCGCTCGCGTGCTCGGCGCTGAGGCGATCGAGCGCCCACAGGAACGCCGCGAGCGTCTTGCCCGATCCGGTCGGCGCCGACAGCAGCACGTTCTCGCCGGCCGCGATCACCGGCCACGCCTTAGCCTGCGCCGGCGTCGGCTGCTCGAACGCCTGCTCGAACCACTCACGCACGCGCGGGCTGAAGCTCGAGAGAGGCACGCTTCGAGGCTAGCGCGAGCGGCGCTGGGAGAATCCTCGGGAGGCCTCGCGAGCGCGAACGTCGGCGAACGCGACGCGAGCCGAAAGCCATGGCTTCCACGCGCATCCGATCGACCGACACCGCGACGCGACTGGCCGAGCGCACGCTCGAGCTCGTCGACATCGCCTCGCAGTCCGGCGCAGAGAGAGACATCGCCGCGCACGTCCTCGACGTGCTGCGCGACGGCGGCGTGCGCGCGCGCGACGGCGGCGACACGTGCGTGCTCGCCGGCGCGCGCGAGCGCCGCGAGCGGCCGTTCGTGCTGCTCGTCGGACATCTCGACACCGTGCCCGCGCAGCGCAACTGGCCCGGGCGGATCGAAGGCGAGCACGTCGTCGGCCTCGGCGCGTGCGACATGAAGGGCGGCGTCGCCGTGCTGCTCGAGCTCGCGCTCGCCGGCGTCGAAGGTCGGGACGCGCACCGCTCGGTCGACGTCGGCTACGTGCTGTTCGGCCGCGAGGAGCTGCCCGCCGCGCAGAGCGCGCTGACGCCGCTGCTCGCGCGCGAGCCGAGCCTGCGCTCGGCCGACCTCGCGATCGTGCTCGAGCCGACCGCGAACGTCGTGCAGGCCGGCTGCCTCGGCAACATCGACGCGACCTGGACGTTCCGCGGCTGCGCCGGGCACTCGGCGCGACCGTGGCTCGCCGACAACGCGATCGACCACGCGCTCGCCGGCATCGGCGCGCTGCACGCGCTCGCGCCCGAGCGCGAGGCGATCGGCGGCCTCGACTTCACACAGGTCGTCTCCGTGACCGGGCTGCACGCCGGCGTCGCGAGCAACGTGATCCCCGGCGAGTGCACCGCGAACGTCAACTTCCGCTACTCGCCGAAGCTCGACCGCGACGCCGCCGAGCGCGCGCTGCGCCGATGGTGCGAGCCGCACGGCGAGCTCGTCGTGCGCTCGAACTCGCCCGGCGCGCAGCCGCCGCACGCGAACCCGCTGCTCGCGCCGCTGCTCGCCGCCGCCGGCGCGCCGGCCGCGCCGAAGCAGGCGTGGACGCCGGTCGCCGAGCTCGCCGCCGCCGGTGTCGACGCCGTCAACTTCGGCCCCGGCGACCCGGCGTTCGCGCACAGCGCCGACGAGCGCTGCGCGATCGCCGCGCTGCTGCGCGCGCACGAGTCGATCGAGGCGTTCCTGTGCGCCTGAACGCGAACGTCGAGCACGCCCCCGGCTATCCGTTCCTGCGGCTCGCCGAAGCGCGCCGCGCCGCGCTCGCCGAAGGCCTCGACGTGACCGACCTGAGCATGGGCGAGCCGACCGACCCGGCGCCGCGCGTCGTGCGCGAGGCGCTCGTCGAGGCCGCCGCGACAGAGACGCTCTGCCGCTACCCGACCGCCGGCGGCCTGCCCGAGCTGCGCGAGGCGGCCGCCGCGTGGGTCGCGCGCCGCTACTCCGCAACGCTCGACGCAGAGCGCGAGCTGCTGCCGACGCTCGGCGCGAAGGAGCCGATCGCGCTGCTCGCGCGCCTGTTCGCCGAGCGCGGCGACACGATCGCCGTCGGCTCGCCCTCCTACCCCGTCCCCGAGCGCAGCGCGCGCGCCGCCGGCCTGCGCGTCGAACGCCAGACGCTGTCGGCCGCCGGCGCTTGGCTGCCCGAGCCCGACGCGATCCCGTGGGCCTCCGTCGCGATCGTCTGGGTCGTCAGCCCGCACAACCCGACCGGAGCCGTCGCGCCGCTGCGGCTGCTCGACGAGCTCGCCGAGCGCTGCCGCCGCAGCGGCGCGATCCTCGCCGTCGACGAGACGTACTCGGAGTTCTCCTACGCGCGCGAGCCGGCGCCCTCCGCGCTGCAGCTCGCCGATCGCAGCGGCGTAGTCGTCTTCAACTCGCTCTCCAAGCGCTCCTCGCTCGCCGGTCTGCGCTCGGGCTTCGTCGCCGGCGACGCCGCGATCGTGCAACGCATCCGCCGCCACCGCAGCGACATCGGCACGACGCCGCCCGCGTTCGTCCAGCGCGCGTCGATCGCCGCGTGGAACGACGAGGCGCACGTCGAGCGCACGCGCGAGCGCTACGCGCGCAACCGCGAGCTGCTCGGCGACGCCGCGCTCGACGCCGGTCTCGCGGATGCCGGCGCCGCCGCCGGCATCTTCCTCTGGCTGTCCGTTCCCGGCGGCGACGACGTGCGCGCCTACGAGCGCCTGCTCGACGCCTCGCTGCTCGTCGTGCCCGGCTCCTATCTCGGCGCCGGCGGCGAGGGGCACCTGCGCGTCGCGCTGACGCCGCCCGAGGAGCGCGTCCGGCGCGCCGCCGAGCTGCTGCGCGGCGAGCGCCTGCGCGAGGCGCTCGCTACAGCGCCGCGCCGTGGTCGCGAACGAGCTCGTTCAGCCTGACCTTGTCGTGGCGCTCGCCCGGCGGCAGGCGCTTGACGACGAGCACGCACGGCAGGCCGAACTCGCCGCCAGCGAACGAGCGCGTGCGCGTCGCGCCGACGGCGACGCTCCACGGCGGGATGTGACCGCGCGAGAGCTCCTCGCCGCTCTGCGCGTCGATCACCGGAATCGTCGGCGAGAGGATCGTGCCGGCGCCGACGACCGCGCCCGCGCCGACGCGCGCGCCTTCGATCAGCATGCAGCGGCTGCCGACGAACGCGTCGTCCTCGACGATCACCGGCGCCGCCTGCATCGGCTCGAGCACGCCGCCGACGCCGACGCCGCCCGACAGATGGACGCGCTCGCCGATCTGCGCGCACGAGCCGACCGTCGCCCAAGTGTCGACGAGCGTCCCGCGCCCGACGTACGCGCCGACGTTGACGAAGCTCGGCATCAGGATCGCGCCGGGCGCGAGGTAGGAGCCGAAGCGCGCGTACGCGCCCGGCACGACGCGCACGCCCGCGCAGCCGCGCTTCGGCGGCAGCCGGTCGGCGAAGACCATCGGGCCGGCCTCCGTGCGCTCGAGCGGACAGACGCGAAACAGCATCACGATCGCGCGCTTGAGCCACTCGTGCACGACGACGCCGCCGTCCGCGTCGAGCTCGGCGACGCGCAGGCGCCCGCGGTCGAGCAGCTCGATCACGCTCAGCACGCACGCCTGCACGCCGGCGTCGCGATCGTCGAGCTCCTCGCGCCGCTCCCACAGCACGTCGATCCGCTCGCGCAGCGAGTCGAGGCCGCCGAAGTCGGCGATCGACGCGATCGTCGCCATCCTCACGCGACCTCCGCCGGCGTGCGCTCGAGCCCCCGCGAACGCGGCTCGGTCCCCGGCGCTCGAACTGCCACGCCGTCGGGCACGAGCACGTCGCGCTCGAACTCGAGCGTCGCGAAGTAGTCGCGCCGGACCTCCTCGCGCCGACGGATCAGCTCGACGCTGCCGTCGGCGCGCAGCATCAGCTCCTGCGGGCGCAGGCGGCCGTTGTAGTTGAAGCCCATCGCGAGGCTGTGCGCGCCGGTGTCGTGGATCAGCAGCAGGTCGCCCTCGCGCAGCTGCGGCAGCTCGCGCTGGATCGCGAGCTTGTCGTTGTTCTCGCACAGCGAGCCGACGACGTCGACGACCTCGCGCGCGCGATCGCCGCGGTCGCCGTGCAGCGTCACGTGGTGGTACGCGTCGGCGTACATCGCCGGGCGCAGCAGCGCCGCGATCCCGGCGTCGACGCCGGCGTACTCGCGCCACTTGCTCATCCGGTTGATCACGCGCGTGACGAGCACGCCGTTCGGGCCCGTGATGTAGCGACCGGCCTCGAAGAACAGCTTCGGCAGGCGCCCGGTGCGCTGCTCGTGCGCGTTCAGCAGCTGGCCCGCGCCGATCCCGAGCGCGTGCAGGTCGAGCGTGTGGTCGCCGGGGCGATACGGGATCCCGAGGCCGCCGCCGGCGTTGATGAACTCGAGCTCGATCCCGAGCGTGCGCTGCAGGCCGTCCTCGAGCGCGAGCAGCATCGCGATCGTCGCGAGCAGCGGCTGCACGGTCAGCACGTTCGACGCGATCATCGCGTGCAGGCCGAAGCGCGTCACGCCGAGCTCGCGTGCGCGTTCGTAGGCGCCCTGCAGCTGATCGCGGCGCACGCCGAACTTCGCCTCCGTCGGCGCGCCGATCAACTCGTCGCCGATGCGCTCCGAGCCGGGGTTGAAGCGGAACGAGCAGATCGCCGGCGGCGCCGAGAGCTTGCCGACGAGCGTCACGTCGTCGACGTTGACGATCGCGCCCGCGCCCAGCGCCTCGTCGAACTCCTCGCGCGTCGTGTTGTTCGACGTGAAGAACAGCTGCTCGCCACGCGCGCCGCAGTCGTCCGCCAGCTCGAGCTCGGCGATCGAGCTGCACTCCATCCCGAGCCCGTGCTCGCGCAGCAGCCGCAGGATCGTCAGGTTCGGCAGCGCCTTGACGGCGAAGAACTCGTGGAACGGCAGCGTGCCGAACGCCGCCGTCAGCTCGTCGACGACCGTCACGATGCCCTGCTCGTCGTAGATGTGAAACGGCGTGCCGAAGTGCTCGGCGACTTCGGGCAGGATCGGCTCCAGCCGGCGCTCGAAGTGCTCGCTGATCGGCATCGGCCGGTCTACGCGGCCCGGTGCGCTGTGATGATCGCTCGTGTCCGCAGCCCCGAGACGGGGCGCCGGTAGTCGATCGACGCGGCCGAGACGTGCGTGAAGCCCGCGCGCTTGAGTTCGTCGGCGATCCATCCCTCCGACAGCCAGAAGAAGCCCGGCACGTTCGCCGACTGCTGGACCGGCTCGTCCGTTTTCGGCGAGTCGTTCGAGATCACGACCGTCCCGCCGTCGGGCTTCAGCCAGCTGCGGAACAGGCGCAGCGCGCGCTGCGCGCCGTCCTTGCCGTCGTGCAGATGGCCGAGCAGGCCGTCGGCGTAGACGACGTCCCAGTACTCGCGCCGCGCCTCCCAGCTGTAGAGGTTCCGGCAGATCGCCGGCACGCCGGCCTTGCGTGCGAGCTCGACCGCCTGCTCGAGCGCGTCGACGGCGAGCACCGGATAGCCTTCGCGCCCGAGCACGCGCTCGACGAACGCGTTGCCGGCGCCGAGGCTCAGCAACAGGTTGCGCCGGTCGCGGTCGAGCGCGTTGCGCAGGTGCTCGAGGATCCACCAGCGGTAGGTCGGCGAGCAGATCGACGGCGTCGTCGAGTCGCCGCGCGCGATCCCGTGCTCCCATTCCTCGAAGATGCTCGGTTCCTCGCTGCCCGTCAGGTAGAACGAGCGCAGGTCGTTCTCGAGTGCGTTCGGATCGGCAATCGACGTCTCGTAGCTGCGCGTGCCGTCGATCCGCGTGCTGTCTATCGTCGCCATCAGCCGCTCACCTCCTGTGCTCGTACGAGCCCGACGCTGCCGAGGCCACTCGACAGCAGCGAGCGCATGATTCGCCCGACAGCCGGGTCGGTGTCGGTCTCCAGGTACCAATCGCCGATCCGCGCGAGGAAGCGCACGAGGCGCAGGACGTCGAGACCCTTGATCGCGCGGTCGAGCAGCGGCAGGAGCTGCGACTGCGCGACGACCGAGCGGTAGTGCTCGTCGTCAGCCAGCGGCAGCGGGCCGCCGTCGTTGCGCGGGTCCCAAGCCTTCATCCACGCGCGCGCGAACGTCCAGCCGGCGTTCGCGCTCGGGTCGAGCACGCGCTCGCGCGTGAGCGACAGCGCCTCGTGCAGCGGATGGTCCAGGCACATGCCCATCAGCACCATCGCCGCGAGGTCCTGCGCGGCGCAGCCGGCGCGCTGCTCGATCGCGAGCGTGCGCAGGTCGTCGTGCTCGACGAGCGCGTCGAGCAGCTCGTCGATCAGCAGCGTGCTCTCGCCGCCCGGGCCATCGTCGCGATCGGTCGCGACCTCCGCGTGCAGCACGGCCGTCGGGTACACGTTCGCGCCCGGCGCGAGGCCGCGGAGGATCTCGTCGAGGTTGTCGCGCCGTTCCTCGCTCGTCAGGCGGATCAGCGTCACGTCGGTCATCTCCGTCATCAGCGAGCGCCAGATCGTCAGCGCGCGCAGGTCCTTCGTCGCGATCCCGTCCTCGCCGATCAGCGGCAGGCGCACGTGCGTCGGCTCGTTGCGTAAGCGCGCGTCCGTCTCGAACGCGAGCGGGCCGTTCGAGGAGCCGACGATCACGCCCTGCGCGAGCGCGAGCTTGACGAGCGGCGCGATCCGCGGGACGTACTGCGAGTCGAAGATCGTCCGGTCGAAGCGCACGCCGAGCCGCGCGAGCGTCTCGTTCTGCCCGCTGACCGCCCAGTCGCGCACCGTATGCCACAGCTCGCGCATCCGCGGCTCGCCGGACGCGAGACGTGCGAGCAGCTCGCGCGCCATCGCGTCGTGCTCGTGCGACTCCTGCCAGTGCAGCGCGTGCAGGCGTCCGACGAAGTGATCGCTCTTCTCGCGCGCGCTCGCCGGGTCGCCCTCGCCCGCGAAGCAGACGTAGCCGGCCATCGCCGCGCCCATGTCGAGGCCGGCGTCGGCGATTTGCGTCTGGCGCGCGACGTGCGCGCCGGCCGCCTCGAGCGCGCTCGCGAGCGCATGCCCGAGCGCGATGTTGCGCAGGTAGCCGGCGTGCAGCGCCGTCGTTGGCGCCGGGTCGCAGAAGTCGACGATGTACGGCGTGCCCTTCAACAGGTCGCGCGTCGCCGGAGGCATGCGCCGGGCCGCTCCACGAGAGCGCAGCTCGGCGGCGCGCGACTCCTCGAGCGGCGTTGCGGGCGCCTCGAAGAGCAGGCCCGGCGGGGTGTCCATCTGCGCGATGTCGATAGCCATGACGGTGCGGCGAGGCTAGCCCGGCGATGTCAGAAGTCAACGACGCGTCGCGCCCTGCTCACGACGACTCGCGCAAATCGCCCGCAACCATTGGCTCCGCGCCCAGCCGTTGCCGCCGGCGAGATCCGAGCGAGCGTTTCCGACGGCAAAACAGAGACATTTTCGCTGTCATCCACTGCTGTGCGCCGGGCGTTTTGCGCCCCGCGCGCGCGTCCGTCAGGCGCGCGAGGGCCACTGGTTAGGCTCGCGCTCGATGGAACCGAAGCTCGAACTCGACGCCGCGTTGATCGAGTCCTGCCGACAGGCGGCCGGCGAGATCGCGGCGCGCCTCGGCGAGGAAACGGCCGACCGCACGACGCTGTCGGTCGAGCGCTCGGTCGTGCGCTTCCTCGGCGTCGACGGCATCGACGACGCCGACGTGCCGCTGCCGAACGCGCTCGTCGAGCACGTGCGCGGCGGCGGCGGCCTGCAGCGCGGCGTCGCCGGCTGGGTCGGCAACGCGATGTTGCAGACTGGCTCCTCGCCGCAGCAGGTCGCCGAGGCCGTCGGCGCGCACGAGCTCGACCTGTTCGCGCTGCCACACGGCGAGGACGGCGCGGTGCGCGAGCTCGTCGCAGCCGAGTGCCGCGTGCGAATGACCGACGTCCGCCGCCGCGCCGACGAGCGACGCGAGCTGCGCGAGCGGCTCGGCGGCGAGCCGCCGCTGCGCTACGTGCTCAGCGCGACCGGCAACGTCTACGACGACGTCGTCCACGCGATCGCCGTCGCCGAAACTGGCGGCGACGTCGTCTCGATGACGCGCTCGACGGCGCAGAGCCTGCTCGAACACGTCCCCTACGGGCCGACGACCGAGGGTTTCGGCGGAACGTTCGCGACGCAGGCGAACTTCCGCATCCTGCGCGACGCGCTCGACGAGTGGTGCGAGCTCCACGAGCGCTACGTGCGCCTGTCGAGCTTCTGCTCGGGGCTGTGCATGACCGAGTTCGCGACGCTCGGCGCGATCGAGGGCCTCGACAACATGGTCAACGACGCGCTCTACGGGATCCTCTACCGCGACATCAACCCCGTGCGCACGATGATCGACCAGCGCGTCTCGCGGATGATCGCCGGCTACTTCGGCATCGTCATCAACACCGGCGAGGACAACTACCTGCGCACGGCCGACGCGCTGCGCGCGGCGCCGTCGGTGACGGCATCGCAGTTCATCAACCACCAGCTCGCGCGCGACTCGGGGATGCCCGACGAGCTGATCGCGCTCGGCGACGCGTTCGAGATCGACCCGCCGACGACGAACGGGCTGCTGTACGAGTGGGCGCAGGCGCAGCTCACACGCGAGCTGTTCCCCGATTGCCCGATCAAGTACATGCCGCCGACGCGCCACATGGACGGCAACCTGTTCCGCACGCACGCGTGCGACACGCTGTTCAACCTGATCACAATCGCGACCGGCCAGGGCATCCAGACCGCCGGCGTGCCGACCGAGGGCGTCTTCACGCCGCACCTGCACGACCGCGTCGTCGGCCTCGAGTGCGTCGACTACGTCTTCAACTACGCACGCGACCTCGGCGAGGAGATCCAGTTCCGCCCCGGCGGCATCGTCAACACGCGCGCGCAGGAAGTCCTGCGCCAAGCGCACGAGCTGCTCGGGCGGATCGTCGACGTCGGCATGTTCGGCGCGATCGAAGACGGGACGTTCGGCGACGTGCGCCGGCGGATCGACGGCGGCCGGGGCAGCGAGGGGATCGTCGCGACCGGCGAGGACTACTTCAACCCGATGATCGACGTGCTGCGAGGGGCTCCCGTTGCCTGAGCGCGCGCGCGAGACCGACCTCACGCACGTGCGCCCCTACGGCGACCAGCTCGGCGACGGCGTCGTGCAGCTCAGCTTTACGCTGCCCGTACCGCATGGGCCGGCCGCGCGCAAGACGGCGCTCGCGCTCGCCGCACAGCTCGGCCTCGCGCGCCCGGAGGTCGTGCACCATCAGCGCCTGCTTGACGGCTACACGCACTTCCTCCTCTACGGAGAGTTCGCCGGCAGCGTCGACTACACGCGCCAGCAGGTCTCCGAGCTCGACGCCGAGTACCTCAGCGAAGACGAGATCGAAGGCTTCGCCAGCGAGCACGTCGGACGCCCGATCGTCGTCGTCGGCGCGGCGACCGGCTCGGACACGCACAGCGTCGGCATCGACGCGATGCTCGACCTGAAGGGCTTCCAGGGCAATCGCGGGCTCGAAGGCTACCGCGCGTTCGACGCGCACAACCTCGGCAGCCAGGTTCCCAACGGTGTGCTCGTCGCGAAGGCGATCGAGCTCGGCGCCGACGCGATCCTCGTCTCGCAGACGGTCACGCAGCAGGACCTGCACATCGACAACCTGACCGAGCTCGTCGAGATCGTCGAAGCCGAGGGCATCCGCGAGCGGACGATCCTCGCCTGCGGCGGCTCGCGCGTCTCGAACGAGCTCGCCAAGGAGCTCGGCTTCGACGCCGGCTTCTCGCGCGGCACCTACCCGCACCATCTCGCGAGCTTCCTCGTCCGCGAGGTCGCCGCACGCCAGCGCGACGAGGTCGCCGCATGAGCGCCGCCGCGAGCGGCGCGCCCGCCGGCGTGCCGGCCGCCGGCGCGGCGGCCGACCTGCCAGAGGCCGGCGCCCCGCCGGCGCCTGGCGTCGACGACGCGCCGGCGGCGAACGTCGAGGCCGTCGGCGCCGACGAGCGGCGCGCGAAGATGGAGCGGCTGCGCGCCGATGGCGTCGAGCCCTACCCGCACCTGCGCAAGCGGATGCCGCGCACGTGGATCGCCGAGCTGCTCGAGGCGCACGACGCGAGCACGATGGACGCAGGCGCCCACGCGGAGCTCAGCTACCGCGTGTGCGGCAGGCTCGTCGCGCGTCGCGCGCACGCGAAGACGACGTTCTTCGACGTCCGCGACCAGTCCGGGATGCTGCAGGTCGTCGCGCGGCGCGACGCCGTCGGCGAGGCCGCCTACGAGCGGATGACGAGCCTCGACATCGGCGACATCGTCGACGTCGAAGGCGACGTGTACGTGACGCAGCGCGGCGGACTCGCGCTCGGCGTGCGCGACTGCACGCTGCTCGCGAAGGCGCTGCGCCCGCCACCCGACCGCTTCCACGGGATCGAGGACGTCGGCTCGCGCTACCGCTACCGCGAGCTCGACCTGCTCGCGAACGCCGAGACGCGCGAGATGTTCTTCAAACGCACGAGGGTCATCGAGGCGATCCACCAGGTGCTGCGCGAGAAAGGCTTCACGCAGGTCGAGTCGCCGATCCTGCAGACGCTCGCCGGCGGCGCCTCCTCGCGGCCGTTCACGACGCATCACAACGCGCTCGATACGCCGCTGCACCTGCGCATCTCCGTCGAGCTGTACATGAACCGCTGCATCGTCGGCGGCCTCGAGAACGTCTACGACCTCGGGCGCGCGTTTCGCAACGAGGGAATCTCCCACCGGCACAGCCCCGAATTCACGATCCTCGAGTGCATGCAGACGTACGCCGACTACATGGACATCGCCGTCTGGTGCGAAGAGGTCGCCGAGCAGGTCGCGCTGCGCACGCTCGGCACGACGCGCATCGAGCAGTACGACGGCACCGTCGTCGACCTCGCCAAACCGTGGGCGCGCGTCACGCTGCGCGAGGCGATCAAAGACGCCGTCGGCATCGACTACCTCGACGCGAGCAGCGAGCAGCTCCTCGCGCATCTCGACGACGCCGCGACCGAGCGCGGCAAGAGCTGGGCGAAGCTCGTCGAAGCCGTCTACAGCAAGCATGTCGAGCCGTTCCTGATCCAGCCGACGCACGTCTTCGACTTCCCGCTCGACCTGTTCCCGATCTGCAAGCGCCACTCGCGCGACGCGCGGCTCGGCGAGCACTTCGACACGGTCATCCGCGGCATGGAGGTGCTCTCCGGCGACACCGAGCTGAACGACCCGACCGACCAGTGGGACAGGTTCGTCAAACAGCGCAGCGAGCGCTCGGACGACGACGGCGACCAGCCGCACCCGCACGACGAGGGCTACGTGCGCGCGCTCGAATACGGGATGGCGCCGGCGTCCGGCGGCGGCATCGGCGTCGACCGCCTGCTGATGATCCTCGCCGGCGTCGAGTCTATCCGCGAAGTCGTGCCGTTCCCGACGCTACGCGAGCTGCGCTGAGCGCGACTCGGCGCGTGGCCCCCGAGCGCGACTCGGCGAGCAGCCCGGCAAGCCCGCGAGCGAGCGCAGCAGCGGCTCGCGCGGCTCGCGCGGTCGGGACGCAACGCTGAGTCAGAGACGGAGAATGCCGTCTCGCACGTGGCCGATCGGCGCCTGCGTGGTTCCGGATAGAGGAATTGCGGTTTCTCTGCCAGTCGGAGATCGCTCGCCGCCGATCGTGCCGGTACGCGGGGGTACGCTTTGCGCATGGAGGCGACTCCGGGGGTAGTGAACCGGCACGAGGTCGACGCCGCGCCCGAGCTCTCGGTACGAGCGCATAGGCAGTCGACGCCGCTCGCGCAGGCTCTCGCCGCGACCGGCAACCGCTGGACGCTGCTGATCGCCCTCGCGCTCGCCGACGAAGCCGCCCGACTGAACGCGCTGCGCGAACGGCTGCCGGGGATCAGCTCGGCCGTGCTCGACCATCACGTGCGCGAGATGGTCGAGCATGGGCTGCTGACGCGCAGGCGCTTTCGCGAGATGCCACCGCGCGTCGAGCTCGAGCTGACCGATGCCGGCAAGGCGCTGCTGCCGATCGCCGGCGCGCTCGCGCGCTGGGGCATGCGCCACCGCTGGAGCGCCGAGGCCGGCTGCCGGGGAATGAGCGCCGACGCCGTCATCCGACAGCTGCCGGCGCTGCTCGAAGGCGCGACGCTGCCGCCCGGCACCGTCGAGGCCGTGCTCGACCACGCCGGGGATCGGCGCCGCTACCGCTTCGAGATCGTCGATGGCACGGTCGCGCTCGGCGACGATCGCAGCTCGATCGAGGAGCCCGACTGCGCGAACGCGCAGATCGAGGGCGAGGACGCCGGCTGGATCGCCGCGCTCGGCCCCGATCACGACTACGCCGCGCTGCGCTTCAGCGGCAGGCGAGAGCTCGCGCTCAACGTCCTCGACGCGCTGCCGCGCTGAGCCCCGCGGGCCGCCCCGGGCACGGTCACCTCGTCGCGCCGGGCCTTCACGGACACCGCCGCCGGGCGACGCGCCGCGGCGTCCGCGGAGACCCGGCATCGAGGGGGTGACGCCCTAGGCCTCTCCTCGGGCGTCGCCGGAGAGGGATAACGACGCCCAAGATTGCTTTCCCCCGTGCTGCGAATTGTCCCTTTCGTCTGATTCGCTCAGTAGGACACGCCGCGAAACGTGCGTAACGCAACGTTCCGCCCGCCACGCTACTTCCAGATATCGCGATGCGCCAGTGGCGTCTCCCACTGCCAAGCGATCCACTCGATCGCCGCCGAGGCTCGCGACGCACGACGCCGGGCGCGGACCCCGGCGCGGGCTCGGGCGACGGGGCCGCTCGCGGCGAGCGCTTCGACGTCGTGCGTCCATACACTTGCGCGAGTGCCAGAGCGAACGCTGCCGTGACGACGACGCCCGCGAGCGAGCCCCGCGCGGACCGCGCCCCGGCGAACGAGCACGCCGGCGGCGGCGTGCTGCCGGCGCAGCGCCTGCGCGACGCGATCGCGCGCGAGTGGGTGCTCGCCGGCGAGTGGCGCATCCCCGCGGAGTCGGTCCAGCCGGCGAGCATCGACCTGCGCCTCGGCGAGCGCGCGTGGGCGCTGCGCTGCAGCTTCCTGCCGGACAGCGACTCGACGGTCGAGCAGAAGGTCGCCGACCTCGCCTTCGAACAGATCGACCTGCGCGACGGCGCGACGCTCGAGCGCGATCGCCCGTATCTCGTGCCGCTCGTCGAGGAGCTGCGCCTGCCGCACGGCGTTCGCGCGAAGGCGAACCCGAAGAGCTCGACCGGACGCCTCGACGTGTTCACGCGCGTGCTGACCGACCGCAGCCATCGCTTCGACGAGATCGCAAGCGGCTACGGCGGCAAGCTCTACCTCGAGGTCGTCCCGCGCACGTTCGCGATTCGCGTCAAGACCGGCCTCGCGCTCAACCAGGTCCGGCTGATCGACGGCGACGGGCGTCTGAGCGACGATCAGCTGGTCGCGCTGCACGGGGATGTTCCGCTCCTGTTCCGCGACGAGCGCCCGGTCGAGCGCGCCTCGCTGTCGGTCGGCGACGGGCTGTTCCTCAGCCTCGACGCGTCCGGCGGCCCTGACAGCACCGTCGGCTACCGCGCGAAGAAGAACAGCCTGCCGATCGACCTGACGAAGGTCGGCGCGCTGCGCTGGCAGGACTACTGGGAGCCGGTGCATCCGGAGGCCAAGCAGCGGATCGTGCTCGAGCCGGAGGTCTTCTACCTGCTGCTGTCGGCCGAGGGCGTCAGCATCCCGCCGTCCTACGCCGCCGAGATGCTCGCCTACGACCCGACGGCCGGCGAGCTGCGCACGCATTACGCCGGCTTCTTCGACCCCGGCTTCGGCTATTCGCGAAGCGCCGCCGGCGGCGGTAGCCGCGCGGCGCTCGAGGTGCGCGCGCGCGACGTCTCGTTCATGGTCGAGCACGGCCAGCCCGTCTGCAAGCTCGCGTTCGAGCGGATGGCCGAAGAGCCCGACGTGCTCTACGGCGCCGACGTCAAATCGAATTACCAGGGTCAGCAGACGATGCTCAGCAAGCACTTCCTCGCGCAGCGGCCCAGCCTGCCCGCCTAGCCGATCGCGCCGGCTCGAGGCGGCACGCCGCGGCCGGCGCGCCGCGACGTTCGCCGCACGCGGCCCTCTCAATTTGTCGAAAAGGCGTGCAGGTTTTCATGTCTGTGTACGAAATAAACGACCATTGGTCGGTCTATCGTGCTTTGGCACCAGACTGTTTATGATCGTCTGACGGCGCGGCTTTTCCCCAGCCGCTCCTCAGAACAACAGGGATTTTCCAGGACGAGGAAGAGCCCCCTCACGCCCCGACAAGGAGAGGGACCCAAATACACATGCCCAGAACAAGTTCAAAAGCTCCAAAAGCTTCCGCTTCCACGCAAGAGCCGGCGTGGTCGATCCCGAGCCTGCGCGAACCCCGTTACTCACAGTCGCTCGAGCGCGGTCTCGCGATCCTGAGCTGCTTCACGCCCAAGCGCCCCGTGTTGGGCATCGCCGACATCGCCGACGAGCTCGGCATGAGCCGCTCGACGACGCACCGCTACGTGATCACGCTGCTCGCGCTCGGCTATCTCGAGCAGGGCGCCTCGCGCAAGTACCGCCTCGGACTGCGCGTCACCGACCTGGGCATGTCGGCGCTCAACTCGACCGGGCTGCGCGAGCACGCGCAGCCGTATCTCGAAGAGCTGCGCCAGCGCACGTCCTACACGGTCAGCCTCGCCGTGCTCGACGGTCCGGAGATCCTCTACGTCGACCAGGCGCGCAGCTTCCGTCGCGGCCAGGGCGCCGCCGCCGTCGAGGCGCGCACGGGCTCGCGCCTGCCCGCCTACTGCACGGCGATGGGCAAGCTTCTGCTCGCGCACCTGCCCGAGTCCGACCAGAAGGAGCTGATCGCGCAGATCAAGCTCGTCAAGCACGGCCCGAACACGATCACGAGCAAGAAGGCGCTGCGCGAGGAGCTCGACGAGGTGCTCGACGCGAGCTTCGCCGTCGACGACGAAGAGCTCGCCAAGGACCTCTACTCGATCGCCGCGCCCGTGCGCAACGAGGCGCGTCAGGTCGTCGCGGCGGTCGACGTCGCCGTACCGAGCTCGCTGATCACGCTCGGCGAGCTCGTCGACGCGCTCGGCCCGCACCTCGTCTCGACCGCCGATCGCGTCTCCGCGCGTCTCGGCTTCCGCCGCGACGACGAGCAGAGCTGAGCGCCGCGGAGCTTCGCGGAACGGGAGGCGGCGCCGGGCTGGGGCCGTCCTCCCGGCCGGTCCCGTACTCTCTGCGGCCGATGCGCCTGCTCTCCATGCGTGCCTCCGCGCTGCTCTGCGCACCGCTGCTCGCCCTCGGGCTGTCGGCGTGCGCGCAGACGGTCTCGACCTCGGGCCTCAAGGGCGAAGCGAAGGCCGCCGGCGAAACGGTCAAAGACCTGCAGAGCAACGCGACCTCCGGCGAAGCGAAGAAGATCTGCCAGGACGACCTCGCGAGCGCCGTCGTCAAACGCCTCGAAGGCGTCAGCGGTGGCTGTCAGGAAGCGATCAAAAAACAACTCGCCGAGATCGACTCCGTCGAACTCACCGTCGAATCGATGCAGGTCAGCGGCACGAGCGCGCTGGCGCACGTCAAAAGCGTCTACTCGGGCAAGAAGAAGATCTCGACGATGTCGCTCGTCAAGGAAGGCAAGAAGTGGAAGATCGCCTCGTTCGGCTGACGCGCGGCGCTCGGCCGAACGCCGCCGCGCGCCGGCTCAGCTGATCCCCTCGAGCAGCTCGCCCGGCGAGGCCAGCCCGAGGCCGCGCGCGAGGATCACGATCGTCTCCAGGCGCGGCGAGCGCTTGCTGCGCTCGAGCAGGCTGATCTCCGTCCGGTGCAGCTCGCAGACGTCGGCGAGCGCCTCCTGCGAGAGGCCGGCGCGATCGCGCTGGCGCCGCAGATTCTCGGCAAACTGCTCGCGAGGGGTGCTCATCCCTGCACTCTCACGTACGACGGACAAAACGTCCACAGACAATCGTCTCGTCGGCAGGCGGCCGAGCTTCAGGCGAGCGCGCGGCCGTACTGGCGCTCGTAGTACGCCCGGTAGTCGCCCGAGCGAATCGGCTCCCACCACCACGAGTTCTCGCGGTACCACGCGACCGTCTGCTCGAGGCCCTCGGCGAAGCGGACGCGCGGCTCCCAGCCGAGCGCGCGGACCTTCGCCGAGGAGAGCGAGTAGCGTCGATCGTGCCCGGGGCGATCGCGGACGTGCTCGATCTGCGACTCGCTCGCGCCGGTCGCCGCGACGATCCGCTTGACGACGTCGATGTTCGCCTCCTCGTCGGGTCCGCCCGCGTTGTAGACCTCGCCCGCGACGCCGTGCTCGAGCACGTGCGCGATCGCGCGCGCGAAGTCGCTCGCATGGATCCAGTTGCGCACCTGCATCCCGTCTCCGTAGACAGGCAGCGAGTCGCCGTGCAGAGCGTTCAGGATCATCAGCGGGATCAGCTTCTCGGGGTACTGGTAGGGACCGTAGTTGTTCGACCCGCGGCAGATCGTCGCCGGCAGCTCGTAGGTGTGGAAGTAGCTCTGCACGAGCAGGTCGGCGCCGGTCTTCGTCGCCGAGTACGGCGAGGAAGGCTGCAGCGGCGACTGCTCGGTGAACGAGCCCGACTCGATCGAGCCGTACACCTCGTCGGTCGAGACCTGCACGTAGCGCAGCTCGCGCGCGCGCGCCGCCTCGAGCAGGACGTACGTGCCGAGCGCGTGCGTCCTGACGAACGCGTCGGGCTCGGCGATCGAGCGGTCGACGTGCGTCTCCGCCGCGAAGTTGACGATCGCCTGCGGCGCCGCCGCGTCGATCGCGCTCGCGACGGCCGTCGCGTCCTCGATCGCGCCGTGGACGAAGCGGAACGCCGGGTGCTCGGCGAAGTCGTGGAAGTTCTCCTTGCGCCCGGCGTACGTCAGCTTGTCGAGCACCGTCACCTCGTCGCCGTGATCGAGCACGCGCTGGCGCGCGAACGTCGAGCCGATGAAGCCGGCGCCGCCACAGACCAAGAGTTTCATTCGGCCATCCTCGCATTCGTGCTCATCGGGCGATTCCAGCACGCATCGCGAGGTAGCCGGCGAGCCCGTCCTGCCACGGCGGCATCGGCAGCACGTCCTCGCGCTCGGAGGCGAGCGCCGACCAGGCCGGGCGCGGCGCCGGGCGCGCGACCTGCTCGCTGCTCGCCGGCTCGACGCGGCATTCGACGTCGGCCTGGCGGAAGATCTCCCGCGCGAAGCCGTTCCACGAGACCTCGCCGCCACCCGTCATGTGCACGACGCCGGCGACGCCGCGATCGAGCAGGCCGAGCAGCGCCGGCGCGAGATGCCCGGCCCACGTCGGCGATCCGACCTGGTCGGTGACGACCTGCACCGCCTCGCGCTCGCCCGCGAGGCGCAGCATCGTCTCGACGAAGTTCTTGCCGTCGACGCCGTACAGCCACGCCGTGCGCACGACCGTGTGGCGCGGCGAGGCGGCGAGCACCTCGCGCTCGCCTTCGAGCTTCGTCGCGCCGTAGACCGAGCGCGGGCCGGTCGCGTCCGACTCGACGTACGGGCGCGCGTCGTCCGGCCGCGTCGAGCGGTGCGACGCCGTCGAACACGTAGTCGGTCGAGACGTGCAGCAGCGGCACGTCGATCTGCGCCGCCGCGCGTGCGAGCACGCCGGCGCCGAGCGCGTTGACCGCGCGCGCCCGCTCGGCGTTGCTCTCGGCGCCGTCGACGTCGGTCCACGCCGCGCAGTTGACGACCGCGTCGAGCCCGCCCGCCTCGCCGCCGACACGTTCGAGCACCCGCTCGACCGACGCCGCGTCGGTGATGTCGATCTCCGGCAGGTCGACGAGCACGAGCTCGTGTCCCGCGCGCTCGCCCGCGCGCGCGACGTCGTGGCCGAGCATGCCGGCCGCGCCGGTCACGAGCAGCCTCATAGGCGCACAGGCGGACCCGGACGGTCCGCCTCCGTAACTTGTCGTGGCGGGCGGAGCGTTCTCTCGCAAACAAGGAGCGGAGCCCGACACGACCTAGAAGGCTGGATGCCGGTCACGGGATCGCTATGTCGGAGTTGTCGCCGACCATGAAGCGATACGCGCGCGGCTGCGCGCCGCCGCGCCGCACGCTGACGTTGCGTCCGAGCAGCGAGGACTCCATCCGTCCGTCGAGGTGCGAGACCGACGAGCCCGCGAGCAGGATCGAGTGCTCGACCTCCGCCGAGGTGATCTCGCAGCGCTCGCCGATCGCCGTGTACGGACCGACGTAGCAGTCGACCAGTCGCGCGTCGGCGCCGATGATCGCCGGCCCGCGGACCGTCGTGCGCTCCAGGCGCGCGCCGGCCTCGACGACGACGCGCCCGTCGATCGCGCGAATCGATCAGCTCGCCGTCGATTCGCTCGGTCAGGTTGTCGAGGATCAGCCTGTTCGCCTCGAGCATGTCCTCGAGGCGACCCGTGTCCTTCCACCACCCGCGCACGATGTGCGGCTCGACGCGCGCGCCCGTGTCGAGCAGGTGCTGGATCGCGTCGGTGATCTCCAGCTCCCCGCGCGCCGACGGCGCGATCGCGCGCGCGGCGTCGTGGATCGCGCGCGTGAACATGTACACGCCGACGAGCGCGAGGTCCGTCGCCGGCTCGCTCGGCTTCTCCGCCAGGCGCACGACACGTCCGGTCTCGCCGGGCGGCGCCTGCTCGAGCTCGGCGACGCCGTAGTTCTCCGGGTCGGGCACCGGCGTCAGCAGGATCAGCGCGTCGGGCTCGTGCTCGACGAACGCGGCGACGAGGTCGGCGATGCCGCCCTGCAGCAGGTTGTCGCCGAGGTACATCACGAACGGGCTCGCGCCGAGGAACGGCTCGGCCGTCAGCACCGCGTGCGCGAGACCGAGCGGCTCGTCCTGGAGGATGTAGGAGATCCGCACGCCGAAGCGCGCGCCGTCGCCGACGACCGCTTCGATCTCCGCGCCGGTCTCGGGCGCGATGATGATCCCGACCTCCTCGATCCCGGCATCGGCCATCGCCTCGATCCCGTAGAACAGGACCGGCTTGTTCGCGACCGGCACGAGCTGCTTCGCGCTCGTGTGCGTGATCGGGCGCAGGCGCGTGCCCTTGCCACCCGACAGGATCAGCCCCTTCAGCGGCTCCATTCGATCGAGCAGCCTAGCGGGGCGGCCAGCCGCGGAGCACGCGCCCTGCCGGGGTCGCGCGGGCGGCGAAGATCAGTAGACCCCGCCGAGCTTGCGGTGATCCCAGCTCACGCGGCGCAGCTCGACGAACTCGAGGCCGACGCGTTTGCCGGCCTGCGCGGCGATCACGTCGCGCGCCTCCGACGGAAGGTCCTCGAGCGGCGTCTCGCCGCGCGCGACGGCGTTGCGCAGCATGATCTCGGCGCCGAGACGCACGATCTCGGTGATGTCGCGGTGCACGACGACGTCGCATTCGAGCATCACGCCGCGCAGCTCGGCGTAGGACTCGCCCGCCTCGACCTGCAGCGTCGCGCGCGCGTCGCGTTCGAGGTTGCGCACCTTCTGCGAGGAGCCGTACGTCCACGACCAGATCCGCGGCCCCGGTTCGCCCGCCGAGTGACCGCGCAGCACGTACCACAGCGGCATCAGGTGCGGCCAGCCGCGCGGACCGATCGTCGCGCACGTGACGGTCCGCTCTTCGGCGAGGAACGTCGCGACCTCGGCCGCCGTCATCTTGATCTGCTCGCGTCGGTTCATACGACGCCTGTTACCCCCCGCTCGCGCCGTTCTAAGCCGGCTGCAGCTTCGCGTGCCGGTCGTTCGCTCGTCGACGCGCTGGCTTGCCGTGCGCGTCGCTCAGGCGCCTCGCCGCCTCGCGCACCGCCTTGCGCGCATCCACCGGCTCGAGCACCGCCGCATCGCCCGCTTCGCGCAGGATCTCGCGCACGAGCCAATCGACGCCCGCGAAGCTCAGCTCGACGACGACGGCGCCGTCGCTGCGCTCCTCGACGACGCGCCGTGCCTCGCGCGCCCAGCGCGCGCGCTCGGGCGAGACCCACACGCGCGCCGTGCGCGACGCCTCGACCTCGCCCGTGCGCAGCCACCCGTCGACCTCCGCTGCCGGGTCGACCTCCGGACGCGGCGTGAACGTCTGCTCGCTCACGCGCGCGTGCTTGATCCGATCGAGGCGGAAGTGGCGCACGCCGTCGCGCGCGGGGTCGAACGACGCGACGTACCAGCCCTCGCGCCCGTTCGTCAGCGCGTACGGCTCGACCGTCCGCTTGACGAGGTCGTCCTCGTTCTCCTTGTAGTAGTCGAGCTCGACCAGACGGTGCTCGACGATCGCCACAGAGATCTGGCGAGCGACGCCGGAGTCGTCGCCGCTCGCGCTCGCGACCTGCAGCCCTTGCTCCATCGGGTCCTCGCCGAGCGCCGCGACGATCTTCTCGCGCGCGCTCGCCAGCGATCCCTCGGGGATGTGCTCGCCGATCAGGTCGATCGCCGCGACGAGCGCCTTCGCCTCGACCGGCAAGAGGCGCGCCGGCCGGTCGAAGTTGTCGCTGTAGGGCTCCGGGTCGACCTCGATCTCGCCCGCCTGCTCGTCGATCTCCGCGTACAGCACGTAGGAGCCGCCGCCGAAGTTGACGACGTTGAGCACGTTGACGTCCTCGTGCAGCTCCTCCTCGCTGAGCTGCAGGCGCTCGCAGACCTCGGCGATCCGCACGCGCTCGCCCGCGCGCCCGGCGCGGATCAGGATGCTCGCGAGCGTCACCAGGCGCGCGAAGCGCTCCGGGCGGATCGCCGTATCCGGCCGCGCCTGCGCGTCCTCGCCGTCACCGTCAGCCGTCGATCTGCGCGAGGTCCCGCGCGACCGCGCCGGCGCAGCGCCGGCCGCGTTCGCGCCGTTCTTCGCCGGCACCGCCTCGGCCTCGGCGCCCGGCAGCGCACGACCGTGGCGCTCCTTCAACAGCTTCAGCCGCCGCGCGAGCTCGCTCGTCAGCTCCGCCGGCCCCTGCAGGCGCGCGTTGACGCCGAGGCCGAGCACCCACGAGATCAGCCCGCGCGCGTTCGAGTAGCCGGTGCGGAACAACACCGCGCCGTCGTCGGCCTGCTCGATCTCGCCGTAGCGGCCGAAGTGGCGCTCGATCTGCCACGCGATCCGCTCGGAGATCACGACCTCCGCGACGCCGCGCTCCTCGCCGAGCTGCCAGTCGGCGCGATTCGCATACGAGCGCGGGTCGAAGTCGGCCGGCCGGCGGAAGTCGTGCTCGGCCTTCGTCGCGTACGACACCTTGCCGCGAATCCGCGAGAGGCGGAACACGCGTACCGCCTCTCGCTCGTGCGAGTAGCCGAGCAGGTAGAACTGACCGCCCTGGAACAGCAGGTGGTAGGGATCGACGCGGCGCGCTTCGGTCACGTCGCGCTCCATCGTGTAGTACTCGAACAGGATCGTCTTGTTGCGGAAGATCGCCGTCTCGACCTTCGCGAGGCGTGCCGAGAGCTCGTGGCCGCCGGCCGACGCCGTGATCCCGAGCGCGACCGACTGCTGCTCGGGCGCGCGCAGCGGGCTCGGCCGTCCCCAGGTGATCTGCTGCAGCGCCAGGCGCAGCGGCTCGGCGTAGGCGAATTCGCCGTCGAGCAGGCTCAGCGACGTCTGCAGCGCGGCGAGCTCCTCCTCGGTGAACGCGATCGGCGGCAGGTGGAAGTTCTCGGGTCGCAGCGAGTAGTTCTCCTGCTCTGCCGCGCCGTCGGCCGGGCGCTCGACGGTCAGCTGGATACGCAGCGATTCGAGCTCGGAGCGGTCGGCGTAGAAGCGCCGCGCGAACGCGTCTTCGTTCATCCCGCTGTAGCCCTCGACGTCGCGCCTGATCTCGAGCGCCGTGACCGGCCGCCGCTCGGCCATCAGGTATGAGATCAGCGACAGCTGCCGGATCAGCTTCTCGGTGTCCTTCGCCATGAACGGAACACCATAGAAGTTGGCGGGGAGACGGTTGCCGCACGGATGGACCGCCGAACCGCTATTTGCGACGTTTCAGGCGGGCTCGCGCCCCGTGCGCGCGGCTCATACGGGAACCACCTGCAGCGAGCGGTGCGCACGCGCGATTTGCTCGTAGTCCGCGTCTTGCGTGACGACCGGCAGTCCGTGCTCGATTGCCGTCGCGGCAATCAACGCATCGGTGAGCTTGACGGTGCGATGAACGCCCGCCCGCCGGCAGTCGTCCACGAGGCGTGCCCACGCGACCATCACGGCCTCGCTGATCGGGATCGGATCCGCGGCTCGCGCGAGCGCGAGCGTGTCGGCGCGACGCGCCCGCGCCGAGGACTCCTGCGCCGCGAGCACCCCGAGCTGAAGCTCACCGATCGTGACCACCGATACCGCGACGTGTGCCGGGAGCTCGCCAAGCCGTCGCTCTGTCTCACGCGCGATGAATACGGACGTGTCCAGAAGACCGCTGTCGGGCACGCTCAAAGCTCGTCGAGCGTTTGCCCGGAGAGCTCGTCCAGCTCCTGCGTGAGCGCCGGATCGGCGGCGCGACCGGCGAGCTGCTGTCGCAGGTCCGGCCCCGAGAGCCAGCGCGCGCGGCGACCGTGGGGGACGATGTCGGCAACCGGCTCACCGTGCACGGTGAGAGTCACGCGCTCGCCGGCCTTCACCGCGTCGATCACCCGTCCGGTTTGGTTGCGCAGATCACGCACGCCGATATCCATGTGCGACAGCGTAGCACGCATGGCGATGGGCCTGCCGGCGCGTCTGGCCTCAGGCAGCTTCGCGCGCCGGCTCGTCGGTCAACGCGATCTGCTTACCGACGTCCGGGACGAGCTCGGTGGCCGCGTCGGCGCCACTCCCCCCGACGCGCGCGGCGCCATCGGACCCCACGCCCGCCCCCGGCTCGGCCACAGCGCGATCCGCGAAGAACGCGCCGCCGCCGATCGCGCGATCGAAGCTCGTCCAGCGCTTGCCGGGCGCGAGCTCCTTCTCGAGCCGGTCGAAGCTGCCGAGCCGGCCGCCGAGGTTGTCGATCATGTGCACGAGCGTCGCCTCGCGCGTGCACGGGACGACCGGGCTGCCGTGCTCGAGCGTGCCGTGGTGGGAGAGGATGATGTGGCCGACCTCGAGCGCGAGCTGCGGCGGGAAGCCGTCGATCTCCTCGATCATGCGCCTGATCCGGTAGTAGCCGAGCGCGATCTCGCCCTGCAGCTTGCCGGCGTCGGTCAGGTCGATCGCCTGCGCGTCGGTCGTGTACGCCTCGAGCTTGCCGATGTCGTGCAGCAGCGCGCCGGTGACCGCGACGTCGCGGTCGACCCCGCCGAACGTCGCGCTGATCGCGCTGACCGCCTGCGCGACGCCGAGGCAGTGCTCGAGCAGCCCGTGGCGGTAGGCCTGGTGGTAGTACTTCGCCGCCGGCGCCACGCGGTAGCCGGCCCACAGCTCCGACTGCTCGCCGAACACGCGCTCGAGCAGCGTGCGCAGGTGCTGCTCTTGGACCGTGCCGATCAGCTCGCGCACCTCGCGCTCCATCTGCTCGACGCCGCGCGCCGGCCCGTCGGTCAGCTCATCCAGATCGAAGCTCCCCGGCTCGGCCTGCCCCAGGCCACGAAGGTTGATCTGCGGCCCGAATCTCGGGTGCACCGTGTAACGACCGCGCACGTGGACCGGCGCGCCGGCGACGACGAGCTCCTCGATCTCGGCCAGCTCGTCCCAGACCATGCATGCCAGCGCGCCGGTGCGATCGCCGAGTTGCAGTCGCAGGTACTCGCCGCCGTCGCGGCGCTGGCGCCGCTCGGCCTCGCGCACGAGCAGAACCTGATCGATCTCGACGCCGTCTGTGAGCTCGTTGACGAGCATGCTCTGAAGTTAGATGCGAGTGCGGACGGGACTCGGAGCGCGCGCCGGCGAGGCGTCTCGCGTCTGCTAGAGAGGTCCACACGCTCCGATGACACCGCCCTTCAAGCTGTCCGTCCTCGACCAGTCGCCGATCGCCGAAGGCGCGAGCGGCTCACGTGCGCTGCACAACACGATCGACCTCGCGCGGCTGTGCGACGAGCTCGGCTATCACCGCTACTGGGTCGCCGAGCACCACGGCGGTCCGATGCTCGCCGGCCCGAGCCCCGAGGCGCTGATCGGGCCGATCGCGTCGGCGACGCGCCGCATCCGCGTCGGCTCGGGCGGCGTGATGCTCCCGCACTACAGCCCGCTGAAGGTCGCCGAGACGTTCAGCCTGCTCGCCGGCCTGTTTCCCGGGCGGATCGACCTCGGCCTCGGGCGCGCCGCCGGCACCGACCCGATGACGACGTTCGCGCTGCAGCGCGACCGCCGCCAGGCCGCGCCCGACGACTTCCCGCAGCAGCTCGGCGAGCTGCTCGCGTACCTCGAGGACCGGATGCCCGCCGACCATCCGTTCGCGCGCCTCGCGAAGACGCTTCCCGGCCGGCCCGAGCGCCCCGAGCCGTGGCTGCTCGGCTCCTCGCAGCAGAGCGCGATCTGGGCGGCCGAGCTCGCGCTGCCGTACGCGTTCGCCGACTTCATCAACTCGACCGGCGCCGACAGCGCGAAGCTCTACCGCGAACGCTTCGCCGAGTACGAACAAGCCGGCGCGAGACCGCGCACGGCCGTCGCCGTGTGGACGATCTGCGCCGAGTCGAGCGAGGAGGCGCAGCGGCTCGCTTCGAGCGGACGCATGGCGTTCACGATGCTGCGGCGCGGAGAGCTGATCGCCGTGCCCTCGCCCGAGAGGGCGCTCGAGTTCCTCGCCGGCGAAAAGCTCGCCGCCGGCGACAGGGATCCCGCCGCCGGCGGGCGAGAGCCTGGCTCGACGCCGCCACGCGCGCGTCGACGGACCGTCGTCGGCACGCCCGACGCAGTCCGCGTCGAGCTCGAAGCGGTCGCCGTCGAGTACGGCGCCGAGGAGGTGATCGCCGTCAACATCGTCTACGACCACGGTGCGCGGCGGCGCTCCTACGAGCTGCTCGCGGAGAGCTTCGCGATGAGCTCTGCGACTACTAGCGCGTAGCGCGGCGATCGAGCCGCCGGCCGAGCGCAGCCAGGGCGCGCTGAGCCGAAGTCGGCGGCGTTTTCAGCGCTCGAACCGCCGCTCATCGCGGTGAATCGACGGTAGCCGGGACGCGTCGACGGGGCGGGGTGGGTCGAGCGCCCTGGCCGGCGCGTGCTCTAGACAGCGGATCTGCCACCACGGCCAAGCATCGGCCTGTTCGCTCGTCCCCTCGTTTGCGAGCACGGTCGCGCTGCACACGGCGCACGTTCCCTTATACGGATTTCGCTTTGCCAATTCCGACTTCCTCGCCTGTCCCAATCGATCGGCTTCGTCGGAGTACTCCATTAATCGGAACCGAAGTCAAGATCGCTTGACCCGCTGCCGACTACAGACACATGTCGTCACGAGTGCTCATCCTCCGTCGCGCCGACTCGTGCCGCGCGTGCGGCGCGCGCCTCGCGGCTGGGACGCGCGCGCACTGGAACGCGGTGCGCCGCGAGGTCACGTGCCTGCAGTGCCTGGAGCGTACGGTGACGGCACGCACCGATGCGCTCGAGCTGCCTGTGGCGCTCGAGCGCGGCCACGCCGGCGCGAGCGCCGAGCGCGAGCACGCCCGGCGCCGGCACAACCGCGAGGCGCGAGCGCACGAGCGTCACCCGCACATCGGCGGCGTGCTGCTGGCGCTGCGCGGCGCGCCGCAGCACGAGCGCGCGTTCGCGCAGGGCGGCGCCGGCGAGCGCGCGGTCGGCGGCTGGCTCGAGCGCCGGACGGCGAAGAGCGGCACGGTCGTCCTGCACGACCGGCGCATGCCGGGTGGCCTAGGCAACATCGATCACCTCGCGATCGCGCCGCGCGGCGTGTACGTGGTCGACGCGAAGGCGGTGCGCGGCAGGGTGCGTGTGACGCACCCGCTGCTCGGCAAGCCGCGGTTGCTCGTCGCCGGACGCGACTGCACGAAGTTCGCCGACGGGCTCGATCGCCAGATCGGCGCCGTGCGCCGGGCGCTCGCGGAGGTCGGCAGGCCGGAGATTCGCGTGTACGGCGCGCTCTGCTTCACGAAGGCCGGTCTGCCGCTGCTCGGCGGCGCGCAGATCCGCGGCCACCGCCTGCACTACCGTGCGGCGCTCGCACGCAAGCTGAATCGCCGCGGCCCGCTGGCGCGCGGCGAGATCGCCGAGCTCGCACGGGCGCTCGCGACGGCGCTGCCGCCGGCGTGAGACACGCGACGACACCTAGCGCCAGCGGCGGATGCGATTGCGCATGCGGCGGCGCCACCGCGGATGCCGCGGGCCGCTGCCGGCCGCGTCGACGACGACCGCGCTCGTAACGAGCGCGAACGTCAACAGCAGCACGAGCGTCAAGGTCGCCTCGTTGGCGGCCGGCGATAGGCCATCTCCCAAGAGGCCCTTCTCACTCGAGCTCGCGCGAGGCAGCGCCGGGCTCGGAGCAGCTTCGTAGCGCGCCGCCTCGACGCCCGCTCGCGCTTGCGGGGCGCCGAAGCTCGAGGCGCGGAACGTCATGACCGCCGCCACCGCCGCACGCGTCTGCCGGCACCCGCGAGCGGTGGAGTCGTCCAGTTCGCGCAACGCCTGCTCTTCGAGCTGTGCGAAGCGGGCCGCGCCGAGGTGCAGCCGCGCGGCCGTCGCGCCTGGACCGAGCGGCCTCGAGCGTCCGAGGCCGCTCCGCAGCACGAGCAGTTGCCGCTGGCGTTCGGGCAGGCTGCCGAGGCACGCGAGGCCGCGGGCGACCGCTGCCTTCAGCGCTCGTTCGCGCGCGGCGATGCGCGCTCGCGCGCGGGTGCTCGGCTTTCGTTCGACGGCGGGGACCCGACCGTAGCCCGCGCCCGGGCCGTCGTAACCGCCAAGCGGAGCGCCGACCGGGCCGAGGGGGAGCGCACCGCCGAGCTCAGGAGCGCCGGAGGCCGTGGAGGCCAGCTCTTCGGCGAGGCCGCCGCGCGCGGACGGCGTCGCACCGGAAGCGCGCGGGATCGCGACGGAGACGCGCGGCGCGCGCCCGCTGCCGGGCTGCGCGCCCGCCGAGCCGGACGAGGCTTTGACGCTCACGCCGGGCGCTGTCGCCGAGACGCTGGGCACGCCGACGGTGACGCTCGGCGCAGTCGCCGCTTCGCCTGGCGCTTTGATGTGCGGCGCCTGGACCGGGACTGTCGGCGCTTTGACGGGCGGCGGCGTCACCGATGGCGCTTTTACCGGTGACGGTGGCATGCTGACGGGCACCGTCGGCGCTTTTACCTTCGGCGGCGGCTGTGGGACGGTGACGGGCGGCGCTTTGACAGGCGTCGGCGGCAGTTCGACCGTGACGCTCGGCGCCCTCCCGGGAGGCGCCACGACCGGCGCGCTCGGCGTTTCGAGAGGCAGTCCGAACGATGCTGCCGGCGCCGCTGCGGCGGCGATCGCCGCCGCCGCGAAGAGCTCGGCGCAGATCAAGCGTGCGCTTCTCCACGTGCCGACCTGCCGCGACATCGAACTCCTTAGACCGTTCGCCCAATTGGATTAGCGCGGAGTTACCCGCTACCGCGGCTACCACACCTACCGGACAAAATGGATACGTACACCTGCGTAACGCGGCGCGGCGCCATAGAGGCGGCGCGACGCGACGTTCGCGGCAGAGCTCGAGCGGCTTTACGGCTCGAGCCGGTGCGGCCCGCGGTACAGGAACGTGACCTCGCGCACGTTGTCCTGGCCGAGCATCTGCATCAACAGGCGCGTGAGGCCGAAGCCGAAGCCGCCGTGCGGCGGCGCGCCGAAGCGGAAGAAGTCGAGGTAGTAGCTGATCGCGTCGATGTCGACTTTCTTCTCGCGCGCCTGCGCGAGCAGCTGCTCGTGGCGGTGCTCGCGTTGCGCGCCGGTCGTCAGCTCGATGCCGCGCCAGAGCAGGTCGAAGCTCTTGGTCACGGTCGGTCGGTCCTCGTAGCGCATGTGGTAGAAGGGCCGCACGGACGTCGGGTAGTCGGTGACGAACGTGAACTCGTGCCCGTCGCGCTCCTTGACGATCGCCGACAGCGCTCGCTCGCTCGGCGGGTCGAGGTCGTGGCCCTCGCCGGGCGCGCCGTGGCCGGCGTCGCGCAGCAGCGCCTTGGCGTCCTCGAGCGCGATCGCGCGGGAACGGCAGCTCGGGCACGACGACGTCGATGCCGAACGTCTCTGCGATCTGCTCGCCGTGCACCTCGTTGACGACGGCGAGCACGTGCGCGAGCCAGCGCTCCTCGAACGACATCACGTCCTCGTGCGAGTCGATCCACGAGATCTCGACGTCGACGCTCGTGAACTCGGTGTCGTGGCGCGAGGTGAACGACGGGTTCGCGCGGAACACGGGCCCGACCTCGAAGACCTTGCCGAAGCCGGCGGCCATCGCCATCTGCTTGTAGAACTGCGGCGACTGCGCGAGCGTCGCCATGCGGTCGAAGTACTCGAGCTTGAACAGCTCGGCGCCGGACTCGGTCGCGGCGCCGGTCAGCTTCGGCGAGTGCAGCTCGATGAAGCTCTCGTTCGCCCAGAACTCGCGCATCGCGCGCTCGGTCGTCGTCTGCACCTCGAAGATCAGCTTGCGGTCGGGCCGGCGCAGGTCGAGGTAGCGCCAGTCGATGCGCTTGTCGAGCGCCGAGTCGGGCGCGATCGGCACCTCGGGCTCGGCCGAGCGAGTCGACCGTCGAGCTCCTCGATCTTCAGCTCCAGGCCGCCAGGTTGACGCGCTCGTCGGCGGCGACGGTGCCGATCAGCGTCACCGCCGACTCGATCGGTCAGCGCCGAGACGCGCTCGTTGAGCTCGCTCGGCGGCTCGTCCTTGGGAAGCACGACCTGCGCCATGCCGGTTTCGTCGCGCAGCACGATGAACTGCACGCGCTTCTGGTCGCGCAGCGCGTTGACCCAGCCGCGCACGCGGACCTGCTCGCCGATCTTCTGCGGCAGCTCGCATATCAGCGTACGCTTCACGCGCGCCACCCTATCGAGCGCGCGAGGCGCGGCGCCGCGGCGAGCGCTGCTTCAGCCCGCCGCGGTCGCTTCCGGGGCGCCTCAGATCGGGCAGCCGAGCATCCAGGTGCGTTGGACGCTCGACGCCGGCTTCTTCGAGCCGCTGAACGTCAGCGCGATCTTGCCGTAGACGCGCGACGCCTTTGCATTTCTTCGAGCCGGTCGCCGTGATCGCGACCGGGTAGCTCACGTTCTTGCCAGCCGCGCAGTTCGGTTCGCAGGTGTTCGTGACGAACGTTCCCGTTGCCCTTCGCGGTGGCGCCTCCGAAGCTCGACCAGCTCAGCTTGTTGAGCGCCGTGTTCGCGTCGCCGCACGTGAGCGTGATCGACCTCGGCTTCGAGACCGCTTTGCTGCAGTTCGTGATCTTCAGCGGCGAGGCGGCCGAGGCGGAGATCGCCGAGATCGCGAACGCGACGACCAGGAGCGCCGCGGCGAGCAGCGCGCCCGCGATGAGGTGGGGCTTGCGGTGTTGTCCATGCCGCAGTTCAACGCGTGCGCGTCGCATCCTTTGGGCGCAGCCGAGATCGCGAGGTCGCGTCGAGCCGAGCGTCACTCGCTCTCGCCGCCAGCTCGACCGTCGACGGCGAACTCCTCGGCGTCGTCGATCGCGACGTCTCGATCGCTGCGATCGAGCCCGCCAGCCGCAGGTCGTCGCGCGGCCAGCGCGAGGCGTCGAGGCGCTCGGCGGTGTCGTGCACGACGACGCGCACGACCGGCGCGCGCATCGGCCGTCGCGCCTGCGACTTGGCCTTGCGCACCTCGTGCAGCACGTCGGCGGCGAGCTCGAGCGCGAGCTCCTCGCGCGCGCTCGCCGCGCCGGCGTCGGCGCCGAGCGCGTCGCGCAGCTCCGCGGCGTCGGGCCAGCTCGCCCGGTGGACCGAGCCGTGCCTGCCACCACGACCAGACCTCCTCGCAGACGAACGGCAGGAACGGCGCGAGCAGGCGCTGGAAGACCGACAGCGAGCGGCGCAGCGCGCGGCTGACCGACGCGGCGCCGTCGCGCGCGTCGTCGCTGTCGCCGGCGTCGTAGCGGCGCCCCTTGACGAGCTCGAGGTAGTAGTCGCAGTACCACCAGAAGAAGCGCTCGACGCGCTCGAGCGCGCGCGCGTAGTCGTAGGCGTCGAAGCTGCTCGGTCGCGTCGGCGACGACGCGTGCGAGGCGCGCGAGCATCGCGCGGTCGAGCGCGCTGCGTCAGCGTCTCGCCCTCGCGGCGGCAGGTCGGCGAGCGCGAACTTCGACGCGTTCAGCAGCTTGACGGCGAGGCGCCGGCCGACCTTCATCTGCTTGGCGTCGAACGCCGTGTCGGTGCCCGGCCGGCCGCTCGCGGCCCAGTAGCGCACGGCGTCGGCGCCGTACTCCTCGAGCAGGTGCATCGGCGTGACGACGTTGCCCTTCGACTTCGACATCTTCTTGCGGTCGGGGTCGAGCACCCAGCCGGAGATCGCGGCGTCGCGCCACGGCAGCTCGTCGTAGTCGAGCTGCGAGCGCAGGATCGTCGAGAACAGCCAGGTGCGGATGATGTCGTGCGCCTGCGGGCGCACGTCCATCGGGAAGACGCGCGCGAACAGTCCTCGTCCTCGGCGGCCGCTCGTCGGCGTGCCCGGCGATCTGCGGCGTCAGCGAGGACGTCGCCCACGTGTCCATCACGTCGGGGTCGCCGACGAAGCCGCCCGGCTGCGCCGCGCTGCTCGGCCGTGTAGCCGTCGGGCACGTCGGTCGACGGGTCGACCGGCAGCTGCTCCTCGCGCGCGGCGATCGGCTGCGTCGTAGAGCGACCGCGCCGCTGCGCGTCGAGCGGGTACCAGACGGGGAACGGCACGCCGAAGAAGCGCTGGCGGCTGACGCACCAGTCGCCGGTCAGCCCGTTGACCCAGTCCTCGAAGCGCGCGCGCATGTACGGCGGGTGCCAGCGCAGCTCGCGGCCGCGCGCGAGCAGCTCGTCGCGGTGCGCCGATCGTGCGGATGAACCACTGCCGGCTGGTGACGATCTCGACCGGCCGCTCGCCCTTCTCGAAGAACTTCACCGCGCGCGTGACCGGCGTCGGCTCGCCGACGAGCTCGCCGGCCTCGCCGAGCAGCTCGAGGATCCGCTTGCGCGCCTGGTTGATCGTCTTGCGCCTGCGAGCTCGCCGTACTCGCGCGCGCGCGCGCTGAGCGTCCTCGGACTCCCAGCCGGCGGCGCCCCACGGCACGTCGGCCAGCCGGCCGTCGGCGCCGAGCACGCGAGCGCACCGGCAGCCCGAGCTCGCGCCACCAGACGACGTCGGTCAGATCGCCGAACGTGCACACCATCACCAGGCCGGTGCCCTTCTCGGGGTCGACGAGCGGGTGCGTGAGCACGGGCACGCGCGTGCCGAACAGCGGCGTCAGCGCCTCGCTGCCGACGAGCCCGCGCTGGCGCTCGTCGTCGGGGTGCGCGAGCAGCGCGACGCACGCCGGGATCAGCTCGGGGCGGGTCGTCTCGATCAGCGCCTCGCCGCGCCGTCCGCGCCGTCGTCGGCGATCGAGAAGCGCACGCGGTTCATCGCGCCGGGCCGCTCGCGGTCCTCGAGCTCGGCCTGCGCGACGGCCGTCTGGAAGTCGACGTCCCACAGCGTCGGCGCCTCCAGCTGGTAGGCCTCGCCGCGCGCGAGCAGCGCGAGGAACGAGCGCTGCGAGATGCGCTGCGCGCGCTCGCCGATCGTCGTGTAGGTCATCGACCAGTCGACCGACAGCCCGAGCGTGCGCCACAGCTCCTCGAACGCGTGCTCGTCGGTCTCGGTCAGGCGCAGGCAGAGCTCGACGAAGTTCGGCCGCGAGATCGCGACCGGCTCCTTCTCGGAGGGCTCGGCCGGGCGGCTCGAAGCGCGGCGTCGTAGGGCACCGACGGGTCGCAGCGCACGCCGAAGTGGTTCTGCACGCGGCGCTCGGTCGGCAGGCCGTTGTCGTCCCAGCCCATCGGGTAGAAGACGGCCTTGCCGCGCATCCGCTGGTAGCGCGCGACGGCGTCGGTGTGCGTGTAGGAGAAGACGTGCCCGACGTGCAGCGAGCCGCTGACGGTCGGCGGCGGCGTGTCGATCGAGAAGACGCGCTCGCGCGGCGCCGAGCGGTCGAAGCGGTAGCAGCCGTCGCGCTCCCACGCCTCGCTCCACTTGCGCTCGAGGCCGTCGAGCGTCGGGCGCTCGGGAACCGCGGCGCGCCGGCACTCGCGTCTGTCGTCGATCGGCCACCAAGCGGCTGATCGTATCCGCCCGCCGCGGCGCGGTGGGAGCTGCGGGCGCACCGTGAGACGCGTGCGCGCGTCTGCGGCGGGCGGATGCTTCGGCTCGCCTGTCGCCCCGCCTGCCGAAGCGACGCTCAGGCGGCGAGCGGAAGCTCGTAGACGATCTCGCCGGCGCCGTAGCCCTCGCCGAGACCGCAGATCGCGGCGTGCGAGCGCGCGGCGCGCTCGCTGTTGTGAGAGGGGCAGTGGACGCCGCGCACCTCGCCGTCGGCGAGGCCGTACGCAAGCCACACGCCGCCTTCGCAGATGAAGTGGAAGAAACGGTCCTCGCGCTCGCTGCTCGCATCGAGCTCGCACTCCCATGCGCCGGCGGCGGCGGCGGCCGGGATGCTCGCGCCGCACGTGCAGCCGTCGAGCGCGCTCCACACGCAGCCGAGCGTGCGCTCCTCGCTCGCTCCTGCGGCGCCGCTCTCGCGCCACAGCAGCTCGCTGACGATCCGCACGAACTCGTCGCCGGTCAGACCACGCTCGATCCCTCGCACGTCGGTCAGAACTGCGCTCATAGTTGGAAACTCGCCTTCGGTCCTGCCCCAACGAGGCGACATCCAGTCGTCCTACGCGTTCCTATCGGGCAACTCATGTCGTCCTTTTCGGCCGACAGCACGCTTTCTTGTTCCATCGCATTGAATTACTGGACACCTGTTTGGACGCTGCGAACGGTCGTGCACAGCGCGAAAGCGCTGCAAACGGCCGAACACGTGCGCTTCTCGACGCACCTCGCAGAGGCGCCGCTGCTGGCACTGTCGAAAGTGTCCGCGTAGCTCGACTGGAAACGTGCAAGCAGCAAACCGCTCGTGGGTGTAGAGTCGCTCGCGGTTGGGGATTCCGGGTCAGACCCGGGCGGCGAGCGGAGGCATGGGGACGTGAGCCAGATGGCTAAGAGGCTGTTTGGGGTCGGCATCGCGACAGCGGTGCTCGGAGTGCTGATCGCGCTGTACGTCGCCGATTGGGCGACGAGCTTCCCGCAGTCGGTCGCGGCGTCGAGCACGAGCACGACGGCCGGCGTCACGTCGAACCTGACGCTGCAGACGGTCGCGGCGATCGGGCCGAAGTACAGCCCGGCGCATCCCGACTGGGTCTCGTATCTGGTGCAGAGCAACGGCAAGTGGGTCCACAGCACCGACTTCAGGGTGCCGGCGAACTCGACCGTGCACGTCACGATCCTGCAGTACGACGGCGACAGCGGCCTGCGCAACCCGTTCCTCTCGGAGGTACAGGGGACGCTCGGCAGGACCGAGACGGTCGACGGCAAGACGATCGCGGCGATCAACCCCGAAGAAGCGTCACACACTTTCGCGGTGCCCGAACTCGGCATCCTCGTGCCGCTTCCGGGCGTTCCCGAAGAAGCGAAGAACCAGTGTGAATTCGCGCCGTGCACGCTCGGCGAGGCGCACCGCACGGTCACGTTCACGTTCCGCACGGGCAAGAAGGGGCGCTACCGCTGGCAGTGCTTCGTGCCGTGCGCCGCGGGCTACCTGACCGGCGGAGGTGGGCCGATGCAGACACTCGGCTACATGGACGGGTTCCTGGACGTCGTCTGACGATGAGCGAACCGAACCACTGGCGCCGCTTCGCGACGCTCTGGATCGTCTCCTCGCTGGTCGCGACGCCGCTCGTCGTCGTGCTGCTCGGTCCGATCCTGCCACCGGGCAACGGCTCCGAACAGGCCTCGGGCCACGTGACCGACAACACGGTGCTGCTCGCGATGGCGACGCCCGTGCTGCTGCTCGTCGTGCTCTATCTGATCTACGCGGTGATCGTCTTTCGCCAGCCGCAGGGCGGCGTGCTCGAAGGGCCGGCCGTGCGCGGCAACGCGCGCGTGCAGACGGCGTGGATCGTGATCACGTCGATCCTCGTGCTCAGCCTCGCGGTGTACGGCACGGTGCGCCTGGAGCAAGACGGCGCCGGCTCGGGCGGCGGCCCGTCGCCGCTCGTCGTGCCGAAGGGCCACAAGCTGCAGGTGCAGGTGATCGCGCAGCAGTGGGAGTTCACCTACCGCTTCCCCGACTACGGCGGCGTCGAGACGCCGCACCTCGAGCTGCCGGTCGACCAGATGGTCGAAATGCACGTGACGTCGCTCGACGTGATCCACTCCTTCTGGGCCTACCAGCTCGGCGTCAAGGCCGACGCGAACCCGGACGTCGACAACGTCGTGTTCGTCAAGCCGACGAAGGAAGAGACCTTCGAAGTGCGCTGCTCCGAGCTGTGCGGCATCTGGCACGGCCACATGTTCGACCACGGCCACGTCGTCAGCCGCACGGCGTTCGACAGCTGGATCGCCGAACAGCAGACGAAGTACGCGGCGGCGACGAAGACGCTGCCGCCGTACAGCCACACATACCTCCCCGAACCGACGAGGCGCGCCGAATGAGCACGACAACCGAGTCCGCATCGCACCCAGCACCCGTCAGGCGCCCGCTGTGGCGGCGGCTGATCGGCTTCAACCTGCTGAGCGCCGTCGTGCTCGGCGTCGGCGGCTACTACCTCGGCTGGTTCATCGGCCACCAGGTCTCGACTGGCAAAAGCTACGAATTCATCGCGAAAACCGACGAGAACGACGTCGCGCTGCTGCTCGCGTACGTGTTCGGCGTCGTCGGCTTCCTGATCGGGCTCGGCTTCGCCAACTACCCGGTCAGCCGCCTGCTCGGCCGCCCGGCGTCGCTGCGCGAGAAGGAGGACGAGGGGATCGGCCGCTACTTCGGCCTGTGCACCGACCACAAGGTCGTCGGCATCCAGTACCTCTGCGGGATCGGCCTGTTCTTCTTCGTCGGCGGGCTCAACGCGATGCTGATCCGCACCGAGCTGCTGCACGACACGCCGACGGTCGTCGGGCCGAACCAGTACCTCTCGCTCGTCGGCATGCACGGGACGATGATGATGGGAATGATGACCTCGGGCGTGCTCGGCCCGTTCGGCAACTACCTCGTGCCGATCATGATCGGCGCGCGGCGGATGGCGTTCCCGCGGATCGAGGCGCTGACGTTCTGGCTGCTGATGGCCGCCGGCTTCATCCTCACGTCGACGATCTTCTTCGGCGGCTTCCCGACCGGCTGGACCGGCTACGAGCCGCTCAACGACCAGGCGGTGATGGGGATGGACTCCTACATCTTCTTCTTCGCGCTCGTCGGCATCTCGATGTGCCTGCTCGGCCTGAACATGATCGCGACGATCATCACGATGCGCGCGCCGGGGCTGACGTGGTCGCGGCTGCCGATCTTCGTCTGGTCGGTGCTCGCGACTTCGGTGCTGATGGTGCTCGCCGCGCCGATGCTGATCGCGACGCTCGCGATGGCCGCGCTCGACCGCACGATCAACACGTCGTTCTTCGTGCCCGGCGGCGGCGGCAGCCCGTACCTGTTCGAGAACCTGTTCTGGTTCTTCGGCCATCCCGAGGTCTACATCCTCGCGCTGCCGGGCTTCGGCATCGTGCTCGAGCTGCTGCCGGTGTTCACGCGCAAGCCGCTGTGGGGCTATCGCCTCGCCGTCTCGGGGATGCTCGGCGTCGCCTGCTGAGCTTCTTCGTCTGGCAGCACCACCTGTTCGTCAGCGGCATCAACGCCGACCTGCGCCCGTTCTACATGCTCTCGACGGAGATCATCTCGATCCCGACCGGCTTCATCTTCCTCTGCGTGATGGGCACGCTGTGGAAGGCGCGGAGCACGTTCACGGTGCCGATGCTGTTCTGCGTGGCGTGCTTCTTCAACTTCCTGATCGGCGGCCTCTCGGGCGTGTTCCTGTCGGACGCGCCGAGCGACACCGACACGCACGGCAGCTTCTTCGTGATGGCGCACTTCCACTACACGATCATGGGCGGGCTGATCTTCGCGTGCTTCGCGGCGATCTACTACTGGGTGCCGAAGATGACCGGTCTGCGCTTCAACGAGCGCCTGTCGAAGTTGCACTTCTGGCTGATGTTCATCTCGTTCAACCCGACGTTCTTGCCGCTGTTCGTGCTCGGCATGAAAGGCATGCCGCGGCGCGTCTCGAGCTACGCGCCGAACCTGCACGGGCTGAACGTGTGGGTCTCGATCTCGGCGTTCGTGCTCGGCTTCTCGATGCTGATCTTCCTCGCGAACGCCGTCTGGTCGCTGTTCTTCGTGCGCCTGCCGGCCGCCGCGAACCCGTGGCGCTCGAAGTCGCTCGAGTGGCAGGTGCCGACGCCGGTGCCGGTCAACAACTTCGAGCAGATCCCGGTGATCGACTCCGACCCGTACGACTACGGAACGCCGCTCGGCGGCGGCGGCGGGGGCGGCGTGGAGCCGGTCGTGGCGGGGGCGTGACGATGGCGGCTTCGAGCGAAGAGCGACCGCTCGGGATGATGGTGCCGCCGGTCCCGCGCGGCGTCGAGATCCCGCCTGAGCCGCCGGACGTCGGCGCGCGCGCGCTGTACATCGCCGGGCGGCTGCTCGCCGGCGCGAGCACGTTCTTCTTCCTCGCGTTCATCTTCGCCTACTTCTACCTGCGCTCGCTCAACCAGAACCACCAGTGGCACCCGGGTCACGTCAAAGCCGACCAGGGGCTCGGCGCGGCGATCGTCGCGTGCGTGCTGGTCAGCGCGGCGCTCGCGATCGTCGCCGGACGCCAGATGAAGTCGCAGGCGCGCGGCTGGCTCGCGCCGGCGACGGGCGCGCTCGCACTCGGGCTCGCGGCGATCGCGCTGCAGTGCGTCGAGTACACGGTGCAGCACTTCGGCCCGACCGACGGCGGCTACGCGAGCGTGTTCTGCGCGTGGACGGCGTTCTACGCGATCGCGGTGCTCGCGACGATGTACTGGCTGGAGACGCAGGTCGCGACCGAGCTGCGCGCGCGGCGCGTGCCGGCTCGCGAGCTCGACGAGGAGACGGGCGCCGACATCGCCGACCCCGACCGCCTGATCGCGCCGGGGCTCGACGCGTGCGTGTTCTTCTGGTCGTACCTCGCCGGGCTCGGCGCGCTCGCGTACGTCGTGCTGTACCTCGCCTGATGCTCGCGGCGATGGCCGTCGCGCATCTCGCGGCGCCGTCGCTCGCCGCAGCGACGCCGGGCTTCTGGGACTGGTCGTTCGACCCGCCGCTCGTGCTCGTGATCGACCTCGCGATCCTCTACTGGCTCGGCGACCGGCGCACGGTCACGCCGGCGCGCCGGCGCGCGGCTCGCCGGCGCCAGAGCGCGTGCTTCTACGCCGGCCTGCTCGTGCTCGCGATCGCGCTCGCGTCGCCGATCGAGATCCTCAGCGGCCAGCTGTTCTGGGTGCACATGGTGCAGCACGTGCTGCTGCTGATGGTCGCGCCGCCGCTGATCGTGCTCGCGTGCCCGTGGATCAGGCTGTGGCGCTCGCTGCCGCTCGGGCCGCGGCGCTCGATCGCGCGCGGTCTCGCGCACGGCGAGCGCACGAGCTGGCTGCGCGCGGCGGGTCGCGTGCTCGGCACGCCGCAGGCGGGCTTCGTCGCGTTCAACGGCGTGCTGATCGCGTGGCACGTGCCGGCGCTGTTCGACGCGACGCTGCGCTCGAGCGAGCTGCACGCGCTCGAGCACACGCTGTTCTTCCTCACGGCGCTGATGTTCTGGAAGCACGTGATTGACTCGCCGCCGCTGCACGCGCCGCTCGGCACGGTGCAGCGCGTCGCGTACCTCGTCGGCGCGATGGTCGTCGGCTGGCTGCTCGCGATCGTGCTCGCGCTCGCGCCGCACCCGCTGTACTCGTTCTACGCGCACGAGGCATCGCGCCCGGGCGGCATCTCGGCGCTCGGCGACCAGCGGATCGCGGCCGGCATCATGTGGGTGCCGGGCTCGATCACGCTCGTGATCGTGATCTTCGCTTACGTCTATCGCTGGCTGACACCCGCACCGGCGTCGCACGGCCCAGCCGTTAGGCTGGCCGGAGACCACTAGGAGGAGCCATGGCAACGCTCGCCGTCCCGCTCGCAGCGCATTTCCTGACCGGATCGATCCTCACGCTCGCGCTTCCGCTCGCCGTGCTGATCGTCATCGCCGCGTGGTACGTGCTGATGCTGCGCGGCGGCGCCGGCGAACGCTGAGCCGACGCCCCTTCGAGGGCGCGGGCTCAGCGCCGCTGCTCGACCGTCGCCGAGGGCGCGTAGCGCCCGGCGAGCCCGGGGGGGATCGGTCAGTCGAGCGCCGGTGAGAGACGCCGTGCGCGCTCCTCGCGGCCGTGCGCTGCCGCCTCGCGACCGTGCGCGGCGCGCTCGGCACGCACGCGCAGCGGGTTGTGCAGGCGCCAGATGTTGCCGGTCACGCCCGGACGGTGCGGCGTCAGCTTCGCCGGCCGCGTCATCACGAAGGCGAGCAGGCCGAGCAGCGCGACGTCGAGAACGATGTTGGCTATGAGGATGAGAGCGAATGTCATGTCCATGAGTTTTCCCGCCCGACCTCTGCCGAAACTGAGTCTCGCGTGAGAATCGGCTAATAGATTTTCGTGGCGAATGTGACGAGCGGCGCCGCCCGCGCGCCGGCGGCCGGGCGGCCTGGCAAACCCCGCCGGCGGGCGCGGCTGGCGCCGGAAGCCGGCCTCGCGCGTCGCTACTGCGCGGCGAGCAGCGGCACGTCGTGGACGATCTGCTGCGGTTCGAAGCTCGACGGGTAGATCGTGCGCAGCGCGCCGCTCGCGTCGACGCCGTAGACGAGCGCCGAGTGCGCGATTAGCTGCGGTTGGCCGGCCTCGCGTTCGGAGCCGACGCTCCATGCCTTCCAGACACGCTCGAGCTGCGTGGCCGAGCCGATCAGGTACTGCATCCGTCCGGTCAGCTCGTGACGCGCGAGGAAGCGCGCGACGGCGCTCGGCGTGTCGCCGCGCGGGTCGACGGAGACGGCGATCAGCTGCACGCTGCTGGCGCGCGCGCCGAGCCGCCGGAGCGCGTTGTGCAGCTGTGCGGCGATCAGCGGGCAGATGTCGGGGCAGTTCGTATAGAGGAACGTGACGAGCACGGCCTTGCCGCGGTACTGCGCAAGCGTGATCGGCTGCCCTTGGTAGTTGCGCAGGGTCAGCGGCGGCGCCTGCTTGGCGGGCAGCGCGAGCGTGCCGTCGTAACCGTGCGCGGCAGCCGCCTGCTGCGCGCCGCCGGGCAGCGTCGGCTTGCTCGAGCCGCCGAGCAGCGCGAGGCTGAGCACGCCGACGAGCGCGAGCAGCGCGAGCGCCGGGAGGACGCGCGTCGAGAGCGTGCGGCCGGTCACTGCGCCGCCTCAGTCGTTCGCCGTGACGGCGTCGAGCAGGTGCGCGAAGCGCTCGCGCGCCTGCTCGCGGCGCGTCGGCACGTGCTCGCTCGGCACTTCGTCGGGCGGCGGCGAGTAGCCGCCGAGGATCCGCCGCGCGACGGTCTGGCGGTGCACCTCGTCGGGGCCGTCGTAGATCCGCGCGGCGCGCGCGAAGCGGTACATCTGCTCGAGCGGCAGATCGGTCGAGTAGCCGAGCGAGCCGTGCGTCTGGATCGCGCGGTCGACGACGTCGTGCAGCACCTTCGCGCCGTAGAACTTGATCAGCGCGATGTCGACCATCGCCGCGCGCGCGCCCTGCGTGTCCATCACCCACGCGGCGTGCAGCGTCATCAGCCGCGCCGCCTGCATCTCGGCGGCGCTGTCGGCGATCCAGTTCTGCACGGTCTGCTTGTCCGCCAGCAGCGAGCCGTGCGCGTGGCGGTAGGTCGCGCGCTCGCACATCATGTCGAACGCGCGCCGCGCGACGCCGAGCCAGCGCATGCAGTGGTGGATGCGCCCCGGGCCGAGCCGCTGCTGCGCGAGCATGAAGCCGTCGCCGACGCCGCCGAGCAGCGCCTCGGCCGGCAGGCGGACGTTCTCGTAGGCGATTTCCGAGTGTCCACCGTAGGCGCCGAACTGCTCCCACGGGTGCTCCATCGTCGGCACGTCGCGGACGATCTCGACGCCGGGCGTGTCGACGGGCACGACGAACATCGACGCACGCTGGCGCCCGCGCGCCTCGGGGTCGGTGACGGCCATGACGATCAGGAAGTCGGCGATCGAGCCGTTCGAGGAGAACCACTTGCGCCCGTCGATCACCCAACCCTCGCCACCGCCTGCGGCGTCGCGCACGGCGCGCGTCTGCAACTGCGTCGGGTCCGAGCCGGGCGTGTGCGGCTCGGTCATGCTGAACGCGCTGCGCAGGTCGCCGGCGAGCAATGGGTGCAGCCAGCGCTCCTGCTGCTCGGGCGTGCCGGCCATCGCGAGGATCTCCGAGTTGCCCGAGTCGGGCGCGGCGTTGCCGAACGCGAGCGGCGCGATCGGCGAGGTGCCGAGGATCTCGTGCATCAACCCGAGGCGCACCTGGCCCATCCCCTGGCCGCCGAGCTCGGGTGGCAGGTGCGCGGCCCACAGCGCGCGCTCCTTGACACGCTCCTGCACGGGCGCGAGCGCGTCGAGCAGCCGCTCGATGCCGAGCTCGTGCCAGATCGTCTTCGAGCGGCCAGATCTCGTCGCGGACGAGCTCGCTCATCCAGTCGAGCTGCTCCTGGAAGTCGGCCTCGGTGGAGAAGTCCCAGCTCATCGTGCTGCTCCCTTGCTCGTCGTGCGGTCAGCGTGCGGTGCGGCGCGCACGATGAAGGCTACGCGGAAAGGGGGCCGTTGGACGTCGCGACCAGAGCCAGGCCACGACGCCCCCCGGCGACGACGCCCGCGCCAGGGAGGGAGCGGCGTCGAGCGTCATTCAAGGTGACCGGACGAGGGAGGTCACACTCGAAGGGCCAACATCGCATAGCGCGAAGTCCCTGTCAAGAGGCAAAGTAGGCTATTGTTTATATATCAGATGATCGATTTACGATTGTCCAGTGGGCTCGTGAAGACGCGGGGCGACGGGCACGTAGGTCGATCGGCGACGAAAGCGATCTCGAGGGCGCTCACGAAGATGCCGGCACCGGGGAAGACAGCGCCGCCCGACGCGACGGTGGCACAGCCGCGCGGCGGCGGCGCGCGGGCGAGGACGCGCTCGCGCAAGCCGGCTGGTACGCTCGCGCGCGAGCAGGCGCGGCTGCAACAGCGCGTGCGCCTCGCGCTGGCGATGATCGACGCGATCGGCGCGGACGGCTATCGCGCGACGCGCGTCGCCGACGTGATCTCGCGCGCGGGCGTCTCGCGCAAGACGTTCTACGAGAACTTCGAGAACAAGCAGGACTGCCTGCTGTTCACGTTCGACGTGATCGCGGCTGAGCTGACGCGGCGGCTCAATGAGGCGTTCCGTGAGAGCGACGGCTGGCGGGAGCGCATCGAAGCGGCGATCGGCGCGCTGTTCGGCTCGGCGATCGAAAACCCGGGCGCGCTGCGCCTGACGCTGCTCGAGATCGCGGCGGTCGGGCCAGTCGGGATCGAGCGGCGCGAGCGCTCGGGCCAGCGCTACGAGCGCTTCCTGGACGACGCGCTGACGCTCGCGCCGGGCGAGGGCGCCGTGCCGAGCACCGTGCTGAAGGCGATCATCGGCGGCTTCAACCGCGTGCTCTACTCGCGCGTGCAGGGCGGCGACGCGGCCGAGCTGCTCGCGCTGGTCCCCGACCTGACGCGCTGGGCGGCGTCGTACTACCCGGCGCCGGCGGCGATGCTCGCCGAGCCGAAACGCCTCTCTCGCGCGCGGCGCGCGGCGATCGCGCTCGAGGGCGGACGCGCGCCGGGCACGCTCGCGCCGCATCCGCTGCTCGGCGGCCGGCGCGGCCTGCCGCGCGGCGACCAGAACGTCTCGCGCAGCTTCGTCGTCGAGAACCAGCGCGCGCGGATCCTCGACGCCGTGACGAACCTCGTCGCGAGCGAGAGCTACGGGTCGTTGAAGGTCGAAGAGATCGCCGAACGCGCGGCCGTCTCGCTCGTCGCGTTCTACGAGCACTACGCCGACAAGGAGGACGCGTTCCTCGTCGCGTACGAGATCGGGCACGGCAAGGCGCTTGCGAGCGTCGAACGCGCGTACGCCGCACAGGAGGACTGGCGCCTGGCGATCCGCGCGGGGATCGCCGCGCTGTTCGGCTTCCTCGCGACGGAGCCGGCGTTCGCGCACATCGCGCTGCTCGACGCGATGATCGCGACGCCGCGGACGGCCGAGCGCGCGCATTACGGTGTCGGCGCGTTCGCGCGCCTGCTCGTGCCCGCGCGCGAGCAGACGAGCGGCCAGACACCGGCCGAGGTGACGATCGAGGCGATCGCCGGCGGCCTGTTCGAGCTCGGGCTGCAATATGTGCTCGCCGGACGCATCGCCGAGCTGCCGGAGCTCGTGCCGACGGCGACGTATATCGCGCTCGCGCCGTTCGTCGGCGGCGAGGAGGCGGCGCTGATCGCGACCGGCCGCGCGGCGCCGGCGCTCGCCCCCTAGCGCGCTCGGCGCGGCGGGCGCGGGCTGAGCACGGCGAGCGGCACGGCGAGGCCGCTCGATCTGCTGACGGTGACGATCCGCCGCCCGGGCTGCACGGCGTCGCGCGGCTCGCCGGCGTGCTCGCCGAGCGCCGCGAGCGTCGCGTCGAAGTCGGGCGCGAGCAGCGCGAGCCCCCACAGGCGCGCCGGGCGCTCGACGCCGTTGCGCTGCACGAGCTCGTACGGTTCCTGCACGACCTCGAGGACCGCCTCGCCGAGGCGGAAGAACGCCTGTCGCGGAGCGCCGGCCGGCGTCGGCTCCTCGCGGATCCGCCGCAGCTCCAGCCCGGCGGCCTGCAGCGCCTCGGCGGTGCGCGCCAGCGAAGGCGTCATCGCGACGACGTGATCGATCGCGACGACGCCGTTCGGGTGTCTCGGGGCCGGGGCCGCCGGAGCGGCGGGCTGCGAGACGCTCGTCGGAATGCCGTCGAGCGCGGCGGTCTCGATGCCGCGCAGCGACCAGCCGAGGAAGCCCGGCGCGCTGCCGGAGCGCGCGCCGTCGCCGGCGAGGCGCACGCCGATCGTCGCGAGCCGGACGATGCCCTCGCCGTCGAGCGCGAAGCCGAGCGCGCGCCAGCGCTCGGGCTCGTCGGCGAGCGCGAGCTCGTCGATCGTCGGCGCCATGCGCGGGACGTTAGCGTTCGCTGCGATGTGGGCGCAACGCGAGATCCGCCTCGAGCCGCTGCCGCGCGGCTTTCACCTGATCACGCGCGAGGTCGTCGCGGCGCTGCCGGAGATCGCGCGGGTGCGCGTCGGGCTGCTGCACGTGCTCATCCGCCACACGTCGGCGTCGCTGACGCTCAACGAGAACGCGAGCGCGGACGTGCGGCGCGACTTCGAGTCGCACTTCGACGCGGCGGTGCCGGAGGGCGCGCCGTACTGGACGCACACGCTCGAGGGCGCCGACGACATGCCGGCGCACATCAAGGCGTCGCTGCTCGGCGCGTCGCTGACGATGCCGGTCGCCGGCGGGCGCCTCGCGCTCGGCACGTGGCAGGGCATCTACGTCTGCGAGCACCGCGACGACGGCGGCGCGCGCTCGCTCGTCGCGACGCTGACCGGCGAGACCGGCGAGACCGGCGAGTAGGCGCCTCAGCCGCCGGCGTAGGCGCCGGGCTTCGGGCGGACCTTGCCGCCGGGGAAGGCGAGACGCAGGATCGTGCGGTGCACGCTGCCGAGCTGCTTGCTCAAGCGGCCGGTGTTGTACGGCAGGCCGTAGCGCTCAGCAGACGTCGCGCACGCGCGGCGCGATCTCGGCGTAGCGGCTCGAGGGCATGTCGGGGAACAGGTGGTGCTCGACCTGGAAGCTGAGGTTGCCGCTGAGGAAGTGAAACGGCGCGCTGCCGTCGATGTTCGCGGCGCCGAGCAGCTGGCGCACGTACCAGCCGCCGCGCGTCTCGTTCTCGACTTCGCGCTGGGAGAACGTGTAGGTCTGATCGGGGAAGTGGCCGCAGAAGATGATCGAGTAGGCCCAGACGTTGCGTACGATGTTGGCCGTGAAGTTCGCCTTCGCGGTCGCGGCGAACGTCGCGCGCGCGACCTCGACGCCGGCGGCTCGACGCCGGCCGCGCCGGCCACGCTTGGCAGCGAGCGCTCCGCTGACGGCGCCCGACAGCGCGGGGAACGCGAGGTAGTCCTTGACGATCTGCCGGCGTGCCTTGACGCCGATCGCCTTGAGCTCCTCGAGCGCCTGCTCCTTGGGCTTCTCGCCGGAGCGGATCGCCTCGCGGTTGAGGTCGTGCAGGGCGACGCCCCACTCGAAGAAGCCCATCAGGATCAAGTTGTAGAGCGGCTGCAGCAGGTAGACCGGGTGCCAGCGCTGGTGCGGGTCGATGCGCATGATCTCGTAGCCGAGATCGCGGTCCTTGCCGCGGATGTTCGTGAACGTGTGGTGCTCGTAGTTGTGCGAGTGCCGCCACGCGTCGGCCGGCGAGGCCGTGTCCCAGTCCCAGCTGCGCGAGTTGATGTCGGGATCGTTCATCCAGTCCCACTGACCGTGCATGACGTTGTGGCCGATCTCCATGTTCTCGAGGACCTTCGCGAGCGACAGCGCGGCGGTGCCGGCGAGCGAGAGCGGGCGCTTGCGCGAGCCGAGCAGCAGCAGGCGCGAGGCGAGCACGAGGTGGCGGTGCAGCTTGATCGTGTTGCGGATGTAGCGCGCGTCGCGCTCGCCGAGCTCGGCGAAGACGTCGTCGTGGATCGCGTCGAACTCACGCCCGAGCTGCTCGATCTGCGCCGGCGTCAGGCGTACGAGCGGGTTCTCGGGCTCCTCGAGCGCGGGCGCGGAGCGCGACGGCTCGATCGGAGGGCGCTGCTCGGTGGTCGCGGACATTGCTCGTTCCTTTTGTTTGGAGATGGATGGCTTGCGAGCGGGCGATCAGAGGTCGATCTCGATCGCGCCCTCGGGCGCGTTGACGCAGGTGCGCAGCATCTCGCCCGGCTGGCCGTGCACGCGGCCGGTGCGCAGGTCGCGGACCTGGCCGGAGCGCAGCTTGCCGACGCAGCTGTGGCAGATGCCCATGCGGCAGCCGAACGGCATGCTCGCGCCGGCCTGCTCGCCGGCGAGCAGGATCGGCTGCTCGCCGTCGGAGACCGCGTCGATGCCGCTGCGGCAGAGGCGGATCGCGCCGCCGCAGCCGCGCTCGCCGTCGCCGACGCGCTCGTCGGGCTGGAAGCGCTCGAGGTGCAGGCGCGCCGGATCGCCGTCGGCGCGCCAGTGCTCGGTGAACGTCTCGAGCAGGCCGGCAGGCCCGCAGAGGAACGCGTCGCGCTCGCGCCAGTCGGGGCACAGCGACTGCAGTTGGCGCGGCGTCAGGCGACCGTGCTCGCCGGTCAGGCGCATGTGCAGGCGGTAGCCGCCGTGCTCGCGCCGCAGGCGCCGCAGCTCGTCGGCGAAGATCACGCCGTCGGCGTCGCGCGCGCAGTGGACGTGGACGACGTCGCGCAGCTCGTTCGCGGCGAGCAGCGAGCGCAGCATCGCGGCGATCGGCGTGATGCCGCTGCCGGCCGTCAGGAACAGCAGCCGCGCGGGCGTCGGCGTCGGCAGCGTGAACGTGCCTTCGACGCCGCCGAGGCGCACGATCGCGCCGGGGCGCACGTCGCGGTTGAGGAACGGCGAGACCTTGCCGCCTTCGACGAGCTTCGGCGTGATCGCGATGCAGCCGTCGGCGCGGTTCGGCGCGGAGGTCAGCGAGTAGGCGCGCCAGTGGTGCACGCCGTCGACGGCGACGCCGAGGCGCACGTACTGACCGGCGCGATGGCCCGGCCACTCCCACCCCGGCTTGATGACGACGGTCGCGGCGCCGGGCGCCTCGCGTTGCACGCGCACGACGCGCCCGCGCAGCTCGCGCGTCGACCACAGCGGGTTGACGAGCTCGAGGTAGTCGTCGGGCAGCAGCGGCGAGGTGAACGAGCTGACGAAGCGCAGCGCGCGCCGGCGAGCCGGCGAGACCTTCGGGACGGCGCCGCGTTCAGCCATCGAGCCGGTTCTTGAGCGAGTGGAGAATCATGACGCAAAGTGATGTTACCTCGAATGAGGTTACATGAAACGTAGTATTGTTGTGTGAGGCATGGCACACGCGACGGCGACGGTGACCGACGAGATGACGATCGAGCAGCTGGCGGCCGAGGTCGGCATGTCGGTGCGCAACATCCGCAACCACCACACGCGCGGCCTGCTGCCGCCGCCGGAGGTGCGCGCGCGCGTCGGCTACTACGACGCCGAGCACGTCGCGCGCCTGCGGCTGATCCTCGACCTGCAGGCCGACGGCTTCAACCTCGCGGCGATCGAGCGCCTGCTGAGCGGCTCCGACGGCCTGGCCACGCGCCTGCTCGGCCTGCGCCGCGCCGTGACGACGCCGTTCGAGCCCGAGGAGCCGGAACTGGTGACGGCGGCCGAGCTGAACGAGCGCTTCGGCGAGGTCGGCGCGAAGGACATCGAGCGCGTGCGCAAGCTGAAGCTGCTCGTGCCGCTCGGCGACGGGCGCTTCGAAGCGCCGAGCCCGGCGATGCTGCGCGCCGCCGAGCAGGTCGTCGCGCTCGGCATCCCGCTGCACGCGGCGCTGTCGCTGTCAGACCGCGTCAGCCGCGACGCCGACTCGATCGCGCGCTCGTTCACGAAGCTGTTCATCCGCGAGCTGTGGGAGCCGTTCGACGAGGCCGGCCAGCCGGCGGAGGGCTGGGACGGGCTGATCGACAGCGTCGAGGAGCTGCGACCGCTCGCCTCGGAGGCGCTGCTGGCGCTGTTCAAGCTGCGCATGACCGCGCAGCTCGAGCAGGCGTTCGGCAGGGTCATCGAGCATCAGGCCAAGCGCAAGTAGGCACGCGCGCCCGGGCACGCGTGCCGCGGGCGCGCTTTCGTACGCTCGTCTAACCGGGCATCGCGTTCGACGGCTCGGGGCAGCGCGTGTCGATATGCACGCAGAGCAGAGATGCAGCGAGCACAACTAATCAGACGGCTCGTGCTCGACTCGCAGTACGTGATCGACGAGCACCTCGTAGCCGCGGCGATCCTCGCGCGCGCGGCGAGCAGGCGCGCGGTCGCCGGCTCGACGTTTCGCAACGACGTGCGCCGCGGGCACCGCGTCCGCTCGTTCAGGCCGAGCGCGGACGTCCGCTCGTTTCGCCCGTGCACGCTGCACGGCTCGCGCGAGCGGCGCCGCGTCGCGGCGATCCTGGGGCTGATCTAGCGGTGCTCGAAGTTTCGGTTCCGATCGCGCACGAACTGCTCGCGCAGTGCATCAAGCAGGGCCAGTCGCTCGTCCAGCGCGCGAGCCTCGTCGGCGACTTCACCGACTACGAGGCGTGGAAATCGGCGCGCAAGCAGTGGATCGACCCGACGGTGCACGCGCTCGAGCACATGTACGGCGGCGATCGCGAGGCGCGCGAGTTCGCCGACGCCGTGCACTGCGCCGAGGGCGGCCAGCGCTGGCAGCAGCAGTACGCGGCCGATCTCGACTGCGTCAAGCGCGCGATCGAGCTGCTGACGGTGCTGCAGGGCGAGCTCGCGTTCGACGCGGGGTCGTCGGCGCCGCTCGCGCAGGACGCAGACTCGCCGCGCGAGAGCAAGCGAACGAGCGAGCAGCCTGCGCAGGCGACCCCGCCCGCGATGCCCGAGCCGGCGCCCGCGCCGCTGCCGGGCGGCGAGATCGCCGCACAGCGCGTGCACGAGCGAGAGCGCTCGGAGGAGTCCTACGTCGACGCGCGCGCGGCACAGCACGCGGAGGCGGCCGCCGATGCTCGCCGCGAGCCCGAGCGCGGCGAGACGCAGGACGAGCACCCTCGCACGGTCGGAGCGGAGCTCGCGCGCGCCGAGCCGCTCGGCTCGGAGCTGACCGCGCGCGAGGCGACGACGCCGGTCGAGCGCCGCGACGCGCCAGACGGCGCGACGGTGCGCACGCGCCAGGTGTTCGTCGCGCACGGGCGCGACGAGCGCTGGAAGGAGGCCGTCGCGCACATGCTCGAACAGACCGGCTCGGAGGAGGTGACGATCCTCAACGACCACCCCGAGGCGCGCGTCAGGCTGCTCGAGCAGATCGGCGAGCAGGCGCAGGGGACGCGCTACGCGATCGTGCTGCTGACGGCCGACGACATCGGCGCGGCGCGGCTGGAGTCGACCGAGGAGCCCTACTTCACGACGCGCGCGCGCCAGGGCGTCGTGTTCGAGATGGGCTTCCTCGTCGCGGCGCTGTCGCCGGGGCGCGTCTGCGTGCTCTACGAGGACGGCGTCGAGCTGCCTTGCGAGCTCGACGGGATCTCGCACGTGCGCCTCGACCTCGCCGGGACGTGGCAGCCGAAGCTGCTGCTCGCGCTGCGCCGCGCCGGCTTCGACTACGACCTGAACCGGCTCGCGGCGGCCTGAGCGCCGCATCGCGCGCGGGCTCGGCGCTCGGACAGAGCTCGAGAGCCGTCCGTCTCGCTGGACACGCGCGGACAGTTGACAGATAATCCACGCGATGCAGGTCGACTTCTGCGGCGTGCGCGGCTCGCTGCCGGCGGCCGGCATCGAGTTCGTGCGCTACGGCGGGCACACGTCGTGCGTCGCGCTGACGCACGACGGCGAGCGCGCGCCGTCGTTGATCCTCGACGCGGGCACCGGGCTGCAGCGCGCCGCGCCGCTGCTCGGCGGCGGCGCGTTTCGCGGCGCGATCCTGCTCACGCACCTGCACTGGGACCACATCATCGGGCTGCCGTTCTTCCCGCCGTCGCATCGCGAGGACGCGCGCGTCGACGTGCTGCTGCCGGCGCAGCCCGACGGGACGAGCGCCGTCGCGGCGCTCGAGGGCGTGATGTCGCCGCCGTACTTCCCGGTCGGCCCGACCGACCTGCGCGGCGATTGGAGCTGCGAGTCGGTCGAGCCGGGCGGGCGCGAGGTCGAGCGCTTCACGGTGCTCGCGCGCGAGATCCCGCACAAGGGCGGCCGCACGTTCGGCTACCGCGTGAGCGACGGGCGCTCGTCGCTTGCGTACCTGCCCGACCACAACCCGACGGCGCTCGGGCCGGGCGAGGACGGCTTCGGCGAGTACCACGCGGCCGCGCTCGAGCTCGCGCGCGACGTCGACGTGCTCGTACACGACGCGCAGCTGCTGCCCGAGGAGCTCGCCGCCGAAGGCGACTACGGCCACGCGGTCGCCGACTACGCGGTCGCGCTCGCCGAGCGGGCCGGCGCCCGCTCGGTCGCGCTGTTCCACCATCGCCTCGACCGCACCGACGCGGCGCTCGACGCCCTCGAGGCGCGGCTCGCCGCCCGCTCGGCGGGCGTCAGCGTCGCGGCCGAGGGCGTCGCGCTGCGCATCTAGCGAGCCTCCGGCTGTCAGCGTTGGCCGGCCGGCGTGCGATCCGTGTCGTCATAGGACGCCGCGCGGCACATCGCCGCGAAGATCGTCACGACAGACAACCACGCCAGCGGTATTACAGCCAGGAGCATCCGGCAAGAATCGCCGTGTGCATGAGAGATGTCCAATAGGTCTTTGTCGTGCCGGCATACGGTGAACCTATGTCTCCCGCGGAACCGGCCAAACGCCAGCGGCGACGGGGTAATTCGTAAGAACAGAATTCGCCGCTTTGATCGATCTGCTGGGCAACTGCTAGTTTCTCAGGCACGCGAGCCGTCGGGAGAGGGCTGGTTTCTGGGGATCATGCAGTTCAGGCCGGGACAGCTGCACTACTTCGTGACAGTCGCCGAGATGGGGCAGATCACGCGCGCGGCGAAGCACCTGCACATGGCCCAGCCGGCGCTCTCGCAGGCGCTCGCGCAGCTCGAAGCGCAGCTCGGCGTCAAGCTGCTCGACCGCCACGCGCGCGGTGTCACGCCGACGGCGGCCGGCGACGCGTTCCTCGTCAAGGCGCGCGCCGTGCTGCGCGCCGAAGCCGACGCGGCAGCGATGGCGCAGTCGCTCGCGCGGATCAAGGGCGGCGCGATCGAGCTCGGCTTCCTCGGCACGCCGCCGATGGTCGCCGCGCCGGAGCTGCTCGGCGCGTTCGCGCGAGCGCACCCGCAGGCCGAGGTTTCCTTCCGCGAGCTGCAGTTCCCGACGAGCGCGACGGCCGAGTGGCTCGCGAACGTCGATCTCGCGCTGTGCTTCTCGCCGGCCGCGCACGCCGACGTCGCGACGCTGACGCTGTGGCGCGAGCCGCGCACGGTGCTGCTCAGCCGCTCGCACCCGCTCGCAGCGCGCAGCGAGCTCGAGCTGGCCGACGTGCTCGACGAGACGTTCTACGGGCACGCGCCGTCGGTCGACCGCGCGTGGGCCGGCTTCTGGACGCTCGACGACCATCGCGGCCGACCGCCGGCGCACGTCACCGACGACCACCCGGCGAACTCGTTGGAGCTGATCGCGACGATCTCCTCGGGCCGCGCGATCCGCGCGTTCGCGACGACGACGGCGCAGACGATCGCGCGCTTCCTCGGCGACCTCGTCGCGATCCCGCTGCGCGACGCGACGCCAGCCGAATGCGCGCTGGCGTGGCGCACCGCCGACAGCAGCCCGCTCGTCGAGGCGTTCGTCGAGACCTCGCGCTGTGCCTACGCCGGCGAGCTCGCCGACGCGCGGGCTCCCGCCGGCGCGATGCTCTGAGGCGCGTGCGCGAGATCACGGCGGAGCTCGCGCGCGGCTCCTTGCGCTAGGCGCTCGTGCGCGGGTGCACGACGACGGCCGGCGCCTCGGAGCTGTCGAGCTGCTGCGCGTCCATCGGCACGCCGGCAGCCGTGTACGCGTCGAGCGCGTCGAGCGTCTCGGCTTTCAGCAGCGCGTGCGCGAGGTTGTCGAGCTGCTCGCGGTGCTCGCGCAGCAGCCGCGTGACGTGCGCGTGCGCGTCGTCGACGATCCGGCGCACCTCCTCGTCGACGATCCGCTGCGTCTCCTGCGAGGTTTCGCTCGCGCCCGGCAGCAGCGGTCCCTGGCCGTCGGACGGAAGCACGGTGATCGGCCCGACGACGTCGCTCATCCCCCAGCGGCCGACCATCTGGCGCGCGATCGCCGTCAGCTGCTGCAGGTCGGACTCGGCGCCCGAGGTGATCACGTCGTAGACGACCTCCTCGGCGACGCGGCCGCCGAGCGCGACGCGGATCTTCGCGTCGAGCTCTTCGCGCGAGTAGGACACGCGGTCGGCGTCGGGCGTCGAGAGCGTGACGCCGAGCGCCATCCCACGCGGGATGATCGAGACCTTGCGCACCGGGTCGGCGCCGTCCGTCAGCATGCCGACGAGCGCGTGGCCGGACTCGTGGTAGGCGGTGCGCTCGCGGTCGGCCGGCGAGAGCAGGATGCCGCGCGGCGCGCCGAGCATGATCTTCTCGAGCGAGTCGGTGAAGTCGCTCATTTCGACCTTCTCGTGCCCGCGGCGCGCGGCGAGCAGCGCGGCCTCGTTCGCGAGGTTCGCGAGGTCGGCGCCGACCATCCCCGGCGTGCTCGCCGCAAGCGCGTCGAGGTCGGCGTTCTTCGCGAGCGGGATCGAGCGCGTGTGGACTTCGAGGATTTCCTTGCGGCCTTTGCGATCGGGCGCCTGCACGGCGACGCGACGGTCGAAGCGGCCCGGGCGCAGGAGCGCCGAGTCGAGCACGTCGGGGCGGTTCGTCGCCGCGAGCACGACGACCGCCTCGGAGCTTTCGAAGCCGTCCATTTCGGTGAGGATCTGGTCGAGCGTCTGCTCGCGCTCGTCGTTCGCGCCGGTCACCGAGACCGACCCCTGGCGCGAGCGCCCGATCGCGTCGAGCTCGTCGATGAAGATGATCGCCGGCGCCGCCTCCTTCGCCTTCGCGAACAGGTCGCGCACGCGCGAGGCGCCGACGCCGACGATCGCCTCGATGAACTCCGACGCCGAGATCGAGAAGAACGCCGCGTGCGCCTCGCCGGCGACCGCGCGCGCGAGCAGCGTCTTGCCGGTTCCCGGCGCGCCCGACAGCAGCACGCCGTGCGGCATCCGCCCGCCGAGCCGCCCGTACTTCTCGGGGTCTCGTAGGAAGTCGACGATCTCCGACAGCTCGGCCTTCGCCTCGTCGATGCCGGCGACGTCGTCGAACGTCACGCGGATCTTCTCCGGGTCGACCTGACGCGCCTGCGAGCGGCCGAAGTTGCCGAGCGCCCCCATCGCGCCGCCGGCTTTCGCCGCGCGGCGCGCGACCAGCACGAACAGCCCGACGATCAGCAGCGTCGGGCCGAAGCCGAGCAGCAGCTCGGCGAGCAGCGATTTGCTTTCGCTCGTCGACTTCGCGTTGATCGTGACGTCCTTTTCTTTGAGCAGCGCCGTCAGCTGGCTGCCGTTCCAGAACGTCGGGACCTGCGTCGTGAAGAGCTTTGTGTTCGGCGCGCTCTTTTCGTGCGCCGGATAGTGGACCTTCGCCTTCAGCGTCCCTTCGACCGTGTCGCCTTTCGTCGTGATCGTCTTGACCTTGCCGCTTTCGACCTGCTCGAGGAAGAACGGCTTGAACGGCACCGTGATCCGCGGTTCGGTCGTGCTCGGGTGGATCAGCAGCAGCGAGAGCCAGTTGAGCGCGAGCAGCAGCACGACGAACCAGATGAAGCCCGGCCGGCGGTGCGCCGGCGGGCCGCTCGGCTGCTGCTCGGGCATGCCGCGCCCGTCGGGCGCCGGCGCGACCTGCCAGCCGCGCTTGTCGCGCGGCATCGGCGGGTGCGCGTCGGTCCGGCTCGCGCCGCTGCGAGCGGCGTCGCTCCGGCTCGCGCCGCTGCCGCTCGCGCCGCGCGGCTCCGGCTCTTGAGAGGGCTCGTCGGCCACGAGACCATCCTATGCGCGTTGCGCCGTGCGTCACGGCGGCGAGCAGCTGCGCGCCGCTCGTTCAGAGCGCCCAGAACGGGCTCAGCTGCGCGATCGCGCGGCGCGTGTCCGGCAGCTCCTCCGGCGCCGAAGGCGGCCGGCGCTCGTCGCCGAGCGCGAGCAGCGTCTCGCGCACCGACCGCGCGAGCGAGATCGGTTCGTAGCCGCCCTCGAGCACGATCCCGAGCGGCACGTCGCGCGCGAGCGCGAGGTCGCGCACGTGGCGCGCGAGCTCGCCGAACGAGCTCGTCTCGAGCAGGCAGTCGGCGAGCGGGTCGGCGCGGTGCGCGTCAAAGCCGGCCGAGACGAGCACGAGGTCGGGCGCGAACGCGTGCGCCGCCGGCATCACGACGTGCTCGAGCAGCGACAGCCACAGCTCCTCGCCGGAGCCGCCGGGCACGGGCAGGTTGATCGTGTAGCCCTCGCCGGCGCCCGAGCCGACGTCGCCGAGCGGCCCGGTGCCGGGGTACAGCGGCGACTCGTGGATGCTCGCGAACAGCACGTCCGAGCGCGCGCGAAACGCCTCGGCCGTGCCGTTGCCGTGGTGCACGTCCCAGTCGAGGACGAACACGCGCTCGACGCCGCGCTCGCGGATCGCGAGCTCGGCGGCGACCGCGACGTTGTTGAACAGGCAGAAGCCCATCGCGCGATCCGGTTCGGCGTGATGCCCGGACGGGCGCAGCGCCGAGAAGCCGAGCGCCGACTCGCCGTCGAGCAGCGCCTGCACCATCGCGCACGCGCCGCCGGCCGCGTGCAGCGCGGCGCGGAACGACGGCTCGCCGACGACCGTGTCCGCGTCGATCGCGCCGCCGCCCGAACGCGCGAGCTGCTCGATCGAGCGCACGAGCCGGGCGCTGTGGACGAGCTCGAGCCAGCTCTCGTCGGCGGCCGGCGCCGTGCGCCGCTCCCACCCGAGCCAGTCCTCGGCGACGAGCATCCGCTCGAGCGCGAGCATCCGCTCGGGCGTGTCCGGGTGCATCGGCATCAGCACGCGCGGGTCGTGCTCGAGCGACGACGAATGCGTGAAGTAGAGCCCCGTGCGCCGCGCGCCGCTCGCCATCGCTCGAGTTTGCCAGTGCGCGCGCTACAGCGCGAGTCGCAGCGGCGCTTCGAGCAGATTCTTGACGTCGCCGAGGAACAGCGACGCGTCGGCGCCGTACAGGATTCGGTGGTCGCAGCTCAGCGTCAGCGTCATCAGCCGCCGCTCGACGGTCTCGCCGCCGGCGCGCGCGAGCTGCTCGCGGATCGCGCCGACGCCGACGATCGCGGCCTGCGGCGCGACGATCACCGGCGCGATCGCCGTCATCCCGTACATGCCGAGGTTCGAGACCGTGAACGTCGCGCCCGCGAGCTCAGGCGGCGTCACCGCGCCGGTCCGCACGCGCTCGGCCAGGCGACGCGTCTCGCGCGCGATCTGACCGAGCGACTTGCCGTCGGCGTCGTGCACGACCGGCACGACGAGCGTCTGCTCGCCGGCGACCGCGACGCCGACGTTGACGCGCTCGTGCTCCTCGAAGCCGCCGTCGACGAACGACGCGTTGACGCGCGGATGCCAGCGCAGCGCGATCGCGCACGCCTTGACGATCAGGTCGTTCAGCGACGGCGCGCCGTCCTCGAGGATCGCGCGCAGCTCGCCGCGCAGCGCGATCGCCGCGTCCATCGCGACGTCCGTCTGCACCTGGAACTCGGGGATCGTCGCCTTCGCCTCGGCCATCCGCCGCGCGATCAGCCGCTGCGTGCGCGTCGGCTCGATTCGTCGCGTCGCGCCCTTCGCCGACAGCGCGCCATTCGCATCGGAGCGCCGCCGCCGGCGCGACGGGCGGCGCGATGCCGGCGGCTTCGAGCACGTCCGCCTGCACGATCCGCCCGCGCGGGCCGCTGCCGCTGAGCCGCTCGAGCGCGACGCCGTGCACGCGCGCCGCGCGCCGCGCGAGCGGCGTCGCGAGCGGCGCGCGCGGTCCGGCGCCGTTGCTCGGTGCGGCCGCGGCGCCGAGCGCGCTCGGCGACGCCGCGCGCTCGGCCTCCGGCGAGCGCGGCGCGCCGACGCGCGCGATCGGCACGCCGACGGCGACCGTCTCGCCCTCGGCGACGACGATCTCGAGCGTGCCGTCGACGTCGCTCGCGTACGTCATGCTCGCCTTGTCGGTCTCGATCTCGACGAGCTCCTCGCCGCGCGCGACGTTCGCGCCGTCGGCGATCAGCCAGCGCAGGATCGTGCCCTCCTCCATCGAGTCCGACAGGCGCGGCATCGCGATCTCGCGCGCCGTCGTCCCCGCGGCCGCGTGCTCGCTCATCGCGCGGCTCCGGCAGTCGAGGCTGTCTTCTTCGATCTCATCTCATCGACCGATCAGGTCGAGCGCCGCGCCGACGATCGTCTCGGCGTCGATGCCGAAGTGGCGGTAGAGGTCCTGTACGTCGCCCGACTGCCCGAAGTCCTGCACGCCGAGGCACGCGATCGGCGTGTTCGAGACGGCGCCGAGGAACGCAAGCGCGTGCGGGTGCCCGTCGAGCACCGTCACGAGCGGCGCCGCGCGCGCCGGCGCGAACAGCTCGCCGAGCACGCGATCGTCGCCATCGGCGAGGCCCTGGCGCGCCTGCAGCGCGCGGAACAGCAGGTCGGCCGAGGTCACGCAGAGCACGTCGACGTGCGTGCCGGCCGCCGTCAGCTCGTCGGCCGCCGCGAGCACCTCGGGCATGATCGCGCCGATGCCGACGAGCGTCACCTGCGGCGCGGCCGCCGCTTCGCGCAGCGCGGTAGCCGCCGGCGAGCACCTGCGCGCGGCGCGCCTCGCGCGCGGACGCGTCTTCGGGCACGGCCGCGAGCGACTGCTCGATCGGTCGCGTCGACAGGCGCAGGTAGGAGGAGCTGCCGTCCTCGCGCCCGAGCTGCGACGAGCGCGTGCAGCAGCGTCCACTCGAGGTCCTGCCCGAACGCCGGCTCCCACGCCGTGCAGCGCGGCTGCTCGATGCCGACCGACGGCGTGATGATCGACTGGTGCGCGCCGCCCTCCGGCGCGAGCGTCACGCCGGACGGCGTGCCGACGAGGATCGACTGCCCGCCGGCGTACATGCCGAACGACCACGGCTCGAGCGCGCGGTTGACGAACGGGTCGTACAGCGTGCCGATCGGCAGCAGCGGCTGGCCGTCGCGCGACCACGTCGCGCCGAGCTCGCCGAGCAGCCCGACGAGGTTGCCCTCGGCGATGCCGAGCTCGATGTGCTGGCCGTGCTCGGACTCGCGCCAGCGCACGAGCGTGTCGCGAGTCGTCGGCGAACCAGTCGATCCGCTCGCCGCCGTTCCACACGCCGGCGCGGTTGATCCAGCCGCCGAGGTTCGTCGAGGAGGCGACGTCCGGGCTCAGCGAGACGACGTGCGCGCGCGACCTCGGGCGCCGCGTGCGCGAGGTCCATGAAGAAGCGCCCGAAGCTCTGCTGCGTCGATTCGACGCCGCCGTGTGGCGCGCCCGAGCTCGGCCGGCACCGCCGGCGGCTGCGCGCAGCGCGATCGGCTCGCGCGCGCAGCGCGCTCGGCCGCGCGCGCGCACAGCTCGCTGCTCGGGCGAGTCCATCGGCGAAGCGCGCCCACGGGTGCTCGGCGTCGGCGCCGAGCTCGCCGCGCGAGCTCGCGCCACTGCTCGCTCGGAGAGCAGCGCCGAGTGGTTGCCCGGATGGCCCTCGGTCGGCAGGCCCCACGCCTTGATCGTGTACGCGAAGATCACCGTCGGGCGGTCTTTGACGGCGTCGGCCGCGCGCGAACGCGTCGAGCAGGTCGCGCGAGGTCGTGGCCGCCGAGGTCGCGCAGCGCCGCCGCGAGCTCGCGTCGTCGAGCTCGCGCACGATCCGCTCGACCTCGCGCCGCCCGCGGCCCGCGCCCGGCAGCCGCTCGCGCAGCTCCGCCGGCCGGGCTGCGCAGCAGGCGCTGGTACTCCTCGTTGGGCATCGCGTCGATCCGCGCGCGCAGCGCCTCGCCGCCGCGGCGCTCGAACAGCGCCGCGCAGCCGCCGGCCGTACTTGACGGTGATCGTCTGCCAGCCGGCCGCCTCGAACATCGCGCCGATGCGCCCGGCCGCGATCTCCGGCACGACGCGGTCGAGCGACTGGCGGTTGACGTCGACGATCCACAGCACCTCGCCGAGGCGCGCGACCATCGGGTCGACGCAGCGCCTCCCAGATCGCACCCTCGTCGAGCTCGGCGTCGCCGACGAGCGCGACCTGGCGCCCGCCGCGCGGCACCTCGAAGTGACCCGGCGACGTAGCGGTGCGCGAGCGCGCTCCAGATCGTCGCCGTCGCGCCGATCCCGACCGAGCCCGTCGAGAAGTCGACCGGGTCCGGGTCCTTCGCGCGGCTCGGATAGCTCTGCAGGCCGCCGAACTCGCGCAGCGTCGTCAGGTAGCGCTCGTCGAGCGCCGCCGAGCAGGTAGTTGATCGCGTGCAGCACCGGCGCCGCGTGCGGCTTCACCGAGACGCGATCCGGCGCGCGCAGGTGCTCGAAGTACAGCGCCGTCATGATCGACACGATCGACGCCGACGACGCCTGGTGGCCGCCGACCTTCACGCCCGAGTCGCGTCGCGCGCACCTTGTTGGCGTGGTGCACCATGCTCATCGCCAGCCACAGCACGCGCCGCTGCACCGCGTCGAGCACCTCGATCGGCGTGCGCCCGCCGACCTCGCCCGTCTGCTGCCCGCGCTCCGCGCGCGGCGCCGGTGCAGTCCTCGCCATCGCCCGCCAATCCAAGCGTCTCGGCGGCCGCCGTGCGATGCGATGACCGCAAGCGACGTTCAGCACGCAATTAATCGTCGATGATCGACGCCGGCGATAAGATTCTTGCGTGGCCGGCCCCGTTCCCGATCGCGCGCCCGAGCTCGACGCGACCGACCTCGAGATCGTCGCGCTGCTGCGCGACGACGCGCGGCGCACGTTCGCCGACATCGGCGAGCGCGTCTCGCTCTCCGCGCCCGCCGTCAAGCGCCGCGTCGACCGGCTCGAGCGCGAGCGGCGTGATCGTCGGCTACACCGCGCTCGTCGACCACGCGCTGCTCGGCCGCCCGCTGCAGGCGTTCACCGAGCTGCGCTTCGCCGGCAACCTCCCCGTCGAGGAGATCGCCGGCATCGCCGAGGGCATCCCCGAGGTGCAGACGATCTTCACGACCGCCGGCGACCCCGACGCGCTCGCCTGGATCCGCGTGCGCGACGTCGACGACCTCAAGCGCGTCATCGACCTGCTGCGGCGCAGCGGGCGCGTGACCGGGACGAAGACGTTGATGGTGCTCGGGACTTCTTAGGCATCGCTCCTCAGAACACGACCGTCGTCTCCCCCGCCCGCAGCACCCGGTCTTCGCAGTGCCAGCGCACCGCGCGCGCGAGCACCGTCCGCTCGATGTCGGCGCCGAGGCGCATCAGCGCCGGGACGTCGTCGCGGTGCGAGACGCGCACCGTGTCCTGCTCGATGATCGGCCCCTCGTCGAGCTGCGCGGTGACGTAGTGCGCCGTCGCGCCGATCAGCTTGACGCCGCGCGCCTTCGCCTGCGCGTACGGCTTCGCGCCGGCGAACGCCGGCAGGAACGAGTGGTGGATGTTGATCACCGGCGCGGCCAGCTCGCGGAGGAGGTCGGCGGTCAGGATCTGCATGTAGCGCGCGAGGATCACGAGGTCGACGCGCTCGCCGAGCAGCAGGTCGAGCAGGCGCCGCTCGGCCTCCTGCTTGCTCTCGCTCGTCACCGCGATGTGCGCGTAGGGCAGGCCGAACGACTCGGCGTCCGCGCGCAGATCGTCGTGATTGGAGGCGACGAGCCGCACGTCCATCTCGAGCTCGCCGCGGCGCGTGCGCCACAGCAGGTCGAGCAGGCAGTGGTCCTCGCGCGAGACGAGGATCGCGACGCGCTTGCGCTCGGCCGCGTCCCACATGCGCCACTGCATCGCCAGCGGCTCGCCGACCTCTGTCGCGAAGCGCGTCTGCAGCTCGGCGCGCTCGGCCGCGCTCAGCGCGAGGTCGAACTCCATGCGCATGAAGAACGTGCCGCCGCGCGGGTCGGTCGTGTGCTGGTCGGAGTGCACGATGTTCGCGCCCGCCGCCGTCAGGAAGCGCGAGGTCGCCGCGACGATCCCCGACTGGTCCGGGCACGAGATCGTCAGGCGCGTGATCGGAGGCGTTTCGCGCTCGGCGGGCATCGGCGCATCGTTGCACGGCCTCGCGCCCTAACCTGCGCAGCGTGCCGATCGGCGCCGAGCAAGACGAGATCGCCGGGCCGCCCGCGCGCGTCGCGGTCCTCGGCGCCGGCCTGATGGGCGCGCAGATCGGCTGCGAGTACGCGCTCGGCGGCTGCGAGGTGACGTTGCTCGTGCGCGATCGCGACCGCGCGCGGGAACGCGTCGACGGGGCGCTCGCCGTCGCGCGGCACCACGGCCTCGCCGACGAGGGCGCGCTCGCGCGGGCGCGCGCGGCGATGCGCTACGCGGAGACCGGCGCCGGTGGCGACGGCACCGGACGCGAGCAGAGCGTGGACGGCGCGCCGCCCGAGCTGATCGTCGAGTCGCTGCCCGAGGACCTGTCCGTGAAGGTCGCCGCGCTTGCGCCGCTCGCCGAGCGCTGGCCGGAGGCGACGATCGCGAGCAACACGTCGTCGATCTCGATCAGCGCGCTCGGCGAGGCGGCCGGCGTCGCCGAGCGGATCGTCGGCACGCACTACTGGAACCCGCCGCTGCTTGATGCCGCTCGTCGAGACGATCGCCGGCGAGCGCACGCCGGCGGCGGCGCTCGATCGCGTGATCGCGCTGCTGCGCGCGATCGGCAAGCGCCCGGTCGTGCTCCAGGCCGAGGCGCAGGGCCTGTTGTGGAACCGGCTGCAGCTCGCCGTGCTGCGCGAGTGCCTGTGGCTCGTCGAGCACGGCGTCGCGACGCCCGAGGCGATCGACGAGGTCATGCGCGACGGGCTCGCGCGGCGCTGGCGCCTGACCGGGCCGTTCGAGACCGTCGGGCTCGGCGGCGCGCGGACGTTCGACGCGATCGCCGAGAACCTCTTCCCAGCGCTCTCGAACGCGAGCGCCGGCAGCGGCTTCGCCGCGTACGTGCCGAGCGACCCCGACGCGCACGCCGCGCTGCGCGAGCGTCGCGACGAGCAGCTCGCCGCCGAGCTGCGCGCCGAACGTGTACGCTATATCGACTGATCGGTATGGGACGCGATCCGCGGCACGACATCCTCTTCGAGCCGGTCCCGATCGGTCCGAAGACGCTGCGCAACCGCTTCTACCAGAGCCCGCACTGCACGAGCTTCGGCGACGACGTGCCCGGCTCGCAGGCGGACATCCGCGGGATGAAGGCCGAGGGCGGCTGGGCGGCCGTCAACACCGAGTTCTGCTCGGTGCACCCCTCGAGCGACGCGCGTCCGGTGATCTCGGCGCGGCTGTGGGACGACGAGGACGCGCGCAACCTCGAGGCGATGGTCGACCTCGCGCACGAGCACGGCGCGCTCGCCGGCGTCGAGCTGTGGCACGGCGGCTACGTCTCGGGCAACCAGGAGTCGCGCCTGCCGGCGCCATCGGCGAGCCAGGTCTCCGACGAGGCGCTCGCGTCGGCCGCCTGCTACGAGCTCGACAAGGCCGGCATCCGCGAGATCCAGGGCTACTACGTCGCCGCCGCCAAGCGCGCGCGCGACGTCGGCTTCGACATCGTCAACGTGCACGGCTCCGAGGGCGGCGCGATCACCGGTCACTTCCTGATGGCGAAGCTCAACAAGCGCACCGACGAGTACGGCGGCTCGCTCGAGAACCGCGCGCGCTTCTGGATCGAGACGATCGAGCTCGTGCGCGAGGCCGTCGGCGAGGACTGCGCGATCGCCGCGCGCCTGTGCATCGACACGCTCAACGACAGCCCGCTCGGCATCCGCGCCGGCGAGGAGGCGTTCCGGTTCATCCAGCTCGCCGACGACCTCGTCGACTTCTGGGACCTGCAGGTCGGCGGCTGGAGCTCGGCCGACTGGCCGGAGAAGAACGTCGTCGCCTCGCGCGTCGCCGGCGAGTTCAACTACCGCTCCTACTACGAAGCCGTCCGGCCGGCGACGCGGAAGCCGATCGCCGCCGTCGGCCGCTTCACGAACCCCGACACGATGGCCGAGGCCGTGCGCTCCGGCGTGATCGACATCGTCGCCGCCGCGCGGCCGTCGATCGCCGACCCGTTCATCCCGAAGAAGATCGAGGAGGGTCGCTACGAGGACATCCGCGAGTGCATCGGCTGCAACGTCTGCGCCTCGCGCTTCTGGCGCGCGCTGCCGATCGTCTGCACGCAGAACGCGACGCTCGGCGAGGAGTTCCGTCGCGGCTGGCACCCGGAGCGCTTCACGAAGGCCGCGAACGCCGAGAAGACGGTGCTCGTGCTCGGCGCCGGCCCCGCCGGGATGGAGTGCGCGATCGTGCTCGGCAAGCGCGGCATGAGCGCCGTGCACCTCGTCGACGAGCGCGAGCAGATCGGCGGCAGCATGCGCGAAGTCAGCGCCTACCCGAACCTCGGCGAGTGGGGACGCGTGATCGGCTACCGCAAGATCCAGCTCGACAAGCTGAAGAACGTCGAGGTCGTCACCGCCACGCGACTCGACGTCGAGGCGGTGCTCGAGTACGGGGCCGAGATCGTCGTCGTCGCGACCGGCGCGCGCTGGCGCGCCGACGGCCTCAACGGGACGACGCAGCAGGCGATCGCCGGCGCCGCGCTCGACTGCTGTCACACGCCCGAGCAGGTCTCGGCGGCGAACGGCGCGATCGACGGCGAGCACGTGCTCGTGTACGACACCGACGGCTACTACACCGCGGTCGGCGTCGCCGAGCTGCTGCTGAACGCCGGCAAGCGCGTCACGCTCGTCACGCCGCTGCCGAACGTCGCCCCGTTCATGGCGTTCACCGGCGAGTTCGGACCGGTCAACGTCGGCCTGCGCGAGCGCGGCGCGCAGATCGTCCTGCAGCACACGCTCGCGCAGGTCGCGCCGGGCGCGATGCGCGGCGCGAGCGTGTGGGGCGGCGAGACGACGTGGAGCGCCGACGCGGCCGTGCTCGTCACGCAGCGCGAATCGATCGACGACGTCTACCGGCAGCTCGTCGCCGATCGCGAGCGGCTGGAGCGCGAGGGCATCGAGGCCGTCTACCGGATCGGCGACTGTCTCGCGCCGCGGCTGCCCGCCGACAGCATCTTCGAAGGCCACCGCCTGGCGCGCGAGATCGACTCGCCGGACCCGACCGTCGCGCTGCCCTACCTGCGCGAGCTGCCCGAGGTCGACCGTAGGCCGCGCGCCGCGCGATGAAGCTGCTCGTCACGCCGGACTCGCCCTCGCTCGCGGCCGCGCTCGCGCTCCGTTCGCACGCGGGCGCGGAGGGCGGCCAGGGCGAGGAGATCGTCGTCGCGACCGTCGGCGACGACCGCACCGAGGACGCGCTGCGCCGCGCGCTGGCCGTCGGCGCCGAGCGCGCCGTGCGCGTGTGGGACCCCGCGCTCGGCGCCGGCCCGCAGCCCGCCGACGGCGAGCGCGCGGACGGGGTGCTCGACGCGCTCGTCGTGGCGAGCGCGCTCGCGGCGCTCGCGCGTGCGGAGCGTCCCGACGTGATCGTCTGCGCCGCGCAGGACGCCGAGCTCGAAGACGACGTGACCGGCGTCGCGCTCGCCGGGCTGCTCGACCTCGCGCACGTCGCGCACGTCGCGAGCGTCGAGCGCGACGGCGACGAGCTGCTCGTCCACCGCGAGCTCGACGGCGGCGCGGTCGAGCTGCTGCGCGTGAGCGCGCCCGTCCTGCTGACCGTGCACGCGGCCGCGGCGGCGGCGCGCCAACCGACGCTGCGCGAGCTCAAACGGGCGAGGGCCAAGCCGCTGACGACGCTCTCGCCGAGCGACCTCGACGTGAGCGCGGACGAGCTGGAGGCCGCCTGCGGCGCGCGAACGGTGCGCCTCGTCGAGGACGCGCGCGGCGGTGCGCGCCCGCTCGAGGGAGAGCCGGAGGCGATCGCCGGACGGATCGCGGAGATCGTGCGCGAGGCGATGCGCGCATGAGCGGCGAGGTGCTCGTCGTCGTCGAGACGCGCGAGCGCGCGGAGAGCGTCGTAGGCGACGTCGGCGCGAGCGCGCACGAGCTGATCGCCGCCGCTCGCGCGCTCGCGCGCGAAGGGGCCGGGCCGTTGAGCGTCGCGCTGATCGTGCACGAGAGCGACGCGCAGGCGAGCGCGCAGGTCGACGAGATCGCCGCCGCCGGCGTCGAGGAGGTGCTCGTCGTCGCCTCGCCGCACGACCGCTTCGAGGCGCACGTCACGCAGGCGGCGCTCGCGGCGCTGATCGAGCAGCGCGCGCCGGCGCTCGTGCTCGCGGCGCACACGCTCGACTCGCTCGACTTCGCGCCTGCGCTCGCCGCGCGTGGCGGACACGGCTTCGCGAGCGACGTGACGGCGGTCTCCTGGGGCGAGCGCGGCCCTCTCGCGCGGCGGGCGGCGCACGGCCGGCGAGCGGCGCACGGCGCGCGCCACCTCGCCGAGCTCGACTTCCCCGACAAGCGCACCGTCGTCCTGCTGCTTCGCCCCGGCGCGCTCGCCGCGGAGGGCGGCGCGCCGGCGCAGGAAACGCAGAACGCGAGCCCCGCGCGCGTGACGCGCGTCGAGCTCGACCTCGCCGGCGCCGCGCGGACCGAGCGCGTCGAGCTGCGCGAGGCGCCGGCACGCGACGTCGACATCGCGCACGCCGACTTCGTGCTCGCGCTCGGTCGCGGCGTCGGCGGCGCCGAGAACGTCGCGCGGATGGAGCGTCTCGCGGCGCGCGTCGGCGCGACCGTCGCGGTCTCGGGCGCGCTCGTCGAGGCGGGCCTCGCACCGGGCGCGCGCAAGGTCGGGCTGTCGGGCAAGACGGTCGCGCCGCGCGTGTACCTCGCGCTCGGCATCTCCGGCGCCGCGCAGCACGTCGGCGGCATGGCGCGGTCGCGGACGATCATCGCGGTCAACTCCGACCCGCGCGCGCGGATCTTCGACGTCGCGCACCACGGCGCCGTCGCCGACCTGTTCGCGGTCGCCGACGCGCTCGAGCGCGAGCTCGGCTGAACGGCGCGATGGACTTCGCCGAGCCCGACGACGCCGCGCCGATCCGCGAGGCCGTGCGCGCGCTGTGCGCGCGACTTCCCCGGCGAGTACTGGCGCGCGCTCGAGCCCGACGCGCTACCCGAGCGAGTTCGTCGCGGCGCTGACCGACGCCGGCTGGCTCGCGGCGCTGATCCCCGAGCGCTACGGCGGCTCGGGCCTGCCGCTCGGCGACGGCCAGCGTGATCCTCGAGGAGATCTCGCGCGTCGGGCGCGAACGCCGGCGCCTGCCACGCGCAGATGTACACGATGGGCACGCTGCTGCGCCACGGCTCGCGAGGAGCAGAAGCGCGCGCTGGCTGCCGCAGATCGCCTCCGGCGAGCTGCGCCTGCAGGCGTTCGCCGTGACCGAGCCCGACGCCGGCTCGGACACGACGCGGATCAAGACGCGCGCCGAGCGACGCGGCGACGGGCTGGGTCGTCAACGGTCAGAAGATCTGGACCTCGCGCGCCGAGCACTCCGACCTGATGGTGCTGCTCGCGCGGACGACGCCGCTCGAGCAGGTCGAGCGTCGCACGGGCGGCCTCTCGGTGTTCCTCGTCGACATGCGCGAGCGGGCGTCGACGCTCCAGATCAAGAAGATCAAGACGATGATCAACCACTCGACGACGGAGGTCTTCTTCGACGATCTCGAGCTGCCGGCCGACGCGCTGATCGGCGAGGAGGGCGAGGGCTTTCGCTACATCCTCGACGGGATGAACGCCGAGCGGATCCTGATCGCCTCCGAGTGCATCGGCGACTGCCGCTTCTTCCTCGACCGCGCCGTCGCCTACGCGAGCGAGCGCGTCGTCTTCGGCAAGCCGATCGGCGCCAACCAGGGCGTGCAGTTCCCGCTCGCGCAGGCGCACATGGCGATGAGCGCCGCGAACCTCGTGCGCTGGAAGGCCGCGTGGCTGTACGACGCGGGGCAGCCGGCCGGCGCCGAGGCGAACATGGCCAAGTACCTCGCCTCCGAGGCCTCGTGGGAGGCGGCCAACGCCGCGCTCGACGCGCTCGGCGGCTTCGGCTTCGCGCAGGAGTACGACATCGAGCGCAAGTTCCGCGAGACGCGCCTGTACAAGACCGCGCCCGTCAACAACAACCTCGTGCAGGCGTTCGTCGCCCAGCACGTGCTCGGCCTGCCGCGCTCCTACTGAGGTCCTAGGCGTCGGAGCGCTGCGGGTATTCGTGCACCGAGACGAGCCGCACGGGCCCGTCGATCACGCGATAGGTGTGCGGCCGGTCGGCGCGGAAGCTGATCAGGTCGCCCTGGTTGAGCACCTCGATGAACGAGTCGGTGCTGATCTCGACGGTGCCGGCGGCGATCGTGATGTGCTCGAACAGCCCGGCGACGTGCGCTTCGGCGTGGCGCATCGCGCCCTCGTCGAGCACGAGCGTGTAGATCTCGATCAGCGCGCCGCCGGTGCGCGTCAGCATGTGGCGCACGACGAGGCCGTCGGCGTCGAGGCCGGCGTCTTCGATCGGCGATCACCGAGCCGTCGTCCTCGCGCACGACCGACACGTCGTCGGCCGGCGGCTCGTCGTGGAACAGGCTCGTGAACGGAACGCCGAGCGCCGAGGCGAGCGCCCAGACGGTGTCGATCGACGGGTTGCCCTGACCGCGCTCGATCAGCGAGACGGTCGACTTCGCGACGCCCGCCTGCTCGGCGAGCGCCGACAGCGTCATCTCACGCGTCGTCCTCCAGCGACGCAGGTTCCGCGCGATCGGCTGAACGGCCCCCGGCACCTGGGTAGTTGTATCGCACGCGCACATGGACGAATCGGCCGAGTCAATGGGACGGGATTATTTATCGGCCGGACAAGCCATCATATCGAACGCTCGATGTAGAGTCTCGAACGGTGGCCGAGCTGACCCTGAAGGCCGATGCGCGCGCGAGCGTCGAGCAGCGCTACCGCGAGCGCACGCCGCGCTCGGCCGAGGCGATGGAGCGCGCGCGGCGCTACATGGTGCGCGGCCTGACGCGCGGCTGGGGCTACCACCGGCCGTACCCGCTCGTCGCGCGGCGCGGCGAAGGCCCGTACCTGATCGACCTCGACGACAACCGCTACGTCGACCTCGCGAACAACGGGCTCAGCCTGATCCACGGCCACGCGTTCCCACCCGTCGTCGCGGCGCTGCGCGAGGCGGCCGGGCGCGGCTCGGGCTTCCTCGTCCCGTCCGAGGAGCAGATCGAGTTCGCGCGGATGCTGTGCGAGCGGATCGAGGTCTTCGAGCGCGTGCGCTTCACCAACTCGGGCACCGAGTCGGGGATGCTCGCGATGAAAGTCGCGCGCGCGTTCACCGGGCGCGGCGCGGTGCTGAAGTCGATCGACGGCTTCCACGGCTCCTTCGACGACCTCGAGGTCGGGCTCTACGACCGCCCGGAGGAGCCCGGCCGCGTCTACCTCGCGCCGTTCGGCGACGCCGAGGCGTTCGAGCGCAAGCTCGCCGAGCACGGCGAGGAGATCGCCGCCGTCGTGCTCGAGCCGCTGCTGTTCAGCGGCCTCGTGACGACCGCGCCGCCCGGCTTCCTGCGGCGCGTGCAGGAGGCCGCGCAGCGCGCCGGCGCGCTGTTCGTGCTCGACGACTGCCTGATGCTGCGCCTCGCCTACGGCGGCTCCGCCGAGCTCTACGGCCTGACGCCGGACCTGACCTTCCTCGGCAAGTTCATCGGCGGCGGGCTGCCGATGGGCGTGCTCGGCGGGCGCGCCGAGGTCATGGACGTGCTCGATCCGCACCGCGAGCAGCCGCTCTACCACGGCGGCTCGTTCAACGGCAACCTGCTGAGCTGCGTCACCGGGCGCGTCAGCCTCGAGCACTTCGACCGCGAGACGATCGCCGCGATGGACGGCGCGCGCGGCCGAGCTGCGCACCGCGCTCGGCGAGGCGCGCCGCGGCGCTCGGGCTGCCGCTCAGCGATCGTCGCCGAGGGCTCGGTCATGGGCGTCTACCCGACCGACTCGCTCGAGCGCCACAGCGGCAACTTCATCGCCGGCGAGGCGACGCAGCTGCTGCACCTCGCGGCGCTGACGCACGGCGTCTTCATGGGGCCCGGCGGCGAGATCGCGCTGTCGAGCGTCGTCGCCGGCGAGGCGCTCGAGCAGGCGCGCGACGGGCTGCTCGCGGCGATCGAGGACGTCGCTCGGCTGACGCGACGGCGGCTAGAGCGACGAGAAGAAAGATCGACGCCGGCACGACAACGCGAACGGCAAGCGAGAAAAGGAGAGCAGATGTCAAAGCAGCGCGTGGACAGCCCCTACGGAACGAGCTTCTGCGAGTCGATCAGCTTCGACGGGCCCGGGCGCTGGATCTACGTCTCCGGCCAGATCGGCGCGCTCGCAGGACGGCACGATGGTCAACGACACGTTCCTCGCCGAGGCCGAACAGTGCTTCGCGCGCGTGCGCCAAGCCGTCGAGAAGGCCGGCGCGAAGATCGAGGACGTCGTCAAGATCACCGGCTTCGTGACCGGCACCGAGTTCTACCCCGACTACGACGTCGCGCGCGGCAAGGCGTTCGCCGGCTTCCCGCCGAGCAGCGCGACCGTGCAGGTCGCCGGCCTCGTCGCCGATGCGCGCGTCGAGGTCGAAGCGATCGCGTTCGTGCCGGCGAGCTGAGGGCTCGCCGGCGTGCGCTGGTCGGCGCACATCTCCTGGCTGTTCGCCGAGCTGCCCTACCTCGAGCGCGTCGGCGCGGCGCGGCGCGGCCGGCTTCGCGACGGTCGAAACGCGCGTGGCCGGAGGAGGCGGACGACCGCGCGGGGCTCGCGCGCCGTCGTCGCCGAGCACGGCGTCGACGTCGCGCTGCTCAACTGCCCGGCCGGCGACACGGCCGGCGGCGAGCGCGGCTTCGTCAACGACGACTCGCGGCGCGAGGAGGCCGAGCGCGCGTTCGCCGACGGGCGTCGAGCTGGCCGTCGCCGTCGGCGCGCCGAACGCTGAACCTGCTCGTCGGCCGCGCGCTGCCCGGCGTGCAGCGCGGCGCGCCAGCGCGCGGCGGTCGTCTCGGCGCTGCGCTCGTTCGCGCCGCTCGCGGCCGCCGCCGGCTTGCGGATCGTGCTCGAGCCGGTCAACGCGATCGAGAACCCGGGCTTCCTCGCGCCGACGCCCGACGCGGCCGCTCGCGCTGATCGAAGCCGTCGGCGACGATCGGCTCGGCGCTGCTGCTCGACGTCTACCACGTCGCGCGCGCCGGCGAAGATCCGGTCGAGGCGATCGCGCGCCACGGCGAGCGGATCGGCGCACGTGCAGATCTCCGACCGCCCCGGGCGCGGCGCGCCGGGCAGCGGCTCGCTGCGACTTCTGGCAGCATCCTCGATGCGCTCGCGCGTCGCGGCTACGACGGCGCGGTCGGATTGGAGTACGACGCGCCGGCGCCGACCGAGGACTCGCTCGGCTTCCTCCGCGATGCCGCGCGCGCGAGGCGCTGTTCGGCCGACGCGGCGCTGCGTGGCCGCGCACGACCGCGCGCGCGGCCTGCGCTCGGCTCAGGCCGCGCCGACCGCCGCGCTCTCGCGCGCGAGGTCGGCGAGCGCGCCGCTCGAGCGCCGCGCTCGCCTGCTCGACCTGCCTCGTCGGAGATCGCCGTGCACAGCCCGAACTCGCCGCCGGTGCCGTAGTAGACGCCGTGGTTGACGGCGGCGAGGTGCAGCAGCGCGCGTCGCGCGTCCAGTCGATCTCGCCGTCGGGCGCGTCGAGCACGTACAGACCGAACGCAGAGCCGATGCCCTGCGTGCGGATCGGCGACGCCGTGCTCGGCGGCGGCCTCGTCGAGCCCGACGCGCAGGCGCTCGGCCTGGGCGTCGATCCGCTCGATCGCCGCGGCGGTCAGGTCGCGCACGGCGATCTGGCCGGCGACCATGCCGAGCAGGTTGCCGTTGAACGAGCCGCCGTGGTAGAGCGCTGTGTCGGCGTCGCCGGGCAGGTCGAACGGCGCCATCAGCTCGCGCGAGGCGGTGATCGCGCCGACCGGCAGGCCGCCGCCGATCCACTTGCCCAGGCAGGTGATGTCGGGCTCGGCTCGATGCCGAAGCGCTCGGTCGAGCCGCCCGACGGCGAGGCGCGACATCAGGCAGTCGTCGAGGATGAAGAGGATGCCTTCGCGGCGCGCGAGCTCGCGCAGCTCGGCGAGGAAGCCGTCGGGCGGCGGCGTGACGACGCCCGTGTACTGGACCGGCTCGACGATGATCGCGGCGACCTTGCCGGCGTTGCGCGCGAGCGCCGCCTCGTAGCTGGCGAGCTCGCCGAAGCGCGCGAGCGCGACGCGGCCGGGCAGCTCGTCCTGGCCCTGCAGCCCGACCTCGAGGTCGTCGTAGGAGCCGTGGTAGGCGTCCCACGCCTTGATCACGACCTGGCGTCCGCTCGTGTGGCGCGCGAGTTTGACGGCGAGCATCGTCGCCTCGGTGCCGGTGTTCGTGAAGCGCACCTGCTCGGCGCCGGGCACGCGCGCGCAGAGCAGCTCGGCGAAGTCGACCTGCGCGTCGGAGGCGCCCGGCCACGCGCTGCCACGCGAGAGCGCCGTCGCGCAGCGCGGCGTCGATCGGCTCGTAGGCGTGCCCGTGCATCAGGCTCAGCCCGTTGCTGAACATGTCGATGTAGCGGTTGCCGTCGACGTCGAACATGCTCGCGCCGGCGCCGTGCTCGAACACGACCGGGTACGGCGCGAACCACGCGAGCGTGCGCGTGATGCCGCACGGCATGAACGCGCTCGCGCGCTCCATCAGCGCGCGCCGAGCCCGGCGTCCGCCGCCGTGTACTCCTGCTCGATCGCCGTCAGCTCGCCGTCGGACACTTGGACCTCGCTCTCGTCGAGCGCCCGTCGCTCTCCCCTAGGCTGGGTGCTCAGTTTCGCATATCGACTGGTTGGTTTACAGAATAACGTCGATCTCGACGACGCGCAAGAGCGCCGACGCCGAGAGCGCCGGTCTCACGATCCGCTCGCTCGCGCCGCGGAGCCCGCGCAGCTCGCTCCTGCGCGCGTCGGTCGCGGCGGCCGTCGACCGACGGCTCGCCGCCGGCGGCGGCGCCGTCGGCGCAGCACGACGCCGTAGACCTCGCGCGCGGCCTCGCGCGTGACCCAGCGTTCGATCACGTCGACGAGCACCGCCTGCGGGTCGCGCTGCAGCGGGTCGCCGTAGCCGCCGCCGCCGGCCTCGACGCCGCGGATCCACTCGCCGGGCGCGAGCAGCGAGTCGCCGATCGCCTCGACCTGCGTCTCGGAGCCGTCGGCTGCGACCTCGTGCGCGGAGGCGGCCGTGCCGGGCAGCCCGCCGCGCACGCCGCGCGGCCGGGTGGCGCGCGTAGTCGGCCATGTAGAAGACGCGCAGCGGCGTCGCGCGCGGGCCGTAGATCACCTCCGAGGCGGGGCCGCCGCGCAGGCGCCCGGCGCCGCCGGAGTCGGCGAGCAGGCGCAGCGAGCGGAACCGCAGCGGGTAGCTGCGCTCGAGCATCTCGACGCTGTCGATGTAGATCGTCTTCGAGCAGTCGGGCATCGCGTAGGTGATCCAGCCGTCGCAGTGCGGCGAGGCGGGGCCGCCGTTGTTGCCGATCACGAACTCCGAGACGTACGGCTCGCCCGCTGGATCCGCCACCCGCTCGGATAGGTGCCGGAGAAGACGGCGTAGCCGACGCCCATCGCGCCGGCGCCCTCGGCCAGGCCCTCGCCTTCGCCGAGCTGGCAGAAGGCGCTCTGCGCGGCGTTGATGATCCGGTTGAGCACGTTCGTCGTCGAGACCGACGCCGAGTACGGCTCGACGAGCCCGCCGGCGATCGAGCCCTCGCGCAGCAGCACCTCGACGCGGCGGAACGAGCCGGCGTTGCGCGGCACGTCGTCCTGCAGGCAGTTGAGCAGCGCGATCGTGCAGCCGCCGCGCGCGCAGTACTCGGAGACGTTCAGGCCGAACGGGATGCAGTCGGGGTTCTCGCGCAGGTCGAAGACGACACGGCCCTCGTCGGGCTTGACGTCGATCGTCACGTTGACCTCGACGCCGTCGGGCAGGCCGGGGATCGGGTCGTGCCGGCCGCTCGCGCGCAGGCGCTGCGCGGGCAGCTTGCGGATCGCCTGGTCCATCACGCGCTCGGAGTAGTCGAGCCACTCGCGCACGAACGCCTTGATCGTCTCGCACGCCGTAGCGCGCGACGACCTCCTTGACGCGGCGCTCGCCGATCCGCGCCGCGCCGACGGCCGCGAGGTAGTCGCCGTACCAGACCTCGGGCACGCGGATCCGCCGGCGGCACATGCGGATGATGTCGTCGATGTCCTCGTAGTCCTGCTGCACCTTCACGCACGGGAACACGAGCCCGCCCTCGGCGTAGACGTCCTCGACGTACGTCACGTACGTCGAGGGCTCGGCGTTGCCGCAGTCGGCCTGGTGCGCCTTCGCCGAGGCCGTGAACAGGTGCTCGCCGTCGACGAACACGGGCACGAGGATCGTGTGGTCGGCGGTGTGCGTGTTGCCGAGCATCGGGTCGTTGTGCAGGTAGGCGTCGCCCTCGCGCAGGTCGGGGTGCAGCTCGCGCATCGAGCGCGTCTGCAGGCCGGCGCCGAGCACGTGCACCTGCAGCCCCTCGGCGGCGGCGAACAGCTGGTCGTCGGCGGTGATGATCGAGCAGGAGAAGTCGCGCGCCATGTTGATGATCGACGAGCGCCCGGTGCGGAACAGCGTGTTGGTCATCTCGCGCACGATCGCTTCGAAGCGGTGCGCGAGCACGGCGATCAACGTCGGGTCGAGCTCGCGCGCGGCGGGCGTCGGGCCGGCGGCTCCCGCACCGGCGTGCGGCGCGCTCGTCGGGACGTGCTCAGGCATCGTCGAGCTCCAATCTGTAGTTGCCGAGCTCGCTGACGTGCGCGCTCCAGCCGGGGTAGACGACGATCGTCGTCTCCGGCTCGATCACGAGCGCCGGGCCGGCGATCGCTGCGTGCCGGGCGCGAGCCGCGCCGCCGAGGTGCACCGCGATCTCGACCTCGCCGAGCTCGCGGGAAGAAGGCGACGCGGCGCGCACGGCGCCGTCTGCGCGGAGCCCGGCGCGGCGTCGGCGGCGAGCGGCGGCTTGGCGGTGCTCGCCGTGACGCGCCCCTTCCACTGGCTCAGCTCGATCTTCTGCCCGGGCTCGCGCACGGCGAAGATCCGCTCGTGCGCGTCGTGGAAGCTCTCGATCAGGCGCGCGAGCGCCGCTCGTCCTCGACGCCGTCGCCGTCGAGCGGGATCGACAGGTCCCACACCTGGTAGGCGTAGCGCGCCTCGACGAAGTAGCGCCGGCTGCACCTCGCCGGCGAGCCCCGGCGGCAGCTCGGACTCGAACGCGCGCATGCGCTCGCGCAGCGCGCGCAGCGTCTCGCGCGACGCCGTCGAAGTCGAACTCCTTCGAGTTGGTCACGTGCGGCGCGGTCATCTCGCGGACGATGTCCGAGTGCTGTCCGCCGAACGCCGAGAGCACGCCGGCGGCGCGCGGGATCAGCACCTCGCGGCAGCCGAGCTCGCGCGCGATCGCGGCGATCGTCAAGCCCGGCCGCGCCGCCGCCGGCGACGAGCGTCGAGTCGCGCGGGTCGACGCCCTCGTTGACGGTCAGTTCGTGGATCGCCGCGATCATCCGCTCGTTGGCGATCGAGAGGACGGCGTGCGCGGCCTCGCGCAGGGCGACGCCGAGCGTGTCGGCGAGGCCCTGCACGGCGCGTCTCGGCGGCGCGCGACGTCGAGCGCCATCTTGCCGCCGAGGAAGCGCTCGGGGTCGATGTAGCCGAGCACGAGCGCGGCGTCGGTGACCGTCGGGCGCGTGCCGCCGCGCCCGTAGCAGGCCGGGCCAGGATCGGCGCGCGCGCTCTCGGGGCCGACGCGCAGCAGGCCGCCGGGATCGACCCAGGCGATCGAGCCGCCGCCGGCGCCGATGCGAGCGCACGTCGACCGAGGAGAGACCGGTCAGGTGCCCGGCGAACGGCTCGCCGAGCCACGTCTCGCTGGTGAAGACGAGGTCGCCGCCGCGCACGAGGCTGACGTCGAAGCTCGTGCCGCCGGTGTCGCAGACGATCACGTCGCCGCTGCCGGTCTCGCCGTCGGCGACCGTGCGCGCGGCGACGGGCGCGAGCGACGGGCCCGAGCGCACCGACCACAGCGGGCTGCTCGATCAGCTCGCCCATCGGCACGACGCCGCCGGCGGAGCTCGCGGCGAGCAGCTCGCCGGCGAAGCCCTCGCGCGCGCAGCCCGTCGGCGATCTCCGGCAGATGGCGCTGCATCAGCGGCTTCAGCGAGGCGTCGATCGACGTGCCCGAGGCGCGGCGGTACTCGCGCACGATCGGGTTGATCTGGTGCGAGAGCGAGTAGGGCACGCCGGGCAGCTCGCGCTCGATCAGCTCGCCGAGCGCGAGCTCGTGCGCGGGGTTGGCCGTCGACCACAAGCAGGCAGACGGAGACGGCCTGCACGCCGAGCTCGCGCGCGCGGGCGAGCTGCGCGACGCGCGGCCGGCTCGTCGAGCGCGGCGACGACGTCGCCGTCGGCGTCGATCCGCTCGGAGATCTCGAGCGTCAGGCGGCGCGGCACGTAGGGCTCGGGGAACGGGCGGCTGTAGTCGTACGGACGCAGCGAGCCGCCCTCGCGGCGCACGAGGATGTCGGGGAAGCCCTCGGTGCAGAGGAACGCCGTGCGCGCGGTCGTGCCCTCGAGGATCGCGTTCGTCGCCTGCGTCGTGCGAGAAGATGAACAGCGACGCGCGCGCCGAGCAGCGCGCGCGAGCGGCTCGCCGAGCTCCTCGGCCGCGCGCTGCGAGCGCCGCGCGCAGCCCGTCGAACAGGTTGGCCGGCTGCGTCAGCGCCTTGGCGATCGTCATCCGCCCGCTCTCGTCGCTGACGACGACGTCGGTGAAGGTCCCGCCGATGTCGCACGTGATCCGTGCGCTGCGCGGCTCGCTCACCGCGGCAACCATACGACATACGCAGCCATACCGATTGATCGGTTTAGAACATCCCATCCCCGGGGCCGCCTGGCTCACGGCGACAGCCTGGCTCTCGGGGACGAACGCGACGGCGTCGATCTCGATGTGCGCGCCGACGAGCAGCCCGGCGACCTCGACGGTCGCGCTCGCCGGCAGCTTGTCGCCGAAGCGCTCGGCGCGGACGTCGGCGTAGGCGGCGTATTCGTCGAGGTCGGTGATGAACGCGTTGATCTTGACGATCTGCGAGAAGTCGGCGCCGGCCGCCTGCAGAACGCGCTCGATGTTGTCGAACGTCGCGCGCGCCTCGGCGCGCCATGCCGCCCTCGACGACCTTCCCGTCGGAGCCGAAGCCGACGTTGCCGGAGACGTAGATCGTGCGTCCGGCGCCGGCCGTCGTGACGGCGTCGGCGAAGCCGGCGGCGGGGTTGGTGCGTGAGTCGCTCGATGCTCATGCTCGGCTCCCTCCAGGGCGCCGCGGCTGCGGACGCCGATCGGCCGTCTCGACGTGGGTTTTGCAAATCGATCACTCGATATGCGACTATAGGCGCGCGGGTGGCGCATGCAAGCGAGTTCGATCAGGCGAATAGGTCACGCTGGCAGTCAGATAGGATCTGGCTGTCGCGGGCCGGGTCGCCGGCACGCGCAGAGCTCGATCCAGCCGGAGCCGGCGAGGGCGAGCCTGGCAGGGAGTCGAAGGAAGGGACGGCAGTGCCAAAGCTCGGGATGGGGCCGATACGACGGGAGCAGATCTGCCGTGCGGCGGCGGCGGTGATCTCGCGCGAGGGCTTCGCCGGGCACGACGATGCGGATGGTCGCCGAGGAGGCGGGCGTCAGCACGGGCATGCTCAACCACTACTTCGCCAACCGCCAGGACCTGCTCGACGCAGGCGCTCGTGTTCGTCTCCGAGCGCGCGCAGGCGCGTATGCGCGAGGCGATCGAGCGGCATCCCGGCGGGACGCGCGCGGCTGCGCGGCACTGCTCGACAGCGCGCTGGCCGAAGGACAGGAGATGGACGAGACCTGGCGCGTGTGGATCAACGCCTACGGCGAGGCGGTGCGCCTGGCCGGCCTGCGCCACACGATCGAGTCGCGACTGAGCAGCTGGTACGAGCTGATCGACAAAGCGCTCGAGGGGCTCGTGCCGCCGGAGCGCACGGCGACGATCCCCTGGAGCTGGCGCTTCGACGCGCTGCTCAACGGGCTCGCGATCGCAGGCGCTGACCTCCGAGGCGGCGCTCGACGGCGAGCAGATCCGCGACGAGGTGATCGCGATGCTGCTCGGCGGCATCGGCCGGCGCCGGCGCTGCCGGGAAGGCGGCTGCGGCCGGCTGAGCTGCCGCACGGCGCGCACGGCGCCGACGGCGGCTCCAAAACGCGGCAAAAAGTAGGAAACAGAACGTCTCGACGATTGCGTGCCGACGTTGTTCGCTTGGTACGTTGTATCCGTCCAAGCTCCGAAATATCGAACGACACGGAGTCAGTCCGACAGACGGAAGCGCGAGATAGGCGGCGGCATGCGGCTGGCAGCGGACACGGGCGGGACGTTCACCGACCTCGTCGTCGAAGACGGCGACGGCGTGCCGGCTGTACAAGGCAGTCGACGACGCCGCACGACCCGGCCGACGGGATCCTCGCGGCGATCGCGCTCGCGGCGGCCGACGCCGGGCGCGAGCTGGAGGAGTTCCTCGGCTCGGTCGAGGTGTTCATCCACGGCACGACGCGCGCGATCAACGCGATCCTGACGAACACGACCGCGCGCACGGCGCTGCTCTGCACGCGCGGGCACCCCGACATGCTGCTGCTGCGCGAGGGCGGGCGCACCGAGCCGTTCAACTGGAGCTACGGCTACCCCGACCCGTACATCCCGCGCGCGCTGACGTACGAGATCGCCGAGCGCGTCGGCAGCCAGGGCGAGGTCGTGCAGCCGCTCGACGAGGCGCGCGGCCGTCGCGATGCTCGGCGCGCCTGGCGCAGCGACGGCGTCGAGGCGGTCGCCGTCTGCCTGCTGTGGTCGATCGCCAACCCGGTCCACGAGCTGGCGCTCGGCGAGCTGCTCGAGCGCCACCTGCCGGGCGTGCCGTACACGCTCTCGCACGCGCTGAACCCGACGCTGCGCGAGTACCGGCGCGCCTCCTCGACGGCGATCGACGCGTCGCTGAAGCCGCTGATGACGGAGCTACCTCGACAGCCTCGAGGGGCGCCTGCGCGCGGCCGGCTTCGGCGGGCGGCTGCTGATGGTCACCTCCAGCGGCGGCGTCGTCGACGCGGCCGACATGGGCGCGGCGCCGATCCACTCGATCAACTCGGGGCCGGCGATGGCGCCGATCGCCGGGCGCCACTACGCGGCGCTCGACGGCCTCGCGCGAGGACGCCGTCGTCGCCGACACCGGCGGCACGAGCTACGACGTGACGCTCGTGCGTCGCGGGCGCATCCCGGTGACGCGCGAGACGTGGCTCGGGCTCGAGTACGAGGGGCACATCACCGGCTTCCCGGCCGTCGACGTGCGCAGCGTCGGCGCCGGCGGCGGCTCGATCGCGTGGATCGACGACGGCGGCCTGCTGCACGTCGGCCCGCAGAGCGCGGGCGCCGACCCGGGCCCGGTCTGCTACGGCCGCGGCGGCAGCGAGCCGACCGTGACCGACGCGTGCGTCGTGCTCGGCTACATCGACCCGGACTACTTCCTCGGCGGCACGATGGCGCTCGACGCGGACGCCGCGCGCAGCGGGCGATCGACGCAGCGCGTCGCCGCAGCCGCTCGGGCTCGACGCTGCAGCGAGGCGGCGGCGGCGATCATGGCGGTCGCGACCGAGCGGATGGTGCAGGCGATCGAGGAGATCACGGTCAACCAGGGCGTCGACCCGCGCAGCGCAGTGCTCGTCGGCGGCGGCGGCGCGGCGGGCCTGAACGCCGTCGCGATCGCGCGCCGGCTCGGCTCGCGGCGCGTCGTGATCCCGCAGGCCGGCGCGGTGCTGAGCGCGCGCGGCGCGCTGATGTCCGACCTGACGAGCGAATACGCCGCGGCCGTGCTTCACCGGCTCCGACGAGTTCGACCACGCGCGCGCCGACGCGGCGCTCGGCCGAGCTGCGCGCGCGCTGCGAGCAGTTCGCGCGAGCGCAACGGCTCCGGCGCGCGACGCCGAGATCGAGTTCGTCGCCGAGGCGCGCTACCGCCATCAGGTATGGCAGCTCGACGTGCGCCTGCGCGAGGGGCGCCTCGCGCACGGCCGAGCACGTCGCGAACCTCGTCGAGGACTTCCACGCGATCCACGAGGAGGTCTACGCGGTGCGCGACGAGCGCGCCGTCGTCGAGGTCGTCAACCTGCGCGCGCGCGTCAACTGCCCGCTGCGCGGCGGCGTGCGACGACACGCTCGCGCTGCGAGCAGCGGACACGCCTCGCTCGGGCATGCGCAGCGTCTACTTCAGCGGCGTCGGGCAAGGTCGACGCGGCGATCCTGCGCCTCGAGGCGATGGCGCCCGGCGCGCAGTTCGCCGGCCCGGCGATCGTCGAGTCGTCGTTCACGACGATCGTGCTGAACCCCGGCGCGAGCGCCGAGCGGACGGCGAGCGGCAGCCTCGCGGTGCAACCGGGCAGCGCTCGACCGCCGACGGGCGTCGCGGCGAGCGCGCATCCGAGGCGGTCGAGCTGAGCATGGAGCGACGCCGCACGCGCGCAGCCGCGCGACGTCGTCGACGCTCGCGGTGATGACCAACCGCATGGAGGGCGTCGTGCGCAAGATGACGAACACGCTGTTTCGCACGGCGCGCTCGACCGTGCTGAACACGGCGCGCGACTTCTCGTGCTGCATCGTCACGGCGAACCACGAGATGCTCGTGATGGCCGAGTCGCTGCCGATCCACGTGATCTCCGGGCCCGACGTGATCAGCCGCTGGCTGCGCGAGTTCCACCCGCAGCCGCGGCGCGGCGACGCGTTCATCCACAACTCGCCCTACCACGGCAACTCGCACGCCGGCGACCACTGCATCGTCGTGCCGGTGATCGACGACGACGGTCGCCAGCGCGCGACGGCGGTCGTCAAGGCGCACATGGCCGACATCGGCAACTCCGAACCGACGACGCTGATGGCGACGGCGCGCGACGTCTACGAGGAGGGCGCGCTGATCTTCCCGTGCGTGAAGATCCAGCAGGACTACCAGCGACGTCGAGGACGTCGTGCGCATGTGCACGTCGCGGATTCGCGTGCCGGAGGACTGGTACGGCGACTACATGGGCATGATCGGCGCCGCGCGCGTCGGCGAGCGCGAGCTCTTGAAGGTCGGCGAGGAGGTCGGCTGGGACGCGTTCGACCGCTACGTCGCCGACTGGCTCGACTACAGCGAGGAGCGCATGCGCGCGACGATCCGCAAGCTGCCGGCCGGCAGGCGCACGGGCCACGACATCCACGACGCGGTGCCGCTGCGCGGCGTCGAGAACGGCGTGCCGCTGAAGGTGACGGTCGCCGTCGACCCGCAGGCGGCGGAGATCGAGATCGACCTGCGCGACAACCCCGACTGCCTGCCGTGCGGGCTGAACCTGACCGAATCGACGGCGGTCACCTCGGCGCTGATCGGCGTGTTCAACAGCATCGCCGAGCCGGTGCCGCGCAACACCGGCAGCGGGCGCGCGGTGAAGGTGCTGCTGCGCGAGAACTGCTGCGTCGGCATCCCGGTGCACCCGGCGAGCTGCTCGATGGCGACGTCGGGGATCGCCGAGCGCCTCGCCGGGATCGTCCAGCGCACGCTCGCCGAGTTCGGCGACGGGCTCGGCATGGCCTCGACCGGACCCGAGTGCCCGCCGGCGGTCGCCGGCCTGTCCGGGCGCGACCCGCGCCACGGCGACGCGCCGTTCGTCGACATGATGATCCTCGGCAACTCGGGCGGCGCCGGGCACCCGCACGGCGACGGCTGGGTCACGAACGGCGAGACGAGCGACGGCGGCTCGATGATGCGCGACTCGACCGAGGTGCTCGAGCTGCTGCGCCCGATCCGCGTGTGGACCGACCGGATCGTGCCCGACACCGAGGGCGCCGGGCGCTTCCGCGGCGCGCCTTCGCTGTACATCGAGTACGGCCCGGTCGACACCGAGCTCGAGGTGCTCTACGCGGCCGACGGCACGGTCAACCCGGCGCTCGGCGTGCGCGGCGGCCAGTCGGGCGCGCTGTGCCGCCCGGCGCTGCGCAGGGCCGACGGCGAGGTCGTCGAGCTCGACGCGTGGGCGCGCGTCGTGCTGCAGCCCGGCGAGACGATCATCTCGATCTCCTCGCGGCGGCGGCGGCTACGGCCCGCCGCACGAGCGCGCGGTCGAGCGCGTGCTGCGCGACGTGACCGAGGGCTGGGTCAGCGTCGAGCGCGCGCGCGAGGTCTACGGCGTCGTGCTGCGCGAGGACGGCGGCGTCGAGGAGGAGGCGACGGCGGCGCGGCGCGCGAAGCTCGCAGCGGCCGGCGTCGAGAGCCCTGCGGCGGGGACCGAGGCGGCCGCGGCCGCGCGCGCCGGGCATGGCGGCGAGGCGACCACGTGCTCGCGCTGGTCGAGCCGGGCGAGCGCCTGTGGGCGACGCACGCGTCGGACTGACTCAGCTTCGCCTGCCCTCCTGCGCGCGACCGATTCGGGGTCGGCGAAGCTCGCGAACGAGGAGGACGCCGGAACGCGCGGAAGGTCATCGCTCTATGCCAGAGGCGTCATCCGGGCGGCCGGACGCCACGATCGGGCGTGCGGCTCGCGGACGGCGGTGGCGCGCCGTCGGTGCGCAAGAGCTCGGCGCATCTCGTCTCCCAGAGGTCGACGGCGTCGTGCAGTCCTCGCATGTCCGCCGCCTCGATCACGCGGACGCCTGCGCGCTCGACGGTCGCCATCTGAACGCCGCCGCCAATCCCTTCGACGCTCGTGTCGATCGTGTCGCGCAGCACCTTCAGCGCGACCACCTTGGCCTGATCGATGGCGAGTTCGGTCGGTGCGATGTAGCGCATCGTTCCCACCGCGAAGCTCGCCATCTCCGTACCGAGTGCGATGCCGCCGAACGCCCATCCGTCGACCCATTCGACCGCGCCGGCGCTGAGCAGGTGCAACGCGATCGGCTTGCGCGCTTTGCTGGGCCACCATGCGAGAAGGAACTCGACATGGTCGCTCCGCCCTTCGATGCTCGGATCCTCGCGCATCCCCTTCAGCAGCTCCTGCAGGCGCACCTTGAGCTGCAGTCGATCGGTATTCGGAGAGATCCCACGCGCACGCTGGAGGCGAAGTGCGAACTCCTGCGCGACGTCTTGTGCGCCGGCCGCCGCCAGCAGGAAGCCAGAGCGTGGCTCGTAGACCTTCCGCGCCGGCCGAGCGAGACGGCGGCCGCGCGAGCCGCGCGTCTGCTGGCTGTCGGAGCCGACGATCACACCGTCTGCACAGCGCAGGGCGGCGATCAGCGTCATCTCGCGCCGGGTCTGACGTCACGGGCCAACATGAGCGCTGCATCATCGCGATCGACGGCGACGCTTCGCAGGATGGCCTTATTCGCTCAAGCGGACTTGCGGAAGATCGACTTGACTGCGAACTCGGGGTGTTCGGCGTAAACGCGTTCGAGCAGTTCGTCGAAGCCGAGGCTCGACACCTCGCGCTTGATCTCGAACAGCTCGCGCGCGGCGCCGAGCAGGTTCTCCTGTCCGGCCTGCTCCAGGACGCGCTCGCCTTCGGCGAACGTCACCTTGGTGGGCTTGTAGCGCGTCCAGTGCTTGCCGGGCACGGCCACGGTCTCGAGCAGCCCGTCCTTGACGAGCGCGTCGAGATCGTTGTAGATCCCGGCGCTCATCGGCCCATACGAATATGGCTTGAACTGATACTTGGAACGCTCGGGCACCCCGGGTAGACGCGAGAACAGGAACAGCCCCTTTTGGAAGCGCACGGGATCGAGGCCGTCGGGAGCGCCGCGATACGCGGCGAACAGCAAGAGCCAATCGCGCCGCTTCATCGGACGCCTCCACGCGGCGACACGTGACAGCACCCGGCGCACGCGACCGCCGGGGCGCGTCGCGGGCGGACGCGGCAACCGGACCATGTAGACAAAGCGCAACATCCGCCCACACCGTTGCAGATGCTTCGGTCGTCGTCGCGACCCATGCACCTACCGGCGATCGGCGAGGCTGCGCTCACTCCTCGACCGTACCGGACGCGGCAGCCATCTCCCCCGGGAAATGGCAGGCCGCCCAGTGCCGCTCCGCATGCTGCACCAACGGCGGCCGCTCGCCCTTGCAGATCGTCGCGCCCGCGCCCGACGGGGCAGCGCGGCTCGAACGGGCAGCCGGGCGGGCGGTCGATGACGGAGCTGATTTCGCCGATCGGCTGCGCGCGCTGGGCGCGGCGCGAGCGCCCGCCGGCCTGCGGCACGGGCGACGGCGGAGAGCAGCGAGACGGAGTACGGGTGCAGCGGCTTGCGGAACAGCACGTCGCGGTCGGCGAGCTCCATCACCTGGCCGAGGTAGAGGACGGCGACGCGGTCGCAGAAGTACTCGGCGACGGCGAGGTCGTGCGAGATGAACACGTACGTCAGGCCGAGCTGCGTCTGCAGGCGGCGCAGCAGGTTGAGCACCTGCGCCTGAACGGAGACGTCGAGCGCCGAGATCGGCTCGTCGAGGATCACGACGTCGGGACGCAGCACGAACGCGCGCGCGATGCCGATCCGCTGGCGCTGCCCGCCGGAGAAGGCGTGCGGGCGGCGGTCGGCCTGCTCGGGCGTCAGGCCGACGTCGGCGAGCATCTCGAGCACGGCGACGCGGCGCTCGTCGCGGTCGCCGATGCCGTGCACGAGCAGCGGCTCCTCGACGATCTGCGCCGGCGGTCATGCGCGGGTCGAGCGAGGCGAACGGGTCCTGGAAGACGAACTGCATCCGCCGGCGCATCGCGCGCAGCTCCTCGCGGCCGAGCTCGGCGAGGTCGCCGCCGTCGAACAGCACGCGCCCGGCGGTCGGCTCGAGCAGCCGCAGCAGGCAGCGCGCGAGCGTCGACTTGCCGCAGCCGGACTCGCCGACGAGGCCGAAGCTCTCGCCGCGGCGCACGGCGAGCGAGATGTCGTCGAGCACGGTCACCGCGCTGCTTGCGCGCGAAGCGGTCGCCGCCGCGCATCTCGAACGCCTTCGAGAGGCCGTCGGCCTCGAGGATCGCGCCGTCGGAGCGCCCGGCGCTCGCACGGTGGCAGTGCCGCCGTCGGCCTCGGGAGCGCTCACACCGTCACCTCGGCGCTGCGCTGCTCGGCGAAGTGGCACTCGACCTCGGCCGGCCCCGATGGAGCCGCGACGCGCGTGCGGGTGCGGCGCCTGCTCGTGGCACTGCGCGAGGTCGCGCCCGATCGGGCAGCGCGGCGCGAACGAGCAGCCGCTCGGCAGCGCCGCGAGGTCGGGCGGAAAGCCGGTGATCGCCGGCAGCGGCCCGTCGGCGAGCCGCTCGGGGTTCGGCACGCACTTCGAGCAGCGCCTCGCTGTAGGGGTGCGTCGGGTTCGCGGAAGATGTGATCGACGCCGGAGGTCTCGACGAAGCGCCCGGCGTACATCACGGCGACCGAGTCGCAGAAGTCCGAGACGACGCCGAGGTTGTGCGTGATCAGGATCACAGCCGTGCGGTGCTGCTCGACGAGCCGGTCGAGCAGCGCGAGCACCTGCGACTGCGTCGTCACGTCGAGCGCCGTCGTCGGCTCGTCGGCGATCAGCACGCTCGGGTTGTTGGCGATCGCGATCGCGATCGCGACGCGCTGGCGCATCCCGCCGGAGTACTGGTGCGGGTAGTCGTCGAGGCGCCGCTCGGCCTGCGGGATGTCGACCTCGCGCAGCAGCTCGGCCGCGCGCTTGCGCGCGGCCGCGCGGCGCAGCTCGGGTTCGTGCGCGGCGACCGCCTCGACGATCTGCGAGCCGATCGTCTTGACCGGGTCGAGCGCGCTCATCGGGTCCTGCAGCACGAGCGCGATGTCCTTGCCGCGGATCGCGCCGAGCTGGCGGTCGGACAGCTTCGAGATGTCGCGGCCGCCGAGCAGGATCTCGCCGCCGAGCACGCTTCCGGGCGGCTCGATCAGCCCGAGGATCGAGAGCGCGAGCGCCGACTTGCCCGAGCCCGACTCGCCGACGACGCCGAGCCGTTCGGTCGGGCGCATGTCGAAGCTGACGTCGCGCACGGCCTGGACGGTCTTGCGCGCCGTCTTCGAAGACGGTGCTGAGGTTGCGCACCGACAGCGCGAGCTCGGAGCGTCCTCGGCGCCGCGCGCGCGCCGCTCGCCCGTCCGGCGCGAGCTCCGTCGGGCCGGCCGGCGCGGCGACGCCGCGCGCTGACGTCCACGGCAGGCGCATGCTAGGACGTCGCCACCGAGGGGATCCGCACGCGCGGGTCGATCACGGCGTAGAGCAGGTCGACGATCAGGTTGACGAGCACGAACATGACGGCGCTCAGCAGGATGAACGTCTGCACGATCGCGTAGTCCTGCTTGACGATCGCTTCGAACACGAGCGAGCCGACGCCGGGCCAGTTGAAGACGCGTTCGATCAGCACGCTGCCGGCGAGGAATTCGCCGAGCACGAGCCCGCCGGCGGTCAGCGTCGGCAGGAACGCGTTCGGCAGCGCGTGGCGGCGGAACGCCGTCCAGCGGCGCAGGCCCTTGCCGCGCGCGACGGTGATGAACGGCTCGCGCGAGACCTCGAGCAGGTTCGCGCGCAGCAGGCGCACGATGAACGAGAACGACGAGAGGCCGAGCGCGATCGCCGGGCAGGATCAGGTGCTTGACGAGACCAGAACGTGCCCGAAGCTGACCGGCGATCAGCGCGTCGACCGTGTACAGGTGCGTGACCGTCGGCGGCGGCGTCGCCTGCAGCCCGAGCCGGCCCTCGGGCCCGGGCAGGATGTGGAGCGAGCGGAAGAAGACGATCAGCAGGAGCAGCGCGACGAAGAACGGCGGCGTGCCGAAGCCGAGGTAGGCGACGGCGCGCAGCATGCGATCGGCGATCGGGCGGCGGCGGTAGGTGACGAGCAGCGCGAGGACGACGCGGACGAGCATCGTGATCGAAGAACGAGAACAGCGCGAGCTCGATCGTCGCCGGCAGGCGTTCGCCGATCAGCGCGTTGACCGACTTGCCGTCGGCGTAGGAGTAGCCCCAGTTGCCCTGGAAGAAGTTGCGAGATGTAGAGCCAGTACTGCGTGAAGAGCGGTTTGTCGAGGCCGATCTCGTGGCGGACCGAAGCGAGCGCCTGCGGCGTCGCGAGCGGCCCGACGATCAGCCGCGCCGGATTGCCGGGCAGCGCGCGCATGATGATGAACGCGAGGATCGTCGCGCCGAAGATCGCGCCGATCGAGCCGATCAGCCTCCGTGCGATGACGCCGGCCATCGCCTACAGCCTCGCGTACTCGCCGCGCGGGTCGAGCAGGTCGCGCATGCGGTCGGAGAGCATGCTCGCGGCGGTCACGGTGATCAGCAGCACGACGCCCGGGAAGATGCTGATCCACCACTGGCCGGTCAGCGAGTAGGACAGCCCTTCGGTGATCAGCGCGCCCCACTCGGGCGTCGGCACCTGCGCGCCGAGGCCGACGAAGCTGAGCGACGGCGAGGCCGAGCACGGCGTAGCCGAAGGCGGCGGCCATCTGGATGAACAGCACCGGCAGCATGTGCGGCACGACGTGGCGCGCGATCACGCGCGAGCGCTTCATGCCGATCGCGTACGAAGCTTCGATGAACGGCAGCGAGCGGATCCGCAGCGCCTCGCTGCGCAGCAGGCGCGCGTACCAGGGTACCGAGACGAGCGCGACGCCGATCGCCGCCGTGTTCAAGCCCGACGCCGAGCCCGACGGTGACGGCCATCGCGAGGATCAGCGGCGGGAACGCGAGGATCGCGTCCATCGCGCGCATCGCGACGCCGTCGCTGACGCCGCCGATCGTCCCGGCGAGCAGGCCGATCAGCCCGCCGATCAGCGCGCCGGCGAGCGTCACGAGCGTCGCGACGATCAGCGAGATGCGCGCGCCGTCGGCGACGCGCGCGAAGCACGTCGCGCCCGAGCTGGTCGGTGCCCATCGGGTGCGACGCCGACGGGCTTTCGAGCGAGTGGATCAGGTTCTGCGCGTCCGGGCCCGTGCGTCCAGAGGATCGGCGCGAAGATCGCGAACAGCACGAGCAGCAGCGAGCACGATCACCGGGACGGCCAGTTTGCGATCGGCGAGCACCGTGCGCGTCAGGCGCATCACGCGAGTCGGAGGCCGACGCGCGCGTGGGCTCGAGCGGCCCCTGCGGCCGCAGCGCCGGCGTGCCCTCGGCACCGAGTGCGAGCGGCCCGGAGCTCATCCGCGCAACCCCTCCTCCCGTTCGATCTGCACTTCTCTCGTTCGGTATATTACCGGCGGCAGCGACGAGCGCGACGCCGGAGGCCGTCCGGGCAGAGGGAGGCCGTTGTGGTTCGTCAGGCAGCGCACGATTTCATCCCGCGATGAGCGATCCCGCGATCCTCACGTGCGCGGTCGCCGGCGGCATCGTCACCGGCAACCCTAACCAGCCGGCAGACGCGAGACGACGTGATCGAGGCGGCCGTCGGCGCCGCTCGCGCCGGCGCGAGCGTCGTGCACATCCACGCGCGCACGAGCGACGGTCGAGATGACGCAGGATCCCGAGGACTACCTGGCGATCAAGCGTGCCGTGCGCGAGCGGACCGACGACGTCGTGCTCAACTTCACGACCGGCGGCAAGCTCGGCTCGCCGGCCGAGGAGCGCCGCCGCTCGCTGACACGCGCAGCCGGAAGTCGCGTCGCTGAACTGCGGCAGCATCAACTTCGGCCCCGACGACGTCGTCTTCATGAACCCGAGGTCGCTGATCGACGAGCTCGCGCGAGGAGATGGCCGACCGCGGGATCGTGCCCGAGTACGAGTGCTTCGACATGGGCATGGCCGTCACGGCGGCGCGCCTCGCCGGCGAAACGGACGGCCACCCGCCGGGGATGATGCACATGGTGCTCGGCGTGATCGGCGGCGCGCCGCCGACCGTCGAGTCGATCCAGCTGTTCGCGCACGCTCGTGCCGCGCAGCGTACCGTGGATGGTCACGGCGATCGGCCGCCACAACTTCCCGATGATGGCCGTCACGCTCGCGCTCGGCGGCCACATCCGCACGGGCCTCGAGGACGTCGTCTACGTCGCGCCCGGCGAGTACGCGGAGTCCAACGCGCAGCTCGTCACCCGCGCACGAGCGCTGTGCGATGCGATCGGCCGACCGGTCGCGACGCCGGCGCAGGCACGAGAGATCCTGGGGATCGGCTGACGCGCCGAGACGCGGGCCGGATGGCCGAAGTGGTCGAAAAGATGGCATATCGATCAGTCGGTTCGGAACGTAGCCACTTCTCCGATCATTGTCAAGCGACTGCTGCACAAGGGCTTTCGACACGTGTCCAAGCGCTCACGCGGGACTTGCGGCGGAGGTCCTTGACGCTCCACGAACGTCGAGCAGGTAGGTTGCATATCGACTGATCGTCATACATGGGCTCGGACGCGTGAGCCGGCGCCGTGACCGGGGGTGGCCGGCGCCGAGCGGCGCGCGAGGGCGACCCGAGAAACACCAGACGCGTTCTTCTCGCGACGTCGAGTAGGTTCGGCATTCGCCAGGTCGACGCAACCAGACGCCCCCGATGAACCGCACTAGCGATGGAGGCCGGATGACCCGCATTCAGGACTGGAGAGCAGATGAAATCCACGAGAACGCCGGGCGCCCGTGCGAGGCGCACTATTGCTGGCGCGCGACCGCGGTCGCTCGCCGCACGTCCTGCTCGCGGCGTGCGGCTCGAGCTCGAGCTCGAGCTCGTCGGCGTCGAGCTCGGGCTCGTCGAGCTCGGGCGGGCTCAGCAAAGCCGCGGCGACCCGAACGCGACGCTGATCGTCAACAACTCGGTGCCGATCGCGACGCTCGACCCGAACTTCACGACCAACGACCAGGACCCGGGCTTCGACGGCGCGATGTACTCGACGCTCACGCAGGTCACGCACGAACCGGGCAAGGTCGCCGGCACCGAACAGCAGAACCTCAGCATCAGCGCGGTCAAGCCCTACCTCGCGCAGTCCTACGCGTTCAGCAACGGCAACAAGACGCTCACCTTCCACCTGCGTCCCGGGCTGAAGTTCCCGAGCGGCGACCCGGTCGACGCGAAAGCGGTCGTCTGGTCGCTGAACCGCGTCATCAAAGCCGGCGAGCGGCGGCTACTCGGTGCTCGAGGAAACCGACTACACGCCACCGCTGATCACTTCGATCAAGGAACAGCGGACCGCTGACGGTCGTGATCAACTACAAGCGCCCGGCGCCGAACCAGCTGCAGGTGCTCTCGACGCCGACCGCCGGCGCGATCTACGACCCGAAGCTGGTCGAAGAACACGGCGGCCAGCAGAAGGAAAAGCCGAACGAATGGCTCGCCAGCCACGACGCCGGATATGGGCCGTACCTGCTCAAGAGCTACAGCGCCGGCCACCAGCTCGTGCTCGAAGCGAACCCGAGCTTCTTCGAAGCGCCGAAGACGAAGAAGATCATCCTCAACTTCGTGCCCGACAACGAAACGCTGCTGCTCGACGCGCAGTCGGGCGCCGCCGACATCACGCTCGGCCTCTCCAACCAGGCCGCGCACAGCCTCGTCGGGAACTCGTGCTGCACGGTCGCGAGCGTTCAAGTCGCGCCAGGCGGAGACGATCCAGATGCCGCAGAGCATCGAAAAGCCCTGGGCACGGGCAAGAACGCGTTCTTCAACAACCAGGACTTCCGCCAGGCGCTGAGCTACGCGTTCCCCTACGAAGGCGTGCTGCAGAAGGTCGCCTACGGCTACGGCAAGCTGTACTTCGGCGAGTGGATGCCGTCGTACTCGTGGTATGACCCGAAGGTCGGCGCGCCGCGCGAAACGAACCTGACGAAGGCCAAGGAACTGCTGACGAAGTCGGGGATCAAGACGCCGGTCAGCTTCACGATCTACGTCGGTCAGGGCGACATCGTCGGCAAGGAAATCGCGACGGCCGCGTCCGGCGCGTGGGCGCCGCTCGGCGTCGACGCGAAGGTCCAGGTCGTCTCGCCGTCGGCGTTCCTCGAAGTCGTCTACACGAACCACGACGGCTCGACGGTGTTCCTCGACGGCCCGCAGGTCGTCGCGCCCGACTACCACTGGGCGTATGACCTGCAGTGCCCGCCGAACAACCAGTTCAACGACAACAACGTGTGCGTCCCGGCCGCCGACAAGATCATGAAAAAGATCCCGTACACGACCAAAGAACCGGAACGCCAGGAACTGCTCAACAAGGCCGACGAAATGTACATCGAAAACACGCCGCGAATCTGGGCCTACGACACCGAACTGGTCGCCGTGCTCGGCAAGAACGTGACGGGTTACTACTCCTCGGACCTGCCCGACATGCGCTTCTGGTCCAAGGGCTAGCGGCGCCTCCTCCACACAGCGCCTGCCGGCGCCCGAGCCTCGCGCTCGGGCGCCGGTCGCGTTTAACGCCTCAGACGGCGAGCGCGACGAAGCGCCAGTCGAGCACGTCGACGCCGCGCGTGCTCCTCGCTCACGGGCTCGTGCTCGCTCGCGGCCTCGTGCTCGCGCCACGCGCGCACGCGCGAGCGCAGGTGCAGCAGCGCCGCGCCGCCGGCCAGCGGCTCGCGCGCCTCCAGCTCGAGCTCCGAGCGCAGCGTGTCGCCCTCGCAGACCGGCGCGAGGTGATCGCACGAGTGCCAGCCGGCGAACGTCGCGATCCGCGGCAGCGCGCGCGTCGCCTGCGCGGCCGCGATGCCGATCGTGTGCCCGCCGTAGACGAGCCGGCGCCCATCGCGCTGCGCGCCGCGGTCGTGGTGCACGGCGGCGACGTTCAGCGTCAGGCGCGCGAGCTCCGGCGCCGAGCTGACGACGTCGCCGCCCTCGAGCGCCAGCGCGATCCCGGGACGAGCGCGGCGAGCGGCTCGCCGCCGCTCGCGTCGAGCGCGTGCGCGAGCGCGTCGAGCCGCCAGCCGGCGAACGGACGGCGCAGCGCAGCGCCGTCGAGCTCGGCCGCGATCGACTCGAACGAGTCGTCCTCGCCGGTTCGCGCGGCGCGATCGCGCAGCGGCAGCATCGCGCAGCGGTGGAAGTCGAGCACCGCGCGGCCCTGCTCGTCGACCGTGCGCACGCGCAGCGCCGCGAGCCCGCTCGCCGGGCGGCCCTCGCGCGGCGTCGTCCGGCGCAGCGCGACGACCTCGGTGCTCGTGCGCAGCGTGTCGCCGATCGCTGGCGTGCGCTGCAGCACGAGGCCGCGGTAGAACAGGTTCGCGATGACGCGGCCGGTCAGCAGCGTCGACTGCCCGATCGCGACATCCCAGACGAGCGCCGGATGCGCCAGCCCGCGCGCCGAGCCGGCGACCTCCTGCGCGAGCGTCGCGTCGAGCGCGAGCGCGAGGCGGTCGCCGACGATCGCGCGATGGACGGCCGCCATGCCATCGGTCAGCGTGATCGCCGGCGCGCCGCGCACGAGCCCGACGCACAGGTCCTCGAAGTAGGGCGCGCGCGAGCCGCTCACGTGCGCGGCAGGTACATGCGCTCGGCGACGACCGGCTCGGCGGCGCTCGCACGCCGGCGCGAGAGCGCGAACAAGCCGGCGAGCAGCGCGAGCGCCATCGCCACGTAAGCGATTCGCTGGCCGGCCGCCTGCGCGATCGCGGCGCCGCCGGCCGAGCCGACGATGTTGCCCGGCGGCCACGTCAGGTCCATCATCGCGACGACCATCAGCTGCCGATCCCCTCGGCGCTGCACGCGTCGGAGAGCATCACCATCACCGGCGCCCACAGCACGCCGATCAGGATCAGCGCGAGGACGACGAACACCGCCGTGCCGAGCCGCGTGTGCATCCACGGGAGCACGAGCACGACCGGCGCGCACGCGAGCAGGCCGAGCTGCACGGGGCGCAGCGGGCCACGGCGATCCGACCAGCGGCCGTAGAACGGGCGGATCAGGATGCCGAGGATCGCCGCGACCGCGAACGTCGCCGCGATCTCGCCCGAGCCGGCGCCGAGGCGGTGCTGCTGCAGCGGCGCGAGCACGCTGATCGCCGCGAGCACGATCGCCGGCAGCAGCGTGATCCACATGACGCCGCGGATCCGCGAGGAGCCGAGCGCCGGGCCGAGCTCGAGGCGCTTCTGCGCCGGCGCCGGCGGACCGGCGAAGCGCGACGTGACGAGCGCGAGCACGCCGCACAGCGCCGCGATCGCGACGAACGTCGTCGCGCGCCCGGCCGCCGCCGCGACGCCGCCGGCCGCCGGACCGGCGATCGCGCCCGCCTCGCTGACGCCGAACGCGATCCCGAGCAGCTCGCCGCGGCGCTGCAGCGGCGCGACCTCGAGCAGCCACAGCATCGCCGACGTCCAGCACGCCGCGCCGGCGAGGCCCTGGACGAAGCGCGCCGCGAGCAGCGCGTCGTACCCGTTCGCGAGCCCGAACGCGACGCTCATCGCCGCGAACGTCACAAGGCTCGCGAGCGCCGTCGTGCGAACGCCGAGCCGCACGACGATCATCAGCGCCGGGATCGCGCCGACCGCGCAGCCGACCGCGTACATCGCGACGAGCACGCCAGCCTGCGACGTCGAGAGCCCGAGATCGTCTTTCAAGCCCGGCAGCAGCGGCGAGAGCACCGTGAAGAAGACGAGCTCCAGGAACATCAGCGAAGTCGTCAGAGCGAGCAGCCGGCGCACGCTCCGATCCTAGCCGCGCGGCCGTTTGGCCGCACAGCCAATTTGTTTCCCGCGAACCGACGAGAGGCAAGCCGGGCCAGAGGCGCGAGGGGGCGCCCCCTACGGTCGTTCTGCTAGCCGGCGCGCTCGGCCGAGGCGAGGCCGCGGCGTGCCCACAGCGACATCACCGCGGCGCCGGCCGCGAGCAGCGCCGAACGCGAGCGCGACCTTCGACCGGCGAGCCGGCGATCAGGCCGCGCGCGGCCTCGAGCGCGGCCGTCGCCGGGTTGAGCCGCGCGACGTCGTGGATCCAGCCGGTCAGCAGGTTGCAGCGGCACGTAGACCGGCGCGAGGAACAGCACGACGAAGACCGGCATCTGGATCAGCGCGCCGGCCTGTTCGGTGCGCAGGAACATCGCGACGCCGCAGCGCCCACAGCGCGGCGACGAGGTTCATGAGCATCGCCGAGGCCGACGAGGCCGACGAGTTCGACCGCCGTCGCCGTCGACGTTCATGCCGGCGATCAGCGCGGCGATCGTCATGACGATCGGCCGTGATCAGCCAGCGCACGAGCGCGCCGAGCGCGTAGCCGGCGATGATGCCGCTGCGCCGCGGCGCCGCTCAGCAGCAGGCGCCGCGCGAAGCCCGAGTCGAAGTCGCGCGCGATCGCGAAGCCGGTGAAGACGCCGCCGAACGCGGCCGACTGGAGGAACACGAAGACGAACTGGAAGGCCGTGTAGCCGGGCTGGTAGTCGAAGTTCGGGACGTCGGAGATGCGCGACAGGCCGCCGGCGAAGGCGGCGAGGAAGAACAGCGGGAAGATCAGCGACGGCAGCAGGATCGCCGGGTTGACGAGCGTGTTGTGGATCGAGCGCCAGGCGACCGCGCGCGCGACGAAGACGAAGCGCCTCACGTGCGCACCAGCCGGTTCTTCATCGCCGCGCTCGCGAAGCGCGAGCGTCGATCACGCTGAGCGCCGACCGCGAAGCCGAAGCCGAGCGCGAGCGCCTGCCCGTCCCAGCCGGTGATGATCAGGCTGCGGATGCCCTCGATCAGGTACGAGACCGGGTTGTACGTCGCGACCTCGCGGAACCAGTCGGTCTTGATCAGGTTGCGCGGCAGGCTCGAGGAGCTGAGGAAGACGGTCACGAACAGCAGCGGGAAGATGCCCTGCACCGCTTCGCCGGTGCCGAAGCGCAGCGCGAGCAGCGCGCCGAGCCCGGCGAAGCCGAACGCGATCAGCACCGACAGCGCGAGCAGCACGAGCGCGCCGCCGACGCCGCTGGCGATGCCGACGCCGCTGGCGATGCCGACGAGCAGGTAGACGACCGACTGCACGCACGCGATCGACGAACGCGCCGCCGAGCTGGCCCGCGAGCAGCGCGCGCGCCGCGCAGCGGCGTCAGCGCGAGGCGGTTGAAGAAGCCCGACTGGATGTCGCGCGCGAGGTCGGTGCCGGCGCGTGATCGCGACGAACAGCGCGCCCTGGATGAACGGCACGGCGAGCGCGAAGTCGCGATAGCTGACCGGCGGGAAGCCGGGGATCTGCGTCGCCGCGCTGAGCGCCGCGCCGTTGATCGCGAACAGGATCAGCGGGAAGACGAGCGGGAAGACGAGCAGCGCGCGCTGGCGCAGCGTGCGCACGACCGAGCGGCGCGCGACGCGCCGAGACCTGCTCGAGCAGGCTCGGCTCCGACAGCGGCGGCAGCGCGCGCGGCGAGCCGTCCGGCGCGGTCCCCGCGACCGCGCCGCGCTCGACGCTAGCCGCGCTGCTCATCGTCCTCCTCGGCGGCGCCCTCGAGCTTGCGCCCGGTCTTCGCGAGGAACACGTCGTCGAGCGACGGCTGGTGCAGCTGCAGCGAGGCGATCCTGCAGCTGCGCCTGGTCGAGCGCGCGCACGATCTCGGCGAGCTGCGCCTCGCCGCCGGGCAGCTGCACGGTCACCGCGCCGCGCCCGTCGACGGCGACCGTCGCCGAAGCGCGTCGAGGCGCTGCGCGAGCGCGTCGGCGTCGCTCGCGTCGGCCGGCACGACCTCGACGGTCGGGCTGCCGATCTCCGCCTTCAGCTGCGTCGGCGTCCCCTCGGCGACGATCTTGCCGTGGTCGATGATCCCGACGCGGTCGGCGAGCGCGTCGGCCTCCTCGAGGTACTGCGTCGTCAGGAAGACGGTCATGCCCTCGTCGTGCGCGAGGCGCGCGACCTCCTCCCACAGCGCGCTGCGGCTCTGCAGGTCGAGGCCGGTCGTCGGCTCGTCGAGGAACAGGATCCGCGGCCCGTGCACGAGCGCGAGCGCGAGGTCGAGGCGCCGCTTCATCCCGCCCGAGTAGCCGCCGACGCGGCGGTCCGCCGCTTCGGTCAGCCCGACGCGCTCGAGCAGTTCCTGCCGCGCGGCGCGCGCGGTCGGCCTTCGGCATGCCCTGCAGCGTCGCCTGCAGCAGCAGGTGCTCGCGCCCGGTCAGGATCGCGTCGAGCGCCGCCTCCTGCAGCGCCGCGCCGATCGACGCGCGCACGTGCGCGCCGTCGCGCACGATGTCGTAGCCGCCGACGCTCGCGCGCCCGCTGGTCGGCGGCAGCAGCGTCGTCAGCATCAGCACCGTCGTCGACTTGCCGGCGCCGTTCGGCCCGAGGAAGCCGTAGATCTCGCCGGGCGCGACCGCCAGGTCGATGCCGTCGACCGCGCGCGGCCCCTTGCGGAACTCGCGCACGAGCTGCTCGACCTCGATCGCCGGCGCGCCGCTCATCGAGTCACCCTAGCGGCGCTCATCCGGTCCCCTCGCCGCGCGCCGCGCGCGGCGGCAACGACGGCTGCACGCGCAGGATCCGCGCGGGCAGCGTCGGCAGCCACCAGTTCCAGCGCCCGAACAGCGAGACGACGGCCGGCACGAGCAGCGCGCGGATCACCGTCGCGTCGAGCAGGATGCCCGCCGCGAGGCCCGTCGCGAGCACCTTGATTTCGGTCTCCGGGCCGGACGCGAGCGAGACGAACGCGAGGAACAAGATCAGCGCCGCGCTCGTCACGAGGCGTCCCGTGCGCCCGATGCCGCGCACGACTGCCGTGTCGGTCGAGCCGGTCGCGTCGTACTCCTCGCGCATGCGCGCGAGGATGAACACCTCGTAGTCCATCGACAGGCCGAATAGGAACGCGAAGACCATCAGCGGGATCCACGCCGTCACCGACCCCGTCGCCGGGATCCCCCAGATCGCGTTCGAGCCGTGCCCGCGCTGCCAGACGAGGTCGAGCACGCCCCACGCGGCGCCGACGCTGATCACGTTCAGCACGACCGCCTTCAGCGGCAGCAGCAGCGAGCGGAACGCGCGCGCGAGCAGTATGAACGTGATCGCGGCGATCAGCGCGATCATCAGCGGGAAGTTGCCGTAGACGGCGTCGATGAAGTCCTGGTTCTGCGCCGGCAGGCCGCCGACGCGCACGCCGTCGCCGACCGCGCGAGCGGCGCTGCGCGCGCGGTCGAGCGTGTCGCGGCCGGCCGGCGTCGAGCCGTCGGGCGTCGAGAACGCGTCGACGACCGCCGCGCCCGGGCGCCGCCACGCGGGCGTTTCGGGCGCGACCGCGCCGTGCACGCCGCGCACGCCGGCCATCGCCGTCGCGACGCGCTGCGGCGAGGCCGCGCGTTCGACGAGCGCCTCGTAGGGCAGCAGCGCACCGGCGCCGATCCCCGAGCGCTCGAGCGCGACGAGGCCCTGCTTCGCGTCGCCCTGCTTGGCGATCGTGTCGACGTTCGGCAGCCCCGGCTGCAGGCCGGTCGCGGCGAGCACGAGCGCCGCGAGCACCGCCGCCGCGCCGATCGCCGCGATCCAGCGCCCGCGCACGACGAGCTTCGCCCAGCCCGTCCACGCGCGGCTCGCGCGGTCGTCGTCGCGCACGTGCGGCCAGTCCAGGCGCGGGCCGAGCTTCGCGAGCACGACCGGCAAGAGCGTCGTCGCGACGATCACGCTGACGAGCGGGATCAGCATCCCGCCGTAGCCGACCGAGCGCAGGAACGGCAGCGGCAGCGCGACGAGCGCGAGCAGGCCGATCGCGACGGTCGTGCCGCTGAACACGACCGCGCGCCCGGCCGTCTGCATCGCGCGCACGAGCGCCTCCTCGCCCGAGCGCCCGTGCGCGATCTCCTCGCGCCAGCGCACGACGACGATCAGCGCGTAGTCGATCGACACGCCGAGGCCGATCAGCGCGATCAGGAACTGCACGATCGGCGAGACTTCGGTGATCGTCGTCAGGCCCCAGACGAGCAGGAACGTCGTCATGATCGAGACGACGGCCATCATGATCGGCACGATCGCGAGGAACGAGCCGAACACGAACGCGAGCACGAGCAGCGCGCCGAAGCCGCCGAGCAGCGCCTCGACGAGCACGCCCGGACCGTTGCCGCCGCCGCTCTGCACCGACAGCGCATCGAAGCCCGTCAGGTGGACCGGCGCGCCGGCGACCGTCGCGCCGCGCAGCGCCGCGCTCGCGTGTTCGGCCGCTTTCGGGTTGTCTTCGAAGGCCTGCGTGCGGTCCGGCGGCGGGTAGGCGACGGCGAACGTCGTGCGCCCGTCGGCCGAGACGAACGCGCGGCTGTGCGTGCTCGCGTAGCCCGCGATCCGCGAGCCCGGTAGCGCGCGCGCGAGCGTCGCTTCGACGCCGCGCAGCCCGCTCTGCACCGCCGGCGAGTCGATCGAGACGCCCGCCGGCAGCGTCACGACCGGCTCGAGCGGCGCGCCGTTGCCGCCCGTCCCGTGGAAGTCGCGCGCGATCTGCTGGTTCGTCACCCAGCCTTCCTTGCCGGGCACCGAGAACTTCTGTTTGAGCGCTTTCGTCGCCGAGCTCGCCGAGGCCATGCCGACGAGCGTCAGCGCGATCCAGAAGATCGCGACGAGGCGTTTGTGCGCCAGTACCCAGCGTGTCAAAGTTGCCATTGCGCCTCTTTCGTCGTTTCCCGTCGCCTGATCAGACGCCGCGCCCGTCGGAAACTCATCGCCGTCGCACGGCCGCTCCCGCGCCACCGGCCCGATGCGCCGTCGGCGCGCTGCGCGCGCCGCCCGGGCATGTCATCGGTTCGTTCTTCAATAATTTGTATCACAAATAGTCTTCGAGGCATAGAATGAGCTCATGTGGGACGGAGGACCGATCCCGGGAGAGCTCGGCAGGTTTCCCGGCTACCTGATGGCGCGGCTCGGCGAGGCCTCGCGCCGGCGCTTTCACCGCGCGCTCGAGCCCGAGGGACTGCACCCGCGCGACTTCGGCGTGATGACGATGGTCGGCGCGCATCCCGGCATGAGCCAGCAGCAGCTGCACGAGAAGACCGGCATCGACCCGAGCTCGATGGTCGCCGTCATCGACATGCTCGAAGCGCGCGGCTTCGCCGAACGACGCTCGGACCCCGACGACCGCCGCGCGCGCGCGATCTTCCTCACCGACGAGGGCGAGCGCACGCTCACGCGCATTCGCAGGCTCGCCGGCGAGCTGCAGCGCGAGCTGTTCGGCGTGCTCAGCGAGGACGAGCTCGCGACGCTGCACGGCCTGCTGCGCAAGCTCGCCGACTCGGCCGGCAAGACGGCCGTCGCCTCCGAGCAGCCGGCGCGCTCGCGCTAGCCGCCGTCAAGACGGCCGCGCGCGCCTCCAGCGCTACAGGTCGGCCTCGCCGCTGGCGCACGTGATCGTCGCGCCGGCGACCCACACCGTGCCGTCCTCGTCGCGCTCGACGTGCACGCGCCCGCGGCGTCCGAGCAGCGTTCCCTGGCTGACGACGTACGGCGAGCGCGCACGGCCGCTGTCGAGCAGCCACGGCGCGAGCGCCGCGTTGAGGCTGCCCGTGACCGGATCCTCGACGAACGTGCCGTCCTTCGGGAAGAACGCGCGCACCTCGAACGCCTCTGGCGAGCCCGGCGCGTACGGCCCGACGACGCCGACGTCGAGGTCGACGTTGCCCGGGCGCATCGCGAGCACGGCCTCGGCGCTGTCGAGCAGCACGCCGATCCAGCCCGGCCCGTTGTCGGTCCACGCCGCGTCGACGATCGCCGCGCGCGCCAGCCCGAGCACCTGCGCGACGCGCTCGATCACGGGCTCCTCGACAGGACCCTCGCGCACGAGCGCCGGCGCCGCGAACGCGATCCGTTCGCGCTCGACGCGCAGCCGCACGAGCCCGGCGGCGCACTCCTGCACGAGCTCGCCGCTGTCGCGATCCTCGCCGCGCGCCTGCAGCCACGCGTGGCACGTGCCGAGCGTCGGATGACCGGCGAACGGCAGCTCGAGCACCGGCGTGAAGATCCGCACGCGGTAGTCGGCGCCGGGCACCGTCGGCGGCAGCACGAACGTCGTCTCCGACAGGTTCATCCACGCCGCGAAGCGCTGCATCCGCTCGTCCGAGAGGCCGACGCCGTCGAGCACGACGGCGACCGGGTTGCCGAGGTACGGCTCCGGCGCGAAGACGTCGACGACGCTGTAGCTGCGCATCGCACCGAGGATGATCAAGCTCGCTGCGATGGACTACGTGGCCCTACGCGAGCACGACGACGGCGTCGTCTCGCTGACCGTCGACCGCCCGCCGGCGAACGCGATGGACGTGACGCTGCTGCGCGAGCTCGTCGAGGGCGTCGCCGAGGCCGCCGCCCAGTCGCCGCGCGCGCTCGTGCTCGCCGGTCGCGAGCGCTGCTTCTCGGCCGGCGCCGACCTCAAGGCCGTCCCCGGCTACGGTCCGGCGCAGCAGCGCGAGATGGTCGCCGGAATCAACGCGATGGCGCTCGGCGTCTACGAGCTCGAGCTCCCGGTCGTCGGCGCGATCACCGGGCACGCGATCGCCGGCGGCCTCGTGCTCGCGCTGTGCGCCGACCTGCGCGTCGCATCCTCGGCCGGGCGCTACGGGCTGACCGAGGTCAAGGTCGGCGTCCCCTACCCGCAGGCCGCGCTCGGCGTCGTGCGCGCCGAGCTCTCGCCGCAGGCGATTCGCGTGCTCGCGCTCGGCGGCGAGCTGACCGACGCGGCCGAATGCGAGCGGCTCGGCGTGTTCGACGAGGTGCTCGACGCCGACGAAGTGCTCTCGCGCGCGCTGCACCTCGCCACGCGCCTCGCGGCGCTGCCGGCGGAGGTCTACGCGCGCACGAAGCGCGACCTGCGCGCGCCGTCGCTCGCGCTGATGCGCGCCGGCGCCGACGAAGATCCGCTGCTCGACGTCTGGGTCGAGTAGGGCTCGGCCAGCAGCGCCGTGACCTCCTCGGCCGAGAGCGGGCGGTGGAAGTGGAAGCCCTGCGCGAGCTCGCAGCGCAGCTCCTGCAGCGCGCGCGCCTGCTGCTCGGTCTCGACGCCCTCGGCGATCACCTCGAGCGAGAGCGCGTGCGCCATCCGCACGATCTGGCGGGAAGGCGATCCCGTACGCCTCGTGCTCGCGCTCGAACCAGCCGCTGCCGAGGCCGCGCTCGACGCGCCCGCCGCGCGCACGAGCGCGCGGCGTGTCGGCTCGGCGCCCCTAGAGCGTCAGCTCCATGACGAAGTGCGGGCCGATCTTCGCCAGCTCGAACTCCTCCGAGCAGACGCGAAAGCCGGCGCGTTCGTAGAAGCCGCGCGCGGGCGATCGCGCGTTGCACCAGACGCGGCGCGCGCCGTACCCGCGCGCGTGCGCGACGAGCCCGTCGAGCACGGCGCTGCCGGCGCCGCGACCGCGCGCGGCCGGCGCCGTCGCCATCCCGCGCACGCGCCACGACGCTGGTGGCTCGTCGGCGAAGACGAAGCCGACCGCGACGAGCGTGCCGTCGTCGAACGCGCCGACGGCATGTGCGCCGGGCGGCTCGGCGTCGGCGAGCGCGGCGATCGGTTCGTGCGCGCGCAGGATCTCGTGGCGCAGCGCGCGCGTGCGCTCGAGCGCGATCGCACAGACAGAGATACCGGGCACGGCCGGGATGCTAGGACGCGGCTGCGAACGCGGACGCCGTCTCACGATCTCACTCCGAGGCGGCCCAATTCCGGTATAAGGGACTCTTCCAATTTCGGGGGTGGTCACGATGGAGCAGTCCGGGGGCATCACGAACGGCGGCGTCGCGGTGCGCCGCGACATCTTGTCGCTCGACGTGTGGGATCCGACCGTCCTGTGGTACGCGCGTGCGATCGCCGACATGCAGAAACGTCTGATCACGGACCCGACGAGCTGGGCCTACCAGGCGGCGATCCACGGCCACGAACCGGAAACGGAAAAGTCGAAGTACTGGAATCAATGCCAGCACGGCACCTCGTTCTTCCTGCCGTGGCATCGCGGCTACCTCGCGTGGTTCGAACAGATCGTTCGTGTGACCGTCGAAAAACTGAAAGGTCCGGGCGCCTGGGCCCTGCCGTACTGGAACTACTCGAGCCAGACCGAGCCCGACGCGCGCTGCCTGCCCGAAGCGTTCCGCCAGAGGCAGACGCCGGACGGTACGCCGAACCCGCTGTTCGTCGAACAGCGCAACCCGCCCGTGAACGCCGGCAACCCGGTCGGCCCGGAACGCGACGTGAGCGTCGCCGCGCTCGACCAGCCGATCTTCGAGGGTCCCGGCGGCGGCGGCAACCCGGGTTTCGGCGGCCCGGCGGTCGGCTTTCACCACGAACCGGGTACGGCCGGCGCCGTCGAGGCATTGCCGCACAACACGATCCACCGCGACGTCGGCGGCCTGATGGGCGCGTTCTCCACGGCGCCGCTTGACCCGATCTTCTGGCTTCACCACGCGAACATCGACCGGCTGTGGGAGATCTGGCGGCACGAGCCCGGGCGAACCGATCCGACACGCGCGGAATGGCTGAGCTTCGCCTTCGACATCCACAACGCGGAAGGCAACCCGATCCAGTTCACGCCGGGCGAGGTCCTCGCGACGACCAGCGCGCCGTTGTCCTATGAATACGACAACCTGATCGATCCTCGAACGAAACCGGCGACGGCCGCCGCCGCCGCGGAGAGCGAGCCGAACGTGCCACAGCCATCGAAATTGAGCGCGTCGCCGCCGGAGATGGTCGGCGCCACCGAGGCGCCGTTGACGCTCACGACCGAGCCGAGCGCGACCGACGTGCCGATCTCCGAGCCGACGGGGCCCGCGGCGACGGCGCTCGCCAGCGAGCCGCACACCGTGCACGCGTACCTCAACGTCGAGAACATCGTCAGCGAGGCGCCGTCGGCGAGCTACGACGTCTACCTGAACCTGCCGGACGGCGTCGACCCGGAGAGCCGCGAGGACCTGTTCGTCGGCGTGCTCGCGCCGTTCGGGTCCGAGCGCGCGGCGAAGCCGGACGATCTGCACGCCGGCAGCGGGCTGCACTTCACCTACGACGTGACGCGGCTGATCGACGAGCAGCGCACGGCGGGGACGTGGAACCCGAGCACGGCGCACGTGACGTTCGTGCCGCGTGAAACGACGCCCGACCCCGCACCGCTGCGCGTCGGACGTGTCAGCCTCTACTACCACAGCTGAGCTCGTCGACGCAGGGCGCACCCAGAGCGCGTACGCGCCGTCGTTTCGCGCCTGGGCGGCGCACCACCCGGAGTGGTGGGTGCTCGCGCTGAGCGCGCTCGCGTGGCTGGAGACGGTCGCGCTGATGACTGCCGGCGGGGCGGCGAGCGCCAACATCGCAGCGGGCTCGGGCGCGGCGATGACGGGAATGGCGATGTCGGGTGCCACCGGATCGTCAGTCTCCGCGGGCGGCTCGACGCTCGCCGCGTGGTCGCTGATGGTCGCCGCGATGATGCTGCCGTTGACGATCGGCCCGCTGCGCACGACCGCCACGCGCAGCCTCTGGCGGCGGCGCCAGCGCGCGATCGTCGAGTTCCTCGCGGCCTTCGTCGGCGTCTGGGCGCTCGTCGGCGGCGCACTGCTCGCGATCGACGCGCTCGCGGTCGAGCTCGGCTGGACGGACGCCCACGGCGCGCCGCTCGCGCTTGCCGCCGGGCTGGCGCTGGCGAGCGCGTGGCAGCTGACGCCATGGAAGCGTCGTGCGCTGCGCGCCTGCCACCGCTCGCTGCCGCTCGCGCCGCGCGGCTGGCGCGCGGTTCGCGACTGCCTGCGCTACGGCGCGTCGACCGCGCGCAGCTGCCTCGCGAGTTGCGGCATCGCGATGGCCGCGCTCGCGCTGGGCGGCGCGTCGCTCGCGACGATGCTCGTCGTGACGGCGGTCGTGATAGCCGAGTGCTACGCGACCCGCCCGCGTCCGATCGCGAGCGCCGCGGTGCTGGCCGTGCTGGCCGGCGCGACGCTGCTGCTGTGATCGCTCACGGTGTCGCAAGCGCCGCGATCAGCCCCGCCGCGGGAGCGCCGAGGCCGGTCATCGAGTCGAAGCCGGGCGCCGTTTCGAGCGCGACCTTCTGGCCTTCGCCGCCGGGCTGTTCTCGACGCCGGCGCGGCTCGCCGGCGTCGCGAGCGTCTGGTCGACGCCGCTGACGCCGCGTCGGCGTCGGCGCAGGCGCCGAGGCAGAGGACTAGCGAGAGGAGCGTGCTGAGCGTCGATCGATACCTCATCGGACCTCCGTGTCGTCGCTTGCTCATCGTCGCGGCGGCATGACCAGCCGGCGATTCGGAGGATACCCGTCGTCAAGCCCCGCGAATCGGAAGGTCTCGGCCTAGACTGCGACGTGGAGCCCGCGACCGTGACGAACGCCATCCCATCTCGAACGCTCGCCGACGGCTTCGAGATCCCCGTCCTCGGTCTCGGCGTCTGGCAGATGGCAAACGGCGTGGAGTGCGAGAGCGCCGTGCGCTGGGCGCTCGAGCTCGGCTACAGGCACATCGACACGGCTCAGGCGTACGGCAACGAGGCGAGCGTCGGGCGCGCGCTGCGCGACAGCGGCGTGCCGCGCGAGGAGGTCTTCATCACGACGAAGTTCTTCCCGCGCCTCGACGACCCCGTCGCGGCGGTGCAGGAGAGCCTGCGTCAGCTGGAGGTCGACTACGTCGACCTCTACATCGTCCACTGGCCGCAGGGCGGCCCGACGTGGGCGTGGCCGGGGATGGAGCGGGCGCGCGAGCGCGGCTACGCGCGCTCGATCGGCGTCTCGAACTTCAGCGCCGCGGAGCTCGACGAGCTGGCCGGCGTGGCGAGCGTCGCGCCGGCTGTCGACCAGGTGCAATTCAGCCCGTTCGAGTACCGCCGCGCGCTGCTCGAGCGCTGCGAGCGCGACGGCGTCGGCGTCGAGGCGTACAGCCCGCTCGGCACCGGCCGCCACCTCGACGCGCCGGCCGTCGGCGAGATCGCCGAGCAGCTCGGCCGCACACCGGCGCAGGTGCTCGTGCGCTGGTGCCTGCAGCGCGGCACGGTCGTGCTCCCGAAGTCAACGCACCGCGAGCGAATCGAGCAGAACGCGCAGGTGTTCGACTTCGAGCTCTCCGACGAGCAGGTCGCGGCGCTCGACGCGCTCGACGAGACGGGCGGCACGGACGCGGCGCGCGAGCAGAAGTGGTGGTAGGCGAGCGCGTCGGCCGCGCGCCGTCGCTCACGCGGCCGTCGAGCGAGTGACTCGGCCGAGCAGGCTCGTACATGCCGGCCGTATTGTTCGCGGTCGGTCGGCAGCAGCCGCGTCAGGTGCGATCGATCGTCACCGGGACTCCGGGCCCGATGCGCTGCGCCAGCCAATCGATGCTCGTCGTCGCCAGGCGCATGCAGCCGTGCGAGGCGGCCGTGCCGAGCGTGCCGCCGAGGCCGTCGCGTCCGTGCAGCGCGATCTGGCCTGGGCCGCCGTCGAATTCGTGCAGCGCGTTCGAGCGAGCGCTGAGCGCGAGCGCGAACGGGCCGCCGGGTTCGGCCGCGTCCATCTGCAACGTCTCCTCGACGAAGTAGGAACCGGTCGGCGTCGGCGTCGAGGGCTTGCCGACGACGGCGGCGTAGCTCTGCACAAGTCGACCTTCGCGGTACACGAGCACGCGACGGGCGCTCAGGTGGACGATCAGGCGCCAGGGGGTCGCGAGCTCGCGCGTTCCCTGCTGGGCGATCCATCCGGTCGACCCGTCGGGTCGGCCGGGAAGCATGACGTGCAGCCATGCGACGCCATCGGACCCCCGTGCATGCCCGATCACCGGCAGCGCGGTTCGCTCGCCGGTGATCGGCCTGAGCTCGGCGACGGAGGACACTCGTCGCGATCCGCCCGAGGGTCGAGCGTGCACGCTGTGGCCGGTCATCAGCAGCGCAAGCCGCTGGGTCCTCGGCACGCGCGCGGAGCGCGAAGCCGCGAGCGCCGCGCTCGAACCCGCGCCGAGGAAGCACGCGAGGAGGAGCACGGCGATCGCGGCTCGGCTGCCGCGCGACGGGGTCGCAAGGCCCCGTCGCGCGCGCCGAGCGCAGTTGCGCAGGCAGGCGATCATCGATCGGCCGCTCGCCGGCTCAACCGGTGAACGCGCCGGGGCGACCGGGGCGCGAGGGACGAGCCTGTGGCTGCCTGGCCGCTGCCTTGACGCGACGCCTGCGAGCGGCTCTCCTTGCGGCCCTGCGCTTCGCGGCGAGCCTCGCCGCCGCGCGTTTCGCGGCCGCGCGCTTCGCAGCGAGCCGTTGGGCGAGCGTCGCTGTCGTCGTCGGTTTGGTCGCCGTCGCCCTCGCGGGAGCGCCAGCGGGCGTCGCCGGCGCGGCCGTGCTCGTCGATCCGGTGACCCCGGCCGTCGCGCTCGCGGCGATCGCTGCGGCGAGCTTCGCCGCTTCTTCGAGCGCGGACGTTTCGGTGACGCTCGCGGTTTCCGCGCCTTCGACGGCGCACCTGGAGTTGGTGATCGTGTTCGTATCGAGGTTCACCGCGCCGGTCTGGGCCAGCAGGCGACCGTGAATCGTCGCGGCCGTGTTGGCGGTGATCGTCGCCGCCGCCATCACGGTGCCGACGAAGCGCGTGCCGGTGCCGAGCGTCGCCGAGGAGCCGATCTGCCAGAAGACGTTGCACGCCTGCGCTCCGTTGATCAAGCTGACCCTCGTGTTCGAGCCGGTCGTCAAAGTGGTCCCGACCTGGAAGACGAAGACGGCGTTCGGGTTGCCCTGCGCGTCGAGCGTCACGCTGCCGGAGGAGAGCAGCAGCGAGCTGCTCGCCGCGTAGACGCCGGCAGTGAACGTCTGGCCGGTGAGATCCGTCCCGGTCGATCCTTCGGTGGGGCGCGACGCCGCGTCGTTGTAGGCGGTCGTCAACGAGCTCTTCGCTTCGATCGCGACGGCATCGTCGACGTGCGTTTCGCCGAGCACGTGCGGAGCGCCGGTCACCGACGATCCGGGGCTCAGCCCGAGATCGCCGAACATCGTGGTCGGGCCGGTGTTCGTCACCGTCGAGCCGCCGAGCACGGAGAAGCTGTCCGCCGTCGCGAGGCCGACTGTCGCGGGCGCCGCGAGCGCCGAGGAGGAGAAGATCATCAGGGCGAGCAGCGCAAGCGCCGCGAACAGCAGGGCGCGAAGCTCGACCGGCAGGGCGCGAAGCTTCGTCGAAGCTGCCTGCCGGGAGCGGTTTGCTGCGAGACGGTCGCTCGTGAGCGACGAGTGCTTCGATGGGACGCCGCGGTGCATGGGCGTCTCCTGACTGCGGCGGTGAACGCCGCGCTAGAGAGGGAATGGCTCCCCGGTCCTAATCGACCTTCTCGTTGTACGGCGCCGCCGGCGCGTAGCTTGACCCCGATCTTGCGGCCTTGGACGGATGTCCTCGCGAGCTACGACGGCTTGATCTGCAGGCGCGCGGCGAGCTCGCGCCTGCCGGCGGCGAGCTGACGCGCTCGCTGGCGGGCGATCTTCTGGCTCACCGTGCCGCTCGTCCTCGCCTCGCTCGCCGGCGGCCTCGCGCTGCTGCCGCGCGGGCCGAGGGCAAGCGGCGCGCGTCCGGACCTGCCCGGCCAGGCGCTCGGCACGGCGGCGCTCGCGGCGCTGCTCTACGCGCTGATCGAGGGCGGGCGCAGCGGCTTCGGCTCGACGGCCGCCGTGAGCGCGGGCGCCGTCGCGCTCGCGGCGCTGCTCGCGTTCCTCGCCGCCGAGCGTCGCTCGCGCCGCCCGCTCGTCGACCTGGCGTGGTTCGCGCGCGCCGAGTTCAACGGCGCGAACGCCGGCTCGGCGCTGATGAACCTCGGCACGCTCGGCGCGCTGTTCGCGATCGGCCTGTACCTGCAGCAGGACCGCGGCCTCTCGCCGCTCGCCGCTCGCCGCGGGCCTCGACCTCGTGCCGCTCGCGTTTGCCGCTCGCGGCGCTGACGCCGCTGACCGGCCGCATCGTCGGCGCCGTCGGCGCGCGTCTGCCGGCCGGCGTCGGCCTGCTCGCGAGCGGCGCCGGCTACCTCGGCGTCGCGCTGCTCGGCGGTCGCTCGCTCGCGACTCCCGACGGCTGGGCTTGCCTCGCGCTCGCGGACGCGGGAATGGGCTTCGCCGTGCCGGCGCTCGTCGCGGGCGCGACCGAGGCGCTCGGCACTGACCGCGCGGGCATCGCGGCGGCGGTCAACAACACGAGCCGGCAGGTCGGCGGGGCGATCGGCGTCGCGTTGATCGGCGGCTTCGCGACGGTCTCCGCGTCGATGGCGGCGAGCGGCGGCGCGCTGCTGCTCGGCGGCGCGCTCGCGCTCGCGCTGATCTCACCTCGCGTCAACAGGCGAACCACGAAGCTGAGGCCCGTCGGCTCCTCTCGATCGCGCGCGGCCGGCTGAGACCGGCGGCTCTGTATTTTCCGACGATGCCTCCACGCGCACGCCCATCGGGGTCTGCTTGGTAGAGGGCTTTCCGCCGAGGCGCTCGCGGCGGCGCCTGCAGGCCCTCGCCTTCCTCTACGCCACGGTCGGAGGTCTTGTCGCCGTCGGCCTGCTGGTCGCCGGCCTCACCTGGAGCGCGGTCGCGATCGGCCTGGTCGTCACGCTCGGGTTGGCGAGAGCCGGCGCGCGTCGAAGTCCCTTCGACGGAGCGCTTCGCATCCTGCTCGCCTACGCGTTCGCGTTCGGGGTGTTCGTCTGGCCGGCGCTGCTGCTCGTTGCTGTCGCCCTGTTGGGAGACGGGCGCTAGGGAGCTCGCTAGCGCCGAACCGTGCGCGTCAGTCGATAGGCGAGGTAGAAGTGCAGCGCTGCCGCCGGAACGAGCAAGGCTCCCCACCAGCCGCCGTGCCCGGAGCCGTAGATGAGACCGGTGAGAAAGAGGAGCCAGACGCCGACGCTGACGCGAATGAGAATCGAGCGGCGCGGGTGGCTGGCTTCGATCGCGAGGCTCCTGCGCATCACCTGCCTGTAGTCCCACGACGGGTGGAGCTTCATCTGGTGCAGGCGCGCGAGGATCGCGTTCCCGATCAGATCGGCGCTTTCGGCGAGTCGCGGCCGCCGCTGCCCGTCGGCGGCGCCGGCCATCAGCACCGAGAGGATCTCCTGCTCGTGCTGATCGCGGAACGCCTTCGGGTAGAGCGCGAGCAGCCGCCGGTAGCGTCGCTCGAGATCGGCTGAGTCGCTCACGCCGTCGCCACCTCTCCGCTCAGACCGAGGCGTGCGATCGCGGCGTTCGCGTTCGCGCGTAGCTGCGTCGCCTCCTCGGACAGCCGCTCCTCGCCGGCCGGCGTGAGCCTGTAGTAGCGGCGCAGGCGGTTCTCGACGATCTCTTCGCGGTCGACGCCGATCAGCGCGTCCGCGCTGAGGCGCTCGAGCGCCGTGTACAGCGTCCCGGCGCGCAGTCGCACGCGCCCGTCGGAGATCTGCTCGACGTCGGTGATGATCCCGTAGCCGTGCTGGCTGCCTCCGGCGAGCGCCGTGAGGATCAGGAACGTCGCCTCCTGCATCGCTCGCTTGCTCATGAGAGCATTATATACAGATCGACTAGTGATGTTAAGGCGGTCGCCGATCTCTCCTCGGCCGCCGGACCGGTCAAGCCTTTCGAGAGAGCCTGTATCGCGGCTTGGAGCTCGGCGCGTGGGCGGCCGCGGTGGCGGCTCGGCGACACAAGACGCGGCGCGGGACGGCAGGTTTGAAGAGCGCGCGTCTGTCCTAGCTGTCCCGCCCACAGACCTAGTGAACACCTGAAGGGTCGTCCGGCCCCCAACGGAAGGTGCGGTCACCACGACTGCAGTTCTCCGAAGGAGGCCGGACATGGAAGACCGTAGGTGCAAGCTCGGACTGGCCGGGCGACTCGAGCTGGTCAGGCTCGTTGAGCAAGGCTCATCGTTGAGGGCGGCTGCTGGGGCTCTGGGGGTCGCGCCGGCGACTGCGCACCGCTGGTGGCATCGCTGGCGCGAAGCATCTGAAGAGCAGCGTGCCTGCAGGAGCTGCCTGAGGACTCGTCGACCAGTGCCTCTGAGCTGTCCCTGGGCACTCTCTGAAGAGCAGGAGCAGGCGATCCTCTCAGCGCGTGAGAAGACCAACTGGGGGCCGATGCGCTTGACGTATCTGACGGGCTCTCATCGCTCGACGATCTGGAAGGTGCTTCATCGCAACGGCTGCTCGCGCAGGCGTCGTTCAAGCACGCGCCAGAGCAGCCGCCGCTATGAGTGGTCAGAGGCCGGGGCGCTCTTGCACATCGACGCCTTCCAGATCCCAAAGTTCTCTGTTCCCGGGCACTGGGCCACCGGCAAGCGCTCAGAGCGCTCAAAGACCCGCCGGGCAGGCAAGACCGTCGTGATCGGTGTGATCGATGACCACACCCGCCTGGCCTATTGCGAGCTGCACAGTGCCGAGAACGCGATCAACGTCTCGAGGACGCTCAGACGGGCCGCTTGCTGGTTTCAAACGCAGGGCTGTGGCCCTGTGCAAGCAGTCATGTCCGACAACGCAAAATGCTATTCGACGAGCTCGGTCTTTCGCAAGACCCTTGAAGAGCTGGGTGCTCGCCACATCCTGATCCCTCCCTACACACCGCGCTGGAACGGAAAGATAGAGCGCTTCTTCGGCACGCTTGACTCAGAGTGGGCCCACGGACGCGTCTGGAGGGACAGCACCGAGCGAGATCGTGCCCTGTCATCGTTTATGCGCTTCTACAACCGCAGGCGACCACACTCAGCCGCAGGCGGCCGGGCACCCATCAGCCGTGTTCAGCAGGTGCGTGGGCAGGACACCTAGAGCTCAAGACCTGACTGAAGCAGATGCAGCCGTCGGACTGTCGCGGCGTGTCTGTCAGCGCCGTCGACGATGTCGCTGTCTCGACCTGTCGGCTCGAGAATCTTCGTCGAGCCGAGCTGCGCGCGCTGAGGCTTCACGGATTGCTCGTCCGATGCACATATCACGCAGGTCGACGATCTCTCCCGCCAAGCGTTCCGCGACCGCGTCCGCCATTGTGGCGACGCTCACCGCTCCCTTCGCTCCATTCGGCATTAGCTCGATCGGCATTAGAGCGCTGCGGATCTGGCAGTAGAGCTTGTGCTCTTCCTCGTGAGTGAAGTCGTCCGGCGTGAGCTGATCCAGTAAAGCGTTGGCGGCAGCGCCGACCCGCTCCTGCAGGCTTCCTCTGCTAACCGCTAGTGAACGGATCGTGCTATCGAGCGAATCTCTGACTTGCGACTCCGCCCGCCTCGTCATCGGATCGACCCCGCTCGGAATCGACACCGAGGCGATCGAGTGGGAATCCGGGTCCGCCGCGCGACGCTCAATCAGTCGACGTGGATGTTCGTGACCCGCTAGCACCCGACGCGGAACTACAGCACCGACGCGGGGCCCCGCCGCGCTGCCGGACAGGCCTCTGGAGGAACGTGACTGCGACCCGGAGCGCGTTCGAGCGAAGCCGGCTCGCTCGAACGAGCTCCCTTCTGTAGGCACACTCCGGCATCACACGAACCGCGACACGCCAGCGCCGTCTGCCGTCAACAACCACGAGTTCGCGGCTCCCTTCGGCTGGCCTTCTCCGCGATTTTCGATCAGACCCAGTCGCTCGAGCCGCCACAGCAGCTTCGACGTCTGCCCCTGGTCGGCTATCTCCGCCGATTCGGCAATCTCGCGATTGCTCGCGCCCGGACGCTCACTGAGCACGACCAGGACCCGCGCGGTGCGATAGGTCAAGCGAATCTGACGTTCCCGAAGCGGGTCCTTGCGTTGGCGGCGCGCCGCCGGAAGAATCGGCGCGCTCGCCGCCTGTGCGGTGAGTTCCTTGCGGGCGACTCTCTCGCCGAGATACGGCAAGACGATCATGCCCATAAGCGGTCCCAGCAACTCGTACAGCTCCCCCTCCTGGGGACGCACGAGCCGGCGGTGGATGACCGCGTGGACGCCGCCGGCGATCATCTCGGCGGTCGTCCTTGGCAGCTCTCCCCCGGACGCGCGAGCCTCGCGTCCGCGATCGACGACGTCGATCATCTTGGCCATCAGCTCGTCGCGTCTCAGCAGCACACGCTCGCCGGCGCCGAGCGAATGCACGACGCACAGACGAGCGAGGCTGCGCTCTCGGTCGGCGAGTGCCAGAAGGCAGCCGAGCGCCGCTCGTATCCCGGCGCGCCAGGAGTCCTCGCGCGCGTAAGCCGCGGCGGCGATCGCAGATGCGCGCGAGAAGACGTCGTCGAAGGCGGCGAGGAAGCACTCTTCGCGATTGCGAAACTGGTCATAGAACGTTTTGCGCGAGACGCGAGCGTGGCCGATGATCTCCTCGACGGTCGGTTCGGGACTATCCACGGTCTCGACGACCGCGATCAACGCTGCGATCAGTCGAGCGCGCTGTAGCGCGTCGAGCTGCTCGCGCCGCTTGCTTCGGTGCGCGCCCGTAGACAGGAGCGACTGAGGGGCCGAGTCCATGTCAGCGCCCCGCTTCGCCGACGTCATGGGGAGCGGCGACTCTCCGCAAGAACACCTTGCGCCGTGGCGCGCGTCGGCAATGGGATGCGGGAGCGGGCGTGTTCGCTCCAATGCCACGAAGTCTAATAAACATCGACAGAAGAATAAACGAGCCGGTAATGCCGTGTCAAATTCCGATGTGAGAGCTCGCTTTTCGCCGAGGAACTGCTACAGATAAACGAAAATGTCGTATTTGACCTATGATCGGCGCGAGATCGACCGAGCCCATGACAGCACTAGACAAAGAGGTCTTCCGACCGCCGAGATGCCAACTCGGGTACGGTGGCGCGGGCGCAGGGCGCCCGCAGCGGATGCAGAGAGGACGCAAGAGCACTCAACGCCAGCGCCTGGTCAGCGGGGTGATCGACGCGGCTAACCGCGGCGGTTACGCGAGCGCGAACGTCACCGCCGTGATTACCAACGCCGGCGTGTCGCGTCCAACCTTCTACGACTACTTCGCTGACCGCGAGGATGCTTTCAGAGCAGCGATCGAGGACGTGCAGGCGGAGCTACTCGCTATGGTCGAAGCGGGGCTCGCCGGCCAACCGCCGCAGGCCGGCGCGAGCACGCTCGTGCAGAGCTTGATCGCCTACGCCAGCGAGAAGCCCGAGCGGGCGCGTTTCTTGATGGCCGAGTCGATGGCGGGCGGGAGCGCTGCGCTGCAGCTGCGAGACCGTGGTGTTGTCGCGATCGCGAAGGCGCTGCGGCGAGCCGAACGTCGAGCCGAACCCGCCGTGCCGGTCCCCGATCTCCCGGCGGAGGTCCTCGTCGGCAGTATCTACCGAGTGCTCGCGACGCGCCTACGGCGCAGCGAGGCGCGACTCACGATGATCGGCGAGGAGCTGCTCGCGTGGCTGAGCGCCTACACGCGCCCCGCTGCCGAGCGGCGCTGGCAGAAGCTCATACCGGGGCCGACGCCAGCCCGCTCCCCGTACGTGCCCAACGTGCCGATCAAGATGCCGAGCGTCTTTCCCCCCGGACGGCCGCGCGTCTCCGAGCAGGAGGTCGCCGAAAACCACCGCCTGAGGATCCTCTACGCGACGGCGCGGATGGCCGAGGAGAAGGGCTACACGGAGACGACGGTGAGCGACATCGTCCGGCTCGCGCGCGTCGACGGTCGTGCGTTCTATCGGCTGTTCGCCGACAAGCAGGATGCGTTCTCGGCCGTTCACGAACTTGGCTTCCAGCAGGTGATGGACGTCACCTCCAGGGCGTTCTTCGCCGTCCAGGGCTGGCCGCAGCGAAGCTGGGAGGGCGGCCGCGCACTGACGCAGCTGCTCCAGGAGAACCCGCTCGTCGCGCACGTCGGCTTCGTCGAGGCATACGCGGTCGGGCCGGCGGCGGTACAGCGGATCGAGGACAGCCACATCGCGTTCATGTTCTTCCTGCAGGAAGGGCTCGTTCAACGTCCCGCCGCCGAGCCGGTCTCACGCGTGGCGATGGAGGCGATCGTCGCCGGCGTGTTCGAGATCGTCTACCTGAAGGCGCGCCAACGCGGCAAGCCACAGCTCGGCGCGATGCTGCCGCACGTCGCCCACCTCTGGCTGACGCCGTTCCTCGGCGTGGACGAGGGCGATGCGTTCATCGAGCGGCAGCTATCGGCGAGCAAGACGGACGGGCGCGCCCCGAAGCAGTAGAGAGACACTACGGCGCACTACGGCGCTGACCGGTCCGAGTGTCTGCGGACTGTCACGGCGCGCGGGAGCCGATCGCTCGGGGCTAGCTGGCCGCGACTCGCGCGCGCAAGCACGCTAGGGCATCCCTCGCGGGAAAGTCGCACGGCAACATTCGAGGCGACGGTGTGGCGCAGGCTGTCGATCGAGCCAGCCAGCGCACGAACCCCGCGGGTGTCGTGCAAGTTGCGAAGCAGCGGACGTGCGCGCCTCATTGCAGGGACGCTCGTGCAGCGCGCCCGGCAGGCGCAAAGCGCCGGCCACGTAACCGCGCAGTGGCGAACTCGCGAGCGAGCGACGCGACGAGCGGCGCCAGCGCGCGGCGGACGGCCATCGGCAATCTCCATGGGCTTGCTCTCCCAGCACGCTGCCAATACTCGTGCGCCGTGCGCTCGGCGATAAGTCAAGAGCTAGAAGGGCATAAACACCCCGTCTCGCGGGCGAGCGCGTGCTGTAGTCTGAGCAGATGGGAATGGGGAGTCCCCGGGAGCAGGCAGGCGCGCCGATGCATTCACCGGTGAACTGGGCGCTGCTCGGACTCGTCATCGAACGACCGAGCTATGCGTACGAGCTCGCGCAGCGCTTCGAGCGGACCTACGACGGGGCGCTGGCGCTGTCGAGCGTCTCGCACGTCTATACGGCGCTCGCGACGTTGCGCGAGCGCGGGCTCGTACAGGAGCTCGGGGCCCCCGAGAAGGGCGCCCGCTCTCGCCGGCGCTTCCGCGCTACCGAGCGAGGGCTCCGGGAGCACGCGGACTGGCTGGTCGCGCAGGTGGCTGAGGAGCGACGACGCCAGCGCCTGCTCGTGCTCCAGCTTGGGGCGCTCGCGGGCGATCCCGAGCGGGCGCTGCGGGTGCTCGATGCCTACGAGCGTGAGTGCCTCGCCGAGGCCGCAGCGATGCCCTCGGCGGGGGAGGAGCAGATCGCGGGCACAACCGGACTGGCAGCGCGCCTGCTCGGCGAGGAGGCGCGGCTGCGCGTCGCTGCCAAGCTCAGGTGGGTCAGCTACGCGCGCACGCAGTTGCGCGCCTTCGGCGAGCGCCCGCGGGCGGGCGAGCGAGACCTCGGGCGATGAGCCTGCTCGAGCTCGAGCGCGTCGAAAAGCGCTATCGCGACGGCCCGCGCGAGGCGATCGTGCTGATGGACGTCGCTCTGCACGTGCGAGCAGGCGAGTTCGTGATGGTCTGGGGTAGGCGTCGCTCGGGTCTGACGACGCTGCTACGGATCGCCGCCGGGATCGAGCCTCCGGATCGCGGCACGGTGCGCTTCGAAGGACGCGACCTCGCCGAGCACGCCGAGCGCACGCTCGGCAACGGGATCGGTTACGTGCAGAAGTCGTTGCGCGCGGGCGAAGAGCAGGACGTGCTCGCTCAGGTCTGCGCGCCGCTGCTCGCGCGCGGCATCGACGTCGTCCACGCCCGCACGAGAGGCCGAGCCGCGCTTGCGCGCGCCGGTGCGGAGCGCTGCACGGCATTGCGTGTGAACGAGCTCGGCGCCGGCGAGGGCGTGCGCGTCGCGCTTGCGCGAGCGCTCGCCCTCTCCCCCGCCCTCGTGATCGTCGACGAGCCGGTCGGCGCGGTCGAGCTGAGCGAACGCGACGAGATTCTCGAGCGCCTGCGCGGGCTCGCCGGCGAAGGCGTCGCGGTGCTTGTCAGCACAGGCGAGCCCGGCGAGCTCGCCGGGGCACACCGAGCGCTGACGCTGAGCGACGGCGAGCTGCGTGGCGAGCGCGTGCCGGAGCTCGCGCCGGTGGTTGCGCTGCGGCGCGCTGACGCGTAGAACAAGCCTGAATGCTCGAACTCGACGGTGTCGTCAAGCGTTATCGCAGCGCGGCAGAGGATGTGCACGCGCTGGACGGCCTCAGCATGAGCCTCGCCGAAGGCGAGATGCTCGCGCTGCAGGGACCGAGCGGGTCGGGCAAGACGACGCTGCTGCTGCTGGCTGCCGGCGTGCTGCGGACGGACACCGGAACGGTCACTTATAGGGGCACGGACCTCGCGACGATGAGCGAGCAGGAAGCGGCTCAGTACCGCCTGGCGGAGGCCGGTCTGATCTCCCAGAGCCCGCACCTGATGGCGCGTGTCTCGGCGATCGAGAACGCGGCGACGAAGCTACTCCTCGGCGGCGTCGCCCTGCCGGAGGCACGGGCGCGCGCGATGCGCTGGCTGGAGCGCGTCGGGATGGGCGAGCTCGCACGACGCACGCCGGAGGAGCTCTCCGGCGGCGAGCGCCAGCGCGTGGCGCTCGCGCGGGAGCTCGCCGGCGAGCCGCGGCTGGTGCTCGCCGATGAGCCGACGGGCAAGCTCGACAGCCAGCGCTCCAGGGAGATCATTGAGCTGCTGCGCGAGCTTTCGCGTGAAGGCGGTCGCAGCGTACTGCTCGTAACGCACGATGCCGCCGCGGCTGCGTCGGCGGACAGGGTCTTGCACCTGCGCGACGGCCGCCTGGAGGACGGGCACCACCAGCTGCGAAGCGCATGAGCGCACCAGAGCCGTTGCGCACGCGACGCTTCCTTAGGGGGCGTGCGCTCGTCTACTTCTACCGGCGTCGATTGCGAGCGCACGGACTGCAGGAGCTTCTCGCGGGCGTCGGGATTGCGGTGGCCGTGGCGCTAGTGCTCGCCGCGAGCCTCTCGCAGGGAAGCATCACCGGATCGACGCGGCGTGCGCTGCGCGCTGTGATCGGTCCGGCCAACCTGCAGCTGCGGGCGCGCGGGACGATGGGATTCTCGGAAAAGCTGCTGGCGAGGGTGGAACGCACCCCGGGCGTAGAGCGCGCCGCGCCGCTGCTCGAACGTTCGCTGCGCGCGATCGGTCCGACGGGGAAGGAGGCGAGCGTCGATCTCGCCGGCGCCGACGTGAGCCTTGGCGTGCTCGACGGGCTCGGACGAACGCTCCCCCTGACGGCACTGAGCGACGGGACGCTCGGGCTCAGCCGCGCGAGCGCTGGCTCACTCGGCGTAAGCGCGAGCGGCACGACCGTGACGCTGCTGCTCGGCGGTGTCAAGCGCCCGGTGCGGACGGGCGCCGTGCTCGGCGACGAAGCGATCGGCACGCTCGCCGGGACGCACGTCGCCGTGATGGAGCTCGCGACGATGCAGCGCCTGCTGGGCGAACGCGGGCGGGTCACGCGGATCCTCGTGCAGACGCGTCCCGGCGCGCAGGAACAGGTGAAGCGCTCGCTGCGAGCGCTCGCCGGCGATAGGTTGAGCCTCGCCGGGGCCGAACAGGACGTCGAGCTGCTCTCGCAGGCGCTCGGGCCGAGCGCACAGGCGAGCACGCTGTTCGCCGTGATCGGCGCCCTGTTGGGGCTGTTGTTCGCGTTCAACGCGATCCTGCTCACGGTGCCCGAGCGCCGCCAGTCGATCGCCGACCTGCGGCTTGCGGGGACCAGGCGCAGCGCTGTCGTCCAGCTCGTCGGCTTTCAGGCGCTCTGCCTCGGCGTGGCCGCCTCGGCCATCGGCGTCGCTATCGGCTATGCGCTCTCCCGCTGGGTGTTCCATCAGTCGACCGGCTACCTCGCGCAGGCGTTCACGCTGAGTGGCGGCACGGTCGTCTCCGCCCGCCCCGTCCTGCTGGCGGGCATCGGCGGCGTGCTTGTCACATGCATCGCCTCGGCGCTGCCGTTGGCCGATCTGCGTCGCTCGGCGCGTCGCGACGCGATCTACCTGCAGTCCGGGCTACCGGGAGGCGCACTCGGACGACGCGCACACCTCTGGTGCTTCGGCGGAGCGCTTGCATTGCTCGCGCTCGCAAGCGTTCTCTTCGCGGCCGTGCCGTCGAGCGCGCTGCTGGCCAGCATCGCGTTGGCGGTCGCGACAGTCCTGAGCGTCCCGCTGGCCTTCGCGGCCGTGCTCGCACTGGCCCGGCGCCTCAGCGAGCACGCGCCCCGCCTGCCGACGCTGGCGATCGCGCTCGGCGGCGTTCGCGCGACGACACTGCGCGCGCTCGCGTTGGCCGCGACGGGTGCCGTCGCGCTGTTTGGCAGCGTCGCGCTCGGCGGCGCTCGCTCGAACCTGCTCTCGGGGATTCACCGTTTCGCGCACAGCTACGCAGCTGACGCTCCGATCTGGGTCGGCGAACCGGAAGACAACCAGGCCACGCAGCCGCTGGCCGGAGACGCCGGAGCCGTGAAGATCGCGCGCCTGGCGGGCGTGTCCTCGGTGACGAGGTTCCAGGGGGCCTTCCTGACGCTCGGGCGCCGGCGCGTGTGGGTGATCGCGCGGCCGCCCGGCAGCGCGCGCAGCGTGCTCCAGAGCCAGGCGATCGGGGGCGCAGGCGTGGCACGCAAGGCTGAAGGCCTGCTCGCGCAGGGCGGATGGATCACGGTGTCACGTCAGATCGCCGCAGAAGATCACGTTCTGGTGGGTGAGCGGCTCACGCTGCCGACGCCGACCGGGAGCGTCAGCTACCGCGTCGCCGCGTTGACGACGAACCTCGCATGGAGCCCCGGCGTCGTGTTCATCGGCAGCGCCGACTTCCGAGAAGCCTGGGCGACGAGCGCTCCGAGCGCGCTGGCCGTGCACGTCGCAGCGAGCGCGACCGTCGGCCGCGTCGCCGGCGAGATCTCACGCGCGCTCGGGGCTAACAGCGGCCTGGAAGTCGCGACCGCGACGCGCCGCGAACAGAAGATCGACCGGCTGACCGGCGAAGGCCTCGGCCAGCTCGGGCTCGTCTCGACGCTGCTCGTGCTGACCGCGATCGTCGCGCTCGCGGCAGCGCTCGTGTCGAGCGTCAACCAGCGCCGTTCGGCGCTCGCCGGCCTGCGCCTCGCCGGCGCACCGCCGGCACGGCTGCGACGTCTGCTCCTGTTGGAAGCCAGCTTGGTCCTCTGTGCCGGATGTCTGACGGGGACGCTCGTAGGCATCTACGGTCAGTTCGTGATGGATGCCTACCTGCGTCACGTCACGGGCTTTCCTGTCGCGAGCGCCGGAGGGGCGTTGCGAGCGATCGAGATCCTCGCGCTCGTGCTCGCCGCGGCGCTCGCCATCGCTGCCCTCCCAGTCTGGATCGCCTCGCGTGTCTCGCCTGCGATAGCGCTGGTGGAGGAGTAGGCGGTTGGCGAGGCCGATCCTCCGATCGCCCGCGAGTCGCGCCAGCGCACGCCGAGAGGCTCCTCATGCGCTCGCCGCGCTGGCGCGGGCGAACCTGCTCTTCTGGCCGACCGTCGCGCCTGTCGTGCGGCGCGAGCTGAAGCGCTGGGAGGACGACGCCGCGAGGATCGGCGACCGCGCGCTGCGGGAGCTCGCACAAGTGAAGCTCCGCGACGAGCGCTTCAACGCGGAGGTCGCGGCGACGCTTGCGACGCTCGTCCCACGGCCGCGGCGAGCGCTGGCCACGCGTGCGATAGTGGCGCTCGAGCTGCTGTTCGACTACCTCGACGGACGCAGCGAGCAGGTCGCGGCGGCGCCGAGCGCAGTAGGCGAGCAATTGTTCGCGCCGCTGATCGCCGCAAGTGAGGCGACGCCCGCCGCGCGGCCTCGCAGACCCGGCGCCGACGACGCTCCGGGGGAGCCGTCCGATGCCGACTACGTTTGGGCGCTCAGCCGCGAGGTGAGCAGTGCGCTCTGCTCGCTACCCGCCGCACGACAGGTCGAGGACGTGGCGCGCCGGGCGGCGGTGCGCTGCGCGCAGGCGCAGACACGGCTGCACGCCGCTATCTCCCTCGGCGATGCGCAGCTCGAGCGCTGGGCACGCGAGAAAGGAGCCGCGAGCGGCCTCGAGTGGCGCGAGTTCGCCGGTGGGAGCGCGTCCTCGGTCCTCTGCATGCACGCGCTGATCGCCGCCGCGGCAGACCCCGCGACGGGTGAGAGCGACGTGCGCCGGCTGGACGCTGCCTACCTCGCGATTGGCGGCGTGATCACGACGCTCGACAGCCTTGTCGACGAGGCCGCCGACCGAGCCCGCCGAGAGCCGGGATTCACGCGGCTGTTCGACTCCGAGGATGAACTGGCGCGCCGGCTCGTGGAGCTCACGCGCGACGCGCATGCGCGGGCGCGCGAAGCGCCGCACGGCGCGCATCATGTGATGACGCTGGCGGGGGCGATCGCCTACTACTCGACCCACCCCGGGGCACGCGAAGATCCGGCTCACGCGATCACGTTGCGACTGCGCCGCGAGCTCTCCCCCACGATCTGGCCGACGCTCGCGGTGATGACCGGGTGGCGCACCGCGAAGCGGGTGCGGTCGCTCAACCGCCCTGCGGGCGCACGAGCGCCCGGCTCCGGCGATCCGCCAGAGCCGTAGAATGAGCGCATGGAGAGGATTCGTGATGCGTCGGTGCGCGCCGCGCAATGATCGAGCGCGGGCGCGTGATATCGGTACCGCTGGCGCTGCTCGCGCTCGCGGGGAGCGCCATCCTGCTCGGCGCCGGCGCGCCGGCGCGCGGCGTGGCGCCGCCGCTCGCCCGAGTCGCGGGCTCGATCGGCGTCCGAGACGAAGGCCGATTGCACCTCGTGACGGCGTCTGGCTCGCTGTTGATCGACGAAGGCACGGCAAGCGGGACGTTTCCGGGGAAGGTGCGGGTCCGCTTCACCTACAGCGGAAACCCGAGCGTGAGCGCGCAGATCACGATCTACGGACACGCCGGCAGCATCGTCGCCCGCGCGAGCGGACGACTGTCCAGTCCCACCAGCTCGAGCCCGAGCTTCAAGGGCGCACTGACGATCGTCGGCGGCAGCGGACGTTACGCCAGGGCGCATGGGGAGGGCGAACTGTTCGGCGTCTTCTACCGGCGCAGCTACGCGATCACGGTTCAGACCAGAGGTACCCTGCGCTACTGAGGCGGCTGACGGCGGGCATGCTTGCGCTCGGCGCGCTCGCGGCGTGCGGCGCTCCTAGCGCGGGCGCCGTAACCGGGGGAGGACCTACTGCGACCGTCACCGCAGCGTTTCGTCCCAACCGGCTGGGCGCGGCGGCGACGGTTTCCTTCGCGGTGCGTATCGACCCACCGGCGCAGAGCGCCCTCACCTCGCCAATATCAAGCGTCGTGATCGACTATCCGGCGGACCTCGGGCTCGCCACCAGCGGGCTGGGCCTGCAGGCCTGCGCTCCGGCGGCACTCGAACTGCAGGGGCCAGAGGCCTGTCCCGCGAACTCAAAGCTCGGCGAAGGCAGCGCGGTCGTCGAGGTGCCGTTCGGCCCGACGCTCGTCAGCGAGAAGGTGAAACTGGAGATCTACGCGACCCCTTCAAGCGACGGTTATCTGCATGTCGGGATCCTCGCCGCCGGCAACACGCCCGTGATCGGCGACGTCGTGTTTCCCGGCGTGCTGGCAACCGGGGAGCTGCGGATCACGGTGCCGCCGATCGCGAGCCTTCCGGCCGCCCCGTACGTCGAACTCGTCAGGATGCAGGCAACGCTGGGCGGCAACCTCACCTACTACGAAAGCCGACGGGGGCAGATGATCGCCTATCGGCCACGAGGGATTGGGCTGCCGGACAGCTGCCCCCGCAGGGGGTGGCGGTTCGGCGCGAGCTTTCAATTCATGAACGGGCAGCGGACCTCGGCGCAGACAGCGATCACGTGTCCGCCGGAGGCTCATTTGAGAGGGCGGTGAGCAGGCGGTGACTGAAGGTCCTTGATCAGGCTCCAGCCGGCTCGAGTCAGGCGCCACGCCCGGCTCGTGCTTCGCGCGCTCGTGTCCTCGATCAGCTCGTTCTCGCGCAGGCGCGCGAGCAGCTTTGCGATCTGCCCCTGCTCGACGACGCCGACCGTCGAGGCGATCGCGCTGCTGCTCATCCCAGGGTGCGCGGCGATCGTTTCGAGCACCTGTGCGGTCCCGTTCGTCAACCGCAGCGGCGACGAGGTTGCCCGAGCGAGCTGAGACACGGGCGCCGAGCGGACCGCTGTTCCCAAGCTCGGCGGCTGTACTGGGCGTGAGAGCTCCTCGCGCACGGCCGCGGCGCCAAGGTAGGGCATCACGAGAACGCCCATCAGCGCCCCCGCCAGCTCCCGCAGCGATGGCACGGGCTCCTCGAGCAGCCGGCCGTGTATCACCGACGCCGCAGCCCCCACCACTGCGTCGGCGCCGAAAGGCGGTGCGGCGCCGGCGGTATCGGGCCGGTCAGCTTCGATCACCGCCGCCAGCGCTCCGACGGCCCGCTCGCGTCGCGCCAGCAAGGCGGCGTCGCCGCGCAGCGACTCGACGATCAGGAAACGCGCGAGCTGCGGGCGACCGTCGAGGAACGCGAGCAACTCGAACAGAGTCGCACGAATCGCGTCTACCCATACGGCCTCGCTTCGGTACGCCTCGTTCATACTGCGCCCCACCCGCGTGACGATCCGATCGAAGAGAGCGTTCAGCAGCCCGTCGAGATCGCCGAACAGCGCATCTAGGTCGGCCGGTGATACCTGCGCGGCGGTGCACACATCCGCGACGCCGACGCAAGCCAGGCCACGCTCACTGAGCAGTCGCTCCGCCGTCGCCAGGAGCTGCTCGCGATGCTCTGAGCGCTGTTCGTGCTCCTCCGCCACTCCTTTGCCGCGCTTTCTCCGCTCGCCGTCTGCAGGCTGCTCGGTGTGTCGTTTAGCACGCGTCATCGGCAAGGGCATCGGCGGGCTCGGTTCTCCCGATCCCAGCGCACTGCTTGAGAGCGGACGTTCAACCGGAGGCGATCATCTCGGCCACACGGGCTCGCAAACAGTCAAGAGATAGAAACTTCTCGCGTCGACCCACCACCAGCGGGCGTACCATCCCCGGACATGTATCCTCGCGTCCCGTTTTGAGCGCATCTGTGGAGCCACTGCTCTCGACCGGCGCGGTCCAGGCCCGCCATGTCGCAATCGTCAGCGATGGGAGCGCCCGCTGGGCTGAGGCCCGCGGCCTCTCGATCGCAGAAGGACACGAAGCGGCCGCGGACACGGTAGTCGCGCGAATAGGCGACGCGATCGATCTGGGGATCGAGGAACTGACGTTGTACGCGTTCTCGACCGAGAACTGGACGCGGCCGAAGGAAGAGGTCAAGCAACTGCTCACAATGCTCGCGCGCCGGATCGCTGCAGATGCTCCCGGGCTGCATGAGTTGGGAGTGCGTATCCGCTTCATCGGCAGACGCGACCGAGCCGGCGAGGACTTGCCCCAGCAGATGCTTTCCGCTGAATCGCTCACCGCGCAGAATCGGGGACTCACGGTCTATGTCGCGTTCGACTACGGGGGACGCGACGAGATCGTTCGAGCGGCGCTCAGCTTCGAAGGCGGCGGGGAGGAGGAGTTCGCGCGTCTCCTCCACGCGCCGGACATGCGCGATCCGGATCTCGTGATCCGCACGAGCGGCGAGCAGCGCCTATCCAACTTCCTGCTGTGGCAGGCAGCCTATGCCGAGTTGGTGTTCCGGACCGAGCCATGGCCCGACTTTGATCGGGTCGCGCTGGAAGAGTGCATCGAAGAGTACGGCGCCCGCCAGCGGCGGTTCGGTGGCCGCGGCTCACCACTGCAGGTCTGAGCCCCTACCTGATGAGCCCGGGAGGAATTGGGTCATCAGATGTCGCTCAATGGCCAAACGGACTCCGTTGAAGGAGGCGAGCCGATTTCTTGAGCAGAAGTTGGCGAGCGCCCGCCGCTCGAGCAAGCTCAACGCCTCCTAGTCGTGCAGGGCGAGAGCTGGCGCAACACCGGCGGCCAAGTACCCGGGGATCGCGATGATCACTAGTGCGGTCGCGGTGACAAGCGCGAAGCTTGTGAGCGCCGTGGGGAGGGCGACCGAGCGAACGACCGGATAGTTGACGACCGCGCTCAGCGCACCGTCGAGCAGTTGCTGGCCGAGCAACCCGAGCAGCGCGCCGCTCGCGCAGCCGACGAGCAGCAGTGACAGGCTCTCGAACAGGATGGTCGCCCACAGGTCGCCGGGCGAGAAGCCCTCGAGCTTGAGCTTCGCCAGGCGCGGGCGGCGCTGCCAGATCATCGCACCGATCGCGGCCGCCATCGCGAGCACGGCGGCCGCGAGGATCAGCGTCGCGATCTGCGACAGCCGAACGAGGCCTTCGCGCGTCAGCTTGCGCTGCTTCTCGGCGTGCTGCGCCGCCGTCTGCACCGTCAGGCCAGAGCCCGCGCCGAGAGCCCGCTGGATCGCCGCGCGGCCCTGCGCCGGTGAGGCGCCGGGCTTCAGCAGCGCGTTATACGCGCTCGGCTGAGCGCTTTCCCACGCGCGCGCGTAGTCGGAAGCGTTGAGGACGATCGCTCCCGGCGCCCAGCCGATGTTCGTCGAGATCGCCGCGAGGCGAAAGCGCGTCGGGCGCGGCGCCGGGAGCGTGAACGTCTCGCCGATCTCGATGCCGTGTTCGCTCGCGAGCGCTTGCGAGAGTACCGCCCAGCCGCCTGCGCGCAGGCGTGCTTCGGCCAGGCGCAGGCTGCCTTCGACGAGCTGGCTCGGCGGGATCAGCGGCTGCGCCGTGAGCGGTGGCGCGACCACCCACGTGCGCCGTTCGCGCCAGTCGAGCAGGCCGCCGCGGTAGACGCGCACCGCGCGCAAGCTCGGCAGCGTCCGCAGCTTCTCGAGCGTCGTCGCTTCGAACGGCTGGACCATCAGCAGGTTGAACGTGCCCGCCGGCGAGATCCAGATGTCCGTCGCCGCATTCGCATCGCGCGCCGCGTTTTCGAGGCCGTGCTGCAGGTCGCCCTGCGCCCCCTGGATCGAGACGCTGCCAAATACGGCGACCGCGCCCGTCGCCGCGATCGCAATTGCGCGCGAGCGCCCGGCACGCAGCTCACTGACGGCGACGTGCGGCACCGCACTCGTCAACTTCGGCGCGAGCAACGTGACGAGCCCCAGCAGCGCGCGCAATGGGACCGGCAGCAACAGCAGCAGCGCGGCCGTCAGCGTGACCATTCCGGCAATCGCCGCTTGCGGCGCCGCGAGCAGCACCGCGACCGTCGCCGCGATGCAGAGCAAGCCTGCGAGCGTGAGCCGCCACGTCGCGGCCGAGCTGCCCGTCGTGCTCTGCCTCGGCGCGATCGCCGCGAGCGGGTCGCGTGCGAGGATGTCGCGCAGCGGGCTGAGCACCGCGACGATCGCCGCAAGCATGCCCCCGAAGACGGCGATCAGCAAGCTCTGCGCGCCGACGACGCGCGATGAGCCGACGGCGAACGCCGAGGAGAGGAAGCCCGGGTTCGCGTGGAACAGGTGGATCGAGAGCTCGTCGCCGAGCACGAGCCCAAGCGCGCTGCCGGCGATTCCGAGCACGAGCGCGTCGAACAGCAGCACGCCGATGACCGCGCGCGGCGTATAGCCGTCGCGACGCAAATCTGCGATCAAGCGCCTGCGCTGCGCGACCGTCAGCAGCATCGCGTTGAACGCGAAGAGGAAGCCGACGAGCGCGCTGATCACGGCGAACAGGACCGTCGACTGGTTGCTCGCCGCCGCGGCCTTCGCGAACAGCCGTTCGTCGTAGCTCGTCGAGGAGACGTTCAGTCGCCCAGCGGCGAGCCTCACGAGCGCCGTGCGCACGCTTGCTTGCGCGCCGGGCCGTGGCGTGACGAGGATCCGCGTGAGCCGTGCGCCGAGTCCCGTGACTTCCTGCGCGTATTCGAGCGGCGCGACGACGACGGGCGCGCCGATCAGCGGGCCGATCTGGTTCGCCGAGAGCTTGCCGTAGAGCGGCGCGCGGCTGACGTGCCCGCCGACTTCGAGCGTCGCTTCGGCGCCGAATTTCGTCACGCCGATCGAATGCGCGAGCGGCGCGGGCAGGACGATCGCGCCGATCCCGCCGAACGGCGTGAGCTTCGTGTGGCGCACGAGCTCACCGCCGAGCCGCTCGAGCGTCGCGTCGGCGCCGATCAGCTCGACCGACTTGCTCCCGCGCGGGCCGCGCGCGTTCGCATTCGCTTCGAGCAGCGGCGCGGCGAGCTGCACACCGCGCACCGCACGTACGCGGCCGAGCGTTCGTTGGTCGAAGCCGTGCGGATCGCGCGCCGTCACTTGCAATGTCGCGCTGCCGACGATCCCGCGTGAGAGCTGCGCGACCGAGCCCGACAGGCTCTCGCTCGCGATCTGCGACGCGAACAGCAGCGCGACGCCGGCCGCGATGCCGACGAGCGCGAAGCATTCCTGAAGGAGCCGCGCACGCAGCCGTACGCGATACAGATGCAGAAGGTTCGCGAGCGTCATCGCGGTGCCGGCGCGTCCGTCATCGAACAGCGTCGCGCGCTCTCACCGTGCGGCGTCGGGCACGAGCCCTGCGTCCGGCCGATGCTCGGTCAGCTGCCCGTCGCGCAACGCGAGCACGCGATCGGCATAGCCCGCAGCGAGTGGGTCGTGACTGACGAGCACCGTCGCGACTTCTCGCTCGCGGCAGAGCTGACGCAGCAGCTCGAGAACTTCATGGCTGCGCTGCGTGTCGAGGCTGCCCGTCGGCTCGTCGGCAAGCAGCAGGCGTGGCTCCGTCGAGAGAGCACGCGCGATCATCACGCGCTGGCGCTCGCCCATCGAGAGCGTCTCCGCGTGCTGGCGCAGCCGCTTGCCGAGGCCGAGCCGCTGGAGCAGTGGTGCGATGCGTTCGTGTGCCTCGCGCCACGGCACGGTCTTCAGCAGCTTCAACACGGCGTTGTCGAGCGTGCTGACGCCTGGCAGCAGGTCGAAGCTCTGGCGGATGAAGCCGAGCTCAGAGAGCCTGTACCGCGACGCCTCCCGCTCGGACAGCGTCGAGATATCGCGTCCGCCGACGAGCACAGCGCCGCTCGTCGGCGCGAGCAGCGCCGCGACCATCAACAGCAGCGTCGTCTTGCCCGAGCCGCTCGGGCCGTAGAGCGCGAGCATCTCGCCGGCCGGCACCGACAGCGAGACGCCGTCGACCGCCTTGACCGTTTCGCCTCCGAGCAACTCGTAGTGCTTCGTCAGCTCACGCAGCTCGAGCACCGCGGCCTCGCTTGCGGGCGTCCAGGACGGCCGCGGGCGACGGCGCCTTGGCGGACGCCGCTTCGGCCGCATGAGCCTCAGCCGCACGCGCTTTGCGGGCTGCGCGCGAGGGCGCGAGCCTGCCGGCAAGCCGGCGCAGCGCGAAGATGCACAGGATCGGGCGCGAGAGACCGCCGAGCGACGCGTCGACCGCTGTCGCAACGACTCCCGCGTGCGCGCCGGAGCGCTCGAGATCGTCGAGGTAGCTGCACACCATCGCCGTAACCACGACCGCGTGCAGGCGTCCACCGGGCAAACCTCGCGCGGCATCGACCGCCCGCTCGGTGAGCTCGCCCATGCGCGCGGCAGCTTGCTGCGTCGAGCCGTAGCAGCCGATCAGGCTGAGCTGACCCGCTTGCGCATCCTCGACCTCGTCGACGGCGCTGTCGAGCAACGAGTGCAGAGCGCCGATGCTCGACGCGTACGCGCCGTCGATCGCCGCGACGTCCTGCAAGCTGAGCGCCGGCGACGCCGATGCGGCAATCAGCGCGTGCACAGGGAGCGACGAGCCGGCTGCTGCGGCAGCCTCCCACCATTGCAGACCACTGCGCGGCGCCTCATGGATCGCCCAGGCCTCGAGCCCGGCGGGCCCGCCGTGGCTGAGGCTCTGAAATGCGACGATCCGCCTCGCGGCCGAGCGAGCGCGCGGTACGGCCACGGAACACCCAGGCAGGCGCGACAAAGCCGAGCGGCCCGCTTGAATCATCTCTGTGAGGTAATTCGCGTCCTCGAGCTCGGGTTGCAGCATAGACAGACGGACGGATTCGGGAGCGCCCGGCTCGAGGGCCAGCAGGAGCACCTCGTGCAGCCGTCGCGCGCGCCCTTCCGGGTTCTCGCTCGGCTGCTCGGCGAGCATGTCGACGTGGTTGTAAATCGCCTGAAACGCGATGAGCGCTCGCACGACGTCCCTGCGAGGCCCAGAGCGCGCCAAGGCGGCGAACGCGGCCGCGCCCTCCATATTGCCGCGCTTGTCGAGCGCCGCGAGCGCGAGCCGGCGAAGCGCTGGGTCCCGTATCCGTCCAGCGCTGCGTCGCCAACGGCGCAGCTCGGAGCAGACCTGCGGGAAGATCAGCAGCCAGTAGCGCACAGCTATTGCAAAGAAAACGGCCGAAGTCGAAAGCCCGCGCACCAATCCGGGTTTGGAGCGGAGGGAACCGGCGCGGCTGAGGCCGTCGGCGATCATCGGCGCTTAGAAGGCACGGTCCGTGCTCGCGGGCACGCCACCACGGCCTGCGCACTTATATGACTGCCATCCTGAAACGCGAATTCCGCCGCGAACGGAAACCCGCCACGCGGACAACTTTCCGGCACTGAGACCCCACGGGGGCGGAACGCGACCCGACGCCCGTGGACGTAGCGGAAGTAGGTCAGGGCGCTCGGGCCGATCGTGCTCGTCACGCTCAACACCGATACGTCGGGGCCACCCGGCACGCTCGTCACCAACGGAATCGTCGTTCGCAACTGGGAACCGTACGCGCCGCTATCGGGGAGCACTTCCCCGGTGAACGCCAACTGCGCAAACACCGGAAACAGGCCATCAGCATAAAACAGCACTACCAGATTGCCGTCCGGCGACGGCCCCGACAGCGCTTGGATTTCAGGGATCTCATGCCCCGCGCCCGTCCCGAACGGCACTTCCACAATCGCTGAACCGAACCCCAAGCGCGAGTTCGCCGGGCAGCCCGCTACGCCTTTTGCGAGAAGAAGGGCCGGCGCGCAGGTCGCGAGGCCGAGGGTGGTCCTCGTGTAGTTGACCCCAGCCGGCATATGGAGGTCGACACCGGTCAGCGGCGGCGGCGCCACGCCTACGGTCGTCGAGAGATGAAAACCGAAGCTGATCGTCGTCGGCGTACCCAGCCGGTCAGGGGTAAATGACGCTTGCAAGCTCGCGGTCTCAGAGACAGCCTGCGCCGGAGCGGGTGAGCCCGCGGCGATTAGGCAGACCAAGATTCCTGCCCCACGCCGGAGTTGCTTCAGTGCTCCACAGCTCCGCTCCCAAAAACAGCCTGTCAGCACCCCATAGTCTCGCACGGTCTCGCCTTGTACCGCGGTACGAACGGCCTGATGGGGTCGGTTCAAGGGGCCGCCGCCCGGCGACCCGATCACGTGGAGATGTGGCCCGCGACGCGGACCGCGACAGCATCATTGACCCGCTCGATCGTCCCGACAAAGCTGAGACCCGAGCCGCGTGCACCGGCATAGCGGCCGGTCCCCCGCACTATGCTCATCGTTCCGGTAAAGGCCGCCACCGACCCAGAAGGACGATAGCTGGCACTTGCTTGTCCCGTTACCGAACCGCCGCGAGGGTAGATATCGACTTCGGCCGTCACCCGATTCGTTGAGATGACGGTCAGATGGATATAGATCGTCCCCGCGATGGTCCCCGACGCCGAACCCTGCTCGTTGAGCGTGAAACTATGATGGCTCGTCAGATGCAGGCTGGCGCTATCCTGCAGGGCAATTGTGTTCGCTGCGAGGGCGGGAGCGGAGGCCGCGAGCACGATAGCGCTCGCGAGCGCCGACGTGAAAACAGAAAGGTGCTTTGCGATTCGCATTTATCCGCCCTGCTCGAAGGTCTTTTCTATTACTAATTCCACTACTTTTTTTTCTTTGACTTCCTGAGTGGGCCGTAGTGCTTCTTAGCACTCGCATCGCACCTCGCGCGCTTTGCCTTGTTGTTGTCCTTCTTGCACGCCTTCAGCGCTTTCGCGAGCTTCTGCGCTCGTGTCAGCGGCTTCGCCTTCGCGCATCCCGAGACGCTGATCGGCGTCGACTCGTTGATCTTGGCCCCGTTCTGCGCGACGAATTCGGTCGGCATGTTCAGGGTCTGCCCGCAGAAACTGCCGTGCGCCTTGGCGGGGAGGTTCGCCCCCAATGCCGAGTACTTGCCCTCGCCCAGCGTCAGCGTGAACGTGTTGAACGGAACGTCGGGGACGGTCGTGAACGTCGTCGAGGTGACCCCGGCGTGGCTGATGAACGTCGTGCCGACGAGGTCGACCGTCACGCCGTAGCCCTGCAGCACCATCGTCAAGCTCGGGAACGCTTCGCCGCCATGGCTGACGAAGATCGCCGGGCCTTCCAACGGCACCGGCAGCAGCGGCGTAGTCACCTTTGCGTAGCCGATCTTCGAGGCCGACGGGCAGCCCGCGGGGTTCGCTTCGAACTGCGCGTTCGTGCACGCCTTCTGCAGCGTCGTCAGACGCGAGGGCAGCTGCTTGGGCAAGTCGACCTTGACGCGCGTGATGTTCGTCTGCGTGCCCTGGGCCGCTTTGGGATATGACAAGGTCGCGGTCAGGCTCGCCCCGTCGGCTTTGCTCGTCTTACCGCTGGTCGAGACCGAGAATGTCGGGGCGAACTTCAGCGCCCCGCAGTTCGTGACCGCGAACGGGACCGACACGTTGGCGCTCGCGCCTTCGACGCTGCCCACGCTGCCTGTGATCGCCTTTGCGCCACAGCTGGTCGGGTTGAACGTGAACCCGGGCCGATCGATCGTCACGTTCACGTGCTTGATCTGCAACGGAATCCCGTCAAGAATGTGTGGGATTGCCCCCGTCGTGATCGTCAGCTGCGCAGTATGCGGATCCACTTCGATCGTCGCACGTACCACGACCTTGCCGAGGTTGAACGGCCCCGCGACAGCCGGGTTCACGACCGAGAGTCCAAACGGCGCATCGGCCGGGGAGCCTGCAACCTTTTCAGTCAAGAACACTTCCCCGCCCGCGACCGAGTACGGATCGCCGCCCAACCCGACGCTGACGACTGTGCTCCCGATACGGCTTTCCTGACCGCACGTCCCCGCGTTCGCCTGCGCTTCCGGACACAGCTTCACTCCAGCCAAGATTCCCGACAGGCCCGCGGGCATGTGCAACTGCACAGACTGGATGTCCTGGTTTCCGTCTTCGCGGGAGATCGTGGTGGTCAGCGCGCTGAACGAGCCGGCGTTGACGTTCGTCGTGCCCGCCGTCAACGATGGCGCGAACGGGAGCGATGCGCCCGGGCACGGGGCCCCGGTCGGGCCCGTGAGGACTTCAAAGCTCGAGCTCGATTTGACCGGGGCGTCGCCCGACCACGGCGTGAACGTTGCATCGGTCGTATAGGTCCCGCAATGCGCGGGTGTCGCAAGCGGTGCCCGTTCCCCGCCAAAGAAGTGCAGTTCGGCGTCTTCGAGCGGGCCCTGCGGATTGTTGAGGAACGTCGTCGTGATCTGCCCCGTGTCGCTGAGCGAGACTTCGCCTGGGAGCTTGAGCAGGACGCCTGACACCGGGTCTTCGGCCACCAGGTAGAGGGCGATGAGGCTCCCGAATGGGTTTGCGTTTTGCGCCGCCAGATAGACCGCCCCTTCGAGGGGGTTGGGCAGGATCGGCAGTTTGATCTTCACGGTCGCGATCTTCGAAGCGTCCGGACAGAACGGGAATTCAATTTTTGGCGTCAGCTGGGCCGTCTCGACGCCTGCTTCCGCTACCGGGTGAAGCTCCTTCAAGCCGGTGAAGCCGACCTGACTCTCACTGCATGCTTCGAGGCCGTCCGCGCCGGCTGGGTTGATGCCCACACCCGCAGGCAACGTGACGGCGATATCCTTGATGTTGGAGTTCGCGAGGCCCGCCGGGTTCAGTTGCCCTTCCTGGGGCACGTGGACGCCCACGGTCAGCCCGGTCGGCTTGCTTGCCTGCTGTCCGTCGGGGGCCACCTTGATTTCGGGGCCGAAGGAAAGCCGGTTGCAGCCGTTCGTCCCCACTTGCGTGCCCGCGGCGTTGGTCAGGGTGTATTCATAGGGCGGGAGGAATTCTGGCTGGTTCCACGACTGAACCGAGACAGATGTGGTCAGCGGTTCGCCGCACGACGTCGGGAGCGTGAGAAACGGCGCCGGTTTGCTTTCACGCTGCGCGCCGCATTCGCTTTCTTCGTTCAGACAGGCCCAGCCGCGTGATTGAGCATGCCGCGGATCGCCGGGCACCCCCCAGAGCGTGACCTGGCTCGAGATGAACGCCGCCGTTTGCGCGATGTGATTGATGTTCACCGTTACGCCATAGTCCGCGCCGGTGCGCACGGAGGTATCGAGGAATACCGGCGCGTGTACGATTTCAAAGCCAAACCGCGCGGGCTCCCCCGCGTTCGGCGTGATGTTGAAGACCGGGACGCGACCCGTGTGATACCCGAACACCTGCGGTTCGTTGATTGTCACCGACGCGATGCCCACGGCCGTGTCTGCCGGGCAAAGATTGTGCACCTTGCCTCCAAACGTGAGGAACGTGGAGAACTGCGCCACGGTGCATTGCGGGATCGCACTCGCGTCGCCGACCAGCCCGGCCGGAAGATCGAAGCGAATGTTCCTTGGCAGCGCCGGCGCTGTCGGGGGGTTCACGATTGCAAATTTGACACCCGGTTCGATCGTGCTCGCAAGAGCGAGGAAGCTCGTCAGCTGAAACGGGTGGGAGCCAGCCTGCGTATCGACTTCTCCGCCTTCGTTTTCGGGCACGACTTCCACGCCTTCTAGACCAAAGGGCGTGGGCGCCGGGTTTACCGTGATCGGCCTATGCGATGTAATCCGTGGCGCACCGCCTCCTTCGACGCTCATGTCGTTTTCTTCGCCGCTGGAGGCGTTTGCTCCGACGTTGACATAGATCATAGCTTCGAGCCGTTCAAAAGGGTGCACGGGAAATGTAGTGGCCGGAAATTTGCAGCGCACCGAGTTACCGGTCGTTGTACAGAACGCCGCGAGATCTAGCTTTTCAAAGCTAGCCGCATAGAAGTGCACCGATTGAATCGACAGTCCGGGCGGAAGCTGGTCGGAGATCGTCACTTCTTCGCCGCCGGCGTCCGCGTCACCGACATTCAATGCGCTGGCCACAATCTCGCCTTCACCGCCGGGGGGGAGGTTGGTAGGCACCGCACTGCTCGCCACCCGCCACCAAGGTGAGGCCGCGCGCGCGGGAGAGGCAGACATGAGCAACAGGATCGACGCCATGCCCGCAACCAGGAGCCCAAAGAGGAGCAGGCGAGGAACAATCAAACCGCGGCGATTGACGTGTGTGAGGCTCATCACTTACCTCTCCGGCTCGACCGTTTGACTTTGCCTACGACGCGGGGGCCGTATCGTTTGCGTGCTCGGGCCTCGCAGGAAGCTCGCCCTCGTTTGCTCTTTTGCCTGCGGCAGGCCTTCAGTGCCTTTGCTAGCTTTTGGGCGCGGTTCAACGGCTTCGCCTTGGGTTTCACCAGCTGCTTGGCGGCTGGGGGCAGGACATTTCCCCCGCCGGAGAGGGTCGCGCTCGGCGGCGCGCCGAAGATCGGCGGCTGCGGAGTCGAGGGGCTCCTGCACGAGTCCGTGTTCGAGCACGGCGGTACCACCGCCGCGGTTGCGGGACAGGGCGATTCGCGCGTGCATTCGTGCGCGTCGTAGACATCCATGCTCGTGTCCACGTCTTGCGGGAGCAGCTGCGCGCCCGTCATGAAGAACACGTCGCTGCCGCTGGCGCTGGCGTCGAGGAACGCCGATTCTTCGGCGGAAGCTCCCGAGGAGACCAGCGCCACGCAACCCTGGGTCGCTTCGCTGAATCCTTCGCTCGCCTGTTCGCAGCTGCCGACACGAGCCGGCTCGAACTCATACACGTCCACTGCTCCGTTGGTGTCATGCGGAACGAGGGCAGCGGAGCTGTTGAAGAAAAGACGACCCTCATTCGAGAGATACCGCGACTGGTACAGAGCGCGGCTCAGATCGATCGAAGTCCAGCCCGGGATCGAAGCTGCAAGCCATCGTCCCGCCCACAGGCCGCGGCGATCGTAGAGCGGCCAGGGCTGTTCGAGCGGGTCGAGCACGCCGCTCGGGCGGGCGCCGGTCGGGTCGCACGACGCACATATGAGCCGGTTCTGGGCGGCGTCATAGAGGTAGACCTCCTCGTCCTGCACTTCGCCGTGCGCCGCATCATGATTGTCGTTCCCCGTGAGGCTCCGTTCGGACATGAACGCCAGATACCGGCCGTTTGGCGAGACGCGCGAGCTGACCTCGCCGAGATTCGCTTGGGGGCCTTCCCAATCTTGGGCGTCGGCGCCCGAGAGCTTCGCGATGAAGGTCGGGGGGGCGCCCGCCTCGGGCAGCACATAGAGATTGTCCACGCCGGCAGCGGCGGTTTCGTGGGCGGCGTTACCCTGGGTGGTGAGCACTCCGGTGGCCACGAAGTAGATGTCCGTGCCACTTTCGCCCATTCCCAGCACGACCCCTTGAACGTCCGCGCTCTGTCCGGGAGTGGGGTCCACAGTCAGGTCGGTCAGCTTGCCCGCGAGCGGCAGGCCGTCGCTTCCTCCAGTCACCTCATACTCATAGAGATCGGGGCTTTTCAAACTCGCGGTAGAGTCGTGGGTCAATCGCTGAGCGTCTGTGAACAACACCTCGGATCCATCTTCGCTAGCGAGCTGAAACTGAGGCCTTCCTTCTCCGGGTTTAACACCGGCTTCAGGTGCGTCGATTTCTACTGTTTCTTCACTCGCAGTGTCGCGTATATACAGATGGGCGCCATTATTTTCTCCGGACCACACCACCCGATCGCCATCGCGTGAAACCGCACCGCGCACGTTGCGGTTGACTTCGCCGAGCGCCGGTGAATCGGATGGGGCGCCGCCGGGCAGGCGACTCACGAGCTTGAGCTCCCCGGCGGTCCACTCATACAGCGCGTTGGATCCGATTGGTGTCGTCGTTAGCGCGACACCCGATGTGAGGATCACATGGCTCAGGTCGGGGCTCGCTCCGTCAAAGCTGATTTGACCGCCGAACCTGTTTTCTGAGGACACGTTGGCGCTGCTCACGAGCGGTTCGTAGTCTTCGCTGCCCGGTTGACGCAGGCCGTTCCTGACATAGACGGTCTTTTCGGACGCCGACGGCGCGAGCGGCTTTTCTCCCTTCGGTTCCACCAGCCCGCTGGAGAGGTCCGACGAAAAGAACTTGTACTCGGACAGCTGGCCTTCGATAAATCCGGCGTCCTTTTCATGCGGGGTGGCGATGTCCCGCGATTCCCAGCCGGCGGCGCCACGCGTCGATAGGATCTGGGAGTATTCCGGACTGGGATTCCCCGCCGCGTGAGCTTCAGTCGCCGAGTCCGCGAGGTATGAAATCGCGGTGCCGTCTTCGGCCGCCTGGATCAGACCACCCGTCTTCGTGATCCCTTCGAGCGCGGCGCCTTCCTTGTTGACAGGCGAAACCATTTCCCACGCTCGCCCGTCTGGGAGGGTGAGCTCGCTTTTCGCGACCTGGGTGGTGAACGTTTTCTCCGGGCCTTCGGTCGTGCCATCCGCGTTGTGCGCCACAACGCGGTAGTAGTAGGTTGTGCTCGGCAGCAGGTTCAACAGGTCCACATGGGCGCTCTGGTTTTCGACACCTTCTCCCACATTCGCGCCGGGCGCGGCGGGCTGATCGGTGCACGCAGATGGATCGCTCGTGCAGCTGACGGTCCCGTACTGGAAGTAGTAGGTCGTGTCGGCGCCGTCGGGATTGACCTGAGCGTTCAGTTCCGCCGAGGTGGAGGCGACGTTGGTCGTCCACTCGCTGGGTATACCCGGCCCCTTGGTCGTGAACACCACGTCTTCCCCATCGTTGGTTCCGTTTGAGTTCGACGCCTCGATCCGAACGTGGTACGTGGTGTCCGGCTGCAGACCGGACAGCGGTACGCTCACATTCACCGGGCTGCCACCCGAGGGAATCGTGGCCGGACAGGACAGCGTCCCGCCGTATGCAGCCGTGGTGCCGAGGTCGAATTGGCACGTTACGGCTCCCGCTCCGTCCGGGTTGACCGTGCCGTTCAGCGTCGCGCCGGCCGCGGTCACGTTCGTGGCAGGTCCGGTGGTGGCGTCGGGGATCGTCACCGCCGGGCCGAAGACGTCGACGACGCTCGACAGGCCCAGGTCTGCGACATAGAGATCCCCGTTCGCGGCTTCGGCGACCCCCTCCGGTTCGGTGAACGACCCGCTCGGCGTGTGTGCGCCGGTGGTCGCCGTGACGAACGCACCGGCTGCATTGAACTCATCGACCAGTCGGCTCGTGCTGTCGGTGACGTAAATATGATTCGAAGGACCGACGGTTATGCCGGAAAGGGTGCCAAAGGCGCCCTGAGGGGTCGCCGCGCCCGTGATCTGAGAGAGGTATTCGCCCGTGGGACTGAACCTGTCGACCACCTCAGCGCCCTGATCGATCGCGTCGAGTTCCCCGTTCGCCGCTACCGCGAGACCGAAGACATCCCCGAATGATCCTTGAGGAGTGGCTGCTCCGGTTATCTGCGCGAGGTATTCGTCTTTTTCGTTGAACTTGTCGATCACGCCGTCGCTCGAGTCCGCCACATACACGTCTTCCGTCGTCGGATCGATCGCCACATGCACGTAGCCGGTACCGAACGATTCGCTTTCGCTCGGCGTGTTCGAGCCGTTGAGCGTCGACACCAGGTTGCCGTGTTCATCGAACACATAGACGAGATCGGGTCCAGAATCCGCGACGTACACGTAGCCGCTTTTCCGGGCGACCGCGACCGAGCAGGCATTTGCCGGGCTAAATTCTTCTTTCGCGGTCGCTTTGCCGCTGATCGACGATACAAACGCGCCTGACGGGGTGAAGACGTCGATTGCATCACTGCCGGGGTCCGCCACGTACACGTTCTGGCTGGGCCCGCCAACGCTGACGCCACAGACATGGTTGAAGCCGCCCGACGGAGTTCCCGTCAGCTGTGACAGGTAGGGATGCTCGAGAGCGCCCCACGCCGACCCCGCGGTGAGCAGTCCGATGACGGCCGCCATCACGATGACGCCAGACACGAATCTCCGACGATTGGCTCGGCCTCGATGCGCTGATGTGGCCATCCGGCCTCCCATGTCGCAACCTCGATGATCGATGGCGGCACCACCGTCACTGCAAATCAACCGCACGCTTTGCTCTACCTTCCTCTCCGCTTACCTAACTAGTGCTTAGTTTGGGTCCATCCTGGGCGCGGGTCGGACTGACCCGCGCCCAGTATGGTTCCAATCATCCGGTGCTACGTAAAACAACCCTTTGCTACGTGCTGCGCCAATTGTTGGCTAGGCTTTGATCGTGACTTCTTCTGCGGCCGTCAATGTATATGTCACCTGAATGGCCACGCTTTCCCCGGGTCCTCCGTTTGCCAGGAGTTCGAGTTGATGTGTGGCTTCTTCGCCTGCGAACTTCAGCGGGCTTTGCACCCCTTTACTCTGCTTGAAAAGGAGCGTAAACGTCTTAGTTTTCGTGTTGATCGGCGTCACCACTCCGATCAGTGATCCGAGGAATTCCATGTGCACTTCTTCGCCGGTGCAGTTCAGAAACGGCTGTTTAGTCGGTTCGAACAGCAAGCCCACTTCCTTGGGTTCTTTCGTGACATAGCCCAGCCGCGCGGTAAGTTCGCTTGTTTTCCGTTCAGTTGGGCAATGGCCGCCTGAGCAGCCTTTGAACGCGATCGTTACAGATCCGACCGAAGTTTTCGCGATCTCACCTGTGAAAGCGCTTGACGTACATTCCCACGCCACACCTGCGTGTGTTTCGAAGTAAACCTTGCCTGATGTTGCAGTGACTTTAACTGGATATTTGCCGCCCGCGGAAGTGAATTCGGGCAACGCGGCAGATGCCGCGGATGCCACGATCGCGGAGGTCGCAATGACCGTCGCGAGGACTGCCAATGCACTTCTATATGTGGATCTCATCTGCTTAGATTCCCTTTCGTCTCATCGGTGCCGGGGCGCCAACCTCGCAAAGGAACGCCTCGGCACCAGCCTTGTTGGACTGCGCGTCCTGGCGGGCCAACCGGCCGCGTCCAGACGCACACCTGGCAGCCCGGAGCATGCTCGGGCAGAATCGCGCAGGCTCGACGGCACGCGCGAAAGCGCGTCGGAGCGGCATGCAAAGCGTTGGCGACAAGGTTGGCGCGGCGGCGGAGAGGGGTTCAATATCCTGGAGCGTGGGGGCCACAGGCCCGTGGTGGGGATGCACGAGCCGAGTCGTCTTCCCGGGTGTGGAGCCCGCGAATTGCCGCGCGAACTTCCGGCTCGCGCACGACCCGACCTGAAAGGGACTGGAGATCCTCGCGCTCGCCGCCCCGCCGACGCTCGCCGCCATCCCCGAGAAGGTCTGTGGCTCAGCCGGCTGCGGGACCGCCAACAGATACGGACCCGGACCCGAGGCCACGGTCGCATGACCGGTGTGCGAGCTCGCCGGGCTGGTCCCGACGCTCGCGTCGGCTTCGTCGCGGAGCAGGAACTGGGAGATCATCTCGGACAGTCCCTCGGGCGCCGCGAACTGGAGTTTGTCGGTCCGCCGGTACCCGTCCCGCCCGAGAGCAGGTACGTCGTGTCCATCACGGTTTTGCCGTCTGCCTTCAAACGCCAAGCCATCACTTGACGTCTGGTTTGCGCCAGCATGCTCTCCACCAAACCCTGGCCAGTCAGGCGCTTCATCATCCGCGAGACCGGGACCTGGTCATTGATTCCAGCGGAATCGAAAGTCAACATATCTTCTGATATCCCTGTCCCGCGCGGGACTTGTTGCGCTGAAGAATGCGCAGAGGCCGCTCGGATCCGCTCGCTTCAGGTCGTTTAGACCTCCGTTCGCCACTTGAACGACTCGCTTCGCTCGCTCTATAGCTCGGTGAGGTGAGCAAGGTCGCTCGCGCCGACGGCGGTCGTGCTGGCGTCACGTGCGGCGGTCGCCTGACACGCAGGCGTGCGGCGTAAATGGGCACTCCCCGACTCCTCTCTTCGTCCGCGCCAAATAAACGCTCGTGTGGAGCCTATCGGATGCGATGAGGGGATGTCAAGCTATGAGCCGTCGCGACGACGGTACGGAGCACAGCCCGCCACGAGCCGTGCTAGCGATGCCGATACCTTCGCTGGGGGGCAGGGCCACCCGGAGCAGGCGGGACGCAGCACGACGCAGCTTGTGCTCATAAATAGGCGTGGTGCCATTAGCTGCGCCCCGGCTGAGGGCGCCCTCAGGAATAGCGAGGTCGCTGAACACGGGCGGTCTCTCGCATCCAATGCGAGCTTGCGGCAGCGGTCGGGGGTGGCAATTCGCAGGACCGCTGGACGTGGAAAGGCAGAAGGGCTTCCTCGAGCCGGGACGGTAAGCAAGTCGCCACGCCGACTCAAAGAGCACGCCAGCCCAAGCCCTACTCCCCTAGCTTCACCGGGCCGGTCGCTTCGCGCCCGAATCCACGGCGGGGTGCCGGCGTAAGATGGTCCGAGGCCCTCGGCGTTGACAATCTGACGGCCTCGCATTTGCTGCATCGACGGGGGTCTTGTGAGTGACGACAGCGACGTATCGATCACCCTCACCGGTGCACGCTGCTCTCGATCCTCGGCGTGCTGCGGAGACCCGCCGGGCCTGTCGACACGATCCCCACGAAACCCGCCGGGCAACGACTCAGGCGCGACGTGTCCATCCACTACATTCGCCGCACCCGCGTCGTCGATGGCAGAGCGCGGCGAGGCGGCCTCGACGGGCCACCGGGCGCACACTCTCCTGTCCTGGGCTCATCACTGTTGGCTGATACGCCGCCTCAAAATAGGACCGGCTGCAGGCATCTTTAGAGATGGCGAGACCCGGATTCGAACCGGGGACACCACGATTTTCAGTCGTGTGCTCTACCAACTGAGCTATCTCGCCGCTGGCTGGCGCTCAACCGCGAGAGGCCGCAATCGGCCGACCGCGAGCGAGGCAGTCCGGGGACCGATCCTACCGGCTCGCAGGCCGCGCGCGGGCGCGCGGCCCTGTCGGGCGCTAGCCGTGTTCCCAGGCTTCGAGATACGGCAGCGGGTCGATCGAGTGGCTGGCGCTCGATTCGTGCCAGCCGTCGACCCACATCTCGAAGTGCAGGTGCGGCGCGGTCGCGTCGCCGGTCTGGCCGGCCTGGCAGAGCTGCGTGCCGGGCGCGACGGCCTGGCCGGCGCTGACGACTGTGCTCGCGGCCTTGCAGTGCGCGAACATCAGGTCGAAGCCGATGCTCGTATGCTCGACGACGTAGTAGCCGGCGCCGCCGGCCTGGTATTCGGTCGAGGTGATCGTGCCGGCGAGCGGCGCGACGTCGGGCGTGCCTTCGGCGGTGAGGATGTCCTGGCCTTCGTGGATGTGGCCGGAGCGCGGCGCGCCGTAGCGGTTTTCGGGGCCGCCGAAGTTGTGCGGCCCGGCGACGGGGAAGACGGCGCCGTCGGCGACTGTCTGCGCGGGCGTCGGCACGCCCGGTTCGAGGCCGGGCGCGGCGGGCGCCGGCGCGGTGGCGGCGGGCGCGGGCGCGGGCGCGACGACGGTGAGCGTCGCGACGCCGGAGCTGTGCGCGGTGCGCGCGAGGTTGTGCCGCTGGTGGTCGTGCGCGCTGATCGCGACGCTGTAGCTGCCGGCGGCGATCGTCGCGCCGTGCGGCCAGACGACGGCGATCGTGCGGCCGGTGTGGATCCAGCGCATGCGCGCGACGAGCGCTGCCTTGCGCGTGCTGAGGTCGTGCACGGCGACGGTGACGTAGACGGTCGCGACGTGCGTCTCGTCGAGGCGCATCGTGACGCGCGGCGGGCGCCCGGGGGGCGCGGCGCTCGGCACGGCGAGGCTCGTGACGGTCGGGTACGCGACGGCGCTCGCGCGCGAGACGCCGTATTCGCTGCCGCCGGCGAGGCGCGCTTCGGGCGCCTGCGCCTGTGCGCCGCCGGCCGACGCGGCGCTCGCGAGCGGTGCGGCGAGCAGAAGGAGGAAGGCGACGAGCAGCGCCGAGGCGGCGCCGCTGCGCGCCGTCGAGGCCGACGTGCGAATCGCTCTCATGCCGTTAACGTCGTCAGCCACGTGCCGCCCGAAACACGCGCGAGCGGAATTGCATGCGGTGGGGCCGGCCGAGCGGACGTCGAGCGCTCGGCGCGGCGCGGCGCGGACGCTACTCGGCGGCGAAGCTCTCGACGAGCGCGTCGTAGGTGCGACGCAGCCCGTCGGCGATCGGCACGCGCGGCGTCCAGCCGAGCTCGCGCTCGGCGCGCGAGATGTCGAGGCAGCTGTGCTGCAGCTCTCCGGGGCGCAGGTCGGCGAGCTCGGGCTCGAGCGCGCCGGGGTTCGCGGCGGCGCCAGGGGCATGCGACTGCTCGGCGGCGGCCTGCAGCTCTCTCCAGACGGTGAGCACGTCCGTCTCGACGCCGGTCGCGACGTTGTACGTGCCGGCCTTGCCGCTCGCGGCGAGCAGCGCGCTGACGACGTCACCGACGTAGACGTAGTCGCGTGTCGGCTTGCCGTGCCCGTAGAGCTTCGGCGCTTTGCCGGTGTAGAGATGATGAGAGAAGATCGCAACGACGCCGGCCTCTCCGTGCGGGCTTTGGCGCGGGCCGTAGACATTGCCGAGACGGCAGACGGCGTGCGGGACGCCGGCGGAGAGCGACCACGTCTTGACGTATGCCTCGGCGGCCCACTTCGAGGCGCCGTAGGGCGAGAGCGGCGCCGGGATGCGGTCCTCGGGCGTCGGCATCGGCGCGTCGTCGCCGTACAGCGCGCCGCCGGTCGACGTGAAGACGACGGGCGCGCCGCAGCGTCCGGCGGTCTCGACGACGTTGAGCGTCCCTTGCACGTTGACCTCGCAGTCGCGGTTCGGGTTCTCGACGGAGGCGACGACGCTGGCCTGCGCGGCGAGGTGGTAGATCGCGTCGGGCGCGACGCGCTCGACGAGCGCGGAGAGCGCGGCGAGGTCGACGATGTCGAGCACCTCGAGCGCGGCGTCTGCCGCGACGCGCCGGCGGTCGCCGGATGAGAGGTCGTCGACGACGGTGACCTCGCAGCCGTCGCGCAGCAGCGCGTCGACGACGTGCGAGCCGATGAAGCCGGCTCCGCCGGTGACGATCGCGCGCTTGCTCACGCCGGGGAATCTACAGCGAGCTGGCGCGCGGACGCGTGGCGAGCTGCTGCTCGACGGCTTCGACGGCCTCGTCGATCCGCTCGAGCACGCGCATGCCGTTTCGTGCGCTCGGGCGCGCGCCGCCGACGGCGGCGGCGCCGAGCACGATCGGGATCTCGGGGTGCTCGAGGTGCAGCTCCTCGATCGCGCGCTGGACGGCGTCGGGATCCTCGCCGTCGGTCGCGCCGAGCACGATCACCTCGGGCGGCTCGGCGTCGACGAGCGCGCGCAGGCGCTCGGGCGAGAGGTCGGTGTCGAACGCCGTCTGAAAGCCGGCGGCGGCGATCTGGTCGTGCATCATCTGCAGCTCGAGCGCGTGCTCGTCGTCCTCCATGCCGGCGAGCAGCACGCGCTCGCGCGCGGGCTCGGTGTTGCCGACCATGTAGCGGTAGAGCGTCGCGAGCACGCGCCGTGTGATCCCCTTCGCGAGTTTCTCGCGGTCCACGTCGACCTCGCCGGCTGCGCGCAGCTCACGGATGCGCTGCAGCGCGGGCGCGATGACCTCGCCGTGCAGCGTCGTCGCGGGGATGCCTTCCTCGATGGCCGTCGCGATCGCGCCCTCGGCCTTCTCGGCGTCGCCGCGTTCGAGCGCGGTCCCATAGGTCTCGAGCGTGCTCTCGGCGAGCTCGCGCGGGTCGACGCGCGAGCGCTCGCGCGCCTCCGGGCCGGAACTCTCGAGCACTTCCATGAATGCGTCGAGCAGGACCGGGTCGAAGTGCTGCCCGCGCTGTTCGCGCATCATCTGCACGGCCTCGTCGACGGAGAACGCCTTGCGGTAGACGCGGTCGCTCGTGAGCGCGTCGAAGACGTCGGCGATCGCGACGATGCGGCCCTCGATCGGGATCGCCTCGCCGCTCAGGCCGCGCGGGTAGCCGGTGCCGTCCCACTTCTCCTGGTGGCTCAGCGCGATCGTCGTCGCGAGCTCGAGGATCGAGGAGCTCGAGCCGCGCAGCAAGCGGTGGCCCTCCTCGGCGTGCGTCTCGATGATCGCGCGCTCCTCGGCCGTCAGCGGGCCGGGCTTGAGCAGGATCGCGTCGGGGATCGCGACCTTGCCGACGTCGTGCAGCGGCGCGGCGTGGCTGAGGCGCTCGCAGAACTCGGGGTCCATGCCGATCTGCTCGGCGAGCAGCGTCGAGAGGCGGCCGATGCGCTCGATGTGCGCGCCGGTGTCCTCGTCGCGGAACTCGACTGCCATCGACAGGCGCCGGACGGTCTCGGTCTGCGCGACCTCGAGCTCGGAGAGCGCGCGGCGAAGCTCGTTCGAGCGTCCGTCGATCTCCTGCTCGAGCGCGCTGCGCCGGCTCTCGCCGAAGCCCCAGCCGAGCAGGATCGCGGCGGCGGCGAGCACGGCGAGGCAGACGACCTCCAGCGCGGAGCTCGCCTCGATGGCGGCGCCCGCGGCCGCGGCGATCGCGAGCGCCGCCCACGGCGCCCACAGCAGTGCGCTGCGCGATCGGCGATCGGGCTCGGGCGACCGACGCCCGGGCCTCGGCGCGGAGGGCTTGCGCTGCACGTCCGCGACGTTACCGCCGGCGGACGCCTCGACGGCGGCCCCGTCGGGATCGGGCCGGGGAGGCTGCGAGCGCTTGCCGGTGCCGTCGTCCAGGCGGGTCGATGACGCCCCGCGCCGGGCGGGCCGTCGGAAGCTGGCTTGGATAACTCCGCTCACACTCGCGATAACGGCAATCGAGGACAGGCACGTGACCCCTGCAATCCGCCGGTCGGCATCGCGGCGAGCGCGCTTGACAGCGCCCGTCGGGCATGGACGAATGGTCGAGCGCTATTTCGCGGATTGCAGCTGCGAGAGGTCGATCGCGTTCGACGGCGCGGCGAGCGCGACGCTCTCGCCCCAGCGCCCGAACGTGATCGTGCCCGAGCCCGATCCGTCCTTGCTGATCTGCACCGGGTAGGGCTTGCCGGTCGCGGCGACGTACAGCGTGCCGCCCCTGCTCTTGTCGGTCAGGCCGACGACCTTCTGCCCGTCGATCGTCGTCGTTGAGTCCTTGCTCAGCGCGCCGTGGTTCGCGAGTGTCTGGTCGACGAGCACGTGCAGGTTCGTGAGCTGGCTGATCGAGGCGAAGTCGGAGCTGCTCGCGGCGGCCTTCAGCCACTTGCCTTCGAGCAGCTGCGCGGCGGCCTTGCCGCCGATGTGGCTGTAGAAGCCGGAGCTTCCTTTGATGTAGACGGTGTTGGCGAGCTGGATCAGTTCGAAGGACAGCCCGTTCTGCGAGAGCTGCCCGCGCCCGCCCCTGCCGGCGATCAGGTCCATGTCGAGCGTGATCGGCGTGCCGTCGCTGACGAGCGACCCGGCGACGTGAACGGAGCTCGCCGAGGCGGCGGCCGCTTTCGTCGCGGCGAGGATCGCGGCGGGCGATTTCCCGGCGAGGCCGTTGCCGGAGGAGCCGCCACAGCCGGAAAGCGCGGCGAGGATCGCGAGCAGCGCGAGCGGCGGCGCGAGCTTCGATGCGGATCGTCTGCTCATTGCGCCGGCACTCTATCGGCGCGTACGGGCGGCACGCGCTCGCGTCGAGCACGGCGCCGGCGGGCGCTCGCGCGGCGCGCGGCGGCTAGGGTGGGACTCATGCCCGGCGCGAGCGGCAAGAGCATCGCGAGGCGGATCGCGCGTCGCACGCGGCGCGGCTCGGCCGAACGCGACGTGCGCGAGCTCTACTACGAGTACTTCGACGATCGCCGCAGGGAGCGCCAGCTGTTCTCGACGGGCGCGTTCTTCGTGACGTTCGCGACGACGCGTGCGATCACGCACGCGATCCGCGCCGAACGCGGGCCGTTCAAGAACGTGCACGGCCCGGGCGGCAAACACATCCACCACATGACGTTCGGCATCGTCGGCCTGCTCTCGGTCGGCTACCTGTGGCTGCTCGAGATCGGCGTCAGCGAGGAGCGGCGCTCCTCGCGGATCACGTCGAGCGTCTACGGCAGCGGCGCGGCATTGACGCTCGACGAGTTCGCGCTGTGGCTGAACCTCGAAGACGTCTACTGGGCGAAGCAGGGTCGCGAGAGCATCGACGCGGTCGTGCTGTTCGGATCGCTGCTCACGCTGAGCGTGCTCGGCAAGGACTTCCTCGCCGAGCTGATCCGCGGACGCTAGCTCAGACGAGCGCCATGCCGGGCGCGACGTCGACCTGCACGAGCCGCGGCCCGTCTTGCGCGAGCGCGTCGGCGAGCGCCGCGCGCAGCTGCTCGCGCTCGGCGACCGTGCACGAGGGCACGCCGTAGCTCGACGCGGTCGCGGCGACGTCGAGCGCCGGCAGGTCGAGCGCGGGCGCGCGCTCGACGCTCTCGAGCGCCGCGAACCACTTGAGGATCGAGTACTCGCCGTTGCGCAGGACGAGGAACTTGACGGGGACGTCGTAGGCGGTGGCCGTCCAGAAGGCGGTGATCGCGTACTGCGCAGAGCCCTCGCCGAGCACGCAGACGACCTGGCGCTCGGGCTGCGCGAGCTGCACGCCGATCGACGCGGCGAGGCCGAAGCCGAGGCCGCCGCCGGCGCTGAAGTAGTAGGAGCCGGGGCGCGAGATGCGCAGCCGGCTGCGCAGCGCGGCCGTGCTCGACGGCGACTCGAGCACGACGATGCCGTCGGACGGGAAGAGCTCGGCGAGCGTCGCGTGCACATCGCCGCCGGAGAGCTGCTCGCCGCTCGGCGGCGGCTCGAGCTCGGCGCGCGCCGGCGGCGGCTCGCGATCGATGGGCGCATCGCCGAGCTCGTCGAGCAGCGCGCGCAGCGTCAGCGCGACGTCGGCGACGATCGCCTCGCCGACGGGCGCGCGTGCGGCCTCGTCGGGGTCGCACGTGATCGCGACGAGCTCGCTGCCGGCGGCGAGGAAGTCGCCGGGGATGTTCGGGTAGTAGGGGAAGACCGAGGAGCCCGCGACGAGCACGAGGTCGTGCTCGGCGAGCGTTTCGCCGAGCGGCCCGACGGCGGGCGGCAGCATGCCCTGGAAGGCCGCGTGGTCCTCGGGAAAGCCGATCCGGCTGCCGGCGGTCGGCGGCGAGGCCCAGACGGGCAGCCGCTGGCGCTCGACGAGCTCGACGGCCGCGTCCCAGCCGCCGGAGGCGTCGACGTCGGGTCCGGCGACGAAGACGGGCCGGCGCGCCGCGCGCAGTCGCTCGGCGAGGCTCGCGATCCGCGCGGCGTCGGGTTGCGCGCGTCCGGTGACGCCGCGCGCGGTCTGCGTCGCGTAGTCGCGCCGATCTAGCTCGACGCTCCAGTCGTCCATCGGGATCGAGACGAACGCCGGGCCGGCCGGCGGCAGCGTCGCGTGGTGGATCGCCTGCGCGAGCGCGAACGGCACGTCGGCGGCGCGCGGCGGCTCGAAGCCGTACTTGACGTATGGCCGCGGCACGTCGACGGCGTCGCGATTGGTGAGCAGCGCGCCCATCGTGATCAGCGAGCGCGCCTGCTGCCCGGCGGTGACGAGCAGCGGCGCGCGGTTGGCGCGCGCGCCGAGGATCGCGCCGACGCCGTTGCCGAGCCCCGGCGCGGTGTGCAGGTTGACGTGCGCGATGCGCCCGCTCGCCTGCGCGTAGCCGTCGGCCATGCCGACGGCGACGGCCTCCTGCAGGCCGAGCACGTAGCGGAAGTCGTCGGGCAGCGGTCCGAGCATCGGCAGCTCGGTCGAGCCGGGGTTGCCGAAGATCGTCGTCATGCGATGACGGCGAAACAGCTCGAAGGAGGCGTCGCGGACGCTCGTCATCGAGGCACTCGGCCGTCGCTCATCGGCGCAGGCTACCCGTCGGCCGGCGGCCGCGCTACAGCGCCAGCGCGACGTACTTCGTCTCGAGGTACTCCCCAATCCCCTCGAACCCGCCCTCGCGCCCGAACCCCGACTGCTTGACGCCGCCGAACGGCGCGGCCGGGTTCGAGACGACGCCCTGGTTGAGGCCGACCATGCCGGTCTCGATGCCCTCGCAGACGCGGAACGCGCGATCTAGGTCGCGCGTGTAGACGTAGGCGACGAGGCCGAACTCGGTGCGGTTCGCGGCGGCGATCGCCTGCTCGTCGCTCGCGAACGTCGCGACGGGCGCGACCGGCCCGAAGATCTCCTCGGCCAAGAGCCGCGCGTCCTCGGGCACGCGGTCGAGCACGGTCGGCGCGTAGAAGTAGCCGCGCTCGCCGACGCGCTCGCCGCCGAGCAGCACGCGCGCGCCGCGCGCGCCGGCGTCGGCGACGAGCTCCGCGACCTTTTCGCGCTGCGCTTCGTCGATCAGCGGCCCGACGTCGGTGTCGGGGTCCGTGCCGGGACCGACCTTCAGCGCGCGCATCCGCTCGGCGAGCCGCTGCGCGAACTCCTCGGCGAGCGACTCGTGCACGTGGAAGCGGTTGGCCGCCGTGCACGCCTCGCCGACGTTGCGCATCTTCGCGAGCATCGCGCCGTCGATCGCCGCGTCGAGGTCAGCGTCCTCGAAGACGAGGAACGGCGCGTTGCCGCCGAGCTCCATCGAGACGCGCAGGATCTGCTCGGCCGACTGTTCGATCAGCCGGCGGCCGACCTCGGTCGAGCCGGTGAACGAGAGCTTTCGCGTGCGCGCGTCCTTCAGCAGCGGTTCGATGATCTCGCCGGAGTGCTTCGCGGTGACGACGTTGAGCACGCCGCCCGGCAGACCCGCCCGCTCGAGGATCTGCGCGAGCGCGAGCATCGACAGCGGCGTCTGCTGCGCCGGCTTGACGACCATCGTGCAGCCGGCCGCGATCGCCGGCGCGATCTTGCGCGTGCCCATCGCCGTCGGGAAGTTCCACGGCGTGACGAACACGCACGGGCCGACCGGCTGGCGCATCGTCAGGATGCGTCCCTTGCCGGTCGTGTTGACCATGTAGCGGCCGTGGATGCGGACCGCCTCCTCGGCGAACCAGCGGAAGAACTCGGCGGCGTATGAGATCTCGGCGCGCGACTCCTCCAGCGACTTGCCCATCTCGAGCGTCATCAGCAGTGCCAGCTCGTCGGTGCGGTCGACGATCTCCTCGAACGCGCGACGCAGGATCTCGCCGCGCTCGCGCGGCGCGTGCGCGGCCCACTCCGCCTGGTGCTCGGCCGCGGCGGCGAGCGCCGCGAGGGCGTCGTCGGGCTGCGCGTCGGCGACCTCGACGAGCGGCTCGCCGGTCGCCGGGTCCTCGACCGCGAGCGTCCCGCCGCCGGAGGCGTCGCGCCAGCGGCCGCCGACGTAGAGCTGCTTCGGAACGTCCGCGAGCACGTCCGCCCGCTCAGGCATTGGTCTTTCTCATGCAGCTTCGCTCAGGTTTCGTCGCCATCGCGCCGATCCCGGAGGTGCGTGCCGCGGGGAGCCGGCGCGTGACACGAATGCTCGCCATCGGCCCAACCTATCACCGGATCGCGCGCGTCCTAACCGCCGCGATCGTCGTGCTCGCGACGGCGCTGAGCAGCGCCGCGACGACGAGCGCCAGCGCGCCCGCGCCGGCGAACCTGCTGATCTCCGGCGGCGGCTACGGGCACGGCGTCGGCATGAGCCAGGAGGGCGCGCTCGGCTACGCCGAACACGGCTTCGCCTACCAGCAGATCCTCGCGCACTACTACACCGGCACGGCGCTCGGCACGGCGCCGGCGAGCACGCGCGTGCGCGTGCTGATCGGCTCGAAGGTGCACGCGATCCCGCTCGAAACGTACGTGCGCGGCGTCGTCTCGGCCGAGGTCTCCCCGAGCTGGCCGCTCGCCGCGCTCGAGGCGCAGGCGATCGCGAGCCGCACGTACGCGCTGACGGCGCACGCCGGCGGCGCGAAGTTCGACGTCTACTCCGACACGCGCTCGCAGGTCTATCGCGGCGTCGCCGCGCAGACGCCGCAGACGGATGCCGCCGTCGCGGCGACCGCCGGGCAGATCGTCACGTACGCCGGCAAGCCCGCGATCACGTACTTCTTCGCGAGCTCCGGCGGGCGCACCGAGAACGTCGAGGACGCGTTCATCGGCTCGCAGCCCGAGCCGTGGCTGCGCGGCGTCGTCGACCAGTACGAGCGCGGCGACGAGCACACGTGGAAGCTGACGCTGACGTTCGCCGCGGCCGCCGCGAAGCTCCACGGCCTCGTGCACGGAAGCTTCGAGGGGATCGAAGTGCTCAAGCGCGGCTTCTCGCCGCGCATCGTCTCCGCCTACGTGCTCGGCTCGGGCGGGCGCACGGCGATCAGCGGCCCGACGCTCGCCGAACGCCTCGGCCTGTACAGCACGTGGGCCTACTTCAGCACGAGCGAAGGGCAGACGGTCAAGCCCGAGCCCGACCGCAGCGGCTGGTCCGGGCTGACGAGCCCGCCGCCGGCCGCCGCGCCGGCGCCAAGCGGCGCGGAAGGCGGCGGCGTCGCGGCCGGCGCGGCGCCCGAAGCGAGCGCCGCATCGACATCTGGATCGTCGGCGACGAGGTCGAGCACCGCCGAAAGCGGCGGCGTCAGCGCCGGTTAGGCCGCGCTTCGCGCCCGGCGCCTGACGCATACGCTGGCGCGATGGCCTCGCCGCTGCTGCTCGCCGACGTCCCGTGGCTGCTGTACCGCTCCTACTTCGCGCTGCCGAAATCGATCGCCGACGGCGACGGCCACCCGGTCAACGCGCTGCTCGGCACGGTCAACGCGCTGCTCGGCGCGATCGACTCGCTCGCGTCGTGCGGCGGCGTGCGCGCCGTCGTCGCGTGCATGGGCGCCGAGCAGGCCGACTACCGCGTCGAGCTGTACGCGCCCTACCACGCTCACCGCGAGCCGATGCCGCCGGAGCTCGCATGGCAGTGGCAGCGCGCCCCGGCGCTGCTCGCGAGCCTCGGCTGGCTCGCCGCGAGCAGCGACTCGCTCGAGGCCGACGACGTGATGTTCTCCTACGCCTGCGTAGAGCGCGAGAGCGGCGGGCGCGCGCTGCTCGTGACCGGCGATCGCGACCTCTACGGCGCCGTCGACGAGCGCGTCGCCGTGCTCGAGCTCGGCAAGGGCGGGCGCACCTCACAGCTCGGCCCGAGCGACGTGCGCGAGCGCTACGGCGTCGAGCCGGCGCTCGTGCCCGACTTCATCGCGCTGCGCGGCGACCCCTCCGACGGGCTGCCCGGCGCGCCCGGCGTCGGCGCGAAGACGGCCGCCGAGCTGCTGCGACGCTACGGCACGCTCGAGGACGTCCTCGACGCGGCGCACGCGCTCGCTACGAAGGTGCGCCGCGAGGCCGGCGAGATGACGACGCGCACGGCCGCGTCGCTGCGCGAGCACGACTCGCAGCTGCGCGACTTCAAGCGAATCGCGACGCTGCAGCGGATCGACGTGTCGGCACCCGAGGACCGCCCGACCGACTTCGCCGCCGGCGCTGTCGCAGCCGGCGAGCTCGGCATGCGCCGTCTCGCCGAGCGTCTCGACCAGCGCACGTAGCGGCTCGCTACGGCGTGAACTTGACGGTGATCACGTCACCGTCGGCCATCGCGTAGTCGCGCCCCTCCAACCGCAGCGTGCCGCGCTCGCGCGCGCCGGCGTAGCCGCCCGCGTCGACGAGCTCGCGCCAGCCGATCACCTCGGCGCGGACGAAGCCCTTCTGGATGTCGGAGTGGATCTCGCCGGCCGCGTGCCACGCGGTCAGGCCGTCGCGCAGGTGCCAGGACTGCGCCGGCTTCGCCTCGCCGGCCGTGAAGAACGCGATCAGCCGCAGCAGCGCGAACGCCTCGCGCACGACGCGCTGCAGGGTGGGTGGGATCCGATCCGCTGACGCCGAGCTCCGCGCGCATCGCCGCCGCGTCCTCGTCGTCGAGCTCGGCGAGCTCGGACTCGATCCGCGAGGAGACCGCGACGGCGCGCGCGCCCTGCGCCGCTGCGTGCGCGGCGATCTCCGCCGGCACCTCGTCCGAGCCCTCGTCGACGTTCGCGACGAACAGCACCGGCTTCGCGCGTCAGCGAGCCGAGCTCGCGCGCCGCGTTCGGCGCGTCCTGCGGCACCGGCACGCCGCGCGCCGGACGCCCCGCCTGCAGCTCGCCGATCGACCTCGCTTCAGCCACGCCTCCTCGGCGATCGCCGCGCGCTCGCCGCCGCGCGCCTGGCGCGTGACGCGCTCGAGGCGGCGCTCGGCCTGCTCGAGGTCGGCGAGCACGAGCTCGGTCTCGATCGTCTCGATGTCGCGCAGCGGGTCGACGCTGCCCTCGGGGTGGATCGACGTTCTCGTCGCCGTGCGCGCGCACGACGTGCACGATCGCGTCCGTCTCGCGGATGTTCGCGAGGAAGCGGTTGCCGAGCCCCTCGCCCTCGTGCGCGCCGGCGACGAGCCCGGCGATGTCGTGGAAGTCGATCGTGTCCCACACGATCTCCGACGCGCCGACGGTCTCGGCGACCTGCTCCAGGCGCTCGTCGCGCACCGGCACGACGGCGACGTTCGGCTCGATCGTCGTGAACGGGTAGTTCGCCGCCTCGGCGCCGGCCTTCGTCAGCGCGTTGAACAGCGACGACTTGCCGGCGTTGGGCATGCCGACGATGCCGATGCGCGTGCTCACTGCGAGCCCCGGCCGCGCCGCGCCAGCGCCGTGCCGAGCAGCGCGCCGGCGAGCACGTCGGACGGGTAGTGCACGCCGAGGTACAGGCGCGAGTAGGCGAGACCCACGGCGAGCGCGTACAGCGGCGCCGGCGGCAGCCCGAGGCGCGAGTAGCGAGCGCCCCGGCGAACGCCGTCGACGCGTGCGCGCTCGGGAAGCTCAGCGTCGTCGGCGTGCCGACGAGCGGCGGCAGCCCGCCAGTTGCGGGCGGCTGCGACGCACGGCGAGCTTCAGCGCCGTGTTCAGCGCGTACGTGCCCGCGACGTCGTCGTCGCCCGCGCGCCAGCGCCCGCGCCGGCGTCGGTCGATCGCTCCGCCCAGAACGCCGATCGCAAGCCACACCGCCGCGTGCTCGCCGAGCCGCGAGAACCGCGCCACCGCCCGCTCGCGCGCCGGCGTGTGCCCGCGCGTGCGAGCCGCGACGCAGCAGCTCGCTCGTCAAGCGACATCGGCGCGCTAGGCGCCGAAGCCGACGCGCAAGTCCGTCGCTCTCGGAGCGCACGTAGACGACCTGCCCGAGGTCGAGGCGCACCGGGCCCTCCTCGCTCTCGAGCTCGTGCCAGCCGCTGCTCGCCGAGCGCCTTGTGCAGCGCCTTCAGCTGCTCCTCGCTCGACGCGCAGCGCGAGCACCTGGCCGCCCTGGAAGCCGATGCTGATCTGCTGCTTGGCGCCGCCGGCCATCAGTGCGCACTCCGCCGGCTGGACGATCTCGGTCAGCACGCCGCCGCTCGCGCGCGGGTGCAGGAAGGCGACGCGCGAGCCGCGGATGCCCGTGCGCGGCTGCTCGTCGATCAGCCGCAGGCCCGCCGCTTCGAGCGCGCCGAAGCGTCGCGTCGATGTCGCTCACCTGGTAGGCGACGTGGTGCAGGCCCGGGCCGTTCTTGCGCGAGGAACTTGCCGACCGGCGTGTCGGCGCCGAGCGGCGCGAGCAGCTCGACGTGGTTCTCGCCGACGTCGAGCAGCACCGCCTCGACGCCCTGCTCCTCGACCACCTCGCGGTGCGCGACGCGCGAGCTCGAAGCTGTCGCGATAGAGCGCGAGCGCCGGCGTCGATCTGCTCGACGGCCACGCCGATGTGGTCGATGCGCGCTGAACACCGCGGCAGTCTATAGCGCCGGCGCCGCCATCGCGCGGAGCTCCGGCGGTCGATCGCGGCGCGCCGGCGAGGCGTGCGCTCGCCGCGGCGACGACGCGCAGCCCGACGCCGGGCGCGCGCTCCAGGCGCGGCACGCCCGCCATGATCCGCTCGATCGCGTCGCGCTCGAGCACCTCGTGCTCGAGCAGCTCGCGCGCCAGCGCGTCGAGCTGGAAGCGGTGGGCGACGATCATCCGCTGCGCGGCGCGGCGCGCCTCCTCGATCAGGTCCTGGCGCTCCTCGTCGCGGATGCGCAGCGTCGTCTCCGACAGCTGCACGTCGCCGTCCGGCGAGCGCCCGACGCCGCGCGGTGCCCATCGCGTAGTCGTGCACCATCGAGTGCGCGATGCTCGGCGACGCGCTTGAGGTCGTCCGAGGCGCCCGTCGTGATCGCGCCGAACACGACCTGCTCGGCGACGCGGCCGCCGAGCAGCACCGTCATGTAGTCGAGCAGCTCCTCGCGCGTCTTCAGGTAGCGGTCCTCGGCCGGCAGGTTGAGCGTGTAGCCGAGCGCCTGCCCGCGCGGGACGATCGAGATGCGGTGCACGCGGTCGACCGACGGCAGCAGCTCGCCGCACAGCGCGTGGCCGGCCTCGTGGAAGGCGACGACGCGCTTCTCGTGGTCGTTGAGCACGCGGCGCGACTGCACGCCGGCGATCACGCGCTCGATCGCCGAGTCGAAGTCGGCCGCGGCGATCTTCGTCGCCTTGCGGCGCGTCGCGAAGATCGCCGCCTCGTTGCAGATGTTCGCGAGGTCGGCGCCCGTCAGGCCGCTCGTCTGCTGCGCGACGAGCGCCGAGGTCGACGTCGCCGAGCGGCTTGTCGCGCGTGTGCACCTGCGAGCACGCCTTCGCGGCCCGCGCACGTCGGGCGGCACGACGAACACCTGGCGGTCGAAGCGCCCCGGGCGCAGCAGCGCCGGGTCGAGCTTGTCGAGCAGGTTCGACGCGGCGATCACGACGACGCGCCCGCTCGAGGCGAAGCCGTCCATCTCGACGAGCAGCTGGTTGAGCGTCTGGTCCTTCTCGCCGGAGATGTCCGTGCCGCGGCGTCCGCCGACGGCGTCGAGCTCGTCGATGAAGATGATCGCCGGTTCGTGCTTGCGCGCGACCGCGAACAGCCGCCGGATGCGCGCCGCGCCGAGGCCCGCGAACATCTCGACGAACGACGCCGCCGACTGCGCGAAGAACTGCGCGCCCGACTCGTGCGCGACGGCCTTCGCCAGCAGCGTCTTGCCGGTCCCCGGCGGGCCGTGCAGGAGGACGCCCTTCGGCACCTTCGCGCCGAGCTGCTGGAACGGCTTCGGGTCGCGCAGGAACTCGACGATCTCCTGCAGCTCGGCCTTGGCCTCGTCGACGCCCGCGATGTCGGCGAACGAGACCGACTGCTCGGAGGCCGGCTTGATCTGCTGCGGCTTGACCCGCGGCATCACCTTCAGCGTGCGCCACATCACGAAGATCAGCGCGCGCGAAGAACAGGATCATCACGACCGGCGACCAGTTGTAGGCGGCCGTTCTGGATTTCCTGCACGATCGAGGTCGACGAGCCGGTGGCGGAGGCCGTCGGCGCCTGCACGCTCGCGATCGGCACGAGCGCGTGCGGCGTGTGCGCGTACTGCGCGAGCGCGTCGGCGAGACGCGTGCGCGGCGCCTCGATTACACCGCGTACCGCCGCTTCAACCCCCGCGGCCGCTCGCTGCATCGCTTCCACCGTCCCTGGCATCGGTCAAGTATTGCCAATCGGCCGCCCGAATGCGAGGGGTGTACAGGAGAAACCACCGAGAAGTCGCCACGCGATTTGTGTGAAACCTGCGCATTGCTCCGCATACCTGCGCGGACGCCGCCAGCGCCCGGAGCCCGCGGCTTCAGCCGAGCGTGCGCGTCGCGAGGTCGACGAAGAAGTCCGTCGCGAACGCCAGGTCGCGGACGTCGATCCGCTCGTCGGCCGCGTGCACGAGCGGCGCCGCCTCGAGCATCGACTGGTGGCGCTGCGGGAAGAAGCCGTAGGCGACGCACTCGGGAAACGCCTCGCGGAAGTGGCGCGAGTCGGTGAAGCCCGGCAGGATCACCGGCACGACCTCCGCGCCCGGATCGCGCTCGGCGACCCACGTCGCGATCGTGTCCATCAGCCGCGAGCGCATCGGCGAGCGGTTGCCGACGACGCGCTCGGTGAACTCGATCGCGAAGCCGTCCTCCTCGCCGAGCACCTCGGCGATCCCGCGCCGCACCTCCTCCTCGCCGAGCCCCGGCGGCACGCGGCAGTCGACTTTCAGCTCGGCGCGGCTCGGGATCACGTTGATCTTCTCCGACGCCGTGATCCGCGTCGGCGTGAACGTCACGCCGAGCATCGGCTCGAACATCGTCGCGAGCATCTCGTCGGCCGTTCGCGCATGCGCGCGATCGAGCCGCCGACGTCCTCGGGGTCCTCGCCGATCCCGCGCAGCATCGCGCGCGGCTCGTCGGTCAGCTCGTAGCTCGGCTGGCGCGCCGCCAGCCGCTGCGAGCAGCGGCGCCATCTTCAGCAGCGCGTTCTCGCCCATGCTCGGCATCGAGGCGTGCCCGGCGACGCCGTCGGTCGCGACCGTGAAGCGGAACACGCCCTTCTCCGCGCAGCACACGCCGTAGCAGCGCCTGCCGCCGTACTCGAAGACCTCGCCGCCGCCCTCGTTGACGAGCATGTCGCAGCGCACCTTCTCGGGGTGCGTGCTTCGTGATCCATTCGGCGCCGAGCGCGCCGCCGGTCTCCTCGTCGACGACCGCCGCGATCAGCAGCTCGCCGCGCGCCGGGCGCCAGCCCGAGCGCGCGAGCGAGGCCGCCGCGGCGATCTCGGCGGCGACCTGCGACTTCATGTCGAGCGCGCCGCGTCCCCACATGTAGCCGTCGGCGACGTCGCCCGACCACGGATCGTGCGTCCACTCGCGCGGATCGGCGAGCACCGTGTCGACGTGCCCGAGGTAGCAGAGCGTCGGGCCGCCGCGCGCGGGCTCGTCGGCCGGCGGCGCGCCGTCGGCGCGCAGCCGCGCGAGGAGGTTCGGCCGCCCCGGCTCGGCGCCGAGCAGCTCGCAGTCGAAGCCGGCGCGCTGCGAGGTGGTCGGCGAGGTACTCCTGCGCCGCGCGCTCGTTGCCCGGCGGGTTGACCGTGTCGAAGCGGATCAGCCGCGCCAGCAGCTCCTCGGTCTCGGCCGCCGCCGTGCGCTCGCTCATCGCGCAGATCGTACGCCGATCTCGGCGACCTCCTCGCGGCTCAGCGGGAAGTGGCACGCCGCTTCGCGTGCCGGTGCCCTTGTCCTCGAGCGGCGGGTCCTCGATCGAGCAGCGCTCCTGCGCCTTCGGGCAGCGCGTGTGAAAGCGGCACGCCTGCGGCGGGTTCGCCGGGCTCGGCACGTCGCCGCTGAGCAGCTCGCGCTGCTCGACGCGCTGCTCGGGGTCCGGCACCGGCACGGCCGACAGCAGCGCGCCGGTGTAGGGGTGGCGCGGGAAGTCGTAGAGCGTCGTCGCCCGGCCCGATCTCGACGATCCGTGCCGAGGTACATGACGGCGACGCGGTCGCACATGTGGCGCACGACCGACAGGTCGTGCGCGATGAACACGAGCGTCAGCCCGAGCTGGCGCTGCATGTCGCGCAGCAGGTTGAGCACCTGCGCCTGGATCGAGACGTCGAGCGCCGAGACCGGCTCGTCGGCGATCAGCAGCTTCGGTTTCAGCGCGAGCGCGCGCGCGACGCCGATGCGCTGGCGCTGGCCGCCGGAGAACTCGTGCGGGTAGCGGTTGTAGTGCTCGGGGTTCAGCCCGACCGTCTCCATCAGCTCCTGCACGGCGCGCTTGCGCTCGTCCTTGCCCTCCGCGAGGCCGTGGATCGCGAACGGCTCGCCGATGATCGAGCCGACCGTCTTGCGCGGGTTCAGCGACGAGTACGGGTCCTGGAAGATCATCTGCATCTCGCGGCGCAGCGCCTTCAGCTGCGCGCCCTTGCGCGTGCGTGATGTCCTGCGCCTTCGAAGCGGATCTCGCCCGCTGTCGCCTCGAGCAGCCGCATGATCAGCCGCGCCGTCGTGCTCTTGCCGCAGCCCGTCTCGCCGACGATCCCGAGCGTCTCGCCGCGCTGCACGTCGAAGCTGACGCCGTCGACCGCCTGCACCGCGCCGACCTGGCGCTGGAAGAGGATCCCGCGCGTGATCGGGAAGTGCTTGACGAGGTCGCGCACCTGCACGAGCGGCTCGCCCGCGCCCGCGCTCACAGGCCGACGCTCCGGCACGTCGCCGACCGTCTCCGCCGAGCTCGTCAGCGGCTCCTCCGGCGCCGGCAGGCCGACGCTCGCGCGCGCCTCCTCCGGGAGTCGTCCGGCGCTCAGCTCCGCCCACAGCCGCCGGCGCACGCTCGACTCGAGCAGGCACGCGACGTGGTGCGCCGGCTCGTCGGGCATCGGCTCCAGCTGCGGGTCGATCCGCGCATGGTCCGGCTGCGAGTACGGGCAGCGCGGATGGAAGTGGCAGCCGGACGGGCGGCGGATCAGGCTCGGCGGCGCGCCCGGGATCGGCACGAGCTGTTCCTCGCGCGGCCCGTCGAAGCGCGGGATCGACTTGCAGCAGGCCCCACGTGTACGGGTGCTCGGGACCGGCGAACAGCAGCTTCGCCGACGCCGTCTCGACGATCCGCCCGGCGTACATCACCGCGATGTCGTCGGCCATCTCGGCGACGACGCCGAGGTCGTGCGTGATGATCACGATCGCCATCCCGAGCTCGCGCTGCAGCCGCTCGCAGCAGCGCGAGGATCTGCGCCTGCACGGTCACGTCGAGCGCGGTCGTCGGCTCGTCGGCGATCAGCAGCTTCGGCTCGTTCGCGAGCGCCATCGCGATCATCGCGCGCTGGCGCATGCCGCCCGAGAACTCGTGCGGGTACTCGTCGACGCGCCGCGCCGGGTCGGGGATGCCGACGAGCCCGAGCAGCTCGATCGCGCGCTCGCGCGCCTGCGCCTTCGAGACGTCCTGGTGGACGCGCATCGCCTCGACGAGCTGCGCGCCGACGCGGAAGAACGGGTGCAGCGAGGACAGCGGGTCCTGGAAGATCATCGCGATGTCGTTGCCGCGGATCGCGCGCAGCTCGCCTTCGGCGAGCGGGACGAGGTCGCGTCCCTCGAACATGATCCGCCCGCTGACACGCGCGCGCCCTGCGTCCGCGTGAGGCCGAGCGTCGTCAGCGACGAGACGGTCTTGCCCGAGCCCGACTCGCCGACGATCCCGAGCGTGCGCCCACCGTGGACCTCGTAGGTGACCCCGTCGACCGCGTGCACGACGCCGTCTTCGGTCGGGAACTCGACGCGCAGGTCCTCGACGCGCAGCAGCGGCTCGCCGCTCGGCGCGCTCACGAGTAGCGCACCCGCGGGTCGAGGTACGCGTAGGCGATGTCGACGACGATGTTCGCGACGATGATGAACATCGCCGCGAACAGCACCGTTCCCTGGACGATCGGGAAGTCCGCAGTGCGCGATCGCGTCGTAGTTCAGGCGGCCGATCCCGGGGATGTTGAAGACGGTTTCGACGAGCACCGCGCCGCCGAGCAGGATCGCGATGTCGAGCCGAGCACGGTCACGATCGGGTTGATCGCCGAGCGCATGCCGTGGCGCAGGACGACGCGTGCGCTCGGGCAGCCCCTTCGCGCGCGCCGTGCGGATGTAGTCCTCGCCCATCATCTCGATCAGGCTGCCGCGCAGCAGGCGCGCGTAGATCGCCGCGGTGCCGGCCGCGAGCACGAGCCACGGCATGATCAGCGAGGTGAACCATTTCGCCGGGTCGCTCGTCAGGCCGACGTAGCTGCCGGCGCCGGGGAAGATCGTCACCTGCCCGATGTCCGACGCGAACAGGAACAGCACGACCAGGCCCGAGCCAGAATTCGGGCGCCGAGACGAGCACGAGCGCGGTGCCCATGCTCGCGCGGTCGAGCCGCGAGCGGCGCGCCGCGCCGAGATGATCCCGACCGTCAGCCCCGTCGACCAGCCAGATCACGGCGCCGCCGAGCACGAGCGAGAGCGTCGCCGGCAGGCGGTTGAAGATCAGTTCCTTGACCGGCGCGTCGCTGTAGTAGCTGTAGCCGAGGTTGAAGTGCAGGAAGATGCCCTTCAGGTAGATCCAGAACTGCGTCCGGCAGCGACTTGTCGAGCCCGAGGTCGTGGCGGATCTCGGCGATGATCTTCGGGCTCTGCGATGCCGCCCGGCCCGCAGCTTCGCCGGGTCGACCGTCGGCAGGACGCGGAACAGCACGAACAGCAGCGCGAGGACGAGGACCAGCAGCACGACGCCCCACAGCAGCCGGCGGATGATGTAGCGGGTCATCGTGAGCGGGTCGAGGTCGCCGGGACTCTGCGTTCGCGCGAGCGCTCGCGCACGCGCCGCGGACGGCGCGCCGAGCGGCGTCGCCGGAGCCGAGCGCGTGCCCGGCTCCGGCGAACGCTCAGCGTTACTTCAGCGACGTGAACGCGTAGTCCCAGGAGCCCGATGTTCCACAGTCGTTGACGCCTGCGACGTCCTTGGACTCGATGTTCGGCTGCTTGTCCCACTCGTACGGGACGGCGACCGCTTCTTCGACGAGTTCGCGGTCGATCTTCGCCCACGCTGTCGCCGCGCGCCTTCACACCGACGATCTTCGCGCCGCTTCCATCGCCGCGTTGATCTTCGGGTGGTTGACCTGGCCCCAGTTGGAGTTGGTGCCGTTCGTCGACGATGTTGTTGCCGTCGAACGGCGACGTCGAGCACCGCCTGCGGGTCGCCGAAGTCAGCGGATCCAGCCGACGTTCGGGCAGACGTCGATCTCTTCCTCGGACGACGCCGCAGTACTTCGAGTACATCACCGACTGGTCGACCGAGGTTCAGCTTCGTTTTGAAGCCGAGGTTCTTGCAGCGCCTGTTGACGATTCGGCGACGTCGTTCGCCGGCGCCGGAGCGCCGGTCGAGCCGACGATCTGCAGCGTCTCGCTGCCGGTGTACTTGCCGCTCGGGTAGCCGGCGAGCTTCATGTACTTTTCGGCGACCGCCATGTCGCCCTGTCGGGTGTTCGTTGTAGTCGACCTTCGGCCCGGCGCAGCCGCCGGCCTCTTCGAACCCGCCGATGCCGGGATAGATGAAGTGCGTCATCACGTCGGCCGACGACCTCGCCGCCGCGCGCCTTGTCCATCGCTTCGCGGTCGGCGCCGCCCACAGGCCTTGCGCAGGTTCGACGTTCGTGAACGGGCCCGTGGCTGTTGTTGATCGCGATGTAGTGGTCGCCCGCGCCGCCGCCGGCCGAGATCGTCAGCTGGTTGCGGTACTGCTGGTAGGCGAGCTTGACGATCGGCGCCGCCGGCGTGTCGTTCTGGACCATGTCGCGAGCCTTCGAGCACCTGCCGCCCGATCACGTTCGGGTCGCCGCCGATGTTGATGTTGATCTGGTCGAGGTAGGCCGGGCGGTGGTCCGTGCTCGCGCTCCAGTTCGGGTTGCGCACGAGCGTCGCCGACTTGCCCGGGCTGGTAGCCGATCGCCGAGCACCTTGCCCGCAGCAGTCGGACTTCAGCATGTACGGGCCCGTCGCGACCTGGTAGTTGCCGTACTCGCTCGGCTTCTTGCGCGTCGTACTTCGCCGCGTATTCCTTCGGCACCGGCGCCCTCAGCGGCAGCACCAGCGCGCCGACCACGATCGGCGCCTGCGGTTCGGTCGAGTTGGAAGACGATCGTGTACTTGTCCGGCGTCGTGATGCCCGGGATCGGGCCGCCGGTGGCCGCCTTCGCCGCGCCTTCGATCGAAGTCGAAGTAGCCGAGGAAGTACGGGTTGGCGACGTTCGGGTTCGCGCCGCGCTCGATCGCGTAGGCGACGTCGGCCGAGGTCACTTCGCGGTTGACCGGCGGGCTGAAGTGGACGCCCGTGCCGGATGTGATCGTGATCGTCTTGCCGTCGCTGAGATTTCCGGTTCGCCTTCGGCCATGTCCGGCATCGTCTGCGGCGAACGTTGTTCGGCTTGTAGGAGTACAGCGGCCGCTGCGTCGCGTACATGACCTCGTAGTCGACCGAGAAGTACGACTGCCCGGGATCGAGGTGTTCGAAGTCCTCGTGGTCTGTACCACGTTCAGCGTGCCGCCCTTCTTGCCACCGTCAGCGACTCGGTCAGCGGCGTCTGTCACGCCCGGCGGCTCGATGCTGCTCGACGGCTGGCGGTCCCGCTGCGAGCTGCTGCTCGAGCCGCACGCGGCGAGCGCCGAGCGCCAGCACAGCGCCGCGAGCGCGACCAGCAGGATCGTTCTCAGTGCTCGACTCTCATTGAGCCGCCTCCTCTTGTTCGTTTGTGGATCGACGACGCATGCTCACTGCGCAGTCCTCGGGTTCAGGCGTCCTGCAGGCCGTCGCCGAGCAGGTTGAACGCGAGCACGGTCAGCAGCAGCGCGGCGCCGGGGAAGACCATGTACCACCAGGCGGTGTTGAAGATCGGCGTCGCCGCGGCGATCATCTGCCCCCAGCTCGCGGTCGGCGGGCGCACGCCGACGCCGAGGAACGAGAGCGCCGCCTCGAACAGGATGTTCAACGGGATCAGCAGGCTCGCGTAGACGATGATCGGCGCGACGAGGTTCGGCAGGATCTCGCGGAACATGATCCGCGCAGTCGGACGCGCCGAGCGCGCGCGAGGCCTCGACGAACTCCCGCTCGCGCAGCGACAGCACGAGGCCGCGGACGATCCGGCGATGTAGGTCCAGTCGGCGAACGCGATCAGGAAGATGATCACGCCGACGCCCGGCTGGATCGCGCCGCCGAGGCAGCCGCGCACGGCGCAGGCGGCGCCGATGCCGAGGCCGAGCAGCAGGATCGGGATCGACAGCACGACGTCGATCGACAGCGCGACAGCAGCGTGTCCACCCAGCCGCGGTAGAAGCCGGCGAGCAGCGCCGAGCGTGACGCCGATGCACGGTCGCGATGCGCGGTGCCGATGATGCCGACCTCGAGCGACACGCGCGTGCCGTAGATGACGCGCGACATCGACGTCCTGCGCCGAGCGGGTCGACGCCGAACGGGTGCGCGCCGCTCGGGCCGAGCGGCTGCCGAAGGCGTCGGTCAGGTTGGGGTTCTGCGCGTACGGCCCGGGCAGGCCGAGCAGTTTGACGACGAGCGGCGCGGCGATCGCGACGACGATCAGGAGACACGATGAAGACGAGCGACGCCAGCGCCACGCGGTCCTGGCGAAAGCGCCGCCAGAACAGCTGCAGCGGCGAGCGCGCCGCGATCTCCCTGGCCGGACTCGACCAGCCCGAGGCCGGCCTCGGCTCCAGAGAGCATCTCGGCTGCGCCAGACGCCCATGTCAGGTCGACCTGACGCATCGGTGGGTATCTCGCAGATAAGCATCAGACGTACTAGTTCGACACCCACGCGTGGCCAACCTGCCACGCGTCGCGAGCACACCTGTCCAACCCCGGCTGGACTTGCGGCGGGCCAGTGCCGTTCTCCCACTTCCCGCTTTGCGCGGTTGTTATTCACGGGAGCGCGATACTGAGCCGCGAATGGACAAGCCGGGCGACACGCTGTTCGACGAATCGGCCAACGAGCGCGAGAGCGCGAGAGCGGATCGCCCCCGTGCGGGCGATCGCCGCACCGAGCGACGACGCGCGGCGTCCGCTCGCGGTGCGCATGCGCCCGCGCGCGCTCGACGAGTTCGTCGGCCAGTCGCACCTGCTCGGCGAGCGGCTCGGCGCTGCGCACGGCGATCGAGCAGGGGCGCCCGCACTCGATGATCCTCTACGGCCCGCCCGGCTCGGGCAAGACGACGCTCGCGCGGATCGTCGCCGAGACGCTCGAGCGCCGCGTTCGAGGAGCTGAGCGCCGTGCAGGCGGGCCGCGCGGAGGTGCGCGCCGTGATCGAGCGCGCCGAGCACCGGCGCTCGCTCGGCGGCGATCGTGGCGCCGCGCAGACCGTGCTCTTCCTCGACGAGATCCACCGCTTCAACAAGGCCCAGCAGGACGCGCTGCTGCCGGCCGTCGAGGACGGGCTCCTGACGCTGATCGGCGCGACGACCGAGAACCCGGCGTTCGAGGTCAACGGCGCGCTGCTCTCGCGCATGCGCGTGTACGCGCTGCAGGCGCTCAGCGCCGAGGAGGTCGCGACCGTGCTGCGCCGCGCCTCGCCGCTCGCGGCGCGGAGCCGGGCGACACGCCCGACGTCGACGAGGACGCGATCGAGTTCCTCGCCGCGCGCAGCGAAGGCGACGCGCGCACGGCGCTCAACGCGCTCGAGCTCGCGAGCGAGACGTCGCCGAGGCGCGTGCCGCAGCGTCGGCGAGGCCGGCGAGCAGCGCGTGACGCTCGCGCGCGTCGAGGACGCGCTGCAGCGGCGGGCCGTGCTCTACGACAAAGGCGGCGACCGCCACTACGACTACATCTCGGCGTGGATCAAGGCGACGCGCGGCTCGGACCCCGACGCGTCGCTCTACTACCTCGCGGTGATGCTCGAGGGCGGCGAGGACCCGCGCTTCATCGTCCGGCGGATGGTGATCCTCGCCTCCGAGGACATCGGCAACGCCGATCCGCAGGCGCTGTCGCGTCGCGACCGCCGCCGCCGCAGGCGGTCGAGCACGTCGGCCTGCCCGAGGCGCGCTACGCGCTCGCGCAGGCCGCGATCTACCTGGCGCTCGCGCCGAAGTCCAACGCCGCCGGGCCGCGCGCTCGGCGCCGCGCGGCGCCACGTGCGCGAGCACGGCGCGCGCGCCGCCGCCGTGGCTGCGCTCGGGCCCCCGCCCGGGCAGGACAACGGCGGACTACGACAACCCGCACGACCATCCCGGCCACGTCGCGCCCCAGCAGCTGCTGCCGCGAGGGCGTCGACGGACGCGCGCTTCTACGAGCCCGACGAGGCCGAGGCGCAGCTCGCGGCGCGGCTGCGCGAGATCCGCCGCGCGCGCGCGATCGAGGAGCGATAGCCGCGGCGCCCGGCGGCCGAGCGATAATCGCACGGTGAGCGCGAGCGTCAGCGAGAGGCCGGCGAGACGCTGCTGCACGCGCGCGACCCGGCGACCGGGCGCGCCGCTCGGCAGCGTCGCGGCGACGCCGCCGGCGCAGATCGCCGAGCGTCGTCGCGCGACGTCGCGCAAGGTGCAGCCGCTGTGGGCGCTGCTGCGCGTGCGCGACCGCGCGCGCTACATGCGCCGCATGGCGCAGGCCGTGATCGACGACTTCGACGAGCTGCGCGACGCTGCTCGCGCGCGAGCAGGGGCGCCCGCGCGGCCGAGGTCGCGGCGCTCGAGCTGCTGCCGGCGATCGACGCGCTGATCTGGATCGCCGACGACGGCGCGCAGGTGCTCGGCGGGCGGCGCGTCGGCGTCAACCGCTCGATGGCGCTCGCCAAGCGCGCGCGCGTCGCCTACGAGCCGTACGGCGTCGTCGGCGTGATCGGCGCCGGCAGCGCGCCGTTCGCGCAGCCGCTCGGGCAGATCGCCGGCGCGCTGCTGGCGGGCAACGGCGTCGCCTTCAAGCCCGCCGCGCGCGCGTGCCTGGCGGGCGAGCGGATCGCGCGCGTGCTCGCGCGCGCCGGCCTGCCCGAGGGGCTCGTGCGGATCGTGCACGGCGGCGCCGACGTCGGCGTCGCGCTCGCGCAGTCGCCGGTCGACAAGGTGCTGTTCACCGGCTCGCCCGCGGTCGGGCGCGTCGTCGCGCGCGCCTGCGTCTCGCGCGAGAAGGAGGTCACGGTCGAGCTCGGCGGCAAGGACGCGATGCTCGTGCTCGCCGACGCGCACCTGCCGCGCGCCGTCGCCGGAGCGCTGTGGGCGGGCTGCGCCGGCGCCGGCCAGGCGCGCGGGTCGGTCGAGCGCGTCTACGTCGCGCGCGAGGTGCTACGAGCCGCTTCCTCGACGGCGCTCGTGCACGGCGGCGCGCGCGCTGCGCGTCGGCGACCCGCTGCCGACGCGCGCACGCAGGTCGGGCCGCTCGCCTCGCGCGCGGCGCGCTCGAGCACGTGCGCGAGCTCGTCGAGCGACGCGGTCGCCGCAGGGCGCGCGGCTGCACTGCGGCGGCCCGGTCAGCCCGCCCGGCTGCGCGGCCGGCGCGTTCTACGCGCCGGCGGTGCTCACCGGCGTGACGCACGCGATGCGCGCTGATGCGCGAGCCGCTCGACGGGCCGGTGCTCGCGGTCATGGCCGTCGACTCGCGTCGACGCAGGCGATCGCGCTCGCCAACGACAGCGACTACGGCGCTCGGCGCCTCGGTGTGGACCGCCGACCGCTACCAGGCGCTGCGCATCGCGCGCGAGCTGCACGCCGGCATGGTCTGGCTCAACGACCACCTGCCCGGCCCGACCGTCTCGCGCGGGCCGTGGGGCGCGGCCGCCGGCGGCGGGCTCGGGCGCACGCTCGGCGAGGCCGGCCTGCGCGCGTGCGCGCAGGAGAAGCTGATCACGTGGGACCCGCCGGCGCTGCGCGGGCTGTGGTGGGGGCCCTACGACGAGACGCACGACGCGCGCGGCGCGCGCCGTCGCGAAGCTGCGCTCCGGCGCGCGAGTCCGACCGCGAGCACGCCTGGCGCGACGGCGCGCTGCGCGCTGGCGCGCGTCGGCGCGCGCGCGCTCGGTCGCGGCCTGCCGCGGCTCGAGTGCAGGCCGGCTGACGCTCTGCTACCCTGAGCATGCCCGCCCAGGCCTATGCCGGCAAGGAGTGCGTCTGCCAGCTGCGCAGGGGGATCTGCGACCAGAGCTGCGTGCAGGGGATGCTCGACACGCCGTTCTACATCGCCTGCCTGAAGCTCAGCGGGCGGCGCTGCGTCGTCGTCGGCGGCGGCGAGATCGGCCTCGAGAAGGTCGAGGGGCTGCTCGCGTGCGACGGCGAGGTCACGCTGATCGCGCCCGAGGCCGAGCCGGCGCTGCAGGACTACGCGCGCGAGGGCTCGATCCGCTGGGAGCAGCGCGCGTACGCCGGGCGCGGGCGACCTCGAGGGCGTCTTCATGGCGATCGCGGCGACGAACGACACCGACGTCAACATCGCCGTCTACGACGACGCCGAGCGGCGCGCGATGCTCGTCAACGTCGTCGACGTGCCGCCGCTGTGCAACTTCATCCTGCCGGCGATCGTGCGCACCGGGCCGCTCGCGATCGCGATCTCGACCGCCGGCGCCTCGCCGGCGCTCGCCAAGCGCATGAAGCGCGAGATCGAAGGGCAGTTCGGCGAGCCCTACGCGCGCCTGGCGGTGCTGCTCAACGAGGTGCGCGGCTGGGCGAAGGGCACGCTGCCGACCTACCAGGACCGCAAGGAGTTCTTCGAGGGGATCGTCAACGGCGAGCCCGACCCGATCGCGCTGCTGCGCGAGGACGAGACGCCGGCGGCCGGCGAGCAGGCGGTGCGCGAGCTGATCGCGCAGCGCGCAGGGCGAGCGCGCGACGCTCTCCGCAGGCGCCTGAGAGCCTGAGCGTGACGGCGCTCGAGCTCGAGGGGCTCGCTCGGCACTACGGCGAACGCGAGGCGCTGAGCGGCGTCTCGCTGTCGCTGCGCGAGCGGGCAGACGCTCGTCGTGTTCGGCCCCAACGGCGCCGGCAAGACGACGCTGCTGCGCGTGCTCGCGACGCTGCTGCGCCCGCACGCCGGCAGCGTGCGCGTGCTCGGCGAGCGCGCTGCCCGACGAGGCCTGGGCGGTGCGCGGGCGGATCGGCCTGCTCGGCCACGAGCCGCTGCTGTACCGCGAGCTGACCGCGCGCGAGAACCTGCGCTTCCACGCGCGCCTGCACGGCGTCGCGCGAGGAGCGCGTCGAGCGAGCTGCTCGACGCCGTGCGGATGCGCCGACCGCGCCGACGAGCCGCTGCGCACGCTCTCGCGCGGCATGGTCCAGCGCGTCGCCGTCGCGCGCGCCGTGCTGCACGACCCCGAGCTGCTGCTGCTCGACGAGCCGCACGCGAACCTCGACCCGGCGGCCGTCGAGCTGGTCGAGCCGCTGATCGGCGCCGCCTCGCGGGCGCACGCGCGTGATCTGCAGCCACGACCCCGGCGGCGGGCTCGCCGAGGCCGACGTCGTGCTCGGGCTGCGCGCCGGCCGCCCCGCGCTGCTGGCGCGCCGCGAGCGAGGTCGACGCCGCGCAGATCGTCGGAGCTGTACCGGTGAGCACCGTGATCGGCCGAGACGCAGCCGGCCGGCCGAGCACGCGCGCGCTGGCGGAGCGCGCCGAGCGGCGCCGCGCAGCAGCGCCGACGCGCGCCGTCGTCGGCGCGCTGCTGCGCAAGGAGCTGCTCGTCGAGCTGCGCACGCTCGAGTCGGTGCCCGGGATGTCGCTGTTCGCCGTGACGACGTTCGTCGTCTTCCACTTCGCGCTGAACCGCAACAGCGTCGACGGCGACCTCGCCGCGGGCATCCTGTGGGTGACGCTGCTGTTCGCCGCGATCCTCGGCGTCAACCGGCTGTTCGTCGCCGACGCCGACCAGGGCGGCTTCGACGGCGTTCCTGCTCGCGCCGGTCGACCGCAGCGCGATGCTGGTCGCGAAGGCGCTCGCGCTGCTCGCGCTACCTGCTCGTGCTCGAGCTCGTCGCCGTGCCCGCGTTCGCGCTGCTGCTGCTCGGCGCCGCCGCTCGGCCACGCGCTGCCGGGCCTGCTCGGCGTGCTCGCGCTCGGCGACCTCGGCGTCGCCGCGATCGGCACGCTCGTCGCGGCGCTCGCCGTGCGCACCCGCGCGCGCGACCTGCTCGGGCCGCTGCTCGCGCTGCCGCTGCTCGTGCCGATCGTGATCGGCGGCGCGCGCGCGAGCTCGCCGCTGCTCACGCTCGGCCACGCGCGGGGCCCGCCGGCGCGCTGGCTGCTGACGCTCGGGCTCTATGATCTGGTCTTCGGGCTGATCGCCTACGCCCTGTTCGACTTCCTCCTGGAGGACTGAGATGAGCCCTCGCGCCGGTACTCGCCGGCGGCTCCGACGCCACGCGCAGCCCGCCGCGCCGCGCTATGGCGCCGGGCTGCGCACGCTGAGCATCGCGACGGTCGTCGTGATGGCGGTCGCGCTCGCGCTCGTCTTCTTCTAGGCGCCGCTGGAAGCCGAACAGGGCTTCCTGCAGAAGATCTTCTACGTGCACGTGCCGCTCGCGATCGTCGTCGCTGTGCGGCTTCGTGCTCGGCGGCCTCTTCGCGATCCAGCACCTGCGCACGCGCGACCCGCGCTGGGACATGCGCTCCTACGTCGCGATCCACATGAGCCTGATCTTCGGCGTCGGCGACGCTGATCACCGGCTCGATCTGGGCGAAGGGCTCGTGGGGGCACTGGTGGGTGTGGAACGAGCCGACGCTCGTCTCGTTCCTGATCGTCTTCCTGCTGTACGCGACCTACCAGCCGCTGCGCTTCGCGATCGAGGACCCCGAGCGCCAGGCGCGCTACGCGTCGGTGTTCGCGATCACCGCGGGCGCGTTCGTGCCGCTGAACTTCATCGCCGTGCGCCTGTCGACCGCCTACCTGCACCCGCGCGTGCTCGGCAGCACCTCGAACCTGCCGTGGCAGATGGCGCTGACGTTCCTCGTCTCGCTGCTCGGCATCGCGCTGCTGTTCACGACGCTGTGCAAGTACGAGCTGACCGCCAAGCACACGCGCGCGCAGCTGCGCGCGCTGCGCCGGCTGCGCCGAGCGCGCGCGAAGACGTCGCGCGCGGCGTCGAGCCGGCGCGGCGCGGGCGCAGCGCCGCGCCGAGCGTGCACGTCACGGCGATGAGCAGCCGGCCGCCGGAGCGGCGCGCCTGATGCTCGCGTTGCTCGGCGAGCTGCCGGCGCTGCCGCTGCACGAGGCCGGCAAGTACGTCGCCGGCGCCTACGTCGTGCTGTTCGCGCTCGTGCTGTCTACGTCGCGATCATGGCGATCCGCCTGAGCCGGATCGAGCGCGACCTCGCCGAGCTGCTCGAGCGCGAGCAGGCCGCCGCCGAGCGCGAGGCCTCGCGGCCGGAGTCGAGCGTCGCATGAGCGAGCTGCTCGCGCTCGGCATCTCGCACAAGACGGCGCCGGTCGCGCTGCGCGAGCGCCTCGCCTTCACCGAGCCCGAGGCGATCGAGTTCTCGCGCCAGGCGACCGCGACGCCGGAGGTGCGCGAGGCGGTCGTCATCTCGACGTGCAACCGCACCGAGGTCTACCTCGTGGTCGGCGACGCCGTGCGCGCCGAGTCCGACGTGCTCGGGCTGCTCGCGCGGCGCGCCTCGATCCGCCCGACCGAGCTCGCCGAGGCGATCTACTCGCCGCGCAACTGCGACGCGGCGCGCCAGCTCTACCGCGTCACGGCGGGGCTCGAGTCGATGATCGTCGGCGAGGCCGAGATCCAGGGCCAGGTCAAGCGCGCCTACGAGGCGGCGATGGCCGCCGGCTGCACCGGGCCGCTGTCCAATCGCCTGTTCGCGGCCGCGCTGAGCACGGGCAAGCGCGTGCGCTCGGAGACGGAGATCGGCGCGAGCCGCGTGAGCATCCCGTCGGTCGCCGTCGACCTCGCGCTGAGCGTCCTCGGCGCGCTCGAGGACCGCCACGTCGTCGTGCTCGGCGCCGGCGAGACGAGCGAGCTGACCGCGCGCGCCCTCGCCGAGCAGGGCGCCGGCACGTTCTTCGTCGCCAACCGCCACGCCGACCGCGCGCTCAGCCTAGCGCAGCGCTTCGGCGGCACCGTCGTCGGACTCGACGGGCTGCCCGAGCAGCTGCTAGCCGCCGACATCGTGCTGTGCTCGACCTCCTCGCCGCACCCGATCGTCGGGCGCGACGAGCTCGAGGTCGTGATGCGCAATCGGGTTGCCGCCGACGAGCGCCACGTGCGCCCGCTGCTGCTGATCGACATCGCCGTGCCGCGCGACGTCGAGTCGGCGTGCGGCGAGCTCGACGGCGTCAGCCTGTACGACATCGACGACCTGCAGGCCGTCGTCGCGCGCAACCTCATCACGCGCGAGGGCGAGGCGCCGCGCGCCGAGGAGATCGTCGAGCAGGAGATCCGCCGCTTCGCGCGCTGGCTCGGCCAGCTCGAGACGCTGCCGACGGTCACGGCGCTGCGCGAGCACGGCAACACGATCGTCGAGCGTGTGCTCGCCGAGAACGCCGGCCGCTGGGAGTCGGCCTCGCCGCGCGACCTCGCGCGGATCGAGGCGGTTGCGCGCGCGGTCATGAGCCGCCTGCTGCACGAGCCGACGATCCGCCTGCGCAGCCTCTCCGAGGAGCGCGGTCACGCGAGTCTCGAGCTCGTGCGCGAGCTGTTCGCGCTGCGCGAGGACGCGCCGGTGGACGCGGCGCGCGAGCAGCCCGCGGCCGAGCTCGCCGAGGTGCACGACCTGCCGTCGATGGCGCGCCGCCGACGCGAGGGCTGATGCGCCTCGGCACCCGGCGAGCGCGCTCGCGCTGGCACAGGCCGAGCTCGTCGCGAAGCTGCTCGAAGCGGCGCCGCGAGCGGGAGCGGGCGCGCTCGGAGCCGTCGAGATCGTCCCGATCGTCACGCGCGGCGACCGCGAGTCGGCCGGCGTCGCCGACACCGCCGGCGAGCTCGCCGGCGACGGTCCGCCCGGCGCGCCGCCGCCGGGCGAGGACAAGTCGCGCTGGGTCTCCGAGCTCGAGCGCGCGCTGCTCGCCGGCGAGATCGACGCTCGCCGTGCACTCGGCCAAGGACGTGCCCGGCGAGCTCGCCGACGGGCTCGCGCTGCTCGGCGCCGCCGCCGCGCGCCGGCGCCGAGGACGTGCTCTGCGGCGCCGCGAGCCTCGACGCGCTCGCGCCCGGCGCGCGTGTCGGCACGAGCAGCGTGCGGCGGATCGCGCAACTGCGCGCGGCGCGCGCCGACATCGAGCCGGTCGCGATGCACGGCAACGTCGACACGCGCCTGCGCAAGCTCGCCGCCGGCGACTTCGACGCGGTCGTGCTCGCGCGCGCCGGGCTGCAGCGACTGGCGCGCGAGGACGAGATCGGCGCCGTGCTCGACCCCGCGACGTTCGTGCCCGCGCCCGGCCAGGGAACGCTCGCGCTGCAGGCGCGCGACGACGACGAGCGGACACGCGACGCGCTCGCCGCCGTCGGCGATCCCGGTGCGCTCGCGTGCCTGCTCGCCGAGCGCGCGCTCGCGACCGCGCTCGGCGCGAGCTGCGACACGCCGCTCGGCGCGCACGCAGCCGTCAGCGACGTCGACGGCGCCGACGAGACGATGCTCCTGCGCGCGTGGGTCGGGCTCCCCGACAGCTCGGCGTGGATCGCCGACGAGCTGAAGGGCAGCGCGAGCGATCCGCGGGCGCTCGGCGAGAGCGTCGCCGCGCGCATGCGCGCGGCCGGCGCGCGGGAGCTGCTCGACGCGGCCGCGCGAGCGCACTGGTCGGTCGGCGGATGAGCGCCGCCCCAGGCCACGTCTACCTGGTCGGCGCCGGCCCGGGCGATCCCGGGCTGCTGACCGCGCGCGCGCTCGAGCTGATCGCGGGCGCCGACACGATCCTCTACGACCGGCTGATCCCGAGCGCGGCGCTCGACGGCGCGCGCGACGACGCCGAGCTGCTGTACGTCGGCAAGCAGGGCGGCGGCGCGTCGGTGCCGCAGGAGGAGACAGAGGCGCTGATCCTCGCGCGCGCGCGCGAGGGCAGGAGCGTCGTGCGCCTGAAGGGCGGCGACCCGTTCGTGTTCGGCCGCGGCGGCGAGGAGGCGCTGCGCCTGCGCGCGGCCGGCATCCCCTTCGAGGTCGTCTCGGGCGTGACGGCCGGCGTCGCGGCGCTCGCGTACGCCGGCATTCCCGTGACGCACCGCGGGCTCGCGCGCGCCGTCGCGTTCGTGACCGGGCGCACGGGCGACGAGAGCGAGCTCGACTGGCGCGCGCTCGCCGCGTTCCCCGGAACGCTCGTCTTCTACATGGGCGTCCAGCGCCTGCCGGGGATCGCCGCGGCGCTGATCGACGCCGGCCGTGCGCCCGAGGAGCCGGCGGCGGTCGTCGAGGCCGGCACGCTGGCGGCGCAGCGGACCGTGCTCGGCACGCTCGCGACGCTGCCCGAGCTCGTCGCCGCGGCCAGCATCGGCTCGCCGTCGATCACGGTCGTCGGCGCCGTCGCGTCGCTCGCCGAGCAGCTCGCGTGGCTGCCGGTGCGGCCGCTCGCCGGGCGCACGGTCGCCGTCACGCGAGCGCGCGCGCAGTCGAGCGGCCTCGCGCGCCGCGTGCGCGAGGCCGGCGGCAAGGTCGTGCAGGCGCCGAGCATCCGCACGCAGCCGCTCGCCGGGCCGCCGCTCGACCCCGCGCCGTACGACCTCGTCTGCGTGACGAGCGCGAACGCCGCCGACGAGCTGTTCGCGCGCCTCGCCGCCGGCGGGCGCGACGCGCGTGCGCTCGCCGGCGCGCGGGTCGCGTCGATCGGCATCGCGACGAGCGAAGCGCTCGCCGCGCACGGCATCGTCGCCGACGTGACCGCCGAGCGCTCGACCGGCGAGGGCCTCGCGGCGGCGCTCGCCGACGTGCCGGCCACGCGCGCGCTGATCGCCCGCGCGCGCGGCGGGCGCGAGCAGCTGCCCGACGCGTTGCGCGCGCGCGGCGCCGACGTCGACGCGCTCGACCTCTACGAGACGGTCGTCGAGCCGCTCGCGCCGCGGACGCTCGCGCAGGCGCGCGCGGCCGACTACGTCACGTTCACGTCGTCCTCGACCGTGCGCAACTTCTTGCACGCCGCCGGCGTGCAGGACGGCGCGCGCGACGGCCGCGCGAGCGCCGGCATCTCGGACGCGACGCGGATCGTCTCGATCGGGCCGGTGACGAGCGAGACGCTGCGCGAGCACGGGCTCGACGTCGACGTCGAGGCGGCGCGGCACGACGTCGACGGGCTGCTCGACGCGCTGCTCGCCGACGCCGCCGCGCGCACGCCGTGAGCCCGACGTCGGCGAGCGCGCGCGCGCGGATGGCCGACCAGCCGCCGACCGTCCGCGCGCTCGGGCGCCCGCGCGTGCACCTGCGCGTGACCGACTCGACGAACGACCGCGCGCGCGAGCTCGCGCTCGCCGGCGCGGCGCACGGGACGCTCGTCACGGCGAGAGAGCAGACCGCCGGCCGCGGTCGTCAGGGTCGGCGCTGGTCGGCGCCGCCCAGCAGCGCGCTGCTGATGTCGCTCGTGCTGCGCGAGGCGCCGGCGCTGCTGCCGCTGATCGCCGCGCTCGCCGTCTGCGACGTCGCCGGCGAGCACGCGCTGATCAAGTGGCCGAACGACATCGTGCTCGCGCGCGGCGAGCGCCTGGCGAAGCTCGCCGGCATCCTCGCCGAGGGGCGCCCGCAGGAGCAGTGGGCGGTGCTCGGCATCGGCCTCAACGTCGCCGTCGCGATCGACGAGCTGCCGGTCGAGCTGCACGAGACGGCCGCGACGCTCGCGCGCTCGCCGCGCGAGATCGAGCCGACGCTCGCGCAACTGCTCGACGCGCTCGCGCGGCGGCTCGCCGAGCCCTCGCAACAGACGCTGGGCGCGTGGCGCGAGCGCGACGCGCTGCGCGGACGCGAGGTGCGCTGGAGCGACGGCGCCGGGCGCGCCGAGGGGATCGACGGCGCCGGGCGGCTAGTCGTCGCGCTCGCCGGCGGCGGACACGCGACGCTCGACGCCGGCGAGGTCCACCTGCGGACGGATCGCTAGGCCAGCGTGCGCTGCTTTCTCGAGTGCCGCGCCTGACCGCTCCTTGCTCGTGCGCAGATCGCTTACCGCTCGCCAATCCCGTCTCCAGCCGCACTCCCGGTCGACCGATCGCGCCACCTGTAGATCTTCACGATCCGCGCGAGCACAATGACAAGTCCAGGCAGCACAAAGGCAGCGACTACGACAATTAGCCCTGCAAGGATCCAACCTTCCGAGAAGATCCATCCGGCGGTGATCGCGACAGCGCTCATCGCAGTGGCGACCAGCACGGGTTTCGCCAATCGCTCTCCGGGCATCTCCCGTCGTTTTGACAGATTAAGACGTGAGGCGAGCCACAGGGCACCGAAATAGCTCGAGGCCGCTACGCAAAGCAGGTAAAGCAGTACGAATACCATTCACTCATCGTTCTTCCACGGCATTAAACACCGCCAACCCGCCAGCGTAAGCTACTCCGCCACCCGCAACTGCGCAGTGCAGGGCGCCGAGGCCATCGGTCGCGACCGCGCATAGTGTTCCGCCACCTATACCCGCAGCGAATACCGCCGTGCCCACAACGCCCTCGACGATGCGCGACGCCAGGCTCCGCCCACTTGATTTCGCTGCTTCGACGAGCGGCGTACGGAACCGGACGAAGCCGACGAGCTTCCCGGCATTCCTTCCGGACGTGCCGCAGATATCGACGTAAGTGTAATTGCCACGTACGACGAACCCCGAGGAGACATAACGATCGAACGGGCACAATCCGCTTGAATCACTTTCATTGATCGGATCATCGCTTGAGTAGAGATATCCTTCACTCGCGTCAGGCTGGGTCCACCCCCCGAGCATGGGATCATAGTATCGCGCACCGTAGTGCACGATACTTCCGGGCAGTATCTGGCCTGTCCCGTAACCGAAAGTAGCGGGTTCTGCGCCGACTGCGCTCCCGTATGGATCACGCTGATAGCTGCCGGATGCCGGCGCTGTCTGCACACCTGTCGAGCTCGTCAGCATCGCCACCGACCCAAACGGATCCAGTACGAAGTATTCCGTTTCGCTCGGTTTGCCTTTCGCCGTGCGCTTGGCCAGCAGCGCGCCTTCCGGTCCTCGCGTGTAGTACTTGGCCGATTCGCCTGAGCCCGTGACACCAACGCCGAGGATGTTCGTGATCACTTCTTCAGAGCCGATCGCAGCGAGGTCCGCTTGCCCGGTGCCGTGGCTGACGATCTGCTTGGCCGCTTCGCCGTGCGGCGTGATGCTCGTTAGCTGGTCGCGGACGTTATACGCGAACTTGTTCGCGCCGGCGAGCAGGCCGTCGCTGGTCATGTTCCCGGCGTTGTCGTAGGTCGGCTCGCCGGCGATGCCCGGTTCACTCGGGCTTGCGCAGCTCGTTGGCGCGCTTGTGGCGATCGCGCAGATCTCGTTGGCTGCGTTGTACTTCATGTGCTCGTTCGTGTAGGTCGTGCTCGGCGAGTAGGTGTGGTTGAGCAGCATGTTGCCCGCGTTGTCGTATTCGTATTCGGAGGTCAGCGTCGCACTCCCGCCGGCGTCCGGTGTAACGACGGCCCCCAGCAAGCGATCGAGCGTGTCGTAGGAGTAGGTCGTCGTGTTTGCCGCCTTGTAGTTGAAGATCTTCTGGACGTCTGGCGTGTCGATCGCTTCTTTTTTGCCTTCTTCTTCGAATTCGAGCGAATACCACAGGCCGTAATACTCAAGCGCCGTGCTTGGGGAGATGCTGCTCGCGCAGTTCTGTTCCGCGGTCGGTTTGAACACGACCAGCTTGGTCAGGCGCCCTCCGGGATCGGTCTTGGTGCACTGCAACAGGCCGTTGGGATAGGTCGTCGATTCGCGGTTGTCGACGCCTGCTTCGTAGCCGAATTTGAACGGGTGCGCAGAGTTTTCGGGCTCAACCAGGCTTGTCAGGAGGTCGTCTGAGCCGTAGGCGTAGGAGACCGTCCCGCCTTTGTCTTCGACGCTCGTCAAGTTGCCGTCGTAGTCATAGCCGTAGCGCATCGTCTTGGCGCTCGGCGTCGTCTCGAGCGTCGGGCGGTTGAGCTTGTCGTATTCGTAGAGCGTCGCGCCGGTGTAGGGTTCGCCGAAGCTTTTCGCGTCGACGCGTTCTGTCGTGTTGCCATCGGCGTCGAATTTGAAGCTGACGGTGGAGCCATCTGAGTATTCGACCTTCGTGAGGCGGTCCTCGCCGTCGTAGGTGTAGGTCGCGGTGTTGCCGCGACCGTCTTTGACGGCGTGCACGCGATCGAGCGAGTCGTAGGTCAGTTCGGTGCTCCCGAGGGGCGAGGGCGGTTCGATCTTCAGCAGGTCGCCTTTTTCGTGGCCAGAGGCTTCGCTGTATTTGTATTTCGTCACGTTCCCGTTGGGATCGGTGCTTTCGGTGACCTGCCCTTGAGCGTTGTGGGCGAGTTTTACTTCCGGTTTGCCCGCTTCGCTGTCCTGGTTGACGCTCGCGAGGTTCCCGTGTTCGTCATAGCCGTAGAAGGTCCGGTGGGTTTTTTCGGCTTTCTGTTTGGAAGCCGAGTAGGGCGTCTGGACCGCGCTTGGCTCGACCTGACCGCCGTTGCCAGTGCCGCCGCCATAGCTCAGCGTCGTGTCGAGCGTGGAGCTCGTGCCCGTGCCGTCGGAGAGTTTTGTCGGCGCGCCGCTCGCGTTGTAGGCGAGTTCGTTCATGATCGTGCCGCCTTCAGCGGTGTCGCCGGGGTTCTGGTAGGTCGTCAGGTTGCCGGTGGAGGAGTTGTAGCTGGCAGTCGAAGTGCCGCCACGCTGGTTGATCGTCTTGGTAACCTCGTCGGCGGCGTTGTAGCAGTAGGCGGTCTTGTGAGCGCTTTCGCTGTAGTCGACTTTGCCTTCGGGGCTGCCGTTGGGGCTGACGACTTCGGTCGAGCCGATCGAGCCCGGCGGGCAGGAGAGGCTCGACTTTGCCGGACGTTCGTAGCTGAACGTCGTGATCACGTCTTTGCTGCCGATCGTGCTCGCCGTGCCGTTGACGACGTGGCGGATCTTCGTGATCGCGTTGTGCGGGCCGTAGGAGAGCTCGATCAGGTGCCCGTCAGGGTCTTCGATCTGCGTCAGTTCGTCGGCTTCGCCGTAGGAGTACTTGGTTTTGTGCCCGTCGGGGTCCTTGACCGCTTCCAGCTGGCCTTTTGAGTTGTGCAGGAATTCCCATTTGCGCCCGAGCGCGTCTTTGATCCCCGAGGTGTATTCACCGGCGGCTTTTTCGTGCGTGAAGGTGATCGTGTGGCCGTGGGTGTCTTCGATCGAGGAGATCCCTTCGGCGTTGTAGTGCAGCGTCTCGGTGTTTTTGTTGGCGTCTTCGATCTTCTGCAGGAACGAGGGGTGTTTGTTGTTGTTGAAGTAGTACTTGATCCGCGCGGTGATGTATTCGAGGCGCAGGGCGCCGCTCGTTTCTTCATAGAGGACCGCGTTGATGCCCTGCGCCGTGTAGGCCTTTTCGCTGCCTTTGTCCTCGGCGGAGTCGCGCGTGAAGCGCCACCAGGCGCCGCTCGGGTCCGCGTAGGCCCAGGTGCCTTCGACTTCGTTGTACTCCATGCGCACGTCCTGGCCGGTCGAGAGGATCGCGCCCATCCCGAGGTTGCGCCAGCTGTACTCCTGGTTGTTGTAGAACGCGTTGATCGAGAGGTCAAAGCCGATCCCCGGCAGCTCGAGGACGTGGTTCTGCACGAGCAGGTTGCCGTTGGCGAGGTTGACCGAGAGGCCCTCGCGGTCTGAGAGCTGCTGGCTCGTGAACGTGGACTCGCTCGGAGTCCCGACCTTCGGCGAGTAGGAGACTTCGATGTAGGGATGGGCTTCGCCGGAGTCGCTGACCCAGGAGGATTCGCCGGAGCCTTCGCTCTCGTTTTCGGCCTTGACGATCAGGCCGTGGTTTGAGGCGGGGTTCTGCACCCATTTTTCGACGAGCGGCGTGATGCCCCAGCTGAAGACGTAGCCGGAGCCCGTGGGGGCGATCGTCTGCTTGCTCGGCGATCCTGTTTCGTAGTCGCCACCTTTGTACGTCCAGGCGTTGGTGCCGTCGTACTTGTTCCAGGTGGCGCTGTTGGTCGGCGTCCTTTCCAGGCCGGCGACTTCGATCGTCTGGCTGCTGCTCGCCGTGTAGGAGTCGGTCAGGCGCAGGTTGGCCGAGAGGATTGTCGAGTCTTCGGGGATCGTGCTGCCCAGTTCGAAGCGCAAGAGGCCACGACCGACCGAGTGGGCGCTGCCTTCGCGGTGATAGCCGAGGTAGATATAGGAGCCACACAGCGATTCGTTTTCATAGCTCGGTTCGCTGGCGATGAAGCAGTCGACGTTATCGCCCCAGTATTCGACGGTCGGGTCGAGCTTGACCGGGAAGACGCGTTCGGGGCTCTGCAGCCAGGCGCGGTCGATCACGACGCTGAGCTGCGAGCCGTCTTCGCTCAAGGCGTAGTGCACATCGCGCGAGTCGGGGCGTCCGGTTGCGCCGGCGTCTGCGATCGATGGTGCCGGCATCACGTAGCGCGGGTGTCCTTGGGCGTCTGAGAAGACGACGGCGCCATTCTGGAGGGTCGCGGTGAGACCGCCCGTGGTGCTCAGGTGGTAGCGATAGATCGCGGGTGCGGATGCGCTCGCGAGAATAAGGGTCTCCTTCAGGCGCGTAGCCTGCTCTTCGTAGCTTGCGCTGAGGTTCGGCAGCGCTTCTGCGTAGGTGGCGCTCGCGCCGCTCGCGGCCGCGGAGCCGCCGGCGCCTTCCAGGGAGAAGGAGACCGTCGCTCCGGCGGCGCCGACCGTCACCGGCGAGGCGAGTGACGAAGGGAGCGTGACCGGCAGCTGCGTCGCCGAGGTCGCGAAAGTGCCGCCTGCTCCAGACTGCAGCGTCGTTGAGATCGGCTGCCAGTCACCGGAGCTGTCGCGATAGTTGACGGGGGTGCGTGAGATCTTCGCCAGGCGCGTGCCATTGGCAAGCAGATAGGTGTCGGAGGTCTCGGTGCGCAGTTCAGGCAGCTCGCGCACGACCGTGTCGGGCGCTTGGTTTAGCGATGGGGCCGAGGTGCTCGCGCCGACGCCGGCGGCGGGCACGAAGGCCAGCGCGAGAAGGGCGGTTGTAAGGATCGCGAGGCCACCCGCGATCCCGAAGCGAACTCGACGCCTGCTCTCTGAGAGAGCTAGCACTCGACCGAACGAACGCAGGCAGCACCGCAACGCAGTACGCATATCCCGCACCGTCCCGAGATGTCGTGGGCTCGAGAGCCCTAGTGTCCCCCAGTGCTTCGGGGTGCTCTGTCCAAGCAAGGCGTGGTCTATCCCAACGTCGATTGCTTGTCAAGCCCAGATACCGGAACTCAGCATCTGTACGAGAGAGCAGAACTCATTGGCTCAGCCAAGCGCATAATCTTGGTGGCGCCCGGGTATGAAACAGGGCGCCTGGCCGGACATGGCCGCGATACGCGCGGCGAGGAGGTTCCTGGCTCGGACAGAGATGGAACCTGCAGACCGGCCAGGCACCATCTAAAGGGTATTCGCAGAGGAGCCGGGGCGGTGCAGCTGGCCAAGAGAGCTGCTGGCAGACTGGAGAGAGACGCTTCTAGGCAGCGGCCAAGGAGCCGATCATCGACGGCCGCGTCTCGTACGGCTGGCGCTCATCCACCGCGGCCTGCCAATCCGGCGCGACCTCCACGACTCGGTGTGTCCGGCACGACGCCATTGGCCTCTGCGTCGCGAACCGCATCGGCGACGCCGTTGCTGATGCCGGCCCCCGCATTGACCGGACTGTCGGCGTCGGCGCGCGTCGTCTCGGCGAGCGCCGCATCGCGTACGCCGGCGCCGTTCTGCCCGCCGCCGCCCTTGCGCCGCCGGCGCGAGTTGCGCGCGCGGCGCTTGGGGAAGTTGCGCAGCAGCTCGCGCGCGAGCGCCGGCGGCTTGCGCGCCATCCGCGTGCGCGCGCCGCGCAGCGCCTCCTCGGCCTCCGGCGTGTGCGCGAGCGCCGCCGCGAGCAGCGCCGCCGCGAGCCGGCGGTCCTGCTTGCGCGCGGCGTGGATCAGCCGGCGCGCGTTGCGGGCGTGCGCGCCGCCGGCCGAGTTGACGAGCAGGCCGAGCAGGCGCTTGGTCTCCGGCCAGCGCTGCACGGCGTACTCCTCGTGCACGTCGCGCGTGTACTCGGCCAGGCGCCAGATCCAGGCGTTCGCCTGGTCGCGGCGGCCGATCCGGCGCTCGACGAGCGCGCGCAGCATGATCTTGCTCGCCTCGCGGCGCTCGTCGCGCGGCCAGCCGCCGATGATGTCGATCGCCGTGTCGAACGCGTCGGGGTCGCGCAGCGCCGGGATGTCGGCGAGCGCGCGCAGGCGCAGCTGCGCGTTGTTGTTGCGCTGCACGGCGGTGATCAGGAAGCGGCTCTTGAGCTCGCCGGTGCGGTCGAAGTGCAGCATCGCGCGTGCGCGGCGCCAGCCGTTCGGCGCGACGCGCGCGCCGGCGAGCGCCGCCCACACGTGCTGCTCGCCGTAGTCGAGGTGCTCGACGGCGATCCGCCACAGCTCGCGCTCGAAGACCGCGAAGCGGCGCTCCTCCTCGGCGCAGACCGGCAGCACGCGCCGCTCGACGCGCATCCGCCGCCCGCGCCCGCGACGCACCGGGCCGACGACGATCGCGCCGCCGCGGTAGACGTCGCGGTCGAGCAGCGAGTGCAGCGTGACGACCGGGTCGTCGTGCTTCGTCGCCGGGTGCACGAAGTCGACGACGAGCCCCGCCTCCTTGCCCGGGTGGCGGCGCGTGACGCGCCCGACGCGCTGCTGGTAGATGCGCTTCGACGCCGTCGGCGCGAGGTGCACGCAGACGGTCGCGCGCGGGCTGTTCCAGCCCTCGGCGAGCAGCTGCGCGTTGATCAGCACGTCGATCTCGCCGCGCTCGTAGCGCGCGAGGATCTCGGCGAGCTCGCGCTTCGGCGTCTCGCCGGAGACGCCCTGCGCCTTGATCCCCTCGGCGCGGAACGCTTCGGCGAGGTTGTACGCATGGCGCACGCCGGCCGCGTAGACGACGCCCGGCACGCCGTTGAAGCGCGTCTTGTAGAGGTTCGCGACGGCGAGGTTGAACGGCTGCTGGTCGAGCAGTTTCGCGAGCTCGTCCTGGTCGAACTCGGTGTCGACCTCGCCGCGGCGCAGCGGCACCTTCGCGATCGTGCGCACGCCGACGCCGGGCGAGATGCGCAGGCAGCGCAGCGGCGCGATCACGCCGCGGCGCGCCGCCTGCGCGAGGTCGAAGCGCGAGGTCTGCGTCGGGAACAGGTCGGTCACGTGGCGCGCGATCAGCGCACCGGTCGCCGTCATGCCGATGAAGATCGGCCCCGTCCACTCGCGAATCGCCGCGCTCGTCTTCTCGCCGAGCGCCGTGTGCGCCTCGTCGCAGATCACGATCGTGTACGCGCTCGAGATCTTGCCGGCGTTGCGCACGAACCACTGGTAGGTCTCGACCGTCACCGCCCCCCTCGAGGAGTCCTGCCCCTTCAGCAGCGGTTTGCAGATCCGCTTGGCGTAGCCGCGCTCGCGCAGCTCGCCGTTGAACTGGTCGACGAGGTTGCGCCGGTGCGTGAGGATCAGCACGCCGCCGGTCTGCGACGCCTCGACGAAGCCGAGCGCCGCGACCGTCTTGCCGGCGCCCGTCGCGTGCTCGAACCAGAAGCGCTTGTCGGCGTTCGGGTCCTCCGGCTGCTCCGCTCCTTCGTCGAGCGACGTCAGGTCCTCGTCCTCGCCCTCATCGGCCCAGTCGCGCGGCTCCTCCTCGCTCTCCGCCTCCGCCTCCGGGTCCTCCTCGACGTCGTCGTCCTCGCCGGCGTCGAGCTCCTCCTCGTCCTCATCCTCGTCGTCGTCGTCGGGCGCCGCGCGCTGGATCGGACCGAGCTCGTCGTCGTCCTCCTCGTCGTCCTCGTCGTCCTCGTCGTCGTCTTCCTCCTCGTCGTCCTCGTCGGCGTCGGCCGCCGACTCCTCGCGCGGCGGCTCGCCGGCGTCGCGCGGCGGCGTCGTCGAGACCGAAGATCTCGGCCGACGCGAGCAGCTCGGGCGACGCCGAGGCGGCGGCGCGGCCGTTGCCGTTCGGCGCGCTCGCCTGCGCCGCGGCGAGCAGCGCCGCGAGCGTGCCCGACAGCGCGTCGACCTGGTGCGCCGAGAGCACCGTGCCGTCGGCGAGCTTCGGCTCGTCCTCGGAGAGCAGGCGCTCGAGGCCGAGCAGCAGCGAGAATTCGCGCCGCCACGCGGTCGACGGGTTCTTCGCCTTCGGGTCCTCCGCGAGCTCGGCGAGCGCCGCGTCGAGCGCGCGCCGGCGCGGCGAGCCCGGCGCGAGCGCGACCGCCGGGTCCTCGCCCGCGTGCAGGAAGCGCTCGCGCACGAGCTTCTCCGCGCGAGCGATTTCGGCGGAACCGGGAATGGGCGCGGCCGCGAGGGCCACTGAGGTGGACTCGGCCATGACAGGCTCTGGACTTCGAGACGGAGCCGCCGCTGAAAGTGGCTTCGGCGCGGCTCAGGAAAGACTGGCGTCCGGGTGACGCCGTTGCCGGTCGCTTGCAGCTACCCGGCCTCTGACGTGCATCCAAGATATAGCACGTCGCGAGGCCGTTGCTCGCGCCTCGCGAGCGGGGCGATCTGCCAGGCTTACGCGCGTGACGCCGAAGCGCATCTCGATCGTCGCCGGCGCTCTCGCGCTGCTCGCGGTGCTCGTCGTCGGCCTCGTGCAGCTCGCCGGCTCCTCGACGAAGCCGACCGCGCGCTCGAAGCTGACGCTCGCGCAGATGCAGGCGCGCCTGTCCGAATCGCCGCCGGCGCTCGCCGCGCTGCACGCGCAGGCGAGCGAGCTGCTGCCGGGCGGCCTCGGCGCGTTCCGGCACCGGCTGACGGCCCTGCGCGGGCGCCCGATCGTGATCAACAAGTGGGCCTCGTGGTGCATCCCGTGCCGCTCGGAGTTCGGCGCCTTCCAGGACGCCGCGTCCTCGGCGCTCGGCCGCCGCGTCGCGTTCCTCGGCATCGACTCGGCCGACACGAGCCGCGCCGCGGCCGCGGCGTTCCTGCGCGGCTTCCCCGTTCCGCTACCCGAGCTACTACGACGAGAGCGGCGCGCTCGGCTCGGCGATCACCGACTCCTCGTTCACGCCCGTGACCGTCTTCTACGACGCCTCCGGCGCGCAGTACATCCGCCAGGGGCCGTACCCGAGCGCCGCGAAGCTCGAACGCGACATCCGGCGCTACGCGCTCGACGCGAAGGCCGCCTGAGCGTGCCCGAGATCCGCATCGACCCGCTCAGCGGGCACCGCACGATCGTCGCCGGCGAGCGCTCGCGCCGCCCCGGCGGCGCGCCGGGCCTGCCGGCGAGCGTGCGCGAGACGCCGCCGATCGACCCGCGGAGCGACCCGTTCGCCGAGGGCAACGAGGACCGCACCCCTCCCGAGCTGTACGCCGTCAGGCCCGGCGGCGGCGTTCCCGACTCGCCCGGCTGGACCGTGCGCGTCGTGCCGAACCTGTTCCCGGCGCTCGCCGCCGAGGACGGCGCCGGCGGCGGGAGCGACGCCGGCGCGGCGGACGCGCCCGCCGCCGACCTCTCCGCGCCGCTGCGCGGCGACGCGCGCGGCGAGCTGTTCTCCTCGATGCCGGCGCGCGGCGCGCACGAGGTGATCGTCAACGGCCCGCAGCCGGTGCTCTCGCTCTGCGAGCTGCCCGTCGAGCAGGTCGCCGCGGCGATCGACGTCTGGCGCGAGCGCATGCGCTTCCACGAGCAGAGCGCCTACGTGCAGCTGATCGTCAACGAGCGGCGCGAGGCCGGCGCGTCGCTGCCGCACACGCACTCGCAGCTCTACGCGCTCGACTTCGTGCCGGCGGCCGTCGCGCGCGAGCGCGAGCGCGCCGGCGCGTACGCGACGCGCAACATGGGCCAGAACCTGCTCGGCGACCTCGTCGCCGAGGAGGTCCGCCTGCGCGAGCGCGTCGTCGCGATCGACGACGACGCCGTGCTGATCGCGCCGTACGCCTCGCGCCTGCCGTTCCAGCTGATGCTCGCGCCGCGCCGCCCGCGCGCGCGCTTCGAGCAGGACGGGCCAACCGGCGCGGCGCTGCTGCACGACGGCCTGCGGCGCCTCGCGCGCCATCTCGGCGCGAGCCCGCCGCTGAACATGTGGGTGCGCACGGCGCCGCGCGGCGCCGAGCACTTCTGCTGGCGAATCGACGTCGTCCCGCGCCTGACGCACCTCGCCGGCCTCGAGCTGGCGACCGACGTCAACCTCAACATCGTCGCGCCCGAGCACGCCGCGTCGCTGCTGCGCGAGGCGTAAGGCCGTAGGCTGCCGCAGCGATGCCGCCAGAGGAACGCTTCGTCCCGCGCTTCGCCGCCGAGCCGCCACAGGAGGACCTTCCGTACGGCCGCTGGGCGCGGCGCCTGGCAGAGGAGTTCCTCGCGGCCGCGCCGAGCAGCGCCGAGGACGGCGCCGAGCTCGGCGCGGTGGCGGAGATCGTCTGGTACCCCGACCGCACGTGGCACGGGCGCACGTACGTGCCGGGGACGGCGAGCACGAGCGAGGGCTATGAGCTGTTCGGCTACGTGCGCTTCGTGCCGGCCGGCGAGGACGGCGAGCCGAGCGACTTCGTCGCGCACGTCGACTTCACCGAGGAGACGGCCGCGCGCAACCCCGACTGGCAGCTCGACCTGTGCGACGAGGTCATCGGCAGCTGGCGCGGTCACGGCGGCGCCGTCGCGTCGATGACGCTCGTCTGGGGGCATCCGCTCGTCTCGGGCGGGCGCATCGCGACCGCCGAGCTCGCCGACCTAGCCGTCGACCAGTGCGAGCTCGTCAGCGAGCGCTTCACGCTGATCGCGCCCGACGACTACCGCCACGACCTGCTCGAGATCAAGCTGTTCGGCAGCGGCGGCGAGCTCGCGCGCGAGTCGCTGTACGCGGGCGAGGACGACGATGATGAAGATGAGAACGACGCCGGCGCGGCCGACGCGTGAGCGGCTGACGCGCCGGCGCTAGCCGCGCTTGGCGCCGGCCTTCTTGCAGGCGGCGAGCGAGCGCTGCTTCGCTTCGCCGGCCGGCAGCGGCGAGGCGTTGACGACTTCGCGGCAGGCTTCTTCGGTCGCCCTGCGCTTCGTCGCGGCGTTGCCGCTCGCGGCCTTTTCGCAGATCGCTTCGAGCCGTTCGCGCGTGCCCTGAGGGAGGCGCAGGAGCGTCCCGACTCCGCGCTTGCAAGCCGCGACCTCGCTCGTGCCGGCGCTCGGGACGGCCGCCGGCGCAGTCGCCGTCGAGCCCGTCGGCGCCGTCGCGGCGGTCGAGCTCGTCGCGGCGGTCGACGCGGAGGAGCTGCTAGATCCCGAGGAGCCGCTCGACCCGCCGCAGCCGGCCGCGACGATCGCGGCGGCGAGCAGCGCCAGAGGCAGGATGCGGTGGGCGCGGAGCACTTCGGCGATCCTATCCTTTGGACTAGCTCGCTGCGCGCGCGGTGCGGCGCTACTTGCCGGCTTCGGTCTTTTCGAGCTGCTTGTAGCGCGCCGCTTCCCGCGCTTCTTCCTTGGCGAACTGTTCGCGCGAGGCTTTTTCGGCCGGCGTTTCCTGCGCGCCTGAGCCTTTCTTCGAGCGGCCCGTCCTGCTCGACGGCGTCGAGCCGTGCTTGCTCTTCGCCGGCGTTTTCGCTTTGTGCGCGTGCCGTTTTTTCGCCGGAGCGCTCGGCGCCTGCGCTTCGGCCTTCGCGAGCGCCGCTTCCTGGCGCTTGCGTTTGGCGGCGATTTCGGCGTCTTCGCGCGCCGCCGCGCGCGCGAGCGTCGAGCGCTGCTTTTCGCGTTCGGCGCGTTCGGCTGCTTCGCCGCCGACTTCGTGCGCCGCTTCGCTCGTGCCCGCGCCTTCGCCGCCGCCTCCGCCGCCCGAGCCTTCGCCGCAACCGGCGAGCGGCGCGACGAGCGCGAGCAGCGCGAAGCCGAGCGCGAGCACGCGCGGCGCGGCGCCCGAGCGCGCACGCGAGGCCGGGGTGGAGCGAGCGGCGCTCACTGGCTCGGCTGCGTCGTCGTGAGCGTCGTCTGCGTCGTCGGCGGCGGCGCCTGTTTCATCGTCGTCCCCCTGCGTTCTGCTTCCTGCTGCTTCTTCACTTCGGCTTCCCTCTTCTTCGCGGCTTCCTGCTGCTTCGTCGCGGCGCTCTTCAGTTCCTCTTCCTGCTTCTTCGCCTTCGCGAGCGCCGCCGCTTCTCGCTTCTTCGCTTCGCGTTCGGCCTTCTTTTCGCGCTTCTTCGCCTTCGCGCTCGCTTCGCGTTCGGTCTTCTGCGCCTTCGCTTCGGCCGCTTCTTCGCGCTTCTTCGATTCGAGCAGCGACAGCAGTTCGCGGTTTTTGTTGACTTCGGCGGCTTCTTCCTGTTTTTCGGCGGCCGATTCTTCGTTGCCTTCTTCGCTCTGTCCGCTCGCCGCCGGAGCGGACGTCGTGCTCGACGCCCCGCCACACCCCCCGAGCGGCGCCGCGATGCCGATCGCGACGAGGAACGCAAGCGCCGCTCGCACGGCCGCGCGACTCAGCGTCGACATTGCGTTGAAGCTAGCAGTTGGCCTACCGCCGCTCAACAAGCGACGGGCGCGCGGGCGGCTGCGCGTCGCGCTCGAAGACGGCCCGCGGATCGACGCGCGGATCGATCGCGCACATCGGCGCGCGCGCCTTGAGCAGCGTCTCCTGGTACTCCTCCTCGGCGTCCGACTGCGTCACGATCGCGCCGCCGACGCCGAGCGTCGCACGGTCGCGCTCGACGACGATCGTGCGGATGACGATGCTCAGGTCGCACGCGCCGCTCAGCCCGAGGTAGCCGATCGCGCCCGAGTAGACGCCGCGCGCCTCGCGCTCGAGCTGGTCGATGATCTCCATCGTGCGCTTCTTCGGCGCGCCGGTCATCGAGCCGCCGGGGAAGCACGCGCGGATGCAGTCGGGCGGCTCGACGTCCTCGCGCAGCAGCCCGCGGACGGTCGAGACGAGCTGGTGGACGGTCTCGTAGGACTCGACGTGCATCAGGTTCGGCACGTGCACGGTGCCGACCTCGCAGACGACGCCGAGGTCGTTGCGGAGCAGGTCGGCGATCATCAGGTTCTCGGCGCGGCTCTTCTCGTCGCTGCGCAGCTCCTCGGCGAGGCGCACGTCCTCGGCCGGCGTCCCGCCGCGCGCGCAGGTCCCCTTGATCGGCTTCGCCTCGACCCAGCGGTCGCGCCCGACGCTGAGGAAGCGCTCGGGCGAGGAGCTGAGGATCGCGCTGGAGCCGAAGCGCAGGTACGCGGAGAACGGCGCCGGGTTGACGCGGCGCAGCGTGCGGTACAGCGCCAATGGCGCGAGCGCCACCTCGGCGGTGATCTTGTTCGTCAGGCAGATCTCGTACGTCTCGCCTTCGCTCAGCCGCTGCTTGCACGTGGCGATGTCCTGCAGGTACTGCTCGTGCGAGCGGCTGAGGCGGAACGCGACGGGCTCGTCGAGCTCGGCGCCGTCCCACTCGGGCGACTCGATCGGCGCGAGCGAGGCCAGCCGCAGGCTCGTCTCGCCGATCCAGCGATCCGCGCCCTCGGCGCCGGCCGGCTCGGCTACGCAGATCACATACGTGCACCGCTCCAGGTGGTCGAACGCGATCAGCCTGTCGGCGAACACGAACGCGGCGTCGGGCATCGTCGAAGCGTGCGCGTCGTCGCCTTCGCAGTCGGCCTTCAGCTCGTAGCCGAAGTAGCCGACGAAGCCGCAGTTGAAGTCGAACGGGAGGCCGTCGGAGACGTGGCGCACACGGCGCATCTCGCGGCTGAGGTAGTCGAAGATCGACTCGCTCGAGAGCTCCGTCTCGCCGTTCGCGCGCTCGACGCGCAGCTCGCCGCGCGCGACGTCGTAGCGGACGGCGGCCGACAGCGGACCGCCGGTCGCGCCGATGAACGAGAAGCGCGCGCGCTCGTCGAGCTTGCTGCTGTCGAGCCAGAACGCCGTCTCGCTGTCGCCGTACAGCCCGACGAAGGCGCGCTCGGCGTCGTACAGCGCGTCGAGCCGCTCGACCTTCAGCACGAGCTCCTCGCGGCTCGCCGCGGTCGGCGCCTCGCGCCCCGCGCCGCTCGTCGCGGGCGAGGCGACGGCGCCGTTGACGCGCGCGCCGTGCTCGCGCGTCAGGTCGCGGAAGTTCGCGAGCAGCGTGCGCCCGTAGTCGGTGCAGATCGACTCGGGGTGGAACTGCACGCCCCACTGCGGCCGTGTCCGGTGGGCGACGGCCATCAGCACGCCGTCGCTCGTCCAGGCGATCGGCTCGAGCTCGTCGGGCAGCGGTTGCTCGACGCACAGCGAGTGGTAGCGCACGGCCTGGAACTCGCGCGGGATGCCGGCGAACAGCGGCGAGTCCTCGTGCAACACGGCGCTGATCCGACCGTGCATCGCCTCGGGCGCGCGCACGACCTCGCCGCCGTGGACCCAGGCGAGGCCCTGGTGGCCGAGGCAGACGCCGAGCAGCGGCGCGCGCGCGTCGCGGATCGCGCGCGCGCAGACGCCGAAGTCGCCGTCGTGGTCGGGACTGCCGGGTCCGGGCGAGACGACGATGTTGTCGAACTCGAGCCGCTCGAATTGCTCCCACGCGACGTCGTTGCGCACGACGATCGGCGGCTCTCCGTTGGCCTCGGCGAGCAGCTGGAAGAGGTTGTAGGTGAACGAGTCGTAGTTGTCGATCAGCAGCGTCTTCACAGGAGCTGCTTCGTGAGCGGCGCCCCGCCGCGGGTCCCTCGGGGTCTCGACGCGAGTCGCGCGCGCGGAGCCGTTCAGTTTCCCTCGCTATCCGCGAAGCGTGTGCCGGGTGAGCTTCCCGGTGCTCGTCCGTGGGAGCGACTCGACGAACTCGAAGGCCTTCGGCACCTTGTGAGGGGACAGCGTTCCGCGGACTTGCTCGCGGAGCTCCTGTTCGAGCTCGCGGCTTGCCTGCCAGCCGTCGGCGAGGCGGATGAACGCACAGACGGACGGGAAGCCACTGCGATCGGGGCGCCCGACGACCGCGCACTCGGCGACGGCGAGATGCTCGGCGAGGATCTGCTCGATCTCCGCGGGAGCGACCTTCAGCTCTCGAACCATGAAGACGTCGTCGTGGCGTCCGACATAGCTGAAGATGCCGTCGCGATCCTGATGCAGGACGTCGCCCGTGCGGACCCACCCCTCTCGGATCGTCTCCTCGGTCTGCTTGGGACGGTTCCAGTAACGATCGAAGTTCGCCGGACCTTTCACCTCCAGGAGGCCTGTGCTCCCGGCCGGCAAGATCGTCCCGTCGTCCTCGACCAGACGCGCTTCGTATGGGGGGATCGCCCGGCCGATCTTTCCACCGACGGCCTTGCCCGGCTCGGCCGCAATGAAGATGTGCAGGCACTCGGTCGACCCCAAGCCGTCCAGGATCTGGTGAGAGAAGCGCTCCTGCCAGGTGTCGAACAACTGGGCGCTCAGCACGTCGCCCGCGGAGACGTAGAGTCGGACGCTGTCGAAGCTGAGCTTGGCGCCTCGGATCGAGACGATCGCCCCATACAGCGTGGGTCCACCGAACACCACGGTAGGCCTGGCTTTCTCGATCGCCTTGAGAACGCCGAGCGGATCGGACGGCTCCGCCCGCAGGAAGGCCGTCGCGCCAGCCGCCATCGGGAAGAGCACGGAGTTGCCCAAGCCATAGCCGAACGAGAGCTTCGCCGCCGAGTAGCAGACGTCGCGATCGGTGAGCGCGAGCCGCGCGCCGAAACCGGCAGGCAGCGCGAGCAGCCCTCGGTGCAGGTGAACGACTCCCTTCGGCGAGCCGGTGCTCCCCGAGGTGTACTGGATCAACGCGAGCTCGTCGGGACCGACGAGGACCGGGTCGACCGCCTCGTCGGTCGGCGCCGCATCCTCCTGGTCACCTTGCGGTTGGTCGGTGACGACGATCGCCATCGTCGAGGCGAGCTGCTCGCGGACGGCAGACACGCGCTCTGCGCAAGCGGAGTCGATCACCGCCGCCGCCGGCGTGCAGTCGTTGCAGATGAACGCGACCTCGTCCTGGGTCAACTGGGTGGGGATCGGTGCGGGGCCCGCACCGATCCGCATCGCCGCGAGCAGGTACGCGACGGCCTGGGGGGCGTCGGCGTGCATCAGGACGACGCGATCGCCACGGGACACGCCTGCGTCGTGCAACCTCGCGGCCGCTCGCTTGACGTGTTCGAGCAGCTGCGCGTAGGTCCACGATTCGCTCTCCGTCCTGATCGCGGTGCGATCGCCGTCACCAGCCTCGATGTGACGGTCGAGGTAATACGCGCTCGCGTTGACCGGCGTGGAGTCTTCAGCCATGGCGAAGTTCATCGCCGAGTGTATTAGCGGCCGCACGTGCCTGCAACGGCATCGGCGGCTAGGCCGCCTTCGCTTCGACGAACGCGGCGATGCGGTCCACGGAGCGGAAGTTCGTCGGGTCGAGGTCGTCGTCGTCGATCGCGATGCCGTACTTCTCCTCCAGCAACGAGATCAGGTGGACGATCCCGAGCGAGTCGATCACTTCCGCCTCGATCAGATCGACCCCGTGATCGACGGGTCCGACGTCTGGCGCGACGTCGCGTATCAGCTCCTCTATCTCGGCCGCCGTGCTCACGGCACCACTCCTCTCACGCCGACTCGCGGGTCGTTCGATTGACGATCAGGACTCTCTTTCTGTGCACGGCCCACATCGGCAGGTAGCCCCGCGAACTGTAGGTCCAGCGGGCCGGACGGTTGTCGCTCACGACGTAGCCCCAGATCCGCGCGTAGCCGAGGTCGCGCAGGCCGCTCTCGATCCGGTACAGGAGCTCGGCGGCGGCGCCGCCCCCGCGATGCTGCTCGAGCAGGAAGTAATCCGAGCCGTAGACGTCGCCGGTGGCGAGCTCGATTCCGAGCCCGAGCTCCGCGAGGTCGGGGAACAGCGTCGCCATGTCGCGATCGACCCACCAGTAGTAGCCGACGATCTCCTCGCCGCGATACGCGACGAAGCCGTTGAATCCCTTCGCGACGTAGTCGGCGAAGCGCTCGTCGACGTCGGGAGTGTCGCGCTTGCGGTTCAGCTCGGCGAGACCCGGCAGTTGGCTCGCGTCGAGCTTGGCGACGCGCAGCCCGCTCTGCTTGACGGGCTCGACGATCGAATCGAGGTCCTTCGTCAAGACGATCAGCCGCTCGTGCGAATAGACGAGCCGCCACAGCTTGCGCGCGATCGCCGCCGCCGTCTGGCGCGGTCCATGCGCGCGCAGGTGGCGACGAAGTCTCGATAGCACCGCCGCAGAATGTCACAATCTCCGGCCGTGGAACTCCTCTGGCCGGATCGGACGATGGGGGTCTTCGAGACGCTTCTGATCGTCGACGGCGTGCCGATCGAGCTCGAGGCGCACGTCGAGCGCCTCAGCGCGAGCGTGCGCGAGCTGTTCGGCGCCGAGCTGCTCGGAGACGTACGCGAGCTCGTGCGCGAGCGAGCCGCCGGGCTCGCGCACAGCCGCCTGCGCTTGACGCTCGCGCCGGGTCCCGACGGACGGCTGGCGGCCGACGTCGTGACGGCGCCGATCGACCCCGCGAAGATGTTCCCCTCGTGGGAGCGCGCGATCGCGCTGCGCCCGCTGCCGATCCGCGGCGGCCTCGGCGCGCACAAGTGGGCCGATCGCTCGCGGCTCGCGCGCGACGGCGCGAACGAGCGCGAGGGCTGTTTAGCGCTCGTGCTCGACGCCGGCGAGCAGGTGCTCGAGGCATCGCGCGCAAACGTCTTCGCCGTCGAGCGCGGCGTGCTCGTCACGCCGCCGGCCGACGGACGCCTGCTGGCCGGCGTCGCGCGGCGGCGAACGATCGAGGCGGCGCGCGCGCTTGCGATCGAGCTGCGCGAGGAGCCGCTGGCGCTCGCGCGCCTGCGCTCCGCCGGCGAGGCCTTCCTGACGAGCTCGGTGCGCGGCGTCGAGCCGGTGCGCGCCGTCGGCGAGACGCCGCTCGCGCGGCCCGGCGCGGTCGTCGCGGCGGTCGCGGCCGAGCTGCGCCGCGGCTGGGTCGGCGCAGACGCGCGGCGCGCGGCGTAGGCCGGCGCGCGCGGCGAGGGCGCCGGCCGGCAGGCGCGTGGCGCGGATGCGGGATTCGGCACGATCCGACGGAGTTTGGGCAGCGTAAATGAGGCTGCTGCCCATTGGCTGGGGGATCGCGGGCCGTGAGTAGTCTGCCGGCGATGCCGCGAATCAGCGCGTTCTACGGGATCGTGATCTGGATGTACTACGACGAGGCCCACCACCGCGGGCGCCCGCACTTCCACGCCACCTACGGCGAGGACGAGGCCACGATCGACATCGAAAGCCGAGTGATCATCGCCGGCGAGCTGCCGCCCCGCGCTCGGCGACTGTCATCGAGTGGGCGCAGACGCATGAGTCGGAGCTGCATGAGAACTGGGCGCGCGCCCGCCGTAGCGAGCCGCTTCTGCCGATCGACCCGCTGCGTTGAACGCTCTACCATTCTCGTGGTGCGAAGCACACCCCTTCTCATCGAGGCACAGCCGCTCGAAAGCCACGCCGTACGCGTGAGCTTCGCAGATGGCACGACGGCCGACGTGGATCTCTCCTACCTGCTCGACTACGGCGGCGTGTTCGAGCCGCTACGCGACCCGGTCTACTTCGCCCGCCTCCGAGCTGACGCCGAAGCGGGCACGATCGTCTGGCCCAACGGTGCAGATATCGCCCCTGAGACGCTGTACGCACACGCCCAGCGCCGCGCCACCGCCACAGCGTAGACTCGCCCGCCTTCGCCAGCACCTTGCCGACCATCGTGCGATCGGTGCAGCGGGTTCTCCGAAGTGCCCCCGCCAGGAGTCGAACCTGGATCTACCGCTTAGGAGGCGGTCGTCTTGTCCATTGGACTACGAGGGCGATGCGCCTGGCGGACGTTTCGCGTCGAAGGCTATCGGCGTGCGCGCGCAGCTCACGCGCGGACGAGCTCGCGCGCGGCGTCCGCATCGGCCTGCTCGTGCGCATCGAGCTCCAGTGCGACGGCGCGCGCGCTCGCGTTCGCACGCTCGCCGGTGCTCGCGAAGCCGAGCACGAGCACGGCGAGACCGCACGCGCTGACGATCCACCAGCCGGTGTGGCTCGCCTGCACGAAGCCCGGCCCGACCGTCGCGAGGCCGCCGGCCGCGACGGCGCCGACGACGGCGACGCCGAGCGTCTGCCCGAGCTGACGCGAGGTCGAGGCGACGGCCGCCGCGACGCCGGCCTGCGCCGGCGGCATGCCGAGCACGGCCGTGTTCGTGATCGGCGGGTTGACCATGCCGAAGCCGACCCCGAAGATCAGGTAGGCGGGGACGAGCGAGACGATCGGCGTGTGCGCTCCGAGGTTCGTCAGCAGTCCCGCGCCGAGCGTCAGGCCGACGCCGCCGACGAGCAAGCCGATGCGCGGGCCGCGACGGCCGACGATGCGCCCGGAGACCGGCGCGAAGATCAGCGTCATCGCCGCGATCGGCAGCGTGCACAGCCCGGCCTTCAGCGCCGAGAGCCCGCGGACCTCCTGCAGGTAGAGCGTGTTGAGGAAGAGGAAGCCGCCGAGCGCCGCGAACGCGCAGACGGCGATCACGCTCGCGCTCGAGAACGGGACGCTGCGGAAGAAGCGCAGCTCGAGCAGCGGCTCGCGCCGGCGACGCTCGTACGGCACGAGCGCGGCGAGCGCGGCGGCGGCGAGCGCGAACAGCGCGATGCTCTGCGTCGAGAGCCAACCGGCCTTCGGGCCCTCGATGATCGCGTACGTCAGCGCGCCGAACAGAGCGATCACGAGCAGCTGGCCGACGGGGTCCAGGCGACGCGCGCGCGGCGCTCGCGACTCGGGCACGAAACGCAGCGTCAGCGCGAGCGCGGCGATGCCGACGGGAATGTTGATCCAGAAGATCGAGCGCCAGCCGATCGACTCGACGAGCGCGCCGCCGACGACCGGGCCGAGCGCGAGGCTGATGCCGACCGTCGCGCCCCACACGCCGATCGCCTGCGCGCGCTCGCGCGCGTCCGTGAACACGTTGCGGATGATCGACATCGCGACGGGGTTGAGCATCGAGCCGCCGATCGCCTGCAGCATGCGGAACGCGACGAGCGCGCCGAGCGTCGGCGCGACGCTGCACAGCAGCGAGCCGAGCGTGAACAGCACGAGTCCGAGCGAGAACACGCGCTTGCGCCCGAGCCGGTCGCCCATCGATCCCGACAGCATCAGCAGGCTCGCGAGCACGAGCGTGTACGCGTCGACCGTCCACTGCAGGCCCGAGACCGACGTGTGCAGCTCGCGGCCGATCGACGGCAGCGCGACGTTGACGATCGTGTTGTCGAGCCCGACGATCAGCAGGCTCATGCAGCAGATCGCGAGGATCAGCCGTCGGCGCGAGCGCGACGCGATCGGGCTATCGACGATCGCCGGCCTCCGCCGCGAGACGTGCAAGCGCATCGCCGTCGAGCCGCAGCGAGGTCCACTCGTCCATCAGCCGTGCGCCGAGCCCGCGATAGAAGCCGAGCGCGAGCTCGTTCCAGTCGAGCGCAGCCCACTCCAGGCGCCCGTCCCGCCCGGGCACGCGCGCGGCGACGGCCGCGAGCAGCGCGCGCCCGACGCCCGCCTTGCGGTGCTCAGGGAGCACGAACAGGTCCTCGAGCCAGATCCCGCGGCTGACGCGAAAGCTCGAGAAGGTCGCGAAGAACAGCGCGTAGCCGGCCGCCGCGCCGGCGCGCTCGGCGATCAGCGCGCTCGCCGCCGGGCGCTCGCCGAACAGCGCCTCGCGCAGGCTCGGCTCGTCGGCGCGCAGCTCGTCCGTCAGCTGCTCGTACTCGGCGAGCGCCGCGAACAGCTCGAGCAGCCGCGGCACGTCCTCGGCGCGCGCCGCGCGGACGACGACGCCCGCCCGCGTCGCGGCCGCCGGCTCAGCCATCGGCGCGATCCGGACGAGCCGGGTAGACGTCGTCGATCGTGCTCAGCGCGACGTACGGAGCGCCGGCGGCGCGTTCGATCGTCGCCCCGCCGCCGGCGAGCCGGTCGAGCACGCTGACGACGCCGACGATCGGCCGACCGGCGTCGTTCAGCGCCGCGATCGCCGCGAGCGTCGAGCCGCCGGTCGTGACGACGTCCTCGACGACGACGCAGCGGTCCTCGTCGGCCAGCGGCGGTCCCTCGATGCGCCGCTGCAGCCCGTGGTCCTTCGCCTCCTTGCGGATGAAGAACGCCTTCGCCTTCGCACCGCCGGCGAGCGCCGCGCAGGCGACCGGGTCGGCGCCCATCGTCAAGCCGCCGACCGCCGTCGCCTCCCACTCGGCGACGTAGGAGGCGACGAGCGCCGCGAGCGCCGCGAAGCCGGCCGGACGTAGGATCGCGCGCTTGGCGTCGACGTAGTACTGCGCGCGCGCCCCGCTCGTCAGCGTCACCTCGCCGATCACGAGCGCGTGCTCGCGCAGCTCGGCGATCAGCCGCGCGCGCGCGTCGGCGCGCGTCGTGGAACATTCGGCCAAGGCGTCCATCTGCCGATCTAATCTAGCGATGTGCTGTCGCCGCTAGCGAGCGTCCTGAAGCTCGCGTCGATCGTCCTCTGCGCGATCGTGATCGTCTCGTTCGCGCTGTTCGTCGTCAATCGCACGAGCAGCGCCTCGCAGCACCAGACGCAGAAGCTCAACGGCGAAACGACGCTGGCCGGCGAACACGAAACGGGCCTCGCGCCCGATAGCGGCGGCGGCAAAGGCTCGCTGCGGCGCACGATCGACGAAGCGTCCGAAGCGATCACCTCGCCGTTCTCGGGCGTGACCGAAGGATCGAGCAGCGAGTGGCTGATCCGCGGCGTCGACCTGCTGCTCGCGCTGCTCGTCTACGGCCTCGGGCTCGGTTTCGTCGCGCGCGCGATCCGCGTGCGGCTGTAGACAACCGCTGACCGGCGCCTCGCTGCGTCCTCGGTCGCTCGCGTGGTTACGGTCCGGCGTGGCTCGAGACGTTGTGGCTGCCGCCGCCGCTCTCGTTGTAGACGTCGACCGGCGTGCCTTCGTGCACCCACGCGTAGATCGCCGGCGCGTCGGGGATCGGCACGCGCAGGCAGCCGTGGCTCGCCGCGTACGTCGGCACTTCGGCGTAGCCGTGGATCGCGTACCCGCGGATGAAGTAGTTCGAGTCGACCATCCCCTCGGAGTTCGTGCCCGGCGTCTTTGAGTACACGCGGAAGCGCCCGATCACGGTCGGCGTCGACGGCTTGCCCGAGCTCATCGTGTACAGCGCGCGCACGCGCCCGCCCGGTTCGATCTCGGCGAGCACCTGGCGCGTGAGGTCGCCCTCGACGTGCCTGCCGTCGCCGGGGTAGCGGACGTGGAAGACGCCGCCTCCCTCCTGCATCCGCCGGAAGACCGACGCGTCGGTGTACGACACGCGCGGCAGCCCCGTCATCTTGCGGAACGCGATCACCGCGCGCCCGGTCGCTTCGTCGAAGACGCCGTTCAGCGGCACGACGTAGTGCATCGCGTTCAGCTCCGACTGCAGCAGCCACACCGACGGGCCGCTCGCGCCGGGGTACAGGTTCGGCGAGGCGAAGTGGACCTGTTCGGAGGTGCCCGCGAACTGCGCCTGCGCGGGCGTCGCGTAGTGCACGGCGCGCGCCTGCACGACGGCGGCGCTCGCGCTCGTGTAGCCGAGGTGGAACTGGCCCGCGCCGTTGCCGATCGCGAGCACGCTGACGGTCTTGACTTCGACCTTGCGCCCGTTGCTGTAGATGCTGACCCTGACCGTCTGGCCGCCGACGTACGGGACGACGATCCCGCGGATGACCATGCGCGAGCCGGCGATCACGAACGGCGGCTTGCCGAACGCGCGCTGCACGACGAGCTGGATGCGCCCGGGCGCGGCCGACGCCGGCGGCGGCGGGGCGGGCGTCGGCGTGCTCGGCGCCGGCGTGCCGGCCGGCGGTGTCGCCGGCGTCGGAGCCGGCGCCGTCGTCACGGCGGCGCCCGCCGGAGCGCCGAACGCCGCGCAGGCGCACACGGCGGCGGTCGCGACGATGCGAAGCGCTCTCATCGGCGCGATCCTACCCGGCGGACGCGACGCACGGCGCGGACCGCTCACGCCTGCGAGCGCCGGCTCGCGCGAGGCGATGCCGAGCCGCGTCAGCGCGAGCGCGAGCAGCGTCAGCACGGCGAGCGCCGAGGCGAGCAGCACGAGCACCTGCCACACGTTCCATTCCTCGAGGCTGCCGAACGCGATCGAGTTGTTGACGCAGTGCGCCGCGATGCACGGGTACAGCGACGCGGTCGCGCGATACAGCAGGCACAGCGCGAAGCCGAGCGCGGCGAGCGGCACGATGTCGATCGCCGGCGCCGAGCCGACGTGCACGGCGCCGAACAGCAGGCCGGTGATCGCGGCGGCCGGCCACAGCCCGCGCCAGTTGCGCAGCGACGTGAAGATGAAGCCGCGGAACAGGAACTCCTCGGCGATCGGCGCGATCACGCACGTCAGCGCCGCGCTGAGCACGAGCAGCGCCGTCGTTTCGTTCGCGCCGAGCTGTTCGAGCAGCTTCTCCCTGCTCGTGTTGAAGATCTCCGCCCAGATCACGTTGAACAGGAAGAACAGCGCGAGCAGCGTCGCGAGCAGCCGCACCGCGCGCCACAGCCGCGTCGGTCGCAGGCCGAACATCGCGGCCTGCACCTTGCGCCCGCCGAGCTGCGCGAAGAACAGCGCGACGGCGATGAAGCCGGCGTCCTGCACCGCCGTGTCGGCGATGACCAGGCCCGGAGGTAGATGCGAGGCGTTCACGTTGACGCCGAACGCGAGCGCCGGGATGTCGACGAGCAGGCTGCCGAGCGTCGCGAGCGTCGCTCCGCCGAGCAGCGCCGCCGGCGCCATCCACGGCGGCCACGGCGGCAGCCCGCGCGGCGATCGCTCGGGCGGCGCGCCCGGCGGCGGTTGCGACGCGTCGGCTTCGGGCGCGACCGGCGGCGGAGGCTGCGAGGCGCGCGGCTCGCGCACGCTCACGCGACCCAGTGCCACGTCGAGAACTGCGCGGTGAAGAACACGAGCAGCAGCGCCGAGCCGGCGAGCGTCGGCACACGCGCGCGCGGGTGCGCCGCGAGCCACGCCGCGAACCAGATGCCGAGCGGGAACAGCACGACGAGAAAGCGCGGCAGCGACATCAGCGGCTGCGTCGAGACGGGGTAGGACAGCGGCAGCGCGAGCGCCGCGACGACGTACGCGCCGTAGGCGAACGGCAGCGTCCGCAGCACGCCGAGCGTCGCGACGATCGCCGCGATCAGGAACGCCGCGAGCAGCAGGTTGTGCTCGGCGGCGATGAACGCGCTTTCGCCGCCGACCGCGAAGTAGGTGTGGCTCTGCTGCGTCGAGATCAGCTGCCGCGCGCCCTCGAACGCCGCGCGCAGGCCGTCCCAGATGCCGACGTACGGCCCGGCGAAGTGACGTCCCCAGACGTCCTGCGCGTGAAACGGCGCGAGCGCGTCGCCGCCGGCGAGCGCGAGGTAGAGCATGTACAGGCAGAGACCGACCGGCGCGAGCGCGAGCCACAGCACGTCGCGCCGCGCGCGGTAGCGCACGGCGAGCGCGCGCACGCGCGCGAAGTCCGGCGGCCGATCGCTGCGCGGACCGTAGAAGTACAGGATCAGCGCCGGCACGAGCAGCACGACGCCGGCGCTGCGCGTCGCGCCGGCGAGCGCCGCGAGCACGCCGGCGAGCGCGAAGCGTCCGCTGCGCGCGGCGTAGAACAGCGCGACCGACAGCAGCAGGTAGAGCGACTCCGAGTAGACGGCCGAGAGGAAGAACGCCATCGGCGCGAACGCCGTCACGAGCACCGCCAGCCGCGCGACCTCGCGCGGCGAGGACGCACCGGCGCGCGCCGACAGGCGCGGCCACGCCGGCGCGCCCGACGCGCCGAGCTCGAGCGTCGTCAGGCGATGGATGCCGTACAGCGAAAGCGCGAGCGCGCCGAGCGACAGCAGCACGCCGCCGAGCACGAGCGGCACGCCGACGACGCCGAGCGCGCGCACGCCGAGCGGGTAGAGCGGGAAGAACGCGTCGCGCGAGGACGTGAACGAGCCGAGGTCCGGGCGGTAGCCGTAGCGCGCGATCACGAGGTACCACGCCCCGTCCCAGCGCGCGACCGGCGCCGCGAGCGCGTTGCCGAGCCAGCCGAGCCCGCGCGTCAGCCCGCGTGGGTTGAACGCGTGGCGCTGCGGCCCCGGCCCGTACACGATCAGCGTCGCGATCGCCGCCGCCCAGATCAGCGCGCGCGAGCTCCACAGCGCGCGCCAGCTGTCGCGCACGGCGCTCATGCGCGCCGCGTCGGCGCGCGCGCTCGCGAGCGCTCGGCGCGCGCGTGCGTGCAGCAGCTCGGCCTGCCTGCGCGCGAGCCGCCGGCTCGGCGCGGGCACGCGGCGCGGCGCGGCGGCGCTCGCGACGGCCGGCGCGACGCTCGCGGCGTCGGCGACGGCCGCGCCGGCGCTCGGCGTCTGATCGCTCGATTCGGCGATCGCGAGCTCGGCGGTGTCCGGAGGCATGGGTCGAAGCACGGTGGCTGGAGGAGCGGCGCGGGTGCCGAAACGACGGCTACCGGCAGGAAATCACAATCGGGCAGATAATCTCGAAGGTCCGGAGATGTCTCGACAGGCTCGACAGCGCCGGCGCAGGCACAACCGCGCCGGTCCGACGCGGTTCCTGCTGGTCGGCGGCGGCGTGCTCGTCACCGCGCTGATCGTCGGCGCGATCGCGGCCGTCGGCTACGTGCTGAACGTCGCGCAGTCGGCGCCGTCGATCGACTCGCTGCGCCCGATCATCGGCGGCGGCTCCTCGCAGGTGTTTGCCGCCGACGGCACGCGGCTCGGCTTCATCCAGTCCGACGAGCTGCGCACGCCGATCTCGTGGAGCCAGATCCCGGCGAACCTGCGCAACGCGACCGTCGCGATCGAGGACCAGCGCTTCTACAAGAACAACGGCGTCGACCTGACCGGCATCTTCCGCTCGGCGATCAAGGACATCACGCACGGCCAGGCGCTGCAGGGCGGCTCGACGATCACGATGCAGCTCGTGCGCAACCTGTACCTCGGCGGCGACCAGCATACGCTCAAGCAGAAGATCATCGAGGCGAAGCTCGCGATCGATTACAACAAAAAACACAGCAAGCGCTCGATCCTCACGAGCTACCTCAACAGCGTCCCGTACGGGACGCTCGGCGGGCAGACGGCGATCGGCGTGCAGGCGGCCTCGCGCGAGTTCTTCGACAAGCCGGCTTCGCAGCTGAACCTGCAGCAGGCGGCGCTGCTCGCCGGCCTGCCGCAGGCGCCGTCGCAGTACAACCCATTCGCCGACGCCTCCGAAGCGCGCCGGCGGCGCAACGAGGTGCTCGCGAAGATGGCCGAACTTCACTACATCAGCGCCGGCGAAGCGAGCGCGGCCGAGGCGAAGCCGCTCGAAGTCAAGCGCGGCTACTTCTACTCGGAACGCAAGGAGGACTTCTTCTTCGAATACGTGCGCCAGCAGCTCGTCGAACGCTACGGCGCGCAGACCGTCGCGCAGGGCGGGCTGAAGGTCTACACGACGATCGACCTCAACATGCAGCGGCTCGCGCGCAAGGCGATCGCCGAAGTTCTCAACGAGCCCGAAGACCCGGCGTCGGCGATCGTCACGCTGAACCCGGCGAACGGCGACATCGAGGCGATGGCCGAGTCCGAGAGCTACGAGAAGTCGCAGTACAACCTCGCCGCCGACGGGCACCGCCAGCCCGGCTCGACGTTCAAGGCGATCGACCTCGCCGACGCGCTATCGCGCGGCGTCGACCCGAACAGCACGTACTACCTCTCGCACACGCTCGCGCCCGGCTGGCTGACCGGCTACCCGACATACGAAGTGAAGACGTTCGAGGGAACGTCGCTGAACAAGTCGATCAGCCTCGTCGACGCGACGCTGACCTCCGACAACACCGTCTACGCGCAGCTCGCCGCCGACCTCGGCGAGTCGACGGTCACCGAAACGGCGTACAAGATGGGCGTCAAAACGCACCTCTCGAGCTTCCCGGCCGAAGCGCTCGGCGGTCTCACGCTCGGCGTCACACCGCTCGAAATGGCAGCCGTCTACGCGACGCTCGCCGACGGCGGTTACCGCGACAGCCCGATCGCGATCACGAAGGTCGAGTTCCCCGACGGACACGTCGACAGCAACTGGGGGACGCCGCATCGCGTGAAAGTGCTCAGCGAAGGCGTCACGGCCGAGGAGACGAGCATCCTCAAACAGAACGTCGAAAGCGGCACCGCGACGCGCTCGGCGATCGGCTGCCCGACGGCGGCGAAGACCGGCACGACGAGCGAACTCGTCGACGCGTGGCTCGACGGCTACACGCCGAACTACGCGACCGTCGTGTGGATGGGCTACCCGACGAAACGCGTGTCGATGACCGACGTGCACGGCGAGCCGCAGCAGGGCGGTTACCTGCCAGCCGAAATCTGGCACGCGTACATGTCGGCCGTCGAGGAAGGCAAGACGTGCGTGCCGTTCAAGCCGGCGAGCGAACCGATCTCCTACACGCCGTTCTACGGCAAGTTCGCGACGACCGGGCAGTCGCGCGCTCCTTCCGAAGAACGCGGCGAAGAACACTCCGAACGCGCGACGCCGAAGCACACGCCCGAAGCGAACGGCAAAGGCGGGACCGGCGCGCCGAGCCCGGCCGAACCGAAACGCGAAGCGCCGCCCGCACCCGGGGCCGGTGGCAACGGCAACGGCAACGGCAACGGCCGGGGCAACGGTGGCGGTGGCGGCGGTCCGGGCGGCGCCGGCGGCGCGCCGCCGGGCTAGCGCCGGGCGCGCGGGGTCGGCGTCAGACGCTCGCCGTTAGCCGCGACGCGGCGTGACGTGAACGAGCGCTGACCGCCTTCACACTCAGACGCTGGTAGTTTGAGCCGCGAGTGAAGTTGACGACGGGCGTCGCTCGCACGAGCGCGCCCAGATTGGGGTTGGCAGGCGGTGCCGAAGGAGGACAAGGTCGAATTCGAGGGCGAGGTCATCGAGGCCCTGCCGAACGCGATGTTCCGCGTGAAGCTCGACAACGACCACGTCGTGCTCGGGCACGTCGCCGGCAAGATGCGCCGCTTTCGCATCCGCATCCTGCCGGGCGATCGCGTGCGCTGCGAGCTCTCGCCGTACGACCTCGACCGCGCGCGCATCGTCTACCGACACCGCTGAGCGCGCGATCGCCGAGCGCTCGCTGATCGAGTCGATCGAAGCCGCGCTCGCCGGCGCGGCTGCGGAGCGCGGGCCGACGCGCGTGCTCCGCGGCGCAGGCGACGACGCGTCCGTCGTGCGCGCTCGCGCGCTGTGCGTCGTCTCGGTCGACACGGCGGTCGACGGCGTGCACTTCCGCCTCGACGACCGCACGACGTCGCCGGGCGACGTCGGCGCGCGCGCGCTGGCGAGCGCGCTGTCGGACCTCGCGGCGATGGGCGCGCAGCCCGGCGAGGCGTACCTCGCGCTCGGCCTGCCGGCGCGGCTCGCCGAGGACGACGCGCTCGCGCTCGTCGCGCGGCGCGCACGCGCTCGCACGCGCGAACGACACGACGATTGCGGGCGGCGACGTCGTGCGCTCGCCGGTGCTGACGATCTCGGCGACCGTCGTCGGCTGGGCCGCGCACGAGCGCGAGCTCGTCGGCCGTGACGGCGCGCGCGTCGGCGACCTCGTCGGCGTGACCGGCTCGCTCGGCGGCGCCGGCGCCGCGCTCGCGCAGCGCGAGCGAGCGCTCGAGCTCACGCGCGAGCGCGAGCGGCTGCTCGACTCCGTGCGCGTGCCGGCGCCGCGCCTCGCCGAGGGGCGCGCGCTCGCGGCGGCCGGCGTGCACGCGATGATCGACCTCTCCGACGGCCTCGCGGCCGACGCCGGCCACGTCGGCCGCGCGAGCGGCGTACGCCTGCGCGTCGAGCTCGAGCGGCTGCCGCTGCACGCGGGCGTCGCCGACGTCTGCGACGCGCTCGGCCTCGACGCGCGCGAGCTCGCGGCGAGCGCCGGCGAAGACTACGAGCTGTGCTTCTGCGCGCCGGCGCACGCGCGCGAGCGCGTCGAGTCGGCCGTCGCCGCGATCGGGCGCACGCGCGTCACGTGGATCGGCGAGGCGCTCGCGGCGACGCCGGGCGGCGCATCCAGCGCGGCGACGCCGGGCGTCGCGCTAGTCGCCGGGGATGGACGCGAGGTGCCCCTTCGCGGGTTCGAGCACGCCTGGCAGTGACTGGCGTGAACGCGCGCGCGCGGTGCTCGCACCGGCGCTCGCGCTCACCCCCGGCTCTTCGAGCTGCGCGCCGGTCAGCGCTTCGTCGGCGCCCGGCGGGCGATGCGCGAGCGGCACGCGCGCGGCGCCGAGCGGTTCGACGCGCGTCAGCCGCGCGTAGACGAGCAGTCGTTTTTCGGCGCTGAACAGCGGCGTGCACGCGGAGAGCACGAGCCGCGTGTAGCCGACGTTGCCGACGGCCGCCTGCACGTCGGTCGGCGCGACGACGCGATGCGCGAGCACGGTGTACGTCATCCGCGCGTACGGCATTTCGAGCTCGATCCGGTTGCCGGCGTGCAGCGCGTCGATGTGGCGAAACGGCGCGAGGTACGTCGTGCGATGGCCGGCGATCGCCGTCGTGCCGGCCATGCCGGGAAAGACCGTTTCCGAGTAGATTCCGGGGCCGCTCTGCAGGTCGGAGGTGCCGGTGCCCTTGACGACGACGAAGTCGGCGCCGATCCGCGGGATGCGGATGCGCCCGACCGCGCTGCCGTCCTTCGCGCGGCCCTCGAGGCTGCCGGCGAGGAACGCGACGCGGCGGCGCACGTCGGCGAGGTCGACGAGCACGCGACGTTCGCTCGCGCTCGGCGCCGCGCGGTCGACCTTGCTCAGCGCGCCGTTGAGGTGGTCCTGGCGCAGTTTCGCGTAGAGCGCCGAGAACGGCTCCTGCCAGACGAGCGTCACGGCGGCGTCGGCGAGCGCGACGACGCCGGCGAGGATCAGCAGGATCGCGAGCGCGCGCAGCGCGCGGCGCGCGCCCGGCGAGCGCCGCCGGCGCCGGCGCGAGGAGAAGCTCGGGCCGCCGCGCGAGGCTCTGCTCAGCTCGATCTCAGGCACCGCTCACCATGCGCTCTCGATCGTCATCGTCGCAGAGCCGACTGCGTCCCTCCGAGCGAGCCCGGTCCGGCGTAGCTGAGCGGTCCACGAATCGTGATCTCCTCGACGTCGTCATCGCCACCGCCGGAGATCATCGACGCTCCGGCGGTCAGCGACAGCATGAGCGTCGCCGCGGCGCACCCGAGCGCGAGCGCCCACAGCAGCGCGCCGGGCGCGCCGACATGGCCGCCGGCGAGCAACAGCAGCGCCGCCCACGCGGCCTGCCCGACGCCGAGGCCGAGCGCCTCGGTGAAGAACGCGGCGAGCAGCGCGAGCGGCACGAGGCCGAGCGCGACGAGCGCGAGCGCCGCCGGCGGGCGCGGACGCAGCTCGGGCGAGACGATCAACAGCCAGAGGTGCAGCGCCGGCAGCAGCAGCAGCGCGGTCAGCGGGTTCGCGATCCAGACGACGACGGCGACTCCCAGCAGCACGAGCAGCATCGCGACGCCGGCTCCGTCGGAGCGCGGGCGCACGTCGAGCGCGACGCGGCGCACGAGCATCGGCCACAGCAGCCAAGCGAGCGCGAAGACGAGCAGCGCCGCGATCGTCGCCGCCGCGGCCGCGCCGCCGAACGACAGCCCGGCCGGCGGGATCGCCTGCGCCGGCGCCGCGCCGATCACGCCGATCGCGCCGAGCAACACGACGAACGCCGCCGTCACGAGGAACGGGACGGCGCACGTCAGCGTCCACAGCGACCAGCGCGCGATCGGCAGCCGTCGCCGGCGCGCGCGTGCGAGACCGTCGGCAGCGACGAGCAGCGGCGGCAGCAGCAGCGTGCCGATCAGCAGGCGCAGCGCCCACGCGGGGACCGACTGGCGCTGGACGGCGAGGCCGCTCTCCATCGTCGAGGAGATTTCGGGACCGGTGTCGAGCGCGTCGACGGCGCTCAGCACGGCGCGGCCGAACGCTTCGAGGCGCGCCGCGCCGACCGGCGCGCTCGCGCTCGCGCCGGCTTCGCCGGAGGCCTGCACGAGCACCGCCGGGATGCCGGCCGCGTCGAGCGGCCCCTGTTCGCCGACGGTCAGCGGCAGCATCAGGTGCGCGAGCTGGCCGAGGCCGCTCGGCGCGCCGGGGTCGGCGCCGGTCTCTCCTTCGATCGCGGCCTGCACCGTGCGCTGGAGCTGCTCGGGAGCCGAGCCGACCGCGTCGGAGTACGGCACGACGAACGGCTTGCGCGAGCGTGTGCCGGCGACGTCGCCGAGCACGATCGCCGCGTCGAGCGGCGCGCTTTCGTGCGCCGCGAAGTCGGCGGCGCCGGCGGCGCCGCCGCTGCCGCCGCTCGTCGAGACGAGCACGATCGTGCGCTGCGTCTCGCGCGAGGCGAACACGCGCGCGAGCTCGAGCAGCGCGGCCGTCCCCGACAGCTCGGCGCGCGCGGGCGAACCGGCGGCGTCGCGGTGCGCGACGATCACGATCGGCGCCTCGCTCGTCGCGCCCGGTCGCGTCGCGACGACCGTCCGCAGCGTGCGCTCGCCGTCGATCGTCGGCGCTTCGAATTCGCGGATGTGCACCTGAAAGCCGCCTCCGGCCGTCCCGCCGAGGCCGCGCAGCTCGCTCGCGACGCGCGACGCGAGCGCCGCGTCGCCGGCGCTGCCCGGGCGGCGGTCGGGGAATTCGCGCGCGAGCGAGTCGAGTTCGGAGAACGCGAGCGCGCCGTCGAACGCGTCGGGCGCGAGCGTCGAGCGCAACGGCGTCGAGCGTCCGCCGAGCGAGAACGCGGCGACGGCGAGCGCGAGGACGAACGGCGCGAAGGCAGCGCGATACAGACGCCCGCTGAGCATCTCTAGACGATAGTTCGGCGCGCGCTCGCGCGTGCGCGGTGGCGCGCGCACGTTGCGAGGTCGCTCGCGCGCCTCGCGCGGCGCTCTCGCGAGGCCAAGCGCGCGCGCGATGTTGGGTATCGTGCGGCCGCGTGCTGCAGCCCGTCGCCGTTGGCCACAAGACGCTCGCCGATTACACGCACATCTGCGGCCGCGAGCTGATCGCCGAGATCCGCGAGCTCGCCGAGCCGCTGCAGGGCGATCGCGTCGTGCACATCTCGGCGACGGCGTTCGGCGGCGGCGTCTCGGAGATCCTCTACACGCTCGTGCCGCTGATGCGCGACGTCGGCCTCGACTGCGAGTGGCAGGTGATCTACGGGCGCGAGGAGTTCTTCAACGCGACAAAGCTGATGCACAACGCGCTGCAGGGCGCGCCGCAGGACCTCGACGAGGAGCAGTGGGCGACGTGGAAGCAGTACAACGAGATGAACGCGCGCGAGCTGTCGGGCGGCTGGGACGTCTGCCTCGTGCACGACCCGCAGCCGGCGGCGCTGTACGGGCTCGTCCCGGAGAAGGCGAAGGGCTGGGTCTGGCGCTGCCACATCGACCTCTCGACGCCGAACGCCGACACGATCGCGCAGCTCTTGCCGTACATCGCCGACTATCCGCAGACGCTGTTCCACATGCAGCAGTACGTGCCGCCGGGGATGAACGGCCACGTCAACGTCGTGCCGCCGGCGATCGACCCGCTGACGCCGAAGAACATGGCGCTCTCGCCGGAGGACGGCGCGTTCGTCTGCGGCCAGTTCGGGATCGACGTCGACCGGCCGCTGATCTGCCAGGTCTCGCGCTTCGACCCGTGGAAGGACCCGCTCGGCGTGATCGACGCCTACCGGATCGTCAAGCGCGCGATGCCCGACGTGCAGCTCGCGCTCGTCGGCTCGATGGCGAGCGACGACCCGGAGGGGTGGGACTTCTTCAACGCGACGATCGCGCACGCCGACGGCGACCCGGACATCCACATCCTCAACAACTTCAACAACGTCGGCGCGATCGAGGTCAACGCGTTCCAGTCGCACTCCGACGTGCTGATCCAGAAGTCGACGCGCGAGGGCTTCGGGCTGACCGTCTCGGAGGCGATCTGGAAGGCGCGCCCGTTCATCGGCGGCAACGTCGGCGGCATCCCGCTGCAGATCGAGGACGGCGTGACGGGCTTCCTCGTCGGCAGCGTCGAGGAGTGCGCCGCGCGCGCGCTCGAGGTGCTCAAGGACCCGGCGCTCGGCAAGTTCCTCGGCCGGCGTGGCAAGGAGCACGTGCGCACGCACTTCCTGACGCCGCGCTACCTGCGCGACTACCTGAAGATCTTCCACGAGCTCAAGCGCACGGCATGACCGACGCGAAGGTCCCGCTGGTGCTCGTGAGCAACCGCGGACCGGTGACGTTCGGCCCGGGCGGCGAGATCCAGCGCGGCTCGGGCGGGCTCGTGACGGCGCTGACGGGTCTCGCGTCGCACCGCGACGCGATCTGGATCGCGTCGGCGATGAACGAGCACGACGCGGAGGTCTCGCGCGAGCGCGGCGGCGCTTTCTCCGTGCGCTCGCCGGACGGCGGCGAGTACCACGTGCGCCTCGTCGTCTCCGAGCCGGAGGCGTACGACCGCTTCTACAACGTCTTCGCGAACCCGATGCTGTGGTTCATCCAGCACTACCTGTGGGACCTGTCGAACGCGCCGGACATCCGGCGCGAGGAGATCGAAGCGTTCGAGTTCGGCTACAACGTCGTCAACGAAGACCTCGCGCGCGCGGTCGTCGAGCAGCTCGAGCAGACGGAGGAGCCGGTCGTGATGGTGCACGACTACCACCTCTACACGCTGCCCGACCTCGTGCGGCGCGCGCGGCCGGACGTCTTCCTGCACCACTTCATCCACATCCCATGGACGCAGCCGGATGCGTGGCGCGTGCTGCCGACGCGGATCCGCGAGGAGATCTTCGCGGGGCTGCTCGCGAACGACATCATCGGCTTCCACACGCGCTCGTACCGTCACAACTTCCTGCAGTGCTGCCGCGACCTGATGGACCTCGACGTCGACTTCGACGGCGGCGTCGTGCGCTTCGGCGAGCGCGAGGTGTGGGTGCGCGCCTACCCGCTGCCGATCGACCATCGCGCGACGCGCCAGATCGCGCAGCGCGAGCGCGTCGGCTCCTTCGAGCAGGAGCTGCTGCGCCGCCGCCGCGACTTCCTGATCCTGCGCGTCGATCGCGCGGACCTCTCGAAGAACGTGCTGCGCGGCTTCTCGGCGTTCGACCTGTTCCTCGAGCAGCACCCGGAGTTCTCCGAGCGCGTGACGTTCATGGCGCAGATGATGCCGTCGCGCACCGACGTGCCGCAGTACGCCGAGTACCTCGAGGCGATCGAGGCGCTCGTCGCGGTCGTCAACCACCGCCACGGCACGCCCGACTGGATGCCGATCCAGCTGAAGCTGCGCGACGACCTCGAGGAGGCGATGGCCGCGTACAAGCACTACGACGTGCTGCTCGTCAACGCGATGTTCGACGGCATGAACCTCGTCGCGAAGGAGGGTCCGATCGTCAACGAGCGCGACGGCGTGTCGATCCTCTCGGAGAACACGGGCGCGCACGAGGAGCTCGGCGAGTACGCGCTGTCGGTCAACCCGTTCGACATCCAGGAGACGGCCGATTCGATCCACGCGGCGCTGACGATGGCGCCGCAGGAGAAGCGCAGACGCGCCGACGGCCTCGTCGAGATCGTCACCTCGCGCGACCCGGGCGACTGGATCGACGAGCAGCTCGCCGACATCCGCGCGAAGGCGCGAACCCGCTAACCTTGCTCGCTCGGCGCCGCTGATCGTCGCCGTTCTCGCATGACCTTGCCCGCCCCGACATACGACCTCGTGCTGCTGCTCGACCCGCAGGCGGACGAGTCCGTGCGCATGAAGCTGATCGCCGACACGCGCGCGACGATCGAGGGACAGGGCGAGCTGCTGCGCCACGACGACTGGGGCGAGCGCGCGCTCGCGTACCCGATCGAGCGCAAGGCGAGCGCCGAGTACCACCTGCTGCAGTTCCACATCGAGACGACCGAGCTGCTCAAGACGCTCGACCGCACGCTGCGCCTCGCCGACGTCGTCGTGCGCTTTCGCATCGTCAAGCTCGCACCGGGAGTCGCGGCGCCGCCGGACATGGCGCCCGCCGCGAGCGCGCCGCGCCGCGCCGAGGCCGAGCCGGCCGCGAGCGAGCCGGCAGCAGCCGAGCCAGCACCGTCGCAGCCGGCGAGCGCCGAGGCCGCGGACGTCGAGGATCAGACGACCGACGCCGGCGCGGACGCCGCGCCGTCGCCCGAAGTCGCCGTCGGCGACGCCTCCTGAGCGAGGCCGCCGAAGCCCGACGGCGCGCGGCGCGCACGCGCGCGTCCACTTCCGGCGGATCGATCGAGCGCGTACTAAGATCGCAAGCGTGCGCCTGGCCGAGGACATGAACGACGGAAACATCAGACGCACGGACGTGCTGCGCGCGTCGCCGCCGATGTTCGAGTCGCGCGTGCTCGACGCGCTCTCGCGCGTGCACCCGAGCGTGCCGCTGCTGATCTTCGTGCCGGGCATCGCCGTGCTCGCCGGCTGGAGCCTGTCGAAAGTGAGCGTGCTGCTGACGCTCGCGCTCGCGCTCGGCGGCTACGCGCTGTGGACGTTGTTCGAGTACTGGCTGCACCGCCTCGTCTTCCACTTCGAGCCCGAGGAGGGCATTGGCGCGCGGCTGCATTGGATCATCCACGGCGTCCACCACGACCACCCGAACGACCCGATGCGCCTCGTCATGCCGCCGGCCGTCAGCGTGCCGCTCGGCGCGGCCGTGTTCGGCCTGCTGTACGTGATCTTCGGCGGGCGCTACGCGCCGGCGCTCGGCGCGGGCTTCTTCGTCGGCTACCTCGTCTACGACATGATGCACTACTACCTGCACCACTTCCGCCCGCACGGCCGGCTCGGGCGGATGCTGCGCGAGCGCCACATGCGCCACCACTTCCAGGACGACACGCGCGGCTTCGGGATCAGCGCGCCGTACTGGGACGAGGTCTTCAAAACGTCGCCGAACGCGCGCCGGGCGCGCGCGCACGCGTCGTGTAGCGACCGCAATTAGCGGCTTTGCGCGGAGCTGCGCGACGATTCGCGCCCGCGGCCCGGTCTAGACTCGAAGCACGAAGCTGAGAAGCAATGAGACGGGCCGCGACCGCGCGCCCGCGAGGAGCCGAAAGGAAGAGGAGCCGTGGCCGCCACGAACATCAACAGGGTCGTTATGACCGGAAACCTGACAAGCGACCCCGAGCTGCGCTCGCTGCCGAGCGGCACGTCGGTCTGCAAGCTGCGCATCGCGTGCAACACGCGGCGCAAGGACGGCGCGTCCGGCGAATGGGTCGACAAGCCGAACTACTTCGACGTGACCGTATGGGGCGCGCAGGGCGAGAACGCCGCGCGCTACCTCTCGAAGGGACGCCCGGTCGCGATCGACGGGCGGCTCGAGTGGCGCGAGTGGGAAGCGCAGGACGGCACGAAGCGCCAGGCAACCGATATCATTGCCGATTCGGTGCAGTTCCTGGGCTCGCGCGAAGACGCCTCCGGTGGAGGCGGACCGATCGCGGCCCGTCAGGGCGGTGGCTCCTCGAACGGAGGCGGCGTACCGGTCGACGAAGGGGACTTCCAGTCAGCGCCGGTCGCCGCAGGCGACGACGACATCCCATTCTGAGCTTCACACAGCAACAGCGAGGTCTTCGTGCATTCATCCGTTTCCATGCCTGACGTCCGCGACCGCCGTCGCGGAGCGCGCTGATGGCCAAGGCGCGCGGACGCGGCAAGCCGGTTCGCCGGCGCGACAAGAAGGGCGGCATCGGCTCGGGGCGGCGCAAGTCCTGCCAGTACTGCCGCGACAAGGTCGAGCAGGTCGACTACAAGGACGTCGCGTCGCTGCGCAAGTTCGTCTCCGAGAAGGGCAAGATCCGCTCGCGGCGGATCACCGGCTCGTGCCGGCGCCACCAGGTGCAGATCGCGCGCGCCGTCAAGCGCGCGCGAGAGCTCGCGCTGCTGCCGTACGTCAACGAGGGCGGCCGCGAGGACGGCCCGCGCCGCGACCGCGGCGACCGCGACAGGGACCGCTAGCGCGATGCCCGAGGCGATTCTCCTGAAGGACGTCGACACGCTCGGCGAGCAGGGCGCGGTCGTCGACGTCTCGAAGGGCTACCTGCGCAACTTCCTGATGCCGCGCCGGCTCGCGCAGCCGGCGACGCGCGGCGCCGTCGAGGCGATCCGCCAGCGCCAGGAGGCGGCCGAGCGCGCCGAGCGCAACGCGATCGAGAAGGCCGAGGAGAACGTCAACCTGCTCAACCGCACGGTGCTGACGATCCCGCAGCAGGCCGGCGCCGACGGTCGCCTGTTCGGCTCGGTGACGGCGCAGGACATCGCGAGCGCGATCAAAGAAGCGCGCGGCCTGAAGATCGACAAACGCAACGTGCATCTGCCTGAGCCGATCAAGAACGTCGGCACGTACATGGTCGTCGTCGACGTCGTCGAGAACGTGCCGGCGACGATCAAGACGATGGTCGTCGCGAAGAAATAGCGCGAGCGTCGGGCGGCTGGCTCAGCCGCGCGCGACGCGCTCGATGACGAGTCGCACCGGCGCGCTGCCGCGCCGACGGCGGAGCCCGCCGTCGCGCATGCGAACATGCGTTCGTGACATCGCCGTCAGCTTTTCCTCTCGCGATTTGCGGGAACCGACGTCTGTGTGGCGCGCGCGCGACCCTAGACTCGCTCGACCGATGAGCGCCGTCTCGACAGTCAACGGCGCGGGGAGCGCCGCGCCGGGCGCGTTCACGCCGCCGCACAACCTCGAGGCCGAGCAGTCGGTGCTCGGCGCGATCCTCCTGTCGGACCGCTCGCTGTACGCGCTCGTGATCGAGGAGGGGCTGCGCGCGGACGACTTCTACCGCGAGCGCCACGGCGCGATCTACGAGGCGATGCTCGCGCTGTACAACGAGAGCGAGCCTGTCGACACGCTGACGGTGACCGACCGCCTGCGCCAGCTCGGCAAGCTCGAGCAGATCGGCGGAGCGGCGGCCGTCGACGAGCTGACGGGCGTCGTGCCGGCGGCCGGGCACGCGCGTCGCTACGCGCAGATCGTGCGCGAGAACGCGCTGCTGCGGCGCCTGCTGCGCGCGTCGTACGAGATCCAGGAGAGCGTCGTCTCCCACCAGGCGGCGCCGCGCGAGCTCGTCGAGCAGGCCGAGAAGGCGATGCTAGAGGTCGCGCGCGACGATCGCCAGCAGGACTTCCGCGCGATCGAGGACGTGCTGCACGAGGAGCTCGACAAGCTGCACAGGCTGTCGATCGAAGGCACGTCGCTGACCGGCACGCCGTCGGGCTTCAAGGACCTAGACGAGATCACCGGCGGCTTCCAGCCGGGCAACCTGATCATCATCGCCGCGCGCCCGGCGATGGGCAAGAGCGCGCTCGTCTGCAACATCGCCGAGAACGCGGCCGTCACGCACGGCAAGCCGGTCGCGCTGTTCTCGCTGGAGATGGCCGAGGCGGAGCTCGCGCAGCGCTTCGTCGCCTCGCAGGCGCGGATCAAGGGCGAGGAGCTGCGCAAGGGACGCGTCGCCGAGCAGCGCTGGCCGAAGATCCTGAAGGCCTCGCAGGTGCTCGCGGCGGCGCCGCTGTGGGTCGACGACTCGAGCGACGTCGGCATGCTCGAGATCCGCGCGAAGGCGCGCCGCCTGCACAGCCAGTGCGAGGGCGGCCTCGGGCTGATCATCATCGACTACCTGCAGCTGATGCGCACCGACAGCCGCTACGACAGCCGCGTGACGGCCGTCGGCGAGCTCAGCCGCGGACTGAAGATCCTCGCGCGCGAGCTCGGCGTGCCGGTGATCGCGCTCTCGCAGCTGAGCCGCGCGGTCGAGACGCGGCCCGACAAGAAGCCGCAGCTCTCGGACCTGCGCGAGTCGGGGAACCTCGAGCAGGACTCCGACCTCGTCATGTTCATCTACCGCGACGAGTACTACGACGAGGAATCCGAACGTCCGGGCGAGGCTGACCTGATCATCGCGAAGCATCGCAACGGCGCGGTCGGCAAAGTCACGCTGACCTTCCAGAAGGAGTTCCCGAAGTTCATGAACTACGCCGGCGAGCGCTACACGCCATGAGCGCCGGCGAGCGCGTGACGCCGATCGAGCCGGCCGGAGCGCAGGTACGCGAGGCGACTCCGTGCCCGCTCGGCGTCTGCGACGGCAGCGGCTTCGTGATCGACGAGGCGACGAACACGGCGCGCGACTGCGCGTGCCGTGCCGCGCGGATCGCACGCGCGCGCACGGCCGGCCTCGAGGGGCGCGTGCCGAAGCGCTACCGCGGCGTCTCCTTCGAGCGCCCGCCGGTGCCCGAAATCGCGCGCGTCGCGCCGGAGGTCGTGCAGGCGGTGCGCCGCTACGTCGGGGACATCGACGCGCAGCTCGACGCCGGCCAGGGCCTGTGGCTGATGGGCGACGTCGGCACGGGCAAGACGACGCTCGCGATGATCGTCTCGAAGGCGGCGCTCGACGCGGGGCGCTCGGTCGCGATCTACTCGCTGCCGCGCCTGCTCAGCCTGATCCGCGCGGCGATCGAGACGGAGGACGGGATGGTCGGCTTCCTCGAGCGGCTCGCGGCGGTCGACCTGCTGCACATCGACGACCTCGGTGCCGAGAACACGACCGAGTGGGTGCTCGAGCAGCTCTACTCGATCGTCAACACGCGCTACGAGGACGAGCGCGCGATGATCGTGACGACGAACCTGATGTACGAGGACCTGATCGCGCAGCTCGGCGAGCGCACCGTCTCGCGACTCGTCGCGATCTGCGGCAACGGGCTGCCGCTGTTCGGCGCCGACGACCGGCGTTCGCTGCGAGACGCGCGCGCGCTGTCGCGCGAGGCGCCCGGCCTCTGAGCGCGAGGCGCCCGGCCTCTGAGCGCGGGGCGCCGGCGCGGCGAGCGACACGCGCCTCCGTAGACTGCACGCTGACATGCCTGGGATCGTGATCGTCGGTGCCCAATGGGGCGATGAGGGCAAGGGAAAGATCGTCGACCTGCTCGCCGAGCAGGCCGACGCGGTCGTGCGCTTCCAGGGCGGCAACAACGCCGGCCACACGATCGTGCGAGACGGCGAGGAGTGGAAGCTGCACCTGATCCCGTCGGGGATCCTCTACGCGGGCAAGTGCTGCGTGATCGGCAACGGCGTCGTGATCGACCCGAAGGTGCTGATCGGCGAGCTCGACGCGCTGCGAGCGCGGCGCGTCGACGTCGGCGGCCTGCGCATCTCGGCGAACGCGCACCTGATCATGCCCTACCACCTGCTGCTCGACTCGGCCGGCGAGGCGAAGCTCGGCAGCCTGCAGATCGGCACGACGCGTCGCGGCATCGGGCCGTGCTACGCCGACAAGGCCGCGCGCCTCGGGATCCGCGTGCAGGACCTGCTCGACGAGAAGATCCTGAAGAAGAAGATCGTCGCGGCGATGGAGCCGAAGCGGCTCTCGCTGCGCCCGTTCGAGAAGGACCCATCGCTCGACCTGCACACGATGACCGAGGAATACCTGACGTTCGGGCATCGCCTCGAGCAGCACATCGCCGACACCTCGAAACTGATGTGGGAGCTGCTCGACGGCGGCAAGACGGTGATCTTTGAGGGCGCGCAGGCGGCGATGCTCGACATCGATCACGGCACGTATCCGTTCGTCACCTCCTCGAACCCGCTGTCCGGCGCGGCGTGCGTCGGCACGGGCGTCGGGCCGAAGGACATCGACGAAGTCTGGGGGATCTCGAAGGCGTACACGACGCGCGTCGGCGCCGGGCCGTTCCCGAGCGAGCTGCACGACGAGATGGGTGAGCTGATCCGCTCGCGCGGCGGCGAGTTCGGCACGACGACCGGCCGTCCGCGGCGCACCGGCTGGCTCGACCTCGTCGCGCTGCGCTACGCGGCGCGCTTGAACACGCTCGCCGGCCTCGTCGTGACGAAGCTCGACGTGCTCTCGGGGCTCGACCGCATCCAGGTCTGCACTAGCTATCGCGGCGCCGACGACGCCGTGTTCAAGGACTTCCCGTACCACCAGACCGTGCTGCACCACTCGACGGCCGAGCTGACCGAGCTGCGCGGCTGGCAGGAGGACCTCGGCGAGTGCCGCACGCTCTCCGACCTGCCCGACGGCGCGCGCGAGTACCTACAGTTCGTCGCCGAGCACGTCGGCGCGCCGGTCACGCTCGTCGGCGTCGGCCCGGGCCGCGACCAGGTCCTGTGGACCGACGCCGCCGCGCCGACGCTGCTCGGGCGCAACGGCCACGTGCCCGACGCGGCGAGCTCCTAGTGACCTGAGTCATTGATCCGCTGGCAGTAGCTGGCGAGGCTGTCGAGGATCTCATCGGCGCTCTTGTGCCAGACGTAGGGCTTTGGGTCTTCGTTCCAGCCGGTGATCCAGGTGCGAATCGAGGCGACCAGGTCGCGGACCGAGCGATGCGCGCTTCGCTTGATCCATTTCGTGGTCAGCTCGGCGAACCAGCGCTCGACGAGGTTCAGCCACGAGCTGTAGGTGGGCGTGAAGTGCAGCGTGAAGCGGGGATGGCGCAAAAGCCAGCGCTGGATCGACGGGGTCTTGTGCGTCGAGGAGTTATCGAGCACGACATGGACGTCCAGGTGCGCCGGCACCGAGCGCTCGATCAGGTTCAGGAAGCGGCGGAACTCCTCGGCGCGATGTCGCGGCGTCATATCGGTAATCACCTGACCGGAGGCGACATCCAGTGCCGCATAGAGGTTCGTGGTGCCATTGCGCACGTAGTCGTGGGTGTGACGCTCTGGCACGCCCGGCAAGAGCGGCAGGATCGGCGCGGAGCGGTCCAGCGCCTGGATCTGGGGCTTCTCATCGACGCATAGAACGATCGCCGCGTCGGGTGGGTTCAGATACAGCCCGACGATGTCGCGGACCTTCTCGATGAACTGTGGGTCGGGCGAGAGCTTGAAGCTCTCTGTTTGATGGGGCTTCAGACCGAACGCCCGCCAGATACGGCTGACCGCGCTCTGGCTCATGCCCGTCGCGCTCGCCATCGAGCGCGTCGACCAGTGCGTTGCGTTTGGCGGCTGCTCCTCGAGCGTCTTGACGATCACTCGCTCGACGGCCTCATCCCCGATCGAACGGGGTTTTCCCGGGCGTGGCTCGTCATGCAGGCCGTCAAGGCCGCGCGAGGCGAATCGACCTCGCCACTTGCCGACTGTCGATTTCGAGCAGCCGAGCCGAGCCGCGATGTCGATGCTCCGCTGCCCCTCGGCCGCTGCCAAGACGATCCGGCAGCGCAGCACCAGCGCCTGCGCGCTGCTCGGCCGCCGAGCCCATCGCTCGAGCACCTCCCGCTCATCCTCTGAAAGCACGACCTCCGCAAGCTGCGCCATGGCTGCCCCCAATCGTCGCGGTCCATGGCAACGGATTCGCCGCGCAGATCGATCAGCCTGCGAACTACTGACTCGGGTGACTAGCCACCCGCCGCAAAGCCTGCGCGCGCCGGCTCGCGCGCACGTGTCCGTACGCGCCCGTCTAGGCTGAGGCGATGAGCGACGAGCAGCTGCAAACGCCATATCTCGATGCGCTGCGCGAGTACGCCGAGCGAGATCCCGCGCGTCTGCACGTGCCGGGGCACAAGGGCGGCCCGGCGGCCGACGCGGAGCTGCTCGAGGCGATCGGCGAGCGCGCGCTGAGCCTCGACATCCCGGCGCTGACGCACGGCATCGACATCGGCCTCGAGCCGACGCCGTTCGAGCGCGCGCAGCGACTCGCGGCCGGCGCGTGGGGCGCGCGCCGCGCGTGGTTCCTCGTCAACGGCGCATCGCAGGGCAACCTCTCGGCCGGGCTCGCGCTCGCGCACAGCGGCGAGCGCGTCGTCGTGCAGCGCAACGCGCACTCGAGCGCGATCGACGCGCTCGTCCTCTCCGGCCTGCGCCCGACGTTCGCCGCGCCTGAGCTCGACGCGGAGCTCGGCATCGCGCACTGCCTCGCGCCGCAGACGCTCGACGAGACGCTGACACGGACGCCGGGCGCCGTCGGCGCGTGGATCGTCTCGCCGACGTACTTCGGCGCCGTCGCCGACGTCGCCGCGCTCGCCGACGTCGCGCACGATCACGGCGTCGCGCTGATCGTCGACGAGGCGTGGGGCGCGCACATGGCGTTTCACGAGCGGCTGCCGGCGCACGCGCTGTCGCTCGGCGCCGACCTCGTCATCTCGAGCACGCACAAGATCGTCGGCAGCCTGACGCAGTCGGCGATGCTGCACCTCGGCGAGCGCGGCGCCGAGCTGATCGGCGAGGACGCCGTCGACCGCGCCGTGACGCTGACCGAATCGACGAGCCCGAGCTCGCTGCTGACGGCCTCGCTCGACGCCGCGCGCCGTCAGGCGGCCGTGCACGGCCACGAGCTGCTCGACCACGCGATGGACGTGCTCGCCGACGCGCGCCGGCAGATCCGCGCGATCGACGGCCTCGACGTGCTCGACGAGCGCATGATCGGCCGCGCCGGCGTGTTCGCCTATGACCCGCTGCGCGTCGCCGTCGACGTGCGCGGCGTCGCCGCGAGCGGCTACGAGCTCGCGGCGCTGCTGCGCGAGCTCGGCGACATCAACCTCGAGCTTTACGGCCAGAACGTGATCGTCGCCGTCTTCGGCATGGGCGAGCGCACGATCCCCGAGGCCGCGCGCTTCGTGCACGCGCTGCAGGCGGCCGTCGAGCGCGTTGGGCTCGACCCGTCTGGCGCCGGCGCGAACTTCGCCGAGCCGCCGCCGTGGGGCGAGCTCGCGATGACGCCGCGCGAGGCGTTCCTCGGCGCGCAGGAGGCCGTGCCGGCGCCCGACGCCGTCGGGCGCATCGCCGCCGAGTCGCTCGCGACGTACCCGCCTGGCATCCCGAACGTGCTGCCCGGCGAGCGCCTGACGGCAGAGACGCTCGCCTACATCCAGGACACGCTCGAGCAGGGCGGCAGCGTGCGCGGCGCGAGCGATCGGCTGCTGCGGACCGTGCGCGTCGTCGTCGAGTAGGAGTCGAGCGCGCTCGGCCTTTTAGCGCGGGGGCAAAGATCCACAGCAGACCGAGGTTAGGCAGCGACGGTCCGGGACGAGGCCCGTCTCCCGGCAGCTGGGTTGCGCACCCGTAACTGGGACGTCGAAGCGCAGCTGCGCTGGTTTCTCCGACATAAGGCAGGTCAGCCGGAGAAAAAGAGTTGGTAGTGGCACGAGTCGATGTCAATGACGTCTTACGAGAAGATTTTCGTCATTTCAGGATGCTTATAGCGAAGATTTCCTCTACAATGCTGCTGCGATGCCCGGTATGCGCCGTTTTTCTTTGGACGACCAAGGCGAGGTCTTCTTCAGCTCGACCGCGACCTCCCGACTGGTGCGAGCGTTGCTCGGCGAAGGCCGCATCCGCCAGATCGCCGGTCCGCTTTACACGAAGAACCTCCACGAGCCTCTTGAGGACGTCGTGCGCCGTCGGGCGTGGCCGATCGCCGCGGGAATGTTCCCAGGAGCCGTGATCGTCGACCGGTCCGCCTTTGAGGCACGTCCGGCTGGTCCCGAGGGATCGATCTTCCTCAGCACGGACACGAGCCGGGTAGTCCGGCTGCCAGGCCTCGTCTTGAATTGCCGGCGAGTCGTTGGTCCCGTCGCCGGAGACACGCCTTTCATGGGAGACGCGCTCTATATGAGCTCCTGGCCGCGTCGATTCCTCGACAACATGCGTCCGTCGCGTGCCCGGTCGGGCGTCAAACGAACACTAAGCCGCGGTGAGCTCGAGGCACAGCTGGAGCGTCTGCTCGCGAATCGCGGCGAGGGCGAGCTGAACCGACTACGTGACGAGGCCGCCGAGATCGCTCCGCTTATCGAACGCGAGCGAGAGGCGATCGAGCTATCGGCTCTCGTCGGGGGGTTGCTGGGCACGCGCGAGACGCCATTGGCGAGCAGTCTCGGTAGGGCAACGCGAGTTGGCGATAGCTGGGACGAGGGCCGCCTCGCACTGTTCGACGTGCTGTTCGCCGCCCTACACCGATACGTGCCGGTTGACCGGCCCGCACCGGAACGCATCAGTCCGACGTTCTCGTTCTTCGAGGCGTACTTCTCCAACTTCATCGAGGGGACCGAGTTCACGGTCGAGGAGGCTCGGGAGATTATCTTCGAGGGAGCGATGCCCGCGGACCGTTCCCAGGACGCCCACGACGTCCTCGGCACGTTCGACCTCGTCACCGACCCGGCGCTCAGTAGCAGGACACCCGCAAGCGCCGATGACTTGCTCTCGCAAATGAAGGCGTCCCATGCGCGGATCATGGCCGGCCGGCCTGACGAGCGACCTGGCCACTTCAAGACGAAGGCCAACCGCGCTGGCAACACCGAGTTCGTTGCGCCTAGCCGAGTCCAAGGCACATTGAGAAGAGGCTTCGAGCGCTACCGCGCTCTGGAGCCGGGCTTCGCACGAGCAGTGTTCGGGATGTTCCTCGTCGCGGAGGTTCATCCATTTGCCGACGGTAACGGCCGTGTCGCACGTGCGCTGGCGAATGCGGAGCTGACTGCCGCGCGGCAGCAACGGCTCATGATTCCAATCGTGTTCCGCGACGACTATCTCCAGGCACTGCGAGCGATGTCGCGCGCCGACGTACCAAGGCCTTTGATCAGGGTCCTGGACCGGGCGCAGGAGTGGGCGGCGAGCATAGATTGGTCTTCGGCGTCATCGGCAACGGCCGATCTGGAGCGTACGCACGCACTTCTCATCCCCAGCGAAGCAGAGGAACACGGGGTCATCTTGCGTACAACTGCCGAGGTCGCCAGCTGAGCGCTGCCCTCCTCATCGGAGAAACGCGCTGATCGAGCGAGCTGCGCGTCAACGGCAAGGCCGACATCCAGCCCACTATCAAGTCACCAGGCCCGACGCTTCCTCACGGCCGGCGTTTGCGCAGCATCAGGAAAAGTGGGCCGTGCAGGAATCGAACCTGCAACCTTGGGCTTAAGAGGCCCCTGCTCTGCCGGTTGAGCTAACGGCCCGCGTGGGCGCCGGCGATGCGTCGGCCGGCTCGGAACGCGGATTCTAGCCGAGCCCGTGGGGCGCCGCCCTGGCGGCTCTCTATTTTTTGGTCGTCGACGTCGACGTCGACGTCTTCGGCTGCGGCGTCTTTTTGACGGCCGTCCCGACGAAGCCGCCTTGGCTGTTCGCCTTGCCGGTGTACGTCGTGCCGTTCGTCGTCGTCGTCAGCGTTTCGCCTTCGGGGCTCTTCTTGACCGTTTCGAGTTCGGTCTTGATCCGCTTGCGGTCGGCGGCCGGCGCGAGGCTGACGGCCTTTTCGGAGGCGAGATCGCCGACGCGCGCGTTCTTCGCTTTGTATGCGTAGACGGCGAGCTGCGAGTAGTACGCGGCGTTGTTCGGTTCGGCGGCGACGACCTGCTGCAGCACCTGCACGGCCGACGACGGCTGGTTGAGCCCTTCGGCGCCGTACACACGCAGCATCAGCTTCGCCAGTTCGAGGCTCGTCTTCGGCGGGTTCAGCGCGAGATAGCGTTCCCAGGAGCGCGAGGCGCGCGAGTAAAGTTCGCGGCCCTTCGACGTCGGCGCGCCGGTGCTCGTCGTATAGCCTTCTCCGCCGGCTTCGTGCAGCAGCGCGGCCGTCAGCTTTTCCCACGCGGCGGTGTCGCTCGGCTGCTTCTGCGTCTGCTTTTCGTATTTCTTGATCTGGCTCGAGAAGCTCGCGCTGCCGGAGCCGCCGCTTTCGGTCGCCGCGTTGAGCAGGCCGCCGCCGCTGCTGCCGGCGCCGACGCCGAACAAGATCAGGCCGCCGCCGATCAGCAGCGCGAGGCCGACGTAGATGAACTTCACCGCGCGGCGGCGGTGACGCCCTCTGAGGTCGAACAGCATCAGCTCGTGTGGTCGGGGTCGACGTGGTCGATGATCTGCTGCACGGTTGGCTCCGCTGCCTCTCCTGGGGTCGGTGCCGGGCTCTCTTGCGGCTCCCCGGCACCCCGTTCGCGCCTCGCCGCCCTGCGGTCGGCAAGCGCGGCCACCAGGATACTCGCCTCATAGAGCACGTACAGCGGCACCGTCTCGAGGATCAGCGTGATCGCGTCGCCCGGCAGGAACGCGGCGACGGCCGCGCACGCGACGACGGCGTAGCGGCGGCTCTTGCGCAGCTGCGCAACGGTCACGAGGCCGATGCGCGTCGCGCCGAGGATCACGACCGGGACCTGGAAGACGATGCCCATCGCGAGCAGCACCGTCGCGGCGAATTTGTAGAACTGGCTCGCCTGCACGAGCACGTTGAACTCGCCCGCGTTGAAGTTGACGAAGAAGCGCACCGCGGCCGGCAGCACGACGAAGTAGCCGAACAGCACGCCCGCCGCGAACAGGAACGGCACGGCGAGCAGCAGCGGTTTTGCGTGGCGTTTCTCATCGGGGCTCAGCGCCGGCACGACGAAGCCGTACAGCTCGTAGAGGATCAGCGGCAGCGAGATGACGAGCGCGAACAGCAGCGAGACGGTGATCGTCGTCGTGAACGGCTCGCCGACGCCGAGCGTCACCGGGTTGTCGCCGACCGGGCTTCGCGGGATCTTCGCGACGTCGGCCTTCATTGCCGCGATCAGCGCCGGCAGCTGCGCGCGCGACGCCGGCGAGAGCCCGCTGCCCGGCCGCTCGAGCGCTTCGAGCGCCGCGCGCGTGTCGCCGGAGAGCTTCAGCAGGCCCTGTTGCGCGAGCACCGCCTGACCGACCGTGCCCTCTCCCTTGGCGACCTGCTTCTTCGTCTGCACCTGCAGCGGCTTGTTGAGGATGTGCAGCAGGCTGTGGTTCTGCCACAGGCAGAAGCCGAACACGACGGCCAGCACCACGCCGCTGACGATCAGGCGGGTGCGCAGCTCGTCCAGGTGCTCGACGAGGCTCAGACGATCCTCGTGGCCGATCGGGCGGATCGCGGTGGCCATTGGCGACTTGAACCTACCAGCACGCCGCCCGCCGGCCTCCCGCCTGCGAGGACTGCCGCTGCCTCCCTACGACAGCTACGGCGACGGTCCGCGGCAGGCGTCTACGCGAATGTGCGAGGACCGCGCTAAAGCCGGCGCGAAGACGCGTCGATGACTCGCCTGTAGAGACGATGAAGCCAAACGAGAGCCCCGACATCCACCCCCGCGCACCGAAGTCTCCGCAGACAGCCGCGACGCCCGCAGCGCGCGAGCAGGAGCGCGCCGGCTCCTCCGCCAGCGCCGTCACGCCCGACGAGCTGCACGTCTGCTTCAACTGCGGCGGCGAGCTCGTCTACCCGCTCGACTGGTGCGAGGAAGGGCTGCGCCACTGGCGCATCGTCCTGCGCTGCCCCGACTGCGAGTCGCGGCGCGAGGGCGTCTTCGAGCAGGCCGCCGTCGAACTGCTCGACGACGAGCTCGACCGCGCCGCCGGCGCGCTGCTCGGCGACCTGCGGCGCATGACGCACGCGAACATGTCCGAGGAAGTCGAGTTCTTCTGCAAGGCGCTCGACGCCGACTTGATCACGCCGGCTGATTTCTAGCCGCGCGCGTGGCTCAGCGGTAACGCTCGACAACGGCGTCGGCGACGAGGTCGAGCAGCGCGGCGCGGCCGTTCGGGAGGACCGCCGGAAGCTCGCCCTTCGCCTCGGCGACGACGGCGAGCGCGCGCTCGCGCGCCTCGTGCAGCGCGCCTGTCGCGGCGATGCGTTCGCACAGCTCCTCGGCCTGCTCGGGGCCGTCGAGCGAGGCGAGGTCGAAGCGCGCGAGGTCGCCGTCGCGTTCGCGCGCGAGGATCAGCGGCAGCGTGACGGTGCCGTCGAGCAGATCGGTTCCGCGCGACTTGCCCGTGCGCTCGACCGGTCCAGAGACGTCGAGCACGTCGTCGAGCATCTGAAAGGCGAGGCCGATCCGCCGCGCGAACGCGCCGAGCGCGTCAGCGAGCGCGCCCGAGCCGTCGAGCGCCGTCAGCGCGCCGAGACGGCAGGCCGCCTCGAACAGCGCCGCCGTCTTCAGCTCGCAGCGGCGCAGGTAGCGCTCGACGGCGACGTTCGCCGCATACGCGTCCTCGCGCTGGAGCAGCTCGCCGGCGGCGAGCGCCGAGCTCGCATCTGACAGCGCGTGCAACTGCGTCGCGCTGTCGTTGCGCGCTAGCTCGGCGAACGCGAGCGAGAACAGCAGGTCGCCCGTCGCGACCGCGACGTCGCGTCCGGCGACCGACGCGACCGTCGGGCGTCCGCGCCGCAGCTGCGCGCCGTCGATCAGATCGTCGTGCACGAGCGTCGCCGAGTGCACGAGCTCGACGGCGACCGCCGCGCGGATCAGGCGCTCCTCGCCGGCGGCGCCCGGCGGCGGACCGCCGGCCGACTCGGCCGCGAGCACGACGAGCAGCGGGCGCAGGCGCTTGCCGCCGCCACCGATCGTCGCGTGCGCGTGCGGCGCGAGCGGCTCGCCGGCGCCCGCCGTCACGCGCTCGAGGTGGCGCTCCATCGCGAGCATCCGCTCGCGCAGCGCCGCGCCGCCGCGTCGCACGATCGCCTCGAGCCCGTCGAGTTCGCGCGCGGCGACGTCGGCGCGCGAGTCGCCGAGCACGCTCACCGGCGTCTCGCCGGGACGGTCCCCGCGTGGATCGCGACGATCCCGCCGGCGAGGACGACGTAGCCGATCTCCTCGAGCCCGGCGCGCGCGAGCTCGCCGGCGAGCTCCGCCGGCGCCGGGAAGCGCTTGACCGAGTTCGGCAGGTACGTGTACGCATCGCCGATCGTCTCCGCCGCCGACGCCGACGCGCGCGCCGATTCGCCGCGTCGCGAGATCGTCGAAGCGCGCGTCGCGAGCTGCGTCGCGCGCCCGAGCAACGGCACGAGCCGGTCGAACCACAGCTCGAAGAACGTCGACAGCGGCGGCTTCGACGGCGTCGTGATCTCGAGCACGACGACGCGCCCGCCCGGCCGCACGACGCGCACCATCTCCGCCAGGCCGACCGCGAGGTCGGCGAAGTTGCGCGCGCCGAAGCCAACCGTCGCGGCGTCGAACGAGTCGTCGTCGTAGGGCAGCGCGAGCGCGTCGCCCCACTCGAAGCGCGGCCGCGCGCCGGCGCGATCGGACGACGCCGCCTTCGCGCGCGCGCGGTCGAGCATCGCCTCGGAGAAGTCGCTGCCGATCACCTCGCCGCCCGGCGCGACGCGCGTCGCGAGCTCGAGCGCGAGGTCGCCCGTGCCGGTCGCGACGTCGAGCACGCGGTCGCCCGGCCCGACGCGCGCGAGATCGGCCGCGCGCTCGCGCCAGCGGTGGTGCAGCCCGGCCGTCATCGCCGTGTTCAGCGCGTCGTAGACGCCGGCGATGCCGTCGAACATCGCGCGAACCTGGGTCGCCTCCAGGCGACCCGCCTGCGAGCCGCTCGACAGGTGCGCGGCCGGGTCCGCCCCGTTCGCGCCGCCTGCGCCCATCTCGGCTCCGGCGCCTTGCTGAGCGGGCATGCGCGGACGCTACTTCAGCTGCGCCAGGAACGCGACGACCGCGTTGAACTTCTTCGGCGGCAGGTTCTTGAACGACGGCATCGGCGCCGTCGGGTTGACGAGCGTGCGCGCGATCCCCTGGCGCGGCAGGCGCGAGGCGATGTGCGTCAGCTGCGGTCCCGGGCCGTCGTTGCCGTTGTCGCCGATCTTGTGGCACGCCTCGCAGCCCGACTGCGCGACGACCTCCTTGCCGGCTTCGTATTCGGCGAGCGTCTTGCCGCCGGCGTTCAGCACCGCCTGCGGCGTCTTCATTTCGATCGCCGTCGGCGAGCCGGCGTTCGCGCCCGAGTACGTCAGGAACGCCATCGCGCCGATCACCGCGATGCCCGTGATCGTCGCGATCGGACGGCGCTCGGGCCGGCGCTCGGGACCGCGGTCGTAGAACGGCAGCAGGAACAGCAGGATCATGCCGAGCGTCGGCACGCCGATCGTCGCCAGCGGCACGAGGCTCGGCGGCTTGATGACGCGCAGGACCTCGAACAGGAAGAAGAAGTACCACTCCGGGCGCGGCACGTACGTCGTCGTCGTCGGGTTCGCCTTCGACCCGAGCTCGGCGCCGAGCACGAGCGACATCGTGATGATGACCGCCATCACGACGCACGCCATCGCCGCGTCCTTCGCGACCGCGTACGGGAAGAACGGCTTGCCCTTCGCCTTCAGAATCGCGTACTCGCGGAGGTACTCCTCCTTCTCGCGCTGGTTCACGGCGGCCTAGACCTCCGCCTCGCGCAGCTCCGGCGTCTCCTCCGCCTTCGACCACGGCGGCGCCGTCGTGCCGAGCTTCGCGACGAGGTACAGGTGCGCGCCGATCAGCGCCGCGATCAGCCCCGGCACGAGCAGCATGTGGATCGCATAGAAGCGCGACAGCGTCGTCGCGCCGAATTCGCCGCCGCCGCGCAGGAAGTCGCTCAGGTACGGGCCGATCAGCGGCCCCGTGCCGTTGATGTTGACGCCGACGATCGTCGCCCAGTAGGCGCGCTGGTCGAACGGCAGCAGGTAGCCGGTGAACGACATCACCATCGTCAGGATCAGCAGCACGACGCCGATCACCCAGTTGAGCTCGCGCGGGTACTTGTACGCGCCGAAGAAGAACGTGCGCCCCATGTGCAGGAAGACGAGGATCACCATCACGCTCGAGCCCCACTTGTGCATGCCGCGCACGAACTGGCCGAGGAACACTTCGTTCGTCACGTGGCGGATCGATTCGTACGCGCCGCCCGACGGGTCCGGCCGGTAGTACATCGCCAGGAACACGCCCGTCACGGCCTGCGAGAGGAACGCGAACATCGTCGCCGAGCCGAGCGTGTAGAACCAGTTCGTCCCCTTCGGGACCTTGCGGAACATCATCCAGCGCGCCGCGCCGCTCAGCGACGTGCGCTCGTCGACCCAGTCGACGACCGTGATGCCGGCCTGCTTGGCGTCCTCGAGCGGGCCGCCCTTGCCGTTCTGCTCGCCCGGGCGCGGCGGCGGCGCCTGCAGCGGCTTCGGCAGCGGCGGCGCGGGGAGCTTTGGCAGTCTCGGCACGGTCGGCTACCTACAGTTTCCGCTCGCTCGGGCGCGACGGGTACAGGTACTGGCCGATCCCGTCGATCGGCTCGCCCGGGTCGCGCGGCGAGAAGCGTTGCAGCTCGCTGTTGACGCTGAAGCGCGGGCCGATCTGCACGTATTCGCCCTCGACACGCGTGTAGAAGCGGTCGAGCGGCCGCACCGGCGGGCCGCCGACGCGGCGGCCGAGCAGGTCGTAGACGCCGCCGTGGCACGGGCAGATGAAGCGCTCGGCCGCGTCGACCCAGCGCACCGGGCAGCCGAGATGCGCGCAGCGGCTCGAGATCGCGATGTACTTCGTGTCTTTGTCGTAGGAGTCCGTGTCGATCGTCGGGTTGAACTTGCGCACGTACGCCGTCGTCTTGCCCGCCTCGCCGATGCCCGGCGTCAGCGTGAACGTGACCGGCACGTAGTTGTCCTCGTTGAAGTCGCTCGCCGTGCCGACCGTCTCCCAGCTATGCGGCGTTTTTTTGAAGATCGGGCCGAGCGCGAAGCCGAGCGCCGGCAGCGCGAAGGCGCCGGCCGCGACCGCGCCCGCGGTGTGCGCCGAGGCCGTCATGAAGCGTCGCCGCGTGACCGTCTCGCCCTCGAAGGCGCCCGGAATCAGGCGGTCGGCTGTGTACTTCGACTTGTGCTTGGCGTGCTTGTCCGACACGGAGGCCGAACAATATCGGCCCGCGATTCACCGCGTGGCCGAAGTCCCCACGGCGCTTGTGCGCATCGCCTCGATCGCCTGTGGAGCGCGTTCGGCGACGAGCTCCTTCGCGCGCGCATGCCGCTCGCTCGCTCCCCACCCGACCGCGCGCGCGCCGGCCGCCCACACGGCGTCGGCGAGCGCCGCGTCGCCGGCGCCCTGCGCGAGCGCGCTCAGCGTGATCGTGTCGGCCAGCTCGGCGACCGCCTGCGTGTCGCCGAGCGCGACGAGCCGCGCGAGGCCGAGCGCGTACAGCCGGTCGCCGGCGAGCACGCGCAGGTCGGCCTCCGGCGTGCGCACGACGCGCGGCGCGCCGTAGTGCAGCAGGTAGCCCTCGTAGATCGCCTCGACGAGCAGCTCGTAGTCCTCGGCGTGCCGCGCCGCGCGCGGCCCGCTCGCCGCGATGCGCGCCGGGCTCTCCCGCGTGCCGCGCCCGGCGCCCGCCTCGCCGCCCGCGCCGAGCGCGGCGCGCCCGTTGCGCTCGTCGTGGCCGTTGCTCGCGTCGTGGCCGTTGCCGGCATGCGGCGCCTCGAGCAGCGATGCGAGCAGCCCGCCCTGCTCGCGCAGCAGCGCGCGCAGGCGCACGAGCGCGCGCGTCTCCTCCTCGCTCACGCGCGCGCACCCGCGCGTGCGTCGCGCAGCGCCGCGAACGCCGCCGCCGCAGCTTCGACCGTGCCGTCGATCTGCTCGCGCGAGTGCGCGAGCGACGGGAACCACGCCTCGAACTGCGACGGTGGCGCGTAGACGCCGCGCGAGAGCAGCTCGCGGCACCAGCGCGCGAACGCGTCGGCGTCGCACGCCTGCGCGCCGGCGAAGTCGACGACCGGCTGCTCGCTGAAGAAGACCGTCAAGAGGCCCGGCGCCGAGACGACCTGCACCGGCTGCTCGGCCGCCGCCGCCGCCTCGCGCAGGCCGCTCGCGAGCCGCTCGGTGCTCGCCGCGAGGCGCGCGTACGCCGGCTCGTCCAGCAGCTCGAGCGTCGCCAGCCCGGCCGCGACCGCGAGCGGGTTGCCCGACAGCGTGCCCGCCTGGTAGACGTCGCCGGAAGGCGCGAGCATCCGCATCAGCTCGACGCGCCCGCCGAGCGCCGCCGCCGGCAGGCCGCCGCCGATCACCTTGCCCATGACCGTCAGGTCCGCGTCGACGCCCGTCAGCTCCTGCGCGCCGCCGCGCGCGACGCGAAAGCCCGAGATGACCTCGTCGAGCACGAGCAGCGCGCCGCTCGCGTCGGCCTGCTCGCGCAGCAGCTCGACGAACCCCTCGCGCGGCGGCACGAGGCCCATGTTCGCCGGCAGCGGCTCGGCGAGGATCGCCGCGAGCTCGAAGCGCTCGCACGCCGCGCGGAGCGCCTCGGCGTCGTTCCACGGCACGAGCACCGTCGCCGCCGCCGCGCTCCGCGGCACGCCCGGGCTCGCCGACCAACGACTTTGTCGTCGGTGCCCCGCCTGCGTCGCCAGGCCCGATCCGGCCTGCGCGAGCAGCCCGTCGACGTGCCCGTGGTAGGCGCCCGCGAACTTCAGCACGTGCTCGCGACCGGTCGCCGCGCGTGCGACGCGCATCGCCGTCATCGACGCCTCCGTGCCCGACGACGTCATCCGCACCATCTCGACGCTCGGCACGCGGCGCACGACCTCCTCCGCGAGCGCCGTCTCGCCGGGCGTCGGCGCGCCGAAGCTCGTGCCGCGCGCGGCCGCCTCGCCGATCGCCGCGACGATCGCCGGATGCGCGTGCCCGTGGATCAGCGGCCCCCACGAGCAGACGTAGTCGACGAAGCGGTTGCCGTCGACGTCGACCAGCTCCGCGCCTTCGCCGCGCGCGACGAACAGCGGGTCGCGGCCGATCGCGCGCATCGCGCGCACCGGCGAGTTGACGCCTCCGGGCAGCACCTCGAGCGCCCGGCGATATTGCTCGGCCGAGCGTGCGTCGGTCAACGAGGACATCAGCCCGTCAGCGATCGGATCGCGCACCTGCCGCTGCCGCGCCGGCGTCGATCCTCGTCATCCATATCTCTGTTCCCACTCCTTGAACTCGTCCGTGAAGTAGAGCAGGCGGATCTTCTTGAACTCGGTCGACGAGTACAGCGTCGCGCGCTCGGAGATGCCCGTCTGCTCGGCGATCGCGTCGAGCACCGCGTCGCACTCCTCCTTCGAGCGCCCGTGCGCCATCGTGAAGACCGAGTACGGCCAGTCCGCGTACGTCGGGCGCTGATAGCAGTGCGAGATCCCGCGCACCGCCGCCATCCGCCGCCCGATCTCGAGGATCTGCTCGTCCGGCACGATCCACACGCCCATCCCGTTCGCCGAGAAGCCCGCGCGGCGGTGGTAGAGGATCGCCGCGACGCGCCGCAACAGACCGCGCTCCTGCATTCCCGCGAGGTGGTCGAGCAGCTCGCCTTGAGTCATCCCGACGGCCGCCGCCGCCGGCGCGTACGGCTCGGAGACGATCGGCATGTCGCCCTGCAGCGCGCGGACCACCGCGATGTCGAGCTCGTCGTACGGCTGGCGCTCGAGCTCGATCGGCTCCTGCGCCTCGACCGCGCTCGCGAGCGTGTCCGTACCGCCCTCCATCTCCAGGTCCATGCGGATCTTGAACAGCTTCAGCGTCGGCAGCTGCCTGACCGACTCCGCGCCCGCCGCGCGCGCGAGCACCTCGAGCGTGCCGTCGAGGCCGAGCGGCGAGTCCGGCTCCGTCGCGATCGTGAACCACAGGTTGAAGTCGTGGTTGCGCAGGTAGTTGTGCGAGACGCCCGGATGCTCGTTGATCACCTTCGCCGCGCGATGCGGGTTCTCCGCGTCGACCTTCGCCGCGACGAGCATCGAGCTGTAGCCGAGCGCGCGCGTGTCGAAGATCGGCGTCACCTGGCGGATGATTCGCTTCTCCAGCAGCCGCTGCACGCGCGCCATAACCTCCGCCTCCGATACGCCCGCGAGCGACGCGACGTGCTCGAACGGGCGCCGCGCGAGCGCGAACTTCCCCTGCATCAGGTTCAGCAGCTTGCGGTCGACGTCGTCGAGCGCGATCGCCGCGCCGTCCTTGCGGCTGCGCAGCTTCGGGATTACGTTTGCTCTGTCAGCCATCGTGCCGCGTCCTTTGCGTGGTAGGTCACGATCGTGTCGGCGCCAGCGCGCCGCAGCGACGTGAGGATCTCGAGCACCGTCGTGCGCTCGTCGACGTAGCCGGCCGCCGCGGCCGCCTTGACCATCGCGTACTCGCCGCTGACGTTGTACGCCGCGACCGGCAGCCGCGTCGCGCGCTTGACCGACGAGATCACGTCGCCGTAGGACAGCGCCGGCTTGACCATCACCATGTCGGCGCCCTCCTGCACGTCGAGCAGCGCCTCGCGCACGGCCTCCTCGCCGTTCGCCGGGTCCATCTGGTAGCCGCGGCGGTCGCCGAACGACGGCGTCGAGCCGGCCGCGTCGCGAAACGGACCGTAGAACGCCGACGCGAACTTCGCCGAGTACGCGAGGATCGGCACGTCGGCGAGACCCTCCCCGTCCAGCTCGTTGCGAATCTCGCGCACGCGGCCATCCATCATGTCCGACGGCGCGACGATGTCCGCGCCCGCGCGCGCCTGGCTGACGGCCGTGCGCGCGAGCAGCTCGACGCTCGCGTCGTTGTCGACCGCGCCGTCCTCGCGCAGCACGCCGCAGTGGCCGTGCTCGGTGTACTCGCACAGGCAGACGTCCGTGATCACGAGCAGCTCCGGCAGCGCGCGCTTGATCGCCGCCGTCGCGAGCTGCACGATGCCCTCCGCGTCCCATGCGCCCGAGCCGTGCGCGTCCTTCTCGCCCGGAACGCCGAACAGCATCACCGCCGCGATGCCCGCCGCCGCCGCCGCGCGCGCCTCCTCGACGGCCGCCGCGATCGGCAGACGCTCGACGCCCGGCATCGTCGCGATCGGCTCGCGCGCCCGCGCCGTCTCGGAGACGAACAGCGGCAGCACGAAGCGCTCCGGCGAGAGCTCAGTCTCGCGGACGAGGCCGCGCAGCGAGGCCGTCGCGCGCAGCCGGCGCATGCGCGTCTGCGGAAAGGACATCGAACTCAGGTTAGTCCAACCGGCGCAGGCCGACGCGCGCGAGCGCGCCGAACACCGCGGCGAGCACCGCGAGGTGCGCGAGCGCCGAACCGAGCGACGGCGAGGCGCCGTTGACGGCCGCGTCGAGCGCCTGCAGCGCGGCCTTGAACGGGAACACGAACGAGATCGCCGAGATCGCGTCGTACAGCCCGTGCGCGACCGCGCCGCTCGGCACGAGCGCGAGGAAAGCGAGCGGCAGCGACAGACCGAACGCGAGCAGCGACGCCGCGCGCACCTCGCGCGCGAGCGCGCCGATCGCGACGCCGAGCGCCGCGAAGCCGAGCGCGCCGAGCGCAAGCGCCGCGAGCCACTGCGCGAAGCGGCTCCAGTCGAGCGCGACGAACGCGCCGATGCCGGCGAGCATCGCAAGCGCCAGCACGAACGCGCAGCCGGCCGCGAGCAGCGCCTTCTCGAGCAAGAGGCCGCCGCGCGAGGACAGCCCGCGCACGAGCCGCGCGAGCGTGTGCTCCTCGCGCTCGAGCGCGACGCCGCCCGAGGCGAGCAGCATGCAGACGAACATCAGCGAGACCGTCACCGCGACGACGACCGCGAACGTGTTCAGCGGCGTGCGCCGCCCGGCGATCAGCGTCGTCTTGACCTGGATCGGCTGGCCGATCGTCGACAGCACGTTCTTCGCCAGGCCGAGGTTCTGCGCCGCGAAGCTCGCGAACGACTCGACCTGTTCGAGCGCCGCGCGATCGGCGCCCGGCGGCAGTCGCGCGGCGATCGCGTGCAGCTTCGGCGCGATCGAGCCGAGCCCGATCAGTTCCGGCGCACCGAGCACGCCGAGGTCGCGCCCGCTCAGCAGCGCGCCGATCGCCTGCGACGCCGCGCGCTGGATCTGTTCGGAGAAGCCGACGTTCGCCTGCGCGAGCGCCGATTCGATCTGCGCGTGCACGAGCGACTGCTCGAGCGCGTTGCCGTTGTACAGCACTTCGAGCTGCGCCTGCTTCAGCCCCGAGCCGAGCCGCGCCGCGATGTTCGGCGGGATCACGACCGCCGCGATCACCTCGCCCGCTTCGATCTTCTGAACCGCCTGCGAGCGCGACGACGCGTGCACCGGCTGCACCTGCGAGAAGACGTCGTCGGCATACGCCGACACCGGCACGCGGCGGCTGCCGACCGACACCGTCTGCCCCGGCGGCGTCTCGTTCACGATCGCCACCTTCGGCTTCCCCGGCGTCCGCGAGATCGCCAGCCCGATCAGCAGCGCGATCGCGATCGGATACACGACCAGCACGCCGACCAGCAGCCGCGAGCGCCGCAGGATCAGCAGGTCCTTCGCGAGCAGCGCTTTCACACACGCCCCCGCTCGCCCATGAACGCGAGGAACGCCCCCTCCAAATCCCCCGCATCCCCCCCAGCCCGCGCGAGCTCCTCGGGCGCGCCGTCGAACAGCACGGCGCCGTCGACGAGCACGATCGCGCGGCTCGCGTAGCGGCGGACCTCGCCGAGGTGGTGCGTCGAGAACAGCACGCTCGTGCCGCGCTCGGCGAGCGCGCCGACGAACTGCCACAGGCGCGCGCGCTGCGCCGGGTCGAGCGCCGAGGACGGCTCGTCGAGCGCGAGCACGCGCGGCTCGGAGAGCAGCGCGAGCGCGACGTTGACGCGCTGGCGGTTGCCGCCGGAGAGCGCCTCGACGCGATCGTCGGCGCGCTCGGCGAGGCCGGTCTGCTCGAGCATGCGCGCGACGCTCGCGTCGACGTCGGCGACGCGCTCGAGGCGCGCGAAGAGGCGCAGGTTCTCGCGCACGGTCAGCTTCGAGTAGAGCGCGGCCTGCTGCGGCGCCCAGCCGACGGCGCGCGGATCGTCGGCGGCGAAGCTCACGTCGCCGTCGCTCGCATGCTGCACGCCGGCGAGGATCGAGAGCAGCGTCGTCTTGCCGGCGCCGTTCGGCCCGACGAGCGCGACGAGCTCGCCGGCGTGCAGCTCGAAGCTGACGTCGCGCAGCGCGACGCGCTCGCCGAAGCGCTTGCCGAGCGCGTTGATGCGCAGAAGCGGGTCGGCGGTGTCGGCTGTGCGCGCGCCGCTCACGCGCTCACAGCAGGCCCTCGCGCGAGCGCTCCCAGGTTTCGAGCGAGAGGTGCCGTCGGAGGTAGACGACGGTCTCGCGCAGCACCGAGAGGATCGGCAGCGCGATCAACGCGCCGACGATGCCGTCGACGTGCAGGCCGAGCAGCAGCGCGAAGATGACGAGGATCGGGTTGATGCGCAGCGTGTGGCCGAAGACCTGCGGCGCGACGACGTGGCCCTCGAACTGCTGCAGGCCGACGAACAGCGCGACGAGCCAGACGGCGGCGATCGGCTTCGTGAACAGCGCGACGGCGACCGGCGGCGCGGCGCCGAGGATCGGGCCGATGTACGGGACGAGCTCCATGACGCCGTAGAAGACGCCGAACCCGATCGCGTACTTGCCGCCGTCGGGGAAGATGCCGAGCGTGCCGAACAGCCACAGCGAGACACCGGTGGAGGTGCCCATGATGATGCTGAACAGCAGCTGCCCGCCGACGTAGCGCGAGACGGCGCGCTGCACGAGGTGCGGGTAGTCGTCGGCGTCGGTGCCGTTACCGCTCGGCATCAGCCTGCGCACGAGCCGGCCGACCTGCTCGCCGTACAGCAGCATGTAGACGGACAGCACGAAGATCAGCACGAGGTCGAAGATCAGGCCGGCGGCCTGGCTCAGCAGCCCGGCACCCGAGGAGGCGAGTTTGCTCGCGCTCTTGCCGACTTTTTCCTGAATCGTCTGAAGCGCGGTTTTGCCCTGCTTGACGAGGTGGACGTGCAGGCCGTCCTTGTTGAGCGTCCGCTGCAGCGATTCGAGCTGCTTGTTCGCTTCGTCGACGAGGTGCGGCAGGTTGTTGGCGAACTTCTGCACCTGGTTGGAGATAGGGTTGGCGACGAGCAGGCCGATCCCGGCCAACGCCAGGAAGAACGCGAGGTAGACGGCGAGCACGGCCAGCCCGCGTGGAAGCCGGCCGCGTTGGAGGAGGGCGACCGCCGGGTTGAGGATCAGCGCGATGAGCCCCGCAACGACGAACAGCACGAGCACCGAGCCGGCGACTTTCGCGAGCTCCCACAGCGCGAGCAGCGCGAGCGGCAGCACGACGAGCTGGATCCACCGCGGGACGACCGCGCGCGGCGGCTCGTCCTGCGCACCGGCCGGCCGCGACTCGTCGGCGAGCCGCTGCTCCTCGCCCGACGGCGGCGAGGCCTCGTCGCCCTCCTGCGGCGCGATGTCCGCGTCGTCGATCGGTTCCGAGCCGTCGCTCACGCGCCTCCCACCATCGCCGGAGTATGGCTGAGGACCAGGCGGCAGCCGCTCGAATCCTGTTCGTCGGCGACGTCGTCGGCGGGCTCGGTCGGCGGACGCTGCTCGACTGCCTGGAGCCGCTGCGCGAGCGCTTCGCGCCGACGTTCGTGATCGTCAACGCGGAGAACATCGCGGGCGGTCTCGGGATCACGCCGAAGATCGCCGACTCGCTGCTCGCGAACGGCGTCGACGTCATCACGCTCGGCAACCACACCTACCATCGCCGCGAGATCTACCCGTATCTCGACTCGCAACCGCGCATCGTGCGACCGGCGAACTATCTGCGCAGCCAGCCCGGCCACGGGACGTGCGTCGTCGAGCGCGACGGCGTCAAGCTCGGCGTCGTAAACCTCAGCGGCAACCTCTACGTGCGCGCCGGGCGCTCGGCGTTCACCGAGATCGAGCCGGCGCTCGCGGAGCTCGGCGACGTCGACCACGCGCTCGTCGACATGCACGCGGAGGCGACCTCGGAGAAGGTCGCGATGGGCTGGCACCTCGACGGGCGCGTGACGGCCGTGCTCGGCACGCACACGCACGTGCCGACGGCCGACGCGCGCGTGCTGCCGGGCGGCACGGCGTACATCACCGACGTCGGCATGACCGGCCCGCGCGGCGGCGTGATCGGCGTCAAGCGCGAGCAGGCGATCGAGTCGCTGCTGACGCAGATGCCGGTTCGCTTCGAGACCTCCGAGGAGGACCCGTGGCTGATGGGCGTGCTCGTCAGCTGCTCACGGCGAATGCGCGCGGACTCGATCGAGCAGGTGCTGATGCCGCGTCCGCAGCCGCCGCCCGCGACATCCTGACGGGCGGCCCGTAGCGCCCCAGCAGCGCAATCAACACGAGCGGGAAGAACCAAGGGATGTAGAGATAGAACCAGTGGTCGATGCCGAGCTGCACGGCGATGACGACGGCGCCGCAGGCGGCGGCGAGCCCGACGACGTCGGCGCGCCGCGGCAGCACGGCGAGCGCGATCGCGAGCACGACGGCGGCGAGCTGCACGGCTCCCTGCGGGCCGCCGAGACCGCCGTACAGGCCCCAGACGGAGAACGGCGACTGGCGGTCTGACTGGTAGGCGAAGGTGCGCTCGTAGATCGTGTGCAGCGAGTCGTGCGAGAGCGCCGGGATGCTGACGAGCGCGCCGACGGCGGCGAACGCGAGGATGAACGTCGCGAGGGGGCGCGCACGCGCGCGTCGGCTCGGCTGCTCGGACAGGCCGTGCGTCGCGAGCAGCGGCGCGAGCGCGAGCGGCGCGAACTTCGTCAATCCGGCGAGCACGGCGAAGGCGCCGCGCAGCGGCGGCGCGAGCTTGCCGCGGTACGTAGCGGCGAGGATCGCGGCGAGCACGAGCACGGCGACGAGCGTGTCGTTGGAGTTGCTCTCGAGCGCGTAGAGCGTGAACGGGAACGACGCCCACGCGTAGGCGAGCACGACGCCGAGGCCGGGCCCGCGCACGCGGCGGCCGATCAGGAAGATCAGCGCGAGCGCGAGCAGGTCGAAGACGATCGACGCGGCGTGCGCGGCGGGCAGGTCGTTCCACGTCCCGCTCCAGCCGAAGACCTGCACGAACGGCACGTAGGACTCGTAGTCGACCGGGCCGTAGGTGTCTCCGTGTTCGTTGTCGGACGGCCAGCGCGCGTACAGCGCTTCGCCGTGCACGACCTTGTGCGCGCCGATGACGCCGGCGTAGCCGACGTCGATGACGTTCGAGTCGGTGACGTTGAGCGCGATGCGAAAGCCGACGAGGAAGACGACGGCGAGCGCGAGCCACGGGATCGGGACGAGCAGGCGCAGCGGGCCGGGGTCGCGCGCGCGGCGCCGGCGCAGCGCGATGTAGAGCATGCGCGCGAGCAGGTACAGCAGCGGCGGATAGGCGAGCGGCACCGACTGGTAGATCTCGCCGTGGTCGAAGAACGCGAGCGAGCCGGAGAAGAACAGCAGCGCGAGCAGGTCGAGGTGCAGCAGCCGCAACGGCCGTCGCCAGTCGAAGAACGGCGCGAAGAACAGCAGGCACAGCGGCAGCCAGATGTAGAGCGCGTCGACGTGGCGACCGAACGCGCCGGGGTAGCCGCGCGCCATCGTCCAGGCGACCTGGAAGCCGGTCCACTGTTCGAGGACGCGGCCGGAGATGTCGTCGACGATGACCTGCCCGATCTCCTTCTTGCCGTTCTTCGAGAAGTAGCTGACCTGCCAGTGAAAGTCGGGCTTGAGGTACGCGCCGCCGTAGGAGCCGCGGTATTTGCGCCGGACCGATCGCAGCTTCGGCAGGCGCTGGGCGATCGCGAGCACCTCGTTGGGCGAGAGCCTGCGCCCGGCCGGCGGCGTGTTCGACGGCGCGACGGGGATCGGCGCTTCGGGGTTCGTCGTGAGCGTCGACGATAAGGATGACGACGACTGGTGTGCGCTGCTCGTCACCGCGCCGGTATCGCTCGTCGCGATCGGCGCGGGCTGCAGCGCGCCTGCGACCGGGTTGCCGCCGACGGGCGAGCCCGGCGCGGCGTGCGCGGCGGCCGGCAGCGCGCAGCCGAGCGCGCATGCGATCGTGAGGAGCGAGCGTCGCACCAAGCGAGCGTAACGGGCGCGCTCGCGAACGGCCTACGGTTGCGCGGCCGGCGCGCGGCCGGCGCGCTCGAGCCCGAAGTGCGCGCGCACGAGCGCGGCGACGTCGCGGATCGCCCACTGCGCGGGCTCGGGGCTCGGCAGCTCGACGCCGCACATGACGAGCGCGCCGAGCGAGTCGGAGGAGTGCAGCGAGCCGTGGCTGCCGCCGCCGACGTGCGCCTGGCGCCCCCAGTCGAGGAACTCGTAGCCGGGCGCGGCCGAGAGCAGCACCTCGCCGGAGCTCGGGCACGTCAGCGCGGCCCACGCGCGCGCGAGCACGTCGGGGTAGCTGGGCGTCAGCAGCACGCCGTCCTCGACGCGCCCGCCGACGACGTCGAGCGCGCCGTCGACGCTCCAGCGCGCGCCGCGCGCGTCGGCGAGCGGGCCGTCGGGCCGGAAGCGCAGCTCGCCGTGCTCGGCGCTCGCGAGGATCGCCTCGCTCGGCCGGTCGTGAGCGTCGCGCGCGAGCCACAGCACGTGCTCGACGCCGTCGAGCGCGAGCGCGAGCGCGACGACGGACGCGCGCATCGCGTCGCGCTCGGCGTCGTGCAGCGCGTAGACCATCGCGGCGCGCTGCGACGGGCAGACGGCGATTCGCGCGTCCTCGGCGCCGTCGGAGCGCGGCGGCGCGAGGACACCGAGCTCGGCGAGCTCGTCCTGCAGCGCGATCGTCGCGGTGACGGGCGCCTGCGAGTGGTCGGCCATCGCGATGACGGCGTGCTCGCGCAGGAACTCGTCGACGCCGCCGGCCGCCTCGCAGACGCGCGCGAGCTGCAGGTCGGCCAGCGCGAGCGACTGCAGCTGCGCGTCGGGGCCGTCCTTGTGCGAGCGCCAGTCGTTGTCGGGCAGCGACAGCAGCAGGAAGTCGAACAGGTCGTGCTCGACGAGATAGCTGGAGACGCAGCCGGAGTGGCGGTCGCGCACGCCGGGCATGCCGAGGCCCGAGCGGCAGCCGGTCTGGCGCGAGGCGAACACGTCGGCGTAGAACAGCTCGCGCGGGCCCATCACGGCGTGGCGCGTCATCAGCGCCGAGGCGACCTTCGTCAGCGTCGTGTCGCGCTGCGGCTCGTGGCGGTAGCGCCCGCGGTACATCAGGTACGTCGTGCCGGCCGTGCGCACGTCGGCGTCGTCGAGCGTCTCGAAGACGGTCGGCGTCGCCTGCGAGAGGTGGGCGCGGTTCATGTTGTAGACGGTGTCGGTCAGCTGGCGGCCGATGCCGAAGCGCTGCGCCGAGCGGAAGCTCGACCCGTATTCGACGTAGCGGCGTTCGTCGCGGTGAAACCAGTTCATCCCGGGGATGTGGTGCTCGTCCTGCGCGAGGCCGGTGACGATCGACGCGGCGCAGACGGGCGTCACGGACGGAAACGCGGCGACGCAGTCGGGGACGTAGCGGCCGCGCTCGATCAGCGTCGCGAGGACGGGCGCGGCGCCGCTCGCGACGGTGCGCTCGAGCATCTCGGGCGCCATCGCGTCGATCACGCAGAGGACGAGCTTCGGCGGCTTTGAGTCCTCGCGGGGCGCCATCAGCGGCGCAGGATGCGCAGTCCGGCGTACTTCTCCTCGCCGCGCGCGCGGCCGCGCAGCGCGAACCACGCGAGCAGCGCGAGCAGCGCGTAGCCGAGCGGGTGCAGCAGCGCGACGAGCGCGGCGAGCAGCAGCGCGGCGGCGTCGAGGTAGACGCTGAGCGCCTGCCTGGCGGCGCCGTCGGCGAGGCGCGCGCGGGCGCGCGCGAAGACCGGCAGCACGGCGCGCTGCGCGAGCGCGACGGCCGCGAGACCGCCGAGCAGCCCCGGCCACCAGGCGTCGCCGTGCGCGGCGAGCGTGCCGGCGAACAGCACGGCGCCGGCGCCGTAGGCGAGGCCGCCGAGCGCCGCGGCGAGCGGCGCCGGGCGCGCACGCTCGGCGTCGGGCTCGGGCAGCGCCGAGAGGCCGAGCAGCAGCTGCAGCGCATACGCGCCGATGAGCGCGAGCACGACGACGAGCAGCCACCAGTCTTCGCGCAGGAAGCGGAACGGGTCGTGCGCGAAGCTGACGCCGAGCGCCGACGCGCTCGCGAGAGCGCCGGCGAGCAGCACCGGCAGGAACGGGCGCAGCCCGCAGGCGGCGGCGAGGCCGGCGCCGAGTCCTATGTAGAAGAAGAGGCCGTTCATGCGAATCGACCGGCGGGTGTGCGCTACCGTGCTCGTTTCACCCGGCGGCGCTGGTCGGGCAGGACGATAGACGACGACTGCGCCGTCACGCGCGCGGCGGCGAGGTCCGGCGCGGGCGGCGGCGAATAGGGACTAACGCACATGGACCGACCGATCGGCGGAGCTTCAGGCGGGCGTAGGACGCGGCCGGCGGCGCACGAGCTGGCGCGCTACGAGGCGCTGTTCGCGGCGCGCACGCGCGGGATGAAAAGCTCGGCGATGCGCGAGATGATGGCGCTGACCGAACGTCCCGACGTGATCTCGCTCGCCGGCGGGCTGCCCGACACGAGCACGTTCGAGCCGGAGCTGTACGCGAAGCTGATGGCGCGCGTCGCGGCCTCCTCGACGGCGCGCGCGCTGCAGTACGGCCCGACCGACGGGATGGCGGCGACGGTGCGGTGCATCGTCGAGGTGATGGCGGCGGAGGGCACCGACGTCGATCCGCGCGAGGTGCTCGTGACGACCGGCGGCCAGCAGGTGATCGACCTCGTCTGCAAGACGCTGATCGACCCGGGCGACGTGATCGTCGCCGAGGCGCCGACGTACCCCGGCGCGGTGCCGACGTTCAGCGCCTACCAGGCGCAGGTCGAGCAGATCGAGATCGACGCCGACGGGATGCCGATCGACGCGCTCGAGGCGACGCTCGACCGGCTGCAGGCGGAGGGGCGCCGCCCGAAGTTCATCTACACGATCCCGAACTTCCAGAACCCGGGCGGCGTGACGATGTCGCTCGCGCGCCGGCGGCGCCTGATCGGAGTCGCGCACGAGCGCGAGCTGTTGATCCTCGAGGACAACCCGTACGGCCTGCTGCGCTACGAGGGCGAGCCGCTGCCGACGCTGTACTCGCTCGACGCGGAGGTCGCCGGCGCCGGCGGCGCGGCCGACCTCGTGATCTACCTCGGGACGTTCTCGAAGATTCTCTCGCCGGGCCTGCGCCTCGGTTGGGCGGTCGCGCCGCGGCCGGTGCTCGAGAAGCTGAACCTCGGCAAGCAGGGCGCCGACCTGTGCAGCTCGCCGGTGACGCAGCTGTTCGTCGCCGAGTACTTCCAGGAGCGCGCGCGCGACGGCGGCGCACGCTGGCTCGAGTACGTCGAGCAGCTTCGCGATCTCTACCGCTCGCGCCGCGACGCGATGCTCGACGCGCTCGCCGAGCACTTCGGCGACGCGGGGACGTGGACGCGGCCGCAGGGCGGCCTGTTCGTGTGGGCGACGCTCGACGCGCGGATCGACACGACCGACCTGCTCGCGCAGGCGCAGGCGAGCGAGGGCGTCGCGTTCGTGCCGGGGCGCGCGGCCTACGTCGACGGCCGCCGCGGCGCGTCCTCGATGCGCCTGAACTTCGCGGGCGTCCGCGAGGCGGACATTCGCGAGGGCATCGCGCGGATCGCGCGCACGCTCGAGCCCGACACGGGCCTGCTCGGGACGTTGACGGGCGCGGCGAGCAAGCGCGGGAGCGCGGGCGAGGATGCGGGCGCGGAGCGCGAGCGCACGGACGAGGCGCCGGACGCGAGCCTGGCCGACGTCGTCGAGCTGCCGCGCCGCGAGCGAGGTGCGCAGCGCCGCAGCCAGGATCGATGAGCCGCCGACCGACGGGTCGCGGTGCTGAAGGGCGGCAGCTCGCTCGAGCGTTCGGTGTCGCTGCGCTCGGGCGCGCGCGCCGAAGCCGCGCTGCGCCGCCTCGGGCACGACGTCGTCGCGGTCGACGCCGGACCCGAGATGCTCGAGGCGCTGCTGCAGGCCGAGCCCGACGTCGCGTTCCTCGCGCTGCACGGCCGCGACGGCGAGGACGGCACGGTGCAGGGGCTGCTCGAGGCGATCGACCTGCCGTACACCGGCTCGGACCCGGGCGCGTGCATGCGCTGCACCGACAAGGCGCTTGCGAAGTACCTGATGCGCGAGGCCGGCGCGCCGACACCCGCGTGGAGCACGTTCAAGGAGAGCGCGGTGAAAGAGCTCGGCGTCGCCGCGACGCTGCCCGTGATCGGCCGTACGCTCGGCTTTCCGATGGTCGTCAAGCCGGCGATCGGCGGCTCGGCGCTGGGCGTCAAGTTCGCGCGCGACGCCGAGGAGCTGCCGGGCGCGATCGTCGGCGCGCTGTCCTACGACGGCAAGGTCGTGCTCGAGCGCTACGTGCAGGGGCGCGACCTCGCGGTCTCGGTGCTCGACGCCAGCACAGCCGGCGAGGAGCCGGTGGCGCTGCCGGTGATCGAGGCGATCCCGCGCGAGGAGGAGTTCTACGACTTCCAGTCGCGCTACGAGATCGGCATGACGACGTTCGTCTGCCCGGCCGAGCTCGCGCCGGAGACGACCGCGCGCGCACAGGAGCTCGCGCTCGCGGTCTACCGCCTGCTCGGCTGCCACGGCTTCGCGCGCGTCGACCTGCTGCTCGACGAGAGCGGCGAGCTGTGGGTGCTCGAGACGAACGTCGTCCCGGGGATGACCGAGACGAGCCTCTTGCCGCAGGCGGCCGACGCGGCTGGCGTCGGCTTCGACGAGCTGATCGCTCGGGTTCTGGAGAGTGCGTTTACGCGCTAGGAGTCGCCGGCGGCGAAGTCCTCGGGCGAGACCTCGTCGAGGAACTCCTTGAACTTCTCGACGACGTCCTCGGACTCCTCGACGTCGTGCTCGAACTCGATCGCCGACTCGGCGATGACCTCCTCGGCGGCGTAGATCGGCGCGCCGCTGCGCACGGCGAGCGCGATCGCGTCGCTCGGGCGCGAGTCGATCTCGAGCTCGCGCTCACCGACGCTCAGCGTGATCGAGGCGAAGAACGTGTTCTCGCGCAGCTCGGTGACGGCGACCTGCGTGCACTTGACGTCGAGCTCGCCGAGGATGTCGCAGAGCAGGTCGTGCGTCATCGGCCGCGGCGTGCCGGCGCCCTGCAGCTTCATCAGGATCGACGCGGCCTCCGGGTGGCCGATCCAGATCGGCAGGAACTTGTTGCCCTCGACAGTCTTCAAGAGCACGATCGGCTGCTTGCCAACCATGTCGAAGCTGACGCCGTAGATGACCATCTCCTGCACGCAAGTCCTCCGAACGGGGGAAAGGCCAGAGTATAGGTGCCCGCAGGTGGCCGCCAAACGGCGCCGGGCCGGGTCCTCAGCGTCCTGCGTCGGGCGCCGTCGAGGCCCCCGCGCGGAACGTCCAGAGCTTGTTGCCGAGGAAGTTGAACGGCATCGACGCGGCGACGGCGAGCGCCTGCGCGGGCACCTTCGCGAGGTGCGCGCTCTCGACGAACAGCGTCAGGAGCAGCAGGCTGACGGCCTCGGCGATCAGGCTGACGAGCAGGAAGCGCGCGGCCTGGTGATGCGCTCGGCCGCGATCGCGCGCGTCGAACGTCCAGTGCCGGTTGAGCACGAAGTTGTTGATCACGGCGACGAACCACGCGGCGATCGAAGCGACGCGGTACTCGACGCCGACGCCGTGGACGAACAGCGCGTAGACGGCGACGTTGACGACGAAGCCGGCGCCGCCGACGAGCCCGAAGCGAACGAGCTGCAGCCAGTTCGCGGGCTTGCGCAGGCCGTGGAAGAGCCGGACGTGGGGCCTGGCCGGAACCGTCCGATGGAGCTCGCGCGCGTTGAAGTCGATGGCTGTCGCCTCGTCGGGCATCTGTGCAGGGTAGCCGAGCGCCGCTCGGCGCCCGCCACGTCCGCGGGCGTGGACGGGCCCGCGAGGAGCCGGCCAGCCTGCAGGGTACCGGTCGCATCGCGCGGAGGCGGACGCTAGCCTTGCAACGGTGACGCAGCCGAGCCAGGCCACCGTGCCCGCGTCGTTCGTCGGGAAGCTCTCGCGCAGGTCGCTGCTCGCGGCCGTGCTCGCGGCTGCGCTGATCGCCGCGGCGATCGTCATCGTCCTGGTCGGTGGCGGCTCGCGCGGGCGTGCGACGCCGCTGGCGAAGGCCGCGGCGACCGATCCGGCGCGTGCGGGCGGCGCGACGGCCTCACACGCCTCCGCGGCGGCCGGTGCCGCGAAGGTCTCGCCGGCGAGCGCGGCAGCGGGCGCGCGGCGGGCGAACGTAGCCGAGACGGCGGACCCAGAGGAAGCGAGCAGCTTCCCGGCGCCGGCGTCGGTGCATCACAAGGCCGCCGCGACGCCGGCGAGCGCGAGCGAACAGATCGTCGCCGCCGGCGCGCCGTCGGACGCCGAAGTCAAGCACGAGCTCGCGCAGATGCAGGCCGTCGAACGCAGCGCCGCGCGCCAGCAGAAGCTGAGCCTGACGCCGGTCCCCGGCGGCGAGTCGGTCGGCGGCAACGGCACGATCCCGATCCCGGCGAACGTGCCCGAAGTCGTCCAGCGCGTGATCGCCGGCGCCAACGCGATCACCGACTTCCCGTACGTCTTCGGCGGCGGCCACGCGTCGTTCGTCGACAACGCGTACGACTGCTCGGGCTCGGTCAGCTACGCGCTCGCGGCCGGCGGCCTGATCGGCGCGCCCGAGACGTCCGGCGAACTCGAGAGCTGGGGAGCGCCGGGGCCGGGCCGCTACATCACCGTCTACGCGAACGCCGGGCACACGTACATGTACGTCGACGGCGTGCTGTTCGACACGGCCGGGCGCAGCGGCGTGTACGCGTCGCGCTGGCAGGTCGCGCCGACCGACAACGCCGGCTACGTCGTCCGCCACCCGCCCGGGCTGTGACGCTCGCCGCGAGCGTCCTGCCGCTCGCGCTCGGCGGCGAAGCGGCGGTCGAAGCGGGCAACACCGGCACGGCGATCGCGGTCGTCTCGGCCGTGTCGATCGTCGCTGGCTACGTGCTGCTGTGGGCGCTGTGGCACTTCGTCTTCAGCGCGAAGGCGAAAGCGAAGCGCGGCGAACCGCCCGAACACTGAGCGGCGATCAGCGCAGGTTGACGGTGTCGAGCACGGTCGTCGTCGTCGGGCTCTTCGCGCTGTGCACCGTCAGGCGGATCATCAGCGTCACCTTGCGCAGCCGGCGCAGCTTCGCGGCGGTCGCCTTGCTGAACTTGATCTTGTAGGTGCTGCGGCCGCCCTTCGTCGTGACGAGGATCGCTTTCGCGACGACGATCTGCGCCGGCGTGCCCTTCGGCAGCCCCGACGCGGCGGCGCCGCGCAGGCCGATCCGGCGCGCGATCGAGCTCGCGAGCAGGACCTCGAAGCGACCGGCGGCCTGTTCGTTTACCGAGTAGTTGACGACGACGCCTTCGCGCAGCGCCGAGGCGAGGCTGTGCGAGACGACAGCCTGGCTCGCGACGACCGCGGGCGCGCCGGGCTTGGAGGAGGAGCCGGGCGTGGTCGAAGATCCGTTGGCCGTACCCGTGCCGGCGGGCGTGGTCCCGGCGCTCGAGCCGCTCGAGCCGCTGCCGCCGCCCGTCGGGCCGGAGGACGGCGGCGGGGGCCCGACGACGTTGACGGCATGCGTGACGGTCGCGGTGTTGCCGGCGTAGTCGGTGACGGTCAGCGTCACCGAGTAGTCGCCGCCGTAGGTGTAAGCGTGCTGGGTGCTCGCGACCGGGTTCGTCAGCGCCGTGCCCGACTGCGACGTGCATTCCTGCGGCCCGTAGCCGTTCGTCGGGACGCGCTGTTCGCAGGCGACTTCCGTTCCGCTGCCGTCGCCGAAGCTCCACACGTACTTCTCGATGCCGAGCGAGACGTCCGACTCGGTCGCGTTGAACGTCGCGACGTCGCCGGAGCGGATCGTGTTCTGCGTCGTGAACGCGGGCCTGACGCTGACGCCGTTGATGCACGGCACGCCCGGGTAGGCCGCGTACCACGCCGCCTGGTCGTAGACATCGTTGAGGTAGTACGGGCGCGAGACGATCGTCTGGTTGTGCGCCAGACCGGCTTCCGTGTGCGGCTGGACGGCGGGGCCCGGCGGTTCGGTCAGTTCGCCGCCGTAGAAGTCGTTGCGGCACTTGTCGACGACTTCCTTGGAGTCGCCGCTGTCGTGCCACGCGTTGAACAGCGGGTCGGTCACCGTCGAGAGCGCCTCGTCGGCCACGTCGTTGATGATCAGGTCGGCGAGGCCCGTGCTGTATTCGCCTTCGGGGCCGAGACCGATCTGGTTGGGCTCCTGGATCGTCGCGGTTCCGTCCTGGCAGCCGGAGCCCGAGACCTTCGGGCTCTGGATCGTGCCGTAGTTGCCCGCCGTCCACGGCTCGACGACGTAGAGCACGGTCGCGGCGAGCGATCCGCCGGCGGGGATGTAGGAGTGGTAGCTGCAGAGCGGGTGCGCGGAGCTCGGCGAGGAGCAGTTGCCGCGTTCGCCGCCGCCCTGCAGGCAGATCGTCACGCCCGGCGGCGTGAACACGTAGTAGACCGGCGTCGGGCTGCCCGACGGGTTCAGGCCCGTCGCCAGGCCGTTCGCGACGATGTATTTCGTCAGCTCGGCGCGCACCTGAGCGTCGGTCACGCAGCGCGCGCCTTCGCTGCAGTTGCCCGACGCCGGGTAGGCGTCGGTGTCGGTGTAAGCGCCGCGGAAGGTCATCGAGTAGGCCGATTTCGCGAGCGTCGTGTCGTGGTACTGCGTGACGACCGCGAAGTCGTTGCTCAGCGCGCCGCTGTCGTTGCCGACGTCCTGGAGGAAGCCCGAGATCAGTTCCTCCCAGCTTCCCCTGTATTCGCCGGCCGAGTGGTCCCAGTACAGCGCGTACGGAGCTGTGCTGTAGACGACCGGCCCGCCTTCGTAAGCGAGCGGTTCGCTGATTTCGGTCAGTGCTTCGTGCGTTTCCGGCTGCACGCCGAACTGGTGGCCGCCGACGGGCGTGACGACCGCGCGTGCCGCCTGCGCCAGGCAGAGGCCGACGACGAGGCTCGCCGCGAGCGCGAGGATCGGCGCGCGCAGCGACGCGCGAGGCGAGACGAGGCGGTGCGCGCGCGGCGCGCCGCCGTCCGTTCCGAGGGTTGCGGGCACGTGCCACTCATCGGCAGCTTCCGCAAGAAGCCTTAGTCTCGTGTCCGCGAGATGGGACTGCACTTCGAAATCTCGCAGCACTTCCTCGACGATCGCGGCCAGCGTTCGGGCTTCGTGCTGCTCGCCGCGTTCCTGCTCGCGTTCCTGTTCATCCGCACGAGCGCGCGCATGATCCGCAGCCCGAGATTCTCCTGGTGGCCGGGCAGCGTCGAGACGAAGGGAGGCCTGCACCTGCACCACCTCGTGTGGGGCATCTGCCTGATGATGAGCAGCGGCTTCCTCAACTTCGCGCTCGCGCCCGGCAAGCCCGTGGGCGGAGATCCTCGCGGCGCTGTTCGGGATCGGCGCCGGCCTGACGCTCGACGAGTTCGCGCTGTGGATCCACCTCGAAGACGTCTACTGGTCGCAGGAGGGGCGCAGCTCGCTCGACGCCGTCGTCGTCGCGACGCTGCTCGGCGGCATGGTCGTGCTCGGCCTCGCGCCGTTCGACCTGTCCAACCAGGAAGGCTCGATCAGCTCGCTCGTCGTCGCGATCCTGATCGACATCGCACTGTCGGCGCTCGCGATCTTCAAGGGCAAGCCGCTGCTCGGCCTCGTCGGGATCTTCGTGCCGTTCTTCTCGCTCGCCGGCGCGCTGCGCCTGGCCTCGCCGAGCTCGCCGTGGGCGCGGCGGCGCTACCACGCCGACAGCTCGAAGCTCGACGCGCTCGCAGGAGCGCTTCGCGCGCATGCCGCAAGCGCCGCACGTGGCTCAGCGACGCGATCGGCGGGACACCTTCGGCGCAGTAGATTGCGCTCGCATGGACAGCGACCGCGTCGCTCGAGCTCGACGCTGCTCGCCGGCGCGCGAACGTTGCTCCGCGCGCACGCGCGCGAGCTGCCGCAGCGCGACGACCAGTGCGGCGCGTTCTGCGGCGCGCTCGCGCTCGAGGCGGCCGGCATCGGCGGCACGCGCGAGGAGCCGCTCGACCAGGACGCCGTCGCGCGCGCCGCCGGGACGGTCGTCTCGCGCGTGCCCGACGTCGCGGCGCTGCCGTACGGCGAACGCGGGCGGCGCGACTACCGCATCGCGCCGCCGCTGATCGACGACGCCTCGGCCTCCGGCACGAACTGCGTCGGCGTCGTGCGCGCCGTCGAGCGCCTCTCGCGCGGAGCGCTCGCCGCGATCCCGCTCGAACGCCCGTGGTCGGCGGCCACGCTCGACGGGCTGTTCGAGCTGCTCGCCGCGCTCGAGCGGCCGGCGACGATGATCGCGAACGTCGCGACACGCGAGCTGTGGGGCGCCGGCGCGCGGATCGACGAGCTGCTCGGCTACCTGCTCGACGGCGCGCTCGACGGGCCGCCGCCGGACTGGGACGTCGGGCACTTCGTCTGCGTCGCCGGGCGCACGAGCGGCGCCGGCGGCAGCCTCTACCTCGTGCTCGACACCTACCCGGCGCTCGGCCGCGACGGCGTCCACCTGCAGCCACGCGAGCGCCTCGCGAGCGCGCTCGCGCGCGCCGGGATGGCGCCCGGCGGGGCGATCGCGGTCGTCGCCGCCGAGGACGCCGCCGGCGTGCGCGCCGGCGCCGAGCGCCTCGGCCTGCGTCGAGGCGCATCTGGGACAACGGCACGCCCGTCGACGAGACGGCGCGATGAGCGCGAGCCGAGCTCGCGGCGCTCGTCTGCTGCGACCTCGGCGCGATCGTCCGCGGGCGCTCGCTGCCGGCCGCCGAGCTCGCCGCGAGCGCCGGCGTGGGCGTCGGCTGGGTGCCGGCGAACCAGGCGCTGACGCCGCTTGGCGGCCTCGCCGAGCCGAACCCGTTCGGCTCGACTGGCGACCTGCGGCTGCTGCCCGACCTCGACACGCGCGTGCGCGTCGAGCTCGACGGCGAGGACGTCGCGCTCGACTTCGTGCTCTGCGACATCGCCGAGACCGACGGGCGCGCGTGGGAGTGCTGCCCGCGCGCGTTCCTGCGCGACGCGCTCGCGGCGCTCGAGAGCGAGCTCGGCCTGCGCGTGCGCGCGAGCTTCGAGCACGAGTTCCAGCTCGTCGGCGACGCGCCCGTCGGGCCGCCGTTCTCGCTGCACGCGCAGCGGCTGGCCGAGCCGTTCCCCTCGCGCGTGTTCGACGCGCTGCAGCAGGCCGGCGCCGCGCCCGAGCGGTTCATGGCCGAGTTCGCCACGCGCCAGTTCGAGATGCCCGTCGCAGCCGGCCGACGGCGTTGCGCGGCCGACCGCGCCGTCGTCCTGCGCGAGGTCGTCCGCGACGTCGCGCGCCACGTCGGCTCGCGCGCGAGCTTCGCGCCGCTGCTCGACGCGAGCGAGGCCGGCAACGGCGTGCACATCCACCTCAGCCTGCTCGACGCCGACGGTCGCGCGGTGCTGTACGACGCTGAGCGCCCGGCGTCGCTGAGCGCGCTCGGCGCGAGCTTCGCCGCCGGCATCCTCGCGCACGCCGGCGCGCTGAGCGCGCTGAGCGCGTCGAGCCCGCTGTCGGCGGCGCGCCTGTCGCCGCACCGCTGGAGCGCCGGCGCGGCGTGCCTCGCGCTGCAGAACCGCGAGGCGCTGCTGCGGCTGCCGCCGCTCGTCGCCGCCGGCCGGCGAGCCGGCCGCGCAGCTGCGCCTGGAGTACCGCGGCGCCGACGCGACGGCCAACCCGTACCTCGCGCTCGGCGCGATCGTGCATGCCGGGCTCGACGGCGTCCGCCGCGGCCTCGACGCGCCGCCGATCCTCGATCGCGACCCGGCGCAGCTCGGCGACGACGAGGCCGAGCGCTTCGGCGTCGGCGCGCTGCCGCGCTCGCTTGTCGACGCGCTCGATGCGCTCGCCGGCGACGACGTCGGCGCGCGCGTGGCTGCCGCCGCTGCTCTACGACGCCTACGTCGCGGTCAAGCGCACCGAGCTCGCCGCCGCCGCCGAGCGTCGACCTCGGCGAGCTGTGCAAGCGCTATGCCGCGATCTACTGACCCGCTGCTCGAGCGAGCTGCTGGCGCTGCTCGACGACGAGCTGCCAGGCGCGCTCGAGCTGCGCCGCCGGCTGCACGCCGAGCCCGAGCTCGCGCACGCCGAGCAGCGCACGGCGGCGCTCGTCGCCGAGGCGCTGCCGGTCGCCGTGCGACGACCGTCGCCGGCACCGGACGGCTCGCGCGCGTCGGGCCGCCGGCGGGCGCGGCGATCGCCGTCCGCGCCGAGCTCGACGGGCTGCCGCTGCGCGAGCGCACCGGCGCACCGTTCAGCGCGCGCGGCGAGACGATGCACGCGTGCGGGCACGACGTGCACATGGCCGCGCTCGTCGCGCTCAGCGCGCGCCGCACAGCGGCTCGGCGAGCGCGCTGCCGGTCGCGCTGCTCGCGGTCTTCCAGCCGAGCGAGGAGGCCTACCCGTCGGGCGCCGAGCAGCTCGCGCGCGCCGAGCTCGCGCGAGAGCGCGCCGGCGGCGGTGCTCGCGGCGCACGTGCACCCCGAGCTGCCATGGGGCGCCGTCGCGCTCGACGCCGGCGCCGTCAACGCCTCGAGCGACTCCGTCGAGATCGTCATCGAGGGCGAGCCGACGCACGGCGCGTACCCGCACCGCGGGCGCGACCCGATCCTCGCGATCGCGCAGGCGATCGTCGCGCTGCACGCGCGCGCCGGGCGCGCGCTCGACCCGCTCGCGTCCGGCGCTCGCTCAACGTCGGCGTGCTCGAGGCCGGCGCGATCGAGAACGTCGATCCCCACGCGCGCACGCGCGCGTGCCACGCTGCGCGCGTACTAGCCGGAGCGATCGCGACACGCTGCGCGCGACCGTCGTCGAGGTCGTCGAGGGCGTCGCCGCCGCGCACGGCTGCCGCGCGAGCGTCGAGCTGATCGCCGGCGAGCCGGCGCTCGAGAACGACCCGCGCGATCGTCGCCGGCGCGCGCGAGCTGCTCGCGAGCGCCGGGCTCGCGCCAGCTCGGACGTGGCGCTCGGTCGGCTCAGACGACTTCGCCTTCTTCGGCGAGCTCGCGCCGCTGGCGATGGCGTTCGTCGGGCTCGACGGCGCGCCGGCGTTCCGCTCGCGCCCGCTGCACCACCCCGAGCTGCTGCCGCCGGAGGAGTCGCGTCGCGGCCGTCGCGCGAACACAGGCCGTCCTGTACGTCGCCGCCGCGCGTGCGCTCGCAGGCGGCAGCTGAACACTGGTCCGCATGTCCGAACGCGCGCGCGAGCGGTCCGTGCGGCTGCGTAGATGTCAAGTCCCCTCGGACATTGACCGATGAGCTCGCATGGTCCCGATCGAAGGCGACGGCCACGTCCGGCGAGCGCGGCGCACGGCCGCGTCACGCGCGCGACGATCGGCGTCGCCGGCATCGTGCTCGTCGCCGTCAAACCGTCGCTGCTCCCACACCAGGCGCTCGGCCTCGCCGGCTTCACGACGATCGTCGCGACGGCCGTCGTGCACCTCTTCGCGCGGCGGCTGACGGCGCTGAAGATCGAGGAGTCGCTCGCCGCCGGCGCCGCCGTGCTGATCGTCGGCTTCGGCAATCAGCGCGTCGACGTGCTGAGCATCCTCTGGCTCGCGGCCGTCGCGAGCGGCGTGATGGCGCGCGGCGGGCGCGTGCACTGGGTCGGGCGCACGGTCGTGCTCGTCGCGCTCGCGCTGCCGATCGTTCGCGACGGCAGCCTCAGCGCCGAACACGCCGGGCTGATCGTCGCGACGATCGCGCTGCTGTTGACGATCGGGCGGCTGACGCTCGAGCTCAACAACCTGCTCGCGCGCGCGCGTTGGGACGCCGACCACGACGGGCTGACCGGCGCGCTCTCGCGCAGCGCCTTCCGCCACGCGCTCGAGCGCGCGAGCAGGCGCGCGAGCGAGCAGGCGCCGCTGTCGCTGCTGCTGCTCGACCTCGACGGCTTCGGCGCGATCAACAAGACCTCCGGCCACGCTGCCGGCGACCGGCTGCTCGAGGCGATCGGCGAGCTACTCCGCGATCGCGCCGGCGAGCACGGCTTCGTCGGGCGCCTCGGCGGCGACGAGTTCGCGGTCGCCGTGCGCGGGACCGACGCGCCGGCGCTCGCCGGCGAGCTGCTCCAGGAGCTGCCGCAGGACGCCGGCGACGCGCGGCGCCTGTCGGCGTCGATCGGCCTCGCGCGCGCGCCGCGCGACGGAGGCGACGCCGAGGCGCTGCTGCGCGCCGGCGACATCGCGCTGCGCGTCGCCAAGCGCGCGCCCGGCGACGGCCAGGTCTCGGCGTACTCGGGCGGCTCGCTGAGCGGCTCCGGGCGCGAGAGCGCGCGCGGCGCGCTCGCTCGCGCGATCGACGGCGACGAGCTGACGGTCGTCGTGCAGCCGATCTTCGACCTGCGCTCCGGCTCGGTCCACGCCTACGAGGCGCTCGCGCGCTTCGGCGCCGACGGCGCCGGCAGCCCGCTGCAGTGGTTCTCGCTCGCCGACGAGCTCGGCGAGCGCGAGGCGCTCGAGCGCGCGTGCCTGCGCGCCGCGCTCGAGCTGTTCTGCCGGCGCCCGCCGAGCACGGCGCTGTCGGTCAACGTCTCGGCGACCGTCCTGCTCGACCGGCGCACGCGCCAGATGCTCGACCGCCTGCCCGACCTGTCGGGGCTGATCGTCGAGATCACCGAGGAGGCGCTCGTGCGCAGCGGCACGCAGCTCGACGCGGCGATCGCGCCGCTGCGCGAGCGCGGCGCGAAGATGGCCGTCGACGACATGGGCGCCGGCTACTCGGGGCTCGCGCAGATCATGGCCGTGCACCCGAGCTACCTGAAGCTCGACCGCTCGCTCGTCAGCGGGATCGACACCGATCGCGAGCGCGCGGCGATGGTCGGCGCGCTCGCCGGCTATGCCGAGAGCGTCGGCAGCCTGCTCGTCGCCGAGGGCATGGAGACGGCCTCCGAGCTGCGCACGCTCGTCGAGCTCGGCGTGCCGCTCGCGCAGGGCTTCTACCTCGGACGGCCCGGAAAGCCGTGGACGCACATCGGCGACGGCGCCGACGCGGGCGCGACGGGCACGTCCAAGCAGCCCGCCTCGAAGCCGTCCGGCGTCGCGAAGCGCGCCACGCGCGGCGGCGCATCGCTGCAGCGCGCCTGAGCGCTCAACCGCCGAGCGGCGACGGCGGGATGCGCGGTTCGCCGTGCACCTCCGGGATCCGCATCATCAGCTCGTCGACGAAGCACCACGACCAGTCTTCGCGCGGCTCGATCGAACGAATCAGCGGATGGCCGCTGGAGTCCGCGTGCGCGCTCGCGTGGCGGTTCGGCGAGTCGTCGCAGCAGCCGACGTGGCCGCACTCCAGACAGATCCGCAGGTGCAGCCACGGCTCGCCGAGGCGCAGGCAGTCCTCGCAGCCGTCGACCGACGCCGGCAGCTCTGTCACGTGGACGTGGTCGAGATGCGAACAACTGGGCATGTCGTCTTCCTCTCTCTAGGAGTCGTGGGTGAACGGCAGCCGCACTCGGAACGTCGTGCGGCCGGGGCGCGACTCGAGGCTCAGCGAGCCGTCGTGGCGATCGACGACGATCCGTCGCGCCGTCGCGAGGCCGAGCCCCGTGCCGTAGCCGACGTCCTTCGTCGTGAAGAACGGGTCGAAGATCCGCGACGCGACGTCGTCGGGCACGCCCGGTCCGTCGTCGGAGATCTCGACGACCGCGCACTCGCCGTCGGCGCGCGTCGCGATCGTGATCGTCCCGCGCTCGCCGAGCGCGTCGATCGCGTTGTCGAGCAGGTTCGTCCACACCTGGTTGAGCTCCGAGCCGCGCACCGTCAGCTTCGGCAGCGCGCGGTCGTACTCGCGCACGAGCTCGATCTCCGTGTGCTTGAGCTTGTAGCCGAGCACCTTCAGCGTCGTCTCGAGGCCCTCGTGCAGGTCGACCTCGACGAGGTCGCCGCGGTCCATGTACGCGTAGGACTTGACCGCGCCGACAAGGCTCGACATGCGCTCGGTCGACTCCTCGAGCTCGATCGCGAGGCGCCCGGCAGCGAGCGTCGCCGCGACCCAGCGCAGCGCCGCGTCGGTCGCCGGCCCGGCGAGCTCGGCGACCTGCTCGAGCCACGCGCGATCGACGCCGCCGACGGCGAGCGGCTCGGCCAGCCGCCACGGCTCGGCGACGCCGAGCGCTTCGAGCTGCGCGAGCACCTCGTCTTCGGCGTCGGCCGCATCGAGCGCGTCGAGCGCCGTCGCAGACGCCGCGCGCGCGACCGCCTGCTGCTGCAAGACGACGAGCCGCCCTGCCTGCTCGCGCTCGACGCCGGCCTCGACGAAGCTCGCGAGCGACGAGGAGATCACGTCGAGCGCTTCGGTCATCTGCTGCGCCGCGCGGCGCGCCGCCGCCGCCGGGTTGTTCAGCTCGTGCGCGAGCCCCGCCGCCATCGTGCCGAGCGACGTCAGCCGCTCGCGACTCTGCTCGCGGCTCGTGATGCGGCTCATCACCGGCGCGACCTGCTGCATCACGCGGCGGTGGATCGCCGGCTGCTCGAACGCCAGGCGGCGGAACTCGTCGGCCTCGATCAGCGCCAGGCGGCAGTCGCTCTCGGCGCGCATGCGCACGCCGAGCGAGCCGCCCGTCAGCGTCGCGATCGCGCCCATCCACGTCGGCGCCTTGTGCCGGCCGACCGGCTCGCTGCTGTTGCCATCGACGATCGAAGCCATCGCGTCGCCTTGCAGCAGCAGTTGCATCCCGCGGTTCTCCTCGCCCTGCTCGGCGATGATCTCGCCGGCGCCGACGCGATACGTGCGCGCGGCCGGCACCCACTCGCCGAGCTGCGCGTCGTCGAGTTCTTCAAAAAGGTCGACCGTGCGCAGCTCGGCGATCGTCACCGGCGGCTCCTCCGCCTCGTGCGGCAGCTCGAACGCCGGCGCGCTCATGCCTCGACGAGGTACTCGTGGATCAGCGAGACGGCCATCGAGCCCTCGCCGACGGCGCTCGCGACGCGCTTGATCGAGCGCGCGCGCACGTCGCCGGCGACGAACACGCCGGGCACGGTCGTCTCGAGCACGTACGGTTCGCGTTGCAACGGCCAGCCGGCCGCCTGCGCGTCGCGCCCGGCGAGGATGAAGCCGCGCTCGTCGCGCGCGATCACTCCCTCGAGCCAGTCGGTGCGCGGCGAGGCGCCGATGAAGACGAAGCACGCGTCGGCCGCGAGCGTCTGCTCGCCGTCGGGCCCGTCGACGCGCACGTGCGTGAGGTGGCCGTCGTGCGACTCGGCGGCGCTCGCCGTCGTGCCCGTGCGCACGTCAACGTTCTCGAGCGCCGCGATCTGCTCGATCAGGTAGTGCGACATCGACGCCTGCAGCGACGGGCCGCGCACGAGCATCGTCACCGACGCGGCGTAGCCGCTGAAGTAGACCGCCGCCTGCCCGGCCGAGTTCGCGCCGCCGATCACGACGATGTGCTGGTCGGTGCACGCGCGCGCCTCGGTCATCGCCGCGCCGTAGTAGACGCCGGCGCCGGTCAGCTCGGGGAAGCCGGGCGTCGTCAGCTGGCGGTAGGAGACGCCCGAGGCGACGAGCACGCAGCTCGCGCTCAACGTCTCGCCGCCGCTCAGCTCGACGATCCGCGCCGCGCCCTCGACGCGCAGCGCGACGGCCTCCTGCACGGTCAACAGCTCGGCGCCGAGCCGGCGCGCCTGGTCGGTCGCGCGACGCGCGAGGTCCGAGCCGGAGAGGCCGGCCGGGAAGCCGAGGTAGTTCTCGATGCGGCTCGACTGGCCCGCCTGCCCGCCGGGCGCCTCGCGCTCGACCATGATCGTCTTCAGCCCCTCCGACGCGCCGTAGACGGCCGCCGCGAGCCCCGCCGGGCCGCCGCCGACGACGACGAGGTCGTAGTGGTCCTGCGCCGGCGCGACGGCGACGCCGAGGCGCTCGGCGAGCTCGAGCACGCTCGGGCGCTCGAGCACCGAGCCGTCCTCGAGCAGCACGACCGGCAGGCGCTCGGCGTCGACGCCGGCGACGCGCAGGAGCTCGCGCGCCTCGCCGTCGCGCTCGACGTCGAGCCAGCGCGCCGGCACGCGGTTGCGCACGAGGAAGTCGCGCAGGTCGTGCGACTCCTTCGAGAAGCGATGGCCGACGACGCGCACGCCGCCAGCTTGCAGCGCCGCGCCCGACTCCCACGTCGTCAGCAGGTCTTCCACGACCGGGAACAACTGCTCCTCCGGCGGGTCCCACGGCTTCAGCAGGTAGTAGTCGAGCGCGACCTCGTTGATCGCCGCGATCGCCGCCTCCGTGTCGGCGTACGCCGTCAGCAGCACGCGCTTGGCCTCCGGCACGAGCTCGCGCGCGGCGAGCAGGTACTGCGTGCCGGGCATCGCCGGCATGCGCTGGTCGGCGATCAGCATCGCGACCTCGTCGCCGCGCGCGCGCAGCTCGCGCAGCAGCTCGAGCGCCTCCGCGCCAGAGCCTGCGCGCAGCACGCGAAAGCGCTCGCCGAAGCCGCGGCGCAGGTCGCGCGCGACGGCCGCGAGCACCGGCGGCTCGTCGTCGACGGCGACGATCGCCGGGCGGCGCGGCGGCGCCGGCTGCTCGACGGCGCCGTTGCCCGTTGCGCGCTCGGCCTCTGCTGACATCGCTGCCCGTGACAGTAGTGGCTCGCGCTCGGCGAGGCGTATCGTCTCCCTCCATGCAGAGACGCCGCGCCGCCGTCAACGGGATCGAGCTGAGCTTCGTCGACGAGGGCGCCGGCCGGCTCGTCGTCCTCTGCCACGGCTTTCCCGAGCTCGCGTTCTCCTGGCGCCATCAGATCCCGGCGCTCGCGAGCGCCGGCTACCGCGTGATCGCGCCCGACATGCGCGGCTTCGGCGCGAGCTCGGCGCCGGCCGCGATCGAGGCGTACGACATCGCCGAGCTGTGCGGCGACATGACCGGCCTGCTCGACGAGCTCGACGAGCGCGAGGCGATCTTCGTCGGGCACGACTGGGGCGCGAACGTCGTCTGGCAGCTCGCCGTGCGCGAGCCCGAGCGCGTGCGCGCCGTCGCCGGCCTGAGCGTCCCGTTCGTCCCGCGCGCACCGGCCGCGCCGATCCCGATCATGCGCCGGCACCTCGGCTAGGACTTCTACATCGTCTGGTTCCAGCAGCCCGGAGTCGCCGACGAGGCGCTCGCGCGCGACGTGCGGCGGACGCTGACGACCAAACGCGTGTGGACGGCCGAGTGGGCCGAGGAGGACGGCGCGCCGCCGCGCGCGCCCGAGTGGATGAGCGAGGACGAGCTGCAGGTCTACGTCGACGCGTTCGAGCGCACCGGCTTCACCGGCGGCCTCAACTGGTACCGCAACATCGATCGCAACTGGCAGCTGAACGAGCCGTTCGCCGAGCGGCGCGTCGAGCAGCCGGCGCTGTTCCTCACCGGCGAGCTCGACCCCGTGCGCAAGTTCATGCCGGCCGAGGCGATGCGCGGGTGGGTGACCGACATACGTAGCGAAGTCGTCGTCGAAGGGGCCGGGCATTGGGTGCAGCAGGAACGCGCGGGCGAGGTGAACGCGGCGCTGCTGGAGTTTCTCGGCGGGGCGTAGCGCCGGGCGGAACGCGCTCGTAGCGTCGTCATGCGGACGCGACGTGCTTTGCACGGGGCTCAGCCTGTACGATCGCTTGAAGTCCGAGGATCGGGACGCTACCGGGGGTGCAGCGTGGCTGACAATCCGCTTCAACGCGCCGAGGTACACGTGATGGTGTCGCGACGCGCATCGTCTTCAGTCGAAGTGACAGGCCTGCCCGGCGACGCGCTCAGTCTGAGCCCCGGAGAAACGTTGGTCCTCCCGGCATTCGGGCAACCGCGGGGATCGATCTTCATCCCCCCGACCACGCCGCCGCCAATCAAGACGCTGCTCGCCCCGGAGCTTCCGGACAAGCTCACCGATTCAGAGCTCTCGCGCCTTGATCCAGATGAGCCGATCGTGATCGCCACGAAGGGCCAAGTCGTGCCGATGCCTGTCTTTGAGACGTTCGCCGAGCAGGCACTCGACGAGGACCGCGTGCTCATCATTCTCGCTCTATTCGACGACGATGACTGACGAAACGTCGGATGTAGGATCGGGGCTGACCGACGCGGGGCAGCGAACGCGGGAGGCCGCCAAGTACTTGATTGCCGCATTCGGTGCGGTCGGCGCCGTCCTCGTCTCCGGCCTCTCGCTGACCGCGCTCCCATCTGGTCGGCACCCTGTCATCGCCGCCATCGCGGTACTCGTCGCCGTCCTCGCGATCGCTTTCGCGATCAATCGCGTCATCAGCGTGATCCTTCCCGACCGCGTGACGCTAAGCGACCTGGCGCGACTTCAGCAGAACGATCCCGACGACAAGCTGATCAACTACCTCAGCTCCAACGCCGAGCTATTCGGTGGCCTTGGTTCCAACCTCGCCGCCTCGCGCGATCGCTACCTCGCAGCAGTCGATGCGCGTGCCCAGACCTACGACGACTACATCGAGGCACTCGAATCCGACTCCGATGCGATCGCCAGGCGACAGAGCGCAAGTGAAGTTGCGTCGGCGCGCGTCCAATTCCTCGCTCCGCTGGCCGCCCAGCTCCTCGAAGTGGCAGCGCTTTACCGTCTGCAGGAACGTTTCACGCGGATCCGCTGGCCGGTCGCGGCGGCGGCGGTGCGCGTTGTCGGTGCGGTAGCTGTCTACGCGTGGGCGAGCGCGGCACCGAGGACGACGACGGGACCGAAGGTGGTCAAGGAGCTCATCACGAAGAAGGTAGCTTCGGCGCCGAACTGCGTTGCTTACTACCTCAGGCTCGATCGCCTCGCCGACGACGAGGAGCGAGCCTACCTATTCCACCACAAGGCACTCTTCCCGCTGGACAGGAACGCGACGGAGTGCGGCTTCACGAGCCGAACCCAACTTACGTCGTTCGTGGCCTATCTCGCCGGGCATTGACGCTTGGCGAATTGCAATGCGCGAGATCGCCAGAGGAGCCGGACGGTCCGTCCGAGTGGGCGATCCTGGATTCGAACCAGGGACCTCTTCCTTATCAGAGAAGCGCTCTAACCGACTGAGCTAATCGCCCGAGGCGCCGGGCGATTGCTCGCTCGGCGGAGCCGCTCATGTTACCGCCGTGCAAGCCGACGGCGGGATCGCGCGCGCCTCGATGCAGGGCACGCTTCCGTCCCTCGAAGGCTCTAGATTCTGATTATCGGAATTATGCCCAGTCTAGGTCACGCCACCGCGCGAGGCCGCAGCCGCCGCGCAAGCTCGATCGCCTCGTCTGGCGTCGCGAATGTCAACTCGGCCCGGTAGCCGCCGCCCGCCGCAGGACGCACGGCTACCTCAGCGCCAAGCGCCCCTTCGAGCGCATCGGCGATCTCGCGCGTCGCCGCGACCTGATCCGGGTGCGGCTCGTCGGTCATCCGGCGGCGCCCACCGCGCGCTGGGCGCGTCACGCCGGCGGCCGCATTCGCCTCGCGCGCCTTCGCTTCGACGGTGCGCACCGACCAGCCCTCGCGAGCCGCCTCGCGCGCAAGGCTCGTCCTTGCGCCGTGGTCCTCGGCGAGCAGCAGCGCCCGGCCGTGCCCCTCGCTCAGCGCTCCGTCCTGCAGCAGCTCGATCGCCTCGTCGGGCAGGTCGAGCAGGCGCATCAGGTTGCTGATCGCGACGCGGCTGCGGCCGACTCGCCGCCCGACGTCCTCGCGCGTGATCTCGAGCTCCTCGACGAGCGCCGCACAGGCGCGCGCCTCCTCGATCGGGTTGAGATCCTCGCGCGCCATGTTCTCGATCAGCGCGAGCTCGATCGCCTCGGCATCGTCGTGCGAGCGCACGAGCGCCGGGATCTGCTCGATCCCGGCGAGCTGCGCGGCACGCCAGCGTCGCTCGCCGGCGACGAGCTCGTACGTCCCGCCGGGCTTCGGGCGCACGAGCACCGGCTGCAGCACGCCGCGCTCGCCGAGCGAGCCGGCGAGCGCCTGCAGCGCGTCCTCGTCGAACTGCCGCCGCGGCTGCTTCGGGTTCGCGACGATCAGCTCGACGGGCAGCTCGCGCAGCTCCTGCGCCCTGGCGCGCTCGCTCTCGCGCGACACCGAGAGGATCGCCTCCAGCCCCCTGCCGATTCCCGGCTTCGGTTTCTTAGCCACGCGCGGCAACCTCCTTTGCCAGCTCGAAATATGCCTCCGCGCCCGCGCTGTGCGGGTCGTGATGCGTCACCGGAAGCCCGTAGCTCGGCGCCTCGCCGACGCGCACGTTGCGCGGGATCACCGTCGAGAACACGAGATCGGGGAAGTGCTCGCGAACCTCACGCTCGACGTCACGCCCAAGGCGCGTGCGGTTGTCGTGCATCGTCAGCAGCATCCCGGCGACGGTCAGCCGCGGGTTCAGCTCGCGCTGGATCAGCGACAGCGTGTCGAGCAGTCCGGCGAGGCCCTCGAGCGCGAAGTACTCGGTCTGCACGGGCACGATCACGCGGTCGGCGGCGACCAGCGCGCTGACCGTCAGCGGCCCGAGCGACGGCGGGCAGTCGAGCAGGATGTAGCGGAAGCGCTCGCGCAGCGGCTCCAAGCGCTCGCGCAGCGTCTGCTCGAAGCCTTCGATCCGCGGCAGCTCGACGTTCGCGCCGGCGAGACCGGCGCCGGCGGCGATCACCTGCAACCCCTCGACGCTCGAGTCGGTCAGCGCCTCGACGGCGCTCGCCTCGCCCGTCAGCACCTCGTAGAGGCCCGGCGAGTGCGTGCGCGGTATCCCGAGCCCGACGGTCGCGTTCGCCTGCGGGTCGACGTCGACGAGCAGCGTCGCGTAGCCGGCCTCGGCGATGCACGCGGCGACGTTCAGCGCCGTCGTCGTCTTCCCGACGCCGCCCTTCTGGTTGGCGATCGCGTAGATCGTGGACACGATGCCAAGCTAGCGCCGATCGCGGTCAGAGCCGTGGCGTTCCCCGCATGGACGACGAAATCGACCTTGCACAGGCGCCCGGCGCCGGTGGGCGCGGGTCGGCGGGCGACGCTCAAGCCCTCAATGGGCGCTTGCGCGCGACGCCGGCGCGGCGCGGGAAGCGCGCGGGCGTCTCGTGCTCCTTGACGAACACGTGCAGATGACGATCTGTCGCGCCGGCGAACGGCTCGACGCGACGGACCTCCCGCAAGCTCAGCCCGAGCACCTCGCCCGCCGCGCTCGCATCGCGCTCCTCGGCCTCGTTGCGCCGACCGCGCCAGTCGACCAGCGCGCCGCCGATGCGCAGCAGCGGCGCCGCGTACTCGAGCACGACGGGCTGCGCCGCCAGCGCACGGGCGACAACCGCGTCGTTCGCGCCAATTCCCTCGCGCCACTCCTCGGCTCGCGCGCAGACGGTCGTCGCGTTCGCGATCCCCGCGCCCGCCGCGAGCGCGCGCACGAACTCGCACTTGCGCCGCTGGCTCTCGACGAGCCGCACCTCGGCGCCCGGCAGCCCGACGGCGAGCGCGAGGCCCGGAAAGCCCGCGCCGGCGCCGAGGTCGGCGACCGTCGAGGCGCCGCGCAGCTCGGCTACCTCGAGGCCGACGAGCGAGTCGGCGACGTGGACCCTCTCCGCCTCCTCCGTATCGCGCACCGCCGTCGGCGCATGTTCGTCGCGCGCGAGCGCTTCGAGCACGCGCTCCAGCTGGCCGAGCTGTCGCGCATCCAACCCGAAGCGCGCAATCGTCGGCCGCCGCGCAAACGGGGTCGTCTCCGCGCCGCCCGCCCGGTCGTTCGCCATGTTTCCCGTGAAACGCTCCGCCGCGATCAGTCGGCGGCGGGCGCGACGACGAGGTAGCGATCGGGCTCGTCGCCCTCGCTGTGCGTCTCGACGCCACCGCGCTCGCGCAGATGCTCGTGAACGATCCGCCGCTCCGACGCCGGCATCGGCTCGAGCTCGACCGGCCGTCCTTCGCGGATCGCTTCGTCCGCCGCATCGTCGGCGTCAGCGCGCAGCAGCTCGGCGCGGCGCGCGCGGTAGCCGTCGGCGTCGATTTCGACGCGCGTCGCCGACGGCCCTTCGGGAAAGACGATGCGCTGGGCGAGGTGCTGAACGGCGTCGATCGTCTGCCCGCGGCGACCGATGAACAGCCCGACGTCGTCGCCGACGACGCGGCCGCTGAGCACGCCGGTGCGCTCCTCCACCTCGATCTCGACATCGAGCCCGAGGCCGGCCGTCACTTCCTCGAGCAGCTCTTCGAGCAGCTCTGCCGGCTCGATCTCCTCGTCGCCGGTCGGATCGACGTCTTCGCCGGCGCTCATCTGCGCCTGCCCGAGCGTTTCTTCTTCTTACGCGGCGAGCGCGGCGGGGGCGCCGCCGGTTTCCGCTCCGGCTGCTCCGCCGGCGCGCTCGCGCCGGCGCGACGCCCGAACAGGCCCGAGCCGCCGCTCGACGGGGCGCCTGAGCCGGTGCCGCCGACGCCTGCGAGCGCCGGCTTCAGCGATCCCGTCGTCTTCCCGTTCGAGGAGGCTTTGACCTCGAGCGGCGCCGCGGGCGGCCCCATATGTCGTTTGATCAGGTACTGCTGCCCGATCGTCCAGAGGTTCGTCGTGATCCAGTAGACGAGCAGGCCCGCCGGATAGCGGTAGAGGATCACGACGAAGACGAGCGGCAGCAGCAGCATCAGCCGGCGCTGGTTGGGGTCGGCGCTTGCGGTCGCGACGAGCGTCGAGGCGACCTGCGAGCCGACGTAGAGCAGGATCAGCACGACCAGCGCGACGCCCGTCGCCTTTTCGGTGATGTCCGGCAGGAACAGGAACTTCGCGGAGTGTGGATCGACCGAGTTGCAGTTCGTCTTTTCGATGAATTTCGCTGGCAGGTGCGCGACGTTCGCGATCGCCTGCGAGGTGCCGCCGAAGCCCGTTTTCGCGTGCAGGCTCAACGTGTTGTAGTGCGAGACGAGCTGCGTCCCGCAGATGTGCTTCTTCAGGTCCGTGCGCAGCATGTAGAACAGCGAGATGAACACCGGGAGCTGCAGCAGCAGCGGCAGGCAGGACGCGAGCGGGTTGATTTTGTTCTCGCGATAGAAGCTCATGATCTCCTGCTGCTGGCGCTGTTTGTCGTCCTTGTACTTCTCTTTCAGCGCCGCGATCTGCGGAGAGAGCCGCTGCATTTCCTGCATGCCCTTGAGCTGGCGGTACGTGAGCGGGACGAGCACGGCGCGGATCAGCACGGTCAGCCCGACGATCGCAAGGCCCCAGCTGCCGCCGACGAGGTGAGCGTGGATGAAGACCATGATCGCCTCGAACACGCTGATCAGCGGCGAGAACGCGTCCTGGATGACGTTGGCGAGGATTGGCATGCTGCTTTTGGCTGTCTATACGCTCGTGCTCGGTTGCCGCTGGCTGAAGCGTTCGCGCCGTGCCCGTGGGGTTGCGCTCGGGCCGGCCGGTCGAGCGCTCACGCGCCGTCGTGGCCGGCCGTGCGGAACACCCGCTGGCCTTGCACGGGATCGTATCCGCCATAGCTCCACGGGTTGCACCTCAACAGGCGCCACGCGGCGAGCACGGCGCCACGAAGTATGCCGAACTCGCGGATCGCTTCGACCGCGTAGCGCGAGCACGTCGGCTCGTACTTGCAGCGACGTGGGATCGCGGGAGAGATCAGCCGCTGGTAGCCCGTGATCGGCGCGACGACCGTCGCGCGGAGCAGGCGCGCGAAGCGACCCGGCCGCGCGGCCAGCGGCTCTTGCGGCGTCGCGTCGCCGGCCGATGCCACTGTCATCGCTCGGCTGCCTCGGCCGGCGCGCCGCCGTCCTCCGTGGGACCTTCCTCGACCTCTGCCTGAGGCTCAGAGGCCACGGCGAGCAGGCCGCCTTTGGCGATCAGCTCGTCGAGCGCGCTCGCGATTCCCTGCAATCCCTCGCGCTCGGCCAGCTCGGCAGCCGACGGGCGGGCGACGACGACGACGTCCTGCCCGTCGCGCAACGATGGCTCGACGTGCGCGAACGACTCGCGCAGCAGGCGCTTGACACGGTTGCGCTCGACCGCGCCGCCCACCTTGCGTGAGACCGACAGACCGAGGCGCGGACGGCGCGCGGAAGCGTTCGGGAACGAGTAGAGCACTAGGTGACGGTTGGCCGTCGAGCGTCCCTGCCGGTACACGCGCTCGAACTCGGCGCTCCTCGAGAGTCGGCCGCGGTCGGAGGAGCGCTGTCGAGCCGACGTCAACCCTCACCCTCAGGTCGAGAGTCGCTTGCGGCCCTTGTCGCGCCGGCGCTTGAGCGTGAGCCGGCCCGCGCGCGTCTGCATGCGGGCACGGAACCCGTGCGCACGGGCGCGCTTGCGCTTCTTCGGCTGATAGGTGCGCTTCATGCTCTGTTCGTCGCTCTCCGCGAGGTTCCTTCTCCGACGCGCCGCACAGCGCGCCAGACCGCCGCTGTCGCGGGCATGTCGGCGACGAAGTATAGGGCCGCCGGACGGCCTGCGGAAATTTTCCGGCAGTTGCGGCCAAGCGTGTCGGCGCGCGCGAGGCGTTCGTTATAGTCGCGCCCCCCCGGGGCTCGCTTAGTCCCTCTGTGAATAGTCGTCCTCGATCTTCTTCGGGAGGAGCGGTTTCAGCTGCCGTGAGCGCTGAGCTCGAGCACATATGGTCGCGCGTGCAGCGCGAGCTCGCGCTGTCCGTCGACGAGCTCACCTATCGCATCTGGCTTGCGCCGCTGAACCCGCGCGAGCTCCGTGGCACCCACCTGCTGCTCGATGCACCGACACACACGCGCGGATGGCTGCGCGACCGCTTCGGGCGACTGCTCGACGCGAGCGCGGCGGCGGTGCTCGGCGCCGGGGCGACGGTCGAGCTGCTCGACACGCAAGACGAACACGGCACGAGCATGGCGCGCGAGGACGCCCCGCTGCGCGACCCCCCGCATGGCGCGCCGCGACGTCGGCGCCCTCCCGCAGCCGACTCGCGCGAGATGGAGTCGTCGCGCACGGCGCGAGGCGCGCGCGAGGCGCTCGGCAACCCGAAGCTGACATTCGACCAGTTCGTGATCGGCGACTGCAACCGGCTCGCGCACGCGGCGGCGCTGACGGTCGCCGAGTTGCCCGGCGGCGCCTACAACCCGTTGTTCATCTGCGGCCCGCCCGGAGTCGGCAAGACGCACCTGCTCAGCGCGATCGCGACGCTCCTGCAAGCACACAACCCCAGCTTGAACATCCGCTGCGCGACGGGCGAGTCGTTCACGAACGAGTTCCTCGACTCGCTCGACGCGCGCGGCGGCGACGGGTTCAAGGCGCGCTTTCGCGACGTCGACGTGCTGCTCGTCGACGACGTCCAGTTCCTCGAGCGCAAGACGAAGACCGAGGAGGAGTTCTTCCACACGTTCAACGCGCTGCACGACGGCGGTCGCCAGATCGTGCTCACCTCCGATCGTCCGCCTCGCGACCTGCAGGCGCTCGAGGACCGTCTGCGCGAGCGCTTCTCCGCGGGGCTCGTCGCCGACATCCAGGCGCCCGACCTCGCGACGCGCCTGACGATCCTGCACAAGCGGGCTCACCACGACGGCGTGCAGATCGCCGACGACCGCGCGATCGAGGCGATCGCCGAGCGGATCGTCGCCAACGTGCGCGAGCTCGAGGGCGCGCTCATCCGAGTCGTCGCCTACAGCTCGCTGACCGGCCGTGCGCTCGACGCAGAGCTCGCGCACGAGGTGCTCGACTCGCTCTACCCACGTCGCGGCGGCAGCGCCCGCGGGCGCTGCTCGGCTACGGAGATCCAAGCCGCCGTCTGCGAGCACTACGGCCTCTCGACCGTCGAGCTACTCTCGGCCGGGCGTACCGCGCGAGTCGCCTGGCCACGTCAACTCGCGATGTACCTGGCGCGCGAGCTCACCGGCGAGTCGCTGCCAGCGATCGGGCGCCACTTCGGCGGACGTGACCACACGACCGTAATGCACGCCTGCAGACGGGCGGCGACGCGCTTGGCCGATGACGTCGCGGCGCGAGACGCTGTGGAGAAGTTGTGCGGTTCGCTTGGCGTCGAGCGCCCGCAGTCCAGTTGAGGCACCGCGCGACCGCTCAGCCTGAGAGACTCCCAGCACGATCCACAGCCTCACGCACAGCCTCGCCGTAGGCTCACTCGGCTCACGACGAACGCTCTCCACAGATCCACAGCCCCTACTTCCTCCTCCACACCTAACGTCATCGACATGAAGCTGTCCCTCTCCACAGCGGAGCTCTTGAACCAGCTGCAAACCGTGACGCGCGTCGCCTCGACGCGCAGTGCCGTCCCAGCGCTTTCGGGCGTCCTCATCGCAGCGGACGCCGACACCGCACCGGAGCTCCGTGCGACCGACACGGAGATCGGCTTGCGCGTCCCCCTGCAAGCGGATGCACAGCGACCCGGGAGCGCGGTGCTCCCCGCTCGCCTGCTGCTCGACGTGGCTCGCTCGCTGCCCTCCGACGGGGTGTCGCTCGAGCTGCGCAGCGCCGAGCAGGACGTCGAGCTGATCTCCGGCTCCGCGACGTTCCACCTGCGCACGCTGCGCGCCGAGGACTTTCCGAACCTGCCCGAGCCCTCGCCGGAGACGCGTATCGAGCTGCCGGTCGCCGCGTTCGTCGAGACCGTCTCACGCGTCGCACGCTCGGCCTCGCGCGATGAGACGCGCCCGGTGCTGACCGGCATCCTGATGTCGGCAGCCGGTCAGGAGCTGCGGATGGTCGCGACCGACTCGTATCGGCTGAGCGTCAAGGAGACCGCGCTGGAGAGCGCGCTCGCCGGGAGCCTCGAGGCGAACGTGCCGGCACGCGCGCTGCAAGAGCTCGCGCGGATCGCGCAGGGCGCCTCGGACGACACGCTTGCGGTCAGCGTCGGCCAGAACCAGGTCGTCTTCGAGCTCGGCTCGACGGTCCTCTCTTCTCGCCTGATCGACGGGCAGTTCCCGAACTACCGCCAGCTGCTGCCCGAGTCCGTCGAGCACGAGCTGCGCCTCGCGAGCGGCGAGCTGACCGACGTCGTGAGGCGCGTCAGCCTGCTCGCGCAGAAGAACGCCCCGCTGCGCCTGAGCTTCAGCGAAGGCACGCTGACGATCTCCGCGCAGACGCCCGACGTCGGCGAGGCGAGCGAGGCGATCCCCGTGCCCTTCACGGGCGAGCCGTTCGAGATCGGCTTCAACCCGGAGTTCCTACGCGACGGTCTCGAGAGCATCGAATCCGACGAGCTCGTGCTCAAGCTGATCAGCCCGCTGCGCCCCGGCTTGATCGAATCGCCGGACACCGGCGACTTCGTGTACCTGATCATGCCGATTCGCCTCAACGTCTGAGGTGCTGCGATGGCCGCCGCATCCGATGTGCGCGTGCTCTCGGTGCAGCTGCGCGACTTCCGCACGTACGCACGCGCGGAGGCCGCGCTCGGCCCCGGCCTGACGGTCGTGCACGGGCCGAACGGCGCCGGCAAGTCGAACCTGCTCGAGGCGCTCTACTTCGGCTGCACGGGCCGCTCGCCGCGCACGCGCAACGAGCGCGAGCTCGTGCGCTTCGACGGCGCGGCGGCACGCGTCGTCGTCCGCTGCAGCGACGGCGCGGAAGAGCACGAGCTGAGCGTCGCCTACGGCGCCGGGCCCGCCGGCGAGCGCGGCGTCAAGCGCCTGACGGTCGACGGCGTGCACGTCGAGCGCCTGCTCGACGTCGACTTCCGGCCGCTGCTGAGCTTCTTCGAGCCCGATCGGCTCGAGCTGATGAAGGGCGCGCCGACGGTGAGGCGCGCGCATCTCGACCAGCTCGTCGCGGCGCTCTGGCCGCTGCGCGCGAACGATCGCCGCGAGTACGCGCGCGTGCTCGCGCAGCGCAACGCGCTGCTCGCGCGAATTCGCGGCGGGCGCGCCTCCGAGGCGACGCTCGACGCCTGGGACCGCGAGCTCGCCGGCTTCGCGCTCGCCGTGCGCGATCACCGCGACGCGGCGGTAGCGCTGCTCGCCGAGCCGTTCCACGAGCGCGCGGCGCAGCTCGGCCTCGCGGGTGACGCCGAGCTGCGCTATCGGCCGCGCACGCATGCAAGCGACGTAGGGGAATTCCTCGCCGAGCTGCTCGCGCGGCGTCAGAGCGACCTCGAACGCGGCTTCTCCGGCCATGGTCCGCATCGCGACGAGCTCGCGATCCTGCGCGACGCGCGCGAGTTGCGCCTGTACGGCTCGCAGGGCGAGCAGCGCCTTGCCCTGCTCGCCCTGCTGCTCGCCGAGCGCGACGTGCTCGCGCAGGAGCGGCGCCGGATGCCGATCATGCTGCTCGACGACGTGATGAGCGAGCTCGACGCCGAGCGCCGCGAGCTGCTCGCACGCGAGCTGACCAGCGCCGGTCAGAGCGTGATCGCGACGACCGACCTCGCGCACGTCCCCGGCGCGAGCGACGCGCGCGTCGCTCGCCTGCGCGTCTCTCCCGGCGCGATCCTGCAGGAGGCGATCGCAGCGTGAGACGCCCCGCGCCGCGCACGCTGACGCCCGCGCTCGAAGAGCCTCGTCGGCGAGCTCGCACCGGCGACGACGCTCGCTCGCGTGCAGGAGGCCTGGGAGCCGGCCGCCGGCGCCGTGATCGCCGCCGTGGCGCGCCCGGTCGCCGCGCGCGACGGCGTCCTGACGGTGCTGTGCGAGGCGTCCGTGTGGGCGCAGGAGCTCGAGCTGATGGCCGGCGAGATCGTCCCGCGCCTGAACAGTCAGCTCGGCGCCGAGCTGATCCGCGAGCTGCGCTGCCGAACGGGCTGAGCGCGGCCGCCTCCGGGCCTCGCGCGCCGTCCGATCGGGCGCTCGTGGATCGCCGCTTTTCCCTGCATTTTGCAGGGCTTTACAGTCTTCGCGCGGGCTTAGCCGAGTTCGCTGCGTGCTATTCTTATGTACACACGAACCTCGCCCCGGTCCGCACGTCTGAGCGCCGCGGAATCCGGGGCGTTCTGACGTAAACGGAGGGCGATTGGCAACCAGCGCGACAAACGGTGACGGTCCCGACGAGGGCGCCCGCGGAGGCGCCGCGAAGGGCGGCGAGAACGACCCGTCGATGACGGGCGGCTCCGCCAGCTACGACGCACAGGACATCACGGTTCTCGAAGGTCTCGAGGCCGTCCGCAAGCGCCCGGGCATGTACATCGGCTCGACCGGCGTGATGGGGCTGCATCACCTCGTCTACGAGGTCGTCGACAACTCGGTCGACGAGGCGCTCGCGGGCTTCTGCACGAAGGTGTCGGTCACGGTCCACCCGGACAACTCGATCACGGAGACCGACAACGGCCGCGGCATCCCGGTCGCGATCATGGAGAAAGAGGGCCTGCCGGCCGTGCAGGTCGTGCTCACCGTGCTGCACTCGGGCGGCAAGTTCGGCGAGGGCGCCGGCTACAAGGTCTCCGGCGGCCTGCACGGCGTCGGCGTGTCGGTCGTCAACGCGCTCTCCGAGCAACTGCATGTCGAGATCCGGCGCGACGGCCACGTCTACACGCAGGACTACTCGCGCGGTGCGCCGCTGGGCGAGCTCGCCGAGGGCGAGAGGCTGCCGAAGGGCGCCGAGACCGGAACGACGATCACGTTCCTGCCCGACGCCGAGGTCTTCGAGACGCTCGAGTTCGACTTCCTCACGCTCGAGGAGCGGCTGCGCGAGACGGCCTTCCTCACGCGCGGCCTGGAGATCTCGATCGTTGACGAGCGCGGCGAGGGCCACGCGGCGACGTTCCGCTACGAGGGCGGCATCGAGGACTTCGTCTCCTATCTGAACGAGAACAAGGAGACCGTCCACCGCAAGGCGATCTTCTTCTCCGGCGAGAGCGAGGAGGGGGCGGCCGAGGTCGCGATGCAGTGGAACTCCTCCTACCAGGAGTCGATCCACTCGTTCGCGAACAACATCAACACGCGCGAGGGCGGCTCGCACATGTCGGGCTTTCGCTCGGCGCTGACGCGCACGCTCAACAAGTACGCGCGCGATCACGGCCTGCTCAAGGAGAAAGACGGCAACCTCTCTGGCGAGGACGTGCGCGAGGGCCTGACGGCGGTGATCTCGGTGAAGCTGCGCGACCCGCAGTTCGAGGGGCAGACGAAGACGAAGCTCGGCAACCCGGGCATGGCCGGCTTCGTCGAGTCGATCGTCAACGCCGGTCTCGGCGAGTTCCTCGAGGAGAACCCGAGCGAGGCGCGCGCGGTGATCATGAAGTCGGTCCAGGCGCAGCGCGCACGCGAGGCCGCACGCAAGGCGCGCGACTTGACGCGGCGCAAGTCAGCGCTCGAGAACTCGACGCTGCCGGGCAAGCTCGCGGACTGCTCGGTCAAGGACCCCTCGCTCGCCGAGCTGTTCGTCGTCGAGGGCGACTCCGCCGGCGGCTCGGCCAAGCAGGGGCGCGACCGCAACACGCAGGCGGTGCTGCCGCTGCGCGGCAAGATCCTCAACGTCGAGAAGTCGCGGATCGACAAGGTGCTGCAGAACACCGAGATCCAAGCGCTGATCACGGCGATCGGCACCGGCGTGCGCGACGAGTTCAACATCGAGAACGCGCGCTACCACAAGGTCGTGCTGATGACCGACGCCGACGTCGACGGCGCACACATCCGCACGCTCGTGCTGACGCTGCTGTTCCGCGAGATGAAAGAGCTGATCGAAGAGGGCTACGTCTACATCGCCAAGCCGCCGCTGTACAAGATCAAGCAGGGCTCGCGCGAGCGCTACATCGAGAAGGACTCCGAGCTCGAGGAGATCCTGCTCGCCGACAAGTGGGAGAAGATCGACGTCTTCGACCGCCACGGCACGCAGTTCAAGCTGACCGAGGCTCGCTGGCAGCGCTTCTCGCGACTGCTCAAGCAGTACGAAGGGTGGGCGCTCTCGCTGCGTGGCCACTACGGCCACGGCGTCGTCCAGTTCCTCGAAGAGTCCTCGCTGCTCGGCGAGGGCGTCGCGACCGCGGCCGAAGCGGTCGAGCTGCTCGGCCGGGTCGGCCTCGACGGCGAGACGCACGCGACCGAGCTGCTCAGCGACGAGGACGGCGAGATCCGCGTCAAGGCGATCGAAGCGAAGACCGGCTTCGCGCTGACGCACCGCCTCAAGCACTCGCTGTTCGACTCGCAGGAGTATCGCCAGCTCGCGCGCGTCCACGCGCAGCTGATCGAGCTGGCCGGCACGCCGGCGTTCGAGGTCCGCCTCGGCGACGCGAGCGAGACGGCGGCGTCGTTCGAGGCGCTGCACTCGGCCGTGATGACGGTCGCGCAGAGAGGCGTCAAACTGCAGCGCTTCAAGGGCCTCGGCGAGATGAACGCCGAACAGCTCGGCGAAACGACGATGGCGCCGGCGACGCGCACGCTCGCGCAGGTCACGCTCGACGACGCGTTCGCGGCCGACCGGATCTTCTCGATGCTGATGGGCGACCAGGTCGAGCCGCGCCGTGCGTTCATCGAGGACAACGCCCGAGCTGTCGCAAACCTGGACGTGTAGGGAGGAGGTGACCGATGGCTAGCACCGATGTCATAGGCGGCGGCAACATCGAACCGCGCGGGCTCGAGGAGGAGATGCGCACGGCGTATCTCGACTACGCGATGTCGGTGATCGTCGGCCGCGCGCTGCCCGACGTGCGCGACGGTCTGAAGCCGGTGCACCGCCGCGTGCTCTACGCGATGAACGAGCTCGGCCTCGGCCCGACCCGCTCGTACGCGAAGTGCGCGAAGATCGTCGGCGAGGTGATGGGCAACTATCACCCGCACGGCGACTCGGCGATCTACGACGCGCTCGTGCGCATGGCGCAGGACTTCTCGATGCGCAACGAGCTGGTCGACGGCCAGGGCAACTTCGGCTCGGTCGACGACGACCCGGCCGCCGCGATGCGCTACACGGAGGCGCGCCTCGCGCGGATCGCGACGGAGATGCTGCGCGACCTCGACATGGACACGGTCGACTTCGCGCCGAACTACGACGGCTCGCGCCGCGAACCGCTCGTGCTGCCGGCGCGCTTCCCGAACCTGCTCGTCAACGGCTCCTCGGGGATCGCCGTCGGCATGGCGACGAACATCCCGCCGCACAACCTGCGCGAGGTGATCGACGCGACGATCGCCTACATCGACGACCCGGACATAGACACGCCCGGGCTGATGCGCCACGTCAGAGGCCCGGACTTCCCGACGGGCGGGATCATCCTCGGGCACGCGGGCATCAAAGACGCCTACGAGACCGGCCGCGGGCGCGTGCGGATCCAGGCGAAGGCGCACGTCGAGCCGCTGAAGCAGGGCAAGGAGGCGATCGTCGTCACCGAGCTGCCGTTCATGGTCAAGAAGGGCGGCGACGGCGGGCTGATCTCGAAGATCGCCGACCTCGTGCACGACAAACGGATCGCCGAGATCTCCGACCTGCGCGACGAGTCCGACAAGCGTGGCATGCGCCTGGTGATCGAGCTCAAGCGCGACGCGATCCCGAAGGTCGTGCTCAACAAGCTCTATAAGCACACGCCGATGCAGAGCACGTTCGGCGTCAACATGGTCGCGCTCGTCGACAACGTGCCGCGCACGCTGAACCTGCGCTCGGTGATTCACAACTACGTCGCGCACCAGCGCGAGGTGATCGTCCGCCGCACGAAGCACGAGCTCTCCGAAAAGGAGGCGCGCGCGCACATCCTCGAAGGCCTCTTGATCGCGCTCGAGAACCTCGACGCGATCATCGAGTTGATCCGCGCCTCGCGCGACCGCGACGCGGCTCGCGAGCAGCTCGTCGAGCGCTTCGAGCTGAGCCCGATCCAGGCGAGCGCGATCCTCGACCTGCGTCTCTCGCAGCTGACGGCGCTCGAGGCCGACTCGATCAAACAGGAGCACGCCGACGTGACCGAGCGGATCGCCGAGCTGCGCGCGATCCTCGGCGACGAGTCGCGCGTGCTCTCGGTGATCAAGGAGGAGCTCTCCGAGATCCGGGAGCGCTTCGGCGACGAGCGCCGCACGGAGATCAGCCACTCCGAGGACGAGATCGACATCGAGGACCTGATCGCCGACCAGCAGATGGTGATCACGATCACGCAGAGCGGCTACGTCAAGTCGCTGCCGCTCGCGACGTACCGCCAGCAGCAGCGCGGCGGCCGCGGCGTGACGGGCATGGACATGAAGGACGGCGACTTCATCGAGCACCTGTTCGTCTGCTCGTCGCACGACTACCTGCTGTTCTTCTCCAACCGCGGCAAGGTCTACCGCTCGAAGGTGTACGAGCTGCCGGAGGCCTCACGCACGGCGAAGGGGCGCGCGCTCGTCAACATCCTGCCGCTGCGCGAAGGCGAGCGGATCCAGGCGGTCGTCTCGACGCGCGACTTCACCGAGACGAAGTTCCTCGTCTTCGCGACGAGGTCGGGCACGGTCAAGAAGACCGAGTTCCTCGCCTACAACACGCCGATCAAAGCCGACGGGATCATCGCGATCAAGATCCGCGACGACGACGAGCTGCTCGCCGTGCGCGCGGTCGACCCGAACGACGAGATCATCATGGTCTCGAAGGCCGGCCTGACCGTCCGCTTCGCCGAGTCCGACGCGCGCGCGATGGGACGCGACACGACCGGCGTGCGCGGCATGGACGTCGGCAAGAGCGGCGAGGTGATCGCGATGGACGTCGCGCGCGATGACATGGACCTGCTCGTCGTCACCGACAACGGCTACGGCAAGCGCACGCAGATCGCGCAGTACCGCAAAACGAACCGCGGCGCCAAAGGGGTCAAGACGATCAAGCTGACCGAGCAGAAGGGCGGTCTCGTCGGCGCGCTCGTCGTGCGCGAGCACCAGGAGCTCGTGTTCATCAGCGTCGGCGGGATGGTCCAGCGCACCTCGGCCGGCGGGATCTCGCAGCAGGGCCGCTCGGCTACGGGCGTGCGCGTGATGAACCTCAAGGACGACGATCTCGTCAGCGCCGTGGCGGTCGTCGTAGACGCCGGTGACGACGCCGTCGCGATGGCCGACGAGACACTCGAAGCGCCCGCCGCGACGGGCGATAACGGCGCTGCCCCGCCGGGCGAATCGCCGGACGCGGGCTAAAACCGTCCAAATTCCGGGCGAAAGCCTCACATGAACCCGGCGGCGGGTCGACAGCAAATGCGTGACCCGCTTCCGCCACCCGCTCGCTCTCACCGCCTCGATCGTGGCTGTGGCGGCGCTCGCGGCGCCGCTCGACGCCCTCGCCATCGGCCTGACGTCCGCGGGCGCAAGCGCCGCGAACGTCGACGTCGCGCACGTCTCGAGCACCGGCGGCGCGCACGCGCAGGCGCGCCGCGCGCAGGCGCGCAAGACCGGCTCGAGCTGCCGGCTCGGCGCCGTCCGGCCGCGCACGCACGGCGCGACCAAACCGAGCTGTACGACGCTCGAGCACCGTACGCCGGTCAGACGCACGCGCGCGCAGCGCTCGACGAGCGTGGCGTCGCGAACGAACGTGACCGGCGAAGTAGCCGCGAGCCAGGCGGCGGCGATCGCCAAGGTCCTCTCGACTCCCTGCCCGAACACGCAGCTCACGCCCGAACCGGCGAATCTGCCGCTCGTGCGTGCCGCGGTGCTCTGCCTCGTCAACACCGAGCGCGCGCAGAACGGCAGGCAACCGCTGCAGGCGAACGCGCAACTCGAAGCAGCGGGCGAAAGCCACGGCCGCGAAATGATCGCCGACGACTACTTCGATCACATCTCGCCGTCGGGCATCACGCCGGTCGACCGCGTGCGCCAGACCGGCTACATCCCGAACTCGGAAGTCGGCTACGTCGTCGGTGAGAACCTCGCGTGGGGAACGCTCACGCTGTCGACGCCCGAAGCGATCGTCAAAGCGTGGATCGCCTCGCCCGAGCACCTCGCGAACATCCTCGAAGCGAAGTACGAGGACACCGGGATCGACGTCGAGCCCGCGGTCCCGCAGTCGCTCGCCGAAGGCGTGCAGGGCGCGCTCTACACACAGGAGTTCGGCGTCATCCTCAGCTAGCTCGCCTCGACTCTGGTGGCATGCGGCGTACCACGCTTGCCGTGTCAAGTCCGTTCGCTAATCTGAGCGGACCAGAGAAAGGAGGTGGTCCGTACGTTGTCTGACAGTTCTTGCGGGACCCTGGAGGTGACCGGCCGCTAGGTCGGAAAGGCTGGTCCGCTTAGCGGAATCCAACCCGGGACACCCCGAGACGGCTGCCGGTCCTGGTCCCTCCGGCTGACGCACCGTTCGTCTCGGTTTCCAGTCAGAGCATTGCGGCAGAGGGCGCCCAGTCGAGGCGCCCTCTGTCGTTTCGAGCCGCCCAGGAGCCGGCGCGACTCTGCGTCCTCGGTCGCTCGCGTGCCTTGGCTCCTGAACGGCTCGGGCTTGGGCCGACCCGAGTGCGTCAGGCCGCCTGCGGCAGGTACTGCAGCCACGCCGCCGGGATCGTCGGGCTGGCGACGTGGATGAAGATCTCGGCGCGCGGCGTGCGCGGCGTGCGCCGCGGGTGCATGTTGGCCTGGCGCGGCAGGCGGTCGCCCTTGCGTCGGTTGCACGGCGCGCACGAGGCGACGATGTTCTCCCAGTTCGAGCCGCCGCCCTTCGAGCGCGGGATGACGTGGTCTACCGTCAAGTTGGAGCGCGAGCCGCAGTACTGGCACGTCCAGCTGTCGCGCGCGAAGACGGCGCGGCGCGTGATCTTGCGCCGGTGGGCGTCGCGCGGCACGTTGACGTAGCTGACGAGACGGATGACGACGGGGCGCGCGAGCGTCGAGCTCTCCGAGCGCAGGTCCCAGCGGCCGCGCTCGACGAGCTCGGCCTTCTCCTTGAGCAGCAGCACGACGGCGCGACGGACCGTGCAGACGTTGATCGGCTCGAACGTCGCGTTGAGAACAAGCACTCGACCGCCCATCGCCGTGATCGGCGATGTCTCAGGTCCGCGCCGCTGGTGCTCGATTGGCGACACGGACCCCACCGGCTCTGGTGGGACGGTGCTCTCCATGGTCAAGCGGGCAGTCTAGCGGGGCGCCGCGGCGCTTTGGCTCAGGACCGTCTCCGCGAGCGCGGTCTTCTCAGCCGGAGTCGCCCGTGCGCTCGGGCCGGCGGACGGCGGCCGGGTAGGAGCCGAGCACGCGGACCTCTTCGCACATCTCTCTCAGCGAGTCGAGCGCCTGCGCGAGCCGTCCTTCGGCGAGGCGCCCTTCGACGTCGACGAAGAACATGTAGTCGCCGAGCTGCTCGCGTCGCGGGCGCGACTCGATCTTCGTCAGGTTGATCTCGCGTCGCGCGAACGTAGCCAGGCAGCGCAACAGCCAGCCGGCGCGTTTCGCGCCGAGGCCCCAGAAGACGAGCGATGTCTTCCATTTCGCGCTCGCGACCTCGCTCGCGCGAAGCGGCGGCAGCGCCGCCTCGTCGCCGCTCTCACCGCCGCCGCGCGCGAGCCACGCGAAGCGCGTTTCGTTGTCCTCGCGGTCCTCGATGTCCTCGCGGACGACGCTCGCGCCGTAGACGCTCGCCGCGAGCGGCGTGCCGATCGCCGCCTGCGCGCGTCGGCGCTCGGCCGCGACGATCCGCACGGCCTCGGCGGTCGAGCTCGCCGGGAGCACCCGCGCATGCGCGAGCTGCTCGCGCAGGAACGTCGTGCACTGGCCGGGCACCTGCGGGTGCGTCAGCACGGTGTCGATCTCGGCGAGCTCGATCGGCTCGGACGCGATCAGCGAGTGGCGCACGCGCAGCAGCACCTCGCCGACGATGCGCACGTCGGCGGCCTCGCCGGCGAGCAGGTCGAGCGTCACGTTGATCGACCCCTCGAGCGAGTTCTCGATCGGTACGAGCGCCCAGTCGACGTCGCGCCGGCGCAACGCGTCGACGGTGTCGTAGATCGTCGGCAGGCCGACGGCCTCGACCATGTCGGGCGCGGCGCTCGCGAGCAGCGCCTCCTCGCTGAACGTGCCCTCGGGGCCGAGATAGCCGACGCGCGCGCGGCCGGAGCGCGGCTCAGACGGCTGGCTCATCGCCGGCCGCCGCGGGCTGCCCGCCGCTCAACGCGACGCGCACCGCCTCGGCCTCCTCGGGCGAGAGCTCGAGTTCGCCCTCGCCGGCGTGCACCTGCTTGGCGTAGACGCGCGCCTGGTCGCGATGGTGGATCGACGTCAGCACGATCCCCGAGCGCTCGTCGTCGAGCAGCGCGATCGACACCGACTGCTGGCCGGAAAGCTCGTTGTACGCGTCGTAGCGGACGAGCGCGCGGTGCGCGACGGTGCCGCGCAGCGCCGCCTCTACGGCGCCGAGACGCGTATCGAGGCGCAGCGCGACGTCGTCGACGTACGCGCGCAGCGCTTCGAAGGCGTCCTGCAGGCGCGCGGCGTGCGCGATCAGGTCCTCCTGGCCGTGATCGCCGAGCACGAGCTGCTGCGCCCGCCGCGCGCGCCGCTGGCCGAGCAAGAGCGCGGCGCAGCAGGCGAGCGCGATCACCGCGAGCGCGGCGGCCGCTAGCGCGACGATGCCCTGCGTCGTTGTCAGCGAGGTCGCGACCATCGGCACAACTTAGCTGTTGGCCCCGCCGACAGTTACGTTGGCCGGCCGTCCGGGCCGGCCACTTGGCGAGGGCCTTGGCTATTTGCCGAAGATTGCCAAGTACGTGTTCTTGGTGCCTTCGTGGTTCGTTTCTCCGGGCACCGGCTGAACTTGCACTTCGATCTTCGAGGCCTCGCCGAGCGGGACGCCGCTGACGGGGATGTCGGCGCTGACGGACTTGCCGGGTTCGGTCTTTTCGATCGTCTTCGACGCCTTGAACTGCTTGCCGCCGGCGGTCACGGTGACGTCGACGGTGACGTTCGTCTCCGGGAATTCGCCGGCGTCTTCGACCTGCGCGGTGAACGTCGGGTTGCTGCCGCCGCTGACGTGGTTGAGCGCCGGTTCGGGTTCGAGCGTCTGCGTGCCGACGCTGACGCCCTTCAGCGCGCTGCCGTGGTGGCCGCTGAGCGGCTGCCCGGTCTGCGTCGAGCTCGAGGCCTGGCCGGTGATGCGCGCGGAGGCGACCGTCGGTTCGAGCCAACCGATGTTCGGCAGCGAGCGCGAGGAGGCGGTGCTCAGCCCGTGGACGCCGTCGTTGTCGAGCGCCTGCTGGATCAGCGGCGCGACGCGCTGCGCGTAGATCACGTCGGAGGCGAGGAACAGCTCGAGCGCGCCGGCGATCTGCGCGATCGCCTGTTTGCCCTGGCCGCCGAGCGCCGTCGGCACGAGCCCGGCGATCTTCGCGACGCCTTCGGAGCGCAGGTCGAACGCGAGCAGCAGGTCGTGCTGCGCGCCGGACATTTCACCGGGCGTCTTCAGGCCCTTGACGCGCGTCGCGAGCTGCTGCGCCTGCACGCGCAGCTGGCCGACCTGCACCTCGACGTTGAGCGCCGACTTGCCGCCGGCGCCGGTCAGCGCTTCGAACAGCGGCTTGGAGACGTGTTCGTCGAATTCCTGCGCGACGGTCGAGACTTCGTGGTTGTAGTCCTTCAGTTCCTGCGTCTTTTCGCCGTTGAGGCAGCCGTTGATCAGCAGCGCGATGACGATCAGCAGGACGATCGCGGCGCCGAAGACGATGCGCCGGCGGACCATCAGCGTGTGCTGGTCGACGGGCAGCGATCCGCTCGGGCGCTGCGGCCGGCGTGGGCTCGGGCGCTGCGGCTCGCGCGGCGCGCGGCTCGTGGGCCGCTGGACCGTCTCCTCCTCCTCGTCGTCGTCGAAGAACGACAAAAGTTGCTCCTTGCAGGGACTTGAAAACGGCCAGTATGACCGCCGGCCGGCTTCCCGGCCATCCTGCAACTTCTCCCCCAACGTACCTTCTCCTGCGGTCGCGAGCAGGGACGACGGCTACCGACGGCGAACGCAGGAGCCGGTGGAGTCGCCGACGCTCGCGCATCAGAGCCCCGGACGGCCCAGGCGTCCGCGAGCGGGCGCCAAGTGGGCGGACGGCCCAGGCGCCGACGCGCTCGTGCTCGGCCGCTACCGCCTGCGCGAGCGCCTCGGCGCGGGCGGCTTCGGCGTCGTCTGGAGCGCGCACGACGAGCTGCTGCGGCGCGAGGTCGCGGTCAAGCGGATCCCGCTCGCGCCGGAGGAGGACGGCGAGCGCGCGAGCCGCGAGGCGCTCGCGAGCGCGCGCCTGGCGCACCCGGCGATCGTCGCGCTGTACGAGGCGTGCCCGGCCGACGACGCGTTCTACCTGATCTCGGAGCTCGTCGACGGCGACACGCTCGCGCGGCTAATCGCCGACGACGAGCTCGATGACGAGGAGGTGCTGCAGATCGGCGTCGCGCTGTGCGGCGCGCTCGAGCACGCGCACGCGCGCGGCGTGATCCACCGCGACGTCAAGCCGCAGAACGTCCTCGTGCCGCACGTCGCGCAGGCCGGCGCGCAGTCGGCGCACGAGCTCGCGGCGGTCGCGAAGCTGACCGACTTCGGCGGCGCGCGGCTGAGCGGCCAGGAAGCGCTGACGCGCACGGGCGACGTGCTCGGCACGCTCGCGTACATGGCGCCGGAGCAGAGCGACGGGCGCGGCGCGAGCGAGGCGTCCGACCTGTACTCGCTCGCGCTCGTGCTCTACGAGGCGCTGAGCGGCGTCAACCCGGTGCGCGGCGCGACGCCGGCCGAGACTGTCAGGCGGATCGGCCGCGCGCTGCCGTCGCTCGCACGTGCGCGGCGCGACCTCTCGCGCGACCTCTCACGCGCGATCGACCGCGCGCTCGTACGCACGCCGAGCGCGCGCGGGACGCTCGCCAAGCTGCGCGAGGCGCTCGAGTACGAGCTCGAAGACCTCGACGGCGAGCTCGGCGCGGAGGCGACGCTCGCCGACGAGTACCCGCCACGCGCCGCGCGTCGATCCGAGACCGCCGCCGACGACGACGAGGCGACGGCCGTCGCATGGCGCCGCGAGCGTCGGCGCGGCTCGTTCGAGGAGCCGCCGGCGTGGACCGAGCGCGAGCCACCGCGCTTGGAGCGCACGCGCCGCTTGTCGGAACGCGCTACGCGTCGCATCGCATCGCGCGCGGATGCGCGCGCAGAGACGTTCGAGCCGCAGCGCGACGCGCACGCGAGCGCGCCGGCGCTCGATGACGCGTACGGCCGGATGCTGGACGGCGCGCACGCGCGCGAGCGCCGCGAGCCGCGCCGCGGGATGCCGCGCGTGCTGTGGCTCGCGCTCGCGCTCGCGCTCGCCGTGTGGCAGACGGCGGCGGGGCGTGCGGGCGTCGCGCTGCTGCTGCTGTGCGTGCTGCTGCCGATCGCGGCGCTGCCGGTCGGGCGCCGCGACCGCGCGGGAACGGGCGGCTGGCTCCTGTGCGCGCTCGCGCCGGCGCTCGGCTACATCGGCCTGGCGGCGGCGTTCCCGGCGATCGCGGGGCAGTCGGCGCGTTGGCGGATGCGTGCGGCGCTCGCCGCGCTCGGCTACTGGTGGCTGGCGCTCGCCGAGCCGCTGCTCGAACGCCACCTGTGGCTCGGCCCGCTCGCGGCGACGCCGGCGCGCTCGGTCTGGGAGGGCTCGCTGAACGGGACGGCGGTGCACGTGCTCTGGCCGCTGTTCAGCCTCGCGACGCTGCTCGGCGCGGCGCTGTGGGCGCTCGGCGCGGCGCTCTTGCCGCTGCTCGTGCGCGGGCGCGGCGCGGCGCTCGACGTGATCGCGGCGGCGCTGTGGACGGGCGCGATCGCGGCCGCGACGCCGGTGCTCGACGGCGGCCTCGCGTCGGGCGCGGCGCTGCTCGCGCCGCGCGGGTTGATCGTCGGCGCGGTGCTCGGCGGAGCGCTCGCGGTGGCGGCCCGCGCTCTACGCGGCGCGGTCTGACGTAGCATGGCCTCACGGCTCGCCCAGGCGCTCTGGGCTCGGCGCCGTCGGGCGCCGAGCGCCGGCCCCGGCCGGCGCCGTGCGGCCGACCGCCAATGAACGTGCTGAAGAGCGTCGAGACAACGATCGCGAACCTCGTCGAGGGCACCTTCGGGCGTCTGTTCCGCTCGGAGGTGCGACCGATGGAACTCGCGCGCAAGCTCGCGCGCGAGATGGACGAGCACCGCACGATGTCGGTCTCGCGGACGTACGCGCCGAACGAGTACTCGGTGTGGCTCTCGCCGGAGGACCGCGCGCGCTACGACGGCGTCGAGCACGAGGTGGTCGACGAGCTGTGCGCGTACCTGCTCGAGCATGCGCGGCGCGAGGAGCTGATCCTGCCGTCGAGCCCGATCGTCACGTTCCACACCGACGAGCGCCTGACGCTCGGCGAATTCGGGATCCAGGCGCAGCTCGCGCGTCCGGCGGCGAGCGCGCGCGCGGCGCCGGTCGAGGAGCAGCCGCGCGAGGAGGGCGGGCACGGCGAGACGATGATCTACAGCAGCTCGGCGCGCGTGCGCGGAGAGGTCGAGGAGGCGCAGGGACGCCGGCGCTCGCGCGCGCTCGTGACGGTCGACGGGCGGCGCCTGCCGATCCCGCCGCGCGGGGCGGTGCTCGGGCGCAGCCGCGAATGCGACATCGTGCTCGAGGACTCGAGCATCTCGCGCCGCCACGCCGAGATCAGGCCGGCGGCGGGCGACGGCTGGACGGTCGCCGACCTCGGCTCGACGAACGGCGTGCGCGTCAACGGCCGCGCGGTCGCGGGCGCGCAGCCGCTGCAGGATGGCGACCGCGTCGAGCTCGGCTCGTCGGAGATCTACTTCGAGCTCGGATGACGTCGCTCGCGCCCGTGTCCGTCGCGCTGAAGTTCGGCTTTCTCGCCGTGCTGTACCTGTTCGTGCTGTGGGTCGCGCGCAGCGCACGGCGCGACCTGCGCGGCGGCGATGCGACGCTGCTCGCCGAGCGCGGCGGCGCGCAGGCGGCGCCGATCGCGCCGGACGCGACGGGCATGTACTCGGCGAGCTCGCCGCGCGCGGACGTCGCGCACAGCTCGCCGCAGCTCGTCGTCGAGCGCGCGCCGGGGCACGAGGCGGGGATGATCTACGACATCGACGGCGACCTCGTGCTCGGCCGCGGCGAGCGCGCGGAGATCCGCCTCGAGGACCCGTTCGCGTCCTCGCGCCACGCGCGCATCTACGAGCAGGCGGGGACGGTCGCGATCGAGGACCTCGGCTCGACGAACGGGACGTACCTCAACGAGGAGGTGCTGCAGGGGCCGCGTCCGCTGCACCCGGGCGACCGCGTGCGGATCGGCGACAGCGAATTCACGTTCGAGGTCGGCTGACGGTGCTGCGCGTCGCCGAGCAGTACGCCGCGAGCGACACGGGTCGCCAGCGCCGCGCGAACGAGGACTCGATGCTCGCGCGCGCGCCGCTATTCGTCGTCGCCGACGGGATGGGCGGCGCGCAGGCGGGCGAGGTCGCCTCGCGGATCGCCGTCGAAGCGTTCGAGCCGGGCGTCGGCGACCCGGTCGAGCCGGAGTCGGCGCTCGCGACGCTCGCGCAGCAGGCGAACGCGCGGATCTACGAGCTCTCGCACAGCCACGCCGAGCAGGCGGGGATGGGCACGACGCTGACGGCGGTGTACGTCGGCGAGCGCGAGGTCTCGATCGCGCACGTCGGCGACAGCCGCGCCTACCGGCTGCGCGACGGCGCGCTCGAGAAGCTGACCGACGACCACTCGCTCGTCGACGAGCTGATCCGCCAGGGGCGGCTGACGCCGGAGGAAGCGCTCGAGCACCCGCAGCGCTCGGTGATCACGCGCGCGCTCGGGCCGGAGGGCGTCGTCGAGGTCGACACGCGCTCGTACTCGGCACACGACGGCGACGTGTATCTGCTGTGCAGCGACGGCCTGACGACGATGCTCTCGGAGGATCAGGTCGCGACGGTGCTGCGCGAGCACGCGACGCTGCGCGACGCCGGCGAGGGACTGATCGCGGCGGCGAACGAGGCCGGCGGGCGCGACAACATCACGGTCGTGCTGCTGCGCGTCGAGGAGCTCGACACGAGCGCGACGCCGCTGACCGAGGAGGCGCCGGCGGTGACGGCGCCTGTGACGGGCACGCGAGAGGCCGGCGACTCGTCTTTCGATGATGAGAGGAGGACGACGACCGGGGCGGCGACGGCGACGGAGCGCGCGACGACCGCGCGCCAGGCGCCCGACGAGGCGCGCGCTGTCGTGCCGCGCCGCCCGCGCCAGCCGGTGGCCAAGCGCGCGCCGCGCAGGCGGCGCCTGCGCCTGCGCCGCGTCGGCGGCCTGCTCGTCGTGCTGGCGATCCTCGGCGTGATCGGCGGCGCGGCTTACGTGGCGCTGCAGGAGGTCTACTTCATCGGCACGAACGAACGCGGACTGGTGACGATGTTTCGCGGCGTGCCGTACAAGCTGCCAGGCGGCCTCGCGCTGTACTCGCCGGACTACGTGACGGGCGTCGGCGCGTCGACGCTGAGCGCGCACGAGCGCCACACGCTGCTCGACCACTCGCTGCGCTCGGAAAGCGACGCGGGCTCGCTGCTGCACAGCCTCGAACTGGGGCAGCTCGAATGAATCGGCCGATCGTGCGCCTGTTCGGCCTCGTGATCGTGATGTTCGCGCTGCTGCTCGCGTTCACCTCGCGCTGGACGGTCTTCGAAGCGTCGTCGCTGCGCGAGAACCCGCTGAACGCGCGCGCGCTGCTCGAGCAGCAGCGGATCGCGCGCGGGCCGATCCTCGCGGCGAACGGCGCGACGCTCGCGCGCAGCGTGCGCAGCGCCGAATCGCGCGGCTCGGAAGCGATCTACGAACGGCGCTATCCGACCGGCGAAGAGTTCGCGCACGCGATCGGCTATTACTACATCGATCTCGGCCGGACGGGGCTCGAGCGCTTCCGCAACTCGACGCTGAACGGTCAGACGGGCACGAATCTCCAGAGCATCCTCGACCAGTTGCAGGGCAAGAAGCGCCAGGGCGACGCCGTCTACACGACGCTCGACCCGGCCGCGCAGCAGGTCGCGAACTCGGCGCTGTCGGGCCACGAAGGCGCGGTCGTCGCGCTCGACCCGCGCACGGGCGCGGTCGAGGTGATGGCCTCGTCGCCGTCGTATGACCCGAACGCGCTGCGCTCGACGCGCAGCTACGAACGGCTCGCGAAGGACTCGACGGGCAAGCCGCTCGTCGACCGCGCGACGCAGTTCGGCTACGCGCCGGGGTCGACGTTCAAGATCGTGACGGCGACGGCGGCGCTCGACACCGGGCAGTACACGCGCGAATCGACGGTCGACGGACGCAACGGCGTGCCGATCTCGGGCGTGCCGCTGTCGAACGACGACGACGAGAGCTTCGGGCAGATCACGCTGACGCAGGCGCTCGCGAAATCGGTCAACACGGTCTGGGCGCAGGTCGCCGAGCACGTCGGCAAGCAGACGATCGCGCGCTACATGCGCCGCTTCGGCTTCGACACGAAGCCGAAGCTCGACTATCCGGCGGAAGAGATGTCGGCGAGCGGCGAGTACAGCGGCGCGCGGCTCCTCGCGCCGACGAGCGCGCGAGTCGACGTCGGGCGCATGGGGATCGGACAGGACAAACTCGAGGTGACGCCGCTGCAGATGGCGGAGGTCGCGGCGGCGGTCGCGAACGGCGGGCGGCTGATGCAGCCGCACATGACGTCGCGGATCGTCGACGCCGAAGGACGCACGCTCGAACGGGTCGCGCCGCATGTGCAGTCGGTCGTGATGAAGCCGTCGACGGCGTCGGCGGTGCGGGCGATGATGGAAGCGGTCGTCAACGAAGGGACGGGCACCTCGGCGCAGATCCCGGGCGTCCAGGTGGCGGGCAAGACGGGCACGGCGGAGACGCAGATCGGCACGGCGATCAACAACGTGTGGTTCATCGCGTTCGCGCCGGCGTCGGCGCCGCGCGTGGCGATCGCGGTGACGTTGAAGGGCGTGCCGGGGCAGGGCGCGGCGTTCGCGGCGCCGATCGCGCGGCAGGTGCTCGAAAGGCTGCTGCATGCTTAGCCGGCGACGCATGGACGAGGGGAGGGGCGGCGATGGTTGAGTCGGACACGGTGATCGACGGTCGCTACAGGGTGATCTCGCGCGTCGGCTCGGGCGGGATGGCCGACGTCTACCTGGCCGAGGACCAGCTGCTCGGGCGTCAGGTCGCGGTCAAGCTGCTGCATCCTCACTTCGCCGAGGACCAGGAGTTCGTCGAGCGCTTCAAGCGCGAGGCGTCGAGCGCGGCGGGGCTCTCGCACCAGAACATCGTCGGCATCTTCGACCGCGGCGAGTGGGAGGGCACTTACTACATCGCGATGGAGTACGTCGCCGGCCGCTCGCTGAAGACGATCGTGCGCGAGCAGGGACCGCTCGAGCCGGCGCAGGCGATCGACATCGTCATCCAGATCCTGCGTGCGGCGCGCTTCGCGCACCGGCGCGGCGTCGTGCACCGCGACCTGAAGCCGCACAACGTGATCATCGACGAGGAGGGGCGCGCTCGCGTGACGGACTTCGGCATCGCGCGCGCCGGTGCGTCGGACATGACGCTGACGGGCTCGATCATGGGCACGGCGCAGTACCTCTCTCCGGAGCAGGCGCAGGGTCACGTCGTCAGCGGCTCCTCGGACCTGTACTCGATCGGCGTGATCCTCTACGAGCTGCTGACGGGCGTCGTGCCGTTCGACGGCGAGACGGCGGTCGCGATCGCGTTCAAGCAGGTCTCGGCGCAGGCGCGCCCGCCGAGCGAGGTCAACCCGTCGGTGCCGCCGGGGCTCGACGCGGTCGTGCTGCGCGCGCTCGCGAAGGACCCGGCGCAGCGCTACGCCGATGCCGACGAGTTCATCGCGGCGCTGCAGCGCGAGCGCGAGACGCTGCCGGCGTCGGCGGCGACGGCGGGCACGGCCGTGCTCGGCGCGGCCGCCGCCGGCGAGGGCTGGGCGGGCGCGGGCGCGGCGGCGCAGCGCGCGCACGCCGGCCACGGCGAGGGCGCGCATCCGACCGGCGCGCTGCTGCTGCCGGCGGCGGAGGTCTACGAAGAGCAGCGCGAGGAGCCCGACGACGGACCGAGCGCAGAGCGCGTCGTGCTGTGGGGGCTGCTCGCGGCGCTCGTCGTCGGCGCGATCGTCGCGGCCGTGCTGCTGCTGAGCTCGGCGGCGGCGAAGGTGACGGTGCCGTCGGTCGCCGGCCAGACCGAAGCGGCGGCGTCGGCGAAGCTGCGCTCGGCGGGCCTCGAACCGGCGCCGGCGCCGACGACGAGCGCGAGCGTCGCGAGCGGCCGCGTGATCGACCAGTCGCCGTCGGCTGGCGCGCGCGTGACGAAAGGCGCGCGCGTGACGATCGCCGTATCGAGCGGGCCGGGGAGCATCGCGCTCGGCAGCTACGAAGGGCTGACGGCGGCGCAGGCGATCAACAAGCTGCGCGCGGCGGGCTTCAAGCCGTCGCGCAAGGAACAGCCGAGCGCGAAGGTCGCGCAGGGCAAGGTGATCGGCACCGAACCGCCGGCGGGGACCGAGCTGCAGGTCGGCAGCCCGGTCGCCGTGCTCGTCTCGAGCGGTCCGGCGCAAGTGCGCGTGCCGGACGTCTCGGGCGACTCGCAGAGCGGTGCCGAAGCGGCGCTGACGGCCGTCGGGCTCGCGGCCGGGACGGTCGCGCAGCAGGAATCGACGTCGAGCGCGGGCAGCGTCATCGCGCAGTCGCCGACGGCCGGCTCGTCGGTGCGCACGGGCACGCAGGTGAACCTGACGATCGCGAAGGCGTCGAACGAAGTGCTCGTGCCGAAAGTCGTCGGCGAGAGCGAGACGCAGGCGGCGGCGACGCTCGGCGGCGCCGGCTTCCAGCCGACGGTCGTGACGGCGCCGACGAGCGAAGAAGCGAAGGTCGGCGTCGTGCTCAAACAGAGCCCGACGGACGGCAAGAAGGCGCGCAAGGGCTCGACGGTGACGCTGACGGTCGGCGCGAAGAGCGCGGAAACGCCGACGACGCCGACTACGACGACGCCGACGACGCCGACGACTACGACGACGGGCACGACGTCGACGCCGCCGGCGGCGGGAGCGCCGGCGGGTTGACGGCGGCGTCGGGCACGGATGCGCGCACGCCGGCGCCGGCGGCGTCGCGGCGCCTGAAGGTCGCGCTGCTCGTCGGCGGGCGCTCGTCCGAGCACGACGTCTCGCTCGCGTCGGGCGCGGGCGTGCGCGACGGCCTGCTCGCGGCCGGCCACGCCGTCGTCTGGGTGCAGATCGAACGCGACGGCACGTGGCGGCTCGACGGCGAGGGCGAGCCGCTGCAGCTGACGCCGGGGGGCGGGCTGCTCGGCGCGGACGTCGTCTTCCCGGTGCTGCACGGGCGTTTCGGCGAGGACGGCACGGTCCAGGGGCTGCTCGAGATGCTCGACGTCGCCTACGTCGGCGCCGGCGTCGCGGCGTCGGCGGTGTGCATCGACAAGGTGCTGTTCAAGGAGCTGATGGCGGCGGCGGGCACGGTGCCGCAGGTCGCGTACGTCGGTGTGAGCGAGGCGCGCTTCGCCGAGCAGCCGCAGGAGGTGCTGCGCGAGGTCGGCGCGCTGGAGCTGCCGGTGTTCGTCAAGCCGGCGCACCTCGGCTCGTCGGTCGGCATCGTCAAGGTGAGCGACGCCGACGCCTTGCGCGAAGCGCTGCGCGCGGCATTCTCCTACGACGCGCGCGTGATCGTCGAGGCGGCCGCGCGCGGCGCGGAGGTCGAGTGCGCCGTGATCGGCTCGTCGGCGACCCGGCGGATCGAGGTGTCGCTCGCCGGCGAGATCAGCTTCGACAGCGAGTTCTACGACTTCGAGGCGAAGTACGAGCAGGGCGGGATGGAGCTGCTGATCCCGGCGCGCGTCTCCGAGCGCGCGACGGCGCGCGTTCGCGAGCTCGCGAACGAGGCGTTCGCGCTCAGCGGCTGCGAGGGGCTCGCGCGCGTCGACTTCTTCGTCGACGGCGAGGACGTGCTGCTGAACGAGCTCAACACGATGCCGGGTTTCACGCCGACGAGCGTCTACGCGAAGCTGATGGAGGCGTCGGGGGTGGCGTACCCGGAGCTCGTCGACCGGTTGTGTCGGCTGGGGGTCGAGCGGCATGCTGCGGCTGCGGCACACAGCTTCTGAGCGCTCTGTGACCGGCATCCTGCCTTCTTGCCGAGCCGGCCTTGTCACATCTTGAGAACGCTCCGGCCGCCACGGCCGTTACCGGGCCGGCCATCCGGGCCGGCTGACCCTGTGACCACGCTGGCTTACTTGAACAGGGTCAGTTCGGAGATCGACGCCGACTCCTGGCCGGGCGGGAGCGTGGTGAGCCAGACGAGGTAGTAGCGGTAGGCGGCGCTGCCGGCGATCGTGACGCGCTGGCGGTCGCGGACGGAGTCGGCGGCGGCGAGCGGGCCGTGCCAGCCACGTTCGGTGAGCGGTGTCGAGTTGCCGTAGGCGTAGGAGAGGTTGACCTTGTCGGCGCCGTAGACCTGCACGTCGAAGCCGGGCGTCGGCGTCTGGATCTCGATCGCGCGCGCGGCGACGCCGGGCGAGGCGTCGAGGTAGACGCCGACGCCGGTGCCGCCGGCCTTCTTGAGCGTGCCTTCGTAGTAGTGAGCGGTGCTCCACGTCGTGTTCGGGTCGCTGTCGATGACGTTCTGCACGCGGTCGCGGTCTTCGGGTTCGGTGCCGAACGGGTTGTAGTCGTGCGCGGCCGTCTGGCCGAGCGGGACGACCTGCAGGCCGGGGCTCGAGCGCACGTCGGGCGGGACTCCGGTGCCTTTGTGCGCGAGCTGCGTGGCGGCGACGATCGCGAGCGCGACGATCGCGGCGAGCAGCGCGAGCGAGGCGACCCAGCGGGCGGGGTGGCGCATCCGCCACGGCAGCCGCCGCCGCGCCTTGCCGGGGAGCGTGCGCAGGACGCTCGTCGCCTCGCCGGTCGCCTGGCCGGCGCGCGCGGCCTCGATCGCGAGCACCTCCTCGAGGTCGGTGACCATCGCGTCGGCGTTCGCGTAGCGATAGCCGAGGTCGTTCGCGACGGCGCGGTCGAGGACGGAGGCGGTCGCGGCGGAGACGTCGGCGCGCAGCAGTTGCACGTCGGGCACCTGCTCGCGCACGTGGCGCATCGCGACGGCGACGGGCGAGGAGCCGGTGAACGGGACGCGGCCGGTGAGCATCTCGTAGAGGACGATGCCGAGCGAGTAGAGGTCGGACTGTCCGGTCACCGGCTGTCCGAGCGCCTGCTCGGGCGAGACGTAGTCGGTCGTGCCGAGCACGCGTCCGGCGACCGTGAGGCCTTCCTCGGTGAGCGTGCGCGCGATGCCGAAATCGGTGATCTTCGCGCCGCCTTCCTCGCCGATCAGGACGTTCTGCGGCTTGACGTCGCGATGGACGATCATCCGTTCGTGCGCTGCCCCGAGCGCGCGCGCGATCTCGATCGTGTAGGCGATCGCCTGCGGGATGTCGAGCGGCCCCTCGCGGCGGATCAGCTCCTTGAGCGTCTCGCCTTCGACGTACTCGAGCACGATGTACGGCGTGCTGCCGCCGTCCTCGGCGGGCTCCTCGCCGGCGTCGATGACGGTGACGATGTGCGGATGGTTGAGGCGCGCGACGGAGCGCGCCTCGCGACGGAAGCGCTCGAGCTGATCGGAGTCGGAGGCGATCTCGCGGTGCATCAGCTTGATCGCGACGGGCCGCTCGAGCGTCGTGTCGAAGGCGCGGTAGACGGTCGACATGCCGCCGCGGCCGATCTGCGCATCGAGCCGGTAGCGCCCGCCGAGCAGTGTCCCGAGGACGGTCATCGGCTCCTATTGTGCGCGCATCGTCCGTCGCGATCGCGCCAGCAGCACGGCGGCGAGCAGCGCGCGGTAGACGGCGAACGGGAGCAGCGAGCGCAGCGCGCGCGCCGGGCGGCGCAGCAGCCGCGCGCTGAGCGACGTCGAGACGAACGCGCCGGCGGCGCCGAGCGCGAGCGGCGCGAGCGTCCCCCGGGCGCGCCGCGGCGCGCGAGTCGCACTCCCTCGAACGCGCTCGCGCCGAGCATGACGGGCAGCGCGGCGTGCCAGGAGAGCGCTTGCGCGTCGCCGCGCGCGAAGCCGCGGGCGCGCGCGGCGGTCAGCGTCGCGCCGTAGCGCGAGACGCCGGGCACGAGCGCGACGGCCTGCGCGACGCCGAGCGCGAGCCCGTCGAGCGCACGCGCGTCGTCCTGCGAGCGCGCGGCATCGGCGGCGGCGGTGTCGGCGGCGCCCATCGCGAGCGCGCCGAGGAGCAGGCCGGCGGCGATCGAGCGCAGGCCGCCGAGGCGGCGCTCGATGAGCGGCCGCAGCACGAGCCCGACGAGCGCGGCGGGCGCGAGCGACAGCGCGATGACGCCGACGCGCCGGGCATCGATCTCGCGCGCGGCGTCGATCAGCTCGCGGCGCATGTCGAGCGCGAGCGCGGCGCCGGCGCCGGCGTGCAGCGCGAGCTCGAAGGACTTGCGCAGCTCGGCGTCGAGCTCGCCGTACGGCCAGCCGAGCAGCAGCGGGATCAGCGTCGTGTGCGCGGAGGAGGAGACCGGCAGCAGCTCGGTCGGTCCCTGCGCGAGCGCGAGCGCGAGCGCGTGGCGAGGCCGCAGCCGAGCGGGCGCGCGGAGGGCCATGGCGGCGCCGTCAGCCGGCGTCGGAGGCCGCGCCGACGCCTGCCGCGCCGTCGGCGGGCTCGACCGGCGGCTCTCCGCGCCGCCGGCGCCGGACGATCAGGTAGACGACGCCGACGACGACGAGCGCGACGACGACGTAGTCGACGTACTCGAAGGCTTTGCGCACGCTCGTCCATTCGCTGCCGAGCGCGTGGCCGGCGAGCGCGAGGCCGAGGACCCATGGGATCGAGCCGATCAGCGTCAGCACGGTGAAGCGCAGCAGCGGCATCCTCGCGATTCCGGCCGGCAGCGAGACGAACGCGCGCAGCAGCGGGATCAGCCGGCCGAACAGCACGATCGGCTCGCCGTGGCGCCGGAACCAGCGGTCGGCTCGCTGGATCTGCGCCGGGCCCATGTGGACCTTGTCGCCGTGGCGTTCGAACAGCTCCAGGCGCCCGCCGCGCCCGACGGCGTAGGCGACCCACGAGCCGACGATCGAGCCGAGCAGCCCGGCGAGCACGACGCCGAGCATCGTCAGGTGGTGGTGCGCGCCGCTGCCGGCCTTGTCGGCGACGGCGAAGCCGGCGAACAGCATCACGACCTCGGATGGGATCGGGATGCACGCCGAGCCGAGCGCCATCAGCACGAAGATCATCGGCAGCCCGCCGGTGCGGACGAGGTGCGCCGTTTCGTTGACGATCGATTCGGAGATCGAGGCGAGGACGAGCAGCATCGCCCGCGCACGATACCGGGGAGGCTTGCGGCGACGACGCGGGTGAGAGGCTTCTCACGGGTCGGGGCTCGGGCCGTGTGACCGGCATCCTGCCTTCTGGCCGAGCCGGCCTCCGCTTCTCGATTCAACTTGTGACCGCTCCGGCCGCCACGGCAGTCACGTTCGCCGGCGGGCACACAGCCCGAAGGGCTGGGTCGGGCCGGCCTGTCGGCGCAGCCCGCACTTGGGCAATACCGTTGCCGCGATGCGCGTTTGGATCGACCTGACGAACAGCCCGCACGTGCTGGTGATGCGGCCGGTGATCGAGCTGCTGCGGGCGGACGGGCACGAGGTTCGCGTGACGGCGCGCGACTTCGCGCAGACGCTCGCGCTGTGCGAGCGGCTGGGGATCGAGCACGAGGCGATCGGCCATCACCGCGGCGAGCGGCTCGGCGCGAAGGCGGTCGGCCTCGCGTCGCGCTCGACGGCGCTCGTTCGCTGGGCGCGCGCCGACGCGCGCGCGCACGTCGGGCGCGGCTTCGACGTCGCGCTCGGGCACGGGTCGAACGACGTCTCGGTCGCGGCGGCGCTGCTTCGCATACCGAGCTCGACGATGTTCGACTACGAGTGGGCGACGGTGCAGCACAACGTCAACTGCCGCCTCGCGCGCGCGGTCGTCGTGCCCGACGCGATTCCGCCGGAGCGCCTCTACCGATACGGCGCGAAGGGCAAGATCCGCGCGTACGTGGGCCTCAAGGAGGAGTACTACCTGGCGGACTTCGAGCCGCACGCGGCGGTGCTCGAGGAGCTCTCGCTCGATCGCGCGCGACCGATCGTCGTCGTGCGCACGCCGCCAGAGGTCTCGCTGTACCACCGCTTCGAGAACGACCTGTTCGCGGGCGTGCTCGACGTCCTGCGCGCGGCGGCGGCGGAGCGCGGCGTGCAGCCGGTCGTGCTGCCGCGCGTGGCCTCGCAGCGTGCGGAGCTCGCCGGCGTGCCGGGGTTCGTCGTGCCCGAGCGCGCGATCGACGCGCAATCGCTGATCGCGCACGCGGACCTCGTGATCTCGGCCGGTGGGACGATGAACCGCGAGGCGGTCGCGCTCGGCGTGCCGGTGTACACGACGTTCGAGGGGCGCCCGGGCGCCGTCGACGAGCGGTTGATCGGCGAAGGGCGCATGCGCCGTCTCGAGGATCCCGAGCGCCTGGAGCTCGGCAAGCGCGCCGACGGCGCGGGCTCGCAGCGGATTCGCCGCGACGCGCGCGAGCTCGTGCGGCTGCTGCTGTCGCCGCTCACGCGCTGACGCGCGCTTACAATCCGTGCAATGCGCCGACGGATCCGCTCCGCGGCCTTCCCGCTGCATCGTCACGCGTGGGTCCAGCTCGCGGTCGACGCGGCGCTGGTCGCGCTCGCGTACTACCTCGCGTTTCAGCTGCGCTTCGAGCATGGGCCGACCGGCTACTACTCGGTGCTGCGCGAACGCACGATCTGGTGGGTGCTGATCGGCAGCATGCCGGTGCTCGTGCTCGCGCGCGTCTACCAGCGCCGCTGGCGCTACTCGGGCCAGCGCGACTACGAGGCGGTCGCGCGCGCGGTGCTCGCGATCGTGCTGCTCGCGGTCGTCGCGATCGAGGTGCTGCGGCCGGTGCACCACTACCGCAGCACGACGGCCGTCGCGCTGCCGAACGGCGTGATCATCCTGTTCGCGCTGATCGCGCTCGTGCTGCTCGTCGGCGTGCGCGCGATCGTGCGCTCGGTCTACGAGCGCCGGCCGCTGGCCGCGTTTCGCGGCGGGCGCAAGGACCAGCGCAGCGTGCTGATCGCCGGCGCCGGCGACGGCGGGCGGCTGGTGCTGCGCGAGATCGTGCGCAACCGCGGCCTCGGGCTGACGCCGGTCGGCTTCGTCGACGACGATCCGAGCAAGCGGCGCCTGCGGATCGACGGCGTGCGCGTGCGCGGCAACACCGAAGGCGACCTGCCGCGGATCCTCGACGACGCCGAGCCGGACGAAGTGATCATCGCGATCCCGTCGGCGCCGGGCTCGACGCGCGCGCGGATCGCGCGCGAGTGCCGTGCGCGCGGGATCCCCGTGCGCACGCTGCCGACCGTCTTCGAGCTGCTGCAGACGCGCGGCGCGCTCGCGCGGCAGATGCGCGAGGTGCGCGTCGAGGACGTGCTCGGGCGCGAGCCGGTGCAGATGGAGCTCGACCGCGTCGGCGCGTACCTCGCGGGCGAGACGGTGCTCGTGACGGGCGCCGGCGGCTCGATCGGCGCCGAGCTGTGCCGGCAGATCGCGCGCGTCGAGCCGCACCGGATCGTGCTGCTCGACCACGCCGAGGACAACCTGTTCGCGATCGAACGCGAGCTGCAGGACGAGCGCCACGTCGCGCCTTCGATGCTCTCGGCGGTGCTCGCCGACTGCAAGGAGGAGGAGCGCATGCGCGAAATCTTCAGCGAGCATCGCCCGACGGTCGTCTTCCACGCGGCCGCGTACAAGCACGTCGGGCTGATGGAGGCGAACCCGATCGAGGCGGTGCGCAACAACTCGATCGCGACGCGCGTCGTCGCGCACGTCGCGGGCGAGCTTGGCGCCGAGCGCTTCGTGCTCGTGTCGACCGACAAGGCGGTCGCGCCGGCGACGGTGATGGGCGCGTCGAAGGCGCTCGCCGAGTTCGCGCTCGAGGCGGCGACGGCGCGCTTTCCGGCGACGCGCTACGCGGCCGTGCGCTTCGGCAACGTGCTTGGCTCGTCGGGCAGCGTCGTGCCGATCTTCCGTCGCCAGATCGAGCGCGGCGGCCCGCTGACGGTGACCGACGAGCGGATGACGCGCTACTTCATGACGATCCCGGAGGCCGTGCAGCTGATCATCCGCAGCGGCGCGCTCGCGTGCGAGCGGCGCGAGCAGAGCGGCGATCCGTCGACGAACGGCGCCGCGCCGCGCACGGGCGCCGAGGTGTTCGTGCTCGACATGGGCGAGCCGGTGAAGATCATCGATCTTGCGCGCGCGATGATCGAGCTGTCGGGCCTCGACCCGGAGCGCGACATCGAGATCGAGGTCGTCGGCAGCCGGCCGGGCGAGAAGCTGCACGAGGAGCTGTTCAACAGCTACGAGCGCAGCCGCCCGACGAGCGCCGAGAAGATCCTGCTCGCCGAGCGCGAGCCGCTCGGCGCCGAGGCCGTCGAGTCGATGTTCGCGGAGATCGGGCTGCTCGTGCTCGAGGGGGACGCGGCGGGGCTCGCGGCGAAGGTCGCCGAGCTCTCGGCGCTTCACGTCGGCGCTCGCGCGGGTTCGGCTGTGACGTCCTCGCGCGCCGCCGCGGCGCCGCGCGAGGACGTGCGCGATGCGCCTGCGGCCCTCATACACTCTCCGGATTCATGATCTCGACGCCGCTCGCGCTCTCGCTCTCGAGCTCGCTCACCCAGGTCGGCGCGATCGCCGCTTTCGTCGCGCTGCTCGGGATCGCGGTGCTCTCGCTGCTCGTCTTCTCGCAGGCGCGCGAGCTGCGCCGCCTGCGCGAGTGGGCCGGGCGCGCGCCCGAGCGCGCGGCTGAAACCGAGCAGCGCGTCAGCGCGGCGGCGGCCGCGCGCGTCCAGCAGCCGCCGGCGGCCGCGCCGGCCGCGCGGCCGGTTCCGCGCGCGACGCCGCTCAACGCGCGGCCGGTCGGCGCCGCCGGTCCGGCGACGGCCGTCGGCGCGCCGACGCCGAGCGCCGCGACGCCGCCGGCGAACGCGGCCGTGACTTCGCCGGCGGCGCCTGTCGCGGGCCAGCCGGCGCCCGAGCAGGCACCCGGCGCTTCGCCGGCGAGCCCGGCGCCGTCGCAGCCGGCGCCGGGAACGGTCCCGGTGACGGCCGCGGCGAGCGCCGCCGCGCAGAGCGCCGCGCCGGTGGGCGCCGCGCCGTCGGCCGACGCCGCGACGGCGGCCGATCCGCAAAGCCCGCCGGTCGCGCCGGGAGCCGCGCCGGGGACGTCGACTAGCGAAGGCTCGACGGGGGCGCCGGCGGCGACGTCGCCGGCCGAGCCGGCGCCGCTCGGCGCTCCGCCGGCGCCGCCGGCGCGCTCGCCTCAGCCCGCGACGGCTGCGCCGGCCGCGGCGGCCGAGCCGCGCACGTTGGCGCCGGCGACGGTCGCGGCGGCTACGGCGGCGAAGACGGCGGCTCCGCGCTCGCCGAGCCCACCGCGTCCGGCCGCTCCTCCGGCTCCGGCGAGCGCTCCGGCGAGCGCTCCAGCGAGCGCGCCACGCGTGGCGCAGGCGGCCGCGGCGGGCGCGGTCGCGAGCAGGGCCGTCGCCGAGCCGCCTCGCACGAGCGCGGCGCCGAGCGCTTCGCGCACAGGTACGGCGGGCGCACGCCGCGGCGGCGAGGGCGCACCGCCGATCCGCCGCTATCGCGCCGAGCGAAGCTCGCCGGCGCGCGCGACGCTGCTGATCGTCGGCGGGCTGATCGCGGTGATCGCGATCGTCGTCGTGCTCGTGCTGTCGCTCGGAGGCGGCTCGAAGGGGAGCGGCGCATCGACGGGCGCGAGCGGCGCGGAAGCTTCGACGAAAGCGTCTGCGAAGCACCACGCGAGCAGCTCGAAAGGCCGCTCGTCGCACGCCGTGGCGAGCGCGAGCGCGGCGAACACGGAAGTCGCGGTGCTGAACGGGACGAGCACGACGGGGCTCGCGCACCGCGTCTCGGCCGAACTGCGCACGCAGGGCTTCACGAAGGCGACGCCGCTCGGCGGCACGCCGCCGGGCTCGAACCAGGCGACGGTCGTCGAGTACGCGAGCGGGCACTCCTCCGAAGCGGAGAGCGTCGCGCACGCGCTCGGCGTCTCGCAGGCGCAGCCGATCGAAGGCACGGTCGCATCGATGGCGAACTCGGCGCCGGTCGTCGTGATCGTCGGCCTCGACAAGGCCTCGCCCTCGCCATAAGCGCGTTCCTCGACATCCCCGAGCGCTCGGCCAAGCCGCGCGAGCGGGGGCTAACGCACGTGATCGACCGCGGCCTGTCGGTCGCCGAGGTCGACGGGATGCTCGAGGTCGCCGGCGCGAGCGTCGACATCGTCAAGCTCGGCTGGGGCACGGCGCTCGTGACGGGCAACCTCGAGGCGAAGCTCGCGCGCTACGCCGAGCACGAGATCCCGGTCGTGCTCGGCGGCACGCTGACGGAGGTCGCGATCCGCCAGGGCAGGGTCGACGGCCTCGTCGCGTGGCTGCGCGAGCTCGGGCTGCGCCACGTCGAGGTCTCCGACGGCACGATCGCGATCGAGCCGCAGCGCAAGCGCGCGCTGATCGAACGGCTGTCGGGCGAGTTCGTCGTGCTCGCGGAGGTCGGCAACAAGGACGCGGACTTCATCATGGCGCCGTACGTGTGGGTCGAGCAGATCGAACGCGACCTCGACGCGGGCGCGTGGAAGGTGATCACGGAGGCGCGCGAGTCGGGCAACGCGGGCATCTACCGCGCCGACGGCGAGCCGCGCACGGGGCTGATCGACGAGATCGCGCACGCGGTCGACGTCGACCGGCTCCTCTTCGAGGCGCCGCTGCGCCCGCAGCAGGTGTGGCTGCTGTCGCGCTTCGGGACGGAGTGCAATCTCGGCAACATCGCGCCCGACGACGTGCTGTCGCTGGAGACGCTGCGCCTCGGCCTGCGCTCGGACACGGTCGAGCGCTTCGCGCTCGGTGGCGGCGACGAGGCGGCCGGAGGGACGGCCGCGGGCGATTGACGGCGGCGGCGGGCGCCGCCGAGCGCGGCGGCGCGGCGGACGCGGCGACGGAGCGGCTCGCGCGGACGATCTTCGCGCTGCTCGTGCTCGCGTGCTTCGTCGCGTTCTTCCTGACGCAGCGCCTGAAGCACACGCCGACGGTCGTGCAGACGTTCAAGCTGACGCCGTTCTTCTCGCCGACGCCGGCGGGGCACATCAAAGAAGAGCGCATCTCGTTCAAGCTCGCGCGGGCCGACGGCGCGACGGTGACGATCATCGACTCGTCGGGCGCGACGGTCGCGACGCTGACGCGCGACTATCCGATCGCGCGCTACAAACAGTTCTCGCTGCGCTGGGACGGCCGGCGCGGGACGGTGCGCTCCTACGCGCACGTGCCGGGGCCTGACGGGACGACGGCGCTCGCGCCGCGGCTCGACGGCGCGGCGGCGCCGGCCGGCGAATACCGCGTTCGCGTGAGCCTGCGCGAGCAGCGCCGCACGGTGCTCTCGCCGCGCGGCTTCAAGCTGGCGCGCAAGTGATCCTCGCGAGCTCGATCGGCGCCGGCGCGGCGGTCGCGGCTGTGCTCGGCGCGGCGGTCGTGATTGCGGCGCTCGTCGTGCTGATGCGCCGCCGCGCGGACGCGTTCCCGCTGCTGGCGATCGCGGCGCTGCCGTTTCGCCTGCCGATCTCGGCCGACGGGCGCACGGTGAACCTGCTGATCCCGCTGTACCTCGTCGTCGCGGCCGGCGCGATCGCGCACCTGCTGCCGCGCCTCTTCGCGCGCGAGGAGCGCGGGCTCGGGAGGCTCGAGTGGCTGCTGCTCGCGTCGATCGTGTTGTACGCGCTGCAGACGGTGTACTCGAGCGACAAGGCGAAGGCGGCGGAGAACCTCGCGTTCTTCTACGTGCCGTTCGCGCTGCTGTTCTTGATGCTGCGCGACGTGCGCTGGACGCGCGAGCTCTTGCTGCGCTGCCTGGCGATCGCGGTCGCGCTGGCGGTCGTGTTTGCGGGGATCGGCTTCGTCGAGTACGCGCGCAAGGAACTGTTCCTGAACCCGAAGGTCGTCACGGCGAACGAGTACGACAACTACTTCCGCGTCAACTCGCTGTTCTTCGACCCGAACATCTACGGGCGCTTCCTCGCGCTCGTGATGATCGCGGTCAGCGCGATCGTGCTGTGGCGCTGGCGCGAGCGCGACGTGCTGCTCGCGAGCGCGGTGCTCCTGTGGCTGCTCGCGGGCCTCGTGACGAGCTTCTCGCAGTCGAGCATCGCGGCGCTGCTGCTCGGGCTCGCGCTGCTCGCGGCCTACCGTTGGGACAAGCTCGTGACGGCGTACGTGACGATCTCGCTCGTCGTGCTCGCGCTGCTCGTCGTGCTGCTCGCGCCGGCCGGCTGGCACTTCGGTCTGAAGGGCTCGGGCGGCTCGACGCAGAACGCGACGAACGGACGCACGAAGCTGATCGAAGGCGGCCTCGAACTGTTCGCGAAACGGCCGCTGCAAGGCTATGGGTCGGGCTCGTTCCAGAAGCAGTACGAAGAACACTCGAAGACGGGCGCGCAGAACGCGACGTCGGCTTCGCACACGATCCCGATCACGGTCGCGGCCGAGCAGGGGATCGTCGGCCTCGCGCTGTACGTCGCGCTGCTCGTCGTCGCGTTCCTGACGCTGTTCAGAGGCGCCGGCCGCTCGCCGCCCCGCCTGGCGATCGCGGCGGCGTTCGCGGCGCTCGTGCTGCACACGTTCGCGTACGCCGACTTCCTCGAGGACCCGCTGACGTGGACGCTGCTCGGGATCGGCCTCGCGCTCTCGCGGCGCGAGGCGCCGGACGAGCGCGACGCGCAGACGCTCGCGACGCCGGCCGGCGCCGAGGCGGCGCTCGCGCGCGAGTAGGTTCTCGGCCGTGCGCGGCTACCTGAAGCGCCTCGTGACGACGGGCGCGGCCTACCAGTTCGGCGACATCGTCGCGAAGGGGATCGCGCTCGTGACGATCCCGCTGTACACGCGCCACATCTCGCCGGCGGGGTACGGCGCGGCGAACTCGCTGCTGACGGCCGTGATCCTCGCGAGCATCTTCCTGCGCGTCGGCGTCGGCGAGGCGTTCATTCGTTTTTACTTTGACGACGACGATCCCGGGCGGCGCGAGCGGATCGCGCGCACGGCAACGGCGACCGTGGCATGGACGACGAGCGTCGCGTCGGTGATCGCCGTCGTCTTCGCCGGCTCGCTCTCGCGGCTGCTGCTCGGGATCGACGACCCGCTGCTGATCGACTGCGCGGTCGTCGGCCTGTGGGCGTTCACGAACCTCGAGATGGCCTACGCGCAGCTGCGCGTCGACGAGCGCGCGCGCGCGTACGTCTACGCGTCGGGCGCGAACGTCGCGCTGACGGTGACGTTCACGGTCGCGCTCGTCGTCTTCGCCGGCCAGGGCGCGCGCGGCCTGCTGCTCGGCAACTTCGGCGCGTCGGCGCTCGTCGTGCTCGGGCTGTGGTGGGTGCTGCGCCGGCGCTTCAGCCTGCGTGCGCGCGTCGCGGACCTGCGCGCGATGCTGCGCTTCGGGCTGCCGACGGTGCCGGCCGACGCGAGCGTCTACGCGCTGCAGGTCGCCGACCGCTTCTACATCTACCGCAGCTACTCGCACGCGGCGGCCGGCGACTACTCGGTCGCGCTGCAGTTCGCGACGGTCGTCTTCGTGATCGTGCGCGGCTTCCAGTACGCGTGGCCGCCGCTCGCGTACTCGATCGACAGCGACGCCGAGGCGTCGCGCCTGTACGCGATCGTGACGACTTACTTTGTGCTCGCGACGGGCATCGTCGTCGCCGGCGTCGCGCTGCTCGGGCGCTGGATCGTGCGCCTGCTCGCCGCACCGCAGTACTTCGGCGCGCACGCGGCGCTGCCGTGGCTCGCGCTCGCGTGGACGCTGTACGGGCTCTACCAGGTGATGATCGTGATCACCGGACGCGCGCGCGTGACGCAGCGCAACCTGCCGGCGGCCGGCGCCGGGCTGCTCGTCAACATCGCGCTGCTGCTCGTGCTCGTGCCGCATGGCGGCGCCGGGCTCGGCATCGCGGGCGCCGGCATCGCGCTGTGCGGCTCCTACGTCGCGATGCTGCTGATCATGCACCTGTTGACGCGGCGCCTGTTCGCGGTCGCCTTCGAGTGGCGGCGCCTCGCGCAGGCCGTCGCGATCCTCGCCGGCGTCGCCGTCTCGGGCGAGCTGCTCCTGCCGAGCAGCGGCTTCGCCGGCATCGCGCTGCGCGCGCTGTGGCTGTGCCTCGCGCCGGCGCTGCTGCTGCTGACGCGCTTCTTCGGCGCCGACGAGCGCACGCAGGCGCGCGCGCTGCTCGCCGACGGCCGTCGGCGCGTCGCGGCGTTCCGCGCCGGACACGGCGACGTCGAGGAATACGCCGAGGACCCGCTCCGCGACCTCTGACGGCCGTCAGGGGCGGAGGACGGAAGTGTCCAGTTGGTGTCAAGTGGGCGGCCGGTGCAGCCGATTATCCGATCAACATGCCCGAGCTGGCCGTCACGCAGCGTAGATCGCCGGCCGCGCAGCGTGGGACGGCGGGCGCGCAGGAGCGCAAGCGCCGTGCCGAGGCGCTGCGCGACCATCGCGCCGACGAGCGCACGCGCCAGATGGCGGCGGCCGGCGAGGTCGCGTACCTGCGCGCGCAGCTGCAGCTCGCCGCGCGGCTGACGGCGCGCCTGGCGAGCACGAACGACGTCCAGCAGATCGTGCGCCACGTCGTCGACGAGCTGCACGAGACGTTCGCGTTCTACCTCGTCGCGATCCAGCGGCTCGACGCCGACGAGGAGACGCTGCGGCTGATCGCCGGCAGCGGCGCGCTCGCCGAGGTGATGGCCGAGTTCCTGCTCGTCGAGCAGTCGCTGCACGAGGGCGTCAACGGGCGCGTCGCGCGCTCGGGGCGCAGCGAGCTGATCGACGACACGCGCGAGGACGACGACTACATGCAGCGCGACCCGAAGACCGACCCGCGCGCCGAGCTGAGCGTGCCGATCTTCGTCGACGGCGCGGTCTGGGGCGTGCTGAACATCGAGGCGCCCGAGCCGCGCGCGCTGAGCGAGGCCGACGCGCTGCTCGTCGAGGCCGTCGCCGCGAGCCTCGGCTCCTCGATCCACCGCGCGCAGCTCGTCGCCGACCTCGAGCAGACGTTCACGACGACGCTGACGGCGCTGATGAGCACGGTCGAGGCGAAGGACGACTACACGGCCTCGCACGAGGAGCAGGTCGGCGAGCTCGCGCAGCGCGTCGCGACGCGCCTCGGCGTCGAGAGCTCGCGCGCCGTCGACGTGCGTCACGCGGCGCTGCTGCACGACGTCGGCAAGGTCGCGATCCCGAGCGAGATCCTGCTCAAGCCGGCGCCGCTGACCGACGAGGAGTGGGTGACGATGCGCAGCCACGCGGCGATCGGCGGCGCGCTCGTCGCGCGCATCCCCGCCTTCGAGCACCTCGCGGCGGCCGTGCGCGCGAGCCACGAGCGCTGGGACGGCGGCGGCTATCCCGACGGGCTCGCCGGCGAGCGGATCCCACTCGCCGCGCGCATCATCGCCGCGTGCGACACGTACGAGGCGATCGTCACCGACCGTCCGTACCGCGCCGCGCGCGAGCCGAACGACGCAGCGCGCGAGCTGCTGCGCGTGTCCGGCAGCCAGCTCGACCCGCGCGTCGTCGACGCGCTGCTCGACGAGCTCGGCGTTCAGCGCTCGGCGTTGTAGCGCGCCGCCGCCTCGCGCAGCCCCTCGCCGCGCTGCGGCGCCAGCGTCGCCGTCACGTGGCACCAGTAGCGCCGCGGCGAGCGGCCCGGCAGCGCGAGCGCCGCGAGCGCGCGCAGCGCGTACGGCCACGCCGTCAGCCAGCGCACCGCGAGCGCGGCTGCCGCCGAGTGGTGCTTGCGCATGTACAGGTCGCGGTTGCGCGCGAGTTCGACGATGCGCCGCTCGGGAACCGCGTCGGTCGACAGCTGCTCGTGATGGATCGCGACGGCGCCCGGCACGTACAAGCTCAGCCACCCCGCGTCGCGCAGCCGTCGCGCGAAGTCGACCTCGTCGGAGTAGACGAAGAACGCCGCGTCGAGGTAATCGACCTCGGCCGCCGCCGCGCGGCGCACGAGCAGCGCCGCCGACTGGCACCAGTCGACGACGCGCGTGCGCGAGCCGCCGCTCTGCACCGTGTAGCGGCGGTGCAGCAGCAGCGCGCCGGCGAGCGCCGTCAGCGGCGTCGGAAAGCGCCACGCCGAGGGCTGCTCGCGCCCGTCCGGGCGCAGCAGCCGCGCGCCCGCGCACGCCGCGTCCGCTCGCTCCTGCAGCGCGCGCCACAGCGCGAGCGTCGCGCCGCTCTGCAGCTCGGAGTCCTCGTTGAGCAGCAGCGCGTAGCGCCCGCGCGCCTCGCGCAGCACGTGTGAGTCGTTCAGCCCCTTGCCGCGCCGTTCGGGCAGCGCGATCACGCGGTCGACCGCCGGATGAGCCTCGGCCGCCGCCGCCGAGCCGTCGCGCGAGCCGTTGTCGAGCACGAGCACCTCGCTCGCGAACGGCAGCGCTTCGCGCTCGCGCGCGATCGCGTCGAGCCCGCGCAGCAGCAGCTCGCGCTGCGACGTGTTGACGACGCAGTAGCTGACCTCGACGTCCGGCACCGCGCGGACTCTAGTCAGAGTGCGTCAGGCGACCGAACGGTGCTCGACGTACACGCCTGGACCTGAAGGCGCCGGCAGCGCTTCGCCGTCTTCCTGCATGCGCTCGAGATGAAACTCCAACGTAGAGCGCATCTCGGCGACGCACTCGTCGACTGTCGCTCCCGTCGCCGCACAGCCCTGCACGTCCGGCGAGTAGGCAGAGTAATTCGACGGTGGGCCGCCCTCGACGTAGATCAAGTACTTGTCCGCTTCGATCATCGCATGAATCCTGCTTGTCTGAAAATACCAGCCTGCGTTTTCGGATGCAGCTCGTCGCTGCGGTGGCCCGAAACTGTCACCTTGCCGGACTTCGTCGGATGCTCGAACTGCCGGTGGCTGCCCCTCTGGCTCGTCTGTCGCCAGCCGTCGCGTTCGATCAGCTTGATCATCACGCGCACCTTCACGCCCTTCTGCTCCGACGCGTGAGCCCGAGCGGGACAGCCGCATCCGCCTATCGTCTGCGCGATGCGCGTCCAGATCGTCGACCCGTCGGCCTACACGCCGCCGTACGACCACGCGCTGTGCGCCGCGCTCGCCGCGGCCGGCGCCGACGTCGAGCTCGTCACGAGCCGCTTCGCCTACGGCTCGGTCCCGGCGCCCGACGGCTACCGGCGCGTCGACGCGTTCTACCGCGCGAGCGCGCGCCTGCCCGGCGAAGGCGCGACGGTTCAGCGGGCGCGGCGCGCGCTGAAGCTCGTCGAGCACGTGCCCGACATGCTGCGCTACCGCCGCAGCGCGCAGCGCGCCGACGTCGTCCACTTCCAGTGGCTGTCGGTGCAGCAGCTCGACGGCTCGCTGCTGCCGCGCGCGCGGCCGCTCGTGCTGACCGCGCACGACGTGCTGCCGCGCGAAGCGAGCGCGCGCCGTCGCGACGCACAGCGCGCGCTGTACGAGCGCTTCGACGCGATCGTCGCGCACTCGCAGCACGGCGCCGACCGCCTCACCGACGAGCTCGGCGTCGAGCGCGAGCGCGTGCACGTCATCCCGCACGGCGCCTTCGCGCACCTCGCCGAGCAACCGGCCGCGCCGCCGCCGTTTCAGACCGACAAGCGCGTCGTGCTGTTCTTCGGCCTGCTGCGTCCGTACAAGGGCCTCGACGTGCTGCTCGACGCGTGGCGCGGCATCGACGGCGCCGAGCTGTGGATCGTCGGCATGGCGCGCATCGACGTCTCCGAGCTGCGCGCGCGCGCGCCCGCGAACGTCCGCTTCGTCACGCGCTTCGTCGGCGACGACGAGCTGCCCTCCTACTTCGCCCGCGCCGACCTCGTCGTGCTGCCCTACCGCGAGATCGAGCAGTCCGGCGTGCTGTTCACGGCGCTCGCCTTCGGCAAGCCGCTGCTCGTCTCCGACGTCGGCGGCTTCGCCGAGATCGCCGCGCGCGGAGCCGCGCGCGCCGTCCCGCCCGGCGACGCGAGCGCGCTGCACGACGCGCTCGCCGAGCTGCTCGCCGACCCCGATGCGCTCGCCGCGCTCGCGCGCGGCTCGCTCGACGCTGCGCGCGGCGACTACGGCTGGCAGGCGATCGCCGCGCACACGCTCGCGCTGTACGAGCGGCTGCTCGCCGCGTGAGCCGGCAGGCCGGCCGCGACGCCGCAGCCGCGGCCCGCGCTCAGTCCGTCCAGAACTCCCTGTCGAGCTCGCCGTCTTTCTCGTGATGCGGGCCGAACACCATCCAAGCCATGCCCTCCGGGCCCGCCTCGAACGCGCGCGTCACGCGCGGCTCGACGCGGATCGCGTCGAGCGCTCCGATCTCGACGATCTCGTCGTCGAGTCGCACGCGCCCGCCGCCCGACAGCACGACGTAGACCTCCTCGGCCTCCTCGTGGCGGTGCCCGAACGCCTGGCGCTTGCCCGGCTTCAGCACCTGATAGGCGAGGCCGACCGTCTCCGCGCCGAGCTCCTCGCGCGGGAAGTGCGCCTCGCCGAGCTCGCCCAAGCCGAACTTCGGCGCGCTGTCCGTCGTCTCTCTGAGGTTCTTCACCGTGTAGCTCATGCCGCGAGCGTACTCCGCCGCGCGCGTCCGCGAGAATCATCGGCGTGATCGTCGTCTACGTGCTCTTCTGGGTCTGCGCCGCGCTGATCGTCTGGACGCAGCTCGGCTACGCGCTCGCGCTAGCCGCGCTCGCTTGCGTACGCGACATCGCACTGCCCGAGCAGCGCAAGGTCCGTCTTCTTCGATCCTCGAAACAAGACGCTCCGCTCCCTTCCGTCACGCTGATCGTCGCCGCGCACGACGAGCACGACGTCATCGCCGCGAAGGTCGCCGACGCGCTTGCGCTCGACTACCCGCGCGAGCTGCTGCAGCTGATCGTCGCCTGCGACGGCTGCACCGACGCGACGCCCGAGCGCGCGCGCGAGGCCGGCGCCGACCTCGTGCTCGAGCTGCCGCGCGGCGGCAAGATCCGCGCGCAGGACGCCGCCGTGCAGCGTGCGAGCGGTCAGATCGTCGCCTTCTCCGACGCCAACTCGCACTGGCAGCCCGACGCGCTGCGCGAGCTCGTCGGCGCCTTCGCCGAGCCGCGCGTCGGCTACGCCTGCGGCCAGGTGCGCTTCGTGCAGAGCGCCGTCGGCGCGCACGCGTCCAACCAGGAGGGCGTCTACTGGCGCTACGAGCTCGCCGTCCGCGCGCTCGAGTCTCGTCTCAGCTCGATCACCGCCGGCAACGGCGCGATCTATGCGACACGCCGCGACAGCTACATCGTCGTCGACCCGATCATGGGCCACGACCTCTCGCTGCCGTTCAACATCGTCAAGCGCGGCCTGCGCGCCGTCTACGTCCCGAGCGCGCGCGCCAGCGAGAAGATGGTCCCCTCGCTGCTCGGCGAGTTCCAGCGCAAGCGGCGGATGATGAGCCACACGTGGCCGATCGTCCTGCGCGGCGGCATGCTCTCGCCGCGCGGCTACCCGCCGCTCTACGCGCTGATGATCTTCTCCCACCGACTGCTCCGCTACGCGACGCCCGCGCTGCACGTCCTCGCGCTCGCCGCCAACGCCGCGCTCGTCGCCGCCGGCGCGAGCCCGCTCTACCTCCTCACGCTCGCGCTGCAGCTCGCGCTGCTGCTCGCCGCGCTGCTCGCCGGCGCGCTGCGCGCGCGCCCGCTGCTCATCGCGCGCTACTACGTCCTCACGACCGCCTCGCCCGCCGCCGGCCTCTACGACTGGCTGCGCCACGGCACGACCGCCTGGTGGGACGCCGCCGAGGGCACGCGATGATCCGCCGCGTAATCGACATCCTCGTCTCCGCGCTCGCGCTCGCGCTCAGCTCGCCGATCTTGCTCGCCGCCGCGCTCGCCGTCAAGCTCGACTCGCGCGGACCCGCCTTCTATCGCCAGCGCCGCTCCGGCCTGCACGGCGCGCAGTTCGACATGCTCAAGCTGCGCACGATGGTCGACGGCGCCGAGCACGTCGGCGCCGGGCTCGCCGTCAACGCCGGCGACGCGCGCATCACGCGCGTCGGCGCCTTCCTGCGCCGCACGTCGCTCGACGAGCTGCCGAACTTGGTCAACGTGCTGCGTGGCGAGATGTCGCTGATCGGCCCGCGCCCGACGCTGCCCGCGCAGGTCGCGCAGTACACCGAGCGCCAGCGCGCGCGGCTCTCGCTCAAGCCCGGCATCACCGGCTGGGCGCAGGTCAACGGCCGCGCCTCGCTGCCGTGGTCCGAGCGCATCGAGCTCGACCTCTACTACGTCGAGCACCGCTCGCTGCTGCTCGACCTGCGCATCCTCGCGCGCACGCCGCTGCTCGTGCTTGGCGGTGGCGGCCTCTACAAGGGCGCCGCCGGCGGCTGGGAGGGCGAGCTGTGAGCGCGCCCGCCGTCCTGCTAACCGGCGTCGGCAAGCGCTACGACATCGTCTCGTGCTTCGCGCGGCTGACGCACACCGTCGCCGCCGACCCCTCGCCGCTCGCGCCCGCGCAGTACGCCGCGCACGTGCACACGTCCGTCCCGCTCGTCGGCGACCCGCACTACGTGCAGGCGCTGCGCGAGCTCTGCGAACAGCACGAGGTCGGCGCCGTCCTGCCGCTCACCGACCTCGACATCGAGCTGCTCGCGCGCGCACGCGAGCAACACCGCCTGCCCGCCTTCGTCCCCTCCGCCGACGTCGCGCGCAGGACGTACGACAAGTACGACGCGCACCTGCTGCTGCAGAGCCTCGGCCTGCCCTCGCCGCCGACCGCGCTGCCGGCCGACGCCGACTTCGACGCGCTCGACTACCCCGTCGTCGTCAAGCCGCGCCGCGGCTCCGGCGCGCGCTCGATCCACCTCGCGCGCGACGCCGCGCAGGCGCGCTTCTTCGTCGACTACGTCGAGCGCCCGCCGCGCGTCGAGCGCCCGCGTGGCGCGCCCGCTCCCGAGCCCGTCATGATCCAGCGCGCGATGGGCGGCCCCGAGCTGTCGATCGACTGCCTCGGCGACCTCGCCGGACGCTGCCTCAACGCGATCCCGCGCACGATGCTCGAGTCGCGCGGCGGCGAGTCGATCAAGGGCGCAGCCGTCCACGACGACGAGCTCATCGCGCTCGGCGAGCGCGCGATGAACGCGCTGCGCGTCACCGGCCCCGCGACGATCCAGGTCTTCCGCGACCCCGACGCCGGCCTCGGCATCACCGACGTCAACACGCGCTTCGGCGGCGCCTTCCCCGCGCCCGCCTACGCCGCGCTGCCCGGCCAGAGCTACCCCGAGCTGATCGTCCGCATCGCCGCCGGCGAGACCGTCGCGCCGCACGTCGGCGAGTTCCGCGACGGCAGCACCTTCACGCGCTACTACTGGCAGCTAGAGCTCGACGAGCGCATGCGCCCGACCGGACGCGAGATCGTCGCCGGCGGCCCACCCTCGCCCGCCGCCGAGCCCGGCCACTAGAATTGCAGCGAGTGTCAACCGTCGTAGCAGACCCGCCAGCCGCGTCCGACGAGCAGGCGCCGCCCGCCGGCTCGCACGACGGCGCCACGCCGCCCGGCGCCGCCAGCGCGCCGTCGCCCGCGCGCGCCTGCGCCAACTGCGGCGCAGCGCTCGCCGACGGGCAGGACTGGTGCCTTCAGTGCGGCGCCGGCGCCCCCGACAGCCTCAACTCGCGCGCGCCGACGTGGCGCTCGGCAGCCACCGTCGCGGCCGTTCTCGCCGTTCTCGTGCTCGGCGCCGCCGGCGCCGCGTACGCCGCGCTCAGCAAAGGCTCCGGCAAGCCCGCGCCCGTCGCGACGACGGTCGCGCAGGTCGCGCCGCCCACGACGACGCCCGCCACGAGCACGCCCGCCGCGACGACGCCGACGATCGGCACGCCGACGACGATCAAACCGATCGTCCCGCTGCCGAAAGCGAGCAAAATCCCGCTCACGCCGAGCGTCACGCCGACGCCGAAAATCACGCCGACGCCGACACCGTCGACGACGCCGCTCAACACCGGCGGCCAAACGACGCCGGCCAAAACGACGCCGAAAAGCTCGAGAGAAGGCTCCGAAGGCCCGGCCGTCGCCGGCGAAGCACACCCCGAAGCGCTGCTGCTCGACACGAACGCCGCGCAGACCTACAACCCGTACAACTACCCCGCGAGCAACTTCGGCGACCCGAGCCTCGCGATCGACGGCGACACGACGACCGGCTGGACCGCGCTCGTCGAACCGTCCGTCGCGCCGAAGCTCGCCGAGGGCCTCGTCATCGACCTCAACGCGCCGCGCAAGCTCTCCGCCGTCGCGCTCACGACGAGCACGCCCGGCATGACCGTGCAGGTCTACGGCTCGAGCGCCGCCGCGCTGCCGACGTCGATCACCGACCCCGCATGGTCCGCGCTGACGGCGTCGTTCGTCGAGCACAAACGCCACGTGCGCATCAAGCTCGGCGCCGGCGGCGGCGTCTTCGCGCTCGCCGCCAAGAAGCCCTACCGCTTCATCACGCTCTGGATCAGCCAGGCGCCCGCCTCCGCCGTCGGCACGCCGCAAGCCCCCGGGCACGTCGTCCTCGACGAGCTAGAACTCTTCCCGCTCAAGCGCTAGCCCGAGCTGGCGCGCGTGCGTTTCGCGGCGCGTTTCGGCGCCGCTTTCGCCGGCCGTTTCGCGGGCGCTTTGCTCGTGCGGCGTTTCGCGCCGGGCACGGCGCGCCGCGGCGCCCAGACCTCGTCGAGGAAGCTCGCGATCTCGTTCGTCAGGCGTTCGGGATGCAGGCGCAGCTCGACGATCGAGTCGGCCTCGACGAGCCGCGCGTTCGGCAGCTCCTCGGCGAGCATGCCGGCGTCGGAGAACGGGTGCACCGGGTCGCGGCGGTGCCCGAGGATCAGCGCCGGCGTCTCGAACTTGCGCCGGTCGTTGCGGTGCGGCGCGATGCGCCCGAAGAACAACCCCTGCAGGACCGCCGCGCTCGGCCCCGGCTCCTGGCGCACGAGGTCGAGCATCACGTTGCCGTAGTGCGGCAGCAGGCGTCGTGGCACGGCGCGCGTGCCGCGCGCGAGCAGCTTCATCGCCGACTCGCCGAACGTCAGCGCGACGAGCAGCGGCGTGAACGCGACCGCGCTCCATAGCAGCGCGTTGTCGAGCACCGGCATCTCGATGACCATCCCGCGCAGGCGCTCGGGCGCCGTCAGCGCGACGTTCAGCGCCGTGTTCGCGCCGAGCGACGTGCCCATCACGACCGCTTCGTCGATCTCCAGGTGGTCCATCAGCGCGACTAGCTGATCGCCGAAGAAGCGCATCGAGTAGCGCCACATGTCGCGCGGGCGGTCCGACGCGCCGTGGCCGAGCAGGTCGACCGTGATCACGCGGTTGCCGCGCGCCGCGAGCGATTCGGCGAGCCGCTCGTGCATCAGCTGCGAGAGCAGCAGCCCGTGCACGAGGATCAGCGGGCGCTCGTGCGCCCGCGAGCTGCGCGCCGTGCGCCCGCGCCTGCCGCGCTCGGTGACCGCCGCCGGGCCTCCGCCATATTCGGTGTACGCGATCCGCTGACCCTCGAAGTCGAACGTCGGCATGTGTCAACCCTACCGACCGCCACGCCTTTCGCAAACTGGCCGTGCGGCCAGCAGCGCGCGTCCGGCCGCGCTAGCTTTCGAGGCCCGACCTTTCGCCCGGGCCGCGCGCCCGGCCAACCGCAGGAGGAGAACAGATGGCCAAGCAGCCGCGAATCCTCGCCGGACAGACCGTCGCGATCACCGGCGCCGCGCGCGGGATCGGCCGCGCGACGGCCAAAGCGCTGCTCGCGAGCGGCATGCGCGTCGCGATCGGAGACGTCGACGCCGACGCGGCCGTCGCGACCGCCTCCGAGCTCGGGCCGAGCGCCGTCGGGCTCGCGCTCGACGTCACCGACCGCGACTCGTTCGCCGCCTTCCTCGACGAGTCGGAGCGCCAGCTCGGCCCGATCGACGTGCTCGTCAACAACGCCGGCATCATGCAGATCGGCCGCTTCATCGACGAGGACGACGTCACCGCGCAGCGGATGATCGACATCAACCTGCACGGCGTCATCCTCGGCATGAAGCTCGCGCTCGCGCGGATGATCCCGCGCGACCGCGGCCACATCGTCAACATCTCCTCGCAGGCCGGCAAGTTCGGCGCGCCCGGCGGCGCGACGTACTCGGCGACCAAGCACGCCGTCATCGGCCTGACCGAGGCCGTGCGCGGCGAGCTGCGCCTGATGGGCGCGCACATCGACCTCAGCTACGTCATGCCCTACGTCGTCAACACCGAGCTCGGCTCCGGTCTCGGCCAGGCGCGCGGCTTCACCAACCTCGAACCGAGCGAAGTCGCCGACGCGATCGTCGAAGCGCTCAAGCTCGGCACCGTCGAAGTCTGGGTGCCGAAGTCCGGCAAGCGCACGAACGTGCTCGGCGCCGTCCTGCCGCGCCGCCTCTCCGAGGGCATGGCGCGCGCGATGAAGGCCGACCGCGTGCTGACCGACGCCGACGCGCTCACGCGCCGCAGCTACGAGCTGCGCGCCGCGCGCTCCGAGCCCGGTCTCGACGCCGCGCCCGAGACGCCGCAGATCCCGAGCTCGGCCGGCGGCGAGTAGCCCGCGCTCAGCCGGCGAGCAGCCATTCTGCGATCAAGGCGCCGATCAACGGCCCCTGGTCCTCCTGCAGGAAGTGGCTCGCGTTCTCGATCGTCCGCGGCGGCGAGACGTCGATCGCCCGCGCGAAGCGCTCGCCGACGCTCGGCGGCAGGATCGGGTCCGAGTCGGCCCACAGCGTCAGCGTCGGGCGGCGGTCCTCGCGCAGCGCGTCCTGCACGCGCTGGCCGGCCGCCGCGCCCGGCTCCTGCGGCGAGCGCGGGATCATCAGCGGGAACGCGCGCGCGCCGGCCTTCGACGCCGCGTTCGGGTACGGCGCGTCGTACGCCGCGATCACCTCCTCGCCGGGGTCGTTCTTGCACGCGCCGCGCACGAGCAAGCCGATCGGCAGGTCCTCGGTGCGCTCGACGAAGTCGCGAAACGCCGTCCACGCCTCGGTCATCCGCTGGTGGCCCGTGAACAGCCCCGTGTCGAGGATCACGATCCGATCGATCCGCTCCGCGTGCTCGACCGCCAGGCGCAGCCCGATCGGTCCGCCCCAGTCGTGCACGACGATCGTCGCGCCGCGCACGTCGAGCTCCTCGAGCAGCGCCGCCGTCATCGCCGTGTGGCGGTCATACGAGTACCAGCCGACGTCCGTCGGCTTGTCCGAGCGGCCGAAGCCGGCCATGTCCGGCGCGATGCAGCGGTAGCCGGCGTCGCGCACCGGCACGATCACCTTGCGCCAGAGGAACGACCACGTCGGCTCGCCGTGCACGAAGATCACCGGCGCGCCCTCGCCCTCGTCGACGTGCGCCAGGCGCAGGCCGTCGACGTCGCGGTAGCGCGCCGCGAAGGGAAAGTCCGGCAGCCCCTCGAGCGCGTCCTCCGGCGTGCGGATCGCCTCGGTCATCGCGCCGGCCAGCATATCCGGCGGTCCATCGGTTAGGCTCGCGCCGTGCACGCGCTTGCGGTCCAACTCGCGCCGGTACTCGCCGCCGAGAAGAGCAAAACGGCCTTCTACATCGCCGGCGGCCTGCTCGTCCTCTGGGCGCTGACCGTCTCGCTCGGGCTCGGCTTGCGCAAACCCGACTTCCCCGGCAGCCTCGCCGGCCAGCGCGCCGTCGGCGCGGTCAGCGCCGTGCTCGTGCTCGCCGCCGTCTCGACCGCCGTCCTCACATCGGGCACGCCCAAGGCCAACGGCGAATCCGCTTCGGTCGCCTCCGAATCGAAAGCCAAGGAAGCCGCATCGTCGAGCAAGAGCCCGTCGACCTCGAGCCCCGGCGAGTCGCCGTCGAGCGAAGAATCGACGAGCACGACCGGCACCGGGCCGACGTCCGGCAAACCGACGACGCCGAAGGCGACGACCGGCTCGCCCGCGCCGCCGTCATCGCCGGCCGCCACCGCGACGAGCACGCTCAAGCTCGCCGCGAACCCCGCCGGGCAGCTCGCCTACGACACGAAGCAGCTCAGCGCGAAGGCCGGCACCGTGACGATCGACATGACGAACATGTCGCCGATCGAACACAACGTGACGATCGCCGAAGGCAGCAAGGTGCTCGGCGCGACGCCGACGTTCGCCGGCGGCTCGAAGGCGCTCACGCTCACGCTCAAGCCCGGCACGTACACGTTCTTCTGCTCGGTCCCCGGTCACCGTCAGGCCGGCATGGAAGGGACGCTGACCGTCTCGTGAAGCTGTACGTCTGCTGGGGCACCTTCCCGGTGCCGACGCGTCCCGGCGGGCATCCGTGCGCGAACGCCTACCACGCGCTCAAGGACGCCGGGCACGATCCCGAGGTCGTCAAGTCCTACGGGCTCGCGCCGTTGCCCGCGATCTTCAACGACACGGCCGGGCGCAAGCGCGCGCAGCAGCTGACCGGAAAACGGTGGGTGCCCGTGCTCGAGCTCGACGACGGGACGGCTGTGTTCGACTCGCGCGAGATCGTCGCGTGGGCCAAGGCTCACCCGGCGTAGGCGATACGCATCGCTCCCGGTAGGGTTCGGGCAGGATCGCACGCCTTTCAGAGGCACCAGACCAAGACGACGGAGGAACAACAGATGAATGCAGTCAAATCTCGGCGCAGCCTGGGCGCGGCAGTTCTCGGATGCGTGCTGGCGGCCTCGATGCTCGCTGCCGGCCCCGCGAGCGCGGCCAGCCGCGGCTTCAAGCTTCACAACAAGAGCAGCGTCGAACTCAAGCTGGTCGAAGCCAAGGCCGTCCCGACCTACGTGTGCAACAGCACCGTCCACTGCGTCCCGAGCTACTACCCGATCGATTTCGAAGGACGCCCCGGCGATGGCTCCGTGTTGAAGCCCAACGGCACCGACACCTGGGAGCTGAAGTGGAAGTTCAGCCCTTTCGGCGGCGCCGGGTACGCGGCGAACCTCTGGTACAAGATCGTCGGCACCAATGACGAGGTGACTTACCAGATCGAGAGCTACAACACCGACACCGAGTCGTCATGCAAAGTCATCGGGACGACGAAGTACACCTGTGTCGCCGGAGGCTCGGGTCTCGAGTTCAAGAACTAGAAGCGCTGCGGATATGAAGGGAGCGCGATTCACACCGAGTATCCGTATGAGGACGGCTGCTGTCACGGCGACGATTGCCGCGATCCTCGCCTTGGCCGCATTTGGGAGCTCCGCGTACGCATATCTCTACTACAGGTACGGAGGGTCGATCGAGCGCATCGCGCTGAACGGAAAAGGAGGGCGATCGAAACTGATCCTCGATGCCGGTGGGACCAAGTTCTGCGGGCTTGCGAGCACCGAGTCGCACATCTACTGGACGAACAACAACGACATCGGGCGTGCCGACATCGACGGATCGCACGTCGAACGCAACTGGATCCGGCTGCACAGCACCGTGTGCAGCATCGCCGTCGATGGCTCGCACGTGTACTGGCTAAACCGCGACGGGGACCTCGGACGAGCAGATCTGAGCGGCGCAAACGTCAACGAGAAGTTCATCAAGACCAGCGGGCGGCAGTTCGGCACCGTGGCGGTAAGCAGCGCCTTTGTCTTTTGGACCGACCGCGAGGGGATCGGTCGCGCCGACATCGATGGCAAGAACGTCAGAGAGGCGTTCCTCCCTGCGGATTTCGCCACGTCGCTCGCGGTCGACGGCAAGTATCTGTACTGGAACAACCTCGGCCCACTTTTCGAAGGCACGACGATCGGCCGCGCTCAACTGGATGGAGCCGCCGCCAACCAGAAGTTCATCGACCTGACGCCGGTCGACCGGCATCCGTGTGGCCTGGCGGTCGTCGACGAGCGGATCTTCTTCAGCAATTGGCGCCCCGGAAACGGCGGCGAGGCCTTCTCGATCAACTACACCGGCCTTGCCTCAAACGACGTGGAGCTGACGAATTTCGGGCACCAGTTCCAGTGCCCCGCGTCGCTCGCGGCTAACACGGAGGGGCCGACCGCGCCGGGGCACGGTCCGCGAGCCGGCGCTCGACGAGCGTAGGCGACGCCATTACCCTGCTGTCATGGCCCGGCCTGCCTCGGCCCGTCCAGCCGCCACGCGAACAGCACCGCCGCGACCGACGTCGCCAGGTTCAAGCTCGACACGCCCGCGCGCATCGGGATGCTCACCCGCGCATCGGCCCGCCCCAACAGCTCCTCGCTGACCCCATCGCGCTCGGTCCCGAACGCGAGCACCGCGCGCGGCGGCAGCTCGCCCGGCACGAGCGTCTCGCCCTCGGGGTCGAGCGCGAGCAGCGGCCGCGCAGCCGCACCCGACGGCCCGCCAACGCCCAGCTCGTCGAGCCGCTCCAGCCGCGCGACCGGCAGCGCGAAGTGCAGCCCGGCCGCGCCGCGCAGCGCGTCCGGCGCCCACGGGTCGTGGCTGCCGGTCGTGAGCACGCCGCCCGCGTCGGCCGCTGCCGCGACGCGCACGCACGCGCCCATGTTGCCGAGGTCGCGCGGATCCTCGAGCAGCACGACCGGCGCCGCTCGCGCGTCGGCGAGCATTGCCGCCGGGTCGCCGGTGCTGCGCTTCGCGAGCGCGATCACGCCGGTGCTCGGCGGCAGCGGCGCGAGCTGCGCGAACACGTCGGGCGCGACGCGGTGCGCGAGCTCGTGCATGCGCGCGGCCTGGTCGGGCGCGAGGCGCGCGGCGAGCGCGTCGAGCTCCGCGACGTCGCGGCAGACCACGTCGAGCACGTCCGCGCCGAAGCGCAGCGCGTGCTTGAGCGGGTGGAAGCCTTCGAGCACCGCGAGCTCGCGGTCGCGACGCGCGCGTCCGAAGCGCGCGATCAGCGGGCCTTCTTGCACGTGGCGATAATGTCAGCTCGGGTGAAGCTCGAGGGGATCCACCACATCACCGCGATCACCGCCGACGCCGTCGGCAACGTCGAGTTCTACACGGGCCTGCTCGGCCTGCGGATGGTCAAGAAGAGCGTCAACCAGGACGATCCGACCGTCTACCACCTGTTCTACGGCGACGACGACGGCTCGCCGGGCATGGACCTGACGTTCTTCGAGTACCCCGGCGCCGCGCGCGGGCGGCCGGGCGCCGGGATGGTCCACCGGATCGTCTGGCGCGTCGGCGCGGCCGCCTCGCTCGAGTTCTGGGCCGCGCGCCTGGAAGAGCACGACGTCGCGACCGCACGCGGCGAGGACGAAGGGCTGCGCTTCGAGGACCCCGAGGGGCTCGCGCACGAGCTGATCGTCGCCGACGTCGCCGACGAGCCGCTGCGCTCGAGCGCGCCCGGCATCCCGCCCGAGCACGCGCTGCAGGGCTTCGACGGGGTGCGCGCGTACACGAACGACGCCGGGCGCAGCGCCGGCCTGTTGCTCGACACGCTCGGCTTCACGAGCGACGACGGGCAGACGTGGCAGGTGCGCGGCGAGCGGCGCGGCAGCTTCTACGCCTACGACGCGGCGCCGCCCGAGGCCGTGCCGAGCCAGGGCGCCGGCACCGTGCACCACGTCGCGTTCGCGTCGCTGCCCGAGGACGAGGAGGCGTGGCGAGCGCGCGTCGCCGACGCCGGCGCGCACCCGACGCACGTGATCGACCGCTTCTACTTCCGCTCGGTCTACTTCCGCGAGCCGAGCGGCGTGCTGTTCGAGATCGCGACGATCGGTCCGGGCTTCGCCGTCGACGAGGACGCCGCGAGCCTCGGCGAGCGGCTCTCGCTGCCGCCGCGCTTCGAGCCGCTGCGCGAGCGCCTCGAGGCGATGCTCACACCGCTGCCCTACCCGCGCGCGCCGCTGCCGTAGCGCCCGCCGGCGATCAGCCGCGCGCCGCGCCCGTGCGCGAGGAAGCTGAACGCCCAGCGCGTGAACACGAGCAGGCGGTTCTGGAAGCCGACGAGGTACCAGAGGTGCACGGCGAGCCACGTGAGCCACGCGACGGCGCCGCTGAGGTGCAGGCCTTTGATGTCGGCGACGGCCTTCGCGCGCCCGATCGTCGCGAGGTTGCCCTTGTCCGTGTAGTGGAACGGGCGCGCCGGCCGGCCGGCGATCCGCGCGCGGACCTCGCGCGCCGCGTGGCGCCCCTGCTGCATCGCGACCGGCGCGAGGCCGGGGAGCGTCTCGACGCCTTCGCCGCGGCGGATCGCGACCATGTCGCCGAGCGCGAGCACCTCGGGATGACCGCGCACGGTGAGGTTCTCCTCGACGATCAGCCGCCCGGCGCGGTCGGTCTCGGCGCCGGCCGCCTGCGCGAGCGCTCGCGCGAGCCCCGACGAGGTGACGCCGGCGGCCCAGACGATCGTGCGCGTCGGGTAGCGCGTCTCGGCGCCGCCCGGGCTGCTCGTCGTCACGGCGTGCGCGTCGACGCCGGTCACCGTGTGCTCGGTCAGCGGCGTGACGCCGAGCTTCTCGAGCGCGCGCGCGGCTCTCGCCGAGAGCGACGGCGGGAAGCCGGTCAGCACGCGCTCGGCCGCCTCGACGAGCAGCACCTTCGCGGCGCGCGTCTGCGCCGTGCGGAAGTCGTGGCCGCTGTCGTGCGCGATCTCGGCGATCTGCCCGGCCATCTCGACGCCCGTCGGCCCGGCGCCGACGACGACGAACGTCAGCCACGCGGCGCGGCGCTCGGGATCGGGCTCCCACTCGGCCGCCTCGAGCGCGCTGAGGATCCGGCTGCGGATGTCGAGCGCGCCCTCGAGCGACTTCAGCTCGGGCGCGTGCGCGTGCCACTCGTCGTGGCCGAAGTACGAGTAGCGCGAGCCGCCGGCGACGATCAGGCTGTCGTACTCGAGCGCGTCGGGCGCCGGGATCTCGCCGACCCGCGCGAGCTCGACGCGCCGGCGATCGAGGTCGAAGCCGCTCGCCTCGGCGAGCAGCACGTGGACGTTGTCGCGGCCGCGGAAGATCGTGCGCAGCGGATAGCAGATCTCGCTCGGCGAGAGCGCGCCCGTCGCGACCTGGTAGGCGAGCGGCTGGAACAGGTGGAAGTTGCGCCGGTCGACGAGCGTCACGTCGAGCCGCTCGCGCGCCTTCGCGAGCTTCAGCGCCGCCTGCAGGCCGGCGAAGCCGCCGCCGACGACGACGACGCGGTGGCGCGAGGGAGAGGGCATCGCCCTCCAGGCTACGCCGCGCGCCCGCGCGGCGACCGCGCGGGGCTCGATTCAGCTTCCTTTCAGTTTCAACCGCGACGATTGACGCCATGCGCCTGCTGGTCGTCGACGACGACCCCTCCGTGCGCGAAGCGCTCGCGCTCGTGCTCGACCTGAACGGCTTCGACGTCGCGACGGCCGCCGATGGGCGCGAGGCGATCCGCACGCTCGCGCTGCAGGCGCCGGACGCGCTCGTGCTCGACGTGCTGATGCCGGGGCTCGACGGCCTCGAGGTGTGCCGGCGGATGCGCGCGACCGGCGACCGCACGCCGGTGCTGATGCTGACGGCGCGCGCCGAGGTCTCCGAGCGCGTCGCCGGCCTCGAGGCGGGCGCCGACGACTACCTCGCCAAGCCGTTCGCGCACGAGGAGCTCGTCGCGCGGCTGCGCGCGCTGCTGCGCCGCACCGGCTGGCGCGAGGACGGCGCCGTGCTGCGCTTCGAGGACCTCGAGCTCGACGCGGTCGCGCACGAGGCGCGCCGCGGCGGGCGGCTGCTCGAGCTGACGCGCACCGAGTTCCTGCTGCTCGAGCTGCTCCTGCTGCACCCGCGCCAGGTGCTCACGCGCGAGACGATCTTCGATCGCGTGTGGGGCTATGACTTCGGGCCGTCGTCGAACTCGCTCGAGGTCTACGTCGGTTACCTGCGGCGCAAGACCGAGGCCGGCGGCGAGCCGCGCCTCGTGCACACCGTTCGCGGCGTCGGCTACGTGCTGAGGACGCCGCGATGAGCCTCCGTGCGCTCCGCGCGATGAGCTTTCGCCGCCGCGTCGTGCTGCTCGCGGCGGGCGCCGTCGCGGCGTCGATCGTGATCGCGTCGGTCGTCGTCTACGTCCTCACGCGCGGCGAGCTGCTCGGCCAGGTCGACATGAGCCTGCGCCAGAAGCCGCAGACGGTGCAGTTCCAGAGCGCCATCGACGCGCCGGCGATCGCGAAGCTCAAGCACGAAGGGAAGCTGCCGCCCGGCGCGACGCGCCAGGTCGGCGTGACGATCGGCTCGGGCGGCGCGATCGCGCGCGCCGGCGGCGGCGGCGGCGGGACGGCGCCGGCCGCACGCGCGACGGCGAGCGGCGGGCAGCCCGTCGGGATGGCGAGCGCCGCGCGAATCGCGCCTGGCGCGCCGCAGGAAAAGCTGCTGACGACGCGCACGCGGCTCGTGCTGCCGAGGCAGCAGCTCGGCGGCGCGACCGGCTACGTGCAGCTCTACCAGGGCGACGGGCGCGTTGTGCACTCCGAAGAGCGCGGTTCGCTGCTGCCCGTGACGGCGGCCACGCGCGCGGTCGCCGCCGGACGGCGCGGCGCGTTCTTCAGCGACGTGACGGTCGCCGGCACGCCGGTGCGGATGTTGACCGAGCAGGCGGCGCCGGGCGGCGTCTGGCAGGTCGCGCTGCCGCTGAGCGACCTCGACAGCACGCTCTCGCACCTGCGGCTCGTGCTCGCGCTCGTCTGCCTCGGCGGGATCGCGCTCGCCGCGTTGCTCGGCCTGCTCGTCTCGCGCGTCGCGCTCGTTCCCGTGCGACAGCTGCGCGCCGCGGCCGAACGCGTCACGCGCACGCAGGACCTCGCGCACCGGATCGACGCCGGCGGCGAGGACGACCTCGGCCGTCTCGCGGGCAGCTTCAACACGATGCTCGCCGCGCTCGAGCGCTCGCGCCTGGCGCAGCGCCAGCTCGTCTCCGACGCCTCGCACGAGCTGCGCACGCCGCTGACGAGCGTGCGCGCGAACCTCGACGCGCTCGCGCTCGGCGAGCAGCTGCCGGTGCGCGAGCGCGCGCGGATCGTCGCCGCCGTGCAGGCGCAGCTGCGCGAGCTGACCGTGCTCGTCGGCGACCTCGTCGACCTGTCGAAGACCGACGTCGAGGACGTCGAGGTCGAGGACGTGCGCCTCGACCGCGCCGCGGCCGCGGCGGTCGAGCGCGCGCGCCTGCACGCGCCGGCGTGCCGCTTCGCGCTCGATACCGAGCCGTGCCTCGTGCGCGCAGCGCCCGGGCGGCTCGATCGCGCGATCGCGAACCTGCTCGACAACGCCTGCCAGTGGAATCCGCACGGAGCGCAGGCGCCGCCGATCGACGTGCGCGTGCGCGACGGCGTGCTCGAGGTGCGCGACCACGGGCCGGGCATCGCCGAGGAGGACCTGACGCGCGTGTTCGATCGCTTCTACCGCGCGCCCGTCGCGCGCGCGAAACCCGGCTCGGGCCTCGGCCTGGCGATCGTCAGGCAGACGGCCGAGCTGCACGGCGGCGCCGTGCACGCCGCGAACGATCCCGGCGGCGGCGCGCGCCTGACGCTCGAGCTGCCGGCGCTCGCGATGCGCGCGGGCGACCTCGACGGCGCCGGGTCAGCGCCGGCGGACGGCGCCGCGCGACCGCGCCCGGCGAGCGTCCTTCACGAACCTCCTCTGCCGCTCTAAGGCGATTCTCAGCTCGCACGCGCTTGATGTCGGTGCAGCACCGACCGTCTCGTCGAGCAAAGGAGCTCACCATGCCTCAGCCTCGCACGACCCTCGCGCGCATCCGTGCCGCCCTGCCTCGCATGCTCGCCGCGGCGACGGCGCTGATCGTCGCGGCGACGGCGCTAGCGGCGTGCGGCGGCGCCAAGTCGCCGAGCGCCGCGGCAAGCGAACAGGCGAAGGAACGCAGCGCCGAAGCGAGGTTCGCCGAGTTCGCCAAATGCCTGCGCGAACACGGCGTCAACGCGTCGGCGACGACGGCCCCGGGCGGCCAGGGCGTCGGGATCAAGGTGCAAGGCACAAGCGGCGCCAGCGGACCGCAGCAGATGGAAGTGGCGCAGCGCGCGTGCAAGCAGTTCCAACCGCCCGAACGGAAGCTGCACGTCTCGCCGCAGGAACAGGTCGCGCACGAAGAAGAGGTCAGGAAGTTCGCGACTTGTATGCGCGAACACGGGATCGACGTGCACGCCTCGGCCGCCGGCGGCGGCATCCAGATCGCCATCCACGCGAAGCCGGGCGGCGGCGGGCCGAACCCCGAAAGCCCCGCGTTCCAGGCTGGGCAGAAGGCGTGCCAGGGGCTGCTCCCATTCAAGGGCGCACCGCGCGCGGGAAGGGCCCCGGCGGGAGGCGGCGCTCCGGGCACGGGCTCATCGGCCGACGGCGAAGCCGGCTCCGCCGCGTCGAGCGGTGGCTGAGCGGGTGGGCCGCCGGCCGCCGCGCCGGCGCTGGCTGGCCGTAGGCGCGCTCGCGCTGGCCGCGGTCGTTGTCGTCTTGATTGGCTCGAACGACGCCGGCACGCCGAAGCCGACCGGCGCGGGCACGGGCGTGCCGCCGGGAGACACGACGGCGAGCGTCACGCGCCGCACGCTCTCGGAAAGCTCGACCGTCGACGGCACGCTCGGCTACGGCAGCAAGCTCGAACTGTACGACCGGCTCGCCGGCACGTTCACGTGGCTGCCGTCGGTCGGTGCGGTCGTCGGCCGCGGCGGCACGCTGTTCCGCGTCGACGACCACCCGATCGTGCTGATGTACGGCTCGGTCCCCGCCTACCGCGTGCTCAAGCGGGGCGTCGGCGACGGCGCCGACGTCGCCGAGCTCAACCGCAACCTGATCGACCTCGGCTACGACCCGTACGGCGCGATCGCCGACGACGAATCGTTCGGCGCCGCGACCGCGGCGGCCGTCCGGCGCTGGCAGAAGGCCGAGGAGCTCTCGCAGACCGGCGAAGTCGAACTCGGGCGGATCGTCTTCGCGGCGAGCGCGCGGCGCGTGACCGAAGTGCACGTGAGCCTCGGGCAGGACCCGCCCGCGGCGACGACGCCCGGAGCGCCGCCCGCGAGCGACCCGGGCGCGAGCGGAGCTCCGCGCGAGAGCCCGAGCGGGGAGCAGCCGGCGAAGAAAAAACCGGCGAAGACGAAACCGTCATCGCACGCGCCGCCCTCGAAAACACCGGCCTCGAAAGCCCCCTCGTCGCAGCCGCCCGCGAGCAGTCCCGAAAAATCGGGTGACGGCTCGAAAACGCCGAGCGGCGAACAGGGCGGCGCCGGCGCGGGCGAGGTCGTGCTGACGACGAGCTCGACGCAGCAGATCGTCACGTTGAAGGTGAAGGCCGAACAGCAGCAGCTCGCGCACGTCGGCGAGTCGGTTCCGGTCACGATTCCGGGCGGCGACGTCGTGCGCGGGCGGATCGCCGAGGTCGGCACGGTCGCAAGCGAAGCGAAAGCCGGCCAGAACGAAGAAAAAGGCGGGAGCCCGAGCGGCGAAGGCAGCGAATCGGCGACGATCCCGGTGACGGTCGCGCTCGAGCGTCCGGTCGCGCATCTCGACCAGGCGCCGGTCAGCGTCGAGCTCGTCAAGAGCATCAGCCGCGACGTGCTGACGGTTCCGGCGACGGCGCTGATCGCGACGGCCGGCGGCGGTTACGCCGTCGAAACGCTCCTCGACGGCCGGCGCGCGACGGTCGCGGTGACGCCGGGCATGTTCGCCGGCGGCTACGTGCAGGTCGAAGGCGCGGGCCTGCGCGAAGGCCTCGAAGTGGTGGAGTCGCAGTGAGCGCGCCGCAATGAGCGCCGTGCTCGAGCTCGCCGGCGTCGTCAAGCGCTACGCGGGCGGCGTCGAGGCGCTGCGCGGCATCGACCTGACGGTCGCCGAGGGCGAGCTGTGCGCGATCGTCGGGCCTTCGGGCTCGGGCAAGTCGACGCTGCTGCACATCGTCGGCACGCTCGAACGCGCGAGCGCGGGCACCGTGCGGATCGCCGGCGCGGACGTCGCGCGCGCGTCCGACCGCGAGCTCGCGGCGCTGCGCGCGCGACGGATCGGCTTCGTCTTCCAGCAGTTCCACCTGATCGAGGCCGACAGCGCGCTCGAGAACGTCGCGACGGGCCTGCTCTACACGGGCACGCCCGCGCGCGAGCGCCGCCGCGCGGCGACGGACGCGCTCGCGCGCGTCGGCCTCGCCGACCGCGTGCGCCAGCGCTCGGCGCTGCTCTCCGGCGGCGAGCGCCAGCGCGTCGCGATCGCGCGCGCGCTCGTCAGCTCGCCGGCGCTCGTGCTCGCCGACGAGCCGACGGGCAACCTCGACACGCGCAACGGCCGCGAGATCCTCGAGCTGCTGCGCGCGCTCAACGCGCAGGGCACGACGGTCCTCGTGATCACGCACGACCGCGAGATCGCCGCGCAGCTGCCGCGCCGCGTCGAGCTGCGCGACGGCCGGCTCGTGCACGACGGCGACGCGCTCGCGCGACCGCGATGAGCGGCGTGCAGGTCGCCGCGAAGGTCGGCGTGCCGCCGAGCCGCCTGCTGGCGGCCGACGCGCTGCGCGTCGCGAGCATCGGCCTGCGAACGCGCCGCCTGCGCGCGGCGCTGTCGGCGCTCGGCATCGCGATCGGCATCGCCGCGATGGTCGCCGTGCTCGGGATCTCGGACTCGAGCAAGGCGGGGCTCGTCGCCGAGCTGAACGCGCTGGGGACGAACCTGCTGACGGTGACGCCCGGCCAGACGTTCCTCGGCGCGTCGGCCGAGCTGCCGGAAGCCGCGCCGGCCGCCGTGCGCCACCTCGCGAGCGTGCGCTCGGCGGCGGCCGTGACGACCGTGACCGGCGCGAGCGCGCGGCGCAGCCCGTACATCGAAGCGGCCGAAACGAGCGGGCTCGCCGTCGACGCGGCCGACCCGCAGCTGCTCGCGACGCTCGGCGGCCGCGTCGCTCGCGGCCGCTTCCTCGACGCCGCGAACGAGCGCTACCCGCTCGCCGTGCTCGGCGCCGTCGCCGCGCAGCGACTCGGCGTGCAGCGGCTCGCGGCCGGCGGGAGGCCGGTGCAGGTGTACATCGAGAGCACGTGGTTCACGGTCGTCGGGATCGTCGGTCCGCTGCCGCTCGCGCCGGAGATCGAACGCGCCGTGCTGATCGGCTATCCGATCGCGCGGCGGCTGTTCGGCACGGAGCGCCACGCGAGCACGCTGTACGTGCGCGCCGACCCCGAACGCGTGCGCGAAGCCGACGCGCTGCTCGGCGCGAGCGCCGACCCGCAGAGCCCCGAACAGACGCAGGTCAGCCGCCCGTCGGAAGCGCTGCAGGCGCGCGCCGACGCGCAGAGCACGCTGACGTCCGTGTTCCTCGGCCTCGGCGCCGTCGCGCTGCTCGTCGGCGGCGTCGGGATCGCGAACGTGATGGTCATCTCCGTGCTCGAGCGCCGCCCGGAGATCGGCCTGCGCCGCGCGCTCGGCGCGCGCGCGGTGCACATCGCCGCGCAGTTCCTCGGCGAGTCCGTGCTGCTCTCGCTGCTCGGCGGCGCGGCCGGCATCGGCCTCGGCGCGGCGGCGACGGCCGGCTATGCGACGACGCAGGGTTGGATCGTCGTCGTGCCGCTGCTCGCCGTCGCCGGCGCGGTCGTGCTCGCGCTGCTGCTCGGCGCGCTCGCCGGCCTCTACCCGGCCGTGCGCGCCGCGCGGCTCGCGCCGGCGGCGGCGCTGCGCAGCGTGTAGCTCGGCGCGTGAGCGCGCCGGCGTCGCGCGGCGCTCAGGGCGCGAGCCGCTCGAGCGTCCAGCCGTCCTCGCCGGCGCGGCGGTAGCGCAGCCGGTCGTGCAGCCGGTCGGCGCGCTGCTGCCAGAACTCGAACGTCTCGGGCACGAGGCGAAAGCCGCCCCAGCTCTCGGGCACGGGCAGCTCGTCGGACTCGCCGTAGCGCTCGGCGAGCTCGGCGACGCGCCGCTCGAGCTGCTCGCGGTCGCCGATCGCGCGGCTCTGCGGCGAGGCGAGCGCGCTCAGCTGGCTCTTGCGCGCACGGCTGTGGACGTAGGCGGCCGTCTGCTCGGCGCTCGTGCGCTCGACGGGCCCGACGATGCGCACCTGGCGGCCGAGCGGGTCCCAGTGGAACAGCAGCGCCGCGTGCGGGTTGGCCGCGAGCTCGCGGCCCTTCTGGCTCTCGTAGCTCGTGAAGAAGACGAAGCCGCGCTCGTCGAAGCTCTTGACGAGCAGCATGCGCACCGACGGGCGCGCGCCGGCGTCGGCCGTCGCGAGCGCGGCGGCCTCGACTTCGCGCACGCCGGCCGTGCGCGCCTGCTCGGACCAGCTCGCGAACTGGCGCAGCGGGTCGGCGTCGAGGTCCTGCTCGCGCAGCGGCGTGCCGTGGTCTGCCATCGCCGACATTCTGCTCAATCGCGCTCGCCGAGCAGCTCGTCGAGCGTACGGCCGCTCTTGACCGACTCCGGTCGCTCGGCGACGACGTCGTAGCCGTCGCGCGCGTGCTCGTCGCGGCGCTTGAGCAGCAGCCACTGCGGCTTCGCGCCCGGGCGCGTGCGCTGCAGCGCGAAGCCGCCGCGCAGCTTCTCGCCGTGCAGGACGAACACGGCGTGGCCGCGTTCGAGCGCCTGCGGCCACGGCACGCGCCCGCCCTGCTCGTAGGAGCCGCGGTCCCAGACGATCACGCCGCCGTTGCCGGTCCGGCCCTCGAACTCGTTGTGCGCGAGCGCGTGGTCCTCGACCTCGACCGCGAGGCGCTTGACCGACGGGTCGAGCGACGGCCCCTTCGGCACGGCCCACGAGCGCATCACGCCGTCGACCTGCAGGCGCACGTCGAAGTGGCGCGCGGTCGCGGCGTGCTGCTGGACGACGAACACGCCGGCGCTGACGCCGCGGATCGCGCTGTCCGATCGGGTTCCCATCGCCCGGCGGGCGCTACTGACCGGCCGCGCGCCGGTAGCGCGCGACGGCGAGCGGCGCGAACACGGCGACGATGCCGAGCGACCAGGCGACGGCGCCCCACACGTAGTTGTGCGCGGGCGCGCCGAGCCACAGGCTGCGCATCGCGTCGACGATGACCGTGAACGGGTTGACTTCGGCGAACTGGCGCAGCCCGTCGGGCATCGACGCGACGGGCACGAACGCCGAGGAGATGAACGTCAGCGGGAAGACGGCGATGAAGCCGACGGAGTTGACCGATTCGGGCGAGGAGACGAGCAGCCCGAGGAACGCGAGGAACCACGAGAACGCGTAGCCGAACAGCAGCAGCAGGCCGATGCCGGCGGCGGCGTGCAGGAAGCTCGTCTGGAAGCTGAAGCCGATGATCACGCCGGTGACGAGCAGGATCGTGATCGACAGCGCGTTCGTCGCGATGTCCGAGAGCGTGCGCCCGCCGAGCACGGCCGCGCGCGACATCGGCAGCGAGCGGAAGCGGTCGATCAGCCCCTTGCGCACGTCCTCGTTGAGGCCGAGCGCCGTCGCGAAGCCGCCGAACGCGGTGTTCTGGACGATGATGCCGGGGATCAGGAAGTCGACGTAGCTGTAGCCGGGCGTCCTGATCGCGCCGCCGAAGACGTAGCGGAACAGCAGCACGAACATGATCGGCTGGATCGTGAAGCCGATCAGCAGTTCGGGCGCGCGCGGCAGGCGCATCGAGGTTGCGCTCGGCGATGATCAGCGTGTCGGTGACGAGCCGTCTCACGCGGCGCGCTCCCGCTCGTCCTCCTCGGAGGCCTGTTCGGCGGCGTGGCCGGTCAGCGCGAGGAACACGTCGTCGAGCGTCGGGCGGCGCAGCGCGAGGTCGTCGACGCCGATCCCGGCCTCGCTCAGCCGGCGGACGGCCTCGACGATCGCGCCGCGAGCGCTCGCGCACGCCGACGCCGACGACGTTGCGCTCGACGCTCGGCTGCTCGTCGGACATCGGCGCGAGCGCGCGCGCGGCGACGAGCGGGTCGGCGCCGTCTTCGAGGTGCACCTCGAGGCGCTCGCCGCCGAGGCGGTCCTTGAGCTCGTCGGAGGTGCCCTCGGCGATCAGGCGGCCGTGGTCGATGACGGCGATCGTGTCGGCGAGCCGGTCGGCCTCGTCTAGGTACTGCGTCGTCAGCAGCACCGTCGTGCCTTCGGCGACGAGCCCTTCGATGATCGACCACAGGCTCAGGCGGCTGCGCGGGTCGAGGCCGGTCGTCGGCTCGTCGAGGAACAGTACCGGCGGGCGCGCGACGAGCGCCGCGGCGAGGTCGAGCCGGCGGCGCATGCCGCCGGAGTAGGTCTTCGTCGGCCGCGAGGCGGCCTCGAGCAGGTCGAAGCGGTCGAGCAGCTCGCGCCCGCGAGCCTTCGCGGCGGCGCGCTTCGCGCCGTACAGGCGGCCGACCATCGTCAGGTTCTCGAGCCCCGTGAGGTTCTCGTCGACGGCCGCGTACTGGCCGGCGAGCCCGATCCGCTCGCGCAGCGCGGCGGCGTCGCGCACGACGTCGAGCCCGAGCACGCGCGCCGAACCGGCGTCGGCCTTCAGCAGCGTCGCGAGCACGCGCACGAGCGTCGTCTTGCCGGCGCCGTTCGGCCCGAGCAGGCCGAGCACGCTGCCCGCGCGCCGCGGCGAGATCGACGCCGTCGAGCGCGCACACGTCGCCGAAGCGCTTGACGAGCCCCTCGATCTCGATCGCCGCGTCGTCGTTCACGCGTGCACAGTCGCACACGCGCCAGTCTTACGCGGCGTCACTTCGAACGTGCCGTAGCCGGGTCCTCGTCGTCGCGTCGAGAGAGGTCTCACGAGAACTGCGGGAAACTGCGCAAGCCGACGAGGCGCCGGCGTAGCAGTCGGCGCAATCCTGAAAAAAATCGCGAGCAGGGAGTCGAGATGCAGATGACGAGAAGTTCGATCGAAACCGGCGCGGGCCCGAGCGAGTGGTTCACGGGCGCCGTCTTCATCGACGCGGTCGCGGCGCCGAGCGCGTCCTCGCGCGTGCAGGCGAGCAGCGTGCACTTCACGCCCGGCGCGCGCACGGCGTGGCACACGCACCCGCACGGCCAGACGATCTACGTGATCGAGGGCGTCGGGCGCTGCCAGCGACGCGGCGGGCCGGTCGAGGTCATCCGCCCGGGCGACCGCGTCTTCTTCGAGCCCGGCGAGGAGCACTGGCACGGCGCCGCGCGCGACCGGCTGATGACGCACATCGCGATGCTCGACGTCGACGAGGACGGCAACGCCGCGACGTGGGGCGAGCACGTGAGCGACGCGGAGTACGACGAGCGCTAAGCGCGGTGCGCGTCTAGCGCGTCGGGCAGGGAACGCGGATCACGTCGGCGACCGTTATCGCGGGGATGCCGAATTCGCGTTCGCCGCCGAACGTCCCGCCGAAGGTCACTTCGACCTTGCCGAAGAAGCCGCCCTTCGGGCATTCGCCCTTGCGCGGCACCGTGCCGTAGGAGATCACCTTGCCGTGCGAGCGGTACGCGGCGCCGGCCTTGATGTGGATCTTGCTGACCGACGCGAGCGGCGCGCCCGGCACGGTCGCGACCGGCGGCACGAGCGTCTGAAGCTCCCACGAGTATTTGCCGGAGCTCGGCACGAAGCGCCCCTTCGAGACGACTTCGAGGCTGACCGGAGTCGAGCCCTGCGTGTAGAACAGCACGCTGCCGCCGGGAGCGAAGAACGCCTGCAGCGTCGCGCTCTCCGGCACGCGTTCGCTGCCGAACGTCACTTCGCCGAGCACGCTGCCGACCGGGCTCGCGACCGAGCTCTTCGGGCAGCCGCTCGGGCCGATGTTCTGGAGCGTCGCTTCCGGGCACGAGCCGAAGCCCGACTGGTGGAGCTTGACGCCCTTCGGCAGGTAGACGTTGACGCCCGACACCGGCGGCACGCTCCCTTTCGGGTTCTGCGGCGTCGAGCCGTAGCCCGAGCCGGAGATTTCGAGCGTCGCTTCGACGTCGGCGCCCTTGCCGTAGAAGTTGCCGGTGCCCGGGAACCCCGGAATCGGCACGGCCGCCGCTTTGACCGCGAGCGTCGGCGCCGGGATTTCTTCGGCCGACGCCTGCGTCGGCGCGGCGAGCAGCGCCGAGCCGAGCAGGGTCAGGCAGATGGCGCGCGCGAGCCTCATGCGATCTACGCATTAAACATGAACGCACGCGCGAGCGCGGCGTACACCGGCGTTTTGGACGCGCGCGGATCAGGCGGCGTGGCTCGCCTCGACGATCCGCGCGACGAACTCGCCGGTGATCTGCCGCGTGGCGGCGTTGACGCGGTTGAACGCATTGATCGCCGCGATCGCGATCACGAGCGCCGCGAGCTGCGGCTCGTCGTAGTGGCGCGCGGCCTGCGCCCACAGCTCGTCCGGCACCGGGTCGCGACTGTCGGCGAGCCGCGTCGTCGCCTCGGTCAGTGCGAGCGCCGCGCGCTCGGCGTCGCTGAAGTACGGCGTCTCGCGCCACGCCGCGACGGTGTGGATGCGCTCGCTGCTCTCGCCGACGAGCTCGAGCTCGCGCGAGTGCATGTCGACGCACACGCTGCAGCCGTTGATCTGGCTCGCGCGCAGCTGCGCGAGGTAGAGCGTCGTCTCGGGGATTCCAGCGGTCGACGCCGACGCGGCGAGGTCGCGGAGCGCCTCGAGCGCGCCGGGAACGCTGAGCGCCGGGTTCTCGATTCTTGCCTGCATGTCGCCTTCCTTCGGGTTGCGGACGATGTGCGCTCGGCCGCCGGCGATCGCTACGCGCGCCGGCTCGTCCGAGATCTACCGAGTAGACGAGCTGCGAGCGCCGATATGGACAGGCTTGCCGACGAGCCCGCAGCTCCTTCGGCGCGGCGGCCCGCGGCGAAGCGCGGGCGTGGGCGTGCGGCGCGGACGCGGGCGCGCGGTGGCCGGGTGGCACCGCCTGGCCGCGCGCGACTGGTCCCCGCAAAGCCCATAGACCAACACGATTCCCTATCCTCAAATGCTCCGCAGGCGAACGAAAGTGAGATTGCCACATGCTGGGGAACCGCACAACTCGGCGGCGGGCGAGCGCGAGCAGGCGCGCACTCGCGACGGCCGCGATCGCGCTGACGGTGCCGCTGACGGCGCTCGCCGCCGCCGCGCCGGCATCCGCCGAACCGAAAGGCATCTTCAAAATCTTCAACCAGTGCACGACCGAAAACAAAGAAGTGACGCAGTGCCTCTACGACAGGACGACGAGCGGCGAATTCTCGGTCGGGTCAGACAAGGTGCCGATCAGCAAAACGCTGACCCTGCAGGGAGGGCTCGTGCCGACGGGCAACCCGAACGAATACGACCTGCTCGCGGCGAAAAACGGTGAAACGCTGTCGAAGACCGAACTGTCGGTGCCGGGCGGGCTGACCGCGATCCTCGGCTGCTCGGAAATCAAAGGCGAAGGGCTCTACGAAAAAACTCTCCGCGCCGAGTGCCAGGCGATCTACGAAGAAAAAAACACGGCCGTCACGGCGACGATCGAACTCGTCGCCAGTGCGAAACACCTCGCGGTGTTCAACGAAGGCGATCTACGCGAAGAAAAAGGAACGGCGCTCGCGCTGCTCGCGAGAATCCACCTGAAGAACCCGTTCCTCGGCAGCTCGTGCTACGTCGGCTCCGAATCGAACCCGGTCAAATGGAACCTGACGAGCGGCGAAACGCACCCGCCGGTCGGCGTCAAAGCGCTCAAAGGCGCATTCGGCAAACAGGAAACGCTCGAAGAAAAAGGTCAGAAAGCGGTGCGCATCACCGGCGACTCGCTCGTCGAAAACGATTTCGCGGAGCCGGCCGCCGAAGGGTGCGGCGGGATCTACAGCTCGATCATCGATCCGATCGTCGACCAGCGGCTCAAACTCCCGAGCAAAGCAGGCGAAGGCGTCGCGATCTTCGACGGCGAACTGAACCTCGCGAGCTCCGCAGCGGTGATCGCCAGCGAAAAATTCTAGGCGCGTGTAGCGGCTCCTAGACGGACTGGCGAGCGGAGGGCGTCGACCTGGTCGGCGCCCTCCGCGCGTCTGCGAGGTCGCCGGCGTCCTGGCCCCGGCGAAGGCCGCCGCGAGCGCCTGAGACGCAGAAGATCGGTGCTGTCAACCGTCCTCGGCGCTCAAGCGCCGGGTCTGGATGCCGATATTCCCCTCATGGCTTGGAAGCTGTCGCGCTCGATCGGCGTCTTCGCAGCGCTCGCGGCCGCGGTCGGCCTCGTCGCGGGCTGCGGGGGCGGCGGCGCCACGCATGGGAGTGGAGCGCCGGGCACGAGCGCCGCGGCGGCGCGCGCCGTCAACCTGCGCGCGGGCGACGTGCCGGGCTCCGTCGCCGGTCGCGTGTGGGAGCAAGGTGTCGCGGTCCGTCTCGAAGGCGAACGCCCGCCCGAAGACGGTCCGTTCGACCCGTGGATCGAACGCTGCGACGGCGGCGTCACGCACCTGGGAGCCCCCGAGGTCGTCGGCTTTCGCTCCCCGGACTTCACGCGCGGCCTGACGCCGGCTGGCTCCAGTCGGGTCGAAGGGACGTGGTCTGAGGTGTACACGTTCGGCAGCGCGCCCGCCGCGAAGTACGAGCTCTCGGTGCTCGCCGGTGCACGCGCGTTGGCGTGCCTCGAGCGTGACGGCGACACGACCGTCCCCGGCAGCGAAACGCATCTCGAGGCGTCCTCTCACCCGATCGCGCCGCGTGTCGGCATCGACGAGGTGAGTTGGAGCGCGACGCCGTCGTCCTACCACCCGCCGAGGCGCCGTTACCAGGACCTCCTCGCGTTCACGGCCGGGCGGATGCTGATCGTGCTTCACACGATCGCCACGCCGCACCCGTTCCAAGCGACGCTCGAGGCGCGACTGATCAGGCTGCTCTACGGCCGCGCGATGGCGAGCGAGACCGCGGCGGGGTAGAGGTCGATCAGCGACGCGCACCGGGCCGGGCGGGTCGACGAGCGCGGCGAGTTGCTCCTCAGCGGACGGCCGAGTGGGTCTCCGGCAGATAAACGGACTATCGAGTCCGCTTGTGTTAGCCTAAGCGGACCGACGAGTCCAGTTCCGTCCCAGGAGGTCGATCTTGAGCGCTGAACCGCAGTCGACGAACCGCTGGCTGATCCTCGTGATCGCCTGCCTCGCGCAGTTCATGGTCGTGCTCGACAACACGATTGTGAACGTCGCGCTTCCCTCCGTTCAGCGCGGGCTCGACTTCTCGCCCGCAAACCTGCAGTGGGTCGTGAACGCGTACACGCTGATCTTCGGCGGCTTCCTGATGCTCGGCGGGCGCGCGGCCGACCTGCTCGGACGCCGGCGCCTGTTCGTCGCCGGCGTCGCGCTGTTCGCGGGCGCGTCGCTGCTCAACGGCCTCGCGCAGTCCTCGACGATGCTGATCCTCGGCCGCGGCCTGCAGGGCCTCGGCGGCGCGCTCGTCTCGCCGGCGGCGCTCTCGATCATCATGACGACGTTCCAGGACCATGGCGAGCGCACGCGCGCGCTCGGCGTCTGGTCGGCGATCGCTGCCGGCGGCGCCGCCTTCGGCCTGCTGCTCGGCGGCGTCCTCACCGATCTCGTCTCGTGGCGCTGGAACTTCTTCGTCAACGTTCCGGTCGGCATCGCGACGGTCTCGCTCGCGCTCCGTTACGTGCCGGAGTCGCGAGCCGATCTCGGCCATCGTCGCTTCGACGCGGCCGGCGCGGCGACGGTGACCGCGGGCCTGCTCGCGATCGTCTTCGGGATCGTCAAGGCGCAGGCCTGGGGATGGGGCGGTGCGCGGACGATCGGCGTGCTCGCGCTCGGCGTCGCGCTGCTCGCGGTCTTCGTCGCGCTCGAGGTCCGCTCGCCCGCGCCGCTCGTCAGGCTCTCGATCTTCCGGATCCGCTCGATCGCGACGGCGAACATCGTGATGATGCTCGTCGCCTCGGCGATGTTCGGGATGTTCTTCTTCGCCTCGCTCTACGTCCAGGACGTGCTCCACTACAGCCCGCTGAAGGCCGGTCTCGCGTTCCTGCCGGTGTCGCTCGGAATCATCGTCGGCGCCGGCGTCTCGCAGGCGATCATCAAACGGCTCGGCGTGCGCGACGTCTCGGTGATCGGCCTCGTGCTCGCGACGGCCGGGCTGCTGTACCTGACGCGCGTGCCGGTCCACGGCCATTACGTCTCCGACCTGCTCGTCGGCCTGCTGCCGATGTCGATCGGCATGGGCCTCGTGTTCGTTCCGATCACGCTGCTCGGGACCTCGGGCGTAGCCAACGACGACGCCGGCCTGGCCTCGGGGCTGTTCAACAGCGCGCAGCAGATCGGCGGCTCGCTGGGGCTCGCGATCCTCGCGACGCTCTCCGTCGATCACACGAACGGCCTGCTCGGCCACGGAGCGGCGGCGAGCGCGGCGAGCCGCGTCGCCGCGACCGTCTCTGGCTATCACGTCGCGTTCCTCGCGGCCGCGATCATGATCGCGGCCGGCGCCGTGCTCCTCGTGCTGCTCCTGCGCCGCCGGCACGTCGAGGGGCTGAGCCTCGATCCGTCGGCGGTGACAGCCGCTGTCTGAGAGACTGGACAGCATGAGGAAGGATGCGCTGCGCAACCGGCAGCGCCTGCTGGAGGCGGCCGACGCCGCCTTCCGCGAGCACGGCGTCGAGGTGAGCGTCGGCGAGATCGCCGCGGCCGCCGGAGTCGGCCGCGGCACGCTGTTTCGGAACTTCGCGAGCAAGGACGCGCTGATCGCGGCCGTGCTCGCCGAACGGATCGGAGAGGTGCTCGCAACCGGTCGCGACCTCCTGGAGAACGATCCCGACGACGCCGACGTCGCGTTCCGCTTCGTCCAGGAGCTCGTCGAACGGCAGGAGGAAAACCGCGCGCTGCTGCAGACGCTGACCGAGGAGACGTTCCTCGTCGCGCCGGAGCTCGAGCGCACGCACGCCGCGATGATGGAGCTGCTCGACGCGCTGCTCGCGCGCGGCAAGCGAGTCGGAGCGATCCGTCCCGAGGCGACCGCCAGCGACCTGATGATGTTGATCAAGGGCCTGTGCATGCACCCCGCGACCCAACAGCCGCTCGCGCCCGAGACGATCCTCAGGCACCTCGACCTCGTGCGCGCCGCGTTGACCACCCCCGAGTACTCGCAGCCGCTGCGGGGGGTGCCTGCGACGTTGGCGGCGACGCCGGCGGTGCGGGGGTAGCACGCGTCGAGCTGCGTTGGGTAGTCGCCAGCGGCTCAGATGACTACCTCATCTCGCGCTTGGCTCCGAGAGCACCCGCTCCTCTGGCTCGATCGCGAAGGGACGCGCTAAGCGAGAGCGCAGGCCGGGCACCCAGCGAACCGTGCACGTTCGCCTGCGAGCGCCTCGATCGCCGCAGACGCCGAAGCACGGAATTGGACTACGATTTGGGACAGTCGGGAATAGACGTCATTCATGGCTCCGGGGGGCCGTGCGTATGAGCGAAGGTAGCGCCGAGACCACCCTCTTTCGCTGTATCGCGAAGCGACGAGGCAGCGGGTCAACTTCGGCCTGTTGCTGGGGTTGGCAGAGCGGGCGCTCGCGCGCGCGCTCGGCGAGAGCGCAGGCGAGCCGGCTAGCCGAAGCTCGTGTCGGCGTCCGTGGGCTCGTCGCGCGCATCGTCTGGAGCACCCCGTGCCAGAGCAGCCCCCGCCGCTGCCGCTGCCGCTGCGGCAGGAGCTCGCCGCGATCGTGCATTGTCCGGAGCCGGCAGAGGACGACATCCAACACGCCGTATATCAACTCAGCAGTGAGCTGAACGCGCGGCTCGGCGACGCTCTCCAGTATGCCTCCAGGCCGGTGAGGGACGAGGTCGCCAAGCGGATCGCCCTGACCGTCGAACTCGCCGCGCGACTCGCCGACAGCTCGATCCTGTGGGTAGCCGTCGGCGGTGCGCCGGGGACGGATCGGATCGTCAAGTTCTCCTACTTCGCCGAGTACACCGTGAGAGCGCGTCGCTTGAAGCAGTGGGCGCACTCGTGCTCCTGGCAGCGCAACAGGATCCTGATCCCGCTGCCCCATGCCGGCCGCCACGTTCGCTTCCACCTCGACGTGCTCGGGCCGCCGGGCGGCCTGGACCTGGTGAGCGTCGACACGTTCGCGCTACCTCCGGCGAAAGACTCCAACGTAGGCGTCAGACCGCTCGCGGAGATCGCGAGCGAATCGATCGAGCCTTCCGACGAACTCGTCGGGCCGCAGAGCAGTCGCTACATGGATTACGGCAAGCCGATCATGCTGGCGAGCGCGACGACGAAGTCGACCCGCGCGATCGGCGCCCGGAGGGGCGACGACGACGAGGCGTCGGCTGCGATCGCCGACAACCGCGCGCACATCTACCTTGGAGCGACCAGCGCGCCTTCGCACCGCGTCTTCGCGCAGGTGAGCCTGGCGGCCCCGAAATGGGGCTTCATCACGGCATGCGCGATAACCGCGCTGATGGTCACCGCGCTGATGGCGACGGCGTACGTCAGCCTCGGTTCGATCGCAGTTCATGCCGAGGCGACCGTCGTGCTCCTCGCGGTCACGCCCGTAGTGCTCGGCTACGTGCTCGTCAGGTCCGGCGAAAGCGCGCTCGAGCGCGGCCGCGTCAGCGGCGTGCGAACGATGGCGATGATCTCCGGCGCGATGCCGATCGTCGGCGCGGCCGCGCTCGTCTTCACGAGCACCAAGGTGAGAGAACACCCGCCGGACCTGACGCTGGTCAGGCCAATCTGGCTGATCCTGCTGATCGTCAGCGTCCTGATGGCCGCAGGGCTGGTAGCGAGTTGGCTGTCGCCACGCCACCGCGAGCATGGAGCCAGCCGGGATCGAACCGGCGACCTCCTGCTTGCAAAGCAGGCGCTCTCCCATCTGAGCTATGGCCCCGAGCGCTTCCGAGTTTAGGGGACGGGCGCGGCTTACTTGTCGAAGTCGAAGTCGCGCGGCGGGCGCTGCTCGAACCACAGCCGGTCCTGCTCGGGCGTGTCGCGCAGGAAGTCCGGCGTCTCCTCGAGCACGTCCTCAGGCGACTCCTCGGCGTCGAGCTCCGGCTCCTCGCTCGCGTCCTCGGACCCCGGCATCTCCCATTCGAGCGAGTCGCCGTCCGACGGGGCGTCGTCGCGCAGCGGAGCCCCGGCGACAGGCGCCGGGCGAACGCCGCCGGCGACACCCGGCGTCGCGAGTTCGTCGCTCGCAGCCACATCGTCGCCGAGCACCGTGCGCATGTCGAGCTCGGCGGTCTCGCCGGCGCCTGCGGTGACGGTCTCGTGCGCGGGCGTTGGCGGCGCCTCGGCAAACGCCGCGGGCGCCGCTTCGGGCCCGCCAGCGGCTGCCGGTGCACCGAGCTCGGGCTCTAGCGTCTCCAGCGACTCGCCGGCGTCCTGCGCGGGCTCGCCCGCAAGCGCATGACCGCCCTCCTCGAGCGGCGCTCGCTCAAGCTCGACCGGGTCGAGCGCCTCGTGCTGCTCGCGCGCAACCTCTCCGGGGTCAGCGCCCCGTCGGCGCTTGAGCTCGAGGTGTTCGCGGATGGCGTCGTCCAGCAATCCCATGCGACCCCTCAACCATACATACCTAGACCGCGCGCGCGTGCATCGCCGCGAGGCTCGCCGGCTACACTTGCCTGACCCGCGCGTTGCCATGCGCCTACGGGGCTATAGCTCAGTTGGGAGAGCGCCTGGATCGCACCCAGGAGGTCGCCGGTTCGAGCCCGGCTAGCTCCATCATCTTGACGAAGGTCGAACCGGCCTGGTCCCTCCGGGGGCGGGGCGTTCGGAGTCTCTGACCGAGCAGCGCGCCTGCTCAAGATTGACGGACCCGTCGCGCATGGTGTGCTCCAGATAGTCGATCACCGGCATGCAACATCGATACCTCTGTGCGATTTCCCGGTGCTCGCGGCTGATGAGGTCGGCGGTTAGCGGAAAGAACGGGCGCGCGGGTGGTCCAAGGGGCCGCAGTCAAAGGACGCGCCGGCACCGAAGATCACGAGCAACATGGTTTGTAACTCTAGCTCTCGTCGGCAGGTGAATAACCGGGATACGAGCGCACAGACGCTCGGGACACCTAAAACGTCTGAAAGACGCCTGTCTCCCCGGGTCCCACTTCGACAGCTATCTATGCGAGCGAAACCAAGTTCTGCTCGAGTATCGGCACGGCATCACGACGCCAGCCGGCGATGAGTTCGATCGCACCCCACGGAGTAGCCCCCTCACTTTGCATGTACTCCGCCAGGATCGGCTTGGCCCAAGCGCCGTCGTACCTATCCATCAGGTCGTTCCCAGCGACATGGGTCGAATTTCCTGCCATCCACAGCAACGCGCTGCCGTTAGCGATGTTCGTGGGATCCACCCCCGACGCGCGGATGATCCCGTCCGTCCACGCCCGGAACCACGCCACGCCCAGATGTGTGGGCAGGGGCTCGATCGTGTTGGGCGTGCGGCTGAAAAGTCCCATCACTCTCCTCGTAATCGCTGCGCAGGTGCTCACGCGGGCGAGCCTATCGGAGCAAAGGACGCCGCCCGCCCGGTCCAGTCGCCGTAGCTATAGGCTCGAAGACACGGCTACGCGGGCCGAGAGCGCTGCGAACCCCGCCGAACCCTGGCAGTTGCCGAGAATGCGGATTGCGCTCGATTCTTGGCCTGAATATCGCTCGCCTCAGCGATGATCGCTGGATCTACGCCATAGGAGGCCAAGGCAGAGATATCGAGCGACCACGCTCTACCCGACCGAGCGCGCCAGACCGCGAACGCTTCATCGACATATCGAGAGGCGACCGCCGCAGTCCAGCCGTTGACCGCGGCAAGATGCGCAAGCGCGACGTCGCCACGACCCCTGATCCCAGCAAGTCCGATGTGCTTGACCTCATGGCAAGCCGGACAAAGAGCAATCATCCGGACAAGGCGTTGCATCCCTACCGCTTCGTCGTACTCCCACACCTCATGGCACTCCACCGGATGTTTGCTACCGCGCCCGCCGCAAACCTCGCAGCAACGCCCAGCATTCTCATAAGTCTGTGACCGAATGCGGTCCCACTCCTGACGAGACACGCGCTCACGCACATTTGAGAACCAGCACGTCCGAGGCACAAGCTCCACCGCCAGCTTCGGTGATGCGGCGTTCTCCATTCTACAATGATGCCAGCTTCTCATCTCGTCCCGACAATTGGTCGCGCGACGGGTAGGCGGTTCCGCTCCCGCTCAGGCGAGGGGCAAGGTTCTCGCCACGCGACGACCAGACGCTCGCGTCTTCAGGCTCTCGGGAGTCTCGGAAGTGCTATTCCGGCGGTGGTTCAATCCGGCTTTCCACCCGCCGTACGATCTTGTTTTGGTAGGGGTCAGGCAAGCGACTTGATCGAACTGCGGTAGCTCACGTAGCTACAGCAGGCGGCTCAACCAAGTCAGGCGCTGGCGCCGGGCCTTACATGGTTTGCGTGCCGAGCAGTTTCGCCCCATTAAGGTGATACCGGCCTCGGCCCGAACGCGATCACGATCTATCGCGCCACCCGGCTCGCCGAGGGCGCTCTCGCCGAGGGCGCCGCGCCCCCGCATCTCAGCAGCACCCCTGCCTGAGGCCCCTCAGACCACGCCACACGCTGCCGGTCGGTCGGCGGGCCTGCGACCGGCAGCCCTGAATCGAGGCGCCCCGCGAATCCTTTCCGCGCCACCGCGCTCTTATCTGCACGAAGCGACGCCACCCAACCAGAAAGGCGGCACGCCCATGATCTTCGTCTACGTGATTGCAGCAGCCATCATCATCTGCGCCTGCTTCCTCCTCCTGCGCGCGAGGCGCGCGCGGTGACCCGTCCCGCCGCCCCCTGGCCGACCGCGCAGGTCGTCGCCGCCGCCCAGCAGGGCGACGCGCGTGCGATCGCGACGCTCGTGTGCGGGTCGCACGCTCACGTCCAGCGCTTCGCGCGCACGCTGTGCTCGACGCCCGAGGACGCCGAGGACGCCGCTCAGGAGGCGTTGATCGTCCTGTACCGGAAGATCGGAACGCTGCGCGCGACGGCGGCGCTCGCGTCGTGGCTGTTCCAGATCGTGCGCAACGAGTGCATCCGCCGATCGCGCGTAACGTTTCGCCGGCCGATCGCCGCCGACCCGGTCGAGCCCTCGGCCGAAGACGCCGCGCTCGTGCGCCTCGAGATCGAGCGGATCGTCAAGTCGATCTCCGAGCTCCCGGACGAGCAGCGCGCCGTGCTCGTCCTGCGCGACGTCCAGGGGCTGTCCGGCGCGGCGACGGCGCACGCGCTCGGGCTCAGTCGCGCCGCGATGAAGTCGCGCCTGCACCGCGGGCGCGAGACGGTGCGCTCGCAACTCTCGCCGGTGCGTCCGTGAGGCGTCATCTCGCGCGCGGCGCGATCGGCTTCGGGCTGATCGGCTCTGGTTTCGCGCTCGCCGCGAGCGCTGGGCCCGTCGCGCTGCTGCTCGCCGTGCCGGGGTTCGTCGCGCTTCGCGGCTGCCCGACGTGCTGGCTCGTCGGGCTGATCCAGATCGTCTCAGCCGGCCGGCTCGAGCGATCGTGCGCCGACGGCGACGGCGACTGCACGCTGAGACGCGCCGGCTCGCGCTAACGCGCAGCGACGCAGCCCGCCGCTACCCTCGCCCCATGACCCCCGACGACCTATCCAACCTCGCGCACCTGCGTCGCGCGCGCGATCTGATCGACCGCGAGTACGCGCGCCCGCTCGACGTCGCGGCGCTCGCGCGCGCCGCGCTGATGTCGACGGCGCACTTCTCGCGCCAGTTCCGCGCGGCGTACGGCGAGTCGCCGTACTCGTACCTGATGACGAGGCGCATCGAGCGCGCGAAGGCGCTGCTGCGCCACGGCGACAGGTCGGTGACCGACGTCTGCTTCGACGTCGGCTGCACGTCGCTCGGCTCGTTCAGCGCGCGCTTCACCGAGCTCGTCGGCGAGACGCCGACGTCCTACCGTACGCGCGACCACAGCGCGCTCGCGAACACGCCCGGCTGCATCGCGAAGGACCTCACGCGTCCGATCCGGCGAGCGAGCAGGATCGGAGAAGCGCACGCCGCGCTTGCGCCCTAGGGTGGGCCGCATGAACATTTCCTTCGCTCAATGCTTCGTGCTCGTCGATGACCCCGACCTCGCGCTCGCCTTCTACCGCGACACGCTCGGCCTCGAGCTGCGCAACGACGTCGCGCGCGAGAAGTTCCGCTGGATAACCGTCGGCGCCACCGCGCAGCCCGGCGTAGCGATCGTCATCACCAACTATCTCAACGGCAGTCCCGAGGACAGCGACACGCTCGCCGCGCTGCTCGCGAAGGGTGCGATGCCCGGCGTGCACTTCCACACCGACGACCTCGACGCGACCTTCGACAAGCTCGTCTCCTCGGGCGCCGAGATCGTGCAGGAGCCGACCGACCAGCCGTGGGGCACGCGCGACTGCGCCGTGCGCGACCCGTCGGGCAACATGGTGCGCATCGACCAGCAACCCGCCGCGTAGCGACCACGCGCCGGGCGCCGGGCGCCGGCCAGGCGTTCACGAACCGTCGTTCGCGAACGCCTGGTAGCTGCGGCACGGCTCGTTGCGCAGGCTCGGGCACGCCGGCAGCCCGGTCGACACGCTGACTCCGGGCACGATCGGCAGCGTCAGGCTCGACGGCATGCTCGGCGAGAACGCGATCGACTCGCTCGCCGTCGCGCCTGCCGGCTGCGTCTGCGCGAACGACCAGATCGGCTGCGTCCCGTTCGGCGCCGCGATCGTCACCCGGACGCGCGAGCCCGCGCGGTAGGCGTGCCCCTCGAAGTACAGCGGGATCGTGACCGGCACGAATTCGTTCGCCGGCATCGGTTCGACGTCCGACGGCAGGAACGTCGGGATCGGCTCGAGCTGCGACGGGTGCTCCTTGAACATGTTGCTCGCGTCCGTCGAGAGCTTGCGCTCGCTCGCGCGGATCCAGCCGTCCTGCACGAACGACTCGTTGCCGTCCGGGCGCACTTCGCTGACGGTCGCCTGCAGGTCGACGTCGGGCGTCGATGACTTGACCCAGACCTGCACGCCGCCGCCGCCGATCGCCGTCGCGTTGCTGCTCAGCGGCGCCGAGACGTAGGAGACGGCCGAGCCGGCCGGCGGCTGCACCCAGTTCCATTCCCACTGCGACGCGTTGCCCCACAGGCCGCCCGAGCCCGTGTTCGACCCATAGTCGGTCAGCGGCGTCGCGCTCGCGTTCGAGGTGTACGAGTCGACGCCTTCGGCGCTCGGCGCCTTTTCGGTGAGCGTCCCGCCCGACCCGAGGTACCACGTGCGCGCTTTCGTGCCGGGGATCGGGAACTTCGAGAACGACTGTTCGAAGCCCGGGTACGGATCGCCAGCCGTCGTCGTGCCGAGCGGCGACTTGCCGGCGCCGTTGTCGAACAGCACGCGGATCGACGGCAGCGCTTCGAACGCGGCGAGCGCCGATTCGTAGGTCGGCTGTTCCTGGATCGGGTCGGACGGCAGCGTGACGAGATCGGTCTTCGGCAGGCCCATCGCTTCCTGGTAGACGACCGGCGCCGCCGCGTGCACGACCGCCGAGTTGATCAGCGGCGCCTGGTGCGCGACGTACAGCTCGAGGAAGTCGTAGAGCCGGTCGTACGTGTACGGATCGAGCGAGTCGATGTGCGCGCCGTTCGTGAACGTGAACCACTTGCGCGAGGTGCCGGTGAAGTGCTGCGCGAGGTCGGCGCAGTGCCCGCCGGTCTGCTCGTCCTCCCACTGGCACGCCATGAACGTCGGCACGTCGATCTTGTGCACGAACGTGTCCGGGTCGAGTTCGTCAGCGACCGCCGGGTTGTACGTCGAGTTCGCGCGGATCTTTTCCATCAGGTTCGTCGCCTCGCCGTGCAGGTCCTGGTTGGCCGCGCACGTCTGGTCGCCTTCTTCGATTCGCTTCGTCGCCCACGCCTGCCCGTGACCGGCGCTCGCCGGTTCGGCGTTCTGCTGTCGTTGTTCGGCCCACGCGACGGCGAAGCCCGTGTTGAGGATGCCGCCCGGATAGAGCGTCGACGCCGTCGCGTCGATCACCGACAGCGGCGCGATCGCCTCGAGGCCGGCCGGCTGCGTCTGCGCCGTGAACAGCTGGCTGATCCCGCCGTAGGAGATGCCGAGCATGCCGACCTTGCCACCGAGCACCCACGGCTGGTGCGCGATCGTTTCGATCACGTCGTAGCCGTCGAGGTTCTGCAGCTTTTCGAAGAAGTCGAACGCGCCGCCCGAGCAGCCGGTGCCGCGCATGTTCACGTCGACGACCGCGAAGCCCATCAGGTTCGCGAGCACCGCGATCCCGTTTTCGGGCCCCGCCGGGTTCGCGTAGCCGTACCCCGAGTACTCGATCAGCGTCGGGTACGGCGCCGTGTAGCTCGGCGTCGGGACCCCCGCGATCGGCAGCGTCGGGAAGTGGAAGATCGACGGCGGCCCCGGCTCGCCGGCCGGGCTCGTCGGCGGGTGCACGTCGATCGACAGTTCGGTGCCGTCGCGCGTCTTCAGGTACGTGTAGCCGTTGTCCGGGATCGACTGGCCGTAGATTTCAGGGTCCCACGGCGCCGCCGCGTCGGAGTGAACGGTGATCGGCCCCGACGTTTCGCCGCTCGCCGGCCCCTGCACCTCGTAGTGCTTTCCCGGCTTCACGTTGCGGAACAGCACGCCGCCGAGCGAGTCGGCGTTCTGCGTCGCGACGGTCGCGCCCGTCGAGCTCAGCAGCGCGACCTGCGCGTTCGGCGCAAGGCCGGTCGCATACACCTGTTCGACGCTCCCCTGCGCGGTGAACGCCGACGCGCCGGCCGCCGTCGCGAGGCACGCGGCGAGCGCCGCGAGCGTGGAGACGACCCCGATCCGCGCACGACGATTTCCCGCACAGCTCACGATGCACGTCTATCTACCCCTGCGCGTTCGTTCCAAACCGCACAGAGCGCGCCGCTCGCTCGCGCACGCGCGCACCGGCGCGACTAGCCTTCGAGCGATGGAGTCGCGACGCGCGCGCTTGAAAGCCCCGCCGCTGTGGGTGCGATGGGTGCTCGCGGCCCTCGTCGCCGCCGCGATCGTCGCGGGTATCGTGATCGCGGTCTCGAACACCGGCCCCGAAGGGCTGTCGAGCTCCGAATCGGGCGCCGAAGCCGAAGTCAACCGCATCGCCGACCTCGCGATCACCGAAGACCAGGCGCCGCGCTTCGCCGTCCTCGCGCACGCCGCCGCGCCGGCGCCGGCGCTCGAGCGGGCGATCGCCGCCGACGCGCGCCGGCGGATCTCCGAGCAGCGGATCACCGGGCCGCTGCTCGGCGTCGCCTGCAGGGCGGCCGGCTCGGCGCGGGCCGGGCGCACGCCGTACCGCTGCACGGTCCGCGGCGCCGGGCTCTCCTACCCGTTTCGCGCCGTCGCCGACGAGCGGCGCCGGCAGCTGGCCTGGTGCAAGGTCGACCCGCCGCCGGCGAGCGGCGAGGAAATCCCGCTCAGCGCGAGCTGCCGCGTCTGAGCGCCAGCCCCGGCGGCGGCCGAGCGACAGCTCAGCCGCTGAGCAGCGCGTCGGTCGTGTGCGCAGCGGCCTTCGACACGGCGACCGTCAGGGCGACGCGCAGCTCGTGGCGGTGGCGGCGCAGCAGCGCGCGCGCCTTCGCGCCGAGGTGCAGCGTCAGCGCGAACTGTCCGCGGTGCGTGCCGAACGTCGCGCTCGCGAGCGCGACGCGCACGACGCGGCGGTGCCGATGGCGGCCGTGCCCGACGTGCACGGTCAGCAGCGCGGCGAGGCTCACGCTGCCGTGGCAGGCGATCGCCGGCGGGCAGCGCAGCACGAGTCGCACGCGCCCCTTGCGATCGGCGTGCAGGCGCGTGCCGACGAGCGTCGCGAGCAGGCTCGTCGGATGCGTGGCGCCAAGCGGCGGCGTGCTCGTCGTAGGCGGCGGCGTGGTCGCGGGCGCGCCGAGCACGGCGCCGACCTGGAAGGCGCTGACGGTCGAGCCGGTCGCGACGAGCACGCGCCCGCCACCGGCGCTCGGCGACGCGAAGTGGTCGGCGACGGCGCTCGGCAGCGTCAGCGTGTAGCGGACGGCGCCGCTCGACGGTTCGAGGCCGTAGAGCTTCGTGCCGCCGCCGCTGAAGCCGCCGGTCGCGACGTCCCAGACGAGCCCGGCGGAGACGATCGGCGGCCCGAACGCGTCTTTCGGACCCTGCCACAGCGGCGTGAAGCTGCGCGCGGCGGCGTCGTAGGAGAGCGCCTGCACGCCGTTCGTGCACGGCATGTAGATCACGCCGCCGGCGTAGGAGTCGCCGCCGAAGCTGCCCGCGCCGGCGCAGACCTGGTGGCTGTAGACGGCCGCCGCGCCGCCGCCCATCGTCGCCTCGTCGATCAGGTAGCCGACGCCGGTCTTGCCGGCCTGGAACAGCAGCCCGCCGGGCAGCAGCTCGGGCGCGGCCGAGGAGAGGTCGAGGTCGGCGTTGCTTTCCTGCTTCCACGTCGGCGGCTCGAAGTGCCCGACCAGGCCGAGCGCCGGGTTGAGCTGCACGACGCTGTCGGAGTAGTCGTACGTCGTCGCTTCCTGCCCCGACGGCGGGTCGGGGTTGCCGGTGCTCGCGTAGACGGTGCCGCTCGCGTCGACGGCCGGGCCGCCGGTCGACCAGACGGCGCCGCCGGAGCTCGACGGCGCCGCGATCGGCACCTGCCAGTAGGACGGCGCGGCGCCGCTCTCGGGGACCGAGACGACGGCGCCCTTGTAGTCCGAGCAGTCGCCGTCGTTGCCGCCGAAGCCGAACACGACGTTCGAGCCGCTCAGGTTCAGCGCCGTGCGCTGCAGGATCGCCTTCGGGTCCGAGCCCGGCGGGTCGACGACCGTGCTCAGCACCTTTTCGCCGTTGCCGATGCGAAAGCCCTCGAGCACGTGCTGCGCCTGCGTGCCGTTCCACGTGTCGGCGACGGCGTAGAGCACGCCGGTCGCCGGGTCGATCACCGGCGTGCCGACGATGCCGACCGTCGGCGTGATGTCGCCGCACGGCAGCGAGCCGGACGGCACCGGCGTGCCGGCGCTCGCGTGCCAGGCGATCTGCCCGGTCGAGCCTTCGAGCGCGTAGACGCCGTCGCCGACGGTCGCGACGTACACGCGCGAGCCGACGACGAGCGGCTGGCCCCAGATCGGCGCGCCGAGGTTCGGCGACTGCCAGGCGAGCGCCGGCGTCGTCGGGCTGATCGTCTCCGGGTCGTCGCCCGTCCGTTCGGCGTCGCCGTGGTAGGTGCTCCACGTCGGTTCGGTCGGGCTCGCCGACGCGGCGGCGCACGCGACGAGCAGCGTCATCGCGGTCGCCGCGATCGCGAGCGCGAGCAGGACCGGCGAGGAGCAGCGCGGGCGCCGCTTGCGGACCGGCGAGGAGCAGCGCGGCTGGCGCGTGAGCGTAGCGGCGGGGAGGGTCATCGCACTGTCTTGCCCGCTGCGCGCTCTGTGCAATCGGCGCTGGACGGAAGGACGGTGCCGTCGCACTGCTTACTCGTACGTACACGCCGAGCGACGCGCGCTGTTGTTGCGAGCGCCGCGCAGTACGCTTCGCGTGCAGTGCTGGGAGGAACCCGACCCGTGGAAGATCGAGGAGGACTGTGATGCTCAAGCGCTGTATGACGGCCGTACCGCTGCTCGGTGCGATCGCGACGGCGACGATCGGCGTCGCGAGCCCGGCGTCTGCCTACCTGTACGTGAAGCCGGCCGGCCACGACTGCGGCAAGGCGACGCTGATCGGCGGCTTCGGCGGCCCGCGCCCGTCGAACGTGCCGCTGAACGCGGTTCCGCAGGTCGACACGTTCGTCGACCGCGGCACGATCTCGTGCGCGACGGCGCGGCGCGTGATGAGCGAGTTCGAAAAGAGCGCGATCCAGCCCGGCGCCAACGGCAAAGGCGTCTCGCCGGCCGGCTGGAAATGCGCCTTCAGCGCAAGCCTCAAGGGCCAGTCGTGCAAGAACGGCAAGCACGTCGTGATCAGCAACGGGATCGTCTACGTGACGCCGAAGAAGTAACGCGGCAGCCGCCGGCGCTAGCGTTCGCGGCGTGCGCGTCGCGACGTGGAACGTCAACTCGGCGAAGCAGCGCCTGCCGCGCCTGTTGCCGTGGCTCGACGAGCGGCGCCCGGACGTCGTCTGCCTGCAGGAGACGAAGCTCGCCGACGACGCGTTCGCGCAGGCGCTCGGCGGGCAGCTCGCCGAGCGCGGCTACGAGGTCGCGGCGCACGGCGAGGTGCAGTGGAACGGCGTCGCGATCCTCTCGCGCGTCGGGCTCGAGGACGTGCTCGCCGGCCTGCCGGGCGCGCCGGGCTTCCCGCACGAGGAGGCGCGCGCCGTCGCGGCGACGTGCGGCGGCGTGCGCGTGCACTGCGTGTACGTGCCGAACGGCCGCGAGCCGGACTCCGAGCACTACCGCTACAAGCTCGCGTGGCTCGCGGCGCTGCGCACGGCGGTCGGCGCCGAGCCGGACGAGACGATCGTCTGCGGCGACATGAATATCGCGCCGGCCGACGCCGACGTGTTCGACCCGGCGGCGTACGTCGGGCACACGCACGTGACGGCTCCCGAGCGCGCGGCGCTCGCCGAGCTCGAGGCGCTCGGCCTGCACGACGTCGTGCGCGAGCGCTGGCCGCACGAGCGCGTGTTCACCTACTGGGACTACCGCGCGGGCATGTTCCACCAGGACCTCGGCATGCGCATCGACCTCGTGCTCGCCGGCGAGCACGTCGCCGAGCGCGTGCGCGCGGCGTGGGTCGATCGCCAGGCGCGCAAGGGCAACGGCCCGAGCGACCACGCGCCGGTGATCGTCGACCTCGACGCGGCGCCCGACGGCGACATCGGCCCGGTCGTGCCGCCGCCGTCGGCTCCGGCGGCGAAGCGCTCGCCGGCGAAGCTGCCGCAGTCGGGATGACGCTCTTTCGATCGGACGAAGACCGACCGGAGCGGCGCGCGCAGGGCGCGCGTCACGGTCCCGCCGTCGCCGGCTCGACACGCCGGCGCGATCGCGGTTCTGCATGGCAGGACGACGAACGCATCCGGAACGTCGCGGCTCACGCGCGGCCGCTGCGGTGATACGTTCCACATGCTGCCGCGCCGGGGGTGTCGCTAGGCGCGACGTGCGGCGCGCGGCGATTCAGTCGGACAACCGAAAGGAATGGAGACCGACATGCGTTGGACAACGTCCGCAGGGCTCCGAGCGCTCGCGTCGGGGCTGCTCGTCGGCGGCATCCTCGCCGTCTCGTGTGCGGCGGCTGCTGCCGCCGAACCGATCGTCACGCACTACACGACCGAATACACCTCGGCGTACGGCAAGGTGCTGTGCACCGGCACGCTGACGACGAACAAGCGGTATCCGGGCAACGCGACCGAAGGCGGCCGCGAAAGAGAGAAATGCAACAGCCAGGAACCGGGCGGCAAGCTCACCGGGTACTTCACGGCGGGTGAAACGTACACCGGTTACTGGGAATCTGATTACTACGCGACGATCGGTCGAATCGGCGTGCAGCCGAGCTCGGTCGAAATCAAAGTCGCGAAGAGCTTCAGGTCGTTCACTGTGGTCTCGGCGGTGTATCCGTTCGCTGGGAGCTAGCGTCACGGCCGACGCGCTGAGGACGGACGCCGCCTGGAGGCGGCACGGAGCACGAGCCGGGCGCCGCGCGGTGCGCCCGGCTCGGCCCTGTCGGCGCCACGCGCCGATCTTGCGTCATCCTTCGACGCTTGGACGCGACGCACAAACGCGAGATCCGCTCGTGGCTGATGGACATGGACGGCGTGCTCGTGCGCGAGGAGCAGGCGATCGCCGGCGCCGACCGCTTCCTCGCGCGCCTGCGTGAGCTCGGCCGGCCGTTCCTCGTCCTCACGAACAACTCGATCTACACCCCGCGCGACCTCGTCGCGCGCCTCGCGGCGAGCGGCCTGCACGTGCCGGAGGAGGCGATCTGGACCTCGGCGCTTGCGACCGCGCGCTTCCTCGAGGACCAGCGCCCCGGCGGCTCGGCGTTCGTGATCGGCGAGTCGGGGCTGACGACGGCGCTGCACAACGCCGGCTACACGATGACCGAGCGCTCGCCGGACTACGTCGTGCTCGGCGAGACGCGCACGTACTCGTTCGAGCGGATCACGCGCGCGATCCGCCTGATCAGCGACGGCGCGCGCTTCATCGCGACGAACCCGGACCCGACCGGACCGAGCACGTCGGGCCCGCTGCCGGCGACCGGCTCGGTCGCGGCGCTGATCAGCCGCGCGACGGGCGTCGAGCCGTACTTCGTCGGCAAGCCGAACCCGCTGATGATGCGTTCGGCGCTGAACGCGATCGACGCGCACTCGGAGACGGCGGCGATGATCGGCGACCGGATGGACACCGACATCGTCTCGGGCCTCGAGGCTGGCATGGAGACGATCCTCGTGCTGAGCGGCGTGACGACGCGCGAGGCCGCCGAGCGCTTCCCCTACCGCGCCTCGCAGGTCCTCGACTCGATCGCCGACCTCGTCGAGCAGCTGGCGTAGCCGACCCGCGAATCACGCCGTCGCGGTCAGCTCGTCCTCGATCTGCTCGAGCGAGCGTCCCTTCGTCTCGGGCATGCGCAGCACGAAGTACGCGAGCGCGAGCACGCCGAAGCCGGCGTACAGCCAGAACGTGCCCTCGACGGCTGATCGCCCCGACGAGGGTGAGGAAGAAGGTCGAGACGAGGAAGTTCGAGGACCAGTTGGCGACGGTCGAGACGGACATCGCCGGGCTGCGCACGTTGCAGCGGGAAGATCTCGGAGATCATCAGCCAGAAGACCGGCCCGAGGCCGACCGCGAACGAGGCGATGTAGACGATCAGGCAGACGAGGGCGATCCACGAGTCGCTGTGCTGCAGCGAGGCGCCGCGAAGAAGACGCCGAGCGCGGCGAGCGAGAGGATGCAGCCGCTCGTGCCGATCAGCAGCAGCGGGCGCCGTCCGACGTGGTCGAGGAGCAGGATCGCGATGAGCGTGAAGAGAAAGTTCGTGATCCCGACCGACAGCGCCTGCGTGATCGCGCCGCCGGTGCCGAGGCCGGTGAACTTGAGGATCGTCGGCGCGTAGTAGATCACCGTGTTGACGCCGATCAGCTGCTGCGCGAACGCGAGGCCGAGGCCGATTAGGACCATCGGGCGCACCTGCGGGCGCCACAGTTCGCGCACGCTGCCCTCCTCGGCGGCCGCCTCCTTGATCTCCTGCAACTCGTCCTCGACGTCCTCCTCGCCCTTGCCTCGCGCGCGGCAGAGCACCTCGCGCGCCTCCTGCTCGCGGCCCTTCTCGACGAGCCAGCGCGGCGAGAACGGCTGGAAGTACATGCCGATCGCCAGGCCGAGGCCGGGCAGCGCGCCGAGGCCGAGCATCCAGCGCCAGTTGTTGGAGACGTCCTCCGAGCGCCCAGTTGACGATGTAGGCGGCGAGGATGCCGCTGACGACCATCAGCTGGTTGAACGTCGTCACGCCGCCGCGGATCCGCTTCGGCGCGAGCTCGGAGATGTACATCGGCGCGACGAACGACGCGGTGCCGACGGCGAGCCCGAGCACGAGGCGAGCGACGATCAGCTCGGTCGAGGTCTGCGCGAGCGCCGAGCCGAGCGCGCCGACGACGTAGATCGCGCCGGCGACGATCTTCGTGCGCCGCCGCGAGAACGCCTCGGCCGTGTAGCCGGACGCCGCGGCGCCGACGACGGCGCCGATCAGCAGCGCGCCGACGAAGGCCTGTTCGTCGAACTTGCTCGCGTGCAGGTCCTTGCTGACGAACAGCAGCGCGCCGGAGATGACGCCGGTGTCGTAGCCGAACAGGAAGCCGCCGAGCGCGGCGACGAGCGCCAGGCGCAGGACGAAGCGGTTGCGTCCGCTGAAAGCCTCCCTCAGGAAATCCACGCAGCCTCGATACCCGCCGCGCGCGCGGGTGAAGCGCGCGTCAGCTCGACATGTCGACGGCGAACACGTTGCTCGGCTCGATCGTCACGGCGACGCGCGCCTCGCCCGGCCGGTCGTGCTCGCGCAGGTCCGAGCCGTACTTGGCGCCGACGCGGTCGGCGAGCGCGTAGTCCTCGTCGGGCTCGATCCGCGCGCGGCCGCGGACGTCGACGTAGCGGTACGGGTTGGCGAGGTCGAGCAGGAACAGGCTGCACTGCGGGCGCGCCTGCAGGTTCTTCGTCTTCAGGCGCGCGGTGTTCAGCGAGAGCCTCAGCTCGCCGTCCTCGTAGAGGAACCACACCTCGGTCAGCTGCGGGGCGCCGTCGCGGCCGATCGTCGCGAGCGTCGCGACCGGCGCGTCGAGCAGGTCGCGGTGGGACTCGGGGAACTCGCTCATCGGGGTCTCCTCTCGGGATCGCGTTCGTTCACAGGTCAGGAGGCGAGCTGGCGCGTCTCGGTCGGCGAGCGGCCGTCGCGCCGGCGCGCGAGCGCCTGCTCGCAGCACCAGGCGAGGACGCCGAGCGCGGCGAGCGCGCCGCCGAGCGTCGCGACGGCGCCCCAGCCGCCGGAGTCGTAGATCGCCGAGGCGAGCGCCGAGGAGATCGCGGCCGAGGCGAACAGCGTCGTCATGTAGGCGGTCGTCAGGCGGCTGCGCGCCTCGGGCGCGAGCGCGTAGATCACGCTCTGGTTGGTGATCTGCGCGCCCTGGATGCCGAGGTCGAGCCCGGCGATGCCGACGATCAGCGCGCCGAGCGACGATTTGCCCATCGCGATCGCGCCCCACGAGAGCAGCATCAGCGCGAAGCAGACGCCGGTCGAGAGATGGTGGTGGCCGCGGTCGGCGACGCGCCCGGCGCCCTGCGCCGCGAGCGCGCCGGCGAGCCCGACGAGGCCGAACAGCCCGATCGTCGCGTCGCCGTAGTGGTAGGGCCTGCCGGCGAGCAGGAACGCGATCGTCGTCCACAGCACGCTGAACTGGCCCATGCCGAGCGCGCCGTAGAACATCCGCACGCGCAGCGTCGGCTGCTCGACGACCAACCTCCCGACCGAGCGCAGCAGCGCCGGGTAGGAGAGCTCGGTCGTCGGGCGCACCTGCGGCAGCGCGCGCCGCAGCACGGCGCTGAGCACGAGCATCAGCGCGGCGGAGATGGCGAACACGAGCCGCCAGCCGCCGAGCTCGGAGAGCAGCCCGCTCGCCGTGCGCGCGACGAGGATGCCGATCAGCAGGCCGCTCATCACCTTGCCGACGACGCGGCCGCGTTCGCTCTCGGGCGCGAGCGCGCTCGACAGCGGCACGAGGATCTGCGCGACGACGGAGGTCACGCCGACGACGAGCAGCGCGGCCGCGAGCAGGCCGAGCTCGGCGCGGCCGCGGTCGCGGCGAGCGCGAGCGCGGTGATCAGCAGGATGCCTGTGATCAGCCGCCGGCGCTCGAGCAGGTCGCCGAGCGGCACGAGCAGCACGAGGCCGACCGCGTAGCCGACCTGCGAGGCCGTCACGAGCAGCCCGGCCGTGCCGTCGGAGACGTGGAAGTCGTGCGCGATCGTGCTGAGCAGCGGCTGCGCGTAGTAGAGGTTCGCGACGGCGGCGCCGCAGGCGACCGCCATCAGCAGCACGAGCCGCGAGGAGAGGCGGCGCTCGGCGGGAACGTTGCTCACGCAATCAGCTTAGAGCGCATCCCGTTGACGGCCTCGCCCGGCGCGGGCGCGAGGTTCAGGAACGTCACGAACACGGCCGGACGCGACTCGCCGCGCTCGTCGAGGTAGTGCTTGTACGCGGGCAGCTCGACGCTGTTGTCCATCGCGACGTTCCACACGCGGCGATGGTCGCGCAGGCGGCATTCGTGCCCCTGCGTTCGCGACGCCGCGGACGCGTGGCCGAGCAGCGAGCCGTAGCCGAAGACGTAGTCGCGGCCGCCGCTCATCTCAGCCGGCGGCGCCGGCGCGGCGACCTGCCACGAGAACGCGAGCGGCGAGGACGCGGTGAGGTCGATCGCCGGCTCGACCGTCGTGCGGCTGTCCTGCGAACGGGCATCGGCGAGTCAGACTAGAGGCGCGCCGATGGCCGCGCCGCGCGGCTACAGGCGGTGCACTCTGAGCGCCGGCAGCTCGGCGCCGGCGTCGGGCGCCGGCGTCGGCTCGCCGGGAAGCTCGGGCGGGCGCCGGAACGCCGACGGCTGCCAGCGCTCGCGCTCGGGGCCCGAGTCAGGCTGCTCTTGCGAGGAGCCGCGGCGCAGCGCCAGCACGACGAGCCACGCGTTGAGCACGAGCACGCCGGTGACGGCCGCGACGAGCGCGCCGGCGAGCAGCAGCGCGAGGACGATCAAGCCGATCAGTGCGACTGCCAGCAGCAGCGCGAGCATCGTTCGGGGTTCTACGCGGCCCTCGCGTTCCCTCCGCGACGACCGCGCGTCGATTCGCGCTTACGGCACGCGATCGATGGGTAAGCGACGACCAGCGCTCGGAGACCGTCGCCTTGGCGTACGTCCGCGGCGAGCCTGCACAAGCAACCGACTTGGAGAAGGAGCTGACATGGCAGAGCAGTCACCGGCGGCAGAGAAGCTGATCCAGTACCTCAACGAGGCCTACGGGCTGGAGCAGCGCCTGGAGACCTCGCTGCAGGCGCACATCGCGATGGCGGCGCATCCGCCGTACAGGAAGCGACTGCAGCAGCACCTCACCGAAACGAAGCGACACGGGCGCGAGCTCGCGAAACGCATCAAACAGCTCGGCGGGACGGCAGCGGCGATCGACCCGCCCGGTCCCTCGCAGGTCGGCGACGCGGCGCAGGCGGTGCTCAGCGGCGCGCAGAAGGCCGTCGCACTCGCACAGGGCCCGCTGCATGCGCTGCGCGGCACCGGCGAGGCCGAGAAGCAGCTGAAGAACGCGAAGTCGGAGTACGCCGACGAGGCCGAGGAGATCGCGACGTACACGGCGATCGAGACGCTGGCGGAGGCGCTCGGCGACCGCGACACGCAGCGGCTCGCTCGCGCGATCCGCCGCGAGGAGGAGCGGATGCGCGGCTACCTCGAGAAAGAGATCCCACGCTTCACGAACGCCGTCGTGCGCGCCGAGATCCCCGCGGCGCTGCGACGCGCGGCCGGATCGAAACGAGGCGCGTCGAAACGGCCGACGCGCACGCGGGCGGCCGCGAAATCGCCGGCCCGGAGCGGATCGACGGGTGGCGCGAAAGCGTCGGCGCGAGGCAAAGCGGGCGCCGTGCGAGCGAAAGCGACGACGCGCGCGAAAGCCGCGGCGTCGGCCAAACGGCCGCGCGCGAAAGCGGCCGCGCGCTAGCTCGCGTCGTCGAGCAGCGCGAGCACGGCGCGCTCGACGCGCCGGCGGACGCGTGCGTCGGCGAGGTCGGGCTCGCCCGCCGGCAGCGTCACGATCGTCTCGGCGATCGTGACGCCGGCGTGGTAGCGATCGATCACGCGCGGGTCGACGTAGGAGGCGCGGCACACGGCGGGAGTGTTGCCGAGATACGCTGCGACGGTCTTGATCGCGCCTTTGACCACGCGCTCGCGCGCGGCGCGCGAGCGCCCCGCTCCGCCGTCGCCGGCGAGCGCGACGGCGGCGAGGACGGTCGCGTTCCACGTGCGGAAGTCCTTCGCCGTGAAGTCGCCGCCGCTGAAGCGCTTGAGGTACCCGTTGACCTCCTCGGCGCCGAGCTCGACCCAACGCCCTCGCTCGTCGTGGTAGGCGAGCAGCTGCGCGCCGCTGCGCCGCCGCTTGAGCTCGGCGACGATCGCGAGCGCGTCGGCATCGGTGATCGCCTGCACGCGGCGCTGTCCGGACTTCGCCGGGAAGTCGAAGACCAGCTCGCGTTCGTCGATCGCGACGTGCTTGCGCAGCATCGTCGTCAGCCCGAACGATTCGTTTCGCTCGGCGTAGTCGTCGGAGCCGATCCGAAAGAAGCCGACGTCGAGCAGGCGCACCGCGCACGCGAGCACGCGCTCGCGCCCAAGCGCCTCGCCGGCGCCGGTCAGATCGCGCGCGACGCGGCGACGCAGGCGCGGCAGCGCTCGACCGAAGGCGATCATCGAGTCGAACTTCTGGCGATCGCGGTGCACGCGCCAACGCTCGTGGTAGAGGTACTGCTTGCGCCCGGCCGCGTCGAGGCCGGTCGCCTGCAGGTGTCCGCGCGGATCCATGCAGATCCACACCTCGCGCCACGCCGGCGGGATCGCGAGCGCGCCGATTCGCTCGAGCACCTCGGGATCGTCGATCCGTTGCCCGTCGGGGTCGAGGTACTCGTGCCCGCGGCCCCGCCTGCGACGGGAGATGCCGGGGGCGCTGCAGCTCGATCGTCGCAGTCGCGCCATCGCTCACTAATAGCGCGCGAGCGCCTTCCGGCGGGTTCGACCAGGGCCGGGCGCGGCGCCGGGTTGGCCGCGAACGGGGGCGGGTAACCGCCAGCGACATGGTCAGCCTGACGTTCGACGACGGTCCCGACGAGCTGTGGACGCTGCGCGTCCTGCGTGAGCTCGGCCGCTGCGACGCGAGCGCGACGTTCTTCATGCTCGGCACGCGCGTCGAAGCCGCGTCGGCGGTCGTGCAGCACGCGCTCGCCGCCGGCGCCGACGTCCAGCTGCACGGCCATCGACACGTGCGCCACGACGAGCTCGACGAGGACGCGATCGAGCGCGACACACGCGCGGCGCTCGCCGCGTTCGCGCGGGTCGGCGTGCACCCGGTGCGCTGGCGCACGCCGTGGGGAGTCGTGACGACCGCGACCGAGCGGGTCGCGGCACGCCATGGCCTCGAGCTCGTCGGCTGGACGATCGACACGCACGACTGGCGTGGCGACCCGGCCGAGGAGATGCTCGCTCGCGCGCGGCCCGCGCTCGCGCCCGGCGCGATCGTGCTGATGCACGACGCGCTCGGCCCCGGCGCGCTGCGGGCGGGCTGCCAGAGCACGCTCGAGCTGATCGCGCCGCTCGTCGTGGCCGTCCGCGAGCGCGGCCTGACGGTCGCCTCGCTCGCGCCGCGGCATCCGCCGACGAGCGCCGTGCCGCGCCGGACGGTCGCGCCGCGCCGTCAGGCGCTCGCCGGGACACGGTGATGAGCGCGCCGCCGACGATCGCCGAGCCGAACGACCTCGGGCAGCGACCTCCGCGCCCCTCGCCGGAGGACGCGCTGCGGCGGATCGGCGCGCTCGCCGCCGAGCTCGACGCGAACCCGCGGTTCCCGCACGAGAGCTTCGCCGAGCTGCGCGCGGCGGGCGTCCTCCAGGATGCGGCGGACCGCGAGCAAGCGACGCTGACCGGCGAGGCGGCGCTCGTGCGCGCGGTCGCCGCCACCGACGCTTCGGTAGCGCGGATCCTCGACGGCCACTTCAACGGCGTCGAGCGGCTTGCGCTGCTCGCGCCGGCGGACCTGCGCGAGACGGAGCTCGCGGCGATCTCGCGCGGCGAGCTGCTGCTCGGCGTCTGGGGCGCCGACCCGACGCCGGCCGAGGGCGAGCCGGCGCGGATCGTGCGCGGCGCGGATGGCCTGACGCTGCGCGGCGTCAAGACGTTCTGCTCGGGCGCCGGCGGCGTCGAGCGCGCGCTCGTGATCGCGCGCGACGAGCATGGCGAGCGACGGCTCGCCTACGTCGACGCGACACGCGGAGTCGCGCTCGACCGGACGTGGTACCGCGCGTCGGGCCTGCGCGCGTCCGAGAGCCACCGCGTCGAGTTCGACGACGCTCCGGTGCTCGCGCTGCTCGGCGGCGCCGACGAGATCATGCGCGAGCCGCACTTCTCGCGCGACGCCGTGCGCACGGCGGCCACGTGGGCGGGCATCGCCGACCGCATCCTCGATGCGACGCTCGCCGCGATCGCCGGCCGCGAGCTCGATGACCTGCGCCTGCGGGCGCTCGGGCGCATGCGCGTCGCGCGCTCCTCGCTCGACCTCTGGCTCGCGCGCGCGCTCGCGCGGCTCGATCGTGCGTCGCCGCCGGCGGCGAACGGCTCGCCTGCGCCGGACGCGGCGGGAACGCGCGCGCTAGCGGCCGAATGCCGCCTCGCGCTCGCCGCGGAGGCGCGCGTGCTCGCCGCCGAGGCCGTCCGCGTGTGCGGCTCGCGCGAGCTCGTCGTCGGCGGCGCGCTCGATCGCGCGCGGCGCGACCTCGACCTGTTCCTGCTGCAGCATCGCTTGGAGCCGAAGCTCGTCGAGCTCGGCGCGCTGACGCTCGAGGACGGCGCGCGATGAGCGAGGCCGTCGATCCGGCGCGTGTGCCGCGTGAGCGCTTCGAGCGCCACTACGCGGCGAGCGAGGACCCGTGGGGCTATCGCACGCGCGAGTACGAGCGCGAGAAGTACGCGGCGACGCTCGCCGCGCTGCCGCAGCGCGCGCTCGGGCGCGTGCTCGAGGTCGGCTGCTCGATCGGCGTCTTCACGCGCATGCTCGCGCCGCGCTGCGAGCGGCTCATCGCGGTCGACTTCTCGACGCGCGCGCTCGCGCTCGCGCGCGAGGAGCTCGCCGGCGTCGCGAACGTCGAGCTGCTGCAAGCCGACTTCCCGGCGCAGGCGCCGTCCGGCGAGTGGGACCTCGTCGTCTGCTCGGAGGTCCTCTACTACCTCGACGAGCCGACGCTGCGCGAGGCGATCGACTGGCTTCGCCTGCGCCTCGAGCACGGCGCGAGCGCGCTCACGGTGAGCTGGCGCGGACGCGGCGTCGAGGAGCCGTTCGGCGGCGACGAGCTGCACGACGCGCTCGCGCGCGAGCTTTCGCGCTGGCACGCGCTCGAGCAGCGCGAGGACGGGTACCGGCTCGACCGCTTCGACGGCGCGGAGCGAGCGCCGGGCGCAAGGCTCGATGGCGAGCGTGCCTGAGCGGATCGCGATCGTCGGCGCCGGCCCGGCCGGGCTCGCGACGGCGCGCGCGTATCGCGAGCGCGGCGGCGCGGGCGCTGTGACGCTGCTAGGCGAGGAGCCGCTGCTGCCCTACCGTCGCCCGCCGCTGACGAAGGAGCTGCTGCGCGGCGAGCTCGACGCCGGCGAGCTCGCGCTCGAGGACCGCGCGTGGTTCGACAGCCGCGAGATCGACCTGCGCATCGGCGCTCGCGTGACGGCGATCGCGCCGGAGCACGGCAGCGTGATGCTCGCCGGCGGCGAGCGCGTCGAGGCCGATGCGATCGTGCTGGCGACGGGCGCCGAACCGGTGCGCCCGGAGCTTCCCGGGCTCGCGCATCCGGAGGTGCTGACGATCAGGGCGCTCGCGGACAGCGTCGGGCTGCTCGAGCGCAGCGCCGACGGCGCCGACGTGCTCGTCGTCGGCACCGGCTTCATCGGCTGCGAGATCGCCGCTTCGCTTCGCGCACGCGGCGCGCGCGTGACGCTGATCGGCGAAGAGCGGCTGCCGCAGCTCGCGCGCCTCGGCGAGGACGCCGCGAGGCGCATCGCCGACTGGCTCGAGCAGGACGGGGTCGAGCTGATCGGCGAGAGCTCGGTCGCGGCCGTGCACGACGGGCGCGAGGTGGAGCTCGCCGACGGCAGGCGCCTGGCCGGCGCGTGCGTCGTTCTCGCGATGGGCGCACGCCCGCGCGGGCAGCTCGCACAGCGCGCGGGCCTGCGCATGCACGAGCGCGCGATCGTCGTCGACGAGTCGATGCGCGCGGACGGCGAGCACGGTCGCATGCTCGCCGTCGGCGACGTCGCCTACGCGCGCAACGCGAGCGTCGGGAGGCATCTGCGCGTCGAGCACTGGGGCGACGCGCTCACGCATGGCGAGATCGCCGGCGGCGTGCTCGCCGGTGCCGGCGAGCGATGGGACGGCGTGCCGGGCTTCTGGACGACGATCGGCTCGCGCACGCTCAAGTACGCGGCGTGGGGAGACGGCTATGACGAGGCCCGCCTGGACGTCGGCGCGGACGGCGCGTTCACGGTCTGGTACTCGCGCGACGGCGTCGCCGTCGGCGTGCTGACGCACGAGCGCGACGAGGACTACGAGCGCGGCGCGGAGCTGATCCGCGGAGGGAGGCCGGCGCGATGAGCGCGCCGGACGGCGTGGCGCGGACAGGCGCGGCGGCGAAGCTTCCCGCGCCGGACGCAGGCCTGCGCGCGGTCGTCGTCGTGCCCGCGCGCGACGAGGAGCGGCTGATCGCGCGCTGCCTGCTCGCGCTCGCCCGCCAGCGGGGCATCGCGCCGAGCGCGTACGAGGTGATCGTCGTCCTCGACGGCTGCCGCGACGAGACGCGCGCGTGCGTGCGCGAGCTCGCCGCGCAAGAGCGCGCGCTGCGCCTGCACGTCAGCGAGCTGCGCGATCCGCTCGGCGTCGGACGCGCGCGTCGGCACGGGATGGACCTCGCGTGCGAGCGGCTGCTGCGCGTCGGCGCCGAGCACGGGCTGATCGCGAGCACCGACGCCGACAGCGTCGTCGCGGCCGACTGGCTCGCGACGCAGGTCGAGCTCGCGGCCGGCGGGGCCGAGGCGATCGGCGGGCTGATCGAGCTGCGCGACGACGACGACTTCGCCGACGCGCTCGCACCCCACGCGGTGCGCGAGCGCGAGCGCCGCGGCGCCGAGCGCCTGCGCGGGGTGCTCGCGATGGCGCCGCGCGAGGCGACGGTCGAGCACCATCACTTCAGCGGCGCCTCGCTCGCGCTGACGGCGGCGACGTACCGGCGCTGCGGCGGCCTGCCGGTCCGCGCGGCGCTCGAGGACGAGGCGCTCGAGCGCGAGCTGCGCCGGCGCGGCGTCGCGATCCATCGCAGCGCCGCCGTTCGCGTGCGCACCTCGGCACGGACGAGCGGGCGCGCTCCGCGCGGGCTCGCATACGACCTCGCGCGCTCGAGCTGGCGCGCGCGGCGCTCCTACCGCGCCGAGCAGTTCCCGCTCGCACGGCTGCTCGCCGCCAAGCGCGCGAGCGTCGCGCTCGTGCTGCCCGCGCGCGAGGTCGCCGAGACGATCGGACCGATCGCGGCGAGCGCCGCGCGGCTGCGCGACGTCGGCCTGCTCGACGAGGTGATCGTCGTCGACGCGCGCTCGCGCGACGCGACCGCGCGGGTCGCCGCTGCGGCGGGCGTCGAGGTCGTGCAGGAGGACGAGCTCTCGCGCGAGCTCGGCCCGGCGCTCGGCAAGGGCGATGCGATGTGGCGCGCGCTGTGCGCGACCGAGAGCGAGATCGTCGCGTTCGCCGACACGGACACGAGCGACTTCGGCGAGCACTTCTTCACCGGCCTGCTCGGCCCGCTGATCTGCGAGCCGGACATACAGCTCGTCAAGGGCACCTTCCGTCGCCCGTTTCGCGGCGCGAACGGCGCGCTCGCTCCGCACGGCGGCGGACGCGTCACCGAGCTGATGGCGCGCCCGCTGCTGAACCTGCACGCGCCGGAGCTCGCCGTCTTCGCGCAGCCACTCGCCGGCGAGACGGCCGCGCGCCGCGAGCTGCTCGAGGCGATCCCGTTCAGCGCCGGCTACGGCGTGGAGATCGCGATGCTCGTCGACGCGTGGCGGATCGTCGGGATCGAGGCGCTCGCGCAAGTCGACCTCGGCGTGCGCCAGAACCGCCACCAGCCGCTGCGCGATCTCTCGGCGATGGCCTACGCCGTGCTCGTCGCGGCGCAGACGCGTTTCCTCGGAAGCGAGTTCGCCGACGCACAGGCGTGCGGCTCGATCGCGCTGCCGCTCGACGACGAGGACGCGATGGAGTCGCGCCGCGTGACCGTCGAGGAGCGCCCGCCGCTGGCGCAGCTGCGCGGCGCCGTCGACGAGCAGGTCTCAGCGTGAGACACAGCTGATCTGGCCGCCGTCCTCGAGGATCGCCCAGCGCCGCTCCTCGAGCGACTGACGGCCGCGGCGGACCTCGCGCGGGAGGGAAAGCGCGCGCGAGCGACCACAATGGGCGCGTGCGCCATCCCGTGCAGAGCCCGCCGCAGGTCGCGCGTCGCGACCTCGACGCGCCCGAGCAGCTCAACCGGCGAACGCTGCGCGCGCGTCTGGCGCTCGCGCTCGCGCTCGTCGTCGTCGTCGTGCTCGGCGTCACGCTGCTGCCGGGTCTCGGCGAGCTGCGCGCGAAGCTCGCGCACGCGAGCGCCGGCTGGCTGCTGCTCGGCGTCGCGCTGAAGCTGCTCTCGGGGCTCGGTTACGTCGCGGTCTTCCGAATGATCTTCTGCCGGCGGATGTCGTGGCGCGTGAGCCTGCAGATCGGGCTCTCCGAGCTCGGCGCGAACGCGCTGATCCCGACCGGCGGCGCCGGCGGCCTCGCGCTCGGCGCGTGGGCGCTCAAACGCGGCGGCATGCAGGGCGAGGAGATCGCGCGGCGGACGGTCGCGTTCTTCCTGCTGACGAGCTTGCCGAACGTGCTCGGCGTGATCGTCATCGGCCTCGGGCTCGCCGTCGGCGTGTTCGGCGGCGAGCAGAACCTGCTGCTGACGCTGCTGCCGGCGGCGATCGCCGCCGGCGCGATCGTCCTGACGCTGTTCGCCGGACGGATCGCCGAACGGTGGGGCGCGCGGCTGCAGGCGTCCGCCGAGGGCTCGGTCTCGCGCCGGCGCCTGGCGGCGGTCAAGACGCTGACGGCGCTCGGCGAGGGCGTGCGCGAGTCGCTCGTGCTGCTGCGCGAGGGCAATGTGCTGCTGATCGCCGGTCTGATCGCCTATCTCGCGTTCGACGTGATGATCGTCTGGGCGACGTTCAACGCGCTCGGCCCGGCGCCGCCGCTCGCGATCCTCTGGATGGCGTACCTGATCGGCGAGCTCGGCGGCCTGATCCCGATCCCGGGCGGGATCGGCGGGGTCGACGCCGGCCTCGTCGGCACGTTCGCGTTGTACAACGTCTCGCTCGCGTCGGCGGCCGGCGCCGTGCTCGCCTACCGCGCGATCGCGCTGTGGGTGCCGGCCGTCGTCGGCGGCGGCGCGTTCGTCGTGCTGCGCCGCACGCTGCGCGACGAGGCCGAGCGGATCGCGGTGTGCCAGCCGCAGGGCGAGATCGAGGTGATCGGGCTCGGGCGCGTCACGATCGGCGAGCACGCCGAGCCGGAGCGCGCCGCCTCCGGCTAGCGCGCGCCCGGCGTCGACGTCGCGCCGTCAGCGGCTCAGCTTGATCGCCTTGCCGTGCGAGGAGAACTCGAGCGTCAGCGTCGCGCCCTTGCCGATCGAGCGCACGGCGTTGAGCGTGACCGTGAAGACGGAGCCGCCGAGCGAGTACCTGCCGCCCGAGAGCAGGTAGGCGCCGCGCACGCTCGACGGTTTGGCGACGATGCGGACGAGCTTCAGGTTCGTGTCGGTCAGCGCGATCTGAAGCTTCTTGTTGCTCGCGCCGCCGGCGAGCCCGACGATCGCGCTGCACGAGCTGCCGCCGCCGAGGCACCTGACGTTGAGCGGCCGCGCGGCGGCGCTCGCGACGGGGGCGGCGGCGAGCGCCGGCGCGCCCGCGAGCGCCAGCGTCGCGGCGAGCGACGACGCGCGGAGCGTGGTTGAAGCGTGCATCTCGATCGGACCCCCTGTTGCCGAGTTGTCGGCGATCGCGCGTGAGCACGAGCGCGCTAATCGAGCGTGAGATGATGTCATCGAGCGCGGCGCGCGGCGCCGTAGCGAGCCGCGAGAGCTGGAGCGACGATGGCGATCACGAAGTACGAGCAGCAGCAGATCGAGAAGGCGAACGCGACCGGCAGGCTGAAGAGGAAGCCGGCGGTCGTCGGGCACTCGTTCGGCGGGCTGCTGACGCAGATCGTCGCCGGGCGGGGCCTGGCGGCGGCGTCTGTCGCGATCGACCCGGCGCCGTTTCGCGGCGTGCTGCCGCTGCCGGTCTCGGCGCTGAAGTCGGCGAGCCCGGTGCTCGGCAACCCGGCCAACCGCAATCGCGCGGTGCCGCTGACCTACGAGCAGTTCCGCTACGCGTTCGCGAACGCGGTCGACGAGGAAGAGGCGAAGCGGCTGTACACGACGTACGCCGTGCCGGCGTCCGGGCTGCCGCTGTTCCAGGCGGCGACGGCGAACCTCAACCCGTGGACGGAGGCGAAGGTCAACAGCAGGAACCCGGCGCGTGGACCGCTGCTGATCGTCAACGGCGAGAAGGACAACACGGTGCCGCTCGCGCTCGCGCGCGCCGCGTACAAGAAGCAGAAGCGCAACGAGGGCGTCACCGAATTCGCCGAGCTCCCCGCCCGCGGCCACGCGCTGACGATCGACAGCGGCTGGCGCGAGGTCGCCGACACGGCGCTCGCGTTCGTCAAGCGCTTGCCTAGGGGGTGACCGGGCGGTGACCGCGCCAGCAACCGACGGCGAGGGGATCGCGCTCGTGCTCGCCGACGTCGACGGCACGCTCGTCACTGACGAGAAGGAGCTGACCGAGCGCGCGATCGCGGCCGTGCGCTCGCTCGGCGACGCCGGCATCAAGTTCGCGGTCACCAGCGGGCGCCCGCCGCGCGGGATGGAGATGCTCGTCGAGCCGCTCGCGCTGACGCTGCCGCTCGCGGCGTTCAACGGCGGCGTGTTCGCGCGCCCCGACATGTCGGTCATCGAGGAGCACTCGATCGACACCGAGCTCGTCGCGCAGATCGTCGAGCTGATCGGCGAGCACGGGCTCGACGTGTGGCTGTATCGCGGCTCGGAGTGGCTGCTGCGCGACGAGCACGCCGCACACGTGAAGAAAGAGGCAGACACGGTCCGCTTCGCGCCGAGCGTCGTCGAGAGCCTCGACGGCATCACGCAGCGGATCGCGAAGATCGTCGGCGTCAGCGACGACCTCGAGCGGGTCGCCAAAGCCGAGGCCGACGCGCGCGAGCGCTTCGGCGACCGCGTCTCGGCGGCGCGCTCGCAGCCCTACTACCTCGACGTGACGCATCCCGAGGCGAACAAGGGCGCCGTGCTGCGTCACCTCTCGCGCCGGTACGAGATCCCGCTGCGGCGGATCGCGACGATCGGCGACCAGCCGAACGACATGCTGATGTTCGACGGCGTCGGCCTGAGCATCGCGATGGGCAACGCCGGCGAGGAAGTCAAACGCGCCGCGAAGCGCGTGACGGCGTCCAACCAGGAAGAGGGCTTCGCGCTCGCGATCGAGCGCTACGTGCTCGTTCGCGGGTAGCTATAGTTAACCAAATGGCTAATCAAACGGTGCTCGACCGTACGTTCGCGGCGTGCTCGCATCCGATTCGCCGCGGCATCGTCGAGCGCCTCGCCGACGGCGAGCTGACGGTCGGCGAGGCGACCCGCGACTTCGCCGTCTCCAAGCCGGCGATCAGCCGGCACCTGCGCGTGCTCGAAGACGCGGGTGCGATCGCGCGCGTCGTCGACGGCCGCACGCACCGCCTGCGGCTGAAGGAGCAGCCGTTCGAGGACGCCGACGCCTGGCTGAGCGAGCTGCGCGAGATGTGGCAGCGCAAGTCCGAGACGCGCAGGAGCGTGACGACGCGCGCGAGCTGCGAGGCGGCTTGACGTGGCCTACGACGAGGATCTCGCGCAGCGGGTCCGCGAGCTGCTCGCCGACGAGCGCGCGGTGACCGAGATGCGGATGTTCGGCGGCCTCGCGTTCCTGCTGAACGGCAACATGGCGCTCGCCGCGTCCGGTCAGGGCGGCCTGCTCGTGCGCGTCGCCGAGGACGCCGCCGGGCGCGCGCTCGCCTCGCCGCACGCGCGGCCGATGGTCATGCGCGGGCGCGAGATGAGGAACTGGCTGCGCGTCGACGCCGAGGCCGTCGCGACCAAGCGCCAGCTCGCCGCATGGGTGCGTCGCGGCGTCGACTACGCGCGCTCGCTGCCGCCGAAGGGCTGAGCGCGCACGCGCTCGCCCTTCGGGTCGAACAGCGGCTCGCGCGCGATCTCGCCGGCGATCCACTCGCCGAAGATGTCGATCTCGACAAGCGCGCCGATCGCGACCTCGGCCGGCACGTACGCGTAGGCGATCGAGCGCTGACCGTGTAGCCGTAGCCGCCGCTCGTCACGCGCCCGACGACCTCGCCGCCGACCCGCACCGGCTCGTTGCCGAGCGCGACCGAGCGCGGGTCCTCGAGCACGATGCAGCGCAGCCGCCGCTCGGGCACGTCGCCGCGCCGCTCGCCGTCGGGCGCGACGCCGATCGCCTCGGCGCCGAGGAACTCGCCGCCCGAGCTGCGCACGCAGAACCCGAGGCCGGCCTCGAACGGCGTCTCGTCGGCCGTGATGTCGGCGCCCCACACGCGGTAGCCCTTCTCCAGGCGCAGCGAGTCGATCGCGCGGTAGCCGCCGGCGACGAGTCCGTGCTCGCGCCCGGCCGCCCACAGCGCTCGCCACAGGCCGGCGCCGTACTCCGTCGGGCAGTACAGCTCCCAGCCGAGCTCGCCGACGAACGTCACGCGCAGCGCGCGCACCGGCACGTCGCCGACGGCGAGCTCGCGCATCTGCATGTACTCGAAGTCGAGACGGCTCGTCGACGAGCGGCGCGAGGATCTCGACCGGCGCGCGGCCCCCACAGCGCGAAGCACGCCCAGCGCGCGGTCACGTCGGCGCAGCGCACGCTGCCGTCGTCCGGCGCGTGGCGGCGATCCAGCTGAGGTCGTGGTTGCCGAACGCCGTGCCCGTGACGATCGAGAACAGCTCCTCCTCGACGCGCGTGACCGTGAAGTCGCACTCGATCCCGCCGCGCGCGTTGAGCATCTGCGTGTACGTGATCGCGCCGACCTCGCGCGCCACGTCGTTGTCGCACAGCCGCGCCAGGAACGCCGCCGCGCCCGGGCCGGAGACCTCGAGCTTCGCGAACGACGACTCGTCGAACAGCCCCGCGCGCTCGCGCGTCGCGAGGTGCTCGGCGCCGATCGCCGGCGACCAGTGCATTCCCGCCCAGCCGCGCGGGCGCAGCGACTCATCGCCGTTCGGCGCGTTGCGCTCGTACCAGTTGACGCGCTCCCAGCCGGACTTCTCGCCGAACGCAGCGCCGTGCTCGGCGTGCCACGGGTAGGCGCTCGAGGTGCGCAGCGGCCGGCCCGCCTGGCGCTCGTGGCCCGGGTAGCGGATGTCGTAGTAGGTCTCGTAGACCTCCTTCGTGCGCTTCAGCGTGTAGCTCGGCGAGCGGAAGTGCGGGCCGAAGCGGCGGATGTCCATCTCCCAGACGTCCGACGTCGGCTCGCCGGCGATGATCCACTCGGCGATCACGCGGCCGATCCCGCCGGCGCCGGCGAGGCCGTGCGCGCAGAAGCCGGCCGCGACGAAGAAGCCCGCGACCTCGCTCTCGCCGAGGCAGAACTCGTTGTCGGGCGTGAACGCCTCCGGCCCGTTGATCAGCCGCGTCACCGTGATCTCGTCCATCGCCGGCACGCGCTTGGACGAGTTCCTCGCGATCTCCTCGAAGCGCGGCCAGTCCTCCTCGAGCAGGCGCCCGTTGAAGTCGGCCGGGATCGCGTCGCGCAGGTGCTCGTCGAGCGCCCATGGCGCCGAGCGGCGCTCGTAGCCGCCCATCACCAGGCCGGCGCCCTCCTCGCGGAAGTAGATCAGCAGGTCCGGGTCGCGCAGCGTCGGCAGGTGCTCGCCCGGCGTGCGCTCGCGAAACGGCTGCGTCACGAGGTACTCGTGCGCGAACGGCACGATCGGCACGCGCACGCCGGCCATCCGCCCGATCTCCGCGGCGAACATGCCGCCGGCGTTGACGACGACCTCCGCCTCGATCGGCCCCCACTCGGTCTGCACGCCGCGCACGCGCCGGCGGCCCGACGCGCTCTGCTCGACGTCGACGCCGGTCACGCGTGTGTGCGTGAACACGCGACACCCGCCCGCGCGCGCGCCGTCGACGAGCGCCGTCGTCAGCAGCGACGGGTCGAGGTAGCCGTCGCTCGCGCAGGTAGGAGCCGCAGCGCACGCCGTCGGCGCTCATCAGCGGGAACAGCTCCTGCGCCTGCCGCGGCGAGATCGAGCTCGAGCGGCAGCCCGAACGTCTTCGCCCACGCGACCTGGCGCAGCACCTCCTGCTCGCGCTCGGGCGTGCACGCCAGGCGCACGCCGCCGCACTGCACCCAGCCGCAGTCGAGCGTGCGGTAGAGCTCGACCGAGTCCATCATCAGCCGCGTCAGCGAGACGCTGCGCGCGCAGCTGCCCGACGAGCCCCGCCGAGTGGAACGTCGAGCCGCTCGTCAGCTCGCTGCGCTCGAGCAGCACGACGTCGCGCTCGCCGAGCTTCGCGAGGTGGTGCGCGACCGCCGCGCCGCCGACGCCGCCGCCGACGATCACGACACGCGCGCGCTCGGGCAGCTCACGCGGCCTGACCATCGCCCCTCCCTGCTCGGACGTCGTCGCGCTCGCGTCCCTCGCGCGCGCACGCGAGCCACTCGTCGAAGTCCGGCGCCGTGCGTCGCCTCGCGCAGCCGCTCGAAGTGCTCGGCCGCGTAGGAGTCGAAGTCGAAGTCGAGCTCGGAGATCGCCGCCTGCACGACGCCCCACGCGGCCTCGCGTGCGTCGGACATCACGCGCATCAGCCGCAGGCCGCGCGGCGCGCGTCCGACGGGCGCTCGCCGTCGTAGGCCGTCAGCAGGAGCTCGTCGGTCGCCTCGTCGAAGTCGTTGTTGACCGACAGCGTTGCCGAGGTCGAAGCGCGCGTCGCCCATGCCCGCGTACTCCCAGTCGACGAGCATGATCCGGCTCTCGGCGAGCGTGCGGATCACGTTGCCCGGCAGCAGGTCGTTGTGACACGGTCGTGCCTCGCCCGCGCCCAGCGCGCCGGCGATCCGCGCCGCCGCGATCCGCGCGGAGGAGTACTCGAGCGGCAGCTCGCCGCCGCGCCCGGCGACGATCGTCGCGTAGTCCTCGAGCAGCTCCGGCACGGAGAAGCGAGTCGGCAGCCGCACGTCCGAGTCGTGAAACGCGCGCAGCGCGCGAGCGATCTCCTCGACGTCGGCGGCGAGCGCGCCGCGCGCCGGCGCGCTGCACGCGAGGAAGCGCGTGACGAGGCAGCCGTCGAGGACCTCGACGACCTCTGGCGCGATCCCGAGCGCCGCCGCCGTCTCGTTCGCGAGCAGCTCGGCCGCGCGGTCGATCCCGAGCAGCTCGGTGTCCTTGCCGGGCAGCCGCACGACGTAGTCGAGCTCGCCGAGCGTCACGCGGTAGTTGCGGTTCGTGATGCCGCCGTCGAGCTCGCGCGGCGCGCCGACGAGCGGTGCGAGCGACCGTTCGAGGCGCGCGACGATGTCGTTAAGCTCGCCGGCCATCCCCGCGGTAGCCTCTGCCTCCCATAAGGCACACAACCTATACCTTCATCGTCATGTCCCGTGAGGAGTCGAACGGATGAATTTCGACGAACTGCGTGCCGAAGTCGACGCCGGCAAGGTCGACACCGTCCTGCTCGCGCTGACCGACATGCAGGGACGCCTGCAGGGCAAGCGGCTGACCGCGCGCCACTTCCTCGCCGAGGTCGCCGAGCACGGCGCCGAGGGCTGCAACTACCTGCTCGGCGTCGACGTCGAGATGGCGACGGTGTCCGGCTACGAGCTGTTCTCCTGGGAGCGCGGCTACGGCGACTTCGTCCTGCGCCCCGACCTCGACACGCTGCGACCGGTCCCCTGGCAGGAGGCGACCGCCGTCTGCCTTGCCGACGTCGCCTGGGGCGACGGCTCGGACGTCGAGGTCTCGCCGCGCCAGATCCTGCGCCGCCAGCTCGCGCGCCTCGCCGAGCGCGGCTGGAGCGCGAACGCCGGCACCGAGCTCGAGTTCATCGTCTTCCGCGACACCTACGAGGAGGCCTGGGAGAAGGGCTATCGCGAGATGCGGCACGCGAACCTCTACAACGTCGACTACTCGCTGCTCGGCACCGCACGCGTCGAGCCGCTGATGCGTCGCATCCGCAACAGCATGGAAGCCGCCGAGATGCTCTGCGAGGACTCCAAGGGCGAGTGCAACTTCGGCCAGCACGAGGTCAACTTCCGCTACGCCGACGCGCTGCGCACGGCCGACGATCACGCGATCTACAAGAACGGCGTCAAGGAGATCGCCGCGCTCGAGGGCCTGTCGATCACGTTCATGGCCAAGTACGACGAGCGCGAGGGCAACTCGTGCCACATCCACTTCTCGCTGACCGATCAGCAGGGGCCGCTGTTTCCTCGCGAGAAGGCCCTGTTCGAGTCGTTCCTCGCCGGCCAGCTCGCGGCGCTGCGCGAGCTGACGCTGCTGCTCGCGCCGAACGTCAACTCCTACAAGCGCTACGCCGCCGCGAGCTTCGCGCCGACGGCCGTCGCGTGGGGCCACGACAACCGCACGTGCGCGCTGCGCGTCGTCGGCCACGGGCCTTCGCTGCGCTTCGAGAACCGCGTCGGCGGCGCCGACCTGAACCCGTATATGGCGCTCAGCGCGATCGTCGCCGCCGGCCTGCACGGCGTCGAGCACGAGCTCGCGCTCGAGCCGGCGTTCGAGGGCAACGCCTACGCGGCCGACGAGAAGCCGCGCGTCCCCGCCACGCTGCGCGACGCGCGCGAGCTGTTCGCGCAGAGCGCGATCGCGCGCGCGGCGTTCGGCGACGACGTCGTCGAGCACTACGTCAACGCCGCCGACGTCGAGCTCGACGCGTTCGCCGGCGCCGTCACCGACTGGGAGCGCTTCCGGGGGTTCGAGCGGCTGTGAGCGGCGGGCCGTCGTGACCGAGGCCGTCCTCTCCGGCGAGACGGTCTTCGCCCCCGTGCGCTCGCAGACGGCCTTCGAGGAGACCGTCGAACGGCTCGGCACCGCGATCAAGCTCGGCCTGCTGCCGCCCGGCGCGCGGCTGCCGGCCGAGCGCGAGCTGTGCGCGCGCCTCGGCATCGCGCGCTCGACGCTGCGCCAGGCGCTGACGGCGCTGACGCAGAGCGGGCACGTCCACGCCACGCGCGGACGCGGCGGCGGCACGTTCGTCTGCGAGGAGCCGCCGCCCGCCGAGCCGCCCTCGCACGACGTGCTCGCGCGCTGGCGCGAGAAGTGCGACGAGCGTCTCGCCGTCGAGCTCGGCGTCGCCGTGCTCGCCGCCGAACGCGCCGAGGAGGACGATCTCGAGCGCCTCGAGGAGCTCGTCGCGAGGCTCGAGGACGAGCTCGAGGACTTCGCCGCCTACCGGCAGACCGACGTGCGCCTGCACGTCGGTCTCGCCGAAGCCTCCGCGTCGGCGCCGCTCGTGCGCGCGAGCACCGACGTGCAAGGGGCGATGACCGACCTGATCGCCTACATCGCGCACCCGCCCGAGGTGCTCGCGTCCTCCAACGAGCAGCACCGCAGGATCCTCGCCGCCGTGCGCGAGCACGACGCGCTGCGCGCCGCGCGCGCGATGACCGAGCACCTGCAGGGGACCGAGCGCGTCCTCGCCGGGCTGCTGCCGGGCGGCTGAGCGGCGCGCGTCGCCTCGGCGCCGGCCGGCGACGTTGGCCAGTTGTCCCACCGGCGCGTTCGCAATTTGGGGTGTTGCGCTTGACTTCGTTCGGCGATCGCGCGTATCGTCACGAACGAAGGGCCGACGAGCAAACCTTTACTTCCCTGAGGGGGCCAGGCGAATGAGCACATCCGGGACATTGAGCGCCGACGAGCAACGACTCGCAGAGCTCGGCTACAAGCAGGAGCTGCACCGCGGCTGGAGCTCGTTCTCCAACTTCGCGATCTCGTTCTCGATCATCTCGGTGCTCGCCGGGTGCTTCACGACGTACGGGCAGGCGCTGAAGAACGGCGGGCCGATCGCGATCTCGATCGCCTGGCCGCTGATCAGCATCCTGATCCTCTGCGTCGCCTTCTCGATGTCCGAGCTCGCCTCCTCGATGCCGACGGCCGGCGGCATCTACTACTGGGCCTCGAAGCTCGGTGGCGCCGGCTGGGGCTGGTTCACCGGCTGGTTCAACCTGATCGGCCTCGTCGCCGTCGTCGCCTCCGTCGACTACGTCTGCGCGACGTTCCTGATGAACCTGCTCGGCCTCTACAACGTCCACTTCGTCTTCAACTTCACGAAGGCCGCCGCGTTCAGCGACGTGCACTACAGCGCGCACGTGAACTTCGCGCTGTTCGCCGTGATCCTGATCATCCACGGGCTGATCAACGTCTTCTCGAGCCACCTCGTCTCGATCTTCAACGGCGTCTCGGTCTGGTGGCACGTGATCGGCGTCGCCGCGATCGTCGTGATCCTGATCGCCGTCCCGAGCCACCACGCGAGCCTCTCCTACGTGTTCGGCCACCGCGCCAACGAATCGGGCTTCAGCGGCCACATGTACTGGTTCTACGTGCTCCCGCTCGGCTTCCTGCTGACGATGTACACGATCACCGGCTACGACGCCTCCGCGCACGTTTCCGAGGAGACGCGCGGCTCCGAAGACGCCGCGCCGAAAGGCATCTGGCGATCGGTCTTCTACTCGGCCGTGATCGGCTGGATCGTGCTGATCGCGATCACCTTCGCGATCCAGAAGAGCCACTCCTCGGAAATCTACAAAGCCGGCTACCCGGCGCTGACGATCTTCGAGACCGCGCTCAGCTCGGCGGCGGCGAAGGCCGTGATCCTGATCTCGACCGTCGGGCAGCTGTTCTGCGGCATGGCCTGCGTGACGAGCGCCTCGCGGATGACGTTCGCGTTCTCGCGCGACGGCGCCGTGCCCGGCCACAAACTGTGGCGACGCCTGGGCAAGAACCGCACGCCGACGTGGGCCGTGCTGTTCGTCGTGCTGTTCGCGCTGGTCGTCACCTTCCCGGCCTACTTCCCCAACCACCTCGGCACGCCGGTCGCGTTCCTCGCCGTCACGTCGATCTCGGTGATCGGGCTGTACATCGCCTACACGATCCCCGTGTTCCTGCGCTGGCGGATCGGCGAGGGCTTCAAACGCGGGTCGTGGACGCTCGGCAGCAAGTACAAATGGGTCAACCCGATCGCGTTCGTCTGGGTCGCGATCTGCGTGGTCATCTTCTGCCTGCCGTTCAGCCCGGCCGGCGTCTTCTTCAAGCACGGCTTCGAATGGTCGGCCGTCAACTACGCGCCGCTCGTGACGATCGGCGTGATGCTCGCGGTGACGATCTGGTACATGGTCTCGGCGCGCAAGTCGTTCACCGGCCCGATCCGCACGATCGACGAGCTAGACGCAGCCGAGGCGCTGCCCGACGTCGCGCAGTACCCGTAGGCCGCCGGTGAGAGCCGTGCTTCGCGGAACGTCCACGCACAGGGCGGGCGGCTGAGCTGCCCGAGATGCTTACAGTCCTCGAGCCCGCCACCGAGGCGGTGCTCGCCGAGGTCGAGCGCGCCGGCCCGGAGGCCGTCGACGAGGCCGTCGCCGCCGCCAGGGCCGCGCTGCCGGCGTGGCGCGCGCTCGACCCCGGCGCGCGCGCCGCACGGCTACGCGACCTCGCCGAGGCGCTCGCCGCGCGCCACGAGGAGCTCGCCGTGCTCGAGGCGCGCAACGCCGGCAAGCCGATCGCCGACGCGCGCGGCGAGATCGGCATGGCGATCGACACGTTCCGCTACTACGCCGGCGCCCCCGAGCGCCTGCTCGGCGACACGATCCCCGTCGCCGGCGGCCAGGCGTGGACGGTGCGCGAGCCGCTCGGCGTCGTCGGGCTGATCACGCCGTGGAACTTCCCGCTCGCGATCGCCTCGTGGAAGCTCGCGCCGGCGCTCGCCGCCGGCAACACCGTCGTGCTCAAGCCCGCCGAGCTGACCCCGCTGACGGCGCTGCGCTTCGGCGAGATCGCGCTCGAGGCCGGGCTCGAACCGGGCGTCGTCAACGTCGTCGTCGGCCCCGGCAGCACGTGCGGCGCGCGCCTCGTCGAGCATCCCGACGTCGCGAAGATCGCGTTCACCGGCTCGACCGAGGTCGGCCGCGCGATCGCCGCGAGCGCCGCGCGGACGATCAAGCGCGTGACGCTCGAGCTCGGCGGCAAGTCCGCCAACGTGATCTTCGCCGACGCCGATCTCGAGGCGGCCGCGCGCGCCGCGCCGATGGCCGTCTTCGGCAACGCCGGCCAGGACTGCTGCGCGCGCTCGCGCATCCTCGTGCAGGAGGGCGCCGTCGAGCGCTTCATGGAGCTGCTCGCCGACGCCGTGCAGGCGATCGTCGTCGGACAGCCGCTCGCCGAGGACACGCAGATGGGCCCGCTGATCTCCGCCGCCCAGCGCGAGACCGTCGCCTCGTTCCTCGACGGCCCCGAGCCCGTCGCGATCCGCGGCAGCGCGCCCGACGGCCCCGGCTTCTGGTTCGCGCCGACCGTGCTCGCGCCGGTCGACCCCGACGCGCGCGTCGCGCGCGAGGAGGTCTTCGGGCCGATCGCCGCCGTCATCCCGTTCGCCGACGAGGCCGACGCCGTGCGCCTGGCCAACGACACGATCTACGGTCTCTCCGGCTCGGTCTGGACGCGCGACGGCGCGCGCGCGCTGCGCGTCACGCGAGCGATCGAGACCGGTGTGATATCGGTCAACTCGAACAACTCGGTGCGCGTCAGCACGCCGTTCGGCGGCTTCAAGCAGTCCGGCTACGGCCGCGAGCTCGGGCCGCACGCGCTCGACGCGTACACCGAGGTCAAGGCGATCTACTACGCGACCGGATGAGCGGAGCAGAGGTGACGAGGCGATGAGCGAGCAGCGCGACGCGAGGAGAGGGCGATGAGGCTCGACGGGAAGGTCTGCGTCGTGACCGGCGCCTCCGGCGGGATCGGCGCGGCGAGCGTCGCGCTGTTCCGGCGCGAGGGCGCGCGCGTCGTCGGCGCCGACCTCGCCGAGGGCGCGCCCGGCGAGCTCTCGCTGCAGGTCGACGTAACCGACGAGCGGCAGGTCCGCGAGATGTACGCGACCGTGCTCGCCGAGCTCGGTCGCGTCGACGTGCTGTTCAACAACGCCGGCATCTCGCCGCCCGACGACGCGTCGGTGCTCGACACCGATCTCGACGCGTGGGAGCGCGTGCAGCAGGCGAACCTGCGCAGCGTCTTCCTCTGCTGCAAGCACGGCATCCCGCACCTGCTGCAGGGCGGCGGCGGCTCGGTCATCAACACGGCGTCGTTCGTCGCCGTGATGGGCGCCGCGACCTCGCAGATCTCCTACACCGCATCGAAGGGCGGCGTTCTCGCGCTCTCGCGCGAGCTCGGCGTCGAGTTCGCGCGCCGCGGCGTGCGCGTCAACGCGCTGTGCCCCGGCCCCGTCGACACGCCGCTGCTGCGCGAGCTGTACGCCGCCGACCCCAAGCAGGCCGAGCGCCGGCTCGTGCACGTGCCGATCGGCCGCTTCGCGCGCGCCGAGGAGATCGCGAGCGCCGCGCTGTTCCTCGCCTCCGACGAGTCGAGCTACGTGACCGCCTCGACGTTTCTCGTCGACGGCGGCCTCAGCGGCGCCTACACGACGCCGCTGTAGCGTAGGAGCGCATGAGCGCCGTGCAGCGCAGCGAGGACCCGGCGCGCGGCGCCGGCAACGCGACGTTCGCGCAGCTGAGCGCCGGCGTCGACCTCGACGCGGCGCGCCGCGCGATCGAGCGCGGCGCCGTCGCGACGCCGACGATCGCGAGCGCCGACCTCTCCGAGCTCGCCGGCGGCCCCGTCGCGCTCAAGGCCGAGTCGCTGCAGGTCTCCGGCTCGTTCAAGCTGCGCGGCGCGCTCAGCAAGCTCGCCGCGCTCGGCGCGCGCGCCGACGACGGCCTGATCGCCGCGAGCGCCGGCAACCACGCGCGCGCCGTCGCGCAGGCCGCGCGCATCGCCGGCGTCGGCTGCGAGGTGTTCATGCCGCGCGACGCGCCCGTCTCGAAGGTCCTCGCCGTCGAGCGCCTCGGCGCGCGCGTGCGCCTCAGCGGCGGCTCGGTCGAGGAGGCGCTCGAGCTCGCACGCGCGCGCGCCGCCGAGACCGGCGCCGCGCTGATCCACCCGTTCGACGACCTCGACGTGATCGCCGGGCAGGGGACGATCGGCCTCGAGCTGCTCGAGGACGTGCCCGACCTCGCGCGCGTCGTCGTCCCCGTCGGCGGCGGCGGCCTCGCGAGCGGCATCGGCATCGCGCTGCGCCGCGCGCGCCGCGACGTCGAGCTCGTCGGCGTCCAGGCCGCTGCCTGCGCGACGCTCTCGCGCGCGCTCGCCGGCGAGGACGCCGATCGCGTCGCGCCGGCCGTGCCGGCCGCCGCGACAATCGCCGACGGCATCGCGTTGAAGCGCCCCGGCGAGCGCCCGCTGCCGCTGCTGCGCGAGCTGCTCGACTCCGTGCAGACCGTCGACGAGGAGGAGATCGCCGGCGCGATCGTCTTCCTCGCCGAACGCGCGAAGCTCGTCGCCGAGGGCGCCGGCGCCGTCGCGACAGCCGCCTTGATGAACGCCCGCGTGCCGCCGTGCGAGGGTACGACCGTCGCGATCGTCTCCGGCGGCAACGTCGACAACGGCCTGCTCGCCTCGCTGCTGCGCCGCCACGAAACGGTCGCCGGGCGTCGCGTGCGCATCCTCACGCGCGTCCCCGATCGCCCCGGCGGCCTCGCCGACCTGCTGAAGGTCATCGCCGACGCGCGCGCCAACCTGCTGACGCTCGAGCACGTGCGCGAGGCGATCTCGCTGAACGTCCGCGAGACCGGCGTCGAGCTGACGCTCGAGACGCGCGGGCCCGAGCACACCGAGCAACTGCGCGCCGCGCTGCAGCGCGGCGGCTACGAGGTCGCCTTCGAGTAGCGCGCCGTCGGCAGGCGCTCGCCGGCGTCGATCACCGCGCGGATTCTCGCGCAGTCGCCGCCCGCGCGAGGTCCGACCGTCAGCGCGCTCGGCGAGTAGGCTGGCGTCGTGAGCTCTGCACCGCGCGCGATCCACCATCTCGGCTGCGGCACGATGTGCCCGCACGGGCGCAAGCTGATCAACGGCGACGGCTCCGTGCTCGAGAAGGCGCGCCTCGTCTGCCACTGCCTGCTCGTGCAAGACGCCGACGGCCTGACGCTCGTCGACACGGGCTTCGGCCTCGCCGACATGCGCAACACGCGCCAGCTCGGGCTGATCTTCGACACCTTCTTCGCGCCGCAGGCGCGCGAGCACGAGACCGCGATCGAGCAGGTCCGCGCGCTCGGCTACAGCCCCGACGACGTCCGCCGCATCGTCGTCACCCACCTCGACGTCGACCACGCTGGCGGCCTGCCCGACTTCCCCAACGCCGACGTCCACGTGCTCGCGCACGAGCTCGACGCCGCCCTGCACCCGACGCTGCGCGAGCGCGAGCGCTACGTCCAGGTCCACTGGCGCCACGGCCCGAAGTGGGTCCGCCACGAGCCCGACGGCGACGACTGGCTCGGCTTCGAGAGCGTCCGCGTCGTGCCCGCCGGAGGCAGCGAGATCGCGCTCGTCCCGCTCTACGGCCACACGCGCGGCCACGTCGGCGTCGCCGTCAGGCGCGCCGACGGCGGCTGGCTGCTGCACTGCGGCGACGCCTACTTCCATCGCGGCGAGATGCAGACGCCGCCGCATTGCCCGCCCGTGCTGCGCGGCTTCCAGAACGTCAACTCCGCCGACAACGCCGCGCGCAAGCGCAACAGCGAACGGCTGCGCGAGCTCGCGCGGCGCGAGGAGGCGAACGTCGAGCTGTTCTGCTCGCACGACCCCGTCACGCTCGACCGCATGCGCGCCGGCCGCTAGGCCGAAGCAGCCGGCGCGTGCGCCCGGCGTCGAGCCGGCTCGCGCAGCGCGCCGTCCGATCTACGAGTACATCGCCGCGATCGGCTGCTCGTACTTCTGCGCGATCGGCTTGCGCTTGAGCTTCATCGTCGGCGTCAGCTCGTCGCCCGCCGCCGTCCAGTCGCCCTCGACGATCGTAAACTTCTTGATCTGTTCGATCCGCGCGAGCTTCGCGTTCGCCCGATCGACGCCCTCCTGCACCGCGTCGCGCACGCGCTCGTCGTGCGCGAGCTGCTCGAGCGTCTCGCCCTCGATCCCCTGCGCGCTCGCCCACATCGGCGCGAAGTCCGGGTCGAGCACGATCAGCGCCGTGTTGTACGGGCGCATGTCGCCGATGCAGCACGCCTGGCCGATCAGCGGCGAGGAGCTCTTCAGCGTCGCCTCGATGTTCGCCGGCGACATGTTCTTGCCGCCCGCGTTGATGATCAGCTCCTTCTTGCGGTCGACGATCTTCAGGTAGCCGTCCTCGTCGAACTCGCCGATGTCGCCCGTGCGCAGCCAGCCGTCCTCCGTGAACGTCTCCTTCGTCTTCTCCGGCAGGTTGCGGTAGCCCGGCATCACGACGTCGGACTTGATCAGCACCTCGCCGTCCTCGTCGAGCTTCAGCTGCACGCCCGGCGCCGGCGGCCCGACCGTTCCGATCTTGATCCTCCCGCGCGGGTTCACCGACCCCGCGCCACACGTCTCGCTCATCCCCCACAGCTCCGCCAGCGGCAGCCCGATCGCGTGGAAGAACTCGAGCACCTCGACCGGCGTCGGCGCCGCGCCGACGTTGATCGCCTCGACCTCGTCGAGCCCGAGCATCGCGCGCAGCCCCGCGAATATCTCCTCGTCCGCGCGCGCGACCTGCGCCGCGAGCTGCGCCGGCACGTCCTCGCCCGCCTGCTCCAAGCGCACCTTGCGCAGCGCCGCCTCGAGCGCCGCCTGCGTGCGCTGCTGCTGCTCGTCGGGCTGCGCCGCGATCATCGTCTCCAGCCCCGCCTTCAGCTTCTCCCAGATGCGCGGCACCGCGAAGAACCAGCTCGGGCGCACTTCGGGCAGGTACGAGAGCACCTGGCGCGGGTCGTCGCAGCACGTGATCTGCAGGCCGAACACGATCGGCAGGTAGTGGTGCGCGTTGCGCTCCGCGACGTGCGCCGCCGGCAGCCAGCTGATCACGCGCCCGTCCTCCGGGAACTCGATCAGCGCGTCGAGCCCCTCGACCGCCGCCAGCAGGTTGCGGTGGATCAGCTGCACGCCCTTCGGCGGCCCCGTCGTCCCCGACGTGTAGATCAGCGTCAGCACGTCCGAGCCCCGCAACCGCGCGACAGACGCCTCGACGTCGAACTCCGCGTTCGTCCCCTCGACGTCGCTCAGCGCCAGCGTCCCCTCCGGCGCCTCGCCGTCGATCACGATCACGTGCTCGAGCGTTCCCACCGTCTCGCGCGCCGCGAGCATCTGCGGGAGGTACTGCTGCTCGCAGATCGCCACCTTCGCCTCCGCGTCCGACAGCAGGTAGGCGATCTGCTCCGGCGCGTACGTGTTGTAGATCGAGAACGGCGTCGCCCCGAGCATCATCGCCGCGAGGTCGCAGAGGTGGAACTCCGGGCGGTTGCTCAGCATCAGCGCGACCGTCTCGCCGCGCTGCACGCCGAGCTTCGCCAGGCCGCCCGCGAGCGCGTCGACGCGCTCGAGCAGCTCGCCCCACGTGATCGTGAACGCGTCTTCCTTCGTTCGGATCGCGACCTGCCCCGCGCGCTCGCGCGCCGTCGTGCGAAACGCCTCCGCGACAGTCTGCGCCTCGATCGACGCCGCCCGACCCGACGCCCTCGGCGGCGCCTTCAGCTCACTCACACCGCTCTCCATCGCTGCGCTCCTCCCCGTTCGGACGATCCCCATCTGCGACTCGCTCTGAGTTCAGCATACGCCTGGCCTGGCCGCGTGGCCAGCGCGCGATAGAGGCCGGATCGCTCTCGCGAGCCGCGCGCGGCGTCGCGCTCAGAGCGCGCGCAGCGCCGGCAGCAGCTCGCGCTCGGCCCACTCGACGAACGGCCGCTGCTCGCCCGCGCCGACCTGCACGAGCGCGATCTCCGTGAAGCCCGCGTCGATGTACGGCTCGATCTTCGCGACGTGCTCCTCGACGTCCGGCCCGCACGCGAGCCCTTCCGCGACCTGCTCCGGCGTGACGAACTGCGTCGCCGCCGCGAAGCCGTCCGGGTTCGGCAGGTCCGCGTTGACCTTCCAGCCGAGGCCGAACCAGCGGAACTGCTCGTGTGCGCGCGCCATCGCCGCCTCGCGGTCGGCGTCGTAGCAGAGCGCCACCTGGCCGATACGCCCCTTGCCCGCGCCGCCGGCCGCGTCGAACATCTCACCGAGCTCCGCCTTCGGCTCGACCGCGATCATCAGGTCCGCCTGCTCGCCCGCCAGCCGGCACGAGTCCGCGCCCGATACCGCGACGCCGATCGGCACGCGCTCGTCCGGCAGGTCCCACAGCCGCGCGCTCTCGACGTCGAAGTGCTCGCCGCGCATGTTCACCGCGCCTTCGCCGTCGAACAGCGCCGCGATCACGTCGATCGCCTCCGCGAGCATCGCGTGGCGCGCGCCGACCGACGGCCAGCGCTTGCCGACGACGTGCTCGTTGAGGTTCTCGCCCGCGCCGAGCCCGAGGCGGAAGCGGTTGCCCGAGAGGATCTGCACCGTCGCCGCCTTCTGCGCGATCACCGCCGGGTGGTAGCGCAGCGTCGGGCACGTCACGTACGTCATCAGCGGGATCCGCTCGGTCGCCTGCGCCGCCGCGCCGAGTACCGCCCACGCGTACGGCGAGTGCCCCTGCTCCTGAAGCCATGGCTGGTAGTGGTCGGAGATCACCGAGAAGTCGAAGCCCGCGCGCTCGGCCAGCTGCACGTCGGCGACGAGCTGGTCCGCGCGCGACTGCTCGCACATCATCGTGTAGCCGAACTTCGTCACGCCTGCGAAGTACCCGCCGCCGTCGCGCGGAAACGCGCGAGCCCCTCGCGCCGCGCCGTCGCCGGACGGGAACGTGACCGCGGAGCGCTCGATCGGCGAAACCTCAGCCCTGGCGCGAGGCGTTCGGCGCCTCCTCGTCGCTCGTGCGCTTGCTCGAAGCATGCTTAGATATCGCGTTCAAGCGATCGCGAATCGCACGACATACAAGCGCGCGCCCGTAGCTCAGTGGTCAACGGTTCTCTTCGGGGAGCCAAAGAGCAGCGGTCTTTCAAGCCGCAGGCCGCGGGTTCGATTCCCGCCGGGCGCACTCGCACCACTGTCTCGAACGCGGAACCGATTTACCGGTTGACATTCCGCGTAAAAGATGATTTATATGTCGCAGCGGGAGTCTTCTTCCGCCCACTCGGAGACAAGCAGCCGGGTGGTGTGAGGGCATAGCGACAAGGGGCCTAACGAATGGGTCTTGCTTCAGGAACGAGGAGCCGGGGAGAGGTGGGCCGGCGATGAGGCTGGCCGGTTGCCAGGAGCAGCGCATGCTCCGCGCGCTGCACGGCCGCTGGCCGTACCGGCGTTCGCACTGCCGGCACGATCTCCATTGGCTCGTGCGCATCCGCGCACGCTCGAGCGAGTGCTCGACGGGGCGTGGGCACTCGATGTCGGGTTTGCCGGCTTGTCGCCGGCGGCCTCACGGCGATTGAGGGACGCCGCGAGGCGCCTACCCGGATAGCCCTGGGAGGGGCGATCGGGAGGCGAGGAGGGCAGGGTGGCGGCCCGGGGGGCCGCCAGCCCTTGCCGCGTTCTCGACGATCGCGTCGACGAGCTCCGGCCACACGGCACGCGGCATGTCGTGGCCCATGCCCGCGACCGTCATCAGCTTCGCGCCCTTGATCGCGCGAGCCGTCGCGCGCCCGCCCGACGGGCTGACGAGCGGGTCGGCGGCGCCGTGGACGACGAGCGTCGGCGCGGTGACCTTGCGCAGCTCGCGCGTGCGATCGCCGGCGGCGATGATCGCCGCGAGCTGGCGCCCTGGGCCGGCCGCATCGTGGTCGCGTTCGTAGCTGATGCCGGCGAGCGCGCGAATCTCCTCGGGATCGCGCGGCAGCCCGGTCGAGCCGATCGCGGCGAACATGCGTGCGAAGTGCGCGACGTACTCGTCGAGCCCGACCGGCCGGCGGCGCAGGAAGAACGGGTACAGCCGCAGCGCCGGCTGGCCGTTCGTCAGCGCGCCGGTGTTCGACATGATCGACGTCAGCGAGCGCACGTCCCGCGGGTGCCGCGCGGCGAGCGTCTGCGCGATCATGCCGCCCATCGACGCGCCGATCACGTGCGCCGGCGACAGGCCGAGCTCGCGCAGCAGCCCAGCCGTGTCCTCGGCCATGTCGACGAGCGTGTAGCGCGCGGCGCGCTTGGAGCGCAGCAGCAGCTGGCCGATCGTCGGCGGCGGCCCGCCGACGTGCGTCGAGCGCCCGATGTCGCGGTTGTCGAAGCGCACGACGTAGAAGCCGCGGCCGGCGAGCTGGCTGCAGAAGTCCTCGTGCCAGGCGACCATCTGCGTGCCGAGCCCCATCACGAGCAGCGCCGGCGGATCCGAGCGCTCGCCGAAGGTCTCGTAGCAGAGCGTGATCCCCCTGCCGACGTCGCAGAACTGCTCGTTCATGATCGACGGACTTTAGCGAGCGGCGATCGTCGCTAGGATCGGCGGTGATGGACGACCACGCGATCCGCAAGCTGTCGATCGACACGATCCGTGGTCTGGCGATGGACTCCGTGCAGAAGGCCAACGCCGGCCACCCAGGCACGGCGATGGCGCTCGCGCCGCTCGCCTACACGTTGTTCACGCGCTTCCTGCGCGTCAACCCGCAGGACACCGAGTGGCCCGACCGCGACCGCTTCGTGCTCAGCTCCGGCCACGCGTGCGTGCTGCAGTACTCGCTGCTGCACCTCTGCGGCTACGACCTGCGCCTGGACGAGCTCGAACAGTTCCGCCAGTGGGGGTCGCGTACGCCCGGCCACCCCGAGCGCGGGCAAACGCCGGGCGTCGAGGTCACGACCGGCCCGCTCGGCCAGGGCGTCGGCAACGCCGTCGGCATGGCGCTCGCCGAGCGCTTCCTCGCCGAGCGCTTCAACCGTCCCGGCCACGAGCTGATCGACCACCACACCTACGCGATCTGCTCCGACGGCGACTTGATGGAGGGGATCACCCAGGAAGCCGCGTCGATCGCCGGGCACTTCGGGCTCGGCAAGCTGATCGTCTGCTACGACGACAACCACATCACGATCGACGGCACGACGGCGCTCTCGTTCGACTCCGAGAGCCACCTGCGGCGCTTCGCCGCCGAGGGCTGGCACGTGCAGCGCGTCGAGGACTCCGAGGACGTCGAGGCGCTCGAGCACGCGATCGCGACGGCGCGCGCGCACGAAGAGCAGCCGTCGTTCATCTCGATCCGCTCGCACATCGCCTACCCCGCGCCGCACGCGGTCGACACAGCGAAATCGCACGGCGCGGCGCTCGGCGAAGACGAGGTGCGCGCGACGAAGGAGGTCATGGGCTTCGACCCCGACAGGAAGTTCTGGGTCGACGAGCGCGTCTACGAGCACATGTCGCTGCGCGAGCGCGGCACGACGGCGCAGCGCGAATGGCAGGTGCAGCTGATGGACCCATGGCGCGAGCGCTTCCCCGAGATGGCCGAGGACTGGGACAAAGCGTGGCGCGGCGAGCTGCGCGACGGCTGGCGCGAGGCGCTGCCGAGCTTCGCCGCCGGCGAGCAGATCGCGACGCGCTCGGCCGGCCAGAAGGCGATGGCCGCGTTCGCCGAGTTCGGGCCGACGATGATCGGCGGCGCCGCCGACCTCGTCGAGTCGACGAAGACCGTGTTCGACGGCGCCGGCGAGTTCTCGCGGGTTCACGCCGGGCGCAACGTTCCGTTCGGCATCCGCGAGCACGGCATGGGCGCGATCGTCAACGGCGCGAGCGCGCACGGCGGGATCGTCAAGCCGTACGGCTCGACGTTCCTGACGTTCTCCGACTACATGCGCGGCAGCGTACGGCTCTCGGCGCTGATGGGCCTGCCCGTCGTGTGGGTGTGGACGCACGACTCCGTCGGGCTCGGCGAGGACGGCCCGACGCATCAGCCGATCGAGCACTACGCCTCGCTGCGCGCGATCCCACATCTGTGGGTGATCCGTCCGGGCGACGCGAACGAGACCTCCGTCGCCTGGAAGGTCGCGCTCGAGCGCGACGACGGCCCGGTCGCGTTGCTGCTCTCGCGCCAGAACGTCCCGACGCTCGATCGCGGCGAGGTCGCCGCGGCCGATGGCCTCGAGCGCGGAGGCTACGTGCTGTGGGACTCCGTCGCCGACGCGACGCCCGAGCTGATCCTGATCTCGACCGGCGCCGAGGTGCCGACGACGCTGCACGCCGCGCAGTCGCTCGCCGAGGACGGCGTCAACGTGCGCGTCGTCTCGATGCCGTGCATGGAGCTGTTCGAAGCGCAGCCGCAGGAGTACCGCGACGAGGTGCTGCCGCGCGCGTGCACCGCGCGCCTCGCGGTCGAGCCGGGCGCGACGATGAGCTGGTGGAAGTGGGTCGGCAGCGACGGCGACGTGCTCGGCCTCGATCGCTTCGGCGCCTCCGCGCCGGGGACGACCGTGCTCGAGCACCTCGGCTTCACCGACGAGAACATCGCCGCGCGCGCGCGCGCGCTGCTCGACCGCGCCGCCGCGCCGACGGGCTGAGAAAGAAGGGAGACCACCGATGCCCTCCGCCAACTCGAACCTCACGCCGATGCGCCTGCTCTCGGCGCTCGGGCAGGCCGCGTGGGTCGACAACCTCTCGCGAGCGAGCAACCGCGACGGCGGCCTGCAGCGGCTGATCGACGAGGACTCGATCGTCGGCGCGACGTCGAACCCGACGATCTTCCAGAAGGCGATGGCCGGCGGCGACGCCTACGAGGAGCAGCTGCGCGAGATCGACGCCGACGCGCCGATCAAGGACGTCTACTGGACGCTCGCCGAGCAGGACATCCGCGAGGCGTGCGACCTGTTCCGGCCGGTCTTCGACGCCGGCGGTGGGCGCGACGGCTACGTCTCGCTCGAGGTCGACCCGGGCCTCGCCTACGACACGCTCGCGACGTTCCGCGAAGCGATGCGCATCCACGAGTCCGTCGAGCGCCCGAACCTGCTCGTCAAGATCCCCGCGACGAAGCCCGGTCTCGCGGCGATCGAGGACGTCATCTCGAAGGGCCGCTCGGTCAACGTCACGCTGATCTTCTCGCTCGAACGCTACGAGCACGTCGCCGAGTCCTACGTCCGCGGGCTCGAGCGGCTCGTCGCCGAGGGAGGCGACCCGAAGAAGGTCGCCTCGGTCGCGAGCTTCTTCGTCTCGCGCATCGACAGCGAGGCCGACAAGCGCCTCGACGCGCTCGGCGGACACGACGAGCTGAAGGGCAAGCTCGCGATCGCCAACGCGCGCCTGGCCTACCAGAGCTACGAGCAGGTCTTCTCCGGGCCGCGCTGGGAGTACCTCGCCGGCAAGGGCGCGACGCCGCAGCGCGTGCTGTGGGCTTCGACGTCGGTCAAGAACCCCGCCTACCGCGACACGATGTACGTCGAGGAGCTGATCGGCCCCGACACCGTCGACACGATGCCCGAGGAGACGATCCGCGACTTCCAGGACCACGGCGTGCCGCGCCCGCGGCTCGAGGCCGAGCTCGAGGACGCGCGCGAGCTGCTCGACGAGCTCGCCGACGCCGGCATCGACTACGAAGAGCTCACCGACACGCTCGAGCGCGAGGGCGTCGAAAAATTCGCCGACTCCTTCGATGAGCTGCTCGAAGCGCTCGCGCAGAAGCGCTCGGCGCTCGTCCCCGCCTGACTAGGAGTACGGGAACGGGATCAGGTCGGTGATCCGCAGCGGCCCCGACGGGAACGCCCTGCCGTAGAACGTGTACGCGCGGTAGTGCTTGCCGCGATAGCTGAACGCGCCGCTCGTCGGCACCGCGCCGGGCGCGAAGCCGATCGTGCTCTTGACCAGGCGCGGCCCCATGTACATGACGACGTCGAGGCCGGCGAGCCGCGCGGCGAGGCGCTTGTAGCCCTCGTCGTCCTGGATCGACAGCGTCATCGTGCCGATCGTGCGGCCGTTCAGCCGCAGCGGCGCGCTGACCGGCGCGAGCACGAACGGGCCGCCGACGTCCGCGAGGACCTGTCCGCCTACCGTGACGCGGATGCGCACGATGTGGTGGTTGAGCAGCGCTTCGACCGCCGCGCGCGCGGCCGGCGCGTCGTGCCGCGCGACCGCTTCGAGCAGCGGCCGGCTGCCTTGCACGCGACGCACGAGCGGCAGCGTCCGTGCGCCGGCCTCGCCTTCGTAGATCAGCCGCGCGATGTGGCCGATCGTGTTGAACGTCGTCGCTTCGGCGCTCGCGCCGCACAGCGGCGAGAGCGAGCCGATCGAGCGCAGCACGTACTCGCGCATCGGCGTCGCGTCCGGGTACGCGCTGACCGGGTAGGAGACGTACTCGTAGCTCGTGCCGCCGCGCGTCAGCGTTCCGGCGGTCGCGAGCGGTTCGCTCGGGAGCGGCATCGCGCCGGCGATCGTGCGCCCGCCGCCGGATGCTTCCTGCGAGCGCAGGACGGTCGTCGCTTCGTCGATGCCGTTCGTCTCGGCGATCAGCCCCGCGTCGGCCCACACGCTCGTCCTGAACGTCGCGATCGGCTTCCCGCCGGCGTCCGTCAGCGTGCCGTCGAGCGGCGCGACCGCGCCGGCGCCGACATCGACGAGCGCCTTGCCCGCGCGCGTCACCTGCAGGTCGGTCAGGTGCCCCGTCGCGAGCAGCTCGCGCGCGGCCGCGCTCGCCGCCGACGCGTCGCCGCCTTCGACCGCGCGGCGCAGCTGCGCCGAGCCCTCGATCGCGCGCAGCGCGCTGAGCGTGCGTTCGCTCGAGACGCCCTCGCGGTAGACGCGCGCCGCGACGCGCCCGAGCGCTTCGAGCGCCGTCGCCGGACACGAGCCGGGCGACTGAGCGTCGACGTCCGCGCTCGCGTTCTCGCCGGTCGCGCGGTTGAGCGTCGAGCCGCAGCCGGCGAGCACGGCGAGCACGGCGAGCGCCGACGGCACGACCGCAGCTCGCGACCGCGTTCGTCTACAGCGAGCGAGTCCTTGGTGCACGCGGCGAACCATCGACGACGATCCTAAGCGGTCGCTAACGCCGCGGTGAGATAGCTTTCACCGATGCCGACCGCGCTGATCACCGGCGCTTCGACCGGAATCGGGCAGGCGAGCGCACTGCGGCTGGCTCGCTCCGGATGGACGGTGCTCGCCGGAGTTCGCTCGCGCGAGGACGGCGAGCGGCTCGCCGGCGAAGCGCCCGACGGACGCGTGCAGCCGCTCACGCTCGATGTCACCGACCTCGAGCAGATCCGCCTCGCCGCGGCGCGCGTGAGCGAGCTCGCCGGTGGCGGCGAGTCCTCGCCCGGGCGCCTCGACGCGCTCGTCAACAACGCCGGCATCGGCATCGGCGGCCCGCTCGAGCTGGTCCACCCCGACGACCTGCGCCGGCAGTTCGACGTCAACGTGCTCGGCCAGGTCGCCGTCACGCAGGCGCTGCTGCCGGCGCTGCGCGCCGCGCGTGGTCGCATCGTGTTCGTCTCCTCCGTCGGCGGTCGCGTCGCGATGGCGTTCACCGCGCCGTACGCCGCCTCGAAGCACGCGATCGAGGCGATCGGCGACGCGCTGCGCGTCGAGCTGCGCACCTCGCACGTGCAGGTCGCGCTCGTCGAGCCCGGCTCGGTCGCGACGCCGATCTGGGACAAGAGCCGCGCCGAGGCCGACCGCGTCGAGATACCCGAGGCGCTGCGCGCGCAGTACGGGCATGTGCCCGACGCGATCGACAAGACGCTGCAGAGCACCGCCGAGCGCGGCGTGCCGCCCGAGCAGGTCGCCGCGACGATCGTGCGCGCGCTGAGCGCGCGCACGATGCGCTCGCGCTACGTCGTCGGGCGCGACGCGCGCGCGATGATCGCGATCCGGCGGCTGCTGCCCGATCACGTCTTCGACCGCGTCGCGCGGCGCGCGCTCGGCGTCTAGCCCGCCGGCGACGCTCAGCTCGGCGGCGGCGTCGCGGCGAGCCACGCGAACAGGCTCGTCGTCGCGGCGTGCGTCTGCAGCATGCCCGGCTGCGCGTCCTGCGCCGGGAGCGTCTGGCCGTTCCACGAGAGCAGGTAGAGCCCGGACGCGTCGCGCGCGCGCGTTTCGGCGTCGCGCGCGTTGTCGAGCGCCATCTCGTAGAGCGTGCTGCCGCCTTCGAGCGAGTACAGCGCGAGCATCCACTGCAGGTAGATCGCGTCGTACTGCGGCGAGAAGTCGAGCAGGTAGCCGAAGCGGCGCAGCGAGCTTTCGCGCTGTTCGCTCGCGCGGTGGCAGTCTTCGGCGTTCGCCGTCGTGCGGCAGAGCACCGCCTGCGCGTAGATCAGCGGACCCTCGATGTAGTCGACCGGCGTTTGGTTGACGCTGCTGTCGGCGTACAGGCCGTTCGCGGGGCTGAAGCCGTCGCCGCCGTTCGCCCACGCGAGGAACTTGCGCGCCTGACCGAGCGCGAAGCTCGAACCCGTCTGCTGGTAGAGCAGCACCGCGAGCAGCGTGTCGGCCGCGAGCGCCGGGCCCGACTTGAACGGGTGCGTCGTGTTCCACCAGATGCCGCCCGACCGCGCGTCCCAGCCGGCGGCGGCGATGTAATCGAGCGCGCGCGTCGCGTCGCCGAGCCAGCGCCTCGCGCCGGTCGCGCGATAGGCGTTGACGAACGCGACGCCCCACCAGCCGTTGTCGTCGAACCACGTCTCGGTGTTCGCCGTGCGGTCGCCCTGGTACGGCGAGTAGCCGGCGAGCGGGCGCAGGCCGCGGTTCAGGTAGCGCTCGGCGCCCGCCGCGAAGCTCGTCACCGCCGCGCGGTTCGCCGGCGTCGGCTGCGCGATCGCGATCGCGTCGATCGACTCGAACAGCGGCACGATGTCCCAGATCGTCGCGAGCGGATAGCGCGCGCGGTCGTTCAGCAGCTCGTCGTACCAGCCGAGGCGCCTGTCGCGCCAGTGCGACTTCGCGCTCGCGACGCCGGCCTGCGCGAGCGCGAGGTAGTGCTGCTGCGTGCTCGTCAGCGTCGCCCGCGGGGTGGGCGCGGACGCGGGCGGGGACGTCGCGGCGCTCGCCGCGCCGGCGGGCATCCCGGCGAGCGCGAGCGCGAGCGCGCACGCGCTGAGGGCGAGCGCGGCGCCGGCGAGCGGCCGGCGCGCGCGTCGCAGTCGCGTGAGCGCGAGGTGAGGGCGAGGCGGTCGGCGCATACGAGGTGGAACACCGACGGTAGGGCGAAGGTCGCGCGAGGCGGCGGTGCTTACGACAGGCGTCCGCCCTGCGGTGCGGGCACGGCGACGACCTCGAGATCGTCGATTCCAACGAAGTCCGTTGGGTTGCAGGTATAGACGGCCAGGTCGTTCGCGAGCGCGGTAGCCGCGATCATCGCGTCATACGCGCGGGCCGTAGTCTTTCGCCCCGAGCGCCGCAGCGATGCCGCGACGCGCCCGAACGCCCGTGCCGCGGCGGCGTCGAAGGGGAGCGGGTCGAAATCGGCCTCGGCCTGCTGGAGGTGAGCCTGACGGGCGGCTCGCTCGCTCTCCTCGACCGCGACGAGCGGACCAACGGAGAGCTCGCCGAGGGTGACCGCGGTGATCAGCGGCTCGTCGGGCAACGCTCGCGCATCTTCGATGCGTGTCAGGAGGATGACCGTCGAGGAATCGAGGATGCCGCGAGCAGCTTTCGGCGAGGCCGTCTGAGCTGGCGTCTCGCGGCTCACACGCGCGAGTCCAGCAAGCCGTCGATGTCGGAGCGCAACTCGGCCGGGTCGACAGCCGGCAGTCGACGCCAGCGGCTGAGCAGGACGTCTGCCGAGAGCGGGGAGTTGGCCACGGCGCGCAGCTCGGCAACGGGCTTCCCTGCGCGCGTAACCGTGATCTGCTCACCGCGGGCCGCGCGATCGACTACGTCCCCGCCGTGGTTGCGCAAGTCGCGGATGCTGACGTCGCTCATGCGCACAATGTATCACCTGTGATACACGAGAAGCCGAGCCGCCTTCCTGCGGCCCCGGCTACCGTTAGCGCGATGCCACCTGCCGCCTCGGCCGCGCAGCCGCCCGACGCGAACGTCCCGACGCCGCCGTCCGAGCGCGGCGTCTGGCTGCTGGCGCTCGCGATCGGCGTGCTCGGCGCGGCGGTGCTCGCGGTGAGCCTGCTCGACGGCTCATCGACGCAGCCGTCCTCCTCGCCGCCGGCGCTCGTGACGGTCGCGAGCACGCCGGTGCCGGGCGCGGCGTCGTCGGCGAGCGCCCTCGCGGGCGCGGCGGACGCGAGCGACACGGCCGGCGCGGGACACGCTTCGGGCGCGATCGTCGCGCAGCCGACGGCGGCGCAGCAGCAAGAGCAGGCGTCGCGCCTGATCGACGCGACGCAGACGCACATCGAACGGCGCTGGATGGAAGGCTTCTACCCGATCTACGAAACGGCGCAGCGGACGTTCGGCGTCAACTGGCTGCTGCTCGCGTCGATCCACCGCCAGGAGTCGGCGTTCTCGACGGCGCCGGGCACGTACGTCGGGCTCAACTTTGCGCACTGCTGCGGCGGCCCGATGCAGTTCAACGTGACGAACGGGCCGGTGACGACGTGGGCGCTCGTCAGCGACTCCTATCGCTACGGCAGGCGCCCGGCGGCGTACGACCACGAGACGGCGCGCCATCCCTCGATCTACGACGACTTCGACGCGATCATGGGCGCCGCGCACCTGCTGTCGGCCGACGGCGCCGGCTACGCGCTCGACGGATCGGCGTGGGACGCGGCGTACGACTACTACGGGCACGACGCGACGGGCGTCTCCTACGCCGACGAGGTGCTCGCGCGCGCGATCGGCTGGTCGCAGCACGGCTTCTGCATCAACTGCGGGCTCGACGACGCGCTCGTCGAAGCCGTGCACGCGGCGTACGGCGCGCCGGTGCTGGCGGCGCTGACGAGCGCGAGCGCCGCCGCGGTGAAGCCGTCGGCGAAGCGCCGCCGCTAAGCGGCGTCAGCCTGCGCGATCAGCTCGCCGGCGACGCGGTCGGTCGCGTGCGCGGTGCCGCCGAGCAGCCGCCGCGAGAGCTGCGCGCGGCGGAAGTAGAGCGGCGCGTCGTGCTCCCAGGTGGCGCCGATGCCGCCGTGCACGGAGATGTTCGTGCGCGCGGCGTGGTCGAGCGCGCGGCCGGCGACCGAGCGCGCGGCGCTCGCGGCGAGCGGGAACTCGGCGGGCGCGCCGCGGCGCGCCCAGCCGGCGTAGTAGAGCAGCGAGCGGCCGTTGTCGAGCTGGCGCAGGACCTCGGTGAGCGAGTGCTTGACGGCCTGGTAGGAGCCGATCGCGCGACCGAACGTGTGGCGCTCCTTGGCGTACTCGACGGCGGTGTCGAGCGCCGTTTCGACGCTGCCGAGCGACTCGGCGGCGACGAGCGCCTGCGCGAGGTGCCAGGCGGAGGCGAGCGCCTCCTCAGGCGCGTCGAGCACGGTCGCGGGCGCGTCGCTGAGCGTCACGTGGCCGAGCGAGCGCGTCGCGTCGTAGCGCGTCGTCGCCTCGACGGAGACGCCGCTCGCGGCGCCGTCGATCGCGACGCCGACGGGCTTGCCGTCGAGCAGCGCGACGCCGACGAGCACGTCGGCGCCGGGCGCGTCGGGGACGAACGCGAGCTCGCCGCTGACCTTCGCGCCGTCGCCGTCGGCGACGGCGGTCGGCGCGGCGGCGCGCTGCAGGCCGCTGCGCGGGTCTGCGCTCCACGCGTCGTCGATGTCGTCGGGCGGGCTGACGGGCAGGTAGGCGGCGCGACGCTCGCCGGTCGCGAGGTCGTCGAGCAGCGACGCGGCGGCGGGCGCGTCGTTGAGGATCGCGGTCGCCGGCAGGTGGCCGAGCAGCGCGGTCGGCGCGAGCACGCGCCCGCACTCGCCGAGGACGAGCATCGCGTCGAACGCGTCGAGCCCGGCGCCGCCGTGCTGCTCGTCGATCAGCAGGCCGGGCCAGCCGGCGTCCTTCGACGTCGGCCAGAGGTCGGGCAGCGCGTCTGCGTTGCCGTCGAGCGCCTCGCGCGCGGCCTCGAACGTCTTGAAGCGCGAGAGCGCGCCGCGCGCGGCCTCGCGCAGGAATTCCTGCTCGTCGGAGAGGGAGAGGTTCATGCCGCCGCCGTTTCCTTGGAGCGCAGCTCCGAGAACGGGATGCCCTTGTCGAGGCGCGGCGCCGGCGGCAGGCCGAGCACGCGCTCGCCGATCGTGTTGCGCAGGATCTCTTCGGTGCCGCCGGCCGACTTCAGGCCGGGCAGGAACGAGATCATGTAAGCCCACTGGCCGTCCTCGGCGAGCGCGTCGGGGCCGAGCACGTCGGCGATCAGCTCGCCGGCTTTGATCGCGCCGTTGACGATCGTGATCTTCGCGAGGCCGGACTCCGGCCCGGGGACCTGGCCCTTCTGCAGCGCCGAGAGCGTGCGGTAGCCGGTGAAGCGCACGGCGAGCAGTTCGCTTGCGATCTCGCCGAGCTGGTGGCGCACCTCGCTGTCGCGCCGCGCGTCGGCGTCGCCGGCGATCGCCTGCGCGAAGCGGTTCGAGTTGTAGCCCATGCCCTCGCTGCCGAGGCCGATCGTGACGCGCTCGAACATCAGCGTCGTCAGCGCCGTGCCCCAGCCGTTGCCGACGCCGCCGAGGACGGCGTCGGCGGCGATCGCGACGTCGTCGAAGAAGACCTCGTTGAACTCGGCCTCGCCGGAGATCTGGCGCAGCCCGCGGACGGTGACGCCGGGCGCGTCGATCGGCACGATGAACATCGTCAGGCCCTTGTGCTTGGGCACGTCGGAGTCGGTGCGCGCGAGCAGCAGCCCGTAGGAGGCGAACTGCGCGTTCGTCGTCCAGACCTTCTGGCCGGAGAGGCGCCAGCTGCCGTCGTCCTGCTGGCGCGCGCGCGTCTGCACGGCGGCCAGGTCGGAGCCGGCGGCGGGCTCGGAGAACAGCTGGCACCAGACCTCGTCGCCGTGCAGCATCGGGCCGAGGTAGCGGCCCTTCTGCTCGTCGGTGCCGTGCGCGATGATCGTCGGCCCGAGCATGCCGACGCCGATCGCGTCGAGGATGCCGGGGACTTTCGCGTTGGCGATCTCCTGGTTGCAGATGACCTGCTCGATCGGCCCGAGGCCCTGGCCGCCGAACTCCTTCGGCCAGGTGACGCCGGCGAGGCCGCCCTCGGCGAGCTTGCCCTGCCAGGCGCGCCGCGCGGCGATGATCTCGTCCTCGTCCTTGATCGCGTCCGGACCGTCGAGGACCGGAGCTTCTGCCTTGTGCTCGTCGAGCCAGCTGCGCACCTTCGCGCGGTGGTCGGCCTGCTCCTGTGTGTCGTCGAGATCCACGGTCTTCTCCTTTGGCTGACTGACCAGTCAATCTATCGCGTCCGAAAGGTACTCCTCCTGGGCGCGGAGGTGTTGCGCGCCCGCAACGGCGCGCGCCTGCCGGCTCAGGCGTCGGCGGGCATCGGCGTTTCGGGCATGGGCGCCTGGTGGTAGACGCCCTCGAAGCCGCGGTTGAGCAGCTGGCGTGCCTGGTTGCCGGGGTCGGGCGAGTTGAGGACGATCGCGCCGAGCTCGACGCCGTCGCGCTTGGCGGTCGCGACGAGGCAGCGGCCGGCGGCTTCGGTGTAGCCGGTCTTCATGCCGGTCGTGCCGGGGTAGCGGTAGATCAGCAGCGGGTTGTTGTTGTAGAGCCAGACTTTGCCGCCCTTGATCGGCAGCGGCAGCTCGGCGCTGTACGTGCGCACGACGCTGGCGATGCGCGGCTGGGCGAGGTCGACGTGCGCGAGCACGGCGAGGTCGGCGGCGCAGGAGAAGTTGCCGGCGTCGAAGTAGCCGGAGGGCGAGGAGTAGCGCGTGCAGCTCATGCCGAGCTCGGCGGCCTCGGCGTTCATCCGCGCGACGAACGCGCCGACGGTGCCGGCGTCGTGTTCGGCGAGCGCGATCGCGGCGTCGTTGCCGGAGGGCAGCAGCAGCCCGTAGAGCAGCGTCTCCAACCGCACGCGCCGGCCGCGCGGCAACACGCCGACCTTCGAGCCGGCGGCTTCGACGGCGGCCTTCGTGACGAGCACGGGCGCGTCGGGCGGCTCGCTCTCGACGGTCAGCAGCGCGGTCATCATCTTCGTCAGACTCGCGACGCGCAGCCGCGTGTAGGGGTTGCGCTGCCAGAGGACCTGGCCGGTGTCGACGTTGAACAGCAGGCCGGCGCGCGGTGGATGGTGGAAGGCGATGTGCACGGCGTCGCGTTCGGGCTCGCCGAGGCCGGCGAGCGCGAGCGGCGCCTTGCCGAGCGGCAGCCCGTCGGCGGAGAGCGTCGGTTGGACGACGACGGGCTTCGGCTTGGCCGCGCGCGTCGAGGCCGAGGCGGAGCTCGGGCGCCCGGATTTCGAGAGCGCTGCGGCGACGGCGGCGCCGGCGACGACGACGAGCAGGAGCACGGCGGCGAACGCGAGGCGCCGTTGCCGGCGGCGCCGCCGCGCGTGCTCGCGCCGCCGGCGGCTCTCCTCGAACGACATGAACGGCGGCGGGCTCAAGGTCACCTTGGAGGATTGCGCAGCGCGCCGACGATTCCAATCGAGAGCAGAACGAGGATCAGGATCGAGAGCAGCGCGGCGAGGCTGAGGCCGTATTCGACGATCGAGGCGAACGTGAGGAAGGCGAAGCCGGCGATGAAGACGAGCGCGGCGGTGAGCACGACGTTGCGCCTCATGCGCGCTCGCGAAGCTCGCGTTTGGCGGCCGTGCGCGCGTCGCTCGCGAACGGGCGGATCGACAGCGCGCCGAAGGCGAAGCCGCCGACGAGCGTCGCGTAGGCGATGCTCCAGTCGCCGCCGAACGGGTCGGCGAGGCCGGCGCCGGCGAGCCACAGCTGCACGCCGAGCCACAGCGCGAGCAGCGCGACGGCCGGGACGGCGACGATCGTCGCGAGGAACGGGACGAGCGAGAGCGCGAGGACGCGGGCGCGCGGGTAGAGCAGCGCGTAGGCGCCGAGGACGGTCGCGACGGCGCCGGAGGCGCCGAGCGCGGGCGCGCTCGAATGCGGCGCGAGCGCGACGCCGATCGCGAGCGCGACGCCGCCGCCGAGCAGGTAGAGCAGCGGGAAGCGCAGGCGCCCGGTCGCGTCCTCGACGTTCGGCGCGAAGATCGCGAGCGCGATGACGTCGGCGAGCAGCTGCGCGAGGCCGCCGTGCAGGAACAGCGCCTCGATCGCCGTCTGCAGGTGGCGTCCGGCGGTCAGCTCGCGCGGCACGGCGCCGTGCCGCGTGGCGACGTGCCGCGCGGGCCCGTCGAGCAAGCTGCCGCCATGGCGGATCGAGAGCGCGTAGGCGACGATCGCGACGAGGACGAGCGCGACGGTGACGAGCGGCGCGCGTGCGAGCGGGATGTCGTCTCTGACGGGGAAGATCGCGCGGGAGACTATCCGCGCGCGGCGAGCGGGCCGACGCCGTCGCGGGATGGTTTGCCCGCCCACCCCACGTGCTGGTCGGCGTGGTAGGACGAGCGCACGAGCGGGCCGGCGGCGACGTGGTCGAAGCCGAGCTCGTACGCGGCTGCCTCGAGCGCGGCGAACTCGTCGGGGTGCCAGTAGCGCACGACCGGCAGGTGACGCTCGGACGGGCGCAGGTACTGGCCGACGGTGAGGACCTGCACGCCGTGCTCGCGTAGCGCGGCGAACGTCTCGACGAGCTCGTCGTGCGTCTCGCCGAGCCCGACCATCAGGCCGGACTTCGTGACGACGTCGCCTTCGCTCATCTCGCGGGCGAGCTCGAGCACGCGGCACGAGCGCGCGAACTGTGAGCCGCGCCGGGCGACGGGGTACAGCCGCGGGACGACCTCGACGTTGTGATTGAAGACGTCGGGGCGCTCGGCGATGACCTTCGCGAGCGGCATCTCGTGCCCCTGGAAGTCGGGTGTGAGCACCTCGATCTGGCAGTCGGGCGCCTGGCGGCGCACCTGGCGGATGACGCCGACGAACGCGGAGGCGCCCTTGTCGGGGAGGTCGTCGCGGTCGACCGACGTGATGACGGCGTGGCGCAGGCCCATGCGCGCGATCGAGCGCGCGACGCGCGCGGGCTCGAGCGGGTCGTGCCACGTCGGCTTGCCGGTCTTGACGTTGCAGAAGCCGCAGCGGCGCGTGCACGTGTCGCCGAGGATCATGAACGTCGCGGTGCCGCGCTCCCAGCACTCGCCGACGTTCGGGCAGGCGGCCTCCTGGCAGACGGTGTGCAGGTTCTCCTCGCGGATCAGCTCGGTCAGCTCGCGGTAGCGCTGGCCGCCGGGCGCGGCGACCTTGAACCACGGCGGCTTGCGCTCGCGCAGCGGGCGCACGTTCTCGCCGAGCACACGCAGGACGTCGGCGCCGCCGGGATTGGCGCGCGATCGGGTAGCAACCGGTTTGACGCCGTCGCTCACGCGGGCACCGCGTCGGGCACGGGGATGGATTTCGATGAATCCTCCGCCCCTGTCGGGGCTCCGCCGACGGTCGGCGTCGCGGCGAGGCCGAGGCGCGCGGGCGAGACAAGCCGCTGGCGCCGGCCGTGCGCTCGGCAGAAGCGGTAGGCCATCTCCCTGCGGAAGCAGCGAACGCCGGGAGCGTGCTCGCCGAGCTCGGCGAGCAGCGAGGTCATGCGCACGTCGGGCAGCCCGCAGGCGACGACCCAGTCGAACGGGTCGAGGTCGACGTCGACGTTGACGGCGAAGCCGTGCGTGGCGACGCCGCGCGAGACGTGCACGCCGATCGAGGCGATCTTGCGCTCCTCGACCCAGACGCCCGTGTAGTCGATGCCCTCGTCGTGGCGCGAGCGCGCGAGAACGCCTTCGCTCGCGAGCGCGCCGACGATCGCGTCTTCGATCGTGCGCAGGTAGCGGCTGACGTCGTCGATGCGCGATGATCGGATAGCCGACGAGCTGCCCGGGGCCGTGGTAGGTGAGCTTGCCGCCGCGGTCGGTGCTCGCGACGTCGATGCCTTTGGCGCGGTAGAAGTCCTCGCCGAGCGGCAGGTCCTCGGCGCCGGCGCGCCGCCCGCGCGTGTAGACGGGCGGGTGCTCGAGCAGCAGCAGCACGTCGGGCAGCTCGCCGGCGATGCGCCGCTCGCGCAGTGTCTCCTGGATTACGACTCCGTCGGAGTAGGGCACATGGCCCAGGTGACAGACCCAGAGCTCGTCGGCGGGGACGTCGGTGCGGTGCATCGCTGCGCTCAGCCTAGCGCCGAAGTGCGTGAGCATCATGACAGCAGCAATAGTGATGCTATGATGCCTAAATGCGAACGACGGTCACGCTCGACGCGGACGTCGAGGCGAAGTTGAGGACGACGATGCGCGAGCGCGGCGTCTCGTTCAAGGCGGCGCTCAACGACGCGGTGCGAGCCGGTCTCAACGCGTCCCCGGCCGCGCGTCCGTTCAAGGTGCGGACGGCTCCGCTGGGGGTGCGCATCAACATCGACAAGGCCTTGACGATCGCGGGTGAGATGGAAGACGAGGAGATCATCCGCAAGATCGAAGAAGGCAAGTGAAGCTGCTCGACGTCAACCTGCTGATCTACACGGTGGACGAGGAGTCCAGTCATCACGAGCCGGCGTTGAGGTGGTTCGAGGAAACCCTCTCAGGTAGCGAGACCGTCGCCTTTGCATGGCTCGCGCTAGTCGGATTCCTGCGCATCACGACGAGGCCGCGGGACGCGCGCGATCCCTGGCCGGTCCAGTCTGCCCTCGACGAGATCGAGCGCTGGCTCGCCCAGCCGGTCGCGACCGTCGTGCACCCGACGCGTCGCCATGCATCTGTCCTGCGCGACCTGCTCGGCCCGCTTGGCGTGGGCGGCGACCTGACAAGTGACGCGCACCTCGCGGCGCTCGCGATCGAGCACGGCGCGACGCTTTGCTCGTCCGACAACGACTTCTCGCGCTTCGCGGGTCTGCGCTGGCTTGATCCGCTCGCGGTCTAGGCTTCGAGCGCTGGCCACGCCAGCGTCTGCAGCGCCTCGCGCGTGTCAGGGGCCGGCGTGGTCGACGATTGCGGACGAGGCCGCTCAGCTTTTGAGTTTACGTTTGGCTAGCCATGGAGAGAATAGGTACGGGCCGTACGCGAGCTTATATTCTGCCGTCACATTGGCAACGCCGGACGATTTCACGGCGACTTCGCAGGCCGTATTAACCGCGAGTTCGGTTTCGAACATAGCACACGGAAACACGCCCATGTATTCAGTGATGAAATTGCCGACGGCGGGCGCTTCGTTGACGATTTCCTGTGACTCAAGTTTAACTCTGCCAAGGCCAATGTTTTTGATCGTGAAGATCTTCCGTTCGGCTCCGGTGAAGGTCGTCAGACCTTCTGGCGAGACAGTCAATTCGGGGCCGAGGTAGAACGCCGCTTCTTCTTCGAACGCCGCAGTCTCGGTCGTTTCGAGTCCGACAGGTTCGCTGGATTTTTCCATTTTCAGTATCAATAACGCTTCTTTAACGGATTCGACTTCTTTTTTTTCGCTCAGCCGAACATATTCGTCCGGTTTCTGAAGTCCTTTGGCTTGGCTCGCCGCGAGGCTGGACGAGCTCGCCAGCGTGTTGCGTGTGACCGGTGTCAAGAATGAGCCTTCGAGCGTTCGTTTGACCGTCCCGCATGTGATGACCGTAGCCGTTAGTTTTGAGAGCAGTGCCCCTTCCTCGCTGGTGCTGCTCGTGTAAACGAGTTCGGTGCTCTCTTCGAGCTTCACGCTGCCGTTTTCGAGCCCTTCGGTTTTGCATTTGACGCCAGCCGATTCGCAGCCGCTGAAGGTGGTAGTCGAGGTCAGCGATTTGAGGCTGGTATCTTCACCAGAGCCTGTGCTGGCCGAGCAGGCGATTTTCGTTCCACCTTTTGTTTCGAATACCGCTTTTTCGCCTTTTGTCGTAAATTTCTTTTTTGCGAGTCCTTTATTTTCTTTGCCTACGATTTCCGGTGGGGTGGCCCAAGCGGTCGCCGCCCCCGCAACGCATAGCCCGATTATCGCAACCAGCGCCAAGCTGATCGCCGCTTTGATACGCATTCGATACGCCTCCTTGGGGAGTGGAGCGTCGTAGTAGCGCATCGACGCTCCGGTCTGGACTGTGTAGCAAAGTCCGTCGCGCTCGATTGGCGGCGACCGAGCGCGAAGGGGGCGTCGTTGAGCAGCGATCGGGCAATCTCCGGCTGGCCGGGCGTTCGGCGGCGATGCGTCTGTCGCCGCGGCTCTCCTCGGGTGTTCCCGACTAGAGTGTGAGTGCTGCCGGTCGCTCGAGCAGCTCGCGGATGCGCGCGAGGAACTGCGCGGCGTCGGCGCCGTAGAGGATGCGGTGGTCGCAGACGAGCGTGAGCGTCATCGTGTGGCGCGCGAGCAGCTGCTCGTCGCGCACGACGGCGCGGCGCTCGACGCCGCCGACGGAGAGGATCGCGGCCTGCGGCGGGTTGATGATCGCGGTGAAGCTCGCGACGCCGTACATGCCGAGGTTCGAGACGGTGAACGTGCCGCCGCCGAGCTCGGGCGGCGTGATCGATCCGTCGCGCACGCGCGCGGCGAGCGCGCGCGTCTCGCGCGCGATCTCGCCGAGCGCCTTGGCATCGGCGTCGAACACGGTCGGCACGACGAGCGCGTCGTTCGCGGCGACGGCGACGCCGACGTTGACGCGCGAGTGCAGCTGCAGCGCGCCGTCGCGGTAGCTGCCGTTCGCGCGCGGGTGCTCGCGCAGCGCGAGCGCGGCGGCCTTGACGACCATGTCGTTGTACGTCGGCGCATCGTCGCTCGAGATGCGCTTGAGCTCGGCGCGCAGCGCGACGCACTGCTCCATGTCGACGTCGATCGAGATCGAGAAGTCGGGGATCGTCGCCTTCGACTCGGCCATGCGCCGCGCGATCGTCTGCTGCATGCGCGTGAGCTGCTGCGTCGTCGTCCGGCCCTTCGCCGTCGCGACGTCCTCGCGCGCGGGTGCGCCGGCGCCTGTGGCCGGAGTGGCTGCGCGAGGAGCGCCGGTTGCGGGAGCGCTGGCGCTCGTGGCGCCGGCGGCCTCTACGTCGGCCTTGACGATGCGCCCGCCGGGGCCGCTGCCGCTGAGCGCGTGCAGGTCGACGCCGCGGTCCTGCGCGATGCGCCGCGCGAGCGGCGAGGCCTTGACGCGCTCGCCGGCCGGCGCAGGGTCGGCGGGGGCCGGCGCCTGCTCGTCGCCGGCCGCCGCGCTGTCGTCGTCGCCGACGTGCGCGATGACGGCGCCGACGGGCAGCGTGTCGCCGTCGGCGGCGACGATGCGCAGGACGCCGGTCTGGTCTGACTCGTAGATCATCGCGGCCTTGTCGGTCTCGATCTCGACTAGCTCGTCGCCGCGCTCGATGCGATCGCGGTCGGCCTTGAGCCAGCGCAGGATCGTGCCGTCCTCCATCGTGTCGGACAGGCGCGGCATGACGATGTCGGCCATCAGGCGCTCACTCCGAGCGTGTCGAGCACGGCGGCGACGATCTGCGGCTCGTGCGGGTAGGCGATGTCCTCGAGCGGCTTCGAGTAGGGCATCGGCACGTCGGCGCCGGAGACGCGGTGGACTGGCGCGTCGAGGTCGTCGAAGGCCTGCTCGGAGATGAGCGCGGCGATGTTGGCGCCGACGCCGCCGTGCGGCCAGCCCTCCTCGACGATGACGCAGCGGTTGGTCTTGGCGACGGAGGAGAGGATCGTGTCGAGGTCGAGCGGGCGCAGCGTGCGCGGGTCGATCACCTCGGCGTGCACGCCGTGCTCGTCGGCGAGCGTCGCGGCGGCGCGCTCGGCGGTGAGCGCCATGCGCGAGACGCCGACGATCGTCACGTCGGAGCCCTCGCGCGCGACGCGTGCGCGGCCGAAGTCGACGAGCAGCTCGTCGCCGTCGGGGACCTCGCCGCGCACGCCGTAGAGCGACTCGTGCTCGATGAAGATGACGGGGTTCTCGTCGCGGATCGCGCTCTTGAGCAGGCCCTTGGCGTCGGCGGCGGTCGCGGGCGTCGCGACGAGCAGGCCGGGGACGTGCAGGAACAGCGCCTCGAAGCAGTGTGAGTGCGTCGGCCCGAGCTGGTGGCCGGCGCCCTGCGGCATGCGCACGACGAGCGGGACGGTCGCCTGGCCGCCGAACATGTAGTGGATGTGCGCGGCGTGGTTGACGATCTGATCGAACGCGAGCAGCGCGAAGTTGATCGTCATCAGCTCGACGACCGGGCGCAGGCCGGCCATCGCGGCGCCGATGCCGATGCCGACGATCGTGTTCTCGGAGATCGGCGTGTCGCGCACGCGCCGCTCGCCGAACTCGCCGAGCAGGCCGTCGGTGACCTTGAAGGCGCCGCCGAAGACGCCGATGTCCTCGCCCATCAGGAACACGCGCTCGTCGCGCGAGAGCTCCTCGCGCAATGCGGCGTTGAGCGCCTCTCGGTAGCGCATCCGCGCCATCAGGCGGCGTCCTCGCCGTGCGCGAGCGCGTCGGACATCTGCTGTGGGATCTCGGAGCTATCGGCGTCGGGCGGCGCGCCGCCGTCGCGAGCGGCGTCGTCCTCGCGCGCGGCGTCGGCGGGGTCGGTCGTGCGCACCGAGTACCAGCCGCGGAGGACGGCTTCGAGCACGTAGACGTCGTCGTAGAGCGAGTCGGGCGCGGGGAACGGCGAGGCCTCGGCGAACGCGACGGCGGCGTCGACGCGCGCGATCGCGTCGGCGTCGATGCGCTGGCGCTCGGCGTCGTCGATCACGCGGGCGTCGATCAGCTGCTGCGCGAACGCGGGGATCGGGTCGCGCTCGCGCCACTGCGCGACCTCCTCCTTCGAGCGGTACTGCTCGGGGTCGGCCATCGAGTGCCCGCGGAAGCGGTACGTGACGGCCTCGACGAGCAGCGGGCGGCGCTCCTCGCGCACGCGCGCGATCGCCTCGCAGACGACGCGGTAGGTGTCGAGCACGTCCATGCCGTCGCAGCGCATGCCGGGCACGCCGAGGCTCTCGCCCTTGCGCTGCAGGTCGGTGACGGCCGAGTGGCGCTGCAGCGAGGTGCCCATGCCGAACTGGTTGTTGGTGACGATGAAGACGACCGGCAGCTTCCACAGCGCGGCGAGGTTGAGCGTCTCGCCGAACGTGCCCTGGTTGGAGGCGCCGTCGCCGAACGTGCAGAGCGTGACGTCGTCGCTGCCGGTGTAGTCGCTGGCGAGCGCGAGGCCGGCGGCGATCGGCAGGTTGCCGCCGACGATGCCGTAGCCGCCCATGAAGCGGCGCGCGGCGTCGAACATGTGCATCGAGCCGCCGCGCCCGCCGGAGCAGCCGTCGACGCGGCCGAACAGCTCGGCCATGACGTTCTCGGGCGGCGTGCCGCGGACGAGCGCGTGGCCGTGCGAGCGGTACGTCGAGATCAGGTAGTCGCGCTCGCGCAGCGCGCGCGCGGAGCCGACGATCGTCGCCTCCTCGCCGATCGAGAGGTGCAGGAAGCCGCCGACTTTCGCGCGCGCGTACATCTCGCCGGCGCGCTCCTCGAAGCGGCGGATGAGCGTCATCGTCGCGAGCCACTCGCGCGCGACGTCGGGCTCGGGCAACGCTGCCATCAGTTCACGGTAGCCGTCAATCGACGGCGCTCCAGCGCGCGAGGAACTCGTCGGCCTCGAGCAGCGCGAGCTCCGCGCGCAGCGCGCGCGCGAGCGCGAGGCGTCGTGCGGCGGCAGGTCCCAGAACAGCACGACTTCGCCGCTGTCGATCTCGACGAGCTCGACGTGGTCGACGCGCTCGGCGGCGGCGAGCAGCGCCGGCGCGCGCCCGCCGCGCGTGACGATCAGCCGGTAGGCGGACTTCGCCTTCACGACGACGCCGGCGCTCCGAGCTCGAGCATCTGCGCGGCGGCGCGCTCGATCATGCGCTCGCCTTCGAACACGCGTCGCCGACGACGATCGCGGGGACGTTTTGAACGGAAGACGACATGCCCGCGTGGCGTGTCGCGGCGTCGAGCTGAGCACGGACGGACCGCAGCTCGGCGCCGCGCAGCACGGCGGAGGGTGCATCTCGCACGCGGCGGCGGCGATCAGCACGTTGTCGGGGTCCGCGAGGTTGCGCCCGCCGGCGAACGCCTGGCGGAAGGCGGCCTGCGCGAACGGCACGACGCGGCCGATCGACTTCGCGTAGGTCGCGGCGCGCATCGCGACCTCGCTGTCGAACGGGAACGGCGCGGGCCAGCGCAGCGGCTGCAGGCCGAGCTCGGCGGCGCGACGCTCGACGTCGGAGAGCAGCGCTTCGCGCTCCTGCTCGCAGCGGAACGCCGAGAGCGGGTCGACGCCGGGCAGCTCGCGCGCGAGCACCGGCTGCCACTCGGCGGGGCCGGGCAGCGCGTGCAGCACGCGCTCGGCGGCGAGGTACGCCAGCGGGCTGGCGAGGTCGAAGTAGAAGGAGCTGGAAGGCGCGTCCACGGCTCAGCCGTGGATCAGCCAGCCGTCGGCCGCGCGACCGGCCTCCATGACGGCCTCCGACAGCGTCGGGTGGCCGTGGATGATGCGCCCGACCTCGGCGTAGCCGCCCTCGAGCGCGCGCACGTTGACGAGCTCCTGGATCAGCTCGGTCGCGCGCGTGCCGACGATGTGCCCGCCGAGCAGCTCGCCGTACTTCGACTCGCCGACGAGCTTGACCATGCCGCTGCGGTCGCCGTAGACGATGCCGCCGCCGACGGCGCCGTAGGGCACCTTGCCGACGACGACGTCGTAGCCCTGCTCGCGCGCCTGCGCCTCGGTCAGGCCGAACGAGCCGACGTTCGGCGTGCAGAACGTCGCGCGCGGGATGTCGACGTGGACGATCGGGTGCGTCGCCAGGCCGGCGGCGTCCTCGACGGCGATGATGCCCTCGTCGGAGGCCTTGTGCGCGAGCGCGGGGCCGGCGACGAGGTCGCCGATCGCGTAGACGCCGGCGCGGCTCGTGCGCAGCGCGCCGTCGACCTTGACGAGGCCGCGCTCGTCGAGCTCGATGCCGGCCTCGTCGAGGCCGAGGCCGTCGACGTCGGCGCCGCGGCCGGCGGCGATGACCAGGTAGTCGACCTCGAGGCCGGCGTCCTCGCCGTGCGTGAACCTGACGCTGCTCTCGCCACTCTGCACGTCGGAAATCGGGTCGCCGGTGTGCACGCTGATGCCCTGGCGCTTGAGGCCGCGCTCGACGAGGCGCGAGATGTCGGCGTCCTCGCTCGGCAGCACGCGGTCGAGCACCTCGATCAGCAGCACCTCGGAGCCGAGCCGCGCGTAGCCGGAGGCGATCTCCGCGCCGGAGGCGCCGGCGCCGACGACGGCGAGGCGCGCGGGCAGCTCCGACAGCGCCCACGCCTCCTCGGTGCCGATGACGCGCCCGCCGAACTCGACGCCGGGGATCGAGCGCGGGACCGAGCCGGTCGCGAGGATCGACGGTCTCCGCGCGAGTAGGCCTGACTCGCCGACGACGCACGTTGCCGTCGGCGTCGAGCGAGGCGTCGCCCTCGATCAGGTCGATGCCGTTTTTCTTGAACAGCGCCCGACGCCCGAGGTCAGCGTCGAGACGACCTTCTCGCGGCGCGCCTGGACGCCGGCGAAGTCGACCTCGACGCCGGCAGACCTTCAGCCCGTACTCGCCGGCCTCGCGGATCTCGGCGAGCAGATCGGCCGAGCGCAGCACCGCCTTGGCGGGGATGCAGGCGTAGTTCAGGCAGCGCCCGCCGAGCTTGTCGCGCTCGACGACCGCCGTCTTCTTGCCGAGCTGCGCGGCGCGGATCGCGGCGACGTAGCCGCCGGGCCCGGAGCCGATGACGATGCAGTCGTAGGAGTCGTCTGCCATCGCGCGCTGAGCCTATCGAAGCCGCACGGACTGCTCGCCGGCCTGGATGCGGCCCATCACGCGCACGAGCTTCCAGAACAGCCAGCCGCCGAGGCCGACGCTGAGGACGCAGACGCGGCGGCGAGCAGCGTCGAGGCGACGACGAGCGCGAGCGAGGTGACGATGATCTGAAAGGCGAGCAGCGCCTCGAACGAGAGCACGGCCCAGTAGCGGCGGCGGTACATGCCCTGCGCGAGCAGCGCGAGCACGACGGCCAGCAGCACGGCGCCGGGCAGCGAGCCGCCGTGGCGGCTGAGGTCGTGGATGCTCGCGGCGCCGGCGAGCACGGCGATCGCGAGCACGACGCAGACGCCGATCGCGACAAGCAGCGCGAGCGGGCGCTCGTGCTCGCCGAGCGGGCTGAGCGCGGCGCGCGCGAGCTCCTCGGCCTCGGCGCCGCGCACGCGTCGGCCGTCGTCGGGCACCGGCACGCGAGCGCTCACTCGCGCGCGTCGAGCCTGGCGCGCAGCGCGCGCGCGGCGGCCTCGGGATCCTCGGCGCCGGCGATCGCGCGCAGCACGACGACGCGGCGCGCGCCGGCGTCGAGCACGTCGTCGACGTTGTCCGTCGTCGAGGCCGCCGATCGCGAAGAACGGCACGGCGGCGTGCGCGGCGGCGTAGCGGACGAGCTCGACGCCGACGGCCGGCCGGCCGGGCTTGGTCGGCGTCTCGTGGACGGGGCCGACGCCGATGTAGTCGACGAGCGGCGCGCCGTCGGAGTCGTGCGGCACGGCGTCGTCGATCTCGCTCTCGGCGTGCGTCGAGAGCCCGATCAGCATGTCGGCGCCGAGCAGCGCGCGGACGTCGGCGACCGGCATGTCGTCCTGGCCGACGTGCACGCCGTCGGCGCCGGCCTCGAGCGCGACGAGCGGGCGGTCGTTGACGATCAGCAGCGCGCCGAGGCGCTCGCACAGCGCGCGCGCGGCGTTCGCGACGGCCGCGAGCTCGTCGTCGCCGAGCTGCTTGTCGCGCAGCTGCACGACGTCGACGCCGCCGGCGACGGCCGCGCGGATCACGTCGGCGAGCTCGCGGCCGCCCGGTGTCGCGTCGCAGACCAGATACAGCCGCGCGGCGGCGAGGCGCGCGCGGCGGGCGGAGCCGAGGTCGCTGGCGGCCATCGCCCTAGTCTCGCAGGGCGCCGCAAGGCGCCGTCGCCGGGGCGTCGATCTCATGCCGTCGCGGCTCGCCGGCCTCGCGCACGCGGGCTAGCATCAAGGTGATGGCGAACACGCACGGATCGGCCGACGTGCTCGTCATCGGCGGCGGCGTGATCGGGCTGTCGATCGCGTGGCGCGCGCGCGCGCGCGGCCTGAGCGTGACGGTGCTCGAGCGCGAGACGCTCGGCGCCGGCGCCTCGCGCGTCGCCGCCGGCATGCTCGCGCCGGTCGCCGAGGTCGAGTTCGGCGAGGCCGGACGACGCGCGCTCGAGCTCGGCCTGCGCTCGGCCGAGCTGTGGCCGGCCTTCGCGCAGGAGCTGCACGCGGCGAGCGGAGTCGACGTCGGGCTCGCGCGGACGGGCACGCTGCTGCTCGCGCGCGACGCCGACGAGGCGCGCGAGCTCGAGCGCCAGATCGCGTTTCGCGACTCGCTCGGGCTCGCCTGCCGGCGCCTGCGCGCGAGCGAGGCGCGCGAGCTCGAGCCGGCGCTCGCGCCGACGCTGCGGCTCGCGCTGCGAAGCGCCGGACGACCACTCGGTCGACCCGCGGCTCGTGCTCGCCGCGCTGCGCGGCGCGTGCGCGGCGGGCGGGCGTCGCAGCTGCGCGAGCACGCGGCGGTCGCGCGGATCGAGTGCGACACCGACGGGCGGCTGCTCGGCGCGCGGCTTCAGAGCGCCGGCGGCGAGGGCGAGCTCGTGCGCGGCTCGCGCGTCGTGCTCGCGGCCGGCGCGTGGAGCGCGCTGCTCGAGGGCGTGCCGCGCAGCCGGTCCCGGTGCGCCCGGTGAAGGGCCAGCTCCTGCGCCTGCGCGACCCGCGCGGGCCCGGGCCTGCTGCGGCGCGTCGTGCGCTTCGAGGGCGGCTACCTCGTGCCGCGCGCCGACGGCCGCTACGTGCTCGGCGCGACCGTCGAGGAGCGCGGCTTCGACGTGCAGCCGGACCGCCGGCGGCGTCTACGAGCTGCTGCGCGACGCGCACGAGCTCGTGCCCGGCGTCAGCGAGCTGGAGATCGAGGAGCTGTGCGTCGGCCTGCGCCCGGGCACGCCCGACAACGCGCCGGCGATCGGCTGCGGGCGCGCTCGACGGGCTGTCTGGGCGACCGGCCACCACCGCAACGGCATCCTGCTCGCGCCGCTGACCGCCGAGCTCGTCGCCGCGCTGCTGAGCGACGAGCCGCACCGAGCCGACGCAGCTGCTCGCCGGCGTGCGCTCGCCGCGATCGCTTCGCGAGCGTCGCGGGCGGTACGGCGCATGATCCTGCTCAACGGCGAGGCGTCGGACCTGCGCGCGGGCGAGACGCGTCGCGGCGGCGCTCGCGCGCCTCGGCGTCGCGCTCGACGCGCGCGGCGTCGCCGTCGCGGTCGACGGCGAGGTCGTGCCGCGCGCGCAGTGGGAGTCGTTCGCGCTCGGCCGACGAGCGCGCGCGTCGAGGTGCTGACGGCGATGCAGGGAGGATGATGGCGATGGCACGCGCGAGACGAGCGAGCGCGCGACGGCGCCGACGGCGGCCGCCGGCGACGCGCTGATGATCGCCGGGCGCACGCTGCGCTCGCGGCTGCTGCTCGGCACGGGCGGCTTCCCGTCGCTGACGATGCTCGCCGAGGCGATCGCGGCGAGCGGCAGCGAGCTCGTGACGGTCGCGCTGCGCCGCGTCGACCCGGACGCGCGCGGCTCGCTCGATCGACGTGCTCGCCGAGGCCGGCGTCGAGCTGCTGCCGAACACCGCCGGCTGCCACACGGCGCGCGACGCGGTGCTCACCGCGCGCCTCGCGCGCGAGGCGTTCGAGACCGACTGGATCAAGCTCGAGGTGATCGGCGACGAGGACACGCTGCTGCCCGACGCGCCCGAGCTGCTGCGCGCGGCCGAGGAGCTCGTCGACGAGGGCTTCGTCGTGCTGCCGTACACGACCGATGACCCGGTGCTCGCGCGGCGCCTGGCCGACGTCGGCTGCGCGGCGGTGATGCCGCTCGGCTCGCCGATCGGCAGCGGCATGGGCATCCGCAACCCCTACAACATCGCGCTGATCCGCGAGGCCGTCGACGTGCCGGTCGTGCTCGACGCCGGCATCGGCACGGCCTCCGACGCGGCGCTCGCGATGGAGCTCGGCTGCGACGCGGTGATGGCCGCGTCGGCGATCTCGCGCGCGCAGGACCCGGTGCGGATGGCGCAGCGCGATGCGCGCCGCCGTCGAGGCCGGGCGCCTCGCGCACGGCGCCGGGCGGATCCCGCGCCGCCGCTACGCGACCGCGTCGACGCCCGAGCGAGGGCCTCGCCGAGCTCAGCTGACGACTTCGATCGTGCCGTTCATCGACGCCGGGTGGATCGTGCACTCGTAGTGGATCACGCCCGGCTTGAGCGCCTTGATCTCGAACGTGCCGCCTTCGCCGAAGTCCTTCGAGGCGAACTGCTGCGGGCCGCCCTCGCTCGTGACGTTGTGGTCGACGTTGTCGTAGTTCGTCCATTGATCGTGCTGCCGACCTTGACGCGGACGGTGTCGGGCGCGATCGCGATGTTGCGGTAGGCGATCGCGACCGTGCCGCTGCGGACCGGGCCGCTCGCGCCGGCGAACTTCGGCGTCGTCGTCACTTTCGACGCTCGGCGCCGACTGCGCGGTGCTCGCCGACGTCGAGCGCGCTCGAGCGGACGTGCTGCTCGAGGACGTGCCGCTCGACGAGCCGCAGCCGGCGAGCGCGAACAGCCCGGCGCAGAGCGGCGAGCGCTGATGAGCGGGCGCGCATCTGAGCCGTGCACCCTAGCCTAGACTGGCTCGTCCATGCGACGCGTCATTCCTCACCGGCGCCGAGCTGTCGGCCGCCGAGCTCGACGCGCTGCTCGCGCGCGCGCTCGAGCTGAAGGCGGCGCCGCTGTCCTCGCGCGCGCTCGACGGGCGCAGCGTCGCGCTGATCTTCGAGAAGCCCTCGACGCGCACGCGGCTGTCGTTCGAGGTCGGCGTCCACGAGCTCGGCGGCCACCCGGTCGTGCTGCGCAGCGACGAGCTGCAGCTCTCGCGCGGCGAGGCGCTGCGCGACACGGCGCTCGTGCTCTCGCGCCACGTCGCGATCGTCGGCGTGCGCACGGGGCCGCACGCGACGCTCGACGAGCTCGCCGAGCACAGCTCGATCCCGGTGATCAACATGCTGACGGCCGCGCACCACCCGTGCCAGGCGCTCGCCGACCTGCTGACGCTGCGCGAGGCGTACGGCTCGCTCGCCGGACGGCGCCTCGCGTACGTCGGCGACGGCAACAACGTCGCTCGCTCGCTCGCGATCCTCGGCGCGCTCGCCGGCCTGGACGTCGCGGTCGCCTCGCCCGACGGCTACGCGCTCGAGCGCGATCTCGCGCTGCCGGCCGGCGCGAGCGGCTCGCTGCGCCTGCACGACGACCCGCGCGAGGCGGTCGCCGGCGCGTGCGCGGTCTACACCGACGTGTGGGTGAGCATGGGCGACGAGCAGACGGCCGACGCGCGCCGCGCGGCGCTCGCCGCGCTACCGCGTCGACGACGCGCTGCTCGACGCCGCGGCGCCGGGCGCGTTCGCGCTGCACGACCTGCCGGCGCACCCCGGCGAGGAGATCACGCCGGAGGTCCTCTACGGCGACGCGCCAGCGCATCTGGGACCAGGCGGAGAACCGCCGCCACGCGCAGAAGGCGCTGCTCGAGCTGCTCGCGGCAGAGGCGCGGGTGAGCATGCCGGCCGACGCCGCCGTGCCGGCGGCCGACGCGTCCGACGACGCGAGCACGAGCGACTTCGTGCGCCCGCAGCGCGGCGACGAGCTCGAGCTGAGATCGAGTCGCTCGCGTTCGGCGGCGAGGGCGTCGCGCGGCTCGGCGACGGCGGCTACGTCGTGTTCGTCGCCGGCGCGATCCCCGGCGACCGCGTGCGCGCGGTCGTGCACAAGCGCAAGCGCAGCTACGCGCACGCGCGCACGCTCGAGGTGCTCGAGCCGAGCCCCGAGCGGATCGCGCCGCTCGCGCAGCACCCGGGCGTCGCCTGGCAGGTGCTGCCGTACGAGCGCCAGCTCGAGATCAAGCAGAGCCAGGTCGACGAGGCGCTGCGGCGGATCGGCCACCTCGACGGCTTCGAGCTGCGCGAGATCGTGCCGGCGCGTCGAACAGTGGCGCTACCGCAACAAGCTCGAGTACTCCTTCGGCGAGGCCGTCGGCGACGGCGACGGAGCGCCGGGCGAGCTGGTCTGCGGCTTTCACGCGCCGGCCGGCGGCAACCGCGTGACGCCGATCGCCGACTGCCTGCTCGCCTCCGAGCGCGGCAACCTCGCGCGCGAGCGTCGCGCTCGCGCTGGTGCCGCGCGCAGGGGCTGAGCGCGTGGGACCGCGGCCGCGCCTCGGGCGAGGGGCCGGCGGGCTTCGCCGCGCGCTCGCGCGGCGCCGCTCACGGCCGTCGCGGACGCGGCGCTACGGGCGGCGCGCGCGACGAGCGGGTCGGCGCCGGCGACGCGACGGCCGCGCGCGGCTGCGCAACCTCGTCGTGCGCGAAGGCCGCGCGCACGGACAGCTGCAGGTCCGGATCGTCACGACCGACGGCGAGCTCGAGGCCGGCGCGCTCGCGGCCGCGCTGCAGCGAGGGGCTCGGCGAGCAGCTCTCGGGCGTGCTGTGGACGCGCTCGTCGAGCCTCGCCGAGACGACGGCCGGCGGCGAGACCGAGCTCGTCTGGGGCGAGGCAGCAGCTGCCCGAGCGGCTCGGCGAGCTCGACCTGCGGATCTCCGCCGAGGCGTTCTTCCAGACGAACACCGAGATGGCCGAGCGTGCTCTACGGCATCGTCGTCGAGCTACGCCGCGCTCGAGGGCTGGGAGCGCGTCTATGACCTGTACTGCGGCATCGGCACGATCGCGCTGACGCTCGCGCCGCGCGCCGGCGAGCTGTGGGGGATCGAGCTGATCGAGGAGGCCGTCGCCGACGCGATCGCCGGCGCGCGGCGCAACGAGATCACGAAGGCGAACTTCTTCGCCGGCGACGCGCGCCTGGCGCTGCCCGAGCTGCTCGCGCGCGCCGGGCGCCCCGACGTGCTCGTCGTCGACCCGCCGCGCGCCGGCCTCTCGAAGAAGGTCGTGCACCGGATCATCGACGCCGCGCCGAAGCGGATCGTCTACGTCTCGTGCAACCCGACGACGCTCGCGCCGAACGCCGCCGAACTCGTCGAGGCCGGCTGGACGCTGCGCGAGGTGCGCCCCGTCGACATGTTCCCGCAGACGCACCACATCGAGTGCGTCGCGCTGTTCGAGCGCGGATAGGCTGCGCCGATGCGCGCCGCGACGATTCGCGACAAGGAGATCGTGATCGAGCAGCACCCCGACCCGGAGCCCGGGAAGCGGCGAGGTGCTCGTGCGCGTGCACGCGGCCGGGCTGAACGGCGCCGACATGATGCAGCGCCGCGGGCTCTACCCGGCGCCGCCCGGCTCGCCGCAGGACATTCCCGGGATGGAGCTGGCCGGCGAGGTCGCCGCGCTCGGGCCGGGATGCCGAACGCTTCGAGCTCGGCGCGCGCGTGATGGCGATCGTCGGCGGCGGCGCGCAGGCCGAGCTGTGCCTCGTGCACGAGCGCCAGCTGATGCCGGTGCCGGAGCGCTCGACTGGGTCGCGGCCGGCGGCCTGCCGGAGGTCTTCGCGACGGCGCACGACGCGCGTCTTCACGCAGGGCGAGCTGCGCACCGGCGAGCGCCTGCTCGTGCACGGCGGCGCCGGCGGCGTCGGCACCGCCGCGATCCAGCTCGCGCCGCGCGGCCGGCGCGCGCGTGACGGCGACCGTGCGCAACGAGGCGCTGCGCGAGCAGGTCGCGGAGCTCGGCGCCGAGCGTGATCGCGCCGCGAGGGCTTCGCCGAGCACGGCCCGTTCGACGTGATCCTCGAGCTCGTCGGCGCGCCGAACATGCCCGAGAACCTCGACGCGCTGGCGAGCGGCGGGCGGATCGTCGTGATCGGCGTCGGCGCCGGCGCCAAGAGCGAGCTCAACCTGCTCGCGCTGATGGGCAAGCGCGCGCGGATCCACGGCTCGACGCTGCGCGCGCGCCCGCTCGAGGAGAAAGCGCTCGTCGCGCGCGCGCTCGAACACGAGGTGCTGCCGCTGTTCGACGCCGGCGCGCTGCGCGTGCCGATCGCCGAGACGTTCGCGCTCGACGACGCGGCCGCAGGCCTACGAGCGCTTCGCCGCCGGCGGCAAGCTCGGCAAGATCGTCCTCACCGTCAGGTCGACTGACCTCGCGCCGCCTCGGTGCGTCGCGCTACGCTCGAAGCCGGATGCAGCCCGAGCCCGCGACGCCGCGAGCGAAGCAAGACCGTCACGGCGCGAGCTTGCGTACGCCGTAGCTCGTCGCAGCGGAGGTGCTCGGCACGGTGCTCGTGCGCCGGCGTCGGGTACAAGCTCGGCGCGAACACGGATCGTCCGCTGTCGCCGCGGTCACCTGTGTCGCGGAAGATCAGGATCTCGTCGGGCGCCGTCGCCGTCGAAGAAGTCGCTGCCGCCTTCAGGCCGACGTTCATGCCGTACACGCGCTGCTCGGCGCCGCGTCGGAGACGACGATCGCGACGCTCGTGCACCGCGCGTTGAACGCGATCGAGCAGATCGTCGAGCGCCGACCTGACGAGCTGCTCGAACTGCGCGCTCGCTGTAGGCCGCGACGTGCGCTCATGCTCACCTGATCAGTAGGGCGGCAGCGCCGCGTACCACTCGCCGAGCGCGCGGAACGCACTCCCAGAACGCGCGCTTGGAGTCCTGCTCGTCGAGCGAGTCGTCGATGTTCGGCACGTACAGCGCGTCGATCGTCGGCGTCAGCTGCTGGATCTCGCCGAGGCGCGGCTGCAGCGCGTGCGCGAGCGGGATCTCCATCTCGTTGAGCGCCGCCAGCGCGTCCTCGCCCATCACGACGACGATCTTCGGCTGCACGATCGCGAGCTCGTCGACGACGCGCGCGATGCACTCGGGGTCGGCGAGCGAGGAGTCGCTCAGCGGGCACTTCACGCACAGCGTCCCGTAGACGGCGAGCGGGTCGATCTGCAGGCGCTTGAGCGACTTCATCAGCGCGCCGCCGGCGCGGCCGTAGAAGGCGACGCCCTCCTCGATCTCCGACGGCAGCGCGCGAGTACTTCAGCAGCATGATGTCCGCCTGCGGATGTCCCGAGCCGAGCACCGGCATCAGGTTGCCGCGCGGGCAGTGCGGGCACGACTGCAGCTCGCGCGTGAGCGTGTTCAGCTCACGGATCGCGCGCTCGAGGTACTTCTCGCGGATCTCGTCATCGGTCACGGGCATCGACCCCGAGGGATTTGACGAGGCCGACGGTTGTCCTTGACCGTGCATCAGTCCTTGCGCGGTCAGCGCTACCCCGCGCGCGCTCAGCCGCTCGGCCGCTTCCGCCGCGCCGATCGGCGCACGCGCTTGACGCGCCGCGCGCGGCTCGCGCGCTGCGCCGCCGGCGGCGTCGCGCGCGTCTGCAGGAACTTCAGCGCCTGCACGTAGAGCAGCGACGAGCGGCCGGTGACGATCTCGGCGTCGCGCAGCGACTGCAGGAACTCGCCCGGCCCGTCGAAGTCGCGCATCCGGATCCGCGCCGAGCCGAGCCCCTGCGCGACGTGCGAGTCCGAGCCGGCGCCCGCCGAGGATCCGGTACTTCGCGGCGAAGCGCGCCGCCTCCTCGTTGAACGACGCGATCGCCACGCGCGGGTTGAACACCTCGATCGCGTCGACGTCGTCGAGGATCGTCAGCAGGTTCTCGTAGTCGGGCACCGAGTGCATCCGGTCGAACGGGTGCGGCACGTAGACGACGCCGCCCTGGCGCTTGATCTCGGCGACCGTCTGCTCGAGGGTCAGCCCGCGCGGGATCTTCTCCTCGATGAACAGCCCGATCACCTCGCCCTGGTCGGCCGTCTTGACCTCCTCGCCGACGATCACCTTGACGGGTCGACGTCCGCTCGCCGCCTGCGCGCGCGCCTCGAGCGCGCCCGAGATCTCGTTGTGGTCGGTCACCGCGATCGCGCCGAGCCCCTGCGCGCGCGCCGTCGCGAGCAGCACCTCGACGGGCGTCGCGCAGTCGTGCGAGTGGTCGGTGTGCATGTGCAGGTCGACGTCGATCAGCGGCCGCCGCGACAGGCGCGCCGCGAGCTGCCGTCGCCCTCGCGCGAGTGTCGCCGCGCGGCGAGCGTCGCGTAGATCCGCTCGAAGCGCTCGACGGCGCCGTCGCCGTCGGCGACCAGCTGGTACTCGCCGGGGAAGTGGCGGCTGCATCAGCTCCGCCGTCTCCGGCAGGCTCGCCGTGCGCGCGTCGAGGCGGCCGAAGAAGCTCTCGACGAAGCGGCGCGCGACGAGCGTCGAGAGCAGGCGCTCGCGTCGAGGAGTGGAACGAGCCGACGTTCAGCGCGCGCGAGTGGCGCAGCGCCGCGTTCGACGTGCTCGGCGCGAACGGCTCGTGCACGTGCACGAAGTCGAGCTCGACCGTGCGCGAGCAGTTCCTCGATCGTGCGCGCGACGTCGATCGGCAGCGCCGCTCCGCGCCGCCGCGCCGAGGACGGCACGTCGAGCACCTCGCCGACGGCGATCACGCGCGGCGAGCCGCCGTCGGTGCCCTCCAGCAGCGCCTCGCCGCTGCCGCGCGCCGCGCGCAGCTCGCGGCGCGAGTCGCGCACGCGCTCCTGCGAGCGCGACGGCGCGAGCACGAGCACGCGGTGCCCGCGCCGCGAGAGCTCGGCGCCGACGCGCGCGACGTGCGCGTTGACCTCGTTCTCCTGCGCCTCCCACGGATACGGGCGTGACGTGGGCGATCGAGAATCGCGTCGGCCATCGGCTCCCCGATTATGCCCGCCTGCGCGCCCGCGGCGACGGCTAACTGCTCGCCGTCGCGCGCGCTTTCGCTTTCGCTTTCGACGGCGCTTTCGCCGCGCGCCTGCGCGTCGTCCCCGGACGGCCCGCGTACTTCGCGATGAACTTCTCCGTGTCCGCCCGCGCCTGGTCGTCGGGGCGCTGGTTGTGCGGCGACTTCATCAGGTAGGACGACGGCCCGTCGAGCTGCCCGCCGACGCCGTGGTTGAGCGCGAGCTTGCAGCAGCGCACCGCGTCGATCACGATGCCGGCCGAGTTCGGCGAGTCCCACACCTCGAGCTTCAGCTCGACGTTCAGCGGCACGTCGCCGAACGCCTGGCCCTCGACGCGGATGTGCGCCCACTTGCGGTCGGTCAGCCACGGCACGTAGTCCGACGGGCCGATGTAGACGTCCTTGGCCGGCAGCTCGTGGTCCATGATCGAGGTCACCGCGTTGGTCTTCGAGATCTTCTTCGACTCCAGCCGCTCGCGCTCGAGCATGTTGTAGAAGTCCATGTTGCCGCCGACGTTCAGCTGCGAGGTGCGCAGCGATCTTCACGCCGCGGTCGGCGAACAGGCGCGCGAGCGTGCGGTGCACGATCGTCGCGCCGACCTGCGACTTGATGTCGTCGCCGACGATCGGCAGGCCCGCCTCCTTGAAGCGCTTGTCCCAGTAGTTCTCGCGCGCGATGAACACCGGGATGCAGTTGACGAAGCCGCAGCCCGCCTCGAGCACCTGCTCGACGTACCACTTCGTCGCCTGCTCGGAGCCGACCGGCAGGTAGGAGACGACGACGTCGGTGTGCGTGTCCTTGAGGATCTTCACGATGTCGGCCGTCTCGCCCGGCGCCTTGATGATCTTCTCCTTGAGGTACTTGCCGAGGCCGTCGTGCGTCATCCCGCGGTACACCGGGCACGCCGAGCTTGCTTCGGCACCTTGGCGAACTTGATCGTGTTGTTCTGCCCCGCCCAGATCGCTTGGCCGAGGTCCTTGCCGACCTTCTTCGCGTCGATGTCGAAGGCCGCCGTGAACTCGATGTCGCGGACGTGGTAGCCGCCGAGGTCGACGTGCATCAGGCCCGGCACGCGCTCGTCGGGTCGGCGTCGCGGTAGTAGTGGACGCCCTGCACGAACGCCGAGGCGCAGTTGCCGACGCCGACGATCGCCACGCGCACCTTCTCCGACTGGTAGCGGGTCGCGCGAGCGCCGTGTGCTACCGGTCCGGCGGCGCCGTTGCTCGAGGCCGCGCCGTTGCCGACGCGGTGCCGTTGGAGTGCTGCTTGATCACGAGAGAGATGTCCTTTGCTGAGGGGGCTCGGCGCTCGGGGCCGAGGCGCGGTCGTGTAAGCCTGTGGGCTTTCGCGGAGACTACTCCGCCGCCTCGCTAGGTCACACCGGGCGCGCGGCGCTAGGCGGGACGAGCTCGCGGCGCACGTGCCAGATGCGCTGGCCGACCGTGATCAGGCTGAGCGCCGCGAGCACGTAGACGGCCGGCTGCAGCAGCTCGAAGTCGCCGAGCGAGGCGCCGCGCGCGAACACCAGCCCGATCGAGAGGATCACGACGCGCACCGGCCGCGTCGCGATGCCGACCTTGCACTCGACGCCGAGCGCCTCGGCGCGTGCGCGCGTGTAGCTGACCATCAGCGACGCGAGCACCGCGACGACGACCGCCGCCGCCGCGATCGCGCTTGCCGTGCAGCGCGAAGTACGCCGGCGACGGCCGTCAGCACGATGCCCTCCTCGACGCGGTCGAGCGTCGAGTCCAGGAACGCGCCGAACGGCGTGCCCTTGCCCGACATCCGCGAGTAGCGCCCGTCGAGCGTGTCCATGACCGAGCCGACGATGAACGCGATGCCGCCGAGGAAGAACAGCTTCTCCCAGACGAGCACCGCCGCGACGACGTTCAGCACGAAGCCCGGTCAGCGAGATCGCGTTCGGCGTCAGGCGCGACTCGATCAGCGCGGTCGCGCATCAGCTCGCGGCGCTCGCCCGAGCCGATCGGCGCGCGCGCGCCGCGCGCGCCGGCGCGCCCGAGCGGTAGCCGCCGCGCGCGCGCGCGCCGCGGCGAGGCGTGCTGCCTGCGGAGCCATGTCGCGCTGCGCGCTACCCGCTCGCCGACGTGCGCGCGGCGACGGTCGAGAAGCGCCAGACCGCCGGGCGCGCGCGCGCCAGCCAGCGCGCGCCGTACGCCGACGCGCCGGCGGTCAGCGCGCCGAGCAGCGCGTCGACGATGAAGTGGTTGGCCGTGACGACGATCACGAACGCCATCAGGAACGGGTACAGCAGCCACAGCACGCGCACGATCGCTGTGCTTCGCGAGGCGCGCCAGCGGCCAGCCGATCATCAGCGCGAACGCGACGTGCATCGAGGGCACGGCCGCGTACGGGTTGAACAGCGCGCTCGATCGACGCTGCTCGCGTGCGTCAGACGTGCACGCCGGTGAAGTCCGAGACGCGTGTCGATGAAGCCCCACTCCGGCATGAACCGCGGCGGCGCCGTCGGGAACACGATGTAGCCGACCAGCGCGATCGCCATCGCGATCATGAACATGTTGCGCACGAAGTAGAACGAGCGGTTGTGGCGCAGGTACAGGTAGAGCAGCGCGCGCGAGCGTGACCGACGTCTGCGCGTTGACGTACAGCCAGCTCGCGCACGACCATCACCAGGTGGCTGCCCGACGCCCACGCCTGGATCGCTCGGCTCGACGAACAGGTGCAGCGTGCGCTCGATCGCGATCACGTCGCGCGCGTGCGCGAACGCCGCGTTCGCGTCGCCCTCGACGAGCCCGCGCACGAGCCTGTAGGCGAAGTAGGCGGCGGCGAACAGCGAGACCTGCCGCGAGCGCGTCGAGCCAGCCGTGCGGCAGGACGCGCGCCTGCAGGAGACGAGCGCGGGCGACCATCGCGTGAAGCCTAGACGACGCGCCGCGCACGCGCGGTCGCGCGACGCCGCCGCGCGCGCTCCTCGCCGGCGCTCACGGCAGCGCCGCCCGTGCTCGAACACGCGCGCGAGCGAGAAGTCGATCGCGACCTCGCACCGTGCCGGCGCGCGCGCGTCTGCACCGTCGTCCAGCCGCCGGCGCGCGGCCGCACGCAGCCGCGCGCCGCGCGCGAGCGCCCAGTACGGCGTGAAGCGCACGCGCACCACGAAGCGTGCCCGGCGCGCGGCGCGCGCAGCGTGAACGAGTCGCTGCCGCAGCGCGCGTCAGCACGCCCGGCGCGCTGCGCCAGCGGCGTCGGCGCCGCGCACCGCGAACAGCCGCCAGTGCGCCGAGCGCCAGACTTCGCGCAGGTAGCCGGCAGCCGCGCCGACGAGCGCGTCCCTCGGCGCGCGCCGAGTAGTCCAGCGGCGCGTCGGGCAGCGCGACGTAGGAGACCGCGTTCGTCGCGCCAGCCACGCCTCGATAGCGCGCCGCGTCGAGCGCGCCGCGCGTGCGTAGAACAGCGCCGTCGTAGCGCGTGTCGAGCTGGCGCTCCCAGCCGCGCGCGATCAGCGACGTGCGCCGGCGACGTAGCGCGCCTCCCAGTGGTCGCGCGTCGGCACGACCTCGATCCGCGCCGGCGCGTGCGCCGTAGCCGACGCCGAGCCGTGCGCAGCTCGCCGAGCAGCGGCGCGTAGTAGGAGCGCGTTCGCCGCCGGGTCGCCGCCAGCCGAGACGAGTCGCGATCGGCGCGTGCAGCTGCCAGTAGAGCAGCAGCGGCGCCGCGAGCGCCAGCGCCACGCCGCGCGTCGCGCCACGAGCGCCGCCCGCCACCGACGCGCGTCGCGCACGAGCTCGGCCCGAGCGCGCGCCAGCAGTGCTGCCCGAGCAGCGCGCGCGCACGAGCCGAGTCGGCGTTGCCGCCGACCGCCGTCGGAGCGCGTACGCGCCGACCAGCGCCAGCGCGTAGAGCGCCAGCGCCCGTGCGCAGCACGCGCTCGCGCGCGGCAGCAGCCAGCGCGATCACGAGCACCGCCGCGAGCGCCGGCTAGAAGGCCGAGGCGCGAACGGCTCGTAGCCGCCTTCCGGGAACGCCAGCTCGAGCAGCGCGACCGGCGCGAGCGCCGCGATCGCGACGCGCCAGCGCGACCGGCGCGCGCCGGCGCGCGGCGCTGCCCGGCGAGCGCCGGCGAGCGCGAGGAACGCGCCGGCGACCGGGCTCGCCAGCGCGGTCAGCGCCGCGAGCACCAGCGCCAGCGCGACCGCCGGCACCCGCGACGCGCGTACGAGATGCCGCCGGCACGCGCGCGCCGGCGATCGCTCCGCAGACGCCGCCGGCACGACGCCGCGACCGCCGTGCGCGCCGCGAGCAGCGCGCCGAGCGCCGAGCGCGAGGCCGAGGTCGAACGGGACGCGGCCCGCGAGCAGCGCGACCGACGCGCCGAGCGCGAACCACAGCGTCGCCGCGCGCGCCGCGCGCGCGCGCGAAGCCGCCGGCGACCAGCGCGCCGAACAGCGCCGCGGCGAGCACCGCCGCGAGCGCCGCCGAGCAGCTGCGCGCCGAGCAGCGCGCCGAGCGCCGGCGCGAGCAGCGAGTAGCGCGAGCAGATGGTGCCCGCCGTACCAGCCGTTGTCCCACAGCGTGAAGCCGCGCGCGCAGAACAGGTCGCTGCGGTAGGTCGCCGCCGCCAGGTCGGCGCTCGGCGGCGCGACGAGCAGGTAGACGACGGCCGAGCGCCGCCGTCGCCAGCAGCCGACGCCGAGGCCCACGGCGCCGCATCGCAGCGCGATCGCGCGCGCACGCGCACGCCGGCGCTCCGCCGTCAGCTCGCGCGCCGAGGAACGCGACGACGCGCTCGATCACGTCCGGGCCGGTCGAGCCACGGCCAGTGCCCGGCGTCGGCGAGCTCGAGCAGCTCGGCGCCGCCGAGCGCGTCGGCGTATGCCGCGCGAAGCGCGCCGGGATGTAGGGGTCCTGCTCGCCCCACACCACGAGCGCCGGCACGCCGAGCGCGCCGAGGCGCGTCGCCGGCCGCCGCGAGCACCTCCGGCGGCGAGCTGCGGTACAGCCGCAGGATCGCGCGCTGGGTGCCCTGGTCGAAGTGGTCGAGCACCGTGTCGCAGCCACGCCTCCGGCAGCGGCCCCGGCGTCGCGTTGGCCTCGCGCGGAGGCGAGCCGCAGCAGCCGCCGGTTCGTCGCGCCCATCGACAGCTCGCCGAGCACCGGCGTGCGCCAGATGCGCGCCGTGCGGTGCCAGCGATAGCCGGGCAGCAACGGCACCGCGTTGATCACGACGAGCCGCTCGATCGCGCTCGGGGTGGCGCTGGGCGAAGGCCAGGCCGACCGCGCCCCAGTCGTGCACGACCATGCTGCACGCGCTCGACCTCGCACGAGCGTCGAGGAAGCGCTCGAGGAAGTCCGCGTACTCGTCGATCGTGTAGCTGCAGCGACCCCGGCTTGCCCGAGCGCCCGAAGCCGGGCAGGTCCGGCGCGAGGCCGCCGCCGCGCGCGAGGAACGGCACCCAGTCGTCGCGGTTCGTCGGCACGCCGTGCAGGTACAGCGGCACCGGCCGCCCGCGCGCCGCCGCCGAGCGCCGCCCGCGCCGTCGCACGCCGCGTGCGCCAGAAGACCGGCAGCCCGTCGATCTCGCCGCTGTCGCTCGCTGACCTCGGGCACCGCGCGAGGATATACGCCCGCCGCGCGGCGATACCGTCGGCGCGATGCCCGCGCGCGCCGCTCGCCCGCGCCCCGCCGCGCGGCACCGCCTGGAGGCCGCCGACGCGCGCGCGCGTGCTGCGCGTGCGCGACCGCCTGCGCGAGGTCTACGGCATCCCGCTGATGCGCGCCGCACGGCCACCCGATCGCCGAGCTCGTGCTCACGGTGCTCTCGCAGTCGACCAACGACCGCAACCGCGACGTCGCCTTCCTGCGCCTGCGCACGCGCTTCCCACGCTGGCAGGCCGTGCGCGACGCGCCGCTCGCCGAGATCGAGGAGGCGATCCGCCCCGGCGGCATCTCGAAGGTCAAGTCCGCGCGCATCCAGGCGATCCTGCGCGCGATCTCAGAGCGCCGCCCGGCGCCATGGCCGACGACGATGCGCGACGGCGCCGACGAGCTCTCGCTCGACTGGCTGCCGCGCGCGCCGCTCGACGCCGCGCGCGACTACCTCGTCGCGCTGCCCGGCGTCGGGCGCAAGACGGCCGCCTGCGTGCTGCTGTTCGCCTACGGCCTGCGCGACGTCCCCGTCGACACGCACGTCTCGCGCGTCGGCGTGCGCCTGCGCCTGCTTGCAGCCCGGCGCGCCGTTCGAGCGCCTGCACGACCAGATGCTCGCGCTCACGCCGCCCGGCGAGGAGCTCGAGCTGCACGTCAACCTGCTGCGCCACGGCCGGCGCACCTGCCACGCGCGCTCGCCCGAATGCCACGAGCTGCGCGCTCGCGCGCATGTGCCCGAGCCGCGCGCTGTTCGTCTGAGGACAAGCCGGCGACGACCGACTGCTTGCAGGCCGGGATTGGCGGTAGAGCACCTGCACATGTTGAGAATCGCCGAACGCTGATCAAGCTGCCAGATTGCACCAGATCGGAAGCCGCCCTAGGACGACTCCCGATCTGGCTTACTCCCAGAACCTAGTTCGGGGCGGTTACAACCGCGACCTTGCGGCCTGGGCGTTTATCCGCCCATACCCCCTAGGCCCGAGCTGGCGGCCTCCGCTAACGACTCTCTGTAGAGCCGTTAGCGGAGGCAAGCTTGTATGTCGCTGGCCCTATACGGTCAATGACCCCTCGCTTGTACAATTTGCTGAGAGCAACATCGAATGCGTGCTTGGATTTCTTGTCGTCGCCGATCCACTGCCGCTCGATTAGGGTCCGACGCAGGTCGGCGAGCTTCCACGGACTCAACGGCTGCTCGTTCATCAGCCTGAAGATCGCCTCCCGCTTAGTGAGTGCGGGCTCGGGTCGGGCGGTTTTCGAGTCGACGGGGGACGTGCTGGCGCTCAGGCCTTGCGGAGGCGGGGTGGCTCCATTTGCCGCCTCCGGCGAGGCGGTGGCACTCACCTGCTCTCCTGCCATGCGCCCACGTATTGTGCACGCGGCGGAGATTGTTCAGCTGAGCATCGAGTGCGGCGATGCGTCCCTCCAGTTCACGGATGCGTCGCTGGACATCTCGAGCCGGGAAGGCATTGAGCCACTCATCAACATTGCTGATGCTGTGCGCCATCGCGTGATTGTACATAGTCCTAGGACTGAGTGCCCATCGCACTGCGAAAGGAGAAGCCGGGCTAGTGAGAAATTCCAGCTATCCGAATCGCACTCATCCGTGTGCTGAGACCTTGATGTACTTATGCGCTCAGCCGTGTGGCAGCACCGCGAACGCGATCACCGCGTAGTGCAGCCCCGCCGCCGCGAGCACGAGCGTGTGGAAGACCTCGTGGTAGCCGAACACCTTCGGCCACGGGTTCGGTTTGCCGCTCGCGTAGATCACCGCGCCGATCACGTACAACAGCCCGCCCGCCGCCAGGCCCGCCGCGCCGAGCCAGCCGATCGTCGCCGGCAGCTCGCCGAAGACCGTCGCCGTCACGAGGCCGAGCATCGACGTAGACGAGCGCGAACAGCCACTTCGGCGCGTCGATCCACGCGAGCTTGAAGATCACGCCGCCGAGCGCGCCCGCCCACAGCACGATCAGGATCGTGCTCGCCAGTGCGCCTTTCAGCGCGAGCAGCGCGACCGGCGTGTACGTGCCCGCGATCAGCACGAAGATCATCGAGTGGTCCAGGCGCCGCATCCAGCGCCGCGCCTTCGGCCGCCACGTCACGCGGTGGTACAGCGCGCTCGTCCCGAGCAGCGCCGAGACCGCCGCCGCGTAGATGCCCGCCGCCACGCGCGAGCGGCCGTCCGACGCCGCCAGGATCAGCCCGGCGCCGAACGCCAGCGAGACGAAGAACGCGTACTGGTGCAAGACGCCCCGCAGGCGCGGCTTGACCGGAAGCGCATCCGCGATCGCTGAGCTCGCCGCCGGCATCCTCCGAAGGTACCGCGTCGCGCCCGCCGCTGTCACGCCGCTCGGGCGTCCTCCGCCGCGTCCGAGCCGGCGTCGATCGATCTTGATTCTCCACAGAAAATCTGTCACAATCAGACTCAGATTTATACCGCATACTCGAAGGAGCATTCAGACATGGCCAAGACCATAGGCATCGACCTCGGCACGACCAACTCGTGCATGGCCGTGCTCGAGGGCGGCGAGCCGACCGTGATCGAGAACTCGGAGGGCGGTCGCACGACGCCGTCCGTCGTCGCGTTCACGGCTTCCGGCGAGCGCCTGGTCGGCACGGTCGCCAAGCGCCAGGCGGTCACCAACCCGCAGAACACCGTCTTCTCGATCAAGCGCTTCATGGGCCGCAAGGAGGCCGAAGTGCAGGAGGAGGAGTCGATCGTCCCCTACAAGGTCGTCTCCGGGCCCAACGGCGACGCGCGCGTCGAGGTGACGCGGGCGACAAAGGAGCCGAGCAGTTCTCGCCGCCCGAGATCTCCGCGATGATCCTGCAGAAGCTGAAGACCGACGCCGAAGCGTACTTGGGCGAAGCCGTCGACTCGGCCGTCATCACCGTCCCCGCGTACTTCAACGACGACCAGCGCCAGGCGACCAAGGACGCCGGCAAGATCGCCGGCCTCGACGTCAAGCGCATCATCAACGAGCCGACCGCCGCCTCGCTCGCGTACGGGCTCGACAAGGAGTCCGACCAGACGATCCTCGTCTTCGACCTCGGCGGCGGCACGTTCGACGTGTCCGTGCTCGAGATCGGCGACGGCGTCTTCGAGGTCAAGTCGACCGCCGGCGACAACCACCTCGGCGGCGACAACTTCGACAAGGCGATCGTCGACTGGCTCGTCGCCGAGTTCAAGAAGTCGCAGGGCATCGACCTGAGCGCCGACCCGATGGCGCTGCAGCGGCTCTACGAGGCCTCCGAGAAGGCCAAGATCGAGCTCTCGACGACGCAGGAGACGCAGATCAACCTGCCGTTCATCACCGCCGACGCCTCCGGGCCGAAGCACCTCGACACGCGCCTCACGCGCGCCAAGCTCGCCGAGCTCACCTCCGGCCTGCTCGACCGCGTCGTCGCGCCGGTCAGGCAGGCGATCGACGACGCCAAAGACAAGGGCGTCAAGGAGATCGAGCACGTCGTGCTCGTCGGCGGCATGACGCGCATGCCCGCCGTCCAGGAGAAGGTCAAGGAGCTGACCAAGAAGGAGCCGCACCGCGGCGTCAACCCCGACGAGGTCGTCGCCGTCGGCGCCGCGATCCAGGCCGGCGTGCTCGCCGGCGACGTCAAGGACGTGCTGCTGCTCGACGTCACGCCGCTGACGCTCGGCATCGAGACGAAGGGCGGCGTCATGACGAAGCTGATCGAGCGCAACACGACGATCCCGACGCGCAAGGGCGAGGTCTTCTCGACCGCCGAGGACAACCAGCCCTCGGTCGAGATCCACGTGCTGCAGGGCGAGCGCGAGATGGCGCAGTACAACAAGTCGCTCGGCAAGTTCCAGCTCACCGGCATCCCGCCGGCGCCGCGCGGCATCCCGCAGATCGAGGTCGCCTTCGACATCGACGCCAACGGCATCCTCAACGTCTCCGCCAAGGATCTCGGCACCGGCAAGGAGCAGAAGATCGAGATCAAGGCCGGCTCCGGGCTCTCCGACGACGAGATCAAGAACATGGTCTCCGACGCCGAGTCCCACGCCGAGGAGGACCGCCGCGCGCGCGAGCTCGCCGAGGCGCGCAACAACGGCGAGAACGCCGCCTACCAGGCCGAGAAACAGCTCGGCGAGCTCGGCGACCAGGTCGACGCCGACTCCAAGCAGCGCATCGAGGACGCGATCAAGGAGGTTCGCGAGGCGCTCGAGGCCGAGGACCCCGCGGCGATCAACGCCAAGACCGAGGCCCTGCAGACCGCCTTCCACGCGATCTCCGAGGCGATGTACCAGCGCGCGCAGGAGTCCGCCGCCGCGGCCGGCGACGGCAACGGCGCCGCGCCCGCGGCCGACGGCGCGTCCTCCGACGACGAGGACGTCGTCGACGCCGAGGTAGTCGACGAGCCGAAGGCATAGCGCGCGATGTCAGAGTCCAAGCAGACGATCCCGCGTCAACGGACAGCGCCGCCGACGCAGCAGCAGCCCGCCGGCAGGCGAGCACGACCAGCGCCAAGCAGTGCGCCCGGCGCCCGCCGCGCCGGCGCGACGGCGACGGCGCGAGCGGCCGCGACGAGGCCGCCGAGCTGCAGGTCGAGGTCGACCTCGACGAGCTCGGCACGCTCGCCGCCAAGCGCGACGAGTACCTCGCGCTCGCGCAGCGCACGCAGGCCGACTTCGAGAACTACCGCAAGCGCGTCGCGCGCGAGTCCGCGCTCGCGCAGGAGCGCGGCGTCGCGAAGCTCGCCAAGGAGCTGCTGCCGGCGATCGACAACCTCGACCGCGCCGCTCGACGCCGCCGCGACAGACGACCCGCTGCTCGATGGCGTGCGCCTCGTGCGCTCCGAGCTCTCCGCCGCGCTCGCGCGCGTCGGCGTCGAGTCCTTCTCGCCGCTCGGCGAGCAGTTCGACCCGTCCGTGCACGAGGCGATGGCGAGCGTCCCCGCAGCCCGCCGGCGAGGATCGGCGCCCGCGCCGAGCGGCACCGTCGTCGAGGTCTACCAGGCCGGCTACCGGCTCGGCGAGACGATCATCCGTCCCGCGCGCGTCGTCGTCGCCGCCTAGCCGAGCGGAGCGCATCGCGATGGCAGCCCGCCCCGACTACTACAAGACGCTCGGCGTCGACAAGAAAGCGACGCCCGACGAGATCAAGAAGGCCTACCGCAAGCTCGCGCGCCAGTACCACCCCGACGCGCAACCCGACGACAAGGACGCCGAGGCGCGCTTCAAGGAGATCTCGCAGGCGCATGACGTGCTCGGCGACCCCGAGAAGCGCAAGCAGTACGACTGCGGCTCCGGGCCGTTCGCGACCGGCGCCGGGCCCGGCGGCGGCTTCGGCGGCTTCGGCAACTTCGACTTCGACGCCTCCTCGATGGGCGACATCCTCTCCAACCTGTTCGGCGGCGCCGGCCCCGGCCCCGGCGGGCGCGCCGGCCGCGGCGCACGGCAGCGTCCGCGCCCCGAACGCGGCGCCGACCTCGAGGCGCAGGTCTCGATCTCCTTCGACCAGGCCGTCGCCGGCGCGCAGGTCCCGCTGCAGGTGCCGATGCAGACGACATGCGACACCTGCCACGGCACCGGCGCCAAGCCCGGCACGACGCCGACCGTCTGCCCGCGCTGCGAAGGCCGCGGCGTCGAGACGCAGGGCCAGGGCGCCTTCTCGATCTCCGCGCCGTGCTCGCGCTGCGGCGGCTCCGGCACGATCATCGAGGACCCCTGCCCGACCTGCCACGGCTCCGGCGCCGTGCGCACCGTCAAGCGCCTGCGCGTCAACATCCCCGCCGGCGTGCGCGACGGCAGCCGCATCCGCCTCGCCGGCAAGGGCGAGCCCGGCCGCCGCGGCGGACCGCCCGGCGACCTCTACCTGATCACGCACGTCGCGCCCTCGCCGATCTTCAAGCGCAAGGGCGAGAACTTCGAGGTCGAGGTCCCGCTGACGATCCCCGAGGCGCTGCGCGGCGCCGAGGTGCAGGTCCCGACGCTCGACGGAACCAAGACGCTGCGCGTCGCGCCCGGCACCTCGCACGGCACCGTCCAGCGCCTGCGCGGCGAGGGACCGCCGAAGCTCGGCTCCGGCTCGCCGCCCGCCAAAGGCGACCTGCACTACCGCTTCGTCATCGAAGTCCCCAAAGAGCTCAGCGAGGAGCAGCGCAGCGTCGTCGACGCGATGTCCAAGGTCTTCAACGGCGACCCGCGCGCGAAGCTGTTCGCCGGCGCCGCGAGCGCCGCCGCCGGCTCGACGCACGACGGTCGAGAAGGGGCCGGCGATGGCGGGGCGTAGCGACGAGCGCGCCGTCACGCGTCTCGCGCGCGTGTCCGTCGAGACCGGCCGCGGCGTGTTCATGATCTCCGTCGCCGCCGAGCTCGCCGAGATGCACCCGCAGACGCTGCGCATGTACGAGGCGCGCGGGCTGATCGAGCCCAAGCGCTCGCCCAAGGGCACGCGCCTCTACTCCCAGGACGACGTCGAGAGGCTCCGCCGCATCCAGGAGATGACCGGCGAGCTCGGGCTCAACCTCGCCGGCGTCGAGCGCGTGCTCGAGCTCGAGTCCAAGCTCGACGAGATGCACGCGCGCATCGAGGAGCTCGAGCTGCAGGCGCTGCACGCGCAGGTGCAGCTCGCCGAGGAGATCGAGCAGGTCCGCCGCTCGTTCCGCGCCGAGCTCGCCGTCCCCTACCGCGGCGGCGAGATCGTCCGCGCCGCCGACGCGCGCTCGCCGTTCATGCGTCGCGCAGACAGACCGTCCGACAGGAGGCCCGATGGCAGCCAACCCGAGTAACCCAGCCGCGCAGGCCACCGATGAGGAGCAGAGCCCGCTCGAGCGCTTCGGCCGCGACCTCACCGAGATCGCAGAGCAGGGCCAGCTCGACCCCGTCATCGGGCGCGACGAGGAGATCCGCCGCGTCATCCAGGTGCTCTCGCGCCGCACGAAGAACAACCCCGTGCTGATCGGCGAGCCCGGCGTCGGCAAGACCGCGATCGTCGAGGGGCTCGCCCAGCGGATCGTCTCCAAAGACGTCCCCGAGTCGCTGCGCGATCGTCGCGTGATCGCGCTCGACATGGGCGCGCTGATCGCCGGCGCCGCCTACCGCGGCGAGTTCGAGGAACGCCTCAAGGGCGTCCTCAAGGAGGTTTCGGACGCGCACGGAACGATCATCCTGTTCCTCGACGAGCTGCACACGATCGTCGGCGCCGGCGCCGCCCAGGGCTCCGTCGACGCCTCCAACCTGCTCAAGCCGATGCTCGCGCGCGGCGAATTGCGCGCCGTCGGCGCGACGACGCTCGACGAGTACACCAAGTACATCGAGAAGGACGCCGCGCTCGAGCGCCGCTTCCAGCCCGTCACCGTCGGCGAGCCGAGCGTCGAGGACACGATCGCGATCCTCCGCGGGCTCAAGGAGCGCTACGAGCTGCACCACCACGTCACGATCCAGGACAGCGCGCTGATCGCCGCCGCGACGCTCTCCAACCGCTACATCGCCGACCGCTTCCTCCCCGACAAGGCGATCGACCTCGTCGACGAGGCCGCCTCGAAGATCCGCATCGAGATCGACTCGCTGCCGACCGAGATCGACGAGGTCGACCGGCGCGTCATGCAGCTGAAGATCGAGCTCGAGTCGCTGCGCAAGGAGAAGGACGACGCCGCCAAGCAGCGCCGCGAGGCGATCGAGACCGAGCTGTCCGAGCTCGAAGCGCGCTCGGCCGAGATGAAGCGCCAGTGGGAAGCCGAGAAGCAGGCGATCGCCGGCGTCAACGAGACGCGCGAGCGCCTCGACCGCGCGCGCATCGAGATGGAACGCGCCGAACGCGAAGCCGACCTCCAGCGCGCCGCCGAACTGCGCTACAGCGAGATCCCCGAGCTCGAACGCGCCGTCGCCGAGTACGAATCGGCCGAGCGCGAGCGCGACGGCGCCGCCGGGGCGGGCGGGCCGCAATTCCTCAAAGAGGAGGTCGACGCTGACGACATCGCCGAGGTCGTCGCGCGCTGGACCGGCATCCCCGTCAGTCGCCTGCTCGAGGGCGAAACCGAGAAGCTCGTGCACATGGACGAGCGCCTGCACGAGCGCGTCGTCGGCCAGGACGCCGCGATCGACGCCGTCGCCTCGGCGCTGCGGCGCTCGCGCGCCGGCCTGCAGGACCCCGACCGCCCGATCGGCTCGTTCCTGTTCCTCGGCCCGACCGGCGTCGGCAAGACCGAGCTCGCGCGCGCGCTCGCCGAGTTCATGTTCGACTCGCAGGAGGCGATGATCCGCATCGACATGTCCGAGTACATGGAGAAACACTCCGTCTCGCGGCTCGTCGGCGCGCCGCCCGGCTATGTCGGCTACGAAGAGGGCGGCCAGCTCACCGAGGCCGTCCGCCGGCGCCCCTACGCCGTCGTGCTGCTCGACGAGATCGAGAAGGCGCACTCCGACGTCTTCAACACGCTGCTGCAGGTGATGGACGACGGGCGCCTCACCGACGGCCAGGGTCGCACCGTCGACTTCAAGAACACCGTGCTGATCATGACTTCGAACATCCCCGTCGCCACCGACGTGCCCGACGACGCCGACCCGCACGCCGCCGCCCGCGCCGACGCGCAGTTGCGCACCGAACTGCTCGACTTCTTCAAGCCCGAGTTCATCAACCGGCTCGACGACATCGTCCGCTTCAAGGCGCTCACGCGCGAGCAGATCTCAGAGATCGTCGAGCTGCAAGTCAATCGCGTGATCGCGCGTGTCGCCGAGCGCGGCGTGCGGCTCACGCTCACCGACGCCGCCAAGCAGCTGCTCGGCGACATGGGCTACGACCCGACCTACGGCGCGCGCCCGCTGCGCCGCGTGATCCAGAAGCAGCTCACCGACCGGTTGGCGCTCGCGCTGCTCGCGGGCGAGATTCACGAGGGCGACGACGTCGCCGTCGACGTGCGCGACGGCGAGCTCGCGCTCGACGTCGCCGCGCACGAGGCCGTCGGCGCCGAGTCGTAGTCCGAACCGCGCGCGATCGGGTACAAAGTCGGATGCGGCCGACGGCCGCGTCCGGCGACGGTGTCGGCGAGATCGCGAAGCGAACGGAGGAGTCCAGGTGCCCACGTACATCATGCTCTCGACGCTGACCCCCGAGGGCGTCCAGACCGTCAAGAACAACCCCGAGCGGATCCGCGAGGTCAACAAGGAGGTCGAGCAGCTCGGCGCCAGCGTCAAGGCGCAGTGGGCGACGCTCGGCCACGTCGACTTCATCTCCGTCGTCGAGGCGCCAGACGAGGCGACGATGGCGCGCGTCTCGCTCGAGCTCGGCTCGCGCGGCACCGGTCGCTACGAGACGCTCGCCGCGATCGGCATCGAGGAGTTCATCGCCTCGCTGTAAGCCGCCCGTCATCGTGCGTATGCTGCGGGCATGAACGACCGCGAGCAGCTCGACCCGACCGCGCAAGAGGGCCGCGAGGCGCCCGGCCTCTCGCTCGCGCCCGAGCCGATGGAGGAGGCCGAAGTGCAGGCGCAGCTCGACGACATCGACGTCGACGCGCCGCGCGTCGGCATCCTGATGGGCTCCAAGAGCGACATGGAGACGATGGAGAAGGCCGCCAAGGAGCTCGAAGAGCGCGGCATCCTGCACGAGATCCGCGTGATGTCCGCGCACCGCGAACCCGACGCCGTCGCCGAGTACGCCAAGAACGCCCACATGCGCGGCCTGCGCGTGATCATCGCCGGCGCCGGCATCTCCGCCGCGCTGCCCGGCGCCGTCGCCGCGCACACCGACCTGCCCGTGATCGGCGTGCCGCTGTCCGGCCGCCTGACCGCCGCCGGCGGCCTCGACGCGATCCTCTCGATCGTGCAGATGCCGCCCGGCGTGCCCGTCGCCTGCGTCGGGCTCGACAACGCGCGCAACGCCGCCGATCCTCGCCGCGCAGATCCTCGGCGCGTGACGCGGCGCGAGGCGCTCGCGCGATGATCGCCCGCTACACCCGCGAGCAGCTCGGCCGCCTGTGGACCGACGAGGCGCGCATGGAGAGCTGGCGCCGCGTCGAGGTCGCCGCCTGCGAGGAGCTGCCCGCGCTGCTCGGCGAACGCGAGGGCCCGAGCGCCGCCGACCTCGACGCGATCCGCGCCGCGACGTTCAGCGTCGCGGCAGGTCGACGAGCGCGAGCGCGTCACCGACCACGACGTCGCCGCGTTCGTCGACGTGCTCGGCGCCTCCGCCGGCGACGCCGGGCGCTGGATCCACTACGGGCTGACCTCCTCCGACGTGCTCGACACCGCGCTCGCGCTGCAGCTGCGAGGCCGTCGGCGAGGTCGATCGTCCCCGGCGCCTACGCGCTCGTCGCCGCGCTGCACGAGCGCGCGCGCGAGCACGTCGACACGCTCTGCGTCGGGCGCACGCACGGCGTCCACGCCGAGCCGACGACGTTCGGCGTCAAGCTCGCCGGGCTTCGCCTTCGAGGCGCATGCGCAACGCCAGGCGCCTCGAGCGCGCCTTCGCGCAGGTCGCCGTCGGCGCGATCTCCGGCGCCGTCGGCACGTACGCCGCGACGAGCCCCGAGTTCGAGCAGCGCGTGCTCGCCCGCCTCGGGCTCGCGCGCGAGGACGTCTCGACGCAGGTCGTCGCGCGCGACCGCCACGCCGAGCTGCTCGGCGCGATCGCGCTCGCCGGCGCCGGCCTGGAGCGCCTCGCGACCGAGATCCGCCACCTGCAGCGCACCGAGGTCCGCGAGGTGCAGGAGCCGTTCCGCGCCGGCCAGAAGGGCTCCTCGGCGATGCCGCACAAGCGCAACCCGATCAAGGCCGAGCAGATCTCCGGGCTCGCGCGCGTGCTGCGCGGCAACGCGCAGGCCGCGCTCGAGGACGTCGCGCTGTGGCACGAGCGCGACATCAGCCACTCCTCCGTCGAGCGCGTGATCCTGCCCGACTCGACGATCCTGCTCGACTACCTCCAGCATCGCGCGACCGCGCTCGTGCAGGGCATGACCGTCGACGCCGAGCGCATGCGCGCGAACCTCGAGCTGACGCACGGCGCGCTGTTCTCCCAGCGCGTGCTGCTCGCGCTCGTCGAGCACCGGCCTCTCGCGCGACGACGCCTATCGGCATCGTCGCAGGAGCTCGCGCAGCGCGCGTGGGACGAGGGCGATCGCCGCTGCGCGAGCTGCTCGCCGCCGACGAGCGCGTCGCGCCGCTGCGCCTCGACCTCGACGCGATCTTCGACTACGGCCACTACGTGCGCTACGCCGAGCAGATCGTCGGGCGCCTCGACGCCGCGCTCGCGCCGGCCGCCGAGCTCGCCTGACGCGTTGGTAGCATCGCCCGACGTGACGACGCTCGCCGACCTGCCCCTCCTCGCCAGCGGGAAGGTCCGCGAGATGTACGACCTCGACGGGCACTCCGAGCACCGGCCGGCGCCGCTGCTGATGGTCGCGAGCGACCGCATCTCGACGTACGACGCCGTCCACCCGACGCCGATCCCCGACAAGGGCAAGGTGCTCACCGGCCTGTCCGTCTTCTGGTTCGGCCTGACCGCGCAGATCGTCGCCAACCATCTGATCTCGGCGACCGACGGCGTCCCCGAGGAGGCGCGCGGGCGCGCGCTCGTCGTGCGCCGCCTGCAGATGCTGCCCGTCGAGTGCGTCGTGCGCGGCTACATCACCGGCTCGGGCTGGAAGGACTACCAGGCGAGCGGCGCGGTCTCCGGCATCGCGCTGCCCGCCGGCCTGCAGGAGTCCGAGCAGCTGCCCGAGCCGATCTTCACGCCGAGCACGAAGGCCGACGTCGGCCACGACGAGGCGATCGACCTCGACCGCGCCGCCGAGCTCGTCGGCGACGCGCGCGCTGATGCAGCGCGTGCGCGACGTCTCCGTCGAGCTGTACTCGTTCGCCGCCGAGCACGCGCGCGCGCGCGGCGTGATCCTCGCCGACACGAAGTTCGAGTTCGGCCTTGACGAGAGCGGCGAGCTCGTCCTCGGCGACGAGGTGCTGACGCCCGACTCCTCGCGCTACTGGCCCGCCGACGGCTTCGAGGTCGGCCACGGCCAGCCGAGCTTCGACAAGCAGTACGTCCGCGACTGGGCCTTGCAGCAGCGGCTGGGACAAGAAGCCGCCGGCGCCCGCGATCCCCGACGACGTCGTCGCCGGCACCCGCGCGCGCTACGTCGAAGCCTACGAGCTGATCACCGGCGAGCCGTTCGACGCATGGCTGCAGCGCGCCGGCGCATCGGCCGACGGCGCGTGAGAGCGCGCGTCCTGATCCGCCCGAAGCAGGGCATCCTCGACCCGCAGGGCGTCGCCGTCGAGCGCGCGCTGCCCGCGCTCGGCTTCGCCGGCGTCTCGCACGTGCACGTCGGCCGGCTCGTCGAGCTCGACGTCGACGACGCCGCCCAGCTTCAGCCGATGTGCGAGAAGCTGCTCGCCAACCCGCTCGTCGAGGACTACGAGGTGCAGTTGCTCGACGGCGGCGGCTGACGTTGCAAGCGTGAAGTTCGGCGTCCTGCAATTCCCCGGAAGCTGCGACGAGGTCGACGCGCTGAACGCCGCGCGCCGCGTCGGCGACGCCGAGCTGATCTGGCACGGCGAGCGCGACCTGCACGCCGCCGACGCGATCGTCGTGCCCGGCGGCTTCTCCTACGGCGACTACCTGCGCGCCGGAGCGATCGCGCGCTTCGCGCCGGCGATGGAGGCGGTCGTCGCGTTCGCGCGCGAAGGCGGTCCCGTGCTCGGCATCTGCAACGGCTTCCAGGTGCTCTGCGAGGCGCACCTGCTGCCCGGCGCGCTGCTGCCGAACAGGGACCTGCGCTTCACCTTCCGCCAGGTCGAGCTCGAGGTGCTCAGCAGCGGCGGCACGTTCACGCGCACGTGCGCGCTCGGCGAGCGCCTGAGCATCCCCGCGAAGCACTCGTGGGGGCGCTACTACGCCGACGAGCAGACGCTCGCCGCGATCGACGACTCCGGCCAGATCGTCCTGCGCTACGCGCCCGGCGAGAACTTCAACGGCTCGCTGCACGACATCGCCGGCGTCTGCAACGAGGCCGGCAACGTCTTCGGGCTGATGCCGCACCCAGAGCATGCCGTCGACGAGCTGACCGGCGGCTCGACCGACGGGCTGAAGCTGTTCGAGTCGATGCGCCTCGCCGTCGAGGGCGTACGCGCGTGAGGCGTGCGCGCGTGAGGCGCACGCGCTGATGGCCGGAGCGTCGACGCTGCCGAGCGTCGAGGACGCGCTCGCGCTCGGCCTTACGGCGGCCGAGTACGAGCTCGTCTGCGAGAAGCAGGGCGCGCCGCCGAACCAGGTCGAGCTCGCGATGTACTCGCTGCTGTGGAGCGAGCACTGCGCCTACAAGCACTCGAAGAAGCTCCTGCGCACGCTGCCGACCGAAGGGCCGCACGTCGTCATGGGACCCGGCGAGAACGCCGGCGCCGTCGACGTCGGCGGCGGCCTCGCGTGCGCGTTCAAGGTCGAGTCGCACAACCACCCGAGCGCCGTCGAGCCGTTCCAGGGCGCCGCGACCGGCGTCGGCGGCATCCTGCGCGACATCTTCGCGATCGGCGCGCGCCCGATCGCCGTGCTCGACTCGCTGCGCTTCGGCGAGCCCACCGGCGACTCGGCGACGCGCACGCGCTACCTGCTCGACGGCGCCGTCGCCGGCATCGGCCACTACGGCAACTCGATCGGCGTGCCGACGATCGGCGGCGAGGTCTACTTCGAGGGCCCCTACGAGCAGAACTGCCTCGTCAACGCGATGGCGCTCGGGCTCGCCGAGCGCGAGCGGCTCGTGCGCAGCGCCGCCGCCGGCGAGGGCAACCGACTCGTCCTGTTCGGCGCCTCGACCGGCCGCGACGGGATCGGCGGCGCGTCGGTGCTCGCCTCCGCCGAGCTCGGCGCCGGCGACTCCGACAAGCGCCCGACCGTGCAGGTCGGCGACCCGTTCGAGGAGAAGAAGCTGCTCGAGTGCTCGCTCGAGCTGCTCGCGCGCGAGCTGCTCGTCTCGCTGCAGGACCTCGGCGCCGCCGGGCTGACGTCCTCGGCCGCCGAGATGGCCTCGAAGGGCGAGGTCGGCATCGAGATCGACGTCGCGCGCGTGCCGCTGCGCGAGGCCGGCATGGAGCCGTTCGAGGTGATGGTCTCCGAGTCCCAGGAGCGGATGCTCTGCGTCGTCGAGCCGCGCAACGTCGAGCAGGTGCTCGCGCTGTGCGAGAAGTGGGAGGTCGGCGGCGCCGTCGATCGGCACCGTCACCGACAGCGGCCGCGTGCGTGTGCGCGCCGGCGAGGAGCGCGTCGGCGACATGCCCGTGCGCGCGCTCGTCGACGACTGCCCGCTGTACGACCTGCACCCGCGCAAGCCGAGCGCGCCGATCTACCCGCCGCCGCCGCGCTCGCCGGCGCTCGCCGACGGCGCCTCGCCGCGCGAGACGCTGCTCGCGCTGCTCGCCTCGCCCGAACCTCGCCTCGCGCCGGCCGCTGTTCGAGCAGTACGACGCGATCGTCCAGTCGCGCACCGTGCGCCGTCCCGAGCAGGCCGACGCGGCGGTCCTGGCGTTGCCGGCGCAGGCGTCCGGCGACGGCGACGGCGCCCGCGCGGCGCTGGCCGTGAGCATCGACTGCAACGGTCGCCGCGTCGCGGCCGACCCGTACACGGGCACGGTCGCGGCCGTGCTCGAGTGCGCGTCGAACCTCGCGTGCGCCGGCGCCGAGCCGCTCGGCACGACGAACAACCTCAACTTCGGCAACCCCGAGAAGCCGCACATCGCCTGGCAGCTGACCGAGGCCGTGCGCGGCCTCGGCGACGCCTGCCGCGCGCTCGACGCGCCGATCGTCGGCGGCAACGTCTCGCTCTACAACGAGGGCGCGACCGGCCCGATCTACCCGACGCCCGTGATCGGCATGGTCGGGCGCATGCCCGACGCGCGCCGCGCCGGGCGGCTCGGCTTCGCGCGCGCCGGCGAGCGGATCGCGCTTGTCGGGCCGTTCGCGCCGTCGCTCGGCCGCGAGCGAGCTCGCGAAGCTGCGCGGGCTGGCGCTGCCCGACGGCCTGCCGGCGATCGACGTCGCCGCCGTCGCCGCCGCGCAGGCGGCCGTTCGCGACGCGGTGCGCGCCGGCGCGCTGTCGAGCGCGCACGACGTCGCCGAGGGCGGCCTCGCCGTCGCGCTCGCCGAGTGCTGCCTCGCCGGCGGCCTCGGCGCCGAGGTCGAGCTCGGCGACGATGCGCTCGGCGCGCCGCCGTCGGGCGACGGAGCGTTCGCGGCGCTGTTCGGCGAGGGCGCCGGGGGCTTCCTGCTCAGCGGACCGGCGAGCGCGATCGACGAGCTCGCGGCGAGCGGCGTCGACGTGCGGAGCCTCGGCGCGGTCGGCGGCGAGCGGCTGAGCATCGCCGGCGTGCTCGACGTCGCGCTCGAGGAGCTCGCCGCAGCGCACGCGTCGCTCGCGGAGCTGTTCAGATGAGCCGCGGCACGGCTGCTAGCTTGTGAACGTGATGCGTGACGGACCGCGCGACGAGTGCGGAGTCTTTGGCCTGTACGCGCCCGGCCACGAGGTCTCGCGGCTGTCGTACTTCGCGCTGTACGCGCTGCAGCACCGCGGCCAGGAGTCGGCCGGCATCGCCGCCGCCGATCGCAACGGCCACATCATCACGCGCCGCGAGCTCGGGCTCGTCAACCAGGTGTTCACCGAGAACGACCTGCGCACGCTCGCCGGCGAGCTCGCGATCGGCCACGTGCGCTACTCGACGACCGGCTCCAACGCCTGGGAGAACTCGCAGCCGGTGCAGCGCTCGGAGGGCACGAACGGCTCGCGCCGCGAGCTCGCGCTCGCGCACAACGGCAACCTGATCAACGCCGTCGAGCTGCACAACGAGCTGCTCGAGGACGGCGTCACGTTCAGCTCGACGTCGGACTCGGAGATCATCGCCGCGCTGATCGCGACGCACCCCGCCGAGTCGGTCGAGGACGCGATCGCCGAGGTGCATGCCGCGCCTGCGCGGCGCGTTCTCGACGGTCGTGATGACGAAGGACCGCGTCGTCGCCTTCCGCGACCCGCACGGCCTGCGCCCGCTTTCGATCGGCGTGCTCGACCCCGGCCCCGACGACGCCGAGGGCAAGCCGCGCTACTGCGTCGCGAGCGAGTCGTGCGCGTTCGACATCATCGGCGCGAAGCTCGTGCGCGAGGTCGAGCCGGGCGAGATGGTCACGCTCGGCGAGGACGGCCTGCAGAGCCGCATCGTCGCGCCCGGCGGCAGGCGCGCGTTCTGCGTGTTCGAGTACATCTACTTCGCGCGGCCCGACTCGCGCATGAACGACCAGGTGCTGCAGGTCGCGCGCGGGCGAATGGGCGAGATCCTCTGGAAGGAGGCGCCTGTCGAGGCCGATCTCGTGATCGCCGTGCCCGACTCCGGCAACCCCGCGGCGCGCGGCCTCGCGCGCGCGGCCGGCCTGCCGCAGGACGACGGCTTCGTCAAGAACCGCTACGTCGCGCGCACGTTCATCCAGCCCGGCCAGGAGCTGCGCAAGCACGGGCTGCGGCTGAAGTTCAACCCGCTGCCGGAGGTCATCGCCGGCAAGCGCCTGGTCGTCGTCGACGACTCGATCGTGCGCGGCAACACGACGCGCCAGATCGTGCAGATGCTGAAGGACGCGCGGCGCCGCCGAGGTGCACATGCGGATCTCCGCGCCGCCGATCAAGCACCCGTGCCACTACGGCATCGACATGTCCACGCGCGAGGAGATGATCGCGCACGAGCGCACGACCGAGCGAGATCGCCGCCGAGCTCGGCTGCGACTCGCTGCACTACCTCTCGCTGCGAGGGCGTCTACGAGGCGGTCCGCGGCGAGCGCGCGACGCACTGCGACGCGTGCTTCAGCGGCGAGTACCCGCTCGCCGGCAGCGACGGCGCCGCCGGCAAGTACTCGCTCGAGGACGACCAGATCCTCCCGCTCGTCAAGGCCTGAGCGCCCGCCGGGCGCGCGGCCTAGCCGACGTAGTCCTCGCGCGCGCCGGCGGCGTCGTTGTAGCGGTTGTTGTACGGGCGGCGGACGATCGCTTCGCTCGCCGCGCCCGGCGCGCAGCGCCGATGCGAGCGCCGCGACGATCAGCAGAGTGATGAGAATGGCTGTGAGCATTGGAGCGTCCTTTGGGTAGCGGGCGACACCATCTCCAGCCTCTGCCTACCGATTCAACGCCGCGCCGCGCCGGTCCTCTGTGAGTTTGGTCACAGTGTTCGAGCAATCGGAATCGAACGCGTGTCCAGCGAGCCGACCGGCGGCCGGCCGCTCGTGCGCTGCGCGCGCGGCTATCGTGCGGCGCGTGAGCGAGCCGCTGCCGATCGCCGTGCTCGTGTCCGGCACGGGCACGAACCTGCAGGCGCTGCTCGACACGGTGCACGGGCGCGAGGCGCGGATCGTCGCGGTCGCGTCGAACGTCGCCGACGCTCCGGCGCTCGCGCGCGCGGCCGCGCGCGAGGTGCCGACGGCGGTCTTCGCGCGCGCCGACTACGCCGACCGCGCCGCGCGCGACGCGGCGCTCGGCGACTGGCTGGAGCAGCGCGGCGCGCGCCTCGTCGTGCTCGCCGGCTACATGGAGCTGCTCGGCGCGGCGTTCCTGCAGCGCTTCGCCGGCGCGCTGATCAACGTGCACCCGTCGCTGCTGCCGGCGTTCCCCGGGATCGGCGCGATCGCGCAGGCGCTGCAGTACGGCGTGCAGGTGTTCGGCGTGACCGTGCACTTCGTCGACGACGGCGTCGACACCGGCGCGGTCATCGCTGCAGCGCGCCGTCGAGCTGCCGGGCGCGCGTCACGAGGAGGACGTGCTCGCGGCGCTGCACCCGCTCGAGCACGAGCTGCTGCCCGAGGCCGTCGGATGTTCGCGCGCGGCGAGCTGTCGATCGACGCCGGCCGACCCGCGTCACCCGCGCGTGCGGGATAGGCTCTGAGCATGGCCGCCGCACGCGAACCGATCACCGCTCGCGGCGCCGGGATCGAGCGCGCCGCGCCTGGCGAGGTGCGCGTGCGCAGGGCGCTGCTGTCGGTCTCCGACAAGCGCGGCATCGTCGATTTCGCGCGCGGCCTCGCGCAGCTCGACGTCGAGCTCGTCTCGACCGGCGGGACCGCGCGCGAGCTGAGCGGCGCCGGCCTTCGGCCGCGCGAGATCGAGGACTTCACGGGCTTCCCCGAGATGATGGATGGACGCGTCAAGACGCTGCACCCGCGCCTCTACGCGGGCCTGCTCGCGCTGCGCGACGAGGACGCGCACCTCGAAGCCGCGCGCGAGCAGCAGATCGAGCAGGTCGACCTCGTCTGCGTCAACCTCTACCCGTTCGAGCAGACGCTCGCGCGCGGCGACGCGAGCGAGCGGGAGATCGTCGAGAACATCGACATCGGCGGCCCGACGATGATCCGCGCGGCGGCGAAGAACAGCGCGTTCGCGGCCGTCGTCGTCGACCCCGCCGACTACGAGCCGGTGCTCGCCGAGCTGCGCGAGTCCGACGGGCGCCTGTCGCTTGCGACGCGCACGCGGCTCGCCGCGAGGGCGTTCGCGCTGACCGCGCGCTACGACGCGGCGATCGCGACGTGGTTCGCAGCGCCGCGTGCACGACGGCTTCCCGCCGACCTGGAACGACTCCTACGAGAAGGTCCTCGACCTGCGCTACGGCGAGAACCCGCACCAGGCGGGCGCCTTCTACGCGCGAGCCGGCTCGCCGACGCACCTGCTCGACGGCGTGCGCCAGCTGCACGGCAAGGAGCTGTCGTTCAACAACCTGCTCGACCTCAGCTCGGCGCGCGAGCTCGTCGAGGAGTTCGAGCAGCCGGCCTGCGCGATCCTCAAGCACAACAACCCGTGCGGCTGCGGCGTCGCCGAGAGCTGCCAAGCCGCCTACGAACGCGCCTTCGCGTGCGACCCCGAAAGCGCCTACGGCGGCGTGATCGCCGTCAACCGCCGGATCGACGCCGCGTTCGCGCGGCGGCTGAACGAGCAGTTCATCGAGGTCCTGCTCGCACCCGGCTTCGATGACGACGCGCTCGCCGTGCTCACCGAGAAGAAGAACGTGCGCCTGCTCGAGCTCGCCCACTGGCCGGCGCCGGCGCACGAGGTCGAAGGCAAGCCGGTGATCGGCGGGCAGCTCGTGCAGACGCGCGACGTCGTCTCCGAGACGCGCGAGCAGATGCGCGTGATGACGACGCGCCAGCCGAGCGAGCGCGAGTGGCAGGCGATGCTGTTCGCGTGGCGCGTCTGCCGCCACGTGCGCTCGAACGCGATCGTGCTCGCCGTCGCCGGCGAGGACGGCGCGTGCGCGACCGTCGGCATCGGCGCCGGCCAGATGAGCCGCGTCGACGCCGTGCGCATCGCCGTCGAGAAGGCGCACGCGACGCAGCCGCAGTTGCTCGCCGGCTGCGCGCTCGCCTCAGACGCGTTCTTCCCGTTTCGCCGACGCGCCCGAAGCCGGCATCGCCGCCGGCGCCAGAGCCGTCATCCAGCCCGGCGGATCGGTGCGCGACGAGGTCGTCGTGCAGGCCGCCGAGCAGGCCGGCGTCGCGATGGTCGCGACCGGCGTCCGCCACTTCCGCCACTAGCCCCAGCGGGCCGTCGACGCTGCGCGGAGCGGCGTCCTCGGTCGCTCGCGTACCGAAGCCGGGAGACACTCGCTCCGCTCGCATCCCCGTTTCGGCCAGCACGCCACGCTCCCTGCGTCCTTGCTCCGCTTGGTCGACGGCCCGCTGGCCGCGTCTGCGTGAGGGGGGACTTGAAAAGCCCTAAATAACGATATATCGTGAACATACTTTGATATCTCACGATAGGGAGAACACAATGCATTCCACCGAACACGACATCGACGAGGCGCGCTGCGGCCACGGCCCGCGCCATCGTCACCATCGACACCGCGGCTTTCGCGGCGGGCCGGAGGGCTTCGGGCCGTTCGGCTTCGGCTTCGGCCCCGGCGGGCCGCGCGGGCGCGGGAGCAAGGCGCGTCGCGGCGACATCCGCACGGCGGCGCTGCTGCTGCTCGCCGAGGAGCCGCGTAACGGCTACCAGATCATGCAGGAGGTCGAGGAGCGCACGACGGAGTCTGGCGCCCGAGCCCCGGATCGGTCTACCCGGCGCTGCAGCAGCTCGAGGACGAGGGCCTGATCCGCTCGACCGAGAGCGACGGGCGCAAGCTGTTCGAGATCACCGACGACGGGCGCGCGCACCTCGCGCACGCGGCCCGACGACGCGACGGCGCCGTGGGAGCAGTGGCGCGGAGACGTCAGCGACGAGGTGCACGAGTTCGTCGGGCTGATGCGTCAGCTCGTGGCCGCCTTCAAGCAGGTCATGAGCACCGGCAGCACGGCGCAGATGAGCAAGGCGCGCGAGGTGCTGAGCACCGCGCGGCGCGACCTCTACCGGATCCTCGCCGACGGCGAGCCCGGCGAGGAGTAGCGACTAGCTCGAGCACCTTCGCGGCGACGCCGAGGGGCGAGCTCGTGCCGTCGGCGCGGTTCGACTCCTCGGCGAGCCGCATCGCCTGCTCGAGGCGCGCGGTGTCCTTCAGCGCCATCCGTTCGGTCAGCGGCTGCAGCACGCCGCGCAGGTAGAGCATCGGCCCGACCCAGCGCGGCGCCCAGATGCGCGGCGAGCGCCGTTCGATGCCGCGCTCGATCGCGTCGATCGCCTTGCGACAGCGGCGCCGGCTTGCCGATGAACGAGGGCAGCCTGTCTCTGATCGCCTGCGCCGAGGGCTCGGCGAAGCCGGCGCGCACGAGGTCGGTGTCGAGGAAGCCGAAGTACGCGCAGCCGACGACCGCGCCGGACGGCGCGCTCTCCATCCGCAGCGCATCCGAGAGCGCGTCGACGCCCGACTTCGCCGTCGTGTACGGGCCCATCATCGCGCCGTGCGAGATCGCGCTGAGCGAGGCGATGTTCAGCAGGTAGCCGCGCTGCGCGGTGATCTGCTCGATCACCGCGCGATCGGTGCGCCAGACGCCGAGCAGGTTGACCGCGAGCGTGCGCTCGACCTGCTCGATCGGCGCCGTCGCGAGTGCGCCGGTGTAGGCGATGCCGGCGTTCGCGATCGCGACGTCGATCGCGCCGAAGCGCGTCACCGTCTCGCGCACCGCGCGCTGCAGCGCGTCGAGGTCGGTCACGTCGGCCTCGAGCGCGATCGCGCGCTCGCCGAGCGCCGCCGCGTTCGCCTCCAGCCGCTCCGGCTCGAGGCCGACGAGCGCGACGTTCGCGCCCTTCGCGTAGAGCCGCTCGGCCGCTGCCTTGCCGATGCCACGAGCCGCGCCCGTGACGAACACGGTGCGGCCGTTGACGTCGTAGACCGGCGCGTTCGAGCGAGCCACGCGTCGAGCCTACCTCAAGCCTGCGGCGCGCACGCGTCGAGCGCCTGCTCGACGGAGTCGTGGATCGCGATCGCGCGCGGCAGGCCGACGATCTCGGCGAGGCGCAGCAGCGGCGAGCCCGGCGCGATCACGAGCAGCAGCTTCGCGCGGCGCTGGCGCAGGCGCTCGTTGAGCCGGAACAGCATGTCGATGCCGGCGCTGTCGACGTACTGCGTGTCGGTCAGGTCGAGCACGAGGTGATCGGCCGTCGCGGCGAGGCAACCGGTCAGTTCGTCGCCGAGGCGCCGCGCGTTCGCCGCGTCGATGTCCTCGCGCGCACGCGCGACCGGCACGTTCTCGCAGCGTTCGACGTCGAGGCCGGTCACCGCGGCTCTCCGGACACGCGCTTGACGAGCGTCACCGTCGTCCCGCTCTCGCCGCGCTCGACGTCGACGTCGTCGACGAGCGAGCGCATGATCGCCAGGCCGCGCCCGCCGCCGTAGGGACGCGAGTCGCGCCAGCGCCCGTTGTCGCTGACCGTCACGCGCACGTCTGTCTCGTCTCGCTCGCACACGACGGTGAACGCCGCGACGCGCGCGCCGTAGGCGTGCTCGACGGCGTTCGCCGCCGCCTCCGACGCGGCGAGCGTGATGTTGAACAGCGCGTCCTCGGCGACGCCGTCGTTCGCGAGCCAGCGCCCGAGCGTGCGCCGCAGGCCGGCGAGCACGCCGGGGTGCGCGTCGAGCGAGAGCTCGATCCGTTGCCCGAGCGGCAGCGACTCGATCGCGATCAGCGCGACGTCGTCCTCGAGCGCCGCCGCGTCGAGCAGCGCACGGTAGACGCGGTCGGCGAACGTCGCGTCGTCGGCCGCCGCCGCGTTTCGGGAGGCGTCGCGCAGGCGCGCTAGGCCGACGTCGAGCGACTCGCCGCGGCGCTCGACGAGGCCGTCGGTGTAGAGCAGCAGCACGCTGCCGACAGGGAACTCGTAGCGCTCGCGCACGTACGCGCCGCCCGCCGTGATCCCGAGCGGCAGGCCCTGGAGCTGTTCGAGGAAGATCGGCTCGCCGTCCGGGCCGATCATCAGCGCCGGCAGGTGCCCGGCGCTGACGGCCTCGAGCTCGCCGCTCTCGAGGTCGAGTTCGAGGATCGCCGCCGTCGCGCTGCGGTTGCGCCCCATCGAGACGAGCAGGTCGTTGAGCAGCGAGAGCACGTCGTCGAGCTCGTGCCCCTCCATCAGGTACGCGCGCAGCGCCGTGCGGATCTCGGCCATCACCGACGCCGCGAGCACGCCGCGCCCGACGACGTCGCCGATCACGAACGTCACACGACCGTTGTTCAGCTGGAACACGTCGTACCAGTCGCCGCCGATCCGCACGCCCGACCCGGCGGGCAGGTACTTCGCGCTGAAGCGCAGCCCCGGCACCTCCGGCAGCGCATCGGGCAGCAGCGTGCGCTGCATGATCTCCGTGACCGCGCGCTGCTCGGCCAGACGCGCGTTGTCGATCGCGAGCGCAGCGCGGTCGGCGGCGAGCTGCAGGACCGCGATGTCCTCCTCGCCGAACACGCGCCAGTGCAGCGTGCCGACGTGCATCACGCCGATCACGCGGCCTTCGACCTGGATCGGCACGCCGAGCATCGAGCGCACGCCCATCTGGTGCAGGATCGGGTTGACGACTTCGGCGTGGTCGAGGTCCTCGATCACGATCGGGCGCGCCTGCGCGGCGACGCGCCCGGCGAAGCCGCGCGCGAGCGGCACCTGCACGCCCTGGCGCACCTCCTCCTCGAGGCCGCGCGCGGCGCGCGCGAGGAGCACGCCGCGATCCTCGTCGAGCAGCAGCACCGCCGCCGTGTCGGCGCTGAGGCTTGCGCGCACCCGATCGAGCATCTCCGAGAGCATCTGCTCCAGCGACCTGTAATCGAGCAGCCCGTCGGTCATGTCCGGTGCGCTCTCGGTGTCCAGCCGCAGCGCGCCGGCATCCGCGCCCTCGCTCGCGGAAGCGGTCAGAAGTCGGCTCGCTTTGCGCGTCTCGGGCTCGGAACCGGCTGGCACGGTGGTCAAGCTATACCCCGCGGGCTGCGTCGCGACGCAGGGCGCTTGTCCGCGCGATGCCCCGTGCGGGACTCGAACCCGCCCCACCGGATTAAAGCCCGGCGCTCTACCAGATGAGCTAACGGGGCTTGCGTCGAGCAGTCTGCCACAGCGGGCGAGGTTCGGCCGACGGCGTGCCCGAGCGACCGCGCGTGGCGGCCGCTCGGGCGGTGGTGGGGCGGTTTCTGCTAGCGGACGCCGACGGTCGCGCTCGCCGCCGAGGCGTGACCGCTGACCGGCACGAACGTGCTCGTCGGCTTGATGCGGGTCTTGCGGCCGTGGCGCGTGCGAAGCGACGCCGCACGCGCCTGCGGAGAGAGCAGCCCACCGAGCGGAAGCGTGCCGCCAGCGAGCAGTCTGTCGAGTGCTTCGCATAGCGCCGCTTCGACGGCCGGGGTGCCGCCTGGTCCGCTGACGCTCGGCAGCGCGGCGATTCCCGGCAGTTCGACGAGGATTTTCGCGAGCCGCGGCACTTCGAGTCCAGGCGCGGCGTCGCCGTCGCGTCGGCGCATGCGCCGCGCGCGCCTACGGGCGTTCGAGGGAGGCGACGCGCAGCATCTCGTCGATCTGCGTGAGCTTGACGCGCGGGCGCCCGCCGCCCTCGCCGAGCGCGCGCTCGTGGCGATCGATCGCCTGCCAGCCGGAGTACGTGACGAGCTCCGGCTGGCGCTCGCGCAGCAGCTCCTCGACGGCCGCCGCGTCGGGTTCGCTCGGCGTGTGCGCGGCGCCGGCGGCCGCGCTCGTCGTGCCGTTCGCGCTCGCGCCGGCTCCGTTCGCGCTCGCGCCGGCTCCGTTCGAGCTCGCGGCGCCGGTGCCGCCGGCCTCGCCGTGCTCGCCGAGCCGCAGGTCGGCGAGCATCGCGTCGACGGTCTCCTGCGCGTCCTTCTTGTTCGTGCCGATGACGCCCGACGGGCCGCGCTTGATCCAGCCGACGACGTACTCGCCGGGCAGCGGCTCGCGCGTGTCGGCGTCGAGCACGCGCCCGCGCTCGTTGAGGATCGTCGCGGCGCGCTCGTCGAAGGAGACGCCGGGCAGCGGGACGCCGCGGTAGCCGATCGCGCGGAACGCGAGGCCGGCGGCGATCGTCTCCGACTCGTCGGTCGCACGCGCGCGCAGCGCGCCGCGATCGTCGGCGACGAGCTCGTTGCGCACGAAGCGCACGGCCGCGAGCGCGCCGTCGTCGCCGGCGAGCAGCTCGGTCGGCGAGAGCAGGAAGCGCAGCACGATGCGCTTGCGCCCGGGCGTCGGCTCGTGCTCGGCGTAGCGGCGCAGGATCTCGACGTTGCGCCGCGCGGTCGCGTCCTGCTCGGCGGCGTCGTCGTGCACGGCGAGCGCGCGCTCAAGCTCGTCGGAGTCGACGAGCACGTCGGCGCCCGACAGCTCGTCGAGCTCGAGCAGCTCGGGGTTCGTGAACGCGGCCTGCGCCGGGCCGCGGCGCCCGACGACGAGCACCTCCTGCACGCGGCTGCGCGCGAGCACGTCGAGCGCGTGGTCGGCGGTGTCGGTCGGCGCGAGCTCGTCGGCGCTGAGCATGAGCATGCGCGCGACGTCGATCGCGACGTTGCCGTTGCCGACGACGACGGCGCGCTCGGCCGAGACGAGGTCGACCTCGAGGCCGGTGTGGTCGGGGTGGCCGTTGTACCAGCCGACGAACTCGGTCGCCGCGTGCGAGCCGGGCAGGTCTTCGCCGGGGATGCCGAGCGGGCGGTCGAGCGGCGAGCCGGTCGCGTAGACGATCGCGTGGTAGCGCGCGAGCAGGTCCTCGCGCGAGACGTGCTCACCGAAGCAGACGTTGCCGAAGTAGCGAAAGCGCGGATGCGCGGCGGTCTTCTCGTAGACGCGCGTGACCGACTTGATCTTCGGGTGGTCGGGCGCGACGCCCGAGCGCACGAGCCCCCACGGCGTCGGCAGGCGCTCGAGCATGTCGACCTCGATGCGTTCGCTCGCGTCCTTCAGCAGGTGACCGGCGGTGTAGAAGCCGGCCGGGCCCGAGCCGATCACGGCGACGCGAATTGGAGAGCTCTGATCTGTCACGTGGATGCTCGTCGATCGCGGGCGATGGGCGCGGCCCGACTCGAACGGGCGACCGCCTCGGTGTAAACGAGGTGCTCTAGCCAACTGAGCTACGCGCCCGCGGCCCGACGGCTCCTAGGCTAGCGAGCCGCGCTCGGTTGCCGGCGGGCGCGCGTCGACGTCGGCGCGCCGTGCTTTTCGCGCGCGCGTGTGTGAAAGGTATGTGGCGGCTTGGCTAGGATTGATGCTCGTCCCGCGCCGGGGATCTCTCTTGCATACCGCCGACACCGCCCATAACGAGGGGCCAGCAGCGTTCGCGAAGTCCGGCGAGCTCGAGTCGCGAGCTGCCGAGCTGGAGCTTCGCGAGGTCAGCAAGCGCTACACGGGTCAACGCAGTCCTGCAATCGTCGACCTCTCTCTGACGGTTCCGGCCGGCGAGGTGTGCGTGCTCGTCGGCCCATCGGGATCGGGCAAGACGACGGCGATGCGCCTGATCAACAGGATGATCTCGATCAGCGGCGGCGACATCCTGCTCGGTGGGCGCAGCGTGCTGCAGCGCGACGCGCGCGAGCTGCGACGCGAGATCGGCTACGTGATCCAGCAGATCGGGCTGTTCCCGCATCAGACGGTCGCCGAGAACATCGCGACCGTGCCGCACCTGCTCGGTTGGGACAAGCGGCGGATCGCGGCGCGCGTGAGCGAGCTGATGGCGCTGATCGGGCTCGACGCGGACGAGCTCGGCGATCGCTACCCGGCGCAGCTCTCGGGCGGGCAGCGCCAGCGCGTCGGCGTCGCGCGCGCGCTCGCGGCCGACCCGCCGCTGATGCTGATGGACGAGCCGTTCGGCGCGATCGACCCGATCAACCGCGCGCGGCTGCAGGACGAGTTCCTCGCGCTGCAGCGCAAGGTGAAGAAGACGATCGTGTTCGTCACGCACGACATCGACGAGGCGATCAAGATGGGCGACCGCATCGCGATCCTGCGCGAGGGCGGGCGCCTCGCGCAGTACGACACGCCGCGCGAGATCCTCACGCATCCGGCCGACGAGTTCGTCGCGCAGTTCGTCGGCGCCGACCGCGGCATCAAGCGCCTGTCGTTGACGACGCTCGCCGAGCTGAAGCTGATCGAGCCGAACGGGACGAAGCCGGGCGCGCTGCGCGCTCTCGCGCAGACGAGCGTGCGCGACGCGCTGTCGATGATCCTGACGGCGAACGGCGCGCCGCTGACGGTGATCGACGGCGACGATCGCGTGCAGGGCCTGCTGACGCTGTCGCTGATCGAGCGGCTGCTCGCCGACGAGGCGGCCGCGGCGCCCTCGGACGAGGCGCCGGCGCCGTCTGGCGAGGCGGCCGCGTGACGGCGCTCGTCTCGGCGCCGCTCGCGAGCGCGGGCCCGGTGATCCCGAACTACTCGGCGCACAGCTCGAAGTGCGTCGTCGAGAACCACTTCTTCTGCGCCGCATGGGTCTCGCACAACTGGTCGAGCGTGCTCTGGCCGGCGCTGCGCGAGCACGTCGCGCTGACGCTGATCGCGGTCGCGATCGGCTTCGCGATCTCGATGGCGCTCGCGCTGCTCGCGCATCGCTACCGCGTGCTCGAGCGCCCGACGCTGCTCGTCAGCACGGTGCTCTACACGATCCCGTCGCTCGCGCTGTTCGAGCTGCTCGTCGCGCCGGTCGGCGCGAACATCTACGCGGCGGAGATCGCGCTCGTCTCGTACACGTTGCTGATCCTCTTCCGCAACATCCTGACGGGCCTGCGCGAGGTGCCGCGCGAGGTGCTCGAGGCGGCCGAAGGGATGGGCATGACGCGCCGTCAGGCGCTCGTGCGCGTCGAGCTGCCGCTCGCGCTGCCGGCGATCGTCGCGGGCCTTCGGATCGCGGTCGTGACGATCATCGCGCTCGCGACGATCGTCTACACGATCTACGACAAGGGCCTCGGCGTGCCGATCCACACGGCGCTCGGCGAGGGGCCGTTCAAGACGGAGCTGCTCGCGGCCGGCGCGCTGACGGTGCTGCTCGCGCTGCTCGCCGACGGGCTGCTCGTGCTCGCGCAGCGCGCGCTGACGCCGTGGACGCGCGCGAGGGTGCGCTAGCGCGATGCACGCGTTCGTCGAAGCGTTCGAATTCGTCGCGCGCAACGGCTCGATCGCGGGGCAGCCGGGGCTGCCGAGCCTCTCGCGGCTGGCGCTGAGGACGCTCAAGGTCGGCGCGATCGGCGTCGCGATCTCGGCGGCGATCGGCGTGCCGCTCGGCGTCTGGCTCGGGCACATCCACAGGGGGTCGTTGTTCGCGATCAACCTCGGCAACGTCGGGCGCGCGCTGCCGAGCATCGCGGTGCTCGCGATCGGCGACGCGTTCCTCGGCCTCGGGCTGACGGTCGTCGAGGTCGCGCTCGTGATCCTCGCGGTGCCGCCGATCGTGACGAACTCGTACCTCGCGGTCGACGGCGTCGAAGCGGAGCTCGTCGACGCGGCGCGCGGCATGGGCATGTCCGAGCGCGAGATCGTCGCGCGCGTCGAGCTGCCGCTCGCGGTGCCGCTGATCTTCGCGGGGCTGCGCACGGCGGCCGTGTTCGTCATCTCGACGACGACGATCGCGGCGCTCGCCGGCTTCAGCGGCAGCCTCGGCGACCCGATCGCGAACGAGACGAGCTACCACTTCTCGGGCGTGCTCGGCGCGGCGATCTGCGTCGCGGCGCTCGCGCTCGCCGTCGACGGAGCGCTCGCGCTCGTGCAGCGAGCGTTGACGCCGCGTGGCCTTCGCGTCGAGCGCGCGCTCGACGACCGTGGAGATGTCGTCGCGCCGGCTGCCGCGCCGGCGTAGCAGTCATATTTTCGATCGAATAACTTTTAAATGAGGAAAACAAACCGAGGAGGCGTCACATGAGGAGTCGGCTCAGCTCGCGCAAGCGATGGAGCTCGTCAATCGGTCGGACCGCGGGCGCGGTGCTCGCGTCGAGCGCGCTCGTCGCGGGGCTCGCGGCGTGCGGCAGCAGCAGCTCGTCGTCGAGCAGCTCGAGCAGCTCGACGTCGACGGCCGCCGCGAGCGGGCCGGGCGCCGGCAAGCCGGCGGTGACGATCGGCGACAAGAACTTCGCCGAGGAGAACATCCTCGGCGCGCTCTACGCGCAGGCGCTGAAGGCGAAGGGCTTCGACGTCACGCTGAAGGACAACGTCGGCTCCTCGGAGCTGATCTACAAGGCGCTGACGTCGGGGCAGATCGACATGTACCCGGAGTACACCGGCGTGCTGCTGTCGGCGGTCGCCGAACAGACGAAGCTGCCGAAGAGCGCGGCGCAGGCGTACAGCGAAGCGAAGGCGTACCTCGAACCGAAGGGCTACACGCTGCTCGCCTACACGCCGTTCTACGACTCCGACGCGCTCGCGACGCTGCCGTCGTACGCGAGCGAACACAAGCTGACGAGCATCGCCGACCTGAAGCCGCTCGGCAAGAGCGTGAAGCTCGGCGCGGCGCCCGAATTCGCGACGCGCTTCGAGGGGCTGAAGGGCCTCGAAGCCGAATACGGCGTCAAGCCGACGTTCAAGCCGATCGCGATCGAACTCACGTACAAGGCGCTCGAAGGCAAGCAGGTCGACGTGCAGGATGTGTTCACGACCGACGGTCAGCTGCTCGGCGGCAAGTTCAAGCTGCTCGCCGACCCGAAGCACGTGTTCGGCTTCCAGAACGTCGCGCCTGTCGTCAAGAAGAGCGTGCTCGCGGCCGAGGGGCCGGCGTTCGCCGAAACGATCGACAAGGTCTCGGCGCTGTTGACGATCCCGGCGATCCAGCAGATGAACAAGGCCGTCTCGATCGACAAGCAGTCGGCGAGCAGCGTCGCCGCGCAGTTCCTCAAAGCGAACGGCCTCGCCTGAGCGCATGCCGCCGCGCGCCGCGTCTCCTGAGAAGCTTCGGAGATGCGGCGCGAAGGCGGCAGCGGCAGAGTGACGCGCATCGCGCTGTCGCTGCTCGGCGCGCTCGTCGTGCTGCTCGGTCTCGTGCAGCTGTTCCTGCCGCGCATCGCCGCGAGCCGCATCTCCTCGCGCATCGGCCGCTACGGCAAGGTGACGAGCGTGCACGTCAGCGCGTGGCCGGCCGTCAAGCTGCTGTGGAAGGACGCCGACTCGGTCACCGTGCACGCGTCGCATGTCGCGCTCGACCCGGCGCAGACCGACGAGCTGCTCGCCGAAGCGAGCGGCACGAGCCGGCTCGACGTCTACGTGCAGCGCGCGAGCGAGGGACCGCTGACGGTCGGCGACGTGCACCTGAGCAAGCGCGGGCGCGCGCTGCACGCGAGCGCGTTCGCGAGCGAAGCCGACGTGCACGCGGCGCTGCCGCCGGGCTTCGGCGTGCAGCTGCTCGCGAGCGTCGACGGGCGCGTCGAAGTGCGCGCGAGCGGCGGCCTGTTCGGCGTCGGCGCGGCCGTCACGGCCGTCGCCGAAGCGCACGAAGGCAAGCTCGTCGTGCACCCGCGCGGCGCGCTCATCGAAGCGTTCAAGCTGACGCTGTTCGACGAGCCCGACGTGCGGCTCGACAGCATCGCCGCGCGCGCCGCGCGCGGCGCCGGCGGCGAAGCCGGTTACGAGCTCGAAGCGAGCGCGACCTTGCGCTGAGCGTTGTGCTCAGGCGGCCGCGCGCTCGGCGGCCGGCGCCGGCCGGGCCGACGCGCGTGCGTGCACGCGCACGGGCAGGCCGCCCTTCGGGCTGATCGTCGGCATCTGGCGGATCGAGAGCTCGAAGCCGTCGCGCAGCGAGAAGCTGAAGCGCGAGAGCAGGAGCGTCGCGATCGTGCGCACCTCGAGCTGGCCGAAGCGCATGCCGATGCACGTGCGCGAGCCGCCGCCGAACGGCACGTACGCGCCCTTCGGCAGCGCCGCCTTCGCGTCGGGCGCGAAGCGCTCGGGGCGGAACTGCTCGGGCGCGTCGAAGACGTCCGGCAGGTGGTGGCTCGCCCACGAGCTGTAGTTGACGAACGCGCGCGCCGGCACCGTTTGGCCGGCGAACTCGAACGGCTCGACCGAGCGGCGCGGGCCGACCCACGCCGGCGGGTACTTGCGCAGCGTCTCGTCGAGCGCCATCTCGAGCTCCGACAGCTCGCCGGAGGTGAGCTGCGCGGCGCTCGGCCGCGCGCCGGCGAGCTTCTCGTCCTGCTCGGCGACGATCCGCTGCGCGAAGCGCGGTTCGCGCGCGAGCTCGTAGAACATGAACGAGACGGTCGACGTCGTCGTGTCGTGCCCGGCGAACAGCAGCGTCATCACCTCGTCGCGGATCTGCAGGTCGCTGAGCTTGTTGCCCTCCTCGTCGCTCGCGTCGAGCAGCAGGCTGAGGATGTCGCCGCCGCGCCGCGCACCGATCAAAGATCGGCCAGCGCGCCGCTCGGCGATCTCGTCGTAGACGAGCCTGTCGATCTCGCGCGCCGCGCGCTGCATCTTGCCCCACGGGCTGTTACGCGTGCGAAACACGCGCAGGAAGTAGTCGGAGCTGTAGAACGCGAGCGCCTCCTCGAACAGGCCGGCCGCGTCGATCGCGCGTGCGCGCTCGCCGTCGGGGTCGACGCCGAACAGCGCGCGCATCGCGACGCGCATCGCGAGGCGCCGCGTCCACGCGTACAGGTCGAGCTCTGCGCCGACCTCGATCGTCTCGATCGCGCGCTCGGCCTCCTCGACGATCGGCTCGAGCGACGCCGCGACGTGGTCGCGGTCGAACGCCGGCAGCATGATCCGCCGCGACTGGCGATGGAACTCGCCGTCGATCGTCAACAGGCCGTCGCCGATCAAGCCGATCAGGTCGCGGAACTGCCCCTCGCGCCACGTGAAGTTGCTCGCGTGCGAGACGAGCAAGTAGTGGTTCGCCTCCGGCCCGAGCATGAAGACGACGTTCGAGTGCAGCAGCCGCAGCGTGAAGATCGGCCCGAAGCGCTCGTAGTATTCGAGCAGCAGCTCGAGCGGCTCCTTCGCGAAGCGCCGCGTGCGCGCCAGCGAGAAGCGCGTCTCGCCCGGCGGAAACGGCACGCCCGAGCGCTCGCTGCGCACGTCTTCGAGCATGATCGCCAACGGGTTGCTGTCGAGCATCGGGCGAGGTCCGACGAGCGCCATGCGCACAGCGTAGAGCACAGGCTGGCTGGCTAGCCAGTCGGCCGGGACCGGTTCGGCGGCGCGCGGCGCGACGGCGATCGCCGGCCGAGCGCGAGGCTTGGCATACTGAGGAGGTGTGCGGTGCCCGTGGCGCCGTTCGCCCCATCGCGGGGGCGTAGCTCAGTTGGTTAGAGCGCTGCCCTGTCACGGCAGAGGTCGCGGGTTCGAGTCCCGTCGCTCCCGCTTTTTGCACCCCCGCCGTTCAGGCGCCTAGGGCGGCAGCGGCTGGCGGCTTGGAAGTACGGCAGGAAGTCCTCGCGCGGCTGCACGGCGACGATCTGGCCTTTCTGCGCTGGGGCGCGCTTCGGGAAAGACGGAGACGGCTGAACTGGCTCGTCTCTCGCTACGTAGCTCGACGGGTTCTGACTACCAGTGCAGCGAGCAGTGGAATCGGCCATCCAATGAGCAGCGCGACGATCAAGTAGACGGCGAAGCTGCGTTCCTTGCGCTCGGCGATGCGCGCGGCAAGGAGAGCCGGCAAGAGCCAGAGCACGACGAGTCCGAGCAAGCCGAAGGCGTGTGCCGTTGTTATCGCGATCATGGCGATTGACGGCGCTTGATCAACCACGCGCACGCGAACATTCCGAGTGCGCCGATGACGCCAAGCGCGGTGGAGAGCGTTGTGGCGGTGTCGTTAGCCACGAGCACAAGATTGACGGTCAGCAGCGTCAGCGAGAACAGTCCGAGCAGGAAGAACCGTGCTGGCGGCCGATCGCTCACGCACGCCTACTACCCCTACCCGCAGGCTTTGTAGCAACGACGCCATCCCGCATTCGAGAACGCGTGCGAGGCCAACGTTTACGCGGAAGGAGCCAAAGCCAGGGCACGCCGCAGGCCAACATCTACCTGCGCGACGATCCAGTCCGGCAGCATCGTGACACGCTCCTCGAGCGCCGCGCGGTCAATCGTGGCGATTTGCGTGACATTCACCACGGAGTCGGTCTCGAGCGGGGCGTACTCCGTCGATACCGCCACGTTCCCAGGCAGCGCCGCCAAGCCGACGTTGCCTGTCAGGACGGCGACGGTGACGGTCTTCAGGCGAGAGCGGTTGTAACTGATCGGCGCTGATGATTAGCACGGGACGGCGGAGGGCGGGAGCGGAGCCTCGTGGGAGGCCGAGGTCAGCCCACCAAACCTCCCCGCGCAGTATTAATTCGTGTCACTAGCGGCCAGCGCTGCGGCAGCTGCGTCAGTAGATGCCGCATCGTCCGGGAGACCTCGATCGCGTGGTTGATCGCATCGGTGGTGTCCTGATCCTCCAGGGCGTCAAGCCAAGTCTGGGCAGCTCGCGCGTAGAACTCGCTGCGGGATACGCTCAGGCGTTTCGCGGCTTGGTCGACGCGCTGGAACGTTTCGTCAGGGACCGAGCCCTGTCCAGCGAGCGTCCTGATCTCAACTGGGTCACAAACGACGCCTCCAACCCCAAAGAGGCCGCGACCGGCAGCAGCTGCGGCCGATTCCACCTAGTCCAGTTGAGCCCGCGACCACATGAGGCGCGGCTTGCGAGCACAACGCCTCCTACATCTAAAGCAGCCGACGCAGCTCATCCGCGTCCACTCCGGCATCATTGAGAATGCCGGAGAGCGTGCCGCGCTTGAGCTCGCGATGCAGCCGCACAGTCAGAGAGATCCGTCGGTCGGGGTGCTTCATGCGGACGTGACTGCCACGCTGCCGCGCAACCTCCCAGCCGGCACGTTCGAGAGCTTTGACGAGGCGCTGCCCGGAAACGACCGGCAGTCCGGCGCTCACGCGGGAACTGGGAACTTGCGGCGGATCACGCCGGCATCGAGCGAGCGCCCGTCTTCGCGGAGCCCTTCGACGTACAGGCTAAGCGCCTCCTGCGCGTTGGCAGTCGCCTCATCGAGCGTGTCGCCTTGCGTGTGCAAGCCCGGAAGGTCGGGCGCATAGACGTGGTAGCCGCCGTCCTCTTCAGGAGCGAAGACAAGCTCGATCTCGCGTGGCTGATCCATAGAGCACAGGATAGTGCCGGAGTCGCAGCTCAGGCAAGGGCTGTCCATCAGCTCGGCCCTAGATGTCCTGCCCACACACCTGCTGAACACGGCTGACGGGTGGCCGACCGCCAGCGGCTGAATCGGTCGCCTGCGGTTGTAGAAGCGCACGAAGGATGACAGGGCGCGATCGCGCTCTGTGCTGCTGTCCCAGACACGCCCGTGCGCCCACTCTGAGTCCAGCGTGCCAAGCGCTCGATCTTCCCGTTCCAGCGCGGCGTGTAGGGCGGGATCAGGATGTGGCGGGCACCGAGCGCTTGAAGCGCCTCGGCGAAGGCGATGCTCCTCGAGTAGCACTTGGCCGTTATCTGACATCACCGCCTGCACCGCTCCGCAGCCCTGCTCTTCAAACCAGCGGGCTGAGCGTCTGCACTCATAGCGGCGGCTGCTCTCTCGCGTGCTTGACCGGCGCCTGCGCGAGCAGACGGGGATCCTATTTGCTTGCCAGCTGTCGCAGAGAAACCGTCACTTCGCGTGTGAGCCGTCCTGTGCTGGCTCTAACGACTCCGGCCTAGTCGGCAAGCCTCGCGTTCATCGCGGCCGAGCACCTAGACCCGATCTCGTAGCACTCTGCTACATTTCGTATCAGTCTTCTACGAAGGAGTTCCCATGGCCACCGCCGCCGACCGCCCAACGCGAGTCCCGTCCGACCTGTTCGACAGCGCGGTCGTCGAGGGCGCGAAAGAGAACCGCTCGGCCAAGCAGCAGCTCGAGCACTGGGTGCGCGTCGGAAGGTCGGTTTGCGCGCGCCAGACAGCTTCGAGGCACCGGGTCGAAGCCGCTCTGGCGGGGACTCTGCCAGTCGAGCAGCTCTCCGATGAGGAGGGAGTCGTGTTCGATTCCGAGGCGCAGTCTCGGCTGGAAGCGCGCCTGCGCACGACCGACCTCGGCGCGGTCCTTGCCGCACGCGGGATCACGACGGTCGCGCTGAACGAGCAAGGCGAGCTGACCGAGTATCGGCCTGACGGAACGAGCGCTGCCGTTTGAGGCAGCTGCATTTGGTCGTTGGACCAAATGGCTCGGGCAAGACGACGTTCGTCGAACAGTTCCTCGCGCCGGAGCTGCCGGGCTATGCGTATGTCAATGCGGACGAGATCGCCAAGGCCAGGTGGCCGGCCGACTTCGATGCGCACGCCTACGACGCCGCTCAGCTAGCCGCCGAGACTCGCGCGCACCTGATCGCCGCCGGCCGCTCGTTCATCGCCGAGACCGTCTTCTCCCATCGATCGAAGCTCGATCTGATTCGCGCTGCGCAGCGGGCCGGCTATCACGTCGTGCTCCATGTGATGCTCGTGCCCGAGGAGCTGGCGGTCAGGCGCGTCGCGTACCGAGTGCAGGCGGGCGGGCACGACGTGCCGGAGCGCAAGATCCGTGAGCGCTACCACCGGCTGTGGCGACTCGTCGCGCAAGCGATCTCGCTGGTGGACAGGGCCGCTCTGTATGACAACTCGCGGCGCGCTGGGCCCGTCAAGATCGCGGACTTCTTCGCCGGGCTGCAAATCGGGGCTGCCACCTGGCCGGGGTGGACACCCGAGCCGATGTTCTCTCGCTGGGGCTGACGAGTGGGAGGCCTCGCGACCGCGCGGGAGGTTGGCGCGTCCGCTTGCGCCCAAACCGAGCGCCCTCTATCTTCGGGCAAGACGGAGACGAGGGAAACACCGCCGCCCTTGCGGTCATGGCGCGGGACAGCTGAGCTGGAGGGAGAGGATGAGGACAGACGCGCACGACGACGCGACCGCCGGCGAAGGACACCCGCTGACGCGGCGCACGCTGCTGCAGCGCGCGGCCGGGCTCGGGCTCGCGGCGTCGACGCTCGGCGCGCTCGACCTGCTCGCGCTCGTGCCGACGCGCGAGGCGATCGCCGCGAAGTCGGCGCTGCCGGAAATCCAGTTCCAGATCGAACGCTTCAGCGCGAAGCCGATTCGCGTCGAAGACGTCAGGGCGCGCATGCCGCCCGTCTACACGGCGTTCGCGACGTTCGCGCTGTCGCGCATGCCGAGCGCGGCCGACCAGGCGACGCTCGCGAACGCGCTCGCGAAGATCGAGGCGAGTTACCCGTTCAGCCCGAGCGGCGTGTTCACGTCGATCGCCTACGGCATCCCGTACTTCGAACGCCTGCCCGGCGGCATGAGCGGCACGCTCGTCGCCTCGCACATGCCGCGCCTGCTCGCCGAACAGCAGCGCTACGCGCTCGAGGAGGCCGTCGCCGGCCCGAGCGACGTCTCGCCGTCGAACCCGGGCGTGAGCAAGGCTCGCTTCGTCGCGCCCGTGCGGATCGAGTCGAACGACGTGCTCGTCACCGTCCGCAGCGACTCGAGCGCGAACGTCGACGAAGTGCTCGCGTGGCTCGCCGGCTTCGAGCACGACGCTCGCCGGCGCGTCGGTCGGCCCGTCGGGCCTCGAAGGGCTGCTCGAAGCGACCTCGCGACGCCTCTCGTTCACGCAGGTCGGGCTGCCGCGCAAGGTCGCCGAGGAAGCGAGCCTCGACTACGCCGAATCGATCAACCCGGCGTCGCCGATGTGGATGGGCTTCGTCTCGCAGCAGGTCGGCACGAGCGGGCCGGCGCCGATCACGACGTTCGTCGGCGACTCGTCGGCGAGACTGACGACGGCGACCGGGCGCGACTACTTCAACCACGGCTCGATCGTCCACCTCTCGCACGCGATCCTCGATCTCGAGCAGTTCTACGCGCGCCCGTCGGAAACGTACGTGCGGCGCGAGGCGGCGATGTTCAGCGCCGACCCCGTCCCGCGCCCCGGCAACGCCGACCAGTTCACGAACGGCGGCGGCCCGGCGTTCGTGCCGAGCGTCTTCAACGGGCCGCAGCAGGCCGAACGCGAAGCCGAAGGGACGAGCACGTTCGACGGGCAGCCGCACATCGCGCACACGACGGCGCTGCAGCGCTCGAGCAGGGCGGCCGACCGCACGCCGATGCACATCCGCGCCGACGGGCCGGGGTTCGACTCGCTCGACGTCCCCGACGGCTCGCAGCAGCCGAAGCTGCACTTCGCGATCTACGTGCCGACGGCCGACTTCTTCGCGACGATGCGCCGCAACCAGGCCTCGCCCGACCTCGTGCAGCGCGACGGCGTGCCCGAACGGAACGTCGGCATCGAGCGTTTCCTCACGGCGACGCGCCGGCAGAACTTCCTCGTGCCGCCGAGGCGCAACCGCGCCTTCCCGCTCGTCGAGCTCGCTTGAGCGACGCGCGGCCGCTCGGGCGGGCTTGACCCGACATCGCCACAGGTGTACTTTGGCCTCATCTCGGACATGAAGCCGAGATGAGGGGTGAACCGAGGGAGGGAATCGGCAGCATGCAATCCATTGGGAGTTCCACAGCGGGCGTCGCCCGGCTGGTGCGAGCGGTGTTCGTGCTCGCGCTGGCGGCGGCCTGCTTCGGCGTCGGCGCGAGCGCGGCCGGCGCAGCCGAAGTCGAGATCGTCACGCAGGGCGAAATTCCGGCGACGGCGCCGAGGCACGTGCACTACTTCAACACGATCCAAGCGGCCGTCAACGCGACGAAACGCGGCGCGTGGGTGTTGATCGAGCCGGGTGTCTACGACGAAGAAGTGAAGGTCGTCAAGCCGCACAACGACATCTTCATCCGCGGCATGGACCGCAACGGCGTGATCGTCGACGGCCAGAGCGAGAAGGTCGCCGGCGGGCGCAACGGGATCGAAGTCTACAAGGCGAACAAGGTGTGGATCGAAAACCTCACGGTGCGCAACTTCGAACGTGAAACGACCGACGGCCCAGGCGGCAACGCGATCTGGTGGAACGGCGGCGCGGAGAGTGAAAAAATCGGCGCGCACGGCTGGTACGGGCGGTACCTGACCGCGTACGACACCGGCCTGAACGGCGGCTACGGCATCTTCACGAACAACGAGACCGAAGGCGAATGGGAAAACATCTACGCCTCCGGCTACAACGACTCGGGCATCTACCTCGGCGCGTGCGCCGAATGCAAGGCGCGCATCGACAAGGCGACGATGGAATACAACGCGCTCGGCTACTCGGGCTCGAACTCCGGCGGCAACCTGATCATCGAAAACTCGATCTTCCGCCACAACACGACTGGCATCGCGCCGAACTCGGAAAACCCGGGCGATGGCCCGCCGCCGCAGAACGGCGCGTGTGAACACTCGCGTCCGTTGCACAACCACAAAGGCAAGCTGCCCGAATTCAGCTCGACCGAATTCGCGCACTGCACGATCATCCGCGACAACCTGATCACCGAAAACAACGACCTCTCGGCGCCGGCCAACCACTCATCGGCGGCCGCTCCATGGGGCGCCGGCGTCGAGCTTCCGGGCGACTACGGCGATCTCGTCGAACACAACGAAATCACCGACAACCCGAGCGACGGCGTGCTCGCGTTCGAGTACCCGAACCCGTACCCGCCGACGAGTGAAACGATCTACTTCCAGAACGCCGGGAACAAGGTCGCCGACAACACGTTCTCGGGCAACGGCTACCGCGGCGGCACGTACGCCGGCGACGTCGCCTTCCAGGGCGGCGACTTCGGCAGCATGAAGTCGACCAACAACTGCCTCACGGGCAACACCTTCGCCGACGCGACGTACCCGGCGGAAATCGAAGGTACGTGGGGCTGCCAGAACAAAACGACGCCGAACCCGATCAGCGCCTACTCGTTCCTCGAATACCTGATCGAACTCCAGGCGGAATCCGAAAACCGGCCGACGATCGAAGCGGTCGGGCCACCGCCGGCTCAGCCGACGATGTCGAACCCGTGCGAAAACGTGCCGAGCAACCCGCTCTGCCCCTAGCGGCGTAGCGGACTGACGCGAAGACGCGACCGGAGCGCCGGCCTCGAAAGGGCCGGCGCTTCGCGTTCGCCGGAGCTTCGGGCACCGGGAGCCCGAGCGCACCCGTACCCGCTCGATCCGCCGATCGCGACGTACGATGCGTCGGTGGCCGCTCACGTCGACGTCTCTGCGGCGCTCGAGCTCGCGAGCTCGAGCCTGACCGTCATCGCAGGGCCGCTCTCGGAGCGAGCCGCATTCGCGGCGGCGGCGGCCGCGATCGAGGAGGCCGACGGCGGCGCGCTCGAGGTGATCGGCGACTTCGTCCTGCCGCCGCTCGACGGGCCGCCGAGCAGGGACTTCCAGACGCTGCACTTCGACTTCGGCCTCCCGCTCGTCCCGTCGGCGCCGGCCGACGTCGCGCGCTACACGGCGCTGTACGTGCCGGACGAGCTGCCTGGCAGCGACGCTCGCACACGCTTCGTCCGCCTCGACGCGCTGCTCGCGCAGCGCGCGTGGCCGCAGCGCGAGGAGCTGCTGCGCCGCTTCGCGGCCTACGGCGAGAGCCACGGCGCATGGCCCGGCGCCGACGGCTACAGCGAGGGCAGTCTCGCGCGGATCGTCGAGGCGGCCAGCGGCGAAGCGCCGATCTTGCCGAGCGTCAAGGCCGATGCCGAGTTCCTCTGCGGCAACGAGTTCGCGAGCCTCGCCGCCGAGTTCGACTTCTTCGCCGCTCACGGCCTGTCGATCGAGGACGTGCAGATCGAGATCGCGCTGCGGCCGGGCTGCGCGCTCGTCTTCGACAACGCCGTCCTCGCGCACGGCCGTCGCGGCGTTCGCCAGCCGGGCGAGCTGCGCCAGCGCGTGTTCGGCTACCGCGCGACGCCGGTGAGCGCCCAGCGCGAGCTGCGCGACGCCGTGCTCGCCGCCTTCGGCCGGTAGTCGCGCGCCGGTAACGTTGCCGGCGATGGCCGCGTCCAGCGCAACGCCGACGCAGGGCGAGAGGATCGACGAGCCGGGCGGGCCGGCGCGCGTCGCGGTCGTCTTCGAGCGCGGCGAGGCCGGCGCCGCGGCGCTGCGCGAGGGCGCCGAGCTCGCGAGCGCCGGGCGCGAGCTCGCCGTCGTCACGCTCGCGCCGCAGGCGCGCCCGGCGCGGTGGGGCCGAGCCGGCGGCGAGGGCCCGTACAACATCGCGGTCCGCGAGGAAGCGCAGGCCGAGCTGAGCGAGGCGCGCGAGCTGCTCGGCTCGGTCGCCGAGCGCGCGACGTTCGCCGTGCTCGCCGGCTGCCCGCGCCCGCCGCTCGCCTCGTGGGTGCGCGAGCAGCGCGTCGGCCTCGTCCTGCTCGCGCGCCAGCGCCTGACGCTCGGCGGCAACCTCTTCGCGCGGAGCCTGCGCAAGGAGACCGCCGCTGAGGTGCGGCTCGTCCGCTGAGCGCTTGACCGGGACGCTCGGCTTCATCGGTTTCTGCTGGATCGCGTGGCTCCTCTACTGGTTGGCGATGGCGTTCGCGAACAAGCGCACGGTCGAGCGCGCCGGGTTCCTCGGCTATCGCGTCGTCGCGATCGTCGTCGTCCTCGCCTGCGTGCTCGTCGCGCATGCGCTGAACGTCTCGCCGCGAGCGCACGTCTGGCGCACGCCGCTCGCGCTCGGCATCGCGTGCGACCTGATCGTGCTCGCCGGCGTCGCGTTCACCGTCTGGGCGCGTGTCGTGCTCGGGCGCAACTGGAGCGCCGAGGTGACTTTCAAGGAGGGACATGAATTGATCGAAGCCGGCCCGTACGCGCTCGTCCGGCATCCGATCTACACAGGTCTCATCCTCATGGCGCTCGGTGCGGCGGTCGACTACGGCCGCGCGATCGGCTTCGCCGTGCTGCTCGCGGTGTGCGCCGCGCTGTGGTGGAAGGCGCGCGTCGAGGAGCGCGTGATGAGCGCTCACTTCCCCGACGCGTACGCTGCGTACAGGCGGCGCACACACGCGATCATCCCGTTCGTGCTCTAGCCGGCGCCGCCGGCGCGCGAGGACGCGTAGCCTGGTCCTCGATGCTCCTGCTCGCACTGATCGCCGTGCCGCTCGTCGAGGTGCTCGCGTTCGTCGAGGTCGCGCTCGCGATCGGCTGGCCGCTCGCGCTGCTGCTGCTGCTCGGCACGTCGGTGCTCGGCGTGCAACTGCTGCGCGTGCAGGGCCGCGCGGCCGTCGCGCGGGCGTCGCTCGCGGTCGCCGAGCGCCGTCCGTCGGCCGACGCGGCGCTCGACGGCGCGCTCGTGCTGCTCGGCGCGGCGCTGCTCGCGCTGCCGGGCTTCGTCACCGACGCGCTCGGCGCGCTGCTCCTCTTGCCGCCGACGCGCAGGCTCCTGCGGCGGCGCCTCTCGCGCCGCTATGCCGCGCGCCTGATGGGCTTCCTCGCGCGGCCCGTGCGCTTCGCCGGCGGCCGGCGCTCCGCGGACGAGCGCTTCGCCGAGGGCGAGCGCGCCAGGCGCGAGGCCGACGTAGACTCGACGGCCTTCGACGACGACCTCGACCGGCTCGATCCGCGCTCGCGCCACTGAGCGCACCGGCGGCTCCGAGGAGCGGCCAGCGGCCGTTGGTTTCGAGCGCCATCGCGCGAGGAGCCTTGTCAGCCGCTATCGGCCGGTCTACTTGGCTGCGGTGAACACGTCGGGCCCGAACGTCGCCGGCACGCTCGCGGCGTAGGCGAGGCGCGGCAGGCCGAGCAGCGACTCCCAGCTCGCGAGCGAGGAGTAGTGGTTGTAGGGAGTCGTGCTGACCGTGCCCGGCTCGATGAACGGCGAGAGCAGCACGGCGCCGACCTTGCCGCGCCGGCGGTTTGGCGATCGCCGGCGGCTCGAGCAGCGCCGGTGGGCCGCTGAGGTCGAGGAACTGCTCGACGGTGTTCGCGTTGGCGTCGCGGTAGGTCAGCGCCGGCCGGTTCCACTTCGCCTCGATCGTCGCGAGCACCGACGTGTGGTCGCAGACCTCGTTGGCGACGCCGTTCGGCTTCGAGTACGGCGAGGCGACGACGGCCGGCACGCGCGGGCCGTAGATGTCATAGCCGCCGGGAACGTCTTCGGGGCCGAGCCGCGGCGGGATCGAGTCGGGCGCGATCGCGCCACAGCGCGCCGGCGCTCGACATGCCGACGACGGCGCCGCCGAGCGCCCCGCCGTAGCCGAGAAACGAGCGGCGCGTCAGCCCGCGCTCCGGCGAGAGGTGTCTGAGGTCGAATCCGTTCATCGGCTTGACGGTGTGCAACCGCACCGTACTTCTGCCCGGAACGCGCGCCGAACTCGTGAGGATTCTGTGAACGCGATAGAACCCTCGGCGTGGCCGGGCGGGAGGACATCGATTTCACCTACTCGCTGACCGACCGCGTCTTTCGTCTGAGCATGGGCGAGCTGGCCGATTTCAGCGCCGCGAAGTACGACGGCGACTTCTCGCTGAGCCTCGAGCGGGCGCAGCGGCGCAAGCACGAATACGTCGCCGAGCAGATCGGGATCGAGCCGGGTCGCCGCGTGCTCGACATCGGCTGCGGCTGGGGCGCGCTGCTCGACTTCGTCCGCCGCCGCGGCGCGACCGGCGTCGGCGTGACGCTGTCATCGGCGCAGCTCGCCGCGTGCCGCCGGCACGGGCTCGACGTGCATCTCGCCGACGGCCGCGAGCTAGCGCCGGAGAGCTTCGGCCGCTTCGACGCCGTCGCGAGCCTGGGCGCGTTCGAGCACTTCTGCTCGCCTGACGATTTCCGCGCCGGGCGCCAGGAGGCTCTCTACCGGTCGGTCTTCGCGCACATCGCCGGCCTGCTGCCGGCCGGTGGGCGGCTGTACCTGCAGACGATGGTCTACGGGCGCAACATGATCCCCGCGCAGGAGGCCGTCGCGGCGCTCGAGAAGCTGCCGCCGCGCGGCAGCGACGCCTGGCTGCTCGCGCTGCTCTCGCGCCAGTTCCCGGGCTCGTGGCTGCCGTGGGGCCAGGAGCAGGTCGTCGGCTGCGCCGCCGGCGACTTCGACCTCGTCGCGAGCGAGAGCGGGCGGCTCGACTACATCGAGACGATCGAGCAGTGGAACGCGCGGATCGGCCGGCGCAGCCTGCGCAAGTCGCTGCTGAAGCTGCGGCTGGTGCCGCGCTACCTGCGCAGCAGCGACTTCCGGCTCGCGTTCGCCTCGGGCGTCAGCGCGAACAAGATCTGCTTCGAACGCGAGCTGCTAGACCACTACCGGCTGGTCTTCGAGAAGCGAAGCCCAGCCGGAGCGAGCTGATCAGACGCGAGCGGGCCGCGGGCCGCGGGAGCCGCCCGAGCCACGGCGGCGCGAGCCTTGGCCTGTGCCGCCGCGTCGCGGTGCGCCGCCGCCGCGCGGTGCGCCGCCGCTGCCACCGCGATTGCCGCCGCCGCCGCGGCTGCTGGAGCCGTGGCCGCCTACGCCGTCGCGACTGCCGCCGTTGCGCGGTGCGCCGCCGAGCCCGTGCGCGAGGTTCAGCCGGTCGGCGATCTGGCGCGCGTCGTTGCGGTCTCCCGCGCCGACGAGCGTGATGCCGATGCCGGGGCGTCCGGCGCGACCGGTGCGCCCGACGCGATGGACGTAGACGTCGTGGTCGCCGGGCAGGTCGAAGTTGATCACGTGCGAGACGTCGGGCACGTCGATGCCGCGCGCGGCGACGTCGGTCGCGACGAGCGTGTCGACGCGACCCGAGCGGAACTGCGCGAGCGCCTGCTCGCGCTGTTTCTGCGAGCGGTTGCCGTGGACGGCGGCCGCCTTCACGCCGTTGCCGGCGAGGCGCTTGACGAGACGGTCGGCGCCGCGCTTGGTGCGCACGAAGACGAGTGCGAGGTCGCGCTCCTGCGCGAGCTCGCCGACGAGCGCCGCGACGCGGTCTTCGTGGTCGACGCGCACGAAGCGGTGCTCGACATCGGCGGCAGCGTGATCTCCGGTAGGTCCGTGCTCGTGCGCGATCGCGTCGTTCGTGTACTGCGCGGCGATCTTGCCGACCGCGCCTTCGAGCGTCGCCGAGAAGAAGAGCGTCTGACGCTCGCGCGGGCAGGCGCGGACGATCCGGTCGACGGCCGGGCGGAAGCCCATGTCGAGCATCCGGTCGGCCTCGTCGAGGACGAGCATGCGCACGCCGCCGAGGCTGAACGCCTTGCGGTCGAGCAGGTCCTCGAGGCGGCCGGGCGTGGCGACGACGATGTGCGACTTCGCCGCCGACTGCGCCTGCTTGGTCAGGCCGACGCCGCCGTAGACGGCGGTGACGCGCAGCGCGCGAGCGTGCGCGATCTCGCGGATCTCCTCGACGATCTGGCTGGCGAGCTCGCGCGTCGGCGCGAGCACGAGCGCGGCCGGCCGCGGGCCGTCGGCCTGCAGGCGCTCGACGATCGGGATGCCGAACGCGAGCGTCTTGCCCGATCCGGTCGGCGACTTGACGAGCACGTCGCGGCCCTCGAGCACGTCGTTTACGACGAGGCTCTGAACGGGGAATGGCGCGACGATGCCGCGCCGCGAAAGGACATCGACCACAGGGCGTGAGACGCCGAGGTCGGCGAAGGACTTCATTGACAATGTGACTCCTTTGAGCGGCTCTGAGCGCCGCGTCGATTCGGGAGGCTGATGCTGACCCGAACCGCGACGAGCGGTACTCAAGCGAGCTGCCTCGCGGCTGACAGTTGTCGACCGCTGCCAGCAACGTAGCAGAGCGGGTGCTCTGAGCAGCAGGCCGCGAGCCATCGTGCACCGTGCTCGCTGGCCGTCGATCGCCGTGTGCGTGCGACGCGCTAGTGTGAAGCGCGTCGTCGTTCGACTGGTTTGCCGCTTTCCCGCGCGCGACGCCATGCGTCTTTCCGAGAGAGGCAGAGAGGCCGGCCGTGCCGGGTAGCACCGACGATGGGTCCACCGACGACCGCGTGACCGTGAGGATCTCGGACGCGATCGTCCGGCTGTTCGCCGTCCACACCGGCCACGGAGCGACGCGCGCGTGGACGACGCTCGACGAGAGCCTGGTCGTCTGCGTGCTTCATAACGTGCTCGGCAAAGGCGAGCGGAGCCTCGTCGAACATGGCGAGCACGAGGCCGTGTTGAAGACGCGCGCCGCCTACCAAGACATGATCGAGGACGACGCGGTGCGCGCCGTCGAAGAGATCAGCGGACGCAGTGTCGGCGTGTTCATGAGCGCCAACCACCTCGACCCCGACCTGGCGGTCGAGATCTTCGTGCTCGAGCCGCTCAGCCCGCGTGCGCCCGACGCGCCTGCGCGAACGAGACGAGCCGCTTCTGCTCCTCGTCCCAAAGCTTCAACCTGACCGCGCGCAGGCCATCCCACAACGTCAGCGTCGGCACGGCCTGGAACATCGGGTTCTCGTCGTGCGCGCGCTGCAGGTTGTAGTTGGGGATGCGCGCGCTGAGGTGGTGCACGTGGTGGTAGCCGATGTTGCCGCTACAGAACTGCAGCAGCTTCGGCAGCTTCAGGAACGAGCTCCCGCGCAGCGCCGCGTCCTCGTAGCGCCAGTCCGATCCGCTCTCCCAGTAGGTGTCCTCGAACTGGTGCTGGACGTAGAACAGCCAGATCCCAGCCGAGCCCGCGAGCAGCGCGGGGACGCCGAACACGAGCAGGTAGTCGCGCCAGCCGATCAGCAGGCACAGGCCGGCGATCAGCGCCGCGAGCGCGACGTCGGTCGCGATCACGCTGTTGCGCATGCGCGGGCGCGCGCTGCGCGCGACGATCCGCGGCCCGATCACCATCGCGACGATCGGGCCGAGACCGAACATCACAAGCGGGTTGCGGAGCAGGCGATAGCCGAGGCGCCCGCGGAACGGCAGCGCCCGGTATTCGGCGGTCGTCAGCGTGCGCACGTCGCCGACGCCGCGGCGCTCGAGGTCGCCCGAGGTCGCGTGGTGCACCGCATGGTCGTGCTTCCAGCGCACGAACGGCACGAACAGGAAGACGCCCGTGACCATCCCGAGCCACGCGTTGACGCGTTTGGAGGTCGAGAACGAACCGTGCGAGCAGTCGTGGAAGACGATGAACGTGCGAACGAGGAACGCGGCCGTCGGCACGGCGAGCGCGAGCGTCAGCAGGACGGACACTTCGAGCGCGAGGTACATCGCGACCGACAGCGTGATGTAGGGCAGGACCGAGGTGGCGACGCCGAGCGCCGCACGGCCGTCGTGCGCTTTGGCGTAGCGCGCGAGGATCTCGTGCGTGCTGGGTCCGCCGGACGCGCTGGCGTCGGCCGCGGTCGCTTGCGCCATGTCGTTTGCGGCAAGCCCCGCGGCGGAGCGGCCTTGCGTCGAGGTGGGGATCATCGATCCCCCTTTCCTGGAGGCACGAGCGGCCGGTCCGACCGACACACCCCCATTACGGGTGGTGGCGAGCATACCGCGCCGGTTCCCGGCATGTAGCAGGTGCCGGACGTGTGTCGCGCTACGCTGTAGGTGTGCTTACTCAGGCAGATCGCGCCGCGGAGCGCCGCCGCGTGAAGCTCGAGCAGATCGAGAAGCAGGTCAAGGACGGCTCGCTCAAGATCCGCAAGATGACGGCGGACGAGCGCAAGCGCTATCCGACGAAGTCTTCCTCCGCGAAACGTCATCGATGACGGCGTTCTTCGTCGGCGGCCTCGCCGAGGGACGTGGATCGCTCGCCGAGGACGCCTACGGCGAGCTGCGCGAGGTCTCCCAGGAGCTGGCCGGCTGCCCGGCGAGAGCGCGACGGATCTTCCAGCTGCGCTGCCGCCTCCACGGCGTCGACGCCGAGATCGAGGTCGGCAAGGCTGTTCCGAGCGGCGACGGCAAGACGATTGCCAACGGCGGCGGCGTGGTCAGCGCGATCATCGACCACGGGCGCCACGAGCCGTTCGTGATCCACACCGCGCCGCCGGGCGACGGCGGCGAGCCGCTTCGCGTGCGTCACCCCGTCTACGCGGTGACCGAGTTCTCGGCGCCCGCCGGGCACTGAGCGCGAACCCTCGTCGCGACCGCGCCGCGCGCCGGTCGGGGTCTCGTCCGGCTCGGCGCCAGCCGACCGGCTTCGCAGCTAGCCGATCGAGTAGACGAGCGAGACCTGCGCGGTCAGCGTGCAGCTGCCCGCGACGGCGCGTTTCGCCGTCGGCTGCTTCTTCTTGCGCTTCGGCTTGGCCCGGTGCACCGTCGAGCCGACGCTCGGGCTGGCCGGCGCGGCGGCGGCAGCCTCGGGGGCGACGATCGCCCGCGGCGCCGAGCCGAAGTCCGGTTCTTCGCCTTCGTACTGCGCGTAGCCCGATTCGCCGGGCGCCGTGCACTGGATGTAGCCGCCGTCTTCGACGACGCTCTGCACCTGCGTCGCCGTCACGCCGACCTTGCTCGCGAGGAAGCTCGCCTTGCTCTGCCCGTCGCTCACCGCGGCAGCCATCGCTTCGCGGTAGACGTTCGTCGCGGTCGCCGCGTTGTCGCTCTGGCCGATCGGCAGATCGGCGACTCCTTGGACGGAGACCGTCCGCGTCGGCGTGCCGGTCGGCGCTTCGGCGACGGCGACGCCGAGCATGTTCGCCACGAACAGACCGACTGCCACTGCCATCGTCGCCGCGACCGCGCTTCTCATCTGACCTCCTGTGCCAGAACGACTGCGCTGCGTACTCTCGAGATCAGTGTACCCCGCCACGCGCGCGGCAATCGCCTACGCTCGCCGGCCACTAACGCGCGCTAGCCTTGCGTCGTGCGCGCCCGCCGACCGGCAGGCACGCGTCGAGGGGAGGAAGATGCGAACACCTACGTTGTTCCGCGACCGGCCGCGGCCGGTGCAGATCGCGCTCGGTGGCGGCGTGCCGCTCGCGTTCGGCGCGGTCGTCGGGGTCGTGCTCGGCGTCTCGGCCGGTCTCTACTGGGCGCTCGCGGCGCTCGCGGCGCTAGGCGCGGTGCTCGCCGGCCTCGAGCACCTCGACGGCTGGGGAGGCGCCGATCGCGGGCTCGCCGGCGGCGCGCTGTTCGGGCTCGGCGTGCTCGTCGCGCACGCGATCGCCGGCACGCACGCGAAGGTCTCGCTCGGCGGCTTCCCGCCGCTGTTGATCGTGATCGACGCGGTCGCCGGCATGTTCCTCAGCGCGCTCGGCGGGCGCATCGCGCGGGCGCTGCGCGGAGACGAGGGCGTCGCGCCCGAGTCGACCTGACTGACTGGCTGGCTGGCTGGCCAACTCCGTCGAGTTGCTCTACGCTGCCTGGTGCAGCGCGCACGCTCGCATTCGGAGCCCACGAGCGCCGCCGTGCGTGGGCTCAGCCGATCGTCGCGACGTCGATCACGAAGCGGTAGCGCACATCGCTGCGCTCGACGCGCTCGTACGCGTCGCCGACGGCGCTCGCGTCCATCAGCTCGATCGCCGGCCTGACGTCGTGCTCGGCGCAGAAGTCGAGCATCTCCTGCGTCTCGCGGATGCCGCCGATCGAGGAGCCGGCGAGGCTGCGACGTCCGGAGATCAGCGAGAACGCGTGGTAGCTGTCGGCGCTCGCCGGCGCGCCGACGTTGACGAGCGCGCCGTCGACGCGAAGCAGCGCGAGGTACTTGTCGACCGGGAGGTTCGCCGAGACCGTGTTGAGGATCAGGTCGAAGCTGCCGCGCAGCTCCTTGAACGTGTCGCGGTCGGACGTCGCGTAGTAGTGCTTGGCGCCGAAGCGCAGGCCGTCCTCGCGCTTGTTCAACGTCTGGCTGAGCACGGTCACCTCGGCGCCGAGCGCGGCGGCGATCTGCACGCCGACGTGGCCGAGTCCGCCCATCCCGACGACCGCGACCTTGCTGCCCTCGCCGACGCGCCAGTGGCGCAGCGGCGAGTACGTCGTGATCCCCGCGCACAGCAGCGGCGCGGCGTCGGCCAGCTCGATCGCGTCGGGGACTTTGACGACGAAGCGCTCGTCGACGACGATCTGCCGGCTGTAGCCGCCGTACGTCGGCTCGCCGTCGTAGTAGCGGCCGTTGTACGTGAGCACGGGGCTCTTCACGCAGAACTGCTCCTCACCGGCCTTGCAGTGCTCGCACTCGCCGCACGAGTCGACCATGCAGCCGACGCCCACGCGATCGCCGGCCGCGTGGTCCTCGACCGCGTCGCCGACGCCTGTGACGACGCCGACGATCTCGTGCCCGGGCACCATCGGGAAGATCGAGCCGCCCCACTCGTCCTTGACCTGGTGGATGTCGCTGTGGCAGATGCCGCAGAACGCGATCTCGATCGCCACGTCGCGCTCGCCGAGCGCCCGGCGCTCGATCGTCGTCTGCTCGAACGGCGCGCCCGTCGACGGCGCGCTCAGTGCTGGCGTTGTGGGCATGGCTCTCCTGGGCGCTCGTGGGAGGTTGGAAGGTGCGATCGGGGCCGCGGGGCCAACGTAACACCGCATCGTCGATCTCCCGGAGCGCGCTGCTAACTTCGCGCCCGATGAGCACGCCCGAGCGAGGCGAGCAGGATGTGGCGTTCCGCCCGCTAAGCGACGCCGAGATCGCCGAGATCGCCGAGTTCGGGCGCGCACGCGCGACGGCCGAGGGTGAGTTGCTGTTCGCCGTCGGCGAGGCGTCGTACGACCTGTTCGTCGTGCTCGAGGGCGAGGTCGAAGTGCTGCGTCCGCCGACGGCTCGCGGCGATGACCGTGAGCGACGTCGCTACGGCGCGCTCGGCCGGTCGGAGATAATCGCGCGGTGAGCGAGCGCCGCGAAGCCGATGCGATCGTCGTCGGCGCCGGTCTCGCCGGGCTCGTCGCGACGGCCGAGCTCGCCGACGCGGGGCGCCGCGTCGTGCTCGTCGACCAGGAGCCCGAGTGCGCGTTCGGCGGCCAGGCGTTCTGGTCGCTCGGCGGGCTGTTCCTCGTCGACAGCGTCGAGCAGCGGCGCCTCGGCATCCGCGACTCGCACGAGCTCGCCTGGCAGGACTGGCTCGGCACGGCCTCGTTCGACCGACCCGAGGACGCCTGGCCGCGCCGCTGGGCCGAGGCGTACGTCGACTTCGCGGCCGGCGAGAAGCGCGCGTGGCTCGCCGCGCAGGGCGTGCGCATGATGCCGAACGTCGGCTGGGCCGAGCGCGGCGGCTACGGTGCGATCGGCCACGGCAACTCGGTGCCGCGCTTTCACCTCACGTGGGGCACCGGCCCGGGCGTGCTCGAGCCGTTCGTGCGCCGCGTGCGCGCCGCTGCCGAGCGTGGGCTCGTAGAGCTGCGCTTCCGCCACCGCGTCGACGCGCTGAGCCTCTCCGCGGGCGCGCTCGACGGCGTCTCCGGGCGCGTGCTCGCGCCCGACTCGTGCGGGCGCGGGCAGGCGAGCAACCGCGAGGAGGTCGGCGACTTCGAGCTGCGCGCGCCGCTCGTGCTCGTCTCATCGGGCGGCATCGGCGGCAACCACGAGCTCGTGCGGCGCAACTGGCCCGAGCGCCTCGGCGCGCCGCCGCGGAAGATGATCAGCGGCGTGCCGGCGCACGTCGACGGGCGGATGATCGAGATCGCGCAGGCCGGCGGCGCGAGCGTGATCAACCCCGATCGCATGTGGCACTACGTCGAGGGCATCCGCAACTGGGACCCGATCTGGCCGATGCACGGGATCAGGATCATCCCCGGGCCGTCCTCGCTGTGGCTCGACGCGACCGGCCGGCGGCTGCCGGTGCCGCTGTTCCCCGGCTTCGACACGCTCGGCACGCTCGCGCACATCGTGCAGAGCGGTCACGATCACACGTGGTTCGTGCTCACGCAGAAGATCATCGAGCGGGAGTTCGCGCTGTCGGGCTCCGAGCAGAACCCCGACATCACCAACCGCGACGTGCGCGCGCTGCTGCGCGACCGGCTCGGCCGCGGCGCGCCGGCGCCGGTCGAGGCGTTCAAGCGCGATGGCGCCGACTTCGTCGTCAAGCGCGACCTGCGCGCGCTCGTCGAGCGGATGAACGCGCTCACCGAGACGCCGCTGCTCGACTTCGAGCAGGTGCACGGCGAGGTTCTCGCGCGCGACCGCGAGATGGACAACCCGTACAGCAAGGACATGCAGGTGACCGCGATCCGCGGCGCCCGCCGCTACCTCGTCGACCGCTTCACGCGCGTCGCCGCGCCGCACAAGCTGCTCGACGCCGACGCCGGCCCGCTGATCGCCGTCAAGCTGCACATCCTCACGCGCAAGACGCTCGGCGGCCTGCACACCGACCTCGACGCGTGCGTGCTCGACGCGCGCGGCGAGCCGCTGCCCGGCCTCTACGCGGCGGGCGAGGTCGCCGGCTTCGGCGGCGGTGGCATGCACGGCTACCGCGCGCTCGAGGGCACGTTCCTCGGCGGCTGCCTGTTCTCCGGGCGCACGGCCGGGCGCGCGATGGCCGCCGCGCTCGGCTGAGCGCCGTCGCCGGCCGGTGCTGACCACCGAGCGCCTGACGATCAGCGCGGCTCGCGCGGCGGCTCGTCGCTCGCGCCGCCGTAGGCGTCGAGCGCGCACTGCGCCCACGCGACGTCGTGCCAGGCGCCGTGCTTGTAGCCGATCCGCCGGTAGGTGCCGACCGGCTCGAAGCCCATCGCGCGGTGCAGGCCGACGCTCGCGTCGTTCGGCAGCGTCATGCCGGCCGCCGCGACGCGGTAGCCGCGCGCGGCCAGTCGCGCGAGCAGCGCCTCGTAGAGCATCCGCCCGGCGCCCGTCCGGCGCCCGGCGCGCTCGCAGTAGACGCTGACCTCGCACGCCCAGCGATATGCGGCGCGTGCGCTGAACACGGCGCCGTACGCGTAGCCGACGACGCGCCTGTCCTCTTCGAGCACGAGCCACGCGTGGCGCTCGACGGCCGTCGCGATGCGCGCGGCCATCTGCTCGGCGCTCGGCGGCTCGGTCTCGAACGTGATCGCCGTCTCGAGCACGTAGGGCTCGTAGATCGCCGCGCACGCAGCGCCGTCGGCCGGCGTCGCGTCGCGTACGCGACGGCTGCTGTCGGCGGCGGTTTCGCTCATCGCCGAATCCTCGCATTCACGCGCGGGTAAGCTCGCGCGATGGCGCTCTCGCGCAACCGCTCGATCCCGAACGCGACGGTCATCCCAGTGCTGACGTACGCCGACGTGCGCGAGGCCGTCGACTGGCTTCAGCGCGCGTTCGGCTTCGTCGAGCGCGTGCGGATCGGCGAGGACCACCGCTCGCAGCTCGCGTTCGGCGACGGCGCGGTGATCGTCGCCGACGAGCACGGCGAGCGGCGCGCGCCGCGCGCCGGCGACGTGACACAATCGGTGCTCGTGCGCGTGCCGGACGTGCGCTCCCACTGCGAGCACGCGCGCGCGAACGGCGCGACGATCGCGATGGAGCCGACCGACATGCCGTTCGGCGAGCGCCAGTACAACGCCGTCGATCCGGCCGGCCACCTGTGGACGTTCTCGCAGACGCTCGCCGACGTCGCGCCCGAGCAGTGGGGCGGGACCTCCGTCGCTTGAACGCCGCGAGCGGCGGCGTATCGTCAGTGCGATGAGGACCGTCGGATGAGCGACGACCCGTTCGAGCTCGCGCGCTTCCTCAGCGCGCAGGACGACGCCGGCGCGTACGAGCGCGCCGTCGCGGAGCTGGGCGCCGGGCGCAAGCGCAGCCACTGGATGTGGTTCGTCTTCCCGCAGCTCGCCGGGCTCGGGCAGAGCGCGATGTCGCGCCGCTACGCGATCGCCTCGCTCGCCGAGGCGCGCGCGTACATCGAGCACACGGTCCTCGGGCTGCGCCTGCTCGAGTGCACGCGCATCGTCGCCGCGCTCGACGGCACGAGCGCGCACGACGTGTTCGGCGCGATCGACGCGGTCAAGCTGCGCTCCTCGATGACGCTGTTCGCGCGCGCCGCGCACGACGAGACGCCGTTTCGCGCCGTGCTCGTGCGCTACTTCGACGGCGCCGGCGACGCGACGACCGAGCGGCTGCTCGCGCGCCCCGTCGTATCGTGAGCTTCGAGGGAGCGACCGAACGAAAACCGCGAAGAAAGGCTGGACGAGCGATGCAGCAGCGCAAACTTGCAGACCTCGAAGTGTCGGCGCTCGGGCTTGGCTGCATGGGCATGTCGGCGTTCTACGGCTCGGCCGACGAAGGCGAGGCGATCGCGACGATCCAGCGCGCGCTCGAGCTCGGCATCGACTTCATCGACACCGCGCAGCTCTACGGGCCGCTGACGAACGAGCAGCTCGTCGGCCGCGCGATCGAGGGCCGGCGCGACGAGTACGTGATCGCGACGAAGTTCGCGCGGCGCACCGACGCGGCGACGCCCGGCGACATGTCGACGCTCGGACCGCTCGACGGCTCGGCCGAGCACGTGCGCACGTCGGTCGAGGGATCGCTGCAGCGGCTGAAAACCGACCACATCGACCTCTACTACCAGCACCGCGTCGACCCGAACGTCGCGATCGAGGAGACGGTCGGCGCGATGGCCGAGCTCGTGCAGCAGGGAAAGATCCTGCACATCGGCCTCTCCGAGGCGAGCGCAAAGACGATCCGCCGCGCGCACGCCGTGCACCCGATCACGGCCGTGCAGACCGAGTACTCGCTGTGGACGCGCGACCCCGAGGCCGAGATCCTGCCGACGTGCCGCGAGCTCGGCATCGGCTTCGTCCCCTACTCGCCGCTCGGCCGCGGCTTCCTCTCCGGCCGCTTCACGACGCCCGAGGACCTCGACGAGGGCGACTTCCGCCGCAACGGCCCGCGCTTCACCGGCGAGAACCTCGACGCGAACCTCGAGCTCGCCGCGAAGGTCAATGAGATCGCCGAGGAGGTCGGCTGCACGCCGGCGCAGCTCGCGCTCGCGTGGGTGCTCGCGCAGGGTGACGATCTCGCGCCGATCCCCGGCACCAAGCGCCGCACCTACCTCGAGGAGAACGCGGCGGCCGCCGACGTGCGGCTCAGCGAGGACGTCCTTCGGCGGCTCGACGCCGAGCTGCCGGCGGCTGCCGGCGAGCGCTACGACGAGGCGGGGATGGCGTCGGTCAACCTGTGACCGGCGCGCGCAGCGCTCGCTCCTGAGCCGAGCGGCGGGCGCGGCGCGACGGCGCTCAGCTGCTCGCGAGCATCCCGCCGATCGTCCGCAGCATCGCGCCGACGACCGTCGCGCGCGGCACCTCGGGGCGGTCGAGCCGCCACAGCGCGAGGCCGGTCAGCGAGCTGCGGATGACCTCGCCGAGCGGCGCGAGCTCTTCCTCGGAGAGCGGTGGGCCGAGCTCACGCATCAGCGCGAGGTCGGCGGCGCGCTGGCGCGCGCGCAGATCCTGCTGGAGCGCGCGCAGCTCGGCGTCGTCGGTGATGTCTTCGAACAGCAGCCGCGAGCTGTCGGGATGCTGCTCGACGTGCTCGAACCACGTGTCGAGCATCGCCGCGATGCGCGCTTCGAGCGGGCCGTCGGCCTGCAGCAGGCGCTCGATCGGCGCGATCGCTAGCTCGTCGCGCCGGCGCTCGAGCAGCCGCCTGTAGAGCTCGCGCTTGGACTCGAAGTGGCGGTAGAGGATCGGCTTGCTGACGCCGGCGGCGGCGACGATCTGCTCGACGGTCGTCGTCGCATATCCGTGGCGCGCGAACAGCCGCGCGGCAGCCTCTTCGATCGACGCACGGCGCTCGGTCGCCGGCAGCCTGCGAGCCGCGCGACCTGCCAGCGTCGTTTGCGCTCCCGGCACGGCTTGCGTAGCGCTCTCCCGTGAAGTTACCATCTGGTATACTAAACAGTAACATACCGTACGGTCAAGTCAGGAGGCTCAGATGATCGTGTCCGTGCATCTCGCCGACGTCGGCGCTCGCAAGGCGCTCGCGATGCGGCGCAACGGCCTGCGGCGCAGCGCGACGCCGGGGCTGCGTCACGCCGAGCTGACGACGATGGCGGCGCTCGGCGGCGGCCTGCTGCCGCGCCCGACGCCTGGGCGCGTCGGGCTGATCGGCGTGTGGGACGACGACGACGCGCTCGACGCGTTCCTCGCCGGGCACGCGCTCGCGCGATCGCTCGCGCACGGCTGGCGCGTGCGCCTGCGTGCGACGCACGTGTTCGGAGCGTGGTCGCCGTTGCGCGAGCCGCTCGGCGAGGAGCCGGACCTCGAGCCCGACGAGCCGGCGGCCGTGCTGACGATCGGGCACCTGCGCCTGACGCAGGCCGTGCGCTTCCTGCGCGCGAGCGCGAAGGCCGAGGCGCAGGCGATCGCCGACCCGGCGCTGCTCGCGTCGACCGGCCTCGCGCGGCCGCCGCGCCTCGTCGCGACGTTCTCGCTATGGCGCAGCGCCGCGGCGATGCGCGCGTATGCGCGCGGCGACGCCGACGCGCGCCATCGCGACGCGAGCCGCGAGCACGCCGCGCGCCCGTTTCACCACGACGCGGCGTTCATCCGCTTCCGGCCATACGCCGCCGAAGGGAGCTGGGACGGCGTCGAGCCGCTCGCGAGCGGGCGCGCGGCGGCGCCGGCCTGACGCTCGACGGGCGCGGCGCGGCGCGGCTATCGCCCGCGCGCGAGGTACTCGGCGAACGCCTGGCGCCCGAGATCGGGTTCGACGCCGAAGCGCTCGGCGTAGCGCTCGTGCTTCTCGGGCCAGCGCTCGTGGGCCTCGCGCTCGCCGATCGGCGCGCCGTCGAGCAGCGCGGCGAAGCGCTCGAAGCAGACGTCCCAGCCGGCGCCGTCGCGCGCGGCCTTCTCGCGGCCGGCGAACGTGTGGCTGAAGACGAGCACGCAGCCGTCGCCGTCGGGACGCAGCTCGAAGCGCAGCTCGTCGCCGTACCACGTGCCGGACAGCAGGCGCGGCTCGTCGCGCTCGGTCACGTGCAGCGGCTCCTGCTGCGGGAACCAGTGCGCGAGCTCGGCCGGGTCGGTGATCGCGCGCCAGATGCGCTCGGGCTGATGCGCGTAGCGGCGCTCGAGGCGCAGCGTCGCGCGGCCGGCGCCGTCCTCGAGGCTCAGTGGTGCAGAGGTGTCGGTCATCACGGGTTCTCCTCCAGGTGCAGTTCGAGGTCGTCGAGTCGGTCGGACCAGTACGCGCGATAGGGCTCGAGCCACTCGTCGACCTCGGCGAGCGGCTGCGCGCGCAGGCCGTACCAGCGCTGCTTGCCGGCCGGCCTGACGGCGACGAGGCCGGCGTCGCGCAGCACCTTCAGGTGCTTCGAGACGCCCGGCTGGCTGAGGCCGAGTCGCGCGACGAGCTCGCCGACGGAGCGCTCGCCGTCGCGCAGCAGGTCGAGGATCTGGCGACGGTGCGGCTCGGCCATCGCTGCGTACGCGGTCACGGAAATCATATTACCAAAGAGTTATATGAGATGGAAGAAGACGGCGGCGACGGCGTGCTCGCGGTCGGGCGGGGACTCGGGTTCGCCGTGCGCGCGACCGCGCGGACGGCGGCGTTACGGTGCGGCGATGAGCAGCGAGACGACGCCGTCACTCGGGCGTTCGCCCGGAATACCGCCAGTGGGTCAGCTCGGCGGTCGCGTGGGAGCCGATCCCCGACGACGGCCTGCCGCGCTTCGAGGGCGCCGCGCCGTAGGTCGAACGCGCAGCACGCGCTCGCGGCTGCGCTCCTCGTGCAGGTCGCGCAGGCGAGCTTGCAGGAGATGCTCGACCGTGACGAGCCCGAGCGGATGGTCGGACGCTCCACGTGCGACGACCGGCGCGTAGCTGACCGAGTGCTCGGCGAAGCGCTGCGCGACCTCGCGCAGCGTGTCTTGAGGGTCGACCGTCAGCTTGCGCTCGGCGTGCTCGCGCCCGACGACGCCGCGGTCGAAGACATCCTCGACGAGCAGCGCCTCCAACGGGTCGACCGAGTATTCGCGGGTCAGGTGCACGCCTCGCCGCGCGACCTTCTCGGTCAGCACCGAGCGGCGCAGCGCGAGCGCCGAGAGCGTGTACGCGCTGGTCGCGGCGAGCAGCAGCGGCAGCACGAACGGCCACGCGTGTGTCAGCTCCAAGGGGAAGACGACGCCGGTGAGCGGAGAGCGCATGACGCCACCGAGAACGCCGGCGAGACCGACGAGCGCCCAGAACCCCGGCGTCACGCCGGGGAGCACGGTGCCCTCGAGCGCGCCGAGCGCGGCGCCGATCATGAACACGGGCGCGAGCACGCCGCCGGAGGTTCCCGAGCCGAGCGATAGCCCCCAGATCAGCGTCTTGACGAGCAGGATGCCGAGGATCAGCGCGATCGTCGCGCGGCCGTCGAGCAGCTCGCGGATCACGTCGTAGCCGACGCCGAGCGCGCGCGGCTCGACGAGGCCGCCGAGTCCGATGATCAGCCCGCCGATCGCCGGCCACCACATCCAGTGGATCGGCAGGCGCGCGAACGCGTCCTCGGAGAGGTACACGAGCGCGGTCGCGGCGATGGCGAGCACGCCGCCGCTGAGGCCGGCGATAACGCACAGGAGCTCGATGCCGGCGCCGATGTGCGGCGCGCCGACGTGCATCGCGAACACGGGGCCGCTCCCGAGCAGCGACGAGCGCAGCACCGTGCTCGCGCCGACGGCTGCGACGACGGGGATGAAGCTGCGCGGACGCCACTCGAACAGGAGCAGCTCGACGGCGAGCAGGACGGAGGCGAGCGGAGCGTTGAACGTCGCGGCCATCCCTCCGGCGGCGCCGGCGACGAGCAGCGTCTTGCGCTCGTCTGCGCTCATGTGGAGGAGCTGCGCGAGCACCGACCCGACGGCGCCGCCGGTCATGATGATCGGCCCCTCGGCGCCGAACGGCCCGCCGCTGCCGATGCTGACGGCGGCCGAGATCGGCTTCAGCAGCGCGACGCGCGGCTGCACGCTGCTCCCGCGCGTGAGGATCGCCTCGATCGCCTCGGGCATGCCGTGGCCGCGGATCCGCTCGGAGCCGAAACGCGCGATCAGCCCGACGATCAGCCCGCCGGCGACCGGCGCGAGCAGGATGACGAACGGCGAGTGATGCCCGGCGCCGGGCGCGACGAGCGACGTGCCGAGGCGCCGGTAGAAGACGAGGTTCGTGATCAGGCCGATCAGGCGCAGCAGCGCGAGCGCGCACACGGCGCTCGCGGCACCGAGCGGCACGGCGAGCGCACACAGCCGCAGCACGCGCCGGTCGAGCGTGAAGTCGCCGAGGTGCGCGACGCGCTCGCGCTCGCTCACCGCGCGTCGACCGTCGCAGCGGCGCGAGGCGAGCCGCCGCTGGACGCGTCGTCGGCGATCGCGTGCCAGAGGGCCTGCATCGCCGGTGCGAGCTCGGCGATCTCTCGCCGGTGCACGAGCGCCAGCCCACGCAGCGCGCTGCGGCCGCGTTCGGTGAGCCGCACGTGCACGAGCGAGTGACGGTTCGGGTCGCGCCGGCGGACGACGAGGCCGGCGCGCTGCGCGCGATCGACGAGGCCGACGACGCTGTGGTGGCGCAGCACGAGCGCGTCGGACAGCTCGCCGATCGTCGGGCCGCGCCGCGCGCCGCTGCCGCGTATCGCGAGCAGGAGCTGATGCTGCGCGGGCGTCAGGCCGTGCGCTTCGGCCTGCTCGCCGCTCCAGTGCAGGAAGCGGCGCAGGCCGGTGCGCAGCTGCGACAGCCGCGCGTACTGCTCGTCGGCCAGGTCCTCTGCCACGCGCTCAATATATCGCGAGACGATATCGGAGCACGAGGAGCGCTCGGCGCGCACGCGGTCGCGCTCGGCGCGCCGTATCCGTAGGTTGGCGTCGATGACGAGCGCAACTGGGAGGTTCGGCTCGGAGCACCGTCGCGGCCAGGCCTATGCGCTCGGCGCGGCGCTCGCGTGGTCGACGGGCGGGATCCTCCAGCGGCAGGTGTCGGCGGGCGCGGCCGACCAGATCGTCGGGCGCGCGGCGTTCGCGTTCGTCGCGGTGCTCGGCTTCGTCTGGCTCGGCGAAGGCGTCGGACCGCGCGCGGCGTTCCGCTCGGTCGCGAACGCGGCGGGCCTCGCGGTGGCGGCGGGGATCGCGATCGCGTCGGCGACGTTCATCGTCGCGCTGAACCACACGACGGTCGCGCACGTGCTCGTGATCCAGGCGATCACGCCGATCCTCGCGGGGCTGTTCGCGTTCTGGACGCTGCACGAGCCGCTCTCGCGACGCACGTGGGCGGCGATGGCGCTCGCGGTGATCGGCATCGCGGTGATGGTCGGCGTGCCGCACGGCGGCAGCGCGCTCGGCGACTCGATGGCGCTGCTCTCGCCGCTGGCGTTCGCGGTCGTGATCGTGGTCGCGCGCCGCCACCGCGACATCTCGATGACGCCGGCGACGGCGCTCGCGCAGCTGATGCTCGTGATCGGCGGCCTGCCGTTCGTGCACGTCGGGCAGCTGCACGCCGGCGACGTCGGCTGGCTGGCGCTGCTCGGGCTCGGCCAGCAGGGCTTCGGGCTCGTCTTCTTCACGCTCGGCGCGCGGCTGATCCCGGCGGCGGCGATGGGGCTGATCCTGCTGCTCGAGTCGGTGCTCGGCGCCGCGTGGGGATGGCTCGGCACGTCGGAGAAGCCGACGGTCGCGACGGTGCTCGGCGGGCTGGTCGTGCTGCTCGCGGTCGCGGCGAAGCTGCGCGAGGACAGCCGTCGCCTCGAGCCGGAGCCGGCGCCGGACCTTCTATAATGCTTGCTGGCAAGCAAGTATTTGGAAAGGAAGATGACGACCGTTGGCGGCGACGACGACGCGCGACAGCACCGATGACGGCGAGCGGGCCGGCGACGCGCGACACGTCGAGGCCGAACCGAGCGCGCGGCTGCGCGCGGCGATCGGCAAGCTCTCGCGGCGGCTGCGCCAGACGGTCGCCGGCTCGGGCCTGACGCCGACGCAGATCTCGGTGCTGTTCACGATCGTGCGCAAGGGGCCGCTGCGCCTCTCGGACGTCGCCGAGATCGAGGCGCTGAACCCGACGATGCTCTCGCGCTGCGTCGGGCAGCTCTCCGACGCGGGGCTGATCCGTCGCTCGACCGACCCGGGCGACCGCCGCGCGGCGCTCGTCGAGGCGACGGCGCAAGGGCGCCGCTTGCGCGAGCGGATCCACCGCGAGCGCACGCGCGCCTTGGAAACGTACGTCGGCGCGCTCGACGAGCGCCAGCGCGAGTCGCTGTGGACGGCGCTGCCGGTGCTCGAGGAGCTCGCCGAGCTGCTGCCGAGCAGGCGGCCATGACGCGGCTGATCGGCGCCGGGCGCGTCACGTTCGCGGCGCTCGCGATCCCGAACTACCGCCGCTACATCTCCGGCCAGTCGATCTCGCTGATCGGCACGTGGATGCAGATGGCGGCGCAGTCGTGGCTCGTGCTGACGATCACGGGCTCGGCGACGACGCTTGGGCTGATCGTCGCGCTGCAGACGCTGCCGGTGCTGCTGCTCGGCCCATACGGCGGCGTGATCGCCGACCGCGTCGACAAGCGCCGGCTGATGGTCCTGCTGCAGGCCGCGATGGGCGTGCAGGCGCTCGTGCTCGGCGTGCTGACGGTCACCGGCGCCGTGCGCCTGTGGGAGATCGGCGCGCTCGCGGCGCTGCTCGGGCTGAACAACGCGTTCGAGAACCCGGCGCGCCAGTCGTTTATGCTCGAGATGGTCGGCGCCGAGCACCTGCGCAACGCGGTCAGCCTCAACTCGGTGCTCGTGAACGTCGCGCGCGTGATCGGCCCGGCGGTCGCGGGCGTGCTGATCGCGACGGTCGGCGAGGGCGTCTGCTTCCTCGTCAACGCGGCGAGCTTCGTCGCGGTCGTCGCGTCGCTGGGCATGCTCGACCGCACCGCGCTCTCGCCGAGCCCGCCGAGCGGCCGCCACCCGGGGCAGCTGCGCGAAGGCCTCTCCTACATCCGCCGCACGCCCGAGCTCGCGGTGCCGCTGCTGATGATGGCGCTCGCCGGCGCGCTCGCGTACGAGTTCCAGGTGACGCTGCCGGTGATGGCGCGCCAGGCGCTGCACGCGGGTGCGACGGGCTACGGCTTCATGACGGCGGCGATGGGCGTCGGCGCGGTGATCGGCGGGCTGTTCGTCGCGGCGAAGGGCCGCACGGGCGTCGCGGCGCTCGTGCTCGCGTCGAGCGGCTTCGGCGTCGTGCTGCTGTTCGCGAGCGTCGCGCCGAGCCTGCCGGTCGAGATCGTCGCGCTCGCGCTCGCCGGCGGCGCGAGCATCTCGTTCATGTCGACGGGCAACTCGACGCTGCAGCTGACGGCCGCGCCGGAGATGCGCGGGCGCGTGATGTCGCTGTGGTTCGTCGCCTTCCAGGGCTCGACGCCGATCGGCGCGCCGATCGTCGGCTGGGCGATGGCGGCGGCCGGCGCGCGCGCGGGGCTCGGCCTCGGCGGCGTCACGTGCCTGCTCGTCGCGCTGCTCGGGCTGCTCGCGCTGCGGCGGATGACGCGCGGCTCGCTGCGCTCGCGCGTCGCGCTCGGCGCGCGGTAGCGTTCGCGGCGTGAGCGAGCTCGAGTTCCTCGGGGCGCTGCAGGTCGAGCTGCTGCGCCACGCAGAGCTGCACGCCGAGCGCGCCGAGCACGAGCTGTTCCAGACCTCGACGGTGCAGGCGCTGCTGGCGGGCTCCTACGACGGCGACGTGACGCTCGCGGAGGTGCTCGAGCACGGCGACCTGGGCCTCGGCACGCTCGACGGGCTCGACGGCGAGCTGATCGTGCTCGACGGCGAGGTCTGGAAGGCCGAGCTCGACTGCACGCTGACGCGCCCGCCGGCGAGCGCGCGGACGCCGTACGCGGTCGTCGTGCCGTTCGCGCCCGACGCGCCGGTCGAGCTGCGCGGGCCGTTCGGCGAGGACGAGCTCGAAGCGCGCCTCGGCGAGCGCGTGAGCGCCGCGCGCCGCCCGACGGCGGTGCGCATCGACGGTCGCTTCGCCGAGGTGCACGTGCGCTCGGTGCCGCGCCAGACGCCGCCGTACCGCGCGCTCGCGGAGGTGATCGCCGAACAGCACGTGAGCGTCCTGCGCGAGGTCGCCGGCACGATGATCGGCTTCTGCTTTCCCGACGCGCTCGAGGGCATCGAGATGGCCGGCGCGCACCTGCACTTCCTCGACGAGGACCGCGCGCGCGGCGGGCACGTGCTCAGCTACACGCTGCTGCAGGCGAGCGCGCGGCTCGACGGCGCGACGCGGCTGCACGTCGAGCTGCCGGGCGCGGTCGCGACGCCGGTGTACGGCACGGCGCTCGACGGCGCGGCGCTGCGGCGGATCGAGCACGACCGCTGAGCGCCGCGGCGCGAGCGCGGCGAGCGGCTCGCTGCTAATACATAGGCCGTGCCGTTCAACGCCGAGCTCGCGCCGACGCGCTACCTCGCCGCCGAGGATCGCTACGAGCAGATCCCGTATCGCCGCTGCGGGCGCAGCGGCCTGAAGCTGCCAGCGATCTCGCTCGGCCTGTGGCAGAACTTCGGCGATGACTTCCCGCTGCAGAACAGCCGCGCGATCCTCCGGCGCGCGTTCGACCTCGGCGTGACGCACTTCGACCTCGCGAACAACTACGGGCCGCCGTACGGCAGCGCGGAGATCAACTTCGGGCGGATCTTCGCCGAGGACCTCGCGCCGTACCGCGACGAGCTCGTGATCTCGACGAAGGCGGGCTATGACATGTGGCCGGGCCCGTACGGCGAGTGGGGCTCGCGCAAGTACCTGCTCGGCAGCCTCGACCAGAGCCTTTTGCGGATGGGGCTCGAGTACGTCGACATCTTCTACTCGCACCGCTTCGACCCGCAGACGCCGCTGGAGGAGACGACCGGCGCGCTCGACGCGGCCGTGCGCGCGGGCAAGGCGCGCTACGTCGGGATCTCCTCCTACGGCCCCGAGCGCACGGTCGAGGCCGCGCGGCTGCTGCGCGAGCTCGGCACGCCGCTGCTGATCCACCAGCCGTCCTACTCGCTGTTGAACCGCTGGATCGAGATCGAGCTGCTCGACGTGCTCGGGCGCGAGGGCGTTGGCGCGATCGTCTTCTCGCCGCTCGCGCAGGGTCTCTTGACCGACCGCTACCTCGACGGCGTGCCGGAGGACTCGCGTGTGCGCCGCGGCAACTACTTCTCCGACGAGCTGCTCAGCGAGGAGAACATCGCGCGCGTGCGCGCGCTGAACGAGATCGCCAAGCGTCGCGGGCAGTCGCTCGCGCAGATGGCGATCGCGTGGGCGCTGCGCGACGAGCGCGTGACCTCGGCGCTGCTCGGCGCGAGCAGCGTGCGCCAGCTCGAGCAGAACGTCGCCGCGCTGCAGCGGCTGGAGTTCGACGCCGAGGAGCTCGCGGAGATCGACGGGCACGCGCAGGAGGGCGGGATCGACCTGTGGGCGCAGTCGAGCCGGGCGTGAGCGACGCGGCGCCGGCCGGCGGGCGCGGCGCTAGGCTGCGAGGCGTGCGCCGAACGCCGACAGCTCCGGTCGTGGCGGCGTCGCTGATTGTCGGCTACGCCGTCGCCGCGGGCACCGGCTCGCGCCCGCTCGGCGGCGTCGTGATGGCCGCCGGCGGCATCTGGTGCATCCGCGAGTGGGCGCGGCGCAACGACACGCGCACGGCGATCGAGCTCGGGCTGACGGGTTTCGCGGCGTTCGTCCTCTCGCACGTGCTCGCGCTCGCGATCGGCGCCTGGCCGGCGGTGCTGAGCGCCGCGGCCGTGACGGCGCTCGCCGCGTGGTTGCGCGCCGACTCGCGCGGGCCGTCGCCGGCGCGCGCCTGATCCGATCGCGCGCCGATCGGGTCGTGCGTGCGATCCGACCGCGCGCCTGAGCGCGCTCGGACATAATCTCGCGCGGATGAGGGCGAACGCGAAAGCGAGGGCACGCGGATGAGGGCTGTTCAGATCGTGGAGGAGACGGGGCCGGACACGGCGCTGCGGGTGGTCGAGATCGACGAGCCGCCGGCGGAGCACCCGCTGACGCCGGGCGCGGGCGTGCTCGTCGACGTGCACGCGGCCGGCGTCTCGTTCCCGGAGGTGCTGCAGACGCGCGGCGCCTACCAGGTCAAACCGCCGCTGCCGTTCGTCCCCGGCAGCGAGGTCGCGGGGACCGTGCGCAGCGCGCCGGAGGGCGCAGCGGTCAAGGCCGGCGAGCGCGTCGCGGCGTTCTGCGCGCTCGGCGGCTTCGCGGAGGTCGCGGTCGCGCCCGAGTACCTGACGTTCGCGCTCCCCGACGCGCTCGACTTCGCGCAGGGCGCGGGGCTGATCCTCAACTACCACACGGCGTACTTCTGCCTCGTCACGCGCGGGCGCCTGACGGCCGGCGAGACGGTGCTCGTGCACGGCGCGGCCGGCGGCGTCGGCACGGCCGTGCTGCAGGTCGCAAAGGCGCTCGGCGCGCGCACGATCGCGCTCGTCTCGAACGAGGCGAAGGGCGAAGTCGCGAAGGACGCGGGCGCCGACGAGGTCGTGCTGCTCGGCGAGAGCTGGAAGGACGAGGTCAAGGAGCGCTCGGGCGGCGGCGTCGAGATCGTGCTCGACCCGGTCGGCGGCGATCGCTTCACCGACAGCCTGCGCTCGCTGAAGCCGTTCGGCCGGCTCGTCGTCGTCGGCTTCGCCGGCGGCTCGATCCCGGAGGTCAAAGTCAACCGCCTGCTGCTCGGCAACACCGAGGTGATCGGCGCCGGCTGGGGCGCGTACGTGCTCGCCCGCCCGGAGATCAACCGCGAGATCGGCGCGGCGATCGAGCGGATGATCGACGACGGCTTCGTGCGGCCGATCGTCGGCGAGCGCTTCGCGCTCGACAGCGCTGCGGAGGCGCTGCACGCGATCGACGAGCGTCGCGCGACGGGCAAGGTCGTGCTCGACGTGCGCTAGCGCGGGCGCGCGTCAGCGCGGGTCGAGCAGCGCGCGCCAGCGCTCGGCGTCGAGCGTCGGCGCCGGCTCGGTCGTCTCGACGAAGTCGATCAGCACGTCGGCGAAGCGCGCCGGCTCGTCGAGCTGCGGGAAGTGGCCGGAGCCGGCGAGCAGCTCCAGGCGGCTGTCGGGGATCTGCGCGTGCGCGGCCTCGGCGTGCGAGGAGGGGATGATCGAGTCGTGCTCGCCCCAGACGAGCAGGAACGGGATGTGCGCCGAGAGGTAGAGGCGGTTGGACGCGTCGACGCGCTGGCCGCTCGGCTCGACGACGGCGCGCAGCGTGTGCACGAAGGCGGCGCGCGCCTGCGCGTCGGAGAGCGTCGCGTGACCGTGCGCGATCTCCTCGATGTCGGTGCGCGCGCGGAGCCCGAGGCGACCCAGCAGGTTGCCGGCGAGCCGGCCGGCGTCGAGCACGCGCGTCGCGGCGAGCAGCGGCAGCACGAGCTCGGCGCCGGGCAGCGTCGCGGCGCGCAGGAGCACGTTGACCTCGCGGCCGAGACCGCCGGAGTCGACGAGCGCGAGCCGTTCGCAGCGCTCGGGGAACTGGTAGGCGAACTGCATCGCGATGCCGCCGCCGAGCGAGTGCCCGACGACGCTCGCGCGCTCGTGGCCGAGCACGACGAGCAGGTCGCGCACGTTGCTCGCGTGCGCTCCGAGCGAGTAGTCGCCGCGCGGCTTGTCCGATTCGCCGTGGCCGATCAGGTCGGGCGCGATCACGGTGAAGTGCCGCGCGAGCGTCGGCATCACGCGCTCCCACGTCGCCGAGCTCGACGTGATCCCGTGGATCAGCACGAGCGCCGGCCCGCTGCCTGCCTGCCGGTAGGCGATCCGGTCGCCGTGCAGCTTCAGGCGGCGCAGCTTGGACGCCTCGCGCGCGGTGTGCGCGTTCGCGGGCGGCGCGAGGGTTGGCGTTGCGCGTGCGCGTGCGCTCATCTTCCCTCCTACGCCGCCGCCGCCCGATCGTTACCCCGTAAGAGCAACGTAGGAGTGCGCCGACGCGCGCCGTCGCGTGCGGACGGTGCGCAACAATCGGAAGATGAAGCTGCTCGTCGTCGACGACGATCGCGCCGTGCGCGACGCGCTGCGGCGCGTGCTGACGCTCGCCGGCTATGAGGTGCAGCTCGCCGACGGCGGCGCCGCGGCGATCGAGGCCGTCGTGCAATCGGTGCCCGACGCGGTCGTGCTCGACGTCGGCATGCCGGACATCGACGGCCTCGAGGTCTGCCGCCGCCTGCGCCGGCTCGGCAACCGCGTGCCGATCCTGATGCTGACGGCGCGCGTCGAGATCGAAGACCGCGTCGCCGGGCTCGACGCGGGCGCCGACGACTACCTCGTCAAGCCGTTCGACAACGACGAGCTGAAGGCGCGCCTGCGCGCGCTGCTGCGCCGGACGCTGCCCGAGGGCGATCCCGACGAGCTGTCGTTCGCCGAGCTGACGCTAGACCGCTCGCGCCACGGCGCGAGCGTCGAGGGCCGCGTCGCCGAGCTGACGCGCACCGAGTACCAGCTGCTCGAGCTGTTCATGCGCAACCCGCGCACGGTGCTGACGCAGAGCGTGATCTACGACCGCGTCTGGGGCTATGACTTCGGCGCGGCGTCGAACGCGCTGCGCGTGTACGTCGGCTACCTGCGACGCAAGCTGAGCGAGATCGGCGCGCGCGAGCTGATCCACACGGTGCGCGGGGTCGGCTACGTGATGCGCGAACCGTGAGCCTGCGCCTGCGGATCGCGGGCGTCGCGGGGGTCGCGGTCGCGCTCGCGGTGCTCGCGGCGGCGATCGGCCTGTACGTCGCCGTGCGCTCGGACCTGCGCGGGCAGGTCGACGAATCGCTGCAGCAGCGCGCGCGCGAGTTCGTCGCGGCGCCGCCGCCCGACGGCGACCGGGACGGCGGCGGTCGCGGCGGTCGTGCCGCCGGCCCACCGCCCGACGGCGGCGCGCCGGGCGGCTCCTCGCTGCCGCGCAACGTCCAGCCGGCGCGCTTCGGCGGCGCGAGCGGCTACGTCCAGTTCGTCTCGCGCGGCGGGCAGATCGTCGTGCCCGGCGGCCAGGGCTCGACTCCGCAGATCGAGCTCGACGCGCGCGATCGCGCGATCGCGGCGAGCGGCAACGGCAGCGCGCTGAGCGACCGCACGGTCAACGGCACGCGCCTGCGCGTGCTGACGCTCGGCACGGGCACCGCCGCCGGCTCAGGCGCGAACGGCGCCGGCGGCGCCGGCGCGGTGATGATCGCGCGGCCGCTGACGGAGGTCGACGACGAGCTGAGCAGGATCCTGCTGATCCTGCTGATCGTCGGCGTCTGCGGGATCGCGCTCGCGGCGCTGCTCGGCGCGCTCGTCGCGCGCACGGCGCTCGCGCCGATCGTCCGCTTCACGCGCCGCACCGAATCGCTCGCGGGCGACTCCGGCACGCCGCACCTGTCCGAGCGCCTCGACGTTCGCGGGCGCGACGAGCTCGCGCGCCTGGCGAGCAGCTTCAACACGACGCTCGACGCGCTCGAGGCGGCGCTGCTCGCGCAGCGCCAGCTGATCGCCGACGCGAGCCACGAGCTACGCACGCCGATCGCCTCGCTGCGCTCGAACATCCAGGTGCTCGAGGACGCCGAGCGGCTGCCGCTCGCCGAGCAGCGCCAGCTGCGCGCCGACATCGTCGAGGAGCTCGACGAGCTGACGGCGCTCGTCGGCGACGTCGTCGAGCTCGCGCGCGGCGCGCGCGACGAGGAGGAGCTCTCCGACGTGCGCCTCGACGAGATCGTCGGCGACGCGGTCGCCGTCGCGCGCCGGCGCGGCGAGCTGCGCTTCGAGCTCGACCTGCAGCCGACGCTCGTGCGCGGCGAGGGCGCGCGGATCAACCGCGCGGTCTCGAACCTGCTCGACAACGCGCGCAAGTGGAGCCCTGCGGACGGCGTCGTCGAGGTCTCGCTGCGCGACGGCGTGCTCGGCGTGCGCGACCATGGGCCGGGCTTCGCCGAGGAGGACCTGCCGCGCGTGTTCGAGCGCTTCTACCGCTCCGAGCGCGCGCGCAACCAGACCGGATCGGGCCTCGGCCTGGCGATCGTGCGCCAGGCGGCCGAGGCGCACGGCGGCTTCGCGCGGGCCAGCAACGCGGCCGGCGGCGGCGCGCGCCTGGAGGTCGGCTTCGGCGCGCACTCCTCGCCGGCGCGCGAGGACGAGCCGCTCGCGGCGGGCTCCGGCGCGCAGCGCCGTCTTTAAGAAATCCCGAAGATCGGCGGCGAACGGGGTCTCGCGCGCCGCGCGCGACGATACAGTCGCGACGTGGATTGCAAAACGACGGTGGAGGTGGCCTCATGGGCATGAAGGTCATCGGCGCCGGACTTCCGCGTACCGCGACGACGACGCAGATGTTCGCGCTCGAACAGCTTGGCTTCGGCCCGTGCTACCACATGCGCGACCTGCTCTCCGACCTGGAGTCCGGTCTGCCGCTATGGGAAGCAGCGTTCGAAGGCAAGGTCGACTGGGACGCGATCTTCGAGGCGCGCGGGACGGTCTCGACGGTCGACTGGCCCTCGGCGTACTACTACCGCCAGCTGATCGACTACTACCCCGACGCGAAGGTGCTGCTCAGCGTGCGCCCGGCCGAGAGCTGGGTCAAGAGCATGCGCGGGACGATCTGGGCGATGTTCCACGACGAGCGCTCGATCATCCACCACGTCTCGGAGGCGCGCGCGGCGGTCGACCCGCTGTGGCGGCGCTACCTCGACCTGATGACCGGCATGAACTGGGACCCGGCGACCGGCGCGATGGCCGGCGACCACGCGAGCGACGAGGGTCTCGCGGCGGCGATGAAGCGCTGGAACGACGACGTGATCGCGACCGTCCCGGCCGAGCGCCTGCTCATCTGGGATCCGGCCGAGGGCTGGGATTCGCTGTGCGCGTTCCTCGACGTCGACGTGCCGGCCGACCCGCTTCCGCGCCTGAACGACAGCCAGGCGTTCTGCGAGGGGATCATCGGTAGCGGCCTCGGCGTCGTCAACGACTGGTGGGACGCGCGCGAGCGTCCGACCGAAGGCCTGCACGGCGCGGCCGTCACGTCCTAGCCGTAGGGCCTAGCTTCCAGCGGGCACGCTGGGCCGCGAGCGTGCGACCTCGGCGGCCTGCTCGGAGCCGACGAACGGCGTGAGCGTCAGGTAGACGAGCTGCGGCGTGGCGTCGCAGAGCTCGTGCAGGCGCTGCTGCTCGATGTAGTGGTGCATGATCTGCCAGACGCCGCCGGCGACGGCCTCGGCGGCGATCGGCGGCACGTTGGCGTCGGCCGGCGCCCGTTCGTAGCCGGGCGCGAGGTACTCGGTGAACGAGGCGAGCGAGGTCTCGCGGATCTCGATCGCGCGCGGGCTCGCGCCGAACGTGTCGACGAGCGTCAGGTGCGCGTGCTCTGGCTCCGAGCAGACGTATTCGAGCAGCGCGTTGATGCCGGCGGCGACGCCGTCGTGCCATTCGTCGGCGCTCGCGCCGAACGCCTCGGCGGTGACCTGCAGCGCCTGGTGCAGCCCGACCTTCTGCGCGCCGAGGAACGCGTCGTGCTTGGTCGCGTACATCTCGTAGAACGTCTCGTGCGAGACGTTCGCGCGCGAGGCGATCTCGGGGATCGTCAGGCCGGAGAAGCCCTTCTCGGCGACGATCGCGGCGGTCGCGTCGACGATCCGTTCGCGCTGGCTCTTGACGACGTCCTCGCGCGGCAGGTCGTGGCGCCCGCTCGGCAGGCGTCCCTCGGTGCGTCGCCCGCGCACCGAGCCGTGCTCTTCGCCTTGCGCGCCACGCGCTCGCACGCGCGCCGGTTCGTCGAGGCCGAGCGGCAGCTCGTCGGGGTAGGACGCGGTCCAGGTCGCGAGCTCGCCGGCGAGGTCGACGAGCTCGTCCGAGCGTCCCTGGCGCAGGCGCGTCGCGGAGACCTCGCGGATCCCGCCGATCAGGAACTTCGCGGTGAGGTCGCGCGGGCGTTCGCGCGCGCTCTGCGCGCGACCGGCCTCGACGATGCGCTCGAGCGCGCTGAGCGTCCCGGCGCGCCGCTGCAGCGCGCGCGGCCCGGCGCCGAACGTGCCTAGCAGCGCGAGCGTCATCGCCTCGGGCTCGGCCGCCGCGAGCTCGGCGAAGGCGCCGAGCGCGAGCTGCACGCTCTGCTCTACCGTCTCGCCGCGGTCGTAGGCCTCGGCGATGTGCTGCGTCGTGCGCCCGGCGATGTCCTCATAGGCGCTCAGCAGCAGCTCTTCCTTGTCGGCGAACAGGTTGTAGAACGTCGGGCGCGAGACGTGCGCGAGCTGCGTCAGGTCGAGGATGCGCACGGCCGGATATCCGCGCTCGGCGATCAGCTCGATCATCGCCGAGCGCAGCCGTTCGCGCTGGTCGCGCGCGACCTCCTCGCGTGTGAGACCGTGCGCGCCGGTCGGCAGGCGGCGGTAGCGCGACTCGCCCGACGGCGCCGCGTCGTCGTCGTCCCTGCGGGGCTTGGAGTTGACTTTACGCGTCGTCATGTCGCCCAGCCACCCGTTGAAAACCCCTTGTTGACGTAAAGCAAACGAAGCGTACCAAGCGCCTGCGAGAGGCGTCCGGCGCAGCTTAGCGGGCGCTGATTCCGATTCTTAGAACGATCGCCATGAGCCGCGCGGCGTCTCCATCTCTCCAGCGCACGGCGCGCGACTCGCCGCTCAGCCGTGGACGGCGCTCGAGGAGCCGAGCACTTCGCCGCTCGCGCCGAGCGCCTGGACCTGCACGTAGGCGGCGGCCGCGGGCGTCGCGATCGCCGTCTCGAAGCCGCTGCGAGGAGCCGTTGCGACCGGCGCGAGCGTCTGCGGCGATCCGCCGGCGAGCACGCGCCAGCTCCTCGTGCGCGTGTCGCCGTTCCAGCTCGCATAGACGGTCACCGGACCGGCCGCCGAGGCGCTCGCGGCGATCGACGGCGCGCCGGTCGGCGCGCCGGTCCAGGCGAAGCGGTAGGCGCGGTAGGACTCATAGCTGCCGTGCCAGTGCGCGTCGTAGAGCAGCTGGCCGGTGGCGCTGTACTCGGAGAAGTACGGCTGCTGGCCCCAGCCGACGAAGAAGTCCTGGTTTTCGAGCTGCTGGATGTTGCCCTGGCTTTCGGAGGAGAGCGCGGGGCTGTGCTCGTACTGCGCGACGACCGTCGCGGCGTCGCTCTGTGGGCTGATCGCGAGCACGAGGCCGCGCGACTGCGGGTGGACCTTCGGCACCGAGCCGTTGTCGAACACGCTGATGTCGCCGCCGGCGAGCGTCGTCGCGTCGTGCTGGTAGGCGGTCTGCGTGCCTTCGGCGAGCTTGACGCCCGAGTGGTGCCCGCCGATCTGGTTCTTGAGCTGGCCGGTCGTCGTGTTCAGCACGTACATCGCCCACGTGTTGCGCGCGGAGATCAGCGTCGTGCCGTTCGCGCTCTGGTCGATCGAGTTGATGTGGAAGTAGTCGTACGGCCATTCCTTGCTCGCGCCGGTCGCCGTGCTGTAGGAGTCGCTCAGCGGCACGTGGTCGAGGCTGTGCCACTCGCGCCTGACGAGGCCCGTGCGCATGTCGACTTCCTCGAAGATGCTGTCGTTGACGGCGCCGCCGCTCGGGCCGCCGAGGCTCGACAGGTCGCAGTCGATCGGGTTGAAGACGGTCATCAGCGCCGTGTCGCTCGCGGTGATGTGGAAGTCGTGCAGGTCGGCTTTGTAGCCGTTGCCGGCGTGCACGCGACCGATCTGCTGGTAGGCGCCGTTGTCGATGATCTCTTCGCCCTGGCCGAAGCCCTGCTTCGGGATGTAGCCCTGCCACCACGTCAGCACGGGCTTGCCGTCGAGCTGCTGCACCTGCAGGTTCGTCGCCGAGACGCCGCCGGGCAGCGGCTTGAACCAGACGAGGTTGCCGGCTTCGTCGAAGATCATCGGGCCGGCCGGTCCGGGGCCGGAGTAGGGCGCGGCGAAGATGTCGCCGGGCTCGCTCGCGGCCGAGCTCGCCGTGACGCTGACGGCCGGCGCTTCGAGCGTCGGCGCCGAGCGAAAGTGCATCTTCTCGTTGTAGTCCTGGCCCGAGGGCAGGTTCGGCTCCGAGTAGGGCAGGTTGTCCTCGGTCGCGACGACGAAGCTGTAGGCGAATCGCCGCGTGCGCGTGCCGCTGCGCACCTTGCCGCGCACGGTCACGGTCTCGCCTTCGACGAACGGCTTCGACGGGAGGAAGCTCGCGCCGTCGCCCTGCGAGTACGCGCGCAGCTTGCCGCCGTGACCGCCGCTGAGCGAGCCGCTCGTGCTGACGTCGGAGATCGCGCTCGCCGGAGCGCCGAGCATGCTGATCTGCGTGTGCGCCGAGGCGTCGTAGGAGCCGGGCAGCGGCGAGACGCTGAGCGGCGTGCCGGGCAGGGTCGCCGAGCGGTCGAACGTGCTCGGCTCGCAGCGCCCGGCGTTCGGCGCGCGGAACGCGGCCTGCTCGGCTTCGATCCGCCGCGAGGCGAGCGCGAGCGTCGCGGCGCTGCCGAGCACGACGGCGATGCCGCCGCACGCGAGCCCCTTGCGCAGGCGCCGGTGCGTGGCGCCGGCGCGGCGCTCGGCTCGCTCGTCGCTGCGCGTCGCGACGCGCATCGCGCGCGCCCGCTCGCGCTCTTCGCGCGCTCGCGCGCGCGCGGCCGCGCTCCTCATCCGCCCACCGGCCGGATCGCCTTCGAGCTCGCGAGCGCTCTGCCCGACGCGCTGAGCGCGCGGACCTCGACGTAGAAGGGCGCCGGCGCCACGCAGGGGACGCCCGCCGGGCAGTTCGCCCCCGGCGGGTTCGGCGCCGGGATCGTCGTCTCGAAGCCGCTGCGCGGCGTCGTCGAGACGACCGACATGCGATCGGGGCTCGCGCCGGTCAAGAGCTGCCAGGAGTCGACCGTCGTCGCGCCGTTCCAGCTCGCGTAGACGGCCGTCGCGCCGGCGCTCGTGCGCGCGGCGATCGCCGGCGGTTCGCTCGGCTGTGCGCTCCACGGCTCGCGGTAGACGCGGTAGCTGTTCTCGCCGGCCGGCAGCTGCGCGTCGTAGACGATCTGCCCGGCGGCGTCAAATTCGGTGAAGTTCGGCAGCCCGCCCCAGCCGATCATCGAGCCGCCGCCGGGCAGCGCCTGCACGTCGCCCTGGCTCGTCGTGCTCAGCGGACCGGTGGTGCGCACGAGCTGCTCGGCGAGCGTCGCGGTCTTCGCGTGCGTGTCGAGCGCGATCAGCTCGCCGCGCGAGGGCGGCTTGACGGGCGGCGCGCCCTCGTCGTCGAACACGCTGATCTCGCCGTTCGGCGCCCACGTCGCGTCGTGCTGGTAGGCGAACTGCACGCCTTCGCCGAGCGTGAACGAGCTCTTCTTGCCGCCGAGGCGCCAGATCACGGCGCCGGTGCGCCCGTCGAGCTCGTACAGCGCCCACGTGTTGCGCGCCGAGACGAGCAGGTTGCCGTGGCTGTCCTGTTCGACGGAGTTGATGTGGAAGTAGTCGTACGGGTTCGCCGGGTCGCCGGGTAGCGGCGAGTAGGACTCCGAGACGTCGACGTGGCCGAGGCTGTGCCACTCCCACATGACGAGGCCGGTGTGCACGTCGATCTCCTGGATCACGCAGTCGAGCGCGATGCCGTTCGCCGAGCCGCCGGCCGAGGCGAGGCTCGTCTGCACGGGGCTGTAGGCGAGCACGAACGCCGCTCCGTGCGGCGTCAGCGAGAACTCGTGCTCGTCGGCCTGCAGGCCGTTGCCGGCGCGCACGACGGCGACCGTCTTGTAGTTGGCGTCGGCGATCACGTCCTCGCCGAGGCCGTAGCCGAGCTGGAGCGTGCGGCCCTGCCACCACGTCAGGTCGCTCTTGCCGTGGAACGCCTGCGTGCGCAGGTCGGCCGCGTCCTCGCCGCTCGGCAGCGGCTCGAACCAGACGAGGTTGCCGGCGTTGTCGAAGATCATCGGGCCGTACTGGCCGGGGCCGAGGAACGGCGCGGCGAGCACGTAGCCGGGCGCGACGCCGGCGCCGGCCGGATGGTGGACGGTGACGGTCGGCGGATGCAGCTCGGGGCGCGACTGGAAGCTCTGCACGTCGGCCGGCGTGCCGGGAACGGTCGGGAATTCGGCCTTCGTCACTTCGCGCGGCTGGGCGATCGTGAAGTGGTCGGAGAGCGTCTGGCTGGCGTGCGGCGAGCGCGCCCACGTCGCGCGCACGGTGACGCTCTCGCCGGGCGCGAACGGCGTGCTCGGCACGAAGCTCGCGCCGGTCGCCGCCGCGTAGGAGCGCAGGCGGCCGCCGTGGCGGCCGCTGCGCGAGCCGATCACCGAGATCGAGCCGAGCGCGGCGGCCGAGGCTCCGAGGAAGCTGATCTGCGTCTGCGGCAGCGCCGTCGGCGTGCCGGGCAGCGGCGAGATCGTGACCGCGGCGCTCGATGCCGCCGACGCGCGCGGCGCGGCGAAGGCGCCGGCGATGCCGAGCTGGGCGGTGATCGCGAGTGTCGCCAGGCCCGCGACTGCGGCTAGGCGTGTACGGGTCTTCATCGAGCCTCCGGGGGCAGGTTCGGTGCTGCGAGTGCGGATCCTAACCGCCACGAGCACGGCAACCGGCGCGGAGTTGCGCAGCGCAGCGCGTCCTTCGCCAGCTCTTAGAAGACGGGCGTCTCGCGATAGTCGCCGAAGACCTGCTGCAGCGACTCGACGATCTCGCCCTCGGAGGCGTGCGCGCGGGCGCACGCGAGCAGCGGGTCCATCAGGTTGTGATCGGCGTGTGCGGCGTCCTCGCGCAGCGCGGCGAGCGCGGCCTCGACGGTCGCTCCGTCGCGCTTGGCGCGCGCGCCGTCGAGCCGATCGAGCTGCTTGCGCTCGAGCGCCGGGTCGATGCGCAGCGTCGGGATCGACTCCTCGTCGTCGGCTGTGAAGCGGTTGACGCCGACGACGATGCGCTCGCCGGCGTCGATCTCTTGCTGCAAGACGAAAGCGGCATCGGCGATCTCACGTTGCGGATAGTTGCGCTTGACGGCCTCGACCATGCCGCCGAGCTCGTCGATCTTGCGGAAGTACGAGTAGCAGTCGCGCTCGATCTCGTCGGTCAGCGCCTCGACGAAGTAGCTGCCGCCGAGCGGGTCGACGGTGTTCGTGACGCCGGTCTCATGCGCGATCACCTGCTGCGTGCGCAGCGCGATCGTGACGGCCTGCTCGGTCGGCAGCGCGAGCGCCTCGTCGTAGGAGTTCGTGTGCAGCGACTGCGTGCCGCCGAGCACGCCGGCGAGCGCCTCGACGGTCGTGCGGACGATGTTGTTGAGCGGCTGCTGCGCGGTCAGGCTGACGCCGGCCGTCTGCGTGTGGAAGCGCATCTGCAGCGACCTCGCGTCGCGCGCGCCGAACGTCTCCTTGAGCTCGCGCGCCCAGATGCGCCGCGCGGCGCGGTACTTCGCGATCTCCTCGAAGAAGTCGATCTGCGCGTTGAAGAAGAACGACAGGCGCGGCGCGAACTCGTCGACGTCGAGCCCGCGCTCGACGGCCTGCTCGACGTAGGTGAGGCCGTCCTTGAGCGTGAACGCGAGCTCCTGCTGCGCGGTCGCGCCGGCCTCGCGGATGTGGTAGCCGGAGATCGAGATCGGGTGCCAGCGCGGCATCTGGCGCGTGCACCACTCGATCATGTCGCCGCACAGGCGCATCGCCGGGTCGATCGGGAAGCACCACTCCTTCTGCGCGATGTACTCCTTGAGGATGTCGGCCTGGATCGTGCCCGACAGGCGCTCGCGCGCGACCGGCCCGGCGGCGCTCGTGCCGGCCTCGGCAGCGGCGACGTAGAACGCGAGCATGATCGCGGCCGGCGCGTTGATCGTCATCGACACGCTGACCTCGCCGAGGTCGATGCCGCCGAACAGCGTCTGCATGTCGTCGAGCGTGTCGACCGCCACGCCCTCGCGTCCGACCTCTCCGAGCGAGCGCGCGTGGTCGGAGTCGTGGCCCATCAGCGACGGCATGTCGAACGCCGTCGAAAGCCCCGTCTGGCCGTGGTCGAGCAGGTAGCGGAAGCGCTCGTTCGTCTCCTCACTCGTGCCGAAGCCGGCGAACTGGCGCATCGTCCACAGCCGCCCGCGGTACATCGAGCCGTGGATGCCGCGCGTGAACGGGTACGAGCCGGGGCGCCCGATCGGGTCGTCGTCCGAGCCGACGCCGCGCGGCAGGTCGGCCGGCGTGTAGAGCTCGCGCACGAGCTCTCCCGAGAGCGTGCGGAACTCGCGCTCGGCGGCGGCGCTCGCCTCCTCGGCGCTCGGCTTGGCGGTGACGGCCATGCTGCGACAGATGCTACCCGCCGCGCTGTTGCTAGCCGGCGACGCGCGAGACGGCGCCGGCTGCGGTCAGCTGCAGCGTCCAGCTGTGCTCGGCGAGGATCGCGCCGCCGGCTTGCACGACGACGCCGACGCGCACGCGCAGCTGCCGTCGCTTGCGCAGCAGCGCGACGGTGTGCGGCGAGAGCGCGATGCGAACGTGCGCGCCCTGGCCGCCGCGCAGCGGCAGGACGGCCGAGCCGAGCAGCGCCGGCGTGTTGCCGAAGCCGCTCGCGGTCGTGCGCGAGGCGCCGCTCGCGACGATGAAGCCGAGCGCTTCGCAGCCGTGGACGGCGACCGGGCACTGCACGTCGACGCCGGGGTCGATCGTGCTGCGTCCGAGGAGCGAGTAGAGCCGTGGCGGCCGCAGCGCGGTGAGCGCGGCCGGGCTCACGAGGTCGCGTTCGGCGCCGGCCGGTGGCCCGAGGGCGGGCGCGGGCGCGGAGGAGGGGGCGGGCGGGCTGGTCGCGTCGGTCGGTGCGCTCGGCATCGACACGGCCGGCAGGCTTTCGATCGCGGCGGCACGCACGCCGACGCCGTCGAAGCCGGCGACGGTGATCGTCGGCGTGTTCGTGATGAACAGCAGCGACGCGTCCTTCTCGCCGAGCGTCGTCGGGCGGAAGGCGACGACGATCGCGCACGATTCGCTCGGGTAGAGGACCTGCCCGCTGCACGAATCGGACAGGACGGGGAACATCAGCGGCGTGCCCGAGACGAGGAACGCGCGCTGGATCAGCAGCGGGTAGTCGCCGGTGTTGGCGACGGCGAGCGTCTGCTGCGTCGAGGAGCCGAGCGCGACGTCGCCGAGCAGCGCCTGCTGCGCGCTGAGCGTGAGCGTTGGTCCGTGCAGGCCTTCGCCGTCGAGCGGCACGATCAACGGGCCGCCGGAGGAGTCGCTGTCGATCGTCAGCGACGCGCTCTTCGGCCCGGGCGAGGTCGGCTGGAAGCGGATGCCGACGTTGCACGAGTTGCTCGTGCCGAGGACGACGCCGTCGCAGTTCCACTGGATCGAGAACGACGACGCGTCGGGTCCGCCGATGCTCGCGGACTGCACCTGCGTGCTCGCGTTGGCGCTGTTCTGGATCGTCAGCTGTTCGGTCTCGCTGTTTTCGCCTTCGCTGTGCGAGCCCGGCGGCGTGTAGGGGATCGCGCCGAAGTCGAGCGGGTCGGGGCTTGCCGACAGCGTGCCGGTGACCGCGCTGCCGGACAGCGGCACCTCGACGGCTCCTTCGCTCGTCGCGAGCTCGATCGCCGCGCTGTGCGCGCCCGGCGAGCTGCCGGCGCGGAAGGCGACTTCGACCGAGCAGCTCTGCCCGAGTTCGAGCGTCGCGCCGACGCAGCTGCCGGCGACGACGTCGAAGCTCGCCGGTTCGGCGCCGGCGATCGATGCCGATTCGACGTCGATCGAGCCGCCGGGCTGCATGTCGGAGAACGTGACGCTGCGCTGCGGGCTGCCGCCGAAGTGCAGGTCGACTTCGCCGAATTCGAGCAGGCTCGGCGCCGGCGAGAGCGCGACGCCGGCGAGCGCCGGAGACGCGGCGAGCAGCACGCCGAGCAGCGTGAGAGACAACAGCAGTGCGGCTCGCTTGAGCATCTGGACCCCCGACTTGGTTTCGGCCGTCTCGCCCGATGGGCGCGATCGACCGTGGCGTCATGTCTCGACTCGCGGCGCGCGCGGTGTTAGGGCTGCAAGCGAGCTCGGCACGCTGCGGCTCGCAGACGCCCACGGCCGGCGGGCGTGTGCTAGTCATGGCCGATGGGTTGGAGCAGGACGTCCTGCGAGTGCGATGCGCGCTGAGCTCGCGCGGCTGATCGGCGCCGAGCACGTGCTCGCGCCGGAGGCGGATTCGCCGTACAACAGCGACGCGACGCGCCGGCGCGCGATCGTCGGGCGCGCGGACGCGGTCGCGCTGCCGGGCAGCGCGGCGGAGGTCGCGGAGGTCGTGCGCTGGTGCTACGCGCACGACGTGCCGATCGTGCCGCGCGGCGGCGGCACGGGCCTCGTCGGCGGCGCGGTGCCGAGCGAGGGCGGCGTCGTGCTGTCGCTCGAGCGCTTGCGCGCGGTGCGCACGCTCGCGCCGGAGCTGTGGCGGATCGAGCCGGAGGCGGGCGTGCGCACGCGCGAGGTGCAGCGCCTCGCGCGCGAGAACGGGCTGTTCTTCGCACCCGACCCGGGAGCGTCAGATCAGTCGCAGATCGGCGGCAACGTCGCGACGAACGCGGGCGGCGCGCACGCGCTGAAGTACGGCGTGACGGGCGCGTGGGTGACGGGCGTCGAGGCGGTGCTCGCGCCGGGCGAGCTCGTGCGGCTCGGCGGCTGGGCGCGCAAGGACGTCGCCGGCTACGACCTGCGCGACCTGCTCGTCGGCTCGGAGGGGACGCTCGGCGTGATCACGGCGCTGCGGCTGCGGCTGCTGCCGGCGCGCGAGCGGACGATCGCGCTCGTCGTGTTCGCGCGCGACCGCGCGGACGGCTGCGCGGCGATGCTCGACGTGCTCGCGGCCGGCGTCGAGCCGGCGGCGCTCGACTTCGCCGACGGCGCGACGCTCGCGCTCGTCGGCGGCGGCTACGCGGGCGAGCTGCCGCGGGCGGCGGGCTTCGCGCTGCTCGTCGAGCTCGACGGCGGCGTCGAGGAGGCCGAGCGAGCGTGCGCGGCGACGGTCGAGGCGATCGGCGAGCGTGCGCTCGCGGTGCACGAACCGGACGACCAGGCGGCGCTGTGGCGCTGGCGCGACGGCTTCAACGGCGTCGTCACGGCGGCGCGCGGCGCGAAGGTCAGCGAGGACGTGTCGTTCCCGATCGAGCGCCTGCACGAGGGCCTCGAACGGTTCGAGCGGATCGCCGAGCGCCATCGCGTGCAACCGTGCGCGTGGGGCCACGGCGGCGACGGCAACGTGCACGCGACGGTGCTCGTCGACCCGGCGAGCGACGCGGAGCTCGACGCGGCGGCGGCCGTCGAAGCGGAGCTGTTCGAGCTCGTCGGCGAGCTCGACGGCTCGATCGCGGCCGAGCACGGCGTCGGCCTGCTCAAGCGCGGGCGGCTCGCGGAGCATTGGGATGAGCGGGCGGTCGAGCTGCACGAGCAGATCAAGCGCGCGTTCGACCCGAAGGGCCTGCTCAACCCGGGCAAGAAGCTCGGACGGTTGAGAGGATGATCGGACGATGACGGCCGTGAGCGAGCTGGACCTGCCGACGTTCGATCACACGGACGCGGCAATGCGCGGCGAGCGCTTCCACGCGGAGATGGCGAGAGTGCGCTCGCGCGGCTGGCTCGCGCAGACGCCGTACGGCTGCATGACGCTCGACCGTGGGTCGGGCGAGTTCTTCCTGCGCACGCGCTCGGCGATCTTCCCGGGGATGAAGATCGCCGAGATCTTCGGCGTCGGCGAGGGGCCGCTGTACGAGCAGATGCGCCGCAACATCCTGCACGTCAACGGCGCCGACCACACGCGCCTGCGCAGCCTCGTCAACCCGGCGCTCTCGCCGCGCGCGGTCGAGCGCTACCGGCCGGTCATGCGCGAGTTCCTGCAGCGGCTGCTCGCGGAGGCGGTCGTCGCCTCGCGCGCGGCCGACGACGAGTCGGCGGCGAGCGTCGACGGCACGGGCCGGCTCGTGCGCTGCGAGTTCGTCGAGGCGTTCGCGAAGCCGTACCCGTCGCTCGCGATCGCGTACGTGATGGGCGCGCCGCTAGAGGACGCACCGCGCCTGCACCACTGGTCGAACGTCATCCAGCGCCAGTTCGACGCGGTCGCGATGGCGAGCGAACTCGCGACGATCGAGCAGGCGGTGCGCGAGTTCTACGAGTACGCGCACGAGCTGGTGCGCGCGCGCCGCGACGACCCGCGCGACGACCTGATCTCGAAGCTGATCTCGGCCGCCGACCCGGCGCACCGACCCGAGAGGCTGAGCGACGTCGAGTGCGTCAACCTCGTCTTCAACGTGCTCGTCGGCGGCGTCGACACGAGCCAGAGCCAGCTCGCGCACGCGGTCAGGCTGCTCGCCGAGCGTCCCGAGCAGTGGCGGCTGCTCGCCGAGGACTCGTCGCTCGCCGCGGCGGCCGTCGAGGAGGCGCTGCGCTACGAGCCGATCACGCCGTTCACGGCGCGCATCCTCGTCGAGGACGTCGAGTTCCGCGGCGTGACGTTCCCGAAGGACACGATCGTCATGGTCTGCGCGTTCACGGGCAACCGCGACCTCGACGGCGCGCCCGCGGCGGCCGGCGCCGACGAGTTCGACATCACCGCCGATCGAAGATCGGCCAGCGGCCGCGCGCGCCCGCTGACGTTCGGCGCCGGCGTCCACTACTGCCTCGGCGCGAACCTCGCGCGCGTCGAGCTGCAGGAGGGCCTCGCGTTCCTCGCGGAGCACATGCGCGAGCTGCGCCTCGACGGCGAGCCAGTCTTCGACGGCGTCTCGGGCATCTATGGCCTCGCCGAGCTGCCGATCGCGTTCTCGGTCTGAGCTTTGGAGACACCGTTTGCCGCGCGCGCGGCGAGCGTCGAAGATTCGCAGGGGGGCAAGAACGCCCCGACGGCGACATACGGATGGGATGGTCGGAAGACGACGTTTGACGGCAGCGCTAGCGACGAGCTTCACGCTCGCCACGTTCGCCGCGGCCGCGCACGCTGGGACGTATCACGTGTACTCGTGCCGCATGCCGGACGGGCAGGCAGCGCCGGCTGATGGGTGGAGTGGGGCGGTCGCGCCAGGCGGCGCGTTTGACGACTACGCGCTCGACACTTGTGCGGAAGGCGGGGCGTTGGTGGCGGGGCTTGGGGACGCGACGATCCACGCCGCATTGGTCGACCGCTCGTCGTGGATTTTCACTCCGCCTCAGTTCGCCCGCGTGACAGCTGCGACGTTCTGGCGGGCCGACGACAACGACGGAGAGTCGGGTGTCAATTCGACCTACCAGGTCTGGCTCGCCGCCCCAGAACTAGCAAGCGGGTTTGACGAATGCATCTATAACCAAGGCTGTCCGGAAGAGGGCGACATGAGCAATCCGCTGTCGCAGGTCAACCGCGTGGTGGCTCCGTCAGCGAACCTTGGTTCGTTCATCTACGCCAGTGCAGCCTGTCAGGGTGGGTCGGCGCGACAATGCCCAGCCGCCAAAGGAGACGCCAACGGCTACGCCGCAGCCATCTACCTCTACGCCGCCGACCTCACGCTCGAACAGAACGACGGCCCGCACGCGAGCAACGTCGGCGGGGAATTGGCGAGTGCGTCGTCGGTGTCCGGCATGAGCAACGTCACATTCGACGCGAGCGATCCGGGGTCCGGCGTCTACGAGGCGCTGTTCAGCATCGACGGGCAGGTCGTGCAGAAGACGGTCGTCGACGAAAACGGCGGGCGCTGCCACGACGTCGGGCAGACGAGCGACGGGCGTCCGGCGTTCCTCTACCTGCAGCCGTGCCTCTCGTCGGTCAGCGCCGACGTCGCGCTCGACACGACGCACGTCGCGAATGGCACGCATCGCGTCGTCGTCAGCGTCCTCGACGCGGCCGGCAACGTCGCGCCGGTGATCGACCGGACGGTGACGGTCGACAACCCGCCGCCGCCGGGCGCGCCCGGGACCGCCGAACGGCACGAACGCGTCGACGCAGGCGTCGATGTCGGTGCGCTGGAGCGGAACGCGCAAGCCGCTGCTGCTGAGCGGCTTCGGTCGTGCGCAGTCGATCAGCGGCCGTCTGACGGCGCCCGGCGGCACGCCGATCGTCGGCGCGGCGATCGAAGTGTCGGCGACGCCGGCGTACGCCGGCGCGCGGACGGCCGCGATCGGCAGCGTGCGCAGCGACGCGAGCGGTTCGTTCCACCTGCGTCTGCCAGCAGGCGTCTGCTCGCGCACGCTGCGCTTCGCCTACCGCGCGCACATCGGCGATGCGACGCCGGCCGTCACGCGCACGCTGCGGCTGAGCGTGCGCGCCGGCGTCGCGCTCGGCGTCTCGCCGCACACGACGAGCGTCGGGCGCACGATCGTCTTTCGCGGCCGCCTGCGCGGCGGGCCGGTGCCGGCGAGCGGCAAGCAGCTCGTGCTCGAGGCGCGCTCGCCCGGCAGCCCGTGGATCGAGTTCGACGTCGTGCGCACCGACACGCGTGGGCGCTTTCGCTCCTCCTACCGCTTCAAGTTCGCCGGCCCGGCCGACTACACGTTCCGCGTCCGCTCCGAACCGGAGTCCGACTACCCCTACGCCGCCGGCTCCTCGAACGTAGTCGCCGTGCACGAGCGCTGAGCGAGAGATATAAGTGTGATGCGTTAGGCTGTATGCGTGAAGCGGACGACGATCATGCTTTCTGACGAGATCGACGCGCGGCTGCGAATGGAGGCGAGGCGTCGGGGCAGCTCGATCGCCGACGTCGTGCGCGAGGCCGTCGAGAGCAATCTCCCACCGGCTCCGACAGAGGGAGAGTTGAGCTTCTTCTCGATCGGCGACGGAACGCCGCGCGACGCGTCCGAGCGCGTCGACGAGCTTGTCGCAAAGGGCATCGCTCGACGTAAGAGCAAGCGCTCGTAGTGCTGATCGTCGACGCCGGTCCGCTATACGCCGCGGCAGCGATGCGCGACAAGCATCACGCGCGAGCCGTCGAGCTGTTGTCGAAGGCGCCGCGGCCTTTGGTCGTCCCGGCGCTCGTCGTGACCGAGGTCTCATATCTCCTCGGCGACCGGATCGGGCCGCACGCCGAGCTCGCCTTCGCGCGCTCCGTCGCAGCCGGCGAGCTCGTCGTCGAGCCGGTCCTCGACTCGGAGTGGGAGCGAATCGCCGAGCTGACCGAGCAGTACCTGGACCTGCCGCTTGGGATCGTCGACGCGTCGCTCGTCGCGTTGGCCGAGCGTCACGAGGCCGAGACGATCGCCACGCTCGATCGCCGCCACTTCGCGACGGTCAGGCCGCTGCATGTCGCCGCCTTCACATTGGTTCCGTGAGCGCGGGCCACGTACCGGTGATCCGCGCGCAGCGCTGAAGCGCATTCTTATCCGCCGCGCGTGTCGCGACGCTACCTCTCCTCGCGTACCGGGTTGTTGGCGAGGCGCCGCCGTGCGGCGCCGGTCGAAAGGGACAGGAGAGGAGCGGATCTGAGCGATCGCATCGACATCGGCCGGGCATGCGCTGTCGCGCTCGCCGTCGCGATCGCGCTCGGCGTCGCCACACCGCGCGCCGACGCGCTGACGATCTCGCCGCTAGACGGCACGCCCGACGCCTCGCCGGAGACGCAGATCAGCTTCCTCGGCGCGCCAGCGAACGAGATCGCCGGCGTAGCGGTCGTCGGATCGAAAAGCGGACCGCACAGCGGCCGGCTGAGCTCGTACGCGAGCGCGACCGGTGCGAGCTACGTGCTCAAACGCGGCTTCGAGGAAGGCGAGCACGTGACCGTCACCGCGCTCGTCGGCAGGCGCGGCCACGCGCGGCGCGTCGGCACGTCGTTCACGACCGCGCGGCTCGTCACCTCCTCGTTCCCCGCCGACGCGCCGCAGCCACCGCCGCGCGCCGGCGCCAACCAGAGCTTCGCCTCGGCGCCGACGCTGCACCCGCCGAGCGTCTCGCTGTCGGCTTTGCCGGTCGCGAGCGGCGGCGACATCTTCCTGACGAACGACGGCGGCTTCGGGCCGAACGGCGCGACAATCGTCGACGGCGCCGGGCACCTCGTCTGGTTCCAGCCGGCTCCGCGCGGCGACGCGATCGAGGACCTGCAGGCGCAGACGTACGGCGGCAGGCCCGTGCTGACCTACTGGCAGGGCCACATCGACTTCGACGTCGGCTTCGGCAGCGACACGATCCTCGGCGCGAACTACCAGCCCGTCGCTTCGCTCACGGCCGGCAACGGCTACTACGCCGACCTGCACGAACTGCGCCTCACGCCGCACGGCTCGGCCTACCTCACCGCCTACTCGCCTGTGCGCGCAGACCTGTCTGCCGTCGGCGGCTCGCGCGACGGCGCGCTGCTCGACGCGATCGTGCAGGAGGTCGACGTCAAGACCGGGCTCGTCATGTTCGAGTGGCACGCCGACGGGCACGTCGCCTTCGACGACTCCTACGTCGCGCCGCCATACGACTCGAACGGGCCGTGGGACTTCTTCCACGTCAACTCGATCTCACCCGACCCGTCCGGCGACGGCAACCTGCTCGTCTCCTCGCGCAACACATGGGCGCTCTACGAGATCGACCGTCACGCCGGCGCCGTGCTCTGGCGGATCGGCGGCCGGCACCCGAGCTTCACGATGGGCGCCGGCACCGGCACCGCCTACCAGCACGACGCCGAATGGCAGCCCGACCACACGATCACGATCTTCGACAACGGCGCGACGCCGAAGGCGCACTCGCAGTCGCGCGCGATCCGCGTGCGCATCGACTGGCGCCACCGCACCGTCGACCTCGTCAGCCGCTTCGTGCGCACGCCGCCGCTGCTCTCCGGCAGCCAAGGCGACTACCAGCCGCTGCCCGGCGGCGACGTCTTCGTCGGCTGGGGCGAAGCGCCGTATTTCACCGAGTACGACGCCGCCGGCCACGTGCTGCTCGACGGTCACCTGCCGCCGCCCACGCAGGTCTACCGCGCCTACCGCTTCCCGTGGAGCGCGCAGCCGGCCGCGCCGCCGTCGATCGCCGTCAGCCCGGCCGGCGCCGGCGCGAGCGTCTACGCGAGCTGGAACGGCGCGACCGGCGTCGCCTCCTGGCGCGTGCTCGCCGGCGCGAGCCCGGCGACGCTCACGCCCGTCGCGCAGGCGCCCACGAGCGGCTTCGAGACGGCCATCGCGCTCGCGAGCGCCGCGCCGCTCTACGCCGTGCAGGCGCTCGGCGCCGGCGGCGAAGCGCTCGGTCTCTCGCACGTCGTCGCGCCTTAGACGCGTCCGCCGAAGCGCCGCGCCCGCTGCGGCGTCGAATAACCTCCGCGCCGTGAAGGCCGTCATCCTCGCCGGTGGCTTCGGCTCGCGCCTCAGCGAGGAGACCGCCGTGCGCCCGAAGCCGATGGTCGAGATCGGCGGCAAGCCGATCCTCTGGCACATCATGAAGATCTACTCCGCGCACGGCATCGACGACTTCGTCATCTGCCTCGGCTACAAGGGCTACCTGATCAAGGAGTACTTCGCCAACTACTCGCTGCACACGTGCGACGTCACGTTCGACCTGTCGACCGGCGAGATGGAGATCCATCGCTCGGAGACCGAGCCGTGGCGCGTCACGCTCGTCGACACCGGCGAGGGCACGATGACCGGCGGGCGCCTCAAGCGCGTGCTGCCGTACGTCGGCGACGAGGACTTCTGCTTCACCTACGGCGACGGGCTCGCGGACATCGACATCGGCGCGCTCGTCGACTTCCACCGCGAGCAGGGCACGACCGCGACCGTCACCGCCGTGCAGCCGCCCGGGCGCTTCGGCGCGCTCGACATCGACGGCGCGCGCGTGCGCGAGTTCGAGGAGAAGCCGCGCGGCGACGGCGGCTGGACCAACGGCGGCTTCTTCGTGCTCTCGCCCGATGTCGGTCGCTACATCGACGGCGACGAGACGGTCTGGGAGCAGGCGCCGATGCGCTCGCTCGCGCGCGACGGGCAGCTGTCGAGCTACCGCCACGAAGGCTTCTGGCAGGCGATGGACACGCTGCGCGACCGCAACCAGCTCGAGGAGCTGTGGAGCTCGGGCGCTCCCCCCTGGCGGACGTGGACGTGACCCGCCGATGACGAGCTCGAGCGTCGCGCGCGCGACGGACGTCGACCCCGCCTTCTGGCGCGATCGCCGCGTGCTGATCACCGGGCACTCGGGCTTCAAGGGCGCCTGGCTCTCGCTGTGGCTGCAGTCGCTCGGCGCGCGCGTGACCGGCTTCTCCGCGAGCTCGCCGACCGTCCCGTCGATGCACGAGCTCGCGCGCGTCGGCGAGGGCATGGAGAGCGTCGCAGGCGACGTCCGCGAGCCCGAGCAGATCGCCGCCGCCGTCGCCGCGAGCGAGCCCGAGGTCGTCGTGCACATGGCCGCGCAGTCGCTCGTCCGGCGCGCCTTCGAGGAGCCGCGCGAGACGTACGCGACGAACGTCATGGGCACCGTCAACGTGCTCGACGCCGTGCGCGCAACGCCGACGGCGTGCGCGCCGTCGTCGTCGTCACGACCGACAAGTGCTACGAGAACCGCGAGTGGGAGTGGGGCTACCGCGAGGACGAGCCGATGGGCGGCCACGACCCCTACTCGAGCTCGAAGGGCTGCGCCGAGCTCGTCACGAGCGCCTACCGCCGCTCGTTCTTCTCCGATCCCGACGGCCCGCGCGTCGCCTCGGCGCGCGCCGGCAACGTGATCGGCGGCGGCGACTGGGGAGCCGATCGGCTCGTCCCCGACATCATGCGCGCCGCGCTCGCCGGCGAGCCCGTGCGCGTGCGCAACCCGAACTCGATCCGCCCCTGGCAGCACGTGCTCAACCCGCTCAGCGGCTACCTCGTGCTCGCGCAGGCGCTGTGCGAGTCGCCCGCGCACGCGACCGGCTGGAACTTCGGCCCGGCCGACGAGGACGCGCGCCCCGTCGGCTGGATCGTCGAGCGGATGTCCGAGCTGTGGCCCGACGGGCTGCGCTCGGAGCTCGACGAAGGCCCGCATCCGCACGAGGCGCGCTACCTCAAGCTCGACTCCTCGCGCGCGCAGGGCCGGCTCGGCTGGCGCCCGCCGGTCGGGCTCGACGAGGCGCTGCAGAGCATCGTCGACTGGTACCAGGCGCTGCGCGGCGGCGCCGACATGCGCGCCGCGACGCTCGCGCAGATCGAGGCCTTCTCCTACGCCGCCGGCTCGGCATGACCGCGGCCGCCTGCCGTTTCTGCGGCGCGCCCGTGCAGGCACGTCTTCGCCGACCTCGGCATGTCGCCGCTCGCCAACGACTACCTGCCGCCCGAGCGCGTCAACGCGATGGAGCCGTTCTACCCGCTGCGCGCGCTCGTCTGCGCGCAAGTGCTTCCTCGTCCAGCTCGAGGAGTTCGAGACGCCCGAGCGGATCTTCTCCGACTACGCCTACTTCTCCTCGTACTCCTCGAGCTGGCTCGAGCACAGCCGCCGCTACGCCGAGCAGATGATCGAGCGCCTGCGAGCTCGGCGCCGACAGCCAAGTCGTCGAGATCGCCTCCAACGACGGCTACCTGCTGCAGTTCTTCCGCGAGCGCGAGATCCCCGTGCTCGGCATCGAGCCGGCCGCGAACGTCGCCGAGGTCGCCGTGCAGAAGGGCATCCCGACGGTCGTCGAGTTCTTCGGCGAGGACGTCGGTCGCACGGCTCGCGCGGGACTCGCCGGCCGACCTGCTGCTCGGCAACAACGTGCTCGCGCACGTCCCCGACCTCAACGACTTCGTCGCCGGCATGAAGATCGCTGCTCAAGCCCGACGGCGTGATCACGATGGAGTTCCCGCACCTGATGCGCCTGATCGACGAGAACCAGTGGGACACGATCTACCACGAGCACTTCTCCTACTTCTCGTTCCTCACCGTCAGCGCCGTCTTCGCCGCGCACGGCCTGCGCCTGTTCGACGTCGAGGAGCTGCCGACGCACGGCGGCTCGCTGCGCATCTACGGCGCGCACGCCGAGGACCCCGGCAAGCCCGAGAGCGACGCCGCGCGCGAGCTCGCGCGAGCGCGAGCGCGCCGCCGGCTTCGAGTCGCTCGACACCTATCGCGGCTACGGCCGCCGCGTCGAGCAGGACAAGCGCGCAGATCCTGCGCTTCCTGATCGACCTCAAGCGAGCAGGGCCTGCGGATCGCCGGCTACGGCGCGCCGGCGAAGGGCAACACGCTGCTCAACTACTGCGGCGTCGCGCCGCGACTTCGTCGAGTACACGTGCGACCTCAACCCGCACAAGCAGGGCCACTTCCTGCCCGGCAGCCACATCCCGATCCGCTCGCCCGAGGAGCTGCGCGAGGACAGGCCCGACGTCGTGCTGATCCTGCCGTGGAACCTCAAGGACGAGATCGTCGCGCAGCTCGGCTTCGTCCGCGAGTGGGGCGGGCGCTTCGCCGCGCGCACGCCCGAGCTGACGCTGCTGCCCTGATGCGCTTCGAGCAGACGCCGCTGCCGGGCGCCTGGCTGATCGAGCTCGAGCTGCTCGGCGACGAGCGCGGCTGGTTCGCGCGCACGTTCGACGCCGCCGAGTTCGTGCGGCGCGGGCATGAACCCGGCCGTCGTCCAGTGCAACGCGTCGTTCAACGCGCGCCGCGGGACGCTGCGCGGGATGCACTACCAGGCCGAGCCGCACGGCGAGTCCAAGCTCGTGCGCTGCGTGCGCGGCGCGATCTTCGACGTCGCCGTCGACCTGCGCGCCGACTCGCCGACGTTCCGCCGCTGGCACGGCGTCGAGCTGAGCGCCGAGAACCGCCTCGCCTTCTACATCCCCGCCGGCCTCGCGCACGGCTTCCAGACGCTCGCCGACGACACCGAGATGCTCTACCAGATGGGCGATCCCTACGTGCCCGACGCCGCGCGCGGCGTGCGCTTCGACGACCCGGCGTTCGGCATCGAGTGGCCGGCGCTCGACGGCGAGCGCATCGTCTCCGCGCGCGACCGCGCGTTCCCCGACTTCGCCGCCTGAGCGTGAGCCGCGTCCTGCTCACCGGCGCGAGCGGCTTCGTCGGACGCCAGGCGCTCGCCGCGCTGCTCGACGCCGGCCACGACGTGCACGCGCTCGCGCGGCGCGCGCCCGACGATGCGCAACGCGACGCCGCGCCGCCCGAGGACGCGCCGCGCACCGCCGCGCGAGCGACGTGGCACGAGGCCGACCTGCTCGCCGGCGCCGGCGCCGAGATCGTCGAGCGCGTCGAGCCGGAGGTCCTCGTGCATCTCGCGTGGTACGCCGAGCACGGCAGGTTCTGGCGCTCTGAGGAGAACGTACGCTGGGTCGGCGCGACGCTCGAGCTGCTGCAGCGCTTCGCGTGCGCCGGCGGCCGCCGCGCGGTGCTCGCCGGCAGCTGCGCCGAGTACGCGTGGACGCGCGAACGCTACGCCGAGAGCGACGCGCTCGCGCCGGCGACGCTCTACGGCGCGGCGAAGCACGGCCTGCACACGATCGCCGCGGCGCTCGCCGAGCAGAGCGACGTCGAGCTCGCGTGGGGCCGGTCGTTCTTCCTCTACGGCCCGCACGAGGCGCCGGCGCGCTTCGTCCCGTCGCTGATCGCCGCGCTGCTGCGCGGCGAGCCGGCGCCGATGACCGACGGCACGCAGGTGCGCGACTTCCTCTGCAGCGTCGACGCCGGCGCCGCGTTCGCCGCGCTCGCCGACAGCGCCGTGTCGGGTCCCGTCAACGTCGCCTCGGGCGTCGGCGTCACGCTGCGCGAGCTCGGCGAGACGATCGCCGCGCGCATCGGCCGTCCCGAGCTGCTGCGCGTCGGCGCGCTGCCGATGCCCGAGGGCGATCCGCGCTCGCTCGTCGCCGACGTCGCGCGGCTGCGCGAGGAGGTCGGCTTCAGCCCGTCGCTCGACCTCGCCGCCGGCCTCGACCTGACGATCGCCGCGCTGCGCGATGAGCTTCGCGGCGCCCGCGCGACGCTGCCGTAGCATTCAGCCGATGACCACCGTCGAGCCGGGCACGCCGCCGGCGGAGCCGACCGCGGTGGTCGCCGGCGACCTGCTCGACACGAGCGACGCGGGGCCGGCGGCACTGCGCGGGAGCGTCCTGCGCACGGGCGCGTACGTGCTCGGCATCCTGCTCTCGCTCGTCTCCGCGCCGCTGCTCGTGCGCCACCTCGGCGTCGCGACGTTCGGCCGCTACGTCTCGGTCATCTCGCTCGTGACGATCGTCGCCGGCTTCACCGAGGGCGGCCTCAACGCCGTCGTGCTGCGCGAATTCGCGACGCTCGGCGGCGAGCGGCGCAGCCAGATGATGCGCTCGGCGATCGGCATGCGCATCGTGCTGACGCTCGCCGGAGTCGCGATCGTCACGGCGTTCGCCGCGCTCGCCGGCTACGGGGGGACGCTCGTGCTCGGCACGCTGCTCGCCGGCGTCGGGCTCGTGCTGCAGCTGCTGCAGAGCCTATTGTCGGTCACGCTGCAGGCCGAGCTGCGCTTCGGCTGGGCGTCGGCCGCCGAACTCGTGCGCCAGGTCGTCAACGTCGCGCTGCTCGTCGCGCTGATCCTCGCAGGCGCCGGCGTGCTGCCGCTGCTCGCCGTCGCGATCCCGGCGTCGGCCGTCTCGCTCGCCGTCACGCTGCCGCTCGTCGTCGCGCACGTCGGCCTGCGCCCGTCGTTCCACGTCGGCCGCTGGTGGCAGATCCTGCGCGAGACGATCCCGTGGGCGGTCATCAGCGCCGTCAACGTCGTCTACTTCCGCGTCTCGATCGTGCTCATGTCGGTCGTCGCCGGCGCGATCCAGACGGGCTACTTCGCGACTTCGTTTCGCATCACCGAAGTGCTCGTCGGCATCCCCGGCCTCGTAATCAGCGCCGCGTTCCCGATCCTCGCGCGCGCGCACCGCGACGACCGGGAGCGCTTCGACTTCGCGAGCGGGCGCATCTTCGAGCTCGCGCTGCTCGCCGGCGCGTGGCTCGTGCTGTGCCTCGAGGTCGGCGCCGGCTTCGCGATCCACGTGCTCGCCGCGAACAAAGCCGACCCGGCGGTCGTCGTCCTGCGGATCCAGGGCGCGGCCGTGCTCGCGACGTTCGTCGCCGTCGCCTGCGGCTTCCCGCTGCTGACGCTGCGCCGCTACCGTGCCGTGCTGCTCTCGAACCTGCTCGCGCTCGCGATCTCGGCGACGCTGACGCTCGCGCTCGCGCCGTCGCTCGGCGCTCGCGGCGCCGCGCTCGCGGCGCTCGCCGCCGAGCTCGGCCTCGCGCTGAGCCAGGCGCTGATGCTGCGCCGCGCCGCGCCCGACGTCTCGCTGCCGCTCGCCACCGTCGCGATCGCCGCGCTCGCCGGCGGTGCGGGCGCCGCCGTCGGGCTGCTGCTGCCCGTGCACCCGCTGATCGGCGTGCTCGTCGCGAGCGTCGTCTACTTCGCGCTGCTCAAGCTGCTCGGGCGCTTCCCGCCGGAGATCGGCGAGCTCGTCTCCGCGCGCCGCGCCGCGCGCGTTCGCTAGGGTCGCGCCGATGGCCTCGGACGCGCGAGCGTGCCCGTTCTGCGGTGAAAGCTCCACGTTCGCGCTGAGCGCGCGCGACCGCAACCGCGAGACGACGGCGGCGCGCTTCGACTACAACCGCTGCCTCGCGTGCGAGACGCTGTTCATGGTCGATCCGCCGGCCGACCTCGCGCCGTTCTACGCCGGCGAGTACCACCGCTTCGCCGCCGACGGCGCGGCCGAGTGGGAGCGCAACGCGACGCTGCGCGAGGTCGAGACGAGCCGCGTCGCGATGCTCGCGCGTCACGTGCAGCCGAGCGGTCCGCTGATCGACGTCGGCGCCGGCCCCGGCGGCTTTGCGGCAGCCGCGCGCGACGCCGGCTACGACGTCACGGCGATCGAGATGGACGAGCGCTCCTGCGAGTACATGCGCGAGCGCCTCGGCGTGCGCGCGATTCGCAGCGACGACCCGGTCGCCGCGTTGCGCGAGCTGCCGCCGGTGCGAACGATCTCGATGTGGCACGTGCTCGAGCACCTGCGCGACCCGGCGGCGATGCTCGCGGCCGCCGCGGACCGGCTGGAGGACGGCGGCGTGCTCGCGATCGGCGTGCCGAACCCGCGCTCGCTGCAGTTCCGCGCGCTCGGCGCGCGCTGGGCGCATCTCGACGCGCCGCGCCACCTCTGTCTTGTGCCCGAGCAGGCGTTGACCCGGAGGCTGGGCGAGCTCGGACTGCGCCCGCTGCTCGCGACGAGCGATGATCTGTTCGCGCGGCTCTGCGCGTTGCACGCGTACGTCTACGCGCTGCGCCACCGCCCGGCGCGCGGCGACGCGCGCGCCGCGACCGTGCGCGCCGCGCAGGCGATCGCGAAGGCGCTCGCGCCGCTCGAACGGCGCGAGTTGCGCGGGGCGGCGTTGACGCTGGTTTGCGTAAAGAGGTAGTCGGCGGCGGCGATCTTGTGTGGGTGCCGAGTCGGCGCCAGACGATGTGCGGCTCGCCGGGGCGTATCTCGGGACCGTACTCGAAGGTCGCGCGACCGTCGGCTGCCCACGTCATCTCCCACACGCCCGGATACCCCTGCACGCGCTTGACGCGCAGGCTGGGGTCGAAGACCCCGCGCTGCAAGCATCCGATGAACGCGGTGAGGGCCTTTTCCCACGCGGCTGCCTGCTCAGCGGTCAGGTTCTTGAAGTCGCGCAGGAACCTTGGTCGCGGCTGGTAGGTCGGCACTACGCGCTACGCGCGGCGTGTAGCGCAGCTTTGAATGACTCGGCGTCGTCGTACACGACGCCAGGGTCGGTGGAGGCCTCACGATCGGCTTCAAGCTCACCGGAGAGCCAGTCCAAGGTCCAGAACCACGCTTGGTCGGGGGCGATTCTGCGCTCTCCGAGGCTGCGCAGGAGAACCGCTGCCCCATCGAGCGTATCGTCAGGTAGACCGTCCACCAATGCGTGCAGCTCGGTCTTCGTCATGGCCTCATTCTCGCACCCCGGGCTGACGCGCGCCCCCGTCGACGCCGACGATCGCCTCGAGCGCGGCCGCGTCGATCGTCCGCCGCGCCTGCACGTCGCGCCGCTTGCGCAGCATGCGCGGCAGCGCGCGCAGCGCGTCGCGCCACACGCGCAGCCAGATCGCGAGCTTGCGGTCGCGCACGGCGACGGCGAGGTTGACGGCCTGGCCGAGCGCGAGCTGGTGCGCGTGGCGCAGCAGCGCGCTCGCAGGCAGGTCCTTGGCGACGATCCACAGCGTGTTTCGCCACAGGTGGTAGCGCGTGAAGTCCGACAGGCCGCGGCCGATCGTCGCGCTGCCCATGTGGTAGACGACGGCGCTCGGCACGTAGCGGCAGGAGAGGCCGGCGAGCTGCGCGCGCAGGTTCCAGTCGACGTCCTCGTAGAAGGCGAAGAAGTCCTCGTCGAACTCGCCGACGCGCGCGAACGCCGAGCGGCGGTAGACGGCGGCGCCGCCGCACGCGCCGAAGATCGCGCGCGGCTGCTCGTACTGGCCGGCGTCGCGCTCGCCGTGCCCGCGCCGGCCGCCGGTCGCGGCCCACGTGAAGACGTCGCCGGCGCCGTCGAGCACGTCACGCTGGGCGAAGTCGAGCAGCTTCGCGCCGGCCCAGCCGGCCTCGGGGTGCTGCTCGAGCGCGGCGACGAGCTCGCCGAGGCAGTCGGGCTCGAGCTCGAGGTCGTTGTTGAGCAGCGCGACGAGCGCGCCGCGCCCGGCGCGCGCGCAGACGTTTAGCGCGGCCGTCACGCCGACGTTCTCGGGCAGCGAGATCGTCTCGACCTGCGGCCAGCGCTCGCGCAGCCACGGCACGGTGTCGTCGCGCGAGCCGTTGTCGACGACGATCACCTCGAAGTCGCGAAAGCGCTGGCGCGCGAGCGACGGCAGGATCGTCTCGAGCAGGTGGCGGCCGTCGTAGCTGAGCACGGCGACGGTCAGCTGCGGCGGCTCGGCGCCCGCCGTCGGCAATGATTCGGACATCGAGGCCGACAAGCTACAACCCCACACGCCGGCCCCTGGCGGCGACGCGGCCCCTGGCGGCGACGCGGCGCCGTCGGCGAGCGTCGACGTCGTGATCGTCTCGGCCGACATGGCCGAGATGACGCTCGCGTGCGTCGCCGAGCTGCACGTGCCGTCGGTCGCGCAGGCGATCGTCGTCGACAACGCGTTCGACGCGCGGGCCGGCGCGGCGCGCGAGCGGCTCGCAAGCGAGACGACTGTCGTCGCGCTCGAGGACCCGCACGGCTTCGCGGCGGCGAACAACCGCGGCGTCGCGCGCGGCGACGCTCCGTACGTGCTGCTGCTGAACTCGGACGTGCTCGTCGTCGGCGGCGCGATCGAGGAGCTGCTCGAGGCGCTGCGCGAGCGCCGCGGCGCGGTCGCGGCCGGCGGGCGGCTCGTCGACCCGGACACGCTCGCGACGCAGGAGCAGTACCGCCCGCGCCCGTTCCCGACGCTCGCGAACTTCCTCGTGATCGTGCTCGGCATCGAGGAGCTGTGGCCGGGCAACCCGATCACGCGCAGCTACCACGGCTCGAGCGTGCTCGCCGACGACGGCGCTGCGCACGCCGTCGACGCGCAGCCGGCCGCGGCCGCGCTGCTCGTTCGCCGCGACTCGCTGCAGGCGCTCGGCGGCTTCGACGAGCGGTTTTGGTTCTGGTTCGAGGATTCGGACCTAATCCTGCGTCTCAGCGCGCTCGGCGAGATCCTCTACGTGCCCGGCGCGGTCTTCCGGCACCTCGGCGGCGGGACGTTCCGCACGTGGAGCAAGGCCGAACGGATCCGCTCGATCCACCACGGCATCGTGCAGTACGCCGACGCGCACTTCTCGCGCGCCTCTCGCGCGGCGCTCGGCCTCGCGCTGCTCGCCGTCAGCGCGCCGCGCATCGCGCTGTTCGGCCGCTCGCGCCCGCGCGAGGCGAGCGCGTGGCGCGCGGTCGCCGGCGCCGGGCTCGCGCTCCTGCGCGGCCGCCGCCCGCAGCCGATCGCGCCCGAGCCGAGCGCGGCGCGGCCCGACGCGAGCTAGCGGCGGCGGTCGAGCAACACGCGCCCGCCGGCCAGATAGGCGGCTTCACGCAGGCGCTGCGCCGCCGGCGGGCGCACGGCGCCGGGCGTGTCGCCGGGGCGAATGTCGGGCGCCGGCGCGGCGATCCAGCGCGCGAGCGGCCGGGCGACGCGCTCCCAGGTACTCTGCTCGGCCGCCGCGCGCAGCCGCTCACGGTAGCTCTCGCGCCCGGCTTCGAGCACCTGCGCAAGCGCTCGTGCGAGCGCCTCGGGATCGCGCGGCGGCGCGACGGCGCCGAGCCGCTCGCGCTCGACGCGCTCGGCGAGGTCGTCGCCGGAGGTGCAGACGACGGGCAGCTGCGCCCAGAAGCAGTCGAGCAGCCGCGTGCGGTAGGCGAAGCGCGTCTCGAGGTGGTCGGCGTGCGCGGAGATCGCGCAGTCGGCCTGCGTCAGCCACGCGCCGCGCTCGGCGTACGGGACCCACGTGTCGTGGAAGTGCACGACCGAGCCGAGCAGCCCGAGCTCGCCGGCGAGCGCGCGCGCTGCGCGCGTGCTCTCGCGCGCCGCCGGGTGGTCGGGGGCGCCGCCCATGAACACGAGCCGCACGCGCGGGCGCTCGCGCGCGAGGACGGCGACGGCGCGGATCGCCGTCTCGGCGTCGAGCCAGCGCCAGATGCCGCCGTTCCACAGCACGAGCTCGCTGTCGGCGTCGATCCCGGCGATGCTCTCGCGCGGGCCGCCGCGCGAGAGCCGCGGCGGCGGCTCGTTCGGCGCGCCGAACGGGACGAGGTCGATGACCTCGCGCAGGCTCGCGTCGCGGTCGTAGAGCTCGGGGCCGATCAGCCGCAGCGCGAGCATCGTGCCGAGCCACAGGTCGCGCTGGGACTCGCTCGCGCAGAGGAAGTTGTGGCCGGTGCGCAGCGCCGCGTGCAGCCGGTCGAGCGTCGTCGCGATCATCATCTGCGCGCGCGCGAGCCGCGCGCGCTCGGCGCTCAGCTCGAGCGTCTCGAGCGTCTCGGGGCAGTAGAGGTCGATCACGACGCGCGCGCGCGAGCGGCGCAGCCAGCGGTCGACGAGCGGCCACTGCGGGTGCGCGACGACGACGTCGGCCTGCGCGATCGGCGAGCGCAGCGCGCCCGGCGCGTGCGCGCGGAACGGGACAGTCGTGACGCCGTCGTGCTCGCCGTGCTCGACGCCGCCGTGCGCGAGCGTCACCGACGCGTGCGGCGCGAGCGCGCGCGCGAGCTCCCAGCAGCGGATCCCGAGGCCGGCCATCTGCTCGCCGACCGGATCGGCGCAGACGAACAGCACGCGCGGTCGCGCGGCCGCCGACGGCGATCGCTCAGGCGCTGCGCCGGGCATACACCCCCCGCCGCATCGCGAGCGAGTCGCGAAAGCCGATCGTCGCATCGACGGCGTCGGCGGGCGGGCGCGCGCGGCGCGGCAGCTGTCGCGCGGCGCGCCAGCCGGACAGGCGCCCGCGCAGCGCCTCGAGGTCGCGCGAGATCGCGAGGTCGGCGAGCACGACGACGGCCTCGGTCGCGAGCGCGCGCGGCGCCTCTCGCCCGCGCAGCAGGCCGTAGCGGCGGAGCATGTAGCCGCGCCCGAAGCCGCCGTTTCGGCGCTGGCGCGCCGAGCGGTGCCCGTGCGTCGCCGAGCCGAGGTGCACGCCGATCGCGTCGGGCGCGAGCGTCGAGCGCCAGCCGGCGCTGCGCAGGCGCAGCGCGAGGTCGAAGTCCTCCATGTACGCGAAGATCGATTCGTCGAGGCCGCCGGTCTGCTCCCACGCCGAGCGGCGGTAGGCGGCGGCGGTGCCGGCCGGGCCGGCGAGCAGCGGACGCTCGCGCCGCGCCTGCCCGACGTCGAGGCCCTGCAGGCGCGGGAAGCCGCCGAGCACGGCGTCGGCGGCGAGCCCGGCGCTGTCGATCAGGCGCTCGCCCGGCTGCAGCATCAGCGCCGCGACCGAGCCGAGCTCGGCGTCGTCTACGAGCGGCGCGACGAGCCGCTCGAGGAAGTCGGGGCGCACGTCGACGTCGTTGTTGAGCGGCACGACGATCTCGCCGCTGCCGGCGGCGACGCCGCGGTTGCACGCCTCGGCGAAGCCGCGGTTGCCCTGCAGGCGCTCGAGCGCGACGACCGGCCACTCGCGCGCGACGCGCGCCGAGGTGTCGTCGTTCGAGCCGTTGTCGATCAGGATCGTGCGGTGCGCGAGCGTCTGCGCGGCGAGGTGGCGCAGGCAGCTCTCGGTCAGCTCGTAGCGTTCGTACGCGACGATCACGACGTCGACGGCGGGCGGCACGCGCCCATCGTATTCGCCGCCCAAGCGCCGGCCGACCGCTGGCGCGCCGCTGGCGCGGCGACTAGCGTGTCAGCGTCTTGCCCGCGCGGCGCCCGCACATCGGCCTGAACCTGATCTTCCTCGTCCCCGGCGAGACCGGTGGGATGGAGGTCGCGGCGCGCGAGCTGATCCCGGCGCTGCTCGCGGCCGCGCCCGAGGGCATGCGCTTCACGGCGTTCGTCAACCGCGAGGCGGCGGCCGCCGAAGCCGGCGCGCACGTCGCAGGCACGGGCGACGCCCTGCGCGAGCAGCTTCCGCTCGTGACCGTGCCGGTGCGTGCGCGCAACCGCGTGCAGTGGGTGCTCGGCGAGCAGACGCTGCTGCCGGCGCTCGCGCGCCGCGCGCGGATCGACCTGCTGCACAGCCTCGCGAGCACGGCGCCGCTGTGGGGGCCGTTCCGGCGGGTCGTGACCGTCCACGACCTGATCTACGCGCGCTTCCCCGACGCGCACGCCGGCGTTCGCGACAAGGCGATGCGAGTGCTCGTGCCGGGCGCCGCGCGCCGCTCGGAGCGCGTGATCGCCGACTCGCGCAGCACGCGCGACGACCTCGTCGAGCTCGTCGGGCTGCCGTCCGAGCGGATCGACGTCGTGCCGCTCGGGCTCGGCGCGGTCCGTCGCACGCAGGCCTCGAGCGAGCAGGACCTGCGCGCGCGCCTCGGGCTCGGCGAGCGGCGGGTCGTGCTCAGCCTGTCGGCGAAGCGCCCGCACAAGAACCTGCTCGCGCTGATCGGCGCGCTCGCGCGCATCGCCGCCGAGCGACGGCCGCTGCTCGTGCTCGCCGGCTACGAGACCGAGCACGAAGCGCAGCTACGCGAGCGCGCGCGCTCGCTCGCTCTCGACGAAGACGTGCGCTTCCTCGGCTGGCTGGCGGACGCCGACGTCGAGGGGCTCTGGGCGATCGCCGCGGCGTTCGTCTTCCCCTCGCTGTACGAGGGCTTCGGCCTGCCGGTGCTCGAGGCGATGGCGCGCGGCGTGCCGGTCGCCTGCGCGAACACCTCGTCGCTGCCCGAGGTCGCCGGCGACGCGGCGCTGCTGTTCGACCCGCGCGACGAGTCGGCGATCGCCGGCGCGCTGGCGCGCCTGCTCGACGACGCGGCGCTCGCCGAGACGCTGCGCGCGGCCGGCTACGAGCGCGCGCGCGAGTTCACGTGGGAGCGGACCGCGCGGCAGACGATCTCGAGCTACGAGCGCGCGCTCGTAGCGAGGCGCGAGGTACGGTAAAATTCTAGATATTGTCGACTAGCTAAGTAGGTAATGCTCCGCAGCCCGTTCGGGCGGTTGGGGAAAGCGGGCCGTGCCGACGTCGCGCTGCGAGAATGCGTATGCGGCTTCGATTTGGATACGTCGGGGCAACCGCGCAACCGCGTCCGAGGAGAACGAGGAGAGACATTGTCGAGCTCGAGCCACGACTCGCTGCAGTACGGCGGAACGGTGTTCCACGTGGCCTCGTCGTTCCTGCGGCGCGCCGTTCCCGGCGTGCCCGCCGACGATCGCGACGCGCGGCGCGTGCTCGCGCCGGTCGGTGTCGGCGCGACCGCCCTGCTGCTCGCCGGGCTGCCGCGGCTGACCGTGAGCTTGAGCGACGCGCCGGCGGGGCTGCGGTTGCGCGAGCACTTCGACGACCGGCTGTGGGGCGTGCTGCACAGCCGCATCGCGCAGGGCGTGCTCGTCCTGCCCGAGGCGAACGGCCGCTACCTGCGCGGGCGCTCGCGCCAGGCGCTGCGCACGAACATCCACCGCGCGCGAGAGGCCGGGATCGCCTGCCGGCGGCTCGACAGCGTCGCCGAGCGCCGCGAGGCCGCCTCGCACCTGCGCGATCGCCTCGCTTGGCCCGACGCGCAGTTCTGCCTTCCCGGCGACGCCTGGTGGGCGGCGCACGATCCTCGCCGGCGCTCGGTCGCGCTCGCGCAGGTCACCGTCGATCGCGAGTGGGCGCTGCTGCGCTCGTTCGTCTCGAACCACCGCGCGAGCCGCTACCTGCTGCACGCCGAGATCGTCGAAGCGCTCGTCGCCGCCGGCGTGCGCTACCTCGCGGTCGGCGCCTCGATGGCGCCGCTGCTCGAGCCCTCGCTGCAGTACTGGCAGCGGCTGCTCGGCTTTCGCGTCGTCAACCTCTCGCTGCGCGCGAAGCCGATCGCGGCGGCGCTGCCGATGCCGACCCTCGCGAGCGATCCGCGCCTGGCGCTCGATCGCCCGGCTCAGCGCGTCGCGGAGCCCTCGCTCGGCGCGATGGCTCCGTTCGCGCCGTAGCTCGCGAGCACGACGCTCAGCGAGTGCTCGAGCGAGAGGCGCTCGGCGTTCTCGGCGAACCAGCGCGCCGTGCTTTCGCGCAGCGCCGCGCCGGCCTCGCTGACGCGCACGATCGCCCCGGCGATCGCCTCGGCGTCGGCGCGCTCGGCGATCGTGCCGTTGACGCCCTCGACGATCAGCTCGGTCGCCGCGTTGTCCTCGCCGGCGACGAGCACGCTCGGCGTTCCGCGCGCGGCGGCCTCGACGACGACCAGCCCGTAGCCCTCGCGTCGCGAGGGCAGCAGCAGGCACAGCGCGCGGCGCATCTCGGCGTCGAGCGTCTGCGCATCGGCGAAGCCCGGCGCCGAGACTACGTCGCCGAGGCCGAGCCGCGCGATCGCCTGGTCGAGCGCCGCGCGCTCGGGGCCGTCGCCGAAGAAGACCGCGCGCAGGCCGTCGATCCGCGTGCGCGCGAGCGCGACCGCGGCGACGCCGAGCGTGACCTGCTTCTCGGGGATCAGCCGCCCGGCGAACAGCACGAGCGGGTCGGCCTCGCGCACCGGCGCCGGCTCGAGCCGCTCGTCGTAGAGACCGCGCAGCACGGTCGGCTCGCCGCGCAAGCCCTCCGCGCGCAGCCGCGCGGCGTGCAGCTCGGAGAGGCAGAAGGCGCGCTGGCGAACGCGCGCGCACGCGCGCTGCACGGCGGCGCCAATCCTGCCGCCGGCGCCGCCGAGGTAGTCGTGCCAGTAGGCGTCGCTCCACACCTCGAACCAGTCGACGACGAGCTCGAAGCGCCCGAGCGGGCGCGCGAGCGCGGCGGCGAGCAGCGAGAAGTAGGGGAACGAGGAGGTGTGCACGACGTCGTAGCGCCGGCCGTGGCGCAGCAGGTGCCCGAGCACGCCGAGGCCGAACACGAGCGGCGGCAGGATCCGCCGCCGCCCGCTCTCCGTGTACAGGGCCATCCGCGGGCCGACGACCCGCACGCGGACGCCCGCGCCGCCGTCGGGCTCGATTCCTCGATCCCATTGGCGCAACGTCAGATACGTGACCTCGTGCCCGTCGGCCGCCAGTCGACCGGCGAGGCTGCGGTACCAGCGCTCACCGCCGCCGACGGTGTACGGGAACAGGCAGTCGTAGACGACGCAGACGCGCATGTGTTCGCGAGAGGGTGCCAGACCGTGCGATAGGATCGCCCCCCGCAGACCCGCCACTTTCCGCTCTTCGGCGCGTTGTAACGGCAGGACCCGGCTCTCATCCGCACGAAGTAGGAGAGGGCAGAGCTGATGAGCACAGTCGAGAAGACAAGCCCACCCGCGCTGATCGACGTCGAGGCTGGGAGCGTGCCGCTCGTCTCGGTCGTGATCCCGTGCCTGAACGAGGCGGAGAACATCGAGGCCTGCGTGACCTCCGCGCGCGAGGCGCTCGCGCGGATGCAGGTCGCCGGCGAGGTCGTCGTCGCCGACAACGACTCCGAGGACGACTCGGCGCGCCTCGCCGAGCGCGCCGGCGCGCGCGTCGTCGTCGAGCACAGGCGCGGCTACGGCAGCGCCTACCTCGCCGGCTTCGCGGCCTCGCGCGGGCGCTACATCGTGATGGCCGACGCCGACCTGACGTACGACTTCAACGAGATCCCGCGCTTCGTCGAGGCGCTCGACGACGGCGCCGAGATGGTGATCGGCGACCGCATGGACAACATCCAGCCCGGCGCGATGCCGTGGCTGCACCGCTACGTCGGCAACCCGATCCTGACCGGCCTGCTCAACCTGTTCTTCCGCACGGGCGTCAACGACGCGCACTGCGGGATGCGCGCGCTGCGTCGTGACGTGCTGCCGCGCCTGGACCTGCGCACGACGGGCATGGAGTTCGCCTCGGAGATGGTCATCCGCGCCTCGAAGGAGCACCTGCGGATCGCCGAGTTCCCGATCGAATACCACCCGCGCGGCGGCGAGAGCAAGCTGTCGAGCTTCCGCGACGGCTGGCGGCACCTGCGCTTCCTGCTCGTGCACAGCCCGAACCACCTGTTCATCGTCCCCGGCGCCGTGCTCGCCGGGATCGGCACGGTGATCGTCGTGCTCGTCGGCGCCGGCCTCGACATCGGGCGCGCGTGGGGGCTGCACGCGCTGATCGGCGGCGCGCTGCTGATGATCGTCGGTACGCAGGTGCTCGCGCTCGGGCTCTGCGCGCACGCCTACGGCACGTACTTCATGAACGAGCGCGATCCGTGGTTCGACCGCATGCGCGCGCGCTTCCGGCTCGAGCACGGGCTGTTGCTCGGCGGCGCGTTCATGCTCGTCGGCATCGCGATGGGCGCGGTGATCGTCGCGACGTGGATCTCGCACGGGTTCGGCTCGCTCGCCGACGAACGCCTCGCGGTGATCGCGGCGTCGCTGATCATCGTCGGCATCCAGATCTTCTTCTCCTCGTTCCTGCTGTCGATTCTCGGTCTGCGCCGGCGCTGAGCGTGGGCCCCCTCGGGCGGGCGGCTGCTGCGGTCTTCGCGGGCGACCGCCGCGTGTGGCGCGCGGCGGCGATCGTCGCCGTGCCGGTGCTCGCGCTGAGCGTCTTCTACTGTCTGCGCCCGCGCTTCTACTTCACGGGCACGAACAGCGTCGAGGACGAGGCGCCGGTGGTCGAAGCGAAGCCGGGCGCGCGCGTCTGCGTGCCGGGCCAGTAGCTGCCGGCGGGGACGGCGTTCGTGCGCCTGCAGACGTTCTCGCCGACGCCGCGGCGCCCGGCGCTGCGCCTGACGCTGCACATCGGCCGGCGCGCGGTCTACTCGAGCCTGCCGGCGCTCGCCGTCGGCGCCGAACGGCCGGTCAACGCCGACTTCCCGATCGCGCCGACGCCGGCGCATCCGAACGCGCGCAGGGTCTCGCTGTGCCTGCGGAGCGCCGGGCCGGTCCACCTCGGCGGCACGCCGCTGAGCAAGCCGAGCATCGAAGCGCCGAAGCTGAACGGCACGCCGGTCGCGGCCGGCGTCGCGGTCTGGTACCTGCCGCGCGCCGGCCAGCGCGAGAGCTACGCGCAGCGCGCCGGCAGCATCTTCAGCCGCGCGGCGCTGTTCCGCCCGGCGATCGTCGGCGCGTGGACGTACCCGCTGCTGCTGTTCGTGCTCGCGCCGGCGCTCGCGCTGCTCGCGCTGCGCTGCCTCGCGCTCGCGCTCGCCGGCCGCGCGCGACGCCTCGGCGCGTGGCTGTTCGCGATCGCCGCGCTCAACGCGTGCTGCTGGGCGCTGATCACGCCCGTCTTCCAGGGTCCCGACGAGGTCGACCACTTCGCCTACGCGCAGTCGCTCGTCGAACGCGGGCAGAAACCGACCGACGATCAGACCTCGCCGATCCTGCGCTGGTCGAGCGCCGAGAACCTCGCGCTCGAGCAGACGGGCTTCTCGACCGACCACCAGGTCGGCGACTCGCGCGCGCCGTGGCTGCCCGAGCAGCAGCGCACCTACGAAACGGACGTGTGGCGCGAGCACCCGAACAGGGCCGACGGCGGCGGCTATACGACCTCGGCGGCGCACGGGCCGATCTACTACCTCGCGCTGGCGCCGGCGTACGCGGCGGCGCGTAGCGCGTCGATCTTCACGCAGCTGACGCTGATGCGGTTCGTCTCGGCGCTGATCGGCGCGCTCGTCGTGCTGTTCACGTACCTGCTCGCGCGCGAGCTCGCGCCGCGGCGGCCGTGGCTGGCGGTGCTCGCGGGCCTGCTCGTCGCCTACGAGCCGATGTACGGGTTCATCTCGGGCATCGTCAACAACGACGTCGGCGTCAACGCGGCGGCGGCGGCGCTCGAGCTGCTGCTGATCCGCCTGCTGCGACGCGGCATCACGATCCCGTGGGGCGCGCTGACGGGGGCCGTGCTGCTGCTGCTGCCGAGCGTCAAGGGCACGGGGCTCTCGCTGTACCCGATCGCCGGGCTCGCGTTCGCGATCGCGCTGTGGCGCCACCACCGGCGCGCCGATCTCGCCGGCTGGGCGGCGCTCGCGATCAGCGCGGTGCTCGTCGGCGAGCTGATCGTGCACGTGCTCAACCCGGCGTTCGCGCCGCCGGCGAGCGGCGGCGGTGGCGGCCCCGCTTCGGCGATCGGCTCGAACGCGAACGCCGTCAGCGAAGCGCTGCACCACCTCCCCGATTACTTGTCTTACCTGTGGCAGGTGTTCCTGCCGCGGCTGCCGTTCATGGCGCGCCACTTCGCGCCGCTCGGCTACCCGGGGTTCGTGATCTTCGTCGAACGCGGCTGGGGGGCGTTCGGCTGGTACGACGTGTTCTTCCCGCATGGGTGTACTTCGCGATCCTCGCCGTCAGCCTGCTCGTGTTCCTGCTGCTCGCGCCATTGGCCGCGCTGCGCGAGTGGCGCTGGCTGCGCGCGCGCTGGGCCGAGGCGCTGGTCGTCGTGCTCACGCCGGCGGCCGTGATCGTCGGCTTCACGGCGGCGTACTACTCGATCGAACCGCGCCCGGTGATCGCCGAGTTCGGCCGCTACGTGTTCCCGGCGATCGCGCCGATCGCGCTGTTCGTCGTCGGCGCGCTGCACGCGCTCGGCCGCCGGCGCGCGCCGGCGCTCGGCGCGGGCCTGCTCGTCGCGATGATCGCGCTGACGTACGCCTCGCAGCTGCTGACGCTGGCCTCGTTCTATGCCTGACGTGACCGTCGCGATCCCCGTGCGCGACGGCGGCGAGCTGTTCGCGAGCGTGCTGCGCGCGCTCGCGCGCCAGACGCTCGCGCACGAGCTGCTCGTCTGCGACTCGGGCTCGCGCGACGGCTCGGTGAGCCTCGCGCGCGAGCACGGCGCGCGCGTGCTCGAGATCGACGCCGGCGCCTTCACCCACGGCGGCACGCGCAACCGGCTGCTCGCGGCGAGGCCAGGGCGCGCACGTCGCGCTGCTCACGCAGGACGCGGAGCCCGGCGACGAGCACTGGCTGCAGCGCTGCTCGACGGCTTCGCGCTCGCCGAGGACGTGGCGATCGTCTACGGCCCGTACCGCCCGCGCGCCGGCGCCTCGCCGGCCGTGCGCGCCGAGCTCGAGGGCTGGTTCGGCTCGCTCTCGCCCGACGGCGCGCCGACGGTCGAGCGCCTCGACGAGCGCGAGCGGCGCTCGTTGCCGGCGGTCGAGCTGATCGGCCGGCGCGGCTTCTTCACCGACGCGAACGCGTGCATCGCGCGCGCGGCGTGGGAGCGGGTACCGTTCCGCGACGTCCCCTACGCCGAGGACCGCGTGCTCGCGATCGACATGCTGCGCGCCGGTTACGCCAAGGCGTTCGTGCCGCGAGCCGCAGTGGTCCACTCGCACGACTACACCCCCTCGCAGCAGCTGCGCCGCAGCTTCGACGAGTGGCGCGGCCTGCGCGAGGTCTACGGCTGGCGCGAGCCGGCCGCGCCGCGGCATCTGCTGAGCCGCCTGCGCGGCGCGCTCGGCGCGGCGCGGCGCGAGCTCGCCGCGCGCCAGAAGTCTCCGCCCGCGCGCGCCGCGCGCGCTCGCGGCGCGTCGCCGGGCGACAGCTCGCGAGCCTGTCGGGCGCCGTGCTCGGCTCGCGCGCCGAGCGGCTCCCGCCGGCGCTGCGCCGCCGCCTCTCGCTGGAGCGCCGCGCGGGCTTCGCGCCGCTCGAGCTCGACGGCGAGGGCGAGGGCGGCGGCCGCGGCTCGGGCGGGGGCGCGGCCGTGAGCGAGCAGAGCCCGATCGAGGGACGCCGCGAAGGGTCGTTCGCGAACCTGCGGCGGCGCATCTACCTGACATACACGCACTTCGGGCTGCGCACGATCCTGTTCCGCCTGGTCACGTTCCCGCTGCGCTTCACGCCGCTCGAGCAGCGCCTGCGGCTGCGCACGCACGCGCGCGACCAGGAGGTGCGCCGCGCGCGCATGTGGTACCGCGAGCACGGCCGTCCGGTCGACGTCGTGATCCCGAGCTACCGCGACGCCGAGCACGTGCGCGCGCTCGTGCGGAGCATCCGCAAGACGACCGGCAGGGGGATGGCGCGCGTGATCGTCGCCGACGACGCGAGCGGAGCCGAGCACGTGCGCGAGCTGCGCGCGATCGACGGCATCGACGTCGTCGTCGAGTCGGATGTCAACGGCGGCTTCGCGGCGAACGTGAACCGCGGTCTGCGCCGCGAGCGACGCCGCGCGCGACGTCGTCGTGCTCAACTCCGACGTCGAGGCGCTGCCGAGCTGGCTCGAGTGCCTGCAGTACGGCGCCTACGGGCACGAGGAGGGCGCGGGGATCGTCGGCGCGCAGCTGCAGTACCCCGACGGGCGGATCCAGTTCGGCGGGACGGTGCGCAACCGCGACGAGCCGCGAGTGGTTCGACCACCGCTACCGCTTCAAGCCGCCCGGCTGGGGGCCGGCCGACGCGCCGAGCTTCGCGCTCGCGGTGACCGGCGCGTGCATGTACGTGCGCCGCGAGACGATCGAGCGCATCGGCGCTGTTCGACGAGCGCTACGCGATGGCCTACGAGGACGTCGACTGGTGCCTGCGCGCGTGGCAGGCCGGCTTCCGCGTCCTGTACTTCCCGAGCGCGCAGCTCGTGCACCACGAGTCGACGACGCGCGGGACGCACGTCGGCGAGCGCGAGCGGGGCTCGCAGCGACGCCTTCTGGGAGCGCTGGTCGAGCTTCTTCGACGCGCGCGAGGTGACGACGCCGGACGGGAGGCTGCGGATCGTCTACGTGACCGAGGACACGGGCGTCGGCGGCGGGCACCGCGACATCTTCGAGCACCTCAACCGGCTCGCCGCGCGCGGGCACGAGGTCGCGCTGTACACGCTCGGCGAGCCGCCCGACTGGTTCGAGCTGCACGCGCCGGTGCACAGCTTCGAGGACTACGACGAGCTCGGCGAGGCGCTCGCGGAACTCGACGCGATCAAGGTCGCGACGTGGTGGATGACCGCCGGCCCGGTCTGGCGCGCGAGCGTCGCGCGCGGCATCCCGGTCTACTTCGTGCAGGACATCGAGACCTCCTACTACCCCGACCACGAGCGCGCGCGCCACGCCGTGCTCGACTCCTACCGCCCGGAGTTCCGCTACATGACGATCTCGTCGTGGAACCGCGAGCGCCTGCGCGAGCTCGGCCTCGACGCCGAGCTGATCCCGCCGGGGATCGACCTCGACACGTTCCGCCCGCGCGCGGAGGTCGCGCGCCGCGAGGACGTGGTGCTCGCGCTCGGGCGCACGAACCCGCTGAAGAACCTGCCGCTGACGCTCGCCGCGTGGCGCGCGCTGCGCGAGCCGCGTCCGGAGCTCTGCCTGTTCGGGATCGAGCCCGAGATCGTCGACGCGCGACTCGCGCGCGAGGGCGCGCGCTATGTCTCCTCGCCGAGCGACGAGCGCGTCAACGAGCTGTTCTGCGAGGCGACCGTGTTCGTGCAGACCTCGATCCACGAGGGCTTCGCGCTGCCGCCGCTCGAGGCGATGGCGACCGGCGCGGCCGTCGTCAGCACCGACGCGCACGGCAACCGCGACTTCTGCCTCGACGGCGTCAACTGCCTGATGCCGGAGGCGAGCGCGACAGCGGTCGGCGCGGCGCTGCGACGCGTGCTCGACGACCCCGAGCTGCGCGCGCGGCTCGGGCGCGCGGGCATCGAGACGGCGCAGGATTACGCGTGGGAGAAGCGCATCGACGCGCTCGAGCGGTTCTTCCGCGGCGTCGCGGAGTCGCGGCGGATGGCGCGCGGGGGCGAGCTGGCGAGCACGCCCGACGCGGCACCGCGCTGACGGCGCGGCCGCCTCGCCGTCGTGCGGCCTAGAGGTCCTCGGCGATGTGCGAGGCCGCGCGGTTGAACACCCAGAAGCCGACGACGATGATGATCGCGACCAGCGCGATCGGCTCGAGCAGCGCGAGCCAGCTGCCCATCACCTGTCCCGCGCTGAGCGTCGCGCGGTTGATCATCGCGTGACGGAACTGCTGGAAGATCGCGACGAGCGGGTTGAGCGTGTAGACGTGGTACAGGATGTGGTCGAGCTTCCCGTTGCCGAGTTCGGCGCGAACCGTTTCCGCCGGGAGGATCACCGGCGCCGAGTAGAACAGGATCTGGCTGACCACTTCCCAGATCGGCGAGATGTCGCGGAACCTCACGAACAGCGCCGAGAGGAGCATCGCGACGCCCGTCGTGAGGACCGTGAGCATCAGGACGATCAGCGGCAGCTCGAGCCAGCTGAGCATCGGGCGGACACCTTCGATCAGGGCAAAGACCATCACGACGACGATGTTCAGCGCGAGGTTGAACAGCGCGAGCAGCACGACGGAGATCGGTATCGCCAACCGTGGGAACTGGATCTTGCGGACGAGGTTCTCGCGATCGACGACGCTTCGCACCGCTCCCGAGGTGCCTTCCGCGAAGCACGTGAACAGCACGATCGACCCGAGCAGCTGCGCCCCGTAGTTGTGCGCGGCAGCGCCTTTTGCCTTGTCGACGTGGAAGACGAGGACGAAGAACACGTAGAGCACGCCGAACAGCATCAGCGGGCGCACGACCTGCCACAGATAGCCGAGCGCCGAGCCGAAGAACTTCAGTTTGAATTCGCTGCGCGCGATGTTGTATGCGAGGTGCCAGAAGCGCGACCAGCTGTCGCCGAGCGCGCGCGGCCCGAGGATCGGCCGCCCGAGCGGCTCGGTCGGTCCGGCCGGAGGATAGGGCGCCTGCCCGAGCAGCTCGGGCGTGCTCATAGGGCCTCGCCGGTCGGCTGGGCTTCGGCCACGAGGCCGAGCCGGCTGACCTCGGTCTCGACTGGGATCTCGACCATGCCGCCGCTGGCGGCGAGGCCGGTGACGACGAACGAGAGGCCGCCGGTGAGGCGGTCGATCACGTCGATCCCCTCGCCACGCCGCGCGATCGTGAGGATCGTGTAGTAGCGCCCGGGCGCGAGCATGTTGTGAAGCGAGAACGCGAAGACGGCTCGTTCGCCCGGCTTGAAGCTGCCGGATTGCTCGATCTCCTCGGTCGTCGTCGCGACGACGACCGGCTGGCGGTGCTCGTTCAGGAGCGTGAGGCTCACAGCCGGATCGAGCACCTCCTCGTGGAACTCGACCATCGCCTTCACCGTGAGCGGCTCCGACTGCGGCGCGACACCACGATTTTCGGAGGGATCCTCGCCGAGCCAAACATCGGTGACGCGCGCCGCGCCGTCGCCCATCCGCGCGCTGCCGATGTCGGGGTCCTGGTAGCCGACCTTGCGCCCGAAGGCGAACTCCAGATAGCGGTCGGCGACGTCGCGCGGATCGCCGATGCTGACGATCTCGCCGCGCTCGAGCAGCATCGCGCGGTGGCAGAAGCGGGTGACGGCGCCCATGTCGTGCGTGACGAAGACGATCGTGCGTCCTTCCTCGCGCATCCGGTTGAAGACGTCGAAGCACTTCTGCTGGAACGCGGCGTCGCCGACGGCGAGCACCTCGTCGATCAGCAGGATGTCGGCGTCGACCTGGATCGCGACGGAGAAGGCGAGGCGCACGTGCATGCCGGAGGAGTAGTTCTTGAGCTTGAGATCCTGGAACTCCTCGAGCTCGGCGAACTCGATCACGCGCTTGTAGCGCGCTCGCGCCTCGCGCGGGGAGAGGCCGAGCATGATGCCGTTAAGCGCGACGTTGTCGTAAGCGGCGAGGTCGGGGTTGAAGCCGACCCCGAGCTCGATGAACGTCGACATTCGCCCGTTGCACCAGATCTTGCCCTTGTCGGTCGCCGTAGATGCCGGCGAGGCACTTCAGCAGCGTGCTCTTGCCGCTGCCGTTGCGCCCGACGATGCCGAAGAACTCGCCCGGCGCGACCGAGAAGGAGATGTCCTTGAGCACGTGCAGCTCCTCGTGGCGCGTTTTGCGCAGCGGATGAAGCGCGCGCTCCTTGAGCGTGTGGCTGCGCTCCTCGGGGATCTTGAAGCGCTTGTCGACGCCTTGGGCGGCCAGCGCCGGCGGCCCCGTGAGGGCTGTCTCGTCGAGGGTCACTGCCACGCAGGGTATAGCCAGCACCCGATCGCCCAAGCCACGACGACGCTCACCGCGGCCGGCGCAGCGGGGACCTGAAGGAGCGTGCGAGCGTTCGCATGAGCATGAAAACACCGCCGATCGCGCCGAAGAGCGGCCGGCTCAGCGCGGGCCGCGTCGTGAGCGCCAAGAGCGCGCGCTGCACGCTCTCGGGCAGCGCGCCGTTCGGCCCGATCAGGCCGAGGCCGAAGCCGACCTCGGCGTTGAGCGCGTCGTACATGCCTTTCGCGTGTTCGCGCTCGCCGAGCAGCTGCGCGACTTCCTCCTCGTGCTGGACGCTGAGCCGCACTTCGCGCGTGACGAGGTCGCGGCTGAGCGTCGCCGAGTCGCGCACGGGCGCGTCGGCGGCCTCGCGGTAGATCTCGACGGTCGCGGCGGCGGCGGCGTCCCACGTGAAGCTCCGCGCGCGCTCGGCGAGCGCCGCGACGTGGCGCTCGCGCGCGCTGGCGTCGCTGAGCAGCGCGTACGTGCGCTCGGCGCTCGCGGCGGCGTCCCACGGCACGATCGCGGCGGTTCCGGGCGGAGCGACTTCGGCGAGCGACGCCTGCGGCGCGAACACGCAGGGGACGCCGAGCAGCGCCGACTCGAACGGGACGAGCCCGAAGCCCTCGTAGGCGGACGGGTAGACGATCGCGCGCGCGTTCGCGAGCAGCCACGCCTTCTCGCGCTCGTCGACGGGACCGAGCGAGACGACGTGCTCGGCGAGCTCGCGGCGGTCTTCGAGGTAGGCGCGCTCGAGCTCGGCGGACGAGCCGAGCGGGATGTGCGTCCCGGCGAGCACGAGGCCGCCGGGCCAGCCGTGGCGCTCGCGCAGCGCGGCGAGCAGGCGCAGCGCGAAGACGCGGTTCTTGTGGCGGAAGTCGGTGCCGAGGCAGAGCAGGAAGCCCGACGCGGTCGCCTCGGGGCCGAGCGCCGGCGGTCGCGCCCGCTCGGCGTTCGCGCGGTGATCGAGGCCGGGCGGGACGACGCGCACGCGCGCGGGCTCGACGAGCGCGTCGGCGAGCAGCTCGGCGCGTGTGTGCTCGGAGAAGACGACGACACGCTCGGCCGCCGAGAGACCGTGGCGGCTCGCGGCGCGATAGTCCTCCCAGCGCGGCGCGTCGGCGAAGTAGCCGGGGTTGCGATAGGCGATCAGGTCGAGCTGGCTGAGCACGAAGCGCTCGCCGAGCGCGAGCGCGAGCGCGACGTCGCCGGGCGAGAACGTCTGCTGCGGGCGGTGGAAGACGGCGCTGCGCGGCGTCGCCGGATCGAGCCGCTCGGCGGCGAGCAGCTCGGTGTGCGGCAGCGCGGCGAGCAGCTCGCGCGCGTCGCGGTCGATCCGCTCGGCGCGGATCAGCAGCCGCAGCGCGACGCGATCGGTGCGCGCGAGCGCGCGGATCAGCTCGAGCACGTGCACGTGCGTGCCGGTGATCGCGCCGTCGAGCGCGCGCGCGTCGAGCGTCACGTCGAGCCGCGCCGGCGGCTCGCGGACGCTCCGCAGCGCGTAGCCGAGCACGGCGGAGTCGGCGAGCGGCGTCTCGGCGAGATAGGGGTAGCGCTCGGCGATCGCCTCGCTCGACTCCGTCTCGCCGTCGGCCTCGTCGTCGGCGAGGCGCTGCACGACGACGTCGTCGGCGGCGACGTGCGCGAGCCCGGCGAGCACGCAGCGCTGCGCGAGGTCGAGCTCGATCGCGGCGCGCGGCGCGAGCCGCTCGTCGAGCGCTCCGGCGAGCTCGAGCGCGTCGCGGCGCAGGTAGACGCAGGGGCCGACGGCGCGGCTCAGCCGCGGGCGCAGCCTGCGCGTGCGCCGCGCGACGCCGGCCGCGAGCTCCTCGACGTTCGCGGCGCGCGGGCGGTCGCCGGCGCCGATCGCGAGCGGCGAGCGCGCGTCGGCGAGCGCGCTCGCGCTGGCGACGTTCGTGTCGCTGTAGGCGGCGTCACGCAGCCGCTCGACCCAGCCGGCGGTCGGCCGGCACGGCTCGTCGAGCACGATCACGTCGGCCGGCGCCGAGCGCGCGATCGCGGCCTGGAGGTCGACGGTCGCGGACGCCTGGACGACGCCGGCGCCGCTCGGCGCGTGCTCGCGCACGGCTCGCAGGCACTCCTCGCCGGCGCGCGCGTCGGCGAGGAACGCGGCGACGATGCAGATCTCGCGAGGAGGATCGGCTCGGCGCGTGTTGGGCAGCTCGTTCATGCTCGTCTCGCTCCGCCGGCAGGCGCCAGCGTAGAGCAATCTCGCGGACGGTCGCGACATTTGGCGATAATCGAGACGGTGCCGATCAGTGTTGACGATTCGCCGAGGACCGACGCCGGCGTGCGCGGAGGTCGATCGGCGAGCGCGCGCGCGCGGGCTCGCGAGCTCGCGCGACGCGCGATGTGGCGCTTCGCGCCTGCGTACGCGCGCCGCCGCGTGCAGCGGGCGAGCGAGCGCGATCGGGTGCAGCGCCTCGAGGCCGAGCTCGAGCGCGTGAGCGAGCGGCACACCGAGCAGATCGATCGTCTCGAGGATCTCGCGCGCGAGCTCGTCCTCTCGGTTGCGTCGCTGCAGCGCGGCCCGACCGGCCGCGACTCGCGCGAAGGCGACTGATGCAGGTCATCGCGATCGCGACGATGAGCTCGCTGCCGCGCGCGAAGGCGCTCGCGGCGTCGCTCGCGCGCCATCAGCCGGGCTGGCCGCTGAGCGTGATGCTGGTCGGCCGCGAGCGCGCGGTCGCCGAGGCGGCTCGACGGGAGCCGGCGCTCGCGGTCGCGTCGGTCGCGGACGTGCTCGACGTCGACGTCGAGACGCTGCTCGCGCGCCACGACGAGGCGGACCTCGTCGTGCTGCTGATGCCGCACCTGCTGCTGCGCCACGCCGAGCGGACGCGGCGAGCCGGTGCTGCACCTGCCGAGCAGCGCGTGGCTGCTCGGCGACCTCGCGCCGCTCGCGGCGGCGCTGTCCGAGCGCGGCGTGCTGCTCGTGCCGCGCGTCGAGAGCGACGTGCCCGACGACGGCCTCGAACCGTCGCGCGAGGACCTCGAGCGCGCCGGGCGGATCGACGACACGGTGATGGCGGTCGACGGCGGCGAGCGCTCGCGCGCGTTCCTGCGCTGGTGGGCGGCGCACGTCGAGGCGAGCCTCGGGTCGCTCGACGCGCTGCGCGTCGGCGAGCGCCCCGAGGACCGGCCGTGGCTCGCGCGCTTCCTCGAGCTCGCGCCGGCGCGCTTCTCGGCGACGCTGCTCGACGACGCGGGCTGCGACCTGAGCCTGTGGAACCTCGACCGGCACGCGCTGCAGGAGGGGGCTGCGGGCGTGACGGTCGACGGCGCGCCGGCCGCTGCGCTTCGTCAACCTGCCGGGGTTCGACCCGGAGCGTCCGCACCGCCTCGCGGCGAACGCGAGCCGCGCGCGCGTCAGCCGCTCGCCGGTGCTGCGAGCGCTCAGCGAACGCTACGCGGGCGAGCTGCTCGCGGCCGGCTGGAGCGATGTCGAGCACCGCCACGAGGTCGGCCGCCGGCTCGCCGGCGGCCTCGTCTACGACGATGGCCTGCGCGCGATCTACGCGCGCGCGCTCGCGCTCGGCGACGGCGTCGAGGACCTGTTCGGCGAGCAGGGCAGCCGCGCGTTCCTCGCCTGGCTGGAGGCGCCGGCGCCGCGCGGCGCCGCGCACGGCGATCAACCGCTACGTCTTCTACCGCGTCTCGCGCGAGCGCCCCGACGTCGCTGCGCGCGTACCCCGACCTCGACGGTGAGGACGCGCGCGGCTTCCTCGAGTGGTGCTGGGCGTTCGGCAGGCACGAGCTCGGCATCCCCGAGCGCTTCATGCCGCCGCGCGTCGGCGCCGCGACGGCCGCGCCGCTCGCTCGCGCGGCCGCGCCCGCGCCAACCCCTCCCGCGCCACCCGCCCCCGCGCCGCCCGCGCCGCCGCCGGACACTCCCGCCGAGGCGGCCCCCGCCGAGCCCGCGCCCGCCGAGCCCGTGCTCATGTCGGCGGCCAACGCCGACGCCGACGCCGACGCCGACGCGGACGGCCTGGCCGTGCGCCTGACGGGCTATCTCGGGCACACGCTCGGGCTCGGCGCGGCGGCGCGCGGCTACGTGCAGGCGCTCGGCGCGGCGGACGTGCCGGTGAGCACGGTGAGCGTGCCGCTGCACCATCTCGAGCTGCCGGTGAAGCTCGAGGACGCGTACGGCCGCCACGGCTTCGAGGACCTCGTGCAGCACGGCCGCCACGGCTTCGAGATCGTCGCGGTCAACGCCGACGAGCTGCCGGGGTTCGTCGAGCGGCTCGGCGAGGACTACTTCGAGGGGCCGCGGATCGGCATCTGGGGCTGGGAGACGAACAGCATCCCGCCGCGCTGGCAGCGCGCGTTCGCGCTCGTGCGAGGAGATCTGGGTCTACTCGCGCTTCATGGCCGCGAACATCGGCGCGCGTCGCGCCGGTGCCGGTGTCGCGCTGCCGCCGCCGGTGCAGCGCCCGGACGCGGCGGCCGAGCCGCTGCGCCTCGGCGTGCCCGAGGGCTTCCTGTTCCTGTTCGTGTTCGACTACCTCAGCACGATCCAGCGCAAGAACCCGGTCGGGCTGATCGAGGCGTTCAAGCGCGCGTTCGCGCCGGGCGAGGGCGCGCGGCTGCTGATCAAGACGATCAACGGCCCGCTGCGCCCGCTGGCCGAGGAGGAGGTGCTGTGGGCGGCCGACGGGCGCGAGGACATCCACGTCGTCGATCGCTCGCTCAGCGGCGCGGAGCTCGCCGGGCTGATGGCGGCGTGCGACTGCTACGCGTCGCTGCACCGCGCCGAGGGCTTCGGGCTGACGCTCGCCGAGGCGATGGCGATCGGCAAGCCGACGATCGCGACCGGCTACTCGGGCAACGTCGACTTCATGGACGCCGAGAACAGCTACCTCGTCGACTACACGATCGGCCGCGTCGGCCCCGAATGCGAGATCTACCCGCCCGAGGGCGAATGGGCCGATCCGAGCGTCGAGCACGCCGCCGAGCTGATGCGCCGTGTCTACGAGCAGCCGCGAGAGGCCGAGCGGCGCGGCGCGCGCGCGGCGCAGGACATCGCGCGCGAGCTCTCGCCGCGAGGCGACCGGCGCGGCGATGCGCGAGCGTCTGCGCGGAGCTCGCGGCGAGCGCCGTCGACGGGCGGCGGCGGTGCGCTACGCGGCCGGCAGCGCGTCGGGCGGCGCCGCCGCCCGGCCTCAGCACCTCGAGCCACTCGTAGCCGACCGGCGCGGCGCAGATCCGCGCCATCCTGCTCGCCGGCGCGACGTAGACGCTGTTGGCCGTCGCGTGCTCGCGCTCGAAGACGATCGCACCCATCGTCGCCGGCGTCGTTTCGCCGCTCGGGTTGCCGTCGCCGGGGTGCAGGCTGCCGCCGCCGCGCACGACGCGCAGCGTGTGCGCGCCGGCCGCGAGCTGAGTCGTGTGCCACGAGCAGGTACTGGTTGGGGTAGCGCTCTTCGTAGCCGATGCTCGCGACGGCGCTTGCCGTCGATGTACGAATTTCATCGGGCGGCCGACCGAGCCCTGCAGCCAGACGCTGTAGCGCCCGGCGCTCGGCAGCGTGATCTGCATCTGCGCGCTGCCCGCGCCGTAGTCGGCGAGCGTCGAGGGGCCGAGCGCGCGCCAGTAGATCGGGTGAGTCCCGGCGAGCGGGTTGGCGACGGCGGCGACGCGGCGTCTGCGCGTAGGCGACCGAGCGCGCCGGGCCCGCCCTGCCGCGCGCTTTCCGAAGAGCAGCCGGCAGAGCGCCGGCGTGCGCTCGTGCGGCAGGCCCGACAGCGGCGCGTGGAAGTAGACGGTGCTCGACGGGCGCTCGCGCCGCCACACGTCGAAGTAGCTTCGTCTGTTCGATCAGGTCGTAGTTGCTCGGCGCGCGGCTGGCGGTCGGGCTGCGCGGCTGGATGATCAGCGGGAATTGCTGCACGTAGCCGGATTCGAGCTGGTTGAGGTCCCAGCCGAAGCTCTGCCCGGGGCCGCCGACGCGCGGGGCGCACGCGCATCGTGAGGTTCGCCGGCTCGACGATCGTCGAGCCACTCTCGCCGCGCAGGAATACTCGGCGTACTCGTCGAAGTACGGGACACAGCGTCGGGCCCTGCTTGTCGTAGCGCTGGGCGATCGCCGCGAGGTCGTGGTAGCGCGCGCCGGGGCGCCAGCGTCGTGTCGTGGTACATCAGCGCGTTGCCGTAGAGCACGCCGCCGGCGACGACGAGCGCGGCGAGCCAGCCGAGCAGCGCTGACGCCGCGCCGCCGGCTCGCGCTGCAGCGCGGCGGCGCCGGCGAACGCGAGCGCGACGACGAACGCGGCGGTGATCGTGAACGACTTGAACTGGATCCACGCGGTGCTGTGTTCGATGAAGTACCACAGCGCGATCGGCGTCATCGCGCCGACGAACGACGATCGTCCAGCGCCGGCGCACGAGCGCCCACAGCACGCCGCCGGCGGCGAGCACGAGGATGATCACGTCGAACACGTGGCTCGAGGTCGCGTGGACGAGCGGGAAGCGGTAGTCGCCGGTCAGCCACACGCCGGCGGCCGACCAGCGCGAGACGGGCGCTGTGAGGTTGCCGAGGCCGAGGTCGACGACGCCGCCGATCGCGCTGCCGGCGACGTTCGCGAGTTTTCCCGCGGTGATCAGCCCCGGCAGCGAGATGACGATCGCGACGACGGCGAAGACGAGCCAGCTCTGCAGCGTGTAGCCGCGCCGCGGTCAGGCGCACGCAGCGTGACGCATCAGCGCGCCGCGAGCAGGAGTCCCGAGCCACGGAGCGATGCCGAGGCTGAACGCGCCGAACGCGCCCGACGTGGCGACGGCGAGCGGCACGCGCCGAGGTCGCGCGCCCTTCGCCGGGCATGCTCTCGGCGAGCACGGCGGCGACGACCATCAGCAGCGCGGCCGTCGTCAGCTCCTTGATGCCCGCCTCCAGCGCGTAGCCGTAGAGCACGTTCGGCTGGATCGCGACGGCGGCGCCGACGCAGCGCAGCAGCGCGTTGCGCGTCACGCGCCCGAGCAGCGAGAAGATCGACACGGCGCCCATCGCCGCGGCGAACGCGAGGAACGCCTGGTAGGCGACCACGCGACGTTCGTGCCGCTGAGCTTCGCGATCGCGCCGAGCGTCGCCTGCGAGCCGCCCGGGTAGCCGATCCCGAGGAGCTTCGGCGTTGACGATGTTGTAGGAGGAGTTGCCGTTCGGCGGCGAGACGCGGCCGGCGTCGGCGAGGTGCTGTGCGAAGTCCATCTGAAAGGCGATGTCGACGATGCGCGTGTAGCCGGTCCAGCCGACGCGACCGGTGAGGAAGACGCGGGCCGCCGATCGCGCCGAACGCGACCGCCGCGGCGAGCAGCGGCCACAGCCAGCGCCCGCGCTCGCCTCCGGGCGGGCGCAGCGAGCCGCCGCCGAGCAGTTGCGCGGCGAAGCCGGCGACGGCGAAGACGGCGACGATCGGCCCGGCGAGCGGCGCGAGCCATCCGTAGGACGTGGCGAACGCGCAGATCGCGACGACGAGCGCGAAGCCGACGGGCGTGACGAGCAGCGAGGAGAGCTGTCCTCCGGCCGCCGCGCGTACGAGCAGGCCGCATCCGACGCTCGCGACGAGCAGCACCAGCGGGAACACGACCCACGCGCTCAGGAACGATCCGAACAAGCGCGCATCTATAGCGGCTCGGCCGGTCGCGAGGCGCCGGGGCGGCGCGCGGCGCGGTCGCGCCGAGCCGTACTCTCGTGCGCATGGCAACCGCCGAAACGGCCGCGAGCGCCCGCTGGGCGGCGATCGTGCTGAGCTGGAACGGGCGCGAGGACACGCTGCGCTGCCTCGATTCGCTGCGACGCGTCGAGCACGCGAACCTCGCGATCGTCTGCGTCGACAACGGCTCGGTCGACGGCTCGCAGGAGGCGGTGCGCGAGCGTTTCCCCGAGGTGGCGCTGATCGAGGCGGGAGAGAACCTCGGCTACGCGGGCGGCAACAACCTCGGCATCCGCGCGGCGCTGCGCGACGGCGCGGACTGGGTGATGCTCGTCAACAACGACGCGACGGTCGCGCCGGACGTGATCGACGGCTTCGCTGCGGCCGCCGCGAGCGACGCGCGCGCCGGCATCCTCGCCGGCAAGGTGCTATTCGCCGATCGGCCGAGCACGATCTGGTTCGCCGGGCAGCGCGTCAGCGAGCTGCTCGGCTACTCGGGTCGCCCGCGCGGCTACGGCCGAGCCGACGGCGAGCGCTACTCGCGGATCGCGCCGACCGGGCGCGCGGTCGGCGCGCTGATGGCCGTCTCGCGCGAGGCGATCGAGGCGGTCGGGATCCTCGACGAGGACCTGTTCGCCTACGTCGAGGACGTCGACTGGGCGCTGCGCGTGCGCGCGGCGGGGATGCACGTGCTGTTCGCGCCGGGCGCGCGCGCGTGGCATCGCGTGTCGGCGTCGACCGGCGGCGAGGCGCGCTCGACGCACACGCTCTACTACGGCGTGCGCAACACGATCGTCGTGCTCGAGCGCCGGCGGCCGCTGCCGTGGCCGGCCGGCGCGCTGCGCCGCGTCTCGATCCTCGCGACGTTCGCCGCCTACGCGGTGACGCGCGCCGACCGCCGCGCGGCGCTCGCGGCGGTGCGCGAGGGCTTCGCCGACGCGCGCGCCCGGCGGCTCGGGATCAGGCGCGAGCCGCCGCGCGACGGCGCACGCCAGTAGCGCCCGCGGGCGCTACTCGGCCTCGCGCGAGCCGTGCGCGAGCGCCGCGCGCGCGACGGCGCTCGTCACGCCGAACGCGCCGAGCAGGCCGCCGGCGCCGTACGCGGCCGCGCCGTAGCGCGCGGCCATGCGCCAGTCGCGCTCGCCGGCCGAGCGCCGGGCGCGGCCGAGCATGATCGCCGCGCTCATCGTGCGCGCGCGCCGCTCGAGCTCGGGGTAGCGCGCGGCGACGATCGCCATCGTCATCAGCCCCTCCTCGTAGGCGACGCCGGAGGCGCCGGCGCGCGTCGTGAAGTTGTCGGAGTGGCGGCGGTAGCGCACGAGCACCTCGTCGAGCGCGACGCAGCGCCCGCGACGGAAGACCTCGATGTCGAACAGCCAGTCGTTCGTGAACGTCAGGCGCTCGTCGAACCCGCCCGGCGGGCACAGCGCGGCGCGGATCATCGTCGCCGACGGCAGCATCTTGTAGGTCGGGTCGAACCACAGCTCGATCCCGCCGCTGCGCAGCGGGCGGCCGTTGGCGACGCGCGAGAAGCGCCCGATCACGCTGCCGTCGGAGGACTCGAACATCTCGGCGTCGTGCGCGCAGCCGGCGGCGCGCGGCTCGGCGTCGAGCGCCGCGACCTGGCGCGCGAGCTTCTCCGGCAGCATCACGTCGTCACCGTCGAGCCACGCGATCAGCTCGCCGCGGCGGATCGCGAGCGCGCGGTTCAGCGCGAACGGCTTGCCCTGGTTGCGCTCGGCGCGGATCACACGGACGCGCTCGGGGTGGCGCTCGGCGAAGGAGCTCGCGATCGCCGGCGTCTCGTCGGTCGAGCCGTCGTCGGTGATGATCAGCTCGAAGTCGGCGAACGTCTGCGCGAGCACGCTCTCGACGGCCTCGGCGAGGAAGCGCTCCTCGTTGTAGGCGGCCATGATCACGCTGACTCGCGGGGCGGGGCTCACGCGGTCAATGATGACCGCAGCGCACGGCGGACGCCCGCGCGCAGTCCGCGAGCGACCGCCGCGCCGTCAGATCCAGCTGCGACGTAGGCAGCGCGGGCGCCAGGGGGTCGCGGCGATCGCGCGCAGCGTCAGCGCGTTGCGCGTGTAGCGCAAGGTCTCGAGCGCCCCGCGCGGCGGGTAGGAGGAGCCCTCGTCCTCGGCGTCGATCGCGTACGTCGCGGCGAGGCTCGTCGCGCGCCAGCGCTCGTGATGGCGCATGTGCGCGGCGAGGCGCGCCTCGAAGACGTGCGCCTTGTGCGCCGCCGGGTAGGCGATCCGCGAGATGCAGCGCTGGCCGTAGATCGGCGCGGCGAGGTCGGCGCGCGCCGCGAGGAAGACCTGATCGCTGAAGCCCTCGCCGAGCGCGAAGCCGTCGCGCAGCGCGAGCGCCTCGCGCTCGACCCCGGGGCGAGCGCCGTCTGGGCCGGGGGCCTCCCAGCTCGGGTTGGCGACGATCACGCGCGGCTCGCGACGCATCAGCTCGAGCGCCGGCGTGACCCAGTCGCGCGGTTCGAGCAGGCGCGCGTCGGCGTCCCAGTAGAGCAGCGCGTCGCCGCCCGGCAGCGTCGCGGCGACGAGCGGCGCGTCGCTGTAGTGCAGCAGCGGTTCGAGCTCCCCGCGCGAGAGGCCCGTCGCGGCGAGCGCCGCGTCGAGGCGATCGGCGACGAAGTGGAGCTCGTCGATCTCGCCGTCGGCGAGCAGCCGCCGCGCGAGCGTCGCCGCGGCCTCGCGGTCGGCGACGTTGTTGACCAGCACAGTGCGCCGCGCGAACGCGAAGCGGTTGTTCTCCGCGATCCGCGCGATCGCGCCGCGCGCGAGCGTGCGTCGGTAGGTCCGCTCGAACGTGTTGACGACGAGATCGACCGCTCGCGCTGCGCCTTCGCCCACGTCGCAACTATCGCAAAAGCGCCTCACCCCCTACGCTGGCCGCTGTGCCGGACGCCGCCCAGCGCTCGCAAGCCGCCCCGCTCGGCCGGGGCTCGATCTCGGCGTGCCTCGTGCTGCGCAACGAGCAGGACGTCGTCGAGCGCTGCCTGAGCAGCCTCGACGGCGTCGTCGACGAGATCGTGCTCGTGCACGACGGCGAGTGCGAGGACGCGACGCTGCGGATCGCCGAGCGCCACGGCGCGCGGATCTTCGTGCGGCCGCTCGTCGGCCACGCCGAGGCTTCGACCGTGTTCGCGTACACCGAGGCGAGGGGCGAGTGGATCCTCTCGATCGACGCCGACGAGTTCCTCGGCGAGGCGCTGCGCGAGCGGCTGCGCGAGCTGGTCGCCGCGGACGACGTCAACGGCTACGAGCTGCTCTGGCGGATGTGGGACGGCGAGCGCTACATCACCGAGCACGGCCCGTACAAGCTCGCGCTGTTCCGGCGCCGCAGCGTCCACCTGCTGGGGATGATCCACGGCGTCGAGCGCGTCGACGCGCCGGTGCGCCGCGTCGAGCTGCAGCTCGAGCATCGCCCGCGCTACAACAACCTCGCGCTCTCGACGGTGCTGACGAAGTGGCGGCGCTGGGCGCGGATCAACGCGCGCGAGTTCCTGATGCCCTACGAGCAGATCCCGCGCTTCAACTGGGACGGCCCGACGCAGTGGCCGCGCCGGCGCCGGATCGTCAATCGCCTCGCGCCGCTGCTGCTCGTGCCGATCGTGCCGGCCGTGTTCGTGCTCAACCTGCTGCGCGAGCGCAGCGTCTACTCGTGGCGCGAGAACGTCAGGATGTCGGCCGGGCAGGGGATCTACGCGGGGATGGTGCAGTTCTACGTCGCCAGATACCAGCTGCTCGGCGTCGATGACGGCGCCGCGCGCGAGCGCCCGCGGCCCGGTGCGGCCGGTGGTCAGAGCGTCGACTAGGGTTCGGGACGATTTGGCCGGCGAAGCCACGCAACCTTCGCGCCCGCGAATCACGGGCTGCGTCGTCGCTCGCAACGAGGAGCGGCTGATCGGGCGCTGCCTGGCGAGCTTCGCCGATCTCGTCGATGAGATCGTCTTCGTGCACGACGGCGAGTGCACCGACCGCACGCTGGAGATCGCCGAGGAATACGGCTGCCGGATCTTCGTGCGGCCGTTTCGCGGGCACGCCGACGCGTCGAAGGTGTTCGCGTTCTCGCAGGCGCGCTACGAGTGGATCCTCGGCGTCGACGCCGACGAGTTCCTCTCGACCGGGCTGCGCGAGCACCTGCACGAGCTCGTCGGCGATTCGGAGGTCAACGGCTACCGCTTCCTCTGGCCGTTCTGGGACGGGCGCCGCTACGTCTCGAGCCCGGAGAAGAGCTGGCGCAAGCTGCAGCTCTACCGCCGCGAGCACCTGCACGCGGTCGGCAACCTGCACCTGACGATCCATGTCGACGAGCCGGTGGTCGACGTCGACTACCACCTCGAGCACCGGCCCGAGTACAACAACTGGACGTTGAAGACGACGTTCACGAAGTGGCGCGCGTGGGCGCGCGTGAGCGCGCGCGAGTACCTCGCGCCGTACAGCGAGCTGCCGACGTTCAACTGGTCGGGGCCGACCGAGTGGCCGCCGCGCCGCCAGCTGCTCAACCGCCTCTCTCCGTTGTTGTTCGTGCTGTACGCGCCTGCGATCTTCGTCCTCGACCTGTACAAGCACCGCGACGAGCTGACGCCGCGACGCAACTTCTCGATGGCGTTGAACGCCGCGCTGTACGCGGCGATGCAGCAGCTGTACGTGGCGAAATACCTGTACCTGGGCTCGCCGGACGACGCCTGAGCGTGGCCAGCCGCGCGGCAGTCGCGGTCGTCTCGGTCGGCGACCCCGAGTCTCCCCAGACATGGTCGGGAACGACGGCGGGAATCCTCGCGGGCCTGCGTGAGCTGGGTGTCGCGACGGTCGCGGTCGATCTCGAGCTCGCGCGGCCGCTCGAGCTGGCGATGCTCGGTCTCGCCGGAGCCGCGCATCGCAACCGCTACGACGCGCAGAGCGCGGCGCTCGTCTCGTGGAGCCGCGGCCGGCTCGCGCGGGCGCGCCTCGCGTCGGCGCCGGTCGCGGGCGCCGTGCAGATCGGCACGACGTTCTCGCTGCCCGCGGCTACGCCGTACGTGACGCTCGAGGACATGACGCTGAAGCAGGCGCGCGTCGTGCACCCCGTCTTCGAGCGGATGTCCGAGCGGGCGATCGGCGCTTGGGAGCGCCGGCGCGCGGCGATCTACGCCGGTGCGCGGACCTGCGCGGCGGCGAGCCACTGGACGGCCGACTCGCTGCTCGGGGACTACGGCGTCGCGGCCGAGCGGGTCGCGGTCGTCGGCCTCGGCGCCAACCACGTGCTCGCGGCGAGCGAGTCGCCGCGAGCGTGGGGCTCGCCGCGCTTCCTGTTCGTCGGCATCGACTGGGAGCGCAAGGGAGGGCCGCTGCTGCTGCGCGCCTTCTCGCGGCTGCGCGAGCTGGTTCCGGCGGCGACGCTCGACCTGGTCGGCGGCCATCCGCGGCTCGAGCAGCCCGGCGTGACGCCGCACGGCATGCGCTCGCCCTCGCGCGAACACGACCGACGGCTGATCGCCGAGCTGTTCGCGCGCGCGACGTGCCTGGTGATGCCTTCGCGCATCGAGCCGTTCGGGATCGCGCACATCGAGGCCGCGGCGGCGGGCATCGCGAGCATCGGCAGCAGCGTCGGCGGTCCGCGCGACGTGATCGCGCCGCCGCACGGCGGCCTCGTCGTGGATCCAGACGACGAGGAGGGGCTGCTGGAGGCGATGCGGCGACTGTGCGACCCACAGACCGCGAGCCGAATGGGCGCCGCGGCGCGGGAGCGCGCGCCGCTCTACACATGGACGCGGGTCGCCGAGCGTCTGCTGCGCGCGCTCGCGCTGACTTCGACCGAGCGCTCCACGCTGGCCGAGTACCTCTGAGCTCTCGTCTCGCGATCGCGGCGCGCCGGGCGCGCGAGCAGGGCGCTCGCGCATCGGGGCCGGTCCCTAACGTACTCGGCAGATGAGCTCCGGCGCGCCAACCGAGATCGAGCCGAGCGCCTCCTCAGCGGACGTCCTCGATCGTCCCGACGCGGGCGCGAAGGTGATCCGCGGCGGCGCGATTCGCGGGGTCGCGTACGTCGCGACGATCGTCCTGACTGGCGCGACCGTGCCGTTGATGACGCGCCACCTCGGCGTCGCCGACTTCGGGCGGTTCGTGACGGCGTCGACCGTCGTGACGATCGTCGCCGGCGTGACCGAGCTCGGGCTCAGCGGCGTCGCGACTCGCGAATATGCGCTCGCCGAGCCATCGCAGCGGCGCGCGCTGCTCGCGAGCCTGCTCGGCCTGCGCACCGTGCTGACGCTGTTCGGTCTCGCGATCGCGACGCCGCTGATGCTGCTGGGCGGCTACCCGTCGGTCGTCGTCGGCGGGATGCTCGTGTCCGGCGCCGGCCTCGTTCTGCTGAACGTGCAGCAGACCTACTCGATCTCGCTGACGGCGCAGCTGAAGTGGGGCTACGCGTCGCTGTTCGAACTGGTCAACACGATCGTCGTCGCGGCGGCGACGGTCCTGCTGGTGATCCTCGGAGCGCATCTGTTCTCGTTCTTCTTCGTCAGCGTCGTCTCCTCGGCGGCGGCGCTGATCGCGTCGATCCTGTACCTGCGCCGAGACGTCGCGCTGCTGCCGCGGCTGGACGTCGCGACGTGGCGGGCGCTGCTGCGCGACACGCTGCCGTACTCGGCGGCGGTGATGGTCGGCATCCTCTACCCGCGCGTCGGGCTGATCGCCGTCTCGGCGATCTCCGATGCGCATCAGACCGGCTACTACTCGACGGCGTTCAAGGTCGTCGAGGTGATCGGCGGCACGTCGGGGCTGATCGCGAGCTCGGCGTTTCCGATCTTCGCGCGCGCCGGGCGCGACGACCACGACCGACTGCGCTACGCCGTCGCGCGGGTCGGTGACACGGTGCTGATCGCCGGCGCGTACATCACGCTGAGCCTCGTCGTCGCGGCGCCGTTCGTGATCGAAGTGATCGGCGGCGGCGGCTTCGCGCCGGCCGTGCCGGTGTTGCGCCTGCAGGCGTTCGCGCTGCTGGCCGGCTTCCTCGGGACGACGTGGAGCTACACGCTGCTGTCGCTGCGGATGCACGGCTCGCTGCTGCGCGTGACGCTGCTCGGGCTGGTCATCTCGATCGCGCTGTGCGCGGCGCTCGTGCCGGGGCTCGGCGCGAAGGGCGCTTCGATCGCCGCGATCGCGTCGGAGCTGGTCGTCGCCTGCGGCTACCTGCTCGCGCTGCTTCGCGGCCATCCGCACCTGCGCCCGACGACGGCGCTCCCGCGCGTGGCGCTCGCGGCCGCGGCCGCGGCGTGCGTGCTGCTGATACCGCTGCCGAGCGTCGTCCTGTGGGCGTTGGCGACGGCGATCTTCCTGACACTGCTGCTGCTGCTGCGCGCGCTGCCGGCCGAGCTCGCGCACCTGCTTCCGGCGCGCCTGCGCGGCTCGCGGCCGGGTTGAGCTAGCGGGCGAGGAGCGCGCGCTCGTAGCTGACCAGCGTGCCGGCCGCGGCCGTCGGCCAGCTGAAGTGCTCGGCGCGCGCTCGGCCGCGTTCTGCCAGCCGCCCGGAGAGTTCTCTGTCGGCGAGCAGCTCGACGAGCGCGGCGGCGATCCGCTCGGGCCGGCGCGGGTCGAAGTAGAGCGCCGCATCGCCGGCGACCTCGCGGAGCGCGGCGATGTCGGAGCAGGCGACTGGCAGCGAGCGGGCCATCGCCTCGAGCACGGGCAGCCCGAAGCCCTCGTGCAGCGTCGCCAGCGCGAGGCAGTCGGCGCTCGCGTAGAGCGCCTCGAGCTCGTCGGTCGAGCAGGCGCCGAGCGCGCGCACGTCGGCCTCGACGCCGACCGCGCGCGACTGGTCGCGCAGCGCTCCGTGGTCGGTGCCGTGACCGGCGAAGACGAGGAGGGGCCGGCGCGCGCCGTCGATCAGCGCGAGCGCGTCGATCAGCGCGCCGAGGTTCTTGTGCGGCAGGTTCGTCGCGACGGCGAGCACGACCTGGCACTCGTCGAGGCGATGTCGCTCGCGGACGCTCGCGATCGCCGGCGGGGCGACGGCGCGCGGCGGGCGTACGCCGTTGGGGACGACGTCGATGCGCTCGTGCGCGACGCCGAGACCGTCGGTCAGCTCCTCGGCGCCGGCGTTCGAGACGGCGATGATTCGGGTGGCGCGGCGCGCGGCGAGCGAGACGAGCGCACCGGTCAGTAGGCGGACGGGCGGCGAGAGCTGGTCGGGCACGGCCTTGTACTGCAGGTCGTGGATCGTCACGACGCGCTTGAAAGGGCCAAACGGGGGCGCGAAGTTCGCCATCGAGTGAAGGACGTCGACGCGTGCGCGCCGCGCCGCGAGCGAGACGAGCGCGAGCTCGCCGATCGCCCACTGCGCGCGCCGGCGCGCCGATACCGGCACGACGACGACGCGGACGCGCTCGCCGAGCGTCGGCGCCGCCTCGGCGCCGACGTCGCGGTTGACGAACGCGACGAGCTCGAGCTCGGGCGCCTGCGCGAGCAGCTCGGGCACGAGTTCGCGCGCGTACGTCTCGCGCCCGCCCGTCTCTCCCGGGATCAGGTACAGCAGGTCGAGGCCGACGCGCATCAGCGCGCGAGCGCCGCGAGCACGCCGCGCACGACGCGCCAGTAGAGCGCCTGCGGCGCCTGGACGAGCGGCGAGGCGGCGCCGGCGAGGTACGGGCTGTCGAGCGAGGAGGTCAGTCGCTCGGCCAGCTCGGCCGCGCCGATCCGGCGCGTGCGCTGCACCGCGCGGCGGCGGCGGAGCGTCGCCGCGAGCCCCGCGACCGTCGCCGCCTGCGCACGCAGCTTCGCGCGCAGCCAGCCCTCGCGCGCGGCGATCGCGAGGAGCGCGAGCTCGCTCGCGAGCAGCGCCGGCGCGAGCAGCGCGAGCAGCGCCGCCGGATACACCGAGAGCACCGTCCGCCAGCGGTTGCGCTCGAGCCAGAACCACTTCGCGGCACCCTTGTCGAACTCGTAGCGGTGCACGACGCGCGCGCTCGGCACGAGCCCGACGCGCTCGCCCGCGAGCCACAGCCGCAGCCCGAGGTCGAGATCCTCGCCGTACATGAAATAGTCGCGGTCGAGCCCGTGCAGCCGAGCCCACGCCTCGCGGCGCACGACCATCGCCGCGCCCGACGGGAACGCGATCTCGCGGTCCTCCGCCGGCAGCCGCGCGGCCGGTTGCTCGCAGTCTCCGGCCCAGCCGATCCCGAGGTAGTGCACGACGCCGCCGCTCGTGTTGATGCGCCCGTCCGCGAGCATCACCGCCGCCTGCCACGCGCCCCACTCGCGATGCGCGCCGGCGGCCTCGCGCAGCCGCCTCAGGCAGTCCGGCTCGGGCGCGCTGTCGGGGTTGAGGAACAGCAGCAGCGGCGCCCGCGTCGCTTCGACGCCGGCGTGGCAGCCGCCGGCGAAGCCGAGGTTGCGTCCCGTCTGCAGCAGCCGCGCGGGCGCACCGAGCGAGCGCGCGACCTCGCCCGTGCCGTCGCTCGACGCGTTGTCGACGATCACCAGCTCGTCGCCGTCGAGCAGCTGCGGCTCGAGCGCGGCGAACAGCGGGCGCACGTGCTCGGCCGACTGGTACGTGACGACGATCACGGCCATCGCCTCGGGGGCGGGTGCGGACAAGGCTCAGCGGCGCGAGAGCTCTTCGACGGCGAGCTCGCCCGCCTCGCCGCTCGCCCGCGCGACGGCGATGCCGCTCTCGGCCTCGGCCGAAGCGGCCGCCCGCTCGGCTTCTTCGACGCGCTGCTGGAGCAGCCCGAGCCGCTGCGCGAGCACCTTGTTCTGGTCGGACAGGCGCGAGACGGCGATCGAGAAGTGCAGGAGGATGATCGCGATCAGGCCGATCGCGACGGTGAACAGCAGCGACGGCGGATAGGAGATGCCGACGTCGCTGGAGAGCGAGGTGAGCAGCCCCTTCCAGACGGCGAGCACGAGCAGCGTGATCGCCGCCAGCAGCCAGAGGATCGCGTAGCGCTCGGAGAGCCGCTTGCGCCGGACCAGCTCGAAGACGACCACGAGCAGGCCGAACGTCAGCAGCACAGCGAGCCCGCGCTGGAGCGTGATGTGCGTCATGCCGAACGCCCGGCGAGCTCGACCGGCGGCTCCGCCGGCGCGGTGGTCGGGCGCCGGCGGAACAGCCCGACGAACACCGCCAGCAGGACCTTGACCATGTAGTAGACCGACTGCGTCGAGGAGATCGCCGAGACGCCGGTGACGCGCGGGCGCATCAGCACCGGGAGCTCGCAGCTGCGCAGCCGGTGCGCGTGCATCAGCAGGATCGCCTCGACCTCGGGGTAGTCGTGCGGGTAGTCGCGCGCGAACAGCTCGATCCCGCGACGGTCGGTCATGCGAAAGCCCGACGTCGGGTCGGTCACGCGCTGGCGCGTGATCGCCGAGACGACCGTCGAGAAGATCCGGATGCCGGCGCGCCGCGCCGCCGAGGACTGGAAGCCGTCGCCGGTCGCCGAGAGGAAGCGCGAGCCGGTGACCATGTTCAGCGAGTCGCCGGCCTGCAGGCGCTCGAGCAGGTCGGCGATGTGGCGCGGATCGTGCTGGCCGTCGCCGTCGACCTGCACGGCGACCTCGTAGCCGTGTTCGAGCGCGTAGATGTAACCGCCCTGCATCGCGCCGCCGATGCCGAGGTTGAACGGCAGCTTCAGCACCGCGGCGCCGGCGTCGGCCGCGCGCCGCGCGGTCGCGTCGGTCGAGCCGTCGTCGACGACGAGCACGTCGAAGTCCGGCGCGCACTCGCGGATCGCGGCGACGGTGGCGCCGACCGAGTCGGCCTCGTTGAGTGCGGGGACGATGGCGAGATGGCGTCTCATTCGGGCTCGGCGCGGATCGGAGGCGACGAAGGTGGCAACGCGCCTGCTCGCTTCGAGTTGCGCCCGCTCACCGCGACGGTGCCGGTTAAGTGTAGGGACAAGCCCCGCCTGCAAAAGCGCGCGAGCCGCTCGCGCGCTGATATATCGTTGCCGCCTGGAGAGGATGGACGCCCAGCGCTTCAGAGACGAGCAGAGAGCGCTGCGCGAGCTCGTCGGCGAACGGCGCCGTCGATCTGCGCGGGAGACCGCAGGCGCCGGATCCACGCCGCCGCGCGCGACGCCGCCGCTCGACGGCCCGCTCGTCTCGGTGATCGTCGTCTGCTGGAACGCCGCGGAGGTGCTCGGGCGCTGCCTCGATCGGCTGTTCGCGCAGGACTACGCCAACCGCGAGATCGTCGTCGTCGACGACGGCTCGACCGACGCGACCGTCGACGTCGCGCGGGCGGCGTCGACGCGCGGCGAGTTGACGCTCGTGCAGAGCCCGCGCAACCGTGGCTGCCCGAGCGCACGCAACCGGGGGCTGGACCGCGCGCGCGGCGAGATCGTCGCGTTCATCGACGCCGACGGCTTCGCGACGCCGAGCTGGCTGAGCGGGATCGTGCGCACGTTCGCGGCCGATCGGACGATCGGTGGGGTGGCCTCGACGGTCTTCTACGACGACAACCCGATGGTCGTCAACGGCGCTGGCGGAGCCGTCAACCGTCAGGGCTGGGCGGCGGACCTGTCGATGAACGAGTCGTTCGAGTGCGCGCGGCTCGCGGCGCGAGGCGCTGTACCCGATGGGCTGCGGCATGGCCGTTCGCCGCGAGGCGCTCGAGCGCGTCGGACCGTTCGACGACCGCATGCTCAACTACTACGACGACGTCGACTACGGCGTGCGGCTGTGGCGCGCCGGCTACAAGGTGCTCGTCGCCCCCGACGCTTGGATCGATCACGGCGCCGGCGGCGGGCGACTCGCCGTCGAAGCGGCTGCTGTGCGAGCGCCATCGGATGCGCGTCGCGCTCAAGCACTCTCCGCCGGGCACGCTCGCTCGATGGGTCGTCTGGGAGCTGCGCGAGCTTCTCGATGCTCCACGCGCGGTGCGCTGGCAGAAGCTGAGGTCGATCGCCTGGAACGTTCGCGCAGCTGCCGGCACGGCTCGCGGCACGCCGGCGGCTGCGCGGGGCTCCTCGGCCGCCGGCTGAGCTGATCGACGACTCTTGGGGTGACGGCTACCCCGCGGGCGTGCCGTTGCGACTGCGTCCCCGTCCCGAGGAGGCTGGCGCAGCGTCGACATGGCGCACGCCGGAGGCGAGCTGCTGTACGGATGGTTCCCAGCCGAGCGCGTCGGTCCACGCAGCGGTCGCTGGGCGGCGCGGAGCGCTGCCGTGCTCGTCCGCCTCGATCGCCCGGTCGGGCTGCTGAGACTCGACTACGCGCACGTGCCGCGCGACATCGGCGGCGTCGATGTCCGCATTCGGCGAGTCGAGCCAGCTGGATCACTCGCCGTGACCTGGAGCACGCGGCTGGCATGGCAGTACCTGGCGCACTCGGTGGAGAACCATCCGGTGAGGCTCACCCCGGGCGATTACGAAGTCGTGTTCGCGAGCGCGCGGGGCTGGTCCGATCCGCCGCGCGAGACGCGTTGCCTCGCGCTCGCGCTCTCCAGCCTGTCGTTCGCCAGCAAGTTCGAGGTCGCGCCAGGCGGCCTCGACATGGCCGACCCCGCCGCCGAGACGCAGCTGGTCAATGGCTGGTTCGAGCTGGAAGAGGGACCGCGTGGCGGGTTTCGATGGGGAGCGGGCCGAGCAGCTGCGGTGGTGCGACTGACCGAGACCGCGCACCTGGCTCGCCTCACCTACCGCCTGCCGCCTGGCCCCGTTGGGGCCCTGCGGGTGGCGCTCACGTCGCTGCAGGGGTCGCACGAAGCCTGGTCTGAGGTTCTTCCCTGGCGCGACTCGGACTGGCGCGAGGACTCCTTCGAGATCGACCTCGCCGCGGGTGACTACCTGCTTTCGTTCGATGCTCAGAAGACCTGGACGAATCCCGCGGGCCGTGACCCGAGCGCCAGCCCAGAGAACCGCTCGCTCGGTTTCGCGCTCGCGTCGTTCTCGCTGATCGCGAACGGCTGACTCGAACTGCGCGTCACGTCTCCGCCGGCGGCCGCGCGTGCGACGCGTCGGCGACGCCGGCTATGCCGTCGATCGGGCCGGAGCCCGCTCGAGGGCTCGTGCCGGCGGGTCGGCGTGGGTCGGCATCGATCGTCTTGAGCGACGCCTCTGGCGCTCGAACAGGCTGAGGCCGCTGAGCGCCGCTGCTGCCGCCAGCAGCGGCGTCGGCGGCCATCCGTAGCGGACATCGTAGGAGAGCGTCATCACGGGCAGCAGGAACATCAAGAACGCACAGCCGGTCAGCAGGACGATCGCCCAGCGCCTTCGCCCGCGCTCGAGGAAGATCCCTACAGGCGCCAGAACGGCGAGCAGCAGCAACAGCAGGCCGTCGACGTGGAAGACGGTCTGATACGCCTCGAGCTCTGGGATCCCACCGGAACGCACTGTCACTCCGCTGTAGCCCTTGTGCTTGATCTCCGCTTCCATCGCTTCCTGCACGCCGGGTGTCTTGTAGCTGAACTGATAAAGCGAGTACGGAATCCCCGAGTACTGCCGTTCGGTGCCGATGCTCGGATCTACGTATCGCATCATGTCCTTGACGACGGCCTTCAAGTAATCGAGTGGTTGCCCCTCGATCGCGGCGCGCGCGAATTCTCCCGGCTTCTTGCTGCCCTCTGGCGTCAGAGGAAAGGCGCTGCGTCCGGGGCTGGTCGTGATCCACGAGTAATAGAAGGGGCCGTTTCGTTTCACCTCGGGCGTCGTTTCGCAGAGGCGTCGCGTCCCCGGCGGGGGGATGAACTTTTCGCAGTTCGCGAAGGGCGCTACTCGCGAGTACAGATCCCAGCCACTCATTTCGCCGATTCCCGTATATGGCCCGATCGAGGACGCGACGATCAGGTAGGCGGCTAGGAGGAACCCCCCAGGTACGATCGCCGAGAGGGCGTTGACGACACGCTTGCGGAGCGTTGGGCCGAGCGCCGCAAAGGCCCAGGCACCGACCACCAACGGCAACTCCAGGGTGATCGGACGCACGAGCGCCGACGCGACCATCAACACGCTCGATCCGGCGAGCCATGCGTTGGGGTGCGGGTCGTCGAGCGCCCTCAGAGCTGCGTACAGCGATGCGAACACCAGCGTCATGAAGAGCGTCTCAGACATCAGAATGTGCTCGAGAAATATGTAATCGCCCGAAAGGAACACGATCGCCGCGGGCAGGAGGCCGAGCCACGCCCGGCCGCTGATCCCCCGAACCATCAGGTAGACGAACGTTCCGCCGATCAAACCAACTACGTTCTGGATCGCCATCGTCACGAGCAGGTTCGAGTCGAGGAAGTGAATCGCGCGCAGGAACGCGGGGTAGCCGGCCGGGGAATACGGGTCCCCGAAGAAGCCCGTCGGGGAGACTCGCAGGTAGCGTGTGCCGTCGCCCCATTGCAGGACCGCGGGGCTGTAGAGAGCCATCGTGACGATCCGCAGGAGCACGGCGACCGAGAGCAGCACGAAGAATGCGCGGTGCTTGTCGCGCGTCCGACGCCAGTCGGTCCGGGCGGCGCGCAACCTCGCGCGCGTTCGGACATTCCTCTCTACGGTGACGACGGCCATCGACGGGCAAAGCCTAGTGGAAGTCGTTCTCGACTCGGGCAGCTCACCCGATGTGCGTGCTGGGGGCGGTCGGACCCCGCTCCGCTCGTATTGCCCCCGCGTTTTGCGCGCCGCGGAGCGGCTGGGACAGCCCTCGCAGCGGCGATGCGCGACTCGACTGCGCTCGGCCGGCCCGATGCCTCCGGTCGTCTCCGCGTGGCGGCTGGCCCGCAGAACGCGCCGGTATGCTCTCGTCGATGACGACTCGCTTTCCCTACCCGCCGGCAGAGCTGGCCAACTACGTCGGTCGTCTGACGACCGATCGTCCCGAGCTGGAGTACGAGCAGATCGGCACGGCCGCGCGCCGCTTCGTGCTCGGAATGCTTCCTCGCGACTTCAGCCTCGACGGGAGGAGGATCCTCGATTTCGGCTGTGGAGCCGGGCGTGTGGTCCGCCATTTTGCGGAGGATGCGACGAGCGCTGAGATCTGGGGCTGCGATATCGACCCGCCAAGCATCGACTGGGCGAAAGAGCATCTCTCGCCACCGTTTCAATTTGCGCTGAGCCAGGAGTCACCACCGCTGCCGTTTCCCGATTCACACTTCGATCTCATATATGCGATCTCTGTGTATACGCACCTCGTCGACTCGTGGAGCGACTGGATCGTCGAGATGCATCGGCTGCTGCGCCCCGGCGGGTTTCTCGTGTTCTCGTTTCTCGGCCGAGGAATGAGCATGGACATCGCCAACGTGCCGTGGGATGAAGAGAAGATCGGGATGATTCCGGTCAAGATCGGCACCCCCTGGTCTGAAGGCGGGCCCTGCGTCCTGCACTCGCCATGGTGGTTGCGAGCTCACCTCGGACGGGCGTTTGAGGTGATCGAGCTCGTGCCAGACGGCACGGCGTTGACCAGGCTGGTCGCCGGCAGGGACTCCGAGGACGATCCGTCTCCTGCCGACCTGGGCAACCCACCTGGCGATGGTGGTCACGGAATGATCGCGCTGCGCAAGGACGACCGGCCGGCACCCACGCGCGAGTTGCTCGACGCGCCTGAGCAGGGCGAGCCCCGTGAGTTTGCGGCGATGAGCTTCGCGGTGCGTCATCTCGCCGGAGAGGTGACGTTGTGGCGCCAGCAACGCGACGCCGAGCTGGCGCGCGGTCGACGGCTGGAAGAAGCGATCTCGCCCGATCGTGCAGCGCCGAGGTCTTCTGGCGGCGACGAAGGTAGACGACCGGCGATCGAGTCACTGCTCGCGTGGGCGCGAGCGTCGACCGGTCGGCTCGTAAGGGCGATCGAGCGGCGGATGAGCGCGACTGAGTGAGCGAGCTTGCATTGAATCCCGCGGGCGTCCCGTCGATTCCCGAGCGTTTTGACCCGGCGAACATGCACGGCGAGGTCATCGAGGCCGAGCACCTCGCTCGCTATCGCTGGGCAGCGGCGATTGCCGCCGGTCGTCGGGTGCTGGACGCTGGGTGCGGCACCGCCTACGGAACGTCGCTGCTCGCGGAGGCCGGAGCGCTGGAGGTGACGGGAGTCGATCGCGCCGGCGACGTTCTGGCTTGCGCCCGAGAGAAGATGCCCGCAACGGTCGTGCTCGCGGAGGCGGACGTCACCGCGCTGCCGTACGAGGACGGGCGCTTCGATCTGATCGTCTGCTTCGAGGTGATCGAGCATCTGGAGGATCCCGGCCGCGCTCTGGACGAGTTTCGACGCGTCCTTTCGCCCGCCGGCGTGCTCGCGATCTCCTCACCCAACCGCGACGTCTACCCTCCCGGCAATCCGCATCACGTGCATGAGTACACGCCCGACGAGTTGGAGCTCGAGCTCTCGCAAAGGTTCGCCTTCACCAGCGTCGAACGCCAGAACACGTGGATATCCTCGGGCGTGCTCCCCGACGAGCAGTTTCGGCTCGGTGAAGACGCGGCGATGGACGCGAGCTTGCAGGTTCGTAAGTTGATCGCCGACGTCCCCGGCTCGGAGCTCTATACGGTCGCGCTCGCCGGCCAAAGTGAGCTGCCCGTCGTGCAGGGGTCGCTCGAGCTCACGGCGCCGGTCGAGCTGCGCAAGTGGGACGTACTCTGGCACGAGCAGGCTGAGGTCCTGGGGCAACAGCAGGAGTTGCTGACCGCACACGAACAGGTCTTCTCCGACCACACGCTGATGACGAGCCAGCTGCAGCGCGAGATGGATCAGTTGCGCAACGAGCTGGCCAAGAGCGAGTTTGAGCTGGCGCGCATGCCCGAGCTCGATGCCCAGTTGCGCGAGTTGCTCGAGGTCAACGACGAGCTCTTGAGGCTGAACCACGAGCTGCAGCTCCGCCAGACGCGCATGCGCGATCTCGAGGAGATCGCCGAACGCTACGGCGTGCTGGTCGGATCATCCAGCTGGAAGCTCACCCGTCCTCTGCGTCAGATCGGTGCGCTGCTGCGCAGGCTTCTTCGGTGACGCGGTCGGCCGACGCTCGGATGGCGCCTGATATCTCATTCGCGCTCGCCTCTGGCCAGAACCAGTTCTTCGTAGAGCTTGCGGAGGCGCTCAGGTTCGAGCTGCGCAAGCTCGGTGCGCAGGCGACGATCCAAGTAGGCGAGGTTCCGCTCCCGCGAAAGGGCCTCGTGCACGTCTTCCTCCCTCCGCACGAGTATGTCTCCTTGTCGCGATTCCGCCCGCCGGAGCCGCTTCTCAGACGGAGCATCGTGATCTCGGCCGAGCAGCCCGGGACGCATTTCTTCGATGCCAACGTCCCGCTCGCGCGCGAGGCGGGCGCAGTGTTCGACATCAACCCGCGATCGATTCGCGCCTACGGAGCGGCAGGCATCGATGCAACCCTGCTCGAGCTCGGCCACACCGAGCTCTGGGATCGTTTCGACGCGGGGGCGGCCGGCGCGGACGATCGTGCGCGAGACATCGACATCCTGTTCCTCGGGCGGCTGAGCGATCGGCGCGCGTTTGCGTTGGCTTCGTATGCCGACGTCTTCGAGCGGTTCCGCTGTCATATCGGTCTGTCCGACAACTCTCGCCCAAACGTCGCCGGCGGCGCGGCGTTCGTGGCCGGCGACACCAAGCGCAGCCTGCTGGCGCGCTCCAAGGTGCTGCTCAATATCCACGGAGAGGAGGAGCCGTACTTCGAGTGGCTGCGCATCGCCGAGGCGATCTGCGCCGGATGCGCGATCGTGAGCGAGCACTCATCGGACGTCGCGCCCTTGGAGTGGGGCCGACATCTGGTCACCGGACGGCTCGCGAGCCTCGGCCTGCTGTCGGCTTGGCTCGTCGAGGATGCGCAGCGCCGCGAGCGCATGTCCAGGGACGCATACGAGCTGCTGCGCGAGGAGCGCCCGCTCGCCAACGCGGCCGCGGCGCTGCTCGAGGCTGCCGTCGCGATCGACGACGCTCCTGTCGGACCGGATCTGGAGCTGACGTTGAGGCAGGAGCGCGCCCGCGGGCACTTTCGCGAGAACCCGCCCCCGCTCGAGCATCAGCCCCCCGAGCGCGAGAGCCTGTCAGAGGGCGAAGGCATGATCCTGCGCGGGCTGAAGCAACAGCTCCTGTCTGTCAACGCGCTCAGACGTCAGCTCGCACGTGTCGAATACCACCTCGAGAACGGCGGCGAGGGAGAGCCGCGGACGCGCGTCGTCGCCGAGTCGGCGGCCTGGTCCTCGGGCTCCCCCGCGGAGCTCAGCGTGATCATCCCTCTCTACAACCACGGTGAGGACGTCCTCGCCGCGCTCGACTCGCTCGAGCGCTCGTCGCGGACAGGCTGGGAGGTCGTCGTCGTGGACGACGCGTCTACCGACGACGGTGGGGCAGGTGTGCGCCGGTGGTTGGAGAGGCATGCGCAGCGGGCCTGCCGGCTGGTGCGGCACGATCTCAACCGGGGCCTTGCGGCCGCGCGCAACACCGGCGTCGAGCACGCCCGTACCAACCGCGTGCTGATGCTCGATGCCGACAACGAACTGCGTCCGAACGCGATCGCGCGTCTGATGGAGGCGCTCGACCGCGACCACGGCGCGAGCTTTGCTTACGGGATCATGGAGCGCTTTTCCGCGGATGGGCCCGAAGGGCTCCTCAGCTGCTTCGAGTGGGAGCCGGAGCGCCTACGCGGCGGCAACTACATCGACGCCTTCTCGCTGATCCGGCGCGAGGCATTCATGGCAATGGGCGGCTACTCGTACGACCCTCGGCTGTACGGATGGGAGGACTACGACCTGTGGGCGCGGATGGCAGAGGCGGGACGACACGCCGTATTCGTGCCGGAGATCATCGCGCGGTACCGCGTCGGCCACAGCTCGATGATCTCGCAGACGAACCTCTCGACGGGGGACGCCTTCGCGGCGGTCGTCGATCACGCGCCGACGCTGCTCGCGGGGATCCGCATCCCTCGCTAGCGATGCCGGCGAGCGCGCGAGACGACTGAGACGAGACCGGAGGCCAGCGATGACAGACTCCCAGTCGGACCCGATCCTCCCTTACCTCGAGGCCTATCGGCGCGAAGTGCCCGATTGGGAGCGTCGCGCGGCAGAGACGCAGCGTCGGCGCACGGCCGGCGAGACGAGCGAGGCGGATCCCCGCAGGATGTATCTCGATCTGCTCAAGAGGGCGCTGACCGGGATGACGCAGAGTGAGCTGCGTACGGCGACCGCTCGCAAGGGCGACGGCGGCGTAGACGTCGCGACGCTCAGCGGTCCGCTCCGCGAGCGCCGCGAATATGGAGCCGACTGGCCCGTCGACGCGCAGACGATGATCGGGCTCGACAGGATCGAGAACGTCCAGGCCTGCCTGGAATCGATCATCCGCGACGACGTGCCTGGCGACCTGATCGAGACCGGGGTGTGGCGTGGCGGGGCGACGATCTTCATGCGCGGTGTGCTCAAGGCGCATGGGATCACGGACCGCACGGTCTGGGTCGCCGACTCGTTCGAAGGACTGCCCGAGCCCGATCCCACGATCCCGGCGGACGGGGACGACTGGTTTCATCGCATCGACTTCCTGGCCGTCAGCCTCGAGCAGGTCAAGGCCAACTTCGCGCGATACCGACTGCTGGACGATCGGGTCCGGTTCCTCAAGGGCTTCTTCAGCGAGACGTTGCCAAGGCTGTCGGGCCACACCTGGTCGCTGCTGCGGCTGGACGGCGATCAGTACAAGTCGACGATGGACGCTCTCGAGTCGCTCTACCCCGGGCTATCCGTCGGCGGCTACCTCATCGTCGACGACTACGGTGCGGTCGATGCGTGTCGCGAGGCGGTCGGCGACTATCGTCGCGCGAACGGCATCGACGAGCCGATCGAGTGGATCGATTGGAGCGGTGTCTACTGGCGTCGGGAGCGATGAGGTGAAGCGGTCGGTCGACCGCGTCAGGCCCGTCGCCGAGCGCTGGGCCGTCCGTCTGCTCTCCGGCGATTGGCCGAGCCCCAGGTACGACTCCGACGGCCACCCGATCCACGACGATCTGACACCACCGCTGCTGCACGCGATCTACCGGCGCCCGATCGTCTCGCGGGCGCTCGCGCGTCATTTCAACCGTGCCTACTACTACTCGATCGAGGGGACCGTGTACGGGGCCAGCTGGCTCGGTGTGCGCGCCGTCAAGTACCCCACCGATATGTGGGTCTACCAGGAGATGATCCACGAGCAGCGCCCGGACCTGATCGTCGAGACGGGCACCTTCCTCGGTGGGTCGGCGCTGTTCATGGCACACGTCTGCGAGCAGCTCGGCTCGGGGACGGTCGTGTCGATCGATCTCGAGCTGGGTGCCTACGGGCCGTTGCCCGAGCACCAGCGGATCGAATACCTGAAGGGCTCATCGACCGACGCGGCGATCGTCGAGCAGGTTCGCTCGGTGCTGCCTGCGTCGGGCAACGTGATGGTGATCCTCGACTCGCTGCACACCTGTGGGCACGTGCTGGCGGAGCTCAATGCGTACGCTCCGCTGGTTCCGTCGGGCGGCTTCGTCGTCGTCGAGGACACGAACGTGAACGGGCACCCCGTTCTGCCTGGCTGGGGCGCCGGCCCGATGGAGGCCGTCGACGCTTATCTAGCCGAGGATCCGGGACTCGTCGTCGACTCCTCTCGCGAGAAGTTCATGCTGACCTCGAACCCGCGCGGGTTCCTGCGCCGGGTCGCCTGAGCCGCGCGCAGACGTGGTCGAGCACTCGCAGACGAGCGCGTCGGAGCTTGCGCCTCAACCGCGCCTGGCGATTTGCATGTTCACCCACAACGGCCGCCGCGACGTCCTCGCCGAGGGCTTGGACAGCGTGCTCTCGCAGCTCCAGGCGGACCGCCGGCTGGACGACGTCGAGATCTGCCTGACCGACAACGACTCGCGCGACGGCACCGAGCAGCTCGTCGCCGCGCTGAAAGCGAAGTGGGGAGAGCGATTGCGCTACCTCCGACACGAGCGCGATCTGGGGCTCTCGCCGAACCTTCTGTCGTGCGTCGCGATGGCGCGCAGTCGCTATTGCTGGATCCTCACCTCAGACGACGTGCTGGAGCAGGGCGCGATCGCGCGCGTACTCGACCTGATCGAGGCGACGGCGCCGCCCGGGCTGATCGTCGGCAAGGCGAACTTCGACTTCACGATGACCGAGCCGACCGGGCAGGGCGGTCCCGACTTCTATCCGCCCGAGAGTCGGCGGACGGTGCGCTACGACGACGCCGATACGTTCCTCGAGGACTGCGCGACGCTCGCGAGCCTCGTCTCGACCGTGATCGTGAGGCGCGAGGACTGGATCGCCGCCGTCGGCGAGCTGGGCGGCTCCACGCGGCACGCGCGCAGCACGATCTTCCCTCATCTTCCGATCGTCGCCCTGATGGCGCAGCACGATCCAACGTGGGTGTGGTGCCCGGCGAAGCTCGTGCGTGCTCGCATGGGCAATGCGTTCATGGCCAGCGACGAGGGGCTCGACACCGAGCAGATCCACGTCCGGCTGCTCTCCGATCTCGATCGGATGTGGCGCGAGCGGCTGCGCGGCAGCCGCAGCCTGCGGCACGCGCTGATGCGGCGGGCTTATCGGACCTTCGCGAAGCCGGAGGTCCTGCGCGCGATCGCACCGGGCGGTCGCTCGATCCGCCGGACTGCGACGCTGGCGCGCGGTTACGCGCAGATCTTCTGGTGGCTTCCCGAGTTCTGGCTCGGATCGCTCCCGGCGCTCGTCGGAGACGTCATACGACGCCACGTGTCGGTCGGGCGGACGCGCACTCCCGTCCTCGCGCTGGAGCAGCGCTGCGCGCGCATCAAGCCACTCGACGTCGAATACGAGGTGCCCGACAGCCATGAAGTCGTGACCGAGGTCGAGATCACAAACCTCGCGCCGGTCCTGCTCAGCCCCGACCCACCGCACAGGATCGTCGTCGGCTACCGCTGGCAAGACGCCGAGGGGAACGTCCGGGCCCAGGGCCCGGCGTTCGCGCTGCCGCGGAAGCTCGCTCCGAACCGGACGGTCCGCGATCGCCTCGAGATCGTCACTCCGAGTGAGCCCGGGGAGTACTGGCTGCGAATCGCCCTCGCGCAGGAGGGCGTCGGTTGGTTCGACGACCGGCGTCCTGAGCGTTCATGCGTCCTGCGCATCGTCGTTCGACGCTACGGATGGAGCGATCTTCCGCAGGCGATCAGCGCGCGCTCACGACAGACGTTCGCGCAGTCGACGCTTGAGCGTGCGTAGCGGAGCCGTCAGGCGCCAGCTCACGGAGCCTTCGATCCCGCGCAGCCATTCATCGCGCCGGGCGATCTCAGCGGCGAGCAGCTCGATGCGCTGGTCGTCGGCTGCCGCTCCTACGGTCGCATCGGCAGACGCGGACCCTCCGAGCCGCTCGAGCGCGCTCGGGCCATCACGCCTGATCAGCTGGGCCGACGGCCAGACGAGCTTGTGCTGATCGAAGAGGTCGTCGCTGCGTATCGGCCCGGTCGCCTGGAACGTGCCGGTCGAGTCGACGACGACGAGCCCGAGGCCGCCCCAGCACTCGCCCAACCGGGCGGGCAATTGCGCGACGTAGCCGGGCACGAAGTCCAGATCGACCCAGGCGACCTTCCCGTAGGAGTCGTAGTCGACTTCTTCGAGGCCTTGACGCACTTCCTCGTTGAGAGTGTCGTGGGCGAGGATCACGGTCTTGCCGATGGCCGAGGAGTCGAGCAGGTCGAGCATGTCCTGACGAACGCCGGCGGTGGTGTGGTCGCCGTCGACGAGAACGAAGTCGACGTTGCGCCCGGCGGCGGCGAGCTCCTTCAGCTCGGCCGGCAACATCGCGTGGCTGTCGCCGGCCATCGCCTGAACGTTCGCCAGCGCCGCGATCTCGCTCGACGGCTCGACGATGTCAAACGAGACCACCTCCTCCGAGTGCTCGGCGATCCGTCGCAGGCTGCCGCCCTCCGCACGACCGATCTCGATCGCCAGAGCGGGCTTGACCATCGCGAGGACGCCCTCGATCGTCGATCGCTCGCCGTAGGACATCTGCCACGGCTGAGGCGCGAACGCCGGCAGGTCACGCAGCGAGCGGCTCTGTTCGAGGCGTTGATTGCTCATCGTTCTCCGGGGGTTAACCGTCGAAGCGACGGTTCATGCATGGATGCCAAAACGCACGGCGGCTTCGTCGTCGGCTGCATTATCTCATTCAGAGTCCCGAGTCCCGGCTGCCGGGTGCGTCGGGCCCTCTCCGGCGCCGGTCTCGACTAGCGCGAGCGCGACCTCGCTGAGCGCCGCGGCGTCGAGGTTCAGCTCGGCGGCGCTCGCAAGGCCGTCGACTTGATCGGCGCTTCGGGCGCCGACGATCGTCGCGGTCACGCCAGGCCACGCCAGCGTCCAGGCGATCGCGAGCTGCGCAACCGACGCCCCGAGGCCTGCCGCGATCGGCTGCAGCCGTCCAAGGAGTTCCAGCGTTGGACCGATGCGCGGATGCCGGAACTGCTCGCGAGAGCGGCGCCAGTCGCCCTCGGGAAGCGTCTGCAGACGCCGCATCGAGAACCCCCCGGAGAGCAGTCCCGACTCGAGCGGGCTGTAGACGAGCCCCCGCGTGTCGTGCCGCTCGGCAAGCCACGGCAGCACGCTGCTGCCCGCGGCGCGCGAGATCAGCGAGAGCGGAAGCTGCACTGCGTCGAGCGGGCGGATCGCCGCGCATCGGCCCAGGAGATCGAGGTCGAAGTTGCTGACGCCGGCCCAGCGGACCTTCCCCTCGGCCTGCAGCTCACCGAGCGTCGACCAGGCCGTCGCGACCGTGCGTGCGTCGTCGGTCGGCCAGTGCAGCTGGTAGAGGTCGATGCGCTCGACGCGAAGCCGCCGCAGCGAAGCCTCGCACTCGCTTCTGAGCGACGCCGGGCTGAGGTCGCGGAAGGTCGTCTCCTCGTGCGGATCGACGCGAACCCCGCCCTTCGTGAAGACGAGCGGGCGGTCGCCGGGCGGGAGCTCCGCGAGCGTCGCGCCGACGAGGCGCTCGGAATGCCCGTTTCCGTAGACGGCGGCCGTGTCGATCCAGTTGATGCCGAGCTCGACCGCGCGACGGATCGCCGCGCGCGAATCGCGATCGTCCTGGTCGCCCCAGCCCGTGCGGCCGAACGCCCAGGCGCCGAGGCCCAGCCGGCTGAGCGTGCACAGGGGCGCCGGGAAGCGCGAGGGCTCGGAAGATGGATCGCTCGTTTGGCCCGACATGGCACGCGGTATCTTGCCGAGGGTGGCCAACGACGTGAACGGCGCCAAGGAGCGCACGCGGTTGAGCGCCGTCGTGCCGTGTTACCGCGAGGGCGAGTCGGTCCCGGTCATGTACGAACGGCTGAAGGCCGTGTTCGAGGGACTCGGGGTCGACTGGGAGATCATCTTCGTCGACTCGGGCAGCCCCGACGACACGCCGCGCGTGCTCGCCGAGCTCGCGGCGCGCGATCGACGCGTGACCGTCGTCCGGCACACGCGGGCGTTCGGCTCGCAGAGCGCGTACTCGAGCGGCATGCGTCTCGCGACAGGCGACGCGGTGATCCTGCTCGACGGCGACCTGCAGGACCCGCCCGAGCTGATCCCGACGCTCGTGCAGCGCTGGCGCGAGGGCTACGAGGTCGTCTACGGCGAGCGCGTCAAGCGCGAGGGCTCGGCGACGATGAACGCGACGCGCAAGGCCTTCTACCGCGTCTTCCAGCGCCTCGCGTACGTGACGATGCCGATCGACGCCGGCGACTTCTCGCTGCTCGACCGGCGCGCGGTCGACGCGATCAACGCGCTGCCTGAGACGCATCGCTTCGTGCGCGGGCTGCGCGCGTTCGTCGGCTTCCGCCAGATCGGAGTGCCCTACGAGCGCCCCGAGCGCCTGTTCGGACGATCGTCGAACAACATGCTGGCGAACTTCGGCTGGGCAAGGCGCGCGATCATCTCCTTCTCCTACGTGCCGCTCGACCTGATCGGCTGGCTGGCGCTGTTCACGACGGCCGCGGCGCTGATCGCGGCGATCGTCGAGATCGTGCTGAAGATCGTCGATCCAGGCGCCGCGCCGAAGGGCTACGCGACGCTGATCGTCGTCGTGCTGTTCGTCGGCGGCGTCCAGCTGATCTGCTTCAGCGTGATCGGCTCCTACCTGGCGCACATGTACGAGGAGGTCAAGGCGCGGCCGCCTTACATCCTCGATCGCGTGCTCAACCCGCCGCGCTCGCGCGCTGGGATGACCTCCTCCGCGCGCGAGCTCGAGGGCGCCGAGGTCACCGTCGTCGCGCCCGAGGGAGAGCACGTCGCGCGCGTCGCCGACGCCTGACGTCGAGGGTGCTGGCGAGCGCATGGCCCGGAGAGGCCCCTGCTAAGGTCGGGCGCATCTCGAGCGAAGCAAACGCCCTGCGTACGGAGCTCCGCGGATGAGCGCCGACAGCGACCGCGCGAGGCTTCTGCGCGGCCAGATCCTCGACTTGGTGCGCGAGTACCACGACGCGGAGTTCGGGGCGAGCGAGTTCCGCCCGGGCGAGACGCAGATCCACTTCGCCGGGCGCGTCTTCGACGAGCGCGAGCTCGTCAACCTCGTCGACGCCTCGCTTGACTTCTGGCTGACGACGGGCCGCTACGCCGAGGACTTCGAGAAGCGCTTCGCGAGGCTGTTCGGGCTGCGCCACGCGCTGCTCGTGAACTCGGGCTCCTCGGCGAACCTCGTCGCGCTCTCGTGCCTGACGTCGCGCAAGCTCGCCAAACGCCGCCTTCGGCCGGGAGACGAGGTGATCACGGTCGCGTCGAGCTTCCCGACGACCGTGAACCCGATCGTTCAGAACGGGCTCGTGCCGGTGTTCGTCGACGTCGACATCCCGACGTACAACATCGACGTGTCGATGCTCGAGGACGCGCTGTCGGAGCGCACGCGCGCGATCATGGTCGCGCACACGCTCGGCAACCCGTTCGACCTCGACGCGGTGACTGCGTTCGCGCGCGAGCACGACCTGTGGCTCGTCGAGGACTGCTGCGACGCGCTCGGCTCGACCTACCGCGGGAAGATGGTCGGCACGTTCGGCGACCTCGCCTCGGTCAGCTTCTATCCAGCCCACCACATCACGATGGGCGAGGGCGGCTGCGTGCTGACGAACACCGGGCGCCTGAAGGTGCTCGCGGAGTCGTTCCGCGACTGGGGTCGCGACTGCTGGTGCGCGCCGGGCAAGGAGAACACGTGCGGCAAGCGCTTCGACCACCAGCTCGGCGAGCTTCCGCACGGCTACGACCACAAGTACATCTACTCGCACATCGGCTACAACCTGAAGCTGACCGACATGCAGGCGGCGGTCGGCGTTGCGCAGCTGGACAAGCTCGAGTCCTTCACGGCCGCGCGCAAGCGCAACTTCGCGCTGCTCCACGACGGTCTGCAGGACCTGCAGGAGCACCTGATCCTGCCGCGAGGCGACCGCGCACAGCGATCCGAGCTGGTTCGGCTTCCCGCTGGGGTTGCGCGAGGACTCGCCGGTCTCGCGCGATCACATCCTGCGCTTCATGAACGATCGCAAGATCGCCACGCGCCTGTTGTTCGGCGGCAACCTCCTGCGCCAGCCGGCCTACCTCGACGTGCCGCATCGCCGGGTCGGCGACCTCGCGCGCGCCGACTTCGTGATGAACCAGGTGTTCTGGGTGGGCGTCTACCCGGGGCTGACCGACGCGGCGGTCGACTTCATGATCGAGAGCTTCCACGACGCGATCGCGGCGGCACCGGGCTCGAACGGCCACCGCGCCCGCGACGCGGGCCAGGCTCGACCGGGCCCCTCGCGCGCAAAGGAAACCGAGCAAGCCGCGAGCTGATGCAGGCCTCGGACTGGATCGCGCAGGCGCTGGTCGCGGAGGGCGTCGACACGGTCTACGAGGTCGTCGGCGGGATGATCGCGAACTTCATCGACGCGCTCCACCGCGACGGCCGCGTGCGGATCGTCTCCTGCCACCACGAGCAGGCGGCGGGCTTCAGCGCCGAGGCGCACGCGCGCATGACCGGCGTCCCCGGCGTCGCGATGGGGACGAGCGGGCCGGGGGCGATCAACCTGCTGACGGCGCTCGGCAGCTGCCACTTCGACTCGGTGCCGGCCGTGTTCATCACCGGCCAGGTCAACCGCTCCGAGCAGAAGGGCGAGCGAGCGATCCGCCAGCTCGGATTTCAGGAGACCGACATCGCGGCGATGGCGGCGCCGATCGCGAAGGCCGCTTGGCGGGTGCGCACGGCGGAGGAGCTGCCCGAGCTCGTGCACGACGCGTTTCGCCTCGCGCGATCCGGCCGGCCGGGGCCGGTGCTCGTCGACATCCCGATGGACCTGCAGCGCGTCGACATCGTCGCCGACCCGACGCCGGCCGCCGATCCGCCGCCGTCCGACGAGTTCGACGCGGATTCGGTCGAGCGGCTGCTCGACGACCTGAGCCGCGCGTCGCGGCCGCTGATCCTCGCCGGCGGCGGCCTTCGCGCGGGTCGCAGCGTCGCGACGTTTCGCAAGCTGGTCGAGACGCTCGGCGTGCCGGTCGTGAGCTCGCTGATGGGATTGGACGCGCTGCCGTTCGACGACGCGCGACGCGTCGGCTTCATCGGCACGTACGGCAATCGCTGGGCGAACATCGCGCTCGCGCAAGCCGACCTGCTGCTCGTGCTCGGCAGTCGCCTGGACATCCGCCAGACGGGCGCCGACACCGACAGCTTCGCGGGGGGCAGGCCGATCCATCATGTCGACTGCGACCCCGGCGAGCTCGACAATCGCGTCGGCGGCTGCCACACGACCGTCGCACAGCTCGAGCCGTTCATGGCGCGGCTCGACGAGCTGGCGTCGCGGCGTGTGCAGCCGGGCCTCGACGCGTGGCGCGGCGAGATCGCCGATCTCCAAGCTCGTTGGCCGGATACCGGCGAGCTGCCCGGCGTGCCGGGGATCAACCCGAACGCGCTGATGCATCGCGTCGCGCGCTGCTCGGGCGCGGCGGCCGCGTACGTGACGGACGTCGGCCAGCACCAGATGTGGGCCGCGCAGTCGCTCGAGCTGGGGGCCGATCAGCGGTTCCTCACGTCCGGCGGTATGGGCGCGATGGGCTCCGGCCTGCCGCTTGCCGTCGGCGCGGCGATCGCGGCCGGCGAGCCGGTCGTGCTGGTCGCCGGCGACGGCGGCTTCCAGCTGAACCTGCAGGAGCTGCAGACGGTCGCGCGAAACCGGCTGCCGATCAAGATCGTGATCCTCAACAACCGCACTCACGGGATGGTGCGCCAGTTCCAGGAGTCCTACTTCGATGGTCGCTACCAGTCGACCTCGTGGGGCTACTCGGCGCCGGACTTCGTCGCCGTCGCGGCGGCCTTCGAGATCGCCGCCGGACGCGCCGATCGCGAGGAGGAGCTCGACGAGGCCGTGCGCGAGCTGTGGCGCGACCCGCACGCGCCGTATCTGTTGGAGGTGGCGATCGACATGTCGGCGAACGCGTATCCGAAGATCGCCTTCGGCCATCCGATCAGCGAGATGGAGCCGTTCGTCGCGCCAAAGGCGATGGAGTCGACCTGACGCCCGATCCCCCCGATCGCTACGTCGTGCGCGAGCCGTCCGGCGGCGGGTCGGTCGGCGCGCTCGCGGGCTACCTGCGATCCCCGCGATCGGGCCTGAAGGGGCAGCTCGTCCGCTTCGGCTTGACCGGCGGCCTCGTGACGGTCGTCTACCTGACGGTGACGACGGTGCTCTCGCAGGTCGTCGGGCTTCCCTTTCAGCTGGCGCTCGCGATCGGGTTCGTCTCGGCGATCCTGCTGCACTTCACGCTGCAGCGGCTGTTCGTGTGGATCCACGAGGACGGCTTCGCGCTGCCGCTGCGACACCAGGTCGGCCGCTACCTGCTGATGGCCGGCGCACAGTACGGCGGCACGGCGGCGTCGACGGCGATCCTGCCGGGCGTGCTCGGCGTCGGCACCGAGATCGTCTATCTGGCGACGATGGCGGTCGCGACGACGTGCGGCTTCCTGATCATGCGCTTCATCATCTTCCACGCCGAGCAGGCCACCGAGATGCTCGCGCCGGTAGACGCCGCTTCGCCGCAGTCGACCGCCGCGGAGCGCGGACAGCAGCCCGACGGGCCCGCGCAGGCGTCGAAGCATGGCGTTCGCGCGACCGCGCGAACGCTCTGATCCTCGACCCAGAGGCGCGCGCCAGGCGCGCCGGAGATCGACCGCTTGACCTCATATGTCCGCTTAGCGTCGCATATTCAACCGCGTGCACGGGCATGCCGATAGGACAACGATGAGAGCCCTCCCTACACCCACACGCCGCACCCCCGCCCACTACCGTCGTCGTCGCGCGCTGTGCACGACGGCGCTGCTCGCGCTCGCGCTGAGCGCCCTCGCGCTCGCGCCGGCCGCGCAAGCGAAGCTGACGACGTTCGGCAGCCCGCTCTCGACGCCGGCGACGCTGAACACGGCCGAAAACCTCAGCTACCCCGGCGTCTACACGCAGGTGCCGCAGAGCGCGGAAGCGCCGAACGGCGTCTTCCACACCTTCCACTACGGCGCCGACACGGCGCTGTGGAACTTCTCCGACAAGGCGGGCGAAGAGCGCGTGCCGGCGACCGGCCAGGCGACGAAGATCGAAGTCGAGGGCTGCGCGCAACGCGCGAGCAACGCGCCGCTGCCGTTGACGACGGTGCACTTCCAGGACCTCTCGCCGCTGCCGGGCGGCGGCGCGAAGGTGAACATCACCTCGCAGGGCTTCGACCTGCCGGTGTGCGGCGAAAACGGCGCGGGAGCGTCGACGGTGACGAGCTTCGTGCCGATCAACCTGTGCGTCAGCGCCGGCGACTACGTCGGCTTGAACGACAGCGGCGGCTACGTGCCGAACGTCTACCGCGACGGCGTCGCCTATCAGGTGCTCGGCGCGGTGACGGGCGCGACGAGCGACTCGTTCATCAAGGACGAGGGGACCGGCAACGGCGCGAGCCTCTCGCCGTCGGTGACCTCGGCGATGGACGGCTTCGCGGTGAACCGCAACGTCGAACTGATGATGCGCGTGACGCTCGGCACGGACGGCGACTCGACGCACATCTGCCCGGGCGGCAAGCAGGGCCTGCCGCCGGCACTCGCGCCGATCAGGGTCAGCCCGCAGACCGACGGCGTCAACGCGAGCCGGATCGTCGCAGTCGCGATGTTCTGCCGCGTGAGCCCTTGCAAGGGGACGGCGACGCTGAGCGCCGGCAATCGCACGCTCGGGCGCGCCGGCTTCGTGCTGCAGCCGAACAAGACGGTGCACCTGCCGATCCGCGTCAAATCGGAGCTCGTCACGCAGATCCGGCGAAACCACGGCGCGGCGGTGACGCTCGCGGCGGTCGTCGACGGCAAGACGATCACGCAGACGATCGGCGTCAAGATCTTCTGAGCGGCGGCCAGTCCCAGCGGCGCAGCTCGCGCGGCGGCGAGGAGCAGGCGACGGCGGCGGCGCCGCGCGGGCCGACGTCGAGCTCGGCGAGCCACGGCGCGGGCTCGCCGTCGGCACGCGGCGCGCGCCCGCCGATGCCGGCGCCGCGCCACTTCAGCTCGGCCTCGTAGCGCGTCCACAGCCGCAGGAACTCGAGCTCGCGGCGAGCGGGCGCGAGCGAGTCGAGCGAGTCGGCGGCGTGCTCGCCGAGCATGCGCCGTGCGAGCGCGACGACGTCGCGCTCGCGGCCGGCGCCGCGCGGCTGCTTCAGCTCGACGTCGACGCCGACGGCGCCGCCGCGCGCGAAGACGTACAGCGCGAGCTCGCCGGAGTGCGAGAGGTTGAAGCAGAGCGCGTCGCCGGCGAGGCGCGGCTTGCCGTTCGCGCCGAGCGCGATGCGCAGCGCGCGGGGCTCGACGCCGAGGTAGCCGCCGAGCAGCGCGCGCAGGACGCCGCGCGAGCGGCGCCAGAGCTCGCGCTGGCGCGCACCGAGGATGCGCGCGGCGCGCTCGTGCTCCTCAAGCGCCAGCAGCTCGCCGAGCGCGGGATCGACGCTCGTGAGCTCGGCGCGCCAGACGTGCAGCTCGCCGTCGGCGAGCGAGGCGTCGGGCGGCCCCGGCGTCCACGCCGCGAGCGGCGTGGCGTGCGGCGCAGCGGTGTGCGGCGGCGCGGTGTGCGGCGGCGTGGCCGGCAGGCGTGCATCCATCGGTCGCGACGCTACGCTCTTGCGCCTATGCGCACCATTTCGACTCGCCTGCCGGATCTCGTCGTGGTCGAGCCGGCGAGCTTCGCCGACGAGCGCGGCTTCTTCTGCGAGACCTACCGCGCCGAGTGGCACGAGCAGCTCGGGATCGCCGAGGGCGAGCGCTTCGTCCAGGACAACCACTCGCGCTCGACGCGCGGCGTGCTGCGCGGCATGCACTTCCAGATCGGCGCGGGCGTCGCGAAGCTCGTGCGCTGCGCGCGCGGGCGGATCCTCGACGTCGCCGTCGACGTGCGCCGCGGCTCGCCGACGTACGGACGCTGGGACGCGGTCGGGCTCGACGACGAGAGCATGCGCGAGCTGTACGTGCCGGTCGGCTTCGCGCACGGCTTCTGCGTGCTGAGCGACGTCGCCGACGTGATCTACAAGCAGAGCGCCTACTACGACCCGTCGCTGGAGCGCGGGATCGCCTGGAACGACGCGGACGTCGCGATCGAGTGGCCGCTGCCGGCGGACGAGCTGACGATCTCCGAGCGCGACGCGGCGGCGCCGACGCTGCGCGAGCTCGCCGACGAGCTGCCGTTCGAGTTCGGCGGCGCGTGAGCGCGCGCGACTGCTAGGCGCGGAGCGGACGTGGCGACGGCGATCGTGACGGGGTCGGGCGGGCTGATCGGCTCGGAGTCGGTCGCGCGCTTCGTCGAGCTCGGCTTCGACGTGATCGGCCTCGAGAACGACACGCGCGCACGGCTGTTCGGCGCCGAGGCCTCGACGGCGCAGATGACGGCGTCGCTGCTCGAGCGCTACGCCGGCTCGTTTCGCTCGCTCGAGCTCGACATCCGCGATCGCGACGCGGTCGAGCGCGTCTTCGCCGAGCACGCCGCCCGGATCGAGCTGGTCGTGCACGCGGCCGCGCAGCCATCGCACGACTGGGCGGCGTCGGACCCGCACGCGGACTTCGAGATCAACGCGCTCGGCACGCTGAACGTGCTCGAGGCGACGCGCCTGCACGCCGACGGCGCGACGTTCGTGCACTGCTCGACGAACAAGGTCTACGGCGACACGCCGAACGCGCTGCCGCTGCGCGAGCTCGACACGCGCCTGGAGCTGCCCGAGGAGCATCGCTACTACGAGGGGATCGACACGTCGATGTCGATCGACCGCAGCACGCACTCGCTGTTCGGCGTCTCGAAGACGGCGGCCGACCTGCTCGTGCAGGAGTACGGCCGCTACTTCGGCATGCCGACGGCCTGCTTTCGCGGCGGCTGCCTGACCGGCCCGAACCACGCCGGCACGATGCTGCACGGCTTCCTCTCCTACCTGATGCGCGCGACGGTCGTCGGCGCGCCGTACACGGTGTTCGGCTACGGCGGCAAGCAGGTGCGCGACAACATCCACTCGGCCGACCTCGTCGCGGCGTTCGAGCACTTCCACCTCGACGCGCGCGCCGGCGGCGCCGTCTACAACATCGGCGGCGGGCGCGCGTGCAACTGCTCGATGCTCGAGGCGATCGAGCTGTGCGAGCGGATCGCCGGGCGCGAGCTGCACTGGACGCTCTCCGAGCAGAACCGCGTCGGCGACCACCGCTGGTGGATCAGCGACGTGCGGCCGTTCGCGCGCGACTTCCCCGGCTGGGCGCCGACGCGCGACCTCGAGCAGATCCTGCGCGAGGTCCACGAGCAGAACGCCGATCGCTGGCTCGCCGCGCGCTGACGTGGCGCGGGCGCCGAGTTGGCAGACTTAGGCCGATGAAGCGTCGACTCGAGCAACTGCGCGAGCGCACGAACGGCTACACGGTGACGCCGCAGCAGTACGCGCGCGCCGCGTACGTCGCGCTCGGCGCGCTGACGCTGATCGTGCTGACGGGCGCGGCCGTGCGCCTGACCGGCTCGGGGCTCGGCTGCCCGACGTGGCCGAAGTGCTACGGCAACGTCTACCCGCCGCTGAACACGCACGCGGTGATCGAGTTCTCCAATCGCGTCGTCACCGTTCCGGTCGTGATCGCGGCCGGCGCCGCGTGGCTGTTCGCGCTGCGCCGGCGCCCGTACCGGCGCGAGCTGGTGTGGCTCGGCGCGCTGCTGCCGATCGGCGTGATCGGCCAGGCCGTGCTCGGCGGCTTCACGGTGCGCGGCGCGCTCGACTACGGCTGGGTGATGGGCCACTTCGCGCTGTCGATGCTGATCCTGCTCGCGGCCGCCGTGCTCGCGTGGCGCGCCGGCGAGCTCGACGCCGATCGCGTGGGCGCGCCGGGGCCCAGCGAGCCTCGCGCCGCGCCGGCTGAGCCCGTGCCGACCGGCGCCCGCGCGTCGGGGGCGCTCGGTGCGAGCGGCGAGGAGCGCAGCCTGATCCTCGGCACGCGCGCGCTCGTCGCGCTCGGCGCGCTGACGATCTTCGCCGGCACGGCGGCGACCGCGGCCGGCCCGCACGCCGGCGGCTCGCCGGGGCAGAAGATCAACCGGCTCGATTTCGACGGCCGCGGGACGATGGACTTCGTGATCCACCGCCACGGCGAGATCGCGCTCGTGTTCGGCCTGCTGGCGCTCGCCGTCTGGTGGTACGCGCGCCGCGGCGACGCGCCGCCGCTCGTGCGCCGCTCGCTGACGGTCCTCTGCGCGCTGCTCGCGCTGCAGGGCGCCGTCGGGCTCGACCAGTACGAGACGCACCTGCCGACCGAGCTCGTCTGGGTGCACGTCGCGCTCGCCTGCGGGACGTGGCTGGCGGCGATCTGGGCGGCCTGCGCGGCCGGCGCGATCGTGCCTCGGCGGCCGCGGATCGTCGCCGAGCGGGCGCCGAGCGCGCCGCTGCGGGCCCGCGAGCCGGTCGAGTTCCCCGGAAATTAGGGCCTTCGAGGCGTCGATTCGCCGCGTTTGCGGGCGTCGTCGTCCTCACCAGCGGTTAGCCTGCTCGCAGTAACGACACCCTAGAAGGGAGTGGTATGACCAAGAACGAGCTGGCCGAGCAGGTCGCCAGTCGCAACGGACTGGCCGCCAGTCAGGCCCGACAGGTGGTGGAGACGGTGATCGATGTCGTCTCCGACGAACTTGCCGCCGGGGGTGAGGTCGCGCTTGCCGGCTTCGGCAAGTTCAGCGTCAGCCACCGTGCTGCACGGCAAGGACGCAACCCGTCGACGGGCGAGACGATCAACATCGCCGCGAGCAAAGCGGCGAAGTTCTCGGCTGCGAGCGCGCTGAAGAAGCGCCTCAATCCCTGATCGTCCTTCGTGCGATCCCCAGAGGTCACCGGCCCGCACCGGACCGGCGACCTCTGGGCGCCGAGGATCGACGCGGCGCCCGGTGCGCCCGGCGCGTCCAGCGCACCCACCGCGCTCGGCGTGCCCAGCGCGCCCGGTGCGCGGCGCTTCAGCGAACTCTTCGCGCGCGCTAAGCGGGTGTTTAGGGCCGGCGAGGACGCTTCTACGGCGACCTCTCCAGACCCCTCGACCTCCCGGATGGTGCGGCATGAGACATGGCAACCGCAGGCGCCCGACGCGTGCGACACGTAGGACGCTCGGCGATGCCGACGCTCGCTACGACTCGCTGAGCAGCTTCTACAACGCCGATCGACGGCGCCTGCACTCGCGCGAGCGCGACGTAGGCCTGTGGTGGCGCGAGGACGTCGGCGGTCCGTTGCACCGCGCCGCGTGGGTCGCCGACACGGGCGAGCTCTACCTCGTGCGCCTCGGTCCCGAGGACGAGGGCGGCGGCGAGGTCGAGGTGCTCGCGCGCGTCGGCGAGCGCGAGCGGCTCGAACGCGCGCTGCGCGGCTGGCGTGAGCGCTGTGGCGAGCGCCGCTCGCTCGCGTGGCTGCGCGCACGCGCCGCACGCCTGAGCGACGCGCCGGCGCCGGCCGTGCCGGCCGCCTCGGGCGCGCCTGCCACCGGCGCGGGGTCGGGCGCCGGGACGATGCTCGCGGCGATGAGCTCGCTCGCGTCGGAGCTCTCCTACCGGTCGAGGCCGCGAGCGCGCACGACGTCGAGGTCGCCGCGGCTGCCGGCGAGCAGGCGGCTCGCGCCGGGGCTCTCGCTGCCGGCGAAGTAGCGCGCGGGCATCGCGGCGGGTGTGCGCGGCGCGCGCCGGCACGCTCTTGCGATACAAGCGGTCGATGCTGCTCGGGCCGAGAGGGATCTTCGCCGCCTGGCTGCTCGCCGCGGCGACGCTCTGCGGCTGCGGCGGCTCGTCCTCGGCGGGGCAGACCGCGACGCCGGCGCGAAGCTCTACGCGCGCGCCGGCGGCGTCGTCCTCGACGTCGGGCGCCGCGCGAGGCTCGGCGGCGAAGCCGCTCGCCGGCGAGCTGACCGACTGGCCCGAGTTCGGGCTCGACGAGCAGCGCTCGGACGCGACGAGCAGCCCGACGGGGGTCACGTCGGCGAACGTGCGCAGCCTGCGCGTGCGGCGGATCTCGCTGCCGGGCACGGTCGACTCCTCGCCGATCTACCTGCACGGCGTGCGCGCGGGCGGCGAGACGCGCGACGTGATCGTCGCGACGACGAGCTACGGGCGCACGGTCGCGATCGACGCGAGCACCGGAGCGCTGCTGTGGACGTTCACGCCGCCCGGCTACGCCGGCTGGGCCGGCAGCGCGCAGATCACGAACGCGAGCCCGATCGCCGATCCGGATCGGCTGTTCGTCTACGCGGCCTCGCCGAACGGGCTGATCCACAAGCTCTCGCTCGAAGACGGGCGCGAGGACGGCGCCGGGGCGTGGCCGGTGAGCGTGACGCGCGATGCGACACGTGAGAAGCTCGGCGCGGCGCTGAACATCGTCGGCGCGTACGTGATCGCGGCGACGAGCGGCTATCTCGGCGACGGACCGACCTACCAGGGCCACGTCGTGCTGATCGACCGCGCGAGCGGCGCGGTCGCGCGCGTGTTCAATACGCTGTGCGCCGAACGCCGCTCGATCATCGCGCCGAGGAGCTGCTCGCAGAGCGACTCGGCGATCCTCTCGCGCGGCGGCGTCGTCGTCGAGCCGGGTGGCAGGAGGCTGCTGGTCGACACGGGCAACGGCGCGTGGAACGGCGGCAGCGACTTCGGCGACAGCGTGCTCGAGCTGACGCTGCCGTCGCTCGCGCTGCGCCAGGAGTTCACGCCGACCGATCAGCAGACGCTCGACGGCAACGATCTCGACCTCGGCTCGAGCGCGCCGGCGCTGCTCGGCCAGCAGCGCGTGCTCGTCGCGGGCAAGGACGGGATCATGCGCGTGCTCGACCTCGAGCGCCTCGACGGTCGCGCGCCCGGCTCGCGAACGCTCGGCGGCGAACTGCAGACGCTGAAGACGCCGGGCGGCGCCGAGCTGTTCACCGCGCCGGCCGTCTGGCATCGCGCAGCGGGCACGACCGTGTACGTCGCCGACTCGGCCGGCACGGCCGCCTACGCCGTCCGCAGCGGGCGCCTAACGCCGCTGTGGTCGAGCTCGACGCCCGGCACGAGCCCGGTCTCGCCGGCGGCCTGCTCTACGTCTACGAACCGAGCGAAGGCGGCATCGACGTCTACATGCCCGGCTCGCCGCGTCCGATCGCGCACCTGCCCGGCTCCTCCGGCCACTGGAACAGCCCGATCGTCGTCGACGGCCACGTAGTCGAGCCCGAGGGCAACGCCAACGCGCACGCCCTCACAGGCTCGCTCGAGCTGTTCACCCTCGGCTAGCCGGGCTGCGCCGGCCTACGCACGTCAGCCGCAGCCGGTGTTTGCGCCGCAGCTGCTGCACGTGTAGCAGCTGCCCGTCCGCTGCATCATCCCGCCGCACTGGCTGCACGCCGGGCCGAGGTCGAAGCCCTGCAGGCGCGCGGGGACGACCGGCGGCGTGTCGGTGAACGACGCCGACGGCGCGCTCGCCTCTCCGTTGCCGGCCGACGCCTGCGGCGCGCCGTCCTGGCCGGCGCTCGGGCCGGCCGTGTCCGACGAGCGCACCGACTGCGCCGCCTCCTGCGCGGCCTGGCGCGCGCGGACGGCCGGCGTGAGGATGCCGAGCTCCTCCTGCGCGTCGGTGTCGAGGAAGCGCGAGGCGAGCCAGCGCATGATGTAGTCGGGCATCGACTTCGCGAACGGGATCTCCGCGTTCTGCGTGATCCCCTCCGGCTCGAAGCGCATGTAGCTGAACTTCTGCACGAGCGTCTCGAGCGGCACGCCGTACTGCAGCGCGATCGAGATCGCCGTCGCGAACGAGTTCATCATCCCGCGCAGCGTCGAGCCCTCCTTGCCGATGTCGGTCAGGAAGATCTCGCCGACCGATCCGTCCTCGTACATGCCCGCCGTGATGTAGCCCTCGTGTCCGGCGATCGAGAACTTGTGCGTGATCGACTGGCGCTCGCGCGGCATGCGCTTGCGGCGCGGCCCGACCTCGGCGCGCGCCTCGGCGCGCGCCGCCTCGAGCAGCGCGTCGACGTCGACCGGCGCCTCGACGCCCTTCTGCGCGTCGGTGCGCAGCGCCTGCGCCGTCTTCGAGCCGTCGCGGTAGATCGCGAGCGCCTTGACGCCGAGCCGCCACGCCTGCGTGTACGCGTCGGCGATGTCCTCGACGGTCGCCTCCCGCGGCAGGTTGACGGTCTTCGAGATCGCGCCGGAGATGAACGGCTGCACGGCGCCCATCATCTTGATATGGCCCATGTGCGAGATCGCGCGCTCGCCGACGGCGACGTCGAACACCGGGAAGTGCTCCTCGGCGAGGCCCGGCGCGCCGACGATCGTGCCGTGCTCGGCGAGGTGCGCCTCGATCTGCTCGATCTGCGGCGCGGAGTAGCCGAGCGTCTGCAGTGCGAGCGGCACCGTGCGGTTGACGATCGTCATCTGCCCGCCGCCGACGAGCTCCTTGAACTTGACGAGCGAGAAGTCCGGCTCGACGCCGGTCGTGTCGCAGTCCATCAGGAACGAGATCGTCCCCGTCGGCGCGAGCACGGTCGCCTGCGCGTTGCGGTAGCCGTGGCGCACGCCGAGCTCGACGGCCTCCTCCCACGAGCGCCGCGCCGCGACGAGCAGCCGCTCGTCGGCGCTGTCGTGCTCGGGGATCACGTAGGAGGCGTCGCGGTGCATGCGCATCACGTCGTTGTGCTCCTCGCGGTTCTCGGCGTAGCGCTCGTACGGGCCGATCGCCGCGGCGACCTCGGCCGAGCGCCGGTACGCGCGGCCGGTCATCAGCGCGGTGATCGCCGCCGCCGTCTCGCGCCCGGAGTCCGAGTCGTAGGGCATCCCGTTGCTCATCAGGTACGCGCCGAGGTTCGCGTAGCCGAGGCCGAGCTGGCGGAACGCGCGCGCGTTGACGCCGATCTCCTCGGTCGGGTAGCTCGACGGGCCGACGATGATCTCCTGCGCGAGCAGCATCACGTCGACGGCGTGCTCGAAGGACTCGACGTCGAAGGAGCCGTCGGCGCGACGGAACTTCATCAGGTTGAGCGAGGCGAGGTTGCAGGCCGAGTCGTCGACGTGCATGTACTCGCTGCACGGGTTCGACGCGTTGATCCGGCCCGAGTTCGGGCTCGTGTGCCAGCGGTTGATCGTCGTGTCGTACTGCACGCCGGGGTCGGCGCAGCGGTACGCGGCCTCGGCGATCTCGCGCATCAGCTCGCGTGCGCCGACCGGTTCGCCGATCGGTTCGCCGGTCGTGCGCGAGAGCAGGTTCCACTCGCCGTCGTCCTCGACCGCGCGCATGAACTCGTCGGTCACGCGCACCGAGTTGTTCGCGTTCTGGTACTGGATCGAGAAGAAGCCGTCGCCGTCGATCGACATGTCGAAGCCGGCGTCGCGCAGCGCGGCGGCCTTGTCCTCCTCCTTGGCCTTGCACCAGATGAACTCGCGGATGTCGGGGTGGTCGACGTCGAGCACGACCATCTTCGCCGCGCGGCGCGTCTTGCCGCCGGACTTGATCGTGCCCGCCCACGAGTCGGCGCCGCGCATGAACGAGACGGGCCCGGACGCGGTGCCGCCCTTCGCGAGCGGCTCCATCGAGCCGCGGATTTTCGACAGGTTGATGCCCGACCCGGAGCCGCCGCGGAAGATGTTCCCCTCCTTCGTGTTCCAGTCGAGGATCGACTCCATCGTGTCCTGCACGGAGAGGATGAAGCAGGCGCTGCACTGCGGGCGCTCCTCGAAGCCGACGTTGAACCAGACCGGCGAGTTGAACGCGGCGATCTGGTGCAGCAGGATGTGCGTGAGCTCGTGCTCGAAGGTCTCGGCGTCGGCCGGCGTCGCGAAGTAGCCGCCGTCCTGGCCCCAGCGCGCGATCGTGCCGGAGACGCGCGAGATCATCTGCTTGACCGAGTGCTCGCGCGCCGGGCTGCCGAGCTGCCCGCGGAAGTACTTCTGGCTGACGATGTTCGTCGCGTTCTGCGACCAGCTCTTGGGGAACTCGACGCCCTTCTGCTCGAACGCGACGCGGTCGCCGTGGCCGATGTGCGCGTCGCGCAGCTCCCACTCGATCGCATCGAACGGATGCGTCCCCGGACTCGTGAAGAAGCGCTTGATCTCGAGCGCGCGGCCGGCCGCGATCGAGTCGGGGAGAGTGGGGTGCGGGGCGGGGTTCATCGGCGTTCCTCCTCTGCTGCACCGGCGTCGCGGGCGGCCGTTCGAGCTGTTGTTCGGGGGTCAAGCATCGTGGCGCTCGGACCGGACAGAACGAAGGCGTCAACAGGGGCGCGAAGCACCTCTCATTTTAGTACGTCGCAATGCTCCGCAAGGAGCGGGAAAACGGCCGACGCTCAGCGCCCGAGCCGCGTCCAGTCGGCGAATTCCGACCAGGTCGCGGACGCGCGGAAGCCGGCCTCGGCCGAGGCGTGGCGCATCGTGACGAGCCAGTGCGGCTCGAACGCGCGGCTGCGCGCGAGCGCCCACGCGAGGCAGCCGAGCACGAGCAGCGCGGCGAGCGCGGCGACGACGATCGCGCCGGTCGACAGCGGGCGGTCGCCTTTGCTCGCCTTCGCGGCGCTCGCGGGAGCCGTCCTCGCGGGCGCGGTCGTCTGCGCGGGCGCGGCGACAGCCGGCGTCGTCGTAGCGGCGCTCGGCGTCGTGGCGAGGCCGGCGGCGCCGCCGGACGGCGCGTACGTCGTCGTCGGCGTGCTCGCGCCGCCCGCCGGAGCGCCTGCGGTCGACGTCCTCGCTTTCGCCGCGCGCCTGCGGCGCAGCTCGCGCAGCAGTTCGGAGAGGCGCGGCGTCGAGGTCGTGCGCGCGCCGACGCTCGTCGGGGCGAGGACGCTCGCGTCGGCGCCGACCGGCGCGGCAACCGGCACGAGCAGCGCGCAGGCGAGTGCGAGCGCGCAGAGGCGCCGGCGGTGGCGCGCGACCGGCGAGCGCCGGCGTCGTGCGTGCGGTGCGCGGGTCACGGACGACATGCTAACCCGGCGGCGCGCGGTCGACGACGGGCCGCGACGCGCGGCTAGAGGAGGTCGGCGAGCTGGTCGAGCGCGTCGGAGAGGACGGTCGCGGGCGTGAAGCTCGCGTCGAGCACGCGGATGCGCCGCGGCTCGGCGGCGGCGAGCTCGTCGTAGGCGGCGGCGATGCGCTCGAAGAACTCGGCGTGCTCGCGCTCGAGGCGGTCGAGCGGCTCGCCGCGCGCGGCCTGGCGCGCGCGCCCGGCGGCGGGCGCGATGCGCAGCAGCAGCGTGCGGTCGGGCTCGAGCGCGCAGGTCGCGAAGCGGTTGACCTGGCGAACTTGCTCGACGCCGAGGCCGCGCGCGGCGCCCTGGTAGGCGAGCGAGGAGTCGACGTAGCGGTCGAGCAGCACGTCGACGCCGGCGGACAGCAGCGGCTCGATGCGCTGCTCGACGAGCTGCGCGCGCGCGGCGGCGTAGAGCAGCGCCTCGGCGCGCGCGGAGATGCTCAGTGCCGGGTCCTTGACGAGCGCGCGGATGCGCTCGGAAGCCTCGACGCCGCCGGGCTCGCGCAGCAGCTCGACGGGGTGCCCGCGCGTCGCGAGCACCTCGCTGAGCGCGCGCGCGAGCGTCGACTTGCCGGCGCCGTCGAGCCCCTCGATCGTGATCAGCCTGCCGCGCGCCACGCGCGGACGGTAGCGGCTCTAGCATGGCCGCTGTGGCGAGCACCGAGGAGGCCTTCGAGCTGGCGGGCATCGACGCGCAGCCGCACGCGCGCGCGGTGCTCGCGCCGGCGCTGCGCAGGCGCGCTCAGGCGTCGCACGCGTACCTGTTCCACGGGCCGCCGGGCACGGGCAAGCGCGCGGCGGCGCGCGCGTTCGCGGCGGCGCTGCTCGCGCACGACGCGAGCGAGCTTGAGAGCGTGCGCGAGCGGATCGCGCACGGCTCGCACCCGGACCTGACGTGGGTGACGCGTTCGGGCGCGAGCGAGATGCTCGTCGCCGACATCGAGCAGCCGGTCGTCGCGGCGGCGACGCGCACGCCGTTCGAGGCGCCGAAGCGCGTGTTCGTGATCGAGGCGGTCGAGACGATGAACGACCAGGCGGCGAACCGCCTGCTGAAGACGCTCGAGGAACCGGCCGACTTCGTCCACCTGCTGCTGTTGACAGAGCGCCGCGAGGACGTGCTCGCGACGATCGTCTCGCGCTGCCAGCCGGTGCGCTTCGACCCGCTCGCGGCCGAGCTGATCGCGGCGCGCCTGAGCGGCGTCGACCCAGATCGCGCGCACGCGTGCGCGCGCCTGGCGCTCGGCGACGCCGAGCTCGCGGCGCGCCTGGCGAGCGAGGAGGGCGCGACGCTGCGCGCGAGCGCCGAGCGCTTCGCGCGCGCGGCGCTCGCGGGCGCGGTCGGCGATCGCCCGTGGACGGCGCTGCTCGACGCGGCGAAGCTCGCCGGGACGAACGCGGGCGAGCGCTCACAGCTGACGCTCGCCGGCGAGCTCGAGCTGGCGCCGGCGAAGGAGCGCAAACGGCTCGAGCGCGAGGGCGCCGAGGCGCGCCGGCGGATCGAGCGGCGGGCGCGCACGGAGGCGCTCGACCTCTCGCTGCGGCTCGCCGAGCTGTGGCTGCGCGACGTGCTCTGCATCGGCGAGGGCGCCGGCGAGCTCGTGCACGCGGTCGACCGCCGCGCCGAGCTCGAGGCGGACGCGCAGGGGCGCGACGGCGCGGCGCTGAGCGTGGCGGTCGAGCTCGTGCAGGACACGCGCCTGCGCCTCGCGCTGAACGTCTCGGAGGAGCTCGCGCTCGAAGCGCTCGCGTACCGCCTCGCGGAGGCGCTCAGCGGCCGATAGGGCCGAGGTTCGGCTCGAGGTCGTAGGTCTCGAACGCGAGGAAGCGCGAGAACAGGCGGTTGTCGGGCCCGTGATAGTCGGCCGAGCCGGTGCTGAGCAGCCCGAGCTCGGCGCAGCGCGCGGCGAGCAGGCGCGTCTGCGGCTCGGTGTGCGTGACGTAGAAGGCCTCGACGCCGTCGATGCCGAGCGCGCGGAAGCGCTCGACGCTCGCGAGCACCTCGTCGTCGGCTTCGATGTCCCAGAACGGGTGCGCCCAGACGGCGACGCCGCCGCTCTCGTGGATCGCGTCGATCGCCTCGGCGACGGTCGGCGTCTCGCGCAGGCGGAACGCGGGCTTGCCCTCGATCAGGTAGCCGCGGATCAGGCCGCCGATGTCGTCGATCCGCTCGTCGGCGAGGCGCCGCGCGTTGGCCGGCGCGCTCAGCACGGCGCCGGCGAGGTGCGGACGCCCGATCGGTTTGCCCTCGGAGATGCGCTGCTCGAGCTCGGCTTCGTCGAGCTCGAAGCCGACGTCGCGCAGCGCGTCGCGCATGCGCAGCGTGCGTTTCTCGCGGTCGGCGAGGAACTCGGCGAGCCGCTCGGTCAGCGCCGGGCCGCTGTAGTCGATGCGGTAGCCGAGGATGTGCAGTTCGCGCGCGGCGGGGGGAGCGCTCGCCTGCTCGCCAGGCGGCGCATCGGCCGCGCCGGCGTCGATCGATGAGATCTCGACGGCTGGCACGATCTCGACACCGAGGCGCTGTCCGGCGGCGATCGCCTCGGCGAGGCCGCCGATCGTGTCGTGGTCGGACAGCGCGAGCAGCTCGACGCCGGCGTCGGCGGCGTTCTGGACGACCTGCGCGGGCGGCAGCGAGCCGTCGGAGGCGGTCGAGTGCGACTGCAGGTCGAAGCGCGGCGGCACGCGCGGAGCGTATGCGATCGGCTCAGGGGCGCGCGGGACGACCGCGCGCGATGCGCCGCGAGCGCGCGCGCAGCGGCGTCTCGGAGCCGACGTGCGGCGGCTCGCGCTCGTCGGGCACGGCGAGCAGGCGCGCGACGCGCCGTTCGACGCCGTCGCGCAGGCGGCGCACGGCGGCGTGGTAGCGCTGCGCCTTCTCGTACAGCGCAATGTCGCTCGAGCCGAGCGCTTCGAGCTCGACGCGCGCGGAGTCGGTCTCGCGCGCGCGAGAGCAGGCCTCGATCCACAGCACCTCGAGGTAGGCGAGCGCGGTCGCGAGCTGCTGCTCGGAGATCGACTCGCGCAGCTCGATCTCGCGTAGGACGGGGATGAGCTGGTTGCTCAGCCAGCGCGACTCGGCGTGCGCGCGCAGCAGCAGGCAGACGTCGGCGACCGACGATCTGTCGAAATGCGGAGAGTGGTTCGGATCAGTGGGACGCATCGATCGCTCTGCTCTGGCTTTCGACGGCGCTCGCGCGGTGCTTTAGAAGTTCGCCGTGTGATCCACGCTTTTTGGGGGAAATCGTGGGCTCAGGGATCGCGCACGTCTGGCCGATGAGATGTGTGGTGGCCGAACGGCGAACGACGGCAAGGGAGGTGGAGGGATGCATGTAGCCGGCGACGCGATGAGCCGCACCGCGGGACAGCACGCGCGCGCGTCTGTCATCCGTCTGCGGCTGCGCACGCTCGTCACGCTTGGCGTGCTCGCGGTCGCGACGGCGGCGTTCGGGCGCGCGTTCGGCCTGCACGACGCGCGCTTTCTCGGCTCTGAGGTCGCGCTGCTCGTGAGCATCTTCGCGGTCACGCGCTATGTGCTGCCGCTCGTCGATCGCCGCGATCGCGGCGCGCGCGCGGAGGAGCACGTCGGCAGCCTGCTCGAGCAGCTGCCGGCCGGCGAGTGGCGCGTGATCCACGACGCGAGCCTCGGGCACGGGAACGTCGACCACATCCTCGTCGGGCCGCCGGGCGTGTTCACGATCGAGACGAAGAGCCACGCGGGGCCGGTGCGCGTCGGGCGCATCCACGGCGCGACGATCCGCCAGGCGCACGCGCAGCGCGACGCGATCGCGCGCGCGGCCGGCACGGAGGTGCAGCCGCTGCTCGTGTTCAGCCGCGCGTGGGTCGACCGCCCGCTGGCGCGGCGCAAGGGCGTGCGCGTGCTGCCGGCGCGCATGCTCGTCGGGCACCTGCGCAAGCGCGCGAAGACGCTCTCGCGCGAGGACGTCGAGCGCGCGAGCGAGCGGCTCGCCGACGCGCTGCGCGACAAGCAGCGCGTCGAACGCGTCGCGCGCTCGCGGCTGCTGCGCGCGCGCTAGCTTGTAGCGATGGCTACGACTTCGCCGCCGCGCGGTGCGATCGCCGTGCCGCCGCAGCCGCCGGCCGCCGGTGGCAGCAGCCGAGCGCCGTCGCTGCCGCGCGGCCCGCGCGCGCATCCGTTCGTGCAGACGCTCGCGTGGGCGGTCGCGCCGACGGCGGTCATGGACGCGTGCGCGCGGCGCATCGGCGAGTCGTTCACGCTGACGTTCTGGCCGAGCGGGATGAAGCTCGTGATGGTCAGCGGCGCGGAGGCGGTCAAGACGGTGTTCACGGCGCCGGGCGACATCGCGCCGTCGGCGGCCGGCAGCTCGCCGGTGCGCCCGGTGATGGGCGCGAGCTCGGTGATCGTGCTGACGGGCGCCGAGCACATGCGCCAGCGCAAGCTGCTCTTGCCGCCGTTTCACGGCGAGCGGATGCGCGAGTACGAGGCGACGATCGTGCAGGAGACGCGGCGCGACATGGCGAGCTGGCCGCTCGGAGAGCCGATGCGCCTGCACGAGCGCACGCGCGCGATCACGCTCGAGGTGATCCTGCACGCGGTGTTCGGCGTCGAAGCGCAACGCCTGGAGACGGTGCGCGAGGCGGTCGCGGGGCTGCTCGCGCCGATCAACCCGCTGCGACTGCTCGCGCTCGCGCTGCGCCGCCCGTCGACGGAGCGCCCGACGGGCGCGTTCGGGCGCGCGCTCGACCGGCTCGACGCGACGATCTACGACGAGCTCGCGCGGCGGCGCGCGCAGGCGGACCTCGCCTCGCGCACGGACATCCTCTCGCTGCTCTTGCAGGCGCGCGACGAGGACGGCGCGGCGATGCGCGACGAGGAGCTGCGCGACGAGCTCGTGACGCTGCTGCTCGCCGGTCACGAGACGACGGCGACGTCGGTCGCGTGGGCGATCGAGCGGCTCGTGCGCCATCCGCAGGCTTTGAGGCGGTTGATCGATGAGATCGACGCCGGCTCGGACGACGGCGGCGGCGATGAGTACATGACGGCGGTCGTCGCCGAGACGATGCGCGTGCGTCCGGTCGTGCCGATCGTCGCGCGCATGCTGACGCGTGAGCTCGAGGTCGACGGCCACGTGCTGCCGGCGGGGACGCGCGTGACGCCGTCGATCTACCTGACGAACCGCAACGCGCGTTCGTATGAGCGCCCGGAGCGCTTCGAGCCGGAGCGCTTCCTCGGCGCCGGCAACGCGCCGGACACGTTCGCGTGGATCCCGTTCGGCGGCGGCATCCGCCGCTGCATCGGCGCGTCGTTCGCGCAGCTCGAGATGAAGCTGATGCTGCGCACGATGCTCGCCGAGCTCGAGCCGAGCGTCGCCGGCGGCCGCCGCGCGCGCGCCGACGAGGCGAGCCGCCGCCGCGCGATCACGCTCGTGCCGGCGCGCGGCGCGCGCGTCGTCTGGCGACGCCGGTAGTGCGCGACGGTCGCAGCCGAGGTTGCGGGTACTTTGGATGAATGACCGATGAGATGCCCGTGACGGCAACGCTGGCGAGCGCGGCGCCGACGCCGCAGGAGCTGCTCGCGCGCTTCGGGCTCGACGCGTTCCGTCCGGGCCAGCAGGAGGCGGTGCAGGCGGCGCTCGACGGCCGCGACAGCCTCGTCGTGATGCCGACGGGCGGCGGCAAGTCGCTCTGCTACCAGCTGCCGGCGCTCGCCGGCGACGATCTGCCGGCGCGCCCGCTCGTCGTCGTCGTCAGTCCGCTGATCGCGCTGATGTCCGACCAGCTGCGACGCCTGCGCGAGGCGGGCGTGTGCGCGACGATGCTCGCGTCGGGCATGGAGGACGGTCACAACGCGCAGGCGCTGCGCGAGATCGAATCGGGCGAGTGCAAGCTCGTGCTCGCGGCGCCCGAGCGCTTCGGATCGGGCGCGTTCCGCGCGGCGCTCGCGCGGCGCTCGGTGTCGCTGTTCGTCGTCGACGAGGCGCACTGCGTCGCCGAGTGGGGCCACGACTTCCGCCCGGACTACCTGCGCCTGCACGGCGCGATCTCCTCGCTTCGCTCGCCGAGCGGAGGGCGCCCGGCGGTGATGGCGGCGACGGCGACGGCGACGCCGCGCGTCGCGCAGGAGATCGCCGCGCGCCTGGAGCTGGACGATCCGGTGTCGATCCGCTCGGGCTTCGACCGCCCGAATCTGATCTTCGACGTCGTCAGCGTCGAGGGCAAGGGCGCGGTGTCGCGCAAGTGGGCGGCGCTGCTGCACGTGCTCGCCGAGCAGGACGCGCGCCCGGCGATCGTCTACTGCGGTACGCGCAAGGACACCGACGCCGTGCGCGAGCGGCTCGCGCAGGAGGGCATGACGGCGGTCGCCTACCACGCGGGCATGAGCCCCGACGAGCGGCGCGCGAGCCAGGACGCGTTCATGGACGGCCGCGCGGAGGTCGTCGTCGCGACGAACGCGTTCGGCATGGGCGTCGACAAGGCCGACGTGCGGACGGTCGCGCACTGGGCGCTGCCGACGAGCCTCGAGGCGTACTACCAGGAGGCCGGGCGCGGCGGGCGCGACGGCCTGCAGGCGCGCGCGCTGCTGCTCGGCGCGCGGATGGACCTCGGGCGGCTGATCCGCTTCATCAAGGAGCGCGAGACGAGCGTCGAGGACGTCAAGCGCTACGTCGCGCGGCTGCGCGCGGGCGCCGAGCGCACGGTCGACGGCGCAGAGGTCGCGATCGTCGGCCACGGCGAGCTCGGCGAGCGCGACCGTGTGCTGCTGTCGATCGCCGAGCGTGCGGGCGCGGTCGAGCTCGAGCCGGCGGGCACCGAAGGGCTGAGCGTGACGCTGACCGGGCGCGGCAGCCCGCGCCAGGCTGCCGAGGCGATCCGCTCGGCGCGCAACCGCGGTTGGGACTCGTACCGCTCGATCGAGCGCTACATGACGTCGGGCGAGACGTGCCGCCGTCGCCAGCTGCTCGACCACTTCGGCGACGACGAGCCGACGCGCCCGACGGGGCGCTGCTGCGACGTCTGCGAGCCGGACGCGGCGCTCGTCGCGGCCGTCAACGCGCCGATCGCCGCACGCCGTGGCGGTGGCCGGCGTGCGGCGGGTGCGGGCGGCGGACGCGCGGCGGCCGGCGCCGAGGCGGGACCGCCGGTCGACGAGGCGCAGTTCGAGCGCCTGCGCGCATGGCGCTACGAGCGCGCGGAAGGCAAGCCGGCATACACGGTCGCGGCGAACGCCGTGCTCGAAGACGTGCTGCGCGCGACGCCGCGCAGCGTCGAGGCGCTGCTCGAGATCCGCGGCATCGGCCCGTCGTTCTGCGAGAAGCACGGCGAGTCGCTGCTCGCGCTGCTCGGCGAGCTCGACGCCGCCGGCGCCGGCGCCGTCGCGCCGCCCGGCGGAGAGCCCGCGGCGGCGGGCGCGTCGCTAGCATCTGAGGCCGCGCCGACGTAGCTCAGTTGGTAGAGCACTTCACTCGTAATGAAGGGGTCCGGGGTTCGAGTCCCCGCGTCGGCTTGGAGAGGTGTCTGGACGCTTCAGGCCGTAAGCACTTGTGGTCGATAGAGCCGCGGCGCGACGTGGGCCACTGTGCAATAGTGGTACACTCACAATATGGCCCACACGGAAAGGCGCGTTACCGTTGGCGAGCGGGGGCGAGTTGTCCTGCCGTCCGCTGTACGCCGCGCGCTGAACCTGAAGCCCGGTACTCACATGCTGCTGAGCACCGAGGACGACGGCTCGTTGCGGCTACGTCCATATCGCGCCGTGGCCGAGCAGAGCCGCGGACTGCTCCGCGACCTCCCCGGAGGGTCGATGGTTAACGAGCTGCTCGCCGAGCGGCGCGCAGAAGCCGCCCGCGAGGACACCGAGTAGTTGGCGCCCGTACTCGACGCCTCGGCGCTGCTCGCCCATCTTCGAGACGAGCCCGGCGGCGACGTTGTAGCCGAGGCAATCGCCAGCGGTGCCGTCGTCTCGACCGTCAATCTCGCCGAGGTATTCAGCCGCGTCGCCGAGCGGGGAGAGGACCCGGCGAAGCTCGCTGCGGAACTCACCCAAATCGGACTACTCGATGGCGCGATCATCGTCGAGCCGTTCACGGCCGCTGACGCCATCGACGCGGGACGCCTACGACCGTTGACCCGCGATGCGGGACTCTCACTCGGCGACCGGGCGTGCCTAGCACTGGCGCGACGGCTGGACGCTCCAGCTCTGACAGCCGACACCGATTGGCAAGGGGTAGCTCACGGTGTCGAGCTGCGCCCTATCCGCTGAGCACTGGCAGCAGCGTTCGTCCTGCGGTACGCCTGCTGGTACGGGACTCCACGAACTCCCCAGGAACGCCGTATTTACTGGCCTTCACGCGCGGAGGGCCGACTCTCGTAATGAAGGGGTCCGGGGTTCGAGTCCCCGCGTCGGCTTCCCGCGCACGAAGCGCTGCGCGGCTGGAGTTGCCGAGGCTTTCATGCCGATGTGCAGGCCGTGGCCTTCACGACCGGTCAGCGGCGAGCCGGCGCCTATGCGCAGCGGCGCTACAAACGGGGGCTGCGTAGTTGGCGCGCGGCGATTCGGCTCGTATTGCTGGTCTCGCTCGGCCCCTTCGTCGCCGCCGGCCTCGTCGGTCTCTTCGCGACCGGACAGGTGGTGGCCTGGGGCGCCGGCTTGCTCGCCGGAGTAGCGGTCGGCGCCTGGATCACATTGCGCGAGTCGCCGCCGGCGTACATCGAGAATTGGCACCTGGGCGCCGGAGGCGAGTGCAAAACCGGACGCGCGCTCGCGCCGCTGAAGTGGCGCGGCTGGCGGGTGGTGCACGATGTCGACGCGCGCTTGGGAAACTACGATCACATCGCGGTCGGCGCCGCAGGCGTGTTCCTGCTCGAGAGTAAGAACCCCGTTGGCGTAGTGGAGCTTCAAGACGGTGTCCCCGTCGTGAGACGAAGGCACGACCCCGATGCCTCGTCTCGCCTCGAGCACGTCAGACGGAACACGTTGAGAAGCGCGGCCTCGCTGAAGGAAGACCTCGAGCGGCGCAGCGGCAAGCGAACGTGGGTGCAGGCAGTCGTCGTCTTCTGGTCTCCGTTCCCCGAAGAGGAGGTCGACGACGGTCGCTGCATATTCGTTCACGGGCGGCGCCTCCGCGCGTTCATGCGTGAGCGCCCGGCCAGATTGAGCGAGAGCGACGTCGCGCATCTCGGCGCCGCCGTCGCCGAGCTGGCTCGCGACTGATCTCGCGCGGCTTCAAGAGGAGCCGCACGGGCGTTCGACATGTGTCCTCATGACAGCTAAGATGACTACATGCGTGAGATCGGCGTCCGCGAGCTGAAGCAGTCGCTGAGCGAGACGCTGCGCGCGGTCGGACGCGGCCAGCAGGTTCGCGTCACGTTGCGCGGCAAGCCGATCGCCGACATCGTGCCGGCGGGATCGTCAAGCGGCGACGATCGAATTCGCGCTCTGCTCGCAGAGGGTCGAGTCGCGTCGCCGACGCGCGCTCGCCCGCGCATTGCGCCGCGTCTCGTGAAGACGCGACGCAGCGCCTCGTCGCTGGTCCTGGCCGAGCGGGAAGCAGAGCGCTGAACCTCTACCTCGACGCGAGCGCGCTCGTCAAGCGCTACGTCGCCGAGCCGAGCAGCGACCTGCTCCGCTCGGCGATGAACGACGCCGACGCCTGGTTCGTCTGCCGCGTCGGATTCGTCGAGGTCGTTCGAGCAGTCTCGCTCGCGGCCGGTCGACCGGCGGCTCGCGCGTTCCGCGCAGAGTGGCCGGCGTTTGGCGTCGTCGAGGTCGACGAGAGTCTCGTCGAGCGCGCGGCCGAGCTAGCGACGAAGCGCGAGCTGCGCAGCCTCGATGCGCTCCACCTGGCCGCCGCGCTCGTGCTCGCTCCTAGCGATCTCGTGATGGCGACATGGGACAAACGCCTTCACGCGGCTGCTCGGAGCGAGCGCCTGGACGTGCTTCCGAGCGAGCTCGACTAGCGGCGCGATGCTGCTCGACCGTCTGCGCGCGCCGATCGTCCTCGCGCCGCTCGCCGGCGGACCTTCGACGCCGCAGCTCGCCGCCGCCGTGTCCGACGCCGGTGCCCTCGGGATGCTCGCGACCGGCTACCTCTCGGCCGCGCAGGCCGCCGCCGCGCTCGCCGCGACGAGAGAGCTGACCGAGCGGCCGCTCGGCGTCAACGTGTTCGTGCCCGGCGACGGCCCGGCCGAACCGCGCTCCTACGCCGCGTACGTCGCCGAGCTGCGCGACTGGGCGGTGCGGAACGGGGCGGAGGTCGGCGAGCCGCGCTTCGACGACGACGATTGGCAGGCGAAGATCGAGCTGCTCGTGCGCGAGCCGGTCGACGTCGTCTCGTTCACGTTCGGCTGCCCGGCGCCCGACACGCTCGCGCGCCTGAAGGCCGCCGGGTCCGAGACGTGGGTGACGATCACGACGCCCGAGGAGGCGCGCGAGGCGACCGCCGCCGGCGCCGACGCGCTCGTCGTCCAGGGCGGCGAGGCCGGGGGGCACCGCGCGTCGTTCGTCGACCGGCCGGACGTGCCCGACTATGGGCTGCTCGCGCTGCTGCAAGTCGTGCGCGCCGAGGTCGACGCGCCGCTCGTCGCGACCGGCGGCATCGCGTCCGGCGCCGGCATCGCCGCGGCGCTCGCCGCCGGCGCCGCCGCCGCGCAGCTCGGGACCGCGTTCATGCTGTGCCCCGAGGCCGGCACCTCGCCGGCGCATCGCCACGCGCTCGCGTCCTCGACGCCGACCGCGCTGACGCGCGCGTTCACCGGGCGGCTCGCGCGCGGCATCCGCAACGCGTTCATCGACGCGCACGAGCACGCGCCGCTCGCCTACCCAGAGATCCATCACGTCACAGCGCCGGTCCGCAAGCGTGCGCGCGAGCAGGGCGACGCCGACGCGATCAACCTGTGGGCCGGCGAGGCGCACGCGCTCGCGCGCGAGCTCCCGGCCGCGGCGCTCGTCGAACGGCTCGCATCCGAAACCCGCGAGGCGCTCGGTCGGCTGCGTTCGTGAGCCTGGCTGTTTCCAAGTAGTTGACTTTCGTCCAGCCCGCGTTACCGTCGCCTCGATCGGGGAAGTCGCAGTTCGGGCAGGAGCGTTTCTCGACGTCCGCGTTCTGCGATCGCAGCTCAACAACCGGAGGTGTCAACCGCGATGTTCCGACGTGCCTCATCCCATCGACTCGCAACCGGCCGCACGATCGCGTGCGCCGGCGCCGCGCTCGCCGCGACGCTCGTGCTGCTCGCGCTGCCGGCGCTCTCGCAGGCTTCGACCTCGTACGTCGCGCTCGGCGACTCCTACGTGTCCGGGCCGCTGATCCTGCCGCCCGCGTTCGGCGCGCCGCTCGACTGCACGCAGTCGGCGCGCAACTACCCGCACCTGACAGCCGCTGCGCTCGGTCTCGCGCTGCACGACGTCAGCTGCGGCGGCGCGACGACGAGCAACTTCACGACCGCGCAGTACCCCGACCAGCCGCCGCAGTTCAACGCGCTCAGCAGCTCGACGAACGTCGTCACCGTCGGCATCGGCGGCAACGACAACAATCTGTTCATCGGCACGCTCGCGACGTGCGGCGCCGAGGATCTGGTCTTCCCGTTCGGCACGCCGTGCAAAGCGACGTACGGCAACAAACTCGCCGAAGAGATCGCCGCCGACGGTCCCGTCGTCGGCGCCGCGCTGCACCAGATCCACGTGCTCTCGCCGTCGGCCAAGGTGCTCGTCGTCGGCTACCTCGACATCCTGCCGCAGTCCGGCAACTGCTGGCCGACCGTGCCGCTGACGACCGGCGACACCGCCTACCTCAACGGCGTCGAGAAGGAACTCAACGCGATGCTCGCCAAAGAGGCCGCCGCCAACGGCGACGTCTACGTCGACACGTACACGCCGAGCATCGGCCACGACGCATGCAAGTCGCTCCCCACGCGCTGGGTCGAACCGGTGCTGCCCGAATCCGACGCGTTCTCCGTGCACCCGAACGAACACGGCATGGAAGCCGACGCCGGCTTGCTCAAGAGCGCGATGAAAGCCGACGGCATCTCGTAACTGACGGCCGTCCGGCGGTGGACCCGCCCCGCGGCGTCGGGTCCACCGCCGCTTTCGCCCCGCATGGCGCCGAGCCCTGCCCGCTCCGCGCCGACGCTGCGGCGCCATCTCTCGACGCTATCCGCTGTGCCGAGCCGGCGTCGATCACATAAACATCACAAATACAGTTGAAATTATGGTGATTTGTTCTAGCGTGGCGTCGACGGGCCTGAGCAGAGGCCCGCCAGCCCACCGAAACCGCACGAAAGGAATCCGAGTCCCCATGTCTGACATCTCCACCTCGTACGCCGAGCGCGCCCGCTCCGCGCGATGGCGCCGCGCGAGCGCCGCCGTCGTCGCGACGTTTATCCTCACGCTCGCAAGCAGCGCCGCCGCGACGAGCCCCGCGCTCGCCGCCAGCCCGACCGCACCGCCGCCCGTCACGATCCTCACCGACGGCAACGTCGGCCACGGCGACTTCTTCATCTCGCCGTTCGGCGACCAGAGCACGTACGCCAACGGCCCCGAGATCCTCGACCAGCAGGGCAACGTCGTCTGGTTCCAGCCGGTCCCCGCCGGCCAGGAGGCGTCCGACTTCCGCACGCAGACCTACGACGGCCAGCCCGTGCTGACGTGGTGGCAGGGCACCGGGCTCGGCGGCGTCGCGCAGGGTACCGACTACATCTACAACGACCACTACCAGCAGATCGCGACCGTCAACGCCGGCAACGGGCTCAGCGCCGACGGCCACGAGTTCCTGATCACGCCGCAGAACACCGCGCTGATCCTCGCCTACACGACCGCCACCGCCGACCTCACGTCGATCGGCGGCGCGCCCAACCAGACCGTCATCGACGGCGTCGTCCAGGAGATCGACATCGCGACCGGCAAGGTCCTGTTCCAATGGAACAGCGCCGATCACGTGCCGTACTCGCAGAGCGAGCAACCGCTGCCCACGTCGCCGAGCACGCCGTGGGACTGGTTCCACATCAACGCCGTGCACCTCGACACCGACGGCAACCTGCTCGTCGACCCGCGCGACACGTGGACGACGTACAAGCTCGACCGCCACTCCGGCAACATCATCTGGCAGCTCGGCGGCAAGGCGAGCAGCTTCACGCTGCAGGCCGCGCCCAGCCAGAAGCTCAACGACGCAGGCGACATCTTCGCCTGGCAGCACGACCCCGAGGCGCTCGGCAACGACGTCTACACCGTCTTCGACAACGAGTCGGCCGGCGCCGGCAACACCGGCGCCGGCTCGACCGCCGAGCTCGGTCTCAGCCGCGCCGTGCGCTTCAAGCTCGACGAGCGTGCGCGCACCGCGACGCTGCTGCAGTCCTACAACCAGCCCGACGCGCTCACCGCGCCGTCGCAGGGCAACGCGCAGAGCACCGCCGACGGCAACCTGCTCGTCGGCTGGGGCTCGCTGCCGTACTTCTCCGAGTACGACACCGCCGGCGACCTCCTGTTCAACGCCGAGTTCCCGAGCGGCGTCAACAGCTACCGCGCGTACCTGCAGACGTGGCCTCCCGCCGACTCTGGCGGCGGCCAAGGCGGCGGCGGCCAGCGCGGCGGCAACGGCGGCGGTCCGGGCAACGGCGGCGGTCCGGGCGGCCATTGGCCCGGCTGGCCGGGCCACGGCGACAACGGCCACGGTTCGCACGGGCACGCGACGCGCGCGCACGGCCGCACGCGGCGCGCTAGTCGCCAGATCGCGAGAGCGGCTCCGGACGTGACGCGACGCCCGGAGCCCGCTCGGGCTCCTCGACGGCGGTCGACGCGTGTTGTCGGCGTGTGAAAGCGGGCCGTCTCGCCCGGCCGAACGCGCGCGTTGCTGTAGCCTCACGGCCGCGGTCGGCTGCGGCCGCAGGACACGGATCGGAGGGGGGCGATCGATGCGACGCAGGCGCACGGCGCAGGCAATCGGCAGCAGGCGCACGAGCCGGCTTCACGCCGCGCTCCGCGCGACGCTCGCCCTCTGTCTCCTCGCGCTCGCCGTCGCCGCGCTCGCCGTCGCCGCTGTCGCTGATGCCGCCGCTCCGGCGACGCGCGATTGGCTCGCAACGCACTCCGCGTCCGCGTCGCGCGAGGGCCGGTTGCCCGCCGCGCAGCTCGCCGATGCTCGCGCGTCGCTGCGTCGGCGGCTCGTCGCTCCGCTGCGCTCTGCTCCCGCCTCGACGATCGGCTCCTCTGACGCGAGCGCCAGCGGCACGATCGAAGGCGAAGTCGCGTCCTCGGCGAGCGGCAAGCCGATCGCCGGCATCGACGTATGCGCCTTTCCGTCAGAAGGAGAGGCGTTCGACCCGGAAGAAGCGCCCTACGAATGCACGAGCAGCGACAGCGCCGGCGACTACTCGATGAGCTTGCCGGCCGGCGAATACGACGTCGAATTCTTCGTCCCGTTGGAAACCGAGCTGAACTACCAGCCTCAGTTCTACAAGGACGTGACGCAGCTCGCGCTGGCGACGCCGGTGCAGGTGACGAGCGGCGGCGACGAGAAGGGGATCGACGCCGCGATGCAGCCTGGCGGCGCGATCGGCGGCACCGTGACCTCGGCGACTACGAATGCGCCGCTCCCCGGCGTGCTCGTCTGCGCGGACGCACGCGCCGAGCTCGGCAGCTGCGCGGTCAGCGGCGCCGCGGGCACGTTCGACATCGTCGGGCTCGCGAACGGCGACTACGAAGTCGAATTCATCGCCGACCCCGAAGGCGAAACGACGTACGTCGATCAGGTCTACCCGGGCACGGTCGCCGTGACCGTGCCCGAAACGACTCCCGGCATCGACGTCGCGCTGCGTCTCACCCCGCCGATCGCGCGCTCGCGACCGAGCATCGACGGCACCGCCGTCGCCGGGCAGACGCTCACCGTCACGCACGCGTCGTGGTCGAACCAGCCGACCCGCTTCCGCGACAACTGGCTCCGGTGCGCGACGAGCGAAAGCACGATCTGCCTCGTTCTCGCGACGAGCGAAAGCTATGCGCTGCGGTCGAGCGACGTCGGCAGCGTGATCCGTGTGAAGGAGTGGGCGTACGCGGCGGCCGGCGAAAGCGAACCCGTTGGGTCCGCCGCCACGTCGGTCGTGCTCGCCGCTCCGACTTCGAGCGCCGCCGTCGCGCCCGTGCCGCCCGCGCCCGCGCCCGCGACCGGCGTGCTCTCGACGACGAGCGTCAAGGCGAGCACCGCGCAGCTGCGCTCGCTGCTCGCGCGCCTGCTCGTCCCGAGCGGCCGCAACGCCAAGATCGCGAACCTGCTCAAGCACAACGGCTACTCGGTCTCCTTCGACGCGTTGAGCGCCGGCAAGCTGACGATCTCGTGGTTCGTCGTGCCGAAGGGCGCGCACATAGCCGCGGCCAAGCCCGTGCTCGCGGCCGTCGGCAGCGTCAGCTCGCCCGCGCCGGGCGCCGCGAAGCTGACGATCAGGCTGACCGCGAAAGGCAAAGGCCTGCTCGCGCACGCCGGTCGACTCGACCTCACCGCCAAAGGGCTGCTCCAGCCGAGCGGCGCCGCGACGCTCGCCGCGACGCGCTCGTTCACGCTCAGCGCGCGCGGCTGAGCGCCCGATCGCTGCGGCCTGGCGTCCAGCGTCGAGCCGGTCCGTGCCCGGCGCGAGGATAGGCGAGAATGTCGCGACGATGCCGGAGCCGATCGCGCTCGGACCCGAGGATCGTGCGATCCTCGACCTCGAGTGCCGCACGATCGCCGGCCACACGTGCAAGGTCGTGCGGCTCTCGCCGGCCGCCGCGCAGCGGCTCGACGCCGAGCGCGTGCGCGAGCGCATCGCCGAGCGCATCGAGCTCGCTCCGGCGCTCACGCGCAAGCTCGGCGGCACGCGGCGCACCCCCGCTTGGGTGCGCGACGCGAGCTTCGACCTCGCCGAGCACGTCGTCGCCGCGCCCGTCGAGCGGGCGCTCGACAACGCCGGCCTGCTCGCGCTCGTCGCCGAGCTGTTCGAGCAGCGCCTCGACCGCTCGCGCCCGCTGTGGCGGATCGACGTCGCGCCGCTCGCCGACGGCGGCGCCGCGCTGATCTGGCGGATCCACCACGCGCTCGCCGACGGCACCGCGTCGGTCCGCTACGCGCGCGCGCTGCTGTGGGACGAGGGCGCCGAGGCGTCGATGACGGTCGCGCAGGCGCACGCCGCGCATGCCGCCGACGAAGCGCGCCGGCGCGCGCACCTCGCCGGCTTCCTCCATCGCGAGTACGCGAGCGGCGAGCGCCACTCGCCGTTCGACGGCGCGATCGGCACGCGCCGCGAGATCGCGTTCGCCGTCGCGCCGCTGCGCGCGCTGCACGACGCCGCGCGCGAGCTCGACGAAGCGACGCTCAACGACGCCGTGCTGACGATCGTCGTCGGCGCGATCGGCCGCTGGGTGCGCCTGCGCCACGGCGAGCTCGGCACGATCCGCGTGCGCGTACCGGTCTCGCTGCACGACGAGGGCGACGCGCTCGCCAATCGCGACTCGTTCTTCTCGATCGCGCTGCCGCTCAACGAGCCGGACACCGTCGCGCGGCTGCGCCTGACGCACGCCGAGACGCGCGAGCGCAAGAGCGATCGCGACGCGCAGTACCACGAGCAGCTGCTGCGCGAGCTCGCCTGCGTGCCGCCGCTCGAGCACTTCGTCTCGCGCCTGGAGAGCAGCCCGCGGCACTTCGCGCTGAGCGTGTCGAACGTGCCCGGCCCGCGCGAGCCGGTCAGCGTGCTCGGCGCGCGCGTCGAGCGCCTGCACTCGATCGCCGAGATCGGCCGCCGCCACGCGCTGCGCGCGTCGGCGACCTCGCTCGCCGGCCTGCTCTGCTTCGGGCTGTGCGCCGATCCGCGGCTCGTCGACGAGCTGCACTTGATCGCCGCCGGCGTCGAGGACGAAGCGCGCGCGCTGCTCGACGCCGCCGGCGTCGGCGACGAGACGCACGTCGGCTACGAGGCCGGCGCGAGCTGACGCGACCGTCACCGTCGACGAACGATTGTTCCTGCAGGGCTTCAAGTTCCGTGCGAAGCGGCCGATAGGAGCGCAAATGCAGCCACAGCGGAGCAAACTCGTGCTCGCGGCGATGATCTTCGCCGTCGCGATGCTGTTCATCGACCAGACGATCGTCGCGCTCGCGATCCCGAACCTGCAGCACGACCTGCACCTCTCCTCGACCGGCTCGCAGTGGATCGTCAACGCCTACCTGCTCGCGCTCTCGGCGCTGTTCGCGCTCGGCGGCAAGCTCGCCGACGTCTACGGGCCGCGGCGCATGGTGACGATCGGCGTGATCGCGTTCGCGACGTGCTCGGCGCTGTGCGGCGCGACGCCGACCGGCGCACTCGCCGAGCCGTGGATGATCGTCTTCCGCGCGCTGCAGGGCACGGCCGCGGCGGTGCTGTTCCCCGCCGCGCTCGCGATCGTCGTCGCCAGCTACGACGTCTCGCAGCGCGGCAAGGCGCTCGCGATCTTCTTCTCGGTCACCGGCGGCCTGACGGCGGTCGGCCCGATCGCCGGCGGCTACCTGACCGAATGGACGTGGCGCGCGATCTTCTGGGTCAACGTGCCGGTCGCGATCATCGCGATCGCGCTCACGCTGATCTCGAAACCGAACGAGGAACGCAACCCGTCGCGGATCGACCTGCGCGGCGCGGCGCTCGTCGTCGGCGGCATGGGCCTCGTCGTGCTCGGGCTGCAGCAGGCCAGCGTGTGGGGTTGGTCGAGCGTTGCGACGTGGGCGTGCCTGATCGCCGGGCTCCTGCTGCTCGTGGCGTTCGTCCGCTTCGAGCTCGCGTCCGACCATCCGCTCGTGCCGATGCGCCTGTTTGTCGACCGCGCCTTCGCCGTCGACAACATCGTGCTGTTCCTGCTGTCGATCTGCTTCGTGCCGCTGTTCTTCTTCGCGAGCCTCTACGCGCAGATCGCGCTCGGCGAAAGCGCCGGCAACGCCGGGCTGTTCCTGCTCGTCTTCTTCGGCGGCTTCACGGTCGGCTCCCAGCGCGGCGGGCGCGTGCTCGACTCGCGCGGCGCGCGTCCGGCCGTCGTGCCCGGCTGCGCGCTCGCCGCCGTCGGCTTCTACCTGTGGGGCTCGGAACTCACGAGCCTGTCGTTCAACGAACAGTGGTACTTCCTCGCGCTCGCCGGCATCGGCATGGGCCTCGTGCTCAGCCCGGCGAGCACCGACGCGCTCAACCGCGCCGCGCGCGCGACCTACGGCTCGGTCACCGGCCTCACGCAGACCGTGCGCAACTTCGGCGGCAGCCTCGGCCTCGCCGTGCTCGGCTCGATCCTGATCACCGAAAACGTCTCGCGCGTCGAGAAGACGCTCGGCAAGGTCGGCGCGTCGAAAGCGCAGGCCGACAGCGTCGCGCACGCGATCTCCGGCGCCGCCAGCGGCTCGAACGCCGGCGCGTCGCGCGGTCACGCCTCGCACGGCATCTCGCACCAGATCCAGCTCGACTTCGCCCACTCGACGCAGACGATCGTCTACGGCATGGCCGCCGCGATGGCGCTCGCGTTCATCGTCGCGCTGCGCTGGATGCCCGGCGGCCGCGTCGAGCAGGCAGTCGAAGATGGAGAGCAGACGACCGACGCCGGCGCGGTCCCTGCCGGCATCGACGCCCAGGGCGCACCGGCCGGCGCGTCGGTCGGCGAGCTGTAGTTCCTAGGCAGGTTCGTCCCGGCCCGGCCTGCGACAGGTGTCGGGCGGCGGGGCGCCTGCCGATCGGCTGCGCTCAGGCGACGGCGAGCGTGTGATTCGAGCGCAGCAGCCCGTCGGGGTCCCAGCGCCGCTTGACCTCGGCGAGGCGCGCGCAGGTCTCGGGCGGCAGGATCGCGTCGACGTCGCACGGGCGCTCGGCGAAGTTCATGTAGCCGCCGGAGGCGCTCCACGGCTGCATCGCCGCGTGCACGCGGTCGAGGTCGGCGTCGATCTGCTCGCCGAGCTCGGGCGTCATCGGCACGCCGAGGCTGAACATCACGAACTCGGCGTCGAGCTTCGACAGCGCGCCGGCGCCGTCGCGCGCGCGCCCGAGCTCGCCGCCGAGCTGGCGCAGCTCGGCGAGCAGCAGCGCGGAGCCGGCGTCGGGCCCGGCGGCGGCCGCGAACGCGGCGATCGCCTCGTCGGGAAGCTCGCGGATCGCCGCGTGGTGCCCGACGCCGGGAACCGGATGCTCGGGGTCCATGTGGATTTTCGCGAGGCCGGCGGCCGGGATCTGCGCGAACGTGTCCATGATCGGCTCGCCGATCTCGCGCAACGGCGCGATCGTGCGCGCGCCGTCCTGCTCGGAGCCGATGCAGGCGGCGCCGATCGTCAGCAGCGCGCGGTCGCGGAGCGGCTCGGGCACGTCTGGCATCGGCGGCGGGCGCAGGAAGCGGACGATCGACGTGACCTCGTCGGGCAGCGTCGCGGCCCAGTCGCGATAGGCGCGGATCGCCTCGGCGCCGAGCTCGGCGGGCAGCACGAGCGCGCCGGCATAGAGCTCGGCGACGGGCAGCAGCGCGACCTCGAGCGCGGTGACGATCGCGAACTCGCCGCCGCCGCCGCGCAGCGCCCAGAACAGGTCGGGCTCGTGCTCGGCGTCGACGCGCATGATCTCGCCGAGCGCCGTCACGAGCTCGATCGCGCGAACGCGGTTGCAGGCGAAGCCGTAGCGGCGCCCGAGCCAGCCGAGGCCGCCGCCGAGCGTGAAGCCGACGACGCCGACGTCGGGCGCCGATCCGGGCAGCGAGCACAGGCCGGCCGCCTGCGCCGCGTCGCCGAGCTCGAGCGTGAGCGCTCCGGCCTGCAGCCGCGCGGTCTGCGCGTCGGCGTTCACCTCGACGCCGCGCATCCGCTCGGTCTTGATCAGGATCGTGTCGTCGAGCCGCCCGAGCGGGCCGGCGCCGTGGCCGGTGCCCTGCGCGGTCACGCGCAGCTCGTGCTTGGCGGCGAAGGAGATCGTGCGCGCGACGTCGTCGGGGCTCTCGACGAAGGCGACGGCCGTCGGTTGCTGCTCGGCGGCGACGTTCCACGCGATCCGCGCGGCGTCCCAGTCGGCGCCGTCGGGCGTCGCGACGCGCCCCGAGATCGAGAGCTCCCCCAAGCCGGCCATCTGCGCCACTCTACGGAAAGCTGTCCTCTGCCGGCGTCTGCGTTCGTCGTGAGACGACTGCACCGCGAACTCGAACGAAGGAGCACCAGATGATGTACCTGCTTCAGATCTACGCGACGACCGCCGGCGCCTACGAGGAGCTCTCGCAGGAGGAGAAAGACGCGATCACCGGCGAGTACATGGCGATCGCGCAGACGCCTGGCGTCGCCGGCGGCAACCAGCTGCAGCCGCCGGAGACGGCGACGACTGTGCGCGTGCAGGACGGCAGCACGCTGACGACCGACGGGCCGTTCGCCGAGACGAAGGAGGCGTTCGGCGGCTACTTCCTCTACGAGGCCGACGACCTCGACGCGGCGATCGAGCTCGCCGCGCGGATCCCGGCGGCGCGGCTGGGTGGCGCGGTCGAGGTGCGCCCGGTCGTGGAGCGCTGACGATTCGCGAGCGCGACGCGCTGATCGAGCGGGCCTTCCACGAGGAGTGGGGCCGCGTGCTCGCCAGCCTGATCGGCTACCTCGGCGACTTCGAGCTCGCCGAGGAAGCCGTGCAGGAGGCGTTCGCGATCGCCGCCGAGCGCTGGCCGCGCGAGGGCGCGCCGGCGAACGCCGGCGCATGGCTGACGACGACGGCGCGCAACCGCGCGATCGACCGCATCCGCCGCGACCGCACGCTCGCCGCGAAGACGCGCGAGCTCGCCGACGCGCAGCGGGTCGAGGCCGGCGAAGCCGTCGAGGACAGCGCAGTCGAGGCCACCGTGGAGCAGAGCCCCTTCCCAGACGAACGCCTCGAGCTGCTGTTCACCTGCTGCCACCCGGCGCTCTCGACCGAGGCGCAGGTCGCGCTGACGCTGCGCACGCTCGGCGGCCTGAGCACCGAGCAGATCGCGCGCGCGTTTCTCGTCGCCGAGCCGACGCTCGCGAAGCGGCTCGTGCGCGCGAAGCGCAAGATCCGCACGGCCGGCATCCCGTTTCGCGTGCCGCCCGACCACCTGCTGCCCGACCGGCTCGTCGCGGTGCTCGCCGTCGTCTACCTGATCTTCAACGAGGGCTACGGCGGGCGCGGCGAGCTCGCGAGCGAGGCGATCCGCCTCGGCGAGGCGCTCGCCGAGCTGATGCCCGACGAGCCGGAGGTCCGCGCGCTGCTCGCGCTGATGCTGCTGCACGACGCGCGCGCGCAGGCACGCTGCGCCGACGGCGAGCTCGTGCTGCTCGCCGAGCAGGACCGCTCGCGCTGGGACGGCGAGCAGATCGCGCGCGGGCGCGCCGAGCTCGAGCGCGCGCTCGCGCTCGGCGGCGAGCGCGGCCCATACGCGCTGCAGGCTCAGGTCGCGGCGGCGCACACCGAGCAGCAGCGCGACTGGGCGCGGATCGCCGAGCTGTACGGGCGCCTCGCGGCGCTGACCGGCTCGCCGGTCGTCGAGCTGAACCGCGCGGTCGCGCTCGCCGAGGCCGGCGAGCTGCAGCGGGCGCTGACGCTCGTCGAGACGCTCGAGCTCGACGGCTACCGCTACCTGCACTCGACGCGCGCCGAGCTGCTGCGCCGCGCCGGGCGGCGCGAGGAGGCGCGCGCGGCGTACGAGCGCGCGCTCGAGCTCGTGCACGTCGACGCCGAGCGCGCGCTGCTTCACCGGCGCTTGCGCGAGCTCTGAGGCGAACGCGCGCGGCGCGCGCACAGGCGGCCGGGCTAACCTCGCGCGATGCCACGGACGAGCTCGGCCGGCTGAGATGATCAGGTCGTGGCGCTGCTGCTCGTCAAGCTCACGCTCGCGCCGGCGCTCGTCGTCGGCTCCTCGCTCGCCGGCCGGCGCTGGGGCCACGAGGTCTCGGGGCTGCTCGTCGCGCTGCCGCTCGTCGCCGGCCCGATCCTGCTGATCGCCGATCTCGAGCACGGCGCGCACTTCGCCTCGCGCGCCGCCGCCGCCGCGCTGCTCGGCCTCGTCGGCCTCGCCTCGTTCGCCATCGTCTTCGCGCGCGTCTCGGCGCGTGTCTTGCATCGTCACAGCTGGCTTCCGGCGGTCGCCGCGGGCTGGCTCGCGTTTCTCGCCGTCGCGCTCGCGTTCTCGGCGGCCGTGCTGCCGCCCGGCGTCGGGCTCGCGATCGCGGCCGGCGCCTACGCGCTCGCGCCGCGCCTGATGCCGCCCGATCCCCATCTCGCCTCGACCTCCGATGCCGCGCTGCCGGTCTGGGACCTGCCGGCGCGTGCGCTCGCGACGGCCGTGCTCGTGCTCGCGCTGACCGGCGCGGCGGCCGGCCTCGGGCCGACGCTGACGGGCGTGCTGACGCCGTTTCCGGTCTCCAACACGGTGCTCGTCGCGTTCGTGCTCGTGCTCGAGGGACCGGCGCACGCGAACGCGTTCCTGCGCGGCTTCCTGCGCGGCGCGTTCGGGTTCGTCGCGTTCTGCTTCCTCGTCGCCGTGCTGCTCGTGCCGCTCGGCGCGGCGGGCGCGTTCGCGCTGGCGCTGTGCAGCGCCTTGCTCGCGCAGCTGGTCGCACGCGTGCTCGGCGAGCGCGCGGCGCTCGTCGCCGAGGCGGCGCCGCCGGCTAGGGCTGCAGCCCAGCCGCGTTCATGATCTGGCCCCACGTTTCGACGGCCTGCGCTTCGAATTCGATCACGTCGTTTTCGAGCGCGAGCGTGCGCTGCACGAGGCCGCGCAGCGAGCCGCCGAGCGACGGCGCGAGCTGGCGCGTCGGCAGCAGCCCGATGCCGACGTAGACGGCGTAGTAGGCGCGGTTGAAGGTGAGCGTGCCGGGCGGAAGCGTCGCGTAGCCGCTCGCCTTCCACGCGCGCAGCGCGCCGCAGAAGTCGGGCACGGCGAGACGCGACTGCGTCAGCAGTTCGCGTGCGTAGGAGTGCACGGCGCGCGTCAGCGCCGGGCTGCTCCAGCGCAGCCCGGCGACGGCGCGCGAGTACGTCGCGACAGCCTTCGCGACCGGCGCGATCGCGACGAGCCGCATCGCCCCGACGAGCTCGAACGTGAGCTTTTCCGACGCTTCGTTCTGCGGCGAGCCGGCGACGATGCTCGGGCATTCGCGGCGCACGCGCGCGAGCAGCGACTGCAGCGCCGCTTCGGCGGCGCCCTGCCTGGCATGCGCGCTCGCGACGAGCGCGTAGTTCTCGCGCACGTAGGCGGCGCTCGTCGAGGAGTCGCTCGCCGAGGCGACGGCGCACGCCGGTCCGAGCGCGAGCGCGAGCAGCGATGCGAGGGCGGTGCGTCGCATGCACGCGAGGCTACTCCGCCGCCGCGCGTTTTGAGGCAACTCTTACATTGCGCAACGGTCGATGTGGCACCCTTCGCGCCTCGACATGCGCGGGCGGAGGGCCCGCGCATGGTCGTTCATTGACATGCGCCGCAACGTACTCATCGCCCTCGCGGCCGCCGTGCTCGTCTGGGGCGTGCTGGCGATCGCGCTCGGTTCGGCCAGCCTGAAGCTCGGATCGGGCTCGAGCGCCTCGAGCGCGATCGCGCCGGCGTGCCTGCCCTCGACGCTGACGCAGAGCGCGGCGCTGCCGGGCACCGCCGTCGACGTCTCGCCGGCGCCGGGAACGGCAAGCGCGAACCCGTACACGCAGATCAGCTTCCTCGGCGCGCCCGCGGCGCGGATCTCAGGCGTCACGGTGACCGGCTCGCGTACCGGCCGGCACACCGGCAGCCTGCACGCCTACTCGCAGGGCGACGGCGCGAGCTTCACGCCGACGAGCGCGTTCGCGAGCGGCGAGCGCGTGAGCGTGCGCGCGACGGTCGGCGCGACGCCGGTCTCGTTCGCCTTCGGCGTCGACACGCCGTACTCGACGGCGCACACGACCGACTTCGAAAACCTGCCGGCGCCGCCGGCGGACCTGCAGAGCTTCTACACGCTGCCCGGCGCGCTGCCGCCGGTGATGACCGTGACGACGCCCGACCGCGATCCTGCGGCCGGCGACATCCTCACGACGAACGGACCGGGGCCCGGCCAGTACGGCCCGCTGATCTACACGTCGCAGGGCAGGCTCGTGTGGTTCGAGCAGATGCCGACCGGCGAAGCCGCCGAGGACCTCGACCTGCAGAGCTACGAAGGCAAGCCCGTCCTGACCTGGTGGCGCGGCCACGTACTCTCGCTCGGCTTCGGCGACGGCGAGGACGTCGTGACGAACGCACGCTACGAAACGGTCGCGAAGGTCGCCGGCGGCAACGGCCTGTCGGCCGACCTGCACGACTTCCGCCTCGCCGCGAACGGGATCGCCTACGTCACGGTGTACAACCCGATCCACTGCGACCTCTCGCAGGTCAACGGCTCGGCGCGCGGCGCGATCGTCGACACGGCGATCCAGCAGATCGACATGAGGACCGGGCTCGTGCGCTGGGAATGGCACAGCCTCGACCACATCGCCCCCGCCGAGTCCGAAGTCGAAGCGCCGAGCGGGACGACGCCGTGGGACTACTTCCACCTCAACTCGGTCGACCCGGAGCCGGACGGGAAGATCCTGATCTCGGCGCGCAGCACGTGGGCGGGCTACCAGCTCGAAGGCCTCAGCGGCAGGATCCTCTGGCGGCTCGGCGGCAACCGTAGTTCGTTCAAGATGGGCCCGGGCACGAGCACGGCCTGGCAGCACGACGGGCGGATGCTGCCCGACGGCGAAGTGACGTTCTTCGACGACGGCGCGAACCCGCCGATCCACAAGCAGTCGCGCGCGCTGCGGATCAAGCTCGACTACAAGACGCACGAAGCGCGCCTCGCGGCCGCCTACACGCACGCCGACCCGCAGCTGCTCGCGCCGAGCCAGGGCAACTCGCAGACGCTGCCCGACGGCAACACGCTCGTCGGCTTCGGCGGGGTGCCGGCGATCAGCGAGTTCGGCGCCGACGGCTCGGTGCTGTTCGACGCACACCAGCCCTACGACATGTCCTTCTACCGCGCCTTCCGCTACCCGTGGAGCGCGACGCCCGCGCGCCCGCCTGCGGTGCTCGCGAGCGTCAACGACACGGGCGAAGAGACGATCGTGCACGCGAGCTGGAACGGCGCGACGGGCGTCGCCTCCTGGCGCGTGCTCGCCGGCGCCTCGGCCGCTGCGCTGAAGCCGCGCGCGGTGGTCCCGGCGGACGGCTTCGAGAGCTCGACGACGCTGCCGGTGAAGTACGCCTACGCCGCCGTGCAGGCGCTCGACGCGAGCGGCAACGTACTCGGCGCCTCGCCGGCGGTCGCGACGATCAGCTTCTACACCTCGCTGACGAGCGCGCGGAGCTCGGGGTGAGCGCGCCTCGCGGGATTCTCGCGGCCGTACGCGCCGACGGCGAGAGCGGCCGGCCTAGTAGGCCGGTTTCGACTTGTGCTTGTGCGTCGTCGTGCTGGTGTTCGTGCTCGTGCTCGGCGCCGTGCTCGTCGCCGGAGTCGTGCCGCTCGAGGACGTCGAGGAGGACGAGCTGCTGCTGCCGCACGCCGAGATCGCGACGGTGCTCGCCAGGACGGCCGTCAGCGTTAGCATGGCGGTCAGTGGCGTTCTTCTCATGGGGCGGGCTCCATTCGTCGCTGGCGGGCTCGAAGGCTCACCCTACCAAGGGCCTGCGGAGCCGATCGCGGTCCGGGCGGCGCCGATGAGCGCCGAAGCGCAGGCGAGCCGGACCGCGCCGAGCGCCGCGGCTGCCGAGGGCGAGCGGGGAGGGTCCAGCTCGAAATGGCTGCTGATCGTGTGCTGCGTCGCGCAGTTCATGGTCATCCTCGACCTGAGCATCGTCAACGTCGCGCTGCCGCGGATCCAGACCGACCTCGGCTTCTCCTCGCCGAATCTGCAGTGGGTCGTCGACGCCTACGCGATCACGTTCGCGGGCTTCCTGATGCTCGGCGGCCGGGCGGCCGACCACTTCGGCCAGCGCCGCACGTTCGTGGCCGCGCTCGTGCTGTTCGCGATCGCCTCGCTCGCCGGCGGTCTCGCGCCCGACCAGGGCACGCTCGTCGCGGCTCGCGCGATCCAGGGCCTCGCCGGCGCGCTGATGGCGGCGTGCTCGCTGGCGATCATCACCGCGTCGTTCCCGCCCGGCCCGCAGCTGCACCGCGCGATCGCGACGTGGGCGGCGATGAACGGGCTCGGCGGCGCCGCCGGCACGCTGTTCGGCGGGATCATCACCGAATTCCTCAGCTGGCGGTGGGTGCTGCTGATCAACCCGCCGATCGCGATCGCGTTCGCGGTCGTCGGCTGGGCGGTGGTCGCCGAGCGCAAACGGGCGAAAGCCGACGACGCGTTCGACCTCGCCGGCGCGCTCACGCTGACGATCGGCCAGATGGTCCTCGTCTTCGGCGTCGTCGAAGGCGGGCTGAAGGGATGGACGGCGTTCGGCGCGCTCGGACCGATCGTCCTCGGCGTCGCGCTGCTCGCGCTGTTCGGCGTGATCGAGACGCGCTTCGCCTCGCACCCGCTGATCCCGTTCAAGGAGCTCACGCGGCCGCTGAAGGTCGCCAACAACATCGTCCTGCTGTTCAGCGCGGCGCTGTTCCCGATGTGGTTCATCAGCTCGCTGTACATGCAGCAGGTGCTCGGCATCTCGCCGTTCCACACCGGCTTGAACTTCCTGCCGATGACGCTCGCGATCCTGCTGATCGCCCCGCGCGCGGGGCGGCTGGTCGGCCGCTTCGGCGTGCGCGCCGTGCTCGGCAGCGGCCTGACGATGATGACCGTCGGCCTCCTGCTGTTCGCGCAGATCGAGTCCAGCGGCACGCCGCTCGTCTGGGTCGTGATCCCGGGCGTGCTGACGACGGCCGGCATCGCGATGTCGATCGTGCCCTCGACGATCGCCGCGACGCAGGGCGCAAAGGAGGGCCAGGCCGGGCTCGCCTCGGGCCTCGTCAACACCTCGCGCCAGGTCGGCGGCGGCCTCGGCCTGGCGCTGCTGATCACGCTCGCGACGCAGCACAGCACGGACCTGATCGGCCACGGGTCGCAGGTCGCCGACGCGCTGACGCACGGCTTTCGCCTCGCGTACCTGATCGGCGCCGGGTTGACCGCGGCGGCGGCGCTCGTGACGTTCGTCGCGGTGCCGAGGCCGACCGCCGCAGAGCGCGTCGCCGACCGGCGCCTCGTCGTGGTCGTCGCGGCGGCGATCGCCTGCTTCGTCGCGCTCGCGGCGGTCTTCCACGACACGCACGGCAACGCGCTCGGGCGCTACTCGACGGCGAACACCTACAGCTTCCTCAGCGCGCCCGGGCTGCGCCCGCCGAAGTACCGCGTGATCCACAGCGAGCCGGGCGCGAAGCTCGCGCCGGGCTACATCTTCGCGGCCAACTTCTACGACCTCAACGAACCGCCGATTCAGGGTCAGAGCGGCCCGCTGATCCTCGATCGCAGCCTGCAGCCGGTGTGGTTCCAGCCGGTGCGCGAAAAGCTCGTCGCGTCGAACCTCAGCGCGCAGACCTACGAAGGGCAGCCGGTGCTGACGTGGTGGCAGGGCAAGGTGACGAACACCGGCGCGACCGAAAGCGGCGAAGACGTCGTCGTCGACCGCCACTACCGGACGATCGCCAGGCTGCACGCGACCGGCGGCTGGGTCGTGACGCTGCACGAGTTCCTGATCGACGGGCAGCACGCGTGGGTCACGGCGAACAGGAACATCCCGAAGGACCTGTCGCGCTACGGCGGCGCGTACAACGGCGCGCTGATCGACTCGGCGGTGCAGGAGTACGACCTGAAGACCGGCCGGTTGATCTCGAGCTGGGACGCGCTCGACCACATCCCGCTGAGCCAGGTGCAGGCGACGCTGCCGACGAACGGCTTCCCGTGGGACGCCTACCACGTCAACGCGATCGACCTCTCGCCCGACGGCAAGAGCTTCCTCGTCTCGATGCGCGACACGTGGTCGGTCTACCTCGTGGACGTCGCCAGCGGGAAGATCGAGTGGACGCTCGGCGGGCGCGACTCCGACTTCAAGCTCGGCCCGGGCGCGGCGTTCGCGTGGCAGCACGACGCGCGCCTCGGCCCCGGCTCGACGGTCACGCTGTTCGACGACCACTGCTGCCAGCTGACCGGCGGGGGTTCCTACATCGAAGCGAAAGCGGCCTCGCGAGGGCTCGTGCTGAAGCTCGACCAGCAGGCGCACACGGCGACGCTCGTCGGCCAGTACGGCGAGGGTCTCGCGCTCGAATCCGAGTACATGGGCGACACGCAGCCGCTGCCGGGCGGCAACGTCCTCCTCGGCTGGGGATCGCTGCCGTACATCTCGGAATACAGCTCGAGCGGCAAGCTGCTGTGGGAAGCCGAACTGCCCGGCCCGGACCTCAGCTATCGGGCGACGCTCGGGCAGTGGGTCGGCGAACCGCTGACGGCGCCGGCCGGCGCGGCGCGCCGCGGCGGGGGCGGCGCGCCGACGGTGTACGCGAGCTGGAACGGCGCGACCGAGCTCGCCTCGTGGCGGGTCCTCGCGGCGTCGGGCGCCGGACGGCTGACAGTCGTCGCGACGCGGCCCAAGTCGGGCTTCGAGACGGCGATCTCGACGCCGCAGGGCGATGACGAGTTCGAGCTGCAGGCGCTCGACGCGAGCGGGCGGGTGATCGGCACCTCGCGCCGATTCGCGCTCGCCGGCTAGCCGCGTCGAGCGCGCCGGCTGAGCCCCGTTCGACCGGCACCGGCCGCTGCTCGGCCCGCTACGATCGCCGCCAGTGCCGAGCACCTCACGCAAGAACCGCCGGCGAGACGCGCGAGCGCTTCGGGCTGGCGGCGCCGTCCTCGGCGCGCTCATGCTCTCCGTCGCGCTCGGCGCCTGCGGCGGCGCCACGCAGGCCTCCTCGGCGACGCTCGACGCGTCGGTCGCCGGCTCGGCGGCCGCCGAGCCCGTCGCGATCTCGCCGCAGCCGGGCACGCCGGACGCGTCGGCCTCGACGCAGATCAGCTTCCTCGGCGGCGCCGGCACGCAGGTCGCCGGCGTGCACGTCGTCGGCTCGCGCAGCGGCGCGCACGGCGGCGTGCTGCGCCCGTACTCGACGGGCACCGGCGAGAGCTTTTTGCCGAGCCGGCCGTTCAGTCCCGGGGAGAAGGTGACCGTGCACGCGTCGGTCGGCGGCGTCGCCGTCGGCACGAGCTTCACGATCGCCCATCAGGCGCCGGTCAGCCAGAAGCAGTTCCCGCTCAACGCCGGCGACCCGAACGCGATCCAGCACTACAGCTCGGCGCCGTCGCTGACGCCGTCGACCGTGCACATCACGACACCGGCGAAGCCCGGCGCGGCGCCCGGCGACCTGTTCCTCGCGCCCTACCAGGGCCTCGGCACGCCGGGCGCGATGATCGCCGAACAGAACGGCGCGCTCGTCTGGTTCCGGCCGTTGCCGGGCGGCGACTCGGCGAGCAACTTCCAGGTCCAGCAGTACGAGGGCAAACCGGTGCTGACGTGGTGGCAGGGGCGGATCCTCGAGGTCGGCTTCGGCCAGGGCGAAGACGAGATCTACGACACCTCCTACCGGCATGTCGCGACGATCAGGGCCGGCAACGGCTATCACGCCGACCTGCACGAGGTGCGCCTGAGCCCCGAAGGGACGGCGTGGATCGACGAGTTCAACCCGATCGAGATGAACCTCTCCTCCTACGGCGGCAAAGCGAACGGCGTGCTGACCGACTCGATCGTGCAGGAGGTCGATGTGAAGACGGGGCTCGTCATGTGGGAGTGGCACGCGCTCACGCACATCTCGCCCTCGCAATCGAACAACCCGGCGCCGAAGTACAGCTACCCGTGGGACTACGTCCACATCAACTCGATCAGCCCCGGTCCGAGCGGCGACGTGCTGCTCTCCTCGCGCAACACGTGGACGCTGTACGACGTCGACATCCGCAGCGGCGCGATCCGCTGGCGGATCGGCGGCAGCCACTCGAGCTTCACGCAGGGCGCCGGCACGCGCTTCTACTGGCAGCACGACGCCGAGTTCCAGCCCGACGGGCTGATCTCGGTGTTCGACAACGGCTCGGACCCGCCGAAGGAGAAGCAGTCGCGCGGCCTGCTGTTGAAGGTCGATCAGGCGAGCCGCACGGTCAGCCTCGTCAAGCAGTTCGTCAACCCGACGAAGACGCTGCTCGCCGAAAGCCAGGGCAACACGCTCGCGCTGCCCGGCGGCGACTGGCTGATGGGATACGGCGGGCTGCCGAACTTCACCGAGTACGACCCCTCCGGCCACGTGCTGCTCGACGGCACGCTCGGCAAGAACGTGCAGGACTTCCGCACCTACCTCGCGCCCTGGAGCGCGACGCCGACGACGCGCCCGTCGCTCTCCGCGAAGGCGGCCGGCGCCGGCGCGATGAGCGTCGCCGTCAGCTGGAACGGAGCGACGAGCGTCGCCAGCTGGCGCGTGCTCGCCGGCGCCGCGGCGACTGCGCTCACGCAGACGGCGAGCGCGCCGAAGAGCGGCTTTCAGACGACGATCGCCGTGCCGAGCGCCGGACCGTACGTCGCCGTGCAGGCGCTCGACGGAGCGGGCAACGTGCTCACGACCTCGCCGACGGTCAAGGGGTGAACGGGCGCCGGACGCGCTCGCGCGCGGCGCCGGCCCACGTCGCGCCGGCGCTGCTCGCCGCCGCGCTCGCGCTGCTCGCCGTGCTCGCGCAGCGACCGGCTGCAGCGGGCGCCGAGCCGGTCGCGACGGCGAGCCGGTTCGTCGAACCGAGCGTCTCGCCGCGCTGCACGCCGCCGCGCCTGAACGTCTCGGCGGCGCTCGCGGGCGGGCGCGTGACCGTCTCGCCGGAGCCCGACTCGCTCGACGCGTCGGCCGCGACGCAGATCAGCCTGCTCGGTGCGCCCGCGAGCGAGCTCTCGCACGTGAGCGTCTCCGGCTCGCTGAGCGGCGTGCACTCCGGGCGCCTGCTCGCCTACCGATCGGAGATCGGGGGCACCGCCGCCGGAGGCGGTGGTCAGGGCGACGGCGCGAGCTTCGTGCCGTCGCGGCCGTTCACGCAGGGCGAGCACGTGACGGTGCGCGCGCAGTTGCATGAAGGGGCGCTGAGCGTGCCGTTCGCGTGGGGCTTCACGATCGCCGTGCAGGACCACGGGGGCGAAGCCGGCGGCAGCCCGCGCCCGACGCCGCAGCGTGCCTCCTACCAGCACTTCCACTCGCGCCCGGACCTGCAGCCGCCGACGGTGACGGTCACGACGCACGCGGCCGGGACGACGCCCGGCGAGATCTTCCTCGCGCCCTACTCGGGCCCGGGCCAGTACGGGCCGATGATCCTCGGCGAAGACGGCTCGCTCGTGTGGTTCGACCCGCTCTCGCCGGCCGGCACGCGCGCGGCCGACTTCCGCGTGCAGCAGTACGAAGGCCAGCCGGTGCTGACGTGGTGGCAGGACCCGCTGATCGCCGGCGGCTCGAGCAAGGCCGGCGAGGTGATCATGAACAGCTCCTACCGGACGCTCGCGACGGTGCGCGCCGGCAACGGCTACCAGCCGGACCTGCACGAATTCCAGATCACGCCGCAGGGCGTCGCGCTGATCACGGTGTACGACGGGATCGACTGCGACCTGTCGAGCGTCGGCGGCGCGCGCAACGCGGCCGTCGCCGACACGCTGCTGCAGGAGATCGACCTGAAGACGGGGCTCGTCGAGTACGAGTGGCACAGCCTCGACCACGTGCCGCTGCTCGACTCCTACGCCTCGGCGTCGCACGCGAGCCGCACGACGCCGTTCGACTTCTTCCACATCAACGCGATCGACGTGCAGCAGGATGGCGAACTGCTGATCGACGCGCGCAACACGTGGGCGGCGTACGACGTCGACCAGCGCAGCGGCCAGGTGCGCTGGGAGCTCGGCGGCAAGCAGAGCAGCTTCACGATGGGGCCGGGCGCGAGCACCGCGTGGCAGCACGACGCGCGCGTCCAGCCGAGCGGCGCGATCACGTTCTTCGACAACGGCGCGACGCCGGCCGTGCACCGTCAGTCGCGGGCGATCGAAGTGCAGCTCGCGCCGGCGCAGAGGACGGCGACGCTCGTACGCGAACAGGTGCACCCGGGCGTGCCGCTCGTCGCCGGCAGCCAGGGCAACGTGCAGGCGCTCGCCGGTGGCGCGTGGATGGTCGGTTGGGGGGAAACGCCCTACCTCTCGGAATTCGGCGCGAACGGGCAGCTGCTGCTCGACGCGCACCTGCCGGCGTCGTACGAGTCCTACCGCGCCTACCGCCTGGCGTGGAGCGGGCGTCCGAGCGAACCGCCGGCGCTTGCGATCGTGCGCTCCTCGGCGGGTCACGGCGCGCGCGCCTACGCGAGCTGGAACGGTGCGACCGAAGTCGCCACCTGGCGCGTGCTCGCCGGGTCCTCGCCGCGCAGCCTCGCGCCGGTCGCGAGCGCGCCGCGCGCCGGCTTCGAGACCTCGCTCGCGCTGCCGTCGCTCGCCGCCGGCGCCTATGTGCAGGCGCAGGCGCTCGACGCGGCGGGCGCCGTCATCGGCGAATCGCGCGTCGCGCGCGCCTGAGCCGGCGAAAGCGCGTTTCGCCCGTGCCCGCGGGGCCGCGCGTCGCGCCGACTTCCCTGAGCCCCTCGAAGACTTCTTCGGCGCGGCGTTCGCCGGCTTCGGCGGCACGCGTCGCGGTGTTGCGCGCGGTCGTGAAGTAGTCGGCGAGGCCTCGCGCGCGAGCGGCGCTCAGGTAGCCGGGCAGCGGGCGGCGAAGCTCCTGTTCGACCGCGCGTTCGAGCGCCGGCGTGAGCGACGACTCCAAGTCGCTGCGTCCGGCGGCGTTGTCGAGCTCGAGGCGCCCGCCGTCGGTGCCGTAGTCGTAGAGCTCGCGTTCCTGCGTCGCGGCGACGAGCTCGAGCCCGTCCGGTTCCCAGTCGGAGTACGTCGCGAGCTTCGCGTCCTGCGTGCGCATCGCGATCACGTGCCGCGGCGCGTCGGCCGCGTACGGTTCGGTCGCGAACTCGGTGACCGTCTCGTCGGTCGCGTGCAGCACGTACGGGCGTCCGGGGGCGTTCGGGTCGGCGAGCATCGCGGCGAGGTCGGCGCGCTCGGCGAGGTGCGCGTAGCGCGGCTGTTCGCGCCACGCGTTCGAGCCGGTCGCGAGCGTCAGCAGCAGCGGTGCGACGTCGACGCTCGAGGTCAGCTGCGTGCGGCTCGTGTCCGGCGCCTGCGTGAGCACGTTGCGGTTGTCCTTGACGAGCAGCGGCACGTGGATCGCCTCCTCGTAGGCGCCGGCGCCCTTGCCGCGCAGCCCGTGCGAGCCGCCGTACTCGCCGTGGTCGGAGGTGAACACGATCACCGTGTTCGCGGCGACGTCGGGACGGCTCTCGAGCGTTTCGAGCACGGTGCCGACGTGCGCGTCGACGGCGCGTTGGAGCTTCGCGTAGAGGTTGAGGAATTCCGACCAGCGCGAGAGCACCTCGGGTCCTTCGAAGGGGACCGCGCCGAACGAGCTCGCGGCCGTTTCCTGCAGCGATCGCTGCAGGCGCGGCTTCTTGCGTTCGGCGAGCAGCTGCGGCGTCTCGAAGTTGCCGGGAAGCGTCTGCACGACGTTGCGCGCGCTCGCCTCGGCGAGCACGCGATCGCTCCAGCGGTACCACCAGGCGATGTCGTGCGGGTTGACGAACGAGACGGTCGTGCACCACGGCTCCTCGCCCTGCTCGGTCGAGTACCAGTCGGCGAACTGGCGCGCGATGTGACCGTCGACGCGCCACCCTTGGCCGGGGGCGCCGTCGGGCGAGGGGAACGTGCCGCCGCTGAAGCCGTAGCGCTCGAGCGCGCGCTTGCCGCGCACCGGGCTCCACTTGTTGTCGCGGTGCGTGAGGTGCCACTTGCCGTACCAGCGCGTGCGGTAGCCGTGTTCGCGCAGCATCGAGCCCCACGTCGGGAAGCCGGGGTCGAGCGTGCTGCCGCCGGTGATCATGCAGCCGGTCTGATGCGTGTAGAGGCCGGTCAGCAGCGTCGCGCGCGCCGGCGTGCAGTCGTTCGACGCCGTGTAGTGGCCGGCGAACGAGACGGCGCCTTCGCGCAGGCGCCTGATGTTCGGGGGCAGCGCGATGCCGTCGGCCGTCGGTGAGAACCACACCGGATAGCGCAGCTGGTCGACGACGATCACGAGGATGTTCGGGCGATCGGCGCCGAGCGAGGGAGGCGCGACCGTCGGGCCGCTCGGCGGCGCGGCTTCGTCGCTCGCGTCGGCGAGCCGCGCAATGCCGAGACCGCCGGCGCTCAGTAGGCCGCCGGCGACGGCGCCGCGCTTGAGGAAGGTACGGCGGTCGAGTCTCCTATGCTCCTTCGGGCCCATGCTGTCCATCCGTGCTCTGATCGTAGGGCTGGCGACGGCGCTGGGGCTGGCAGGAGTCGCGGCAGCCGCGTCCGCATCGACCCGCGCCCCCAGCTGCGTGCCGCCGACATTGAACACCTCGGCGATAAAGGCCGGCTCAGTGACGGTCTCGCCGCTGTCCGGCAGCCGCGACGCGACGCCCGCGACGCAGATCAGCTTCCTCGGCGCTCCGGCGGGCGAGATCGCGCACGTCAGCGTCGTCGGTTCGCGCAGCGGCGCGCACGCCGGGAGGCTGCTCGCCTACTCGCAGGGCGACGGCGCGAGCTTCGTCCCGGTGAAGCCGTTCGTCGAGGGCGAGCGCGTCGACGTCCACGCGCAGGTGCGCAGCGGCGGCTCGGCGCAGCCGATCGTCGACGAGTTCGCGGTCGCCGACGAGGACCCGCTGACGAGGACGCCGGAGACGATCCACGCCGGCAGCGAGGTGCAGGGCTTCCAGTCGCGTCCCGACCTGCACCCGCCGGCGGTGACGGTCACGGCGAGCTCGCCGGCCCTCGCCGCCGGGTACGAGTTCGCCGCGCCGTATACCGGGCCGGGGCAGGCGGGACCGATGATCCTCGACGACAGCGGCGCCCTGGTGTGGTTCAGGCCGCTGCCGACCGACACGTTCGCGACGAACTTCCGCGTGCAGCAGTATCTCGGCGCGCCCGTGCTGACGTGGTGGCAGGGCGGCATCTCGGTGCACGGCTTCGGCCTCGGCGAAGGCGTGATCGCGAACCAGTCGTACACCGACATCGCGCACGTGCGCGCCGGCAACGGCGTGCGGGAGGACCTGCACGACCTGCAGCTGACGCCGCAGGGCACGGCGCTGATCACGGCGTACGAGCCGATCCTCTGCGACCTCTCCTCGATCGGCGGGTCCTCCTACGCCGGCGTCACCGACGGGCTCGTGCAGGAGATCGACGTGAAGACGGGGCTCGTCATGTTCCAGTGGACGAGCCTCGATCACGTCGCGCTCGACGAGTCCTACTCGAACCTCTTCGACAGCTCGACGTCGTCTCCGTTCGACTACTTCCACGTCAACTCGATCGACCTCGATCCCGACGGGACGCTGCTGATCTCGGCGCGCAACACGTGGACGGTGTACGAGGTCGATCCGCGCACCGGCGAGATCGTCTGGCGCCTCGGCGGCAAGCGCAGCAGCTTCGCGATGGGCGCCGGCACGACGACCGCCTGGCAGCACGATCCGCGCGTGCTGGCGAATGGCGATATCAGCATCTTCGACAACGGCGCCTCGCCGGACGTGCACCAGCAGTCGCGCGGAATCGTCGTGGCGCTCAACGCGCAGAGCCGCAGCGCGACGCTCGTCGCGCAGTTCGTCCATCCGTCGCCGCTGCTCGCCGACAGCCAGGGCAACGTGCAGGCGCTCGAAAACGGCGACTGGTTCCTCGGCTGGGGGCAGGAAGGCGACCTGTCGGAGCTGAGCCCGTCCGGCGCGCTGCTGTTCGACGCGCACTTCCCGGCGCACACGCAGTCCTATCGCGACTTCCGCTTCCAGTGGACGGGCACGCCGCGCGAACGGCCGGCGTTCGCCTTTCACCCGGCGCCCGGCGGCGCCGGCACCGTCTACGCGAGCTGGAACGGGGCGACGCTGCTCGCCGGCTGGCGCGTGCTCGCCGGCGCACGCACGCACGCGCTGAGCCCCGTCGCGCAGGTACCGCGCGGCGGCTTCGAGACGGCGATCGCCGTGCCGGCCGGCGCGGCCGGGCGGTACATGACGGTGCAAGCGCTCAATGCCGCCGGCCAGGCGATCGGCACGGCGCCGATCGCGAGAGGCTGAGCAGCGCGGAGCGAGCCGGCTCTAGTACGTGTCGCCGTACGGGTCGCGCTCGACGGCGCGTTCGCGCACGACGCGCCCGCGCGGTCGCAGCGTCGCCATATACAGCAGCGAGAGCACGAGGCCGACCGCTCCGACGATCATCAGGATCAACCCGATCGTCGTGAGCGAGAGGCCCGAGACGGTCGCGGTCACGGCGTAGCGTAGGATCGCACCGACGGCAATCAAAAATATGGAGGTGCCAAGGGGCATATAGCTCACCTACCCGCCGACGACTGCGCCCAAACGCGCGCGGACGTATGGCGGACGGCACGCGCGTCGGGCATGCTTGGAGCGGAAGGGGGGGGATTCGAACCCCCGAGACGGGGTTCGCCCGCCTAACGGTTTTCAAGACCGCCGCATTCAACCGCTCTGCCACCCTTCCAGCGGCGCGACAGATGCTACGCGCTGGGCGGGTGGCGATCGCGACGTCCGAGGAACGCGCCTCTCGACGCCGCGACGCAGCCTCTAAACTTCGCCGTTCCGGCTCGACCGGGAGAGGTGGCCGAGAGGCTGAAGGCACTCGCCTGCTAAGCGAGTATGGGGGTCAAACTCCATCGCGGGTTCGAATCCCGCCCTCTCCGTTCTCGCAGGCGCGCGTGGTCAGCGCTGGCGGTAGACGTCGGCGCGGTGCGCGACCGCGACGACCGTGATCGAGCGGGTCGCGTCGTCGATGCGGTAGACGATCCGATAGGGCCCGCGACGCGCAGACAGGTACCTCTCGAGCTCGAAACGGAGGGGCTTACCGAGGCGTCGGGGGTTGGATGCGATCGCGTCGAGCGTCTCGAGGACTGCGGCGGCGACCGATATCGGCAAGCGGGCGATCTGGCGACGCGCCGGCGGCGCGACCAGCACCTCCCATGGCGGCTCGCTCACGCTGCGGTGTCGTCGCGGCTGCTCTGCAGCTCGCTGCGCAGTTCGGCGAGCTCCGTCGCCCGCTCTCCGCCGGCGAGCGCCTGCTCGCTCTCACGGATCTGCGCCATCAGCGCGGGGTCCGACACGATCGAGAGGGTTTCCTCGAGGCTCTCGAGGTCGTCGTGGCTGATCAAGACGGCGGCCGGCTTGCCGTTGCGCGTGAGCACCACACGGTCGTGCTGGTCCTCCACACGATCCACCAGCTCAGAGAGATGCGCCTTTACGGAGGACAGAGGCAGGGTCTCAGACATGACCATTATTCTAGTCATCCTCCTCGCGAGCGTCAATGGGCCACCGGAGCGCGCCAGCCGACGGTTGACCCCATCGCAACGCGGTACGCCCCGACTCTCATGCGTGCGAACGGGGAGAGGAGAGGCCGCGCGCGTCGCCGGCTCGCGCGGTGCGCGGAATCGGTCGGGCGTGCGCGTCGCGCGTCCGTCGCGTTGCTAGCGCTGCTTGCGATCGTCGTCGCGGCGCTGCCGTCGAGCGCGGGCGCCGCGAAGACGCTCGCCGGCGCGCGCTATCGCATCGATCGCGTCTGCCGCGTCGTTGCGCGGCCAGGGCGTGCGGCGTGCCAGGGGATGAAGCTCGTGCCGGCGTCGCTGAGCGGCGCGGAGCTGCGCGCGAGCGCGCTGCGCCAGTCGCGCGAAGCGGCCGGCGGCGCGCGGCCGGCGGTCAGCGTCAAGACGCCGTATCCCGGCTACCTGACGCCCGAACGCCTGCTTCACGCCGTCCTCGACCGTCGCGTTCGACGGCGTCGCGGCCGCCGGCGTCGAATATCTCTCGGCGAAGAAGCTCAGAGCCCGCGTCCCGGCGGGCACGAGCAGCGGCGCGATCACGGTCACGAACGGCGCCGCGCCGGCCGGCACCGTCAGCAGCGCCGGCGCCTTCGCCGTCTCCTGAGCGCTCGCTACTGCGCGCCGCGCGGCTGCTCGGCGGCGACCGCGAAGACGATGTGCCGCCGCGCGAGCGTTAGGTACGCGTGCGACTCGGCCGGTCCGTCGTCGAGCGGCGCGACCGTCACGTCGGTCAGCGTCAGGAAGTCGCGCTCGGATGCGTTGAGCACGTCCGAGACCCTGCTGCGATAGCCGTCGCGCGCGAGCGTGATCTCGCCCTCGATGCGGTGCCGCTCGGTCTCGATCCTGATCCGTTCGCGGCGGTGGTCGATGCTCGCCATGTATGCACTATCGGCTGACGACGTAGATTCGATTAACGGTCGTGCGCTTTCCGGTCGGACCCGCGGCGACGACCTGCACGCGCGCCGTCATCGCGCCGTGGCGCCCGAGCGCGCGGCGCAGGCGCGCGAGCGCGTTCGGTCCGACGCGCAGCCGCACGCGCCCGAAGCGCGCGCGCGGCAGCGATCGCGCAGCGGCGACGAGCTGCACCGACCGGCGCCCGCCGCTCGGCGCGAGCGTGCCCGTGACGAGCACCTTGCATTCGCGTTCGCAGCGCACGCTGAGCGCGAGCGAGCGCTCGGCGAGCACACCGCTCGAGCGCGCGACGCCGACGCTCACGACCGGCGCGACGTCGAGCGGCGGCGGCCACGACGTCGGCGCCGCGCAGCCCGTCGCGACCGGGTCGACCGGGTTGAAGCGCTCGACGCGGTTGTTGTTCGTGTCGGCGACGTAGACGTCGCCGTTGCAGTCGATCGCGATCGCCGCCGGCTGCGAGAAGTCGCCGAGGCCGGTGCCGCGCAGGCCCCACTTCGCGACGAAGTGGCCGGTCGGGTCGAACAGCTCGACGCGGTTGTTTTCGCTGTCGAGCGCGTAGACGTCGCCGTCGCCGTCGACCGTGACGCCGTCCGGCGCGTGGAAGCGCCCGTCGCCCGAGCCGCGCGAGCCCCACTCGCGCAGGACTTCGCCGTTCGGCGAGAGCTCGACGATCCGGTCGTTGCCCTTGTCGGCGACGTACACGTCTTCGCCGAGCGCCGGCGTGCTCAGCGCGATGCCCGACGGGTGGTTGAAGCCGCCCGTCCCGCCGCTCGCTTCGCCGTTGCCGCCGCCGGCGCCCCAGCGCGCGAGCAGCCGGCCTTCGGCGCCGTACACGAGCACGCGGTTGTGGCTCGCGTCGGCGACGTACAGGCGGCCGGTGATCGGCGCGACGGCGACCGCCGCGACGCCGTTCAGCCCGGCGCCTCCGAGGTCGCTCGGGCCGCCGATTTCCGACAGGTAGGTCCCGTCGCCCCAGATCTGCGCGATCCGCTCCTCGCCTTCGTCGGCGACGTAGACCGAGCCGCGCGGATCGACGCCGATCCCCGTCGGCTTCGCGAAGCTCGCGTGCGAGCCGCCCGTCGCCGTCCACTGCGCGGTGACCGCGTCGCTCGCCGGCGCGAACAGCTCGACGCGCGAGCCGACCGTGTCGGAGACGAGCAGGCCGCCGCTCGGGTCGAGCGCGAGCCCGCGCGGCGCCGTCAGCTCGCCGAGGCCGCGCGCCGAGTAGCCGATCGTGCGCAGGAAGTGCCCTTCGGGGTCGTAGACCTCGACGCGGTCGTTCGCCGTGTTCGCGACGTACGTGTCGCCGGCCGGGTCGCTCGCGATCGCGCGCGGGAACGCGAGCTGCCCCGGTTTCGTGCCGTAGCCGCCCCACGCGCCGGCGAAGCCGAGCGACGCGTTGAGCTTGACGACGCGATGGCCGAGATCGTCGGCGACGTATGCGTTGCCCGCCGCGTCGAGCGAGACGCCATACGGAAATTCGAACTGTCCCGGGCCGGCGCCCGCCGAGCCGACCTCGCCCTGATAGGCGCCCGACGGGTCGAATTTCTCGATCCGGTGGTTGTCGTCGTCGGCGACGAGCACCTCGCTCGCGTTCGCCGCGAGCCCGCGCGGGTAGTTGAACTGCCCCGGCCCGCCGCCCTTCGTGCCCCATTCCATCGCTTCGCCGCCTTCGAGGTTGAATCGCTCGATCCGGTTGTTGCCCGAGTCGGCGACGTAGACGTAGTCGCCGGCGACCGCGACGCCGCCGCCCGGCGGCTTCGTGTAGTCCTGCGAGGAGCCGAACTCGAACTCGCCCGGTTCGGAGCCTTTGTGCCCCCACTGCGTGATGAATTCGCCTTCGGCCGTGAACTTCTCGATCCGGTTGTGGCTCGAGTCGACGACGTACACGTCGCCGGCCGCGTCGACCGCGAGGCCGCCGATCGGGCCGAACTGGCCGTGGCCGCCGCCGTAGGAGCCCCACTCGTTCTCGAACGCGCCGGTCGCCGAGAACTTCTGCACGACGTAGCTGAGCTGGTCGGCGACGTACACGTCGCCGGCCGCGTCGACGGCGACCGCCTCCGGGAAGCGCAGCACGCCCTCGGCGCGCTGGCCGACGATCTGCGCCGAGGAGTAAGGGCACGGTTCCGAGCCGACGCCCGCGCACGCCTCGGCGCGCGCGACGCCGACGCCCGCTCCGGCGAGCGCCGCCGCCAGCACGAGCACGACGATCGCGAGCGCCGGCGCGAGCCACGTGCCGCCTGCTCGTCGCTGTGCGTGCGTCATGCCCGCACAGAACACGCGCGGCGCGGCTGCGGAGCGGTCACGCCGCGGCCGGTCTCGCGATCTTCACAGCGTCAGCCGACGGGCTCGGTCGAGCGCGCCGCGAGCCCCGCGCGCGCGACCTGCGCGACCGGCGCGCCGAGCGCCGCCTCCGGGCGGTTGCGCTCGTCGCGCACGATGTACAGCGGGCGGTGCTTGACCTCGTCGTAGATCCGCCCGACGTACTCGCCGATCACGCCGAGCGCGATCAGCTGGATGCCGCCGAGCAGCAGGATCGCGATCGTGATCGAGCCGAAGCCGGGGAGGTAGGAGTCGAAGATCCGTAGCACGATGACGACCGGGATCGCGACGAACGCGACCGTCGCCGAGAGGATGCCGGCGTACGTCGCCAGCTGCAGCGGCAGGTGCGAGAACGACGTGATCGCGTCGAGCGAGAAGCGCAGCATCTTGCGCAGCGTGTACTTCGTCTCGCCCGCGTGGCGCGCGTCGCGCTCGTAGGAGACCGCCGTCTGGTTGAAGCCGACCCACACGGTCATCCCGCGCAGGAAGCGCGAGCGCTCGGTCATCGCCAAGAGCGCGTCGAGCGCGCGCCGGTCGAGCAGGCGGAAGTCGCCGGAGTTCGGCTCGAGGTCGACCTGCGCGAGCTTGTCGAACAGCTTGTAGAACCACGACGCCGTCGCCAGCTTGAACGCCGTCTCGCCCTCGCGCTGCTTGCGCACCGCGTAGACGACGTCGGCGCCCTGGCTCCACTGCGCGATCATGTCGCGGATCAGCTCCGGCGGGTCCTGCAGGTCGGCGTCAAGCATCGCGACGACGTCGCCGATCGCGTGCTCGAGGCCCGCCGTCAGCGCGGCCTGGTGGCCGAAGTTCCGCGAGAGGTGAACGACGCGCACGCGGGCGTCTCGCGCGGCGATGCCGTCGAGCAGCTCCGGCGTCGAGTCGCTCGAGCCGTCGTTGACGAGCACGAGCTCGAACTCGTAGTCGGCCGCCGCCGCGCACGCGCGCTTGACGAACTCCTCGACGAGCTCCTGCTCGTCGTAGACCGGCGCGACGATGCTGAGCAGTTTTGGTGTGCGAAGCGCTGTGTCGGGCATCTGCCGGCTAACCGAGATTGGTGTGAGCGGCTCGTCCATGCTGCCGATTCTCAGACAGAGCCCTAAGCCCACGATGAATTTATCGTTCATCCTCTCTAGGAATGCCCGCCGACGGACATGCACCCGAGAGCACGAAGCCAAGCGTAGCGGGCGCGCTGCCGGCGCCGGCGCGTCACGCGAGCGCGCACGTCGTCGTGCAGTTCGTCAAGTTCGGGATCGTCGGCGTGTCGAACACGGCGATCGCGTTCGGCATCTACACGCTGCTGCTGAAGGGCTTCGGCGTCTGGTACCTTGCCGCCTCGGCGATCGGCTTCGTGATCGGCGCCGTCAACGGCTTCCTGCTCAACCGCCGCTGGACGTTCGCCGGGCACGTCGGCGACGCGCTGACGCCCGTGCGCTGGGGCGTCGTGCAGGGCTGCGGGCTCGCGCTCAACGAGGCGCTGCTCTACCTGTTCGTCGACGGCGCCGGCGTCGAGAAGCTGCTAGGCCAGGCGTTCGCGACCGGCATCGTCACGATCTTGACGTTCATCGCCAACCGCGCCTGGACGTTCCGCACGCACCACCCGCCGGTCGCGGCCGTCGACGTCGAGCGTTAGCGGAAGACGGCGAGCAGCGAGAGGCCGGCGGGGATTCGCCCGCCGCGCGCGATCATCGCCGCCTCGAGCTGCAGCGGGCGCTCGAGCAGCCAGTTGAGCGGCGCCGGCGGCACCCACAGGTCGAGGCTCGACTCGGTCGTCTTGCGGTTGAAGCGGTCGAGCACGCGCAGCAGGATCGCCGCCGGCAGCAGCAGCGAGTTGAAGTACGTCGTGCGCACCTGCTGCCAGCCGGCCTGCTCGCCGGCGCGCTGCAGCGTTCGGCGCGTGTAGCGGCGGAAGTGGTGGTTGACCTCGTCGTGGCCGCTCCACAGCCACTGGTAGGCCGGGACGGTCACGAGCAGCGCGCCGCCCGGCTTGACGACGCGGCGCAGCTCGCGCAGCGCCGCGAGGTCGTCCTGCAGGTGCTCGATCACGTCGAGCGACGCCGCGAGGTCGAACGTGTCGGCCTCGAACGGCATCTCGAGCACCGACCCTTCGATCACCTCTCCCGCGTCGCGCTCGCGCGCGAGCGCGACGCTCGTCGCCGAGAGCTCGACGCCCGTGACCGCGCCGTGGCGCGCGAGCTCGATCATGTTGCGCCCGCTGCCGCAGCCCGCATCGAGGATCTGCGAGCGCGCCGGCAGGCGCAGCCCGTCGATCACGCGATCGAGCACTTTGCGCCGCCCGCGATACCACCAGTGGCGGTTCTCCGCCTGGTGCGTCTGCAGCTCGTAATCCCGGTCCATCCGGTTTGCATCCTGTCCTAAAGGGCGGTCGAACGGAGGTCCAGCGGCGCCTTGACAGAATTCTTGGCATGCCATAATATTTGTTCATGGTCACTAGAGAAGCCGCGCGCTCGCCCGCCGTCGAGGACTACTGCAAGGCGATCTTCACGCTCGAATCGCGCTCCGAGCAGCCCGTCGCGACGAACGCGCTCGCCGAGCGGCTCGGCCTCACGCCCGGCTCGGTCTCGGCGATGCTCAAGCGCCTCGGCGAGCTCGCGCTGATCGAGCACGTTCCGTATCGCGGCGTGCGGCTCACCGACGACGGGCGCAAGGTCGCGCTCGAGGTGATCCGCCACCACCGGCTGCTCGAGCTGTTCCTCGCCGAGTCGCTGCGAATGCCGTGGGATCGCGTGCACGACGAGGCCGAGGTGCTCGAGCACGTCATCTCCGAGGAGCTCGAGCAGCTGATCGCCGAGACGCTCGGCCACCCGACGATCGATCCGCACGGCGACCCGATCCCGAGCGCCGAGCTCGAGCTGCACGAGCTCGAGACGCTGCCGCTCGAGCGCCTGCAGCAGGGCGACGGCGGGGTCTTCGTGCGCGTGTCCGACGCCGACCCCGAGATGCTCCGCTACCTGTCGCAGCGCGGCATCGCGCCGGGCGACCGCCTGCACGTGCGCGAGCGCCAGCCGTTCGGCGGGCCGCTGCTCGTCAGCTTCGGCGAAGGCGAAGGCGAAGGCTCGCGCGAGCACGCGATCGGCGGGCGCCTCGCCGGCGCGATGCGCGTGCAACTCGACCGCGAGCCGCTCGACGCGGCCGATCGCTCGGCCACGCAGGCGTCCGCTTGACGCCCGTGCGACCCGACCCCGCGCTCGAGGCCGCCGGCGCCGCGAGCGGCGTCGCCGTCGGCGCCGGCGTGCCGGCCGTCGCCGGCCTCGGCGCGAGCCACCTCGAACGGCTGCTCGCGAAGGGTCGCCTGCGCGCGACGCTGACGATGCTCGGCCCCGCGTTCGTCGCCGCGATCGCCTACGTCGACCCCGGCAACTTCGCGACGAACATCTCCGGCGGCGCCAAGTTCGGCTACCTGCTGCTGTGGGTCGTGCTCGCCGCCAATTTGATGGCGATGCTCATTCAATATCTTTCCGCGAAGGTCGGCATCGCCACCGACCGCACGTTCCCCGAGCTGTTCCGCGACCACTACCCGCGGTCGGCGAGCACCGTCATGTGGCTGCAGGCCGAGGTCATGGCGATGTCGACCGACGTCGCCGAGTTCGTCGGCGCCGCGCTCGGGCTCAACCTGCTGTTCGGCGTGCCGCTGCTGTGGGCCGGCGTGATGACCGGCTTCATCGCCTTCGCGATCCTCGAGCTGCAGACGCACGGCGTGCGCCGCTTCGAGCTCGCGATCACCGCGCTGCTCGGCGTCATCTTCCTCGGCTTCCTCTACGAGACGCTGCGGATCGGGCCGTCCGTGCACAGCTCCCTTTCCGGCCTCGTCCCGCACCTCGGCGGGAGCGAGTCGCTGTACGTCGCCGTCGGCATCATCGGCGCGACCGTCATGCCGCATGCGATCTACCTGCACTCGGCGCTGACCAAGAACCGCATGCCCGTCCGCGACGATCGCGAGCGCGGACGCGTGCTGCGCTTCGAGCGCCTCGACATCGTCATCGCGCTGACCTGCGCCGGGCTCGTCAACATGGCGATGCTCGCCGTCGCCGCGAAGCTGTTCCACTCGACCGGCCACACCGGCATCGACACGATCCAGGCCGCCTACCACGGCTTCGGCAACCAGGTCGGCGGGCTCGCCGCGCTCGCCTTCGCCGTCGCGCTGTTCGCCTCCGGCGCCTCGTCCTCGAGCGTCGGCACCTACGCCGGCCAGGTCGTCATGAGCGGCTTCCTCAACGTCCGCATCTCCGTGCTGCTGCGCCGCCTCGTGACGATGGTCCCCGCGCTCGTCGTGCTAGCGATCGGCGTCAACCCGACCGACGCGCTGATCCTCAGCCAGGTCGTGCTGTCGTTCGGCATCCCGCTCGCGCTGATCCCGCTCGTCATGCTGACGATGCGCCGCGACGTGATGGGCGTCCACGTCAACCGGCGCCTGACGACGCTCGCCGGCGTCTCGCTCGCGGCGCTGATCACCGCGCTTAACGCCTTCCTGATCTACCAGCAGATCCTCTGATCGGCGCCGCGAGCGCGCGGCGTCAGTGGCCCGAGCCGGCGCGGACCGCGTATTCGATCGCGCCGCCGGCGCCGCGCCACAGCGCGAGCGCGCCGTCGCTCGCCGGGTCGAACGCGACCGTCGCTTCGCCGTTGGCGCCGGGCGGCGCGACCTGCACCGGCTGCGCGAAGATCGCGCTGTCCGGATAGGAGTCGATCCCGCGCGCGGCGACGATCGCTTGCTCGCCGAGATCGAGCGCGCCGCCGGCGCCCGGCTGCGGTTCGCTCCACAGCGCGATCGCCTCGCCGTCGGGCCCCGGCGCGAGGTCGCTCAGCAGCGCCTGTGCGCCGGGCGCCGAGATCGTCGCGAAGCGGCCGATACCGTTGAAGTCGATCGCCGCCGCGCGCACGACCCAGCGCCCTTCCCGCGCGCCGCTCCACGCGAGCATCACGCTCTCCGACCTCAGCCGCACGAGCCGCGGCGAGCCTTGCGGATCGGGCGCGCCGCCGGGGTTCGTGAAGCGTTCGAGCAGCCGCGGCGCGCCGAAGCTGACGTTCGCGCCCGACGCGTCGAGGTAGACGCTCGTGCGCCCCGCGCGTTCGTCGGTCCAGACGACGATCGCGCGGTCGTCGTCTGAGATCAGCGCTGCGACGCGCACGTGTGGCCCGACGCTCGCCAGGCGCTGCGTCGGGCGCGCGCCGCCGCGACCGGGCAGCTCGCGCGCGAGCAGCGCGCCGGCCTGGCGCCAGACGACGATCGCGTCGGTGCGGTAGTCGAGGCTCACGATCGGCGCCTGCGGCGCGCCGGCGCCCGACGGCACGATCCGCGGCGGCGAGAGCGCGCTCGCGAAGTAGCGCTCGACGTCGACGCGCACGCCGCCGCGCGCGCCGCCGCCGCCCGTCGGCCACGCCGCGGCGACGTCGCCGAGGTAGCCCGTCGCGAGCGTCCCCGCCGAGCTCGTCCCGGCGAGCGCGCCGAGCGGCGCGAACGGACCCGTAGCCGTCCCCTGCACGAGCTCGCCGTCGAGCGTCGAGGGCGACGAGGCCGAGCCGGCGATCGCGATCTCGCCATGCGGCGCCGGCGCCACCGCGAGCGGCGCGCGCAGCTGCACGCGCCGTCCGCTGCCCGTCGACGCATAGTGCGGCGCCTGCGGCCGATCTTCGGCGCCGATCGGCGCGACGAGCGTGCCCGCGCCGCCGGCGCATTCGCGCGAGGCGCTCCAGACGACCGCGCCGCGGCCCGTAGCGTGCGCCGGTTCGTCGCGTGGGAACGCCGCGCGCGCCGCGCCGAGCGCCGGGCACGAGCCGAGCCGCGCCGGCGTCGACCACGACGAGTCGCTCGCCGTCGCCGCGGCCACCTCCGGCACGCGCGCCGCCGCAGCGACGAGCGCCGCTGCGAGCGCGCCGAGGAGGCGTGTCTTCTTCAAGTCCGAAAGAGACCGCTACGCGAGCGCGGTGCGCAGGAACTCGACCGTGCGCTCCCACGAGAGCTGCGCCGCCTCGGCGTCGTACGTGCCGAGCCGGTCGACCTCGTTGAAGAACGCGTGCCCGTTGTCGTCGTAGTAGTGAAACGTGACATCGACGCCGGCGTCGCGCAGCTCGCCCTCGAGCTTCTTCGCCTCCTCCGGCGGGATGAACTCGTCGGCCGTGCCGAAGTGGCCGAGCACCGGGCCTTTGACGTTCGAGAAGTCCGGCTTGCCGTGCGGCATCACGTAGTAGTAGCTGACCGTCGCCGTGATCTTCGGGCACGTCGCCGACGCCCACACCGACAGGCCGCCGCCGAGGCAGAAGCCGAGCGATCCGATCCCCTCGCCCTGCACGCCGTCGAGCCCCGCGAGGTAGTCGGCCGCGCCGCACATCTGCGGCTCGGCCTTCTCCATCGACAGCGCCATCAGTTTCTGTTCGGCCTCGCTCGGCTGCGTCGTCGTCTCGCCTTCGAACAGGTCCGGCGCGAGCGCGAAGAAGCCCTCGGCCGCGAGGCGGTCGCAGACCGAGCGGATGTGCTCTTCGACGCCCCACCACTCCTGCAGGACGATCACGCCCGGGCCGTTTCCGTCGGCCGGGCTCGCCAGATAGCCTTTCGTCGGGCCGGCGCTCGTAGAAAACTCGATCTCGGGCATCGCTCGCTCCTTCGGAAGTCGTCGTGCTGGGACGTTCTGGGGCGCCGCGTCGTCGCGTCGCGCACCGCGTCGCGCATCCTCTCACGGCGGCCGCGACGACGCCGCACCGTTTACAAAACGCTCACGCCGGGTATCGCTCGGGCCGTGAGGAGATGGCGCGTTGGGTGCTGCCCGGGGTTGCTGTCAGCGGTTGCCGTGGCGACGCTCGCCCTGCCGAGCGTCGCCATGGCGAAGCCGCCGGCAGGCGAACCGCTGCCGTTCGGGCACGCTTGCAAAGCGCAGGACGGCGTGCGCTTCTGCCCGACCGAAACGCTTGCGCAGCGCGTGCCGTCGTTCGACGGCGTGCCGCTCGACGTCGACGTCACGCTGCCCGCGAGCGGCGCCGGCCCGTTTCCGACGATCGTCATGCTGCACGGCTGGGAGGGCAACAAGACCTCGTTCGAGGCGAGCGCCGCCGAAGGCGACGGCAACGAGACGTACGACTACAACAACGTCTACTACGCGCAGCACGGCTACGCCGTGCTCAACTACTCCGCGCGCGGCTGGGGTCGCTCGTGCGGCGAAGTCAGCTCGCGCGAAGCGCCCGGCTGCGCCGAAGGTTGGATCCGCCTCGCCGACCAGCGCTACGAGGCGCGCGACACGCAGTACCTGCTCGGCCTGCTCGCCGATCAGAAGCTCGTCGAGCCGAGCGCGATCGGCGTCACCGGCATCTCCTACGGCGGCGGGCAGAGCATCGAGCTCGCCTACCTGAAGAACCGCATCCGCCTGCCGAACGGCGAATTCCAGCCGTGGACGAGCCCCGCCGGCAAGAAGCTCGAAATCAAGGCCGCGTTCCCGCGCTGGCCGTGGTCGGATCTGATCGACGCGCTCGACCCGAACGGGCGCTTCCTCGACACCGAAGTCGCGCCGCCCGGACAGAGCTACGAACCGTTCGGCGTCGAGATCCAGAGCTATGAGACCGGCCTGTTCGGCACCGGCGAGGCCGAGGGCTACGTCGCGCCGACCGGCGTCGATCCCGAAGCGGACCTGTCGAAGTGGTACGCCGTGACCAACGCCGGCGAGCCGTTCAACCCCGAAGACGAAGCGATCGCGCACCAGATCTACAGCTACCACCAGGCCTACGGCATCCTGCTCTCCGGCGAGACCGCGCCGATGCTGCTCGAGAGCGGCTGGACCGACGACCTGTTCCCGGTCGAGCAGTCGCTGCGCGCCTACAACGCCGCGCACGCCGACCGCTCCTACGCCGCGCTGATGCTCGGCGACCTCGGTCACAGCCCCGGCGCGAACAAGGAAAACACCGACCACGCGTTCAACGAAGAGGGCGCGCAGTTCTTCGCGGCGAAGCTCGAGCACGCCGGCGGCGCGCCGAAGAACGGCAGCGTGACGGCCTACACACAGACCTGCCCGACCGCCGCGCCCGCCGCCGGGCCGTTCACGGCGAGCAGGTTCTCCAAGCTCGCGCCGCACTCCGTCGCGTTCGGCTCGGCCGCGCCGCAGACGTTCACCTCGGCCGGCGGCAACCCGGCGATCGCCGCCGAGCTCGACCCGATCGTCAACACCGAAGCGTGCAAGACGGTCGCTGCCGAAGAAGAGCCCGACACGGCCAACTACACGACGACGAGCTCCGGCTTCACGCTGCTCGGCCTGCCGACGATCACGGCCACCGTGAAAGCGACCGGTCTCTACCCGGAGATCGCCGCGCGGCTGTGGGACGTGCTGCCGAGCGGCGAACAGCGCCTCGTCAGCCGCGGCATCTACCGCCTCGCCGAAGGCCAGCAGGGCAGCGTCACCTTCCAGCTTCACGGCAACGGCTACGAATTCGCGCGCGGCGACACCGTCAAGCTGCAGCTGCTCGGGCGCGACGCGCCCTACTACCGCGCGAGCAACGGCACGTTCAGCATCGAAGCGAGCGACGTCACCGTTTCGCTGCCGACGCTCTGAGCGAGCCGCGCTTCCTCGCGTCCAGCGCGCGGTCGAGCACGCGGTAGACGTTGACGTTGACCGACATGCCGCAGTGGCTCGACTCGACGGCGACGCCGCGCGCGTACGCGTCGACGCACGCCCGCCAGTCGACGATCGCGTCGCTGCGCGAGTAGATCGACGTCGCCGGCAGGCCCGCCTGCAGCGGCGCGTCGAGCTCGGCGCGGAAGTCCGCGCAGCAGTCGCCGTCCTTGCACGTGCTCGAGAACAGCCCCGGCACGCCGAGATCGCCGAGCGCCGCGACCCAGCGGACCGTTCGCAGCACCTGCGAGGAGACCGCGAGCCCGTCGGCGACCGGCGAGCCGAGCATCGCCAGCCCGGCGACCGAGTCGGGCGCGCGAACGGCGAGCGCGCGCGCGAGCGCGCCGCCGCGGCTCTGACCGATCAGGAAGACCGGCGCGCCGGCGTCCTCGGCGAGCGCGAGCAGCCGGCGTTCGAGGCGCTCGACGATCTCCGCCGCGCAGCCGACGTTCGTGCGGATCGCGCTCGTGCGCACGCGGTGCCCGCGCCGGCGCAGCCAGCCGCGCAGCACGCTCAGCGACGCATCGCCGGCCATGAAGCCTGGGATCGCGAGGACCGGCGGCGCATCCTCGCGCCGCTCGACGCGCTGGAACTCGCGGCTCGCGAGCAGCTGCGCGAGCTCGGCGCCGTAGCGCAGCTCGCCCCACACCGGCGCGACGCGCGCCGTAGCCGCCTGCTCGAAGACCGCTCCCGCCTGGCCCACCATCCCTCACTAGAGTATCGCCGCGATGCAGCTTTCCGGAAGGCACGTCGTCGTCACCGGCGGCGGCGGCGGGATCGGCAGCGCGCTCGCGCGCCGCTTCGCCGCCGAGCGCGCGCGCGTCGTCGTCGTTGCCGATCGCGACGGCGCGAAAGCGCGCGCGATCGCCGAGGAGATCGGCGCGCACGCGCTCGCCGTCGAGTTCGACGCGAGCCGCGAGGACGGCGTACGGGCGCTGATCGCGACCGCCGAAGCCGCCGGCGGCGCGATCGACATGTTCTTCTCGAACGCCGGCGTGCCGGGCGGCGGCGGTGGCCCGGTCGAGACCTCCGACGCCGACCTCGACGAAGCGTGGCGCGTCAACGTGATGGCGCACGTCTGGGCCGCGCGCGCGCTGCTGCCCGCGATGCTCGCGCGCGGCGAGGGCTACCTGATCAACACCGCTTCGGCCGCCGGCCTGCTGACGCAGGTCTCCTCGGTCGGCTACAGCGTGACCAAGCACGCCGCCGTCGCGCTCGCCGAGTGGCTCGCGATCGAGTACGGCGAAGCCGGCATCCGCGTCTCGTGCGTCTGTCCGCAGGGCGTACGCACGCCGATGCTCGAGCTCGCGATGGACGACCCGGCCGGCGCCGCCGCGCTGACCGCCGGCGGCCTGATCGAGCCCGACGACGTCGCCGAGGCCGTCGTGCGCGGGATCGAAGACGAGCGCCTGCTGATCCTCCCGCACGAGGAGGTCGCGAAGTTCATGGCGCTCAAGGGCTCGGACCCAGAACGCTGGATCGCCGGCATGCGCAGGCTCGTGCGCAACGCGCGCGCCGCGGGCGCCTCCGAGTAGCCGCCTGCGCTAGCTGCTCAGCGGGATTTCGATCAGCGGCTTGCGCGTCGGGTGCGCGCTGCCGCCGGCCGGCTCGCTCGTGACCATCACTTCGCGAATGCCGTGCAGGTCGCTCGGCACGTCGGTCTCGCCGCTGCCGATCGACGTGACGCTGAACAGCGCGCTCGTCGGCTCCGCGTCGCCCTTGCCACGGCTCAGCCACACCTCGAAGATCCGTCCGAGCCCCGGCTGCGGCATGTGCGCGACGACGAGCTCGGTGCGCCCGTCGTGCTGGCGCAGCGTCGCCTGCGCGCCGAGCGCGCTCGCCGAGATCCGCCCGCGGAAGACCTTTTCGCCGCTCGAGCCGCCGCCGAGCGCGACGACGAGCGCGACGGCGAGCACCGCCGTGGCCGCGAGCGCCGCGCCGAACGGGCCGTTCAGGCGAACGCGCCGGGCGCGGCGCGGCGCGCGATCGGCCTCGTGGCCGGCGGCATGCAGCAGCGTCGACTCGGCGCGCACCGTCTCGAGGATCCGGCCGCGCAGCGCCTCGGAGGCGCTCGCCGGCGGCACGCTCGCCGGCAGCTCGTCGACGATCGGCTGCAGCTCGGCGACTTCGGCGCGGCACTGCGCGCACGCCTGCAGGTGCTCGCGGTAGCCCTGCACGTCGCTCTCCTCGAGCGCGCCGAGCACGTACGCGGCCGCGTCGGCGCGGTGCGGGCAGTCGAAGTCCGACTCGCGCATGCTCACGCCCCCACCGTCTCCCAGCCTTGAAGTCGATCGCGAAGCTTGTTCAGCCCGAGGCGCATGCGGCCCTTGACCGTGCCGACCGGCGTGCCGAGCATCGACGCGATCTCGACATGCGTGAAGCCGCCGAAGTACGCGAGCTCGATCACGCGCCGCTGCTCGGCCGGCAGGTCGCCGAGCGCGCCGCGAATCTCGTGCGCCGTCGAGTTCTCGACGGCTTGCGACTCGGTCCGCTCGGGCGCCTCGAGCGTCTCCTCGATGCCCTCGTCGCTGACGCGCCCGCGTTCCTGCACGCCGCTGCGGCGCAGCGCGTCGACGGCGCGGTTGTGCACGATGCCGAGCGTCCACGTGCGCACGCTGCCGCGCCGGCGGTCATAGCGAGCGCCGCTGCGCCAGACCGCGAGGAACGCCTCCTGCGCGATGTCCTCGGCGAGCGAGCGGCGCCCGCAGATGCGGTATGCGAGCGAGAAAGCCGCGTCGGCGTGACGCTCGAGCACGACCTCGAAGGCGTCGGCGTCGTTGCCCGCTACGCGCTCCATCAGCTCCTCGTCGGCGAGCCGTCTGAGCTTTTCCTTCGAGTTGACGCTCGTGCGCCGCAAACGGGCCATCGCGAGACTCTACGCACGCGCGCGCCAGGCGGATCACTGCTCGCGAGACGGCGTGTCCGTTGATCCAGATCTCGGTCTGCTCCGTACAGAGCAGTCAACGGTACAGCCAGGGGAAGTCTCCGGCGGCCCGTGAAACCTGGCAAACCAATAAGGAGAACACGATGAGCTACGAGATCAACCTCGAGGAGATCGACGCCGACGGCGCGGTTCGCGAAGCCGCCGATGGCGTCTCCGGCGACACGCGTCTGAGCTTCCTCAAGAAGGCCGGCCTCGGCGCCGGCGCGATGGTCGGCGGCGGCGCTGTGCTGTCGGCGCTCGCGCCCAGCGCGCTCGCGGCGGCACAGCCCGGGCGTCCGCCGGCTTCGTTCGGCAAGGGCGACGTCGGCATCCTCAACTACGCGCTGACGCTCGAGTACCTCGAGGCGGCGTTCTACAACGGCGCGACCGCCGCGAACCTGCCGCTCAGCGCGCAGGGCAAAGTGTTCCTCGAAACGGTCACGCGCGACGAGAACGAACACGTCAAGTTCCTCAAGAAGGCGCTCGGCTCGAAGGCCGCGAAGGAACCGAAGTTCGACTTCAAAGGCGCCAACACGAGCGTCGAAACGTTCATGGCGACCGCTGAAGTGCTCGAGAACACCGGCGTGCACGCCTACTCCGGCCAGGCGCTTAACATCAAGACGGCCGCGTACGTCAAGGCCGCGCTCTCGATCCTCACGATCGAGGCTCGCCACGCGAGCGTCATCGGCCTGCTCAACGGCTCGAAAGGGTCGCTGACGCCGAACGGCGCGTTCGACACGCCGTTGACCGCCGCGAAGGTGCTCGCCGCCGTCAAAGGCACCGGCTTCATCGTCGGCTGACAAGAGCTGCAGGCAAGGCCGTTCGCTGCCTGCTCGACGGCCGCTCGCGCAACCCCCGCGCGAGCGGCCGTCTTCGAACTGACGAAGTGAAAAAGCGGGAGCTGCGACGCAGCCCCGGTGAACAGTGACAAACGGAGGTATCAAGCGATGCCCAGTCAAACCAACAGCGACGACGTCGCTGCGCAGACGGCGGAGCAGGACGCGCCGCAGCCGGCCGGAATCGTCGAGCGTCTCGTGCGCGACGACCTCGACCGCAAGCGCTTCCTGAAGATGGTCGGCGCCGGTGGCGCGGCGAGCTTCGGAGCGTTCGTGCTCGCGGCCTGCGGCAGCAGCAGCAGCTCGAGCAGCAGCAAGAGCGCGGCGAGCGCGACGGCGGCGACGACGTCGACGGCGAGCTCCTCGGGCGATATCGGCATCCTCAACTACGCGCTCACGCTCGAGTACCTCGAGTCCGAGTTCTACTCGAAGGTGATCGCCGCCAACCTGTTCAGCGGCAAGGTCGGCGATCTGCTGCAGAAGTTCGGCAGCCAGGAGGACTCGCACGTCACCGCGCTGAAAGCCGCCGTGACGAAGCTCGGCGGGACGCCGGTCGAAAACCCGAACGGGAAATTCCCGATCCGCAGCGCGACGCAGGTCGCAGAGCTCGCGTACACCGTCGAGAACCTCGGCGCCGCCGCGTACCTCGGCCAGGCCGCGAAGATCCAAAGCCCGGAAGTGCTCGCGTCGGCGCTCGCGATCCACTCGGTCGAGGCGCGCCACGCGGCGACGCTCGGCACGTTGGTCAAGAAGTCCGTCACGCCGCAGGGCGCATTCGCCACGCCGGCTGAAATGTCCACCGTCCTCGCGGCCGTCAAGCCGTTCCTCGGTTAGACCGAGCGATCGGCAAGAAAGGAACTACACAGATGAGTGACAACGAGATCATCAACCCGGAGCTCGCGCAGTGCGAGGTGCACGGCATCACGCGCTCCGCGTTCATCCTGCGCGGAGCGCTCGCCGCCGGCGCCGTCTACGGCACGGCCTCGGTCGCGCCGTTCGTCTCGCAGGCGTTCGCGGCCGAAGGGAGCGGCGACGTCGAAATCCTCAACTTCGCGCTGACGCTCGAGTACCTCGAGGCCGACTTCTACAACGTCAAGGGCAGGCAGGTCGGCCTCAGCGGCGAAGCTCGTCGCTACGCGCGCGAGTTCGGCGCCGAGGAGGCCGCTCACGTCTCGGCGCTGACGGCCGCGATCAAGCAGCTCGGCGGCAAGCCCGTCGCGAAACCGACGTTCGTGTTCGGAGCGAGCAGCCAGAGCTCGTTCCTCGCGCTCGCGTCGGTGCTCGAGAACACCGGCGTCGGCGCCTACAACGGCGCGGCGCCGTCGCTGAAGAGCAAGCAGGTGCTCGCCTCGGCCGGCAGCATCGTGCAGATCGAGGCTCGCCACGCGGCGGCGATCGACCTGCTGATCGGCAAGAGCCCGACGCCGAACGAAGGGTTCGACAAGCCGCTCAGCAAGACCGAAGTGCTCGCCGCGGCTGGACCGCTGATCAAGAAATAAGCACGCACGTTGCGGCGGCGCCGGTGATCCGTCACCGGCGCCGCCGCGTATTCAGTGACAAGAGCCCATCCCGCCCGGGAATGGGAACCAGAACTTCGGGAGTTGACACAACTATGGGCCTAGACAATCCAATTCACATCGCATTCCTGCTGATCCTGCTGCTCCTCGTGTTCGGCGCCAAGCGGCTCCCCGAGATGGGACGCTCGCTCGGCAGCGGCATGCGCGGCTTCAAGGAGTCGCTCGGCGGCGAGACGCACACCGCGCTGGCGGCGCCGGCGCAGGCGCCGCAGGACATCGCGACGCCGGCAGCGAGCGCCCAGGTGCCCGCCGCCGTCGCAGTGCCCACCCGCGAGCCGAGCGCGCCGGTCGCCTAGTCCGGCGAGCGAGCGCCCGCGAGCCCCGAGACAATGGCCGTCGCCACAGCCCGCATCGGGCACGAGGATCGACTCAGCATCGTCGATCACCTGCAGGAGCTGCGCGGACGGCTGATCGTCTCGCTCGCGGCGCTCGCCGTCGCGTTCGGCGTGTGCATGTGGCAGAACCACGCGCTGCTGCACCTGATCAACAAACCGCTGTCGACGCAGACGCAGAAACAGGTCAAGGCCGGCAGCGGACCGCTCGGCGCGACGTACACCGTCCAGCAGGACGCGAGGACGGTCGCCACGCAGCTGCAGGCCGTCGTCGGCGTGCTCGCGAGTCCCGACAGCGGCGCCTCGCCGGCCGCGCGCAGCGCGCTCGCCGGCGTCAACCCGCCGCTGCACCGCGCGATCGCCGGGCTCTCGAAGGCGCCCGAAGGCGACAAGCCGGTGACGCTCGGCATCGGCGAGCCGTTCACGACGACGATCGGCATCGCGCTGATCTTCGCGTTGATCCTCGCGCTGCCGGTGATCCTGTTCGAGCTCTACGGCTTCCTGCTGCCGGCGTTCAGCCCCGACCAGCAGAAGGTCGCCTCCTCGCTCGTCGCCGCGATCCCGCTGCTGTTCATCGCCGGCGTCACGTTCGGCTACTTCGTCGTGCTGCCGGCCGCCGTGCGCTTCTTCCAGAACTTCAACAGCGACCAGTTCAACGTGCTCGTGCAGGCGAGCCAGTACTACCACTTCGCCGCGGTCACGCTGCTCGCGATGGGGCTCGTCTTCCAGATCCCCGTCGCGATCCTCGCCGTCACGCGCGCCGGCATCGCGACGCCCGCGCAGCTGCGCCACAACCGTCGCTACGCGCTGATCGCGTGCGGCGCCGTCGCCGCGTTCCTGCCCGGCGACGCGGTCACGCTGCTGCTCGAGACCGTGCCGCTGTACCTGCTGTTCGAGCTCAGCGTGCTGCTCGCGACGATCGTCGATCGGCGCGAGCGCCGGCGCGCGCGCAGGGCAGAGGCCGCCGGCTAGGCCGGCAGCGAGAGCACGTGCGCCTTGGCCGGATCGATCTTCCCGTCGAGCAGGTCGAGATACGCCTGCTCGAGCGCCTCGGGACCGACGCCGTCGATCACCTCGAGCCAGCCGCCGCACCACTGCACATACGGACGCCACGCCTCGGCGACGCGCTGCTCGAAGCCGTCGCGTCCCCACTCGGTCGTCCGCTTGGCGACGCGGTCGGGCGCGAAGAAGAACGTAGGCGGAGCGCCGGGCAGTGACTCCGGAACGGCGCCCATGCGGTCGTGATGCGTCGCGCCGACGACCGCCGAGTGCATCAGCGCGTCGCCGAAGTGACTGTGGACGTCGCCGCGAACCTGCGCATCGCCTGACATGTCGACGTACACCGCGGGAGTATCGGCGAGCGATCCGATCTCCTCGTAGGTGACGACGCGGTCGTACACGCCGAGCGACTCGCTGAAGGCGAGCGCGCGCGAGGAGGTCAGGCCGACGACCTCGACGCCGCCGCGGCGCGAGAGCAGGAAGGCGAGCCCGTTCGCCGTCTTGCTCGACGCGCTCGAAGAGCACGACCGTGCTCGCGCCGAAGATCGAGGCGTCGGCGAGGAAGTCGTCGATCAAAAACGACGTGAAGAACAGCGGGCGCAGGAGCATCTGCAGCTCCTCGGTGTCGGCCTCGTAGATCGGGTCGGCCTCGACGCGCGCGTAGCCGTTGTACGCCGCCGGCAGGCTCGCGCGATGCGGCGAGGCGTCGAGGAAGCCCTGCTCGCCGACGCGCGCCGGGCGGACCACGAGCTCGCTCGACGGCGGCAGGTAGCCGTACACGCGCGTGCCCGGCTCGAGCGCCTCGACGTCGCTCTCGAGCACCTCGGCGAAGCCCCACACCGGCATCCGGCCCCAGCCGTCCTCGGCCGCGAAGAAGCTCCAGTACTTCATCGCCTCGCCGAACATCGCGTACGTGATGTTGTTCGCGCTGAGGCCGAAGCGCTCGACGCGCAGCCGCGCCTCGCCCGGCTCGAGCTCCGCCGACGGAAGCTCCTCGAAGCGGCACTCGTGCAGGTCCTGCTTGGCGATCAGGAAGTCCACTGACCGACAGCCTATGTCGTGAAGCGCCGCAGCGCGCGCGTCTGGCGCGGAAGCAGTCCGAGCCCGAGCGCGAGCGCCGCGAGCAGCGAGCCGCCGAGCAGCACGTCGACGGCGCCGAGCGCGCTCGCGAGCGGGCCCGCGAGCACGTAGCCGAGCGGCAGCAGCCCGAGCGAGACCATCCAGTCATACGAGCTGACGCGCGAGAGCTTGTCGGCCGGGATTCGCTCGGAGAGCGCCGTCGCCCACCACACGTCGAACAGCGCGATGCCCGCGCCGCCGACGAGCATCGCCGGGACGACGAGCACGAGCGTCACGCCCGCCGCGTAGAGCACCGCGGCGGCCGGCCACAGCAGGATCGCGAGCATCGCCGCGCGCATCGGAAAGCGCGGTCGCCAGGAGATCCCAAGCAGCGAGCCGACGATCGTGCCGACGCCGAGCACGGCCGAGACGAGGCCGTAGACGCCGATCTCGCCGTACTGCTCGCGCGCGACGACCGGTCCGAGCACGAACCACGGCGCGAGGCCGGTGAACAGCGCCGCGCAGAACGCGACGAGGGTCGCCCACACCCAGTCGCGCGAGCGCACCTCGCGATAGCCCTCGCGGATCTCGTCCCACACGCCGACACCCTCCTGCGCCGGCCTCCGCGCCTCGCGGCGGCTCGGGCGCACACGCGAGAGCAGCGCGGCGCTGATCAGGAACGTCGCCGCGTCGAGCGCGAACGCCCAGCCGGCGCCGAGCCCGAGCACGAGCGCCGTCGCGAGCGCCGGGCCGGCGAATTCGCCGATGTTGTTCGACAGCGCGCTCAAGCCCTGCGCCTGCTGGATCTCCGCCTCGGGCACCGTCTGCGGCAACAGCCCGTTCGCGGCCGGGCGGAAGAACGCCTCGGCCGTGCCGAACAGCGCCTCGATCACGATCAGCTCCCAGATCGTGACGACGCCGATGAAGATCAACGTCGCGAGCACCCCGTGCAGCGCGAAGCGCACGAGGTCGGTCACGACCATCACGCGGTGGCGCGGCAGGCGGTCGGCCCAGACGCCGCCGACGAGCAGGAACGCGACGAGCGGCAGCCCCGCCGCGGCCAGCACGAGACCGAGGTCGCTCGCGCTGCCCGTCAGTTCGATCACGAACAGCGCAAGCGCGACGATCACGATCCGATCGCCGATCACGCTCGCCGACTGCGCGAGCCAGAGGTAGCGGAAGTCGCGGTGGCGCAGCGCGCGCAGCTGACGCACGAGAGCGCTCATCCGTCCAGCTTGACGCAGGAGACCTCTAGCGCTCTCCGTCGTAGTAGTCGACCTGGCCGTCGGCGCGGTGCAGCATCACGTTGTCGACCGCATTTCCCGGCCAGACGCCGATCTTGTCGCTGTCGGGGTAGACGGCGACGGACGGCTCGCGCGAGCTCGAGAGCATCACGATCCGCGCCGGCGACTCGCCGCGGTTGCTCACCTTGTGCGCTCCGTCGGCGCCCGGCGCGAAGCGCACGAGGTCGCCGCGCTTCAGCTCGTGCTCGCCGTCGGGCGTGCGCACGAGCACCGCGCCGTCGAGCACGAGCAGCCACTCCTCGACGTACTCGTAGTGGTACGGGCAGAGGCTCTCGCCCGGCGGCAGCTCGAACGCCTTGATCGCGATCTCCTCGCCGCCGGCCGCCTTGCCGACCGCTGCCATCGCCGCGCGGTAGCCGGGCGGGTCGGACTCGTCGTACTCGTACTCGTCGTCGTAGACGTTCGCGCGGCGCATCTCGCTCATCGCTCGCATCCTACGCGCCGGCTGCGCCTTCGCGGCGCGTGCGAGACTGGCGCGCGTGCAGGCGAGCCGTCCGAACGTCGCGGTCGTGGGCCACATCGAGTGGGTCCAGTATGCGCGCGTCGCGCATGTGCCGCGGGCCGGCGAGGTCGTCCATGCGCACGACCCATTCGAGGAGCCGGCCGGCGGCGGCGGCGTCGTCGCCGTGCAGCTCGCGCGCCTCGCCGGCTACTCGCTGCTGATCACGGCGCTCGGCGACGACGAGCCGGCGCGGCGCTCGCTCGCGCGACTGAGCGAGCTCGGCGTGCGCGTCGCGCACGCGACGCGCGAGCAGCCGACGCGCAAGGCCGTCACGCTGCTCGACGACGCGCGCGAGCGGACGATCACGACGCTCGGCGAGCGCCTGCAGCCGCTCGGCGCCGACCGTGCGCTGCCGTGGGACGAGCTCGCGAAGGCCGACGCCGTGTACTTCACGGCCGGCGACCTCGAGGCGCTGCGCGCCGCGCGCGCCGCGCGCGTGCTCGTCGCCAACCCGCGCGCGCTCGACGCGCTCGGGCACGGCGTCCCGATCGACGCGCTCGTGCTCAGTGCGAGCGACGCCGTCGAGCGCGACGCCGCGGGGCCGGTCGAGCACGAGGCCGAGCTCGTCGTGCTCACCGAAGGCGCGCACGGCGGCAGCTACCGCATGCGCGACGGGCTATCCGGGCGTTGGGCGCCCGCACCGGCGCCCGGCGCGCCGGTCGACTCCTACGGCTGCGGCGACTCGTTCGCGGCGGGCCTGACGTACGGGCTCGGCGCCGGCATGAGCGTGCCCGACGCGCTCTCGCTCGCGGCGCGCTGCGGCGCCGTCTGCTTGACCGGGCGCGGGCCCTACGAGCGCCAGCTGAGCGATCCAGGCGGCTGAGGACGGCCCGCGCGGCCCTTGCCGCCGGCGCTCAGAGCGACGGCAGCCGCTGCGCCAGCGAGAGCACCGGCGCGAACAGGTCGCCGCGCTCGCGCGACGCGTGCGAGCACCGCATCCGCCTCGAAGCGCAGCGCGGCCGCGTCGCCGGCGTCGAGCGCCGCGCGCAGCTCGTCCCACTCGAGCGGCGTCGAGACGGTCGGCGCGTCGGTCGCGCGCAGCGAGTACGCGCAGACCGTCGTCTTGCGCGAGTCGTTCTGGCTCCAGTCGATCAGCACCTTGCCCTCGCGCCGCACCTTCGTCATGCGCGAGACGATCAGCTCCGGCTCGCTCTGCTCGAGCAGCTCGGCGACGGCCTTCGCGAACGGCTTCGTCTGCGCGAACGACACGCCGTCGTCGTTCAGCGGCACGTACAGCTGCAGCCCCTTTTTTCCCGACGTCTTGACGAAGCTCTGCAGGCCGAGGTTCTCGAACATCGCGCGCAGCGTGAGCGCGACGCGGCAGCACTCGATCACGCTCGCAGGCGCGCCCGGGTCGAGGTCGAAGACGAGCGTGCTCGGGCGCTCGGGCGCGCGCGCGAGCGCGAGCGGCACGTGCAGTTCGAGCGCCGCGAGGTTCGCCAGCCAGAGCACCGTCGCGCGATCGTCGGCGAGCAGGTAGTCGATCGGCTTCTTCTCGCTCGGCAGCGTCACCGTGCGCACCCAGTCGGGGCGGTGCGCCGGCGCCTGCTTCTGGAAGAACGCCTTGCCCTCGACGCCGTCCGGCCAGCGCTTGACGGTCAGCGCGCGGCCGTGCAGGTGCGCGACGACCGTCTCGGCTACGCCCGAGTAGTAGTCGATCACGTCGCGCTTGCGCGTGCCGGCCTTCGGATAGAGCGGCTTGTCGAGATTCGTCAGCTTCAGCTCGCGCCCGTCGACCGTGACCGTCGCGCTCCTCGCGTCGCTCGGCGCGAGCACGGAGGAGAGGGGGAGGTCCTCGCGCACGACCTCGCGCGCGTCCTTGTCCTCGCGCAGGCCCTTGTAGGAGGGGTGGCGCAGGCTGCCGGCCGCCGTCCACTCGCTGAACTCGATCTCGACGACGAGCTCAGGCTCGACGAAGACCGCGCCGCGCGGCGGGCGCTCGCCGGACTCGAACGGCGAGCCCTCGCGGTGCAGCGGCGCGAGCAGCTTCGCGAGGCGGTCGAGCTCGGCGTCGGAGAACCCCGTGCCGACGCGCCCGGCGTAGCGAAACGCGCCGTCCTCGTCGTGCACGCCGACGAGCAGCGCGCCGATGCGCGCCTCGCGCCGGCCCTCGCCCGGCAGCCAGCCGCCGATCACGAGCTCCTGGCGGCCGAAGTTCTTGACCTTGATCCAGCTGCCGTTGCGCTGCGCCGGGCGCATACGGCGCGGCCACGCGCTTGGCGACGATCCCCTCGAGCCCCTGCGCGGCCGTCGCCGCGAGCACGTCCTTCGCCTTGCCCGTGAGATGCTCGGGCGTCTGCCAGCGCTCGCCGTCGAGCGCGAGCTCGGCCAGGCGCTCGCGCCGCTCGCCGTACGGCAGCTCCATCAGCGAGTGGCCCTCGAGCCACAGCAGGTCGAAGATCATGTACGTGACCGGCGCCGCCTTCGCCAGGCGCTTGGCCTGCGCGCCCGAGCCGACGTGCATGCGGCGCTGGAGCGTCGCGAAGCTCGGCAGGCCGCGCGTCGTCGAAGGCGACGATCTCGCCGTCGAGGATCGCCGCGTGCGAGCCGAGCGCGCGGTTCAGGCGCGCGAGCTCGGGGTACTGCGCGGTGATCTCTTTCAGGTTGCGGCTCTCCAGGCGCAGCTCGCCGGGCGTCGAGTAGGCGATCGCGCGCACGCCGTCCCACTTGATCTCATATGCCCACGCGGCGTCGTCGTCGCGCGGCAACGGCGCGGTGCGCGCGAGCATCGGCTTGATGTGCTCGGGCATCGCTTCGCGCCCGGCGTCTGCCGCCGGGTCCATGCGATGGATCATCCACTCCTTCGCCGGCCCGTCCTCGCCGGGCGCCGGCGAGGAGATCGGGAACAGCGCGTAGCGAGCATCGAGCCGCTCGCCGTGCAGCGCGACCTCGATCTTGCGCGCCTCCCACTTGAGCACCTCGTAGCTGCCGCGGTCCCAGATCTTCATCGTCCCCGCGCCGTACTGGCCCTTCGCGATCTCGCCCGCGAAGTCGAGGTACTCGAGCGGATGATCCTCGGTGCGCGCGGCGAAGCGGTTGTCCTTCGGCTCCTCCGGCACGCCCTTTGGCAGCGCCCAGCTGACGAGCACGCCGTCGTGCTCGAGGCGCAGGTCCCAGTGCAGGCGCGTCGCGTCGTGCTCCTGGATCACGAACCGCGGCGCGCGCTTGCGCTTGGCGCGCGTCGCCTTCGCACGCTCGCCCTCGCCACCGCGTCGGCTCGGCCGACGCGGCGAAGTCGCGTTTGCCGCGGTACTCCTTCAGGCGCGCAGCGCGCGCGGGCTTTTTTTGCCCGACTCGCTCGCGCGGCGCGGCGACACCTACCGCTTGGCGGCGGCGCGTTTGCCCGGCGCTTTTTTCGCCGGCGCTTTTTTCGCCGGCGGCTTCTTCGCGGACGTCTTCGTGGCGGCGGCTTTCGCGGCGGCTTTCTTCGCCGGCGCTTTCTTCGCGGCTTTGCGCGGCTTCGCGCCGCCGTCAGCCTCGTGCTCGCCGTGCTCGCGCACCGCCTCGAGGCTCGCCTTCAGCGCGCTCATCAGGTCCGGCGTCGGCGCCGCGACCTCCTCGGCCTCCGGCTGCACGGCGATCTCCTTGCCCTCGGCCTTGCGCTCGATCAGCGCGAGCACGTCGGCGCGGTAGGTGTCGCGGTACTTGTCCGGCTCGAAGTCGCCCGCGAGCGACTCGATCAGCTGCTTGGCGACCTCGACCTCGCGCTTCGTCGTCTTGACCTCCTTCGGGTCCGGAAGCTCGTCGAGGCTGGTCCGGCGACGTGACTTCGTCGGCGAACAGCATCGTCGCCATCTCGAGCACGTCGCCGATCGGCCGGATCGCGACGAGCTGCTCCTTCGAGCGGATCACGACGCGCGCGATCGCGACCTTCTCGCTCTCGGCCATCGCCTCGAGCAGCAGCCGGTAGGGCTTCGCGCCACCGGGGCCCGGCGCGAGGTAGTAGGGATGGTCGTAGAAGATCGGGTCGATCTGCGAGAGCTCGACGAAGTCCTCGATCTCGATCGTCTTCGTCTTCTTCGGCTGCAGCGTCGTCGAGCTCGTCGGGCTCGACGACGACGTAGCGGTCCGGCGCGAGCTCATAGCCCTTGACGATGTCCTCGTAGGCGACCTCCTCGCCGCTCTGCGGGTCGACGCGCTTCTGCGCGATCCGCACGCCCGTCTTGCCCGAGAGCTGGTGGAAGCGGACGGTCTTGCGGTTGACCGCGCTGTACAGCTTGACCGGCACCGTGACCAGCCCGAAGCTGATCGCTCCTGTCCAGATCGACCGGGGCATGGCTACTTAGTACCACGTAGGCGGAAAACCACCCACCGCTGCAAGATCGCGCGCGTCCACGCGGCGCTCGGCTGCGGCGAGGCGCAGAACGCGCACCTGCGCGCCTCGCGCGGGATCTCGCTCAGGCATTCGCCGCACGCGCGCGTCTCGGACTCGACGTCGACGCCGGTCTTGCGCCGCGCCATCAGCGCGTTGACCGGCTTGACGACGAAGAAGAAGACGGCCGCCGCGATCGAGACGAACGCGATCAGCACGTTGATGAAGTCACCGTAGTGAAACGTGCTGCCGTTGACCGTGAACATCAGCGTCGAGAAGTCGTGCTTGCCGACGATCGCCGCGACGATCGGTGTCAGCAGGTCGCGCACGAGCGCCGTCACGAGCGCGCCGAACGCGGCACCGATGACGATGCCGACCGCCAGGTCGACGACGTTGCCGCGCAGCAGGAACGACTTGAACTCCCTCGCCATCACGTGCCTCCTGTGACTGGTTGTGTGGGCTGAGCGAAGCTTCCCGCCGGGCAGCGCAGGCGCGCCAGCAGCGTGCGGTAGACGTGCATGTCGGCGTGGTTCCAGTCGGAGTGCGTCTGATGCTGGAACGACGGCACGAGCTCGCGGTGGAAGGGCGAGGAGAGGCTCTCGTTGTGACCGATCACGTCGTCCAGCGTGATCCCGTAGGCGCACCGCAGCCAGCGCGTGAGCCGCAGCGAGGCGTCGAGCTGCGCGCGGTCGCCGAGTATTTCGCGGTCGGAGAAGCCGACGTTCTCGATCCCGATCGCCGTCCAGTTGAGCCCGACCGTGTGGCGGCAGCGCAGGTTCAGCGGCACGAGCTGGTCGATCCGGCCGTCGCGCTCGACGAGGAAGTGCGCGCACGTGTTCGGCAGCTCGTGGAACTCGCTGTCGGGAACATCGGGCGCGAACGTGTTGTACGCCTCCTGCGCCGTCGCCGTCTCCGTGTAGTGCTCGACGATCACCTTCGGATCGCTCAGCACGTAGGTGGCTTCGCCGTAGTGGCGCAGCGAGTACGCCGCCATCTGGCGTCGGCGCGCCGCGCCGTAGGGGATCGGCCACTGAGCGATCGTCGGGCGCAGCGCGGCGATCTCGCTCGCCGGCGAGGGGCGCGCGGTCGTCGCGTCGCCTGGCGCCGTCGACGCCGCGAGCAGCAGCGTCAGCGCGAGAGTCGCCCGGAGCGCGCGTCGCATCGGTCGATCCTACGGCCCCCGAAAGACGCTCGACGCGGCGAACGAGGCACGAGTCTCCGCAGGTTGGGAACACGATGCGCGACGTGCACCGTCGCGCAGGTACGCTTCCTGCGTGCGGGAGGACGCCACGCCTGCGGTGGCTATCGACTCGACTCGTTCCAGTAACGGGTACGAGCACGACCGCGCGCCGCTTCGCTACTACGCCGAGTACGCGCGACGCTACGCCTCGCGCGACCTCGACTCGTTCATGGAGCTGTTCGTCGAGGACTGGACGATGGTCGATCACCGCGTCGTCCCGCCGAACGCGCCGATCGGACGCGAGCAGTGCCGCGCGCTGACGGCGTCCGTCTTCGCCGTCGCGCCCGACGTGCGCTTCTCGCTCGACGACGTGCTCGCCTGCGACGAGCACGTGATCGCGATGCGCGCCTCCTATCAAGGGCAGGGCCCCGGCGGGCGCGGCGAGTTCGCGTTCCTCGCCGGCTTCGTCACGACCGTCGTCGACGGACACTCGGTGCACGTCGACCAGTACGAGTACGACGACGACGCCGCGATGCTCGCGCGCTACGCCGAGCTGACCTGCGGCTGAAGCGAGCAGGCTCCTTCTTACGCGCGCCGGCCGGCGCCGATCGGCGAGACTGTCGCGATGGGCGAGCCCGCGCTCCACGATCGGCCGGTCGAGCTGCTGCAGGCGCTGCTGCGCTTCGACACGAGCAACCCGCCCGGCGGCGAGCGCGAGTGCATCGAGTGGATCCGCGGCCTGCTCGAGCGGCTCGGCTGCGAGACGCGCATCGTCGCCGCCGACGCCGAGCGTCCGAACCTGATCGCGCGCCTGCGCGGGCGCGGCGCGAGCCCGCCGCTGCTGCTGCAGGGCCACGTCGACGTCGTCGCCGCGCGCGGCGAGTGGACGCACCCGCCGTTCGCCGGCGAGATCGCCGACGGCTACGTCTGGGGCCGCGGCGCGCTCGACATGAAGGGCGGCGTCGCGATCCTGCTCGCCGCGTTCATGCGCACGCTCGCGCGCGGCGAGCAGCCGCCCGGCGACGTGATCCTCTGCCTGATGGCCGACGAGGAGGCCGGCAGCCCGCTCGGCGCCGAGCTGCTCGTGCGCGAGCACGCCGAGCTGTTCGACGGCGTCCGGTACTCGATCGGCGAGTTCGGCGGCTTCACGATCGACATCGCCGGCCGGCGCTTCTACCCGATCATGGTCGCCGAGAAGCAGGTCTGCTGGACGCGCGCGACGCTGCGCGGGCAGGCCGGGCACGGCTCGATGCCCGTGCGCGGCGGCGCGATGGGCAAGCTCGGGCGGCTGCTGCGCGCGCTCGACCGCCGGCGCCTGCCCGTGCACGTCACGCCCGTCGTGCGCTCGATGATCGACGCGATCGCCGCCGAGCTGCCGGCGCCGCTCGCGCTGCCGCTGCGAGGACTGCTGACGCCGCCGCTCACCGACCGGCTGCTCGACGCGCTCGGCGAGCGCACCGCGCTGTTCGACCCGCTGCTGCACAACACCGCCAGCGTCACGATCGTCGGCGGCGGCGAGAAGATCAACGTCATCCCCGACGCCGTCTCGCTCGAGATCGACGGGCGGCTGCTGCCCGGCTTCGGCCCGAGCGAGCTGTTCGCCGAGCTGCGCGCGCTCTCCGGCGTCGACCCCGACTTCGAGATCGTGCGCCACGACCCCGTCGCCGCCGAGCCCGACCTCGCGCTCCTCGACACGCTCGCCGCGACGCTGCGCGAGCTCGACCCGAGCGCCAAGCCGATCCCGATGATCCTCCCCGGCGTCACCGACGGGCGCTTCTTCTCGCGACTCGGCATCCAGACGTACGGGTTCCTGCCGATGCAGCTCCCGAGCGAGATGCCGTTCATGCGGCTGATCCACGCCGCCGACGAGCGCCTGCCGGTCGACGCCGTCGAGTTCGGCACGCGCGCGATCGTGCGCGTGCTCGCACGCTTCTAGGCGAAGCTGTGACGGTTCGTCGTCCGCGCGCGTAGTTGAGGTGACGAGGAGGCTCGTGCCGAGATTCGCAGCAGGCGCCGTCGTGCGCGAGGACGAGCAGCTCGAGCGCGCCGAGTTCGAGCGGCTGTTCCGCGAGTGCGCCGCCGACGTGCACGGCTACGCGATCTCGCTGTTGCGCGACGCCGCCGCCGCCGAGGACGTGACCGCGATCGCCTTCGAGCGCGTCTACCGCTCGCGCGCGAGGCTCGACCGCCGTCGCGGCACGCCGCGCGCGTGGCTGTTCGCGATCGCGCGCAACGTAGCGCTCGACGAGCTGCGCCGGCGCAAGCGCCAGCCGCTCGACGCGCGCGAGGCCGATCTCACCGGAGCCGACGCGGCGGGCGACCGTCGCGAAGCTCAATGCCCATCTCGGCGCCAGCCGGCGCCGTCGCGCCGTCGCGCTCGCCGGAGCGCTGCTCGTCGCCGGCGCCGTCGTCGCGCTCCTCGTCGTCTCACCGTGGCGTTCCGCGACGCCGCAGGGCATCCTCGCCGCGGGCGGCGGACCCAGCTCCAGCAAAGCCTCCGCTCGCCCCGACGCCGCCGACGAGCAGAGCGCGGCCAGAAGCGAAGCGGCGAACTCCCCAGCAAGCGCCGCAGCTGTCGAAGGGCCGCCGTCCGGCCGCGAGCAGCAGCGCGCCGCCACGCTGACGCTCGCGTCGAAGCCCGCCGAAATGCAGTCCGTCTCCGACCGCGTCGCGCAGCTCGCCGTGCGCGAAGGCGGCTACGTGCAGAGCTCGCACGTTCACCTCGAAGGAAAAGCCGGCGAAGCGAGCCTGCGCCTGAGCCTGCCGAGCGCGCGCCTCTCCGCCGCGCTCGCCTCGCTCGCGCGGCTCGCGCCGACGCGCGCCGAGAGCCAGTCGCTGCAGGACGTCACCGACGAATACGACGCCGCGAAGCGCAAGCTCGGAGACGTCGTCGCCGAACGCCAGGCGCTGCTGCGCGCGCTCGCGCGCGCCACCACGCAAGGGCAGATCGAAAGCCTGCACGCGCGCCTGTCGCTCGCCGCCGGCGCGATCACAAGCGCACGCGAAGCCCTCGAAGACGATCTCCAGCCGCGCCAGCAACGCGAATGTCGAAGTCACCGTCGTCGGCGATGCGCGAGCCGGCGTCGCCGGCGGCGGCCTCAGCGTCGGCGATGCCCTGCACGACGCCGTCGACGTGCTGCGCGTCTCGCTCGCCGTGCTGCTGATCGCGCTCGCCGTGCTCGTGCCGCTGGCGATCCTCCTCGCGCTGCTCGCGCTTGGCTGGCGCGCGAACCGGCGGCGACTGCGCGAGCGCGCGCTCGAACGCCTCTAGCGTCGGCCCGGCGGCCCGGCGCCGCCGCTCGCGGGAGGGCTTGCGCGGGCGTCGCCGAGCCGGCGTAGCGATCGGCGAATCATCGAAAGAAAAACTGGCTGCCCAGCCAGTATGATCTTCGCGCATCCCGCATCGGCGAACTTGGAGGTCTCATGGCAACCGTAGGGCGCGACATCGAGAGCTTGGAACTGACCGAGCGCGAGCTCTGGCAGGACGGTCCGCCGCAAGAGGCGTTCAAGGAGATGCGCGCCAAGTGCCCGATCCACTGGACCGAGCACATCGAGGACCTGCCCGACGAGGCCGGCTTCTGGTCGGTCACGACCGCCGACGACGTCCACGCCGTCAGCCGCGACTGGGAGACCTACTCCTCCGAACTCGGCGGAGTCGTGATCGCCGCCGCCGGCTTCCCGATCGAGCTCGCGCGCGCGATGTTCATCGGCATGGACCCGCCCAAGCACGATCGCCTGAAGGCGCTCTTCCAGCGCGGCTTCACGCCCAAGCGCATCGCCGACCACGAGGACGAGATCCGCGCGATCACCGTCCGCGTGCTCGAGCGGCTGCACTCGCGCGAGACCTGCGACCTCGTCGCCGACGTCGCCCAGCCCATCGTCTCGCGCGTGATCGGCAGCTTCATGGGCATCTCCGAGGAGGAAGACGCGATCTGGGCGCGCCTGATGAACTCGACGCTCGGAGCCGCCGACCCCGACCTCAACCCCGACGGCTTCGACGGCGCCGTCAACAAAGACATCCCCGAGATCTTCGAGCGCTGCCAGAAGCTCATCGCCGAGCGGCGCGAGCACCCTACCGACGACCTCACGAGCGTGCTCGTGCACGCCGAAGTCGACGGCCAGAAGCTCGAGGAACACGAGATCGTCATGGGCTTCTTCCTGCTCATGGCCGCCGGCAACGACTCGACCAAGGCGACCTACTGCAGCGGCATGCGCGCGCTCATCGAAGACGACGAGCAGCGCCAGCTCGTGCTCGACGACCCCTCGCTGATCGGAGACGCCGTCGAGGAGGCGCTGCGCATGTTCCCCGCGTTCGCCCACTTCCGCCGTACCGCCACGCGCGACGCCGAGCTGCACGGGCAGAAGATCAAAGCCGGCGAGAAGGTCGTCATGTGGTACGCCTCCTCCAACCGCGACGAGACGCGCTTCCAGGACCCCGACCGCTTCGACCTGCGTCGCAACGGAGAGCACCAGGCCTTCGGCGCCGGCGGCCGGCACTTCTGCCTCGGCACCGCGCTCGCGCGACTCGAGCTGCGCATCCTCATCGAGGAGACGCTCGCGCGCTACCCGCGCGTCGCGATCGACCAGCGTCCGACGCATGTCGAATCGCTGTTCCTCAACCAGCTCAAGACGCTGCCCGTCAGGCTCAACCCCTAGCGCCGCCGAGATCGCCGCGCGAGCGACGACCCCGCGCGCGTCGGTCCGTCGCTACGCTCAGACCGACCCCCGAGGATTGGAGAGCGACGTGTCGGAGATGGACGACTTCAACCGCAAAGTCATCGACGAATTCCGTGCGAACGAAGGCAAGGTCGGCGGCCCGTTCGAGGGCGCGCCCGTGCTGCTGCTGACCTCGACCGGAGCCAAGAGCGGCGAGCCGCGCACGACCCCCGTCGTCTACCAGCAGGACGGCGAGCGCATGGTCATCTTCGCCTCCAAGGCAGGCGCGCCGACCAACCCCGCCTGGTACCACAACCTGCGCGCCAACCCGACCGCGACCGTCGAGGTCGGCAACGACACGCTCGACGTCGACGCCATCGTCACCGACGGCGACGAGCGCCAGCGGCTGTTCGACCGGCAGAAGGAGCTCATGCCGCAGTTCGCCGAGTACGAGCAGAAGAGGACGCGCCAGATCCCCGTCGTCGCGTTGCAGCCGAAGCGCTGACGACGCTAGCGTGGCCGAGGACCGGGTGCGGCGCGTACGGCTCCTCCAGGCGCGCGATCTCCTCGTCTGACAGCGAGAGCTGCTCGGCCGCGAGCGCGTCCGCGAGGTGCTCCGGCTTCGTAGCGCCGACGATCGGCGCCGTCACCGCCCGCTTGTGCAGCAGCCACGCGAGCGCGATCTGCGCCGGCGACACGCCGCGCTCGGCCGCGATCTCCGCGACGCGCTCGACGACGTCGAAGTCCGTCGGCTGGCTGGACAGGTAGTCCGTGAACGGGTCCGAGTCCGATCGCGTCGTCCGCCGCTCGCCGCCGCGCGTGCATTGCCCGCGAGCACGCCGCGCGCGAGCGGGCTCCACGGGATCACGCCGACGCCCTGATCGACGCACAGCGGGATCATCTCGCGCTCCTCCTCACGGTAGATCAGGTTGTAGTGCGGCTGCATCGAGACGAACCGCGTCCAGCCGTTGCGCTCGGCGACGGCTTGAGCCTTCGCGAACTGCCACGCGAACATGCTGCTCGCGCCGATGTAGCGCGCCTTGCCCGCGCGCACGACCTCGTGCAGCGCCTCCATCGTCTCCTCGATCGGCGTGCGCGGGTCCCAGCGATGGATCTGGTAGAGGTCGACGTAGTCCATCTGCAAGCGATCGAGCGATGCGTCGATCGCCGCGAGGACGTGCTTGCGCGAGAGGCCGCCGCCGTTCTCCCCCGGCGTCATCGGCATGAACACCTTCGTCGCGACGACCGCCTCCTCACGGCTCAGCAGCTTCGCGAGCAGACGGCCCGTCGCGACCTCGCTCGCACCGTTCGAGTACGTGTCGGCCGTGTCGAAGAACGTGATCCCGCCCTCGACCGCCGCGCGCACGATCGGCTCCGCCGCCTGCTCGTCGAGCGCCCAAGCCCGGTCCGAGTCGTTGCCAAAGGACATCATCCCGAGGCACACGCGCGAGACGCGCAGTCCCGTCGCGCCGAGATTCACGTACTCCATCGGTTCCTCCTCACGCTCGCTTGGACGCTGCTCGGCGCTCACGTTAGCCGCCGCGCGCCGGTCACCGCAGCAGCGCGCGCGTGCCGACTACTGGTCGTCCCGATCCGCTCGCGGCGCATCGACGCGCGCCGATCTGTTAACTGACGCTAGTCGATGATGCGCCCAGCTCCAGCCGGCCGTCAAGCGCCAGCCGGCGCGAGCTCGCCCCGTCCCGTCGCGCCGTCGCCGCCTCGCGGATTCGCGCTGCTCGCCATCCTCGCGACGCTCGTCGCCGTCGCGCTGCTCGCGTGCGCACCCTCCGGCGCGCACGGCGCACCGGTCGCCGGCGAATCGAGCGCCAAGCCCGCGTCGCGCGCCAGGCCCAAGCCCAAGCCCAAGCCCAAGCCGGCTGCACCGGCAGTCACGATCGCCGCCGCGACGAGCCAGCCCGGCGCCGTCGTCGCTCCCGAATTCATCGGCCTCTCATTCGAGATGTCGAGCCTGCCGCAGATCGCGCGCTTCTCCGAACGCGGCGACCTCGTCGCGATGCTGCGCTCCCTCGGCCCCGGCCTGCTGCGCTTCGGCGGCGTCTCGGCCGACACGCGCATCGCGTGGACCGACAACCGCACGCCGCGCCCCGCGTGGGCCTCCGGCGTCGTCGACGTCGACGACCTCCGCGAGCTCGGCGCGCTCGCCGCCGAGAGCGGTTGGCACGTCGTCTTGACCGTCGGCATCGTCCACTTCGAACCGCAGGCCGCCGCGCGCGAGGCCGCCGCCGCGAAAGCCGCGCTCGGCCCCTGGCTCAGCGGCATCGAGATCGGCAACGAGCCGAACTCCTACGCCGAGCACGCGATGCGCGCCGAACCGTGGACGTTCGCGCAGTACGCCGAACAGGTCGCCAGCTACCGCAGCGCGATCGAACTCGCCGCGCCAGGCATCCCGCTGCTCGGCCCCGACGTGTCCGGCTCGGCCGCGTTCGAAGTGTGGGGGCCCGGCGAGGCCGTCGACGAGCAGCCGGCGCTGCTCACCGGCCATCACTACCCGCTCGGCTGCGCCCAGCAGCCGCCGCCGTCGATCGTCCGGCTGCTCAGCCCGCAGATCCACGCGCGCGAGATCAGCTCGCTGCGCCGCTACGTCACGATCGCGCAGGCCGGCGGCGCACGCTTCCGGCTCGACGAGACGAACACCGTCTCCTGCGGCGGCGTCGCCGGGATCAGCGACACCTTCGCGTCAGCGCTGTGGGCCGTCGGCTTCCTGCCGCAGGTCGTCAGCGCCGGCGCCGTCGGCTTCAACCTGCACGGCAACCCCGCGCGCTGCGAAGGCTACTCGCCCGTCTGCGCGCCGAGCGCCGCCGCGCTCAGCGAAGGCGCGCTCGTCGCGCAGCCCGAGTGGTATGCCCTGCTGATGCTCCGCGGGCTCGTCGGCGACCACGCGGTGCCGAGCACCGTAGTGCGCTCGCCGAGCTCGACCAACGTGCAGGCCGACGCGTTCGTCGCGCCCGACGGCCGCCTCGACTTCGTCCTCGTCGACGACGACCCGCCCGGAGGACACACGGCAACCGTCCGCCTGCGAGTCGGCGACAGCTTTACCGGCGGCAGCGTGCTCGCGCTCCGCGGCGAATCGCCAGCCGCCCTCTCGAACGTCACGCTCGGCGGGCGCGAAGTCGCCGCCGACGGCGAATGGACGCCCGGCAGGCTTCCGTCCGTCGCCGTCCGGCACGGCTTCGCGACCGTCGCGCTCGCGCCGAGCAGCGCCGCGCTCGTCGGCATCGCCCCCGGCTGATCGCCGCGCCCCCGCGCGAGGCCTGCGCCGGCGCTCACGCCTCGCGCTCCTCGCGCGCCCCGTGCGCGAGCGCCAGCGGGCGTGCCGCAACCGGCGCCAGCGCGTCCTTGCTCTCACCGTCGAGCAGTCGCCCGACGCCCGACTGCTCGAACGCCCGGCGTATCAGCGGCGAGCCGGGGATCAGCGCGAAGTCGTAGCCGCGCCGCTCGCACAGCCGGCTGCGAAAGGCGATCACCGCGATGCCGATCGCGTCGATGTACGAGATCTCACGCAAGTCGAGCGTGATCCCCGTCACGCCCTCCGCGCACAGGCGCTCGATCTCGAGTTCGAGCGTATGCGCCGAAGCGCGCGTCAGCTCCCCCGTCAGCACGAGCGTGTGCGTCCAGGCGCCGACGCTCGCGAGCGCGACGTCGCGCTCGATCGAAGCCGGGCGAACCGACGTCGTCGCGCTGAACGGCGTGCGCAGGCGCTTCGCCGCGCTCGCACCGCCTGTCTTCTCTGTTGCTTGTTGCGCCGAGGCGCCCTTGCGAGCTCCAACCTCGACTGTCGACGCCCTCGTTTGGCGTTTCATCAAACAGCTCCTTCCTAGAAGCCTCGAGTTGATCCCAGCCGGACGCCCGCGCAGCGGCGGACGTCGTGAGGTGAGTCGTCCGGGCTAGCCCGGACGCTCTGGGATCAGCGCGAAGCATGCGCCGCGCCAGGGGCGGCACAGCAGCCGCAGCCTGCGCATCGCGCGAGGCGCGGCGAGAAGGAGCAGTCCTGCGAGCGTCGTGAAGCCCGACAACGCCGGGCTGCCGCCGCCGGCCGCCGAAGCCGCGCCTGAGCCTCCGCTCGGCTGCGGGCCGGGCGTCGGGGACGCCGGAAGCGTCGTGATCGCCGAGCGGCCGTGCGCTTCGGCGTCCCGCTCGCTCGTCGCGTCCGTCGAGAGCGACGTCTGCGAGAGCTGTTCCGCGAGCGGCGACATCGGAAGCAGGTGGCGCGTCGCAGGCGATTCCGGGCAGATCCCCGTCATCTCGGTGCCGAGCAGCGCGCAGCCGAGCGGTCCCGAGCCGAACGCAGCGCTCTTCGCCGCCGTCAGCAACGCGGCCGAGCGCTCTGGCACGGCTGCCGCGCTTGCGGGCAGCAGCGGCTGCGGGCCGCCGCCCCCGCCAGGCACCTGCCCGCTCACGACCGCGGCGAGCGCTGCAGCGCCGGCCGGAGCCGGTTGCGTCGCCGCGCCGGTCGTGCCACCCGGTGGCGCACTTCCCGAGCTCCCGCCGCCCGAGCCCCCGCCGCTCGCAGCCGGCGTTTGCGACCCCTTCGACGTCTGTTCGGAGCCGAGCCCCTGCGCGCCTTCGCCGTTCTGTTCGGTCAGCGTCGCCGGCGCTTCCGGAGCGTGCGTGACGATCGGCGCGACCGGAGCCTCCACCTTTTCGACGACTTTTTCCGACGGCGCCGGCGTTTCCGCGGGCGCCGGCGTTTCCGGCGGCGGCTGCGTGACGATCGGCTTCTGTTCGACGACCTGGCCTACCGGTTCGACCACCTGGCCGACTGTTTCGGCGATCGAGTGTTGTTCGGTCGGCGGCGTCTGTTCGGCAGCCTGCGGCTGTTCGGCGGCGTGCGGCTGTTCGCTCGGAGCCGGCGTTTCCGTTTCACTCGGCTGCGAGACGACCGGTGGCGTCGCCGCCGCCGTTTCTTCGCTCGCAGCACCGCCCGTGCCGGAGCTCGTCGGCTGTTCGGAGCTCGCTTCGGCCGCCTGCGCGGCCGTCGCGAAGAGTAGCGTGACGAGTAGCGCGAGCGTCGTGCCGCGCAGCACGAGGCGCAGACGCCGCGCCCCTTTCGCCTTACGCGCCGCTCGACCGGCGCCAGCGTCAACCCGTCGCACGCCACGCCTCTCCGTCGTCCGCGGTCCTAGAGCCCTCCTCGAGCTGGACGCGCTCCCGGACGCGCGTCACGAGCAGGCATTCGGCCAGCTCGAGCGTGTGCGCATCGTCGCTCAGCGCAGATACGCGGCAGATCGCCAGCGCAAACGAGGCGAGCACGCACCAGGCGACTGCGATCAAGATGTAGAGCACGGCCCCCTAAGGCTAGGCAATCCTGCGCATAGTTGCGCAGCCGAACCGTCAACGTGTACGAACTCGTGCGAACTCGACGTGGCCGTCGACGGCCTGCGCGGCCCAATAGACTCGGGCACCTAGGGCGCGTAGCTCAGTGGGAGAGCGCTCGCTTCACACGCGAGAGGTCGCAGGTTCGAAACCCGCCGCGCCCATGCCCGCACCGTGCGCTGCCGACGCCGCGGCGCCGACAGCCGACCTCCGCCAGCGCGCTCGCGAAGCCGTGCCGCGCGTCCGATACCTAGAGTTCCAACATGCCTGCGCCGCGCCGCACACGCCTTCGCACGCTCGCGGCCGGTGCGCTCGTCTCGCTCGTCGCGCTGAGCGCGCTCGGCTGCGCGCACGCCGGCGACGGCGCCGCCGGCTCGTTCTCGCCGGCGACGCGCGGCGCGCTGACGGTCGCCACCGCGCTCGTGCCCGACCCCGGCTTCTGGGCGGGTACGTTCGCGCACCCGACCGGCGGCTTCGAGTACGAACTCGCCGAGCAGCTCGCCGCGCGCTTCGGTCTCGCGCGCGTCAAGGTCGTCAAAGTCCCCTTCCACGAACTCGTCCGCGGTCACCTCGGCGGCGCCGATCTTGCGCTCTCGGACATCACGATCACCGAACCACGCGAGCAGTACCTCGACTTCTCGACGCCCTATCTGAAAGCGCCGCCGTCGATCCTCGTGCGTCGCGGCACCGAAGTCCCCGACGTCAACGCGGCGCGCGCGCTGCGTTGGGCGGTCCAGCACGACACGACGCTGAAAACCGAACTCGAATCGACGATCCAGCCGACGACGGCGCCGCTCGTCTTCGAGCACCAGCGTGACGTCCTTGCCGCGCTGCGGAGCGGCCGCGTCAACGCCGTCATGCTCGACCTCCCGGTCGCGCTCGCCTACGCGCGCGAAGCGCCGCGCACGTACAAGGTCGCCGCGCAGCTCCCGAGCGAAGCCGAGCTCGGCGCCGCGTTGCCGCAGGGATCGAGCAACACCGAAGCCGTCGACTCGGCGATCCACCGCCTGCAGGCCGAAGGCGCGATCGACCGGCTCGCGCACCGCTGGCTCGACCATGGCATCGAAGAAGGCGCCGCCGAAGACGTCCCCGTGCTGAGAGACGGCGAATGAGCTCGCTCCGTCTCGCGCCGCTCGCGCTCGTGCAGATCTCCTCGCCGAAAGGTGCGCCGTGGGAGTTCCTCGTCGTCTTCGCCGTGCTGCTGCTCGGCCCCGTACTGTTCCGCCGCGCTGGCATCCCCGGGATCGTCGGGCTGCTCGTCGGTGGCTACGCGATCGGGCCGCACGGCCTGTCGCTGATCGGCGCCGGCAACAACACGCTGCCCGAACTCGGCCAGCTCGGGCTGCTCTACCTGATGTTCGTCGCCGGCGTCGAGCTGAACCTGAACCTGCTGCGCAAGCACCGGCGCTCGGCCGTCGCCTTCGGCCTGCTGACGTTCGCGCTCCCGTTCGCGTTCGGCGCGCTCGTCGGGTTCGCGCTCGGCTGGGAAGCGCTCTCCGCGATCCTGCTCGGCGCACTGCTCGGCTCGCACACGCTGATCACCTACCCGTCGGTCAAAGAGGCCGGACTCGCCTCCGACCCCGCCGTCGCGACCGCCGTCGGCTCGACCGTCCTGACCGACACGCTCGCGCTGGTCGTCCTCGCCGCCGTCGCCGGCTCGGTCGGCGGCCATCGCTCGAGCTTCGACGTCGCCGTGCAGATCGTCGTCGGCATGGGCGTGCTGATCGTCTTCAGCCTCATCGTGCTGCCGCTGCTCGCCGGCCGCGCCTTCAAGGTGTTCGGCGCCGAGCGAGCCGTGCGCTACGTCGTCGCGATCACCGCTTTCCTCTCGGCCGCGACGATCGCCGAGCTGTTCGGGATCGAGGGCATCGTCGGCGCGTTCTTCGCCGGCCTCGGGATGAACCGCCTCGTCCCGAACGAGGGCCAGCTGATGGATCGCATCGAGTTCTTCGGCGGCGCCGTCTTCATCCCCGTCTTCCTCGTCTCCGTCGGCCTGATCCTCAACCCAGGCGTCATGGTCGAGGCCGAAACGCTCGGCCTCGCCGGCCTGTTCATCGTCGCGTGCCTCGGCGGCAAGGCGCTCGCCGCGGCGATCTGCTCGCGCGCGTTCGGCTTCTCGCGCGCGCAGGGCGCGCTGCTGTTCTCGCTCAGCGCCGCGCAGGCCGCCGCGACGCTTGCCGCGACCGTCATCGGCTTCCAGCTCGGCCTGTTCAGCAGCGCCGTCGTCAACGCCGTGCTCGTCGTCATCTTCGTCAGCGTGCTCGCCTCGACGATCGTCGGCGCGCGCGCGACCGAGCGCGTCGGCCTGCCCGAGGGACCGAGCCCGCTCGGCACGCGCGTCGTCGTCGGCGTCGCCGACGCCGAGCAGGCGATCGGAGCGCTGACCGTCGCACGGCGGATCGCACGCGCCGACGGCGGCGTCGTCCATCCGGTGCTCGTCGTGCCCGAATCGGCGCCGTTCGCACCGCGCTCGGCGCTCGCGCGGCTCGGCGAGATCGTCAGCGCCGTCGGCATCGACGGTCAGCTGATGACGATCGTCGACCGCTCGGTCCTGCACGGCGCGCTGCGCGTCGGTCGCTCACAGGAAGCGACGCTCGTGCTCGTCGCCGAACCGAGCGGCGTGGGGGAGACGGTCGAGGAGGCGCCGCTCGCCGCAGCCGGCTCCGCCGACGGGCCGCCTCCGCCGCCCGTCGCGCTCGTGCGCGGCAACGCGCAGCGGCTCGGCGTCGTGCGCACGCGTGTCGACGCCGACGACGCCGACACGCCCGCGCTGCTCGGCGAGCTCGCGCGCCGCGTCGCCGGCGGTCCCGCGCAGCAGCTCGACGAGGATCACGCCGAGTGGGCGCAGCTGCTCTCGCCCGGCGACGTCACGTTCGTCTCCGGCGAGCTCGGCGAGACGCTCGGCAGGATGCCCGACGCCTCCGAGCGCCTCGTCGTCAGCGCCGTGCCCGAGTGGCTGATCCGCGAGGAGTCGCGCGCCGACGAGTCCCCCGAGCTGCCCGGCGACGCGACGCGCGTCTGAGAGGGCACGCGAGCGACCGAGGACGCAGGAGCGCGCCGCCCAGGCGTTCCTCAGACTTTGACGATGACCTTGCCGGTGTTACCGCCCGTGAACAGCAGGTTGAGCGCGTCGGGCGCGTGCTCGAGCCCGTCGACGACGTGCTCGGAGGACTTGAGCTTGCCTTCCGCGAGCCAGCCGGCCATCTCGACGCGCGCCGCGTCGAGGCGGTCGAAGTAGTCGAGGATCAGGAAGCCCTCCATGCGCCCGCGCTTGATGATCAGGTTCGCGTAGTTCGCCGGGCCCCTCGCCGCGCCGCGGTCGTTGTAGCCCGAGATCGCACCGCACAGCACGATGCGTCCGCGCAGCGCGAGCTGCGCCAGGCACGCGTCGAGGATCTCGCCGCCGACGTTGTCGAAGTAGAGATCGACGCCATCGGGCGCGACCTCGCGCAGGCGCGCGGCGACGTTCTCGTTCTTGTAGTCGATCGCCTCGTCGAAGCCGAGCTCCTCGACGATGTACGAGCACTTCTGCGGACCGCCGGCGATGCCGATGACCTTCTTCGCGCCCTTCAGCTTCGCGATCTGCCCGACCGTCGAGCCGGTCGCGCCGGCGGCGCCGCTGACGACGACGACGTCGCCCTCGGCGACGCGACCGACGTCGATCAGGCCGAAGTACGCGGTCATCCCGGTCACGCCGAGCAGGCTCAGCGCGAGCGTCGGCGAGGTGCCGGCCGGCAGCGGCTGGTAGCCGGTCGCCGGGCTAGCGAGCACGTAGTCCTGCCAGCCGGTGAAGCCGAACAGCAGGTCGCCCGGCGCGTATGCGTCGTTGTTGCTCTCGAGCACCTCGGCGACACCGCCGCTGCGGATCACCTCGTCGATCGCGATCGGAGGCAGGTAGCCCGGCGCGTCGTCCATCCAAGTGCGGATCGTCGGGTCGATCGACAGGTAGCGCACGCGCGCGAGCGCCTCGCCGTCGCCGGGTGCCGGCACGTCGGCCTCCTCGAGGCGCACCGTGCTCTCGTCGACCATGCCGCTCGGGCGCTCGGCCAGGACCATGCGGCGGTTGCGATCAGCCATCTGTCTCCCTTCGACTCGCTGTGCGGCGCCGGGCGGCGGCGCGGCCGACATCTTAGTGGCCACTACGAGCCGAGTCGCACGCCGACGTGCGGATGCAGGCGGTCGCTCGCTTCCGAGTAGCTCCGCGCGAGCGAGGCGACCTCCATCGGCGTCAACGTCGCGCCGAACGCCGTCGCGCCGCCGAGCCGCTTGTACGCGCCCGTCAGCTTCTTGCCGATCTGCGCGAGCGTGAAGTGCGCGTCGTAGATGCTCTCGATGTACAGCGGCGCGTTCGCGCGCGCGAAGCTCGACACCGCCGGCGCTCCCGACTCGATCCGTTCCAGCGACGCGAGCAGGAGCCTCCAGCCGCGCGCGCTGAGCAGCGCGTACGCGCGGAACAGGCCGACGACCCCTGTCGCCGCCCCCGTCAGCGTCGCCGCCTGCGCTTCGCCGAACAGCACCGGCAGGCGCAGCCGTGCCGCGCTCGCCGCCGCGGCCGCCGTCGCCGGCGCGCGCAGGACGGGGCCGACGTCGCGCGGCAGCCCGTTGGCGATCAGCGGCCACGCCGCCTTCGTCGCGGCGACCTCGCGCGCGACCGGCGCCTGCAGCGTGCGCAGTTCGCGCGCGGCCGCGACGAGGTCTTCGCGCTCGAGCTTCAGCGCCGCCGCCGTCGGCTTGCTCGCGGAGCCGGCGCAGCCGCCGGCGAGCAGCGTGGCCGCGAGCAGAGCAACGGCGAACGCCGCGACTCGCGCGCCGCCGCCGCGCCCGAGCCGTCCGCACGAGCGCTTCGACGCTGCCGCTCCGCTACGAGCCAACGCGTCGATTGGCTGCTGACCCTACGTGCCGAGCAGGTCGATCACGAACACGAGCGGCGCGTTCGCCGGGATCGTCGGCGGCGAGCCGGTCTTGCCGTACGCCAGTTCCGAGGGGATCACCAGCTCGCGGCGTCCGCCGACCTTCATGCCGACGACGCCTTCGTCCCAGCCCTTGATCACCTGTCCCTGGCCGAGCTTGAACTGGAACGGTTCTTTGCGTTTCCACGACGCGTCGAACTCCTTGCCGCCTTTGTAGAGCACGCCGACGTAGTTGACCGTCACCGTCTCGCCGGCCGTCGCTTCGGCGCCGGTGCCGACGATCAGGTCTTTCTTTTCGAGTTTCGCCGGCGCCGGGCCGGTCGGCGGCGTCACCTTCGGTTCGGTTGCGAGCGGACCGCTCGTCGGCGTCTTCGCGGCGGGCGTTTCGCCGGATTTCGCAAGCGTTTCGTCGGCGCTGTTCTCGTTGCCGACGCCGATCGTGCCGGTCGAGCCGCCGCCGCCGCAGCCGGCGAGCAGCACGACGGCGAGCAGCGCCGCGAGCACGACGAGCGCACGCGAGCGCGCGCCGGCCGGTCGTCGGAGAAGTTGGAAGAGGCCGCTCGAGTTCGTCACGGTCGCGCAGCCTAACGAAGTCGAGCCGCGCGCGTGCAGGCAGCGTGTCGGCGCGCACGCTCGCGAGCCGTGCACGAGAGGCGCTGTCGGCGGGCGAGCGCCGATCGGCGCTACGATCACGGCGGACCGTGCTAGGCGGGGAGGTAGCGGTGCCCTGTATCCGCAAGCCGCTCTAGCGGAGCCGAATTCCCCTCCGAGGGGTTCCGCTCCGGTCGCTCCGGCGTTCGGGGCGTCGATGGTCCGGGTCCCGCGCGGTGTCGGCTTGTGAACCAGGTCAGGTCCGGAAGGAAGCAGCCTTAAGCGATCCCCGGCAGGCGCAGCGGGAGCTCCCGGACCGGAGTCGCGGACGGCGATCGGCGGCCGGCCGGCGGCATCTCGACGCGGGGTGCACGGTCCACTACGAGCAGCGTTGGAAGATCAGCCACGAGCGGTTCGCGCGCGACTCGACGAATCCAGGCGGCACGCTCACAGCGCGATGCGGGTCGTGCGGGTCGAGCACGTATTCGTCTTCGACGAACCTGCTCGCCGGGTCGACGTACTGACCGCTCGCGATCGCGCCGACCTGCGCGCTGACGATGCGAGCCGGGCTCGCGTGCAGGTACAGCGCGAGCAGCGGCACCGGCGCGTGGTTCGGCACGCCGATCGGACCGCAGCGCAGCGTTACCGCTCCGTGTTTGACGAGCGCGAGCAGATCGTTCTGGATCGACTGCTGGTTGGCGAGCTTGCCCATTTCACGGTGCGCGCTCCTGACCTGCGACGGCGTGAACGCGATCAGCGCGAGCAGCACGAGCGCACCCGCGCCCAGCCACCACGGCCGGCGCGCGTCGCCCGGTGGCAGGCGCGTCCAGCCAAACACGCCGGCGCCGCAGAAGACGCAGAGGATCGCCGACGTGAGGAACGCGTAGCGCGTGTTGATCGGCAGGCCCGCCGCGGCGACGACGACGAACACGAGCACCGCGCTCACGCCGGCGATCGCGCCCGGCAGCGCGCGCCGGCGCAGCCACCACAGCGACAGCACGCCGCCGAGCGCCGCACCGACGAGCACAGGCGGGCGCAGGATCTCGCCGATCCGCCGCGGCACGTACTCCGGGACGTTCGCGATTCCCGTCACGCGGTCGAGCGTCCGTGCCGTGTGCCGCGTGTTCGTCAGCGACCAGAGCGCGTCGCCGGTGATCGCGAGGTCGCTGAGGACCCACCCGAGCGGCGCCGAGGCCGCGAGCAACGTCAGCCCGACGAGCGCGCGCGTCGAGCGGCGCCGCGCGCGGCGCTCGTCGAGCATCACGTAGAGCCAGTAGAGCCCCGTGAACGCCCACGCCTCGGGCCGCAGCAGGCCGGCGAGGGCGAGCAGCACGAGCACCGGCGCGCCGGCCGGCGGCTGGTGCGCGGCGCGCCGGCGCGCCTCGACGAGCACCGCGCAGAGCACGAGCAGCAGGTACGGCACGTCGACGTACGCGCGCACGCCGTAGGAGAGGATCGGAACGCGCGTCAGCAGCACGAGCGCCGCGAGCACGCCCGCCGCGCGGCCGAACCACAGCGCCGCGAGCGCGTACACGGCCCATCCGCACGCCGCGAGCGCGAGGAAGCCGAGCGCGACCGTCACGCCCTCGACCGCGTGCGGCGAGAGCGGCGAGAGGATCACGCCGAGCAGCTCGACGAGCGGGTGCGGCGTCGGCGCGATCGCGACTTCGTACGCCGGCGTTTCGCCGCGCGCGAGCTGGCCGCCCCACGCGAGCGCGTACAGCGTGTCGTAGTTGGCGAAGCCGACGCCGCAGATCAGCCACAGCGCGAGCGCTCCGACGGCGACCGCCGGAAGGGCGGCGAGGCGCGTCGCGAGGCGCAGGCTCCGAGCTCTCACGAGCGCGCACGCTACCCGCTCGCGCGGGCGCCCGGAGACGCTCGCCGCGCCTCGCGGCGCTCGCAACAGCGTGGGTAGACTCAAGCGGCAGGTGTCCGCACAGAAGTCCTCCAAAGAGCAGCAGGCCTCGCTCTACCGCCGCCACCGCCCTCGCACGTTCGCCGACGTCGTCGGGCAGGAGCCGGTCGTGCGCACGCTGCGTCACGCCGTCGAACGCGACAACGTCCACCATGCCTACCTGTTCGTCGGCTCGCGCGGGACCGGCAAGACGTCGATGGCGAAGATCCTCGCCGCCTGCCTGAACTGCGAGCACGGGCCGACGATCGAGCCGTGCGGCGAATGCCAGTCCTGCCTGTCGATCGCCGCCGCTAGCTCGCTCGACGTGATCGAGATGGACGCCGCCTCGAACAACTCGGTCGACGACATCCGCGAGCTGCGCGAGAGCGTCGCCTATGCGCCGGTCAGCGGGCGGCGCAAGGTCTACATCCTCGACGAGGCGCACATGCTCTCGACGGCCGCATGGAACGCGTTCCTCAAGACGCTCGAGGAGCCGCCGCCGAACACCGTGTTCGTGCTCGCGACGACCGAGGCGCAGAAGGTCCCGGCGACCGTCGTCGACCGCTGTCACCGCTTCGACTTCCACCGCCCGACCGTCGAGCAGATCGCGAGCGTCGTGCGCCGCACGGCGCAGGCCGAGGACATCGAGATCCCGCCGGAGGCCGTCGCGGCGCTCGCTCGCTCCGCTACCGGCAGCTTCCGCGACGCGCTCGGCACGCTCGAGCAGCTCGTCACCTACTCGGGCAGCGCGATCGCGCTCGACGACGTGCTCGCGGTGCTCGGTGTCGCCGACGCGCGCCTGCTCGAGGAAACCGTCGACGCCGTCACCGCCGGCGACGCGCGCGCGGCGCTGACGATCGTCGCGACGTGCGCCGAGCAGGGTCGCGACGCGGCGTCGTTCGCCGGCGATCTCGAGGTGCGTGCGCGCGAGCTGCTCGTCGTGCAGACGCTCGGCGCCGTGCCGGCCGAGCTGTCCTTGACGCCCGAGGCCGACGCCGCGCTCGACGCGCAGGCCGAGCGCGTCCCGCAGGCGCTCGTCGTGCGCCTGCTCGACGAGATCGGCACGGCGATGGAGACCGTGCGCGCCGGCGCCGACGCGCGCACGCGGCTCGAGCTCGCGCTCGTCAAGGCCGCCAGGCCCGAGGTCGACTCCTCGCTGCGCGCGCTGCTCGACCGCATCGAGCGGCTCGAGCGCGGCGCGCCCGTCGAGCGTGTCGAAGCCGTCGCCGCGCAGCGTGAGATCGCGCCCGCGCAGCCGCCCGAGCCTACGCCGCCCCAGCGGCCCGAGCCCGCTGCGTCCCAGCCGCCCGAGCCCGCCGCCGCCGCGGCGTCCGCCGCGCCCGAGACGGCACCCGCCGCGCCTGAGCCGTCGACCGCCGCGCCTGAGCCGCCGCCCGCCGCGCCGGTGCCGGACGCCCCGACGGCGACGGCGACGGCGACGCCCGTCGCCGAGGTGTCGGTCGCGTCGATCGCGACGCCGCCGTCGCGCGAGCGCCAGTCGCCGCAGGACATCGCCGACGGGCTCGCGCCGCTGCTCGCGTGGTGGCCGGCGGTCGTCGACCTCGTGCGCAGCGACAACGCGATGCTCGGCGCGTGCATCGAGGAGGCGCGGCCGGTCGACGTCAAGGGCGAGGACCTCGTCGTCGCGTTCTCGACGGCGACGCCGTTTCACAAGAAGAAGGCCGAGAGCCCCGACAACCGCGCCGCCGTCACGGCCGCGCTGCACGACGTGACCGGTCGCCGCTGGCGACTGTCGTACGAGCTGCACGACGGGATCGGCCCGCACGACGGCGACGACTCGGCGCCGCGCACCGAGGAGGAGTGGCTCGCGCGCTTCATCGACGAGTTCGACGCCGAGGAGCTGCCCGGCGAGGACGAGCCCGCGCGCGACGAGCGGGGCGACGTCGCCGCGGACGAGGCGGCGCTCACCAGCGAACAGAAAGGCGCATGACGATGCCGAAGCAGCCGCGCATGCCGAACATGCAGCAGATGCTCCAGCAGGTGCAGAAGATGCAGCAGGACATGCAGGTCGCGCAGGAGCAGCTCAAGGACGAGATCGTCGAGGCGTCGGCCGGCGGTGGGATGGTCACAGTGCGTGTGTCGGGCGACCTCGGCGTCAAGTCGATCACGATCGACCCGGCAGCCGTCGACCCGGAGGACGTCGAGATCCTCTCCGACATGGTGCTCGCGGCGGTCAACGAGGCGCTTCGGATGGCGCAGGAGCTCGCCGCGAAGAAGCTCGGCGGCGCCTCCGGCGGCCTCGACGTAGGCGGCCTCGGCGGCCTCGGCTTGCCGGGGCTGTAGGCGGCGGCGCTCGTGAGCACGTCCTACGCGCCGCCGGTGCAGCGACTCGTCGGCGAGCTCTCGAAGCTGCCGGGCATCGGCAGCCGCACGGCACAGCGGCTCGCGTTCCACATCCTGCGCGCGTCGGAGGAGGACGCGAACGCGCTCGCCGACTCGATCCGCGAGGTCAAGGAGCGCATCGGCCTGTGCGAGGTCTGCTTCAACCTGACCGACGAGACGCGCTGCCGAATCTGCCAGGACGCGCGGCGCGACCATCGCGTGATCTGCGTCGTCGAGGAGCCCAGCGATGTGATCCCAGTCGAGCGCACGCACGAGTACCAGGGCGTCTACCACGTGCTCGGCGGCGCGCTCTCGCCGATCGAAGGCGTCGACGCGGAGGACCTGAAGATCGCCGAGCTGTTCGCGCGCGTCGCCGCCGCGGGCGCCGCCGGCACGGGCACGAGCACGAGCGCGGACGGAGACGCGGCGCCGGTGCGCGAGGTCGTGCTCGCGACGAACCCGACGACGACCGGCGAGGCGACCGCGCTGTACATCGCCGACGAGTTGCGCCGCCGCGCGCCGGAGCTAGCCGTCACGCGCCTGGCCAGCGGCCTGCCGGTCGGCTCGGACCTCGAGTACGTCGACGAGGTCACGCTCGGCAAGGCGTTCGTCGGGCGCCGCTCACTTTGAGCGCCGTCGCCACGGGCGGCGTTGTCGGAAACGGTCTCGACCGCTCGTGTCACGCGCCCGAAGCGGAGCGGATACGCGCGCTTCACGACGCTGGCGCGCCGCGCAATATCCTGCGGAGCGTGGCCGACATCGTCGTGATGAAGTTCGGCGGCACGTCAGTCGCTGACGCCGAGCGGATCAAGCGCGCCGCGCGGCGCATCGTCGAGAAGCGCGAGCAGGGCCACCGCGTCGTCGCGGTGCTCTCGGCGCGCGGCAAGACGACCGACGAGCTGATCGCGATGGCCGAGGAGGTCTCCGACGCGCCCGACCCGCGCGAGATGGACATGCTCCTGTCGACCGGCGAGCGGATCTCGTGCGCGCTGTGCGCGATGGCGATCAACGACCTCGGGCACCGCGCGATCTCGCTGACCGGCTCGCAGGCGGGCATCGTCACCGACGAGTCGCATACGAAGGCGCGGATCATCGACGTGCGCGCCGATCGCATCAAGGCGGCGCTCGCCGACGACAACGTCGTGCTCGTCGCCGGCTTCCAGGGCGTCTCGGGGACGGCGCGCAACGTCACGACGCTCGGGCGCGGCGGCTCGGACACGACGGCCGTCGCCGTCGCCGCGGCGCTCGACGCCGAGGTCTGCGAGATCTACACCGACGTCTCCGGCGTCTACACGGCCGACCCGCGGATCGTGCCCGATGCGCGCAAGCTGCCGACCGTCTCCTTCGAGGAGATGCTCGAGATGGCCGCGTCGGGCGCCGGCGTGCTGCAGCTGCGCTCGGTCGAGTACGCGCGCAACCACGGCGTGCGAATCCACTGCCGCTCGTCATTCGAACAGGCGCCAGGTACCGTTGTCGTCGCAGAGGGAGAAACGATGGAGCAGCCGCTGATCACAGCCGTAACGCACTCGACGTCCGAAGCGCGCGTGACGTTGCTCGGCGTGCCCGACGAGCTCGGCGCCGCCGCGCGGATCTTCGCGGCGCTCGCCGACGCGAACATCAACGTCGACATGATCGTGCAGAACGAGCCGGCCTCCGCCGGCGGGCGCGCGGAGATCTCGTTCACGGTCCCGCGCGAGGACCTGCGCACCGCGCGCGCCTCGCTCGAGCCGCTCGCCGGCGACGCTTACAGCGAGCTGAGCACGCACGAGCAGATGGGCAAGGTCTCGATCGTCGGCGCCGGTATGCGCTCGCACCCGGGCGTCGCCGCGAAGGTCTTCGGCGTGCTCGCCGAGGAGGGCGTCAACATCGAGATGATCTCGACCTCGCCGATCAAGATCTCGTGCGTGATCGATCGCGATCGAGTCGAGCGCGCCGTGCAGGTCCTGCACGCCGCCTTCGAGCTCTCCGGGCCCGGCACGATCGGCGAGGAGGACCCGTTCGAGGCGCGTCCCGCCGCCCATCCCTGAGCGCGGCGCAGACATCGCTGCCCAAACGTGCGCAAACCTGCGCAGCGATGTGAAGAGTGGTCACTTGATCGCCATCCGTCGCGTTATCTGTGCAAGACTTCCCACGCTCAACGAGTCAAGGCTGACAAGAATTGCGCACCGTAAGACGACCTCGCCACTACGTACACCCACGGCTGCTTTCAGTGCTCAAGCTGGCGTTCACGTACAACTACAGCCGTGACGCTTACGTCCTGCGGGGCGTCGGGCGCCGCTACGGCCCCGTCCTCAAGGCCGACCGTCGCGTGCACCGCGAACCGCCGGTCGGCGGCGTCGAGCTGCGCGAGCGCACCGGCGTCACGCACCGGCTCGCCTGAGCGCTAAGCCCCTTCGAGCGAGCGCTGCAGCCGCTCGAGCACGCGCACGACGCGCAGCCCGCTGACGCCGTCCGAGCGCGGCGTCAGCCCGTCGCGCACGCACGCGACGAAGTGCTCGCACTCGACGCGCAGCGGCTCGGCGTTGGCGATGCGCGGCTAGAAGACGTCGCCCGAGCGCGTGATGTACTCGCCCCACGAGCGCGCGTCCTCGTCGAAGCCCTTGTCGTAGATCGCGAGCTTGCCCTCGACGAGCATGTCGTCGAACGTAGCCATGCGCTTCGCGCCGACGACCGTCATGCGTCGCTCCTTGTGCGGGTCGAGCCAGGAGAGGTGCAGGTGCGCGACGACTCCCGACGGGAAGCGCAGGTAGCAGAAGACGACGTCCTCGACGCCCTCGCGCACGTAGGAGGCGCCGTGCGCGACGCACTCCTCGGGCTCCTCGCCGATCAGGTGCAGCACGACCGAGACGTCGTGCGCGCCGAGGCTCCACAACGCGTTCTCGTCGGCGCGCAGCTTGCCGAGGTTCAGCCGGTTGCCATAGACGTAGTACAAAGGCCCGAGCTCGTCGCCGTCGACGAGCTGCTTCAGGCGCGCGACGGCCGGGTGGTACTCGAGCAGGTGCCCGACCATCAGCACGCGACCAGCAGCAGCCGCCGCCTCGACGGCCGCTTCGGCGTCGGCCGCGCTCGTCGCGAGCGGCTTCTCGACGAAGCAGTGCTTGTCCGCGCGCGCGACCGCGATCGCGAGCTCGGCGTGCGTCGGCACCGGCGTCGCGAGCGCGATCGCGTCGAGCCGCTCGTCGGCGAGCAGCTCCTCCAGCTCGCCGCTCGTGCGCGCCGCCGGGAACGCCGCGGCGAGCTTCTCGCGCGCCGCCGGGTCGCCGTCGCACAGCCACGCGAGCTCGCAGCCGTCGATCGCCGCGAGGTTGCGCGCGATGTTCGGGCCCCAGTAGCCGAGGCCGACGACGCCCACGCGAACGGGTCGATCGCGCATCGGCTCGAACGTCGGCGCGCTCACAGCTCGCCGATCGCCTGCACGCAGCGCTCGGCCGCGTGCCCGTCGCCGTAGAGCTGCGGTCGCTCGGCCGGCGGCGGCTTCGCGAGCGCGGCGCGCGCCGCGTCGGCGTCGAGGTCGACGAGCGTGTTCCAGCCGGTCGCGACCGTCTCGACCCACTCGGTGTTCGCGCGCAGCGTCACGCAGGGCACCCCGGCAAGGTACGCCTCCTTCTGGACGCCGCCCGAGTCGGTGGCGACCGCGCACGCCTGGCAGAGCAGCGCGCTGAACTCGACGTAGCCGAGCGGCTCGCTGAGATGCACTCCGTCGAGCGATGCGAGCGCCTCGTAGAGGCCCGCGTCGAGCAGGCGCGCGCGCGTGCGCGGGTGCAGCGGGAGGACGATCGGCTTCGGCAGCGCCGCGATCAGCTCGACCAGCGCGCGCAGGCGCCTCGGGTCGTCGACATTGCCCGCGCGATGCGCCGTCACCAGCACGTACTCGCCGCGCGCGACGCCGTGCGCGGCGAGCGTGCGCCCGTCGGCGCGCGCCGAGGGCTGGCGCGCGAGCGCGACGTCGACCATCACGTCGCCGACGACGAGCGCGCGCCCGAAGACCGACTCGGCGCGCGCGTTCGCCGCGGCGCTCTCCGACGAGCAGAGCAGCAGCGTCGAGACGTGGTCGGTCAGCACGCGGTTGAGCTCCTCCGGCATCGCGCGGTCGAACGAGCGCATGCCGGCCTCGACGTGCACGACCGCGACCTGCGCCTGCGCCGCCGCGAGCGCGCCGGCGAGCGTCGAGTTCGTGTCGCCGTAGACGAGCACCGCGTCGGGCGCGAGCTCGGCGAGCAGCGGAGCGAGCGCCGCGAGCATGCGCGCCGTCTGCTCGGTGTTCGAGCCGCCGCCGATCTCCAGCTCGCGGTCGGGCCGCGCGAGGCCGAGCTCGGCGAAGAACACGCGCGATAGCTCCTCGTCGTAGTGCTGGCCGGTGTGCACGAGCACCTCCTCGTGGCGCAAGCGCAGCGGCCCCGAGACGGCCGCCGCCTTGATGAACTGCGGGCGATTGCCGACGACCGTGACGATGCGCACGGTGCCAGCCTACGCGCCGGCTGGCGCTACCAACCGGAGGCGCCGCCGGCGCTCGCGCCGACGACCGACGTCGACCAGTCGATCACCGACGTCGGGCGCACGACGTGGCGCTTGAAGCCGAGGTCCTTCGGCTCGAGCCCGAGCGCGAGGCCGACGAGCTGCGGCAGGTGCAGGATCGGCAGGTCGAGCTCGCGACCGACCGTTTTTTCGGCGAGCGGCTGCTGCAGGTCGAGGTTCAGGTGGCACAGCGGGCACGGCGTCACGAGGCAGTCGGCGTCGGCGTCGACCGCGTCGCCGATGTGGCGACCGGCCTGCTTCAGCGAAGCCTCCTTGTTCATCGTGATGATCGGGAAGCCGCAGCACTTGCGCATGCCGGCGTAGTCGATGACCGTGCCGCCGAGCGCCTCGATCACCTGGTGCAGGTAGCTGTCGCGCGGGTGCTCCTCGTCGATCCCCAGCCGCAGCCGCGGGCGCACGATGTAGCAACCGTAGAACGGGCCGACCTTGAGGTTCGACAGCGGGCGCCTGACGCGCGAACGCAGCTCGTCGAGGCCGATCTCCTCGACGAGCAGCCAGAGGAAGTTCTTGTTCGTCAGCGGGCGGGCGGGATCCTTCTCATAGGAGAGGCCCTCGCCGGCGAGCGTCTCGTTGACGTGCGCGCGGTACTCGGTGTTCGCGTCGAGCCGTTCCTGGCACTCGCTCTGCGCGCCCTGGCACGTCGAGCAGATGTTCATCATCAGCTCGGCGCCCTCGACCTGCTGCGCGAGCGCGAACGTGCGCGCGTTGAGCGTGTCGGCGAGCTCCTGGTTGTGCTCGGCGATCACGCCCGCGCCGGTGCAGCACGCGCGGTCGAGTTCGACGAGCTCGATGTCGAGCAGCGGCGCGACCTGCGCCATCGATCCGTGCAGCTCGGGCGTGAAGCCGCGGCTGACGCAGCCGGGCCAGTAGGCGACCTTCATGGTCCGACCTCCTCGGTCGTGTCGTCCGGGGCGTCCTGCGGCGGCGGCCCGGGGTCGGTCTGCGGCGAGGGCGCCGACGCGCTCGGCGCCTCACCGGTCGGCGAGGCGTCGCCGGCGCCGGGCGAGGACTCGCTCGTCGCGCCGTTCTCGGCCGTCGTCTCGCTTTCGTGCTCGGCGAGCGCCTGCTCTTCGTCCTCGCCGGCGATGTACAGGTTCAGCTCGTAGCGCTCCTCGCGACTCTCGATCTTGTCGTAGATCTGCTGGACGCTCTTGAGGTCCGAGGCTGGGATCTTGTGTCCGAAGATCGCGATCCTCGGGTTGATCTTGCCGCGCAGCAGCCCCCTGAGGATCAGGGGAAGCGAGGACAGCAGCTCTTTGCCGGCCGCCGGGGTGAACTTCGCGAACCACGAGTTCCCGCCGTAGGATCGCGGTATCAGCTCTGCCTCGTGGAGCAGTCCGTAGTTGCGGATGAGCCCCGTGATCGCCGCCTCGTGGCGCTCGCCGTTGTTCTGGTCGACGATGTGGTGGTCGTCGATCGCGATCCGCCGCAGGCGCATGATCTGGCCCATCGGGTTGACGTCCTTCGGGCACGCCTCGACGCACTTGAAGCAGTGCGTGCAGTCGAAGATGCCCTCGGGGTCCTGCGCGAGGTCGTTGAGGCGCTCGAACTGCTGGTCGTCGCGCGGGTCGCCGACGAAGCGGTAGGACTTGGCGAGCGCCGCCGGCCCGATGAAGCCGGGGTCGACCTCCATCGCGAGGCAGTCCGACACGCAGGCGCCGCACTGGATGCACGCCATCGTCTGCGTCACGTCGATCATCGACTCGCGCGGGACGATGTACTCGCGCTCGGGCACCGGCTGCTTGGCGATCAGCCACGGCGTGACGCGGCGGATCTTCGTCCAGTGGACGGCATCCATGTCGACGATCAGGTCCTTGATCACTGGCATGTTGCCCATCGGCTCGATCTCGATCACGCCGTCCTCGGAGCCCTTCAACGCGGCGTCGAGGTGCGTGTGGCAGGCGAGCGCCGGTTCGCCGTTGACGCGCACGCCGCACGAGCCGCAGATCGCCTGCCGACAGGAGCAGCGGATCCCGATCGAGCCGTCGAAGCGGTCTTTGGCCTGGAGGATCGCCTCGAGCACCGAGCGGTGCGGCTCGAGCTCGATCGTGTGCTCGTCCCAGTAGGGCGCGTCGCCCGACTCCGGGTCGTAACGGCGCAGGCGCAGCTTGAACTGCTCGGGGGCCGCCGTGTGCGCGCTCGTCGCCGCTTGCGTCTCGGCCATCAGTATTTCCTCTCCTCGGGCTCCCACTGGGTGATCGTCACCGGCGAGTAGCTGATCTTCGGCTCGTCCCCGTCGCGCGTGATGTCGATGTGCTTCAGCCACTCCTCGTCGTTGCGCTCGGGGTAGTCGGTGCGGAACTGCGCGCCGCGCGACTCCTTGCGCTCGATCGCGCCGAGCACGGTCGTCTCGGCGCAGTCGATCATGTAGCCGAGCTCGATCGCGCCGAGCACGTCCTGGTTGAAGACCGTGCCGCGGTCGTCGATCCATGCCTTCTGCGACTCCTCCTTCAGCCGCGCGATCGTCTCGCGCGCGCTCTGCAGCCCCTGCTCGTCGCGGAACACGGCGGCGTACTGGTTCATCAGCTCGCCGAGCTCGTTCTTGATCTCCGACACGCGCCGCCCGTCGCGCGGACGCGCGATGATCGCGTCGATCGCCTCCGCGTCGCGGCGCAGCTGCGCCTTCGCGTCGACGTCGGGCATCGACATGCTCGCGGCGCGCGCCGCCGCGTGCTCGCCCGAGCGGCGGCCGAAGATCAGCGTGTCGAGCAGCGAGTTCGCGCCGAGCCGGTTGCCGCCGTGGACCGACACGCAGGCGACCTCGCCGGCCGCGTAGAGCCCTTCGATCGGTGTCTGCCCGTCGACGTCGGTCTTGACGCCGCCCATGATGTAGTGCTGGCCGGGGCGGATCGTGATCGGTTCGCGCGTGATGTCGACGCCGGCGAAGTCCTTGCCGAGGTTGACGATCTCCCTCAGCGCCTCGAGCGTGCGCTTGCGCGGCACGACCGTCACGTCGAGGTAGATGCCGCGACCGCCCGGGCCGACGCCGCGGCCCTCGTTGATCTCGATCTGCTCGGCGCGCGAGACGACGTCGCGCGAGGCGAGCTCCATCTTGTTCGGCGCCGAGTTCTCCATGAAGCGCTCGCCGTCCGAGTTGAGCAGGTGCGCGCCCTCGCCGCGCGCGCCCTCGGTGATCAGGATGCCCGTCTCGACGAGGCACGTCGGGTGGTACTGGACCATCTCCATGTCCATCAGCGGCGCGCCCGCGCGATAGGCCATCGCGATGCCGTCGCCGGTCACGATCAGGCCGTTCGTCGTCGGCTTGTACACCTGTCCGGCGCCGCCGCAGGCGAGGATCACGTTCTTCGCCGTGAACGCCTCCATCCGTCCGCTGCGAACGTCGCGCGCGATCACGCCGCAGCAGTTGCCCTGCTCGTCCTGCAGCAGCGAGGTCGTGAACCACTCCTCGTAGCGCTCGACCGTCTCGTGGTGCTTCATCAGCTGCTCGTAGAGCACGTGCAGCAGCGCCTGGCCGGTGATGTCGGCGACGTACGCCGTGCGCTTCATCGACGCGCCGCCGAACGCGCGCAGGTCCATCTCGCCCTTGCCGTTGCGGTGGAACGTGACGCCGATGTGCTCGAGGTGCATGACCTCGCCGGGCGCCTCCGAGCACATCACTTCGATCGCGTCCTGGTCGCCGAGGAAATCCGAGCCCTTGACCGTGTCGTAGGCGTGCGAGTGCCAGTCGTCGTCGACGCTGATCGCCGCGTTGATCCCGCCGGCGGCCGCGACCGAGTGCGAGCGGACCGGGTGGACCTTCGACATGATCGCGACGCTCGCGCCCTCGCGTGCCGCCGCGAGCGCCGCGCGCTGGCCCGCGAGACCGGCGCCGATGATCAATACGTCGTGTGCTGGCATGGCTCTCTGAGGTCGACTTCGTGGGGAAAGAGGGGGCGCTGCGCCGAGGACTCTATAACGCTTGCGCGCTCGAACCGTCTCCCGCTCAGGTCGCCACGCGCAGCGCCCGACGGACCTCCGCGAGCGTCACGACGCCGCGAAGGACGCCGTCCTGATCGACCGCGACCATCGCTCCGAGGCGCCCGAGACCCTCCGATCCGAGCAGCGATTCGAGCGGTTCGGCCTCGTCGATGCGGACCTGGACGTCGTCCTCGAGCACGTCTGAGACGGCGAGCGCCGGACGCCCGGCCGAGATCTCCGCGTCGACGCGGCTCGCGCGCACGACGCCGAGGAAATGGCGCGTCGGGTCGACGACCGCGAACCACGGCCAGCGGTAGCGCAGGAAGAACTGCTCGTGCGCGTCGAGCAGCGTCGCCGTCCCCGGGATCGTCACCGGCTCGCGGTCCATGATGTCGGCGACCGTCACGTTCTGGATGCGCTTGCCGAGCACGCCCTGCACGACCGCCGCGCCGGCCGCCTGGTAGAGGAAGTACGCGAGCAGCAGCGAGCAGAGCCCGAGCGACTCTTCGTTCGCGGTCAGCCGCCACAGCCCGAGCAGCCCGAGCGTCAGCGCGAAGCCCTGGCCGGCGCGGCCGGTCGCGTGCGTCGCGCGGTTGCGATCGCCCGTGCGCCACCAGACGATCGCGTGCGCGATCCGCCCGCCGTCGAGCGGGAACGCCGGCACGAGGTTGAACACGAGCACGAGCACGTTGATCGTCGCGACCCAGCTCAGCCAGACGAGCGCCGGCGACGCCGCGTGCACGCCTTCGTTGCCGATCGCCGCTTCGGAGAACCCGCTCGGGCTCGACGCGAGCATCCCGGCGACGATGCAGACGACGATCACGCCGAACGTCACGAACGGCCCGGCCGCGGCGACGCGCAGCTCGGTGCCCGGCGACTGGACCTCGCCGATCCGCGTGATGCCGCCGAGCGCCCACAGGTCGATCCCGGCGACGTGCAGCCCGTTGCGCCGGGCGACGAGCGCGTGGCCGAGCTCGTGCAGGACGAGCGAGGCGAAGAACGAGAGGACCGACGCGACGGCGACGAGGTAGGCGGTCGTCCGCGAGCCGCCGAGCTCCGAGTGGAAGACCGGCGTGACGATGAAGATGAACAGGAAGAGGACGACGAACCAGCTGACGCCGACGCCGATTCGGATCCCGAAGATGCGTGCGAGCTGGAAGTTCGTTCGCGGCGCCATGCTGAGCATGGTAGGCGAGCGTCCAGAGCCGGCAGGCGCGACGGCGGGGCGGCGCACGCGCCTTCGTCGCGTTGCGTCGCGTCGTGCCGCGCTCACGCGGTGGAGGTCGATCAGATCAGGCTCGCGCGGTCGACGAGCTTCGATCGTGCCGCACGCCGCGTGCGTTCCTCGTGCCAGTCCGCCGACTCTCCGTGGAGCGCGATGCGATCGCGCCCGGCGCGCTTTGCCTCGTACAGCGCCGAGTCGGCGTGTCGCAGGCAGCTCTCCAGATCGGTCGGCGCAGTGCAGGCGGCGATCCCCGCGCTCATGCGCACGACCGGCGTCGTCAGTCGATCGGATGCTGCGACGGCGGCGCGGACGCGCTCGCCGAACTCGCGCGCCTGCTCCGCGTCGCTGCCGGCGAGCAGGACCGTGAACTCCTCGCCGCCGATCCTCGCGGCGACGTCGGTCGCTCTCGCGTGGTCCGCGACCAACCCGCCGATCCGCGCGAGCACGCGATCGCCGACGTCGTGGCCCCACTCGTCGTTGACGCGCTTGAAGTAGTCGACGTCGAACGTGACGATCGCCAGCGGCACGCCGGTCCGTTCGGTGTGCGCAAGCGCGAGCGTCGCGCGCTCGGTGAAGCCGCGACGGTTGAGCAGCCCCGTCAACGCATCGGTGCGTGCCTCCTCCTGCAAGCGTCTCAGCAGCGATGCGTTGCGCTCCTCGAGCGCGAGAACGACGAGCGCGACGACGCAGACGACGACCATCACGTCGACCCAGCGCGCCGGGTTGCTCTCACTGCCGGGAAGCGCGAGCAGCGCGACGGCATGCGCGACGCCGACGAATGCGACGATCGCCGCGGCGCCGCGCCTGCCGAAGAAGACGCTCGTCCAGAGGACGGGCAGCACGTAGAGCACGGCGACGTCGCCGGGTCCCTGCGTCGTCGCCAGCGCGACGGCCGCGAGCACCACGCCGAGCGGCCCGAGCAGCGCGAGCGCCCACCGCGGCAGGCGCCTGCCGCCGATCAGCAACAGCGCGAAGACCGTCACGACGACGACGACAGGCGCGATCGCGAACCGCGGATCGCCGGGCAGCAGCCCCTCGATCCCGCCGTCGAGCGCCGCCGCGCCGTACATCGCCGCGGCCGTGTACGTCATCAGGCGCTTGTCCGATCGAAGGTCTCCGAGCGCGAACTCCATGTTGCCCGATCGGCGAAAGCGCGCGCGACCCGAAGTCGGCACGGCGAAACTCCACCTTTAGCGGAGCCCTACGCGACCCGCAGCTGCACGCGCCACGCGGCCGGCGCCAGCGCCGCCAGCCGCGTAACGCTCAGCGATCGACGTCGGGCAGGCCGCGCTCGATGATCGCGTCGAAGTCGCTGTCGCCCGGGAGCGTGCCGTACTCGAGGCCGCCGTCGTCGCCGAGGCGCGACGCGCAGAAGGCGTCGGCGACGGCCGCCGGCGCGTGGCGCACGAGCAGCGACCCCTGCAGGCACAGCGCCATGTCTTCGACGACGCGACGCGCGCGCGCCTCGAGTGTCTGCGGGTCGGTGAAACGGTCCTTCAGGCCGGCGACTCGCGCGTCGAGGCGCGCGTCGGCGCCGCGCGCCTGCTCGACCTCGTCGAGGAACACCTCGAGCGCGCGCGGCGCGCGCGTCAGCGCGCGCAGCACGTCGAGGCTCATCACGTTGCCCGAGCCCTCCCAGATCGACGCGAGCGGCGCCTCGCGGTACAGGCGCGGCATGCCCGACTCCTCGACGTAGCCGACGCCGCCGAGGCACTCGAGCGACTCGAACGCGTGGTTCGGCGCGCGCTTGCAGCTCCAGTACTTGCCGACGGCCGTCGCCAGGCGCTTGAACAGCTGCGCGTCGGTCTCGTTCTCGCCGCGCTCGGCGTCCTCGTGCGCTTCGTCGTAGGCGCGCGCGAGGCGCATCGCTAGCGCCGTCGTCGCCTCGGACTCGACGCACAGGTCGGCGAGGACGTTGCGCATCAGCGGCTGGTCGATCAGCGTCTTGCCGAACGCGCTGCGGTGCGCCGCGTGGTGCGTCGCGTTGGCGACGCCCGTGCGCATCCCCGCGGCCGCGCCGATCACGCAGTCCAGGCGCGTGTGGCCGACCATCTCGATGATCGTCGGCACGCCGCGGCCGGGCTCGCCGACCATCCGCGCCCACGCGCCATGGAACTCGACCTCCGAGGAGGCGTTCGAGTGGTTGCCGAGCTTGTCCTTCAAGCGTTGGATGTGGAACTCGTTGCGCGAGCCGTCGGGCAGGATGCGCGGCATCAGGAAGCACGAGAGGCCCTCGTCGGTCTGCGCGAGCACGAGGAACAGGTCGGACATCGGCGCCGAGCAGAACCACTTGTGCCCGACGATCTCGTACTCGGCGCCGGCGCCGCCGCCGTTCAGCGCGTGCGCGACGGTCGTGTTCGCGCGCACGTCCGAGCCGCCCTGCTTCTCGGTCATCGCCATGCCGGCGATCGCGCTGCCCTTCTCGGAGGCCGCGATCAGCCGCGGGTCGTAGCTCGTCTGCGTGATCAGCGGCTCCCACTCGGCGGCGAGCTCGGGCTGCGCGCGCAGCGCCGGCACGACGGCGAATGTCATCGTGATCGGGCAGCAGAAGCCGGCCTCGGCCTGCATCGCGGTCATGTACAGCGCCGCGCGCGCCGTGTGCGCGAACGGCTCGGAGCTCGTCCACGGCAGCGAGTGCAGCTCGTGCTCGACGCCCATCGCCATCAGCTTGTGCCAGGCCGGGTGGAACTCGACCTCGTCGATCCGGTTGCCGTAGCGGTCGAACGTCCGCAGGACCGGCTTGTTTTCGTTCGCGAGGCGGCCCCACTCCTGCTGTGGCTCGCCGCCGACGAAGCGCCCTAGTGCCGACGCTCGCTCGCCGACCCAGCCGGCTCCTTCGCGCCGCACGGCCTCGACGAGCGCCGTGTTGCTCGCGAACACGTCGGTGCCGTCGAGCGGCGGCGGCTGGTTGAAGACCGTATGCGTCTTCCACGGCGCCTCGCTCGACTGGGCTCGCGGCAGCGTGCTCGCCATGCGCACAGTCTAGAGGTCGGTCGACCGCTCGTAGCGTTCGCGACATGCGCGAGCTTGCCATCGGGATCGCCGGATACTCTCGGCGCATGCGAACGGGGGTGAGCTGCGCGATTCGGCTTGGCGGCGCACGGCGACGGCGCCTGCTCGGCGCCGGCGCGCTCGCGACGATCGTCCTCGCGCTCGCGCTCCTCGGCGCGCTCGGCGGCGCCGCGCAGGCCGGCGTCTCGATCGGCCCGTCGAGCGCGACGCCGACGATCGCTTACGTGACCCAGTCGGGCACGTCGCAGCCGGTCGTCTGGACGATCCGCGCCGACGGCGCGCAGAACACGCGGCTCGGCGTCGGCTTCACGCCGCTCGTCTCGCCGAGCGGCCAGGTCGCGGCGTCGTTGTTCGGCACCGGGCCGAGCGAATCGGGCCCGGCGCTCGCGATCTACTCGACGAGCGGCGCGCCGCCGCAGACGCACTTCGACCTCACCGGCGAAACGGCGCAGCCGCTCGCGTGGTCGCGCGACGGGCGCTACGTCGCCGTCGAGTTGCAGTCGACGGCGATCAAGAACACGGCGCGGCTCTCGGGGCTTGCGATCGTCGACGTGACGACCGGCACGGCGAAGGTCATCGCGCACGGGCAGATCTACGGCGCGAGCTTCGCGCCGAACGGCAGCGACGAACTCGTCTACGGACGCGCGGCGTCGCAGTTGCTGAACGCGAGCGTGAACGTCTACCGCAGCAACGCCGACGGTTCGGACGCCGTCGCGCTGACGCGCGACGGGCGCAGCCTGTTCCCGTTGTGGGGCGCTCGGGGGATCGCGTACGACCGCGAGCGCCCGCGGCGACAGGACGCGCCGGTCTACCAGGTCTGGCTGCGCGCGCCGAGCGGCGCAACGCGCCGCCTGACGAACATCCACGTGCGCTCGCTCGTCTCCGGGCTCGTGCCGGTCGCCTTCTCGGCCGACGGCAGCCGGTTGCTCGCGCAGTTCGTCGGGCAGGACACGATCGAAGCGTGGACCGTGCTCGTCGCCTCCGGGCGCGCGCGGCGCGTGACCTCGCGCGGCGCGCGCCAGCCGCTGCAGGCCGCCGGCATCTCCTCCGACGGCAGCACGCTGCTGCTCGACGAAGGCGGCTTCGAGGGCCCGGCGTCGGGCGGTCGCGTCGCGACGCTGCCGTTCGCCGGCGGCAGGACCAAGCCGCTCGTCGTGCACGGCTCGCAGGCGAGCTGGAACGGCTGACGCGCTCGGCGCGCTCGCGCCGGTCGATAGCATCGGCGCCCCGCCCGCGAACACTCGAAGGACTAGAGAGCCATGCCGAAGATCAAGGTGAAGAACCCGATCGTCGACCTCGACGGCGACGAGATGACACGGATCATCTGGTCTTTCATCAAGGACCAGTTGATCCTGCCGTACCTCGACGTCGAGCTGAAGTACTACGACCTCGGGATCGAGAGTCGCGACGCGAGCGAAGACCGCATCACGGTCGAGGCGGCCGAAGCGGTCAAGCAGTACGGCGTGGGTGTCAAGTGCGCGACGATCACCCCCGACGAGGCGCGCGTCGCCGAGTTCGGCCTGAAAGGCATGTACCGCTCGCCGAACGGCACGATTCGCAACATCCTCGGCGGCGTCATCTTCCGCGAGCCGATCGTCATCTCGAACGTCCCGCGTCTCGTGCCCGGCTGGACGAAGCCGATCGTCATCGGCCGTCACGCGTTCGGCGACCAGTACCGCGCGACCGACACGCTGATCCCCGGCGAGGGCTCGCTGACGCTCACGTTCACGCCGAAGCACGGCGGCGAGCCGATCGAGCTCGACGTCTATGACTTCCCGAGCAGCGGCATCGCGATGGCGATGTACAACCTCGACGACTCGATCCGCGACTTCGCGCGCGCGTCGTTGCGCTACGGGCTCGAACGCACCTACCCGGTGTACATGTCGACGAAGAACACGATCCTCAAAAAGTACGACGGCCGCTTCAAAGACATCTTCCAGGAGGTGTTCGAGTCTGAGTTCAAGACCGACTTCGACGTCGCCGGCATCACCTACGAACACCGCCTGATCGACGACATGGTCGCGAGCGCGCTGAAGTGGGAAGGCGGCTACGTGTGGGCGTGCAAGAACTACGACGGCGACGTGCAGTCGGACACCGTCGCGCAGGGCTTCGGCTCGCTCGGGCTGATGACGAGCGTGCTGATGACCGCCGACGGCAAGACCGTCGAGGCCGAGGCAGCGCACGGCACCGTCACGCGTCACTACCGCCTGCACCAGCAGGGTAAGCCGACCTCGACCAACCCGATCGCCTCGATCTTCGCGTGGACGCGCGGCCTGGAGGCGCGCGGGCGCATGGACGACACGCCCGAGGTCAGCGAGTTCGCGCGCACGCTCGAGCGCGTCTGCGTCGAGACGGTCGAAGCCGGCAAGATGACCAAGGACCTTGCGTTGCTCGTCGGCCCCGAGCAGGAGTGGCAGAGCACCGAGGAGTTCCTCGCCTCGATCGACGAGAACCTGAAAGCAGCGATGGCCTGACGCACGGTAGGCACGCTTATCCCCAAGAACCGAAGAACCGCACCCAGGAGATGATTTCGTGAGCAATCCCGTACGAGTGACCGTCACCGGCGCCGCCGGCCAGATCGGCTACAGCATCGTCTTTCGCATCGCCAGCGGGCAGCTGCTCGGCGAGGATCAGCCGGTCGACCTGCGCCTGCTCGAGATCCCGCCGGCGATGGGCGCGCTCGAGGGCGTCGCGATGGAGCTGATCGACTGCGCGTTCCCGCTGCTGCACGGCCTCGACCTGCACGACGACCCGAACGACGCGCTCGACGGCGTCAACGTCGCGCTGCTCGTCGGCTCGCGACCGCGCACGAAGGGCATGGAGCGCGCCGAGCTGCTCGGCGAGAACGGCAAGATCTTCACCGTTCAGGGCAACGCGCTCAACGACAAGGCCGCCGAGGACGTGAAGGTGCTCGTCGTCGGCAACCCGGCGAACACGAACTGCCTGATCGCGATGAGCAACGCGCCCGACATCCCGAACGAGCGCTTCACGTCGATGATGCGCCTCGACCACAACCGCGCGATCGCGCAGCTCGCGAACAAGGTCGAGGTCCCGGTCACCGACGTCAGCAAGATGGGCGTCTGGGGCAACCACTCGCCGACGATGTACCCCGACCTGTTTCACGCAGAGGTCGGCGGCAAGCAGGCCGCGGCCGTCGTCGACGACCAGGCGTGGATCGAAGACGACTTCCTGCCGAACGTCGGCAAACGCGGCGCCGCGATCATCGAGGCGCGCGGCGCCTCGAGCGCCGCGTCGGCGGCGAGCGCCGCGATCGACCACGTGCGCGACTGGGTCAAAGGCACGAACGGCGAATGGGTCTCGATGGGGATCGCCTCAGACGGCTCGTACGGCGTGCCCGAGGGTCTGATCAGCGGCTTCCCGTGCACCTGCGACGGCGGCGAGTACTCGATCGTTCAGGGGCTCGAGCTCGACGAGTTCTCACGCACGAAGGTCGACCTCTCGCTCGCCGAGCTCAGCGACGAGCGCGAGACCGTCAAACAGCAGGGCCTGATCTAGCTCGACTGGTCAGCAGCAGACGCTGCAGCGCTCGAAAGACAGTCAGCGTCGAGCGTCGGTGGAGATTCGACCATCGGAAACAAAAAGGGCGCGCTCCGGGAGCGCGCCCTTTTTTTGAGATCAGACGGAAATCAGACGACTAGCCCTTCGGGTGCCAGCCTCTGCCTTGCTTCGACACCTTGTTTTCCTGCTCGAGCCCGGGGAGGACGCGGTACAGGTAGTTCTGCTTGATGCCCATCTTCGCGGCGAGCTCGGGGATCGTGATGCCCGGCTGACCCTGCACGAACGAGAGCGCCTCGGCCGCGCGCGTGCCGCTGCCTTTGCGCCGGCCGGCGCGCCGTTTGCCGGCGGGACGGCCTGGTTTTTTACCGGTCGCTTTCGCCGGCGTGGGGGAGGCGGCGACGGCTTTGCGGCTGACTGAGCCGCGCGGGCGTCCCGGGCCGCGACGGCGCGGCGCGGCGGTCGTCGCCGTAGCGGTTCCACCGACGCCCTGAAGCGCCGAGGCAGCGGCCTCGAGTCGGTTGTACTCGTCGACGGCCGGCTTGAGCTCTTTCAGCCGGTCGGCGATCTCTTTGCGCTTCTCGTCAAGGAAGTCGGTCACGGTTGCATCCTCTTCACTAGGTAAACAGGCAATAAACGTACGTGCGCTTTTCGCCAATTACCTTACTACCCCTTTGACGAGACCTGTTTCTCGAGCGACTCACGCAAACGTGCGAGCGTCCGCTTGGCCTCGCGCTCGGGCATGCCGCCGACGAGCGCGCGACTGGCAAGCGCGCCGACGACGCCGAGCGGAGGGCGGAACTCGTTGCGGTAGTCAAAGCGCGTACCGCCGCGCTGCTCGCTGAGCACGTACTCGGTGCGCGCACGCGAGCGCGCCGGGCCGCGACCCTCCCAGACGGCCTTCTCACACGGCTCGCATTCGACGAGTTCCCAGCGCACGTCGAGGCTCACGCCGCGCAGGTGGATCTGCTGCTCCATCGCGAAACCGACGCGCGCGTCGCCGCGGTCGACGCGCAGCAGCTTGCGGTGAATCGTGACCCAGTCCTGCAGGCGACGCGGGTCCATCGCCATCTTCCACACCTCCTCGCGCGGCGCGGCGATCTGCGTGGACGCCGTTACTACGCTCATCGACGCGAGCCCATCAGCGCGCCGCGAGCGGCTCGGCGCGTTCCCACTCGCTCAGCGCGTGTTCGACGGCCGCGTCGAAGCTGTGCAGGCGCACACCGAGCAGCTCCGCGGCGCGATCGTCGGCCGGCAGCAGGTCGCCGGCGAGGCTCTCCATCAGCGCGATGACGAGCTCCGGCTCCTCGCCGGCGATCGCCGCCGCGACACGCGCCGTCACCGGCGTCGCGCTCAGGCGAAAGCCGAGCGACGGACGGCTCACGAGCATCAGCTCGGCGATCCGCTCGATCATCTCGCCGTAGGACAGCACGTCGGGGCCGCCGACGTCGAGCGATCGTCCGCCGAGCGGCGCGCTCGCGCAGGCGAGGAGCATCTCCGTCACGTCGCGCTCGTCGATCGGCTGAGTCCTGAAGCGCCGCCACGACGGCAGCGTCAGCACGCGCATCTGCTCGACGAGGTGAACGAGCAGGCGAAACGAGCGCGAGCGCGCGCCGAGCACGATCGACGCGCGCAGCGCGACCGAGTCGGGAATCGCGTCGAGCAGGATTCGCTCGACCTGGCCGCGGCTGTCGAGGTGGCGCGACATGCGCGCGTCGCCCTGCAGGCCGCCGAGGTAGACGATTCGACTCACACCCGCGTTCGCGGCGGCCGCCGCGAACGTCTGCGCCGCGCGACGGTCGCGCTCGGCGAACGACGCGCGATCGCGTGAGACGCGCCCGTGCGGACGCTCCATCGAATGGATCAAGTAGTAGGCGAGCGCGACGCCGTCGAGCGCCGCCGCGAGCCCTTCGCCGGTGAGCGCGTCGCCGCGCGCGACCGTCGCCGGCGAGCGCACGTGCGCCGGTTCGCGCGAGAGCCCGAGCACGTCGTGCCCTTCGGCGAGCAGCCTCGGGACGAGCAGCGAGCCGACAAAGCCGCCGGCGCCGGTGACGAGGATGCGCATCTGCTCACATGATGACGCGCGGCCGCGACCCGGCTCCTCGCGTGCGTCGAGCGAGGCGCGACTCGGCCCGCGTGTGTTACCCCGCAAAGTGCGAGCACTTCGTGCGATTGTCACATCCTCGTGACGCTTTGACGGGTCTTTCCGGGTAGCAACCGGTTTTGTCTGCGATTTGCGCACTAGGCGCCGGCCGGCTCGCGCGAGCGGTGCTTTGATGCCTGCCGTCCGTTCAATCCGATCGTGGCAGGAGGCAGTCGGTGGCGAGCAGAGCGCAGGGCAAGCGAGCGACGAAGAAGGTCAGCTGCGAGGAATGCTTCTTCCGCTGCAACCTGCTCTGCGCGCTCGAGCTGCCCGAGCCGTGCTCGACGTTCCGCCCCAACGAGGCGCAGCTGCGCCCGCCGCAGCAGCTGCGCTTCGTCTTTCGCCAGGAGCGCCGCTCGCGCGCCGCGTGGGCGTTCCCCTCGGCGCAGGAGCAGGCCGCGCTGTACGTCTCTTAGCTTCGAGACGGTGAGGCGCGCGCCGGGCGCCGTTCGGTGCGCCGCGCGATCCACTCGGCGCCGGGCGTGTCGCTGACGCCGTGCAGGACGATCGAGCAGAAGACGACGAGCGCCGTCAGGTCGAAGATCCGCCCGCCTGCCGTCACGTGACCGTCGAGCACGATCAGCGCGAACGTCATCGACGCGATCCCCTTCGGACCGAACCAGCCCATGAACAGGCGCGTCGCCGCGTCGGTGCGCGTGCCGGCGAGCGATACCCAGACGGCGAGCGGGCGCGCGATCAGGAAGACGACGGCGACGAGCGCGAGCGCCGCCCAGCCCTCGCGCGTGAGCGCGTGCAGCGTCAGCAGCGAGCCGAACCCGAAGAAGATGCCGAGCTTGACGATTTCGACGATCTCCTCGGCGTTGCGCTCGAAGTGCGCGCGCGCGTCGGGGCGGCGCACGCCGAGCACGATCGCCGCGACGAACACGGCGATGAAGCCGTTGCCTTTCGGCGAGAGCACCGTCACGCCGTATGTCGCGAACGCCGCGCCGAGGCCGAACAGCGACTTCTGGTGCGATGGGATCGACAGCGCCGGCGGCGCGCCCGTCTCGCGCGGCAACAGCAGCGAGGCGAGCCACCCACAGGCGATCCCGAAGGCGAGCCCGAGGCCGACGTCCTGGAGCACGAAGCGCCACCAGACGAAGCCGTGCGAGTCGACTTCGAGCGCCGCCGCGAAAGCGAGCACGGCGGGCAGCGCGAGGCCGTCGTTGAGGCCCGACTCGAGGTTCAGCGAGTGACGCACGAGCCGCGGCACGCGCGGGTTCGTGACGATGCTCGACGTCAGCACCGGGTCGGTCGGCGCGAGCAGCGCGCCGAGCAGGAACGACTCGGTCCACGACAGGCCGACCAGCACGCGCGCGGCCGCCGCGACGATGACCGTCGTCAGCGGCATCGCGAGCACGAGCTTGCGCAGCGGCAGGTGCCACGCGCGCTGGAGCATCTCGCCCTCGACCTCGAGGCCGTCGCGGAACAGGATCACGATCAGCGCCGCGAACGCGAGATCCTCGACGAAGCCCGAGCGCGCGCGGAAGTCGATCCAGTGCAGCGCGCCGTTGCCGAGCACGAAGCCGGCGAGCACGAACAGCGCCGCGAGCGAGAGCATCGAGCGACGCGCGATGCCCGAGGCGAGCGCGCCGACCATCAGCAACACGCCCAACACGGTCATCGTCGCCTCGAAGCTCGGCATCCGCGCAAGCCTCGCATGTCGGCGCGAGCGCCGTGCGACGCGTCCGACGAGATCGTTATCGGCGATCGCCGGACGGGTATATTTGGCTGCTAGACCCAACAAAGCTTCGGCAGAGACGAGGTTCGGTGATGGCAGCGAAGGACAGGATCAACAAGGCTTCGGAAACCGCGCGGGCGGCGCAGCGCAACCGCTACCTGCAGCGCCTGCTCGAGGACGATGAGCTGCGCGGCTCGCTGATCACGGCGTACGGCGCGGCGCGCAGCGCGTACGGGCGGATGAGCAATGGCAAGCCCGCGACGCAGGCGCTGTTCGAGGACAAGAAGCTCCAGCGCGAGCTGAAGGAGGCCGCCGACGCGCTGCGCAACGCGTCGAGCTCGCTGCGCGAGCAGCCGAAGAAGGCGCGCCGCAAAGGCGGCATCGGACGCTCGCTGCTGCTGCTCGCCGTCGCCGGCGTGCTCGCGGTCGCGCTCAGCGAGAGCCTGCGCTCGAAGGTGCTCGACCTGCTGTTCGGCGCCGAGGAGGAGTTCGACTACAGCTCGACGACGGCACCGGCCGAGGCGGCGCCGGCCGCCGCGACGAGCTCCTAGCCGTTCCCGCCGCAAGGATGAGCGCAGCCGTGGACGCAGTAGCCGTGGAGAGCGACGCGGCGGAGGATCCCTCCGCCGCGAAGCGCTCCGGCGCGCGCTCGCTCTCGGGCGAGAAGGCGCAGCGAATCGTCGAGGCGATGCGCCGAAGCGTCGCCACGCGCGGCACGGCCGGCTCGACGTTCGATCACGTCTCGCGCGAGGCCGGCGTCTCGCGCGGGCTGCTGCACTACTACTTCGGCACGAAGGAGCAGCTGCTCGTCGAGGCCGTGCGCCGCGACTGCGACCTGCGCATGGAGCTGCTCGAAAGCCAGCTCGCCGCCGCGAAGTCGGCCGACGACTACATCGACCTGATGGCGCAGAACCTGCAGGAGACGGTGCACGACGAGCCCGAGTTCGTCACGCTCGTCTTCGAGCTGTTCACGCTCTCGCGCCGCAACGAGGACATCGCCGTCGAGTACGGCGGGCTGATGCGCAAGATGCGCGAACAGGTGACCGCGATGCTCTCTGCCGCCGAGCGCGAGGGCATCCTGCGCCTGCACGCCGAGCCCGAGGCCGTCGCCGAGATCCTCTTCTCGCTCGGCGACGGTGTCGCGCTGCGGATGCTCGCCGAGCCCGAGCGCGACTTCGGCGCGACCGTCCAGGCCGGCATCCTCGCCGTGCGCGCGCTGCTGACCGATTAGATTCAACAGATGCCGATCTACGAGTACCGACGCCCCGACGGGACGACGTTCGAGATGCAGCAGTCGTTCAGCGACGACCCGCTGACCGTCGACCCCGACACCGGCGTTCCGGTCGAACGCGTGCTGCATCCGCCGGCCGTCCACTTCAAGGGCAAGGGCTTCTACAACACCGACTACGGCACGCGCAAGCGCCAGCGCGAGACCGCGGCCGCGGCCGAGGGCTCCTCCTCGGGCGACTCCGCGAAGGACTCCGCGTCGAAGGACTCCGGATCGAAGGACGCGGCCGCGTCGAGCGGCTCCTCCGGCGAGGTGCCCGGCGGCGCCGGCAAGGGTGAGAAAGCGTCGAAGGACGCCGGCAAGAGCAAGGACGCGAAGCCCGCCGCGAGCAAGACCGGCTGAGCGCCCGCGCGAGCCGGAACCGCTCGGCGTCGGGCGCGCGCGGCTGAGCGTCAGCCGGACATGAAGCGCGCGACGGCCGCGCGCCGCGCGGCTTCGGAGACCGTCAGGCCTTCGCCGCCTTCGGGCAGCGTCGTCTGGCCGGTCGGCCTGAGCACCTGCGTCGGCGGCGTACCGGAGATCGCGAGCGCCGCGAACAGCCCGAGCAGCGTCGGCCCGCTCATGTCGGAGACGATCGCCGGCGGCGCGTTCCAGGCGATCAGCGGCAGGCGGATGAAGCTCGACACCGACAGCAGCTGCGACTTCATCTGGTTGAACAGCGCCTGCTGGTGTTCCTCGCGCTGCAGGTCGGTCTCGTTCGGCGCGCACAGGTTCTCGCGCGTGCGCGCCAGCGCGAGCGCTTCCTTGCCGTCGAGGTGGTGCGTGCCCTTGCTCAGGCGCAGCGTGAAGCCGCCGCGGCTGAAGCCTCCGTCCAGGCGCGAGACGACGCAGCCGCCCGTGTAGGTGACGCCGCCCATCGCGTCGACGAGCGCCGGGAAGTTTTCGAAGTTGACTTCGACGACGTGGTTGATCGGGATGTCGAGCCAGTGCTCGATCACCGAGATCGACTCGGCCGGACCGCCGAACTCGTGCGCGGCGTTGACCTTCTGCAGGCCGTGCCCGGGGATCTCGACGACCGTGTCGCGCGGGATCGACAGGCGCGCCGCGTGCCCGCCTCCGGTGCGGATCAGCATGATCGAGTCCGAGCGCCCGGGGCCGGTCGTTTCGGCGCCCGGTTCCTTCGAGTTCTTCTGGCGCCGGTCGGAGCCGAGCACGAGGACGTTGTTCGCCGACGTCAGCGGGTAGCCGGCCGAGTCGAGCACGCTCGCGACGTTCGACGGCGGCGCGGTGCGCTCGAAGTGCGAGCTGATCAGGAACAGCACGAGCGAGAGCAGCACCCAGCCGAGGATCAGCGCGATCAGCCCGAGCGCGACGCGCTTGAACGTCAGCCGCCGCCACCACGGGCGCCCGTCGAGCACGGCGCCGGGGCGTCGCGGGCGCCTTCGACGTACGCGACGGGCGCCGTCCTCGCCGCCAGCCAGGCCGGCGTCGAGCGCCGAGCCTTCGCTCGCGCGCCCGCCGAGCAGGCGCGGGCGTGCGCGGTAGCGCGTGTACCTCGGTGGCGGCTGCGGCTCGTCCGGCATCGAGCGGACCCTATATTTGCGTGATGACTGGCGCGGAGGGTGCCGCCGGGCGGCTGCTCGTCTGCCCGACGCCGATCGGCAACCTGCGAGACGTGACGCTGCGCGTGCTCGACGCGCTCGGCGAGGCCGACGCGATCGCCTGCGAGGACACGCGCCACACGCGCGTGCTGCTCGAGCGCCACTCGATCTCGGCGCCGCTCGTCAGCCTGCACGAGCACAACGAACGCGCGCGCGCCGGCGAGCTGGTCGCGCGGATGCGCGCCGGCGAGACGATCGCGCTCGTCTCGGACGCCGGCACGCCGCTCGTCTCGGACCCCGGCTTCGCGCTCGTGCGCGCATGCCTCGACGCCGGCGTCGAGATCGAGGTGCTGCCGGGGCCGAGCGCCGTGACGACGGCGCTCGTCGCCTCGGGCCTGCCGTGCGAGCGCTGGCTGTTCGTCGGCTTCCTGCCGCGCAAGCGCACCGAACTGACGACGCTGCTCGCCGGCGCCGGCGAGACGCTCGTCGCGTTCGAGTCGCCACGGCGGCTCGCCGCGACGCTCGCGACGCTCGCGACGCTCGACGCGCAGCGCCCGGCCGCCGTCTGCCGCGAGCTGAGCAAGCTGCACGAGGAAGTCCGCCGCGACGTCGCCGCGGCGCTCGCCGAGCACTACGCGGCGACGCCGGCGCGCGGCGAGATCGTGCTCGTCATCGCCGCCGCCGCCGGAGGGCCGGACGCGCTCGCGCGCGAGGACGCGCTCGCGGCGCTGCGCGAGCTGATCGCCGCCGGCGCGCGGCCGCGCGCGGCCGCGGCGGCCGTCGCGAAGCTGACCGGCGCCGGCGCGAACGAGCTGTACCGCGCGCTGACGAGCGACGCCGGCGAGCGCTGAGCGCGCGCGCGACAGTAGCCTGGCGGGCATGTCGTTCTACGTCACGACACCGATCTACTATGTCAACGCGGCGCCGCATCTCGGCCACGCGTACACGACGATCGCCGCCGACGTGATGGCGCGCCACCACCGCCAGCGCGGCGACGCGGTGTTCTTCCTGACCGGCACCGACGAGCACGGCGAGCCGGTCGCCGACGCCGCGCACGCGCTCGGCGTCTCGCCGCAGGAGCTCGCCGACCGCAACGCCGAGCGCTTCAAGGCGCTCGCGCCGCAGATCGAGGCGAGCAACGACTTCTTCATCCGCACGACCGACGCGCAGCACATGGCGAAGGTGCAGGAGGTGCTCTCGCGCGTTCGCGAGAACGGCTTCGTCTACGACGGCGTCTACGAGGGCTGGTACTGCCCGCGCTGCGCCGACTTCAAGCCGGAGAACGAAATCGACGAGGGCAACCGCTGCCCGATCCACCACATCGAGCTGACGCGCGAGCAGGAGGAGAGCTACTTCTTCAAGCTGTCCGCGTTCCAGGAGCGCCTCGAGGCGCTGTACGCCGAGCGCGAGGACTTCGTCGCGCCGCGCACGCGCTACAACGAGGCGCTCTCGTTCATCCGCTCGGGGCTACGCGACGTGCCGCTGACGCGGCACAAGCTGACGTGGGGCGTGCCCGTCCCGTGGGACGGCGACCACGTCTTCTACGTCTGGTTCGACGCGCTGCTGAACTACTACAGCGCGCTGTCCTACGCGCCGGCGCCGCAGACGCTCGACGACGCGCAGGCGGCCGACCTGACGAAGACGTTCTGGCCGCCGAGCTACCACGTGATCGCGAAGGACATCCTGCGCTTTCACACCGTCTACTGGCCGGCGCTGCTGATGGCCGCCGAGCTCGAGCTGCCGGCGCACGTGTTCGTGCACGGCTACCTGCTGATGGACGGCGAGAAGATGAGCAAGTCGCTCGGCAACGTGCTCGACCCGTTCGAGGTGATCGATCGCTTCGGCGCCGACGCGCTTCGCTTCTACCTGCTGCGCGACGTGCAGTTCGGCCAGGACGGCTCGGTCTCGACGGCGTCGTTCGAGCAGCGCTACGAGAGCGAGCTCGCCAACGACCTCGGCAACCTCGCGAGCCGCACGATCGCGATGATCGTGCGCTACCGCGAAGGCAGCGGTCGCGCCCGGCGAGGTCGACCCGGTGCTGCGCGAGGACTTCCTCGGCCTCTCCGAGCGCGTCTCGGAGTGCCTCGACCGCGCCGAGCTGACGCTCGCGCTCGAGGAGATCTGGCAGCGCGTGCGGCGCCTGAACCGCTACGTCGAGGAGCAGGCGCCGTGGAAGCTCGCGAAGGACGACGCGCGCGCGGAGGAGCTCGACCGCGTGCTGCGCACGCTCGCCGAGGGGATCCGCACGGTCGGCGTGCTGCTCTGGCCGTACCTGCCGGTCAGCTGCGAGCGGCTGCTCGCGGCGCTCGGCACGCCCGGCCTGTCGCTCGCCGGCGCGGCGATCGGCACGGGCGGGATCGAGCACGTCAGCACGCTCGAGCCGCTGTTCCCGAAGGACCGGCCCGCCGAGGTCGAGCGCGGAGACGCCGGCGCGTGATCGACTCGCACACGCACCTCGACCTGTGCGAGCCGTCGGACGCCGAGCTCGTCGAGGCAGCCGACGCGGCCGGCGTCACGCGGATCCTGACGGTCGGCATCGACGGCGCGTCCTGCCGCGCGGCGCTCGCCGCCGCCGAGGCGTTCCCGCAGGTCTACGCCGGCGATCGGCCGCCATCCGAACGCGGCGAAGGGCTTCGACGACGCCGACCTCGCCGAGCTGCGCGCGCTCGCCGCGCACGAGCGCTGCCGCGCGATCGGCGAGACCGGCCTCGACTTCTATCGCGAGGGCGCGCCGCGCGGAGGACCAGCGGCGCGCGTTCGCCGCGCAGATCGCGCTCGCGCGCGAGACGCGCAAGCCGCTCGTGATCCACTCGCGCGCGGCGACCGACGAGACGCTCGCGCAGCTCGCCGAGCAGGCCGACGGCGTCAGCGTCGTGATGCACTGCTTCTCGATGCCCGAGCGCCTGGAGGAGTGCGTGCGAGCGCGGCTATGCGATCTCGTTCGCCGGCAACGTCACGTACAAGAGCGCCGCCGACCTCGCCGACGCGGCCAGGCGCGTCCCCGAGGACCGTGCTGCTCGTCGAGACCGACGCGCCCTACTTGACGCCGCAGGCCGTGCGCAAGGAGCCCAACCAGCCGGCGTTCGTCGCGCACACGCTCGCGTTCGTCGCCGAGCTGCGCGGCGTCGGCGTCGAGCGAGCTCGGCGCGGCCGTGCAGCGCAACGCGGCGCGCGTGTTCGGCTGGTGAGCGCGCGCCGTGGCCGACGCTCCCGTGCAGCCGAGCCTGCGCAGGATGCGCCGCTTCGGCGTGCGCCCGAGCCGCGAGCTCGGGCAGAACTTCCTGATCGACTCGAACATCCTCGGCGTGATCGAGCGCGCCGCCGAGCTCGCGCCGGCCGACGTCGTGCTCGAGATCGGCGGCGGCCTCGGCGTGCTCTCCGAGCACCTCGCCGCGCGCGTCGCGCCACGTGCACGTCGTCGAGGTAGACGAGCGCCTGCGCGACGCGCTCGGCGACGCGACCGACGCGCTCGCGAACGTCGACGTCCACTGGGGCGACGCGATGCGCCTCGACCTGCGCGCGCTGCGCCCGCCGCCGAGCAAGCTCGTCGCGAACCTGCCGTACGGGATCGCCGCCGGCGCGATCCTGCGCACGCTCGAGGAGCTGCCGAGCGTGCGCCTGTGGGTCGCGATGGTCCAGCGCGAGGTCGGCGAGCGCCTCGCCGCGAGCGCCGGGCGGCGGCGAGTACGGCACGCCGTCGGTGCTCGCGCAGCTCGAGTGCGAGGTGCGCGTGCTGCGCGCGATCCCGCGCACGGTCTTCCACCCGGTGCCGAACGTCGACTCGGTGCTCGTCGGACTGCGCCGGCGCGAGCTGCGCCGTGCCGGTCTCGCCGGCGCTGCGCGCGCTCGTCGCCGGGTCGTTCGCGCACCGGCGCAAGACGCTCGTCGGCTCGCTCGCGCTCTCCGGTGGCGCCGGCGCGCGCCCGCGCGAGCAGGTGCGCGCGGCGCTGGCCGGGCTCGGCGCAGCCGGCCGACGTGCGCGCCGAGCGCCTCTCGCCGCGAGGACTTCGCCGCGCTCGCCGCCGCGCTCGAGCCGATGACCGCCTACCGCGCGCTCGCGCCGGCGAAGGTCAACCTCGGCCTGTTCGTCGGGCCGCGCCGCGAGCGCGACGGGCGCCACGAGCTCGGCGAGCGTGATGCAGTCGATCTCGCTTGCCGATGAGCTGACGCTCGACGCCGGCCGGCGCCGGCGCAGAACGCGACGAGCTGATCTGCCCGGCGCTGCCCGGCGCGCCCGAGGAGAACCTCGCGGCGCGCGCGCTCGCGGCGTTTCGCGCGGCTACCGGCTGGGACGCGCCGCCGCTGCGCTGCGCATCGAGAAGCGCATCCCGATCGCCGCCGGGCTCGGCGGCGGCTCGGCCGACGCGGCCGCCGCGCTGCGCCTCGCGCACGCCGCGTCGGGCCTCGGCGACGAGCGGCTGCTGCGCGAGCTCGCGCGCGAGCTCGGCGCCGACGTGCCCGCGCAGGTCGCGCCCGGGCGCTGGCTGGCGAGCGGCGCCGGCGAGCTGCTGCAGGCGCTCGCCGCGCCGCTGCCGGCGCTCGAGCTGCTCGTGCTGCCCGCGACGGCCGCGCTCTCGACGGCGGCCGTCTATGCCGAGGCCGATCGCCTCGGCGGCCGGCGAAACGCTCACGAACTCGAGCAGCTCGCGACGCAGCTGCGCGTCGCGCTCGCGCTCGGCGCGCCGCTGCCGGCGCTCGCGCGAGCTGCTGCACAACGACCTGCAGGAGCCGGCGATCTCGCCTGCGCCCGCAGATCGCCGAGGCGCTCGCCGCAGTCGCGCGACGCCGGCGCGCACGCGCTGCTCGTGAGCGGCTCGGGGCCGACCGTGCTCGCGCTGTTCGACCACGCGAACGCGTCCGCGCGGCGCGAGCGCGCCGAGCGCGCGCTCGCGGGCCTCGCGCCGGCGCCGGTCGCCGCGCGATCGGTCGGCGCCGAGTTCGCGCGAGCGGTCGCGCTGCCGTAGTGCGCGGGCGCCTCACGCCGCGCCGCTCCGGCGCGCGACACCCTCGTGCGTCACAATCACGCCGAGAACTCCAGTGAGCAGGACGACGATCAACGAGCTAGTCGCTGTCTGTGCCGGCACGTTCGGCCTCGCGCTGTACGCCGGGCTGATCCTCGTGCCCGCGTGGACGGCCTACACGCGCGTCTGGCAGCGCCTCGCCGCGACGTTCCTCTCGCTGTACGTGCTCGCCGTGCTCGTCGGCATCGGCGTGGGCGCCGCTCTCGCAGCCGTCTACTTCTGGGGCTAGCTGTGGCCGACTACGCGGCGCTCGACGCGATCACCGAGGCGGTCGAGTCGGGCGCCGGCCTGCCCGAGGTCGTGCGCGCGGCCGCGCGCGCGCTCGACGCGAGCCTCGCCGTCAGCGACGCGTGGGGCGCGACGCTCGCGGTCGCCGCGCGCTCGCCGGCCGAGGAGCGCGCGCTGCTCTCGCAGGGCGAGGGCGTCACGAGCATCCCGCTGCGCGTCGCCGACACGGTCGTCGGCGCGCTGCACATGCGCGCGAAAGCGGGCGGCGCCGACGAGCAGCCGGACTCGATGCGGCGGCTGCTCGCGACGATGATCGCCTCGGAGGTCGAGCGCGTGCGCGCGCCCGAGCGCGCCTCGGAGTCGGCCGCCGCCGACTTCCTGCGCGCCGTGCTCGCGCGCGAGCTGACCGAGCGCGAGGAGCTGCTCGCGCGTGCCAAGGAGCTCTCGCTCGAGGTCGCAGGACGGCGCGAGCATGATCGTCGCGCGCGCACACCCGCAGACGCCGACCGACGAGGGCTGGCGCGGTCGCGTGCGCGCGATCGCCGAGCGCGGCGCGCGCGCCGTCGCGAGCCGCTCGATCGCCGCGCTCTCCGAGCGCGACGGCGTCCTCGCGGCCGAGGTGCTGCTGCTCGTTCCGGGCGGCGACGAGCCGACGGCCGCGCGCGCCGCCGAGGGGATCCTGCGCGAGATGGAGGCCGGCCTGTCGGGCTACACGTTCGCGCTCGGGCGCAGCCGGATCACCGCGGACCCCGCCGACCTGCCGCGCGCGGCGAGCGAGGCGCTGCTCGCCGCGAACGTCGCGCAGGGCTCGGGCGACGCGGCGTCGCTCGCGTTCGAGCAGACCGGCGCCTACCGCCTGCTGCTGAGCGCGATGAGCGAGAACCCGAGCGAGCTGCAGCGCTTCTACGCCGAGACCGTCGAGCCGCTCGTCGCCTACGACGAGCAGTACGAGACCGAGCTCGTGCGCACGCTCGAGGCGTTCCTCGAGGCCGACGGCAACGTCGCCGGCACCGCGCAGCGGCTGTTCACGCACCGGCACACGATCTACTACCGACTCGAGCGCGTGCGCGAGCTCTCCGGCCACGACGTCAGCTCGAGCGACGGCCGCGAGAAGCTCAGCCTCGGCCTGAAGTCGATGCGCGTGCTCGGGATCTCCTCCGCCGACGGGCCGGCGTCGGAGGCCGGCGCCGAAGGCGGGCGCGTGCCGCGGCGCTCCGCGCGCGCCGGCTAGCGCGAGCGCGCGCCGAACTCGACCGCGTACGTGCCGCCCGACAGGGCCGAGCCGAACTCGGCCGGGACGGCCGGCGCGACGCCGACGCCGACGTCGCGGTAGGCGCGCGTCAGGATGATCGCGCGGTGCGGCGGCGAGGCCATCCACGCGCCGACGATGCCGCTCGGCGTCGCGTTCGGGCCGGTGCCCCAGCCGATGTTCTGCGCCGTCAGCATGCGCGCCGGCGACGCGGACGACGTAGCTCGACGCCATGATCCGCGCGAGCGGCGACTGCCCGGAGATGCTCTGGTCGCCGAAGTAGTCGCCGCGCACCATGTCGCGCGCCTGGCCGGTCGCGATCGACGCGAGCGCGCCGTTGCGCCGCAGCGGACGCAGCCCGTTCGTGGCGCGGACCTCGTTCATCAGACACAGCGTCGCCGTGTCGACGAGCGCCGTGTTGCGCCCGTCGGGCATGATCGCCGTACCCGTGCACGCGTGCGTCGACGCGCGCGCCGCTCGGCGCGCGGAGCTCGGCGCCGCCTGCGCCGAGGCGCCGGCGGCGAGCGCGCTCAGGCATGCGAGCAGCGACGCGCAGAACGCGACGCTCGAACGCGTCCGTGCTCTTCTCGCTCGCCCCGGCAAGTGCAAGAATCGTTGCAGACTCACCAGACCGGCGTGTAACTAACCCGATCGGCGAGAGTTCAATCGCCCAATTGGGGGGTCGTCCAATGGCAGGACATCAGGTTTTGGTCCTGAGAATCGGGGTTCGAATCCCTGCCCCCCAGCTGATTCGCCGTCGAGCGGCGCCGCTCGACGGCTAGCATCCGCTTCGTGAGCCAGGCGCCGACGGTCCTGATCCTCGCTGCCGGCCAGGGCACGCGCATGCGCTCGCGCACGCCGAAGGTGCTGCACGACCTGTGCGGCGCGCCGATGGTCCTGTGGCCGGTGCGCGCCGCGCTCGCGGCCGGCGCCGCGCGCGTCGTCGTCGTCGACTCGCCGGCGCGCGCGCTCGCGCCCGTCCTGCCCGACGGCGTGCGAGCTCGCCGTGCAGCCGCTCGCCAACGGCACCGGCGGCGCGGTGATCGCCGCGCTCGCGCAGCTCGACTCGGGCGGCGAGGATGTCGCCGAGGCGCCGGTGCTCGTGCTCAGCGGCGACGTGCCGCTGCTCGGCGCCGAGCAGATCCGCGCGCTCGCTCGACGCGCACGCGCGGAGCGACGCGGCCGCGACGATGGTGACGGCCGTGCTCGACGATCCGAGCGGCTACGGGCGCGTCGTGCGCGACTCCGCCGGCGCCGTCGCTGCGCGTCGTCGAGACCAAGCAGCTCGGCGACGCGAGCGACGCCGAGCTCGCAGATCGACGAGGTCAACGCCGGCATCTACGCGTTCGACGGCGACGCGCTGCGCGACGTGCTGCCGCGCCTGTCCGCCGAGAACGCGCAGGGCGAGCTGTACCTGCCGCAGGCGCTCGAGGAGCTGCGCGGCGACGGGCGCACGATCGCCGCGCACGTGCTCGCCGATCCGCGCGCGATGCTCGGCGTCAACGACCGCGCCGCGCTGGCGCACGTGCGCAAGCTCGCGCAGCGGGAGATCCACGATCGCCACTTGCTCGCCGGCGTCGACATCGTCGATCCAGACGTCGACCGTCATCGATCTCGACGTGCAGATCGGTACCGACACGACGATCGAGCCGTTCACGACGATCCACGGGAGCACGCGGATCGGCGCCGGCTGCACGATCCGCTGCTCCTACCTGGTCGACTGCCTGCTCGAGGACGGCGTCAGCGTCGGCCCGTTCGCCTACCTGCGCCCCGGCGCGACGCTGCGCGAGGGCGCGAAGGTCGGGACGTTCGTCGAGGTCAAGAACTCCGAGCATCGGCCCCGCGCGCAAAGTCCCGCACCTCTCCTACATCGGCGACGCCGACGTCGGCGAGCGCACGAACCTCGGCGCCGGCACGATCACCGCCAACTACGACGGCGAGAAGAAGCACCGCACGAAGATCGGCAGCCGCGTGCACGGCGGCGTCGACACGTCGTTCGTCGCGCCGGTCAGCGTCGGCGACGACGCGTACACGGCGGCCGGCTCGGTCGTCACCGACGACGTGCCCGACGGCGCGCTCGCGATCGCGCGCGCGCAAGCAGAGCAACGTCGAGGTCGTACGCTGAGCGACGGGCCGAGCCGCGTTTACACTCCGAGGAGCAGATGAGCAGCGTGATCGATACGAGCGCGACGTCGCAGTCGAGCCTGCCGATCGACTACAACAAGCGGCTGATGCTGTTCAGCGGGCGCGCGAACCCGCAGCTCGCCGTCGACATCGCCGACAAGCTCGGCGTCGATCTCGGCCCGGTGACGCTGAAGACGTTCTCCAACGGCGAGGTCTACTGCAGCTACGAGGAGTCGATCCGCGGCGCCGACGTGTTCATCGTGCAGTCGACGTGCGGCAACCCGTACACGGGCATCACCGCGAACGACTCGCTGATGGAGCTGCTGCTGATGATCGACGCCGCCGTCGGCGCATCGGCGCACCGCGTGATCGCCGTCACGCCGTGGTTCGGCTACTCGCGCCAGGACAAGAAGTCCTCGCCGCGCGAGCCGATCTCCGCGCGGCTCGTCGCGCGCATGCTCGAGGTCGGCCGGCGCCGACCGCGTGCTGACGATGGACCTGCACGCCGGCCAGATCCAGGGCTTCTTCCAGAAGCCCGTCGACCACATGACGGCGCTGTTCATCCTCACGCAGTACTTCGCCGACCTCGGGCTCTCCGACCTCGTCGTCGTCGCGCCAGACGCCGGCCGCGTCAAGCTGAACAAGAAGTTCGCGTCGAAGATCGGCGCCGAGCTCGCGATCCTCGACAAGGAGCGCCCGGCGCAGCAGGTCGCCGAGATCGGCTACGTGATCGGCGACGTCAAGGGCAAGACGGCCGTGATCGTCGACGACATGATCGACACCGCCGGCACGCTCGTCGGCCGCCGCGAAAACGGTGCTCGAGGAGGGCGCCTCGCGCGTCTACGCCGCCGCGACGCACGCGATCTTCTCGGGCGACGCGTTCGAGAACCTCGCGACGTCCGGGCTTCGAGGAGATCGTCGTCACCGACACGATCCCGATCCCCGCCGGGCGCCCGGACAACGTCCGCGTGCTCCCGTGCGCCGAGCTGCTGACCGACTCGATCCGCCGCATCTTCGTCGACGACTCCGTCAGCGAAGTGTTCGGCGGCGAGAACCAGCTGTTCTGAGAGATCGCCTGCCGACTGTCCTCGCGCCGTAACCTGCAGGGGAATGGCCGGCGCTGCTGCGAGCACCTCCGCGCCCGCGCGCGGGCCGCGCGTTTGGTGGCGCGGCCTGCCGCGCTCGCGCCGGCGTGCGATGGTCGGCGCGTCGCTGCTCGTCGTCCTCGTGGTCGGCGGCCTGCTCGCGCGCTACCTGAGCGCCGAAAACGCCGAACGCACCGCCGACCTCGCGCTCGTGCGCGCCGAGGCGCGCGGCAACGCTGAGGCCATGCTCGCGCGCCTGAGCGGCTGTCGTGCGCAAGCGAAGTGCGTCGTGCACGTGCGCTCGCTCGCGAGCGATCCGCGCGTGCGGCGCTCGGGCGAGGTCAAGGTCCTGCAGGTCGAATCGAAGACAGCGAGCGCGCTGTTCGGCGCGAGCGGCGAGACGCGCATCGCGTGGACGGTGCTCGGCGGCAGCCCGGTCGTGCAGTGCATCGACGTGCGCCGCAGCGGCAACGTGCTGAGCGGCATCGACGTGCGCCTGCTGAGCATCAGCGCGCCGATCGCCAACGAGGCGGACTGCTAGCTCAGGCGAAGCTGGACGTCGGCGCAACGAGGCAGATTGCTAGAGTCCACGGCTGCCGATGGCCGACTCGAGCACCAAGCTGGACGTACGTAGCCGCGACGCGGACGGCTCGCGCGCGGCGCGACGCCTGCGTCGCTCGGGCCGCGTGCCGGGCGTCCTCTACGGCGGCGGCGGCGACTCTGTCGGCTTCGACGTCGACGCGCGCGACCTGCGCCTGGCGCTCGCGAAGGCCGGCGCCGTGCTCGACCTCAGCATCGACGGCACGAAAGCGACGCCGGTCGTGCTGAAGGAGGCTCAGCGCGACCCGATGCGCGGCGAGACCGTGCACATCGACCTGCTGCGCGTGCGCCTCGACCAGGCGATCCACGCCGTCGTGCCGCTCGAACTCGAGGGCGTCGACGACGCGCCGGGCGTCAAGGAAGGCGGCATCCTCGAGCAGATCGTGCGCGAGCTGAACGTCGAGGCGCTGCCGACGGCGATCCCCGAGTCGATCGTGCACGCGGTCGGCGAGATGCAGATCGGCGAGACGATCGGCCTCGATCAGATCGCGATGCCCGACGGCGTGACGCTGCTCGACGAGGTCGAGGAGGCCGTCGTCGCGACGCTCTCGCCGCCGCGCCTGCAGGCCGAGGCCGACGAGCTCGAAGCCGAGACCGAGCTCGTCGGCGAGGGCGAGGAGGGCGCCGAGGCGGCCGCCGAGGGCGAGGGCTCCGACGGCGAGGACTCGGCGGCGACGGGGAGTAGCAGTGCGCCGGCCGTTCGGCCGTGGCGGCAAGGGCGATCGCAGCGGCGACGGCGATTTTGCCGGCGGCGCGATCGACTGGCTGATCGTCGGGCTCGGCAACCCCGGGCGCGAGTACGAGGGCACGCGCCACAACGTCGGCTTCGCGGTCACCGACGAGCTGATTCGTCGTTGGGGGCTGCGCCGTGGCAAGGATCGCTTCCGCGCGCGCCTTGCCGAGGGGCGCGTCGGCGGCGCCGCGGCGACCGGCGAGCTCGGGCAGGCGCCGGTGCGCGTCGCCGTGCTCGAGCCGCAGACGTACATGAACGACGCCGGCCGCTCGGTCGGCCCGGCGCGCGGCTCCTACAAGCTCGCGCCCGAGCGCGTGCTCGTCGTGCACGACGAGATCGACCTGCCGTTCGGCGACGTGCGCACGCGCACCGGCGGCGGCCTCGCCGGGCACAACGGGCTGAAGTCGCTCAAGCGCGAGCTCGGCACCGGCGAGTTCGTGCGCGTGCGCGTCGGCGTCGGACGACCCGACAGCAGCGACCCGGAGATCGTCTCGGCGTACGTGCTCGGGCGCTTCCGCGAGGATCGCGCGCAGGTGCAGGAGCTGGTCGCGCGCGCCGCCGACGCCGCCGAGCGCGTCGTGCTCGGCGTGACCGAGCCGACCCTCTGAGCCGCCGCGCGAAGCGCCTCTATTGTGAGCGCGACCCCTAAATGCCGCTCCGCCCGCTCCTCGCGCACATCGAAGACGACCCCGCCGCGCTCGCGCTCGCGCGCGACGGCGGCCGCGCGTTCGTCTCGACGTCGCTGCGCCCGTACACGATCGCCGCGCTCGCCGAGGTCGGCGAGGCGCGCGAGCGCGCGCAGCTCGTCGTCGTCGGCGACGACCGCGCGGCACGCGACCTCGCCGCCGACCTGCGCGCGTGGCTGGCGCCGCGGCGCGTGCGCTACTACCCCTCGCGCGGCGTCACCTACGAGTCGCATCTCGCGCCGCCGCCGCACCTCGTCGGCCTGCGCATGGCCGCGCTCGACTCGCTGCTCGGCGCCGACGCGGAGGACGCCGAGGAGCACGGACGGCCGGTCGTCGTCGTCAGCGCCGTCGCGCTGTCGGAGAAGGTGCCCGACCCGGCGCTGCGCCCGCGCTCGTTCACGCTGCGCACCGGCGGGCTGCTCGACCTCGACGAGTGCGCGATCGAGCTGCTCGGCGCCGGCTACGAGCGCGTCGACCAGGTCGAGGAGCGCGGCCAGTTCGCGATGCGCGGCGGCCTGCTCGACGTCTTCCCGGCGACCGAGGAGCGCGCCGTGCGCGTCGACATGTTCGACGTCGAGATCGAATCGCTGCGCTGGTTCTCGACGTTCACGCAGCGCTCGCTCGGCGACGTGCAGGAGATCGAGATCGCGCCGGCCGCCGAGCTCGCCGAAGAGCACCGCGCGCTCGCGACGATCGCCGGCGAGGAGCTCGCGGCCCGCGGCGCCGGCGCTCTCGCGCGCGCCGGCGCCGTCGCCGACGGCGCGCGCGGCAACGGGCGCGACGGCGGTGCGGGCGAGGACGGCGACGGCGCCGCGCGCCTGGACATCGCCGAGCTGCTGCCGGTCGAGCGCTTCGGCGCGCTGCTCGACCTCGTCGGCGCGCGCACCGACCTGATCGTCGCCGCCGAGGAGGAGCTCGCGCCGGCGCTCGCCGATCACTGGAGCGACGTCTGCGCGGCGTTCGGCGACGAGGACGCGCACCACCTCTACGTCAGCCCCGACGCCGTCGCGTCGGCTGTCGGCGAGCGCGCGCGGATCTGGCTGTCGGCGATCTCCGCCGACCAGCCGATCGAGCTGCGCGCGCAGTCGCCGGACACGGCCGCGCGCTCGCTCGCCGACGCCGAGCCCGAGTTCGAGAAGCTCGTGCGCTCGGGCTACCGGACGGTCGTCGCGTTCCCGCGCCGCGGCGAGGGCGAGCGCGCGGCGTACAACCTCGGCAGCCTCAAAGCGAGCTGGCTCGGCGAGGGCGTCGACGCCGGGCGCTCGCCTACCGAGCCGTCGCTGCGCTTCGTGGCGGCGTCGCTGCGCGAGGGGTTCGTCGCGCCGACGCTGAAGCTCGCGGTGTTCCCCGAACATCGGCTGCTGCGCCGCCGCCGCGCCGAGCGCGGCGGAGCGGATCGGGCTAGCACGGGCGGGCGCGGCGGCGCCCGCCGCGGGGCGCTGCGCTCGTTCACCGAACTGCGCGCCGGCGACGTCGTCGTGCACGAGGACCACGGCGTCGCGCGCTTCGCCGGCTTCGAGACGCGCACGGTCGCGAACGTCACGCGCGACTACCTGTACCTCGAATACCAGGGCGACGACCGCGTGTTCGTGCCGACCGACCAGCTCGCGAAGATCTCGCGCTACGTCGGCGCCGGCGGCGAGAACCCGCCGCTGTCGAAGCTCGGCGGCACGCGCTGGGAGACGATGAAGGCGCGTGCGCGGCGCGCCGCGCAGGAGCTCTCCGGCGAGCTGCTCGGCCTCTACGCCGAGCGTCGACGCCGGACGGGGTATGCGTTCGCCGAGGACTCCGACTGGCAGAGGGATTTTGAGCAGGCGTTCGCGTTCACCGAGACGCCCGACCAGCGGGAGGCGATCGAGCTCGTCAAGGCCGACATGGAGGCGCCGCGGCCGATGGACCGGCTGATCTGCGGCGACGTCGGCTACGGCAAGACCGAGGTCGCGCTGCGCGCCGCGTTCAAGGCCGCCGGCGACGGCAAGCAGGTGCTGATGCTCGTGCCGACGACGATCCTCGCGCTGCAGCACTTCGGGACGTTCTCCGAGCGCCTCGCCGACTACCCGTTCACGATCGACCACGTCTCGCGCTTTCGCACGCCGGCCGAGCAGAAAGAGGCGATCAAGGGCTTCGCCGAGGGGCGCATCGACATCCTCGTCGGCACGCATCGCGTGCTCTCGCGCGACGTGCGCGCGAAGGACCTCGGCCTGCTGATCGTCGACGAGGAGCAGCGCTTCGGCGTCAAGCAGAAGGAGCTGCTGCGCCAGATGAAGCTGCGCGTCGACGTGATCTCGATGTCGGCGACGCCGATCCCGCGCACGCTGCAGATGTCGCTCGCCGGCCTGCGCGACATCTCCGTGATCGAGACGCCGCCGGAGGGCCGGCGGCCGGTCAAGACCTACGTCGGCGAGTACGAGGAGGAGCTCGTCAAGCGCGCGATCGTGCGCGAGCACGAGCGCGGCGGCCAGGCGTTCTTCCTGCACAACCGCGTCGAGTCGATCGACGAGACGGCCGAGCGGCTGCGCGCGCTGTGCCCGGGCGTGCGCTTCGCCGTCGCGCACGGGCAGATGGGCGAGGGCGAGCTCGAGGCCGTCATGCTCGACTACCTGCGCGGCGGCGCCGACGTGCTCGTCTGCACGTCGATCATCGAGTCGGGCATCGACATCCCGCACGCGAACACGCTCGTCGTCGAGCACGCCGACGCGTTCGGGCTCGCGCAGCTCTACCAGATCCGCGGGCGCGTCGGGCGCAGCCGCGAGCGCGCCTACGCCTACCTGCTCTTCGACTCCGCGCGCGCGCTCAGCGAGGAGGCCGCGCAGCGCCTCTCGGCGCTGTCGGACTACACCGAGCTCGGCGCCGGCTTCAAGATCGCGATGCGCGACCTCGAGATCCGCGGCGCCGGCAACCTGCTCGGCGACGAGCAGTCCGGGCACGTCGCGGCGCTCGGCTTCGAGCTGTACATGCAGATGCTCGACGAGGCGGTCGCGAGCGCCGAACGCGAGGCCGGCGAGGGTGGGGAGGGGTCCGAGCGCGAGCGCCCGGACCCGGTCCGGCTCGACGTCAACGTCGACGCGTACGTGCCGGCCGACTACATCGCCTACGAGCAGGCGAAGATCGACGTGCACCGGCGTGTCGCCGGCGCGCTCGAGGTCGCCGACGTCGAGGAGCTGCGCGCCGAGCTCGAGGACCGCTTCGGGCCGGTGCCGGAGCCGCTCGAGAACCTGCTCGCGCTGCAGCGCGCGCGGATCAAGTTCGGCGAGGCCGGCGCGCGCACCGTCAGCTTCCGCGGCGATCGCCTCGCGGTCGTGCCGATCGAGCTCGACTCGCGACGCGCCAAGCGGCTGCGCGAAGAGCTGCCCGAGGCGCTCTACGAATCGGGGCGCGCGCAGATGTCGATGCGCGTGCCGCGCGAGGAGTCAGAGCGCTTCCCGGCGGTCGTCAAAGCCGCCGACGCGCTGCTCGCGGTGATCCGCGAGGCGGCGTAGGCGAATCGATCTTTAGGAATCGTTAGCCAGTCGTTATGCACGGCTGAGCCGCTTTTCGCTAGAGTGCCCGCGTCGTGCACAAGACCTTCCGGATCACCGCGGCGCTTGGCGCCGTTTTGTTTGCCGCCATCGCGTTCGCCGCGTGTGGTGGGATCCCGGGCGACGCCGTCGTCTCGGTCGATGGCAAATCGATCACGAAAGACACGTTCAACCACTGGATGACCGTCGCCGCGGCTTCGAGCGCCTCGACGACCGGCGTGAAACCGTCGCCGCCCGAACCGCCGAACTACACGGCGTGCATCGCCGCCGCGAAAGCCGCGTCGAAACCGGCCAAAGGCCAGACGGCGCCGACCGAAGCGCAGCTCAAGTCGCAGTGCGAACAGGAGTACAAGTCCTTGCAGCAGGAGGTCCTCGGCTTCCTGATCTCCTCGAACTGGGTGCTCGGCGAAGCGAGCTCGCTCGGCGTCAACGTGTCCGACGCCGAAGTCAAGAAGCAGTTCGAAAAAATCAAGAGCCAGCAGTTCCCGAAGGCCGCCGAATTCGAAAAGTTCCTGAAAGGCTCGGGCCAGACCGTCTCTGACCTGCTGCTGCGCGTGAAGCTGAACCTGCTCTCTTCGAAGATCCAGCAGAAGATCGTCAAAGAGAAGTCGAAAGTCTCGCAGTCGCAGATCGAAAAGTACTACAAGGAAAATCCGAAGCGCTTCGAAGTCGCCGAAAAGCGCAACCTGCTGCTGATCCTCACGAAAACCGAAGCGCAGGCCGCGGCGGCGAAGAAGGAAATCGAATCGGGCAAGAGCTTCGAAAGCGTCGCCAAGCGCGTGTCGATCGACCCGACGAGCAAGGCCAACGGCGGCAAGCTCGCGGGCGTCGTCAAGGGCCAGGAGGAGAAGGCGCTCGACACCGCGATCTTCTCGGCGCAGAAGAACGTCCTCTCGGGCCCCGTGAAGACGCCGTTCGGCTACTACATCTTCGAGGTGCAGTCGGTCACGCCGGGCAGCCAGCAGACGTTGAAGCAGGCCGAAGCGTCGATCAAGTCGCAGCTGACCGCGACGCAGGAGCAGACTGCGCTGAGCAAGTTCGTCAAGGAATTCAAAAAGAAGTGGCAGGCGAAAACCGAATGCAGGTCCGGCTACATGGTCGCCGACTGCAAGGGCTTCAAAGCGCCGAAGACGACGTCGACCGCGGCGCCAGCGACGACGACGCCGTCGACGACCTCGACCAAATAGCCGCGTGAGCCAGATCGAGCGCGCCCACGCGCGCCAGATCCTCGACAGCCGCGGCAACCCGACCGTCGAGGTCGAGATCGGTCTTCGCTCGGGTGCGCACGGACACGCCGCGGTGCCGTCCGGCGCCTCGACCGGCGAGTTCGAGGCGACCGAGTTGCGCGACGGCGGAGCGCAGTGGGACGGCAAGGGCGTCTCGCGCGCCGTCGCGAACGTCAACGGCGAGATCGCCGAGGCCGTCGGCGGGCTCGACGCGGCCGACCAGCGCGCGCTCGACGACGCGCTCGTCGCGCTCGACGGCACGCAGAACAAGTCGCGCCTCGGCGCGAACGCGATCCTCGGCGTGTCGCTCGCTGCCGCGCACGCGCAGGCGGCGGAGGAGGGGATGGCGTTGTGGCGCTACCTCGGCGGCGAGGCGGCGCGCGTGATGCCGGTGCCGATGATGAACGTGCTCAACGGCGGCGCGCACGCCGACAACTCGGTCGACTTCCAGGAGTTCATGATCGTGCCGCTCGGCGCACCGACGTTCTCCGAGTGCCTGCGCGCCGGCACCGAGGTGTTCCACGCGCTCAAACGCACGCTGCACGAGCGCGGTCTCGCGACGGCCGTCGGCGACGAGGGCGGCTTCGCGCCCGACCTCGGCTCCAACGAGGACGCGCTGAAGATGCTCGTCTCGGGAATCGAGGCGGCAGGCTATGAGCCGGGCGGAGACGTCGCGATCGCGCTCGACCCGGCGACGAGCGAGCTCTACAGCGACGGCGCGTACGCGCTCGAGCACGAGCACCGCACGCTCAGCGCCGACGAGCTCGCCGCCTACTGGGCCGAGCTCGCCGCGCGCTACCCGATCGTCTCGATCGAGGACGGCATGGACGAGGAGGACTGGGACGGGTGGAAGACGCTGACCGACCGCCTCGGGTCGGGACTGCAGCTCGTCGGCGACGACGTGTTCGTGACGAACACCGAGCGCCTGCGGCGCGGCGTCGACGCCGGCGTCGCGAACTCGATCCTGATCAAGGTCAACCAGATCGGCACGCTTTCGGAGACGCTCGATGCGATCGCGATGGCGCGCGAGGCCGGCTACACCGCGGTCATGAGCCACCGCTCGGGCGAGACCGAGGACGTCACGATCGCCGACCTCGCCGTCGCGACCGGCTGCGGGCAGATCAAGACCGGCGCGCCGTCGCGCTCCGATCGCGTCGCGAAGTACAACCAGCTGCTGCGAATCGAGGAGCAGCTCGGCGCCGACGCGCAGTTCCCCGGGCGCGCGGTCTTTCGCTAGCGCGGCAGGAAGTCGCCCGGTGGCCGCGAATGCGGTCAGATGCCGCAAGCGTATGCCGATCGAGCCCGTGCCGGAGGATCGCTCGGCGCGCGCCGCCCGCGCTCGCGCAAGGCCGTCGGCTCGTCCGCGGCGTCGACGCTCCCGCGCGTTCGCTGGGACCGGCTCGGGCGCCTCGCGATGTTCGTCGTGCTCGTCGTGCTGCTCTACCTCTACGTCAGCGCCGGGCTGCACATGTACTCGACGTGGGGCCAGTCGCGCCACGACAAGGCGACCGTCGCGACGCTCGAACGCGAACACGCGGCGCTCGCGCGCCAGCACGAAGCGCTCGGGCGGCAGGGAACGGTCGAAGACGAGGCGCGGCTGCTCGGCATGAAGCGCGCGAACGAGCGCCCGTACGAGATCACCGGCCTGCCGGCCAATTAGCGCGCTCGCCGAGAGACGCCGCTCGCCGCGCAGCGTCGCCGCGAGGCGCTGCTAGCCTCGGCCGCGCGTGTCGTTCGAGAACGCCAACTACCAGTGGCAGCAGGGCGAGCGACGGCTGCGCGCCGAAGCGCCCGAGCGCCGTCGCGCGATGGAGCGCGCGACCGACGCGCTCGTCGCCGAGCTGCGGCGACGCCTCGGCGGGCGCTTCTCCTCGGACGAGCTCGTCGCGCTGTACGAGCGCGGCACGTCGTGGTGCCTGCAGGTCGCGATGAACGTCGCGCCCGACGAGCCGTGGGCGTGGGACTCGGGTGTCGTCGTCGACGCCGCCTTCGGTCGCTACCTGCGCGAGGCCGCCGACTACGCCGGCGGCCGCCGCGAGCTAGCGCAAAACGGCTGAGGCCTCTAATCCGTTGAGGCCGAGCCTCATGCCTCTAGCGGGCCGTCGACCAAGCGGAGCAAGGACGCAGGAAGCGTTGCGTGCTTTGCACACGAGCGCCCGAGGACGCAGCTCCGCTCCGCGTCGACGGCTCGCTAGGCGTCGCCGGTGCGGCGGATGATGATGCAGTCCTCTTCGACCGCGACCTCGACCGGGCGATGCCCGGCCCAGTGCTCGGCGTAGATCGGGTTGTCCTGGATCGCCGGGTCGAGCCACAGGCCGTAGCCCTCCTCGCCGTGATCGAACGTGCCCTCGAGCGGCCCTGAGTTGCCGGAGCTCGAGCGCGAGCCGAGCACGCGTCGCCCGCGACCTCCGCGGCGACGCCGCGTGCGCGGTTTCGGCGCATCCTCGTCCGCCTCCTCGCCGTCATCCTCCTCGGCTTCGCGCTCGGCCTTCTCGGCGGCCTCGGCGCTCGCGCGCTCGGCGGCGGCCTCGGCGGCCTCGAGCTCGGCGGCGATCAGCGCGTCGTCCTCGGCGCGCAGATCGATCTCGTCGGGGTAGTCGGCGCCGGCGTTCGTGCCCTCGGCCGCGTCCTCCTCAGCGAGGTCGTTCTGGCGCTTGAACTGTTCGATGTCGCGGACGCTCACCTCGAGCTGGTGCGCGACCCAGGCGTCGGTCCGACCCTGCCTTACCCAGGCACGGATCTGGTTGAGGTTCGGTCGCAGAGACTTACGAGGCATCGACGGTCCGGGAGACTAGCGCATGGCGCTCGCGGAGTCGGAAGATGCGCGCGCTCGCGTGCGTGCCGCGGGGCGTCAATCGCCTAGGCCGAATGCGGACTCGCGTGGCCCTCGCCCCTCGCTTTCCCCCGGCCCTCAGACTATGCTTCGCAGACCGGTGGGCGGGGGTAACGCCGGGCGAGCGGCCAACAGGAAGGTGCACTGCATGCTGGTTCTGACGCGCAAGTCCAACCAGAGCATCATGATCGGCGATGACGTCGAGGTCTCGGTCCTTTCGGTCATGGGCGAGAAGGTGCGCATCGGCATCCAGGCTCCGCAGGAGATCCCGGTCTTCCGCAAGGAGATCTACCTGGAGATCCACCGCGAAGAGGCCGGCGGCACGGGCGAGGACGCGCCGGCGAGCGAGCAGCCCGCCGCTGCCGCAGACGTCAACGACGCGATCGGCGACCTCGGCGAGAGCTCGTAGAGCTCGCCATACGCGAGCGACCGAGGACGCAGCCTCGCGCCGGGCGGCGAGGTCCTAGCCGAGCAGCAGGTAGAGCGTGCGAAACATGACGACCGTGACGACGACGGCCGTCAGGATCAGCGTCAGCACGAGCAGCACGAAGCGCATCGAGCCGCGCTTGTGGCGACGCTCGACCTCGCGCTTCAGCGTGCGCTGCTCGGCCGTCCGGCGCAGCGAGTCGCGGCGGTGACGGTCGAGCGAGATCTCTTTCGCGAGCGCCTGCTCGAACTCGGCAAAGCTCTGCCGCATCTTCACGAGAGCTCCTCTCGCCTGAAGGGTGCGTCGTACATTCCGACGCTCAGGAGGCTACGGGCGTCTTGCCCTCGGCGCGTTCGTAGACCTGCACGAAGCGCAGGTAGTTCTCGGCGATCCGGCGCGCGCCCTCGGAGCGCTCGATCTTGCCGTCGACGTACGCTTTGAGCGGGTCCCACCAGATCGAGCGTCCGATCGCGAAGCCGACGAAGCCGTCGACCGGCGCGGCGGCCTGCAGCCATTCGTCGACCTTGTCGTCGTCGGCGCCGCGCCCGAGCACGACGCAGACGACGCCGTCGCGGCCGCCGGCGCGAGCCTGCTCGACGAGCATTTCGTCGTCCGAGCGCGCGTCGACGCCCTCGATCTTCCAGATGTCGACCTCGATGCCGGCGTCCTGGATCTCGGCGATCGCGCGGCGCATCAGCTCGGGGCGCAGCTCTCTGTCGTAGCGGTCTGAGTCGCCGCCGGCCGCTTCGAGCTGAGCCGCCTCTGCCGGGACGAGCAGCTCGAAGAGGAACTTGCGGTCGTGCTGCTTGAGCCAGTCGCTGAGGCGCTTGAGCTTGCCGAGCTGCTCGGCGTTCGCGCCGGCGTCGCCGTCCGGGTTGAAGCGGACGAGCACCTTCGTGAAGTCCGGGTCGAACTTCAGGATGTGCTCGCCGAAGTCCTCGCCGTACTCGAAGTCGAACATGTTCTGCCCCGAGCGCTCGGCCGGCATCGCGAGCTTCAGCCCGTGCTCGCGCGCCTCCTGCGGCACCGTCGAGCCGAACTGCTCGTCGACGAGCACGCCGGTCGCCGACGGGTCGGCGCCCGAGGCGGCGGCCTGCAGCATGCCCTCGAAGATCAGGTGCTTCGCGTCGGCGATGATCGCCGTCTGTTCGGAATCGGGCTCGCCCTGGATGCCGAAGAACTTCTTCTGGAACGAGCCGCGGTGGTCGAAAGCGAGTATGTAGAGCTTTTGGTCGTAGCCGAGAGTCATGCTCTGAGTATCGCAAAGGTGCGCCGAGCGGGGCACAAAGCCCGGCGCGCCCGGCGATCGAGCGCCGCTCGCGTTCGCGAGACGCCCGTAGAATGGGTCGGCGATGCCTTCCGGTGCGGATCTGTTCGTCGTTTGCAAGAACTGCGGATCCGAGGTCAGCCCGTACATCACCGAGTGCCCGTACTGCGGCCACCGGCTGCGCCGGCGCGCGCCGAAGATCCCGCGCCCGGGTGCGCCCGAGCGCTCCTCGCGCCGCAGAGGCGTGCTGAGCCGCTTGAGCGCGCGCGGCGGCAGCGGCCGAGCGGCGCCCGGTGAAGCGCCGCGGCGCACGACGCGCCCGGCGCTCGCGGCGACGATCGCCGCGCGGCCGTACGCGACGATCGCGCTCGTCGCCGCGAGCTGCGTCGTCTGGGTGCTGCTGCGCGCCGGCTACGTGTCGATCGACAGGTTCGTCGTCATCGGACCGCTGCACGGCGAATGGTGGGAGCTGCTCGTCAACGGCTTCGCGTATCTCAACGGCTGGTACGCGTTCTTCGCGCTCGTCGTCATCGCGATCTTCGGCTGGCTGCTCGAGCGCCGCTACGGCGCCGTCGTCGTCATCGCGCTGTTCCTCGCCGCGAGCGTCTCCGGCGCGCTCGTCGCGCTCGCCGTCTACCCGCTGCCGATCGTCTCCGGCGGCAACGCCGGCGCGCTCGCGCTGCTCGCCGCGTGGGCCGCGCCCGACCTACGCGCGGCGCGCGCTCGCCACTACTACGAGGGCGACCTGCTCGGCGCCGGCGCGCTCGCCGCGCTGATGCTCGCGCTGCCGTTCGTCCGCCCCGAGGCGAGCTGGCTCGCCGGCGTGACCGGCGGCGCGCTCGGGCTGCTCGTCGGCTTCGGGCTGCACAGCGTCGGGCAGGCCGAGGCGTAGGCGTCGCGCGAGCGCGACGCCTACGAGTCGCCGGCGTCGATCTCGTCCCTATCATGATCGGTTCATGGCGATGACGAACGCGGTCGTGCTGATCGAGGCCGAGCGAGATGCGCTGTCGACGCTCGGCGGCGACCTCGCCGGCATCGACGGCGTCGCCGAGGCGTACTCGGTGACCGGCGAGTGGGACTTCGTCGCGATCGTGCGCGTTCCCGACCACGAGCAGCTCGCCGACGTCGTCACGACCGAGATCGGCGGTCTGCCGGGTGTCCTGCGCACGCAGACGATGGTCGCGTTCGCCGCGTTCTCGCGCCACGATCTCGAAGCGCTCTTCTCGGTCGGAGAGTAGACGTGCGCGAGATGCCCGCCGTGCCGATCGAGCCGGCGTACGGCCCGACGCTCGGACGCCTGCTCTCGCCCTGGTGGCACGCGACCTCGGCGCTCGTGCGCGCGGTCACGCTTTTCGCTGTCGCCGGCGTGTTCGCACTCGCGCTCGGCGCCTTCTTGACGCTCGAGAACGCGCACTACTCGCACGGCGGCCGCGTCCCGTTCCACTTCAGCTACCGCAGCCTCTACCGCGCCGCGCCCGAACCCGGCGGCTTCGTGCGGCTCGAGCGCCACGACAGCGCCGGGCGCCTCGAGGACTCGTTCGCCGTCGGGCCGCTCACGCTGCCGCCGTACACCGGCGGGCAGAGCGGCGAGCTGCCGGTGTACGCCGCCGGCTACATCGCGCGGTTGCGCGCCGCCGACGCAGACTTCGTGCTGCGCAGCGAGGGCAAGACGCGCGTCAACACCGTGCCCGCCTACCAGGTCGCCTACACGACGAGCGTCGAAGGACGCACGATGTGGGGGCGCAACGTGCTGCTGCTCCCCGAACGGCCCGGCGCGCGCGAAGGTTTGACGATCGTCATGCTCACCTCGCCGACCGCCGACAGCCAGGTCACGACGCCGCTAGAAGTCGCCTCCGCCGGCGTGCTGCTGCGTCCGCTGAAGACGCTAACGCTCGGCTAGCGCGAGCGCGAGGAGCGTTCGCCGGCGAGCGAAGCCTCGCTCGCGTTAGCGATCGGTTGGCGCGTCAGCCGGCGTCGACGTGCGTCTTCGCCGCCCAGCGATGGCCGAGGCCGTGGCCCGTCCGGTGCAGCGGCGCGACCGAGCTCGTAGACGCCGTCGCTTCCTGCGCCGGGCCCGGCTCGACCTGCGGCACCGTCGTCGCGCCTGCCGTCGGCGTCGGCGCCGCCGCCGCTGCTTCGTCGGCTCCCGGCGTCGACGTGTCGGCTCCGCTGCCCGTCGCGCCGCTTCCTTCGCTCGCCGGCGTGCTCGGCGGAGTCGTCGTGATCGTCGTCGTCACGGTCGTCGTCGGTGTCGTCGCCGTCGTCGGCGTAGGCGGCGTCGTGCTCGGCGTCGTCGCGGTCGTCGGCGTCGTGGCGGGCGCTGGTGGCGTGGCGGGCGCTGGTGGCGTCGGTGTCGGCGCGTCCTGCGGCTGCGCGACGGACGTGCTCGGCAGCTGCGTCGACTCGGCCGTGACCTGCGTGACCTGCGGTTCGGGCGCCGCCGGCACGGCCGGCTTCGCCGGGACCGTCGCGACGGCCGGCACGAGCTTGGGCGACGGCGCTTTGACGGGCGGCGCGATCGCGGCGCTCGCGTGCTGTGCGTGGTGCGCGCGGCGGTGTGCCGCGGCGAACGCCGCGTGCGGGCGCGTCGCGATCGAGCTGATCGGCTGCGTGCGCTGCGCGACGACGAGCGGTTCGTGCGCGGTGCTCGAGGCAACGACGGCCGCCGTCGCGGCGTGCGCGTGGTGGCGGCGATGGCTCGACTGGTCGGCCGCGACCGCGCCGGCGCTGACGAGCGCCGCGGCGGCGAGCCCGGCGACGGCCTTCGTCGCGAGCGCGCCGGCGCCGAGCGTGAAGATCCCGCCGCCCGCGCTCGCGCCGCCCGCGGCGGCCGCACCGGCGCCGACCGTCGCGCCGGCGCCGCCGGCGACGTGCGCGCTACCGGCCGAGCCGAGCTTCGCGAGCAGCAGCTTCTTGAACATCAGCAGCGGCGCGACCGGCAGGATCGCGGCGAGCGCCGTGTTGTTCTCCTTGAGCTGCTTCTTGAACGACCGGCAGCGCTCGCAGCCGCGCACGTGCCGGCGCGCCGGAGCGCTCAGCTTCGCGAGGCCCTCGGCGACCTCGCCGAGCTCGAAGCGGACCTCGGCGCAGCTCAGCTTGCGCGCCTCGGCCGCCTCGGCGAGCGAGATGCGCGCGCGCACGAGCAGCGACTTGACCGACGGCACGGTCGTCTCCATCGCGTGCGCGATCTGCTCGTAGGAGAGCGCATCGATCTCGCGCAGCAGCAGCGCCGTGCGCTGCGTCTCGGGCAGCTCGTGCACGTCGGAGAGCAGCTCGCGGAAGCTCTCGCGGCGGATCGCGCGGTCGCCCGTCGACATGCCGTGGTCGGCGAAGTGGATGTCCATCGAGTCGACGCCGACGGCCGACGCGCGGCGCAGGTGGTTGAGCGAGCGGTTGCGCGCGATCCGGTAGAGCCACGGACGCACGTTGATCTCGCGCTCGTCGGCGAGCACCGCGTTGAACGACGCCGCGAAGACCTCCTGCAGCACGTCCTCGGCGTCCTCGCGCGAGCCGAGCATGTGGCGGCAGAACGACAGCAGGCGCGACTGGTAGCGCGCGCAGAGCACCTCGAAAGCGGCGTGCTGGCCGCGGCGCGTGAGCGCGATCAGCTTCTCATCGGACTGCAGCCGGAGCAGCGGCGTCGGCCCGCGTAGAGCGGGCGCGGCAGCCGAATGTCTTAGCGCAGACGCCTCCATACGGATTCATTACCTCATCCAGTCCTAAATACACGCTAACAACGCCCGAGTTGCGGCTTTGCCAGGCGGATTGCGCCTCGCCTAAACTGGCGCCGACGCGGCCCGGGTGGCGGAACGGTAGACGCACTCGATTTAAAATCGATGGCCTTGACGGGCGAATGTGGGTTCGACTCCCACCCCGGGCACTTGCGCTTGCGCGCTCAGGAGGCGCACGCCGAGCGGCAGGCGAGCGGATAGGATCGCGCCGTGGCGAGCGAGGGGACGCAGGAGAGCACACAGGAGGCCGCGACGTTCCACGGCGGGCGGCTGATCGCGCGGCGGCTGAAGGCGCACGGCGTCAGCAAGCTGTTCACGCTCTCCGGCGGGCACCTGTTCTCGATCTACGACGGCTGTCGCGAGGAGGGCGTCGAGATCGTCGACGTGCGCCACGAGTCGACGGCCGCGTTCGCCGCCGAGGGCTGGGCGAAGGTCACGCGCGAGCCTGGCGTCTGCGCGCTGACGGCCGGTCCGGGCGTGACGAACGGGATGAGCGCGATGGCCTCGGCGCAGGCCAACCACTCGCCGATCGTCGTGCTCGGCGGGCGCGCGCCGGCGCTGCGCTGGGGGCAGGGCTCGCTGCAGGAGATCGACCACGTGCCGTTCGTGCGGCCGCTCAGCAAGCTCGCCGTGACGGCCGGCGGCACCGAGGAGGTCGCGCCGCTCGTCGACCTCGCCTTCCAGGCCGCGACGACGCCGCACGGCGGCCCGGCGTTCGTCGACTTCCCGCTCGACTACGTCTTCATGGAGGCGCCCGAGAGCGAGCCGGCCGCGCGCGAGGGGACCGCGCCGCGCGCTTCCTCGGCGTCGATCGAGCGCGCCGGCGCGCTGCTGCGCGAGGCCGAGCGCCCGGTCATCATGGCCGGCACCGACCTGTACTGGGGCCACGGCGAGCAGGCGCTGCTCGCGCTCGCCGAGACGCTGCGCGTCCCGGTCTTCCTCAACGGCCTCGCGCGCGGCTGCGTGCCGGCCGACCACGAGCTGTTCTTCTCGCGCGCGCGCTCGCAGGCGCTGAAGGGCGCCGACGTCGCGCTCGTGATCGGCGTGCCGATGGACTTCCGCCTCGCGTTCGGCGCCGCGTTCGGCGAGGACGCCGAGATCGTCGTGCTCGACTCGGCCGAACCTGAGCGCGCGCACCCGCGGACGGTCGCCGCCGAGTGCTACGGCGCGCTCGACGCGGCGCTCGAAGACCTGCGCCTCGCCGCCGGCGATCGCGCGCTCGCGAGCGACGCATGGATCGCGCAACTGCGCGAGACCGAGACCGAGCGCCGCGAGGCCGAGCGCGCCGAGCGCGAGGACGATCGCTCGCCGCTGCATCCGATGCGGCTGTACGCCGAGCTTGGGCAGGTGCTCGACCGCGACGCGATCGTCATCGGCGACGGCGGCGACTTCGTCTCCTACGCCGGTCGCGTGATCGACAGCTACGCGCCCGGCTGCTGGCTCGACCCCGGGCCGTTCGGCTGCCTCGGAACGGGCCCAGGATACGCGCTCGCCGCGAAGCTCGCGCACCCCGAGCGCCAGGTCGTGCTGCTGATCGGCGACGGCGCGTTCGGCTTCTCCGGGATGGAGTTCGACACGCTCGCGCGCCACGGCGTCAACGTCGTCGCCGTGATGGGCAACAACGGCATCTGGGCGCTCGAGAAGCACCCGATGGAGTTCCTCTACGGCTACTCCGTCGCCGCCGAGCTGCGCCCCGAAACGCGCTACGACGAGGTCGTCGAGGCGCTCGGCTGCCACGGCGAGCTCGTCTCGCGCGCGCAGGACGTGCAGCCGGCGATCGAGCGCGCGTTCTCCTCCGGCAAGCCGGCGCTCGTCAACGTGCTGACCGACCCGAGCGTCGTCTACCCGCGCAAGTCGAACCTCGCGTAGGCGACGCGGCGAGGCGCGGCGCGCGCTCAGCCGACGCCGGCGAGGCGCAAAGCGCCGCCGTGCAGGATGTCGTGCTCGGAGACTTCGACCTCGTCGAGCTCAAACGCGCGCATCGCCTCGCCGAGCACGATCATGCCGGCGACGATCGTCGGCGCGCGGTCGGGGTGCAGCCCGACGACCTCGCGCCGGCGCGCTTCGTCCATGTCCGCGAGCCGCGCGAGCAGCATTTCGACCGTGCCGAGCGTCAACGTGTAGCCGTCGACGCGCGCCGCGTCGTAGGGGTCGAGCTCCTGGTCGATCGCCGCCGCCGACGTCGCCGTGCCGGCGACCGCGATGCCGCGCGTGACCGCGTCGCGCTCGGCCGGCGGCAGGCCGTCGGCGAACGTCTCGTGCACGTCCGCCGCGAGCGCCTGCAGCTCGCTCGGCTCTGGCGGGTCGGTGTCGATGTGACGCTCGCTCATGCGAACGACGCCGGCCTGCAACGAGACGTGAAAGCCCGCCTCGCGGCCGGCGCCGACGATGAACTCCGTCGAGCCGCCGCCGACGTCGATCACGACCGTCGGCTCGTCGGCCTCGCGCGCGCCGTCGTCGGCGGCGCCCGATCCCGATGATCGGCCGGACATCGCGCCGAGGAATGTCAGCTGCGCCTCTTCCTCGCCGCGCAGCACGCGCGCGTCGAGGCCGAAGTCGTCGCGCACGCGCTCGGCGAACTCGGCGCCGTTCGACGCGTCGCGCACGGCCGACGTCAGCACCGCGAGGTTCGCCTCGCAGTCGTGCGCGTCGATCTGCGCGCGGTAGTCGGCGAGCGTGCTCGTCACGCGGTCGATCGCCGCGTCGCTCAGCGCGCCCGTCGCGTCGACGCCCTCGCCGAGGCGCGTTACGCGCGACTCGCGCGCGAGCTGCTCGAGCGCGCCCGTCTGCCTGTCGACGTCCGCGATCAGCAGGCGCGTCGAGTTCGTTCCGATGTCGACTACCGCTACGCGCACGCGCGGATCCTATGCGGAGCGGAGCGGCGAGGCTCGCGACACAGCGAACCACGCGGCGTGTCGGCGCGGGCGTGGTTGGGCGCCTCCCGCGGGCGGCCTCGACGCTTGCGCGTGCGTTGGACGGGCTTCGTGCGTCCAGATCGGGCTCGGCCGGCGGCCGGCGACCAGCGGGTTCGGAGATTCGCGATCTTTGCTACAACAAAGGGAGCGACGCGGGGTGGAGCAGTCTGGTAGCTCGTCGGGCTCATAACCCGAAGGTCGCGGGTTCGAATCCCGCCCCCGCTATGTCCAGTGCTCTCGGGACGGGCTTCACGCGACGGCGTGCCGGCACCGGTTCCCTTCCGTACGGCGCATCTGCTTGGCGTCGTGGTCAACTGGCCCTCGGTGGGCCTGACCGATGATTTTCGCGCGCCGTGCTGGTCTAGTCAGTGCGCCGAAAACCGACTCACGGGAGACTGTGCCATGCGGAAACTGACCTTTGGCATGAACCTGACCCTGGACGGCTACATCGCCGCGCCGGGCGACGACCTCGGCTGGAGCGCGCCGAGCGACGAGCTGTTCCAGTGGTGGTCCGACCGCGTGGCGGCGACGAGCCTTGCGTTGTATGGGCGCAAGCTGTGGGAGACGATGAGCTCCCACTGGCCGACCGCCGACCAGCAGCCCGGCGCCACACCGGCGGAGATCGAGTTCGCCCGCCGCTGGCAGGAAATGCCGAAGGTTGTGTTCTCCTCGACGATCAGCACGGTCGACTGGAACACTCGCCTGGTCAACGGCGACGCGGTCACCGAGATCACCAGGCTCAAGGCCGACGATGGCGGCCCGATGGATATCGGCGGCGCCACGCTCGCCGCGGCGGCCATGCGGGCCGGCCTGATCGACGAGTACGTGATCGTCACCCATCCGATCCTGGTGGGCGGCGGCACACCGTTCTTCACGACCCTGGAAAACTGGGTGAACCTGAGCCTCGTGGAGACCCGTACGTTTCCCGACGGCGTGGTGCTGACCAGGTACGAGACCAGGCGCTGAGTGCACGACGTGCTCCGCCAGCAGCTGCTTACGACCAGGTCGTAGGACTAGCGACGTAGCTCTGCTTGTAGCCGGCTGGCGAGCCGCACGGAGGCCTCGATCTCGACTTGGCGGATCGAGACGCTCTCGACGCTGAGCCCAAATGGAACTCCCACGCGCCGGCAGAATGCGATGAGCTCGACGGCCGTGGCGACGGCTTGATCGTAGGACGCGTCGAGGGTGTTGTCCGCGTGGCGCAGCTCGTTCTCGATCCAATGCGGCACATCGACACCGAGCCACTGAACGAACTCCAGTGTCTTCAGCGAGCCGCAGACCGAGAACGTGAACACGATCGGTGCTGGCTTGACGTCACGGGCGGCACACTCGTAGCGATAATCGGAGACCAAGTTCTTCGCGGCATTGGCGTCATAGATGATCTGGGTGACAAAGAACGAGCAACCTGCCGCCTGCTTTGCCAGCAGACGGACATGCTCCCCGCGCCCGCGCGCGTGCCGCTCTGGGATCGCGACCCCTCCGAGAAGGAGATCCGGGCGCACCTCGGTCCTGAGTTCGTAGGCTCGCGACAGAGAGGTTGCTACCGCCTTCTCACGAGAGGACGCACCGACGAACACCGACAGCGCGTGGGTTGGGGCTTGTTCGCTGAGCCACGAGCGAAGACGTTGCTCCGGATACTTGCTGACAGCGCGATACACGATGGCCGGCGCTTCCAAGCCGACGAGATCGCGAGCGAGGTAGTCGGCTGGGTCCATCGTGGGTAGGAACGGAAAGGGGCGTTCCTCGGGATTGCGGTCGCTCTCGTCATCGATGTCGTAGAGCACGAGGCCGTCGAGGCCCACAGGGCGCAGGCGCTCGAGCGTTTTCGCGGCGATCTGACTGGCTTGCTCCGGTTCGGTCGTCAGGCGCGGTGGGGTCAGCGCGAACAGCAAGAACTCACCTGCCCCCTCCGCAATGCGCCGCTGCAGTTCCACGCGCCGAAGCGTAACTAAACGCCTATGCACGACGGCTGGGCGCTGGCGGTTGTGAGCTTCCGGTAGCCGCCGCGCCACGCGGCGTCCTTGCGTTGCGCCCGTCCCGGGGGCGGTCGCTCTCGTTGGGCAGAGGACGGGCGGAAGCTCGCGTGATCGTTGCTGTGAGGTGCAGCCTTGCTCGTGCTTGTCGTAAGTGATTGTCAAGTCGAAGCCCGGAAAATCTCGACAAGCTCCTCCTCGTCCAGAGCTACGAGTGAGCTACGGGTTCGCCCCTCTGGCCTCGGCGATCTTGCGCTGGACGAACTCGCTTGCGGCGTCGGCGCCGGTGAACGGCGCAAGAGCGACGTAGGCGATCTCCGGCACGAGCGCGGCCAGGCTGCCGTCCGGGTGCTCTCGCAGTCGGCGGTCGAGCAGCTCGAGCACGCCGCCGACGATCAGGGTCGAGGTGACCCGAGGCGTGCGCTCTGCCCCCGGCAGGCGATAGCCCTCCTCGAGAAACAGCGTGAACGCGAACTGTAGGTCGATGATCAGGTCGGTCGCCTCGGGGCCAACGGCGTACGGTTCGCTGAGCGCGATGTGAGCGAGCGTGCGTTCCTCCGCTAGAAACCCCACAAGACCGTTCGCGCCGCTCCAGACACGCTCGGTCCACTCGGGGCGGCCGAAGAACGCCCCGGCGGTCGCAGCCATCGTCCGCTCGAACGCGAGCTGGATCGCTGCGATGTATGCGCTCTGCCTGCCACTGAAGTGCTGGTAGAAGGTCTCGCGATTCACGCCGGCGCCGGCGGCGATCCCCGCGACCGTGATGTGCGGGTGGCCGTCGCGTCGCGCCAGATCCGCGGCCGCCCTCACGATCCGCTCGTGCGCGGTCAGGCGAACGGGCGGGCGGCGTGCTGGCGAACGAGGGTCTCTGGCGCTGGGGGCGCTGATCCCTTCCGTCCGCGGCAGATCTCCGGACCTCCAGGTCGGCGTTGTTCTCTGTGCGTATCGGCCGGCCCAACCGACGAGCTCGCCCAGCAGCTCGCCCGGCGGCTCGCCCCTGTGCAGGCGCACGGCGAGCTCCCGCACCGTGCCGCCCACAAGCATCCGCGCCAGCAGCCGCGGCGACGCTGTCATGCGCGGCGCGTCCTCCCACGCCCGTTCGACGACACGCTCGATGCCGGCGAGCAGACGGTCGCGCTCCTGCAGCGCCGGCAGCCCGGCCGCGGCCGCCCCGTGCGTCAGGACCACCGCACTTTGGGGGTCCCGCTCGGCCAGCTCGACCAGCACCCCGACGATCGCCCGGGTGCTCTCCACGCCCGGCGTCTCGTCGAGCGCCCGCTCGGCCGTCTCGAGCAGCCGCCCGGCCAGGGCACGGTAGGCGGAGAGAAAGCAGTCCCGCCTGTCGGCGAAATACTCATAGAACGTGGTCCGCGACACGCCCGCGCCCGCGGTGATGTCGGCGATCGTCGTGGCCTGATAGCCAGCGTGCGCAACCGCCGCGACAACGCTCTGGAGCAGCCGCTCTCGCGGCGGGTCATGAGCCGACGGCCCATCAGACATGCGGTGACCCGCTCGAACGTCGGGCTGTCCCGCATCCCGTAACCAGCGTCGGGCACGGCGCTAGTGCATTTTGGGAGGGCGCTTGGAGATCATCTCTTCGACCAGGACTACGGCCTCTGCCGGCCCTGCGAACGGCGCGATCGCCGTATAGGCGAGCTGCGGCAGATGGCGGGTGAGGCCGCTTGCGCTGCGCCCTGCGATCTCGTGGCGGATGATCTCGAAGATCGCTCCGGCGATCGCGTCGGAACAGAGGTGGGGCAACCGCTGCGCCTGGGCGCTGTACTGGTAGCCCTCCTCGAGGAACACGGCGAAGTTCGCGATCATCTCTTGCATGCGCTCTATCGCGTCGGGCCCCGCCGCATACGGCTCCACCGTACGCAGGTGCGCCAGCGCGGGCTCTTTGGAGGTCACTGTGACAAGGGTGCGGAGCCCGTTGTAGATCCGCTCCGGCCACGTGGCGCCCATGAAGTACGCGCGGGCGCACGCGGTGAACATGTCCTTCAGCGCGTGTTGCTGAGTGGCGAGGAACGCGCTCTGCTTGTCGTGGAAATGCTCGTAGAAGACGTCCCGGCCGACCCCGGCGGCGGCCACCACGTCCCCGACTGTCATCTCTACGTAGCCCTTTTCCAGTGATACGTCTGCGGTCGCATGAACGATCCGTTCGCGGTGGTTGCGCGCAACGACGCTGGCTGGCAAGTTGTGCCGTCCACGCGGCAGCGGTTGCGGTCTCGGGAGGATCGGTGTCGGCGGCTCTCCCGAAGCCGGAAACTCCTTCGCCGATAGGACGGCATCCGGTCCAGTGCTCCAGCGCTCGCGGGAGGCCGGCGCGGCGTAGGAGCGCATCCACGCGACCAAGTCCTCCAACAGCTCTGGCAGACGGTCGACGGCGTTGGTGCTCATGTAGGTGGAGGCGATGCTGCGGATCGCACCGACGATCGCAATCGGCGGGATGTCGAGCGTCATCCCGTCGGCCGGGGCGCGGTCGAGGAAGTCCTCGGTGAGGCTCTCGAACGCGGTCAGCACCTCGTTGCGGTGGCGGCGCACACGAGACCCGCCCGCCATCCCCTCCACGAAGAACAGCCAGGCCGTCTCGGGGTTGCTCTCCATCTCCTCCAGCAGCGCCCTCATCGCTTTGGAGGGAGTGTCCCACCATTCGCTCGTGTCGACGGCCTGCTGGACCTTGCCGAGGATCTCGCCCGACGCCTGCAGGTACGCGGCGAGAAAGCAGTCCTCCTTGTGCTCGAAGATCTCGTAGAACGTCTGGCGTGACACCCCGGCCCGTGAGGTCAGGTGGGCGATGCTCATCTCGGCATAGCCCTCGCGGGCGGCGACGTGCGTCATCGCCTCCAGCAGTCGCTCTCGTTGGCTTGGCTTGCGCTGTTTTGAGGACACGCTGTCGGACCCCCTCTTCGCTGGTCGGGGTCCCGTGGCTCGTGGCTGGCGCGCAGGTCGTGGCATGCCGAAGGTGTCGCTGAGCATATCCAAGCCCAACAAACGGGACCACTTCCGTACAAGAATCAATGTACTTCGCGTACATCCGTCCTCCATGCCGTTTCTCGGTCGCGCCTCTCAGCCCACGCGGCGCATCCTAAATAGCGCTTTTGCAGGACTGATTCAAACTCGCGCAAGGTCGCCGTTGACAGATTGACAACAACTATGCTCTAATACGCAACAGTACAGATTGCCAGTCGGGCACGGTCGCTCCCAGTTGCCGTGGCCCGAGGTGACAGGGAGCGCGAGCGAGGAGAGGTGCAGACGGGGATGAGTGATCAGTGGAGCAGGCGTGCGCGGGGCGCGGTGGTTGGTCGAGCCGGCTCACGGCTACGGTCGAGCGTCCCCGTTGCCATTGGCATCGAGGCGGGCCCCCTCCTGACGTCGCTTGCCGGGGGGCTCGTATGAGCGTCGCCTACCGGTCGGGTCGCACATCCTTTGCTCGCCTCGCAACGCAACGCCTATTTGTCAAGTGGCTGCTTCCCTGCGTTCTCGCGACGCCGCTCTGCCTTGCGCTCGCGACCAGCCCCGCAGTCGCGAGTGCACCCTGTCCCAATGAAGCAGTCCGAGAAGCGCAAGCAAGCACATACCTGCCGGACTGCCGCGCCTTTGAGCAGGTGACGCCGGCCGACGAAGACGCCTACGACGCCACGTTCGAGGACGTGTCCGCCGACGGCGACAGCGTCCTGTTCGACGCGCCTGGCGGACTGCTCGGCACCGCGGAGAGCATCTATCTCCACATCTTCACGACGGCCCGGACGCCCTCCGGTTGGTCGGCGCAGGCGCTCACGCCTTTCGACCCGCCCGACGCCCCGCAGGAATTCCACCTGATTGGCGGCTCCGAAGACTCGGGCGGGATCGTGTTCGTGACGAGCGTCTCACTCGTCCCGCAGGACACCAACTCCTCCGGGGACCTCTACGCGGTCGTTGGCGGCAGGCCCGTGCTGCTCTCCCACGACGCCTCGGGCAAAGCGATCGGGAACCTGCCGCCGCCGAGCACGGGCGGCGCTCCGTACGTCGTCAGCGGCGACGGGCGGCACGTGTTCTTCGAGTCGAGCGAAGTGCTGACGGCGGGCGCGACCGACGGCGAGGAAAACATCTACGAGGCCGACCCGGAAACCGGCGCCGTCACGTTGATCTCACAGACGACCGCGGGCGGCGACCCGGCGAACCCGGAAAACCGCGAAGGCGGAGCGCAGCTCGGCAACGGCATCGGACCCGGCACCGAAGGCGTCGACGGCAACACGCTCGGCGCGGTCTCCACGGACGGCTCGACCGTGTTCTTCACATCGACGCTCCAGTACGACCCTGCGCTGCCCGACGACGGCGTCAAGAAGCTGTTCATGCGTCGCGGGGGGGTAACGACCGCCGTCTCGGCCTCGCAGACCGCGACGCCGGCGGAAAGCCCCGTCGTCTACGAGGGCGCCGCGGCCGATGGCTCGCAGGTCTTCTTCTCGACGCCCGACGAGCTCACGCCCGACGACCACAATACGGTCCCCGACGTCTACCGCTACACGACCGCGACTGGCGCGCTGACGCGAATCACGGGCGGCAGCGCTGGCTTCGAAGACAACACGACTGGCGTCGACGTGCACAACGGTGGCGGCGTCGTGGCGGTCTCCGCGGACGGCTCGCACGTCTACTTCGTCACCGCGGATCAGCTGACAGCGCAGGCGCCGGCGGGCGACCCCGGCCCGCTGCTCTACGAGTGGACTCCGGGGGGTACGACGTTCATCGCCGCGCTCTCGCCGGACGACGTAAATGGTTACGAATCGGCTACGGGCAGCCACTTCTTCTTCATCCCGCTCACGTTCCTCGTGCAGGCAGCCCGGCCCGTGCGCGTCACGCCCGACGGGTCTCACCTCGTGTTCGAGTCCCACGCGCAGCTGACGCGCGACGACACGAACGCGACGGAGGACGTTTACGAGTACTCGGACGCGGGTGGGCTCGTGCGCGTCTCCAAAGACTCGGCCGATCCCGCCGCGCCGATCGCCTACGACGCGGTAATCGGTAGCCCGGTGCCTGTGGCTGTCAGCGGCGATGGGCAGCCCGCGCGGAACTACGCCGACTACAACGCTGACAGCTTCGGCCGCGTCATCTCCGACGACGGCAGCCGCGTGTTCTTCTCGACCCGCAATGCCCTCACGCGCGACGCGACCGCGGGCGTCAGAAGCATCTACGAGTACCGGAACGGCAGCGTGTCGCTCGTCTCACCGGGAGGCCCGCGGGCGAGCGACGCCTACTATCAGGACAGCACGCCCGACGGCAGCGACGTCTTCTTCTCGACCCGCCAGCCACTCGCTCCGGGCGACGATGACGGCGGCGCGACCGACGTCTACGACGCGCGCGTCGACGGCGGCTTCCCAACCGCGCCCGGCGAAGCGCTTGGCTGCGCGCAGAGCAACACGTGCCCGGCGCCGGCCCTGGCCTCACCCGCAGCGCCAGCCACATCGCTGTTCGAGCTTCCCGGCAACCCGCCGACGGCGCCCGCACCGGCTGCCGCGGCGCCCGCCCATCGCCTGACCCGTGCGCAGGAGCTCGCCGGCGCGCTGCGCGTCTGCGCAAAGAAACGCAACCGTGCCCGCAGGCGCTCGTGCGAGCACGCCGCGCGCCGCAGGTACGGCCCTTGGCATCCCACCCCGGCGAAGCGGAGGCATTCATGAAGCGAGCGCTCAAAGCGGTCTCACACGTTGCCCTCGCGGCCCTCGCGACCCTCGCGCTGGCGGCGAGCGCCTCGGCCCAGACGCCGTTTGCGATCACGCAGTTCACGGCGGGCGTCTCGACGTCGATCGCGGGCGCGCACCCGGATGCGACGACGAGCTTCCTGTTCCCGCTCGGCTCGGGGCCAGGCGGCGTCGCCGCCGCCCCGCGCGACATCACCGTCAACCTTCCGCCGGGGCTGCTGGGCGACGCGACCGCCGTGCCGCAGTGCCCGGGCGACGAGTTTGAAAACTATGTGCAGGCTCGCGCCGACGGCTGCGCCCCAGAGACGCAGGCGGGGATCTCGCGGGTGCTGATCAACGGCGGCACGGTCTCGCCGCTGCCGGTCTACAGCCTCAAGCCGCGTGCCGGCGAGGTCGCACGGTTTGGCTTCTCGGTCGCGCAGCAGCGGACCTACATCGACGTGACGGTGCGAACCGCAAGCGACTACGGGATCACCGCGACGGTTTCGAGCATCCCCGCCCTCGGTTTCTACGGCGCGACGCTGACGCTGTGGGGCGTGCCGGCGGACCCGTCCCACGACCCGGAACGGGCGATATTCTGCGGCACCGGCGCCTCGTGCGAATTCGGCGCCTCGAGCAACGCGCCGGTCAAGGCGCTGCTGACTAATCCGACGACGTGTCCTTCAAGCCCGCCGGTCACGACGCTCAGCGTCGTGACCTACGAACACCCCGACGAACCGCTCACGGCGAGCGCGCAGTCGCCGCCGACGACTGGCTGCGAAGGGCTGGCATTCGACCCGTCGATCGCGTTGGCGCCGGAAACGACCGAGGCCGACAGCCCTTCGGGGTATGAGGTGGACCTATCGGTGCCGCAGGACGAGGATCCGGCGGGCCGCGCGGTCTCGCAGTTGCGCACGGCGGTCGTGACGCTGCCGGCCGGCGTCTCGATCGATCCGAGCGTCGCGAACGGTCTGCAGGCGTGCAGCGACGCGGGGTTCGGGATGGGCGAGACGGCGCCGCCGTCCTGCCCGCAGGCGTCGATCCTGGGAAGCACGGAGATCGATACGCCGGTGCTGCCGGAACCCCTGTACGGCCACGCCTTCGTCGGCGCGCCGCTCCCGGGAAACACGTATCGCCTGTTCCTCGAGGCGCACGGCGACTCGCTCGAGGTGAAGCTCGAGGGAACGGTCACGCCCGACCCGTCGACGGGTCAGCTCACGGCCACCTTCGACGACTTGCCGCAGGCGCCGTTCGGCGAGTTCAAGCTGCGGCTGAAGGGCGGAGACACGGCCCCGCTTGCGACCCCGCCGGTCTGCGGCGAAGGCGCGTTGGCGAGCGCTTTGACACCCTGGTCGGGCAACCTGGCGGCGATGCCGGGTTCGCTGCTGAGCACGGACTTCGACGGCCACGGCGGCGCTTGCCCGACGCCGCTGCCCCTCGCCCCAGCGTTCGCGGCAGGCTCCGGCTCGCTCGTAGCGGGCGCCCCTACGAGCTTCTCGCTGACGCTGTCACGGCCGGACCGCAGCGAGTACCTCGGCCGGCTCGGCACGCACCTGCCGCCGGGGCTGCTGGCGCACCTCGCGGGCATTCCGCTGTGCCCGGCGGCCCGCGCCGCGGCGGGCACGTGCGAAGCATCGAGTCAGGTCGGCACGGTCACGGCGGCCGCTGGCGCGGGAGCGACACCGTTCACGCTGCCGGGCACGGTCTACCTGGCGCAGCCGCGCAGCGCTGCTTCGCCGGCGAGCCTCAGCGTGGCGATTCCGGTGATCGCCGGGCCGTTCGACCTCGGTGAGGTGGTCGTCACGGCGGATGTCGTCGTGAACAGCGACGGGAGCGTCACCGTCTCTAGCGACCCGTTTCCGACGATCGTGCAGGGAGTTCCGGTGCGGCTGCGGCAGGTCACGCTGAACATCGACCGTCCGGGGTTCATGGTCAACCCGACTTCGTGCGACCGCATGGCCGTCGGCGCGACGGTCACCTCCACCCAGGGCCAGTCGGCGAACGTCTCCTCTCCGTTTCAGCTGGCCGACTGCGCCAGCCTGGGCTTTTCGCCGAGCTTCACCGCCAGCACAGTGGCCCACACCTCCAAACGGGACGGTGCCAGCCTCGACGTCAAGGTCGTCCAGACGCCTGGGCAAGCGAACATCCACAGGGTCGACGTGCAGTTGCCGCTGGCGCTTCCTTCGCGCTTGACGACTCTGCAACACGCCTGCCCTGCGGCTCAGTTCGCCAGCAACCCCGCTGGCTGCCCGCAAGGGTCTGACGTAGGCGTCGCCACCGCAGTAACGCCGCTGCTCGCGAACCCGCTGGTAGGGCCTGCGTTTCTCGTCTCCCACGGCGGCGCGGCGTTCCCGGACCTCGTCATCGTGCTGCAGGGCGAAGGGATCACAATCGATCTGACCGGCAATACCGACATCAAAAAAGGAATCACATACTCGCGTTTCGAAACGGTCCCCGACGCGCCTATTAGCTCATTCGAGTTGAAGCTCCCCGAGGGTCCGAGCTCCGTGCTCGCAGCGGACCTTCCGCTGAAGGCAAACGGGAGCATGTGCGGACAGGCGCTGATGCTGCCGACTACGATCGCCGGTCAAAACGGCGACGCGGTCACACAGCGCACCAAGGTCACGGTCGCCGGGTGCAAGGCGTCCAAGCCTCTTACACGGATACAGCTGCTAGCGAAAGCACTGAAAAGGTGTGAACAGATACACAAGCGCAGCAAGCTGAACAGGGTGGCGTGCGACAAGCGAGCGCGGAAGATCTACGCCGCCGGGACGGCGAAAAAGGTCGGCGCGAGGACCATCCGTGGCAAGGAAGGGATGTAATCGCGGATCTCGCGCAAATCTCACGGCGCCTCTCAGGGCGCTGGCCGAGCCGCTGGCACGCGAGCCCGGGTTTGCTCGAGCGTCATCGTCCCTTCTTGCGGGGCGCTCGAAGAGACCCGGGGCTGTCTCTCCCTCCATGGCGGACCCGATCGGGCGCCGCGGCTTCACTCTGGCCGCGGCGCCCGTCCCTCTAGGTCAAGACGACGCAGATGCCCGAGCGACCCACGCGCAACCGTTCAGTCTCGCCCGCTCGCGAGTTGCTTGCGACTCACCTGGGCCCGTGGGACTCACCGAAGGCGCTGGCTCGAGCCGAACGCGTGCCTGAGTTCCAGCGCGCGCGGGTCCTTGGCGCCATCGGTGAGATCGCGTCGCAGCGTGGCTACGATCGAACGAGCGTCGCCGCCGTCGTCGATCGCGCTCGTGTGTCGCGCAAGACCTTTTACAAGCTCTTCGACGACCGAGAAGAGTGCTTCCTCGCGATGTTCGAAGACGCGCGCCAGCAGGTGACGCGGGTGTTCGTCCCTCCCTACGAAGGCGACGGCCTGTGGCCCACGCGGCTGCGAGACGCCCTCGTTGCGGCGCTCCACTTCCTGGAACAGGAGCGCGACATGGGCGTATCCGCCTTGTCGTACCTACGCGGCGCGAGTCCGTTACAGCCTGGACCCCGCGAGCGCGCGCTCCACGCTCTCAGGGAAGTGGTTCTAGACGGCCGCCGATACGCCACGCACCGCCACAGGCCGTCACCAATCACTGCCGAGGCCACCGTCGCCGGAGTGCTTGCGGTGATCCACACGCGCCTGCAACACCGCGACATGCGTTTGACGACGCTCGTCAATCCACTCATGTCGACAATCGTGGTGCCCTACCTTGGGCCGGCCGCCGCGGCCGCCGAGCTAAGGCGCAAGTCGCCTAGACCCGCCATGCGGAATCCCCAGGCGCTCCGTGACCCCCTCGCGGAGCTCGGACTTCGGGTCACCTACCGCACGGCAAAGACCCTGGCGACGATCGCGCAGGCGCCCGGCTCCAGCAATGTTGAGCTGGCCGCGGAGGTCGGGATCTCCGATCAAGGCCAGATCTCGAAGCTGCTCTCGCGTCTCGCGCGCATCGGGCTGATCGAGAACACCGGTTTAGGCCAGGCGGCGGGTGCCGCGAACGCGTGGCGGCTCACGGCCGCTGGCGCGGAGGCCAACGCGGCGATCAACCGAGTTGCACCGGCTGAGATCTGAAGCGACCTCGGACGTCACGAAGCGCAGAAACTGTGGCCATCGGCGTTCGTGGTGTGATGCTGAGGGCCGGAACCCAAACCTCTCATAGACGCCGAGGCGGTGTCGTCAATCGCATGCACCACCCGCTCCAGTCGTAGGTGATCCCGGACCTCGTCGGCCCGATGCGAGCGAGGACCAGCTAGCCGCGAGGCCGCCGGGGCGGCGCAGTCCGTTGCTGCCTCTCGCGGAGCGCGGTACCGTGCCGACGATTGAAAATCGCAATTACTTGGGGGCCGCCCGATGCCGGACACCACCTGCCATATGTCGATCTCGCTCGACGGCTTCGTCGCCGGGCCGGACCAGAGTCGCGAGAACCCGCTGGGGAGGCGCGGCAGGGAGGTCCATAGTTGGCACCTCGGCGACGAGCGCGCGAACGACGCCGACGCGAAGGCAGAGCGCTGGCTCATGCGACCGCGCGGGGCGTACGTCATGGGCCGCAACATGTTCGGGCCGATCCGCGGCGAGTGGAATGAGGACTGGGATGGATGGTGGGGTCGCGAGCCGCCCTACCACGCGCCGGTCTTCGTGCTCACGCACCACGCCCGCGAGCCGATCGAGATGAAAGGCGGGACGAGCTTCCACTTCGTCACCCAGGGCTTCGAGGCGGCCTACGCGCAGGCGCGTGAGACGGCCGGCGACGATGGCATCGACATCGCGGGCGGCGCCTCGACCGTCCGTCAGGCGCTCGCCGCCGGCGTGATCGACGAGCTCACACTCGACGTGATCCCCGTCTTGCTCGGATCCGGCGAGCGGCTATTCGACGGAGTCGAGTCTCTCGGGTTCGAGCCGGTCGAGGTGCTCCACTCTCCGCTCGCCACGCACATCCGCTACCGGCGGGCGGGGTGAGGAGTCGAGCACGAGCCCTCGACTCCGTCGGCGTACGACACCGGTCACAAAACCGGTGGCTCGTGGAAGTATCGCCGTGAATGCCGCAGAATCTGGACGGGATTAGCGACTACGAGTTCATCCTTGACAGGTAACCATATGGTTACCTATGCTCTCGGCTGTGGACGACAACCGCGTGTTCAAGGCGCTCGCCGATCCGACCCGTCGTTTCCTGCTCGACCTGCTGTTCGAGCGCGAGGGCCGGACTTTGAGCGAGCTCGTGGCCGAGGTCGAGATGACTCGCATCGGCGTCATGAAGCACCTGCGCGTGCTCGAGGAGGCGGGGCTCGTCGTCACGCGCCGTTCCGGTCGGGAGAAGCTGCACTTCCTCAACCCCGTCCCGATCCGGCTGATCCACGACCGGTGGATCGACAAGTACACCGAGCGCCACGCTTCGGCGCTCGCCAACCTCAAGACCGATCTGGAGGCAAGACGATGACCACGGACACCCCGACGACCGAGACGATCCAGATGTACCGCGTCTACATCAGGGCGACGCCCGAGGCGATCTGGGACGCGATCACGCAACGCGAGTGGACGATCAAGTACGGCTACGCGCCGCTCGTCGAGTACGACCTGCGCCCCGGCGGCGACTTCCGGGCACACGCGAACAGAGGGATGAAGGCGCTCGGCTGCCCCGAGATCATCAGCGACGGCGAGGTGATCGAGGCCGATCCGCCTCGCAGGCTCGTCCAGACCTACCGCATGACGATGACGCCCGAGATGGCCGCCGAGGCGTTCACGCGGCTCACCTACGACCTCGAGCCGGTGCGCGGCGGCGTCACGAAGCTGACCGTCACGCACGACCTCACCGGCGCGCCGAGGTGGGCGGTCGTGCTCAGGGGCGAGCACGAGTCCGGCGGCGCCGGCGGCGGCTGGAACGAGATCCTCAGCGGCCTGAAGACGCTGCTCGAGACGGGCGAGCAGCTCCCGTTCCAGAGCGGCCCCGCGAACGCGGTCGAGGCCGGGCTCGTGCCATGAGCGGGGCGCTGCGTCAGACCTCGATCGTTCCGCCGATCGCGACGCCGGCGACGCGCTCGCTCGCCGCACGCACACGCTCGAGCGGGTCGGCGACGGGCTCGTAGATGCCGTCGATCGCGTAGCCGCCGTAGTGGATCGGGACGAGCCGCTCGGCGCGCAAAAGCTCGGCCGCGAGCGCCGCCTGCTCGGGCTCCATCGCGCCGGCCAGCGGGCTCGCCGGCTGGCGGTGCGGGAACGTCAGGCGCGCGCCGTTGATCGGCGCGAGCACGACGTCGGGCGCGCCGAAGCGCTCGGCGATCCGCCACCATGACCCGTGGAAGATCGTGTCGCCGAGGTGCAGCGCGCGCTTGCCGCCGGCCTCGATCAGCCACGAGACCTGCGGGTCGCCGGTCCCGTCGACGGCCGGCAGCGCGGTCAGCGTGAACGGCCCGACGCTCGTGCTCGTCCACGTCGCGAGCTCGCGCCGCGCGAGGCCGGCGGCGTCGAGCTCCTGGTCGGCCTGCGCGATCGCGAGCAGCTCGAGGCCGGCGCCGCCGTAGTCGACGGGCTCGAGCACCGGCGCGCCGGGCGCGAGCGCGCCGGCGAGCGCCGCGGCGTCGGCGTGGTCGCGGTGCAGGTGCGTGACGATCCCCGCGAGCGCGCCCGGCGGCGGCGCCACGACCTCCGGCGGCGCGATCTCCGACGCTCGCTCGCCGAGCCACGCGAACACGGCGCTCGCGTCCGCGAGCGGGTCGATGACGACGCGCTCGCCTTCGGCCTCGATCTCGACGCCTGCCCAGCCGAGCCACCTGATTCGCATGCCGCCTCCTTCGTCCGCCCGGTTATACGGGACGATCGTTCGGTTTCGAGACCGGCAATATACAGTACGAACGTTCGTTATGTAAACTGCGGAGAACGATGCCCGCCGCTCCGCCTCGCAAGTCGACGCCGATCGCGCGCCGACGCTGCGCGCGGCCGTCGACCTCGCGTCGGTGTCGGGCTCGAAGGCCTGACGGTCGGCCGCCTCGCCGAGCAGCTCGGGATGAGCAAGAGCGGCGTCGTGGGGCGCTTCGGCAGCAAGCAGCAGCTGCAGCTCGCGACGCTCGCGCTCGCCGGTCGAGATGTTCCGCGAGTCGGTCTACGAGCCGGCGGCGGCCGCGCCGCCCGGCCGCGCGCGGCTGCTCGCGATCTGCGAGCGCTGGATCGAGTACCTCGGCGAGCCGGTCTTCCCGGGCGGCTGCTTCCTGACGACGGCGTCGGTCGAGTTCGACGCGCGCGAGGGCGCCGTGCACGACGCGGTCGCCGCGGCGATGAGGCGCTGGCTCGGCGTGCTCGAGGCCGAAGCGGCGCGCGCGATCGCCGCCGGCGAGCTCGCGGCCGACGCCGATCCGGCCGAGCTCGCGTTCACGCTCAACGCGCTCGCGGTCGGCACGAACTGCGACTACCAGCTGCACGGCGACGCGCGCGCGCTCGAACGTGGCCGCCGCGCGATGGCGGCCGCGCTCGCCGGTCCTGCCGTACGCGCGTAGCATTCGCCGCGGTGAGCGCAGCGGCCCACTCGACCACAGCGAGGGCGCGGCCGTCGCCGCGCGCCGCCGCGCGCATCGCGCGCTGGTGGCCGCTGATCGCGCTGACGCTGCTCGGGGCGGTGCTGCGACTGGCGACGCTCGACGTGCAGAGCTTCTGGTTCGACGAGACGTTCTCGTCGGTGCGCGTGATCCACGCGGGCTTCTGGGCGACGATGGAAGGGGTCTCGAAGACCGAGAACACGCCGCCGCTGTGGTACGCGATCGCGTGGGTCTTCGCGCGCGCGTTCGGCCACGGCGAGGTCGCGCTGCGGCTGCCGGCGGCGCTCGCCGGCGTCGCGTCGGTGCCGGTCGCGTGGGCGATCGGGCGCGAGCTCGCCGGCCGGCGCGCGGCGACCGTCGCGGCCGCGCTGTTCGCCGTCAACCCGCTGTTCGTCTGGTACTCGCAGGAAGCGCGCGCATACGGGCTGTACGTGCTGACGATCGCGCTGGCGCTGCTGTGCTTCCTGCGAGCCGCGCGCGAGCCGACGCGCGGGCGGATCGCGGCGTTCGCGCTCGCCGGCGCGCTCGCGCTGCTCAGCGAGTACTTCGCCGTGTTCGAGCTCGTCCCGATGGTCCTGTGGCTGTTGTGGGACAAGCGCACGCGCGTCGCCGCGCTCCCGGCGATCGCCGCGTTCGTGCTCGTCGGCGCGGCGCTGCTGCCGCTCGTCCACGCGCAGGGCGCCAACAACACCCAGTGGATCGGCGAATGGCCGCTGAAAGAACGCGTGCAGGCGGTCGCGCGCTACTACCTGACCGGCTACACCGGGCTGAACCCGGGAGTCGGCGTCGGCGAAGTGCCGAAACCGCTCGGGCGCGGCGTCGCGCTGCTCGTCGCGCTGCCGATCCTCGGCGCGCTCGCGCTCGGCGGCTGGCGCATGCGCGAGCGGGCACGCCCGCTGTCGGCGGCGCTGCTGCCGCTCGGCATCGCCGTCTTCGCGCTGCTGGTGCCGCTCGCGTTCGCGCTCGGCGGCGCCGACTTCCTCGCCCCGCGCAACCTGATCGGCGCGCTCGTCCCGCTGACGGTCGCGATCGCCGTGATCGCCGTCTGGCCCGGCACCGGTCGCGCCGGAGCCGCGATCGCCGCCGTGATCGCGCTCGCGTTCCTCGCGGTCTCGATCGACGTCTTCGTCAACTCCGACCTGCAGCGCGAAGACTGGCGTGGGCTGAGCGAGCGCATCGACGCCGTCGGCTCGCCGGAGCGCGCGGTGACGACCGTGCAGCGCTACGGCGGCGCCAACGTCCAGTACTACCTGCCGAGGCTGCGCGGCCTCTACGGCGACAGCTCGGCGACGATCGACGAAATCGTCGAGATCGACGCCGGGCCGAAGCCGCTGCACGTGCCGCCGTCGGTGCCCGGCTTCGCCGACGCCGGCTACGTCGACGCGCACGGCATGGTCGCCTACCGCTTCCTCGCAAGCTCGCCGCGGCGCATGTCGAGGGCGGCGATCGCCGCCGCCGGCCACGCGCTCACGCGGCGACCGACGGCGGTGTTCGTCAGCGCCGCAGCGCTGCCCGCTCGACGCTGACGCTAGCCGGCGCCGCGCGCCTGCGCGAGCGCGTCGCGCAGCGCGTCGAGGAACGCGACCTGCCCGGCGACGAGCTTCGCTCGCGCCGTCTCGCAGTCGAACCACGCCGCGCGGTCGACCTCGGGGAACTCCTGCAGCCGCCCCGAGCCGCGCGGCCATTCGAGCGTGAACGTGTTGCTGTGAAAGCCGCTCGGGTCGAGCTCGTCGCCGGCGATCGCCCAGGCGACGACGACCTTGCCGCCCGACTGGCGCAGCTCGCCGAGCGGGAGCGGCTCGCCGGGCGGCGCCGGCGCGCCGGTCTCCTCGGCGAACTCGCGCCGCGCGGCGGCGAGCGCGTCCTCGCGCTCGTCGTACTCGCCCTTGACGATCGACCACGCGCGCTCGTCCTTGCGCGCCCAGAACGGACCGCCCATGTGCGCGAGGAGCACCTCGGTCGCGCCGTCGGCGCGCGTGCGGTAGGGCAGCAGGCCGGCGCTGCGCTTCACGCGCGGCGCGCTCAGCGCTCGCTGTCGAGCAGGTCGACGCCGGCGTCGAGCGCGGCGTGGATCGTCGCGATCGCCTCGTCGCGATCGGCTGGCCCGTAGGAGCCCGACATCGCCATGCAGCCGAGGCCGAGCGCCGAGACCTCCGGACCGGCATCGCCGAGTCGGCGGCGCTTCATGCGGTCGGCGTCGATCGGGGCATCGCCCGCAATATAGGACGCTCGAGAGAGCGATCGAAGATCGATCGATTCGATCGACGCCGGCTCGCTCGGCGCGTCGGGGAGCGAACGCGGCTGCGCTATATGAGAGGGGACCTGCCGTACTCGCAAGGAGGGACACGAAGATGACCGAGAAGCCGATCAAGCAGCCCGGGCCGAGCCATCCGATCACGATCGAGCGCAACGCGGCGCGCGTCGTCGTGACGGTCGACGGCCGGACGATCGCCGACACGCTGAACGCGCTGACGCTGCGCGAGGCCGGCTACCCGCCGGTCCAGTACATCCCGCTCGCCGACGTCGAGCAGTCGCTGCTCGCGCCGAGCGAGCATGCGAGCTACTGCCCGTTCAAGGGCGACGCGAGCTACTACAGCATCGCGGTCGGCGAGCGCGGCGAAAACGCCGTGTGGGTCTACCGCGAGCCGCACGCGGCGGTCGCCGAGATCAAGGACCACGTCGCTTTCTACCCAGACCGCGTCGACGCGATCGAGGAGCGCGAGGCCGTCGAGGCTTGACCCCGCTGCAGTGGCTGCGCGAGCGCGACCGCGACCTCGCGGCGCTGCGCCGCGCCTCGCGCGCGGCGATCGTGATGCCGGCGATGTTCGCGCTCGGCGAGGAGGTCATCGGGAACCCGGTGATCGCGACGTTCGCGGCGTTCGGCTCGTTCGCGATGCTGCTGCTCGTCGACTTCGGCGGGCCGCTGCGCGAGCGCCTACAGGCGCAGGCGACGCTCGCGCTCGCCGGCTTCGCGCTCGTCACGCTCGGCACGCTCGTCTGCCGCAGCGTGTGGCTCTCGGCGCTCGCGATGGCGCTCGTCGGCTTCGTCGTGATCTTCGCCGGCGTCGTCAGCTCGGTGCTCGCCGGCGCGACGTTCTCGCTGCTGCTCTCGTTCGTCCTGCCGGTCACGCTCGCGGCGCCGCTGTCGACGCTGCCCGACCGCCTCGAGGGCTGGGCGATGGCCGCAGGCGCGGCGCTGATCGCCGTCGGCGCGCTGTGGCCGACGCCGCGGCGCGGGCCGCTGCGCACGGCGGCGACGAACGCGTGCCGCGCGCTCGCGGCGCGGCTGCACGCCGACGCGGCGTACGTCTTGAGCGGGCGCGACGAGGCGCTCGCGCACGAGCACGAGAGCGCGGTCGCGCGCGCCGAGGAGGCGCTCGCGGCGCTGAACCGCGTGTTCCTCGCGACGCCGTACCGGCCGGCGAGCCTGAGCACGTCGGGCCGCACGATCGTGCGCCTCGTCGACGAGCTGATCTGGCTCGGCGCGATCGTCGCGCAGGCGGCGCCGCGCGTGGACGGCCAGCCGGTCGACCACGCGGCGTGCGCGGTCAAGGTCGCGGCGGCGACGGTGCTCGACCGCGGCGCGGAGCTGCTCGCGGCCGAAGGCGGCGACTGCGCGGAGCTGCACGCGGCGATCGACGCGCTCGCGCAGGCGCTCGCGACGTTGGAGCGCGACACGACGGTGACGGTCGCCGCCGAGGAGGGCGCGCCGGAGCCGGGCCCCGGCGAGGTGATCACGGCGCTCGACCCGAGCTTCCGCGCGCTGGAGCTCGGCTTCGCGGTGATGGGCATCGCGCGCAACATCGACGTCGCGGCGGCGGCCGAGCGCCGCAGCTGGCTCGCGCGCCTGCTCGGGCGCGAACCGACCGGGCTGATCGGCCCGTTCGGCGCGGCGCAGCGGCGCGCGACGGCGCACATCGACCGCAACTCGGTGTGGCTGCACAACAGCGTGCGCGGCGCCGTCGGGCTCGGGCTGGCGGTGCTCGTCGCGAACGAGACCGGCGTGCAGCACTCGTTCTGGGTCGTGCTCGGCACGCTCTCGGTGCTGCGCTCGAACGCGCTCAACACCGGGCAGAACGCGCTGCGCGGGATCGCCGGGACGGTCGCCGGCTTCGTCGTCGCCGGCGTGCTCGTCGAGCTGATCGGGACGAGCACGACGCTGCTGTGGTTCCTGCTGCCGATCGCGATCCTGCTCGCCGGCGTCGCGCCGGCGGCGATCTCGTTCGCGGCCGGCCAGGCGGCGTTCACGCTGACGCTCGTGATCCTCTACAACATCATCCAGCCGAGCGGCTGGAAGGTCGGGCTGCTGCGCGTCGAGGACATCGCGATCGGCTGCGCCGTAAGCGTGCTCGTCGGCCTGCTGTTCTGGCCGCGCGGCGCCGGCGCGGCGCTGCGCCGCGCGCTCGCCGACGCGTACGCCGAGAGCGCCGCGTACCTGGCGGGCGCCGTCGACTTCGGCATGCGCCGCTGCGACGCCTCGGCGCAGGCGCTCGCGGCGCCCGAGGAGGAGGCGACGCGCGCGGCGGCCGCCGCGCGGCGCCTCGACGACACGTTTCGCACCTACATGTCAGAGCGCGGCGCGAAGCCGCTGCCGATGAGCGAGGTCGCGACGCTGCTGAGCGGCGCCGGCGGCCTGCGGATCGCCGGCGACGCGGTGCTCGACCTGTGGCGGCGCGAGGACGGCGCCTCGCACGGCGACCGCGCGGCGGCGCGCGCGCAGCTGCTGCGGGCGAGCGAGGTCGTCAACGGCTGGTACGACGACCTCGCCGCCAGCCTGCGCACGGGCGCCGCGCTGCGCGAGCCGCTCGACCGCGACGCGGCGGCCGACGGGCGCCTGATCGACGCCGTGCGCAACGACCTGAGCGCGCCCGGCGGCGAGTCGAGCGCGACGGCCGTGCGGATGATCTGGACCGGCGACCATCTCGACGCGGCGCGGCGCCTGCAGCGGCTCGTGATCGAGCCGGCGCGGCGCGCGGCCGAGGTCTGACGTGAAGACCGAGCGGCGCGAGGGGTTCGAGACGTGGACGATCGGCGCCGAGGACGGCCTGCGGGCGACGTTCGTGCCGCGCGCCGGGATGGTCTGCTGCTCGCTGCGCGATCGCGGCGCCGAGCTGCTCGCGCAGCGAAACGGCGTGCGCGCGTACGCCGAGCGCGCGAGCACGATGGGCATCCCGCTGCTGTACCCGTGGGCGAACCGCCTCGGCGGCCTCGACTACGCGGGGCCGCACGGGACGGTCGCGCTGCGCGGCGACGATCGCCTGCTGAAGCTCGACGGCAACGGCCTGCCGATCCACGGCGCGCTGCCCGGCGCGCTGCCGTGGGAGCTGCTCGACGCAGGCGCCGACGGTGGCGCCGAGGAGCTGCGCGCACGGCTTCGCTGGGAGCGCGACGACCTGCTCGCGATCTTCCCGTGGCGCCACGAGGTGCGGCTGCGCGCGAGCGTCGTCGGCGCGACGCTGAGCATCGAGACGACCGTGCGCGCCGGCGAGGACTCGCCGGCCGGCGCAGCGGCGCTGCCGATCTCGTTCGGCTTCCATCCATACCTCTCGCTGCCGGACCACGACCGCGCGTCGTGGGAGGTGACGCTTCCGGTCAGCCGGCGCCTGGAGCTCGGCGAGACGATGATCCCGACCGGCGCGAGCGAGCCGTTCGAGCGCCGGCGCTTCGTGCTCGGCGACAGCGTCTGGGACGACGCGTTCACGGGGCTGACCGCGCCGCCGGTGTTCGCGCTCCGCGGCCGTGACGCCGGCGTCGATCTCGATCTCATCGACGGATATTCCTGGGCGCAGCTCTACGCGCCGAGCGCCAGCGAGTTCGTCTGCTTCGAGCCGATGACGGCGCCGACCGACGCGCTGCGCAGCGGCGAGGCGCTGCCGCGCGTCGGTCCGCGCGAGACCTACCGCGCGGCGTTCGCGCTGTCGCTGCGCCGGTAGAGCAGGTGTGTGACGCCCGGCGCCTGCACGGCGCCTAGCTGCTCGAGCGCGACGTCGCTCGCGACGTTCTCGAGCAGCCGTGTGCCGCCGCCGAGCAGCACCGGCACGACGCTGAGGCACAGCTCGTCGACGAGCCCGGCGGCGAGGTACTGCTGCGCGACCTCGGCGCCGCCGCCGATCGACACGTCCGCGCCGCCGGCCGCGTCGAGCGCCTGCGCGAGCGCCGACTCGATCCCGTCGGTGACGAAGTGGAACGTCGTGCCGTTCTCCTTGACGAGCGGCTCGCGCGGGTGGTGGGTCAGCACGAAGACCGGATGATGGAACGGCGGCTCGTCGTCCCACCAGCCGTCCCACTCGCCCCACGGCCCGGGTCCGCCGCCGAACATGCCGCGCCCCATGATCGTCGCGCCGACGTTCGCCAGCACGTCCTCGATCAGCGGCGTGCTCGCGTTGAGCACGCCGCCGTCTTTGCCGTGCGGCTCGCGCCACGCGGCGAGCTCGAACGCCCACTCGTGCAGGCGCAGTCCGCCTTCGCCGAGCGGGTCCTGCTCGCTCGCGTTCGGTCCGGCGATGAAGCCGTCGAGCGAGATCGATATGCCGAACCTCAGCTTCGCCATCGGTCGTGCGCGTCTAGGCGACTTCGACGAGCAGCAGTTTGTTGCCGTCCTGGTCGCGGAAGAAGCACATCGGCGGCACCGGGCCGCCCATTCGCATGACCTCCTCGTCGACGTCGACGCCGCGCGCTTTCAGCTCGGCGTGGTCGGCGTCGATGTCGGTGCTCGACAGCGCGATGCGAGTCTCGACGCCGGTCGGTTCGCCGGGCCGCGGCTTGACGATCGCGATCGTCGTCTCGCGGCCGGCCGGCGCGACTTCGACCCAGCGGTCGCCGTTGCCGAACGGCGTGTCCGAGCGCTTCTTGAGGCCGAGCTTCTCGGTGTAGAACGCGATCGCCTCGTCCTGGTCGGAGACGGGAACGATGACGGTGCTGACCTGCGTGATGTTCGTCTTTGTCTGCGTGTCGCTCATTTTCGTTCCTCCGGTCGTGGGTTCTGATCATTGGACGGCCGATGCACCAGAATCTCATCGATCGGCGCGAGATGTGCGCAGATCCGGTGAACGAAGCGGCGAGCCGCACCGCGGCGCCGCTCTACGCTTGCGCGCGTGAAGCAGATCGTGCTCCTGCGCGGGATCAACCTCGGCGCTCGCAACAGAGTCGCGATGCCGGCGCTGCGCGAGGCGCTGCAGCACGCGGGGATGCGCGACGTCGCGACGTACGTGCAGAGCGGCAACGTCGTGCTCGACAGCGACGCCTCGCCCGACGAGCTCGCCGGGCGAGTGCGAGCGGCTGATCGCCGAGCGCTTCGAGCTCGACGTCGCGGTCGTCGTGCGCACGCGCGCCGAGCTCGCGCGAGTCGTGCGTCGCGACCCGCTCGGCGAGGCGGCCGAGCAGCCGAAGCTTTACCAGGTGAGCTTCTGCGCGGCCGAGCCGGCGCCGGAGGCGGTTCGCAAGGTCGCCGAGCGCGCCGTCGAGGGCGAGCGGATCGTCGTGCGCGGCCGCGAGATCTACGCGTGGTTCCCGCACGGCATCGGCCGCTCGAAGCTCGCGACGCAGCTCAGCCGAGAGGATCTCGGCGTCGTCGCGACGGCGCGCAACTGGACGACCGTGACGAAGCTGCTCGAGCTCGCCGGCGCATAGCGGCGCGCGAGCTCGGCGCCGGGCCGCCTCTTAGACTGCGCAGCCTCCAAGATGTGCCGACAGCCGCGGCTCATCTGACCTCCATCTTGCGGGCACCGTAGACGATCTCCGCTGGGATGCGCCCGCGTGTGAGTCGTCCGTGATGAACGCGGTCTGTGTTGTAGAAGCGCAGGTAGGTCTTGAGCTCTCGCTTCAGGCCGCTGTAGCGGGGATAGATGTAGCGGGCGAAGGCAGGCCGCCAGCACTCATCGAGGATCGTCCTGTGCAGCGCCTCCACGTTGCCGTTGGTCTGCGGTCTGCCGGCGTGAATCCGGCTGTGACGGGCGTCGAGCTTCTCAAGCGTGCGGGAGAACTCACTGCCGCGGAACTCGTTGCCGTTATCGCTGAGCATTCGCTTGAGCTTCCAGCCGGCGAGCTTCAGCTCCTTGGCGACGCGCTCGGCGAGCTTTGAGGTCTGTCGGGCGGTGGGGTTGCCCTGCTTGCAGATCACAAGCTCGGCCCAGGCGTAGGAGGAGGCGATGTCGATCGCGGTGAGCTGCCAGATCGCGCCCTCGGTGCCCTTCAGGCGCCCGACGTAGAAGCAGTCGATCCCGACCAGCGCGCCGGGGCGATCGACCTCGATGTGCTGCTCTGGCCCTGGATCTCTGGGTGGCTCATAGGGCGCCGCGTAGCCGGCGATCAGCCCCAGGCGCTTGGCTCGCGTGCTCAGCCCGTGGCGGGCGAGGACCTTCCACACCCCGTTCGGGGAGACGACGATCCCACCCCACTTCTCGCGGGCGAGCTCTGAGGCGACACGCCTCGGGCCGAGCCCCGGGTGAGCGATCGAGAAGGACACGATCCGCTCCTCGATCATCTTCGGCAGCTGATTGGGCATCTGCGGCCGGCGGCGCTCTCTGGGACGCAGCATCTCAAGGCCGTGGCGGTCGACCTGGCGCTTCCAGGCGTAGTAGGTGGAGCGGTGCACGCCGAAGGTCCGGCACGCAGCCGAGACGTTCGTTCTCGCTGCCTCGGCAAATAGCTGCTGGCGGTAGCCGAACAGCACGTCATCCTTGGTCATCGGGCTCAACCTCCCTCTTCACTTGGCGGTGAAGGAGGCAGCCTGAGCCGAGGCGCGGACGGGTTCCCCGAGTGGGGAGCCCGTCCAAACCTCAAAGAGCTATCGAGGCCCCGACTGTCGGGAGGACTTGGAGGCAGGCCATCTTAGGCGGGCGCCTGCGCGCCGCTGAGGCCGGCGAGCGAGAGCTCCTCGTCGATCCCCGCACGCACGCGCTGCAGCTGCTCCTCGCGCGCGCGCAGCTTCGTCGCGTGGTGCGCGCGCATGTCGAGCTGCGCGAGCTCGGCCGTCGCCTCGGCGCTCGCCGCGCGCAGCTCGGCGGCGGGCACGACGCGGTCGAGCAGGCCGGCCGTGACGGCCTCGGCGGGCGCGTACATCTGCGCGTGCACGACGGCCGCGTCGAAGTGCGCCGGGTGCAGGCGCCCGCGCGCGAGCGCGATCGCGAACCACGGCATCGTCAGGCCGATGCGCACCTCGTTGAGCCCGAGCCGGAACGGCCCGTCGACGCCGATGCGCACGTCGGCGCTGAGCAGCACGAACGAGCCGGCGGCGACGGCGTGGCCGCTGCACGCGGCGACGACGGGCTTCGGGAACGTCAGCAGCCGCTCGCACAAGCGCGCGCCGAGCATCAGCATCTCGATCGTCGGCTCGGCGCCTTCGCCGAACGTCTTCAGGTCGAAGCCGGCCGAGAAGCAGCCCTCGCGCCCGCGCAGCACGACGATCGCCTCGTCGCGCTCGGCGCGGTCGAGCGCAGCGTGCAGCGAGCGCAGCATCGCGATCGAGAACGCGTTGACCTTGCCGTCGTCGATCGCGATCGTCGCGACGCCTCCGTCGAGCTCGTAGCGCGTGAGCTGCTCGTCGATCTCCGCCATCTCCTGCTCCTTTCTCGTCTTCGCCCGAGCCTATAATGTAACAGTGTTTCGTAACGGCGTCTCGAATGATCCGGGGGTGTAGCGTGCCGCGCGTCAAGCAGCGCACCCCCGAGCTGCGCGAGCGCGTGCTCGCCGTGGCGCTCGAGCTGCTCGCGCGCGACGGCGTCGGCGGCTTCACCGCGCGCGGGCTCGCGCGCGCGGCCGGCACGTCGACGCCGGCCGTCTACGAGCTGTTCGGCGACAAGGCCGGGCTCGTTCGCGAGGTGTTCTTCGCCGGCTTCGAGATGCTGCGCGCGCGCCTCGACGAGCTCGCGGAGACCGACGACGCGCGTGCCGACCTGCTCGCGCTGTGCGCGCGCTACCGCGAGTTCGTGCGCGCGAACGCCGTGCTCGCGCAGGTGATGATCGCGCAGCCGTTCGCCGGCTTCGACCCGAGCGACGCCGAGGCGCAGGCGGGCGGAGCCGTGCGCGAGCTGATCGTCGCGCGCGTGCGGCGCGCGATCGACGCCGGCGTGCTGCGCGGCGAGCCGGTCGACGTCGCGCACGTGCTCGTCGCGCTCGTCCAGGGCCTCGCGCTCGCCGAGAGCGCCGGACGCCTCGGCGCCTCGCGCGCGGCCGCCGACCGCCGCTGGGAGCTCGCGGTCGCGGCGATGCTCGACGGCCTCGCGCTCCCGCCCGCCGTCCGCTCGGCGGGACGCGCGTAAAGTCCGCGACGCCGGTGTCCGATATGACCGCAGGGCGCGCGGGGGCACGGGTCTTCGGCGCCGCAAAGCGATCGGAGGACAAGCGATGTCGCAAGCGCAGAGTGGTGTGATGGAGCCTCCCCGCGAAGGGCGCATCGCGCGCTCGTGGCGCCTGACGCGCGCCGCGTGGCAGGTCGTGCGCCACGACCGCTCGCTGCTCGCGCTCGCCGTCGCTGCGGCCGCGTGCGGGATCGTCGGGCTCGCGGCGATCTTCGTGCTCAGCGGCTCGTTCGGCAACGGCCGCCTCGACGGCGGCTCGCTCGCGCTGTTCGCGCTGATCTTCGCCTACCCGCTGACGTTCGTCAGCGTGTTCCTCAACACGGCGATCGCCGCCGCCGCGTCGGCCGCGCTCGAGGGCCGCCACCTCTCGCTCGGCGAAGCGCTCGCCGTGCCGATGCGCCGGATCGGCCAGGTCGCGCTGTGGGCGCTAATCGCGGCCGTCGTCGGCTTCGTGCTCGAGCAGCTCTCCAGCCGCCTGCCGCTCGGCGGCAGCATCGCCGCGCGCCTCGTCGGCGTCGGCTGGTCGCTCGCGAGCCTGTTCGCGATCCCGATCCTCGCGCTCGAAGACTGCACGGCGCCGGAGGCGCTGCGCCGCTCGGCGCGGACGTTCAAGGAGCGTTGGGGCGAGGGCATCGGCGGCAGCGTGATCATCGGCGCGTGGAGCGCGATCGCCGTCCTCGGCGTGATCGTCGTGTTCGGCGTCGCGATCGCCGCGACGAGGAACGTCGCAGCCGTGCGCGACGTCGTGATCGGCGTCGGCGCGCTCGCGCTCGTCGCGATCGGCGCGCTGCAGGCGGTCGTGCGCCAGACGTTCACCGTCGCGCTGTACCGCTACGCGACCGACGGCTCGGTCTCGGGACCGTTCGCCGAAGGCGACCTCAGCGCGCCGTTCTCGCGCCGCCGCCGCGGCCTCGGGCAGTAGGCGCGCGAGCGCTCGGGCGGAGCGCCGGCCGGCGCTATCTTGCGCGCGTGGCCGCCGGCGAGCAGATCGAGATCCGCTGGGCGCGCGACACCGGCGACTTCGACGCGGCGCTCGCGATCCGCGTCCGCGTGTTCTGCGACGAGCAGGGCGTCCCGCGCGAGGAGGAGCACGACGCGCTCGACGCGAGCGCGCTGCACCTGCTCGCGCTCGAGGACGGGCGCGCGATCGGCACGCTGCGGCTGCTGCTGAGCGGCGACGCGGCGAAAATCGGGCGTGTCGCGGTCGAGGCCGCGTCGCGCCGCCGCGGGATCGCCTCGCGGATGCTCGACGTCGCGCTCGCGCGAGCGCGCGAGGAAGGCGCGCGGACGGTGCGCCTCGCGGCGCAGCTCGTCGCCGTCGCGCTGTACGAGCAGGCCGGCTTCGCCGTCGCGTCCGAGCCGTTCGAGGAGGCCGGCATCGAGCACGTGTGGATGGCGCGCGCGCTCGCCGCGCCGATCGGCGGCTGACGGTCAGTCGCCGAGCTTGCGCCGCTGCGGGTGGACGGTCTCGCCGCGCGCGAGCATCGCGACGAACTGCTCGATCCGCCTGGCGCGCGTGTCGGCGCGCTTGGCGCTGTCGATCCGCAGCAGCACGGAGTAGCGGTTCTGGCTCGTGAGGATCTCGAACATCGCCTGCGCGCGCGGCTCGGCGGCGAGCGCGGCGGCGAGGTCGTCGGGCACGACGATCGTCGCCTGCCCGGCGTAGGCGGCCTCCCAGCGACCGTCGGTCTTCGCGGCGGCGACGGCGGCGAGCCCGGCCTCGTGCATCGCGCCTTCGGCGATCAGCCGCTCGACGAGCGCGACGTTGCGCTTCGACCACGCGCTGCGCGGCCGGCGCGGCGTGAAGCGCTGGCGGAACGTGCGCTCGTCGCGGCGACGGACCTGGCCGTCGATCCAGCCGTGCGCGAGCGCGGCGAGCAGCGCCTCGTCGTAGCTCAGGCTCGTCGGCTCGCTCGCGCCCTTCTTCGCGAGCACGAGCCAGACGCCGTCCGGCGCGGCGTGGTTCTCGCCGAGCCACGTGCGCCACGCGCCCGCGTGGGGGACGATCAGCTCGGGCAGCCCGGCGGGCACGCGGCGAGTGTCGCACGCACGCGCGCGCGAGCGTCGCGAGCGCGACTCACGCGAGCGCGACGTTGCCCGGCGGATATCTTTTCCTGGTCTTGAACGCCCGGCTCGGCCACGCGCAACCGAACGTCCCGGGCCGCGGCATCGTCGCGTCCTATGGGCTGCGCTTCTGGGGCCTCGTCGTCGCGATCGGCGTCGCGACGGGGCTCGCCGGCGCGGCGCTGATCGCGCTGCTGCGGCTCGTGCAGCACTTCGCGTGGAGCTACCACTCGGGCCAGTTCCTCGACGCCGTCGAAGCGACGTCCGACGGTCGCCGCGTGCTCGTGCTGCTCGTCGGCGGCGTCGTCGCCGGCGGCGGCGCGATCTTGCTCGCGCGGCTCGGCGGCGCCGGTGAGGTGTCGGAGTCGATCTGGCTGCGCGGCGCGCGGCTGCCGCTGTGGGCGAGCCTCGCGCGCGCCGTGCACTCGATCGTCGTCGTCGCGCTCGGCGCCTCGCTCGGGCGCGAGGCCGCGCCGCAGCAGGCCGGCGCGGCGTTCGCGAGCACGCTCGGCGAGCGAGCGCGCGTGCCCGAGTGGCAGCGGCGGCTGCTCGTCGCGTGCGGCGCCGGCGCGGGCATGGCGGCCGTCTACAACGTCCCGCTCGGCGGCGCGCTGTTCGCGCTCGAGGTGCTGCTCGGCACGCTGACGCTGCCGCTCGTGCTGCCGGCGCTCGCGACGACTACGATCGCGACGACCGTCGCGTGGGTCTCGCTGCCGACGGCGCCGACGTACCTGATCCCGACGTTCCACGTGCACGCCTCGGAGTTCGTCTGCGCGCTCGTCGCCGGCCCGCTCGCCGGCGTCGTCGCGGTCGCCTACATCCGCCTGATCGCGCGCGCGCACGCGCTGCGCCCGGCCGGCTGGATGCGCCTCGGCGTACCGATCGTCGTGTTCACGGCGCTCGGTGCCGTCGCGATCGCCTACCCGCAGCTGCTCGGCAACGGCAAGAACGTCGTCCAGCTCGCGCTCGTCGGCCAGCTCGGCGTCGCGCTGTTCGCGGTGCTGCTCGTGCTCAAGCCGCTCGCGACGGCCGCGTGCCTCGGCAGCGGCGCGCCGGGCGGCCTGTTCACGCCGACGCTCGCGCTCGGCGTGCTGCTCGGCGGCCTGCTCGGCGAGGGCTGGACGCGGCTTTGGCCGGGCGCGCCGCTCGGCGCGTACGCGTTTATCGGCGGCGCGGCGGTGCTCGGCGCGGCGATGCAGGGGCCGCTCGCGGCCGTCGTGCTGATGCTCGAGCTGACGCACCACGGCGACTCGCTGATGGTGCCCGAGCTGATCGCGGTCGTCGGCGCGACGGTCGTCACGCGGCTGCTCGGCGCGCCGTCGATCTACTCGGCGCGGATCTCGGCCGCACCGGTCCCGGCGGTCCCGCGCGCGCAGGACGACGAGCCGCCGGAGCTGCGTGCGCCCGGCGACCTGCTGCCACGCTCGATGGGCTGAGCGCGCGCGCGGCGTGCGCTGCGGCTTCGCACCGATCACGAGGTGGACGTGTGTTTGATCCGCGCTCGCGCGCGTAATGGATGGCGACCGCGCGCCGAAGCTCAGATCGAGGAGCTCTCTCGAAGGAGGACGATGCCGGGCACCGCCGATACATCCACGACGTCGAAGCCATTCACGGGCGCCTTCGGCGTGATCCAGAGCCAGCCCGACGAGAGCACGAGCATCGTCGCGCTCGAAGGCGAGCTCGACCTCGAGCGCGCGCCGTCGCTGAAGTGGGCGCTCGTCGACTCGCTCGACGCCGGCTACAAGCAGCTCGTCGTCGACCTGACGCAGGTCCGCTTCATGGACTCGACCGCGCTCAGCGTGCTCGTCGGCGTCAACAAGAGCCTCGACATCGGCGCGCGGATGGCGATCGTCTGCGTCAACACGAACGTGCTGAAGATCTTCGAGCTCTCGGGGATGGACGGCGCGTTCGCGATCTTCCCGACGCTCGAGCAGGCGCTCGTCCACGTCCGAGGTCAGACGACGCGGATCGGGTGAGCGGCGTGAGCGACAGCGCGCGCTTCGCTCCTCGCGCGATCGCCGTCGCGGCGAGCGTCGGCATCGGCGCGCTGCTCGCATCCTCGCTGCCGGCCGCGCTCGCGGCGAAGGACACGACGACCGTCTCGACGCCGGCCGTCACCGTCGAAGCGGCGGCGACTCCGCGCGTGCGCCGCGCCGAACGGCCGGCGAAGGCCGAAGGCGCGCCGCCGCCGCCCGCGCCATCCGCGACAGCGCCGCCGCTTGCGACGCTCGCGCCGGCGGCGCCGGGCGAAGCCGTGACCCGTCGGCATCGCGCGCAGGGCGCCGAAGCGCCGCGCGCTGGCGGGCCCGCGGCGCCGCCGGCCAGCGGCGGTGGCTCACGCCAGGGCGACCGACACGTTCCCGCGGCGCACTCGCGCGGTCGCGCGGGCGGCGCCGGCGGCGCCGGCGGCGCGGCGACCGCCACAGGCGAAGCGAGCGATGGCCTCGCCGAAGGCGCGAGCACGGACGCGGCGGCGACGAGCAGGCCGGCGTCGCAGGGCGTCGAAGCGCTCGCGCGCAAACAGAAAAAATCGGGCGGCGGCGAAAAGGGCGGCGGCAAGAAGCGCAAGGAAAAAGAACGCGAACTGAAAGAACGCGAACAGAAGGAACACGAACACGAAGGCTCGGCGGCCGGCGGCGAAGGCACGAGCGGCGAAGAAGGCGGCGCGTCGGGGAAGGGCAAGCCGACGAGCGTCGGCGCCGAAGCGAGCCCGAGGGCGGCCGCCGCGACGGCGTCCGCACCGGCGAGCGCGACGACGCCGGCGACGGCCGGCGCGGAAGCGCCGCTCTCCGGGCTCGTGTCGAGCGCGAGCGCAGCGCAGGGCCTCAGCGCGGGCGGCGCGCGCGCGAAGCACGCCGCCCGCGCACGCCGGCACGTGCGCGGCGCCGCGGCCAAGCGCGCCTCGCCGACGCGCACGCCGGCGCTGCTCGGCGCATCGCTCGTGCCGCTCGCGGCGAGCGGCGCCGGCGGCTCGTCCTCGTCGTCCGGCACACCCGCGCGCTCGGGTCTCGGCGGCTCCTACGCGCGCTCCTCCGAACCGGCGATCGTGCACACGATCACGAAGATCGTCAACGTCGTGCCGGGCCCCGTGCGGATCTTGATCGCGGCGCTCGCGGCGCTCGCGCTCGCCTTCGGCCTGCGCTCGCTGCTGACCGGCGTGCGCGCGCGGCGGCTCGCGCGCCAGCGCGGCGAGCTGCTCGAGGACGTCGGCCTGCTGCAGGCGGCGCTCCTGCCCGAGCCGCCGGCGCGGCTCGGCCCGGTCGGCACGTCGGTCGCCTACCGCCCGGCCGACGGGCCCGGCGCGGGCGGTGACTTCTACGACGTGTTCGCGCTCGAGGCCGGGCAGCTGGCGGTGATCGTCGGCGACGTCTCCGGCCACGGTCGCGAGGCGCTGCCGCACACGGCGCTCGTGCGCTTCACGGTGCGCGCGTACCTCGAGGCCGGCCTCGAGCCGGCCACCGCGCTGCAGACGGCCGGCGCCGTGCTCGAGCGCCAGCTCGGCGGTTCGTTCGCGACGGTGCTCGCCGCCGTCTACGACCCGCGCGAGCGCAAGCTCTCCTACGCGAGCGCCGGACACCCGCCGCCGCTCGTGCTCGGCGAGCCCGACGCGTCGGGCGCGGCGCGTGCGATCGCGCCGGTCACGGCCTGCTCGGCGCCGCCGCTCGGCGCCGGCATGCGCACGGGCACGCGCCAGACGATCGTCTCGATCCCTGGCGCGGCGCGACTCTGCTTCCACACCGACGGCGTCACCGAGGCGCGCGTCGGCGAGCGCCGCGAGGAGCTGTTCGGCGCCGAGCGCCTATCGCGCTCGCTCGCGGAGCTGCCTGCCGAGGCCGGTGCCGAGCAGCTGCTCGACAGCGTCGCGGCGCAGTCGAGCGCACGCCCCGACGACATGGCCGCGTGCCTGCTGCACGTGCACGGCGCCGCGGCCGGCACGCCGGCGATCGTCGCCGAGCGCCTCGAGCTCGACCGCGAGGCGCTCGCCGACGGGGAGCGCGTGCTGCGCTTCCTCGAGCAGGCGGGCGTCGCGCGCGCGCAGGCAGAGGCGAGCGTCGAGCGCGCGGCGCGCGAGCTCGAGCGCTCGCGCACGGCGACGATCGAGCTGAGCTACGCCGCCGGGCACGCGCCGCACGTCGCGGTGCATGGCGAGGTCGTGATCCGCGCCGCGGCGCTGAGCGCGGTAGGCGCGTCATGAGGGCGAGAGGGTGAGCGCGGCTCCGGTGTTCGCGCCCGACGCGGCGCTCGTGCTCGGCATCGCCGCGACGGCGATCCCGTTCGCGCGCACGCCCGAGGACGAGGCCGAGCGCTGGCTGCGCGTGCTGCGCCTGCACGGCGAGGTCGGCGTCGCGCTGCAGGCGCTCGGCGTCAGCGAGGCGTCGCTGCGCAGCCACGCCGCCGAGCCGGTCGACGGAGAGCGCTTCGACGAGGCCGTCAACCCCGAGCACCGGCACGTCGTCGCGCTCGTCAGCGATCGCGCGATCGCGATCGCCGCCGAGCGCCAGGCGCCCGGCGTCGGCACGACCGACGTGCTGATGGCCGTCATGCAGGTCTACGGCACGGTCTTCGAGCGCGCGCTGCACGCGCACGGCACCGACGCCGACGAGGTGCTCGAGCGCCTCGCGGCCTAGCCGCGCGCCGAGCGCCTACGGCTCGACGAGCGCGAGCGTGAAACCGTCGTAGCCCTTCGCGCCGACGGTCTGGATCGTCGTCGCGCTGACGCGCTTCTCGCCTGCGAGCATCTCGTGCAGGCGCCTGTTGCCGAGCACGTCGGGCGACTGCTCGGCGGGGTCGACGAGTGCGCCGAAGCGGATCACGTTGTCGGCGACGATCAGCGCGCCGGGACGCGTCAGCCGCAGCGCCCATTCGAAGTAGTCGGGCGTGTGGCGCTTGTCGGCGTCGATGAAGACGAAGTCGAACGGCTCGGGATCTTCGGCGGCGAGCACGGACAGCGTGTCGAGCGCGGCGCCGAGCCGGAGCTCGACGACGTCTGTGAGCCCGGCGCGCGCGATGCTCGCGGCGGCGGTCTCGGCGCAGCGAGGATCGACCTCGAGCGTGACGAGACGGCCGCCGGGCGCGAGCGCGCGCGCGAGCCAGATCGCGCTGTAGCCGCCGAGCGTGCCGACCTCGAGGATCCGCCGCGCGCCGATCGAGCGCGCGAGCAGGTGCAGCTGCTTGCCCTGGCTCGGCGTGACGGCGATCGCCGGCAGCCCGGCGGCGGCGGCGTCGCGCAGCGCGAGCTCGAGCGCCGAGTCCGGCTCGAGCAGGTGGCGCTCGACGTAGTCGTCGACGGCGCTCCACGTGCGCTCGTCGCTCACAGCGCGTGCGCCTCCGAGCGCGCGAGCAGCAGCGTGAACAGGTGCTGCTCGGCTTCGGCCGGGAACGGGCGCAGCACGCCAGAGCTCATCAGCGTGACCTCGCTCGGGCCGTCGACGAAGCCGAGGATGTCGAAGTACAGCGGCAGCTTGACGCCGCGCACGTCGAAGCTCGCGGTCACGCGCCAGCCGAAGCCGCCGCCGGCGCCGGGCGCGGGTGGCGTTCCGCTCTGGATCGTGACCGGCCCGGCGCTCGCGCCGGCGGGGAGCTTCTCGCTCTTGAACAGCTGCTCGAGGTAGCGCGAGAAGCAGCCGCGCACGTGCGAGCTCGCGACGGCTTCGCGCACGCGCTCGGCCTGCGCGGCGCTCGCCTGCACGCTGACTTCGGAGCTGACGCTGAGGTCGACGACGCCGCGCTTGAGCTCGAACGACTTCGAGCTTTCTTCGAGCACGCCCTTCGTCGTGCCGGCGACGCCGGTGCACTGCAGCATCTGGCGTTCGAGGCGCCGCTGCGAGGCCGAGCTGTGTTCGTGGTGTTCGGTCGGCGTGAAGCCGGGCACGTCGGCGGCCATCAGGTTGACGGCACGCGCGTAGGCAAGCGCGCTCGCGTGCGTGACCGCGCCGCCGCGCGGCGTGGCCTTGCGCGCGCCGGGCGACGCCGGCTTAGCGGTCGTCGAACTCGACGAGACGGCGACGGTCGTGCCCGACAGCGAGCTCTTGCCGCACGCGGCGAGCGTCGCGCCGGCGAGCAGCAGCGCGACGAGCGGCGCGAGCACGCGCATCGTGAGCGCGTTGCGGACTATCGCCTGCTCGCTCGCACGGCGGTGCCGTACGCGCAGATCTCGGTCCACGTCTGGCCGAGCTCAGAGGTGTCGAAGCGGAACGCGACGATCGCGTCGGCGCCCTTTGCGGCGGCCTCCTCTTCGAGGCGTTCCTGCGCGTGCACGCGGCCTTCGGCGAGCATCTTCGTCATCCCCTTGAGCTCGCCGCCGACGAGCGACTTCAGCGAGGCGCCGAACTGCGAGCCGATGTTGCGCGCGCGCACGGTCAGGCCGAAGACCTCGCCGAGCACCTCGTCGATCTGATAGCCGGGAAGGTCGTTCATCGTCGTGATGATCATCGCGGTCTCCTCATGTCGATCTTCATCGCACCCTATTCTCCTCGGCGAGCGCGCGGGTCAACGTCTCGTCGAACGTCGCCGGCTCGATACGAAACGGCGCGGCGCCGCTCGCGTCGGTGACGACCGTGTCGCTCGAGAGCCCGTCGACGAGCGGGCGCGCGACGTTCGTGTCGACGGGCGTGACGAGGCCGAGCCACAGCGCCGAGAGCGACGGCGTGATGAACGGCACCGGCACCTTCGGTCGCGGCCTGACGCCCATCGCGATCGCCATGCGATCGAGCATCTCGGCGTAGGAGAGCACGTCGGGGCCGCCGATCTGCACCTCGCGGCCAGCCGACTCGGGCACATCGGCCGCGCTCGCGAGGTAGGCGACGACGTCGTCGATGCCGATCGGCTGCGTGCGGTTGCGAAGCCACGCCGGCGCGATCATCACGGGCAGCCTTTTGACGAGGTGGCGGATCGTCCGGTAGGACTCGCTCTGCGCGCCGACGACCATCGCCGCGCGGAAGTACGTCAGCGGCGGTCCGCTCTCGGCGAGCGTGCGCGCGGTCGCGGCGCGGCTGCGCAGGTGCTCGGAGACGCTCTCGTCGCCGAGGCCGCCGAGGTAGACGACGCGCTGCACGCCCTCGGCGCGCGCCATCCGCGCGAAGTTGCGCGCGCCGTCGAGCTCGCGTTGCTCGAAGCCGGCGCCGCCGGCCATCGCGTGCACGAGGTAGTAGGCGACGTCGATCTGCTCGCCGGCGCCGCTCAGGCTCACGGCGTCGCCGACGTCGCCGCGAGTGATCTCGCAGCCGAGCCGCTGCAGCTCGCCGGCGCGCGCCGGGTCGCGCACGAGGCAGCGCACCGACGCGCCCGTACGGACGAGCGAGTCGGCGAGGCGGCCGCCGATGAAGCCGGTCGCTCCGGTGACGAGCGCGCGAGTGGCGATGCGTGGAGGTTACCGGCGAGGCGCGCGGCCGCCGACCGCGCGTCGCACGAGCGCCGGCGCGAGCACGCGCAGCGCGGCGGCGAGCGCGTACGGGCGCGGGACGTAGCGCTCGGCGCGCCGCCCGACGCCGGCGTCGTAGATCGCGTCGGCCGCGCGATCGGGTGTCGAGACGATCCAGCGCGTCAGCGCTTTGTCGGTGAGCTCGCGCTGCGGGAAGCCCTCGGTCGAGACGAAGCCGGGCAGCACGAGGCCGACGTGCACGCCGTGCGCGCGCTCCTCGACGTGCAGCGCGTCCGACCAGCCGACGAGCGCGAACTTCGACGCGCTGTACGCGCCCGAGCCGGCGCGCGCTACGCGGCCGGACGTCGAGGAGACGTTGACGATCGCGCTCGGCGCCGAGTCGCGCAGCAGCGGCAGCAGCGCCTCGGTCAGGCGCACCTGCGCGTCGAAGTTGATCGCCATCGTCTTGCGCACGTTCTCGTAGCCGCCGTCGGCGAAGCGCGCGCGCCAGGACGCGCCGGCGTTGTTGACGAGCAGGTCGAGCCGGCCGTAGCGCTCGCGCACGTGCTCGGCGATCCGCCGCGGCGTGTCGTCGTCGAGCAGGTCGACGGCGACGAAGCTCGTGCGCTCGGAGCCGAGCTCGGCGGCGAGCGCGGCCAGGCGCTCCTCGCGCCGCGCGACGAGCACGAGCGCGCGGCTCCGATTGCGCGCGAGGCGGCGCGCGGTCGCTTCGCCGATGCCGCTCGAAGCTCCGCTTACGAGCGCGACGCTGCGGTCTTGGCTTTGAGATGAAGACTCGATGACGACGTTCCCGGGCGGCTCGCGCAGCGCTGCGCGAGCAGGCTGCGGCTAGCCTTTCAGATCGGCGAGCGAAGGGGCGGCTAGAGCGATGAGCGACGACGACGGCCGGACGGCGGGCAAGCGCGAGGCGCTCGAGCTGTTTCGCGGCCTGCCGCGCCGCTACGACGCGCTCTCGTCGGCGCTCAGCTTCGGGCAGGACCCGCGCTGGCGCCGCGCGCTCGCCGCCGCCGTCGCGCCGCCGCCGGGCGCGCGCGTGCTCGACGTCGCGACGGGCACGGGCATGGTCGCCGCCGAGCTGCTCGCGCGCGGTCGCGAGCTGACGGTCGTCGGCCTCGACCAGAGCCCGCAGATGCTCGCCGCCGCGCGCACGCGCTTCGCCGGCGACGATCGCGTCGAGCTCGTCGAGGGCGAGGCCGAGCGGCTGCCGTTCGCCGACGCGAGCTTCGACGCGCTGACGTTCACGTACCTGCTGCGCTACGTCGAGGACCCGGCGGCGACGCTGCGCGAGCTCGCGCGCGTCGTCAAGCCGGGCGCGCGCGTCGGCTCGCTCGAGTTCGGCGTGCCGCCGCTCGCGCCGGCGCGCGCGGCATGGCGGCTGTACACGGCCGTCGGGCTGCCCGTGCTCGGGCGCCTCGCCTCGCGCGAGTGGGCCGAGGTCGGGCGCTTCCTCGGGCCGAGCATTCGCGGCTTCTACGCGCGCTACCCGCTGCCGGCGCTCGTCGCGCTGTGGCGCGAGGCGGGGCTGATCGACGTCACCGTGCGGCGCATGAGCCTCGGCGGCGGCGTCGTCATCTGCGCGACGAGAGGCGTCGATGCGCGCGGCGCCTGAGCGCCCGGCGTTCTACGCGCTCGGCGGCGGGCGCGTCGGCGACCTGCTGACGCTGCTGCACCCGCCCTACACGGCCTGGCACCTGAGCTACTTCGCGCTCGGCGCGGCGATCGCGCCGCGCGTCTACGTCAACCGGCTGCTGTGGGGCCTCGCGGCGTTCGCGCTCGCCGTCGGCGTCGCCGCGCACGCGCTCGACGAGCTGAACGACCGCCCGCTGCGCACCGGCCTGAGCGACCGCGCGCTGATCGCGCTCGCGGCCGTCAGCCTGCTCGGAGCGCTCGCGATCGGCGTCGCCGGCGCGATCGTCGTCTCGCCGCTGCTCGTGCCGCTCGTCGTGCTCGGCGGGCTGTTCCTGCCGGCGTACAACCTCGAGTGGATCGGCGGGCGCGTGCACGGCGACGTGTGGTTCGCGATCGGCTGGGGCGGCTTCCCGGCGCTCACCGGCTACTTCGTCGAGTCGCTGAAGATCGACCTGCCGGGCGTGCTGATCGCGCTCGCGTGCACGGTGCTGAGCGTCGCGCAGCGGCGCCTCAGCTCGCCGGCGCGCGAGCTGCGCCGCCGCACGCGCTCGGTGACCGGCGTGCTCGAGCGCAGCGACGGCAGCGACGAGCAGCTGTCGGTCGCGCGCCTGCTCGCGCCACTCGACGGCGCGCTCGCGGCGCTGTCGCTCGGCGTCGTCGTCACGGCCTGCGCGCTCGTCGCGTCGCGGCTTTGAGCGCGGCTCGGCGCGCGGGCGCGTCTGCGTCTCAGGTGCGAAGCAGGTGCGCGCCGGCGCCGGGGCGCACCTCGAGCGCGTCGCCCGGCGCGGCGGCGCCGGGCGCGAACAGCGCGAGCACGCAGCCGCCGAAGCCGCCGCCCATGATCCGCGCGCCGGCGGCGCCGGCGTCGAGCAGTCGTGCGACGGTCGCCTCGACGGCCGGCGTCGAGATCTCGTAGTCGTCGCGCAGGCTCGCGTGCGAGGCGCTCAGCAGCGCGCCGAGCGTCGGCATGTCCTCTCCGCGCAGCGCGGCGACGGCCGCGCGGACGCGCTCGTTCTCGCTGAGCACGTGGCGCACGCGTCTGCCGAGCGGCTCGGGCAGGCGCGCGGCGGCGTTCGCGGCGGCTTCGCTGAGCGTCTGCACGCCGAGCAGCTCGCAGGCGCGCGCGCACTCGGCGCGGCGCTCGTTGTAGCCGCCGCCGGCGTGCTCGTGGCGCTCGCCGGAGTCGAGCACGACGAGGCGCCAGTCGCCGAGCTTCAGCGGCACGGCCTCGAGCGTGAGCGTCGCGAAGTCGATCAGCAGCGCGGCGTCGGCCTCGCCGTAGAGCGAGGCGAGCTGGTCGAGCAGGCCGGTCTGCGCGCCGACCCACTCGTTCTCGACGCGCGCGCACACACGCGCGAGCTGCAGGCGGCCGGGTTCCTCGGGATCGACATCGGCGAGCGCGAGCAGCGCGAGGCACAGCGCGACCTCGAGCGCGGCCGAGGAGGACAGTCCGGCGCCGCGCGGCAGGTCGCCGCCGATCTGCAGCTCGGCGCCCTCGACGTCGACGCCGAGCGCCTCCAGCTCGGCGGCCATGCCGACGACGAACGCGCGCCAGCCGTGCTCGCGCGCGCGCTCGGTGACGGTGAAGACGAAGTCCTCGCCGAGGTCGACGGCGCGCGCGCGGATCACGAGGTCCTCGCGAGCGGTCGCATCGACGACGACGCCGCGCGAGATCGCGAACGGGAGCGCGAGCCCGCCGTTGTAGTCGGTGTGCTCGCCGATCAGGTTGACGCGCCCGGGAGCGAACGCGCGGACGCGCTCAGCCGGCGGCACGGGCGATCGCCTCGCGCAGCGCGCGCGCCGTCTCCTCGGGCAGCGTGTCGGAGATGAACGTCCCGGCGCCCTGCTCGGAGCCGGCGAGGAACTTGAGCCTCTCGGCCGTGCGCAGCGGCGGGTAGAACTCGACGTGCACGTGCCCGTCGTGCTCGCGCTGCGCGTGCGCGCCGACGGTCGGCGCCTGGTGGACGACCATCACGTACGGGAACGGCCGCTCGTACAGCGCGTCGTAGCCGCGCACGAGCCGCTGCAGCGTCTCGCCGAGCTCGCGCAGCTCCTCGGCGTCGCAGTCGAGCAGGCTCGCGCGGTGCTCGCGCAGCACGACGTGCGCCTCGTACGCCCAGCGCGCGGCGTACGGCTGGTAGGCGACGACGCGCTCGCCGTCGATCAGCACACGCTCGCCGTCGTGCAGCTCGCGGCGCAGCAGCTCGCACGGCGCGCAGCCGCCGAGGCGCTCGTCGGCGGCGAGCTCGCGCTCGAGCACCGGCGGGATGAACGGGTAGCCGTAGATCTGCCCGTGCGGGTGGTGCAGCGTGACGCCGACCTCGACGCCACGATTCTCGAAGATCATCACGTAGTCGACGTCGGTGCGCGCGCCGAGCCGCTCGTAGCGGTCGCGCCAGACCCACATCAGCGCCTCGGCGCGTTCGGGCGCGAGCGTCGCGAACGAGCCGTCGTGGCGGTCGGAGTAGACGACGACCTCGGCCGCGCCGCCGGGCGCGTCGAACGCCGGGAAGCGGTTGTCGAAGACGGCGATCTGAAACGACGAGTAGGGGATCTCCGTGCGCGGGCCGCCCGGCTGCGTCGGGTCGAGCGGGCAGTGCTCGCGGTCGGGCAGGAACGTGCGGTCCTGGCGGTGGATCGCGTAGACGACCTGCTCGCCGCGCAGCTCGTTGAAGCGGAGCTCGCTCATCGCGACCGCCTCTCCTCGCGGCTGTAGAGCGTCAGCGAGCGGCCGTCGTCTTTGCGCGTGCGCAGCACGTCGAGCGGCCCGTAGCGCTCCTCGCCGCGCGGCGGCTCGCCGCCGGGCGGTAGGTCGCGCGGGTCGCGCGCCGCGACGTCCGGCGCGTCGCGCGGCGGCTCCTCGGCGGGTGGCGTAGCGGGGCCGCTGGCCATCGTCCGAGGGTATAGCGCCTCGCGCGATCGGCGGATGACAGGGAATCGTCCGCGAAGCGGGAAAACCACCAGACACGTGCTTGACTGAACGAGTAGATTCGCGGGCATACAGGAGGCGGGTGCGGCGCTGTGGAGGCGCGGCCCCTCGAGCAGAGGAGAGTGACATGGCAGAGACCGATCAGGCCCATGAAGCCGTAGAGCTTCTCGAGCACGGCGAGTCGGGGCTCGTCGATCGCCCGGGATTCGACCGCCGCGCGTTCCTGCGCCGCACGGCGCTGACGGGCGTCGCCGCCGGCTCCGTGAGCACGCTGCTCGCGGCATGCGGTTCGAGCGCGTCGAGCAGCGGCGGCTCGGGCGGCGTGTTCGGCTCGCACCCGAGCTACAAATTCGTCTTCGTCAACCACGTCACGACGAACCCGTTCTTCACGCCGACGCAGTACGGCGCGGCCGACGCGTCGAGCCTGCTCGGCTGCTCCTACCAGTGGACGGGCTCGGAATCGAGCAACGTCAGCCAGATGGTCAACGCGCTGAGCAGCGCGGTCACGGCGAAAGCCGACGGCATCGCCGTCTCGCTGATCGACCTGCACGCGTTCAACCAGCCGGTCGAAGCGGCGATCAAGGCAGGCATCCCGGTCGTCGCGTACAACGCCGACGCGGAAGGCAACGCGCGCCTCGCGTACATCGGTCAGGACCTCAAAAAGGCCGGCGAAAAGATGGGCGAACGGATCGTCTCGGACGTCAAATCGGGCGAAGTCGCGCTGTTCATCGCGACGCCGGGCTCGGCCAACCTGCAGCCGCGCATCGAAGGCGCCGAAAAGGCCGTCAAGGCCTCGGGCGCGCCGATCACGCTGCACACGGTCGCGACCGGCGCGGCCGTCCCGGGCGAGCTCTCGACGATCGACGCCTACTGGGTCGGTCACAAAAGCACGAAGGGCATGTACGCCGTCGACGGCGGCTCGACCGAATCGCTCGCGAAAGTGATGCAGAAGTACAGCCTCGCGGGCAAGGTCAAGGCCGGCGGCTTCGACCTGACCGAACAGACGCAGAACCTGCTGAAAGCCGGCGACATCGAATTCACGATCGACCAGCAGCCCTACCTGCAGGGCTTCCTGCCGGTGCTCGAGCTGTTCCTCTACAAGGTCTCGGGCACGCTCTCGGGCCTGTTCGAAGCCGACACCGGCCTGAAGTTCCTCGACAAAGAATCGATCAAGCCGTACGTCGAAAGCAAGAGCCGCTACGAGGGCACCTCGACGACGGCGAAGGTCGTCGCGTAAGGCGCGCAGGGGAGACGAGGCGAACGATCATGGCGAGCGTGGCGGGCGGATCGACTGCGGCGACGCCGCCCGCGTCGCCGACGGGGGGCTCGGAGGAGCCGGTCCGGCCCTCCTTCGGCCGCCAGGCGCTCGAGCGCGCGATCTCGCTGCGCGAGGGCTCGATCATCGTCGTGACGATCATCACGGCGATCTACTTCTCGGCGAACACGAGCAGCTTCTTCACGACGGGCAACTTCAAGACGCTGCTGCCGTACTTCGCGCCGTTCGCGATCCTCGCCGCCGGCGAGGTCTTCGTGATGATCCTCGGCGAGATCGACCTGTCGATCGGCGCGATGTACCTGTTCGCGCCGATCCTCTTCTACAAGCTCGACACGGGCGTCGGCCTCGGTCTCGTGCCGGGCGTGATCGTGACGCTGCTGCTGTGCATGGTCGTCGGCGCGCTCAACGGGTTCTTCGTCGCCGTCGTCGGCATCAACTCGTTCGTCGTGACGCTCGCGATGCTGTTCACGTTCGAGGGACTCGCGCTGATCATCTCGCACGGCACGCCCGTCGCGACGCCGGGCGCGCAGCCGCCGCTCGGCACGTTCGGCAAAGTCTTCGGTGGCGGCACGTACTCGGAGATCATCTGGGCGGTCGCGATCGTCGTCATCCTGCAGGCCGTGCTGACGTTCACGCGCTGGGGGCTGTACACGGTCGCGATCGGCTCGAACAAGCTCGGCGCGGCCGAGGCCGGCGTGCAGGTCAAGCTCGTGATGATCCGCAACTTCATGCTCTGCAGCCTGACCGGCGCGCTCGTCGGCATCTTCGAGGCCGTGCGCTCGGCGACCGTGCAGCCGGACCCGGCCGGCGCGAACGAAATCCTGTTCCTCGCCGTCGCCGCCGGCGTGATCGGCGGGACGCTGCTGACCGGCGGCTCGGGCACGGTCGTCGGCGCGCTGATCGGCGCGCTGTTCCTCGGGATCCTCAAGGACGGGCTGATCCTGCAGGGCGTCAACGCGAACTACCTGCTGTTCTACACCGGGCTCGCCGTGATCGTCGCGATGAGCGCGAACGTCTACGTCGGGCGCGCGCGAAGGGGGCACAGCGGAAGTGGTTGACCCGACCGAGCCGCCCGCAGCGATCCCGCAGGCCGAAGCGCCCGACGTCGTCGCGCCGACGAGCGCGCCCGACGACGTGCTGCGCGTCGAACACATCGCCAAGCGCTTCGGCCCGGTGACGGCGCTGCGCGACATCAACCTGCACCTGAAAAAGGGCGAGGTGCTCGGGCTGCTCGGCGACAACGGCGCCGGCAAGTCGACGCTGATCAAGATCATGACCGGCTTCCAGAAGCAGGACAGCGGCAAGATGTTCCTGCGCGGCGAGCCGTACGAACCGAAAAGCGTCGACGACGCGCGCGCGAAAGGCGTCGACACGGTCTTCCAGGACCTCGCGCTGATCGACGAACTGTCCGTCTACCACAACCTCTACCTGCGCCGCGAGCGCCTGCTCAAACCGCTGCCGCTGCTCGCCAACCGGCGGATGAAGCGCGAAGCGCGCACGGCGCTCGACGAGATCGGGATCAACATCCCGCGCATCGACGTCGCCGTCGCGCGCCTGTCCGGCGGCCAGCGCCAGGCGATCGCCGTCGCGCGCGTCGTCAACGGCGACGCCGACATCATCCTGCTCGACGAGCCGCTCGCGGCGATGGGCGCGAAAGAGGGCGCGCAGATCCTCGACCTCGTCGCGCGCCTGAAGGACGAAGGCAAAGTCTCGATCATCATGATCCTGCACAACTACGTCCACGTGCTGCAGGCGTGCGACCGCGTCAGCATGATCCAGGACGGCGTGATCGCGCTCGACAAGCCGACCGCCGAGACGTCGGTCGAGGAGCTGACCGACATCGTCGTCAACGAGTACCGCCGCGCGCGCGAAGAGGCGCACGCCGAAGCCGCGCAGGCCGCGAACGCGGCGCACACGCAGAGCTCCTGAAGCGACCGGCGGCGTCCTGCGGCGCGCTCGGCGCGCCGCAGCCTACCGGTTGAGCAGCTCCTCGCGGTATTCCTTGTTCTGCTGGCGCTCGCCGCGGATCTGGATCGCGATGTAGACGACGATCACGTTGACGACGACGCCGATGCCGCCGAACGTCGCGATCAGCCCGATGTCGGTGAACAGCGCTCTGTTGATCATCGCGAGGACCATCTCGCGGAGCCTACCAACGGAGCTCGCGCGCGTGTCGTAGCCTTCATCGCTGCCGCCGCCGATCGCCAGGTCGGATGGGGCCGCCGCTCGCGGCGGCCGATGCGCTGGAGAGGTGCCGGAGCGGTTGAACGGGCGCGACTGGAAATCGCGTAACGGGGGTCAACCTCGTTCGAGGGTTCGAATCCCTCCCTCTCCGTCCTCGACCCGAATGCGTGATTGTGCAATGCCGCCAGGGGCGGGTCCGCGAGCCTGATCAAGCGGCTCGGGAGGGAGCGTCTTGCCTCACACTTGTAGGCGGCGGATCTAGAAGGTCGTAGGCGGCCTTGACGGATAGACCCAGTTGGTGCAGCGAAGGAGCATCATGGATCGTTGCATCTAGATCGATTGCCAGTCTCGTATGGTCCAGTTCCTCTAGCTGGGCCGGCAACTCAGCCCTGGCAAGGGGAAATCGCCCATCTTCCAACAGACGCCAGCGCGCGATGAGGCTCAATGCCGTTCGAACCTGCTCTACGGCAGCGTCATGGTCGCCGCTCTCCACCATGGCACGGGCAATCCCCATGGACTTGCGGGCCTGTTGCTCCTTGCGAACCGGATCAGGCCAGAGCCGCTGATCGGCAACCAGCCGCACGCTCTCTCCGATGATGCCTTCGTCAAAGACCACGCGGCCAAACCGCAAGGACCAGTGCATGAAGTCATCGCCTTCACGCAAGCGAAGACTCAGCAGTGCGGGCGAGACCACATGGAGATCAAGCTCGCCGGAGAGGTCGTCGGTCGTGATGGGCTCCCCGACCATGTGATAGTCCAGATCGCTGATAGCGGTACGGGTTCCCCGCGCAGTCGACCCGGTCAGCAGCAGAGCGGCTGCCCCCGCCTCGCGGGCGCGCCTCTCGACGGCATCGTGAAGTGAGCGAAGCTCTTGAGGAATCAACTCGCGGGCGCTCTGATATGGGACCGGTTGGGCGGGTATCGACGCACCGTCTCCACGGATTCTCTGCGCGCCTCTCATGACGCGCCCCGCTCGGCGAGATCGACTGCCAATTCGATGTCGGTCGCCAAGTCCTCAAGCGACTGATCGCCAAGGTCTGGCTCTTCGCCTTCATAGACAGCCTTCTTACGTGCTTCATTGAGAGTCCGCAAGGACGGAGCGAAGTCAACTGGCACCGCCTGTTGCGCGTATAGCTCCTCAGCGGGGTCGGCCTTCTTCCAATGCTTGGGCTCGATCGTGACTCCATGCTGATCGGCAACGGCGATTGCAGCCTCAAGGGCAGCGAACAGCCATGTAACAGCCTCGGTGTATTCGTCAGCCACGACGGCCGGCCGGGCACGCTCGAGGTGCTCGCGAGCTAGCTGCGGCTTGTCCTTCGGGGACACATGAGCATGGTACGCCGACGGGTTGATGAGTTCAGGACCGACGACGCTCGCGGGGTCGCCGCCAAGCACGGGCGTGTTTCGAGAGTCGTCCCGTCAAGCCGGTTTCGCTGGGTTGGCCTCGGCGTCTGACCAGCCCCACATGGCGTAGCTATTTCGCTAGCCAGAAAGCGCACACGCCCCGCCGGCGGTTAGGATCGAGATCCGATGGCAAGCGGCCCGATCATGGGTGGGGCGATCCTTCCTCCGCCTTCCTCGTTGTGCTGGCGCTGTATTTTCTCCTCAGCATCGTTGCCGTAGCGCGCAAAGTCAGGCATCAGGGCAGCGTCCTCGTGATCAATATCTTCCTCGGCTGGACCTTCGTCGGATGGGTCGTCGCACTGGCGATGGCCTGTCGGACCAGCCGAGCGGTGCGCGACTGAGGTCCGTGTTCGCTTGCCAAGCAGGCACGCCGGGCGAGGTTTTACGGCAGGCTGATCGTGATCGCAGCGGAGGGTTGCGCGACCGGGCTCGCCTGCAGCCCGGCGACGAGGTCGAGTTCGAGCTGCGCGCCGAGGAGAACAGCGGCATGGCCGCGCCCCGCCAGACGACCGGTCGCGCGAACGCCGAACCACACTGGTGGGCTGAACTCCAGCGCGCCGATCGCTCCCGTCGCGCGCCGGTTCGAACATCGGGCCTGTTCTTGCATTGCGTGGCCGCGTGTGTGCCTATCATTTTGATATGGCGACAGACTCTGTGCTCGCCGGCGTCGGTTCTCATCCCGAATCACGTCGTCGCGGTCGAAAACGAGTGCTTGTCGGCTTTGCGCTCGGCGTCGTCGTGCTCGTCGCGATCGCGGCCGTCGTCGTGCTCGTCTGGTCGGGCGTCTCGCTGACGGGCGACGCGACGGCGCTCGCGCACGTCAGCGTCCAGCCGTTCGGCGGCAGCGTCGAGCACGTCGAAGCCTACGGACCCGGCGGCCACCGGATCCCGCTTTCCGTCGAAGGCGGCAAGCTGACGCCGCTGCAGAAGCTGAAGCCAGGCGAGCAGGTGTCGGTCGACGTCGTCGTGCGCCGGCCCGGCGTGCTGAGCTGGGCGCTCGGAAGCGACCGCACCGAGCACCTCACGCTGACGGCGCCCGTCGCGCACGTGACCGACCGCTGGCTGACAGTGCAGCCGGGCTCGGACGTGAGCGTCGGCTTCGATCGTTCGGTCAGCACCGTCACGTACGGGACGACCGGTACGCCGAAGCCGCGTGCGCTCGGCGCCGCCACGAGCACCGTGTCGCTCGGCCGGCAGGGCGCGACCGGCACGACCGAGATCGCCGCTGCGCCGCGACCGTGGGAGACCGTCGGCGCGTCGACGCAGGTCAGCTGGTTCCCGCCGTCGCGCTCGCCGGTGATGGTCGCGCTGCCGGCCGCCGGCACGCGGATCGGTCCGGCGACGAAGCTCTACATCACCTTCTCGAAGCCCGTCGACGAAGTGCTCGGGTCGGCGCGCCCGAGCCTCTCGCCGGCGACGCCCGGGCACTGGTACGAGGCGAACAGCCACACGCTCGCGTTCGCGCCGGCCGGAATGGGCGCGCCGCTCGGCTCGCAGCTGCGCGTGCAGCTGCCCCATCAGGTCTCGGTCACGTCCGGCAGCGGCGGCGGGCTGCGCACGACGAGCCAGGTCGAATGGACGGTGCCGCCCGGATCGACCGTGCGCTTGCACCAGCTGCTCGCGCAGGCCGGCTACCTGCCGCTCGACTGGAGCCCGACCGGCGCCGACGTTGCGCGCACGACGAGCGCCGAGGTGCAGGCGGCCGTCGCGCCGCCGGCCGGCAGCTTCACGTGGCGCTACGGCAACACGCCGCACCAATTGCAGGCGATGTGGTCGGCCGACCAGGCGAGCGTCATCACGAAGGGCGCCGTCATGAAGTTCGAGAACAACAACGGCATGACCGTCGACGGCGTCGCCGGCGCAGAGGTGTGGCGCAAGCTGATCGAAGACGCGATCGCCGGCAAGCGCTTCGCCGAACCGTACAGCTACGTCTACGTCCACCGCGAACTGCCCGAGACGATGACGCTGTGGTCGGCCGGGCGGACGGTCATCAGCTCGCCGGCCAACACCGGCATCTCCGGCGCCGAAACCGCCCTCGGCACGTTCCCCGTCTTCGAGCACCTGCCCGAAACGACGATGAGCGGCACGAACCCCGACGGCTCGCACTACTCCGACCCCGGCATCAAATGGGTCAGCTACTTCAACGGCGGCGACGCGCTGCACAACTTCGATCGCTCGTCGTTCGGCACGCCGCAGAGCCTCGGCTGCGTCGAGCTGCCGCTCGCCGCGTCGGCCGAGATCTACCCGTACACGCCGATCGGCACGCTCGTCACCGTCGAAACCTGACGCCGCGGCTAGACTTGGCCGCCTGCGCCCGTAGCTCAGCTGGATAGAGCGTCGGTCTACGGAACCGAAGGTCAGAGGTTCGAATCCTCTCGGGCGCGCTGGAAACCCCAATATTCAAGGGGTTTTCGTCTTAGTAAGCAGCTATAGAAAAGTAATGATGTCCCGAATATGTCCCAAGCGACTGGTATTCTTGGGTCATGCAGGGTGCTTCCCAGGCCCAGATCCAGCCCCCGAGCGGCCACGTTTTTCGGGCTGAGCGCAAGCGCGGGCCGGTCTGGTACGCCAAGTACCGCCTTCCCGACGGACGCCAGGTGCAGCGCAAGCTCGGACCGGCGTGGACGGAGCGCGGGCGTCCGCTGGCGGGCTACTTCACCAAGCGCCTGGCAGAGGACTGGCTGCGCGACGTGCTCGAGCAGGCGCGGCGCGGGACGCTCCCTGGGATGGTGCGCACCGGCGCGACGTTCGCCGATGCGACGGCTGAGTTCCTGCGCTACGTCGAGCACGACCGAGCGCTGAAGCCGTCGACGCTGCGCGGGTACCGCTCGATCATCGACGCGTATCTGTTGCCGGCCTTTGGCGAGCGACGCCTGGAGGACATCTCCTCGGGCGAGGTCGAGCGCTGGCGCTCGCAGCTCGTAAGCGCCGCGGAGGCGAGACGCGAGCGCGCCGAGGCCGAGACAGGTGAAGCAAGCCACAGGACGCGAGCTGAACGCCCGCTGTCCAACAGCTCGAAGAACCGGATCGTGACCCTGCTGCACGGCGTGTTCGTGCGCGCGTGCAAGGTGTATGGGCTCCCGCTCAACCCGGTGTCGAGCGTCGAGCGTCATCCGGTCAAACTGGCGGGCGACATCGAGGTCTTCAGCCCGGAGGAGGTGTGGGCGCTGGTGCGCGCCGCCGCGTCTGAGCAGGACGGCGCGATCTATCTGACGGCCGCCTTCACCGGGCTCCGTCGCGGAGAGCTGATCGCATTGCGTTGGCGTGACGTGGACTTCGCCGGCTCGCTCGTGCGCGTGCGCGCGAGCTACGCGGGCGAGGCGCTGACGACGCCGAAGTCGGGCAAGGTGCGCTCGGTGCCGCTCGCGCCGGAAGTCGCGCAGGCGTTGGCGAAGCTCTCGCAGCGCAACCTGTTCACGGGTGAGGACGACCTCGTGTTCGCGACCGCGGTCGGGTCCTACCTCGACGGCTCGGCGCTCAGGCGCCGCTACAAGGACGCGCTCGCGTCAGCAGCGCTGCGGCCGTTGCGCTTCCACGACCTACGGCACACGTTCGGCACGCGGACGATCGCGAAGGCGGACATCAGGCGGGTGCAGGAGTGGATGGGCCACGCCGACATCCAGACGACGATGCGCTACCTGCACTACGCGCCGCGCGAGGAGGACGCGCAGCTGGTAGCCGAGGCGTTCCGCACGAAAGACCCCGGCGCCAAGGTCGCGGCATGAGACGCGTGATCGTTTCCGCGCCAGATTCGCCCCCAAATCTTGACTTGCGCCACCCGCTCAATACGGTGATCTGACCCAGCAAATAGTGGCGCCGAGCGGCGGCAACCGCCCGGCGCCTGACACGGAAAGGAGTGAGCCTTCCCATGCGACCTCAACGTAACAAGCTCCGCTGTGAGGCGGACCGCCGCGCACAGCGCGTGGTCGTCCTGCAGCTCATGCGCGACGACCACGTGGACTCGTGGGCGCGCAGCGAGCTGGACGCCGAGTTCGGCGACATCGGGGCGCCAGCGATCGCACGCGCCATCGCGAGCTTGCAGGAGGCGGGAGTCGTCGAGCTCGAGGGCAACTCGCTGTCGGCATCGCCTGCGGCCCGGCGGTTTCAGGAACTGCTGCTGATCGGCGTCTGATCGCTCACCGACCGACGCGACGCGCTGCTCCCACATGCGACTTACGAGCACCTCCCACGGGTTGGAGGTGCTCGTTCCTTGCCCATTTTGGCCGCCGACCTTCGGCCGGCGGCGTGGGGGCGGCGTAACGAGCACCACCAACCGATCAATCACAAGACGAAAGGGACGCGACGATGCGCCAGAAACGCCTCGATGACCAGACCATCAAGAATCTTGAGGCGCGCCGCGCGCGGCTGGAGGAGCTGTGGATCATGACGCCGACCCAGCGCGCTGCGGCGATGCGCCGCGGCGAGCTCTCACTGGAGCAGTGCGCGGCGTGGGCGGCGCGCTACCCCGAGCAGGTGCCGCAGATCAATGGCGAGTTCGAGTATCTCGCAGCGTTCACGCCGGAGGTGCGCGAGTAGTCGGCTGCGCAGCCGAAGGATCTCACCGGCCCGCTACCGTACGGGCCGGTGAGCGCCTGGCGCACGATCCCCGTCGCAGTCAAGCTGGATAGCGAGCAAATCGTCAGCGAGACGGTGTGCGTCACGGCCGGAGCGCACGCGCTGACGATCGTCACGGCCCTGCCCAAGGCGGGTCTCGCGCTCGAGCTGACCTCGAGCTTCGTCGGCCACGAGGGCGTCGCCACCCACGCGACGCACCTCACGCTGGGGCCACCCGGGCATGAACCGCGGATCTCCGTGCGCGAGTACGAGAACGCGCACGTCGACCCGGTGCACGGACCGCGGGACTGCGCCTACGAGCATGTCGCGATCCTTCTCGAGCAGCTCACCGAGCTTGGCTACGAGGTGTCGATCGAGGTCCCGGACGACGCGTTCGTCGAGCTGGAGGGCGGTTGAACGGCGTCGGGGGCGATCATCAGCCGTGGGTGCTGAGCGGCGGTAGCGGGGCTAAGGCTTCGCTTCCGGTAGACCGACGAAGAGTGAAAACCGGAACTAAGATGTACCCTGTGACGGAGCGAGCGAACATCCCGATCCGCTTGGAGAGCGGAGAACAGATAGACGGATCAGGCCCCGTCGTCGTAGTCGGCCCGAACGGTAGCGGCAAGACTCGCCAGGCTCGGAACATCACGGCCGATGCCCAAGTCGAGATCGTAAATGCGCTGCGAAACACCAGGGTCGCGCCCGAGCTGCCGGCGATGGGCTTCGACACGGCGCGCAATAACTACAGAGCGAATCGAGACCAAGCGCGTCATCAACCCTGGGAGCTGACTTCAGAGTTCGACTCCATGTTGTCTCAACTGCTCGCCGGCGACGCGATGACGAGTAAGGAGTTCGTCCGCCAGTATCGATTGGACCCAACCTCAGCCGGCATGCCGGCTGAGACTCCTTTGAGCAGGGTCGAGAACATCTGGTCCGAGGTGTTTCCCGGGCGAATCCTGCTCTGGCGAGACTGGAAGCCAGTCGTTCGAAGCACTACCACCGGCGCGGCGGTCGAGTACACCGGGAACCAGATGAGTGATGGCGAGAAGGCTGCACTCTTCGTTGCTTCGCGCGTGTTTAGCACCGAGCCGGGAGTCGTCCTTGTCGTTGACGAGCCTGAGACGCATTTCCACTCACTCCTCGCGGTCAGACTTTGGAACGCGCTTGAATCTGCGCGACCTGACCTTCGTTTCGTCTTCGTCACACACGATCTGACCTTCGCCTTGAGCCGACCGCGTGCCCGTTATGTCATCGCGAGTCCTACCGCCGGGCTCAAGGCGATCGAGCTTGACGCGGATCTGCCGTCGGACATCGCCGAGGCTCTCTTGGGGGCGGCTTCTCTGTCGTTTTACGCATCGCGCATTGTGTTCTGCGAGGGCGAGGAGGGGAGCATCGACGCTCGCCTTTTCGGCGCATGGTTCAACGGCGCAGACACCGTCGTTCGGCCTGTTGGGGGAGGCGAAAGCGTGATTCGGTGCGTGCAAGCAATGGCAGCATCAGGTATCGCGGTTTCGCTCCAGGCAATTGGCATCATCGACCGGGACTTCCGGAATGACACCCATCTTGGCGCGATGCCCCAGGGAGTAGACGCTTTGACGGTGCATGAGGTCGAGAGTCTTGTTGCGCTGCCAGGAGTCGTACGGGCGGTCTGCCGGCATACAGGTCAAGGCTTCGACGAAGAGAGCTATCTCGCGGCGATCCGGGGATCCGTAAACGGCCCGCAGCGGCACGCCATCGTCGTTAGGCGCTGGAAGGCCCGAATTGAGCCGCTGCTAATAGGTCTGGTCGCGAGCGTCAGTACCCGTCAGGAGTCTCTGGAGTCGCTGGTCGACGACATGCCTACCTACTTCGGCATGGATAACTGGGACTTCTCGCCTCAGCAGATTCTGGAGGAGGAGAAAGGTCGCGTCGAGACGGCACTCAGCGAGGGGAACGCTGACGCGCTGCTCGAGATCGTCCCAGGAAAGCAGCTAGTTCCGATTGCTGCGCAGACCGCGGGGTTGAGTGACGACGCATACATCAGTCTCGTCGTGAATGCGTTGAATGGTGAGGACTCGGACTTCGGCGCGCTCGCGGTTGAGCTCGAGGGGGCGCTCGTATCGCACTTGCCTGTACGCGCTCATAGTTCACCGTATACCCGGGATCTGAAGCCGAGTTTCTAGGTCGCGTCTAGGGCTCGCTCGACCTGCTCGCGGACCTCGCCCTCGGGTTGCTCGGCACCTGCACGGCATAGACACGAACTAGTAGATGGCGTACCGCGATTTCGAGACTGCGAGAGACTGCGGAAGCGCGCAAACGACTTGGGAAAGCCAGGCCGACCCTTACGCGTGGTTTTCGCTAAGCAGCACCGCCACCTTTGCCCCGTTTTGACGGTGCTTTCCGCGTCGGTCTCCGAGCGGTCGTACTCGCGGACGACCCGCCCTCGGTGCTCGATTCGTTGAGTTGCAGGATCGGCTTGCCAGTAGTGTTCGTGAACTTGAGCTGCTCCTGCTTTTCGAGGATCTGATCGACGGTACGGCGGCGCTGCTTCTCCGCCGCTGATTCGGGCTGATCCTCGTCGTCGGAGGGCGGAGGCAGCTCGCCGACCCGCACCTCGACGCTAGCTCCCGCGTCGATGCGGTTCGCGATCCCTTCGAGGGATATCTTCAACTCCGTCCGCAGCTCGTTGTTGCGGCCGGGTTCGATGCTCTTTGCTTCTTTCAAGAGTTCCGTCACTAGCGTGCCGATCGTCTTCTCCATCGACCCCTCGGCGTCGGCCTGCAGCGATTTCAGCGACTTGTCACTGGCTCCGGCCTTCTCCAGATCGTTTCGTAGCTTCTTGATTTCAAGGACGCTCTTATATCCGGCGATGATCCGCTCGACGGCGCCGGCGACCATCAACACGAGAGTTGGAGTCGATTCGAGGAACGCGGCGAACGCTGAGGACGATATGGCCCGGACCTTCACGGGTTCGCGAGTCCCCGTTGCAAGCTCCAGGAACGGACCGAGGATCCGGTTCAGCCGCGTGAACTCCTCCCCGAGTAGCTCAAGCTCGTCCTTCACGAACGACCTCGGGATGAGGAACCCGACCTCGGCTTCGCCTGGCTCCAACTCTTCGGCCCCGATGTTCAGCGCTGAAAGGCCCTGGCGCGTGCTGGCGAGCGCCTCAGAGAGCCGCGTGACACGCTCCACGATGGGATCGAGTTCGTCCGCGGCGGCAGCCGCCGTGATTGTGTTGCGGTCGAAGATCGACTCGATCTGGTTCCCGAGCGCCGACCCGACGAGGTCCGCGATGCCCATCTCCGCGAGCGCCTCTCGCCAGGCTGGCGAGAAACCGTTGCTTGGCGCGTCCTGGAGCAGTTCGCCGAGCTCCTTGCGTCGCTCGCTGATGCGCTGCTGTGGACCAGCGTTGGCAGGTTCGTTGACCGACTGCCGGAGGTCGTCGCGTAGGGATGTGACGAGGTCCACGATGCTCGCCGCCTCCATCTCTTGCATGAGGGCGTTAGCGATGGCGTGCAGGCGCTCGGCATTCACGCGCAGATCCTAACTGCTGGAAGGGAAGGGCGAGAACGAAGTCCGCCTCCCTTCTCGTCGGTCCTATACGCGGGGTTGGCCCCCCAAGCGCGGGTAGCGCACGGTTCGCTCGGCGCATGCGCGACATCCGCTCCAAGTGCGCGCGGAGGCGGCTCTGGGCCGAGCGGGACCTATGGACTCGCTATCACGGGCGATCCACGTTCCGTCGCTGATGTGGTCCGCGAACTGTGCGGCGAGCTCGTCACGCCGAGCCAGGCGGCACCCGAAGATGTACGAGCTGATTGACGGCGTGCGCTGAGAGGCGAGGAGACGCCATCGCCCGCAAGCGAGGCTCTCGGAGCTGCGTCCGTCTGGCTCGCCACAACCGGGGCTACGCTAAGGAGTTCTTCGCCGCACTGCCGTGCTGGCCCCGACTCTTTACCTAAATTATTCCCTGCTGAGGTGTCCTTGGCGTAGCTCAGCTTCTCTCAGTTTCCGCCCCCTTGAGCTATCCCGGCGAGCGCCGTACGTTGGCTGGGATGCAGACCACGCACAAGATCAGCGGCAGCTCAGCAGCCGGCTACGCCTCCTACGTCACCTCGCCCTCAGACCGCGGCGACTACTACACCGCAAGCGGCGAGGGCGAGCCCGCGCTGATAGCGCCGAGCCGTTGGCACGGCTCACCGCCCCTGCTCGCCGAGCTCGGCCTCTCACGTGATCAAGAGGTCACCCGCGAGGAGCTCTCAGCGTTGATGCACGGCGTCTCTCCACGCGACGGACATGAGCTGCGCCGCGCCGGCGGCGACGGCAGTCGCGTCGCCGGCATCGACATGACCTTCAGCGCGCCGAAGTCGGTCTCGGCGCTGTGGGCGGTCTCCTCGCCGTATGAGCGCGCGCGGATCGAGGCGGCGCACTCGAAGGCGGTCGCGGGAGCGATCGCGCGCACCGAGCGCGAGGTCGAGCTCGTGCGCACGCGATCAGAGGGGAAGCTCCACTGGGAGAAGGCGAGCAGCCTGCTCGCAGCCGAGTTCGTGCATACCTCGTCCCGCCTGACGCGCGATCAGGAGTCAGGCGGCGTCCCCGACCCGCAGCTTCACTCCCACGTCGTCGTGCTCGGCGCCGAGCGAGCAGACGGGCGCTTCGCGGCAGTCGACTCGCGCGAGCTGTTCCGCGCGGCTCGCGCCAACGGCGCCTGGTATCGAGCCGAGTTGGCTGCGGGCCTTGGCGAGCTCGGTCTTCAGATTGAGAGCGAAACCGGCAAGGACGGCCGCTACTTCGAGATCGCCGGCGTGCCGGCGAAGCTCAGCGAGCGCTGGTCGATGCGCGGCGCTGAGATCGAGCGTGCCGCGCGCGCCTTTCGCACCCGCTACGGGCGCGACCCGCGCGCCGGCGAGCTCGGCTCGCTGACTGTGGCCACGCGCGGCACGAAGGCGCAGCTGAAGGCGGGCGAGGTCGATCGCGCCTGGAAGGCGGTCGGCGAGGAGCACGGCCTCTCGCGTGAGCGGGCAGAGCGCCTCTACGAAAACCGCGAGCGCGAGCCGTTCTCGCGCGAGCGCTTCGAGCGAGAGCTGCTCGGCGAGCTCACGAAGAGCAGCGCGACGATCAGTGAGCGCGACATGCGCGCGCGGGCGTATGAGCTGGTCGCAGGACGGGCACACCCGCGCGAGGCCGACGCGTCGATCGAGGAACTCACACGCTCGGGCGAGCTGATCGCCCTGCAGGGCGATCGATGGACGACCCGCGAGCTGCGCGAGCTCGAGCTGCGGACCGCAGAACTCGCCGCCTCGCGCTCGACCGAGGCGGCGGCGCCGGTGAGCGAGTCCTCGCTGCGTCAGGCACGGCTTCACGTCCAGCGCGAGATCCGTGGCCAGCTGAGCGCCGAGCAGCGCGAGGCGGTCAAGACGATTACCGGCCCAGGCGGAGTCAGCGTGCTCGTTGGCCAGGCCGGCACCGGCAAGGGCGTCGTGATCGCCGCCGCGGCCGGCGCCTGGCAGCACGATGGTTATCAGGTGATCGGCACGGCGGTGGCGGGGGCGACGGCCGAGCGCCTCGGTGCCGACGCGAGCCTCGAGCGCTCGATCACGACCGACGCCCTGCTCGCGCGCGTTCAGTCCGGCGGCGTGCACCTCGACGCAAAGACGGTCGTCGTGATGGACGAGGCCGGGATGGCCGACACGAAGCGCCTCGCCGCGCTCGTGGAGACCACCGCGCGCTCAGAGAGCAAGCTCGTGCTGGTTGGAGATCACGCCCAGCTCTCGGCGATCGGTGCCGGCGGGATGTTCGCCGAGTTGCAGGGCAACGCTCCAACCGTCGAGGTCAGCGAGGTCCACCGCGCACGGCACGCCTGGGAGCGGGAGGCGTGGCAGCAGGTTAGGGCGGGGGAGGCGCACCGAGCGCTTGCGAGCTATCAGGCACACGGTCGCCTTCACATCTCCGACACGCGTGAGCAGGCCGCCGAGCAGATGGTCGACGCGTGGGATCGCGCTCGGCAGGAGCGACCGGACGAGCGCCTCGTGATGCTCACCGACGCCTCGAACGTCGAGCTCGATCGGATCAACGCGCTCGCGCAGGAGCGCCGGGCGCAGGCAGGCGAGCTCGGCGCCCGCACCGTGGAGCTGCCGGATCGCCCCTACGATCTCGCTGCGGGCGACGAGGTCATCTTCACCGCTGCGCTCTACCAACCGGGGCAGGCGCGCGTCGAGAATGGGACGCTCGGGAGCGTCGTCGACGTCTCAGGCGAGAACCGCGTCTCGATCCAGACCAAGGGCGCGCAGGAGCGCGAGGTGCAGCTTGGCGCTGAGGAGCTCGACGGTCTGCGCGTGGCCTACGCGCAGCATCTCTACAAGGCGCAGGGCCGCACGGTCGATCGCTCGTTCGTGCTCACCGGCGGCTGGCAGACCGATCGCGAGCGGGCCTACGTCGTGCTGACGCGCGCGCAGGAGCGAACCGACGTCTACGTCTCGCGCGAGGATCTCGGCGAGCAGGGGATGGACGCAGGCGCGATCGAGCGGCTTGGCGAGGCGATGGCCGAGAGCCGCGCGCAGGAGGCGAGCGTCGTCTCTGCTGTCGCGCATAGCCGAGAGAGCGAGGTGGCGCAAGTGGTAGCGGTCGATTCGCGGGAGATAGAACACGATCGGGATCGCGGCCTCGCGACGGAGTAGTTCTGGTCGGGACCAGGACGCGATCGGTCGATCGGTTAGGGGATATGGGGAGTCGCTCGATTCCCGTTGGGGCGCTCGATCGGCTGGCGGGTACCCGCTCCGCGTACGCAGGCCAGGCAGAGCCCGTCCGATGATCGTGAAACAGCGATAATGACTGAGTTGAGATGAGGCGCGAACGCGAAGCATTGTTGCCCTATCAAGGATTTCGTGGTGCGGACGGTCTGTGTCACTTACGCGTGTATGAAGAGTCGGCCGGCGGCCGATTGTGATCGCTGATGCGCTGGAGGACGGTCCCGGCACCAGCGTCACCAATGTGAGATGGTCGCTGCAGCCATCCAGGCGAGCTTCTTCGCCGACGGCCGTGAGTTTGAGCTGATCGAGCACAATCCCGGCTCGCTCGGGGTCGGCCCGAGCTTCTCTCGCGTGCACTTCGCCCACCGCAGCATCGATGAACCCAGACGACCCGACGCACTACGCGGGCACGTTGGTTTCGATCGATGGGGAGGAGGCAAAGGTCACTCGCGGGCGTCCGATTCGCGGTGACTTCCGCGACCCGAGTTGGGAACCGGTCGCGGACATCGAGCGGTTGGTTGGCAGCAAAGTGAGGATTTGGGTCAAGGGGAGCTACACCGCGCGCGCCGTGGCCGGCACGGAGGGTCAGCAGTTGCGCGATCAGGTAGCGCAGCGGGCGGGGGAGGCCTCGCAACAGCTCCTCGCCGCTCTCGAACTCGACGAATGAGTTGCCACGGCTCGTATCCGCGCACGCGCAAAGGGATCCGCCCTCGTTGATCGCCACGGGCGATTGGCAGGGGCGCGTCCTCATGGCTTCTCCGACTCAATCCCGGATCGGCTGCGGCTCAGCGTTCGGGATATCTAGCGGCAGGTTGGGTCGGATCAATGCCTCGACGGACAGAACGCGGATACGGCTTATCATCGCCGCGCTGAGAGCGACGGTCAGATAGTCCATCGCTCGCCGGGACAGTCTCGCCTGACAGGCTACGGCGAAGACGAGGCCAGCTCCGCCGAAAGGGAGACCGATGAACACGTGGCTAGTCCTTGGTCCGACTCCGTATCTCCTCATACGCCATGCAAACGCGGCGAGATAGCAGCCGGGCGCGACCCGCGTCAGAGGTGTCCGGTGGGTTGGCGGCCAACTCCTGAGTAGCACGGCCGGCGCGATTCCGCAGGTGACGAAGTCCGAGATTCCATCTGCCGCTGCCCCCATAAGGGTGACGTTGCCCGAGCGTCGCGCGATCGTCCCGTCCAGCGAGTCGCAGAAGATCCCGGCAAGTATCAGTGCCGACCGACGTACCGGGCGTCCCTCCTCTCTCCGCAGGATGGCGGCGACCCCGGACGCAAAATTGCCAAACGTCAGAGCGTTGGCGAGCACTAGCTGAAATCTGGAGGGCCTGCTTATGGCGCGCATCTTGGATTGAGCGACGAGAGCTGGGTAGTTGGGCGTGGACTTTATCGGGCCGACCCCTGATTCGAGTGTCGGCTATTGTTACGGATCATGGAATCAGACTCATGCTCTACAATGCGCCGTGCAATGCGCAGCAGCTTGGATAACTAGGAATTATTCGGGACTTGGCGATGCCGGATGGCAGTCGCGTCACGATCGTCACCCGACCGGTGGATCGCCTTCTCGCCGGCTTGAAGGTGGCGCTTATCCCGGTTGTCGCCGTGATGGCGTCGGCGGTGTCGCTGTTGGCGATTAACAGATCGGTCATGCCCGGCAATCTCTTGGTGGGGATCATCGGGCCAGCAATCGCCGCGGCGTACATCGTCGCCTTGCAGCACCACAAGGTGAGCGGTCCCATCGATCGCTGGCTTGATCGGCTCCGTCGGTGGGTCGCGACCGCATGCAATCACGATGACTGGATCGACCACGACGACAACCGACTTGCCTGCCTACTTACTGCCGAGATCTTTCGCGCGCCGATGTTCGACCACGAACCTCAGCGCAAGGTGGTCGAGGCACTAATGCAGGCGTGCAGCGCCGAGCAGCCTGCCGATTACTGGTTTATAGAGGGCGCGCCAGGCAGCGGCAAGACGCGTGCCGCCCTTCAGGTCGTGCAGAACCTCGCGCGCGACCACCGGTTGTTCGAGCTTGCCGGTCGTTGTCACATCTATGACTTTGCCGACTCGGCGAAGGTCCAAGACCGGCTGCTGCACAGGATAGGAAGCCCTGCCCATGACGGCGCCATTGTGCTCGTTGACAACTTCCAGCTCGTGAGGACGAGAGCGCTGCAAAAGCTGACGGCGCGGCTCGTCAGCCCGCGAAGTCACTCGGAGCGGCTGCTGGTATTCCTCGCGCGGCCGGGGGAGGCCTGGAGCCTGGGATCGGGCTCCGACGCCCGGCTGATGTCCGTAGCAAAGGCCAAGTCCTGCTACCGCAAGCTGTCGGGACCGTCGCCCGAGACCGTCGCCGACCGCGTGTTCGACGTCGACCGATGTGGCGCACAGCTCATCCGCAAGCTCCAGCAGGACTACGTCGCATCGGCGACGCAACTACTCCTCGCCCAGGTCATAGCGCGCAACGGCATGGTCCCGCCCGAGGTGCGCGACATGGTGCTGCTGCTATCGGAGGCGGAAGACGCAAGCCCGTCTCCGCAGTTCGTGGAGCAACTCGCAGTCATGTCGGCGCTGGCGGTGCATCGCGGCTCGTTCTCGCGACGCGATCTGCACTGGGCGTTTCGTGCTGCGCGCCGGGACCGCGGCGGCGGCCTCCTTGACGCGATCCGGATGCGCCGGGCCTTTCGGCGCCTGTACCGGATCGGTCTCGTGCCGAAGCTCCACCTCGACGGAACGCGCTATCTCTTCCATGAGACGATCGCCGAGCTGTGCATCGACCGCCTGTCCAGCCGCCCGCTGTTCCATCAGCCGTTCGTCGCTGTCGGGCGGATGCGGCTACAACGCGTCCGCGCCGAGCACCAGACGCTTGACGCATGGCTCGTCGGAGCTGAGATCGAGGATCAGGGCACCGTCGAACAGGGTTTCGACGGTGCCCTCTCGCAAGGATCGTACGGGCGCATGGCACGCTGCCTGCAGCGCGCCGATAAGCGCTACGTGCTGAACGCGCCGACGCGGCTACAGCTAGCGATTCTGCTGGACCGCACCGGTGACTTCAAAGCCTCGCGCGAGCAGTACACCGACGACCTAGCCGATGCACTGGTTGGGTCGAATGAGCTCGCAGCGGTCCTCGTGACGAGCCGTCTGGAGGCGAGCCACGACGAGGTCTCGGTGCGCGCGCTGCAGGCATTGCGGACAAGCTCGGACCGCCTCACGGCGCTCGTCGGCGAGTACTGGGACCTGCACATTGCTGCCCACACGGGCACCTTCGATGCGCCGCGGCTGCTAGACCTCGCGAGCGAGACGCTTGCGCTGGTCGACGGGCGCGCAAGCCAATGGACGACTCACTCATTGGCGCGCATGCACTTTGACTCGCTGCGCCACCACTACCTCGCGGGAGGGCAGCCTACGGACGCGATCGATTCGCCGCGGCGCCACGCGCTCAACGACTATCTGCGCACGCGACTTCCGACCTACGAGGCGTTCCATGCCCTCTATGGACGTGCGCACCTCGTCGGACATGTGTTGCTTCCCCAGCTCGCTATCTACAAACGTCCGGTGAGCGAGGCGGACGCGTCGCTGGCGAAGATCGACCGCGCCGAGGCGGAGGCGCCGGGGTCTCTCGCCCAGATCGCATTGGGCCTATACCGCGATGCGCGAGACGAGTTCTGGCAGTACGGCGACCGTGAGGCTAGGTATCTACATGCAGACGTCCTCAACGCCACGATGTTCCAGGACGATGTCGATCTCGATTCGCTCGTCGTCGACCTCTACAGCTATAAGAGCTTTATCGAAGAGGCTGGCTTCGAGTCGCTTGCTAGCTACCCGCACCTCTACTTCTTCCGCTGGAACGTCCTCAAGTACTACGACGTTCTGCTGCGCGGGAACGGAGATTCGCGCGCGAGCGACGAGCTGCTGGCAAGCGCAGGGCGCGAGGTGGAGCGCATCGCCGAACTCGACGCGGCGGTCAGCAACGACTACGGCGTACTGCGGGCCGAGTTGCTCGGGCTCCTGCTTGCGGCGATACGAGAGCCGCTGGATCTTGGCGAGGTGCGGGCGCTGGAGGCACGTATGGCAAAGCGCGGTTACGGATCCGAGCAGCGGCTGCTGCGACAACTGGCCGAGCGCGAGTCGCTCACGTCGGCTGAGCTTCGGGCGATCCTTCGCTTCTTTCCGTTCGTGCAGCAGTGAGCCGAACCACGACGATCTCGCGCCGGCGCATAACGCCGGCGCGGTCGTAGTGGTAGAGGCGTTCGGACTCGAGCGACCACCACCCCGTCGCGATCGCCTCGGCCGCGTAGCGGCCCGCTGGCGGCCGGTAGAACGCCGCGTCGGCCGCAGCACGCACGGCGAAGCGGGGTTTGTCGTCGTCGTCGGAAAGGTCATTAGAGACGAGACAGATGGCACCGGGATGCCCCAGGGCCGCAAGCGCCTCCCACGCCAGAGCGGAGCCACTTGCCGGATCCCACAGGTGCCCCAACACGCCGTCGCAGTAGACGGCGTCAAATGCACCAGGAGGCTCGTCGGACGAGAGCAGCTCGAAGCGTGCGGCGGCGAGGCCCTTGGCACGGCAGAGACGCAGCGCACTCTCGGCCGGGTCGGTCGCCAGCACGTCCCAGCCGGCATCCTCGAGCGCTTGCTCGCCGTAACCGTTGCCGGACCCCACGCCGATCAGTTGCGCTCCGGCCGTCCGGTAGGGGGCAAGCAATTCGACCACCAGCGACCGGTACGTCGGGTCGTGCACCGCGAGCGGCGGTTGCACCGTATCAGCGGATCTCACCTCCCAGCGGTCGAAGAGGCTTGGCTCACCGGCAGGCTCGTAGCGGATCGGCGGAAGGCGTCGCGGCATACTCAGCGCCAGTACTCGGTCGGCAGAATGGCGCTCGCTTGTGCCTCGGCGGCGAGCCTGCGGACGCGCGCGCGCAGCACGCGCGATGCCGCCGCATCGTTAATGGCGAGCGCGACGACATCCGCCAGCTCAGTCATGTGCGACACGTCGACGCCGGCGGTCGCCGAGTGGCTCGTCCCCAGGCGGAGACCATGGCCGAGTCGATACGGCAGCTTGCGGTAATTGACCTGGACGTTTGCTGCGGCGAGGCGCTCGTACTGCGTGAACGCCGCCTCGCTCCCGATCGTCTCGATCCAGATGTGATGCGTCGCCGGCCACGCCGGATCGCCCTGCCGGCTGCGAGGGACGACGGACACGCCGTGCTCGCTCAGGCATCGCTCCAGCTCGGCAGCGCTGTCGAGCAGGCGTGCGGCGTAGCAGCGCAGCCAGTCCGCACGTAGGAGCGTGAGCGCGGCAAGGTACGAATTCTCCACGTGCGAGCTGGATACGAGCGTGCCCAAGCCGGCGAGCAGGCGCTCCCACAACTCGCCGCGCACGCGCCCGACGATGCCCGCCTTCTGCGGACCGGGGAAGCTCTTGTGCAGCGTAAAGAGCATGAGGTCGAAGCCCCACGCCAGCGGATTCTCGTAGTGGCCGGTGAGGATCGGCGTCAGGAATTGCGAGGCATCGAAGACCTTGACTGGGCCATCAAGCGCACCGAGGAACGAGAAGTCCTCGTAGCGGAGGCCCTCGCTGCGATCGATGAATACGAAGTCTGGGCGCTCGCGCTGGACCAGCGCGAGCGTAGCGGCGTGGTCGACGCACAGGCGCTCGTAATCGATCGGAACGTCGATCGGGCGTAGGCCGAGCCGCTCGAGGATTGCACGGGTGCTGAAGTGGCCGCCCGCCTCGTCCGAGAGCAGCAGCACGCTCTGACCGATCGAGCTGATGCTCATGAATGTTGCGACATGAGCTTGGAGGCCGGCCAGCAGCCGCAGCGATCCCTCGGCGGCACCAAGCGTCTCGGCGAGAAGACTGTGGATGTCCGCGAGATCGCGCGACGCTCGATCCCTTCCCCCAAAAAGGATCAAGGCGCTCTTGCTTCTGTCCCGGTCACGCAGCTTGTCGGTGAGGTACAGCCCGTGGAGAAAGGCTGTGCGCTCGCGGTCGGCGAGGCAGAACGGGAGACTGTCGACGGGCGTCAGAACGATTGAGTCGGCGAACTGGCGGCGCTGCTCGCTCAGCGAGCGCAGCAACGCGGAACGGTCGATCGTCAACCCGATAATTCCTAGTTATCAATGCATCATTTGCTCCAAAGTGTCTGCAGCCGTGACGACACGCCTGAGCGCTTCGTCCGAGACGTGGGTGTATAGCTCGGTCGTCGTGAGACTCGCGTGTCCAAGTAGACGTTGGATGTATCTGATGTCAACGCCCGCCTCGATCAGCCGAGTAGCGGCAGTGTGGCGGAGCATGTGCGGCGTGATACGCAAGCTCAGCCCAGCCGCGTCAGCGGCCTTCCCTAGGCGTGACCTCATGGCTCCGGTGGTTAGTGGGTCATACAAAGCGTTGAAGAGAAGCTGTGGGTGGGAGATATCCAGTTCGCTACGCACCTCCAGGTATGTCCTCGAAAGTGCAGCCAGCCACGCATTGGGCAGGAATACGTGGCGCTCTCGGCGACCCTTGCCAAGGACGCGGATGCTAAGAGTCTGTAGGTCTATGTCATTACACGTAATGCCAACGACCTCGTGTACTCGGACTCCCGTTGTCAGCATCAGCGCAACGCCGAGTAGCGTCGTGGATTGAGGTAGGCGGGCTCTGACCGTACTCGGTCGCGGTTGATCGGTGGCGCGCGCCGCACGTTGAAGATGGCGGAGCAGGCGCTCGAGTTCGTGTGCGGGAATGATCCGGGGCAGCGTTCTGCGGCGACCTGCTGGGAGCGCCAAGTCGACGAGGGGATCGTCGCTTATGAGTTGGTGGGCGAGTAGCCACCTGCAGAAGCCGCGAACTGCTGCGACCCGTCTTCTTACTGAAGGCGCCGATAGTCCTGCAGCTCGGAGCCGCTCGACGAACGACACGAGACATTCTCGGTCGATACATCGGACTTGCGTTTTGGCACCTAGGTGTCGCTCGAACGCAAGGACATCTCCTTTGTAGGCGCGAAGGGTATGCGGCGACAGGTCCTTGGTCGCCTCGAGCCACCGCATGTACTGCCGCTGCGCATCGCATATACGCACCGCATTCCTCTTTCCTTGGCAGCGGCACCGCGGCAGCGTGACAAAGACACGAACAGCGGGCCGTACGCATTACATAGCGGTGCAGCAATCGGCACGGCATGGTTGGCTCTTGAATACCGAAAGATTTAGAAAAGTCAAGATCCGATCTTTGACCGTGGCAACGGGGCTGGTATCGAGCCCTGTTGTCGTCAAATAGAGGCGGGAGGTAGCTGGCTGGCATGCTCCCCGATCTCCATCGCTGCTAGTGCTGACGGGTGAGATGCTCCAGGCCGCGCAGCAAGCCGCACCAACCCCCACCGAACCCCCCGCAGCAACAGCCCATGCCCCTTCGGCAGCTGCGCGATCTCCCCACAAGGCAGCGTCCGCTGGCGCTGCGTCTGATACGTGACGCTCTCCGAGAAGCTCCCCGCCGGCGCCAGCAGCTTCTCGCTCTGGCTGCGCCCCACCGTGTAGGAGACGAGCCGCCGGTCGTATTCCCCAAGCGCAAGCGAGATCGCCTCGAGCGTCCGGCTGTCGGCGATCCCGCTGAGGATCAGCTTCGTCTGAAACAGCGAGAGGAACCCGTCGGCTGCGGCATCACCCCACCGCTGGCGCGCCTGGCTGAGGTCCTGCAGGCACGCCAGCACATGCAACCCCTGCCCGCCGGCTTCTGAAACGAGCGCCGGCAGGTCGTGGATCGGTGCGATGTTCGCGACCTCATCGAGGCAGAGGAAGACGGGCGTAGGCAGCTTTGCGACGCCGGCCCGCGCATACGTCGCGTGGCGAATCTGCTCGAGCAGCCCGACGACGAGCGGAGCGGCGAGCGCCTGCTTATGCGACGGCGCCGTGACGTAGATCGTGTCGCAGGAGTCCACGAACCGCGCGGGATCGAAGTTCGGACGCGCCGCCGAGCGGCGCGTCGCATCGGCGTTGTAGGCGGCGAGCACGCCGGCCGTCGCCGAGAAGATCGAGGAGCGCTCGCGCCCATCGGTCTTGGCGATCCCGACGAGCACGTCGCTTGCGACCGTGGCCTCGTGATCCTCGAGCGTCAGACTCGCGGGCTCGAGGTCTTGACGAAGCACCCAGCGCAGTACCTCTGAGATCGGCCGCTCGGCGAGGTTCGCGGCGTGCAGCAGCGGCGCGAGCAGCGCCGTCGAGCGCTCGCGCCAGTGCTGTTCGTTGTTGGTCCCCGCTCCTGGCGAGGTGCACGCCGCCATCGCGCGCGCCATCAACAGCGCGCTGTCCCAGGTAGAGGCAGCGCTGACCGGCGACCACGACAGCCGCCTGATCTCGCGCGGCAGCTGATCCTGCTCGCCGGTCGGATCGAACAGCCACACCTGCCCGATCTCAGCGCGCGAGCGCCAAGTCGCCGAGAGCACGTCGCGCTTGGTCGCGGTCGACACGGCGGCCCCCGGCGCCGAGAGCATCGCCGGGATCACGATCGAGCTCGTCTTGCCCGAGCGCGGCGGCCCCAGCACCATCACCGCGTGCTCGGGGTCGGCCGTGATGAAGCTGCCGCCGGGGGCGAGGCCGAGGAAGGCACCGCCGCCTCGCTTCCTTACGTACTCGCGGATCGCCTCGCCCGGATCATCGGCGCTTACGAGGCGATCGGAGAGCCTCTGCGCCGGCGAGGGCCTGCGTGGTCGCGGGAGCGTCAGGCGACCGCTTCTCACGGCGCGGAAGAGCAGCCAGAGCGCGAGGAGGATCACCGCATTGCGGCCGAGCGTGGCGAGCGTCGACGTCGCGGCGCCCGTCGCGCCCTTCGCAAGCAGGCGATGAGCAAACAGCTCGAAGACGATCGCCACGAGCGTTATCGCGCCAAGTTTCCACCTCCAGCGATCGCTGCGCGGGGGTGGGCGGTGCTGGTGGGAGGGTCCCCACTGGCGCGTTGGTGTGCTTGACATCAGACTGACATCTTATATGATGATGCTGTGATGGCAAGCGAGCTAGAGCGAAAGGAGCAGAGGCGTGGCTAAACCCAAGGGGAGAGGCGAGCCCGGCGCGCTCGGCGTCGTGCGCGAGATCGACTCCCAGCTGCAGCGCATCGATCAGGGGCTTTCTGGCTATGAGCCGTTGCTTCGCGAACGCGAGCGCCTGCTAGCGGCCCGCGCCGCGCTGACCGGCGAGCGAGCTCCGAGCGGCGGCAAGGCGCGGGTCTCACAGGACGACGTCGCCGCCTACCTGTCAGAGCACCCGGACTCGCTTCCGGCTGACATCGCCGCGGCGCTCGGAGTACCGGTCACGAACGTCTCGGCGCACCTCTACCGCGGCAAGGCCACGCGCTTTGAGCGCTCAGAGCGCGGCTGGCGGCTGAGAATTGGAGGGGGGGCAGATGCCGGCCAATAGCGACATACCCATGGATGACCCGCAGAGCACCGCTTCACGCCTACCTGATCGACTTCCGCGAGCTCGCGCCCTCGTGGCTCTTGCTCTACGCGATGAGCGTCGTTGCCCAGGGCTTCCTTGCGTCACTGCGTGCGTTGGTTGCCTACGGCCTGCTCTGGCTGGCGCTGACGATCCTTGGCGAGCCGACGGGCATGGTTCACGTGATCGCCTGGATCGCCGGCTACGGCCCGCTGATCCTCTCGCTGGCGACGCTCGCGCTGCCGCTCGGCGGCTGGCTCTTCCAGCAGCAAAGCGGCGGGCGCGAGCCCTCAGAGCGCGAGCGGCTGATCTACGAGGACGCCCTCGCGGTCCTCGCCCAGGCCGATCCGAGTCTGCGCCCGCCGCGGCGCTGGTTCGTGCTCGACGAGCAGACGCCGAACGCCGCCGCGTATGCGGACACGCTGATGCTCAGCCGCGGCCTGATCGAGAGCGGGCACTTGGAAGCGGTGCTCGCGCACGAGCTCGGGCACCTGAACAGCGCGGATGCGCGTCTGACCGCAGCGCTTCATCGCCTGACCACGCCGCCGCGCTCGCGGCTGCCGTTCCCGCTGCGAACGCTCGGCATCCTCGTCAGCGGCGCGGTCGGCGTCTGGCTGATGCGCCTGCCGTGGGCCTCCTACTGGCGAGCGCGCGAGTTCGAGGCCGATCGCTACGCCGCTTCGCTCGGGCAGGGGGAGGCGCTCGCGCGCTTTCTCGAGCAGAACGCGCTGCTCTACGACCTGCCGGTGCCGTTCCCGTGGCTTGGCCAGCACTCGCATCCCTCGACCGAGCATCGGATCGATCGGCTTATGCAGCTGGAGGCGGAGGAGTGATTCAGACGATGAACAAGGATTGGAGGCTTCGATGAACGCCCTTGTGACGATCCCGCCGCGTGATGTCCGCCGCGCCCGCCCCGGGTTCGCCCAGGGCCTGCGCCGCACCCTTGGCGTCCACGACCAGCCAGGCTCCTTCAGGTTGATCGACGCGAAGGCCGCCGGGGAGCGTCTCGGCGTCCCTCACACCTGGCTGCTGGCGCAGGCTCGCGCCGGACGGATCCCTCACCACCGCCTTGGCCACTACGTCCGCTTCAATCCGGACGACCTCAAGCGCTGGCTGCGCGAGACGCGAGTCGGCCCGCCGCTGCGCGATCGCTATCCCGGCCGGCCAGCGCTCGCCGTGCCGCACCGCGACGGCGTCCCGAGCGACCTTCGCCGGTCGTGACGGAACCGTATTCGTGAGAAGCAGCGGACACGAGCCATGGCCCAGCTCGCGAGCCGCCCCTTGCAATACTTGCAGCACTTGCAGAAGGTGCGCTATGCTTCTGTCATGGCCAGTGCTCACACATCCAGCCGAGCGGACATCGTTCGTGCGCTTCCTACTTATCAGGAGGCGGCGGAACTCATCGGTATACATCCGTCGGGGATCACGCGGGCGGTGGCGAAGCTCGGCATCGCGCCCCAGCTCTGGGGCGGCCTCGAGAAGCACTTGGACGTGGTCGATGTGCTGCGCATCGCCGCGCAAGCGCGTCGTGCATCCGTTGAGGAGGTCGCCGGCGAGCTTCTAGAGCGTGCATCACACGATCAAGGTCAGCAGGCAGCGATTCGCGCTGAGCTCGATCGCTACTTCGCCGAGATCCACCAGCCTGCGCAGCCATCGCCGCCGGACCGGTTCGTGGCCGAGCTGTACGAGGCGCTGCCCGGCAGGTACGCCAAGCAGGCCGAGCGGATCTATCGGCGCTACGTCGAGAGCTCGTAGTAGTCACGGTCGGCATGGCCACCGTGCTTGGTGGATGGCCCCCGTTTGAGACCTAGCGCGTGCAGCTCGTCCGGCGTGAGGACGATCGCGTTGTCGGCGAGAACGCCCACGCGACCTCGCTTGACCGTGCGGCGATCGATTGCTGCGATGACCATCAGCAGGTACCAGAGCATCACCGTGTACTCGCCTCGTAGCGCCCCGGCCGCGTCATGGCGTACCACCATGCTCGTCACCAGATGCGGCCGTAGACGCTTACGACGGCTGCGCGGGCGCTCGACATCTTCTGTCGGTCCCTCCTCGAAGTGCCACGACAGCAGGGCGGCGATGTGGCCGGCGTCGAGATCGCGCACGATCAGCCTGCGGCCCTTCTTGGCATCGGCGCGGTGAAACGTCTCGAGTGCTGCCCGCGGCGCCGGGAAGCCGTACAGGTGCGTCGGCTTGGCGGTGAGCACCTGCCAGCGAGCATCATCGGCGGCGTCGACTTCCTCCTCGAGCGTGCCCTTCGGCGGCGCGAGGCTCGGGATCAGACGGTCGATGCGGATGACCGTCTGTGGGTCACCGTCCCAGCTTGCCTCGGAGATCGTGAGATGGCCGGCGAGCTCGTCGATCAGTTCGCTACGGCGCGGAAGCAGCCGCTCGATCGCACGATGGGGATCCACGCGGTCAGACTCTCACGAGCCGCGGCCGGGACGTTCGCGGGAGCGGGCGCGACGGTGAGCACCTGCCCGAACGCTGCTCGAGCTCGAAACTGGCAGGGCGCTGAGGGTGGGGTAGCTGCCACTTGGGCGCGGCCGGGAGGGGTGCGGGGCGGTGGGGATCTCGGCCCTGTTGCTCGGCGAGAGCGACTGAGAGCTGGCGGGCTTCGCCCGCTCCCTGTTGGCCAGCGGAGAGCTCGGCGCGAACTCGACTTGGACGCTCACGCAGACCGGTGCTTGGCTGGGGATCTACGCGCTGCGCGATCCGGGAGGGGCGGGGCGACGCCGCTGCGGAAAACCGTGTCCCGAACCGTGTCCCGAACTGCGCAAATCTGAGGTCATTTCAGCACCTCTGAGCATCCAGGATTTGGCTCTACAGAGCCAAGAGCAGCACCCTTTGGGCGCCTACGGAACCGAAGGTCAGAGGTTCGAATCCTCTCGGGCGCGCTCGAAAGCCCCCTGCAGCCGGGCGCATTAGCGGACGGCTGAAGAAGTAGTCATGTCCCGAATATGTCTCGTCGGGAGGGGTGAGATGCGGTCTGGAGCTCGCGCCGATGCGATTGGCGCGGATGTATATCATTCGTACCTGAGATGATAGACATCGGTCGAAATCGCCTTGACGAGGTTCTATTCGCCCTGAACGATCAGCTTGGGGTAGCCGGCGCTCGTGCAAATCTCATCGTGATCGGCGGCAGCGGTCTGATCGCGATCGAAGTGGTGTCACGAACCACTCGCGACGTCGACGTCGTGGCCTTGGAAGAGGATGGCGTCTTCGTCTCCGCGGAACCACTGCCCGTGGCCCTGCGCGAAGCAGCCGCAACCGTGGCGCGCGATCTCGGGCTGGAGGCCAACTGGCTCAACGCCGGGCCGACCAGCCTGCTGACCCATGGCCTTCCTCGCGGTTTCGCCGAGCGGCTGATCTCCCGCGAGTACGGAGCGGCCCTGAGAGTCTCGTTTGCCTCCCGCGTCGACCAGATCTTCTTCAAGCTGTACGCCGCGGCGGACCGGAGAGAGCCGAGAGACTTCGCTGACCTGCGCGCGCTCGAGCCGACCGCTCCTGAGCTTCGTGACGCCGCTCGATGGTCGCGCACGCACAACATGCCTGGTCCGTTTGACGATGCGCTCGCACGCGCGCTTCGGGACTTCGGGGTCGAGGATGACGGCCGCGGAGCTTAGAGATGAGGTCGTGGCGGCGCTGCTCGCCGTGGCCTGGGATCAGTGGTCGCAACTCGGCGTGTCGGCGGCGGCTCCTGCGCAGCGTGAGGAGCGCGCCGCCGACCCGGAGGCGCTTTTGCTGTTCACGTTCGAGGTTGGCCGCAACGATCCGCGCCTCTTCGACGAGGTTCTCGACTGGCTGGCCCTCAACGAGCAGCTCGTGAGCGTCCACCGCCTCCGAAACCTGAGCGTCGATCCGACCGACCGTGCCCTGGTCGAAGCCGCGCTGGAGTGGAGCGCAAGGTCGCGCCGGCGCCAGCGCCCAGCCCTCCAGCCTCGCGCGCTCCCCGCGCGGCTCGACCCGCTGTTCCCGGTCATTCCGACACCCACCGAGAACCTCGACGAGCCCTTCGCTCAGCACGCTCTCGCGCGGACGCAGCTCGAGGCGTCGGGCCAGTCTCGAGCTCCGCGTCTCCACGACCCGATCAGCTTCGCCTTTCGGCTGCGGCGGCTGCTCGGCGTCGGCGTCCGCGCTGAGGCCATCCGCACCCTGCTGACGATCCGCGCCGCGCGTCTGTCGGGCAAGGTCATCACCGCTTCCGCCGCCTTCGCACAACGCAACGTCAGAGAAGGACTTGCGCAGCTGGTCGACGCCGGCGTGGTCGACGTCGTGGAGATCTCAGACGACCGCTATTACTCGATCCGCCACGCCGACTGGGCCTCGCTGCTCGGAATGCCCAGCGCCCCAGACCTCCCGCTCCACTGCGACTGGATACCGACATACCGAGCGCTCACGCGAATCGTCCGGTGGCTTCAACGGCCTGGCCTCGACGATCTCTCGCCGTACCTGCGCGCGAGCCAAGCTCGGACGCTCGTTGACGCGATCGCACCCGACCTCCAACACGCAGGCATCCCGGTAGCGGCCTACACCGCCCTTGGCGTCGATTTCTGGGACGAGTTCGCCGAGCTCGTCAGAGCCACGATCCGCGCAGCGCGAGCGCAACGTTAGTCTTGTCGCGCGCGGCTCCGTCGGTGCTCAGGAACGCGGGCTATCAACGGAGCGCGGACGTCCTTATCATGAGCACCGGCGTGCGCATCGCCTGGAGGGCAGCGTGCGCGGAATGGAGACCGCAGTACCGAGCGAAGGTGACATGGTCGTCAGGGGTAGCGGGACGAAGTCGATGGTCAGGCTGTTGCAGGCGCTCGCCGCCGCAACGTTCGTGCTCGCGCTCGCGCCGCTCGCGAGCGCGCACGCGGCCGCGCCGGCCGTGACGATCTCCAGCCCGGCGCAGGGCGGCTCGACGACCGAATCGGCGCCGCTGTTCTCGGGCACGACGAGCGACAGCGTCGATCCGGTGACGGTCTACGTCTTCGAAGGCGCGGGCACGACCGGTACGCTCGTCGGCACCGTCCAGTCGTCGTCTCCGAGCTTCGGCGCGTGGAGCGCGCAGGCCGTCTCGCCGATGCGCAACGGGACCTACACGGCGGTCGCCGAACAGAGCGAAATGGGAACCCCCGAACCGCCGGGCTTCAGCGAAGCGGTGACGTTCACGATCGACGCGCCGCCGCCGGCGGTCTCGCTCGAACCGGTCGCGTCGCCGACGGGAGACTCGACACCGACGTTCAGCGGCGCCGGCGGAACCGAACCGGGCGACGCCGCGACGGTCACCGTGACCGTCTACAGAGGCTCGTCGACGTCTGGCAGCGTCGTCGCGAGCGCCAGCCCGTCGGTTGACGCCGGAGCATGGTCGTACACGCCGCCGGCGCTCATCGACGGCACGTACACCGTGCAGGCGACGCAGCGCGACGACGCCGGCAACCTCGGCGAAAGCGCCGCGCGCACGTTCACCGTCGATACGCCGCCACCGGCGGTCTCGCTCGAACCGATCGCGGCGGTGGGCAACGATGCGACGCCGACGTTCGGCGGCAGAGCGGGCGCCACGCCAGGCGTCGGGCCGGTCACGCTCGCGATCTACAAAGGCACGTCCGCCTCGGGTACGCCGACTACGGTCAAAGTCGCCCCGAACGGGCCAAGCTGGTCGTTCGTCCCGACGAAAGCGATCCCGGATGGCACCTACACGGCGCTCGCCGAACAGTCAGACGAAGCGGGCAACGTCGGGAAGAGCCAACCGTCGACCTTCCGCATCGACACGACGAAGCCGAAGGTGACGCTCGTGACTCCGGCGAACGGCAGCTCCGGGAAAAGCGAGAGCGTGCTATTCAGCGGACAGGCCGGCAGCGAAGCGGGCGACGGATCGATCGTCACGCTCAACATCTACGTCGCAGGCTCCTCGGAAGCGCTGGAGTCCGTCGCGGTCGAACGCAGCGGCAGCGAATGGAAATCGACGGGCTCTCAACTCCCGGCCGGCGAATATCTTGCGCAGGCGGTTCAGAGCGATACGGCGGGCAATACGGGAATCAGCAGCCCGCACGCGTTCACGATCCGTAGCGAAGCGCCGGTCGTAACGCTCTCGACATCGGCGTTCGTGCGGCGCGGGGCGAAGCTCTTCGTCGGGACGGGGACGCCGGAATTTCGCACCGATCCGGGGAGCGGCATCAGGGCCGTGACGCTCGACGTCTACGCCGGCTCGTCGGCGTCAGGCGAACCGATCGAGCGGTCGCCGATGGAAGAATCGCCGGGAGGTGCTTGGGTCCTCAGGCTTGCTCGGGCGCTGCCCGAAGGCACGTACACGGCGCAGGCCGCCGTCGAAGACTCAGCCAAGAACCAAGGCGTCAGCGGCCCGATCGTGTTCACCGATGACGAGACTCCGCCGGACGTGACGCTCGCGGCGCCGACCGACGGCAGCTCGACGAGCAGCGGCACGGTCGCCGTCGCGGGCACTGCCGGCATCCGTGAAGGCGACGAGCCGGCAGTCGCCGTGCAGGTGTTCTCGGGCGCAACGCCAGCCAGCGAATCGCCGCTCGAGGAAGTCGTCGTCGATGCGCTGCCGGACGGGTCGTGGTCGGCGTCGGTCGGCGGCCTCGCGCCAGGCACGTACACGGTTCGCGCGCAGCAGTCAGACGACGTCGGCAATCGGGGTACCAGCAATGCCAGCACGTTCGTCGTGACGGCTCCTCCGTCGTCGTCTCCGTCGACGTCGACGCCAAGCGCCCCGTCGCCGCCGTCGGCGTCGTTCACGTGGGTCCCGGCGCACCCGACGAGCGGGCAGAGCGTCTCGCTCGTGTCGAACTCGGCGAACGGGTCGAGCGCGATCGGCTCCTACGCGTGGGATCTCTCGGGCGACGGCCAGTTCGGCGCGGGCGGCGCGGTGATGACGACGTCGTTCGCGACGCCGGGCGCGCACGTCGTGCGGCTGCAGGTGACCGACGCCGATGGCCTTTCGAGCACGGTCGCGCAGACGATCGCGGTGGCGCCGGCGCCACCGCGCCTGATGCAGCCGTTCCCGATCGTGCGGATCGTCGGCGCCGAGACGTCGTACGGCGCGAAAGTGAGCCTGCTGACGGTGCAGGCGCCGGCGGGCGCGACGGTGCAGGTCTCGTGCGTCGGGCACGGCTGCAAGACGAAGACCGAAAGCCGCGTCGCGGTCGCGTCGAGCAAGGCGGCTGTCCCGTCGGGCGCCGTGTCGTTGACGTTCAAGCGCTTCGAGCGACCGCTGCGCGCGGGCGTGACGCTGCAGATCAAGGTGACGGCGGCCGGCGAGATCGGCAAGTTCACGAGCTTCGCGATCCGCCGCGACCGGCTGCCGGTGCGCAGCGACGCGTGCCTGCAGCCGGCGAGCGCTAAGCCGAGCGCGTGCCCGAGCTCGTGAACACGCTGCGCCGGGCGAACGACACGCTGCACGACCGCTGGCTCGGGTTGCGCGTCGGCGGACCGGACGCGAGGATGCGCGGGCAGTGGGCGGCGCTCGCGCTCTCGGCGCTCGTCGTGTTCGCGTGCTTCTTCGCGGTCGGCCGCTCGACGAGGGCAGGCGGATCCTCGCGCGCCGGCGCGCCGGCGACGCTCGAAGGCACGGCGCCGCAGGCGGCGGTCCCCGACCGCCTGAGCGGCGGCTCGCCGATCGCCGGCGCCGCGCCGGTCGCGATCGTCGCGAAGCCGGCCTCGCGCACGTCACAGCCGGCGGCGCGCGCGCTGCCGAAGGTCCTACCGAGCGTCGTGGCGACGAGCGCACCGGCGAGCACGCCGACGAGCACGGCGCTCGTCGCCTCCGAACCGGCGCGCACGCAGGCTCCGGCGAGCGCGCCGGCGCCGTCGAGCTCGCAGCACGCGCAGTCGACGCCGTCCGGGTCGGGCTCGACGGGCGGGACGACCGGCGGCCAAGGAGCGGGCAGCACGAGCAGCGGCACGAGCGGCACCGGCACGGGCGGAGGCGGCGCGAGCGGCGGCGGCAGGCAAACGTCGTCGGGCGAACCGCCGCACGGTGGCTCGTTCGACAGCTCGGAATAGGTGCTCCGGCGGATGTGGAGCTCGCTGGCACGACGCCGTGAGGCGGCGTATCGCGCGCGCGACGCGGTGCCGGCCGCGATCGTGCCGGTGCTGGTCGCGGTCGCGGTGCTCGGCTACGTCGCGGGGCACTCGGGCTCGAGCGGCGGCTCGGGCGAAGGAGGCGCGCGCACGGCGAAGGTCGTCAACGCGTTGATCGAATACCCGCCGGGCTGGCGCCTGACGTCTGGCGGGCCGCGCGTGCCGGGACTCGCGCTGACGCGCTCGCGGCTGCTCGCGCCGCGCGCGCGCGCGAGCGCCGCCGGCCTGCTCGCCGGCTCGCTGCCGACGGACGAGGCCGGCCCGCTGCCGGCGTCGTTCCTCGAACGCGTGCGCCGCGAGCCGCGGACGGCGATCGTCGATCTCGCCGAAACGCAGGCGTACCGCTACACGCAGCTCAGCGTGCGCGGCTACGCTCGGGCGCTGACCGTGTTCGTGATCCCGAACGCGGCCGGCGCCTGGACGGCGCTCGCCTGCTACGCGCCATCGCCCTCCTCGGCGTACATGCGCGCGTGCGAACGGGCGGTCACGTCGGTGACGATCGCCGGCCAGTCGCCGGCGCCGTCGCTGACGCCGGAAGCGTCGTACGCGGGCGCGATCAGCGCGGCGGTCGCGAAGCTCGACCGTTCGCGCGTGGCGCTGCGCGGCGAGCTGCTGCCGCAGGGCAGCGCTGCGACGGCCGTGCGGCTCGCGCACAGCCTGTCGGCGGCGTATGGCGGCGCGCGCGCGGCCGTATCGGCGCTCGAACCGGAGCCGTCGGCGCAGCGCGCGCAGGCAGCGCTGTCGGACGCGTTCGCCCAAGCGCAGTCCGGCTACGTGGCGCTCGCGGCGGCCGCGGTGCAGGCCGAAGCCTCGGCTTACGCGGCGGCGCAGGCGCGCATCGCAGCGGGCGAAGACGCGGTCGACCGCGCGCTCGAGAACTTCGTGCTACTCGGCTACGGACCGGCGCTGAGCACGTCGGGCGGCGCCTGAGCACTCGCTTCGCGCGCGTACGCATGGCGAGGAAATACGACGTTTGTCAATGTCTGATCGTGGTAGGCTACCCGGCCACGTCCTCCGGGATCGGCTGGGGGGAAAGGACCGCCAAGGGCGGGGTCCGCGCCGGGGTGGGCCAAGCACCTCAAATGCACGGGGCAAAAAGGGAGACGCTGGAGACATGAGACACCAGAGAAAGATCGTCGGGCTGATCGCGGCTGCGTGCGCGTGCGCGCTCGCGCTCGCGGCGACGCCCGCGCTGGCGCACGAATTCGTAGCCAGCCGGACGGCGAAAGTGACTGGCAAGACCGAAACGCTGCAGACGTTCAAATTCGGACCTTTCAAAATCAGTTGTGAAAAAGCTACGGCGCAGGGCGCGGTCGCGGCCGGCAGCTCGCCGACTTTCGCGACGAGCATCAAATACGCGCACTGCACGACCGAAGGCAAGATCGGGCCGAAGCAGATCAAACTGCCGACGAGGTTCCTGACGCCGCTGGCGATCGAATACCACGCGAACGGCTTCGTCGAAACGGGCTCGGAAGTCGAAGAAGTCGAAGGAAAAGCGGTGCTGAAGGGCGGCAGCGCCGAACTGAAGGTCTACACCGGCGTGACCGAAGAACGCGAAAAATCGCGTTGCACGATCACTTGGCCGGAACAGACGATTCCGCTGAAGGCCGAAAAAAAACCTGAAGGCGAATACTCGGCGGCGACGTACTCGAACGAAGAGACGGCGACCGAAAAGCTGAGGAGATTCCCTGACGGGTTCCAGCACTTCTTCAAAGTGTCGAACACGTTCAAAGGGATCAAATACTCGTTCGAAGGTGAACCGTGCGAAGAATGGGGTAAGGAAGAAGGTCCCGAAGGCGGCGGTGGGACGTACACGGGTTCGTTCCCGCAGGTCCTCTCCGGAGGCGACTTCGAATTCAGCTGATCGGCTGAGCTGACCGGCTTCGACCGCGAGGGCGGGGGTGATTCACCTCCGCCCTCGGTCGTTCCGGGCCGAGCGGATCGCTGCACGCCGAGAGCGAAGCTCGCTCAGGAGTCGCCGGCGAGCTCGGCGCTCGCCGTCGACGACGAGCCCGGCGTTGCTCCATCCCCAGCCGCCGTCGGGCTGCAGATAGGCATAGAGGCCGTCGCCGACCTCGACGAGGCCCTTCGCGTAGCTCATGCTTTCGAGGATAGGGAGGATTGCGACGCCGGCTCAGCCGTCGCTTGACAATGTCCATAAGCTTGATAGGCTTGATGAGCAATCTCCCAGTGAGTGACATCTCACGTCTCTCCCTCCGAGTCTGCGAGTGCTGCGGATGCGCTCGCCAGACGGTTGCGGCCGGGCCGGTGCACCCTCGCCGGTCCGGCCGCACCTCCCTCTCGGTCGGCGAACGGCGCGATCGGCACGCCGTCGTCGCGCTCGTGCATACCGAGCTCGTACGCGCCGCCGTGCGCGCTCGTCAGCTTGTGCATGAACGGGCGGCCATGCGCGCGCGAACCTGCCAGGATGCCGGCCGATGAACCGCGATTCGCTCGTCACGCTGCCGCCGACGCTCGCGCGCGCGGGCACGCTCGCGCCGGGGCGCTACGTGCTGGCGATCGACGGTGGCGCGACGAAGACGCTCGCGGCCGTGCTCGACGTCGACGAGCGCGTCGTGCACATCGACCAGAGCGGTCCGAGCAACGAGGACGCGGTCGGCGCGAAGGCGGCCGTCGAGGCGCTGCTCGGCGCGGCCGACCGCGCGATGCGCCGTGCGCACGTCGACGAGAAGCAGCTCGCGGCGGTCGTCGTCGCGGTCGCCGGCACCGACACGGACGCGCTCGCGCGCCACGTGCACGGCGCGCGCAGCGAGGACTGGATCGTGATCAACGACGTCGTCGGCGCGTGGGCGACGGCGACCGGCGCGCGGCCGGGCGTCGGCGCGATCTCGGGCACTGGCTCGAACGTGTTCGGCGTCGGACCCGACGGGCGCGCGTGGCGCGTCGGAGGGTGGGGGCATCTGCTCGGCGACGAGGGCAGCGGCTACTGGCTCGGTATCGGCTCGATCCACGCGGCGCTCGCCGATCGCGACGGCTCGGGCCCGCTGACGGCGCTGAGCGACGCGGCGGTGCGCTTCTTCGGCGTCGATCGCGTCGAGGCGCTCGCGCCGCTCGTCTACTCGAAACCGATGAGCAAGGACGAGATCGCGCGCTTCGCGGTCGAGACGTGCCGCTGCGCCGACGCCGGCGACGCCGTCGCGCGCGCTCTCTACGAGCGCGGCGCGGCCGAGCTCGCGAAGCAGATCGCGACGGTCGTCGAGCGCACGCGCCTCGGCGCCGACGGCGAGCCGTTCCCGGTCGGGCTGATCGGCAGCTCGTACAGGGCCGGCGCGGTGCTCGTCGATCCGCTCGTCGCGGCCGTCGTCGAGTCGGCGCCGAGCGCGCGCGTCGAGTTCGTCGACGACGCGCCGGTCACCGGCGCGCTGCGGCTCGCGCTGCGCGCGTGCGGGCGCGATGACGCGCTGAGCGAGCGAGAGCTCGCGAAGCTCGTCGACGACGCGCTGAGCGCCGCGCGCACGTAGCTAGGCGACGGCTGCGACGCGCGCGTCGATCGCCGCGCGGTCGCCGATCGCCGCCGGGCCGCTGCCGGCGATGCGCACGGCGGCTGCGGCGTTCGCGAACGAAGCGGCGGCGAGACGATCGGCGCCGTCGGCGAGCGCGACGAAGAACGCGGCCGCGAACACGTCGCCGGCGCCGATGTCGTCGCGCATCGGCTCGACTCGCGGCACGGCGACGCGAACGAGCTCGCCGTCGGGCAGGTGCAGCTCGGTCGCCGCCGCGCCGGCCGTGACGGCGACGATCGGCGCCGGCTGGCCGGCCGGTGGCGCGGCGAGCAGCGTCGCGCAGCTCTCGCGCTCGCTCTCGCTGAAGACGATCGCATCGCAGCGGCGCGGCAGCAGCGAGCGGTCGAGCGCGCACGCGACGATCAGCCCGTCGCGCGCCGACCAGTCGCGCACGAGGCCCTGCGGCGTGACGCCGACGAAGCGCGCGTCGCCGTGCCAGCGCGCGGGCGTCTCGCGCGCGATCGGCGCGAGGTGCACGATCTCCGTGTCGAGGCGCACGTCGGCGCCGATCGCGGCGGCCCACCCGAGCATTCGCTGCGTGCGCGCGTGTCCGACGCCCGCCGTCGCGAGCGTCGTCGTGTGCTCGGCGTCGATCACGTCGAGCTCGAGCTCGTCGCCGTACGGCGCGAGCAGCTCCTCGATCTCCGCGCGCACGCCGCGCGTGACGATCAGCGCGCGCGCGCCGAGACGCGCGGCCTGCAGCGCGCCGTAGAACGCGCTGCCGCCCGGCCGCCGCGAGCCGTCGGGCATGACGTCGATCGTCACGTGCCCGACCGTCGTGTAATCCGCCGACACGGTCACGGCGTATACCAAATCGAATGACCGCGCCGTCTGTTGTCCTTCTGCAGTGATGGCCCGACCGACCGGAATCGGCGCGCGGCGGCTGCTCGGCTGCCTCGCGCTGCTCGCCGCGCTCAGCGCTACCTCGCCGATCGCCGCGCACGCGGCGGCGCGAGCGAAGCGCGGCGAACGCGTCCCGCCGTATCCGGGCGGCGGCGTCTCGCGCCCGCTCGCGCACGCCGCGACGAGCGCCCCCGCGACGCCGACGCCGGGCGGCAGCGCAGCGCCCGGCGCGCCGGCGACGCCCGGAACGGCGAAGAAGCCGGCGCGGTCGAAGAAGCCGAAGCCGCCGGCGCTCAAAGGCGACCCGCTGCGCGCGCTGCGCGCGTTCGAAGCGATGCAGCGCTACTACTACGTCCCCGGCTCGGGGCTGTACGCCGGCGAACCGTTCTCCTACCTGTGGCCGTTCTCGCAGGCGTTCGCGGCGACCGTCAGCATGTCGAACGTCGCGCACCTGCCGATCTCGCTCGCCGCCGAAGTCCACGCGCGGCTGGTCGGCCTGCGCGAGTACCTCGACGCGAACAACTCAGGCGCGCCCGAAGGCGTCTACACGAGCACGCTCGCCGCGTTCGACGGCACCGTCGCGCCGCCGACCGGGCCTGGCGGCGCGAAGTACTACGACGACAACGACTGGGTCGGCATCGAGCTCGCGCGCATCTACAAACAGACGCACAACGCCGGCGCGCTCGGGTATGCCGAGGGGATCATGGCGTTCGAGATCGCCGGCTGGTCGAGCGACCCGACGCTCGCGTGCCCCGGCGGCATCCCGTTCTCGAACAGCACCGAAAACGTCGAACGCAACACGGTCACGACTGCGCCGGCCGCCGAGCTCGGCGTGCAGCTGTACAAGATCACCGGCAACGTCCAGTACCTGCGCTTCGCCGAAATGGCCTACAACTGGGTGCGCGCGTGCCTGCTGCAGTCGAGCGGCATGTACGCCGACCACATCCGCTCGCACGGCGTCGTCGACCCGACGCTGTGGAGCTACAACCAGGGCACGATGATCGGCGCCGGCACGCTGCTCTACCAGGCGACCGGCAACAGCGGCTACCTCTACCAGGCGCGCCAGACCGCGCAGGCCGCGCTCGCCTACTACTCGCCGCAGCGCCTCGGCGAAGAAAACCCGTTCTTCGTCTCGGTCTACTTCCGCAACATCCTCTACCTCGACGCCGTCACGCACGACCCGCCTGGGCCGAAGCTCGCGCAGACGTACGTCGACTACGCGTGGGAACACCTGCGCAACAGCTCCGACATCTTCGTCGCCGGCTCGCCGGCCTCGGCGCAGCTGCTCTACCAGGCGGCGATCGTGCAGATCTACGCGCTGCTGTCGTCCTCGCCGACGACCTACTTCTGAGCGCTGCGCGGCGCCGCGCGCACAACGCTAGGCTGCGCAGATGGCCGACGCCGCGAACATGATCACCGCCGACGGGCTCGCCGAGCTGAAGGACGAGCTCGCCGTGCTCGAGGGCGACGGCCGCCGCGAGATCGCCGAGCGGATCAAAACGGCGCGCGAGTGGGGCGACCTGAAGGAGAACAGCGAGTACCACGACGCGAAGAACGACCAGTCGCACCTCGAGACGAAGATCGCGCGCCTGCGCGAGCGCATCGCCGCGGCCGTCGTCGTCGAGGACGGCTCGAAGGCCGCGAGCGACGTAGTCGGCTTCGGCTCGTCCGTGCGCGTACGCGACCAGGACGGCGCCGAGCGGACGTGGCAGCTCGTCAGCTCGCACGACGCCGCGCCGGCCGAAGGCAAGCTGTCGGTCGAATCGCCCGTCGCCGCCGCGCTGCTCGGCCGCGCACCCGGCGAGAAGACGTCGGTCTCGCTGCCGAGAGGCAGCCGCGAGCTGACGATCGTCAGCATCGACTGACGAGTCAGCTGTGCGCCGACGCCTTCCTAGCGCGGCGCATGCGCTTGACGAAGCGCTTCGGCTTGCGGCTGTAGAGACGCTCGCCGTCGCGCAGCGCGCGCTTGCGCAGGCGCTTGCGGCGTCGCGCGATCGCCTTCAGCAGCGCTTTGCGCGAGCCGCGACCGGGTGCGGCCGCGCCTGAGCGTACGCGTTCGGCGAGCACGCCGAGGTCGTGCTCCTCGCCGAGCAGTTCGCCGAGATCGTCGGCGCGGCTCGCGACGTTGCCGACGAACGCGGCCTCTGCGCGTGCGCGCTTGCGCGCCTTGCGCTTCGCCTTCTTCGCCGAGCTGCCGGCGGTCGCCTCGGCGGCGGGCTCGCGGTCGAGCATTTCGGCGACGTAGCGCAGGTCCTTGACGCGTTTGCGCCATTCGTGCAGCCGTCGGCCGGCCGAGCGGCGGCCGTCGGCGCGCGCCGCGCGGCGCATGCGCTTGCGCCCTTTGCCGTAGATGCGCTCGAGCGCCGGCTCGAGCGCGCCGCGGCCGTCGGCGCCGGTCATCTGCCACGTCGCGACGCGCGCGCGCAGCCCGAGCAGCTCGTCGAGCGCCGCGCCGCCGGCAGCATCGGCGAGCGCGCGCGCCGCCGCGCCTTCGCACTCTTGTCGTAGGTGTGCGCGCAGACGGCGCACGCCGCGCCGCGCGCCGAGCCGCTTCGCGTGACGCTCGATCAGCGCGTCGAGCGTGCTCAGCAGGACCTCCGCGTCGCGTGCGCTCGCCAAGCGCCTGCCGGCGTCGCGCACGACGGCCGTCTCGCTCGCGTACGCGCGCTCGCCGAGCTCGTCCTCGAGCAGTCGCAGCAGCGCGCGCAGGCGCTTGAGCGCCTTGCGCGCCTCGTGCACGCGCTGCTCCGGCGTGCCGCCGTCGGAGCCGCGCAACGCGTCGAGCGCGATGTCGACCTGCGCGCACGCGATCCGGCGCAGTCCGTCGGCGTCGCGCTCGCCGGCGTGCAGGCCGAAGCGCCGCTCGCGCTTGCGCCGCTTCGCCTCGCCGCGGCGGTCGCGCTCGACGCGCGCCAGCGCGACGCCGACGCCGAGCGCGACCGTCGCAGCCAGCGTTGCCGCGACAGGCGCGACAATCGAGCGATGTCCAAGTTGCCGCCAGCCAAGTGGTGGACGGTGCGCCGTGCTGCGAATCGCAAGCCGGCGACGTATCGATGTCCGCTGTGTCATCAGCATCTGCCCGCGCTCAGCGAGCATATGCTGATCGCGCCCGAAGGCGACACGCGCCGGCGCCGCCACGCGCACACCGACTGCGTGCTCGCCGCGCGCGAGCGAGGCGAGCTGCCGCTGCGCGAGGACTGGCTGCGTGCGCAGCCGCGCGCGCCGTCGCTGTTGCGGCGCCTGCTGCGACGGCGCGCCTGAGCGTCCGCGCCGCTCAGGACGGCGGCGGCGCCTGGTAGTAGACGTGCTCCGGCTCGATGCGCAGGATCACGCGCTGTTCGCCCGGCTGGCGCATCGGGTAGCTGTCGACGCCGAGGTACTTCTTCGCCAGCGAGTCGATGTGCTCGTCGGCGCCGTCGTGCGTGCGCTCGGCGACGCGGCCGCGAATCTCGACGTACTCGTACGGGTTCTCGAGGTTCTGCACCGCGATCGTCACGCGCTCGTCGCGCTCGAGGTTGCGCGGCCACGCGCGCCCCTCGGCCGTGTTGACGACAGCCTTACCGTCCTGCACGTCGACCCACACCGGCGAGACCTGCACCGACCCGTCCGCCCGCAGCGTCGCCACGTTCGCGAAGTTCTTCCCTTCGAGCAGCGCCTGCGCCGGCGCCTCGATCGTCGCGCTCATCCGTCAACCCCTTTCGTCGAAGTCTTCATCGTCCCGCTCACGATAGGACGAGTCCCGCCTAAAGGACGTCAGGCGTCAAGCGAGCCAAGGATGCACGAAGCGCGCCTGGCGTCCTAGTTGCGTTCGGAGGCCGGCGGGATCTTGCCGAGCGGCACGAGCTGCCCGTTGTTCAGCGCGAACGTCACGTGCGCTTCGCCGCCGCTAGGGCTGCTCAGCGCGTCGCCCTTGCGATACAGCGGGTACGCGAGCGTCACTTCCGTGTCGCCCTGGCTGACGACCTTGACCGTCGCGCTCGGTTCCTTCGTGTCCGTGCCGAGGTAGTGGCCGCCGATGAAGAAGAACGCCTGCTGGCCGTAGCCGTCGCTCGAGCCCGTGCGCGTGCCGACGAGCACGCGCAGCGTTTGGCTCGAGTGGTATTCGGCCGTGTCGTTCGGCGTGTACCCGCGCGCGCGCACGAGCGCCGCCGCGCCGCTCGCTCCTTCGGCCTTCGTTTCGCCCTGCGTGAACGCCGGCTCCGGCGCCGAGCGCGTCGTCGTCGTGCCGCTGCTCGTCGGCGTCGTGCTCGCCGGGCTCGTGCTCGTCTGCGTCGTGCCCGTCGACGCCGTGCTCGTCGTCCGCGCCGGCGTCGTCTGCGTCGAGCCCGTCGCCTGCGTCGGCGGCGCGCTCGAGACTGTCACCGTCTTCGTGCCCGAGCCGCACGCCGCGATCAGCAGCGCCGCGCACAGCGCGCTCGCGCTCGTCGTCGTCGCTTTCAGCAGGCGTCGTCGCATCGAATCATCGTATTCGCCGCGCGTCGCGCTCTCCCTCGCTCGGTCGCGCCGCCTGCACGACCGCTGGCGTCCGCACGTCTCGCGCAGCCCAGGCGCGTCGTCGTCCGACAATAATTATTAGCGACTGCTAATATCATCGCTTCCGAACCGAAAGGAGCAACGATGAGCGGCACTTCGCGCAACAACCGCTGGACCCTCGGCATCGTCTCGGTCGCCCTCTTCATGGTCGTCCTCGACAACCTCGTCGTCAGCGTCGCGCTGCCGACGATCCATCGCGACCTCGGCGCGTCGATCCAGTCGCTCGAGTGGACCGTCAACGCGTACGTGCTCTCCTATGCCGTGCTGCTCTTGACCGGCGCCGCGCTCGGCGACCGCTTCGGGCGCAAGCGCATGTTCCTGCTCGGCCTCGCGATCTTCACCGGCGCCTCCGCGCTCGCCGCGCTCGCGCGTTCGAGCGACCTGTTGATCGCCGCGCGCGCCGTGCAGGGCGCCGGCGCCGCGATCGTCACGCCGCTCACGCTCACGCTGCTCGCCGAGGCGTTCCCCGCCGAGCGTCGCGGCATCGCGATCGGCGTCTGGTCGGGCGTCTCAGGCGTCGCCGTCGCGCTCGGGCCGCTCGTCGGCGGCGCCGTCGTGCAGGGCATCTCCTGGCACTGGATCTTCTGGCTCAACGTCCCGATCGGAATCGCGCTCGCGCCGCTCGCCGCGCGCTGGCTGTCCGAGAGCCGCGGCCCGTACGGCAAGCTCGACCTGCGCGGGCTCGCGCTCGCCTCGACCGGGCTGTTCGGCGTCGTCTTCGGCCTCGTCCGCGCGCAGTCGCTCGGCTGGACGAGCGCGACCGTCCTCGCCTCGCTCGCCGGCGGCCTCGCGCTGCTCGTCGCCTTCGTCCTCGTCGAGCGTCGCACGCGCGAGCCGATGCTGCCGATGTCGTTCTTCGCCAAGCGCTCGTTCGCCGTCACGAACATCGCCTCGCTCGCGATGTACTTCGGCATGTTCGGCTCGATCTTCTTCCTCTCGCAGTACATGCAGAACGTGCTCGGCAACTCGCCGTTCCAAGCCGGCCTCAAGCTGCTCGTCTGGACCGGCGGCACGATGATCGTCGCGCCGCTCGCCGGCGTCTTCTCCGAGCGCTTCGGCAGCCGCCCGTTCATGTTCGCCGGGCTCTCGCTGCAGGCCGGCGCGCTCGCCTGGCTCAACTCGATGACCGCCCTGCACCTCTCCTACTCGCGCATGCTCGTCCCGTTCTTCATGGCCGGCGCCGGCATGGCGCTCGTCTTCGCGCCGTCCGCCAACGCCGTGCTCGCCTCCGTGCGCACCGACCAGGCCGGCCAGGCCTCGGGCGCCAACAACATGATCCGCGAGGTCGGCGGCGTGCTCGGCGTCGCCGTGCTCGCGACCGTCTTCACCGGCTCCGGCGGCTACAGCTCGCCGCAGGCCTTCGTCAACGGCCTGATCCCCGCGATCTGGGTCGGCGTCGCCGTGCTCGGCGCCGGCGCGCTCGTCGTCCTCGCCTTCCCGTTCTCGACACGCGCGAGCGTCGCCTCGTCCGACGCCGCCGCAGTGGATCGCGTCGCCCACGACGCCGTCGGCGACGTGCGCGGCGCGCAGCCGCGCGGCGCCGGCGCTGGCGCGCCCGAGCCCGCCGTGGTAGGAAGGAGTGCGTGAGCACCCCGACCAAGCCCGCGCGCCGGCGCGTCCCCGCCGCCGAGCGGCGCGAGGAGCTGATCGCCGCCGCCGTGCACGAGTTCGCGCACGGCGGCCTGCACGGCACGCCCGTCGAGCGCGTCGCGCGCCGCGTCGGCGTCGCGCAGCCGTATGTCTTCAGCCTCTTTCCGAGCAAGCGCGACCTGTTCATCGCCGCGCTCGAGCGCGGCTTCGATCGCGTCGCCGACGCCTTCCGCGCCGGTGCCGCCGCCTACGAGGACGGCAGCGCGCCGGCCGACTGCGACGACGCGCTCGACGCGATGGGGCGCGCCTACAAGGGCCTGCTCGCGAGCGACCGCGACTACCTGATGCTCCAGCACCAGTCCTACGCCGCCTGCGACGACGACGTCGTGCGCGCCTGCGTGCGTCGTCGCTACGCCGAGCTCGTCGAGCTCGCGCGCGAGCTCTCGCACGCCGAGCCCGAACGGCTCGACGACTTCATCCGTCACGGCATGGCGCTCAACGTCGCCGCCGCGCTTGGCGTCGACGACCTCTCGATCGGCTGCTCGTGGGTCGCCGGCGAGCTGCGCGCCGGCGAGTAGCTCGCAGCGCGCCGTCCGCTTGCGCCGTGCGCCGACGGGGTAGGATCGGCTTGCATGTCCGCATCGGCACAGACACCCGGCACCAGCCGACCGAGCGGCGGCGCGTCGAAGCTCGATAAGCGCAGCCGGCGCGAGGTCGCGCGCACGAGCGTCATCGTGCTCGTCGCGATCCTCATCACGCTGTTCGCCGTCTTCAACCTCGGCGAAGTCAAGGTCAGCTACGTCTTCGGCTCCGGCAAGGCGCCGCTGATCGTCGTCATCGTCATCTCGCTGCTCGCTGGCATCGTCATCACGTACTTCGCCGAGCGCCTGCCGCGCCGCAAACGCCGCTAGCGAGCTACATCGCGCCGCCGCCGGCGCGTCCGTCGGCGCGCGTCGCTGCTCAGCGCGCGCCGGCCGCGACAGCCGAGCGCGCGCTCGCGTCGTCCTCGATCACGAGCTCCGCCGCCTGCTCGGAGCCGATGAACGGCGTCAGCACGATGTACGTCAGGTAGTCCGACAGCACCGACAGCAGCTGGATCTGCCCGCTCGCGACGTGACAGCGCACCGTGTGCGACAGCGCTCCCGCGACACCCTGCACCGCGAGCGCGCTGCGCGCCTGCTCCGGCGCGCCTTCGGTCAGCCGCGTCGCGATGCCGTGCGCGAGCTGCATGTTGCGCTCGATCGCCTCCGAGCCGGCAGCGAACGCGCCCTCGGCGATCGTCTGCGCGTAGATCGGCCGGTCGGCGAGGAAGCGCAGCAGCTCGCCGATCGTGCGCCGCACCGCGTACGGCCAGTCGGCCGAGCACAGGTCCGGATCCGACGCGAGCTCGATCAGCTGCTCGCCGAGCATGTCGAGCGCCGCCAGGAAGCACTCCTCCTTCGACGCGAACAGCTCGAAGAACGCATCGACCGGCACGTTCGCCGCGTCGGCGATCTGCGGCGCGCTCAGCTCGCGGTAGCCCTCGACGACCGCGAGGTGCAGCGCGTGCTCGAGCAGTCGCTCGCGCTCGCCCTCGCGCGCGAGCGCCGCGCGCGCGTCGCCGGCCGGCGCCTTGCGCCCCTGTGCGAGCGCGCGCCGCGCGCGCTCGGCGAGCCGGTCCGCCAGCAGTTTCGCCGCCGGCGTCTGGAACAGCAGCGTCCAGCGGAACATCTCGTCGGCGAGCTGCGGCGCCGTCTCCGCCGACCCCTCGCGCACGCAGCGCGACATCGCCGCGTGCAGGCCGCCGGCGATCCCGCGGATCACCGGGCCCGGCAGCGGGCTCGACGGCGAGCTGTGCTCGAGGCAGCCGGCGATCATCTGCTCGAACGTCGCCGACGCGCGGCGCAGCCGCAAGAGCGCCGGCGCGCCGACCTTCGGCGCCTCGACGATCACGAGGTTCGCGCTCTTGCGCTGTTCGCTGATCGCGTGTGTCAGCTCGCCGAACGCCGCGTGCATACGCGTCTGCACGTCGCCGCCAGCTGCACGGTAGGCGGCGCTCACGCGGCCCGCGCCGCGCGCCGCGATCACGTCGTACGTCGCCAAGAAGCACTCCTGCTTGTTCGCGAACTGCTCGTAGAACGAGCGCCGCGAGACGCCCGCCAGGCCGACGACCTGCTTGACGCTCGTGCGCTCGTAGCCGTTCGCCGCGACCGCCTCGATCATCGCGCCGTGCATCCGATTGCGCTGGTTGCGCACGACCTCGTCGGCGCCCAGGCGATGCGGCCCGTGCGGCAGCCGCCGATACAGCGGCATCGGCGGAGGCTTCGACGCACCCCCGCTCGGTTGCGTGCTCTCCGAACTCGACATTCGATCCCCTCGAATCGCCCTGTTACTTGAAACCTGACCGTTAAACCAGTCAATCAGAATCGTTTCACGCGAGCGATTCTTTGTCTACAGTGAACCGACGCGACGCTAGCACGTCGTCACAGACAATCAGTCTCTTAAAGTCAAGTCTCTAGTAGGAGCGGGGGTGCGCCGATGCTCGCACGTCTGCATGCACCACGCGCCTCGGCCTGCACGCAACATGCGCCTGCGCCTACACGCGCACCAGGCGCGCTCCGGCGCCTAGCGCAGGACGCCCTTGACGGCGAGGATCGCGATCGCCATCGTCACGCCGACAGCCGCCTTCAGCAGCAGTTCGCCGAGCGTCGACTTCGCGCGAATGCCGGCGAGCAACTCGAACACGACGACCGTCACGATCGCCGTGCGCAGCGCCGCCGTGACGCCCGATTCCCGGCTCGCGCCGACGAGCCACGCGATCACGAGCGCGAGCAGCGGGACCGCCGCGCCGCGCACGATCGCCCAGTCGTGCGCGAGCGCGCGACCGAGCGCGCCGACCGTCAGCCGCTCGCCGCTCTCCAGGCGGCTTCCGAGCAGGTCCGCATACGAGTGCGCGAGCCAGTACAGCAGCGTCGCGAACGCCGCCGACGCGAACGCGTCGAGGTAGCTCTCGTGGCGGCCGCTCTCGGCCGCCATCAGCGCGCCGACCGTGATCACGCCGTAGACGACGCCCGCCGCGTTGCCCGCCGGGACGAGCCGTTTGGCGAAAAAGCTTCTTTTACCTACCATTTAGCGCGTCGCTGAGCCGTGTTTAGGAAGACCGGCGAAGATGATCTCGATGCGGAGAGGAACTCGACAGAAGGTAGTCGCAGCAGCGGCCGTTGCCGTGCTGCTCGTCGGTGGAGCGATCGCCGCCGTCTCGGCGACCGGGCAGGGCGGCTCCAGCCACCACGCCGGGCGCTCGCGCGCGCACGACCTCGCTACGGCCGCCGCCTACCTCGGCACGTCGACCGCCCAGCTCTCGCAGCAGCTGCGCTCGGGAAAGACGCTCGCGCAGGTCGCCGCGAGGGCCGGCGCCGGCAAGTCGCCGCAAGGGCTGATCGCCGCGCTCGAAGCCGCCAAGAAGACACGGCTCGCGAGGGCCACCAGCCGCCTGCCCGCGCGCGTGAGCGCCGAGGTCAACCGCCCCGGCGGCCCGCTCGGAGGCGCCGAATCCGCCGCCGTGCGCCTGCGCCTGCTGTTCTCCGGCGCGCGACACGTCGGCGACGCCGCGGCCGCCTATCTCGGCACGAGCGCCGCGACGCTGCAGAGCGAGCTGCGCGCCGGCAAGACGCTCGCGCAGCTCGCCGACGCGACCGCCGGCAAGTCGAAGGCCGGCCTCGTCGCCGCGATCGTCGCCGCCGAGCAGCGTGCGCCGCAAGCCGCGCGCGTCGCCGCGCATCTCAGCGCCAAGCGGCTCGCGCGGCGCGAGCAGCGCATGACGCGCCGCGCCGAGCGGCTCGTCGAGCGCAAGTTCACCGCCGTCAGCGTCTCCTAGCCTCGCCGGCGCGGAGCGCTCGGAGCCGCCGTCCCGCGCTAGGCTCTCGGCCCGATGCGCGACGCCGTCATCTGCGAGCCGCTGCGAACGCCCGTCGGTGGCTTCGGCGGCGTGTTCCGCGACGTGCCGCCCGCGAAGCTCGCCGCGACCGTCATCGAAGCGCTCGTGCAGCGCACGTCGCTGCCGGCGAGCGAGATCGACGACGTCGTCCTCGGCCAGGGCTACGCCAACGGCGAGGCGCCGGCGATCGGCCGCGTCGCCGCGCTCGACGCCGGGCTCGGCGTCGACGTCCCCGGGCTCCAGGTCGACCGCCGCTGCGGCGCCGGCCTGCAGGCGATCACGCTCGGCTGCATGCAGGTGCAGACCGGCGTCGCCGACGTCGTTCTCGCCGGCGGCGTCGAGAGCATGAGCCAGGCCGAGTTCTATGCGACCGGCATTCGCTGGGGCGTCAAGGGCGGCGGCGTCGAGCTCGCCGACCGACTAGCGCGCCCGCGCGTCACCGCCGGCGGCCTCCACCACGTCGTCGCCGGCGGCATGATCGAGACCGCCGAGAACGTCCGCCGCGACTACGGCATCTCGCGCGCCGACCAGGACGAGCTCGCGCTGCGCTCGCACCGCCTCGCCGTCGCCGCGCAGGACGACGGCACGTTCGCCGAGGAGATCGTCCCCGTCACCGTCGCGACGCGCCGCGAGGAGCGCCTCGTCGAGCGCGACGAGCACCCGCGCGCCGACACGACGCTCGAGAAGCTCGCCGCGCTCAAGCCGATCATGCGCCGTTCCGACCCCGACGCGACCGTCACCGCCGGCAACGCCAGCGGCCAGAACGACGGCGCCGCGATCTGCATCGTCACGCACCCCGACAAGGCCGCCGAGCTCGGCCTGAAGCCGTTCGCGCGGCTCGTCTCCTGGGCCGTCGCCGGCGTCGCTCCCGAGACGATGGGCATCGGCCCGATTCCGGCGACCGCTCGCGCGCTGCAGCGCGCCGGCCTCGCGCTCGCCGAGCTCGACCTGATCGAGCTCAACGAGGCGTTCGCCTCACAGGCGCTCGCCGTCCTGCGCGAGTGGGACCTGCCCGACGGCCTGCAGCGCGTCAACGTGCACGGCTCGGGCATCTCGCTCGGCCATCCGATCGGCGCGACCGGCGGGCGCATCATGACGACGCTCCTGCACGAGCTGCGCCGGCGCGGCGCGCGCTATGGCCTCGAGACGATGTGCATCGGCGGCGGCCAGGGCATGGCCGCCGTTTTCGAGAACATCAGCGAGTAGGCTTCCCCGCAAGCGAGCGACCCCGGGGGGTGGCGACCGGCATGACCGGCGCGCTGTACGGCTTGGCGAAGTTCTGCGTGCGACGACGGTTCTACGTGCTCGGCGTCTGGCTGCTCGTCGCGATCTCGCTCGTCGCGATCTCGCACCGCCTCGGCGAAAACACGAACGACAACCTCTCGCTGCCGGGCACCGACAGCCAGCGCGCGACCGACGCGCTCGCCAAGTCGTTCCCCGACCAGACCAACGGCTCGAGCCCGATCGTCCTGCACGTCAACCGCGGCAAGCTCACCGAAGCGAACAACGCGCAAGCCGTCGAAGCCGCCGCCAAGGGCGTCGCCAAAAAGCCGCACGTCGCCTCCGTCCTCAGCCCGCTCTCGGCGCAGGGCGCCGGCGCGCTGAGCAAGGACCAGACGACCGGCTACCTGTCGGTCACGCTCGCCGTCAGCCCCGGACAGCTTTCCGTCGGCGAAGCGCACGAAATCATCGACGGCGCGAACGCCGCGAAGGCCGCCGGCATCGAAGTGCAGACCGGCGGGCAGCTCGGCCAGAAGGTCTCCAAGCCCGCGACCGAGTCGAGCGAGCTGATCGGCATCATCGCCGCGATGATCATCCTCGCGCTGACGTTCGGCACCGTCGTCTCGATGCTCATCCCGATCCTCAGCGCGATCGTCGCGCTGCTCACGACGCTCGCGATCATCCGCATGCTCGGGCACGTCGCGACCGTGCCGACCGTCGCGCCGACGCTCGCGACGATGATCGGGCTCGGCGTCGGCATCGACTACGCGCTGTTCATCGTCACGCGACATTTCCGCGGCATCCACGACGGCCTCGCGCTCGACGAGTCGATCGCGCGCGCCGCCGCGACGTCCGGCGGCGCTGTCTTCTTCGCCGGCGGCACCGTCACGATCGCGCTCGCCTCGCTCGCCGTCGCCGGCATCCCGCTGATCACGACGATGGGCCTGATGGCCGCGATCGCCGTCGTCGTCGCCGTGCTCGGCGCGCTCACGCTGCTGCCCGCCGTGCTCGCGATCGTCGGGCCGCGCATCGAATCGCTGCGCGTCCGCCACCCGCGGCCCGAGTCCAAGGCGCACGAGGGGCTGTGGGCCAAATGGGCGCACGAGATCGCGCGCTACCCGGTCGTCGCCGGCCTCGCCGCGCTCGCGATCCTGATCCCGCTGACGATCCCGCTGCTCTCGCTCACGCTCGGCCAGCAGGACAACGCCGCGCTGTCGACGTCGACGACCGCGCGCAAAGCGTACGACCTGCTGTCGAAGAGCTTCGGCCCCGGCATCAACGGGCCGCTGCTCGTCGCCGTCACGCTCGGCACGCCCGCGAAGGCGCCGTCGCAGCCGGGCTCGGCGGGCGGATCGAAGTCCTCGTCGAGCTCGCAGAAGGGCGACGACCCGCGCGCCGGCGACCCGCGCCTGCAGACGCTGCAGAAGGACGTCTCGCAGACGCCCGGCGTCGCCGCGATCACTCAGGTCCAGATTGACGGCGCCGGCACGACCGCCTACTTCAACGCGATCTCGGCCCACGGGCCGGCCGAGGACGCGACGACGACGCTCGTCGAAAGGCTCCGCTCGAGCGTCATCCCGGCGGCCGACGACGGCACCGACATGAAGGCCGACGTCGGCGGCAGCACCGCCGGCTACATCGACCTCGCCGCGCGCATCTCGAGCAAGCTGCCGCTGCAGATCCTCGTCGTCATCGCGCTCAGCTTCGTGCTCTTGATCCTCGCGTTCCGCACGGCCGTCATCCCCGCGCAGGCCGCCGTCATGAACCTGCTCTCGATCGGCGCCTCCTACGGCGTCTTGACGGCGATCTTCCAGTACGGCTGGCTCGCGAGCGTGATCGGCCTCAGCGGCCCCGTGCCGATCGTCTCCTACGTGCCGCTGTTCATGTTCGCCGTGCTGTTCGGGCTCTCAATGGACTACGAGGTGTTCCTCGTCAGCCAGATCGAGGAGCACGTTCACGCCGGCGAGGACAACCGCAGCTCGGTCGTCTCCGGGCTCGTCACGAGCGCGCGCGTGATCACCGCCGCCGCCGCGATCATGGTCTTCGTCTTCGGCAGCTTCGTGCTCAACGGCGACCCGACGATCAAGCAGTTCGGCATCGGGCTCGCCGTCGCCGTCGTGCTCGACGCGACCGTCGTGCGCTGCCTGCTAGTCCCCGCACTGATGCTCCTGATGGGGCGCGTCAACTGGTGGATGCCGAAGTGGCTCGACCGCGTCGTCCCGCACGTCAGCATCGAGGGTGCCGAGTTCTTCACCGAGCGCGACGGCGCTCCGCTCGGCGCGCCCGCGCCGCTGTCGGCCGGCGCCGCCACCGGTCCCGACGCCTGAGCCGCTCTACAGGACGATCTGCGTGCAGACGAAGTGCGCCGCCAGGCGCTCGCCGCGGTGCACGTCGACCTGCCACACCTGCGTACGCGAGCCGACGTGCAGCGGTACGCCGAGCGCCGTCAGCTCGTCGCCGTCGCGCGCCGCCGCGATCACGTTCGTCTTCAGCTCGACCGTCGTGAAGCCGCGACCCTCCGGCAGGTGGCGCATCGTGCCCCACGCCGCGACCGTGTCCGCGAACGCGACCCACGCGCCGCCGTGCACGTAGCCCATCGGGTGCAGGTGGCGCCGGTCGACGAGCATCCGCCCGCGCACGTGCTCGTCGGTGATCTCCGTCAGCTCGATGCCGAGGTCGCCCGGGAACGACCCAGGCAGCACCTGCGTGCTGAGCTCTGGCGTGATCGCTTCGTTCGTCTCGGGCATCGTGTGCGCTCTCGCGGCGCGATCGCCGCGGACGGTAAGACTAGGGGAGTGGCACGCGCTCGCATCCGCCGAGTGGCTCGGCGGCGCGTAGCCGCCCCACTTCGCGGGCATACTCGAGTCGATGCTGCGATTCGTCCTCAAGCACGCGCCGAAGCGCCTGACGCGCGGAGTGCCCGTGCTCGCGCTGCTCTCCGCCGCGCAGGTCGCGATGATCGCCAAGGCGCACCTGAGCAAGCTCGACGGCGCCGAGCGTCGCCGGCTGCTCGCGCTCGTCGCCAAGGCGCGCGGTCGTCACGGCGTGCTCGACGCGGCCGAGCGAGACGAGCTCGCCGCGCTCGTCGCCAAGCTCGAGCCACGGCGCTTCGTCGGTTCGGCCGCCGATCGCCTGAGCCCCGTGCCGGTGCCGAAGCGGCTGCTGTACGGCCGGTCGCGCTCGCGCGAGGCAGCCGGCTCGAGCGCCGGCTCAGCCGTCGACGACTAGCGAATCGAGCGCCCCGAGCAGTGCTCGCGAGCGTCGCGAGACGCCGGGCAGCTCGCGCAGGCGATGCGTCAGCGCCGCGCCGCGATCCATCCGCTCCTTCTGTTCCGCGGCAATCGGACGCCACAGCTCGTCGATCACGTCGGTCGCGTCGCCGGAGACCTGATCGACCGGGCGCTCGAGGTGCTCGGACCACAGACGCAGCCGCGTCTGCCGGGCAACCGCCGCGTCGCACGTGAGCACGTTCATCTCGGTGTCGTTGAACAGCGAGTGCTCGTTGAGGTTCGCCGAGCCGAGCGTCATCCACGCGTCGTCGACGATGCCGATCTTCGCGTGCACATAGAGCGGGCCGCTGAGCTCGCCCGTGCGCGCCGCGATCGTCACGGCCAGCAAGCGCCGTTCGCCGGCGTCGGCGCGGACGAGCGCGGCGAGCTGGCCGCGCGTGTCGTCGGCGCCGTTGTTCGGCTTCGCCGGCAGCAGCACGACGACGCGGAAGCGCTCGCTCGGCGGCTCGCGGAGCTTCTGCGCGAGGATCTCGACGACCTGCGCCGACCAGAGGAACTGGCTCTCGAGGTAAACGAGCTCGCGCGCGGCGCGCAACGCGCGCGTGTATGACTCGAGGATGCGGAAGTCGCCGTGCGGCAGCGACTCGTAGATCCGCTCGGGAACCGTGCGCACGACCTGCAACCCGACCTCGCCGGCCGGCGGCGGCGGCGCGCTCGCCGCGAGGCTCTCGCCGGTCACCTCGCGCCAGCGCATCGCGAAGTGCTGGGCGACGTCGGCAACCGCCGGGCCGCTCACGCGCGCCGCCGCGTCGTGCCAGCCGAGCCGGCTGTGCATCGCGTGATCGCCGTCGTCGAAGCGATCGCCGCCGAGCGAGGTGATGTCGATGCCGCCGACGAACGCGACCTCGCCGTCGACGATCACGAGCTTCTCGTGGTGGCAGTGCATCGGCCGCTCGAGCGTGTCGAGCGCGCACCGTACGCGCGTCCCGTCGACGAGTCGCTCGCGGACGGCGCGCACGGCCGCGCGGTCGGGAGTGAACAGCGGCAGCGGCGATCCCGCCCACAGCAGCACGCGGACGTCGACGCGCTCGGCGAGCTCGCCCAGCAGGTCGCGGAGCCGCACCGCGCCCGCGTCGCGCGTCAGGCCGAAGTCGGCCGTCACGTGCCAGCCGGCGATGTGCACGTACGAGCGCGCCGCGGCGAGCGAATCGGCGATTCGCGGCAGCGCCTGCGCGCCGTCGATCAGCACGTCGAGCGCGTTGCCCTCGCGCGGCGGCGGATCGCCGGCCGCCCACAGCGAGCCGTCCGACGCGGGCGCGAGCTGCTGCAGGCGTCCGGCGCGCTTCAGGCGCAGCCGGTGGTGCGCGCCGACCGCGGCGTCGACCGCCCGTCCCGTCAATCCGTCGATCCGTCCGAGCGCTTCGTCGAGCATCTGCCGGCGAGCCTATCCGTGCGACGCGCGCTTGTCGAAGCGCGACGCCGCCGTCGAGCTACAGCTGCTCGTCGATGCCGATCGCGCGCTCGAGCATCGGGTCCGCCTGCTCGCCCTCGTCGCGGATCTCCTCGAGCATGCCTGTCGCGAGCGCGTCGAGCTTGCTCTGGATCGCCGCCTCCGAGCGCAGCTCCGCGTTCTTCAGCAGCGCGACGAGCAGCAGCGTCACGGCGGTCAGCGCCGTTCCCATCGCCTGCTCGTATGCGGCGCTCGCGCCAAACGCATAGCCCGCGAGCCACGCGAGCACGAGCGCGGCGCACAGCACGAAGAAGATCGGCGAGCTCGAGAAGTACGACGCTCGCTGGGCCACGCGATCAAACCCACCCCTGCGGTCAGGCTCGCCGCGCTCGACGGGGTGCTTGAGCGACATCTCCGATCCAGGGTAGCCGAGGCGCTGGAGCCGGCCGCTGGGCTTGCCGTTCGCCGACCGCCGAGCGCAGATAGGATCAAGCCCGATGAGCGATCCCGCCGCGAGAACGCGCTCGAGCGACACGCGGCAGCCCGGCCCCATGCCGGCCGGCGGCGCGAACGGCGGCGTGCCGCTCGTCGACGACCTCGTCTACGACGTCGGCGCGCACAAGGGCGAGGACACCGCCTACTACCTTGCCAAGGGCTATCGCGTCGTCGCCTTCGAGGCCAACCCCGAGCTCGTCCGCGCCTGCGCGCGGCGCTTCGCCGCCGAGATCGACGCCGGGCGGCTGACGCTCGTCGACGGCGCGATCACCGACTCCGGCGCGTCGAGCGTGCGCTTCTACCGCCACCCGCTGAGCACGTGGGGCACGACGAGCGACGAGATGGTCACGCGCAACCTGATGGTCGCCGCGAGCGAAGCGATCGACGTCCCCGCCGTCGACTTCGCCGCGAAGCTGCGCGAGACCGGCATGCCGTCGTTCATGAAGATCGACATCGAGGGCTCCGACATGCTCTGCCTCGGCGCGCTGCTCGAGTTCGACGCGCGCCCGCAGTCGATCAGCGTCGAGTCGCACAAGACCGACTTCTCGCGCCTGCTCGCCGAGTTCGAGCTGCTCGAGCGCCTCGGCTACGACCGCTTCGCCGTCGTCCAGCAGGGCGGCATCGCCGGGCGCGTCCTACAGACGCGCCGGCTCGACGGCAGCGCGCTGACGTTCCGCTTCGAAGAGGATTCGAGCGGGCCGTTCGGCTCCGACGTCGGCCCGTGGCTCGACGATCGCCGCGCGATCAAGCGCTACAAGCGCGTCTTCCTCGCCTACCGCCTGATCGGCGCCAAGTCGCTGCTGCGCCAGACGCGCGTCGGGCGCAGGCTGCACGGCATCGCGCTGCGTCGCCTCAAACGGCCGCTGCCCGGCTGGTACGACACGCACGCCGCGCGCAGCTCCGACCTGCGGCCGCCGACGTTCGCGCGCGACGCCTGAGCTTCGCAAGCCCAGCAGCGGACTCGAACCGCTGACCCCTTCCTTACCCATGCCGGGCCTCTGAAGGTGCCGAATGTCTTGTGCGCGGGCGCTGAGCAGTCAAGTGTGCCCGTCAGGACGAGTAGTCCGATGCCCGTAGCGCCTCAGCGCTCACGTCGCCCGGTCGAGGATACGGCGAAGGACCTTTTGTCTGCGGCAGGGGAAGTGCGGCTGCACGCTACGCAGGCGGCGAACTGGGTTTCGCGAGCACCCTGTCGGCAGGCGCCTGGCGTGTTGCAACTGAGTAGAGCCGACGTCGGGATTCGAACCCGAGACCTCTCGCTTACCATGCGAGTGCTCTACCAACTGAGCTACGTCGGCACCGACCTGGATCCTACCGCGCGGCTTCTGGGGCGCTCCTTCCAGCTGAAGGCGGACGGGCTCCATCTGCGGGCATATTGCGCGACTCATCCGGCCGGCTCCTACGATCAAACTCGATGACCGGGCCCGGCGAGGCGCTGCTGCTGCTGCTCTCCTCAGCGGCACGGCAAAAGGACTTCCGCGCTGTCCAACGAGAGGGTCAGAATCTACAAGGAGCAGTTCGGCCGCGGTCCGACGAAGGCGCGCTCGCACGACGCCGGGCCAGACACATGCTGCTGTGCCTGCTCGAGTCGACCAAGGCGGAGATTGTCCAGGAGGCATCGCGCAGAGGTCATTCGTCGCGAGAGCATGTGAGCGTCCTCATCCACGACAACATGGTGTCTTCCAAGAGGAGCGACCTATCGTCGCTCGGCCGATCCCGCACGTAGCAAGGGGTAGCGAGCACGTGTTCTGAGGAGGAAGTCAAGGGCAGATTCGTGAACAGCATCAAGGCCGCTTTGGAGCGACGGCATTCGCCTGACTCCAAGCTAGCGCCGACGGCGCTCAGCGGGATTAGCCGGCGAGTCAGGCGGGCATAGAGCGCGCATGGCGAACGAGATCACCTTCGTCTACAAGGACGATCCAGCTGGCGCGAAGCGCGTCCTCGACGCCTTCGCCGCCGAAACCGGCCTGGAGGCCGAGCCGCACGATGGAAGCGTCAGCTTCGCGGTGCATGGCCGTGAGCACGAGATCAAGGTCGTAGAGACCCTCAACCAGATCGACAGCGACTGGAGCCGCTACGTGAGTCTCGGCGATCCTGATGCGAGCAGCGCTTAGTCGCGTCACGCGATGCCGCGTCCACGTCGCAGTTTGTTTCGCGCGCGTCGCGCCGGGCAGCGATAGGGGCATGGGCGAGGAGAGCGTGACGATCACCGCATATCAGGACGGTCCCTATCTCGTACGCGGACCCTTCACGATTCTCGACCAAGAGGGGCGAGAGATCCCCACGCAGAGGCGGACAATCGCCCTCTGTCGGTGTGGCAAGTCGCGACTGCGCCCGCTTTGCGACGGAACCCATCGCGCGATCGGATTTCGTGCGGCGAGCGGGGCAGAGAGCCAGGCCTCTCCCGAGCCTCTGCTCGAACCGGCTCCGGCAGGCGATTCGCCCGGTGCTCGGCGGCCGGCAAGCGGCGGACAACGGCGACCGGCGCAAATAGGGCCAATCGCACGTATCGAGCCAACTGCTCACGTGAACGGCTCGGGACCGCGAAGTGGCGATCTGATGGCGCTGCTGGAGATCGTTCGAGACGCCGAGCGATGCCTCGTCCACTCGCTCACTCCGCCGTGTCGGGCAGGGGACTACGCGGCGATGTCGCTCGCGGCGCCGCTCTTGACTGCGGCGCGAAGGTTGCTGGAGTGGGGTTGCATCGATGCGGGGCCACGTGTTCCGCCAGGGCGATCGAACGGTCACGGGCCCGCCCCTGTCGGCCGTTCGAGCAGCAGAGCTCAGATCACTCGTGCGCTGGAACTCGTGCGCCGGATGGAACCGCATGAAGACCCCAGGCTTCACCAGGTGCGGTCGCTGCTGACGGACGCAAACAAGGCCCTAGCGTCATGAGCGTCGCCCTTCGGCCTGTGGACGACAGATCGCTGGTGCTACCGGAGCCCCGCGGCCCGTGGGGCGAAGCGCTGCTCGGCGCCCTCGTTCACTCGCCGGGAGCGCGCATTCCAGTCCCAAGCGGACAATGTGCGGATCCGCTCGGCGACGACGATCTGCAGCTTGCCCTGTACGTCTGCTACGAGTTGCACTACGCCAACGTCGCGGGCGTTGACGATCGCCTGGGAGTGGGCCCCAACGCTATTGGCGTTTCGCCAGGAGCTCGAGGAACAGATGGAGGCCGGCCTGGCGCGGCTTGCTCCTGAGGTCACCGGAACGGAACCGTCGGAGGTGGGCAACCTGCTCCAGCGGGCCATCGCCGAAGATGACGGGCCGCCCCTGTCGCGCTATATCGAGACGCAGGCAGAGCTCGCCGAGGTGCTAGAGCACGTCGTGCACCGCTCTGCCTACCAGCTCAAGGAGGCCGATCCCCACTCTTGGGCGATACCGCGCCTCAGCGCTCGTCCCAAGGCCGCGCTGCTCGAGGTCCAGTTCGACGAGTACGGCTCGGGGCGCCCGGAGCGAATGCACTCGGTGCTCTTCGCGAAGACGATGAGTGCGCTCGGACTCGACGCGAGCTACGGCGCTTACGTTGATCTGCTCCCGGGCATCACCCTCGCGGGAGTGAACCTGATCTCCTATTTCGGCCTGCACCGACGTCTGCGGGGCGCTCTTGTTGGCCATCTCGCCGCCTTCGAGATGACCTCGTCGATTCCGAATCGGCGCTACGGCAACGCCTTGCGCCGGCTTGGCTACGGCGCCGAGGCGACCCATTTCTACGACGAGCACGTCGAGGCCGACGCGGTCCACGAGAGCATCGCGGCATGGGATCTCGCCGGAGGGCTCGCGAGCGTCGAGCCTCACCTCGCCGATGACATCCTCTTCGGCGCCCATGCGCTGCTCGCGCTCGAGGCGCGCTGGGCGCAGCACCTGCTCGACGCTTGGCGCGATGGACGAAGCTCGTTGTTGCGCTCGGTGACGAGCGGTCCGCGCAGTGGCTGACGCCGCGCCTCTGACGTACCTGCTGCCGCTGCGTTGGGTTTCGGGAAGCGAGCGGGAGTCGCTTGCTGAGTACCTGCGGAGCATCGCGTCGGCGTGTGACGAGGTGATCGTCGTCGACGGCTCGCCCGCAGAGATATTTGCGGCCAACGGCCGCGCGTGGGGAGGCGACGTCATACACGTCGCGCCCTTCGCGAACGAGGCCTGCTTGATGGGAAAGGTCGCCGGAGTGAACACCGGTGTGCGGCTCGCATCAAACGAGCGGATCGTCGTGGCCGACGACGACGTTCGCTACGAGCCCGAGAAGCTGGCCCTGATGTCCGCGCTGCTGGACGAGCACGAGCTGGTGCGTCCGCAGAACTACTTCGCCCCGCTGCCGTGGCATGCCCGCTGGGACACGGCGCGAACGCTGCTGAATCGCGCGCTCGGCGGCGATTTCCCGGGGACCCTCGGCGTCCGGCGCTCGATCGTGCTGCGCGGCGGAGGCTACGACGGCGATGTCATCTTCGAGAATCTCGAGTTGATCCGCACGGTTCGAGCACGAGGCGGACGCACGATCACGCCGCTCGACCTATACGTGCTTCGCCTGCCGCCGACCGCCGCGCACTTCTGGGGGCAGAGGACGCGCCAGGCCTATGACGACTTTGCGATCCCCCTGCGCATGGTCTGCTGGCTGGCCGTACTGCCCGGCCTCACGATCGCGGGACTGCGGCGACAGGGAACGGTCGTCGTCGGGGTCGTCGCGAGCGTCGTGGCGCTCGCCGAGGTCGGGAGACGGCGCGCCGGAGGCGCTCACGTGTTCCCCATCAGCTCCTCGCTGCTGAGCCCCCTGTGGGTCCTCGAGCGGGCCGTCTGCGCATGGCTCGCCGTCGTCCAGCTGCTCAGGTATGGCGGCGTTCGCTACGGCGAAAGCGTGATTCGCACTGCGGCGCACTCCGGGCGCACGCTGCGGCGCCGGTCGAAGGTCGAGCCTAGCGGGGCCGCGATCCGGGTGGGTCACGCCGCATCGCGCTCGGCGAACTCGGTGCAACTGATAGCTGACGACACGGCTCCAGAGAAGTGATGGCCGGCGTGCCGCCTGAGCTGCCCGGCGTCGTTCACCGCTTCGTCGAGCTTGACGGGCTGCGCATCCATCTCGCTGAAGCCGGCGACGGCCCGCCCCTACTGCTTTTGCACGGCTGGCCCCAGCACTGGTGGTGTTGGCGGCAGGTGATCCCTTCGCTGGCAAAGCGCTACCGCGTCCTCGCCCCGGACCTGCGCGGGTTCGGCTGGTCTGATGCGCCGGCGGGACGCTATGCGAAGAGCACCTTCGCAGCCGATGCTCTAGCGCTGCTCGACTTGGAAGGCATCGATCAAGTCAAGCTGATCGGCCACGACTGGGGCGGCTACGCGGCATTCCTGCTGGCGCTGGCGCATCCCGGACGCGTCGAGCGACTGATGGCGTTGGACATCTCGCCACCATGGCGCGGTCGTCTCGGTCCGCGACAGCTCGCGCTCCCGCTGCTCGGCTCCTACCAGGCGCTGCTGGCTACTCCGATGTTGGGTCAACGTCTCCTCACAAGTAGCCCGCATTTCGTACGGACGCTGATTCGAGCCGGCAGCGGACGTCAGGCGCACTGGACCCAGCAGGAGCTCGACATATATGCAGATGTGCTTCGGGCTTCAGCTCGGGCGCGCGCGAGCTCCGCCTGCTATAGGACCTTCCTGACGCACGAGCTCGCCGAGCATCTTGGTCAGGCACCGCCGCAGCTGAGCGTCCCCTCGCTGTTGGCGATGGGATCGCACAGCGCCATCCAGCTTGTCCTACGTCCGGCGCCACAGCCAAATCTGTGCGTCGAGACGATTCGGGGCGCTGGGCACTTCTTGCCCGAGGAGGCATCCGCCGAGGTGCTGACGCTTGCCGAGAAATGGTTCGCCCACTAGTACGCCTCCGGTGAGGAGCGACGTCTCGACGGCCTCGACTACCGGGACCTTGTTTAGACGCCGCCTGATCCGGCTAGACATAACGGACTGGCGGTTCTCATGCATGGGAACGCCGGCAGACGAACTCGGCGCGACGAACCGGTGATCGCAAGGCGCTCGCTCGGAATGCCGTACATGTCCTCGATGTGCGGAGTGCGCGATGCCGGAGGTTGGAATGCCGTATCTGAAACTGCCCTAGTTGCGGCCTGACGCTCGCAATGCGTCGGCCGGAAGCCGAGATCGAGCATTGTCCACGGTGCCTGGCCAAATCGCGGCGTGCCGTCGGCCTGTTCGTGTCGGCCGAGCCCGTCGGCAGAAGGCCGGCCACGGCACAAGCGCCAGCCTCGAAGAGAAGCGCCCGTGCCTCGACCAACCCATTTGCGCGCGCATAGCGCTCCGACCTCGTTACAGCCGCGACCGACTCGTACGGACCCTCATCGCCCCGAATCCAGACGGCTCCTTGCCGTCACCCATCAGCAGAAAGGAAATCAAACATGTTTGAGAAACTCGAAACGCCTGAGGACATCTTCAGCTTCAAGCTCGGTGCGGCGCTGACGATGGAGAAGAAGCTGGTCGAAGTGCTCGAGGAACTCGAGGAGGAAGCCCAGCGTGCGGAGATCAAAGAGGCGCTGCGCGAGCATCGCGAGGAGACGCGCCAGCACGTCGCAAACGTCGAACGGTGCTTCGAGCTGCTCGGTGAGGAGATCGATGACTCGCCGTGCCCGGCGATCGAGGGAATGGCAAAGGAGCGCAAGACGACGATCAAGAAAACCGACGAGTCGGTCGTCGACGCGGTGATCCTCTCTGCGGCGACCGAGTCAGAGCATCACGAGATCGCCGTCTACGAGACGCTGATCACAAACGCCGAAGCGCGCGGCGCCTCGACGGTAGCGGCGCTGCTGGCTCAGAACCTGGAGCAGGAGAAGCACGCGCTTGACGTCGCTCGTTCGGCGATGAAGAAGATCTCGACCGAAGGCATCGCAGTGGGGACCGCGTCTTGATTTTCGACGCGCGGGGCCGCCTGAAACACGACGATGCGGCTCCGCGCGTGGCCTTGCTTCCGCTTGCCGGGTGGACGCTTGACGCCGCCCAGGGCACGTTCCTGCTCGGGCGAATCGAGGGGGGGACGCACACTCGACGGCGCGGCAACTGCCACTTGACGACGCGAGCGGAATTACTGCATCACGCGGACCGTCTTCAGGCTCGGATCGGCGGGGTCCGGGAGGACCATCCCGGCCTGCAGGCCGCTGTGGAGATAGTCGAGCGCGTCCTGCGTTATGCGCTCGCCCGGCAGGATCGCGGGTATGCCGGGCGGATAGGGGGTGATCTGCTCGGCGGCGATTCTGCCGGCGGCGTCCTTTGCCTTGAGATCCTCGAAGCGGCTGAAGAACGCGTCGCGCGGACGATTGACCGTCTCCAGTTCGAGCTGCGGCGGGTCCGGAATCTCGACCGTCTCGGGCTTGGGCATCTCGCCGGCCGCGTCGGTCATTCGCCGCAGCGCGACGAGCAGTCGATCGGCGCTCGACCGGTCATCGGCGAAGGAGAACGTCGCCAGTATCCGCGCGTGATCGCTCAGGCCGATATCGATCAGCTCGTTCTCGCGCAGCCAGTCGGCCGCCTGATAGCCGCTGATCCCGAGCTCGGTCAGGTCGATCAGAACTTGCAGCGGGTCGAGGTCGTGCGATGCCTCCTCGCGGACGAGCTCCTTACGCAGCACGCGCAAGCCGGGAAGCGCGTCGATCTGCTCGCGCACGCGCTCGACCAACTGCAGCGCGGCCTCGAGCAGGTCGTGTCCGTGCTCGACCATCTGCCGGCGCCAGCCGTCGATCGCCGTGTACAGCAGCACGTTCGGACTGGTCGTCATCAAGAGATCCGCGCAGGCCGAGAGGTGAGGGAAGTCGACTCGCTCGCCCTGCAGATGGAACACGGAACCCTGCTCGAAGCCGGCGCCCATCTTGTGCACGCTGACGACGCAGATGTCCGCTCCGGCGTCCATCGCCCACGTCGGCAAGCTCTGATGAAACGGCAGGTGCGCGCCCCACGCCTCGTCGACGATCAGCGGCTTTCCGCGCCGATGGCAGACCTCGGCGATCGCTGCGATGTCGGCGCAGGTGCCGTAAGGCGTCGGGCTGACGATCAAGGCGCCGGCGGCGTGCGGATAGCGCTCCCATGCCTGCGCGATCTGCTCGGGCGAAGGCGGATGCGCGATGTGGAGCTGCGCATCCCAACGCGGGGCGACCCAGCACGGTTGCAGCCCCGAGAAGATCATCCCGGCGACGACCGACTTGTGCGCGTCGCGCCCGAGGATCAAGTGCCCGTCGTGCCCGGCGACAGCGAGCATCGCCGCCTTGACCGACAGCGAGCTGCCGCAGGTCGAGAAGAATGCGTGCTGTGCATCGACGGCGTCGGCCATCAGCGCCTCCGCCGTCTGCAGGAACTGGCCCGAGGAGGAACGGTCATCGAGACCGGCGCTCGCGAGCACGTCGTCGCGAAACGGCTCTTTGCCCATGACCTCGAGCACGCGCGCATCGACGCCGCGTCCCTGGCGGTGCCCCGGCGGCGTGAATCCGTAGCGACCGCGCTCGTGATAGGCGGCGAGCGCCTCCAGCATCGGCGCGCGGCTGTGGTCCATCTTGCGAAGTCTCATCAGTAGGTTGCTACCCGTTGGCGAGCGCCTGACGCGCGGTTATCTCCCCGACGTAGCGCGCGCCGCGCATCCGCGGCGACGGGACATCGTCGCGATCCGCGCCGTTAGTCGTCCGGCGTCACCGTCGTCACCGGCAGCCCCATGCCGGTGATCTTGCTCGGCAGGTCGAGCTTGAGCCAGTGCGAGAGTTTCGTCGGCAGCGTCGAGACGATCACCTCGTCGAAGCCGCGCAGGTTGAGCGCGTCTTCGACGGCCGCGATCGGGTCGGTCGAGCCGACGATGCCCTCGACCGGCGATCCGGCGGCGTCGCTGAGCGCCGGCACGGCCTGCTCGAGCACCGCCTTTGCTTCGCCGCCACCCTGGTCCTCGGGGTCGACGACCTTGTGCAGGCCAGGCGCGGCGTTCGGGACGAGCAGCGTGAACGTCGCGCTGCCGCGCGCCGCGCGCTCGCGCACGGCGTCGAGCAGCGGCTGCGTCGCGGCGGTCTTGTAAGCGATGACGAGCACACGCGCGGTCGCTTGCGAGGACTCCATCGGGGCTCCTTTCGATCGTTCGCACTCCTATTACCCACGGACGCGACCTTCGCGCCGTGAGCGCCTCCTGTCAATAGTCTCCCGCGCGTGCGCGTGCGCGTCACAGACGACTCGATCGAAGTGCGGCTCGCGCGCTGGGAGAAGGTCCTCGGCCTGATGAAAGACATTCGCGTCCCGCTCGCCGACGTCAGCAACGTGCGCGTCGTCGAGAACCCGCTGCGCGAGGCCGTCGGCACCGGCTTGAAAGCCGGCCTGCGCCTGCCATGGCTGCGCTACGTCGCGCGCACGATCCGTCTCGACAGCGCGTTCGTCGTGCGTCGCGGCCAGCCGGCACTCGCGTTCGACGTCGCCAACCAGGCGCCGCTCGAGCACGTGCTCGTCAGCGCGCCCGACGCGCGCGAGCTCGCCCTGCGACTGCGGTCCGCCGGCGCGCGTTAGCCGGAGCGCCGGCGCCGTTCGCGCGCTAGGCGTCTCGGTCTCCTCGAGCTCGGATCGGGCGATAGCGCTCGGCTGACGGCTCGGCCTCTTCGCGAGCTCGCGTCTCACGGACGAGATTCGCGGGTAGCGGCATCGATACGACAAAGACAAAGGAGATCCATGGCAGACCTGACGAACCTGGAGAGCAAGCTGGCCGAGGTGCTCGGCCTGGCCGCCGCGTCGAAGACGGCGACCGCGAAGGTCGCCTCGATGCTCGACGAGGACGAGCGCGACCTCGCGGGCATCCTCGAGCAGATGGGCCAGGAGGCGGCCGAGACCGAGCAGCGCTGCACAGAGCTCGCCGGCACGTTCGACGGCAAGAAGACGGCGATCCTCGACGCCGCGCGCGAGACGCGACAGGAGGCCGAGGAGATGATGAAGACCTACCTCGCCGACGAGCAGGAGGCGCTCGACGGCTTCGAGTTCCTGACGATGGCCGAGGCCGGCGAGGTCGGCCACTGGGCGATCGTCGAGAAGCTCAACGAGCGCGCGCAGAGCGAGGCCGTGCAGGAGCTCGTCGACTGGGCGCTGCCGATCCAGGAAGCGCACCTCGGCTCGGTGCGCGAGAACTCGCTCGTGCTCGCCGGGCGCGAAGATCCCGACGAGATCGTCGAATAGCGACGCCGATGCTGCTCGCGACCTACCTCAACGATCACCTGGCCGGCGCTACGGCCGCCCGTGAGCTGGCTCGTCGCGGCGCCTCGAACAACCGCGGTTCCCCGCTTGGCCAGTTCCTCGCCGTCCTCGCCCAGGAGATCGACGAGGATCGAGACGCGCTGCTCGCGCTGATGGGCGAGCTCCAGGTCGACACCGACCGCATCAAGGTGCTCGGCGGCTACGCGGCGGAGAGGATCGGGCGGTTGAAGCCGAACGGACGGCTGTTCAGCTACTCGCCGCTGAGCCGGCTGGTCGAGCTCGAGGGGCTGCTGCTCGGCGTCCGCGGCAAGCTCGCGCTCTGGGAAGCGCTCGAGGTCATCAAGGCTCGCGAGGCGGGTCTCGCGGGCAGCGACTTGGCCTCGCTCGGGCGTCGTGCCGAAGATCAGCTGAGCGGGCTCGAGCGACACCGTCTCGACGTCGTCGCCGACGCGCTGGAGGGATAGATGCGCGGCGACGGCGGCGCGGTGTGCTCGTTTGTCGCCGAAACGTGCGGGTAGCCGAGCACAACTCGACCGAAGGAGCAGTCTTGAAAGCGTTGACATGGCAGGGCAACCACGACGTCCGCGTCGAAGAGGTACCCGACCCGAAGATCGAGCAGCCGACCGACGCGATCATCAAGGTCACCTCGAGCGGGATCTGCGGGTCCGACCTGCATCTCTACGAGGTGCTCGGAGCGTTCATCGACCCCGGCGACGTGCTCGGCCACGAGCCGATGGGCATCGTGCGAGGAGGTCGGCTCCGAGGTCACCCAGATCAAGCCCGGCGACCGCGTCGTGATCCCGTTCAACATCTCCTGCGGGCACTGCTACATGTGCGAGAAGGGGCTGCAGTCGCAGTGCGAGACGACGCAGGTCCGCGAGTACGACACGGGCGCCGCGCTGCTCGGCTACACGAAGCTCTACGGCCAGGTGCCCGGGCGGGCAGGCCGAGTACCTGCGCGTCCCGCAGGCCCAGTACGGGCCGATCAAGGTGCCCGACGGCCCGCCCGACGACCGCTTCGTCTACCTCTCCGACGTGCTGCCGACGGCGTGGCAGGCGGTCGAGTACGCGAACGTGCCGGACGGGGAGACGCGTGCTCGTGCTCGGGCTCGGACCGATCGGCGAGATGTGCACGCGCATCGCCCAGCACAGAGGCGCCGGGCAGGTGATCGGCGTCGATCTCGTGCCCGAGCGGCTGATGCGCGCCAGCGCGCACGGCGTGCGCGTGCTCGACCTCGAAGACCACGACGATCTGCCGGCGGCGGTCCGCGACCTGACCGACGGCCGCGGCCCGATCGCGGTGATCGACGCCGTCGGCATGGAGGCGCACGGCGCGCCGATCGGCAAACTCGCGCACAAGCTCGCCGGGATGCTGCCCGACGCCGTCGCCCAGCAGGTGATGCAGACCGCCGGGCATCGACCGCCTCAGCGCGCTGCACATGGCGATCGAGCTCGTGCAGCGCGGCGGCACCGTCTCGCTCTCCGGCGTCTACGGCGGCGCCGCCAGCCCGATGCCGCTGATCCAGATGTTCGACAAGCAGATCAACGTGCGCATGGGGCAGGCCAACGTCAAGCGCTGGATCGACGAGATCCTGCCGCTGCTCAGCGGCGACGACGACCCGCTCGGCGTCGACGACTTCGCGACCCACCACCTGCCGCTCGAGCAGGCGCCGCACGCCTACGAGATCTTCCAGAAGAAGGAAGACGGCGCGTTCAAGGTCCTGCTGAAGCCCTAGGAGCGAACGTGAGGATCGTCGTCACGGGCGCGAGCGGAAACGTCGGCACGAGCGTCCTTCAAGCGCTGGCCGGCGACCCGGCGGTCAGCGACGTGATCGGCATCGCGCGCCGGCTTCCGAAGCGTTCCTTCGCGAAGACCGCCTGGCGCCAGGCGGACGTCGTCCGCGACGAGCTCGCCGCACTGTTCAGCGGCGCAGACGCGGTGATTCACCTGGCCTGGCTGATCCAGCCGTCGCGCGACGAAGCGCTCACTCGAAGCGTCAATGTCGAGGGCAGCGCTCGCGTGTTCGAGGCCGTCGCTCGCGCTGGCGTGCCTGCGCTCGTCTACGCCTCCTCGGTCGGCGCCTACGCGCCGGGCCCCGGCATGCGGCCCGTCCAGGAGGCTTGGCCGACGACGGGCATCGTCTCGTCGTTCTACTCACGACACAAGGCCGAGGTCGAGCGGCTGCTCGACCGCTTCGAGGCTGAGCACGCCGACGTTCGTACCGTGCGGCTTCGCCCGGCGCTGACCTTCAAGCGCGACGCGGCGACGGGCATCCGCCGGCTGTTCATGGGCCCCCTGGCCCCGAATCGGCTGATCCGCCGCGGCGCGCTGCCGGTGCTGCCCTACCCGCGCGGGCTGCGAACGCAGGTGGTCCACTCCCTCGACGTCGGCCAGGCCTACCGGCTGGCCGCGACGAAGCCGGTCGCCGGCGCCTTCAACGTCGCCGCCGAGCCGGTGCTCGACGAGAGCCTGATCGCGAGCGTCCTCGAGACGCGGCCGCTACAGCTCGCGCCAGCGCTCGTGCGGCGCGCCGCCTGGGCTAGCTGGAAGCTGCGCCTGCAGCCCACCTCGCCCGGCTGGCTCGACATGGGGATGCTCTCGCCGATCATGGACACCGGACGCGCGCGCGAAGCGCTCGGTTGGGAGCCGTTGCACAGCGCCGAGGCGACGCTACGCGAGCTGATCGACGGCCTGCGCGACGGCGCGGGCATGCGGACGCCGCCGCTCGATCCTGCCAGCAGCGGAGCGCTGCGAGCGCGCGAGTTCGCGACCGGCATCGGCGCGACCGACAAGCTGAGCCGGCGCAGGAACGCGGCCACGCCGCGCAGCAGCTCGACGACGGCGAAGACGCGCTGAATCCGTTCGGATGGCAACGAGAAGCCTGCGGTGAACAGCGCTGGCGAAACCGAGGCGCCGACGCCGAGGCCCACGAGACCCGGGCCGACGACGACGAGCGCGTTCGGTCCGCTCGCGACTCCGGTCAGAACGACGGCGCCAGCCGAGAGCATCACCAGTCCGGTGAGCGCCATCACCGGAATCAGGCGCGTGCGGAGAATCAGGCCGAACAGAACGGCCGTCGCCACGGCAGCGCCGAACTCGGGCACGAGTCCTCCGTACACGGGATTCTGTATACGGCGGTCCCGCTTGGCACCGACATTGCCGCGCGTCCCACCGTTGAATCTCGCTCTCAGACCTCACTCACCTACGGCAAGGACCGAACGCCCGCCGATCCTAGCGCGCGAAAGACGATTTCCGGCCGTGCGCCGGACTTGGCGGCACGCCGAGCGCTTGGGCGGCGCTCGCGGTTGGCCGCTTGTGTTTTTCGCCCGTCGAGGCGCGGGTAGACGTAGTGCAGCCGTAACCCCGATGTGAAAGGACCGACATGAGCAAGACTGCACGAGAGATCATGAGCTCCGACGCCGAGTGCGTCGGCGAGGACGAGTCGGTGATCGATGCCGCCGAGAAGATGGCGCGCCTCGACGTCGGCGCGCTGCCGATCTGCGGCGAGGACGAGCGCCTGAAGGGCATGCTCACCGACCGCGACATCGTCGTCAAGGTGCTCGCCGAGGGCAAAGACCCCAGTGACACGAAGGCCGGCGAGCTCGCCGAGGGCAAGCCGGTGACGATCGGCGCCGACGACTCCGCCGAGGAGGCGCTGCGCACGATGAGCGAGCACAAGCTGCGCCGCCTGCCGGTGATCGACGGCCACGAGCTGATCGGCGTCGTCAGCCAGGGCGATCTCGCCGGCGAGCTCGGTCGCGAGCAGGTCGGCGAGCTGCTCGAGACGATCTCCGCTTGAGCCGATGGCCAGCGAGCGACAGAAAGCGGCCGCGCGCAAGAACGTCAAGAAGGCGCAGTCGGCGGCGAAAGGAAAGCAGACGCTCAAGCACCTCTCCTCGGCGACGCGCACTGCCCTCGGCGAAGAGGCCAACAAAGTGCGCAAAGGAGAAGCCAAGACGCGTAAGGAGCTCGACGCCGAGGCCCGGCGCCTGAACATCTCGGGCCGCTCGAAGATGGGCAAGGACGAGTTGCGCGGAGCGATCACGCGAGCGAAGTGAGCGTTGGAGGTGGCGCGGCCGGATTCGCACCCGACAGCAAGGCAATCGCCGACGAAGCGCGCCAAGCGCCCCGCGGCTAGGGATCCGCTCCCGGTCGCGGGGCGTCCCAGCGAGCGGCTGAACGAGCTTCTACACTGCCTCCGGCTGCTCGGCTCGCGTCAGGGCCGGGCTGCCAGCATCGCCACGAGGACGCGACCACGGCCGAAGGCCGAGGCCGGACAGCGGGCACATTGTCCAATTGCGTGCGGCGCTTCGGCGACTGCGAGATCGGAGGCCGCACCTCGACGTGGAGAATCGCGATGCCTTTTCTGAATTGCCGCAGTTGTGGTCTGGTCCTGCGCCTCAGCGGGACGCAGGCCCCGATCGAGTTCTGCCCCCGCTGTCTCGCCCGGCACAGGCGACGCGTCGAACTCTTCGTCTCGGCCTCGACGCGTGTTGGGGCTTCGGCCAGCTCTGACGGACCGCTAAGGGAGGTTCCGTTCCGGTCCGCTCGACAGCAGCCTGCCGACGCGATTCACCGGCGCCGGACGCAGCAAAAAGGCGCGAGTCCGAGTCCGCCCTCGTAGGCGTCCCGTCCTCGCGCCCAGCAGCTCAGCGCTGAGCGAACTGAATACTCAAGAACGTCAAGCCACCGATCGTCGAATACCCAGGCCTGACCGAGTTACACATCTAGCGAACTTCCGTCCGCGGACAGCGGCTCGAGCACGAACAGCTCGGCGGCCACGTCGCTGTTCGTGTCGATGCCGCTGATGAAGCTGCGCACCTCGCGTCCCGTCACGCGCTGGACGGCGTTGACGAAGTCGGCGGTGCTCGCGTACTGGAAGAACATCCGCATGTCGCGCAGCCTGTTGTGCTCGCCCATCGCCTGCAGGTTCTTCTCCGCCGGCGTGAAGGTGTGCTCGAGCAGGCACAGCAGCGTGTCCGGCCCGGCGTAGTGCGAGCGCACCTTCGTCGGACCGCGGCCGAACTGCTCCTTGTAGATCCTGACCATCTCGTTGGACAGCGCGGAGAGTCCTTTGCCGCCCTGCTCCGTCTCGGCGCTCCCGCCGTCTGTTGAAGGCGTGTCGCGCTCTGTTGTGCTCATCCGGTGCTCCTGGTGCGGGGGGCGCCACACGCGCAGGCGCATAGCCGGTCGGTTCGGCCGATGTGTCCAAACCCAGGCCGAAACCCCGATCGGGGCACCTCGAAGGAGGTGCTGCTGGCCCCGGCTGAGACGCTGAGCGCAACCGCCAGTACCACGGCGAGCGTAGCGCGAATGCTCGACGACGGGGATGACTACAGCGCCAGCCGTCTCGCCTGCGCCGCCGGCACGCGCTAATATCGAGCAGTCCCGAGTCGACTCCTGCGAGCGACGAGGGACCGTCGGTAGCGGTGGGACGCACGGCAGCAGCACCGGTGTCGCGCAGGACCGCCGTACACGAAAAGCTTGTGTACGGAGGGGTCGGATGTCTGCGCGCGGACTCGCTCGCCATATCGCTCAGGAGCATGGAGAGAAGGTCCTGCGCCTGCGCATCCAGGCGGTCATCTGCAACGGGTCGCGAACGCTGCGACTGGCAGGTGAACTGGATCTCGCGGGCAGGGCGCCGCTGGAAGACGCGATCGCGCGGATCGCAACGGGCGGCTGCAAAGTCGTGCTCGACCTTCGTCCTGTCACGTTCACCGACGCGAGCGGAGTCCACGTGGCACTCGCAGCCGCGCGGCTCTGCGCTGTGCGCGGGTGCGAGCTGCGCCTGATCTGCGGCCCACCGGCAGTGCAGCGCGTCTTCGAGCTTGCCGGCGTGCTCGACCAACTTCCCTTCCAGGCCGAGCAGCAGCCTCGGTCTGAGCTGTCGGGGGGCGACTCCGAGGACGGAGCGGTTCCCGACTTGCTCGCGGCGCGGGCTAGACGGCCGCGCCGCGAGCGTTTTCGTCTTTCGAGTCTGCGATTGGCGCCGCTGCGAGGACTGCGGTCGAGCCACGATGACCGATAGACGACGCTGGAGCTGCCGAGGATTGCCGCCGAGGCTTCCGAGGGCGATCGACGCGCACGGGCGCGAGCGCCGGCGGGTCCGCGTGCAGCGCTCCGTCGAGCGAGGCCTCGAGGCCGGCGGACGTCGCCAGCTGTTCCAAGCCCGACGGCTCGATGCGGTGAGAGTTGCAGGTGATGGCGAGGACCGATTCGCACCTGCGAAAATGGCGGGGGCAGGATTCGAACCTGCGAAGGCAGAGCCAAGGCGTTTACAGCGCCTCCCCTTTGACCGCTCGGGAACCCCGCCAGGGGCGACCGCAGGATAGCGATCAGGCTGCTTCCGACGGTAGTGGACGCCCGGCATCGACCTCGAACGCGGAGTACTTCGGGCCGCCGAGCACCACGCCGCTGCCACCGGCGACCACCGTTGCCGGGATGAACCATCGTCGTCCGTCGCCGACGAGCACGAACAGCCGATCGCACCGGACGGAGCTGAAGCGCTTGACGAGCCCGTTCCAGCTCTGGTTGCCACCTCGAGTGCAGAGTGTCACCCCCCAACGTCGCTTGCGAAAGTGCGTCGTCGTCTTCACCTGCACGCGCAGCAAGGCCCCGTCACGCTCAGCGATCAGATCGCAATCCGGGCTGTGCCCGACCGGCAAGTAGATCGCGTAGCCGTGTCCTGCCAGCCACTCCATCGCCGAGAGCTCGCCGAGGTCGCCCTGTCGTCTCGTAGACAATTGTCTCACGAGATGGATCGTAGGCGCGGCTTGAGACGCAACGCTCGCCTCGCCAGAAGCGCACGCGGCGTCGTCGCGCCCCCGGCGCGCCCGGCCCTACGAAGCCTCGCGCAATTGCTGCGCTTCGGGCAGCGTCTGCAGCTTCTTGAGCGTGCGGTTCTCGATCTGGCGGACGCGCTCGCGCGTGATGTTGAACGCGCGGCCGACCTCCTCGAGCGTGCGCGCGCGGCCGCCGACGATGCCGTAGCGCAGCTCGAGCACCTCGCGCTCGCGGCGCGGCAGCGACGCGAGCACGCGCGTGATGTTCTCGCGGCGCAGCGCGTCTGAGGCGATCTCGAACGGCGACTCGGCCGAGACGTCCTCGACGAAGTCGGCGAGCGCCGAGTCGTCCTCCTCGCCCATCGGCTTCTCGAGCGAGATCGGCTGCTGCGCGAGGCGCAGCACGTCGCGGACCTCGCGGACGTCGCATTCGAGCTCCTTCGCGATCTCCTCGGCCGTCGGTTCGCGGCCGAGCTGCTGGATCAGCATGCGCTCGGCGCCGATCAGTTTGTTGAGTCGCTCGACCATGTGCACGGGGATGCGGATCGTGCGCGCCTTGTCGGCGAGCGCGCGGCTGACGGCCTGGCGGATCCACCACGTCGCGTACGTCGAGAACTTGTAGCCGCGGCGGTGGTCGAACTTCTCGACCGCTCTGATCAGCCCGAGCGAGCCCTCCTGGATCAGGTCGAGGAACGTCAGCCCCCGGCCGACGTAGCCCTTCGCGATCGAGACGACGAGGCGCAGGTTCGCCTCGACCATGTGCTGCTTCGCGGCGATGTCGCCGCGCTCGATGCGCTTCGCGAGCGCGACCTCCTCCTCGGCGCTCAGCAGCGGCACGCGCCCGATCGAGCGCAGGTACAGGCGCAGCGAGTCGAGGCTCGGGTCGGCCGACAGCTCGCTCTGCGCCTGCTTGAGCTCCTGCAGCCGCGCGCGCACGCCGCGCGCTTCCTCCTCGGCGGCGTCCTCCTCGTCCTCGTCGCTCTCGGCGAGCGCGTCGTCGGACGTCGTCGCCTCGGCCGCGGCCGGCTCGGACCGCAGCTCGGCCGCCGGCTCGTCGGAGTCGACGATCTCGACGCCGTGCTCCTCGAGGTAGCTGAACAGGTCCTGCACCTGCTCGCCGCTCAGCTCGGCCTCCTCGATCGCCGACTGCAGGCTCGCGGCGGTCACGAAACCCCTCTCGCGACCGCTCGCGAGAACTCCCTGCATCTCCTCCATATCGACGACGATCTCCGTGTCGATCACTGCACCCTCGGACTTCTCCCTCAACCTGGACCCCCAGATCATCCGGCACCCGCCGCTTGATCGTCCGCTTGGCCGAGTGCGGATTGATACCAGAATCGACGGTCGTCGGTACCGCGTGTCTCGGACCTGTGTCCGGCGGCGCCCGCCGCGCTACGCTGGCCGGCGTGCAGGGGATCTCCTCCAGCGCCGCGCCGGCGGCTACGGAGCGCTTCGGCGGTGACGTGCAGGCGCGCGCTCCGCGCGTCGCCGTCGGCCTCTCGCGCGTCGGCGTGACGGGCGTCGAGAAGGTCATCAGGATCCGCGACGAGCTGTTCTTCGCGCGCCTGGAGTGCTTCGTCGACCTCGGCGGCGAGCAGAAGGGCGCGCACATGTCGCGCTTCGAGGAGGTCGTCAACGAGGCGATCGGCGAGGTCGTGCTCGGCGAGTCGCCGTTCGGCGCCGAGACGCTCGCGCAGCACGTCGCTGAGCTCGTGCGCACGCGCCAGCAGGCGGCGCGCGCCGAGGTGACGATCGCCGCGCGCTACCCCGAGCACAAGCCGGCGCCGGTCTCCGGCATCGAGACACAGGAGATCTACACGCTGCACGGCCGCGCCGTCGCGTTCGCGCACGGCACGCGCCGCACGGTCGGCGTCTCGGCGACCGGCATGACGGCGTGCCCGTGCGCGCAGGAGCTCGTCGCCGCGCGCGCGCGCGAGCGGCTCGCCGAGGACGGCTTCGACGAGGACCAGATCGAGCGCGTGCTCGCGCGCGTGCCGGTCGCGACGCACAACCAGCGCGGCCTCGCGACGCTGCAGATCGGCTGCGTCGAGGGCTGCCTGAGGAGATCGACGCCTCGACGCTGCTCGCGATCGCCGAGGCGAGCATGTCGTCGGAGATCTACGAGCTGATGAAGCGCTCCGACGAGGTCGAGGTCGTCGAAAAGGCGCACCGGCGCCCGCGCTTCGTCGAGGACTGCGTGCGCGAGATGATCGCCGGCGTCGTGCGCGAGCTGCCGCAGCTCGACGGCGCGAGCTTCGTCTCGGCGCGCCAGGAGAACCTCGAGACGATCCACCAGCACAACGTCGTCGCCGAACGCCACGGCACGCTCGCCGAGCTGCGCGCCGAGTTGCAGTCGGGCACGCCGCCGCCGCGCCAGACGACGCTCGAGCAGTGGCTCGACGCCGGCCGCTAGCGAAGCCGAGCTGCGCGGAGCGCGTCCTCGATGCGCGTGCCGAGCTTCGCATCCGTTTCGGCCAGCACGCACGCTCCCTGCGTCCTTGCTCCGCTTGGTCGACGCTCCGCTAGTCGCTGCGCCGAACCAGGTTCCGACGCCGCGGCCTGCGCCTCGGCGAGGCGCCGGCGCAGGTCGAAGAAGTAGTCGAGGCCCGAGAGCACCGTCACGGCGACCGTCACGTACAGCAGCAGCGCGACCCACAGCGGCGTTCCGTGCACGGCGATGACCGCGAGGATCGCGGCGATCTGCAGGCACGTCTTGACCTTGCCGAGCATGTTCGCGCCGGCGACGACGCCGAGCTGCGCGGCGCCCATGCGCACGACCGTGACCGCGAGCTCGCGCGTGATGATGACCATCGCGATCCACGCGGCGAGGCGCTGCAGCGAGACGAGCGCGATCAGCGCGGCGACGATCAGCAGCTTGTCGGCGAGCGGGTCCATCAGCTTGCCGAAGTTCGTCACCGAATCGCGCGAGCGCGCCAGGTAGCCGTCGACGAAGTCGGTCAGCGACGCGAGCGCGAAGACGATCGCCGCGAGCACGTCGCCGGCCGGCGTGTTGCCGAGCAGCGCGACGACGAGCACCGGCACGAGCATGATGCGCATCACCGTCAGCACGTTGGGTAGGTTCACCGGGAACATCGCGAAGCACGATAACCGCGAGAGAAGAGGAGCGCACGATGAAGACGCGCACGCTTGGCCCCGACGGACCGACGGTCTCGGCGATCGGGCTCGGCTGCATGGGCATGTCGGCGTTCTACGGCACGGCCGACGAGCGCGAGGCGCGCGCGACGATCGCACGCGCGCTCGAGCTCGGCTGCAACTTCCTCGACACGTCCGACATGTACGGCCCGTACACGAACGAGGAACTCGTCGGCTCGGCGATCGCCGAGCGTCGCGACGAGGTCTTCCTCGCGACGAAGTTCGGCATCAAGCTCGTCAAAGCCGACGACCTGATCAATCGCACGATTGACGGCAGCGCGAAGTACGTGCGCGAGGCATGCGACGCGTCGCTCGAGCGCCTCGGCTGCGACCACATCGACCTCTACTACCAGCACCGCGTCGACCCGAACGTCGCGATCGAGGAGACCGTCGGCGCGATGGCCGAGCTCGTCGCCGCCGGCAAGGTTCGCCACCTCGGCCTCTCCGAGGCGAGCGCCGAGACGATCCGCCGTGCGCACGCCGTGCACCCGATCACCGCCGTGCAGACCGAGTACTCGCTGTGGACGCGCGACGTCGACGCCGAGATCCTGCCGACGCTCGACGAGCTCGGCATCGCGCTCGTCGCCTACTCGCCGCTCGGCCGCGGCTTCCTCTCGGGACGCTTCAGCTCGCCCGACGAGCTCGAGGAGAGCGACTACCGTCGCCACGGCCCGCGCTTCACCGGCGAGAACCTGAAGCAGAACCTCGCCCTCGCCGAGCGCGTGCGCGAGCTCGCCGCAGAGCGCGACGTGACGCCCGGCCAGCTCGCGATCGCGTGGGTGCTGCACCGCGGCGAGCACATCGTGCCGATCCCCGGCACCAAGCGCGTCGCCTACCTCGAGGAGAACCTCGCGGCCGCCGAGATCGAGCTCAGCGACGCGGACGTCGAGGCGATCGCGGCCGCCGTCCCCGCGCCGGCCGGCTCGCGGTACCCGGAGTCGATCATGAATCAAGTCAACATCTAAGCGGCGGCGAGCGCTCGCCGCGCGCGTCCCGGCCCGCTCAGTAGCCGACCGAGTAGAAGCTGATGTGGCGGCAGCCGTCAGCTTGTAGTGCGGCAGCGCGTGGTGGCTCGTGTAGACCGTCTGCTGCGCGTTTTCGCAGTCGATCACGCCCGCGTCCTCGTGCGCGTGCACGACGGTCAGCGGGTTCGTGCCCGTCCAGACGTAGTTGTACGTGTCGTTTGCGTAGATGTAGTTCTTGCCGTTGCCCGCGTGGATGATCGCCGTCTGCGTCGACTCGCCGCTGGGGTGGTAGTCGCCCCAGATCACGTCGCCGGCGTTGCTGCCGTAGATCGTGTCGTTGCCGTAGCCGCCGAGCAGGTAGTTGTGCCTGCCTTCGACGCCCGTCAGCGTGTGCGCTTCGCCGGCCGGCCCCTTGTCCATCACGAGGTGCTCGTCGGCCGGCCAGCCGGCGTGGCTCGTCATCGCGAGCGCCGCCGGCGCGAGCGCGAGCGTCGCGAGCAGCGCTGCCGCCGCCGTTGCCGTCGGGATGCGGTTTCGGATCGAGGCGATCATCGAGATCGAGCGGGAGTGCACGATGCGCTCCTCTCTGTCGTTGACATCGGAGAGCTCGCAATTGCCCGCGAGCGCCGCCGAGCGAACTCGCACATCCGGCCAGCGCTCGGCGCCGCGCCGGCGACTCGTCGCCGACCGTTCCCACGCACGCGCCCGCTAGGGTGGCGGCATGCCACTGATCCCGATGGTCATCGAGCGCACCGCGCGCGGCGAGCGCGAGTTCGACATCTACTCGCGCCTGCTCAACGAGCGCATCATCTTCCTCGGCACGCCGATCGACGACCAGATCGCGAACCTCGTCGTCGCGCAGCTGCTGCACCTCGAGAGCCAGGACCCCGAGAAGGACATCTCGATGTACATCAACTCGCCGGGCGGCAGCATCTACTCGGGCCTCGCGATCTACGACACGATGAACTTCGTCAAGCCCGACATCGCGACGATGTGCGTCGGCGTCGCGATGTCGATGGGCTCGCTGCTGCTCGCCGGCGGCACGCAGGGCAAGCGCGCCGCGCTGCCGAACTCGCGGATCCTGATCCACCAGCCGTCGGCCGGCTTCCAGGGCCAGTCCACCGACATCGAGATCCACGCGCGCGAGATCCTCAACGTCCGCGAGCGCATCGACGAGATCTACGCGAAGCACACGAACAAGTCGACCGAGGAGGTTCGCGCCGACATGGAGCGCGACCGCTTCTTCACCGCCGAGCAGGCGAAGGAGTACGGCCTGATCGACCGCGTGCTCGAGAGCCACTGACGGGACTGAGCTCGCGGCGGGCGTGTCCGCACTGACCCCGTTCGAGCGCCTCGCGCTGGTAGCGATCGCGCTGCTCACGGCGCTCGCCGGCGTCGCCGACTACGGCGGTTGGGCGCCGCTCGCGGCGCTTCGCGCTCGCGACCGCCGCGCTCGCCGGCCTCGCGTGGATCGTCTCGTTCGCGACCGAGCAGCTCGGCGAGCGCTTCGGGCCGGCCGTGACCGGCATGCTGCAGTCGACGCTCGGCAACCTGCCGGAGCTGTTCGTCGTGATCTTCGCGCTGCAGAAGGGCGAGCTCGTCGTCGCGCAGACCGCGATCGTCGGCTCGATGCTCGCCAACGCGCTGCTCGTGCTCGGGCTCGTCATCGTCGTCGGCGCGCGCCGCTCGCACGACGGCGTCATGCGCTTCTCCAAGCGCCTGCCGCGCGACACCGCGACGCTGCTGCAGGTGACCGTCTTCATCATCGTCCTGCTCGGCCTCTCGCTCAGCGCGCACGACCCCGCGAGCCACCACGTCAAGGCGATCTCGATCGTCGGCGCGATCTGCCTGCTCGGCGTCTACGCGACGTGGGTCGTGCCGTACCTGCGCGCCGACGCCGCGCCGCGCGAGTCGCCGTCCGGCTCAGCGCCGGCCGACGGCGCCCGGCGCGTCGCCGCCGATGTCGCGAGCTCAGCGCCAGCCGCGTTGGCGAGCTCCGCGCCGCCCGCCGTCGCGAGCTCTGCGCCGTCCGCCGTCGCGCCGTCGCGCCACCGGCTCGGGCTCGCGCTGATCCTCGCGCTGCTGCTCGCCGGCGGCGGCGCGTCGGCGTTCGTCTCGGACTGGTTCGTCGCCGCGCTGAAGCCGTCGATCGACAAGCTGCACATCTCGCAGGCGTTCGCCGGGCTCGTGATCGTCGCGATCGCCGGCAACGCCGTCGAGAACGCCGCCGGGCTTGCGCTCGCGTGGAAAGGGCGCTCGGACCTCGCGATCTCGGTCGTCAAAAACTCGGTCGCGCAGATCGCGGCGTTCCTGTTCCCCGCGCTCGTGCTGATCTCGTTCGCGCTCAGCACGACGCTGACGTTCTCGCTCGCGCCCGTCTACATCGGCGCGCTCGCGCTGACCGTGCTCGCGCTCGCGCAGATCACCGGCGACGGCGAGGCGGCCGAGTTCGAGGGCTGGGCGCTCGTCGCGCTGTACGTGATCCTCGCGACGCTCACGCTGTACGAGTAGGCGCCGGCGCGGTCGCTGCGTGCCGGTCAGTCGCCGCCGAGCGCGCCGGAGATGCCGCAGCCGCCGCCGGCGCTGCGCAGCTGCGCTTCGCTCGGTGGGTCGTCGCTCAGCAGCTGCGGCACGCTGACCGCGCGCAGATGCTTGCGCTGCAGCGCCGCGAAGATCGCGAGCATCGCGCGGATCGTCTGGCCGTGGTTCTCGTGCATCAGGATGATCGCGCCGGGGCGCATGCCGGCGATCACGTTGCGTTCGATCTGCGCGTAGCTCGCGCCGAGCGAGTCGGCGCTGTCGACGTTCCAGAGGATCTCGAGCAGCCCGTGCGCTCGCGCGACGCCGTCGACCGTCGCGTCGTGCGCGCCGTACGGAGGACGGAACAGAAACACGCGACCGCCGGAAGAGACGTTCGAGCGCGTGCTGCGTCTGCACGATCTGGCGTTCGGCTTCGCCGCTCGGCAGCGACGTGAGCAGCGGGTGCGTGAACGTGTGATCGCCAACCGCGCCGACCGCGCGCTCGGCGCGAACGATCGAAGATCGTCCAGCGCCGGCGACGAGGCGCGATGTTGCGCCCGACGACGAAGAACGTCGCGTGCACGCCGTGCTTGCGCAGCTTCGCGAGCATCAGCCGCGTGTACGGGCCGGGGCCGTCGTCGAACGTCAGCGCGAGCTCGTCGCCGTGCGAGCCGGCGCAGTAGATCGAACGCCCGAGCTCGGCCAGCCGGCGGATCTGCGGCGATTGCCCGTCGGCGACCGCCTGCTCCTTCGCCGCGCTCGCGCTCGCCGCGGTCGTCGCGACGGCCGTGCGCTTCGCAGCGCCGCCAGAGCCCGAGCTCGTCGCGCTCGTCGCGCCGCGGCGGTGCGCCGGCGAGGAGCCGATGCGCGAGCACGAGCGCGGCGACGATCGCCGCGAGCGCGACCGCCGCGGCGATCCGGCGGCGGCGCAGCCGAGCGCGCCGCGCGCGCCGTCGCGCATGGCGCGCGGCGTCGTCGGGAGCGCTTCGCGCTGGTGCTCGCCGGTCGGGCACCGAGTGACCGTAACGCGCCGGCGCGCGCGACGTCGAAGGCTCGTGCCCGCGGCCCGCGCAAGCGCGCTAGACTGGCCCATACCTCGCGCTTGGGCGGGGTTTTTTCTTCGTCCAGACCCGTATTGCAAACCTTTTACGCAGGGACTGAACATGGCCCGCGGAGACGTCCGGATCGCTATCACGCTCGCTTGCGAGGAGTGCAAGCACCGCAACTACCAGACGAACAAGAGCAAGCGCAACAACCCCGATCGGATCGGCCTGCGCAAGTACTGCCGCTGGTGTCGCAAGCACACCAGCCATCGGGAGACTCGCTAGCGCGGGAGCGCAGCTGTGGCTCGTGACCGCAAACGTGCAAAGCAGCGCCGCGATCGTCGCGCGCCCGGCTCGCGACGGCCGTTCGAAGCCAGCAGCAGCCGATTCGCTCGGACGTCCCGGGCGCGCTCGACCACGCCTCGGGCGAGGCCGACGAGTTCGAGGCGGCGCTCGTGCGCGGCGCCGACGGCGTGCCGGTCCAGCCGGACGCCGCGCCGACGCCGACCGAGTCGGCCCGTGCCGACGTCGAGGACGACACCGTCCGAGCTCGACGAGCACGAAGTCGAGGCAGAGGCGCTCGCCGAGGGCGACATCGGCGCCGACGAGCTCGAGGAACCGCTCGACAGCACGGCGCGCGCCGCGCCCGGCGGCGGCGGCGGGCGCGGCGGCGTCTCGCCCGAGCAGGCCTCCGGCGCGCCGATCCGCGGCGGCAACCGTGTGCTCTCGTTCCTTCGCGCCAGCTGGGCCGAGCTGCAGCGCGTCCAGTGGCCCGACCGCCGCCAGGTCACGCAGGCGACGGCCGTCGTGCTCGGCTTCGTCGCGATCGCGGGCGCCTATCTCGGCCTCGCCGATTTGTGGCCAAGGAAATCGTCGAATTCATCCTCTAGCAGCGTCGGCCGCCATCGCGCCGAATCGTCTTCCGCAGCAACCCCTCTAGGAGCGCTAACTGAATGTTTCGCTGGTACGTCGTAAACACATACTCCGGTCACGAGAACAAGGTCAAGCACAACCTCGAGCACCGCGTCATCTCGCTCGGGCAGCAGCGCGCCGTGCGCAACGTCGTCGTGCCGACCGAGTCGGTCTCGGAGATGAAGGACAACCAGAAGGTGACCGTCGAGAAGCGCACGATGCCCGGCTACGTGCTCGTCAACATGGAGCTCAACGAGGACTCGTGGGGCGTCGTCAAGGGCACGCCCGGCGTGACCGGCTTCGTCGGCGCCTCGCAGGAGCCTGTGCCGCTGACGCAGATCGAGGTCGACCGGCTGCTGCACAAGGAGGTCGCGACGGCGACGCGCACGCGCGCTCAGTTCACGATCGGCGAGAGCGTCAAGGTCGTCTCCGGGCCGCTGTCGGACTTCTCGCGGCGAGATCTCCGAGATCAACGACGACGCGGCGAAGCTCAAGGTGCTGGTATCAATCTTCGGACGCGAGACCCCCGTAGAGGTCGGTTTCGATCAGGTCAAAAAGCTTTAGGACGGGGACGACGATGGCCAAGAAGGTACTTACGACGATCAAGCTGCAGGCGAACGCCGGGCAGGCGAGCCCTGCGCCGCCGGTCGGTCCTGCGCTGGGGCAGCACGGGATCAACATCATGGAGTTCTGCAAGGCGTTCAACGCGCAGACGCAGAGCGAAACGGGCACGGTCATTCCGGTCGTGATCACGGTCTACGAGGACCGCTCGTTCACGTTCATCACGAAGACGCCGCCGGCCGCCGTGCTGATCCGCCAGGCGATCAAAATCAACAAGGGCTCGGGCGAGCCGAATCGCGTGAAGGTCGGCACGATCTCGCAGGCGCAGCTGCGCGAGATCGCCGAGCGCAAGCTCGCCGACCTGAACGCGCACGACGTCGAGCAGGCGGCGAAGATCATCGCCGGCACCGCGCGCAGCATGGGCGTCGAGGTGGCGTCGTGAGCGCGCACGGCAAGCGCTACGTCGAGCAGCTCGGCAAGGTCGAGCGCGAGCGCGAGTACGAGCCGGCCGAGGCCGTCGCGCTCGTGCGCAGCCTGGCGAGCGCGAAGTTCGACGAGTCGGTCGAGGTGCACGTGCGCACCGGCCTGAACGTGCGCCACGCCGACGAGCAGCTGCGCGGCACGATCGCGCTGCCGAACGGCGTCGGCAAGGACGTCAAGATCGCCGTCTTCGCGCAGGGCGCCGAAGGTCGCCGAGGCGGAAGCCGCCGGCGCCGACGTCGTCGGCGGCGAGGACCTCGCGAAACGCATCGAGGAGGGCTTCGACGACTTCGACGTCGCGATCGCGACGCCCGACATGATGTCGCGTCGTCGGTCGGCTCGGGCGCATCCTCGGACCGTCGGGCAAGATGCCGAACCCGAAAGTCGGCACGGTCACGATGGACGTCGCGAAAGCGGTCGAGGAGTCGAAGTCGGGCAAGATCGAGTACCGCACCGACCGCACGGCGATCGTGCACCTCGTGATCGGCAAGGCGAGCTTCGGCGACGCGCAGCTGCTCGAGAACTACGCGGCTGTCGTCGAAGAGCTCGATCCGCGCGAAACCGGCTGCCGCGAAAGGCCGCTACCTGCGCTCGATCACGCTCACGTCGACGATGGGGCCGGGCGTCAAGGTCGACCCGAGCCGCACGCGCGACATCGTCGAAGACGCGGCCGCGCGGTCGCCGCGTAGCCGCACGCGACGCTCGCCGCCAGCTACACTTCGCCCGACACGCACCGCCCGAGACCCTCGGCGCCGTCGACCGATCTTCGATCGGCGGAGAAGTCCGAGGCAGGTTGGAGCGAGCCGCACGGTCTGATCCGCGCTCTCGCATCTGCCTGCCCGGGCAGACCGCAACTTCGAGAGCGACAGGAACACATGAACCGAGAGCAGAAGGCAGTAGCGATCGAGGAGATCGCGACGCAGATCGACGAGTCGCACGCGATCTTCGCCGTCGACTACCGCGGCATCTCCGTGCCGCAGGTCGCAGAGCTGCGCGCCAAGCTGCGCGACGCCGACGCGACGTTCAAGGTCGTCAAGAACTCGCTGACCGAACGCGCCGCCGACCAGGCCGGCGCTGAGACGCTGAAGGAGTACCTCGCCGGCCCGACCGCGCTGACGTTCGTGCGCGGCGACGCGGCGACGGCCGCGAAGGCGATCGCCGACTACGCGAAAGCGACGCAGCTGCTGCCGTTCAAGGGCGGGCTGATGGACGGCGACGACGCTCGACGTCGAGCAGATCCGCTCGCTCTCGCGCCTGCCCTCGCGCGACGTGCTCTACGGCCAGCTCGTCGGCGTCGTCGCCTCGCCGGTCAGCGGGCTCGTGCGCGCGCTGAACGCGCTCGTCAGCGGCCTCGCCGTCGCGCTCGGACAGGTCAACCAGAAGAAGGAGTCCGGCGAGATCCCGGCCGGCGAGCCGCCGGCCGCGCGTGCCGGCCGAGGCGCCGGCCGCGCGGAGGCTGCAGCCGCCGACCAGCAGAGCGCCGAGCCGGACGCCGTGCGAGCGAGGCCGCGTCGGAGCCGGCGACGAGGCCGCAGGCGCGAGCCGGAGCAGAGGCCGCCGGTCGGCGCCGGAGCCGACCGCCGAGCGGCGAGCGACGAAAGCTGAGCCGGCGAGCGAGCCGGCGCAAGACGATGACAAGCAGGCGGACGCATCGGCCGAGGCCGAGCAGGACCCCGCCGATGCGCAATCCACCAAGGAGGACTGACTGACATGGCAACAAGCACGCAGGATTGGATCGAGGAGCTGAAGGGCATCTCCGTGCTCGAGCTCGCCGAGCGGATCAAGGCGCTCGAGGAGGAGTTCGGCGTCTCGGCGGCAGCCGTCGCGGCGCCGGTCGCGGCCGCCGGCGGCGGCGGCGGCGGCGACGCCGGCGGCCGAGGAAGAAAGCGGCACGGTCGACGTGATCCTCGCCGGCGCAGGCGACAAGAAGATCCAGGTGATCAAGGTCGTGCGCGCCGCGACCGGACTCGGCCTGAAAGAGGCGAAGGCGCTCGTCGACGAGGCGCCGAAGCCCGTCAAGGAGGGCGTCGAAAGGAGGAGGCCGACAAGCTCAAGCAGGAACTCGAGGAGGCCGGCGCGACCGTCGAGGTCAAGTAGCGCGCGCTCCGAGCCGCGGCGCTCGCGCGCGAGCCCGGGCGCAGCGCGCCGAGCGCGGCTCGAAGGGCCTCGCACGCGCGGGGCCCTTCGCCGTCGCGCAGGGCCCCGACGACGCGGTGGCCGCTTCGCTTTATCCGCGTTTAACAAATGCGCCGGTTTTTCCGGTAAAGTTCCCGGCGCTGGCCAATAGCCGTAGCCGCCCGAAAGGACGACGCCGCGCCACATACGCGAGCCGTCAGGGGCGGGGTCCGTGAGCGTCGGCAGCCCACTTCAGGGCGCCGATGGCCTGTGCTATCTTTACGAGTCGCGCTTCGGCGCGCCTCCTCTGCCCGTTATCGCCCTCCGAAGGAGTCGTTTCTTGGCCGCTGTAGATGCTCTCCGGACGCGCCGTACTTTCGCGCGCCTTGACAAGACCGTTGACGTACCGAACCTGATTGACATCCAGCGCCGCTCGTTCCGTGGCTGACCGACCCGCGAGAAGGGCGGCCTGCGCGAGACGATCGACGACATCTCACCGATCGAGGACTACACGGGCAACCTCGCCGTGCAGTTCGGCGAGTTCACGTTCGACGAGCCCGTCGCCTCGCTCGAGCAGTGCCGCGAGAAGGACCTCACCTACGCGCGCCCGCTGACCGTGACGGTCGCGTTCATCAACCGCGAGACCGGCGAGATCCGCGAGCAGTCGGTGTTCATGGGCGACTTCCCGTGGATGACCGAGCGCGGCACGTTCGTGATCAACGGCACCGAGCGCGTCGTCGTGACGCAGCTCGTGCGCTCGCCGGGCGCCTACCTGATGGAGCCGAAGGACCGCGAGAAGCAGGTCTTCATCGCCAACCTGATGCCGGCGCGTGGCTCGTGGCTGGAGCTCGAGATCGACAAGAAGGGCAAGGTCTTCGTCCGCATCGACCGCAAGCGCAAGCTGCCGGTGACGGTGCTGCTGCGCGCGATGGGCTACGCGACCGACGAGGAGATCCTGCGGCTGTTCGACAACTCGCTGTACATCCGCAACACGATCGACGCCGACACGGAGATCACGCGCACCGAAGAGGGCGCGCTGATCGAGCTGTTCAAGAAGCAGCGTCCGGGCGAGCCGCCGAGCGTCGACAACGCGAAGGCGCTGCTCAACCAGCTGTTCTTCGACCCGAAGCGCTACGACCTGACGCGCGTCGGGCGCTACAAGCTCAACTCGCGACTCGGCCTCGACGTCGACATCGACACGCGCACGCTGACCCAGGACGACATCCTGCAGCTCGTCCGCGAGCTCGTCTCGCTGCCGAAGCGCCTCGGCCTGCCCGAAGACGGCGAGGTCGAGATCAAGGACTACGCGGCCGAGGCGATGAGCATGCCGCGCGAGCCGGTCGCCGAGCACCTCGACGAGTACGAGCACTTCGGCAACCGCCGTCTGCGCACCGTCGGCGAGCTGATCCAGGAGGCGTTCCGGATCGGCCTCTACCGGATGGAGCGCGTCGTGCGCGAGCGCCTGACGACGGAGGACGCCGACACGATCACGCCGCAGACGATCATCAACATCCGCCCGGTCGTCGCGGCGCTGAAGGAGTTCTTCGGCTCCTCGCAGCTGTCGCAGTTCATGGACCAGACGAACTCGCTCGCGGGGCTGACGCACCGTCGCCGCCTGTCGGCGCTCGGCGCCGGCGGCCTGACGCGCGAGCGCGCGCCGATCGAGGTGCGCGACGTGCACCCGACGCACTACGGCCGGATGTGCCCGATCGAGACGCCTGAGGGTCCGAACATCGGCCTGATCGGCTCGCTGTCGTCGTTCGCCGAGGTCTCCGAGTACGGCTTCGTCACGACGCCGTACCGCGTCGTCGAGGACGGCGTCGTCACGGAGAAGGTCGTGCGCCTCGACGCGACGCAGGAAGAGGAGCTCGCTGATCGCGCAGGCGAACACGCCGATCGACGCGAAGACGGGCAAGCTCAAGGGCGCGGAAATCCTCTGCCGCACGCAGGCCGGCCAGTACGTGACGGTCGGGCCGAAAGACGTCGACCTCGTCGACGTCTCGCCCGAGCAGATCTGGTCGGTCGCGACGGCGATGATCCCGTTCCTCGAGCACGACGACGCGAACCGCGCGCTGATGGGCTCGAACATGCAGCGCCAGGCTGTGCCGCTGCTGAAGACCGACGCGCCGCTCGTCGGCACCGGGATGGAGCGCCGCGCGGCGCTCGACACCGGCGACGTGCTGCTCGCCGAAGACGGCCGGCACGATCGACTACGTCGACGCCGACCAGATCGTGATCGCCGGCAGCGACGGCAAGAAGCAGGAGTACGAGCTGCAGAAGTTCATGCGCTCCAACCAGGGCACGCTGATCCACCACAAGCCGCGCGTGCTCGAGCGGGCAGAAGGTCAAGGCCGGCGACGTGCTCGCCGACGGCTCCTCGACCGACCGCGGCGAGATGGCGCTCGGCAAGAACCTGATGGTCGCGTTCATGTCCTGGGAGGGCTACAACTTCGAGGACGCGATCATCCTCTCCAAGCGCCTCGTGCAGGACGACGAGCTCACCTCGATCCACATCGAGGAGTACGAGATCGACGCGCGCACGACGAAGCTCGGCGAGGAGGAGATCACGCGCGACATCCCGAACCGCTCGGAGGAGTCGCTGCGCAACCTCGACGACCGCGGCATCGTGCGCGTCGGCGCCGAGGTGATCTCCGGCGACCTGCTCGTCGGCAAGGTCACGCCGAAGGGCGAGACCGAGCTGACGGCCGAGGAGAAGCTGATCCGCGCGATCTTCAAGGAGAAGGCGCGCGAGGTCCGCGACACCTCGCTGAAGGTGCCGCACGGCGAGGGCGGCGTCGTGATCGACGTCAAGACGTTCAGCCGCGACGCCGGCGACGACCTGCCGCCGGGCGTCAACGACCTCGTGCGCGTGTTCGTCGCGAAGAAGCGCAAGATCTCCGAGGGCGACAAGCTCGCGGGCCGTCACGGCAACAAGGGCGTGATCTCGAAGATCGTCGACCAGCAGGACATGCCGTTCCTCGAGGACGGCACGCCGGTCGACGTGATCCTCAACCCGCTCGGCGTGCCTTCGCGGATGAACGTCGGGCAGATCCTCGAGACGCACCTCGGCTGGGCGGCCGCGCAGGGCTGGTACGACGACGGCACCGACGCCTACAAGGAAGCGCACGAGAACGGCGGCAACGGCAAGGTCTACGTCGCGACGCCGGTGTTCGACGGCGCGACGGTCGACCGACGTCGACACGGCGCTGGTCAAGTGGCAGGACGCGCACACCGGGCGGATCCGCATGGACGTCGACAAGTCGCGTCGCGACGGCGAGCAGGCGTCGGGCAAGATGACGCTGTTCAACGGCCGCACGGGCGAGCCGTTCGACGAGCAGGTGACGGTCGGCTACATGTACATCCTCAAGCTCCTGCACCTCGTCGACGACAAGATCCACGCGCGCTCGACCGGCCCGTACTCGCTCGTCACGCAGCAGCCGCTCGGCGGCAAGGCGCAGTTCGGCGGCCAGCGCTTCGGCGAGATGGAGGTCTGGGCGCTGGAGGCGTACGGCGCCGCCTACACGCTGCAGGAGATGCTCACGATCAAGTCCGACGACACGGTCGGGCGCGTGAAGGCCTACGAGGCGATCGTCAAGGGCGAGAACATCGCCGAGCCGTCGATCCCCGAGTCGTTCAAGGTCCTGCTGAAGGAGATGCAGTCGCTCGCGCTCGACGTGAACGTCGTCTCCGAGGAGGGCCAGCGCGCGGAGATCCGCGACGAAGACGACGACCTGCTGCGCGCGGCCGAGGAGCTCGGCATCGACCTCTCCGGCGTGCGCGCGTCGCCGGCGGCGACGGCCGCCGACGAGGCGGTCGAGGGCGAGGACGCGACCGACGCGTCGAGCAACGGCGGCGAGCCGGCGGCGGCCGTCGAGGCGACGCTCGACGACGGCGCGCCGCTCGACCTCGAGGCGGTCGAGGAGCTCGCCGAGGACGCGCCCGAGGTGGCCGAGACGTAGGCGTGGCCGCCCGCCGCCGCAGCTGCGCGGCGGCGTTCGCGGGCGCGGGACACCGGAGCAGCTCATCGCCCGCGGCAGCACCGCAGCACCGACCAGGTTTCACACCTCAAGCCGGAAGGGCTCCCACCGTGATTGACATCAACAACTTCGACGCCATCGAGATCAGCCTCGCCTCCTCCAAGCAGATCCGCAGCTGGAGCTCGGGCGAGGTGACGAAGCCCGAGACGATCAACTACCGCACGCTCAAGCCGGAGAAGGACGGGCTGTTCTGCGAGCGCATCTTCGGCCCGACGAAGGACTGGGAGTGCTACTGCGGCAAGTACAAGCGCGTCCGCTACAAGGGCATCGTCTGCGAGCGCTGCGGCGTCGAGGTGACGCGCTCGAAGGTCCGTCGCGAGCGCATGGGCCACGTCGACCTGGCCGCGCCGGTCAGCCACATCTGGTTCTTCAAGGGCGTGCCCGAGCCGGATCGGCTACCTGCTCGACATGGCGCCGAAGGAACTCGAGAAGGTCCTCTACTTCGCCGCGTCGATCGTCACGTGGGTCGACGACGAGGCGCGCACGAAGGACTCGACACGCTCGAGAAGGAGGTCAACAAGGTGCTCGACGCCTACGCGGCCGAGCGCGAGGAGCGCGTGCTCGAGCTGCAGGAGTCGCTCAAGCGCCGCGAGAAGTACCTGCAGAACGGCAAACAGACGCACTTCAACGACGAAGACCACCTGTGGGCGGACTCGCTCGACGTCAACCTCGCGAAGATCTCCGACGAGGAGCGCGAGAAGCTCGTCAAGGAGCTGACGAAGGCCTTCGAGGCCGACATCTCCGACACGGAGGCCTACATCGAGGACGCGGCCGAGCGCATGCGCAACGTCTGGGAGCTGTTCAAGACGATGGAGCCGAAGCAGATCGAGCACGACGAGGCGACGTTCCGCGAGCTGAAGGAGCGCTTCGGCTCGTCCGTACGGCTTCGGCGAGTACTTCCGCGGCGGCATGGGCGCCGAAGCGGTGCGCGACCTGCTCCAGCAGGTCGACCTCGAGGCCGAAAGGATCGAGCTCGAGGACCAGGTCAAGACCGGCAAAGGCCAGAAGCAGGCTCGCGCGGTCAAGCGCCTGAAGGTCGTCTCGGCGTTCATCCAGTCGGGCAACAAGCCGGAGATGATGGTGCTCGACGCCGTGCCGGTGATCCCGCCGGAGCTGCGCCCGATGGTGCAGCTCGACGGCGGTCGCTTCGCGACGTCGGACCTCAACGACCTCTACCGCCGCGTGATCAACCGCAACAACCGCCTCAAGCGGCTGCTCGACCTCGGCGCGCCGGAGATCATCGTCAACAACGAGAAGCGGATGCTGCAGGAGGCCGTCGACGCGCTGTTCGACAACGGCCGCCGCGGCCGTCCGGTCACGGGGCCGGGCAACCGCCCGCTGAAGAGCCTCTCGGACATGCTCAAGGGCAAGCAGGGACGCTTCCGCCAGAACCTGCTCGGCAAGCGCGTCGACTACTCGGGCCGCTCGGTGATCGTCGCCGGGCCGTACCTGAAGCTGCACCAGTGCGGGCTGCCGAAGATCATGGCGCTCGAGCTGTTCAAGCCGTTCATCATGGCGCGCCTGGTCGAGCGCAAGTCGGCGCAGAACATCAAGGCGGCGAAGAAGATGGTCGACTCGATGATCGGCGAGGTCTGGGACGTGCTCGAGGAGGTCATCCACGAGCACCCGGTGCTGCTCAACCGCGCGCCGACGCTGCACCGTCTCGGCATCCAGGCGTTCGAGCCGCTGCTCGTCGAGGGCAAGGCGATCCAGGTCCACCCGCTCGTCTGCCACGCGTTCAACGCGGACTTCGACGGCGACCAGATGGCCGTGCACCTGCCGCTCTCGGCCGAGGCGCAGGCGGAGGCGCGGATCCTGATGCTCTCCTCGAACAACATCCTCTAGCCCGGCGCACGGCGCGCCGCTGGCGACGCCGACGCAGGACATGATCCTCGGCGCCTACTACCTGACCTACGGCCCGGAAGCGGACGAGCTGTCGAAGATCGACCGCGCGACCTACGAGCCGCGCCCGCACGTGTTCCGCACGGCGCAGGAGGCCGAGCTCTCCTACGAGGCCGGCGTCGTCAAGCTGCACGACATCGCCGAGTTCCGCTCCTACGGGCGCGAGGGCGGCCACGTGCTGACGACGGTCGGGCGGATCATCTACAACGACCGGATCGAGCGTGCGCTCGCGGAGGCGCTCGGCGACGAGTTCGACGCCTCGAAATACACGTTCGTCAACCAGTCGATGAAGAAGCGCGACACGACGCGGCTGATCGACATCCTCGTGCAGACGTATGGCGCGACGACGATCTCGCTCGTGCTCGACGCGTTCAAGGACCTCGGCTTCAAGTACGCGACGCAGGCGGGGATCACGATCTCCAAGAACGACGTCGTCGTGCCGCCCGAGAAGCAGGAAATCCTCGACAAGTACGACAAGCTCGTCGGCGACATCACGGGCCAGTACGACGACGGGCTGATCACGCAGGAGGAGCGCCACGAGGCGGTCGTCGAGAAGTGGAACGCGGCGACCGACGACGTCGCCGACGCGATGGTCGACAACCTCGACACGCTCAACCCGATCTTCATGATGGCCAACTCGGGCGCGCGTGGCTCGTTCAAGCAGATCCGCCAGCTCGCGGGCATGCGCGGCCTGATGGCCAACCCGAAGGGTGAAATCATCGAGCGCCCGATCAAGGCGAACTTCATGGAGGGCCTGTCGGTGCTCGAGTACTTCATCTCGACGCACGGCGCGCGAAAGGGTCTCGCCGACACGGCGCTGCGCACGGCCGACTCGGGCTACCTGACGCGGCGTCTGGTCGACGTCGCGCAGGACGTGATCATCCGCGAGGCCGACTGCGGCACCGAGGACCACATCGAGATGCCGGTGTTCAAGGACGGCGGCGACCCGAACGACGGCCTCGTCGGGCGCGTCGCGGCGCTCGATATCACGACGAAGCGCAATCGCATGCTGTGCCGAGCAGGGCGCCGAAATCGGACGCGACGAGTTCGACGAGATCGTCGCGGCGTTCGCCGACGACCACGAGAAGGGCAACGTCGTGATGGTGCCGGTCCGCTCGGTGCTGAAGTGCGAGGCGCAGAGCGGCGTGTGCCAGGCCTGCTACGGCCGCGCGATGGCGACCGGCACGCTCGCGCAGATCGGCGACGCGGTCGGGATCGTCGCGGCGCAGTCGATCGGCGAGCCGGGCACGCAGCTGACGATGCGCACGTTCCACACGGGCGGCGTCGCCGGCGCGGACATCACGCACGGCCTGCCGCGCGTCGTCGAGCTGTTCGAGGCGCGCAAGCCGAAGGGCCTCGCGAAGATCGCCGAGCAGGACGGCGTCGTCTCGATCGAGGAGACCGACAAGGCGCTGACGGTCGTCGATCACCGACGAGGCGGGCGAGGAGCACCGACACTCGTTCCCGCGCCGCACGCGCCTGTTCGTCTCGGCGGGCGAGAAGATCGTCGCCGGCAAGCAGCTCAACGAGGGGTCGGTCTACCCGCACGAGCTGCTCGCGATCCGCGGACGCACCGACACCGAGCAGTACCTGGTGAAGGAGGTCCAGGAGGTCTACAAGTCGCAGGGCGTCGACATCAACGACAAGCACATCGAGCTGATCGTGCGCCAGATGCTGAAGAAGGTGCGCGTCGACCAGAAGGGCGACACCGACTACCTGCCGGGACAGTTCGTCGACCGCTTCGAATTCGCGAAGGTCAACGACGCGATCGCCGAGAAGGGCGACGAGGCGGCGCAGTTCGAGGACATCATCCTCGGCATCACGAAGGCGTCGCTGAACACCGACTCGTTCCTGTCGGCGGCTTCCTTCCAGGAGACGACGAAGGTGCTGACCGACGCCGCGCTCGAGGGCAAGACCGATCGGCTCAACGGCCTCAAGGAGAACGTGATCATCGGCAAGCTGATCCCGGCCGCGACCGGGCTGAAGCGCTACCGGCGGATCGAGATCGAACCGTCGGAACCGCTGCCGCGCGCGATCGACGACGTCGGCCTGCTCGACCAGGACGAGATCGCGGCCGAGCTCGGGCTCGCCGGCGGCGAGGGCCTCGGCGGCTACGGCCACGAGTTCGACGCCGACCTCGCGTCGCTCGAGAAGATCGGCGCCGGCGACGCCGACCCGGGCTTCGTCGAGGAGCTCGCCGAGCTCGAGGTCCCGCGAGGAGCCGAGCGAGGAGTAAGGACTCGGCGGGGAGGCGCGAGCTCGCGCCTCCCGGCCGCGCCGCTCGCTGAGAGGATTCTCAGCGACACGCGGCGCACCTTTCGCGCAGGCGCGCTGTTGCGGCGTGCAGATGACCGCCGGCCGTCTCACGCGCCGCTCGCTGCTGCTCGCCACCGCCGGCGGGGCGTTCGCGGGGCTCACGCGGCCGATCGCGGCGCTCGCAGCGGGCGTCGATGCGTCGCAGCCTGTGCTCGGCGAACGCCGTCTCGGCGCGCTCGGGCAGGGCGTGCGCACGGTCGCGCTCGCGCGCAACGCCGACCTGCTCGGGCTTCGGTGGAGCGGCGCGCCGGCCGCGCGCGTGCAGCTGCGCTTTCGCGACGCGCGCGGACGCTTTAGCCGATGGGCGTCGGCGGCGGCCGGCACGCACGGTCCCGACGCCGCCGCGCCGGCGGCCGGCGACGCGGTCGTCGGCGAACCGGTGTGGAGCGGAGGCACGCGGCTCGTGCAGCTGCGCAGCGACCGCGCGCTCGCCGACGCGCGGCTCGTGCTCGTCGACGTCAGCGCCGGCGCCGGCGCGGCGCGCCTCGCGCGCGCGGCACAGCGCTCGCCGGTGGCGCGGCTCGCGGCGGCGTCGCTGCCGCTCGCGGCGCCGGTGCTGCAGGCGGGAGCCGGCCAGCCGCCGATCGTCGCGCGCAGCGCGTGGGCGCAGGGCGGCGCGCCGCCGAAGGTCGCGCCCGAATACGGCGACGTGCGCCTCGCGTTCGTGCACCACACGGAGAACCCGAACGGCTACCTCGCCGGCGAGGTGCCGGCGATGCTGCGCGCGATCTACGCGTTCCACCGCTACGCGAACGGCTGGAACGACATCGGCTACAACTTCGTGATCGACGCGTTCGGGCGGATCTTCGAGGCTCGCGCGGGCGGCATCGACGAGCCGGTCGTCGGCGCGCACGCCGGCGGCTACAACCTCGTCTCGACCGGCGTCGCGGTGCTCGGCTCGTTCATGTCGAGCGCGATCTCGCCGGCCGCGCACGCGGCGCTGCAGCGCCTGTTCGCGTGGAAGCTCTCGCTGCACGGTGTCTCCTCGCAGGGACGCGTGACGGTCCGCGTGAACCCGGCCGGCGCCGTCTACAGCCGCTTTCCGGCGAACGCGCTCGTGGCGCTGCCGCGGATCGCCGGGCATCGCGACGGCGATTCGACCGACTGCCCGGGCGACGTGCTCTACGGCGAGCTGCCGAGCGTGCGCGCGGGCGTCGAGCGGCTCGCGCCGAACGCGACGCACGCGACGCTCGCGCTCGCGGCGCTGGCGCCGACGCCCGAAGCGCCGCCGCCGACGGAAGGCACGAGCGCCCCGACGCCACCGACACCGACACCGACGACGCCGGCGCCGACGCAGGCGCTCGCGGGCACGCTGACGCTGCTCGACGGCACGCCGCTCGCCGGCGCGAGCGTGCAGATCCAGCAGCGCAGCGTCGCGCGGCGCGGCGAGCTCGTGCGGGAGGTGACGCTCGCGCAGGTGAGCACGGACGCGGCCGGCGCGTGGTCGCTGCCGGTGCTGCTCGCGCGGGCGAGCGGTAGAGAGAGGATCGCGTTGCGCGCGCTCTACGCCGGCTCGGCCGCCGGCGGCGGCGGTCCGGCGGGCGCGGGCGCGACGGTCTCGGCGCCGCTGGCGCTCGCGGCGAGCGCGCTCACGCCGCAGCCAGCTCCCGCGCCCACGCCAGCAGCCGGTCTCGCTCGTGCGTCGTGAGGCCGTCGGCCGGCTCGGTCTGCACGAGCAGCGTCGGCGCCGCGCGCGCGGCGGCCCACTCGTGGCAGTCGGCGCTGAGCGCGTCGTCGACCCACGCGAGCGGCTGCTCGCGCGCGTAGGAGTCGATCGCGTCGAGCTTCCAGTGCGCGTTGCCGCGCCCGACGGCGCGCTCGAAGCGCAGGAACGGCAGCCCGCGCGGCAGCCCGAGCAGGTGCGGCAGGTGCTCGTCGGCCTTCTCCTCCCAGCCGCTGCACCAGACGAGGTCGAACTCGTCGGCGAGATCGAGCAGGTGAGCGGCGGCGGCGACCGAAAGGAAGTGGGGCATGCCGTCGATCGAGTGGAACGCGCCGGCTCGGCCCTCGAGCCGTCCGCCGAACAGCGAGATCACGCCGTCGATGTCGACGAGCAGCAGCGGCTTGTGCGAATCGGCGCGTGACATCGTGCGGTTTTGTCCTGCGCTCTCTTTAGTTTCCACAGAGGTTCTACGGGGTACTCTCCGCCGACGGCCGATTGGACTAGTGCCGGGCGCAGGCAGTAAAGCATCCGCTGCGCGCCGCCGATCCTCCCTCACGTCCCTCACGACCCCCACCACTTCTTCATGACCCTAGACCTCGGAATCCTGCTGGCGCTCGCTTGCGCGTTCGTCGCGAACCTCGGCTTCTTCTACAAGCACCGCGGCGCCAACTCGGTGCCGAAGGTCGAGATCCGCCACCCGCTGCGCTCGGCGCGCCAGCTGTACTCGTCGAAGTGGTTCACGCTCGGCATGATCACGGCGACGGTGAGCTGGGCGCTGCACGTCGCGGCGCTCGCGATGGCGCCGATGTCGGTGATCCAGGTCGCGCTCGCGGCCGGCGTCGTGTTCATCGCCGTGATGGCCGACCGCCTGTTCGGCTTCGAGGTCGGGCGCCGGCAGTGGATCGGGCTCTCCCTGATGGCCGTCGGCCTCGCCGTGCTCGGGATCACGGCGCCGACGATGCACGGCGCGCACTCGCAGTTCTCGGTCGCCGCGATGATCGCGTTCGAGGCCGGCCTGTTCGGCCTCGGCGGCCTCTTGATCATGGGGCCGCGGATGGGCGGCCCGGTCGAGCACCACGGCGTGATGCTCGGCGCCGCCGCGGGGATCCTCTTCGGCGTCTCCGACACGTCGATCAAGGCGCTGACCGGCATCACCGGCGCGCACGGCTTCCTCGGGCTGCTGCTCAGCCCGTGGCTGCTCGTCGCCGTGCTCGCGTCGATCGTCGCCTTCTACGCCTCCGCGCGCGGCCTGCAGGACGGCGACGCCGTACCGGTGATCGCCGTCACGGGCACGGCCGCGAACATCGCCGGGATCACCGGCGGCATCCTCGTGTTCGGCGATCCGATGGCCGGCAGCCCGCTGGGCATCGCGCTGCAGGCGTTCGCGTTCGTCGCCGTGATCGTCGCCGCCGCGATGATGCCGGCGCCCGTTCGCGCCGCCGGCGCCGCCGGCGCTGCCGCAAGCGCCTAGCGCTGCTAGCATCACCGGCCGAATGCCAACGACCTCGCAACTCGTGCGCAAGGGGCGCGTCGCGCCGAAGAAGAAGCTTGCGACCCCGGGCCTGAAGTCGGGCGCCGGGCGCAAGAAGAAGGTCGCCGCGCCGCAGCGCCGCGGCGTCTGCACGCGCGTCTACACGACGACGCCGAAGAAGCCTAACTCCGCGCTGCGCAAGGTCGCGCGCGTGCGCATCTCGGGGTCGATCGAGGTCACGGCGTACATCCCCGGCGAGGGGCACAACCTGCAGGAGCACTCGGTCGTGCTCGTGCGCGGCGGTCGCGTCAAGGACCTGCCTGGCGTCCGCTACAAGGTCGTCCGCGGCACGCTCGACGCCGCCGGCGTGAGCGACCGCAAGAAGGCCCGCTCGCAGTACGGCGTGAAGAAGAAATAGATGCCGCGCCGCGCCGCCGCCCAGATCCGCCCGGTCGAGGCGGACCCCGTTCACCGCTCGAAGCTCGTGCAGCAGGTGATCAACAAGGTGATGCTCGACGGCAAGAAGTCGACGGCCGAGCGGATCGTCTACGACGCGCTTGCGCTGATCGGCGAGCGCTCGGACAAAGACCCGGTCGAGTCGCTCGAGGCGTCGATCAAAGCGCTGACGCCGTCGCTCGAGGTCCGCTCGCGCCGCGTCGGCGGCGCGACCTATCAGGTGCCCGTCGAGGTGCCGGCGCGCCGCGCGCGCACGCTCGCCGTCCGCTGGCTCGTCGAGTTCGCGCGCCAGCGCCGCGAGAAGACGATGGCGCAGCGCCTCGCCAACGAGCTCTCCGACGCGCAGTCGCAGCAGGGCGGCGCGTACAAGCGCAAGGACGACATCTACCGCATGGCGCAGGCGAACAAGGCGTTCGCCCACTACCGCTGGTAGCGAACCGGCGGCACGGCGGCGCGCTATTGCGTCCTCGGTCGCTCGGGTGCAGAGCACACTTCTCGCCGGTCCGCTAACGGGCCGATTGCTCAAGCCCGAATCGGCGTGATCGATGCCCCGCTACGGGTAGACCCGTCTCCATGTGGGCTGGGATGAGCTGCTGTGGCGGACGCTGGTCGAACTTGCCCAGTACATCCGACTGGGGAGGTGGCTCAAGGAGCGCGCGCCGCGGCGATGAGCCGATCGTGTGACATAGCCCACACATATGTCCAATGACCTTGAAGAGAGAAGCTTCGGTACCTAAACTTAAGGTACCAAATGGCTTCTGAGACAAAAGCACTCGGCGCGGCGCCCGGCTCGGGCTCCGCGGCGCCCGACGACCACGGCCCGGCGGCGCACGAGCGAATCGAGCCGTACGTCTGGAAGATCGCGGGTGTCGTGATCCTCGGGATGATCATGTCGATCCTCGACACGACGATCGTCAACGTCGCGCTGCGCACGTTGAGCGTCGATCTGCACAGCTCGATCTCGCAGATCCAGTGGGTCGTGACCGGCTACCTGCTGTCGCTCGCCGCCGTCATCCCGGTGACCGGCTGGGCGGCGCGCCGCTTCGGCGCCAAGCGCGTGTACATGACGTCGCTGGTTCTGTTCACAGGCGGCTCGGCGCTATGTGCGGTGGCTGCCTCGACGACCTCGCTCGTGCTGTTCCGCGTGCTGCAGGGCGCCGGCGGCGGCATGATCATGCCGGTCGGCCAGCTGATCATGGCGCAGGTCGCCGGCCCGAAGCGGATGGGCCGCGTGATGGGCGTCGTGACGATGCCGGCGATGCTCGCGCCGATCCTCGGACCGGTCGTCGGCGGCGCGATCCTGCAGAACCTGCACTGGTCGTGGATCTTCCTCGTCAACCTGCCCGTCGGCGTGCTCGCCTTCGCGCTCGCCTGGCGGCTGCTGCCGCAGACCGACTCCGGCGAGGCCGGGCGGCTCGACGTCGTCGGCCTCGGCCTGCTCTCCGAGCGGCACGACGGCGCTCGTCTACGGGCTCTCCGAGCTCGGCACGCACGCGAGCTTCACCGCTCCGACGGTCGTCTGGCCGACGCTCGCCGGGATCGTGCTGATCGGCGCGTTCATCTGGCACGCGATGCGCGTCGAGCGCCCGCTGCTCGACGTGCGCCTGTATGCCAACCGCGTCTTCGGCGCCGCGTCGCTGACGACCTTCGGGCTCGGCGCGGCGCTGTTCGGCGCGATGATCCTCGTGCCGCTCTACTACCAGGAAGTCCGCCACGAGAGCGTGATCGTGACCGGCCTGCTCGTCGGGCCGCAGGGCCTCGGCATGCTGCTCGTGATGCCGCTCGTCAGCCGCTTCACGCAGCGCTTCGGCGCCGGGCGCGTCGCGATCGCCGGCGTCACGATCCTCAGCGTGTCCTCGATCCCGCTCGCGTTCGTCGGCTCGAGCACGTCGATCGCGTACATCTCGTTCGTGCTGCTGTTGCGCGGCATCGGCATCGGCTTCTCGTTCATGCCGGCGATGACCGCGGCGTTCGCGGCGCTGCGCCCGGACCAGCTGTCCGACGCGACGCCGCAGCTCAACGTCGTGCAGCGCGTCGGCGGCGCGATCGGCACGGCCGTGCTCGCGGTCGTGCTGCAGCGCGCGACCGGGCACGCGCTGATCAAGCCGCCGCACGCCTTCCAGGACGCCTACTGGTGGTCGGTCGGCATCTGCGTGCTCTCGCTGATCCCGTGCTTCGTGCTGCTGCGCGCCGAGGACCCGCGCGCGCGCCTGAGCCGCGCGGCGGCGAGCGCCGAGGCTAGCGCCGAGCCGCTCGGCGTGTAGCGATGGGCGCCGCGACGACAGCCGGGCGATCTGCGCGCGCCGACGCGCGCGAGAGCGCCGGCGTCGCCGCCGAGCCGAGCCCGGCGCTGAGCGAGCTCGGCATCGCCTTCCGCCACGTGTTCCGCGCGCTCAGCCGCCTGCGCGGGCGCGACACGCATCTCGTCGGCTCGGAGCTCAGCCACGCGCAGTTCGAGCTGCTGATCGAGCTCGACGAGCGCGGCGAGCTGTCCGCCGGCGAGCTCGCGGCCGCCGCCCGGTTGACGCCGGCGTCGGTCACTCAGATGCTCGATCACCTCGCCGAGTCGGGGCACGTCGAACGCGTGCGCTCGGAGACCGATCGACGCGTCGTCGTCTCGCGGCTGACCGAGCAGGGTCGCGCGAAGATCGCGGCCAAGCGCGCGGCCTGGCAGGAGCGCTGGCAGGGCGCGCTCGGAGATCTCTCAGAGCGCGATCTGCGCGCGGCCGCGCGCGTGCTCGAGCGCCTCGGCGCGATGTTCGACGAGGTCTCCGCCGACGCCGTCTGCGAGCCCCCGACGGACGGTGTGCAAGGCGCTTCGCAGAGCCCTCGCTAGGCCGCTGAGCGCCCGAAATCCTCTGCTATAGTCGGCCGCGTCGCGCGTGTGCCGAGAACGCCAGGGCGTCGCCGTGACAACGCCGCACAACGAAGATGGAGACCTCGATCAGATAGCGAAGCGGACCGGTCCACTCAAGACCAGCAGCGCGCGTGGACCCGAGGGGTCCATTTTTTTCGCCCGCACAGCCACAGCGCCGACCAACCCCACCGGAACCGATGCCACGCAAGTACACACTCGAGAACACCCGCAACATCGGGATCATGGCGCACATCGACGCCGGCAAGACGACGACGACCGAGCGCATCCTCTACTACACCGGCCGCACGTACAAGATCGGCGAGGTCCACGAGGGCGCCGCCGTGATGGACTGGATGGAGCAGGAGCAGGAGCGCGGCATCACGATCACCTCGGCCGCGACGACGGCCGAGTGGAAGGGCCACCGGATCAACATCATCGACACGCCCGGCCACGTCGACTTCACGGTCGAGGTCGAGCGCTCGCTGCGCGTGCTCGACGGCGCGATCGCGCTGTTCGACTCGGTCGCCGGCGTCGAGCCGCAGTCGGAGACCGTCTGGCGCCAGGCCGACAAGTACCACGTCCCGCGCATCGCGTACATCAACAAGATGGACCGCATCGGCGCCGACTTCGACCGCGGCGTGCAGACGATGATCGACCGTCTCGGCGCTCACCCCGTGCCGATCCAGCTGCCGATCGGCGCCGAGGGCGACTTCCTCGGCATCGTCGACCTCGTGAAGATGAAGGCGATCGTCTACGGGGACGAGCTCGGCACGGAAGTCGAAGAGAACGAGATCCCGGCGGAGCTCGCCGACGCGGCCGCGAACGCGCGCGAGCACCTGCTCGAGGAGGTCTCGCACTACGACGACAACCTGCTCGAGCTGATCCTCGAGGAGAACGAGATCGCCGACGACGTGCTGAAGGCGGCGATCCGCTCGGCGACGCTCTCGAGCAAGCTGACGCCGGTGCTGTGCGGCAGCTCGTTCAAGAACAAGGGCGTGCAGCCGCTGCTCGACGCGGTGATCGACTACCTGCCCTCGCCGCTCGACGTCCCGCCGGTCGTCGGCACCGAGCTGATCAAGGGCGAGGAGGAGGAGCGTCAGGTCGTGCGCAAGGCAGACGACTCCGAGCCGTTCTCGGCGCTCGCGTTCAAGATCGCGGCCGACCCGTACGTCGGCAAGCTCACGTACTTCCGCGTCTACTCCGGGCGCCTGGAGGCCGGCTCGCGCGTGCTCAACGTCGGCAGCGGCCGCACCGAGCGGATCGGGCGCATCCTGATGATGCACGCGAACGACCGCGAGGAGGTCCAGGAGGTCTACGCCGGCGACATCGCCGCGGCGGTCGGCATCAAGCAGGTGATCACCGGCGACACGCTCGCCGCGCCCGACGCGCCCGTGCACCTCGAGAAGATCGTCTTCCCCGAGCCCGTCATCAAGGTCGCGGTCGAGCCGAAGACGAAGGCCGACCAGGAGAAGATGTCGATCGCGCTCGGGCGCCTCGCCGAGGAGGACCCGACCTTCCAGGTGCGCACGAACGAAGAGACCGGCCAGACGGAGATCTCCGGCATGGGCGAGCTGCACCTCGAGGTGCTGGTCGACCGCATGAAGCGCGAGTTCGGCGTCGAGGCGAACGTCGGTCGCCCGCAGGTCTCCTACCGCGAGACGGTGCGCGGCACGGTCGAGAAGATCGAAGGCAAGTTCGTCCGCCAGACCGGCGGCTCGGGCCAGTTTGGCGTCGTCTTCATCAACCTCGAGCCGGCGCCCGGCGAGGGCTTCGAGTTCGTCAACAAGATCAAGGGCGGAAACATCCCGTCGGAATACATCCCGGCCGTCAAGCAGGGTGTCGAAGAGGCGCTCGAGAACGGCGTCAAGGCGGGCTACCCGATGGTCGACATGCGCGTGACGCTCGTCGACGGCAAGTACCACGACGTCGACTCCTCGGAGATCGCGTTCAAGGTCGCCGGCTCGATCGCGTTCAAGGAGGCGGCCAGGCGCGCCAAGCCGGTACTGCTCGAGCCGATCTTCGCGGTCGAGGTGATCACGCCCGAGGACTTCCTCGGCGAGGTGATCGGCGACCTGTCGCGCCGGCGCGGACGCGTCGAGGGCAACGACCGGCGCGGCAACGCGCTGGCGGTGACGGCAAGGGTGCCGCTGAGCGAGATGTTCGGCTACGCGACCGACCTGCGCTCGAACACGCAGGGGCGCGCGAACTACACGATGCAGTTCGACGCCTACGAGGAGGTTCCGGGGAACATCGCGGAACAGATCGTCGAGCAGCGCACGGGGGAGCCGGTCCCCGCCTAGCGGTACCAGCAGTCACAGCCGGCAGCATTTAGATAGATTTCTCAGGTTCGCCCTCACGGCGCGAACATACAAGTCGATACAGGAGCGAACAGAAAGTGGCGAAGGAGAAGTTCGAGCGCGACAAGCCGCACGTCAACGTCGGGACCATCGGTCACATCGACCATGGCAAGACGACGCTGACCGCTGCGATCACGACCGTACTGGCTGAGAAGGGCGGCGCCGAAGCGCGGACCTTCGCGGAGATCGACAACGCTCCCGAGGAGAAGGAACGCGGGATCACGATCGCGACCTCGCACGTCGAGTACCAGACGGAGAACCGTCACTACGCCCACGTCGACTGCCCCGGTCACGCGGACTACGTCAAGAACATGATCACCGGCGCCGCGCAGATGGACGGCGCGATCCTCGTCGTCTCGGCGGCCGACGGCCCGATGCCGCAGACGCGCGAGCACATCCTGCTGGCGCGCCAGGTCGGCGTGCCGTACATCGTCGTGTTCCTCAACAAGGCCGACATGGTCGACGACGAGGAGCTGCTCGAGCTGGTCGAGGTCGAGGTTCGCGAGCTGCTCAGCGAATACGACTTCCCGGGCGACGACATCCCGTTCATCATCGGTTCGGCGCTGAAGGCGCTCGAAGGCGACGAGGCCTACAAGGGCAAGATCCTCGAGCTCGCGGACGCGCTGGACACGTACATCCCGGAGCCGGTGCGCGAGCTCGACAAGCCGTTCCTGATGCCGGTCGAGGACGTCTTCTCGATCACCGGCCGCGGCACCGTCGCGACGGGGCGTGTCGAGCAGGGGATCGTCAACACGGGCGACACGGTCGAAATCGTCGGCGTGCACGACTCGACCTCGACGGTCGTGACGGGCGTCGAGATGTTCCGCAAGATCCTCGACCAGGGCCAGGCGGGAGACAACGTCGGCTGCCTGCTGCGCGGCACCAAGCGCGAGGAGATCGAGCGCGGCCAGGTGCTGTGCAAGCCGGGGTCGATCACGCCGCACACGAAGTACAAGGCGGAGGTCTACGTCCTGAAGAAGGAGGAGGGTGGACGTCACACGCCGTTCTTCACCGGCTACCGTCCGCAGTTCTACTTCCGCACGACTGACGTCACCGGCGTGGCGAAGCTGCCCGAGGGCGTCGAGATGGTCATGCCCGGCGACAACGTCCAGATGGAGATCGAGCTGATCCAGCCGATCGCGATGGACCAGGGCCTGCGCTTCGCCATCCGAGAGGGCGGCCGCACGGTCGGCTCTGGCGTGGTCACCGAGATCATCGAGTAGCACCCCGCCGCCCCACGGTGGGGCGGCGGCCACATTCGCAGTCCGATACGACTAACTGGCCCCCGGCGGGGACCGTTCGACCGCCGGGGTCTTTCTCGCGCGAAGCGAGCGAAGGCAGCAGCAAGAGACCAAGACGAAGACGAGAGAAAACGAGCACTTGACACCATGGCATCGGCCACGCAAAACAAGATCCGCATCCGCCTGAAGGCGTATGACACGTCGGCGATCGAGTCGGCGGCGAAGGAGATCGTCGAGACGGCGACGCGCACGGGCGCGAGCGTCTCGGGCCCCGTGCCGCTGCCGACCGAGAAGAACGTCTACTGCGTGATCCGCTCGCCGTTCAAGGACAAGGACTCGCGCGAGCACTTCGAGATCCGCACGCACAAGCGGCTGATCGACATCCACCAGCCGACGCCGAAGACGGTCGACTCGCTGCAGCGCCTCGACCACCTCCCGGCCGGCGTCGACATCGAGATCCGTCTCGCCACCTGAGACCGACGCCGCGCTTACCTCGACCGATCCGATGTCCGCCATCCTCGCCAAGAAGCTCGGTATGACGCAGGTCTTCCAAGACGACGGCAGCGTCGCGCGCGTGACGGTGCTCGAGGCCGGCCCGTGCCCGGTGACGGCGGTCCGCACGTTCGAGCGCGACGGCTACGAAGCCGTGCAGCTCGCTTACGGGCAGGCGCGCGAGAAGCACCTCACGAAAGCCGAGCTCGGGCACCTGAAGAAGGCCGACGCGCCGCCGCTTCGCCACGTCGTCGAGTTCCGCGACGAGGCCGGCGAGCTGCAGCTCGGCGAGAGCGTCACGGTCGAGGCCTTCGAGGCCGGCCAGCGCGTGAAGATCTCGGGCGTCTCGAAGGGCAAGGGCTTCCAGGGCACGATCAAGCGGCACAACTTCGCCAGCGGCCCGAAGTCGCACGGCTCGCACAACGTCCGCGCGCCCGGATCGATCGGCGCCTCGGCGTGGCCGGCGCGCGTGATGAAGGGCATCCGCGGCCCCGGGCAGATGGGCAACAAGCGCGTCACGCAGAAGGGGCTTGAGATCGTCTCGATCGACGCCAAGCAGAACCTGCTGCTCGTGCGCGGCTCGGTGCCGGGCCCGCGCGGCGGCGTCGTGGAGGTGCGCAGCGATGCCTGACGCCCCGCTGCTCGGCCAGTCGAAGAAGGTCAAGCTCGACGAGCAGGCGTTCGGCGCGCGCTTCAGCGGCCCGCTCGTGCACCAGAGCGTGCGCGCCGAGCAGGCCGCGCGCCGGCGCGGCACGGCCGCGACGAAGACGCGCGGGATGGTCTCCGGCGGCGGCGCCAAGCCGTGGCGCCAGAAGGGGACCGGACGTGCGCGCGCCGGCTCGAACCGCTCGCCGATCTGGACCGGCGGCGGCACGACGTTCGGCCCACAGCCGCGCTCGTACACGTTCAAGGTCAACCGCAAGGAGCAGCGTGCGGCGCTGCGCAGCGCGCTCTCGCTGCACGCCGAGCGCGGGTCGCTCGCGATCCTCGACGCCGGCTCGTTCGCCGCGCCGAAGACGAGCCAGGCCTTCGACCTGCTCGACGACTGGGGCCAGGACGGCTCGACGCTCGTCGTGCTCGGCGTCGAGGAGTCGAACGCCGCGCTGTCCTTCCGCAACCTCGCGCGCGTCGCCGTCCTGTCGGCCGCGAGCGTCGGGGTGACCGACGTGCTCTCGGCCGCTTCGCTGCTCGTCTCGCAGACGGCGCTCGCGGAGCTGACCGAGCGCGCGACGCCGAGCGCGCGTGGCGCCGGCGAGTCGAGCGACGCCGCCGCGCCGGCGGAGGAGGCGAAGGCCTGATGGACCACTCGCAGGTGATCATCCGCCCGGTCGTCTCGGAGAAGAGCTACATCCTCTCGGGCCTTCACCGCTACACGTTCCGCGTGCACCACGAAGCGCACAAGACGCAGATCCGCCAGGCCGTCGAGGCGCTGTTCGACGTGCACGTCGTCGAGGTGCGCACGGCGAGCGTTAAGTCCAAGCCCAAGCGCCGCGGGACGACGAGCGGCCGCACGCGCACGTGGAAGAAGGCGATCGTGCAGGTGCGCGAGGGCGAGTCGATCCCGATCTTCCAGGGCCTCGCGGCCCTCGAGTCCTAGGACGAGCTGAACGATGCCGATTCGCAAGCCAAAGCCGACGAGCCCCGGACGCCGCTTCGTCTCCTACCCGGACTTCGCCGAGGTCACGAAGTCTAGACCTGAGAAGACGCTGATCGAGGGGCTGAAGAAGAGCGGCGGGCGCAACGCGCACGGGCGCAAGACCTCGCGCCACCGCGGCGGCGGCGCCAAGCGCGCCTACCGCCGGATCGACTTCAAGCGCCGCAAGGACGGCGTCGACGCGAAGGTCGCGGCGATCGAGTACGACCCGAACCGCTCGGCGTACATCGCGCTGCTGCACTACGTCGACGGCGAGAAGCGCTACATCCTCGCGCCGCAGCGCCTGACGGTCGGCATGACGGTCGCCTCCGGCGAGAGCGCCGACATCGCCGTCGGCAACTGCATGGAGCTCGCGCGCATGCCGGTCGGCACGGTCGTCCACAACGTCGAGCTGCAGCCCGGCCGCGGCGGCCAGATGGCGCGCTCGGCCGGCGCGGCCGTGCAGCTGATGGCGAAGGACGGCGACATGGCGACGCTGCGCCTGCCCTCCGGCGAGATGCGGATGGTGCGCACCGAGTGCCGCGCGACGGTCGGCACGCTCGGTAACACAGACCACCAGAACGTCAAGATCGGCAAGGCCGGACGCAAGCGTCACATGGGCGTGCGCCCGCAGACGCGCGGAACGGCGATGAACCCGGTCGACCACCCGCACGGCGGCGGCGAGGGCTCGACGACGGCCGGTCGCCACCCGGTCACGCCGTGGGGCGTGCCGACGCTCGGCTACCGCACGCGCAAGAAGAACAAGAAATCAGACCAGTACATCGTGCGCGGCCGGCGTCGCGGGAAGGGCAAGCAGAGATGAGTCGCTCCAGCAAGAAGGGCCCGTGGGTCGAAGAGCGCCTGATGGCTCGCATCGAGGCGCTGAACGCGGCGAACAACAAGAAAATGCTGCGCACGTGGTCGCGCGCGTCGACGATCTTCCCGGAGATGGTCGGTCACACGATCGCCGTGCACGACGGCAAGAAACACGTGCCGGTGTTCATCAGCGAGTCGATGGTCGGTCACAAGCTCGGCGAGTTCGCGCCGACGCGCATGTTCCGCGGTCACGCCGGTTCGGGTCGCGTGCGATGAGCGCCGAGGAGGAGAAGGGCGACGTGACCCCCGACGAGCAGCCGGCCGCGAAAAAACCGGCCGCGAAAAAAGCGCGCGTCAAAAAACCGGCGAAAGCGGCGAAAGCGGCGAAAGGCGCCGAGGCGAAAGCGCCGGCCGACGACGCCGCCGCGAGCGCCGACGAGCAGGGCGACGCGACCGAGGCCGCCGAGGCGAAGAAACCGGCCGCGAAAAAAGCCGCGAAAAAAGCTGCTGCGAAAAAAGCGCCGGCGGCGAAAGAGGCCGCCGCGAAAGAGCCGGTCGCGAAAGTGCGCAAAGCAGGCGGCAAAGCGCCGGCGAAACCGCGCCGGCGCGTCGTGCGCGCGCGCGCTCGCTACGTGCGCACCTCGGCGCGCAAGGCGCGCATGGTCTGCGGGCACCTGCGCGGCAAGTCCGTGCAGGAGGCACGCGCTATCCTCGCCTTCACCCCACGTGAGGTGGCGCGCGACTGGAGCAAGCTGCTCGAGTCGGCGGTGGCCAACGCCGAGAGCAACCACGAACTGCTCGAGGACGACTTGGTCGTCCGCGAGGCGTACGCCGACGAGGGTCCGACGATCAAGCGCTTTCGGCCGCGCGCGATGGGACGAGCGACGCCGATCCGCAAGCGCACGAGTCACCTGACGATCGCGCTCAGCGCCGAAGCGACGCGCGCCAAGAACTAGAGACTGGACAGCGAGAAGAAATGGGACAGAAGGTTCATCCAGAGGCGATGCGCGTGGGTTACATCCACGACTGGAAGTCGAACTGGTTCAACGAAAAGCACTTCGCCGAGTACCTCGCCGAGGACGTCAAGATCCGTGAGCACATCACGGGCAAGCTCGCGCACGCCGGTCTCTCGAGCATCACGATCCGCAAGGACTCGAACGAACTCGAGGTCAACATCCACACGGCGCGCCCGGGCATCGTGATCGGCAAGTCCGGCAGCGAAGTCGACGCGCTGCGCCGCGACCTGCACAAGCTGACGAACAAGCAGATCAAGGTCAACATCCTCGAGATCAAGCGCCCCGAGCTCGACGCGTCGCTCGTCGCGCAGTCGATCGCCGAGCAGCTTCAGAACCGCGTCGCCTTCCGTCGCGCGATGAAGCGCGCGCTGACGAGCGCGATGCGCTCGGGCGCGAAGGGCGTCAAGGTCCAGGTCTCCGGGCGCCTCGGCGGCGCCGAGATGGCGCGCACCGAAAGCTACTCCGACGGTCGCGTGCCGCTGCACACGATGCGCGCCGACATCGACTACGGCTTCTACGAGTCGCGCACGACGTTCGGACGGATCGGCGTCAAGTGCTGGATCAACAAGGGCGAAATCATGCCCGAGGGCTACACCGGCGCGGATCTCACCGACATGACCGCGCCGGCCGCGCCGAGCTCCGACCGCGACGGACGCGGCGGGCGCGACGGGCGCGAGGGCCGCGGCCGTGGGCGCGGCGGCAACGGCGGTCCGGGCGGACGTGGCGGGCGCGGCGGCCCGGGCGGCTTCGGCGGCCCCGGCGGTCGCGGCGGCGGCGGGCGCGGTCCCGGCGGCGGCGGCGGCGGGCGCGGGCGCGGCCCGGGCGGAGGTGGGCGCTGATGCTCTCGCCGAAGCGAGTCAAGCACCGCAAGCAGCACCGCGGGCGCCGGGCCGGCGCCTCGCGCGGGCAGGTCAAGGTCCAGTTCGGCGAGTACGGGCTGAAGGCGCTCGAGGGCGGCTGGCTGACCAACCGCCAGATCGAGGCCGCGCGTGTCGCGATGACGCGCAAGATCAAGCGTGGCGGCAAGGTCTGGATCAACGTCTTCCCGGACAAGCCGGTGACGAAGAAGCCGGCCGAGACGCGCATGGGCTCGGGCAAGGGCTCGCCCGAAGGCTGGGTCGCGGTCGTCAAGCCCGGACGTGTGATGTTCGAGCTTGCCGGCGTCTCCGAGCCGCTCGCGCGCGACGCGATCCGCCTCGCTGCGCACAAGCTGCCGGTCAAGGCCAAGTTCGTGCTGCGAGAGGACTGAAAGCTGCGATGAAGGCCAAGGAGATGCGCGATCTGGAGGATGCCGAGCTGACCAAGCAGATCGGCGTGCTGCGCAAAGAGGTGTTCGGTCTGCGCTTCTCGAACGCGACCGGCGAACTCGACGACACGGCCGGCGTCAGCCGTTCCAAGCGCGACCTGGCGCGCGCGCTGACGGTCGCACGCGAGCGCGGCTTGAAGCCGCAGGCAAACTAAGAGCTGCAAGAAGACGAAACGGAAGACATGGCTGACGAGCAAGAGAACGAGACGACAGAGGCGCCCGAGCAGGCCGCCGAGGAGCAGGCGCCCGAGGCGGCCGCGTCCGAGGCGCCCGAGGCGCAGGACGCATCCGCGGAGGCTCCGGCGAGCGACGCCGGCGACCCCGCGCCCGCGCCGGCCGAGGCCGTCGCGAGCGAGCCCGAGGAGGTGCTGCCGCCGAAGGAGCGCCGCCGTCGCGCGCGTTCCAAGCACGGCGAGGCGCGCCCGTCGCGCACGCCCGAGGAGCGTCACGCCGAGCGCCTGGCCGAGCGCCAGCGCAAGGCCGTGCGCCGTCGCGCGCGGCGCCTGCAGGAACGCGCGAAAGCCGCCGAGCGCCGCGCCTCGGCGCCGGCGCCTGAGCCGCTTGCGCCGGTGCACGCGCCGACCGAGGGCAGCCGCCGCGTGCGCCAGGGCATCGTCGTCTCCGACCGCGCCGAGAAGACGATCACGGTGCGCATCGACGTCGCGCGCCGCCACCGCCGCTACGAGAAGATCGTGCGCAGCTCGAGCACGCTGCACGCGCACGACGAGAACAACGACGCGCACATCGGCGACACCGTGCGCGTGATCGAGAGCCGACCGCTGTCGCGTACGAAGCGCTGGGCGCTCGTCGACGTCTTGGAGCGCGCGCGATGATCCAGAACGAGACGAGACTTCGCGTCGCCGACAACACCGGCGCACGCGAGATCCTCTGCATCCGCGTCAAGGGCGGCTCGCAGCGCCGCTACGCGTTCGTCGGCGACGTGATCACGGCGACCGTCAAGCAGGCCAACCCGCAGGGCGCCGTCAAAAAGGGCGACGTCGTGACGGCCGTCGTCGTGCGCACGAAGAAGCCGATCGGCCGCGAGGACGGCACGTACATCGCCTTCGACGAGAACGCGGCGGTGATCATCGACGACCAGAACAACCCGCGCGGCACGCGCGTGTTCGGCCCGGTCGCGCGCGAACTGCGCGAGCGCAACTTCATGAAGATCGTCTCGCTCGCGCCCGAGGTCCTGTGATGGCTAAGCGACGCTCGCTGAAGATCCGCTCGGACGACCACGTGAAGATCACGGCCGGCAAGGACCGCGGCAAGACCGGCAAGGTCCTGCGCGTCGAGCCGGCCAAGGAACGGCTCTACGTCGAGGGCCTGAACATGGTCAAGCGCGCGGTGCGCCCGCAGCAGAACCAGAGTTCCTCGCCGCTGCCGAACGCCTCGGGCCAGCTCGGCGGCGTGATCGAGCGCGAGGGACCGATCCACATCTCGAACGTGATGCTGCTCGACGCGAAAGGCGCGCCGACGCGCGTGCGCATCGAGCGCTCTAGCGGCAAGCGCGTGCGCGTCGCCAAGCGCACCGGAGCGGAGCTCGACTGACGATGGCAAGCGCAACCGCAGAGGCCCCGCCCGCGCGCCTGAAGACGCGCTACTACGAGGAGATTCGACCGGCGCTGATGGAGCGCTTCGGCTACTCGTCGGTGATGCAGGCGCCGCGCCTGGAGAAGATCACGCTGAACATGGGCGTCGGCATGGCCAAGCAGGACTCGAAAATGCTCAAGGCCGCGACCGACCAGCTCGCGACGATCGCCGGCCAGCAGCCGAGCGTGCGCCGCGCGCGCAAGTCGATCGCCGCGTTCAAACTGCGCGAGGGCATGCCCGTCGGCGTCGCCGTGACGCTGCGCGGCGAGCGCGCGTACGAGTTCCTCGACCGCCTCGTCTCGATCGCGATCCCGCGGATCCGCGACTTCCGCGGGCTCAACGCGCGCTCGTTCGACCACCGCGGCAACTACTCGATGGGCGTGCGCGAGCAGATCATCTTCCCCGAGATCGACTACGACGCGATCGACCAGGTGCGCGGCCTCGACATCACGATCACGACGTCGGCGCAGTCCGACGTCGAGGCCTACGCGCTGCTCGCCGCGCTCGGCATGCCGTTCTCGCCGCAGGGGCGCCCGAAGGGCTATGACCCGGAGGCCGACGCGGCGGCCGAGGCCGAGCACGCCGCCGCGCAGGCGCAGGCACAGCAGGCCGAGGCGCCGGCGGCTGCCGCGCCGGCTGAGACCGAGGCAGAGCAGGCGTCCGAGCCCGAGCAGGCAGCCGAGCCCGTCGAGGAGCCCGAGGCCGAGCAGCAGGCAGCCGAGCCCGAGCCCGCCGAGGAGCCCGAGGCCGAACAGCAGTCGGCCGAGCCCGAGGCGGCTGCGCCGGAGGCGAGCGAGACGGCGGGCGCCGAGGAGCCGGCCGCGCCCGAGCCTGAGCAGGCCGAGGAGCCGCGGGCGGCCGAGGAGACGACGGCCGAGGCTGAGCAGGAGCCGAGCGCAGAGGACCAGGCCGGCGAGCCGGCCGAGAAAGAGAGCGACGACTAGATGGCGAAGACATCGCAGCGCGTCAAGCAGGCGCGCCCACCGAAATACCCGACGCAGGCCTATACTCGGTGCAACCGCTGCGGGCGACCGCGCGCGGTGTATCGCAAGTTCGGGCTGTGCCGCATCTGCTTGCGCGAGCTGGCGCACAACGGCCAGATCCCCGGGATGACGAAGTCCTCCTGGTAGTCCGTACTGAGACCCCTTCGAGCAACCTCCAGGTAAACGAGCAGCCATGTCCATGACCGATCCGATCGCCGACTTCCTCACGCGTGTGCGCAACGCGATCCACGCCGCGCACGAGACGGTCGAGATTCCGGCGTCGAAACTGAAGAGCGAGCTCGCGCGGATCCTCACCGAGCAGGGCTACATCGACTCCTACGCGGTGATCGCCGCGCCTGACGGCGGCGCCGGGCAGCTGATCCAGATCCGCCTGAAGTACACCGAGGACCGCCGCTCGGCGATCTCGGGGCTGCGGCGCGTCTCGCGCCCGGGGAGGCGCACGTACGTCGACGCGAAGCACATCCCGAAGGTGCTCGGCGGCATGGGCACGTCGATCGTCTCGACATCGCACGGAGTGATGACCGGCCACGACGCGCGCTCCGCGGGCGTCGGCGGCGAGGTCCTCGCGCAGGTCTGGTGAGCTGATGTCGAGGATCGGCAGACAGCCCATCGCGGTGCCGAGCGGCGTGACCGTCGCGATCGAGCCGGGCGAGGTTCGCGTGAACGGCCCGAAAGGCGAACTCGCGGAGCGCATCCCGCGCGACATCGAGGTCAAGCAGGACGGCGAGCAGCTGCTCGTCACGCGCCCGACCGACCGCGGCGAGCACCGCGCGCTGCACGGCCTGACGCGCTCGCTCGTCGCGAACATGGTCGAGGGCGTGACAGCCGGGTATGAGAAGCGCCTGGAGATCCAGGGCGTCGGCTACCGCGCGCAGCTGAAGGGCAAGAACCTCGAGCTAGCCGTCGGCTACTCGCACCCGGTGCCGATCCCGGCGCCGGACGGCATCGAGTTCGAAGTGCCGCAGCCGACGCGCGTCGTCGTCAAAGGGATCTCCAAGCAGCTCGTCGGCGAGACGGCGGCGATCATCCGCAAGCAGCGCCCGCCGGAGCCGTACAAGGGCAAGGGCATCCGCTACGAGGGCGAGTACGTGCAGAGGAAGGTTGGAAAGCGCGCATGAGCGTCATGACGAAGCCGCAGAGCCGGCTCAAACGGCGCCGTCGCGTGCGCGCGAAGATCTCGGGCACGGCCGAGCGCCCGCGGATCTCGGTGTTCCGCTCCAACCAGGGCATCTCGGCGCAGCTGATCGACGACGTCGCCGGGCGCACGCTCGCGGCGGTCAACTGGTACGAGGGCGACCTGCGCGGCCTGAGCAAGCCCGAGCGCACGAAGCGCGCCGGCGAGACGCTCGCCGAGCGGGCGAAGGCGGCGGGCGTGAGCGACGCGGTGTTCGACCGCGGCGGCTACCGCTACCACGGGCACGTGCGCGCGTTCGCCGAGGCGATTCGCGAAAGCGGGATCAGCGTCTAGCGGCCCTTCGCCGCGTGACCGCTACCCTCTCACAGCCGATGAGCACTTCGACAGACAGATCCGTCAGCGCGGCCGGCCTCGACCTGCAGGAGCGCGTCGTCGAGATCAACCGCGTCGCGAAGGTCGTCAAGGGCGGCCGGCGCTTCTCGTTCACGGCGCTCGTCGTCGTCGGCGACGAGCGCGAAGTCGTCGGCGTCGGCTACGGCAAGGCCAACGAGGTGCCGCTGGCGATCCAGAAGGGCGTCGAGCGCGCGAAGAAGGACCTGTTCCGCGTGCCGAAGCACGGCAGCACGATCACGCACCAGACGACCGGCGTGTTCGGCGCCGGGCGCGTCTTCCTGAAGCCCGCGTCTCCGGGAACCGGCGTGATCGCGGGCGGCGGCGTGCGCGCGGTGCTCGAGCTCGCCGGCATCCACGACATCCTCTCGAAGAGCCTCGGCACGCAGAACCCGATCAACCTCGTCAAGGCGACGGTCGCCGGCCTGCGCGGCCTGCGCACGCCGGCCGAGGTCGGCGAGCTTCGCGGCCTGTCGGTCAACGCCGTGCTCGGCCTCGGCGGCGCGCCGGCCGGCGGCGAGCACATCGCGGCGGCCGAGGGCGCGACGAACGGCGCTTCGGCCGAGGGCGAGCCGGCCGCGCCGGCTGCCGAGACACCGGCCGAGGGCGAGACGCCGGCGGCCGCGGCGGCGAGCAACGGCGAGGCGGCCTCCTGATGGCCTCGCTCGCCGTCACGCAGCGCCGCTCGCGAAACGGCGCGAACAAGAAACAGCTCGACACGCTGCGCTCGCTCGGGCTGCGGCGAATCGGACACACGGTCGAGGTCAACGACTCCGAGCAGGCGCGCGGGATGCTGCACGCCGTACGCCATCTCGTCGAGGTCAAGGACGGCAAGTCGTGAGCCCGGCCGCCGAGGAGAAGCAGGAGCGCATCGGCCTGCACAACCTCGCGCCGGCGCCGGGCAGCCGACGCCCGCGCAAGCGCATCGGGCGCGGCGAAGGGTCGGGCACGGGCAAGACCTCCGGCCGCGGGCAGAAGGGCGCCGGCTCGCGCTCGGGCTCCAAGCGCCGCGCGCGCTTCGAGGGCGGCCAGATGCCGATCCACATGCGCATGCGAAAGCTGCGCGGCCCGCACATGAAGAAGTCGATGCCGTTCGAGCCATTTCGCACGCACACGCAGCCGGTCAACATCGAGGCGCTCGAGCAGCGCTTCGACGCCGGCACCGAGGTGACGGTCGAGCTGATGCAGTCGAGCGGTCTCGGCAAGCGCAAGGACGTCCCGATCAAGGTGCTCGCGAAGGGCGAGCTGAGCAAGGCGCTGACGGTCCACGCGCACGCGTTCAGCGCCGGCGCGCGCGAGCGCATCGAGGCGGCCGGCGGCACCTGCAAGCTCGTCGAGCTCTAGCGCGCGCCGAGCGCGCACCGCACCGCACCGATGGTCACATCCCGCCGGTGCGCATCGACTAGAATCGGCCGCTCCGCGGGGAGGGGCGCAGGAGCGCTCTGAGGTCTGCGGGCAACGCCATGCTCTCGACGATTCTCAACGCATTCCAGGTTGCGGACATCCGCAAGAAGATCGCCTTCACGGCGGGGATGCTGCTGATCTACCGGCTCGGCTCGCACATCCCGGTGCCGGGCGTCAACCTCAGCGCCGTCAACAACATCCAGAAGGAGTTCGGCGGGTCGAACATCCTCGGGCTGCTCAACCTGTTCTCCGGCGGCGGCCTCTCGCGGATCGCGCTGTTCGCGCTCGGAATCATGCCGTACATCACGGCGTCGATCATCCTGCAGCTGCTGCAGGTCGCGGTGCCGTCGCTCGAAAAGCTCTCGAAGGAAGGCGAGGTCGGGCAGGCGCGGATCACGCAGTACACGCGCTACCTGACCGTCGGCCTCGCGTTCGCGCAGTCGATCGGCTACGTCTTCCTGTTCCACACGCTGCAGGCGAAAGCCGGCGAATCGGTCGTCACGCACTTCGACGCGCCGCACATCTTCCTGATCGTCGTCTGCCTGACGACCGGCTGCGTGATGCTGATGTGGATCGGCGAGCTGATCACGCAGCGCGGCATCGGCAACGGCATCTCGCTGCTGATCTTCGCGTCGATCGTCGCGCGCCTGCCGGGCGGGATCCAGACGTGGTGGACCTCGCAGGACCAGGTCTTCAAGGTGATGATGCCGTTCCTCGTGCTCGCCGTCGTCGCCGGCATCGTGTTCGTCCAGGAAGGGCAGCGACGGATCCCCGTGCAGTACGCCAAGCGCGTGATCGGGCGGCGGATGACCGAAGGCGGGCAGACCTACCTGCCGCTGCGCGTGAACATGGCCGGCGTCATCCCGGTGATCTTCGCGGCGAGCCTGATGGCCTTCCCGCCGACGGTCGGCCAGCTCGTGAAAACGCACTGGGGCCAGTCGCTGTCGGACTTCTTCTCGCCGAACGGCTGGCACTACGTCGTCGGCGAGTCGATCCTGATCCTGCTGTTCACGTACTTCTACACGGCCGTCACGTTCAACCCGGTCGACCAGGCCGACAACCTGAAGAAATACGGCGGCTTCATCCCCGGCGTGCGTCCCGGGCGCCCGACCGCCGAATTCCTCGATCGGATCCTCGCGCGCCTGACGTTCCCCGGCGCGCTGTTCCTCGCGGCCGTCGCCGCGCTGCCGACGATCCTGATCGCGCGCACGCACCAGAACATCCCGCTCGGCGGCACGTCGATCCTGATCGTGATCGGCGTCGCGCTCGAAACGATGAAGCAGCTCGAGGCGCAGCTGATGATGCGAAGTTACGAGGGCTTCCTGAAGTAGTCGCGCGGGGCGCTCGCCCCGGCGCTGGGGTAGCCGGCGGGCAGCGCGGGTAGATAGTCTGCCCTCCACTTGTCCGAACTCAATCTGATCCTGCTCGGGCCGCCGGGCGCGGGGAAGGGGACGCAGGCCGACCGACTGCGCGACGACTTCTCGATCCCGCACATCTCGACGGGCGACATGCTGCGCGCGGAGGTGACGGCCGGCAGCGAGCTCGGCAATGAGGCCAAGCGCTTCATGGACGCCGGCGATCTCGTGCCCGACGAGGTGATCGTCGGCATGATCGTCAAGCGCGTCGCCGAGCCGGACGCCGGCGATGGCTTCCTGCTCGACGGCTTTCCGCGCAACGCCGAGCAGGCCGACGCGCTCGCGCAGGCGCTCTCCTCGCTGCAGCGGCGGCTGACGGCGGCGCTGCTGATCGAGGTGCCCGACGACGAGCTCGTGCGCCGGCTCGCCGGCCGGCGCGTGTGCGTGAAGAACCCGAGCCACATCTACCACGTCGAGTTCGACCCGCCGAAGCACGAGGGCGTCTGCGACCAGGACGGCTCGCGCCTGGTCCAGCGCGACGACGACAAGGAGGAGACGATCCGCCGGCGCCTGGAGGTCTACCACTCGCAGACCGAGCCGCTGATCGCGCACTACGACGACGCCGGCCTGCTGCGCCGCTTCGACGGCACGCGCAGCCCCGACGAGGTGCACGCGCGGATTCGCGCGACGGTCGCGACGCTGCGCCTCGAGGAGAAGCTGTAGCGCGAGCGGCTCGCTGCGGCTGGCCGCGCGGCGGCCCAGCTAAGCTCAAAAAATGATCATCAAGAAGTCGCCGGAGGAGATCGAGAAGATGCGTCGCGCCGGCGAGATCCTCGTCGCGGCGATGGCGGACGTCGAGTCGCGCGTCGCGCCGGGCGTCAGCACCGCGGAGCTCGACGAGGCGGTCGAGCGCTTCATCCGCGCGAACGGCGCGGTGCCGACGTTCAAGGGCTACCGCGGCTTCCCGGGCTCGATCTGCGCCTCGCCGAACGCGATGATCGTGCACGGCATCCCCGGGCCGTACCGGCTCGAGGAGGGCGACATCGTCTCGATCGACATGGGCGTGACGCTCGACGGCTGGGTCGCCGACGCGGCGCGCACGTTCGCGGTCGGCGAAATCGGCGCGCAGGAGCGCAACCTGCTCGACGCGACCGAGCAGTCGCTGTACGCGGGCGTCGCCGAGTGCCGCGCCGGCAACCGCATGGGCGACATGTCGAGCGCGATCCAGCGCGTCGCCGAGCGCGCCGGCCTGTCGGTCGTGCGCTCGCTCGTCGGCCACGGGATCGGCCGAAACATGCACGAGGACCCGCAGGTGCCGAACTACGGAAGGCCCGGCAAGGGGCCGCTGCTCGAGGAGGGCATGGTGCTCGCTGTCGAGCCGATGACGACGGCCGGGCGCGCGAGCGTGCGCGTCGCCGGAGACGGCTGGGCAATCTTCTCGCAGGACGGCTCGCCGGCGGCGCACTTCGAGTTCACGATCGCGATCACGGCCGAGGGACCGAAGGTGCTGACGCCGTGGCACGAGCCGCGCGAGCAGCGCGAAGACGATCCCACGCGACAGACGGCTGCAAGCCAATAGGAGTTGCTACCATGCGATGCCCTGCTCAAATGAGGACGTGCGTCCTCGTCTGAGCAACGTCCTCGACGGGGTAGCGGCGGCCGCACCGGCAGCCAGAGCCCGGTCGCCGGAACAAGCGCCGAAAGGGATCATGAAGGTAAGACCGTCGGTCAAGCCGATGTGCGAGAAATGCAAGATCATCCGCCGCCACGGGGTGGTGCTGGTGATCTGCCAGAACAAGCGCCACAAGCAGCGCCAGGGCTGAGGCGATGGCGCGTATCGCTGGCATCAACCTGCCGCTGAACAAGCGCTCGGAGATCGGGCTGACCTACATCTACGGCATCGGCCGCGCGACGTCGAACAAGATCCTCGCGCAGGTCGGCGTCAGCCCCGACACGTACATCCGCGACCTGACCGAGGACGAGGTCGCGAAGCTGCGCGACGCGATCGACGACAGCTACACGGTCGAGGGCGACCTGCGCCGCGAGCGCTCGCAGGACATCAAACGACTTCAGGAGATCGGCTGCTACCGCGGCCTGCGCCACCGGCGCGGCCTGCCGGTGCGCGGCCAGAAGACGAAGACGAACGCGCGCACGCGCAAGGGCCCGAAGCGCATGCAGGTAGCCGGCAAGAAGAAAGCGGGGAAGAAGTAAGTGCCGGCGGCTCCGAAACGCGCGCGCGGAAGGCGCAAGGCGAAAAAGAACATCCCGGTCGGACAGGCGCACATCAAGACGTCGTTCAACAACACGATCGTCTCGCTGACCGACACGACTGGCAACGTGATCGCGTGGGAGTCGGCCGGCGGCGCCGGCTTCAAGGGCTCGCGCAAGTCGACGCCGTTCGCCGCGCAGGTGACGGCCGACGCGGCCGCGCGCAAGGGCCTCGAGCAGGGGCTGCAGAAGGTCGAGGTCTACGTCAAGGGACCGGGCTCCGGGCGCGAGACGGCGATCCGCTCGCTGCAGGCGGCCGGCCTCGAGGTGACGGGCGTCAAGGACGTGACGCCGCAGGCGCACAACGGTTGTCGGCCGAGAAAGCGCCGGAGGGTCTAGGCATGGCGCGTGACACAGGGCCGCAGTGCAAGCAGTGCCGCCGCGAGGGGCAGAAGCTGTTCCTCAAGGGCGAGCGCTGCCTGACCGACAAGTGCGGCGTCGAGCGTCGCTCCTACCCGCCGGGCGAGCACGGCCGCGGTCGCCTCAAACAGAGCGAGTACCGCGTGCAGCTGCGCGAGAAGCAGAAGGCGCGCCGCTATTACGGCGTGCTCGAGAAGCAGTTCGCCGGCTACTACGAGAAGGCCTCGCGCCAGCCGGGCATCACCGGCGAGAACCTGCTTGCGCTGCTCGAGTGCCGCTTCGACAACGTGCTCGTGCGCCTCGGCTTCGCGGCCTCACGCCGCCAGGCGCGCCAACTGATCCGCCACGGCCATTGGACGGTCAACGGCAGGCGGGTGAACATCCCCAGCTATCAGGTGCGGCCGGGCGACGTGATCGCGATCAAGGCGAGCACGCCGGCAACACAGGTGGTCAGGGACGCCACCGAGCTCACCGGACAGATTCCCGCGTGGCTTCAGGCCGACCACGAGTCGCTCACGGCCAAGGTGCTGCGCAAGCCGGAGCGACGCGAGGTCGCCGCGCCGGTGCAGGAGCAGCTCATCGTCGAGCTGTACTCGAAGTAGCAGGTACTCAAAGCGCCGAGCCCGCGACGGGCGGCGCTTCCGAGCCGGCCGTCCAAGCGACGCCGGTGCGACATCAAAACGACGTTAGGACCCTCATGCTCGACTTCCAAATCCCCCGGATCACAAGCGAGTCCGTGGAGCAGAACCGCGGCACGTTCACGATCGAGCCGCTCGACCGCGGGTTCGGCTACACGTTCGGCAACTCGCTACGGCGTGTGCTGCTCTCCTCACTCTCGGGAGCCGCTGTCACCAGCGTTCGCATCGAGGGCGTCGCTCACGAGTTCTCGACGATCAACGGCGTCAAGGAGGACGTGACCGACATCGTCCTCAACCTGAAGGGCGTCGTCTGCCGGATGCACTCGGACGCGAGCGAGGTCGAGGCGCCGCTCGTCGTGACCGGTCCGGGCGAGATCACGGCGAAGGACATCGACCTGCCGGCGGGCGTCGAGATCCTCAACCCCGACGTGCACATCGCGACGCTCGAGAAGAAAACGAAACTCGAGCTCTACATGACGATCGGCCGCGGCCGCGGCTACCGTCCGGCCGAGGAGAACAAGTCGGCCGACCAGCCGATCGGCGTGATCCCGATCGACTCGATCTTCTCGCCGGTGCGCCGCGTCGCGTACGCCGTCGAGCAGGCGCGCGTCGGCCAGAAGACGGACTTCGACAAGCTGACGCTCGACATCGAGACCGACGGCTCGATCGACCCGCAGGCCGCGCTGCGCGAGGCGGCCGAGCTGCTGATCAGCCAGCTGGCGATCTTCACCGACGCCGACCGCATCCAGGAGCTGCGCGCGACGCCGGGCGGCCAGCTCGACGGTCACGGCCTCGCGGTCGGCGCCGGCGGTCAGCCGGCGGCGCTGCAGGGCGAGGAGTACAGCATCCTGATCGAGGAGCTCGAGCTCGGCGTGCGCTCGTACAACTGCCTCAAGCGCGCCGGCATCCAGACGGTCGGCGACCTGATCTCGAAGTCCGAGGCCGAGCTCAACGCGATCCCGAACTTCGGCAAGAAGTCGATCGACGAGGTGATCGAGACGCTTCACGCGAGGGGCCTCGACCTTCGTCAAGATTGAGAGAAAGGCCGCTCCGCGGCCTAGAGAGAACTACACTTCGATCCGCTCATGCGACACCAGCGTAAAAGACACCAGCTCAGCCGCGACAGCGCCCACCGCAAGGCGCTGCTGATGAACCTGAGCAAGGAGATCATCGAGCATGAGCGGATCAAGACGACCGAGGCGAAGGCGAAGGCCGTCAAGCCGCAGGTCGAGAAGCTGATCACGCTCGCGAAGAAAGGCGACCTGCACGCGCGCCGGCAGGCGCTCTCGACGCTCTCGCAGGACAGGTTCGCCGTGCACAAGCTGTTCGAGGACCTCGCGCCGCGCTACGCCGAGCGCCCGGGCGGCTACACGCGCATCCTCAAGCTCGGCCCGCGTCGCAGCGACGCGACCGAGATGGTCTTCATCGAGCTCGTCTGAGCCGCGCCGCCGCGCGGGCGTAGGCGGATCGGCTGAAGCCGCGCTGATGGTCACGAAGCTGACGCTCGAGTACGACGGCGCCGGCTTTGCCGGCTGGAGCGTGCAGCCGCAGCTGCGCACGGTGCAGGGCGAGCTCGAGCGCGCGCTGCGCACGGTGCTCGGCGAGACGGACACGGACGGAGCGCCGCTGCGCGTGAGCGTCGCCGGGCGCACCGACCGCGGCGTGCACGCGTGGGGGCAGGTCGCGAGCTACCGCCACGAGGCGGTCGACCCGCTGCGCCTGAACGGCCTGCTCGACGACGACCTCGCCGTGCTCGCGTGCGAGCCGATGCACGACGGCTTCGACGCGCGCCGCGACGCGCGCAGCCGCACGTACTGCTACCGCGTGCTCGCGCGCCGCTCGCGCAGCGTGTTCGAGCGCGGGACGGCGTTCTGGGTGACGGGCGAGCTCGACCGCGACGCGCTCGCCGCGTGCGCGCGAGCGGTGCGCGGACGGCACGACTTCTCGGCGTTCACGCCGAGCGAGACCGAGCACACGTGGTTCCGCTGCGACGTCTCGCGCGCCGAATGGGTCGGCGACGGCGAGCGGCTCGAGTTCTGGATCGAGGCCGACATGTTCCTGCGCCACATGAACCGCGTGCTCGTCGGCACGATGCTCGAAGTCGCCGGCGGCCGGCGCAGCGTCGAGGCGTTCGCGGCGCTGCTCGACGGGCGTCCGCGCTCGGAGGGCGGCGCGACGGCGCCGGCGCACGGGTTGGCGCTTGCGAGTGTTGCCTACGCGTGACCGGGCGAGCGCGCGAACCGATGCGGCCCCTATGCTGGACGGCGGAGCGATGCTCAACGTCCTGCTGACAAACGACGACGGGATCGAAGCCGACGGGCTGCAGGCGCTGCGCGTCGCGCTGACCGGCGTCGACGGCGTGAGCCTCGCGGTGATCGCGCCGGACGGCAACCGCTCGGCGATGGCGCGCTCGATCACGACGCGCCGGCCGCTGTGGGTCGCGAAGGTGCCGTTCTCCGACGGCACGTCGGGCTACTCGACGGACGGCACGCCGGTCGACTGCGTGCGCCTGGCGAGCCTCGGATTGATCGAGGGCTTTCAGGCGGACATCGTCGTCGCGGGCATCAACCACGGCGCGAACCTCGGCGATGACATCACGTACTCGGGCACGGTCGCGGCGGCGCTCGAGGGCGTCGTGCTCGGGCTTCCGTCGATCGCCGTCTCGCAGCAGTCGGGTGCGCGCGCGCTCGACTACCGCTTCGACGGCGGCTTCGGCTTCGACGTCGCCGCGCGCTTCGTCGCGCGGCTCGTCGAGCGGATCGAGGACGTGCCGCTGCCGGCGCGCACGCTGCTGAACGTCAACGTGCCGGCCGGCGAGCCGCAGGGCGTCGAGGTGACGAGCCTCGGCAAGCGGATCTACCGCGACGAGCTGAAGCTCGAGCACGAGGAGGAGAGCGGCCGGCGCTACTGGATCTACGGCTCCGATCCGGGCTTTCACGACGAGCCGGGCACCGACCTCGCGGCGGTCGCGGCCGGCCGCGTCGCGGTGACGCCGATCCACTTCGATCTGACCGACCGGTCGGGTCTCGACGCGCTGCGGCGCTTCGACCTGGAGGCGCTGCTCGCGCCGCCGGTCGCCGATCGGCCGGCGCCAGAGGCGCCGTGAGCGACGCGTCGGTGCGCGAGCGCGCCGCGGAGTTGCGCGAGCAGCTCGAATACCACTCGCGCCGCTACTACGTCCTCGACGACCCGGAGATCGGCGACGACGCCTACGACGCGCTGCTCGACGAGCTGCGTGCGATCGAGCGCGAGTACCCGGAGCTCATCTCGCCCGACTCGCCGACGCAGCGCGTCGGCGGCGAACCGGTCAGCCGCCTCGAGAAGGTCGAGCACCTCGAGCCGATGCTCTCGCTCGGCAACGTGCGCTCGGAGGAGGAGCTGCGCGCGTGGGTCGAGCGGATGCGCAACCATCTCGCGCGCGAGGGGATCGAAGATCCGCGCTTTCGCTACGTCGTCGAGCCGAAGATCGACGGGCTCGCGATCAGCCTCGTCTATCGCGACGGCGTGCTCGCGCGCGGCGCGACGCGCGGCAACGGCGAGATCGGCGAGGACGTCACGCACAACCTGCGCACGATCGCCGCGATCCCGCTCGAGCTGAGCGACGCGCCGGCGCTCGTCGAGGTGCGCGGCGAGGTCTACATGTCGCTCGCCGACTTCACGGCGCTCAACGAGCGCCGTGCCGAAGCGGGCGAGTCGACGTTCATGAACCCGCGCAACTCGGCGGCCGGGACGATCCGCCAGCTCGACCCGGCCGACGCGGCGAAGCGCCCGCTGTCGATCTGGTGCTACGCGGTCGGCGTCACCGACGGCCTTTCGTTCGCCGCGCACTCCGAGGCGCTCGCGTGGCTTCGCGAGCACGGCTTTCGCGTGAACCCCGACATCCGCGAGCTCGACGGCGAGGACGCGGTGATCGCGCAGTGCCTGAGCTGGCAGGAGCGCCGCGGCGAGCTCGACTTCGAGATCGACGGCGTCGTCATCAAGGTCGACGACCTCGAGCTGCAGCGCCGGCTCGGCGCGGTCGGACGCGATCCGCGCTGGGCGGTCGCGTGGAAGTTCCCGCCGACGACGGCCGTCACGCGCCTGCAGAAGGTCATGTGGAACGTCGGCAAGTTCGGCGACATGCGCCCGTATGCGGTGCTCGACCCGGTGACGGTCGGCGGCGTGCGCATCGGCATGGCGACGCTGCACAACGAGGAGGACCTCGCGCGCAAGGACATCCGCGCCGGCGAGGACGTGATCGTGCTGCGCGCCGGCGACGTGATCCCGCAGGTCGTCTCGCCGGCGCCGCACGTCGCCGAGCACAAGCGCCGCCCGCGCCGGCCGCGGCCGCCGAAGCGCTGCCCGTTCTGCGCCACGCCGACGATCAAGCCCGAGGGCGCGGTCTTCACGAAGTGCCCGAACCCGCTGTGCCCCGGTCGCGCGTGGCAGCTGCTCAAGCACTTCGTCTCGCGCGGCGCGATGGACATCGACGGCCTCGGCGAGAAGCAGGTCGCGATGCTGCAGGAGCGCGGAATGGTCACGACGGCTGGCGACTTCTACCGCCTGCGCGAGGAGCAGCTCGTCGAGCTCGACGGCTTCGGCGAGATCTCGGCGCAGAAGCTGCTCGCGGCGCTCGAGGCCTCGAAGCAGCGGCCGTTCGCGCGCGTGCTGTTCGCGCTCGGCATCGAGGAGGTCGGCGAGGTGACCGGGCGCAACCTCGCGCAGCGCTTCCGCGACATCGACACGCTGCTCGCGGCGAGCGCCGAGGAGATCGAGCAGACGCACGGGATCGGCACGAAGATGGCGGCGTCGATCTACGAGCAGCTACACGACGAGCGCATGCGCGCGCTGATCGACGACCTGCGCGCGATCGGCTTGCGGTTCGCGGCCGACGGCCCGGCGCCGTCGGAGGGCGCGCTCGCCGAGAAGACGCTCGTGTTGACCGGCACGCTGCCGGACTGGTCGCGCGAGCAGGCGACCGAGCGGATCATGGCCGCCGGTGGTCGCGTGACGAGCTCGGTCTCGAAGAAGACCGACTACGTCGTCGCCGGCGAGAGCGCCGGCTCGAAGCTCGCGAAGGCCGAGCGGCTCGGCGTGGCGGTGCTCGACGAAGCGGGCCTGCGCGAGCTGCTATCGCGTGACGCGCGCGGGTAGGGCGAGCGCAGGTCCTACCAGCTTCCGCTCGCGCTGCAGCCGCCTTTGCCGGTCGGACTGCATTCGCGTTTGATCACGCCGTTTTCGGATTTGATCTTGAAGATGTCTTTGCTGCCGACGGCTTCCGATTCGACGGTGAAGCCAGTCGCTGTCGGCGTGACGATTTCTTTGGCGATCGCCGTCGATTTGTCGAGCAGCGTCGGCTCGATCGCCTGCAGCTTGGCGAGCGTCGCGCCTTCGTAGCCGCCGCCGTTTTCGATTGCGTACGTTTTCATCATCGTCTGCAGCGTGCCGACCTGCGTCTTCGCGGCGGCGTCGTTGGCCTTCGCCGTCTGGTGCAGGAACGCGGGAATCGCGATCGCCGCGAGGATACCGACGATCAGGATCACGACGAGCAGCTCGATCACCGTGAAGCCGGACTGGCTCTTTAGTCGGATCAGCGCGCCCGACTGGTCGCGTAGGCGCGCGAGCGCCACGGGCTCGCTCCTGACGCGCGTAAGCGCTGCGGACTGATTGGTGAAGCGCGCGAGCATCGATTCGCCTCTGAGGCGTGACATGGCTCGATAGAGCATGTGAAGGTATCGACGTCGATTGGCGAATCTTTAGCCGGCGTCGTTCACCGCTATCAGGGCGCCGCCACGCGGCGCGGTGCGCGCTAGTAGTCGGCGAGCGTGATCGTCATGTGGTCCTGGATCGCGTGCGCGAGTTCGGTCGAGATGCCGTCGTCGAAGAACGCGAACGCGAGCAGGTGCCCGTCGGCCGCCTGGCAGTAGCCGACGAGGTTCGAGAAGCCGGTCAGCGTGCCGGTCTTGCCCTGGCAGTTGCCGGCCGCGCGCGTGCCGCGCATGCGTTTTTCGAGCGTGCCCGTGCGCCCGGCGATCGCCATGCTGCCGCGCAAGAGCGCGCCGAGCGGCGTCGGCTCGACGCCGACGAGCAGGTCGGCGACTTCGTAGACCGACGTGCGGTCGCCTTCGGAGAGGCCCGAGCCGTCGATGACTTTCGGGTGGATCGCGAGCAGCGAGGAGATCGTCTGGCTGACGACCGACGCGCCAGCGCGCGTCGTGCCGGCTCCGCCGAACGAAGCGCCGAGGTCCTTGACGAGCGTCTCGGCGAAGAAGTTGTCGGACGGCGGCAGCATCAGGTGCAGCAGTTCGGTGATCGTCGGCGAGCTGACGTGCGCGAGCTGCACGGCGCCCGGCGGAGCGCTCGCCGTGCCGGTCGCGCCGCGAATGCTGACGCCGTCGTTCTTGAGCAGCGCCCACAGCTTGCGCGCGGCGTATGCGGCCGGCGCGTGCGCGCCGCGTTCCGAGCCGCTCGCGCCGCGGTCGAACGCGAGCGCGCTGAGCGTGCCTTCGAGGAACGGGTCGAACGCGTAGTTGCTCGACGGCTCGCCGCGCAGCGAGTCGAAGAACGACTCGTCGCCGTAGACCGAGCCGCGCACGGCATGGATGCCGTCGGTGTGGATCAGCTGCGAGACGAGCGTCGAGATGCTCGCGCCGACGCCGCCGTAGTGGCTCGCGATGAACGACGTGTCGCCGAACGTCGGGTCGCCGCCGCCGTGCAGGTAGAGGTCGCCTTCCCAGACTCCATTCGCGCTGAGCTGTCCGGTGCCGAGCACCGTCGTCTGCAGCTGCGCCGTCGGACCGAATCGCTCGAGCGCTGTAGTCGCCGTGTAGAGCTTCTCGACCGACGCCGGCGGTCGTCGCGTAGTGGCACGTTCGGAGAACAGCGCCTGCTTGCTCGTCAGGTCGTAGACGTAAGCGCTCGAGCGCGAGCCAGCGATCTTCAGCTGGTGGCCGAGGTCGCTCTGCAGGCCGGCGAGCGTGCCCGGCTGCGCGATCGCGCCGGCCGGCGCAAGCAGCGCGAAAAGCGCCGCGAGGACGACCGCCGACGAGCCGAGCGAACATGCGCGCGAGAGCGAGACGAAGGGGCGCGTCAGACGTGCGCGCGTGCCCGCGCGCATGCCCGTCCGCGAGGGCGCGCGCGGTGCGCGCGTCTCGTGAAGCGGTCCGATGGGCGAAATATCGACCTTTCGCGTCACTTGTCGCCTAGAATTGAGCAAGGATGGGCAACGTCGTCAAGCTGGAACCGACGGATCAGGCCAAGGTTGCGGCCAAGCGCAGGCGGGCGGCCAAGGATGCCTCACGCGGCGTTGGGCGCAGCGCATCGGTCGACCGGCGCCGGCGCCCGCGGCGGCACAAGACGGCGCTCGTGCTCGGCGGCGGCGGCTTCACCGGCGGCGTCTACGAGATCGGCGCGCTGCGCGCGCTCGACCTGCTCGCCGTCAACTCGAGCGTCAACCAGTTCGACGTCTACGTCGGCACGTCGGCCGGCGCGTTCATCGCCGCGCTGTGCGCCAACGGCGTGACGCCCGAGGAGATGATGCGCGTCGTCACGCGCCAGGGCCAGCCGCCGTTCAAAGACGTCGACCTCAGCGACCTGCTGCGGCCGAACCTGCTCGAGTTCGTGCGCAAGGGCGCCGCGCTGCCGCTGCGCACGCTCTCGCTCGCGCGCCAGGTGCTCACCCAGCGCGGCGCGATCTCCGTGCTCGACGTGCTGCTCGGCTTCGCCGAGGGGCTGCCGTCGGGCGCGTACACGGGCGCCGGCATCGAGCGCTACCTGCACGACGTGCTCAGCGAGCCCGGCCGCACCGACGACTTCAACGAGCTCGCCTGCGAGCTCTACTTGACGGCGACCGACCTCGACACGTGCGAGCGCGTTGTCTTCGGAGTCGACGAGGGCGAAGACGTGCCGATCTCGACCGCCGTGCGCGCGTCGGGCGCGCTGCCGATGGTCTACGCGCCGGTGCGCGTCAACGACCGCGAGCTGATCGACGGCGGCATGGTCTCGACGACGAACCTCGACATCGCCGTCGAGGCCGGCGCGAAGCTCGTCGTCGTCATCAACCCGATCGTGCCGTTCGTCAACGACTTCGCCGGCAGCGTGCGCACGCTGCGCGGCACGCGCCCGCGGCGCGTCTCGGACATGGGCTTCCCGCAGATCGGCTACCAGGCGTTCAAGCTCGTCGCGCACCAGCGCCTGCACGAACTCGCGAAGACGTGGGAGAGCCGCTATCCGGGCGTCGACATCGTGCTGATCGAGCCCGAGCCGACCGACGAGCTGATGTTCCAGACGTCGATGATGAACTTCGCCTCGCGCGTCGAGATCGCGCGCCACGGCTTCGAGTCGGTCACGAAGCACCTCGCCGAGCAGTACGAGCACTACCACGACGTCGCCGAGAGCCACGGCATCGACATCTCCGGCAAGCGCGTGCGCAAGGTCGTCGAGCACTTCGACGCCGAGCCCGAGCAGACGAGCGCGTGGCGCAAGATCCTCGAGGGCACGACCGGCACGCTCCTGCGCCAGTCGGGCTCCGCCTCCTGACGCTTTAGCCGCGGCTACTCGCCGGGGGGCGGCGCCGCGACCGGCTGTTCGAGCGCTTTGTCGATCGCCGAGAAGAGGCGCGCCGTCGCGGCCGGCTTGTGGATCGCGATGCGCACGTGCCGCGGCTCGCCGAGCGCGTCGCCCTCGGTCACGAGCACGCCCGAGAGCGCGAGACGCGCGGCGAGCTCGCCGCCGCTCAGCTGCTCGTGCGCTGCCCAGACGAAGTTCGCCTGGCTCTCGGCGACGTCGAAGCCGCGCTCGCGCAGGCCGGCGATCACGCGCGGGCGCTCCTCGCGGATCGTCTGCACGCGGCGCCCGACGAGCTCCGAGCACGTGCGCAGCGCCTCGAGCGCACCGGCCTGCGAGACCTCCGAGACGCCGAGATCCGGGTCGAGCTCGGCCATCAGCTCCTGCGAGCCCGGCGGGCCGATCGCATAGCCGACGCGCAGCCCCGCGAGCCCCCACGCCTTCGAGAAGCTGCGAAAGACGAGCAGCCGCGGGTAGCGCTCGAGCAGCTTCAGCGAGACGTCGACCAGCTGCTCGTCGGCGAACTCGACGAGCGACTCGTCGAGCAGCACCGCGACGTGCTCAGGCACGCCGGCGAGCAGCCGCTCGAGCTCGTCCCGCGCGACGAGCTCGCCCGTCGGGTCGTTCGGGTTCGCGAGCGCGATCGCGCGCACCGTCGGATCCTGCGCTGCGCCGAGCAGCTCGTCGACGCCGCCCGCGACCGGCACCGCCTGGCCGTGCGCGCGGCGCGCCATGATCGGGTAGAGCGGATACGACGGCCACGGGCTCAGCAGCCGCTGGCCGGGCCCGATCAGCGCGCGCGTCGCCGCGCTCAGCAGCTCGGCCGCGCCGTTGCCGAGCACGACGCGCCCCGGCTCGACGCCGAGGCGCGCGGCGAGCTCGTTGCGCAGGTCCGTGCCGCGCACGTGCGGGTAGCGGTGCAGGCCGCGCCGCGCGACGAACGTGATCGCGTTGACGATGCGCGGGTTCGGCAGCTCCGGCCACGTCGTCTGCGAGAGGTCGAGCGTTTCGACGCGCGTCAGCGCTTTGCGCCGGCGCTCGGCCGCCTCCTCGCGCAGTCCGGCGTTGACTTCCTCCTCGGACATTCCCTCGAACTGCTTGTAGTAGTCGAGCAGACCCACGCCGAGATCCCTTCTAGCAGCGCGTCGCGAGGCCGGCGCGATCGCGTGCTCGCGCTCGCCGCCGGCCTGCGCTCATCCCTTGCCGTTGCCCGAGACCGTGACCGAGCCCGGGCCGTGGATCACGACGAACCAGAACGCGAACACGAGCCCGCAGATCGCCGCCGTCGTGCCGAACACGCGCCCGAGCGCGCCGTTGCGCTGGTCGTGGCCGGCCGCGCGGCGCACGAGGATCCATGCGTGATCGAGCCGGCGCAGCAGCGAGAGCGCGCCGAACAGCAGCGCGAACAGCGCGGCGAACGCGACGAGGATGCCGATGCCGACGCTGCCCGTCAGGTAGTTGACCTGCGAGCCGACCCACAGGCACGCGAGCGGGATTGGGCCCCAGCAGAGCAGGCTGAGCACGACGATGCCCGCGAACAGCAGGTTCGCGAACGAGCCGTCGACGCGCTGGCGCGAGTCGCTGCCGCGCTCGGGCAGCGCGCGGTAGCGGACCGGCGCCGTGCCCGGCCGGCGTCCGACGAACAGCCCGCCGTTGTCGCTTGGATCGCTGCGCATCAACGTCTATGTTCGCAGCTACGCGTCTCGCTGCAGGCAGGCTGCGCACGCTCGTCGCACATCGTCGCTTGACTTTCGCGCTCGGCCGGTGTCAGCCGGCGTAGAGATCGTCGAAGATATCGGCGTATTTCTCGTTGACGACGTTGCGCTTGACCTTCAACGTCGGCGTCAGCTCGCCCGTCGCCTGCGATAGATCGTGGTCGAGGATCGCGAACTTCTTGACCTGCTCGACCTGCGCGTATTTCGCGTTCGCGCGGTCGATCTCCGCCTCGATCAGCGCGTGCACCTCCGGCGCGCGCGCGGCCGTCGCGGCGTCGCAGTCGGCCGGCAGCCCGACCTGCGCCGCGAGCGCCGGCACCTCCTCCTCGTCGAGCGTCACGAGCACGACCGGGTACGCGCGCTTGTCGCCGTGCATCACCGCCTGCGAGATCCAGCGGCACTGCTTCAGGTCGTTCTCGATGTTCGCCGGCGTCAGGTTCTTGCCGCCGGCCGTGATGATGATGTCCTTCTTGCGCCCCGTGATCGACAGGTAGCCGTCCTCGTCGATCGAGCCGAGGTCGCCCGTGTGCAGCCAGCCGTTCTCGACCGCCCCGAAGCTCGCGTCGGCGTTGTTGTGGTAGCCGTCGAAGATGTTCGGCCCTTTCACGAGGATCTCGCCGTCCTCGGCGATCTTCAGCTCGACGCCCGGCAGCGCGCGCCCGACCGTGCCGAAGCGGTGCTCGGCGACCGTCGAAGTCGTCGCCGCCGTCGCCGTCTCCGTCATCCCGTAGCCCTCGAGCACCGGCACGCCGCACGCCCAGAAGAATTCGAGGATCTCTTTCGCGATCGGCGCCGCGCCGCTCGTCGCGTGGCGCACGTTGCCGCCGAAGATCGCGCGCACGTTCTTGAACAGCTCCTCGTCGGCTTCCTCGAACGGCTTCTGCAGCTCCGCCGGCACCTGCTCGCCGCGGTTGACCATGTCGCGCACCTTCACGCCGAGCGCGATCGCCGCCTTCGCCTTCGCCTGCTCCTCCGGCGGCTTCGCCTGGATCGCGCCCTGCGCGAGCGTGTAGATCTTCTCGAACACGCGCGGCACCGACGGCAGGTACGTCGGCTTCACCTCGATCAGCTCCGGCACGATCTGCTTCGTGTCGCCGCCGAAGTACGCGAGCGTGCCGCCGAGGTCGAACACCGCCAGCTGGATCAGCAGCGCGAACGAGTGCGCGAGCGGCAGGTACAGGTAGATCACCTCGTCGCTCTGGATCTCGCCGGCCTCGCCGATCATGTCGATGATCGAGCGGTAGTTGCCGTGCGTCAGCACGCAGCCCTTCGGCGGGCCCGTCGTGCCCGACGTGTAGATGAACGTGAACGCGTCCTCCGCGCGCACCGCCGCGCGGCGCGCTTCGAGCTCCTCCGCGTTGCGCGTGCGCCCGCGCTCGCGCACCTCGTCGAGCGGGATCGCTTCGAGCGCCTTCACCGCGTCCGACGCGCCCGAGGCGATGCCGCTCTCGCTCGGCTCGTCGATCACGACGATCGTGCGCAGGTTCGGCACCTGCTCGCGGATCGCCGCGATCTTCTCAAGCTGCTCGGCGTCCTCGCAGACGATCGCGCACGCGTCCGAGTCCGAGATCACCCAAAGGCACTCCTCCGGCGAGTTCGTCTGGTAGATCGGCACGACGACAGCGCCCGCCGACGTCGCGCCCATGTCCGCGTACGACCACTCCGGGCGCGTGTTGCCGAGGATGCACACGCGCTCGCCCGGTTCGATGCCGAGGTCGATCAGCCCGAGGCCGATCTCCTGCACGATCTCCGCGAGCTGCGTGTAGGTGACGTCCTGCCAAGCGTCGTCGCGCTTGTAGCGGATCGCCGTGCTCTCGCCGTGCGCCGCAGCAGCGCGCGGGATCAGGTCGGCAATCGTGCGCGAACCTGTTGCCGACCCGCTCGTCGACGCCGTCGCGGTCGCCTCCATCGAGACTCTCCTCCTCTTCGTGATCTTGCCTGCCGGCCGGCCCATTTTCCGGTCGGTCAACCCATGTTAGAGCGCTATGCCGCAATTTGCGAGAGTGCGCGCGGCCATCTCGCGCGGCGACCGAGAGCGCCGGCGAGCCCGCCGCGCTCAGACCGGGTTCGGCACGTCGATGAACACGTGGCGCACGCCGAAGCGCTCCGCCAGATGCTCGCCGAGCGCCTTCACGCCGAACGTCTCAGTCGCGTAGTGGCCGGCCGCGACGTAGTGCACGCCGAGCTCGCGCGCCTGCGCCATCACGCGCTCCGTCGGCTCGCCGGTCAGAAAGGCGTCCGCGCCCGCCGCCGCCGCGTCGGCGATGTAGTCCGAGCCGCCGCCCGACACGATCGCGATGCGGCGCACCGTCGGCGGCCCCGCGTCGAACACGAGCGGCTCGCGCGCCGTCAGCGCGCGTACGCGCGCGACCAGCTCCGCCGCCGCGATGCCGTCCGGCGCCTGCTCGCCGGCGAGCCGCGCGACGAAGCCGATCGGCTCGCCCTCGTGCAACGCGAACGGCTCGAGCTCGCGCGCGCCGAGCCCGCGCGCGAGCAGCGCGTTGTTGCCGAGCGTCGCGTGCGCGTCGAGCGGCAGGTGGTACGCCGCGAGCGCGATGTCCGCGTCGAACAGCACCTGCAGGCGGCGCTTGAGCTGCGCGTCGATCACCGTCGCGCCCGAGCCCCAGAAGATGCCGTGGTGGACGATCAGCAGTTGCGCCTGCTCGGCCGCCGCGCGCTCGAACAACTCCAGCTGCGCCGAGACGCCTGTCGCGACCGTCTCGACCTGCGCCGCGCCTGGCACCTGCAGGCCGTTCGGACCGTAGTCGGCGAAGCGCTGCGGCGCGAGCAGCGTGTCGAGCTCGCGCACGATGTCGGTTGTCGCGGCGCGCATAGCGCGACCATAGCCGGCGCCCGAGATGCGCACACGCGTGCGCGACATGCATGCGCGAAGCGCGCGCGTTTGCAACACGCGTGCGCCCACAGCTGTATGCACAGCGGCTGTATGGAATACTGACCGCGCATCGGGGCGTGGCGCAGCCTGGTAGCGCGCACCGTTCGGGTCGGTGAGGTCCCGAGTTCGAATCTCGGCGCCCCGATAAAAAGCCCCGCGAAGTGCGGGGTTTTTTGTTGGTTCGAGTAGGGATGGCGCGGAGGTCGAGATTCGCGACTCGTCTCGGTCCAGGCGACAAGGATGTCGCGGTCATCCACTAACCTGCCGCCGGTGTGAGCAACCTGTCATCGACCGCCAGCGCATCCTCAGCTCCGAATGGCGCTTCGTCCGACCGAGGAGGAGTGGTCGACATCAATCGCAAGTCGAATGGGGTGTACTACACGCCTCCGCGTCTGGCTGGTCTGCTCGCGCGCTGGGCCTTGGCGCGAAACCCGGAGCGGATTCTCGAGCCCGCGTTTGGCGAGGGGGTCTTCCTGCGGGCGGCTAACGACATCTTGAGAGAGGCTGGCGTGGCAGAGCCGGCAGCCAGGCTTTACGGCGTGGAGCTGGATCCCTCCGGAGTGCGGCGACTACAGGAGTCGGGTCTCGAGTTGAGACAGAGTCAACTCCGCCAAGCCGACCTGCTGTCACTGGACGCAAAGCAATTGGGCGGAGTCTTCGGCGCGATTCTGGGCAACCCCCCCTACATTCGTCACCATCTACTGAACGATGAGCTGATTGCCCGGGGACGTGCCAGTGCAAAACATCTAGGTATCGAACTGAATGGCCGTAGCGATGCTTGGGCCTACTTCTGTGCGCATCTGGTCACATTCCTTGATACAGAAGGCAGGTTGGCGCTGGTGCTGCCAGGGTCAGTACTTCAAGCCGACTACGCGAGGCCTCTCCTAGACAAGCTTGCGGCTGACAAGGGCGAGGTTCAGCTCATACGTATCGGCGAGCGTATGTTTCCAAACGTTCAGGAGAGGACAGTGCTGCTGCTAATTGACAGAGGCAAGTCCAGCGGAGAGCGCGTCATATACCGCCGCATCGCTAACCTTGACGGGCTGAGGCGCGGGCTCCTGAGAGGCTCGCCACGAGCCCCGGCAAGGAGCCGGGCGAGCCAATCTCTCGACACGCGGCTGCCATGGCGCTTGACGCGAACGGAGACGTCAGCGTGGGAAGATATCGATGCCAACGAGGGCATCTGTTGTCTCGGAGCGCTCGCAAAGATCCGGATCGGAGTCGTAACCGGAGCTAACGGCTTCTTCATTAGATCGGCGTCAGACGCTCTTGCGATGGGTGCGGCTATTGGGTCGGTGCCGATCGTCTCCAGGGGGGCGTGGCTAAAGGCTGTGCGCTGGGGCAGGGCGGAGCAGGTGCGAGTTGCTGGCCAGCCCTCGCGACTCCTACTGTTCCCAAGCAGCGAAAGTGGGCTCTGCATGGCGGCGCGCGAGGAACTCAGAAACGCCGAAGAGCAAGAGATCCACCTCAGGAGCCATTGCGCGAGGCGCTCGCCATGGCAGTCGATCACGGATACAGCTGCACCTGACTTGTTCCTTTCCTACATGGGGGCCGACCCGCGCTGGCTGGTCATCAACGACGCCCAAGCAACTTGCAGCAATGCGATCCATCGTGTATGGCTGCACCCAGACACCATGCTGTCACTGGAGTCCATCGCTGCTGGGTCTTGGACGACGCTCTACACGCTTTCCGCCGAGCTCGTTGGTCGCAGCTACGGAGGTGGAGTGCTGAAGTTGGAGCCAACTGGAGCCGCGAGGCTGCGTCTTCCCGCCGTCGAGAGCCCCGGATTGCTGGAGGAGATTGAGAGCGTGCTTCAGGCCCGTGGAGTCGATGCGGCCCGTATGCTCGCGGATCGGCGTATCTTGATGGATCGACTAGGCGTAACAGGTCGTCAGCTGACGGCACTACGAGACGCGGCGGCGAGGCTCAGGCAATTGCGTAGACGCTAGCTTCGCGTGCCCGATACTTTCTGAATGGGGGCATGCGGTCGACGAGCGGTGAGGCCGCACTTTGCGCGATCGTCTCGACTTGCGAGTTCAGTGCGGAGTGCGCCCATGTCTATGGGTTGACAGGGGCCGTTGAGTTCCGTGATCACAGCGGACGGCCCAAGCCAGCTTGAGCGAAAAGGGAAGTCACGCGTACAGCGTCGCGGCGAGGCGGGCTACGCGGTTGATTGTTTCGCGGATGTCGACGATTGGATCCGAGGGATCGATGTACTCGCCGCGATTATCGAGCTCGGACGCCAGCGCCACCGCGTACTCAGAGAACGCGACCTCATAGGCGAGCCGACGAAAAGTCGGATCGTCGGCGCTTCTCCCTCGCTTGGCCGCGACGATCTGGGGATGGTCCAGGTTGACGAAGATCGTGCGCTTCTCGGCCTGGTAGGTCGCTCGCGCCGAGTCTGCGCCCTGGCATTCAAACTCGATATGAAAGCCGCCCCGCTGCCGGCGATTTTCCTTGGAAGCCCCCTCGTAATGGCCCTCGGTGCCGCCGGTTGGATCGGCTTCGACGATCGGGTTCAGCCTTCGCGGTCTGCCACCTTTCGGCCTATTCGGGCCGTCATCGGAGCTCGGTTCTCCGTTTGGGCTAGTGATCGTAGCTGGCTCGTCGCCACCAAATAGAAAATCGTCATCATCGGCGGCGTCACCACCTGTCGTGGTCGTCTCACCGGCGTCGAGCCCCGTGCTCGCGGATGCGGCTCTGACCTTTTGGAGGCGCTTTCGAAAAGCATCGAAGTCCTTGTTGATGATGTCTTCGATCTGCCCCGCCTCTTTGCGTAGCCGCTTGGCATCCTCGGTCTCGCGCTGCGCGCGCTGGGCCTCGACGAGCTCCCTGCGAACATGCTCAACATGAGGCCCGACAAAGGCAAAAAGTGCGCGAACTAGCGTGTTATCTGGGTTGAGTTGCATCGAGCGTGAAGCATCAAACGGTGGAGGCGTCGAGTTGTCCTCCGCGAGAGCCGGAACGTCAATTTCCCCAAAAATGTATTCGGCCATCTCCTTACCCTCGGAACTGAGAAGTGTCGTGGCGTACCACACGCCGGCGGAGAACACCGATACACCACGAAGATCTCCGTCTAGCGGGGACATTGAGACCTTAATTGTCAGTTGGGCGTCGCCCAGGATCTGGCGCGAAGCATCTTCTGGGTGAAACGTCAAAGTGCGGTCTACTGCTGGTTCCGCATACTCGCAATCGTGATTGTTCACGAGAACGGTCACATCCTTAGGCCAGTGCGCCAGATGTCGCTCGACATACTGAACTACTCCCGCCTGATCGAGTGAACGTAGGTGGATCCCCTCGATTTCAACGACGGTGCCGTTGGGCTGACCTGTGGGAACCTCGCGCTCAATGGTCTTCACGGGAACGGGATCGCCCGAGACGGCGCCCTGAAGCTCGCTTCTTCGCAGTTCGACAGACGAGCGCTTTTGCGCACGCACGGTTGTAATGCGCAGGACATCGCCGATCCCGAACGCCGCGGACTTGCCGGTACCGAAGAACCCACGCCCCGGTCGTCCCGCCTTGCGGTCAGCGTTCTCGCCATGCATCAAGAAGAAGTGCTCAAGCCCGGCGTCGCCTTCCCAGAGCATTCCGCGGCCATTGCCTGAGATCGTGATCTTGTGAGCCTTGCTGTCGAGGCGAACCTTTACGGCGGGACTCGTACCCGGATCTGCGTATTGAAGCTCGTTTGCGACGTACTCCCAGACAACCAACCGCTCGTTCTTAAACATGCCTGCTGCCTGCAGGAGATCGCGCGAAACGTGACTACGGACCGTTAGCTGCTGTGACACTTAGTTTCTCTCTTTGGCGCGTTGGGCGAGCTGGGCGACCGCTGCGCCGAGCTCCGGATCGCTTCCGAACTCATTCTCGATTCGTGTGATCTTGCGCAAGCGTGCCTGTCCGCGGATATAAATGTTTAGACGAAAGAATGCGTCCGCCTCATCATTGGTAATTTCGTCCGCGCCGTGTGAAGCAAACTTCTGGAACGCCTCGGAGTTGATCAGTCTTTTACGCTCTCGCGTGTGTTGCTGGCCCGCCTTACCGCCACGTACGGTTTGCGGAGGTGTCTCGCCCGGCACGCGACTGGCGAACTTGATACCGCTTGGAGTCAATAGCCAGCCCTTTTCGTGAGACCCGACGACGTAGTGCTTCTTTAGCCGCGCGTCAGAAAGTGCGACGCGAACGAGCTCCTTGTCTATAAAGTCGGCATGTTTTTCCCAGGCGAACATGCCCGGCGCGACTCGTGCCGCCTCGACTGCTACGTCCTCTGTATGTGCGGCGGCGATGCCGCCGCCGCAGCGGTAAAGGGCAATTGTCGCTGCCTCCGCCCGCGTCATGCGCGTGAGAATACGGCTTCTTGCAAAAGTTCGCAAGGTCCGATATGTCTAGAAGTATGTGTCCGCGAGCTGACGCCCTGCCGACGCTAAGCGCGGCGCTCCGTGCCCGAATGGTAGCGAGGGACACGCTGGCGCGGCTAGGACTGCTTCGGAATCCGTGCTACGCGCGAGTAAATACGCGGTTCACCGCCCCCTCGAGCCTTCGTACGAGAGAAGTCGTTGACTGGACGGCGATCGAGCAGGTAGGTCGTCACATAGATAAGGCCCCGAGATGACGACACCGATCGTTTTCTCGGTCTCGCCTCTTCCAGGTCGAGTTTCGCGTGCAGCGCGAGCCCGCTAGTCGTATCTCCCCGGCCGTCGTGCGTGCGGCGCGCGAGCTTTGCGCTGCTTCCTGGTCGGCTAGCGTGACGTGCGACGATCCGCGCCTCTGTGAGTTGGTCAAGCGGTTTGACGACGGAATCGGATCGCTACGCGAGGCGGGACAACGCGCCAGCCAACGTACGTACGAGCTTGCGGAGGCGCGGCGCGTTGCTGGGGCGATAAGGAGTGTGACCGTGCGAGCAAAGCGCCTGCAGCGAATGTCGCTCGACCGAGAGCTGATCGAGATCGTCGACGCACTCGTCGCCAATGAGAGCGCGCGAAGTGCGGTAATCACGCGCCTTGGGCTGGGTGGACGTCCAGCGCTCACGCTCAATGAGGTCGGCGAAGAGCTCGGCGTAAGCAGGGAGCGCGTGCGCCAACTGGAGGCGCGATTTCGCAAACAGCGTGAGGAGCGCGAAGGCGTGTGGACTCCAGCGCTACAGCGTGCGGCGCGCTTGGCAATAAAGCTCAGCCCAACTACGGTTACGGAGTTTCAGCGCGCGCTAGTTGCGCGCCGTCTGATTACCCCAGAGTTTTCGGGGGTCTCCGTCCTTAACGCCGCGAGGGTTTTTGGTCCGAGGATTGAGTACGACGTAGAAAACGAGATAATCGGAATACTGCCGCTCGCTGCCGAACAGGTGGTGGCGGCGGCGCGCCGGCTTGTCACGCACTGGGGGGCGACGACGCTCGCTGAGGTATGCGCAGAGCTTGATCTCGACGATCAGCAGCCGACACTTGCCAAGGTCGCCATGCTGATTCTCGAAGCGCAAGAGCAGTTCGAATGGCTTGACAGAGGCCGAGGCTGGTTTTGGCTGCGTGACACACGCGGCAACCGTCTGTTGCATCAAATCGAGAAGATCATGACGGTGGCAGGTTCGCTGACAATTGGCGACTTGCGGGACGGAGTCGGCAGGCACCACCGCATGCAGGGCTTTCGTCCGCCGCGCGAGGTCCTCGCGCGTCTATGCGAGGCGTCGGGACTGTACGTGCGGAGTGGCGAGTTGGTCGTGGGCAAGCCCGGCCTGGCGGACTGGCGAGACGTTCTGGCGCACATCGAGTCCACGTTGGTGGAGATCCTGCTCGACCGCGGGCCGGTGATGACACGCGAGGAGCTCGAGCACCTCGCCGTCGATCAGGCAGGGCTAAAACGAAGCAGCTTCTATGCCTACCTGAGCTACTCGCCGGTACTCGCGCGCTTCGCGCCCGGGGTCTACGGTTTGCGAGGCGCGAAAATAAGCGCGGCACAGGTCGACGCGATGATTCCGCACAGAGCGCGAACGCAGGTGCTCCAAGACCACGGCTGGACCCGCGAGGGCGCGATCTGGATTGGGTATCGAATCTCGGTCGCGGGGGAGCGCAGCGGCGTGCTGGGTGTACCGGGAGCCATCAAGGCGCTCGTCCGTGGCTCCTATTCGCTAGCAACTGAGGATGGGCGGGACGCCGGTATGCTCACGCTAGACGAGAACATGTGGGGCCTGTCGTCGTTCTATCGGCGCTACGGAATCGAGGCGGGCGATTATCTCGTCGTCGTTTTGGAGCTTCAGAGCCGCGCTGCGACCGTGTGCGCTGGCTCTCAGGAGCTGCTACTGCGCTTCCAGTCGGGTGAATAGCCTAGTGGCCGGCGGCTCGCGAGCCGCGACCATCTCGCTAGACGCGGATCCGCTCGATCGGCTCGGTGGTCGAGCAGTTCGATTCAACCTGAAGTCGCCTGCGCGACAGCTCGCTGACGTTAGGTTCACGCTCGCAGTTGCGAAGCGCGGTGACAGGATCCGGCTAATGGCCCCGATGGGATCCCAGACGCGAGCGTCAGCGTGTCGCTGGGTGCGCGCGCTGCATACGCGGAGGACCCGTTGGCCACCCAAGGGGCATTCCGCCAGGATGATCACCCCATGCCCACCCCCCGCAACCTCGTCAACCTCAGCGCAGTCGAGAAGGGCTACGCCAGCCGCACGGTCCTTCGCGAGATCACCCTCGGTATCTCGACCGGCGAGCGCATCGGCGTCGTCGGCGCGAACGGCGGCGGCAAGTCGACGCTGCTGCGGCTGATCGCCGGCGTCGAGCAGTCCGACGCCGGATCGCTGACACGCTCGGGCGACACGGACGTCGCGCTGCTCGCGCAGCGCGACGAGCTCGACGACGATCGCACGGTCCGCGAGGTGCTCGTCGGCGAGCGCGCCGATCACGAGTGGGCCGGAGACAGCGCGTTCCGAGGAGTGCTCGACGGATTGCTCGGCGGCGTCGAGCTGCGGCTGTTCCCGGCTGGCATCGACACGCCGATCGCCGGCCTGTCGGGCGGCGAGCGCAGGCGGATCGACCTCGCGCGCCTGCTGCTCGACCCGCCCGCGCTGCTGCTGCTCGACGAGCCGACGAACCATCTCGACGTCGAAGGCGTCGACTGGCTCGCGCGTCACCTCGCCGCGCGGCGCGGCTCGATGCTCGTCGTCACGCACGACCGCTGGTTCCTCGACGCCGTGTGCACGTCCACCTGGGAGCTCACCGACGGAGAGGTGCACCAGTACGAAGGCGGCTACGCCGCGTACGTGCTCGCGCGCGCCGAGCGCGAGCGTCAGGAGGCGGTGCGCGCGAGCCGCCGCCAGCAGCTGCTGCGCAAGGAGCTCGCATGGCTGCGCCGCGGGCCGCCGGCGCGCACGAGCAAGCCGAAGTTCCGCATCGACGCCGCCAACGCGCTGATCGCCGACGAGCCGGAACCGCGCGATCGCGCCGAGCTGCTGCGCTTCGCGACCTCGCGGCTCGGCAACAAGGTCCTCGAGGCGGTCGACGTGTCGCTGACGCTCGGCGACAGGCGTGTGCTGCACGACCTGACGTGGCGACTCGGTCCCGGCGACCGCGTCGCGGTCGTCGGCGTCAACGGATCGGGCAAGACCTCGCTCGTGCGGCTGCTCGCCGGCGAGCTCGAGCCGACGTCCGGGCGTGTCGAGCGCGGCGCGACCGTGCGGATCGCGCACCTCTCGCAGGACACCGTCGAGATCCCCCGGCATCTGCGCGTGCTCGAGTCGCTCGAGGAGGTGCGCGGCCACGCGACGCTCAGCAGCGGCGAGGAGATCACCGCGGCGATGCTGTGCGAGCGCTTCGGCTTTCGCGGCGAGAAGGCGCGCACGCTCGTCGACGACCTCTCCGGCGGAGAGCGCCGGCGGCTCGCGCTGATGCGCCTGCTGATGGGCGAGCCGAACGTCCTGCTGCTCGACGAGCCGACGAACGATCTCGACATCGACACGCTCACGGCGCTCGAGGACCTGCTCGACGGCTGGCCCGGCACGCTCGTCGTCGTCAGCCACGACCGCTACTTCGTCGAGCGCGTCTGCGACGACGTCCACGCGCTGACCGCCGACGGCGGGATCCGTCACCTGCCAGGCGGGATCGAGCAGTACATCGATCAGCGCCGCGCCGTCGAGCAGCACCGGCCGCCTCCCTCACGCGCCGACGCCGTCGCGCCCGGCGCGGCGCTGCGCGCCGCACGCAAGGAGGCTCAGCGTCTCGAGCGCGAGCGCGAGCGCCTCGAAGGCGCGATCGAGCGTCTCACCGCGCGCGAGAGCGAGCTCGGCGAGCGGATGGCGGCCGCCGCCAGCGACTACGCAGCGCTTGCCGAGCTCCAGTCCGAGCTCGCGCGGCTGATCGCCGAGCGCGAGCGGCTCGAAGCGTCGTGGCTCGAGACGTCGGAGCGGCTCGAGTTCCGGTGACGCCGGTATCCTCGCCCTCAGGCGGGCGCCGCACGCAGCGAAGCGCAACGACCCGCCGTCGCGTGCAACAAGGAAGACGGGGCGGATGACTCGACTAGGCGCCTGGATGATCGTCGCAGCGCTGGCGGCCGCCACCGCTGCAACGGTGGCCGAGCCGCCCGCGGCGAGCTCCCGTACGGCCGGCGTCGCAACCAGCCCAGCCGCCACCTGGTCGCCTCCCGAACTGATCGCCGCCAGCGAACTCGGCACCGACCGACCCGCTCCCGTCGCAATCTCCGCGAGCGGCGAAGCGCTCGCGGTGTTCACCGAACCCGTGCTGTCGTTGACCGGCTCGCTGTCGCCGTCCTACCTAGTGCGCGCCGCGGCGCGTCCCGCCGCCGGCCGCTGGCAGCCGCCCGCGACTCTGTCGCGGCTCGGCCTGGACCCGGCGGTCGCGGTCGACGGCCAGGGCGACGCGCTGGCGGTCTGGCAGGGGCCGTCGAGCGTCGAAGTGGCCGAGCGCCCGCCGGGAGGAGGCTGGCTGCCGGCGAAAGCGGTGCTGACGCCGGGGGGCGGCGAACCGCAGGTCGCGACGAACGCGCGCGGCGATGCGATCGTCGTCTCGCCGCGACAAGGTGCACGCGGCTCGAGCGGCATCGACGTGACGCTGCGATCGGCCGGAGGCGCGTTCTCTTCGTCGCAACTCGTCTCGGGACGCGAAAACGCGTTCGAACCTCGCGTCGCGATGAACGCGCGCGGCGACGTCCTCGTCGCGTGGCGCGTCGACTCCGGGCGCGGCTGCCCCGTGCGCGCGGCGTTCCGTTCGGCCGGCGGCGGTTGGAGCCGCCCGACGACGCTCTCCGACGCGCACGCGTTCTGCGAAGGCGGCAACCACCGCGTCGCGATCGACGAACGCGGCGACGCGATCGTCGTGTGGTTCGCGCAGCGGCGCCAGCTCTCGTACGTCGAAGCGGCGACGAAGGCCGCCGGCGGTCGCTGGGGCGCGCGCGAAACGCTTGCGAGGGCGCGCACCGTGCTGCGTCCCGAAGTCGGCATCGACGCGCGCGGCGATGCGATCGTCGCGTGGTGGGGCGACGCCCGCGAGCTCTCGCGCGTGCGCCCCGCGACCCGACGCTGGTCGGCGGCGCAGCGGATCTCGGGCGCTCGAAGCTCGCCGGCGTCGCTCGCCGTCGACTCGCGCGGCGAGGCGCTGCTCGCGTGGTCGGCCCGCAACGGGATCGCCGCCGCGACGAGGTCGTCGACGGCGCGAGGCTGGCAGCCGTCGGTCGTCGCGACGGGGCGCACGACCGTGGACGCCGAGCCGACGGCTTCGCTCGGCGCGAACGGCGAAGGCGTCGTCGCGTGGTTCGACGAACGAGGCTTCAACGCCGCGTGGAGCGGCGGCTAGCGCGCGGCAGCGTAACCCGCGGGCGCGCGCCTGCGCCGGGCAGCGAGCCGACGCGCTCGCGCAGCTCGGCTGCCGAGATCGGGCTCACGGCTCGATCGCGTTGCGCTGCTCATCCATCGATAGCATCGTCGCATGGACTTCGGCATCGGCTGCTTCCCGGTCCACGACGGCGTCGACCCCGGCACGCTCGCGCGCCTCGTCGAGCAGCGCGGGCACGAGTCGCTGTTCTTCCCCGAGCACACGCACATCCCGGCCGCGCGCGAGACGCCGTACCCGGCCGGCGGCGAGCTGCCGCGCAAATACGTGCACACGTACGACCTGTTCGTCGCGCTGACGCTCGCCGCCGCGACGACGTCGAAGCTGCGCATCGGCAGCGGCATCTGCCTCGTCATCGAGCGCGACCCGATCACGACGGCGAAGGAGGTCGCGAGCGTCGACAAGCTCTCCGGCGGGCGCTTCGAGTTCGGCGTCGGCGCCGGCTGGAACCGTGAGGAGATGCGCAACCACGGCACCGACCCGCGCGTGCGCATGGCAATCATGGCCGAGCGCGTCGAGGCGATGAAGGCGATCTGGACGCAGGAGGAGGCGAGCTACCACGGCGAGCACGTCGACTTCGAGCGGATCTGGTCGTGGCCGAAGCCGGCGCAATGGCCGCACCCGCCGGTGCTCGTCGGCGGCAACGGCCCGACGGTGCTCGATCGCGTCGCGCGTTTCGGCGACGCGTGGATGCCGAACTACCTCGGCGATCCCGGCGACCTGCTCGCCCGCGCGCGCGAGCTGCCCGATCGCACCGAGCGGCCGATCGAGCTGATCGTGATGGGCGCGCCGGCGAAGCCCGACGTGCTCGAAGAAGTTCGAGCGCGCCGGCGTGCGGCGCGTCGTGCGCTGGGTGCCCTCGACGGCGCTCGGTCCGCTCGAGCGCGCGCTCGAGCGCTGGGAGGACGCGATCGCCGAGCTGCACGGCGAGTGAGCGAAGCCGAGCCGCGCCGGCGCTTCGCGACCGCCGCCGTCGCTCGCCTCGCGACCGTCGACGCCGACGGCCAGCCGCACCTCGTGCCGATCGTCTTCGCGCTCGACGGCGAGACGATCTACAGCGTCGTCGACGACAAGCGCAAGCGCACGACCGAGCTCAAGCGGCTGCGCAACGTCCGCGCGAACCCGCGCGTCGCCGTGCTCGTCGACCACTACGACGACGCCGACTGGAGCGCGCTGTGGTGGGCGCGAGCCGACGGCGTCGCCCGTGTGCTGGACCCGTCAGAGCCCGAGGCGCGCCGCGCCGTCGCGCTGCTCGCCGAGCGCTATCCGCGCCAGCGCGCGACAGGCGCCGTGCTCGCCGTCGACGTCAGTCGCTGGTCGAGCTGGTCGGCACGAGCTCGTCCGTAGGCGCCGGCTCCTCGGCGAGCGTCGAGGAGGCCGGCGTCGAGACGTCGGCTGGCGCCTGGAGCGCGTCATCGTCGCCGTCGCGGCCTTCGGCCGCCGCGTGCTTGCGCGCGTCCTTTCGCGCCTGCTTCATCACGCGACGCTCGCGCAGTCGCTGTTCGCGCATGAGCTTCGCCATCGTCGTCTTCTTCTTGCTGCTCGAGGCCATCTCGGTGCGTCCCTTCTATTGGCGATGCGCACGCGGGCGCCCGTGCTGTCAGCGGCTTACGCCGCCCGTACGTTCGCGGCCTTCGGCCCCTTGTCGCCCGGTTCGGCGTCGTAGGAGACCTTCGCGCCTTCGGCGAGCGAGCGGTAGCCCTCGCCGACGATCGCGCTGTGATGGACGAACAGGTCCTTCGACTGGTCGTCGGGCGTGATGAACCCGAAGCCCTTGTCGTCGCTGAACCACTTCACGGTTCCAGTAGCCATTGCATTTCCTCCTGCGTCGATAGTGCTGCGAACGCGGAGATTGCTGAGCAAAGGCTACGAGCGCGGGCACTGCGTTGCTGGGCAAGCTGCCCAACCTGAACCGCTCACGCTAGCAGTCCGAGGCCTGCCGGGCGCTTCGATCGCCGTCCGCCGACCCTTAGCCCGGCCGTCGCGGGCGGCGTGGAAACCGCCGAACGCGACCGCTCGTCGCGCCCGCGCGCTGCTCGCGACGGCGCTTGCGCTCCTGCTCTCGCGCGAGCTCGCTTTCTTCGCCGAGCCCGATTTCGAGGAACACGAGCAGCAGCGCGCCGCCGAGCCCGATCGAGATCAACACGATCGTCAGCAGTTCGCCCGTCACGCCGCCGACGAACGCCGCACACGCGGCTCCGGCGACGACGAGCGCCGCGGCCGTGCCGAACGCGACTGCTCGGACCCGGCCGCTCATCCGCGAACCGTAGCGCTCGCCCTCCGCGCGCGGCCGTTTCGCGCCCTCGCCTCGCGCATCGCAGCCGTCGCGCGAGCGCCGCGTGTCGCTCGGCTCAGGAGATCAGCGCGGTGCGCTCGCCCGGCTTCGCCGCGCGCGAGGCGTCGATCCGCTCGATCGCGTCGATCGCGACCGCCGGCGCCTCGCGCGCCGGCTCGCCGGCCGTCGCGACGCGGTTGCGCCCGCCACGCTTGGCGCGGTAGAGCGCCTCGTCGGCGGCCTTGAACAGCTGCTCGTAGGCGACGCGCTCGCCGTGCGCGGCGCTGACGCCGATCGAGACGGTCACGGCGATGCCGGCCGGGCGCACGCGCTCGACGGCGCCGCGCAGGCGCTCGGCGACCTCGCGCCCGTCCTCGCTGCCGACGCCGGGCAGCACGACGAGGAACTCCTCGCCGCCGAGGCGGTAGACGAGGTCGAACGAGTGCAGCCGCTTGCGCAGCTCGTAGGCCATATCGCGCAGCGCCGCGTCGCCGCGGTCGTGGCCGTGCTCGTCGTTGATCGCCTTGAAGTTGTCGAGGTCGCACAGCAGCAGGCAGATCGGCTGGTCGGTCAGGCGCGCCTGGTGGCTGAGCTCGGCGAAGCGCGGGATCAGCGCGGTGCGGTTGAACAGGCCGGTCAGCGGGTCGATCATCGCCTCGCCGCGGTGGTGCAGCTCGGCGGCCTGCAGCGCCCAGACGATCGAGACGACGCCGACGAGTAGCGCGAGCGTCGCGACGAGCGGCGCCGGGTCGGCGAGCGTCGCGTGCGGGTCGCTGCCGAGCGTCGCGGCGAGCATGATCGCGACGGTCAGCGCGACGCCGGCGACGACGACGCGCGGGCGAAAGCGCGCGGCGGTCATCGCCGCGGGCAGGACCATCCACGGCAGCGCGACGCTGTGCGGGCCGCCGCTGAGCACGACGCCGGCGCCGATCAGCAGCATCGTCACGACGATCGCCGACGCGCTGACGCGCTCGGGGCGCTCGCTGCGACGGATGCGCACGTCGACGACGAGGAAGTTGACCAGCGCGAGCGCGAACAGCGCGAGCGTCCACCAGCCGATCCACGGCGCGGCGGCGAGCAGCGCGGCGCCTACCGCGCCGGAGCCGACGAGACGAACCCTGCGCACGCGCGCGTTCGAGTCAAGGACTCGCCTGCGATCGAGCTCGGTCGGGCAGAGCCAGGACCCGCGTGCCATGTGGGCGCTTCGGCCGCTCCGGTACGCGCCTTTAGCGCACCCGCACAGGTGCAGACGTTCGTCCTCTGAAAATCCAAAGAATCGAATCGCGCTGGAAAGTGGCATCTGCGGCCGTCGGCGCCGAGCGCGCCGCGCGGGCGCCGCGCCGCGCCTCTCGTACGCTTAGTGCATGTACAGCTCGACGCCGCCGACCGTCGCTGAGATCATCGCCGGCCGCGCCGGCGAGGAGATGGAGCTGAACGACCGCTTCCTGAACCCGCAGATGGGCAGGATCCTGCGGACGCTCGGCTTCGACAAGTCGTGGCGCGGCGGCGAGGGCGCGCACCTGATCGACGAGCGCGGCGAGCGCTACCTCGACCTGTTCGGCGGCTATGGCGTGTTCGCGATCGGGCGCAACCACCCCGAGGCGATCGCGGCCGTGCAGGAGACGATGGCCGCGCGGACCGGCAACCTGCCGCAGCTCGGCGTGACGCTGCTCAGCGGCGTGCTCGCCGAGCAACTGCTCGCGCGCGCGCCGGCGAGCGTCGGCGCGATGGTGCCGGCGAACAGCGGCACGGAGGCGGTCGAGGCGGCGATCAAGATCGCGCGCGCGGCGACCGGGCGCCCGCGGATCCTCTACGCCGAGCACGCCTTCCACGGCCTGACGCTCGGCTCGCTGTCGCTCAACGGCGAGGCGATCTTCCGCGAGGGCTTCGGCCCGCTGCTGCCCGGCTGCGACCCGGTCGCGTTCGGCGACCTCGAGCGCGCTCGCGCGCGAGCTCGAACGCGGCGACGTCGCGGCGTTCGTCGTCGAGCCGATCCAGGGCAAGGGCGTGAACCTCCCGCCGCGCGACTACCTGCAGCGCGCGCAGGAGCTGTGCCGCGGCGCCGGCGCGCTGTTCGTCTGCGACGAGGTGCAGACGGGCATCGGGCGCACCGGGCGCTTTCTCGCGCTCGAGCATTGGCAACTGCAACCGGACCTGATCTGCGTCGCGAAGGCGCTGTCGGGCGGGCTCGTGCCGATCGGCGCCGTGCTCGTCTCGCGCGCGGCGTTCGAGCGCGTGTTCGACGGCATGGAGCGCGCCGTGCGCCACGGCTCGACGTTCGGCGGCAACGACCTCGCGGCGGCCGCCGCGCTCGCGACGCTGCGCGTGCTCGACGACGAGGCGCTCGTCGCGCGCGCCGAGCGCCTCGGCGCGCTGCTGCTGGCGCTGACGCGCCCGCTCGTCGAGCGCTACGAGGTCGTGCGCGACGTGCGCGGGCTCGGGCTGATGTGGGCGATCGAGTTCGGGCCGCCGTCGGGGCGCGTCGGGCGCGCGCTGTGGGAGACGGTCGAGCGCCGCCAGGCGGGGCTGTTCAGCCAGCTGATCACGGTGCCGCTGTTCCACGAGCACCGCATCCTCTGCCAGGTCGCCGGCCACCGGATGAACACGATCAAGGCGCTGCCGGCGCTGGTCGTCGAGGAGGACGAGATCCGCCGCTTCGCGGCGGCGCTCGAGCAGACTGTCGCGGCGGCCGAGCGCTACCCGGCGGCGCTCGTGCGCTTCGGCGCGCGAACTGGTCTCAGGGCCGCGCGCGTACGCCGCTAGCCTTACGCGGCTGTGCTGAGAACCAGAGATGACATCCGCAACGTCGCGATCGTCGCGCACGTCGACCACGGCAAGACGACGCTCGTCGACGCGATGCTGTGGCAGTCGGGCGCGTTCCGCGAAGGCCAGGACGTCGCGACGCGCGTGCTCGACTCGATGGACCTCGAGCGCGAGAAGGGCATCACGATCCTCGCGAAGAACACGTCGCTGCGCTACCGCGACGTCAAGCTCAACATCATCGACACGCCCGGGCACGCCGACTTCGGCGGCGAGGTCGAGCGCGGGCTGACGATGGTCGACGGCGTGCTGCTGCTCGTCGACGCCTCCGAGGGGCCGCTGCCGCAGACGCGCTTCGTACTGCGCAAGGCGCTCGAGGCGAAGCTGCCGGTGATCCTCGTCGTCAACAAGGTCGATCGTCCGGACGCGCGCGTCGCGGAGGTGATCGACGAGGTCTATGAGCTGTTCCTCGACCTCGACGCCGACGAGCAGCAGATCGACTTCCCGATCGTCTACTGCAACGCGAAGGCCGGGCAGGCGTCGCTCTCATACGATCCTCAAAAGCGAACGCTCGACTCGCCCGACCTCGCGCCGCTGCTCGACCTGCTCCTGGAGCAGATCCCGGCGCCGGAGTACGACCCGCAGATGCCGCTGCAGGCGCTCGTGACGAACCTCGACGCCTCGCCGTACGTCGGTCGCCTAGCGATCTGCCGCGTGTGGAACGGGACGATCCGCAAGGGCCAGCAGATCGCGTGGTGTCGCGCCGACGGCACGATCCGCAAAGCGACGGTCGCCGAGCTGTACGTGACCGACGCGCTGCACCGCGTCGACGCGCCGGAGGCCGGGCCGGGCGAGATCATCGCCGTCGCCGGGATCGCCGAGGTGACGATCGGCGAGACGCTCGCCGATGCGAACGATGCTCACCCGCTGCCGGTGATCACCGTCGACGAGCCGGCGATGTCGATCACGATCGGCGTCAACACGGCTCCGCTCGCCGGCAAAGACGGCGACAAGCTGACGGCGCGGCAGATCGAGGCGCGCCTCGAGCAGGAGCTCGTCGGCAACGTCTCGCTGCGCGTGCGAGCGACCGAGCGCCCGGACACGTTCGAGGTGCAGGGGCGCGGCGAGCTGCAGCTCGCGATCCTCGTCGAGATGATGCGTCGCGAGGGCTTCGAGATGACCGTCGGGCAGCCGCACGTGCTCGAGCGCGAGATCGACGGCAAGCGCTCGGAGCCCGTCGAGCGGCTGTCGGTCGACGTGCCCGAGGAGCACGTCGGCACCGTCACGCAGCTGCTCGCCGCGCGCAAGGGGCGGATGGAGCACATGACCAACCACGGCACCGGCTGGGTGCGCATGGAGTACGTCGTGCCGGCGCGCGGGCTGATCGGCTTTCGCACGGAGTTCCTGACCGAGACGCGCGGCACGGGCATCATGCACCACGTGTTCGAGCGCTGGGAGCCGTGGGCCGGCGAGCTGCTCACGCGCGGTACCGGCGCGCTCGTCGCCGACCGCTCGGGCTCGACCGTCAGCTACTCGCTGATGACGCTGCAGGAGCGCGGCACGCTGTTCGTCGGCCCCGGCGAGGAGGTCTACGAAGGGATGATCATCGGCGAGAACGCGCGCTCGGAGGACCTCGACGTGAACCCGGTCAAAGAGAAGCACCTGACGAACATGCGCTCGTCGACGTCCGACGTGCTCGTGCGCCTCGACGCGCACCACAAGCTGACGCTCGACGAAGCGCTCGAGTTCGTGCGCGACGACGAGGCCGTCGAGGCGACGCCGTCCTCCGTGCGCATGCGCAAGGTCGTGCTCTCGAAGGTCGACCGCCTGAAGACCGCGAGGCAAGCGCGCAAATGAGCGCCGGCCAGATCGCGCTGCGCGGCCTGGCGAAGTCGTTTCGCGGCCCGGACGGTCCGATCGAGGCCGTCGACGATCTGAATGTGAGGATCGACGCCGGCGAGACCGTCGCCCTGCTCGGGCCAAACGGCGCCGGCAAGTCGACGACGATCGACATGCTGCTCGGCCTGCTCGCGCCCGACGCCGGCGAGGTCTCGGTGTTCGGCCGCTCGCCGGCGCAGGCCGTCGCGGCGGGCGCGGTCGGCGCGATGCTGCAGACCGGCGAGCTGATCCGCGACCTCTCGGCGCGCGAGCTCGTGACGATGGTCGCCGCGCTCTACCCGGCGCCGCTGCCGGTCGCCGAGGCGCTCGCGCTGACCGGCGTCGAGGAGTTCGCCGACCAGCGCACGCAGAAGCTCTCCGGCGGGCAGACGCAGCGCGTGCGCTCGGCGATCGCGCTCGTCAGCGACCCGGAGCTGCTCGTGCTCGACGAGCCGACGGTCGCGATGGACGTCGAGGGGCGCAACGCGTTCTGGCGCACGATGCGCGAGTTCGCCGCGCGCGGCAAGACGATCCTGTTCGCGACGCACTACCTCGAGGAGGCCGACGCGTTCGCCGACCGCGCCGTGCTGATGGCGCACGGGCGCGTCGTCGCCGACGGGCCGACGAACGAGATCAAGGCGATGGTCGGCTCGCGCACGATCCGCGCGACGCTGCCCGACGTCGAGCTCGAGCAGCTCGAGCGCCTGCCCGGCGTCGGCGGCGCCGAGCGCCGCGGCGCGGCCGTCGTGCTGAAGTGCGCCGACTCCGACGAGGCGATCCGCGCGCTGCTCTCCGCGTACCCGCACGCGCGCGACATCGAGATCAACGCGGCCGGCCTCGAGGAGGCGTTCCTCGCGCTGACCGGCGACCGCGCGCCGGCGGCGGCCTCCGGCGCGGCGGACGCGAAGGGTGGGGCAGGGCGTTGAGGCCGGCGCTCGCGTACACGCGCTACGAGCTGCTGCGCACGTTTCGCAACAGGCGCTTCTTCCTGCTCTCGCTCGGCTTCCCGCTCGTGCTGTACTTCGTCATCGCCGGCCCGAACCGCGGCGTGCGCGACGTCGGCGGCAGCGGCATCCCGCTGCCGCTGTACTTCATGGCCGGGCTCGCGTCGTTCGGCACGATGAGCGCGATGCTCTCGGCCGGCGCGCGGATCGCCTCCGAGCGCGCCGTCGGCTGGAACCGCCAGCTGCGCATCAGCCCGCTGACGCCGCGCGCGTACTTCCGCGCGAAGGTCGTCACGGCGTACGCGATGGCGCTGCTGAGCATCGCCGTGCTGTACGCCGCCGGCGCCTCGCTCGGCGTCAGCCTCTCGGCGGGCGACTGGCTGAAGATGACCGGCCTGATGCTCGTCGGCCTGATCCCGTTCGCGGCGCTCGGCATCACGCTCGGGCACCTGCTGACGCCCGACTCGATCGGCCCGGCGATGGGCGGCGGCGTGTCGCTGTTCGCGCTGCTCGGCGGCACGTGGTTCCCGCTCGGCAACCACGGCTTCCTGCACGACGCCGCGCAGTTCGTGCCGTCGTACTGGCTCGTGCAGGCGAGCCGCGTCGCCGTCGGCGGCAGGGCGTGGACGACGACCGCGTGGCTCGTGCTGCTCGTCTGGACCGTCGTGCTCAGCGCGCTCGCCGTGCGCGCCTACCGCCGCGACACGGCGCGCGTCTGAGCGCGTGCGCCTCGCCGCGACACGGCGCGCGCCGAGGTACTAGGGTACGCGCCGATGAATCGACCGATCAGAGCATTTGCAAGCCTTTCGCTTGCCCTTCTCCTCGCGCTCTCGCCGCTCGCGGCCGTCGCGAGCGCCGCCGAAGAAACGACGATCGTCTACAAGCCGATCGGCGAAGCCGCCTTCCAGCATGACCTCACCGCGAAGAACGTCCAGAGCGTCGAGGTCAACAAGCGCCTGCGCTCGCTGCGCGTGACGCTGTCCGACGGCTCGCACGTGCTCGCGCACTACCCGAAGCACGACGAGCCGGCGACCGTCGCGCGCCTGAAAGCCGCCCACGTGACCGTCACGATCCTCGGCAAATCGACGGCCGAAAAAGAAGCGAAAGCGACGAAAAAACCGGTCAAACACAAAATCCGCTACATCGTCGGCGGCGTCGTCATCCTCGTGATCGTCGTCGTCGGCGTGGTGCTCTTGGTCAACCGTCGCCGCCAGCGCGACTGAGCCTCAGTACATCGGGCGGCGTTGGGTGCGCGCCTTGCGCGGCTGCGGCCCGTGCTCGAGCGTGTGGATCGCGTGCTTTATGTCGCTCGCGAGCATCTCGACCATGTCGCGCGAGAAGTTCTCCTTGATGACCATGCGCATGACGGTGATGTGCTCGGCGTTCGGCGGCAGCGTGTACGCGGGGACGATCCAGCCGCGCATGCGCAAAAGCTGCGTGAGCAGCGTCAGGTCGAGCTTCTCGGCGTCGTTCGCGCGGACGATGACGATCGGGTAGCGCGAGCCGTCGTTGAGCAGCTCGAGCTGCTCGAGCGAGCCGAGCTTGTGCGCGAGCGCCTGCGCGTTCTCGAGCACGTTGGCGACGATCTGGCGGTAGCCCTCGCGGCCGAGGCGCAGGAACGCGAAGTACTGCAGGATCACCTGGCTCGACGGGCGCGAGAAGTTGAGCGAGTAGTTCGGCATGTCGCCGCCGAGGTAGTTGATGTGGAAGACGAGCTCCTCGGGCAGGTCGGCGGCCTCGCGGAAGACGACGGTGCCCATGCCGGGGTAGACGAGCCCGAACTTGTGGTTCGAGACGTTGATCGAGCGAACGCGCGGCAGGCGGAAGTCCCACGCGAGGTCGGGCTCGGAGAACGGCGTGACGAAGCCGCCGCTCGCGGCGTCGATGTGCAGCGGGATCTGCCAGCCGCGCTCGGACTCGATGCGCGCGAGCAGCTCGTCGATCGAGGCGAGGTCGTCCATCTGGCCGGTGAACGTCGAGCCGTGCAGCCCGGCGACGCCGATCGTGCGCTCGTCGATCAGCGGCTCGACGTCGGCGGCGCCGACCGTGTAGCGGCCCTCCTCCATCGGCACGACGCGCGCCTGCACCTCGAAGTATCGCGCGAACTTCTCCCAGCAGGTGTGCACGTCGGCGCCCATCACGATGTTGGGTTTGTCGGTCGACTCGCCGGCGGCCTCGCGGCGGCGCTGCCACGAGCGCTTGTGCGCGAGCATCGCGAGCATGATCGCCTCGGAGGAGCCGACGGTCGCCGTGCCGGTCGTCTGCGAGCCGGGCGGCGCGTTGAACAGCCGCGCGATCATCGAGACGACGCGGCGGTGGACGACCTCGGTCTGCGGGTACTCGTCCTGGTCGATCAGGTTCTTCGATAGCGTCTCGGCGGCGAGCACGTCGGCCTGCGGCTCCATCCAGCTCGTCACGAACGACGCGAGGTTGAGCGCCGGGTTGCCGTCGAGGTTGAGCTCGTCGTGGACGAGCTGGTAGGCGGCGTTCGCCGTCATCCCCTGCGCCGGCAGGCGGTACTTCGGGATGTCGTGCGAGAACGAGCGCGACGCGTACGTCGCATGGATCGTCTCGTCGGAGTCGAGGTTCGCATTGTGCATCGGAGGTCTCCTGTCGCTTGCGCGCGCGAGTCGCGATGTTCGAGAACATGGAGCATTGCGTGATCGCCGGGCGTGTGCGCCGCGAGCGTGGCGGGGAGGGCGTTGCCGCGGACGGCCGCGAGAGAAAACGAGAATCAGTCTTGCTATTGTTTCCTCGCCGTGAGCGCGATCTCGGCAGTCGAGTTGGACGGTGCGTCGGTGCGCATCGGGCGGCGCACGACCTGGAGCGATGTCTCGCTGCGGATCGGCGCCGGCGAGTTCGTCGCCGTGCTCGGCGCGAACGGCTCGGGCAAGTCGACGCTGCTGAAGGCGATCCTCGGTGCGCTGCCGCTCGCGGCCGGGCGGATCGCCGTGCTCGGCGACGCGCCTGGCGCCGGCAACGCGTCGATCGGCTACCTGCCGCAGCGCCGCTCGTTCCCGCCGGGAACGCGGTTGCGCGGTAGCGACATCGTGCGCCTCGGCCTCGACGGCGACCGTTGGGGCGTGCCGCTGCCGTTCGCGTGGGGACGCACGGCGGCGCGCCGGCGCGCGGCGCGCGCGCGCGTCACCGAGACGATCGAGCGCGTCGGCGCGAGCGCCTACGCCGGGCGCCCGATCGGCGAGCTCTCCGGCGGCGAGCAGCAGCGCCTCTTGATCGCGCAGGCGCTCGTGCGCCGCCCGCGCCTGCTGCTGCTCGACGAGCCGCTCGACAGCCTCGACCTGCCCAACCAGCTCGCGGTCGCGGCGCTCGTCGGCGAGATCTGCCGCGAGGAGGGCGTCGCGGCGCTGCTCGTCGCGCACGACGTCAACCCGCTGCTCGGCGAGCTCGACCGCGTCGTCTACCTCGCCGCCGGCCGCGCCGTCGAGGGCACGGTCGCGGAGGTCGTGACGACGGCGACGCTCAGCGCGCTGTACGACGCGCCGATCGAGGTGCTGCGCGCCTCCGACGGGCGCCTCGTCGTCGTCGGCCAGCCGGAGGCGCCGGCGCACCACCACGACCGCCACGACGACGGCCTCTCGGCGGCGCACGGCGCGCACGCGCACGGCCACGCGCATGTCGGCTGAATCGCTCGAACCGACGCCGACGTGGAACCCGGTCCACGACGTCGGCGAGCTGCTCGAATTCCACTTCATGGTCAACGCGCTGGTCGCGGGCAGCGTCGTCGCGCTCGTCGCCGGCCTCGTCGGCTGGCTGATGGTCGTGCGCCGCGAGGCGTTCGCCGGCCACACGCTGTCGATGATGGCGTTCCCCGGCGCGGCCGGCGCGGCGCTGATCGGCGTGCCGGCGGCATATGGCTACTTCGTCTTCTGCGGCGCCGGCGCGGCGGCGATCGGATCGCTCTCGGGCGGGCGGCGCTCGTGGGGCGAGCAGTCGGCGGGGATCGGCACGGTGCAGGCGCTCGCGCTCGCCGTCGGCTTCCTCTTCGTCAGCCTCTACGGCGGCGTGCTCGGCGACCTCGAGAACCTGCTGTTCGGCAACCTGCTCGGCGTCGGCGACGGCGAGGTGAGCGTGCTGCTCGTCGTCGCGGCCGTCGTGCTCGCGGCGCTCGCGGCGCTCGCGCGGCCGCTGCTGTTCGCGTCGATCGACCCGGACGTCGCCGCCGCGCGCGGCGTGCCGGTGCGCGCGCTGTCGTTCGCGTTCGTGCTGCTGCTCGGGCTCGCGGTCGCCGCGACGAGCCAGATCACCGGCGTGCTGCTCGTCTTCGCGCTGCTCGTCGCGCCGGCGGCGAGCGCGCAGGCGCTGACGACGCGCCCGCTCGCGAGCCTCGCGCTGACGGTCGCGCTCGGCCTGCTCGTCGTCTGGCTCGGGCTCGGGATCGCGTACTTCTCGATCTACCCGGCGGGCTTCTTCGTCGCGACGGTCGCGACGGCGATCTACGTGCTCGCGCGGCTGGCGGCGCTCGCGCGCCGGCGGCTCTCGGCGCCGCGCGGCGAGCGCCGGCTCGCCGCGGCGCGAGCGGGCGCGGGCGGCTGATGCTCTCGCAGGAATTCATGCGCAACGCGCTGCTCGCCGGCACGTTCGTCGCGCTCGCGTGCGGCGTCAGCGGCTGGTTCGTCGTGCTGCGCGGCCAGGTGTTCGCGGGCGACGCGCTCAGCCACGTCGCGTTCCCGGGCGCGCTCGCGGCGGCGGCGGCCGGCGTCGACGAGCGCATCGGCCTGTTCGTCGCGACGATCGCCGTCGGCGTCGCGATCGCGGCGCTCGGCCGCGGCGCGCTCGCGCGCGGCGGCGGCTCGGGCGGCTCGGCGGCCGAGGAGGACACGGCGATCGGCATCGCGTTCACGTTCGTGCTCGGGCTCGGCGTGTTCTTCCTCGCGCGCGTCAGCGCCGGCGCGGGCGGCGGCTCGGGCGTGATCGGCGCGCACACGCTGTTCGGCTCGATCTTCGGGCTCGACGCGGCCGAAGCGCGCGTCGCGGCGCTCGTCGGGCTCGCGGCGGCGCTCGCGACGGCGGCGATCGCGCGCCCGCTGCTGTTCAGCTCGCTCTCGCCGGCCGTCGCCGGCGCGCGCGGCGTGCCGACGCGCGCGCTCGCCGTCGGCTTCCTCGCGCTGCTCGGCGTCGTCGCGGCCGAGGCGACGCAGGTCGTCGGCGCGCTGCTGCTGCTCGGCCTGCTCGCGGCGCCGGCGGCCGCCGCGCACCGGCTCGCGCGCGCGCCGTTCGCGGGCATCGCGCTCGCCGGCGCGCTCGCGGTCGCCGCGATGTGGGCCGGGCTCGCGCTCGCCTACGCGGTTCCGTCGCTGCCGCCGTCGAGCGCGGTCGTCGCGATCGCGGTCGGCCTCGACGTGCTCTCACGAGCGCTCGCCGGCGGCGCGCCGCGGCTCGGGCTGGCGCCGCGACTGGGGCGGCCCCACAGGTAGGAGGCGACGCAGCCGAGTGTGAAGACGGCGACGACGAGCAGCACCGGGCCGGAGTCCTCGCTGAGCGCGCCGACAACGCCGGCCGTCACTCCGCCGGCGAGCACGGCGCTCCACGCCGGGTCGCCGCCGACGGGCGCGAGCAGCCGCGCGCGCTCGCGCACGGCGTAGATCGCGCAGAGCAGCGCGATCGCCGTCGCGACGGGCATCGCGTGGTTGCGCAGCTCGCCCCACGCGGCGCCGTAGCGGCGTTCGATCACGTCGCGCACGTCGCCGGCCGAGCGCGCGTGCAGGATGCTGCCGGTGTAGTGGCCGGTGCCGTGCGCCGTCAGCAGGTCGAGCCCGGCGAGCGCGACGAGCGCGACGAGCGGGGTCGCGAGCACGAGCAGCGCGCGCCGGCGCGAAAAGCTCCCGGGCAACAGCTCGACCGTCGCGATCGCGAAGCCGGCGCTGACGAGGATCACGCCGCCGACGCCGGCGCCGATCCGTGCGGCGCCCTCGACCGCGGCGAGCGCTACGCCGGCGAGCGCCGTCAAGAGCGCGAGGCGCCGGGTGCGCAGCGACGGGTACGCGGCGGCGGCGATCGCCGCGAGCACGAGCACGGCGAGCCCCGACTTCAGCTCGTTGCCGAAGCCGTAGAAGCGCGCGCCGAGGATCGGGTCGGGGCCGAGCAGCGAGCGCAGCAGCAGCTGCGTGCCGGCGAGCGCGTCGGCGACGAGCGCGACGAGCGCGATGATCGCCGGCGCGAGCGGCGCGCGCGGCCACGGCAAGAGCGTGTCGGTCAGCGCCGCGAGCGCGAAGCACGCGAGCGCGATCGTCGCGTACTCGACTGCGGCGCTCGGCTCGAGCGCGGCGCTCAGCAGCGCGGCGAGCGGCGCCCACATCACGGCGAGCCCGCCGACGCGCATCGCCCAGGCGAGCGGCGCCCCGCGCCGCGCGCGTCCGCCGCGGCGCTCGCGTGCTCGCGACAGCGCGGCGGCGCCGAGCAGCAGCAGCGCCCACGCGGCGAGCAGGCAGGCGAGCGCGCGCAGCCGCCGGCCGCCGACGACGTGCAGCCGCGTGTCGAGCGCGCGCAGCGCCGGCGAGTCGAGCGCGCCGTCGGTTTCGATGCGCTCGCCGCGCATGTCGGCCGGGATCGACACGCCGAGGTGCGCGAGGATCGTCGGCGCGATGTCGACGGCGGCGATCAGGCCGTGCTCGTTCGTCGTGTGCGAGCTCAGCTCGTCGGCGACAACCCGGTTGCGCCGGCCGCCGCCGGGCAGGCCGGCCGCGGCGGCCCACAGCAGTTCGTGGCCGTGTCCGTCGGCGGCGCGCTGCACGACGAGCAGCAGCTCGCCGGCGGCGCGGCCGGCGCTCAGCGCGCGCAGGTCGGCGACTCCTTCGGCGCCGGCTGGCAGGTCGGCGACGACGAGGCGGCTCGCGCCGCGCAGCGTCGCGATCCGCGCGAGCAGCGTCGCGCGGGCGCCGAGCGAGAGCCGCGCGATTCGGCCGCCGCGGTCGGCCGCGGCGATCGCGTCGAGGTCGTCCTCGCCGGCGATGCCGGCGTAGCCGACGCCGCCGAGCTGCGCGGCGAGCAGGCCCGGGCGCAGGAGCTGCGGCGCTGCTTCGGCGCGCCTGACGGCCGCCTGCCAGCCGCGCACGACGGCGACGGGAGCGGAGCGCGCGCCGCCTCTGCCGCTCGGGCCGTCGGCGACGATCGACAGCGGCGGAGGATGGTTCGAGCCGTACGCCGAGGACGCGACGCGCGCGCCCTGACCGATGTCGAGCAGCATCTGCGCGCGCGTGTAGGAGCCCTGCGTCGCCGAGATCAGCCCGAGCGAGAGGCCGGCGACGCCGCTCAAAGCGCGCTCGCCGGCGGGGGCGAACGCGAGCACGACCGTGCGTCGCGGCGCCGGCGCGCCGAGCGCCGTCGCGGCGCTCGCGCTCGCGGCGAGCACCGCGAGAAGCAGCGCGGGGAGGACGAGCCTCGCGGCGAGCGGCGCCGCGAGGCGGAGCTGGGGCACGCGAGCCGACCGCATGCCCCGGCGTCGTCGGCTCAGCCCTCGGCTCCCTCGGCCGCGACCTCCGGCCGCCCGCCGCGCCGCGCGCCAGGCAGGTGCGAGCCGGTCTCGGGCGCGTCCTGCGGCTGCGCCGGCAGCACCGTGCCCTCGATGTTCACGCGCGGCAGCAGCCGGTCGAGACGCCCGGGCAGCGCCCACGTGCGCTTGCCGATCACGTAGAGGACGGCCGGCAGCAGCAGGCAGCGCACGACGAGCGCATCGAGGAACACGGCGCTCGCGAGGCTGAGGCCGAACTCCTTGATCACGCGGTCTTCGCCGAGCATGAACGAGAGGAACACGCAGACCATGATCGCCGCGGCCGCCGTGACGACGCGGCCGGTCAGCGCGAGTCCTTCGGCGACCGAGCGCGAGCTCTGGCGCGTGTGCGCCCAGCGCTCGTGGATGCGCGAGACGAGGAACACCTCGTAGTCCATCGACAGGCCGAAGACGATCGCGAACAGCATCACGGGAATGAACGACTCGATCGGGCCGGCCTGCACGCCGAACACGCTGCCGAGCCAGCCCCACTGGAAGATCGCGACGATCACGCCGATCGCGGCGCCGATGCTCAGCAGGTTCATCACGGCCGCCTGCAACGGGATCACGAGCGAGCGGAAGACGATCAGCAGCAGCAGCGCCGAGAGCAGCACGACGACGCCGATGAACAGCGGCAGCTTCTGGCCGAGCGTCTTCGCGAAGTCGACCGCGCCGGCCGTCACGCCGCCGACGTAGACGGTCAGGCCGGTGCTCGCGGCGACTGGCGGCACGACCGTCTTGCGCAGGTGTTCGACGAGTTCGGTCGTCGCGAGCGCCTGCGGCGAGGAGCGCGGGTAGACGGTGATCGTCGCGACGTTCCCGCTCGGACTGAGCTTCGCGGGGGCGACGGCGACGACGTCGGGGCTCGTCGCGATCGCGCTGCGCAGGCGTTCGGCGGCGGCGGTAGAGCTCGGGAGCGGCTTGACGCGCACCGTGCTGGAGCTGCTTCCGGGCCCGAAGCCGGTGCCGAGAGTAACGCGCTGGCGCTGCGGCACCTTCGCGACGACGAGCAGCGGGCCGTTGAAGCCTTCGCCGAAGCCCTTCGCGAGCAGCGCGTAGGCCTTGTGCGTCGTCTGGCTCGCGGGGTCGTTCGCGGCGTCGCTCGAGCCGAGCCGCAGCGCGGTCGCCGGCGCGGCGATCAACAGCATGACGACGGTCGCGACGACCGCGATCGTGCGAGGCCTGCGCTCGACGAACTTGCTCCAGCGCAGCCACAGGCCGCCGCCGGGAGCGACGAGCGCGGCTTCGCTCGTGCTCGGGTCGGCGCCTGCGGCGATCGCCTCGCGCTTCGCGCGCCGGCGCGCGCGCCGGCTCGGTCGCGCCAGGCGCGCGCCGAAGCTCGTCAACAGCGCCGGCAGCAGCGTGAGCGACGCGAGCATCACGAGCAGCACGCCGATCGAGGCCGAGATCGCGACGCCGTAGAGGAAGTCGACGCCGAGCAGCATCATCCCGAGCAGCGCGATGACAACCGTGCAGCCGGCGAACAGCACGGCGCGCCCGGCGGTGTCGATCGCCCGCACGACCGACGCGCGGGCGTCGCCGAACGTCGGGCCGGGCGACGTATAGGCCTCGCGAAAGCGCGTGAGGATGAACAGCGCGTAGTCGATCCCGACGCCGAGGCCGATCATCGCGGCGAGCTCGGAGGAGAAGTTCGGCGTGTCGACGACGTGCGTGAACAGCGCGATCACGCCGAGCCCCGTGCCGAGCCCGAACAGCGCGGTGAGAATCGGCAGGCCCATCGCGATCAGCGAGCCGAACGTCAGCAGCAGCACGACGATCGCGGCGAGCAGGCCGACGGCGGTCGAGATGCCGAAGCCGGCCTGCTCGGTCGCCTCGATCGCCTGGCCGCCGAGCTCGACCTCCAGGCCCGGGCGCGCGGCGGCGCGGGCGACGTCGACGACGCGTTCGGGCGCCGATTTCGGCAGCAGGTTCGCTTTTTCGTCGAACACGACCGTCGCGAAGGCGATCTTGCCGTTCGCGGAGACCGACTTGCCGGAGGCGGCGCCGCCGTAGGGGCTGACGACGGCCGCGACGTGCGGCAGCTTCGCGACCTTCGCGAACGTCGCGCTCATCCGCGCGCGCACGGCCGGGTCGTTGACCGTGCCGGAGGTGACGGCGTAGACGATCGTGTCGCGGTCGCCGGCCTGCGCCGGGAAGCTCTTCGCGAGCAGGTTCGACGCGCGCTGGGCGTCGGAGTTGGGCAGCGTGAAGTTGTTCGAGTACGACGTGCCGGCGGACTGCGCGAGCGCGTTGATCGCGACGAGCAGGACGATCCAGCCGAGCACGACGTACTTGCGGTGGGTGGTCGACCAGCGAGCGAGCTTCAGCATGGGAGTCCTCCGGAAAGCTTGGCCGGGGCGGGCCGAGGAACTGGACTGGCGCGACCGTCGGGGACACGGTCGCGGACGACACGGACTTTAGCGCGGCGCTCCGCGGAGACCATTGGGGATCCCCCTTACGTCGACGGATCAGTTGACGCTTGGATCGCGCGGCATCCGCGCGATCAGCGCGTAGCTGCCGCCCTTGCGCGTCAGCACGCTGCTCCACAGCTCCTCGGGCGCGTCGCTGAAGACGTCCTTCGGCAGCGCCGGCTGCGCGATCCAGTCGTCGCGCTCGATCTCGGCCTCGAGCTGTCCCTCGCCCCAGCCGGCGAAGCCGGCGAACACGCGCACGCGATCGGTCGCGCGCGCGAGCTGGTCGAGCTCGGTGTCGGGGGCCGGGAAGCCGATCCGACCGAGCACGAACAGACCGGCGGCGGCCGGGTCGAGGAACTCGGCGAGGAAGATGATCGCGCTCGGCTGCACGGGGCCGCCGAGGAACACGGGATCGGACTCCTCGACGGCCTGCTCGAGCTGCGGCGCGGCTTCGGCGATCGTCGACTGCGACGGGCGGTTGAGCACGACGCCCATCGCGCCGTCGGCGCTGTGCAGCGCGATCAGCACGACCGTGCGCTCGAAGTTCGGGTCCTCGAGCGCGGGCGAGGCGACGAGCAGCTGGCCGGCGAGCGATTCGTCCATCGAGGCTGAGGCTAGCGCCCGCCGTGTGCGCGCCGGCGCATCGCGGAGGCGAGGCGCCGCGCCGCCGCGCGTGCTGCAATGGCGGCGGTGCGCGCCCGCGCGCCGACGGCGAGCAGAGGAGGCGAGCGGCACAGTGGATTCGATTCGTGAGTTCGACGCGATCGTGCTCGGCGCAGGACCCGCCGGCGAGGTTTGCGCGGGCCGGCTCGCGCAGGCTGGCCTCGCGGTCGCGCTCGTCGAGCGAGAGCTCGTCGGCGGCGAGTGCGCGTACTACGCGTGCATGCCGTCGAAGGCGCTGCTGCGCCCGGCGCAGGCGCTCGCCGAGGCGCGGCGCGTCGCCGGCGCGGCGCAGGCCGTGAGCGGCTCGCTCGACGTCGCGGCGGTGCTCGCGCGCCGCGACGAGATCGTCCACGACCTCGACGACGCGGCGCAGCTGCCGTGGCTGCAGGATCGCGGCGTCACGCTGGTACGCGGGCACGGCGAGCTCGACGGCGAGCGGCGCATGCGCGTCGACGGCGAGCTGCTGCAGGCGCGCCGCGCGATCGTGCTCGCCCCGGGAAGCCGCGCCGCGATGCCGCCGATCGCCGGGCTGCACGAGGCGCGGCCGTGGACGAATCGTGCGGCGACGACGGCGGAGGCGGTGCCGGACTCGCTGCTCGTGCTCGGCGGCGGCGTCGTCGCAGTCGAGCTCGCGCAGGCGTACGCGTCGCTCGGCGCGCGCGTGACGCTCGTCGAGGCGCTCGACCGGCTGATCTCGCGCGAGGAGGAGCTCGCCTCCGAGCTCGTCGCCGACGCGCTGCGCGCCGCCGGCGCCGAGGTCGTGCTCGGCGCCGAGGCGGTCGCCGTCGAGCGCGACGGCGCGGCCGGTCCGGTGACGATGCGCCTGCGCGACGGCCGCGCGCTCACCGGCGCGGAGCTGCTCGTCGCGGTCGGGCGCGAGGCGCGCAGCGAGCGCCTCGGGCTGGAGTCGCTCGGGATCGCCGCGGACGGCTACATCGAGGTCGACGAGAGCCTGCGCGTGCCCGGCCACGACTGGCTGTACGTGATCGGCGACGCCAACGGACGCGTGCTGCTGACGCACATGGGCAAGTACCAGGCGCGCGTCGCCGTCGATCGGATCCTCGGCCGCGAGTCGACGTTGCGCGTCGACGGCGCGCTCTCGCCGCGCGTGACGTTCACCGAGCCGCAGGTCGCGGCCGTCGGTCACACGCTCGCGAGCGCGCGCAGCGCCGGGCTCGGCGTGCGCGCCGTCGACCAGCCGATCTCGGTCGCCGGCGAGACGTTCGTCGGCCACGGCGCGCCGGGGATGGCGCGCGTCGTCCTCGACGTCGAGCGCGGCGTGCTCGTCGGCGCGACGTTCGTCGGCGTCGACGTCGCCGAGTGGCTGCACGCCGCGAGCATCGCGATCGTCGGCGAGGTGCCGGTCGCGCGGCTCGCGCACGCCGTCCCGTCGTTCCCGACGCGCAGCGAGGTCTGGCTCGGGCTGATCGAAGGCGCGCTCGGCTGACGGTTATGCTGGCTGCGCAGCCGCCGCCCGGCGGCGATCGACAAGAGGAGGACGCGAGATGGCGAAGACTCCGCAGGTCGGCGAGACGGCGCCCGACTTCGAGCTGCCCGGCACCGACGGCACGTTTCGCCTCTCCGAGCACCGCGGCGAGCGCGTCGTGCTGCTGTTCTATCCCGGCGACAACACGTCCTGTCAAATTTCCACAAAGGGCGGGGCCAATGCCTAAGACACCGCAGGTCGGCGAGCCGGCTCCCGACTTCGAGCTCGCCGGCACCGATGGGACCTTCAAGCTCTCAGACCACCTTGGCGAGCGCATCGTCCTGCTCTTCTACCCAGGGGACGAAACGATGGTCTGCACAAAACAGTTCTGCTCCTACCGCGATCGAGCCGATGACTTCGCCGCGCTCGAGGCGACCGTCGTCGGGATCTCGAAGCAGGATCTCGCCTCCCACGAGTCGTTCATCGCCAAGCACGGCCTGAACGTCCCCTTGTTGGCCGATCCTGACGGCAAGGTCGCGCAGAGCTTTAGCGCGCACTCCTCTCGGCTCGGAACCAAGCGAGCGGTCATCGTGATCGACGAGCAGGGCGTCGTACGCCACCGCCACGATCACCTGCTCGGGCTCGATTTCCAGTCGGTGGATGACTTGAAAGAGGCGCTGGCGGGGATCTAGCGTTCGTCAGCGGGAGATACGGGGCGTTGACGACGCGGACGGTTAACGAGCCGGCACGGCCAGAAAGGTCGCATCGCGCACGTCAGGGACTTAGCGAGTGAGTAAACGATCAGCGCCTCACGCTCCCTGATCGAGCTCCGCGACGAGCGCGGAAGCTCGCCGCTGACTCTCGTCGCGCGTCGGTCCTGAAGGCTCGGGACGCAAGCCCCGAGGAGGAGATCGGAAAAACCTACACTCGTCGTGCGGGTGCAGAGCTACGCTTCGCGCTTCCAAGCTTGAGCGGGTCAGTGCGTTGTAGGGCACGGGACGGACCGTCGTGCCGAAGCCTGACTGCCGTCGAGGAACTTTAGGACTGCAACGAACGGGAACCCGCCAGGCGGGCACCGAGCCGGCACGGATATGCCTCTCGGATGGAATGGAACGAGGAACCCGCGGACAGCACGTAGATACGTCAGCCCGCGAGGACCAAGCGTGGAGGTGAGTTGGGTCACGGAGACGTCTGGCCCATCGGCCCACGCCGTCACGACGGGGACCGAGGTGTCCAGGTGTCCGCTGAACTGGGGCAGGCTGGAGGGCAGGAGTTCGCTCGGAAAGACCAATTCGGTTTGCACTGGTTCCTTGCTTTCGACGTAGAACAGGACTTGCTCATGGCCGTTCAGGTTCGGGCCAAGCACGGCCTGGACTGTTGCTGCCTCGGTGATTACTTCGTCTTCGGCATGCACCTCTCCGAGGGCGGTGCCGAAGCCGACGCGGGAGTTCGCCGGACAGCCGCGCAAGCCCGATTCGAGCAGTCGCTGAGGCGGGCAGACGGCAAGCCCGAGCGTGCTCGTAGCAAGACCCATCCCCGCCGGTAGATACAGATCGATCCCAATGACCGGAGATGGGATCGTTCCGGGGGTGGAGCTAGAAACCCGAAAGCCGAACTCGATCGTCGCCGGCGTGTTCAGCCTGTCCGGGCTGAAGCTCGCGTTTAGGCTCACGAGCTCGGCGGCCCTTGCGCCGCACGTGAGGCCGAGCGCGGCGATGCTCGTGGCCGTGGCTGCTGCTAGACGAGCCGCGCGCAACTGCCCTGGCGCTCTCAGAGGCGCACGGTGCCGTGTACACGGATCGTTGCGCTGTAGTTTTCGCGGTTGAACTTCCCGCTGAAGCCGATGTCACGGCCGGAGGCATGGGCGAAGATTCCCGTCCCCTTGGTGATCGCGAGCGTCCCCCCGATGTAGCCGCTACCGCCTTCGGTGGAGAAGCGCGCCGAGCCGCTGCCGCTCACGGTTCCGCCGCTGGGGCGGACCGTGAACGTCGCCGTGATCGTTTCGGCCGAGACGATCACGAGGTGCACGGTGATCGAGCAGTTGTAGGTCCCGGTCGCGGTGCCTTGCTCGTCGATCGTCGAGCCGCCGTGGGATGCGGCGTGGAGATGGCCGGTCTCCGAGAGGGAGATCGTTCGGGAGGCGACCGCACGAGGGGGAGCCGCAATCGCCGAGTTGGTCATGACGACGAGGCTTATCGCGAGGACACCCATCAGCGTCGTCGTTCGTACGCGCCGATGGCTTGAGAATTGCATCGCGGGTATATCCCTCTTTTCTCCACCCAGTTCGCGAGATACGGACACATCCCGATTCGGCTAGGGTCCGATCCAACGAACACATTCTACTGGTCAGACCGGGGGAGCGAGCGGATTCGATGGCGACGCAGAAGCTAGCTGTGCTCGGGATGGTGATCGAGCAGCCGGGCTACGGGTATCAGATCGCAGCCCGTGTCGAGGACCGCTGCGGAGCGTGGTGCTGGAAGCCGAGCGGCGTCTACAACGGGCTAGACATGCTCGCGCGAGACGAAGAGATCCGTCCGCGCGATGGCGAGGGCGCTACCGGCCACGTCGTCCAGAACCGAAGGGAACGGGGCGCGCCGCGGATCGTCTACGAAGCAACCGACAAGGGTCGCGAGTCCTTCCTGAACTGGATCAAAGAGCGCTCGCCGATGTTGCCAATGCGCGACGATCTGGAGATGAAGATCCAGTTCGCCACGCTAGAGACGGTCCCCATCCTGGTCCAACAGACAGAAATGCAGGAGGATGTCTGCGTGGGGCGGATGCTGGAACTACAGCAAAAAGGGTGTCCGCCCGGCCCGACGACGAGGTTGCCGGTAGTGGCGGCGATTCTGCAACGCAACAGGGAGTACAAGGCGCTTCAGTGCAGGGTCGAGTGGCTACAGGAAACACGAACGGCGCTGCGCGCGGTGCTGGAGCAAGCAGAGAAATGAACGAGACGAGCGATCTGCTCCGCTTCGAGCGCGTCAGCAAGAGCTTCTGGCGAGGACTGCACGAGACCGTCGTCGTGCGCGAGGTGGACTTGGCCGTTCGGCCGGGCGAACTGGTCGTGGTCTGGGGTCAGCGGGGAGCCGGGAAGACTACGCTCGCCGAACTCGCCGCCGGCCTCGTGCGCCCCGACGCGGGGACCGTCCGATTCTGCGGTCGGGAGTTGATCCAGCGACGAGGGCGCTCCGCGCCGTGGCTTAACGAGCAGATTGGCCGGGTTCGGCGCGTTGGCGGCGCCGCCGATGGGATGGCCGTGGATCGCGTCTCACAGGCACTGCTTGGCAAGCTTTCGCCTCGGCGAGCGCGCCAGAGCGCGAGCGCGATGCTCAACGAGCTTAGTGTCGGGGAGTGCGCCGAGGTCGGCTGGAACAGCCTCACCGATGGTCAGCGCACGCTCGTAGCTCTTGCGGGCGCGCTCGTGCGAGAACCGCGCCTGGTGATCGCCGATGATCCAACGGCCTATCTCAACGCCCTGGAGCGCGAGGAGGTCATGCGCCTCTTGCGCGCGAGATGCGACGAGCGAGGGATCGGCGTGCTCGCCACAGTGCCCGACATGCCGGAGATGGCGCATGCCGACCAGGTCGGATCGCTCAGCGATGGTCGGCTGAGGATGCGCCGTGAGATCGAGCCCGAGAACGTCGTGGAGCTCCGCCGGCGAGAGCAGTCGGGGTAGTGCTCGAGCTGCGGGACGTCGTAAAGCATTTCCCGCAGGGGGAGGCGGAGCCCGTCAGGGCAGTCGACGGCGTCACGTTCTCGGTCGGCGCCGGAGAGCTTGTCGCGCTCTACGGTCCGAGCGGCTCGGGCAAGTCGACGCTTTTGCTGCTCGCAGCGGCAGTGATCCAACCCGACACAGGCGAGGTACTGCTCGATCGAGAGCGCGTCTCCTCGCTGTCGGCCAGTGAAAGCGCTGACTACCGGATGCAGACGGTCGGATTCGTTCGTCAATCGCTCGACTTGATCCCCGGCGCGAGCGCGCTCGACAACGCCGCAGTCAAGCTGCTCGGACACGATCAGACGGTGCGAGAGGCGCAGAGAAGGGTCGTGCCCTTGCTGGAGCGGCTTGGGCTTGGCGAGAGACTGGGGCAGCGCTCTGAGACCCTTTCGATGGGCGAGCGCCAGCGCGTGATGATCGCGCGCGCTCTCTCGACAGGGCCTCGGCTGTTGCTCGCGGATGAGCCCACGGGGAGCCTTGACAGCGAACGCGGGCAGGAAGTTCTTGGTCTGCTTCGCGAGCTGTGCCGCGAGCAAGAGATCGCTGTTCTGCTCGTCACTCATGATCCTCGAGCGGCCTCGGTTGCCGACCGTGTGTTGACGCTGCGCGACGGCAAGCTCGAGGACACAGCGCGGCCGCCTGACGCGAAGTGACCAGACGGTCGGGGCGCGCATGAGGCCACTTGGCGTCCTTTACCTCTACCGCATTCGCGTCCGTGCGCGCCTCGTGCAAGAAGCATTGGCCGCGATCGGGATCGCGGTCGGCGTCGCGCTCCTGTTCGCGACCCAGGTTGCGAACACGAGCCTCAACGGTTCGGTTCATCAGCTAACCAGCAGCCTCGTCGGGCGCTCGCAGCTTCAGCTCGCCTCCCGCGCTCCGAGCGGATTCGATCAAGGGTTGCTCGAAAGCGTGCGTCGACTCCCCGGCGTGCGGGCCGCGGCTCCGATCCTCGAGGAGCAGGCGAGCGTGATCGGACCGTCCGGGCGTCGCTCGGTCGACTTCATCGGAGCCGACCCGCGCTTCGTCAAGCTCGGAGGCAGGCTGCTTCAGCACTTCAGCGCCGCTGCGCTGGCGCGCCAGCACGCGATGGCGATGCCCGCGCCCCTCGCTGAATCGATCGGCGCCTCGGCGCTTGAACCGATACGCGTTCAGATCGGCGAGACGACGAGCAAGGCGCTGCTGGGCGTGGTTCTCGGAGCATCCGAGATCGGCTCGCTCTCGCGCAGCCCGGTCGCGCTCGCGCCATTGCAGTACGCGCAACAGCTAACCGGGATGCAGGGACGAATCACCCGGGTTTTCGTCCAGACCGTGCCGGGGCACCAGAAGCAGGTCGAAGGCGGGTTGAAGCGCCTTGCGGGCGACAGACTCAACGTGCAGCCTGCCGATTACGACGCGACCCTGTTCGACAGTGCCGCGCAGCCGACGAATCAATCGACGACCGTGTTCGCGCTGATCAGCGCGCTAGTCGGCTTCTTGCTCGCCGTCGATGCGATGCTCCTGACGGTCCCAGCTCGCCGGCGGCTGGTCAGCGACCTGAAGCTCGACGGCTACGGTCCCCGGACGGTGATCGAGCTTCTACTGGTGGATGCGCTCGTGCTAGGCACCGTCTCGGCTGCACTCGGGCTCATCCTCGGCGACGAGCTCTCGATCCGCCTGTTTCACGCGAACCCAGGTTACCTTTCGTTCGCGTTCCCGGTCGGTAGCCAGCGGATCGTCTCATGGCAGTCGGTTGCGGTCGCGGTGCTCGGCGGGCTGATCGCTGCATGCGCCGGGGTGCTCGGACCGCTGTGGCGAGACATCTTCTCGGACGTGGCGAGCTCCGGTGAGAAGCGAGGGCGCCTGGCGTTCGAGAGACGATCGTTGCCCGCAGTTGGTCTGGCGTGTTTGCTCGTCACGACGCTCGTGCTCGTGGTGGCGCCGGCGGATGCGATCGTAGGGGTCGGCACTCTCACGCTGGCGCTGGTACTGCTTCTGCCGGCGCTGATCCGAGGGATGCTCGGTCTGATTTCGAAGCTGACCCTCGACGTTCGCGCACAGGCTCCGTTCGTCGCGGTCGGCGAGCTGCGCTCCACCTGGGTTCGGACGGTGGCGATCGCCGCGACGGGTGCAGTTGCGGTGTTTGGCAGCGTTGCGATACAGGGAGCGCATGGCGATCTGCAACGGGGACTAGACAGATCGGCACGCGACGTCAGTCGGGCGGCGGATGTTTGGGTCTTCCCGCCCGGCGTGAACAACCTGCTGGCCACGACGGCCTTCCGCGCGACCAAGCAGGCGGCGATAGCGCAACTTCCCGGCGTGCAGCAGGTCTCGCTCTATCGCGGCGGGTTCCTGGACTTCGGCGACCGGCGTGTGTGGGTAAGCGGACCGGCGCTCGCTGGTCGCAGCCTCGCGCCGCCGCACCAGCTGGTCGAAGGCAACTTGGCGTTGGCCGACCGTCGCCTCCGTGCCAGCGGCTGGGCGGTGCTATCCAAGGCGATCGCCGACGAGCACGGCCTGAGGATCGGCGACTACTTCACGCTGCCCGCGCCCAGGCCGACGCGCTTTCGCGTCGCCGCGCTAGGCACGAACATCGGATGGCCGCCGGGGGCGATCGTCATCAACGCCCGCGACTACGCTCGCGCGTGGGAAAGCGATGAGGCGAGTGCCTACGCGATCGACGTCGCGCCTGGTGCGTCTGCGAGCGGCGTGGCCGCAGAGGTGCGGGGCGCCCTCGGCGCCGCCTCTGGACTGAGCGTCCAGACGGCCGGCGAACGAGAAGCCAAACAGCGTACGGCGAGCCGGCAAGGGCTCACGCGGCTTTCGCAAATCTCCTTGCTGGTCCTGATCGCGGCAATCCTGGCGATGGCGGCGGCGATGGGGAACATGATCTGGCAGCGTCGACCGCGACTCGCGAGCCTGAAGCTGGACGGCTTCAGCGATCTTGACGTCTGGCGCACGCTTCTTCTCGAGACCGCGCTCCTCGTCGGCTCGGGCTGCGCGTTCGGCGCGCTGTTTGGGCTCTACGGGCAGGTTCTTGGGAGCCGTACGATCCTTACCGTGACTGGCTTCCCGGTGGTCTTCTCGCTCGGCGTGATCGGCGCGGTCGAGAGCCTCGTGCTCGTGACGGTCGTGGCGGTGGCAATCACAGCGATCCCCGGCTACCTGATCGCACGCGTACCGCCGAGCGCAAGCCCCGTGGATTAGTCCGACTCGCTCAATAGCCTCGGGGGCAGTTCTGCGGTGCGATGAACGACCCGACGCCACTGAGCACAGCGCAGCTTTGGACACTCGCGAGCGCGACCGCGCGCGAGCTGCTGTGGGGGTTGCGGGCCGTCTCAGCTGAGATGCGCCGCTGGCGGGCGCTAGCGCTGGCGATCCCCGACCCCGTGATCCGTGCCGATGCGCTTGACGTGCTGGCGCGAAAGCGGACCCACGCCGAGGGTGCCGCGTTGTTCTGGATTCTCCCTCGCCGTCGGGATCTCGAGCTTCTCAGGTTGCTCGTGGCGTACGAGCTGATTTGGGATCTGCTCGACAACATGAGCGAGCGTGCCGCCGCTGCAGGGCAGATCGACGGCTATCAGCTGCACTTGGCGATCGCCGAGGCGATCGATCCGAGTTGTGCGATCTCCGACTACTACGCCGATCACCCCTGGCGCGCGGACGGTGGCTATCTACGTGCGCTAGTCGAGTTTTGTCGGGAACGATGCGCCGCGCTCCCGTCCTATTCGGCGATCCGCCCTCTCGTTCTCGCCGACGCCGAGCGAGCGCAGGTGCTGGCGCTCAACCATGATCCGGTCGAGGCACGTCGCGAGGAGTCGCTGAAGCGCTGGGTCGCACGCCACTATCCGGGAGATCGTGAGCTCGACTGGTGGGAGCTCTCGGCAGGTGCGAGCGCGCCGCTGAACATTCACGCGTTGCTTGCGCTCGCCTCCGAGGCGAGCGCGCACGCGGAGGAGATCAGGGCCGTGCACGACGCCTATTTCTGGGTGTCGGCGGCGACGACGATGCTCGACAGCTACGTCGACCAAGACGATGATGCCGCGAATGGCGACCATAGCTACGTCGCGCACTACCCGAGTCCAGAGTGCGCCCTGAGCAGTGTGCAGCGGCTGTTCGCGCGAGCTGTCGCGGACGCGCAGGCTCTCCCGCGGGGGCGCAGGCACGCGATCCTCGCGGCCGGGATGGGGGCGATGTACCTATCAAAGAGGGATGGGCCCGCGCTTCGGCGGCGTGAGCGGATGTTGGCTGCCGCTGGCGGCTCGCTCACAAGTCTGCTGCTTCCCGTCTTGCGTGGGTGGCGCATCGCCTATGCGCACGGGGCGGCGTAGCGACTGGCAGGCGCGAACTTTTAGGCACTGACTACTAAGCCCTGAATAGTAAGAGCGGTGTAGCGCGAATCGAGGGCTCGCTGAAAGGCTGCGCTCATCCCGCCCTCGCCGACTTACACAATCGCGCAGTCCGGCTCTTCCACGATGCCGCTTACGCTGCCGATCGGATGAGCGAGCCCGCATGGCGGCTCACGGCCGAGAACGCTGAGTTGGTCCGCGAGATCGTCGGAAGCAACATCCGTCGACAGAGAGAGGCGGCCCGCATGACCTACGGCGAGCTTGAACGCGCTACCGGGCTCGCCGCATCCACACTCAAGCGCCTCGAGTCTGGGAGCAGAAACCCACGCCTTACCTCGCTGATTGCGGTCTCATTTGGTCTGCGGGTGCCGCTTGGCACCATACTTGACGGACTGCCCGAACCGCCCGTGACGCGCTAGTCCATCGATGGACGAAAGACCTCGGATGACGGTGTCTAACTATCAGGAGCATATAAGCCTCTTGACTTGGAGCGCACGGCTGGGGAATGCTGCAGCGCACTGACCCCGCCCTGCGCCCGATCGCTCCTTCCCCACAGGAGTGGTGCGTCCTCTGGAGAGAGGGGCGGGGTCAGTACGTCGAACGCGGCGAGGACGCCGGACCGGAATGCTTAATCAGATCGCCATCACACTCACGCCAAGCCAGGTCGCTGACGTGCTCCGCGACGCCGCGGCGGAAAACCGGAACAGCACGCCACTTCTCTCGGGGTTGGCAGACATGAGAGCTGCGGCCGAACCGGCGAAGCCTTCTCAGCTACGGGGGCACGCCAAGACGTTGCTTCGCGGGATGTTGGTGCTGACGTCGTTTCCCGCGGATGGCTCGAAGCGACGCGTAGGCGACGTGGCCGCAGCGACCGACCTTAGTCGGCCGACCGCCGCGCGCTATACCGCCGCGTTGGCCGAGCTCGGGCTGCTCGAACGCGATCCTGGCTCCCGGCTCTACGGTCGAGTGCGGCTTTGCGCGTAGTCGGGCACGCCGGTAGCTCGGAGTGGGGTCGTCGAGCACAACGGGTCGCTACGAGCCGCTTGTCGCCGGAAGGCGGTGGTGTCATGCGGAGATCAATCTCATATGTGAACCTCGAGAGCCGAGTATCAGTACCGCCTGACACAGCGCGGAGCGAGCAACCGGCATGCACGCGCTGGACCAAACCGACCGAGGGGGAGAGCACATGAAGTGGCTTCGTGTCGTGAACAGCCTGAGACCAGGACGATTCCCGACGGTTGCGCCGCGCCTACGGTCCGCCCGCACCGTGCTGTCTGCCGTCGCCCTTTGCGCGCTCGTGGCGACGGCAAGTTCGCGCGCAGCCGCACTCACCGACGGTCCCTCGAATCCGTCTGAATTGAGCGGCACTCCGTCTGTTACCGGAGCGCCCGGCGAAGCCGAACAGCGCTCGGCCGCAGAACTTGCCGAGACGACCAGCCCGAGCCCGATCTCCGGACAACTCGCCGTGCCCTCTGAGCAAGCGCTCGAATCCGGCGAACAGCAGCGGGCTGCCACCGAAGCGCAGCGCAACACTCCCGAAGCCGTCGCTCGCCGTCATGAATCCGAAACCAAGTTCAAGAACCAGTCCTCCGGGCAGGCGGATCAAACCGACAGCGTGACGTTCCCCGCTGTCATCAACGAAAGTCAGGGAGGGCCGCCGAAACTGGCCCACGGACAGAACGTCGTCGGCTACGAGGACGGCACCGTCGCGCAAGTCGACCTCGGCGGTGGCAGAGGCGCACTTATCGAATCGACGACGCCGATGGCCTTCGAATCCTCCCCCAAACACTGGACGGCCACCAACCTTCAACTGCATAACGCCCAAGACGGCTTTGAACCGACGGCGCCTTGGTGTCTGTACGACTGCCCAAGCGCCTCGCCGATGGTGCTCAGTTCCCTACGACCGGCGTCTCGATCACCCCGGTCGACGCCAACGGCGCCCCGCTGCAAGGAAGCGAAGGTATACCGAACGGCGTGAGCGTCCTCTTCGCCAACACCCAGACCGACTCGGACACCGTCTTCAAGCCCTCCTCGTTGGGAGTCGAGGCGAGCACGGTGCTTCGCTCGGCGCAGGCACCCGAAGTCTTCTACTACCGACTCGGACTACCGTCGGGTGCAAGCCTCGAGCAAGAACCGAACTCGCCGGTGGTTCGCGTCATGAAGGAAGGAGCGGTGATCGCGAGCGTTAGTGCCCCGCACGCCACGGACGCCGCCGGGACTCTCGTGCCGACCAGCATGTCGCTCTCGGGCAGCACCGTGTAGTAAGCATCCCACATCACGCTGGAAGCTTCCAGTACCCGATCGTACTCGATCCGGAATTCTGGCAGCTCTGGATTAACTACCCCACGGGCAACTGGGAATTCCACGAATGGGTCGGATACAAATACGGGCGAAACGACAGCGAACTCTGGATGTCCCATGAAGGCAGCTATTCGCCAGAAGACTACGCGGAGTGGTCGACGTGGACGAAAGGCTACACCAAAATATACGAGGTATACGTCAAGGACGACGTTACTCCGAGCGAACCCTTCCTAGCGGCATGGATCGAAATCTTCGGTTCCGGCGAAAAAGAGTACACAACGCTGAGCCACCCTCCCTCGGACTCGACGGAAGCGACGGTGTGCGCGCGAGGCAGCTGCGCACCCGAAGCAGGAATCGCCAACGGCAATCACTTCGGCTTTGAGCTGAACACAGATCTCTCCGGTTCATCCGGCTTCTGGGGAAGCCTGACACAGGTCTCGATGGCGATAGGGGAGGAAAAGGGTCTGCACTCGACAGTCAAATACAACAAGAGCGCCGTAGAATTCGCGTCGGGCAAACCCCCGCAGAACACGCCGAACGTCCTCTATAGCGGAGCAAATCGATGGATCGGACCGAAAAGCGGCGCGTTTGAATATGCCGCAGAAGACGGGGGTCTCGGCATCGCAGAAACGAAAGTCGAATACGATGGCTCAGGCGGTTGGGAACGCTTTGGTGGCACCAACTATCAGAGCGAATCGGGGAACATTGAAAGCAAATCCGGATGTATCGGCGTTCAATGCGAAAGCCCCCAGCACGAAACCAACAGCTACCTCAGCCTGAAGAACGGCACCGGCAAATACCTGCCTGACGGTGAAGACAAACTCCGCGTTGCCGCGCGAAGTCCCGAGCCCTACACGACTTCCAGCGAATACGGCGAAGGCGAAGAAACGCTCAAAGTCGACGCTACGCCGCCGCACATCATCAGCTTGACCGGCCTGCCGAGCGGTTCCGAAGGCTTTGAACTCGGCGAAGGAGAGGCGCACGTCAAGGCAGAAGCCACCGACGGGGCCGGATCAACGAAAAGCTCTGGTGTCGACTCTATCGCTCTCTATGTCGATGAAAGAGAAGTCGGCAAAGCAGCTGGGACGTGCCAACCGGGTCCTTGTACAGCGAGCGCTGAATGGTCGCTCAACGGCTCGGAACTCGGCGCCGGGGAGCACAAGCTCGTCGTGAAGGCCATCGACAACGCCGGCAACGAAGTGACAAGCGAAAAGTACAATCTGGCCGTCCACTCCGCCAGCCCGGTCGCGATCGGGCCGGGTCCGTCAACCCGGAGTCCGGCGACTTCGCCCTGGAAGCCACGGACGTGCACCTGAGTGGCGGCATGGGTGCACTAACGGTCACGCGCCACTACGATTCGCGCAACACGACGGAGGGAGGAAAAGGGCCGCTCGGGCCGCAATGGACGATCGGTCTTGGTAGCGCTTTGCAGCTCGAAGCCCTGCCCGACGGAAGCGTGATGCTTGTGGGCGCCTCGGGTGCGACGCACTTCTCGGTGAAGAGCGGCGGGGGGTTTGAACCGCCTGCCGGCGACGCCGATCTCACCCTCGAATACAAGACAGAATACGAAGGCAAAGCCCCGGCATATCTGCTGGCGAATGTCACGCAAGGCACGACGACGGTCTTCAGGCGTCCGGAAGGCACAGAAGCCTGGGTGGCCAGTACGTCGAATGGGCCAAGCGCTACCAGCATGATCACCTACGAATACAAAACGATCGAAGTGGGAGGTAAGAAGATCGTCGAGCCTACGCTTGAGTTGACCCCACACCCGAGCCTGACTTGCGAAAAGGAACACATGTCCGTCGGCTGTCGCGGTCTTGAATTCATCTACACAGAAGAAACGGGCACCGCCAAAGGCGAAGCCCAAAGCGAATGGGGCTCCTTCAAGAACCGACTAAAGGAAATCAAGGCGGTCGTCACAAATCCGACTAGCAAAGCGATTGAACGGATACCTGTCGCGGCCTATGAATGGGACGGGAAAGGGCGACTACGCGCGGAGTGGGACTCGCGCATATCGCCGGCACTTAAGACGCTCATCGGCTACGACGAACAGGGACACGTCACCGCTGTGACGCCTCCAGGGCAGACGCCGTGGCTCTTGACCTACGGCACGGCCGCCGGAGATGCGAGCACCGGACGCCTCGTGAAGACGATGCGCCCGGCGTCGGCCGCAGCGTGGAATGGCAAGGCGCCCAAACTCACAACGCCGATCTCTCTCTCGGGGTCAAGCGCCGTCGGAAGTACTCTGACCGTGGAACACGGCTCTTGGGAAAACGGCGCGCTCACGTATGGATATCAGTGGGAACGCTGCACCATCAACGGGTGTGTGCCTATCGTCGGGGCGACGAACCCGGAATACACGATCACGAGGAGCGACCTTTACGATTGGGTGCACGTGCAGGTGTCGGCCACGAACAGCGGTGGTACGGTGATGGCGACAGGGTCTAGCGAATACATCAAAGAAGGCACGGTCAAAAACGGCGAACATCGTCCTCCGAGCGAAGGCGCCACGATCGAGTACCAGGTCCCGCTGAGTGGCGGCAATGGTCTGCACAACCTGACAGCCACAGAAGTCGCCAAGTGGGGCCAAGAAGACGTGCCGGTCGAAGCGACGGCGATTATTCCGCCTTATAAGCCCTCGGGCTGGCCGGCGAGCGAATATGCGCCGGCGACGGTCTACTACATGGATTCGAATGCCAGGACGGTCAACACCGCGAACCCGTTTGGCGGGATCAGCACGCAGGAATTCAGCGGAGAGAACGAGGTTACGCGCAGCCTTTCGGCCGACAACCGCGCCACTGCGATGAACGAAGCCAATCCGCTCGAAGCCTCTAAACGCCTGGACACGAAGAGTGCCTACACGGAAGGTATGCTGACCGACACCTGGGGACCGCAGCACACGGTCAAGCTTGCAGCCGGCAAGAAAGAAGCAAACGAAGAAGTCCAGGCGCGAAACCACGTCCACTACTACTACAACGAAGGGGCGCCCAGCGGCCTAGAAAAGTACGAGCTCGTCACGAAGACGACCGACGGCGCTGAAACGCCGAGCAAAGAAGAATTCGATAAGCGTACGACCTTGACCTCCTACGGCGGCGAGGAAAACCTCGGCTGGAAACTGCGCAAACCGACATCGACGACGACGGACCCGTCGGGTCTCGACCTCATCTACACGACGGTCTATGACCCGGGCACCGGGAACGTCGTGGAAACGCGAAGCCCTGCCGGCAACTCCGAAACGATCTACCCGCCGGCCTTCTCCTTCGCCTTCGGCGGCGAAGGCAGCGGCAACGGCCAGTTCAAAAACCCGGGCGGGATCGCGACGGACGCCGCCGGCAACCTGTGGGTCGTCGACTCAAGCAACGACCGGATCGAGAAGCTCTCGCCATCGGGCACCTGGATCGCAACCTACGGCAAAGCCGGCTCTGGCGAAGTGCAGTTCAACGAACCGCGCACGCTCGCGATCAACGTAAGCACCGGCTACGTCTACGTCGCCGACAAGGGCAACAACCGCATCGAGGTCCTCTCCTCCTCCGGCACCTACGTGACCTCCCTAGGCACGAGCGGCCCAGGAGCGCTGAAAGAACCCGAAGGCGTCACCGTCGACTCAAGCGGTGACATCTACGTCACCGACACCGGCCACGATCGCGTCGTGGAGTTCAAACCGGAAGGCGCCTTCGCCGCCGAATTCGGCACCTTGGGCTCGGGCAACGGCCAGCTCAAAGAACCGCACGGGATCGTCGTCTCAGAAGGCTCGGTCTTCGTCGTCGACGCCGGCAACCATCGTGTCGAGCAGTTCTCAGCCGCAGGCGGCTACATCAACCAGTTCGGCAGCAAAGGCTCGGGCTCCGGTCAGTTCGAAGAACCGTGGGGAATCGCCGCAAACCCGAGCACCGGCAACCTCTACGTCGCCGACCTCGGAAACCAAGGTGTCGAGGAGTTCAGCCCCGCCGGGCGCTTCCTGACCAGCTGGCGGACGTGGGGGCCTTCCCACCGGCTCTCTGGCCCGGTCTGCTTGGCGATCGCGCAGAACGGCACGATCTACGTCCCTGATCTTCAGGGCGACAAGGTCTCTGCGTGGACGCCGCCCGAAGCAGGCGCAGCCCATCTCGTCTACGCCTCGCAGATCGGCAGCGCGGGCTCCGGGAACGGACAGTTCTCGACGCCGATCGACCCGGCCTTCGACGGCGAAGGCGACCTGTTCGTCACGGACCTCGGCAACAACCGCGTCGAGAAGTTCTCGCCGAGCGGCGCCTACGTGAGCTCCTTCGGCTCTGGAGGCTCGGGCAACGGTCAGTTCAACGGGCCAGGCGGCATCGCGATCAACCAGAGCACCAAATACATCTACGTCGCCGACACCTCCAACGCTCGGATCGAGCAGTTCACGCTCTCGGGCTCCTTTGTTCGCGCCTTCGGCACCGAAGGCGCGGGCAAACTGAGCAAGCCGGGTTCGCCCGCGCTCGACTCAGAAGGCCACGTCTGGGTGCCGGACATGACCCTCGACAAGATTTTCGAGTATTCCTCGACGGGGACCTACATTGCTTCCTACGGCAAAGAAGGCTCCGGCGAAGTCCAGTTCAAGAAGCCGATCGCCGTCACGTTCACGGGCGAAACGCTGGCCGTCGCCGACTCGGGCAACGACCGCATCGAGGAGCTCTCGAGCAAAGGCGCCTACGTCCGCTCATTCGCGGTCGAAGGCCCGGGCTCGGGCGAACTGTATGACCCCGAAGGGATCACTGCCGATGCCGCCGGCAACCTCTATGTCGTCGATACCGGGGAAGGGCATGTCGAGGAGTTCAGCTCGAGCGGGCACTACATGGCGAGCTTCGGGACCGAAGGATCGGGCGAAGGCCAGCTGCACGGCCCGATCGGTGCGGCGATCAACGCCGCCGGGGACATGTTCGTCGTGGACAGCGCTAACAACCGTGTGGAGCACTGGAGCTACAACAACCCGGCGGTGCACTACCGGAAGATGATCTACTACAGCGCCAAAGAAGAAGCAAGCGTGGAAGCGTGCCGCAACCATCCGGAATGGGTCGGCCTGCTATGCCGGACGACGCCAGCGGCCCAGCCTGGGACACCTGGCCTGCCCGAACTGCCGGTGACGACACTCAGGTACAACATGTGGAACCAGAAGGCGAGCATCGAAGAAAAGTTCGGACCGGTCACGAGGACTACGACGACCACGTTTGAAGGTAACTCCGAACGACCACACAGCACTAAGGAGGCGTCAAGTGTGGACGCCGCACTGCCTGAAGTCACCGAGAAGTACAACGATGCGAACGGCAGCCTGGAAGAACAAAGCGACTCCAACGGCGAACGAATTCTCAGCACCAGCGATCAGCTCGGCGAACTTGAAACCTACACTGACGCTGAAGGCGGAAAAGCGAAGCTCGAACACGACGGCTACGGGCGGGTCACAGAATTGACAGATGGTTCAGAAGGAGGCAAAGGCCACCAGAAATACGGATACAACGAAACGACCGGAGCCCGAACGAGCTTGACCGACTCCGGTGCCGGCGTCTTTGGAGCGACACAGGATGCGGAAGGGAACACTTCGACCGAAACCTTCCCCAACGGCATGACTGCGACCTACACGCGCAACTCCGTCGGAACCGCGACCGCGATCGAATACAAAAAGACGACCCACTGCATTGAAGAAAAAGAATCCTGCATCTGGTTCAAAGAGAGGGTCACGCCTTCAATCCACGGCGAAGCGATCACTCAGTCAAGCACGCTCGCCCAGGTCAGCGACTCGTGGGACGCCGCCGGGAACCTGACCCAGGCTCAGGAAACGCCGGCTGGTGAAGGCTGCAAAGTACGCCTCTACGCTTTTGAAGAAGATGGTAACCGCATAAGCCAAACCGAACGTGCGCCGGCCGCAGAAGGCAAATGCGCAAGCGAAGGCGGCACCACTCAGATGCATTCATACTCGGCCGATCGCCTCGCAGACCCGGGCGTGGTGGACGACGCCTTCGGCGACACCGAAAAGCTACCCGCCGTCGACGCTGGCGGCGCGGAACTGACCAGCAGCTTCTACGTCGACGGCCAGGTTAACACGCAAAAACAGAGCGGGGAAACGATCGAATACCTAATTGACCCTGAAGATCGCACGCGCAAGATCATCGATCAAGGCAGCAAACCGTCGCCCACGATCAGCCACTACGATGGGCCGGGCGGGGCAGTCGCGTGGATGAGCGAACCAGAAGGCAAGTGGACGCGCAACGTCCCGGGGATCGGAGGCGAACTAGCGGCAGTCGAGACGAGCCCGACCTCCGTTGTGTTGCAGCTCCACGACCTCCAGGGAAATGTTGTCGCTACTGCCGGCATCAGCGAAACGGAAACAAAACTCCGTTCGAAGTACAACAGCAGCGAGTTTGGCGTGCCTACTGGGAAAGTACGGCCGCCGACCTACGCCTGGCGCGGCGCAAATGCAATAGCGAGTGAATTGCCCTCAGGTACCATCACGCAAGACGGCGCCACGTACGTTCCGCAGACCGGGCGGCAACTACAGGCCGAAGCACCGAACCTTCCGCTGCCCCTCAACTCTATCAACCAGCCGGCGACGAGCGACGGACCCGAAGCGCTAGAAGAGGCTGGAATTGCAGCTGCGCAGCAGTACGAACAGTTTCTGGAATCGCAACGCGCGGGCGAAGGAACCGAAGGAGATCCGTGCGCGTCTTCCTTCGAATCTGAAAAGCTGGACATCGCCGGCGAGGAGGTCATGTCGGCGTGGGCTACCGTTGAATGGTGCTACAACGGAACCAAAGTGTTGTCAGCTACACTGAAAAATCGAGGACACCACCAACACACACCGTGGTGGACTCCAGAGTATACGTTCAGTTTTGCCAAATGGACCTCAAGATCAGAATGGATCGGAAGCGCTTATCACGTCCAGGAGATAGCGGAGTTTGAATACGCCGTTCCTACATTGGTTGCCGACGCTTCGCCGATACCGTTTCCGACCTACTACTTCTTTATTGACCTGGAATTCGAACTTGAAGCGAACGGCCACGCGGCGACCACTAGTCGGTGGTGGTGTGAAGGGCTATGCTAATGTGCCTCGGTGATGTGGACAATTAGAAGCCGGCCCCGTGCTGGCTGTGCTCCTTTGAAGCCGTCACTGTGATCGACGAAGCTCAGCCCCGGCGTAGATTGCGTCGTGTAGGTCAGGGTGTCCTGGTGGCTGCACTAGGTGCGTTGTTGGTTCTTGGAGCAGTGGTTACGACTGGGTGGCTCGCCGCTGGTGGGGTGCACTCGAGCTCCAAATTGCCGACCAGGAGCGACGTCGAACGCGCAGCTCGGGCGACGCTGCGGGGAGAAGGTAGAGAGGTTGGCATCACGTGCCATCAAACGGCTTCTGTGACGTGGCGCTGTAGCGTGCGGTATTCGAGAGGACGAGTCGAAACGCTCGACGTGCGTTGGTATAAGTCGCAAGACGAACTTGGCGTGTCCGTCGTGAAGTCTTCGGGGCCATCCAACGGGTGACGATCTCAGTGCCGTTCAGCGCGGCCGGCCAATGACTGCGCTTGCGGTGAAATATGACCTACGTGGACCTTGATCTGGTGGCATCCTTGTCAGGATCGTTCGGCAGACCGCGCCGACTCGGATCGTGTGCGCTTACTCAGGAGTTGCTCTTGGGCCTAACGTGTGCGCTGATCACGCTTCAAGCGGAAATTCCTACCGGCGGTGCTCGCGATGACCAAGAATGCGGCATCTAGTTATCGGCTTCACTTGTTTTTGTAGGCTGTCAAATGGCTGCGCCAGGAGCGGCACCGTACTCCTGTCGCTCCTCGTCGCCGGGACTGTGGCGCTGTGCACAGGATGCGGCCAGAGCAGTAAGACGTCTGCGGACGGCCCGCGGACCGCGCCTGCTGGTGCGCACGGTGGGGGGTCATCGTGTGTCCCGCCTAGATTTCTGCTTTCAGCGTCACCACCGCCGCTGCCAAAGAAAGTCTCCACCCCGCTCGAGAGTGGGATTGCGGCCCACTTCGCCGTCTTCCGTCGAGGACCCCTCGGACGTGACAATCCTCGTGACGTAGACGCGGCGTCGGGCGCACTAAGTCATATTCTCGGCAAGTATTACGAGCTGGCAAGCTACTACTCAGCTTACGTTCGCCGACTGACCGCCTCGCGCGGCGGGCCGAACTTCGTTGTACCAGCTTTCGCGCGTCCCGAACTTGTGCCACCGGCGCGTTGTCTCCCCACCGGCGTTCACGCGGTGCGGGTCGAACAGCAGCGGCGACGGGCGGCCGAGCCGGTCTTTTGCACGATCGAGGCTAGTGGCAGTCGGACGCGTCCATTGGGCTGCGAGCCCTTCGCTCAAGTCGATGCCAGCCTTCGCGCCTTTCATGCGAGCGACTTGCTCGGACGAGAACCGATTATTGAAATGGTGCCTGACGGCGTAGCATGGGTGCGCGTCACCTATGGCGGTACATCTCCGCTTACGGTCCCGGTCGTCGAAAATGCGTTCGAGTTTACGCCGCCGCCGGCACCGCACGACCAGCTCACCGCTTACCTGCGCGTACTGCTGCCGAAGCTTTCCGGTGAAGGGGTAACGTCCGCTGGACGGCTAGCCGCGACCAAGGCATGGAATAGAGCATTCGTCGGCACCTACCCGATCAGGATTGAATGGCTCGACGGCAGTCGCAAAGTGATTCGCTCTATCGGGCGCCCGACTCAGAAGACCATTGCGGCTACTGATCTCGGCGACCTGAGGGCGCCCCTCCAGGGCTAGCCGGACTCCTTCTCGGCCCGGGGCGTCCCGGTCGGCCAGAAGAGCAAAACGGTCGCCTTGCCGCCGGGAGTCGTGACCCCCCCGGGTGGCCCGCCGAGTGGCTTCATTCTCCGAGCGACGATGGCTTTGACCCGGCTGCTGCGCGTCAAGAAGGTTTGCCGAGTCCAGGCGCTCGCTAGTCCTAGGCCCCGGGTGGTGTTCTTAGGGGCACGGCCCGACGACCGCCGTCCGATTTGACCAGTAGCATGTAGCATTGCCCACGTGTTTCGGGCAGACTCGACCTCGCGACAACTCGGCACGCTCGCAATTGTAATTGTCCTCGCGGGTGCCGCCGTAGCGCTGCTGGTCTTCAGTACGGGTGATGCACCGAGCCGGCTCCCGCTTTACGAGTATCCGAACCTGAGACTCCTCGCGTACTGTCGGACCCACCCACGCAGGCGTCTAGACGAATCAGTGTGCTTTCCCAATCCCACCTACGAAGTCGTCAAATGGGCCACCGTTACCCTCGAAAACGGCGAAGAGCCCCGGTGCCTGCTCCGCGTTCCTCGCGCACTTTCCCGTCGTGCGCGCGCGGCTGCAGTCCACGCGGCTCGGGGCGGGCGTGCGTTCTACACCCTTGAAGTCAGAGGGTGCCCTCCCGAAGCAGGACAGCCACCTGTTCGTGTCTCGACCCACGCGCCCCTGGCGACGGGCTAGGGGTTTCGGAAGTCCTCATGGTGCTCGAAGCGCAGTCGGGATCGACGCTCCCGCAGGCTCTGCGCTGCCCGAGCACCGCTCGATGACCGGGCATGCTGCTTGGGGTCAGGCGCGAGTCGACTCTTCGTGTCGCCTTGGCCGCTCCGCTCGGGCCGGGTGCGGCTCGCGTTCGAGCGGCCGAACGGTGCCTGGTCACCGCGCCTGTAGCCCTTCTTTGATGTTCTGAGCCTGCGCGTCGGGTTTCGATTTGGCATCAAGCAGAACTACCTCTACCGCGTCCTCTCTGGGCTCGAGCAGGAAAAGAAGGTGTCGAAGAAAGGGCGTGGGTGGCACCCACGAAGACGAAGTAGTCGAGGGCCGCAACGGAGACTCGACGAGCCCTACGGGGCCCCAACGGTAGCCGGCGCCGGCGCCTTCTGACCGTACCTCCCGCCGCACACGCCAGAAGGGCGTTGTTTCGTGGACGGGCGCGCGATTCAGCGGTTTGCTGCGCCGTCGCCGACGTCCACGCATACGGCCCCCGCCAGCTCCTCGACGTATCCGCTTGCGCTCCGCGTGGCGTGATCGATTAGACGACAGGTCGGGTAGTCAGCGATCGAGTAGTAGACCTTGTTCCCGGCTCGCTGGCGGGAGACGATCCCGGACTGATAGAGAATCCCGAGGTGCTTGGACACGTTCTGGTGCGTCGTTGGAAGCCTGTCAGTCAGCTCTTGGACGCTCGCGTCCCCCTCCTCGAGGGCTCTTATCAGGCGTATTCGGGTTGGATCGGAAATCGCGCGTAGGCGACGCACGACGAGCTCGAGTAGCTGAGTGGAGGGATCGATCATGATTGCGGGCGTGCGGCACAGCTCTCGCGGCTGGCTCCGCCGTGAACTGCACGACGGTCGTCATGATTGCCGCCTTCTGAGCATCAAGACCGCACTGGCTGTCGGGAACGTGACGTAGGTCACGCCTCTTCGAATTAATCTGCAGCGACGTTGATTACGGCGCTGAGTCCTTGGTCGAAGGAGAAGCCAGCCTGATCGGCGGGAACTTCCGCCCGAAATGGAAAGCGTCCGGTCGCGCCCTCGAAGTGATAAGGCTTGGCGAAGCGGCCGGCCGAGTCCGTGCGCGGCGTACGAAACGGAACCCAGCTACCGCGGTAGTAGACCAACAGGTCCACGATCACGCCGTGGCGGGGGATCGCCCCGTCGACCTGGCCGCTCAGGAGGATGTTCCCCGGCGAGATCGTGCCGCTGCTCGCCGATGTCGACAAGGACGTCGCGAAGGCCTACAGCGCCTACTCCGCGCGGCTCGGGACCAAGCGCGCCGTGATCGTGATCGACGAGCAGGGCGTCGTGCGCCATCGCCACGACCACCTGCTCGGGCTCGACTTTCAGTCGGTCGACGATCTGAAGGACGCGCTCGCCGAGCTGCCGGCGCCGGCGGCTGGCTGACCCTCTCCGATCGGCCTGCCGGGGCCGTCGGACCAGCCGGCCGCGCCACCGCGACGGCGCCGGCCGCGCCGGCAGGTCGAGGTGAATGAAATGTGAAGCGACGTGCTGCGAATTAGTGAATTCGAGCTTGACAAACGAGTCCGACTGGGGGAGGCTTTGGCGGTAGGAAGGGTCAACTCGATCGGGGGATAGCGATGACCGTTTCAACGCTGCTCGCGGCAGCTACGTCGAGCTCGTCGCCGCCGCACAACTGGGGCTGGGTGCTCGCCGTGATCGGCGCCGGCGGCGCGCTCGTCCTGCTGCTGCTGTTCCGCTTCTACAAGGCGCTGCAGAACTCCGACTTCATCTCGAACCTGCTCGGGATCCCGACGAAGGAAAACCCGACGAGGCAGACTCCGTCGAGCGGCGCATATCGCTTCGCCGAGGAATTCCTGGCGCGCCGGACCGAGTTCTGGCTGCTCTACGCGCAGGTCTTCGTCGCCGTCTTCTTCATCGCGGCGATCGCGGCGCTGCTGCTCGTCGGCGTCGTCGAAGTGAACGCCGGGCTGCCGGCGCTCTCGACGGTCGTCGGCATCGTCCTCGGCAAGACGCTGCTCTCGGCGAAGGGAACGCCGCTCGGCGCGCAGGAACAGATCGCGGGGCGTACGCCGAGCAACGTGAAGGCGCCGGTCGTCACGGCGGACCCGGCGGGAGACGTCAAGGCCGACACGGTGCTGACGGCCGAACCGGGCGAATGGAGCGGGCTGCTGCCGATGACCTACGCGTACACGTGGCGACGCAAGGGCGCCGGCGGGGAGGCGCCGATCCCGAACGAGAGCTCCTCGACGTACAAGGTCACCGCCGAAGACGTCGGCAAGTCGATCTCGGTGATGGTGAGCGCGAGCAACTCGAGCGGCTCGGCGACGGCTGCCTCGGCGCCGACGGCGGTCGTCGAATAGATCGTGCCTTACTCCGGCGGGCGCAGCCCGCGAACGAGCTCGCCCGGGTCCTCGCCGAGCCCGGCGGCGAGCTTCAGCAGGTTGTGCAGGCTGAGGTTGCGCTGCCCGCGCTCGACCTGGCCGAGGAACGTCCAGTGCACGCCGCAGAGGTCGGCGAGCGCCTCCTGGCTGAGGCCGAGACGCTCGCGCCGCGTGCGCACGCGTTCGCCGAGCACGCGGGTGGCTTCGGACAACGGCTGCGGCATCGCGATGTCAACACCATCCGTACCGACTGTCCGTGTCCAGAGCAAGTGTGCCTAGAGCATTTAAGTCCCAACTATTGATATCCTATTCTGGTCCCGCGTCCCCACGCGGAGAGGCAGGGGGAGGCAGGCACCCCACGCCTGTCTCCCCCCGTATTAACGGGCGTCTCGCATCGCTCGGCGAGCCGCCGGCGCCTTGCGCGAGCGGCTATCCGCGCAGCGTCACGTCGTGTGCCGATCGCTGCTCGCTGGCGCGCGCGGCGTAGCGCTCGGCGAGCTCGAGCTGCAGGCTGCGCGGCTCCTCGCCGGGGGCCGGCGTGCGACGGCGCCAGGCGCCGCCGGCGTCGAGCATCCACGAGTTCTGGTTGTCCGCGAACGCGCGATCGAGCGTGTCGAGCAGCTCGGCGCGCGCGTCCTCGGAGCCGATCGGCACGGCGAGCTCGACGCGATGGTCGAGGTTGCGCGGCATCAGGTCGGCCGAGGAGATGTAGATCGTCTGCTCCTCGCCGTGCGTGAACGCGTACACGCGCGAGTGCTCGAGCAGGCGCCCGACGATCGAGACGACGCGGATGTGCTCCGAGACGCCGGGCACGCCGGGGCGCAGGCAGCAGATCCCGCGCACGTTCAGGTCGACCTGCACGCCGGCCTGCGAGGCGCGGTACAGCGCGCGGATGCAGCGACCGTCGACGAGCGCGTTCATCTTCAGCGTGATCCGCGACGGCGCGTCCTCGCGGTGCGCGTCGATCGCGCGCTCGATCTGCTCGAGGATCCCGTCGCGCAGCTGATTCGGCGCCATCAGCACTTTGCGGTAGTGCGTCGGGCGCCCGTAGCCGGTCAGGTAGTTGAACATGTCGGCGACGTCGGCGCCGATCTGCTCGTCGGTCGTGAACAGCCCGAAGTCCGTGTACAGGCGCGCCGTCGCCGAGTGGTAGTTACCGGTGCCGATGTGCACGTAGTTACGAACTCCGTCGCCCTCGCGGCGCACGACGAGCACGCACTTGGCGTGCGTCTTCAGCGCCGGCTGGCCGTAGACGACGTGCACGCCGGCCTCCTCCAGCGCCTTCGCCCAGTGAATGTTCATCCCCTCGTCGAAGCGCGCCTTGAGCTCGACGAGCGCGACCGCCTGCTTGCCGCGCTCGGTCGCGTCGATCAGCGCCGGCACGAGCGGCGAGTCGTCGCTCGTGCGGTAGACGGTCTGCTTGATCGCGAGCACGTTCGGGTCGGCGACGGCCTGCTCGACGAAGCGCTCGACGGACGTCGCGAAGGAGATGTACGGGTGGTGCACGAGAACGTCGCCTTCGCGCATCGCGCCCAGGACGTCGGGGCGCTCGTCCTCGTGGCGCAGCAGGCGAGGGTCGGTGATCCCGACGAGCGGCTCCTGGCGCAGCTCGGCGTGGCCCGGCAGCCGTACGAGCTGCCACAGCGCGCCCATGTCGAGCAGCCCGTCGACGGGATAGACCTCGTAGTCCTCGACGCCGAGCAGCCCGGACAGCTCCGACAGCAGGCGCTCGGAGCAGTCGGCGCCGACCTCGACGCGCACGATCTCGCCGAAGCGCCGGCGGCGCAGCTCGTCCTCGACGGCCTGCAGCAGGTCGGCGGCGTCGTCCGATACCTCGAGATCGGCGTCGCGCGTGACGCGGAAGACGTTGTAGTCGGCGATCTCCATGCCGGGGAACAGCGCGTCGAGGTGGTGCGCGATGACGTCCTCGAGCGGCACGAGCAGCGTCGGTTCGGGTGCTCGCGCGCTGAGCGTGACGAAGCGCGGAAGGATCTCGGTCGGCACCTTCACGCGCGCGAAGACGGTCTGGTCGGTGAGCGGGTCGCGCACGAGCACGGCGAGGCTCAGCGAGAGGTTCGAGATGTACGGGAACGGACGTCCGGGCGCGACCGCGAGCGGCGTCAACGCGGGGAAGATCTTCTTCTGGAACAGCGCGGCCAGCTCGGCGCGCCGCTCCTCGTCGAGCTCGCGCACGTCGACGACGCGGATCTCGTTGTCGGCGAGCCGCGGGCGCAGCTCGCCTTCGAAGCAGTCGGTCAGGCGTTTGCCGAGCTCGAGCACGCGCTCGCGGATCAGCCCGAGCGTCTGGCTCGGGGAGTGCCCGTCCTGCGAGGGCGTCTCGACGCCGGCCTCGATCTGGTCGCGCAGCCCGGCGACGCGCACCATGTAGTACTCGTCGAGGTTCGTCGTGTAGATCGCACAGAACTTGACGCGCTCGAGCAGCGGCAGCCGCTCGTCCTCGGCGAGCTGCAGGACGCGATCGTTGAAGTCAAGCCACGAGAGCTCGCGGTTGATGTACAGCGACGGGTCGTCGAGCTCCGGGACGGCGTCGGGAGCGGCCGTGACCGGGTCCTCGTCGCGCTCGCGCTGCAGGTAGACGGCGCCTGGCGCGCGCTCGTCCTCGCCGGGGTGTCGATCGAGCTCCATCTCAGCTCACGCTACACGCTCGCGGACCTTCGGCCGCCCGCGCGCCACGCGATCTTCACATTCTTTTGACACCGGAGCGGCGGGGGCGGAGAGGCCCGGCGCCGCGGTAGGGTGGGCGCTGTCGATGGCACGTCAGCTCTGGCTACTACGACATGCCGAGGCCGAGCCGCACGGAACGCGCTCGGACTCCGAGCGGCGTCTGACGGCGCGCGGCGAGGCGCAGGCGAGAACGGCGGGAATCGCGCTCGCGCGGCTCGCGGCCGGCTTCGAGCAGGTCCTGTTCAGCCCGAAGATGCGCGCGCGTCAGACGGCCGAGCTCGCGGCGGCGGAGTGGCAGGACGGCCAGCTTGAGCTGCTGTCGGTCCACGAGCCGCTCGCCTCGGGGTTCGACGGCGCGAGCGCGCTCGAGGCGGCGCACGGGCTGAGCGCCGACGGGCGTCTGCTGCTCGTCGGCCACGAGCCCGATCTCTCGAGCGTCGTCGCCGAGCTGACCGGCGGGCGGATCGACCTGAAGAAGGGCGGCTTGGCGGTGGTGCGCCTAGAGGGCGTCGGAGGTGAGCTCGCGGTCCTGATGCGGCCCCGCGAGCTCGCGCTGATCGCCGGCGTCCCAGCCGACGGGCACTGACGCTGGCACCTCGACGTCGCGAGCGACGTCGAGCGATTCGGCGGCGAAGCGATAGCCGATGCCGAAGTGCGTGTGGATGTAGCGCCAGCGCGGCGAGGCCTTCTCGAGCTTCTGGCGCAGCTTTCGCACGAACACGTCGACCGAGCGGTCGCCGCGCACCATCGTGTAGCCCCACAGCCGCGAGTAGATCTCCTCACGCTCGAGCACGCGCCCGTCGGCCGCGGCGAGCAGCTCGATCAGCTCGAACTCGCGACGCGTCAAGTCGAGGCTCGCGTCGTTGACGAACGCCTGGAAGCGGTCGGAGCGGATCTCTACCTCGCCGGCCATCAGCGGCTTGGTCTCGGTTCGCCCGCTCGGACGCCGGCGGCGGCGCACGACGCTCTGCACGCGCGCGATGACTTCCTCGGGGTGGCACGGCTTGGTGATCCAATCGTCGGCGCCGAGGCGCAGGCCGCGCACGCGCTGGGCGACCGTCGAAGGTCCTGTGCAGACGACGATCCCGAGGTCCGGAAGCGCGCCACAGAGTCGCTCGAGCCACTCCCACGCCTGCGGTCCGAGCACGGCGAGGTCGACGACGAGCGCGCTCAGGCGCATCGCGACGACGGCGTCGGCCGGGACGGGGCTCGCGAGCACGCGGTGCTCCCAGGCGAGACGGTCGAGGCGCTTGCTCAGCACCTGGATGAAACCGCTGTCGCGGTCCAGGACGGCTATGCGCAACGCCGCGGATGCGCTTCCCTGGCCCGACGGCGCCGCCTCGTCCCTGGCGGTGATGCTGTCCGTCATTGCCGCGCAGTGTACGGGAGCGAGAGGACTCTAGCGCGTCTCGCAGGGCGATCGTCACAGGTTGTTCACAAGCGCGATCGCTCTTTGCGGTGAGCTCGAGCGCCCGCCGGGACCACGTGTGCCAGAGGCGCTCGCTAGAACGCCTCTGGCGAGCCGTCGGGCGCCGCGTCGGGCGGCACGCCGGTTGGGTGCGAGGAGTCCGAGAACTCGCGGAACAGGCCGGTCACGACGAACGCGACCTGCTCGCCGATGTCGACCGCGTTGTCGCCGATCCGCTCTAGCGCCCGCGCGACGAGGATCATGTGCATCGCCCACTCGCGCGTGTCGACGTCGTCGCCGATCTCGATCGCCATGCGGAAGATCTCGCGGTTCAGGCGATTGATCTCGCGGTCCTGGCGGACGAGGTCCTCGGCGAGTTCGACGTCGCGCCCGGCGAACGCCGCGCGGCACTGGATAACCTCCGAGCGCGCGTGCGCGCCCATCTTCGCGAGCGCGTCGAGCACCTCCTGGCGCACCGGCGGCTCGTACCCGGAGAGCGGGATCAGCTTGGCGATGTTGACGCACTGGTCGCCCATGCGCTCGATGTGCTTGATCATGTGCAGCAGCGCCGCGACGAGCCGCAGGTCGCCCGCGACCGGCGCCTGCAGCGCGAGCAGCGAGAGGATTCCCTGGTGGACCTCGAGGTAGCGCCCGTCGACGCGGTCGTCGTCGGCGATCACCATCTGCGCGAGCTCGACGTCCTGGTGGCGCAGCGCCTCGAGCACGCGGTCGAGCTGCTCGACGATCAGGTCGAGGCCGCCGAGCGCGTTCGTTTCGAGCGCTTTGAGCTGCTCCTGGAAGTGCGCGCGGCCCTCACCCGCCGGCGCGCCATTGCCGAGCGTCGCGCCGGCGGCGGGCGGCTGCTCAGCGGCGCGCTCGTCGCCGCTAGCCGAACTTGCCGGTGACATATTCTTCCGTTCGCGAGTCGTTCGGTTTGGTGAAGATGTCCTGCGTCGCGCCGATCTCGACGAGCTCGCCGCTGAGCATGAAGGCCGTGCGGTCGGCGACGCGCGCCGCCTGCTGCATGTTGTGCGTGACGATGACGATCGTCACGCGCCGCTTGAGCTCGTCGATCAGCTCCTCGATCTTCAGCGTCGCGATCGGGTCGAGCGCCGAGCACGGCTCGTCCATCAGGATCACGTCGGGTTCGACGGCGAGCGAGCGCGCGATGCACAGGCGCTGCTGCTGGCCGCCGGAGAGCCCGGCGCCGGGCTCGGAGAGGCGGTCGGAGACCTCGTCCCACAGGCCGGCGGCGCGCAGCGCCGACTCGACCTTCGCGCTGAGCTCGGCCTTGCCGCGCCCGCCGCGGCCGCTCGATCCGAGGCGCAGGCCGGCGGCGACGTTGTCGAACACCGACATCGTCGGGAACGGGTTGGGCTTCTGGAAGACCATGCCGATCGCGCGTCGCACGGCGACGACGTCGACGCCCGGGTCGTACACGTCGGCGTCGTCGAGCAGCACGCGACCCTGCGCGCGCGCGCCGGGGATCTCCTCGTGCATGCGGTTGATGCAGCGCACCATCGTCGACTTGCCGCAGCCCGACGGACCGATGATCGCGGTGACCTCGTTCGCTTTGAACTCGAGGTCGATGCCCTTGACCTGCTCGGCGTCGCCGTAGAAGGCGCGCAGCTGCTCGAGCGTCACGCTCAGTCCCTGCTTGGCGCCCGGCCCGGGGCTGTTCGTGTCGGCGCCGGCGCCCGGTGTGGCGCCGGCGTCGGACGACGCGCTCGGCGCGACTCGCTCGCGCTCACTCTCGATTCGGCTCTCGGGGTCCACGTTGGCGCGCTCCACGTTAGCTGTCTGTGAGGGGATTGCGTCGGGGGTCATGTCAGGCGGCTCCTTCGCGAGACGAGACGGGCGATTAGGTTGAGGATCAGGATCATCGCGACGAGCGTCAGCGCCGCGCCCCAGGCGCGGTTCACGACGGCCGTCGTCGGCGAGGTCACGTCGTCGTAGATCTGCACCGGCAGCGAGTTCATGAAGTGGCTGAGGTTGAAGTCGGTATTGCGCGTCGTCGCGGCCGTGAACAGCAGCGGCGCCGTCTCGCCGGCGGCGCGCGCGATCGCGAGCAGCACGCCGGTGACCATCCCGGGCAGCGCCGTCGGCAGCACGACGCGGAAGATGACCTTCCAGCGCGGCGCGCCGAGCGCGAGCGCCGACTCGCGCAGCGAGCCGGGGATCAGCAGCAGGATCACCTCGGCCGAGCGGATCACGACCGGCAGCATCAGCAGCGAGAGCGCGAGCGAGCCCTTGTAGCCGGCGTAGGAGCTGCCCGTGCCGACGACGAGGACGATGTAGATGAACAGGCCGAAGACGATCGACGGCACGCCGGTCAGCACGTCGACGAAGAAGCGCACGACGTGCGCGAACCAGCTCTGGCGCCCGTACTCCACGAGCCACACGGCGACGCCGATCCCGATCGGGATCGCGATGACCGAGGCGAGCGCGACGATCTCGATCGTGCCGAGGATCGCGCTCTTGATGCCGCCGATGCTCGACGTTTTGAAGAACGTGTTGCCGGTCGGGTCGGTCGTGAAGAAGCTGCCGCTCCATGAGCCGAGCCCCTTTTTCAGCAGGTAGTAGACGACGAGCGCGAGCGGCACGAGCGCGATCACCGTCGCCGCCGTGATCAGGCCGCGCGCGAGCCGGTCCTTGCGCCGGCGCGCGGGGGTGAGCGCGAATCGCGCGAAACGCTCGCCGGTCGGCGCCTGCGCGCTCATGCGCCGGCGACCGCCCCGGCGATCGGCAGCGCCTCGGCGGCCGCGCGCGGCGTCGAGCCACCGCCGCGCGTGCGCGACGCCCTGCTGACGAGCACGCGTGCGAGCGCGTTGACGAGCAGCGTCAGCACGAACAGCACGAGGCCGGCCGCGAACAGCGCCGAGCGGTGCAGGCCCTGCGCCTCGCCGAACTCGTTGGCGATGACCGCCGCGAGGCTGTAGCCCTGCCCGAACAAATGGCTGCCGAGCTGCGGCGCGTCGCCGATCACGATCGTCACGGCGATCGTCTCGCCGATCGCGCGGCCGAGGCCGAGCATCGCGCCGCCGACGATCCCCGCGCGGCAGTACGGCAGCACCGCCGTGCGGATCATCTCCCAGCGCGTCGCGCCGAGCCCGAGCGCCGCCTCCTTGTGGTCGGGCGGCACCGTCGCCATCACCTCGCGCGAGATCGCCGAGACGATCGGCAGGATCATGATCGCGAGGATCAGGCCGGCAATGAAGTAGTTCGGGATCGTCACCGTGCCGCCGCCGATGAACGGGACGAACGACAGCCGGTCGGCGACCCACTGCTCGGCGGGCTGCAGCTTCGGCGCGAGGAAGAAGATCCCCCACAGGCCGTAGACGACCGACGGCACGGCCGCGAGCAGCTCGACGAGGACGGTCAGCGCGCCGCGCAGGCGCAGCGGGCACAGCTCGGTGGCGTAGACGGCCGTCGCGACGGCGACCGGCACGCCGATCAGCAGCGCCAACCCCGAGGTGATCAGCGTGCCCACGACGAGCGGCAGCGCGCCGAATTTTTCGCCGCTGACGTTCCAGTCGTTGTTGAACGTGAAGCCGAAGACGCCCTCGTGCGCGAACGCCGGTTTCGACTCGCCGACGAGGCGCACGAAGAAGTAGACGATCAGGACGAGGATCAGCGCCGCGAGCGTCGTCAGCCCGTACTTCAGCGCACGGTCGGGGAGCCGCGCAAGCGGCGAGCGCTCGAGTGTCGAGTGCTCGCCGCCTGTCGTGGCTGCTGTGCTCATGGCCCCTTGTCTATCCGATCCGAGGCCTGGTCGTCTCGCTCAGCCGCTGATCGGTGCGCCGTTGCACTGAAGGCCCGCGAGAGCCGCCTTCGACTTCGCGAGGATTTCGGCCGGCAGCGCCGCGTAGTCGGCCTGCGAGAGGATCGACTGGCCTTCGCCGAGCCCGTAGGTGAGGAACTTGACGACGCCCTTCGCGGCCGCTTCGCCGCCGGGCGTGCCCGCCTTGCAGAGGTCCTTGTTGACGACGATGAACGTCTGCGAGGTGATCGGGTAGGCGGCCGGGTCCGACGGGTTGGAGATTTTGATTCCCAGGTTCGCCGGCACCTTGACGCCCTTCGCGGCCGCCGTCGTCGAGGCGAGCGTCGGCGAGACGAACTGGCCCGTCTTGTTCTTGACCGCCGCGTAGGTGAATTTGTGCTGCAGCGCGTACGCCTGCTCGACGTAGCCGACCGCGCCGGCCGTCTGCTGCACGGCGCCGGCGACGCCGGCGTTGCCCTTCGCGCCGGTGCCCGTCGGCCACTGCACGTCCTTGCCTTCGCCGACCTTGCTCTTGAATTCGGGGTCGGTCGACGCGAGGAAGCCGGTGAAGCCGGCCGTCGTGCCCGAGGAGTCCGAGCGGTGGATCACCGTGATCGCGGTGCTCGGCAGCGAGACGCCCGGGTTGAGCGCCTTGATCTCCGGGTCGCTCCACGTCTTGACCTTGCCGAGGTAGATGTCGGCGATCGTCTTCGAGTCGAGCTTCAGGCCGGCCTGGACGCCGGGCAGGTTGTAGGAGACGGTGATCGCACCGAGGAACATCGGGATCTGCACGGCCGGGCTGCCGTTCTTGGCGATCGCTTCTTCGTCGGCCGGCTTCAACGGCGGGTCCGAGGCGCCGAAGTCGACGGTCTTCGACTCGAGCGACGTGATCCCCGCGCCGGAGCCGACTGCCTGGTAGTTGACTGTGAGACCGGACTGCGCCGACGCCCACTGTTCGTACACCGGCGCGGCGAACGTCGAGCCCGCGCCCGAGATCGTCCCCGAGCCGCTGCTCGACGACGTCGAGCTCGTCGAGCTGCTCGACGAGCTGGTGGACGAGCTGGAGCTGCTGCCGCAGGCCGATAGGCCGAATGCGAGCAAAGCAACGCTCGCAAGCGCGCCAATCCTGTTCTTGGTCACTACGTCTCCTCTGGCTGGATTACGTGTCGTGATGCGCTCGGCGCGCGTCGAGAGACCGCGCGCCGGCGATGCTCCCAGCAGTCTGTTTAATCGCCCGGAGCCCCGATGTGAACATTTCGTGAAAGACCGTCCACATCATTGGAATCGGTCTCGCGTGGAGTGAGCCGCACGGCTGCCGGCTCGCGCGCCGGCTGCGGCTGGAAGCGGTAGCCGAATCCCGGGTGCGTGTGGATGAAGCGGCGATCGGGCATCGCCGATTCGAGCTTTCCCCGCAGCTTGCTGACGTAAACGTCGACCGAGCGATCTCCGGGTCGCAGCTCGCCGCCCCAGACCGTCGCGTATAGCTCCTCGCGCGTAGCGATCGCGCCGGTGCGCCGCGCCATCGCGACGATCAGGTCGAACTCGCGGACCGACAGGCGCACGACGCGGCCGGCGGCCAGCACGAGACCGTCTCCCAGACGGATCTCGAGCTCGCCCGCGTACAGCGTGTCCTCACTCTCGGGAAGGCTCGCCACGTTCGCAAGCCTTCCACGCGCGCGTAGCGGGTCAGGTTGCAAACTCGTAATCGGGCGGTAAAAAATTCGTGAAAGAGCTTCATCGCCCGACGCGTCCGAATATCCTCGCGCGATGAGCTTCCTCTCGCGCGCTCCCGACGCGGTCCTGGTGGGCCTCGTCGAGGAGGCCGGCCGCAACGTGCAGCGCTCGGGACTGCTCCTGCACGACCTGCTCGTCGACTACCCCGAGCACGCGACGCTCGCGCGCGAGCTGAAGGTCTGCGAGCAGGAAGGCGACCGAATCACGCACGACATCATCCACCGCCTCGCCGGCGGTCGCGTGCGCGCGCCGTTCACGGCCGGCGACGGCTACGCGCTGGCGACGGCGCTCGACGACATCGTCGACCACTCCGAGCACGCCGCCGCACAGCTCGGCCTGTACGGCGTCGAGGCGCCGATGGAGCAGGCCGTCGAGTTCTCGAACGTGCTCGTCGGGCAGGGCGAGCAGATCGCCCAGGCGCTGCGCTGCCTGCGGACCGGGACCGAGCTCGGGCCGCACCTCGTCGAGATCCATCGCCTGGAGAACGAGGGCGACCGCCTGCAGCGCGACGGCGTCGCGTCGCTGTTCGCCGGCGGCATCGACCCGATGGTCGTGATCCGCTGGAAGGACATCTTCGAGACGCTCGAGGCCGCCGTCGACGCATGCGAGACGGTCGCGCACGTGCTCGAGGGGATCACGCTCAAACAGCGCCGGCGCTTGGGCTGAGCGTTCGACGCCAGAGCGCGGCGCTGCCTGACGCGACGCCTATCCGAAGGTCGCCGCCGGTGCGAAGACCTCCAAGCGGCCGCCGGCCGCCTGCCCGACGAGCGAGGCTTGGAAAGGGGCCGAGGCGCCGGCCGCCAGTTCGGAGACGATCGCGCGGCCGGCCGCGACGATCGCGTCGCCGCGAAGCGCGACCGTGAACACGACGAGCCCCGATTGCGCGACCTTCGAGCGGTTCGCGACGACGCCGCTCGCGACGACGCCGTCGGCCGGATCTTCGCCGACGTGAGACTGCGAGACGGCGAGCGTCGGCACGGTGGCGACGGCCGGCGCTTCGCCGACCTTCGCGCTGACGCTCGTCGGCGCGCCGCCCGACGGCAGCTGGTCGTCGACCCAAACGACGGTGCCGTGCGCCGGGATCGAAGGCACCGAGACGAGCGCGCTTTCGAGCCCCGGCGCGTTGTTCTGGAACAGCGTCTTGCCGGACGCGTCCTTGACGGTGATCGCGATCGGCACCGCGCGCAGCGCCCGGCTCGAGCGGTTGCGCAGCGTCACCGCGGCCGCCGCGCGTTCGGCGTCGTGCACGACGGCGCTGCCGACGACCGCGACGTCGCTGCTCGGGCGAGCGATCGTCAGCCCCTGCTCGCTGAGCGTCACGCGCTTTGCCCGGCGCGCGAGCTGAGCGCTCTTTTCGGCGGTCGTCTCGCAGCCGCCGAACGAGATCGCGAGAAGCGCGAGCGTGGCGAGCGTGGCGGTTCTCACCGCTGCATCCGCGACGCATCCAACCGAGCGTCTCGCGACGTCATCCGAACGCACCGCTGATGTAGTCACGCGTGCGCGCGTGCGACGGGCGGTCGAAGACCTGCTCGCTCGATCCGTACTCGACGAGCTCGCCGAGGTGCATGAATGCGACGTGGTCGGCGACGCGGAAGGCCTGCTGCAGGTTGTGCGTGACGATCACGATCGCGACGCTCTCGCGCAGGCCGACGATCAGCTCCTCGATCGTCGCCGTCGAGATCGGGTCGAGCGCCGAGCACGGCTCGTCGAGCAGGAGCACCTCCGGGTTGGCGGCGAGCGCGCGCGCGATGCACAGGCGCTGCTGCTGGCCGCCGGACAGTCGCAGCGCCGAGCGGTCGAGATCCGAGGCGACCTCGTCCCACAGCCCGGCGCGACGCAGCGCGTCCTCGACGGCCGCTTCGAGCGCCGGCGTGCGCCGACGCCTGCGCCCGCGCGGCGGGCGCTGCTCGGCGAGCGCGTAGGCGACGTTGTCGTAGATGCTCATCGGGAAGGGGTTCGGCTGCTGGAAGACCATCGAGATTTTTCGGCGCAGGTCGTTGACCTCGAGCTCGTGGATCTCCTGGCCGTCGAGCGTGATCCGGCCCGCGCGCGCGCCGCCGGCGGTGATCTCCGTGAGGCGGTTCAGCGAGCGCAGCAGCGTCGTCTTGCCCGAGCCGGAGGCGCCGATCAGCGCCAGCACCTCGCCGCGGCGGACGGGCAGCGTGACGTCGCGCACGACCCAGTTCTCGCCGTAGGCGAGCCAGACCGATTCGACGCGCATGCGCTCGTGCACCTCCGTCGGGGGCCTGCGCTCGACGCGCTGGCGCGCGACGGCCGGACCCGCGGGCGCCGTCGCGCCGATCGGCGCCGGGCGCGGCGCGACGACCTGCGGCTCGCGGTCGACGGCGATTCGCCGCACGGGCGGCGGCATCAGAGGGTCCACGGAAACGACCTCCCGATCATCCGCAGTCGAGCGCCGAGGCCAGCGCGATCGAGCGGTCGCGCACCGGTCAGCCGCGTGACGAGACCGTTGAGGAGGAGCACGAGCATCAGCAGCACGAACGCCGCGGCGTACGCCTTCTGCGGCGCGTTGCCCTCGCCCGCCGGCGAGTTGTTGTAGACGTAGCTCGTCAGCGTCGAGCCGGTGCCGCGCAGCGTGCCGATGATCGGCACGCTGCCGACGCCCTGCGTCGTCAGCGTCACGCCGAGCAGGATTGTGATGATCGCCGTGTCGCCGATGATCCGGCCCATGCCGAGCGCGATGCCGCTGGCGATGTCGGGCTTGATCGAGGGCAGGAGCACCCAGCGGATCGTGCTCGCGCGCGACTTGCCGAGCGCGTAGGACGCCTCGCGCACGCGGTCGGGGACCTGCGCGAGCGCCTCGCGCGTGGAGCCGACGATCAGCGGCAGCGCGAGCAGCGCCATGACGATCCCGGCGGCGAAGAACGAGCGCCCGTAGACGGCCCCGTTCGCGGCGTTCTGCGAGAGGAAGCCGAGGAAGCTCTCGGAGAAGATCAGCAGCCCGAAGATCGCGAGCACGACGCTCGGCACGCCGGCGATCACGTCGATCGCCGATTCGACGGCGCGCGCGAGCGGCGCCGGACGGCCGTACTCGGAGATCCACACGGCGACCGCGACGCCGGTCGGCGCGGCGATCAGCGTGCCGATCGCCGTGATGATCAGCGTGCCCTCGATCGGATCGAGGAAGCCGCCCGCGTGGCTCTGCTGCAGCGAGGCGGCGGGATGTTCGACGAACAGCGCCGGACGCAGGTAGGAGATGCCCTTGACGAACATGAACACGACGATCCCGATCGCGATCAGACACAGCGCGACGCCAGTCGCCCAGCACATCCAGTACCCGATCCGGTCGGCGAGCGGCCACGCGGCCGTCGTCTGGCGGCGTGGCCTTACGGCGACCGGTGGCGCCGCCGCGAGCTCGCCGACCTGGCTCACGCGCGGATCCCGTAGCGCTTGAGCGGCTGCTTCGCCGCCCAGCCGGCGAACGAGAGCAGCGCGGCCGATACGAGCAGCACGGCCGACATCGCGTAGATCGTGTGCGCGAGCGGCGCGATCGTCAGCCCCTCGGACTGCTGCACGATCGTCGCCGCGAGCGGTCGCACCGGCTCGAACAGGAACGTCAGGCCGTCGAGCGGGTTCGCGGCGAAGCCGCGACCGCCGGAGACCATCGAGAGCATGATCGCCTCGCCGAGCGCGCGCGCCGTCGCGAGCACCGTCGCGGCGACGATCGCCGGCCGCGCGGTCCGCAGCGAGACGCGCACGATCGTCCGCCAGCGGTTGACTCCGAGCGCGACCGACCCTTCGCGCCACGGCGCCGGCACCGAGGCGAGCGCGCCGGCGATCAGCGCGACCATGATCGGCGTGATCATCACCGCGAGGATCACCGTCGCGGTCGTCAGGTCGGCGCCGTTGAGCTGCACGACGTAGGCGACCGACTGCTTGCGTGCGTTGCTGATCAGGTGCTGGTTGATCAGCGGCGCCAGCGCGAGGATCCCGATCAGCCCGTAGACGACCGACGGCACGCCGGCGAGCAGCCTGATCACCGGCTCGAGCGTCCGTCGCACGCGCTCGGGCGCGAACTCGGTGAGGAAGATCGCCGCGAGCGTCGAGACGACGAGCGCGAGGATCACGGCGAGGACCGTCGTCAGCAGCGTTCCCCAGATCAGCGGCCAGGCGCGGAAGTATTCGATGCTGTGGCCGGGCAGCGGCGTCGATTCCTGCATCGCGCGCAGCTGCGTGTCGACGTCGCCGCCGGGGCCGAACCAGCTCAGCCCGTTGCTCCTGAACGACGGCCACGCGTTGACGAAGACCGTCACGACCATCGCGCCGATCAGGACGAGCAGCGCGGCCGCCAACGCGCCGAGCGTGCGCTCGGCGCGTTGGTCTTCTCTGTGGCCAGTGCGGCGCTGCATTCCCCTCAGAGCACCGCTCTCATGCGATCAGTGAATCGCGATCCAGTTGGAGTTGATGATCGACCTGACCGTCGTGTTGCCGGGCTTCGTGACCCAGTTGATGAACTTCGCGGCTTCGCCTTTCGGTGCGCCCTTCGTGACCATCCAGAAGTTGCGCACGCCCCCGTACTGGCCGGACTTCGCATTCGGCAGCGTGCAGGCGACGCCCTGGTAGCCGACGGCGTTGACGCCGGCCGTGTAGGCGAACGAGACGAAGCCGATCCCCGCTCCGCCCGGGTCGTTCTTGACGGCGTTCTGCTCGAGGCCGTTCGAGGTCTCTTCCGTCGCGCTCGGCGAGATCTTCAGCGTTTCGCCGAGGAAGATGTGCTGGAAGGCGTCCTGCGTACCGGAGGCGCCGTCACGGTCGAACAGGTCGATCGGCCCGGACGCCTGCGCGCCCGGCACCTGGCTCCAATCGCGGATCGCGCCCGTGAAGATCCCGACGACCGTTTCCTGCGAGAGGTTCGCGAGGTGGTTCTGCGGGCTGGTGATGATGCAGATGCCGTCCTGCGCGATCTTCGTGAAGACGAGACCTTTCGGGTCGACGCCGGGGATCGGGTTGCGCGAGGAGTCGCCGATGTCGAATCGACCGCTCGCCGCGCCGCTGATCCCGATGTCCGACTGCCCGCCGCCGACCTTCGGGGTCGGGATGCGGGGGAAGGCCTTGTGGTAGGCGGTCGCGAGCTTCTGCGCCAGTGGCAGCACGGAGGTCGAGCCGCCGATGATCAGCTGCTTGGCAAGCGCCGTCGCTGGGACGGCGAGAACGAGTGTGACGATGAGGCTGAGAATGAGGGTGCGGTGCGCGCGCACAGTTAAGTGTCTCCTTTGTGGTTCGGGATTCGTTTGATGCTCGCGCCGTCGCTCGGGCGTCTGGAGTGTCGCGACGCGTGCGGATGCGCCTAACAACTCGCTCGTACGATCGATGCGCAGGCGCGAGAATCTTTCCCGGGGCGCAAGACTGTCGAGCGCCGAATTCCCTGGTGTTTCGTTTTTGTGAACGCCCCGGCGTTGGCGGAATGTGTTCATTTTGTAAACGCCCGCCCCGGTGTATGTGTCGTTTTTGTGAACGGCGTTGCATTTCCGCCGAACGCGTGTGAGGCTGCCCGCTGGCTCACTCGCCGCGGCTGCGTCGCGGGTCGCTGCGACCGACGTTTACCTGCCATCACATGACCGACGAACCAAACGCACCCGGGCCCGAGAGCTCCCCGCCGCTTCCGCCGGCTCCATCGTCGAACGGGCATTCGCCGTCGGCGCGGCCCGCCGTGCGGTCGGGACTCGCCAACCGGCGCAACCCCGCGCTCGTTCGCATCGTCGAGTTCGCGCAGGCGGCGCGCCGCATCGCGTTTCGCGACCCGCTTGCCCTGTTCCTGCTGCTCGCCTCGATCGGCCTCGCGATCGCCTTCGCGACGCTGCTCGGCGAGATCAAGCCGGGCAGCTCAGGGCGGCAGGTCCCGCTCAGCACGGTCGAGCGCCTGGCGAAGAGCCGGGGGATCGCGAGCGCGACGCTGCTCGACCACGACAGCCGCGTCGTGCTCGCGACGACGGGTACGAGCACGACCGTCACGCCGACCGGCACGAAGGCCGGCGGGACGACCGAAAAGACCGTGACCGTCGGCCCGGCCGAACATCTCTGGGCGGCCTACCCGGCGTCTGGAGCGCAGACGGCCCAGCTCGCCAACGAACTGTCGGCGGCGGGAGCGACGGTCTCGATCGACCAGCAGTCGGGCAAGCCGACGAAGGCGATCATCGTGCAGTTCCTGATCCCGATCCTCCTGCTCGTCTGCCTGTTTTCGCTGTTCATGCGTCTCGGCGGGGACGGCGGCGCCGCCGGCGGGATCGCGGGCTTCTCGCAGTTCACCGGCAAGGGCCGCAAGAAGGGCAAGGGCACGAGCGACCGCATCACGTTCAACGACGTCGCCGGCGCGGGCGAGGCGCTCGCCGAGCTTCGCGAGATCCGCGACTACCTCGCCGACCCGAGCAAGTACCTCGTCGTCGGCGCCGCCGCGCCGAAGGGCGTGCTGCTCGTCGGCCCCCCGGGCACCGGCAAGACGCTGCTCGCGAAGGCCGTCGCCGGCGAAGCCGACGCGTCGTTCTTCTCGCTGTCGGGCTCGGACTTCGTCGAGTCGCTCGTCGGCGTCGGCGCGGCGCGCGTTCGCGACCTGTTCCGCAAGGCGCGCAAAGCCGCGCCGGCGATCATCTTCATCGACGAGCTCGACGCCGCCGGACGCAAGCGCGGCGCCGGCATCGGGCAGGGCAACGACGAGCGCGAGCAGACGCTCAACCAGATCCTCGTCGAGATGGACGGCTTCGCGGGCGACGGCGGGCTCGTCGTGATGGGCGCGACGAACCGCCCGGACATCCTCGACCCGGCGCTGCTGCGTCCTGGGCGCTTCGACCGGCAGGTCGTCGTCGACGTGCCCGACGTGCACGGCCGGCTGGAAATCCTGCGCCTGCACGGCGGCAAGCGCCCGCTCGCGTCCGACGCCTCGCTCGAGGAGGTCGCCAAGCAGACGCCGGGCTTCAGCGGCGCCGAGCTCGCGAACGTGATCAACGAGGCGGCGCTGCTGAGCGTGCGCGACGGCAACGGCCAGATCGACCAGGCGACGCTCGAGGAGGCGATCGACCGCGTCGTCGCCGGTCCGGCGAAGAAGCACATCATGACCGAGGAGGAGCGCTGGCTGATCGCGATCCACGAGGCCTCGCACGCCGTCGTGACCGACGCGCTCGGCCATACGGCCTCGACGCGCAAGCTCTCGATCGTCGCGCGCGGGCGCCAGCTCGGCACGGCCGCGCACATGCTGACCGACCGCGACCAGACGATCATGAGCGAGCCCGACCTGCAGAGCCAGTTGATCGTGATCGCCGCCGGGCTCGCCGGCGAGCGGATCGCCTTCGGGCACATGTCGACGAGCGTCAACGACGACCTCCACGCGGCGACGGCGCTCGCGCGCAGCATGGTCACATCCTTCGGCATGTCCGAGGCGCTCGGACTCGTGACGATCGGCGAGAAGGGCGGCGAGGTGTTCCTCGGCGCCTCGCTGCAGGACCTCGGCTCGGTCGGGCCGGAGACGCTGAACTTGATCGACAACGAGATCGAGCGCCTCGTCGGCGACGCGGAGGCGCGCGCGGCATGGGTGCTCGACCGCAACTGGAGCACCGTCGAGGAGACGGCCGCCGCGCTGCTGGAGCACGAGACGCTGTCGGGCGTCGCGCTCGACGCCGTGCTCTCGACGGTGCGCGACACCACGCTCGAGGAGCTCAGGAACGTGCGGCGCGCCTCGCAGCCGCGCTTCACGCGTGACAAGGGCGCGCCGTGAGCCGGGCGCATCGGTCGCCGCGCCTGCCCCGATCGCGCAGGACGCCTTCGCCCGCGTTGATCGTCTCGCTGATCGCGCTCGTGTTCTCGACGACCGGCCTCGCCGACGCGGCGCGGCACGCGGTCGTCTCGGCGTTTGCCGGGCACACGATCAGCAACAAGCCGCACGCCGGCGGCATCCTGCTGCTCGGCAAGAACAGGAAGTTCCCGGCGGCGGCGATCCCGACCGTCAACAACGCGAGCCACGTCGGCGGTGAGACGGCCGCGCAGCTCGCCGGCACCTGCCCCCCGGCGACGGTCGACCTCGGCACGTGGTGCCTCGACACGGCGCCCTACCCGGTGACCAACGCGCAGGCCGGGCAGAACGACTACATCTTCGCCAGCAAGGCGTGCGTCGCCGAAGGCGGCTGGCTGCCGAGCGCCGCCGAACTGCTCGGCGCGGCGGCTCGCGTCAAGCTCGAGTCGACGATCCACGACTCGCAGCTGACGGCGACGATTCCGCTGGACCCGAGTCGCGGGCTCAAAGACCAGCGCGAGATGACCTCGACGCTCGTCACGACCGAAGCCGGCTCCGCGGCCGCCGGCTTCGAGGGGGTCAGCGAAGGCGCGACCGGCAACCCGCGACAGGGGCAGGCCAACCCGGTGCCGCTGCCGGCCGACCCGCTGCCCGAATCGCTGCAGTACGTGACCGTCTACAGCAACGGCACCAAAGGCGGCTTCGCCGGCTCTGAGCCGGTGATGGATCCGGAGAACTTCCGCTGCGCCTTCAACAAGACACCCGGTGCGCTGAACAAATCGGAATCGTGACGCCGTCGCCGCAGGTCGCCCCGAGGGCGCGCCCGGCGGCGCCGCCCTCGCGGGCGCTGGCGCGACGCGCCGCGGCGCTGGCGCTCCCGTTGCTGCTCGCGCTGTTGCTCGGGGCGGGGCAGGCGCGCGCCGTGGTCCTGCCGGCGACGACGATCGACGGGCCGAGCGAGGACATCGTCGGCTTCGGCGGCGTCGCGATGGCCGAAGACGGGACGGGCGGCCTCGTCTACCTCAAGCGCGTCGACGGCGTCGCGCACGTGTTCGTCTCGCGCTATGCCGAAGGCCGCTGGCAGGCGCCGATCCGCGTCGACACCGAACAGCCGTACGCGGCCAGCTGGCCGCGCATCGGCGCAGCCAACGGCGGCGAGCTCGTCGTCGTCTGGGCGACGCCGTACGCGAGCGAAGGCGAACTGCCGGTCGACGAGCTCGTCGGCGCGACGCTCAGCTCCGGCTCCTCCTCGTTCGGGCCGGCGATCCTGATCGATCCGAACATCGGCGACGGGACCGGCACGAGCCCGGACCTCGCGATGAGCTCGACCGGCCAGGCGGACGTCGTCTATCGCGTAGTCAATCGCTCGCTGCAGAACGTGATCCCGCTGCTGCATCCGGGCGACGTGATCGAGAGCGTTCGCGCGGCGCACTACGACGGGCTGCGCTGGTCGCGCCTCGGCACGATCAATCGCAACCCGGGCGCCTCGATGCGCCCGCCGACGTCGGCCAACGCCCCTCAGGTCGCGATCGGACCGACCGGCAACGGCGTCGTCGTCTGGCAGGAGCCCGACGTCGAAGGGGTCGCGCGGATCTGGGCGAGGCGCCTGTTCGGCACGTCGCTCGACTACGTGCTGCCCGTGAGCGCGGCGACGTTCAACGGCTCGCCGATCGACGACGACGCCGACGCGCCGAGCGTCGCGATCTCGAAGCTCGGCCAGGCCGAGGTCGCCTACCGGCAGAACGTCGGCCCCGGCTCGCCGCTGCCCGGGCCGCGGATCTTCCTCAACATCCTGCCCGACGGAGAATCGGCCGACGGCGCGGAGTTCGCCGGCGCCGCGGTCGTCGACACGGCGGTCTCGGGAGGCGTCGGCGCGCAGGTCGGACCGCCGAGCATCGACATCGACGAAAAGCAGGACATGCGCCTGGTCTACGACTCGAACGGGACGCCGCGCGTGATCGAGGGCAACGACCGCGGGCTCTCGGCGGCGCTCTCGCTCGGCCCTCCGTTCGCCGGCGGCGAAATGTCCTCGGCGAGCGTGATGAACCCGGCCGGTGGCGGTGTTTCGGCATGGCCGAGCGCCGACGCGCAAGGCGATCCGGCGGTGGGCGTGCTCGAGAACTTCCCCAGCGGGGCCGCGCAGACGGCGCTCGTCAGCGGCGGCGCCGGCGGCGAAGTCGCCGAACTCGCGGTCGGGCGCTCGGGGCTCGGCGACGGGATCGTCGGGTTCCGCCAGGGGCCGCTCGGGAACGCGGCGATCGTCGCGGCGCAGGCCACCGCGCCGCCGGTTCAGTTCATCCTGACCGCGCCGACGGGCTGGGTCGACCCTCGGCGGCGATCGTCAGCTGGCTGGCGGCGACGAGCGCCGACGCTCCGCTGAGCTACCGCCTGGTCGTCGACGGCCGTCCGCAGGCGAGCGCGACAGCCGGTCTGACGATGCCGCTCGACCCACGCGGGTTGGGCAGCGGCACGCACCGCGTCCAGGTGCTCGCGACCGACATCGACGGCCAGGCGACGCTCAGCTCGGCCGTCGTCGTTGAAGGTCGACGGCACGCCGCCGACGGTCACGATCTCGCGCGCGCCGGCGGGCATGGCGTCAGCGTGCGGATCCGCGACCGCGAACTCCGGCGTCGAGAAGGCCGCCTCGAGCATCAGCTTCGGCGACGGCAGCGCGTCGCCAAGCACGTGCGCGCGCGTCATCGCTACGCGCGCGCCGGGGTCTACACGGTCGTCGTCCACGTGCGCGACCGCGCCGGCAACCAGGCAACGGTGCGCCGGCTGGTGAGCGTTCGATGAGGACCTCGCTCGCGAGCGTCGCTGACCGGCGCCGTCGCGATCGTGCTGCTCGCCGGCGGCGCGTCGGCGCGCGCCGATGTGTTCGGCTCGATCTCGCTCGTCTCCGCGGGCGCCGTCGCCGGGACGTCGAACGACGAGCAGGCCGATCACGCCGGCGACTCGGCGATCTCGGGCGACGGACGCTATGTCGCGTTCGACGGATCGTTCGGCGGTCGCACCGGCGTCTTCCGTCGCGATCTCGTCACCGGCGAAGTGGCGCTCGTCGCCGGCGGCGACGCGACGATGCCGTCGATCAGCGAAGACGGCCGCTACGTCAGCTTCACGACGACCGCGCGCCTGGACGAACAGAACGACACCGACGCCGCGCCCGACGTGTACGTGCGCGACATGGAAAGCCGGTCCGACCCCTGCCCCGCGGCTGGGCGAAGCTCGGCGCCGAGGAAGCGTGTGCGTTCACGCTCGTCTCGGCGGTCGACGGCGGCTCGCGCGGGCTGAGCTACGCATATGGCGGCAACGCGGCGTTCGAAGAAACGCATTTCGGCTCGGTCGCGAGCGCGCGCTCGGCGCTGAGCGGCAACGGGCACGTCGTCGCGTTCGTCACCACCGCGACGTCGAACGTCGCGAACCCGGCAGGCCGGCGCCACTCGGGCTCGCCGAACCGCCCGAAACGCCGGCCCTCCAGGTCGTCGTTCGCGATCTCGACAGCAGGAGCACCACGCTCGTCAGCGTGCGCCGCGATCCGCGAGCGGCGGCGCGCAGCTCGACGCCGCCGGGCAGCCGGAACCGGTTCCGATCACGCAGGCCGGCTCGGCGACGTATGGCGCCGTGTACGCCGGCGCGAGCGCCTTTCCCAGCGCCTGGGCGGGCGCGTCGATCAGCGCCGACGGGTCGACCGTCGCGTGGATGGCGCAGCAGGTCGGCTCGCAGGCTCCGGCGCTCGCCTCGGACTACGCGAACGAACCGAGCTACACCGAGCCGCTGTGGCGCCGGATCGACGAAGGCCAGGAATCGCCGACGCGACGGGTGACCGGCGGATCCGACCCGCTCGCGCCGGCGTGCGCCGCCAGCGGCGAGTCTCGCCTGAGCGTGCCGGCGACGCTCGCCGACCCGTGTCAGGGCCCGTTCGACACGAGCCCCGCGCACGGAAGCACGATCCCGGGCCTCTGGCAGGGGAGCACGGCCGAGGACTACCTGCCCCGGCTCAGCGCGAACGGCGCGACGGTCGCGTTCGTCGCGACCGCGCGCGAGGTCGCCAGCGGCGAAGAACTGAACATCGCCGAATCGTCAGACGACCTGTACGTCGTCGACATGCGCGACGGCGTTACGCGCGTCGAAGCGACGCGCCGGCTGACCGAGCTGGCAGGCGGCAACGAAAGCAACAAGGCACGCGTCGCGCCGATCGTCGACGTCGGCGTCTCGCCCGACGGCAGCCAGGTCGCGTTCACGACGGCGCGAACGGTGTTCCCGCTCGGCTCGCCCTCCTACGTCAGCGCGCCGTCGGCGACGGTCGGCACGGCCGAGCTCTACGACATCGACTTCGCCAACGACACGCTGACGCGCGTCACGAGGGCTTCGCCGGCGAACCGAGCCAGGCGCCGAGCGGCTCGCCCGGCGCGACGCTCTCGCCGTCGTTCTCCGACGACGGGAACCTGCTGTCGTTCTCCTCGAAGCCGACAACCTCGTCTACGGCGACGGCAACGGCGCCGACGACGCGTTCGTCGTCGCCGCGCGTGCGCTTCCAGGCGACGCCGACGCCCGAGCTGATCTCGCCCGCTCCGGCGCTTCCCGTGCTCGCTCCCGCGTGGTCGCTCGGCGTCACGGCGATCTCGCGCCACGACGGCACCGTCCTGCTCGAAGGCGCGAGTCCCCGGGGCGGGCGCGCTGCGCACGGCCGCGCAGGGCGCGGTTCGAGTCCGCATCAGCGCCAAGCGCGCCGCGCACGGCAGGGCGCGACGCGCGCGCACGATCGTGCAGACTCGAACCGTCGCGACGCGCTCCGCGAGCGCGAGCGCGCCGGGCCTCGCGATCGTCGTCCTGCAGCTCTCGCACGCCTACGCGGCGCTCGCCGAAGCGCGCGGCGGCTTCTCGGCGAGCGTCGAGCTCAGCTTCGCCGCGCCCGGTCGCCCGACCCTGCGCCAGAGCGTCGCGGTCACGTTCGCGCGCCCACCGCGCGCCCGTCCGCACAAGCGCTCCTCCGGCAAGCGCGCACGCCACGCGAAAGGACACGGCCGATGACAGCTCGACCGCCTCGCAACCGGTCGGCGACGCTCGTGCTGCTCGCGACGGTCGCGCTCCTCGCGGCGATCTCGCTCGGCGCCGGTGCGCTCGCGCCCGTCGCCGCGGCCGACGAAGGCGCCGAATGGCATCTGGAACAGCCGCTGCCGCCCGAACTGCCGAGCGGCCAGCGGGCCACGACGCCGATCGGGCTCGGCAAGATCGGCGACATCGAGTTCTGGGCGCCGAACCGTGGCCTGTTGATCACGGCCGGCAACCCCCCGACGATCCCGCCGGGCGTCTGGGCCTACAACGGCGTCGGCTGGCACGAGCTCGCGAGCGTCTGCGGTGCGACCGACGGCAGGATCGCGTGGGCCGGGCCGGATGAATTCTGGACGGTATCCGACGGTCGCCCGGGGCAGGCGAACGTCGAAGGCGCGCCGCCGCTCGAAGACAACACGCTGTGCCACTTCGCGGGCGGCGAAGTCGTCGGCTCCTACGCCTCGCTCGCCTTCCGCCAGAACTCCTACCAGGCGATGCACGGCGCCGCCTGCCTCGGCCCCGAAGACTGCTGGTTCGGCGGCGATGCGCTTCCAGAGGACCAGGTCGGCGCGTTCCACCTGCACTGGGACGGCCATTCGCTGAACGCGCAGCCCGGCCCGCAGGGCCACGCCGTCGAGGACATGCGCCAGTACGGAGGCCTGCTGTACGAGGCCGTGCGGCTGCAGAGCGGCGACCTGCTCGGCGAAGAAGAACCGCGGACCGAACCTTCGGACCTGCACACGATCGAGCCGAACGGCGTCCAGCCGACGTTCGTCTCGCTGTTCCCGGGCGTGCCGACCTACTCCTCCGAAGAGGTGCCGCAGGAGCTCGACTACCTGCACCTGAGCTCGACCGAAACGGCGCTGTGGGGAGCCGCGAACCCGGTCGTCCCGGCGCCCGAAGGCGCGCCCGGCGAGGTGACCGTGCTGCGCTTCGCGGGTGGGCTCTGGAGCCAGATCCTCGGGGCCTCCGACCATCCTGAAGGGGAAAACCCGTTCACGAAAGTGCCCGGCGAAGAACACAGCTCGTCGTCGAAAAACGAAACCGTCGACTCGGTCGCCGCCGAGCCGCCCGACGAAGCCGAAGCAGGCGCCGGCTCCGAAAGCGCGTGGCTGGCGCTGACCTCGGGACAGAACTCCGCCGCGAACCCGGCGCCGGCGCTGCTGGCGCGGCTCACGAGCGACGGGACCGTCTCCGAACGGCAGTCGCTGCCGAGCGCGCAGGAATCGGCCGAAGGCGTCGGGCCAAAGGGGAGCGCCGAGAAGGTCGCCTGCCCGGCGCCGCACGATTGCTGGCTGGCGACGAGCCAGGGCTGGCTGTTCCACTTGACGACGCCCGCCGGGCGCTCGGCCGAAGTGGCCTCGCCCGACACCGACCCGACGTTCAATAAACCGCAGCCGATCACCTTCCGCCCGCCCGACGCCGGGATCCCGCCGATCGTGCCCGACGCGCCCCCGGTCGACAACTCGGGCCTTCCCGGCGAACTGCCGCCGATCTCTGGGACGCTGATCGAAAAGCCCGAAGCCCAGATCGAATCGAGGGTCGCCGTGCCGCTGCTCTCCAACATCCGCACGCACCTCGTGCACGGCACGACGCTCGTGCTGAGCTTCCACCTCGCCGTGCGCGCGCGGCTGCGACTGGTCGCCAAGCGCAAGAAGCGGGTCGTCGCGAGCACCGCGGAAAAGACGTTCGCCGCCGGCGACCGCAAGCTGACCGTGCGGCTCGACCGCAAGCGCTGGCCGACCAACCTCGACCTGCAGAGCCATGCGCTCGCGCCGCTGCCGACCGTCTCGACGAAGGGGTCGGGCGCCGCGTCGGACTCGGTCAGCACGAGCTTCCACGAGCTGCCGAAGGCCGCCGCGCTCGCCGGGCTGGGGCCGCTCGGTTGAGACCGCGCCGGTTCATCGGGGCCCGCGTTCGCCGGGCTCGCCCACGGCATCTCGGCATCCTGTTGCTGATCGGCGCGCTCGCGCTGCTCGTGACGGGCGGTCTCGGCGGCGTCGCTCGCGTATCGCGCGCGACCGCCTCGAGCGAAGGGGAACCGTTCGCGCAGACCGACGACTCGGTACCCGCGCAGAACGTGATCATGCTCGGCTCGACGCCGCTCGAGTCCGAAGGCGAGACGTGGGGGATCGGCGAAGGCGGGTCGCTGTCCTCGGGCGCCTGGACGATCGTGCGCTACTCGACCGCCGACGGGTGGACGCGCGCGCCGGAACCCGTCGACGCCTCCGGCCAGCCGCTGGCGCGCTTCGAACCCGACAGGACCCCGTTGACCGGCGCGTTCACGGCGACCGGCGCCGGAGTGCTGCTCGGCACGGTCAAAGCCACCCACCAGGTGATCCTCGTGCGCAACCCCGGCGGCACCTTCCAGGAAGCGCCGCTGCCGAGCAGCGGCGAAGCCGCGCTCACGCCCGAAGAAGAGCTGTTCAGCACCACCCGCACACCGCTGGTCGCGCCGCTCGACGAAAACGGGCACGCCGGAGCATTTCTCGTACCGGTGAACAAAAGCGCCGCCGGCGCCGAGGAAAGCGTGCTCCACTGGGACGGCGCGAGCGGGGAATGGACGCGCGAGCCGATCGAACTCCCGAAAGCGAGCAAAGAAGTCGGCGGCTTCCGCGTGCTCGCCGTCGCCGCGAGCTCGCCGCAGAACGCGTGGATCCTCGCCCAGCTCTCCGCCGGCTCGCCGGACGTCGCGCTGTTCCGTCGCCGTGAAGCGACCTGGAAGGAGGTCTTGCCGGCGCCGCTGACGGTCGACGGCCAACCGTCGGAGCCGTTCACGGTCGTCGGCGCCGGACACGAGCCGCCGAGCTCGATCAGCCAGATCCTGACCGTGACCGACCAGGGCGTGTGGCTCGACGGGCAGCGCTCCGATGCGGGCGTGCCGGTGACGATGTTCTTCAAGCCGAACGGCGAAGAACCCCTCAGCGGCGAAGTGACCGGGAGCTGGTGCAACGCGCCCGCCTCGTTCGCCGCGTGCAAGCACACCCTCCCCGACGCGCTGCCGGCCGTGCATCTGCGCAGCTTCGCGTGGGCCAACTCGAGCACGCCGTTCGGAGAGCGGGTGATCACCGGCCTCGGCGAAGGGGTGAGCCTGCGCCTCGAAGGCGAATCGTTCGTCCGCGTGATCTCGCTCGGCGGCTCGGAAGCGCCGAACGACGTCGGCGGCTCGCTCGGCGCGGCCTTCTCCGAACCGCGCGAAGGGTGGCTCGGCAACGAGGCGCTTCCGGTCCACCTCACGCGCAAACCCGCGCCGAGCAAGCTGATCGACTACCCGGTCCCCTTCCGCCACGCGCTCGCGGCGGTCGCGCCGCAACCGGAAGCGCCGGTCGGCGCGCTGTCGAGCCAGGCGCTCGCGGTCGGCGACGAGGGCGAGGTCGCGCGCTACGAGCCGGGCGAGGGCTGGCAGCCGGAAAGCCTGCCGGACCCCGGCGGTGGCGTGTCGACGAAGCGCATGCGCGCCGTCGCGTGGCCGACCGCCGCGCGCGCGTTCGCCGTCGGCGAAGAAGGCGAAATGTGGCTGTGGCGCGGCGAGACGGGCTTTTGGGAACCGGACCCCGCGACGCCGCTGAACTTCAGGGCGGACCTGCTCGGGATCGCCTTCGACCCGGCGAACCCGAGCCGCGGCTACGCGGTCGGGCAGCAGGGCGCGCTGCTGCACTACGGCAAGACGTGGGTGCAGGAAGAAGGGCTCCCGGGCGAAGCGGTCGGCGCGAGCTTCACCTCGATCGCCTTCGCCGGCTCCGAAGCGCTCGTCGCCTTCCGCCTGTTCCACCAGCAGTCCGGCGGCGAACCCTCCCACTACAGCGGCGGCGTGCTCGTCAACAGCGGGTCGGGCTGGCACCTGGACGAAGGGCTCCAGCAGGCGCTGCGCGGCAGGATCCCATGGGCCGTCGCCGGGCTCGCCGACGGCGGCGCCGCCGTGTCGGCCACGCCCGACGGGCTCGACGAAGTCCCGGCGGTGCTCGAGCGCAACGGCCCCGGGCAGTCCTGGCAGGAAGCGCCGGCGTACCCCGGCGTCGAAGCGCCCGGCTCGCTCGCGCTGTTCCGCGAAGGCGGCTCGCTGCGCGCGGTCGGCTCGGGCGGCATGCCGAACACGCTGGCGATCGACGACGAACGCCCGCCGCCGGCCGGCTTCCCGCCGCCGGTGATCAAGCCGTACCCGCTGGCGAGCGGCTACATCGTGCGCCAGACGGCGAACGGCTGGAGCGACGAGGAGCACGAACGCAACCACGCGCAGGACCCGCTCGGCGAATACAAATTCTACGACCTGCCCTACCAGCCCGACCCGACCGCGGCCGTGCTGATCGACCCGACCGGCTCGCAGGGCTGGGCCGTCGGCGGGGCCGTCAACTCCTCGACGCCGTCGCTCGACACGGCCGACGTCGCGAGGTACCCGAACGACGGCGTCAGCCCGCCGGGCGTCGGCTCGGCGCCGCTGCAGGCGAGCTCGAGCTCGGCCGCGTTCGCCGTCGCCGGCGGCGCCGAATGCCTCGCGCCGTGCGCGGACCGCGCGAACGCGCGCCTCGGCCCCGACGTGTGGTTCTCCTCCGCGCTCGGCCAGGCGAGCCAGATCGGCGGCGTGCGCGCGTTCCTCTACACCGGGCCGCGCGTCACGACGGGCGTCGGCCATGGCTCGGTGCCGGTGCCCTACTCGCGCGAGTTCGCGCGCTACGCGGCGGTGCTGAGCGGCCCGCTTCCGACCTACGCCGTCGCCTCGCCGAGCGACCGCGGCCCCGGCAACGAGTGCGAATTCCAGCAGGTGTTCCCCTACCCGTGGGCGCTCCCCGGGGGCGAATCGTGCCCGAGCTACTACGCGATCGAATCTCCCGGACCGGCCGGGACGGTGCGCGTGATCATGCTCGACGCGTCGGGCGAAGTCGAATCGACACAGCTCGGATGGCTCGCCGGCGAGCTGCGCGAAGCAAGGGCAAACAAGACTCCGGCGATCGTTCTCGGCAACGCCGACCTCAACGCCGAGATCGCCGCCGGCCAGGGCGCCGCCGCCGCGGTTGCCCAGACGCTCGTCGAAGGCGAAGCGTCGGCGTACTTCTACGACTCGCCCGAACAGAACGTCCAGCTGCCGCTGCGCGTCGGGACGAAGTCGATCCCGACGTTCGGGTCGGGAACGCTCGGCTACGTCAGCGCGACCAACGCCCAGAAACGGGACTTCATCGGCCAGATGGGCTTCCTCCTCGCCCAGGTCGAAGCAGGCAGGCGCGAACCGGGCACCGAAAACGTCGCGCCGGTCAAGGCGACGCTCGTCCCGAACATCGGCGAGCTTGCGATGGAAGCCACCGAAGGCGTGATCCTGCACCGCAGCGCCGCGGCCCTGTTCGCGGCGCTCGCAAGACGCCCGCGCGCGGGAGGCAGGGCCTCGCGCGGATCGACGGTCAACGAATCGACGCTGTACGTGCCGATCCCGTCCAACTGCGTCGGCAGCGACTGCGCCAGCGGCATCGAACCCGAATTCACGTTCAGCTCCTCGCGCCCGGACATCGGCAACTTCGTCGAGCCGAACCTCGCGACCGGTGAAGCGAAGGCCGTCCTGCTCGAACACGAAGAACCCGTCCCCGACTCGAAATCGGGCCTTTTCTGCGCGTTCAACGCCGGCAAAACGGTCGTCACGATCAGCGCCGGCGGCCTCTCCGCGTCGCTCGACGTGACCGTCCAGGCGGGCAGTGTGCGGCGGCCCTGCGGAACGACGCCGCTGAAAGAAATCCCGGCGCAGCAGCAGGTCACGCTGCCGCCGCCCGCGCCCGCGCCCGGGCCGGCGCCGACGGGCTCCGCGCCGCCCTCCTCGGCGCCACCGCCGGTCCCGGTGCCGGCGCCGCCGGCTCCCGCCTCGCCCACGGTTGCGCCGCCGGCGGCGCATCCGGCGCCGAAGCCCCCGTCGCCGTTCCTCGTGCCGCCCGTCGTCGCCGCGCCGCTGCTCCCGTTCGTGCCGCTGCCGGTGCCGACGCCGGCGCGCCCCACGCCGCCGAGCGGAACCTCGGCCGTCACCTCGCCGATCGAGGCGGCCGAAAAGGAAGAGGAGCAGGAGGAGGCGCCGGAGTCGGTCAGCAACAAGGCCGTCGCCTACCGCTCCTCCGAACACGAGCCCTCGCCGGTCTACCTGCTCGGCCTCGTGCTGCTCGCGGCGTTCGCCGGCGCGTCTGTCCGGCGCCGACCGCGGGGTGGACGCCGCAGCGTGCAGGTCGCGCCGGCGACGGTCTCGGCGATGCGCGCGCAGCGGCGGATGGAACGCGAACAGCGCCGCCTGCCGTGATCGGTCGGCGGATCGGCGCCGGCGCTCTTCACGAATTGGCAACAGAATGCCCGTCGCGATGCGGCAGCTTTGGTGTGGCAGTCCGCTCGGGCTTGCGGGGAGTGCTGCTCGTGCAGGGCGATCGTGATCTCCCGATCATCGCGCGGCGCGCTCGCGAAGCGAGCACGAATCAGCCAAGGACGCCACCACGCGCACGCCCATCAGAGATCGGAGCCCGATGACACACGCTTCCAACCGCCCGCGACCGATCGTCGCGATCTTCGCCACGCTGCTGCTCGCGAGCGCCGTCGCGACCATCGCGCCGAGCGCCGTTCGCGCCGCGGAACCAAACGGCTTCGGCGAGCTGACGCGCTTCGGTGAAACGGGCGGGTTCGGCGAAGCCGGCAAGCTCGCGGAAGCGAACACGCGCCTGCTCGGCGTCGACCCGACGGACAACAGCGTGTACGTGCTCGACGAAACGAAAGCCCCGAGTGAAACGAAGCGGTTCCTGCGCCTGCAGAAGTTCAAGGCGGCTCCGGGCACGCACAACTACACCGTGAGCGCGTCCGTCCAGTTCACCGAGACCTCGCCCAGCCTGCACAAACTGGAACCGGAGGCCGAGGGGATCGCGGTCGACCCGGCGTGGGAAAAGGAAGGCGTCAAACACGAAGGGCGCGTGTACCTGCTGACCGTCGACGCCCGCGAAAAGGGACTCGGCGTCGACGAAGGCGTGAGCGGCGAAAAGAAAGACGAAGCGCTCGCGGTCGCCTCGACGCTCTATGCGTTCTCGACCAAAGAAGAAGGATCGAAGCTAGTCGGCGCCGGCAAAGAAGGCGAACACGACGAAATCCTCACCAGCCCGGCGGAACTCGAAGCACAGTCGAAAGCGAGCGGCAAGGCGCTGCTCGAACCGCGCGGCATCACGATCGACCGGGCCAAGCACGAAGTGATCGTGCTCGCGCACATCGACGAAAAAGGCGCGAAAGAAGACCTGATCTCCGGCGCCGGCGACCACTATGTCCTGCAGCGGATCGAAGCGAGCGGCAAGCTCGGCGAACGGTGGGTCGACTCCAGCGACTTCTTCAAGCAGGGCTTCAAGCCGCACTCGCCGGTCGTCGTGACGACGAAGAACGCCAAAGGCGAAGAAGAACAGCACCTCGACGTCGGCCACGTCAACTCGGGCGTCGAAGAGGTATCCGAAGCTCCCTACGACTTCAAATCCTCCGCGCCGCCGCACAAGCTCGTCGGCGAACCCGAAGGCGGGATCGCGGTCGGCGTGTTCGGCACGACCGCCGGCACCGGCGGCAGGCTCGCGGCCGGCCCGGAAGGAGCGCTCTACGGGCTCGGCAGCGTCCACAACGAAGCGGCCGGCGCGGGATCGTTCGCCGGCGTCGTCGCCTTCTCCGGCGCCAGCGGCTCGGAGCTCGGCTGGACCGGCGGCCAGCAGCCGGGCGCGAGCGCGACCTGCAACCTCGAAATCCCCGGCCTCGTCCCATTGCTGCCGGCGTCGATCTCGACCCCGCTCGCCGTCGGCTCGGGCGGCGACGTGTTCGTCTTCACGCCCGAATTCCTGCTCCGCCAGGAAGAAGTCGTCGAAGAAGTCTGGAACGAAGAAACCGAAGAATTCGAAGAAATGGTGACGTTCGAACCGCTCGCGCCTCCGTTCTTCCCCGCGATCGTCGAGCTCGGGCCGGGCGGCACGGGCTGTCAGCCCGCGAGCGTGACCGCTCCCGTGGCGCGCGTGAACGGTCTTGAAGTGAAAGGCGAAGAACCGGTCGTCCCCGGCTCCGAAGTCACGTTCTCCTCGCAGATCAAGCAGGCGGACGCGCTGTCGGTCGAATGGGACTTCGGCGACGGGACCAAAGTGACGGTCCCCGGCGACGAGTACCAGACGACGACGGTCAAGCACAAATACGAAGCGAAGGGCAAATTCACGGTCACCGAGAAGGTCAGCGTCGACGACCTCGCCGAATCGGGACAGCCGGTCTGGGGCGAAGGCCACCTGATCACGCCGACGATCACGAAGACGCAGACGATCAACATCAACACGCCTGTGCCGACCGCGAAACCCACCGGCCCCACTGCGTTGACGGTCGGGCAGGTCGGCACGTTCGACGGGAGCACCTCGACCGACCCGAACCACTCGGCGATCGCCAAATACGCCTGGAACTTCGGTGACGGCACCTCCGAAGCGACGACGACGCCGTCGCGCACGCACGCGTTCGCCGCCGCCGGAACGTACACCGTCTCGCTGACCGTCACCGACGCGCTCGGGCTCGTCAGCCCGCCCTCGACGCTCGTCGTCCACGTCACCTCCACGGGCGGCGGCGGGGGAGGCGGCGGGGGAGGCGGCGGGGAAGGCGGAACCGGCGGCGGCGGAACCGGCGGCGGGGGAACCGGCGGCGGCACGAGCACCGGCACGACGACCACCGGCACGACCACCGGGTCCACCAGCCCGGGCGCCGGCAGCGGCGGTGTGCTCGGCTACGAGCTGAGCGTCGCGAGCACGTCGCTGCCGGCGACCTCGGGCGGAGCGATCGTGCTCAAGGTGAGTTGCGGCGGCCCGAGCAGCTGCGCCGGCACGGTGACGCTGAAGACGCTCAGCGCCGTCAGCGCCGGCGCCGGCAAGAAGAAGTCGATCATGACGCTCGCGAGCGGCTCGTTCACGGCGGCCGGCGGCACCGTCAAGGCGGTCACGCTGCACCTGTCGTCGAAGGCTCGCGCGCTGCTGCTGCGCTCGCACGTGCTGCGCGCGAAGGCGACGATCGTCGCGCGCGACTCGCAGGGTGGCACGCACACGACGCCGATCGTCGTCACGCTGCGCGCGCCCAAGCACCGCTGACGAGGCGGATCTACGAGCTGGCCCGGCCGGCGCATCGCGCGCCGGCCGGGCGCCAGCCGCCGCTCGCGTTCGTTGCGCCGCAAGACGCGACGCGACGCGACTGCAGGCCGCGACGTCATGTAAAGCGCTCGTGAAGGTGTTGTCGACACGATGTCGCCGGTTCGTCGCCGACTCGTTACCAACTGGTTGCCGAGCACCAGGATCGTAACGCCGGGTGGACAAGTGGCTGAGATCGTGCCCTCTGGGAGCGGATGGCTCTCAACTCATCAGGAACGGAACCTGCTACCAGGAGGTAGTCACGTAATGATGTCTAGAACCGCACGCCGCATCTTGCCGGCATGCGTCATCTCGGCGGCCTTCGCGGCCGCTCTCGCGGTGCCGGGGGCCGCGAGCGCTGAATTCACGCTGCAGCAGTGCGAAGGCAGCGGGATTCACGGCAAAGGCTCCTCAGCTCAGAAGCTGCTCCAGATCAACGTCTGGAACAAACAGTTCAACGAATCCGCCAACGCGAAGGCCTGCAACGGATCGCAGGGCTCGGGCGGCAAACCGGTCGTGAGCTACACCTCGACGGGCAGCGGCGCCGGCCTTGAATCGTGGGGCGTCGAAACGAAAGCCGGCGGCGAAATCCGCTTCGGCAAAGAAAACGCGTTCGTCGGCACGGAGATCGCGCCGAACAAAAAACAGTCCGAAGAAATCACCTCCCACGGGACGGCGGGGACGCTGCTGACGATCCCGGTGGCGCAGCCCGCCATCGCGATCGTGGTGCACCTGCCGAAAGGCTGTGAAAAGGTGACCGGCGGACCGACGCCTGGGCGTCTCGCGCTGAAAGACTCGACGGTCGAGAAAATCTTCCAGGGCACGGCGACGACGTGGAACACGGTCCTCAACAAAGCGACGATGACGGGCAGCGCGGAATGCGCGAAGTCGCTGCAGAAAACGCTGAAAATCACGCGCGTCGTGCGTGAAGACGGCTCGGGGACGACCGACTCGTTCATGAAATACCTCGGCGTCGTCTTCAAGAGGGAAGTTGCGCCGGGCAAGACGTGGGACCAGCTCGGCGAACCGGCCAACAACACGACGTGGCCGAACGAAGCCGAACACCCCGTGCTGCGAGGCAACGGCGGTGGCGGCGTCGTCAAGAAGGTCGCCGAAACGCCGGGCAGCATCGGCTACGCGAACGTCGCCGACGCTCGCGCGAACGTCGCCTTCGTCCCGCCGGCAGGCGGAGCGGAAAAGGCGGTCTTCTGGGCCGAAGTCGAAAACCACAAAGAAAGCTACAGCGACCCGTCAACCAACGGTGAGTCCGCGACGATCGCCGACTCGAACTGTGGCGAAACGACGTACACGAACGGCAAAAAGAAGTTCCCGCCGCCGGCCACGACCGAACTGTGGAACGAAGTGGCGCCGGCCAAGATCCAGAAAACGTACGACATCTGCTACATCACGTACGACCTGGCGCTGACGAAATACTCCGCATTCACCAAAGAAACCACGGTCGAAGAAGCGCCGACCGAAGGTGAGGCGAGGACCGTCCGCGATTACCTCGGATACGAGCTCAGCACCGGTGCAGGTGGCGGCCAGGAAGCTGCCGCAGGCAACGACTACGCGAAGCTCCCGACGAACGAAAACCCGACCCTGAACGTTCTCAAAATCGCTCAGGAAGGGGTCAGCAAAGTCGGCTTCTAGCCAGCTCGTTCGCTGAGGCGATCGACCAGGCGAAGGAGTAGAGCATGGATGCGAACCGGCCGGGCCGCTCGAGAGGGCGGTCCGGCCGGCGTCTTTTCGGCCTCGCGCGGAAGCGAGTCGCGCGGAAGCGAGGCCTGGCGCCGTCTCGCCCGCGCGCGAGAGCGCTCGCCGCGCACCGGGCGCAGGCGCCGTGCATCGTCGGCCGAGCGGGTCCGAAGCCGGCCCCGGATCGACCGCTGGGATGCGCTGAAGCGGGAGCCCGTGGCGTGGGGCTTGACTTTTCGGACGCCTTCGGTGCATGATTGCGTCATTGAGCAGCAATCACGAGATCTCGACAACTGTTCGAGACCGTGTTGCCATCATCGGGGAATGCGGATGGCAAGCAAGGAAGCGGGGAGGCGAGCATGAGCGTTGAGACGACGGGGAACAGCACGGACGCGGGGCTCCAGTGGAGCCCGCCGCTTGCGAGTGGCACGGCCCTGCGCCGCGGCGCGCGCCGACGCGCGGCCGCCGAGGCGGCCGCCGACGCTCGCGGACCGTCGGTCTGCCTTCGTCGCGACAGCACGTTCCGCCGGGCGCTGCTCGGCGCCGACGTGATCGCGATCCTCGCCGCGCTCGTCCTGACCGTCGTGACCTCCTCGCGTCACGTGCCGCTGCACCTCACGTGGGAGAGCCTCGCCGGCGTGCCGCTGCTGCTCGTCGCGGCGAAGCTGCTCGGTCTCTACGACCGCGACGAGACGCTGCTGCGCAAGACGACGCTCGACGAGGCGCCGAAGCTGTTCGAGCTCGCGACGCTGTGCACGCTCGTCGCGTGGCTCGGCGGGCGCCTCGTCGTCGCGGGGACGCTCGACCGTCGCGAGGCGCTGTTCCTGTGGCTTGTCTTGGGGGGGCTGTTGGTCCTGTCGCGCGCCGCCGCGCGAGTCATCGCGCTCCGGCTCACGCCGGCCGAGCGATGCCTGTTCATCGGCGATGAGCGCTCGGCGCGAATGGTCGGCGCGAAGCTGACCGGGCATGGCGGGATCAACGCACAGGTGATCGCCCACCTGGACATGGACCAGGTCGCGCCCTGGTCGACCGACGCGTTCTCGGCGCCGCGGCTCGCGGAGATCCGCGACCTCGCGCGCACGCTCGACGTCCACAGGGTGATCATCGCGCCGGGCTGGGGGGCCGACGCGGATGCCGGCGAGACGCTCAACCTCGTACGCACGCTCAAGGCGGTCGGCGTACGGGTGAGCGTCTTGCCGCGCATGCTCGAGGTCGTCGGCTCCTCCGTCGAGTTCGACGATCTCCACGGCGTCACGCTGATGGGCGTGCGCCGCTTCGACCTGTCGCGCTCCTCGGCGGCGCTCAAGCGCGCCTTCGACGTGATCGGCGCGACGATCGGGCTGATCGCGATCGCGCCGCTGATGATCGCCTTCGCGATCGCCGTCAAGCTCGACAGTCGCGGGCCGGTCTTCTTCCGCCAGCTGCGCGTCGGCCGCCACGGCCGGCGCTTCTACATGCTCAAGTTCCGCACGATGGTCGACGGCGCCGAGCAGCTGAAGGACGGGCTGCGCGACCAGAACGAGGCGCAGGAGGGGCTGTTCAAGATCGCCGCCGACCCGCGCGTGACGCGGATCGGACGCTTCCTGCGAACGACCGCGCTCGACGAGCTGCCGCAGCTGTTCAACATCGTCAGAGGAGAGATGAGCCTCGTCGGCCCGCGCCCGCTCGTCGTCGAGGAGGACGATCGCATCGAGGGCTGGCACCGGCGGCGCCTGGAACTGATGCCGGGGATGACCGGCCCGTGGCAGATCCTCGGCCCCGCGCGCGTGCCGCTCAAGGAGATGGTCGCGCTCGACTACCTCTACGTCGCCAACTGGTCGCTCTGGACCGACGTCAAGATCCTGCTGCGCACCGTGCCGCACGTGCTCGGCCGACGCGGCCTGTAGGCGACGAGCGCTCTAGCGTCCGCTGTGGGCGGGCCGCAGCCTGCGCGCCGACGTGCCGCGAGCGAGCGCCGCGCGCGTGTGGGGACGCCGCGTACGCCGCGGCATGAGGGCGACCGGAGCGAGTGCCAGCTTCGGTCCGATCGATATCTCATCCGATGCGTCGAGCGACCGTCCGCGATCGCCGATCGCCGCCGCGCGGCAGACCGCCACCAGGAGCACCATCGCTCCGAGCCAGACGATCGGGATAAGGATGAGCAGGTTCATCGGGGTTGCGCGAGGCCTACGGTCGTTTTCGCCGGTTGGAGGCCCGCTTCCTCCCTATCGGATGCATCCGTCGCGGGCCTTAGCCCGATTCTGCTCAGACCCGATGAACGTCCGTCGCGGCTCGTCCGCGCGCAGGCACACGTGGGCGACCGCTCGTTCCGCGCGCGCGGTACGCTCCCGACCGTGCGGGGTGCTCGGCTACGGCGCGCAGCAAGGACGTTGGCGCGCGCGAGGCTCCAGCGGGCGCTCGTGCGACGGCAGTCGTCCTCGCTGGGGCGCGGCGACGCGTCGCTGAAGCTCCGCCTCGATCATCTCATCGCGCTGCGCATGCTCGCCGGCAGCGAGCTGTTCTTCGTCCAGGTCGGCGCCTTCGACGGGCGCTCCGGCGACCCGCTGCACGAGTGGATCGTCCGCTACGAGTGGCGCGGCATCCTCGTCGAGCCCCAGCCGCGCGCGTTCGCCGCGCTGCAGCGCACCTACGCCGACCGTCCCGATCTGACCCTGAGGAACGTCGCCGTCGCCGAGCGGCGCGGGACGCGCACGCTCTACACGATTCGCGAGGACCTCGACGACGCGCCGTGGTGGACCCATCAGGTCGCCTCGTTCGACCGCGAGCACGTCACCTCTCGCGGCCTCGCCGCCGGCGGCGAGAAGATCGTCGAGCCGGTGCCCGTCGAATGCGTCACGTTCGCCGAGCTGCTCGACGGCGTCGAGCGCGTCGACCTCTTGCAGATCGACGTCGAGGGCTACGACGCGACGCTCCTCGGCCTGTTCGACTTCGACAGATACCGACCGGCGATCGTCTCCTTCGAGAACGTTCACCTCTCACCGCGCGAGCTCAACTCAGCGATTCGCCGGCTGGTCGAATACGACTACCGGGTCGGCGTCTGCGGCAAAGACACCGTCGGCTGGCAGCCGCTTGCGTCACCGCCGCGCGCAGCGCCCGGAGCGCCGCCGGCCGGAGATCCTCACTCGGCCGCGCGCAGCGCCCGGTAGCGAGCGATCAGCGCGTTCGTCGAGCTGTCGTGTGCGAGCGCCGGCGCCTGCTCGGCGAGCAGCTCGGGGACGATCTGCTTCGCGAGCGCCTTGCCGAGCTCGACGCCCCACTGGTCGAAGGAGTCGATGCCCCAGATCGCCCCCTGCGTGAACACGTTGTGCTCGTACAGCGCGACGAGCGTGCCGAGCGTGCGCGGCCCCAGGCGCTCGGCGAGGATCACCGAGCTCGGGCGGTTGCCCGGCATCACGCGGTGCGGCACGAGCTCCTCGGGCGTGCCCTCCTCGCGCAGCTCCTGCTCGGTCTTGCCGAACGCGAGCGCCTGCGCCTGCGCGAAGACGTTCGACATCAGGATGTCGTGGTGGTCGCCGAGCGGATTCAGCGTCTTGCCGAAGCCGATCAGGTCGGCCGGCACGAGCTTCGTCCCCTGGTGCAGCAGCTGGTAGAAGCTGTGCTGGCCGTTCGTCCCCGGCTCGCCCCAGTAGATCGCGCCCGTCTCGTAGTCGACCGGCTCGCCGCGCAGCGTCACGTGCTTGCCGTTCGACTCCATCGTCAGCTGCTGCAGATAGGCCGGGAAGCGCTTCAGGTACTGCTCGTACGGCAGCACCGCCGTGCTCTGCGCGTCGAAGAAGTCGCCGTACCAGACCGCGAGCAGCCCCATCAGCACCGGCAGGTTGCGCTGCAGCGGCGTCGTGCGGAAGTGCTCGTCCATCGCGTGAAAGCCGGCGAGCATCTCGCCGAACGCCTCCGGCCCGATCGCGAGCATCGTCGAGAGCCCGATCGCCGAGTCCATCGAGTAGCGCCCGCCGACCCAGTCCCAGAAGCCGAACATGTTCTCCGGGTCGATGCCGAACTCGCGAACCGCCGCCTCGTTCGTCGAGACAGCGACGAAGTGCTTCGCGATCGCCTGCTCGTCGCCGAGCGTCGCGAGCAGCCACGCGCGCGCCGAGCTCGCGTTCGTCATCGTCTCGAGCGTCGTGAACGTCTTCGAGGAGACGACGAACAGCGTCTGTGCCGGATCGAGCTCGCGCGTCGCCTCGACGAAGTCCGTCGCGTCGACGTTCGAGACGAACTCGAAGCTCATCTCGCGCCGCGTGAAGTGGCGCAGCGCCTCGTAGGCCATCGCCGGTCCGAGGTCCGAGCCGCCGATCCCGATGTTCACGACGTTGCGAATCGGCTTGCCCGTGTGCCCCGTCCACTCGCCCGAGCGCACGCGCTCGCAGAACCGCGACATCCGCTCGAGCGTCGCGTGGACCTCGCGCACGACGTCGACGCCGTCGAGCAGCAGCGACGCGCTTCGCGGCATCCGCAGCGCGACGTGCAGCACCGCGCGGTTCTCCGAGACGTTGATCCGCTCGCCCGTGAACATCGCCTCGATGCGCTCGCGCAGCCGCGACTGCTCGGCGAGCGCCAGCAGCAGCTCGAGCGTCCGGTCGGTCACGCGGTGCTTCGAGTAGTCCAGGTACAGGCCGGCGCCCTCGGCCGTCAGCCGCTGCCCGCGCGTCTCGTCGTCCGCGAACAGCTCGCGCAGGTGCACGTCGCGCACCTCCGCGTGATGCTCTGAGAGCGCTTGCCAAGCGGGGCGCTGGGGGAGCTCTGGCGGCACGCGTCGATTCTATTGCCGCGCGGCCGCCCGCCGCCGGCGTTCGTCTACGCTCCCGCGATGGATGCCGACGAGCTGCGCGAGCGGATCGCCGCCTACCCGCGCTGGCACTATCGCTTCGAGTTCGACGGCGGTCTCAGCACGCCCGCCGGCGACCGCGGCAGGGTCAACCGCCAGGCCCAGCGCTACGAGTACTTCTTCACCCGCCTGCTGCAGGCGACCGGCGGCACGCTCGCGGGCATGCGCGTGCTCGACCTCGGCTGCAACGCCGGCTTCTGGTCGCTCGCCGCGATCGACGCCGGCGCCGAGTTCGTCCTCGGCGTCGACCTGATGCGCGAATACGTCGAGCAGGCCGAGCTCGTCTTCCAGGCCAACGCGATCGCGCCCGAGCGCTACCGCTTCGAGCAGGGCGACGTGCTCGCGCGCGACAGCAGCCACGACGGCGAGTTCGACGTCGTCCTCTGCCTCGGCCTGCTCGACCGCACCGACAGGCCGGTCGAGCTGTTCGAGGCGATCGCGCGCGCGCGAGCGCGATTCGTCGTCATCGACACGAACGTCTCGCGCGCGCGCACGAGCCTGTTCGAGACGACGCGCCTGTACGACGCCCGCGACGTCGCCGGCGACGGGCTCGTGCTGATCCCGAGCAGGCAGGCCGTCGCCGACCTCGCCGCGCGCCACGGCTACGGCTGCGTCGCGCTCGCGCCGAACTGGAGCGACCTGGACGGGATGAGCGACTACCGGCGCGAACGGCGCTGCGCGTTCGTCTGCGCGCCCGACCGCGACGATCTCGCCGGCCTGCCCGTCGAGCGCCGGTCGCGCGCAGTTCCCTGGTGGCTGCGCGATCCGCGCGCGCTGACCGGCATCTGAGGCTCAGCGGCGCTCGCGCACGAGCCGCTCGAGCGCATCGGAGAGCTGCGCGCAGACGACGTCCGTCGCGAACAGCCGCTCGGCCTCCGCGCGCGCGTGCGCACGCAGCTCGCCGGGCGCGCGCGCGAGGCTCGCGAGCGTCTCGTCGATCGCGTCGGCGAGGCCCGCGACGTCGCCCGGATCGACGACGCGCGCGACCTCGCGATCGACGTGCTCGGTCGCGCCGACCTCGCTCGTCGCGACGACCGGCACGCCCGCTGCGAGCGCCTCGCCGACCGTCAGGCCAAACGGCTCGTAGCGGCTCGCGACGAGCACGACGTCGGCGCGCTCGAACTCCGGTGGCATCTCCTTCGGCGCGACCCGCCCGCCGTATTCGGCGTTCTCAGGCGGCAGGTCGTCGAGCAGCTTCGTGTAGTCCGACCACATGCTCGGGCCGCCGACGACGCGGATCCGCGCCCGCGAGCCGCGCTCGAGCAGCAGCCGCGCGACCGCGACGACGTCCTCGAGCCCCTTGCGCAGCGAGATCCTGCTCGGCACGAGGACGATCGGCGGATCGCCGGGCGCTCGGCCCGAGGCGACGAAGCGCTGCAGCCGCACCGGGTTGGCGACGACGACCGTCTTCTCCGGCGGGAACCGGTAGTCGCGCACGATGTGGTCGCGGAACACCTCGCTGATGCAGACCAGCAGGCTCGCGCGGCGGATTCGCACGGCCTGCACGAGCGTGCGGACGGCCATGATCGTCGCGACCGTCGCGAAGATGTACGCCGGCTGGCATCGCAGCGCGAGGCGCCGCTCGGCGATCAGCCAGCGCAGCTCGCCCGCCTGGTGCGTGTCCGGGCGCACGACGAGCGGCACCGAGCGCAGCACGCTCGCCGGCGCGCCGAGCGACTCGATCGTCTGGTTCTGGAAGACGAGGTCGTACGGCTCGCGCCGGTGGCGACGGACGATCTCGCGGCGCAGCAGCAGCGAGCCGAGCGCGCGCGCGAGCAGGCCCGAGACGAACGTCGTGATCCTCGTGCGGCTGTACCAGCGGTCCCAGCGCCACGGGTTGACGCCCGTCACGAACGTCAGGTTCTCCCGCGCGAGCAGCTGCGGCGGGACGTAGCGCGCCGTGCCCGGCAGGAAGCAGTCGATTGCGTGACCGCGCCGGCAGAGGCCCTCGAGCAGCTCGGTCACGACGCCCGGAGCGCCGCCCGTCTCGGCCGGTCCGCCGCCGAGCCACGCGATGCGCAGGGGTCGGTCGGCCGGCACCGCGCGACCCTATCAACCCCTCCCGCGCGGCTCTGCGAGACTCACGCGCGATGGCCGCCCCGACCTCGGACAGCGCCTCCGCGCCGCCCAAGCCAAAGGTCGTCTATGTGCTCGGCGCCGGGCGCAGCGGCAGCACGATCCTCGGCGTCACGCTCGGCAACTGCGCCGGCGTGCTGTTCGCCGGCGAGCTCTACAAGTGGCTGCCGCGCGCCGGGCAGCCGAAGCTCGAAGACGCGCCGCGCGTCGACTTCTGGCGTGCCGTGCGCGAGCGGATGGCGAGCGCCGAGACGCCCGACGCCGCGCGCGCGCATCGCCTGCTCGAGCGCTCCTCGGCGTTGTTCCGGCCGGGCCGCCGCCGCGCCGCGAGCGCCGTGCGCGGCCCCTACCGGCGCGCGACCGCCGAGCTGTTCGCGGCGATCGCCGCGAGCGCCGGCGTCGAGTACGTCGTCGACACCTCGCACTACCCGCTGCGCGCGCGCGAGCTGCAGGCGATCGACGGCATCGAGCTGTACCTCGTGCTGCTGTTCAGAGACCCGCGCGACGTCGTCGCGTCCTTCGCGCGCGAGGACGTCGCCGAGCGGCGCTTCGACCCGTTGACGACACGCGCCTACCTGCTGCTGACCTACGCGCTCGCGGCGTGCGTGTTCCTGCGCCAGCCGCGCGAGCGGCGCGTGACGCTCGCCTACGAGGATCTGCTCGACGATCCGGCCGGCGTCGTGCGCGAGCTGCTCGAGCAGATCGGCTGCGACGCGCCGCTCCCCGACTTCGGCGCGCTCGCGACAGGCGTGCCGCTGCACGGCAACCGCCTGCTCGCCGACGACGTCGTCGCGCTGCAGCCGCGCCGGCTTGCGCCGCCCGGGCGCGGCGGGATCGGCGAGCGCGTGTTCGCTCGCCTGCTGCTCGGCGCGCTCGCGCTGCTGCGCCCGCGCGTCGGCGCGAGCTAGCGCCGGCCGGTGCGCGGGCTCGACGCGTGCGCGACGAGCTCGGCGAGCTTCCGCCTGAAGCTCGCGACCGAGAAGCGCTCGGCGTTCGCGACCGCGCGCGCCGGGTCGAAGTCGAGCCGCTCGAGCCGCTCGATCGCCGCCGCGAACGCCGCCGGGTCGCCGGGCGTCGCGAGCAGGCCCGTCTCGCCGTCGAGCACCGTCTCGAGCACGCCGCCGGCGCCGGCCGCGATCACCGGCCGCCCCGACGCCTGCGCCTCGACCGCCGTGATCCCGAACTCCTCGACGCTCGTCACGAGCACCGCGCGCGCCGCCGCGTAGAGCCCCGCGAGCCGCTCGTCGTCGACGCGCCCGAGGAAGCTCGCCTCGGGATAGCGCTCGCGCAGGTCGGCGTACGCCGGGCCCTCGCCGACGACCGCGATCGGCACGCGCGCGCGCCTCGCCGCCTCGAGCGCGACGTCGATCCGCTTGTGCGGCACGAGCTCGCTGACGAGCAGCAGGCGCTCACCGGGCGTCCCCGGCGCGAAGCGCTCTGTTTCGACCGGCGGGTGGATGACCGTTGCCTCGCGGCCGTAGAAGCGCTCGATCCGCTCGCGCGTCAGCTGCGAGTTGGCGACGTAGACGTCGACGCCGCGGCTCGCCTCGAGGTCCCAGCCGCGCATCCGGCGAAGCTCGCGGCGCAGCAGCGGGCGCAGCGGCGCCGGCACCTCCGCGAGCGCGCGCTCCTGCTCGGTCCACGCGTAGCGGAACGGCGCATGGCAATAACAAACATGCACAGCGCCAGATGGCACATGCAGGCCGTGCGCGAAGGCGCTGCTGCTGCTGAGCACGACGTCGCATGGCGCCGGCGCGAGGCGCCGCACCGCCCACGGGTACAGCGGCAGCAGGCGCCTGAACCCGCGCTGCCCGACGCGGAGGCGGTCGAGCGGCGAGACGTGGATCTCGCGGCCCGCGAAACGCCCGCCCGTCCCGCGCTCGTCGTACAGCAGCGTGTAGATCGGAGCGTCCTCGTAGACGTCGGCGATCGCCGCGAACGTCCGCTCGGCGCCGCGCATCACGAGCAGGTAGTCGTGCGCGAGCGCGACGGCGACATCGTGCCGTTCGCGAGCGTCCTCGGGCTCGTGCTCGCGCGCTGACACGCGAGCGGATTCTACCCCCGCCGCGCGGCGCGGCCGGGCGATCGGCGTGGGCTACGATCACGCCGTGCCCGTACTGACGCCGCGAGCTCGACGCCGGTGCGCGTTCTCATAACGGTCCCCTGGTGGGAGCGCCTCGGCGGCGCCGAGGCGATGCTGCACACGATCCTCGAAGGCGCTCAGGAGAGCGGCCACGAGCTCGAGCTGATCTTCTTCGAAGACGGCTCCTGGCCGGACGAGCTGCGCGCCGCCGGGCTGCGCGTCGAGATCGTCCAGGCCGGGCGCGTGCGCGAGCTGCATCGCTTCGCCGCGACCGTCCGCACGCTTGCCGCGAGGTTCCGCGAGCGCCGGCCCGACGCGATCCTCAACTGGGCCGCGAAGACGCAGCTCTACGGCGCGCCGGCGGCCGCGCTCGCCGGCATGTCCGACAGGGTCGTGTGGTGGCAGCACTCGATCGCCGGACGCCACTGGATCGACCTCGGCGCGAACCTGCTCCCGGCGCAGGCGATCGCCTGCTACTCGACCGCCGCCGCCGACGCCCAGCGCCGGCTGTGGCCGCACCGCCCGACGATCGTCATCCCCGCCGGCGCGCGCCCGCTCGTCGAAGGCGCGCCGCGCGCGCCGTTGCAGCTGCCGTCGGACGTCCCGATCGTCGGCATCGTCGGGCGCCTGCAGCCGTGGAAGGGGCAGGACCGCCTGCTGCGCGCGCAGGCGCTGCTGCGCGACGCCGGGCATCCGCTGCACCTCGTGATCGTCGGCGGCGACTCCTACGGGCTCTCGCCCGACTACGCCGCGTCGCTGCCCGCGCTGATCTCCGAGCTCGGCCTCGAGCGCGACGTCACGCTCGTCGGCGAGGTCGACGACGCGATGCCGTTCGTCGAGCAGTTCGACGTGCTCGTCAACGCCTCCGACCCCGAGCCGTTCGGGATCGTCCTGATCGAGGGCATGGCTGCCGGCCTGCCGGTGGTCGCCGTCGACGCCGGCGGCCCGCGCGACATCGTCGAGCACGAACGCTCGGGCCGGCTCGCGCGCTCGGGCGACCCCGCCGACCTCGCCGCCGCGCTGCAGCCGCTGCTCGACTCGCCCGAGCTGCGCCGCTCGCTCGGCGCCGCCGCGCGCGAGCGCTTCATGCGCGAGTACACCGACGAGGCCGTGCGCCGGCGCTTCTTCGCCGCGCTGCAGCGGCTCGTCGATCGGCGCGAGCAGGGCGCACCGCGATGAGCGCCGCCGCCGAGCCCGCCGGCGCGCATGCGCTCGCCCGGCCGGGCGGCGCGCCGCCGCGCGAGCTGACGCTCGTCGTCCACCACGTCGGTCCCGTCGGCGGCATGGAGCGCGTGCTCAGCGAGCTCGCGCTCGGCCTGCGCGCGCGCGGCTACGCGGTGACCGTGATCGCCTACGGCTGCGACCTGCCGCCGCAGGCCGGCGTCACGTTCCGGCGCGTGCGCGGGCCGAGCCGTCCGTTCGTGCTCAGCGAGCCGTGGTTCATGCTCGCCGGCAGCCTCGCCGTGCGCAGGTGGCGGCGCGGCATCGTGCAGGCCGTCGGCGCGATCGTGCTCAACGAGGTCGACGTGATCGCGATCCACTACTGCCAGCAGGTCGGCCCGGCGACGCCGAGCCGCGCCAACTGGCTGTTCCGCCTCAACGCCGGCGTCGCCGCGCGGCTCGGGCGCCTCGCCGAGCGCGTCTGCTTTCGCGTCAACAGGCCGCGCCGCGTCGTCTGCGTCTCGGAGGGCGTCGCCGAGGAGATCCGCGAGCACTTCCCCGACCTCGCGAGCCGCACGATGACGATCCCCAACGGCGTCGACACCGACGCCTTCGCGCCGGGCTCGCGCGCGAGCGAGGCCGCCGCGCTGCGAGAGGACCTCGGCATCGCGCGCGAGCGGCTCGTCGCGATCTTCGTCGGCAGCGAGTGGCAGCGCAAGGGCCTCGAGGCGGCGATCCGCGCGCTGCGCGAGGCGCCGGGGTGGGACCTGCTCGTCGTCGGCAGAGGCGACAGCGAGCGCTACGAGCAGCTCGCCGAGCGCCTCGGCGTCGCCGACGCCGTGCGCTGGATCGGCGTCTCGCGCGACGTCGCCCCGCTCTACCAGCTCGCCGACGCGCTCGTCTTCCCGACCAGCTACGAGGCGTTCCCGCTCGTCGCGCTCGAGGCCGCCGCGAGCGGGCTGCCGCTGCTCGCGACCCCCGTCAACGGCATCCGCGAGCTCGTGCGCGACGGCGAGAACGGCTTCCTGATCGAGCCCGACGCGAGCGACATCGCCACGCGGCTGCGCGAGCTCGGCGCCGACGCCGCGCTGCGCGAGCGCCTCGGCGCCGCCGCGCGCGCCTCGGCGCTCGGCTACAGCTGGTCGAAGATGGTCGAGCGCCACGACGAGCTGTACGAGAGCCTCGGCGCGCCCGCCGCCGACCGCGCGGCACGGCGGCGCGACGGCGGCGCCTAAACCGCGCGACCGAGGCCCGCGAGGATGTCGGCGAGGAACGCCTGCATCCGCCGCTGCTGCGAGCGGCGATCGAACAGCGCGCCGCCCGCCGCCGCCACCGCTGCCTCGCGCCGTCGGGCGACCTGCTCGCGGCTGAGCCCTTCGAGCAGCGCCGCGAGCGAGTCGACGAACGCCTCGTCCCACGGCGCCTCGCCGCGCACGCGCCACACGTAGCCGTCGTCGAGGTCGTACGCGAGCGGCGTCTCGCCGCTGATCACCGGCAGCCCCGCGGCGAGGTACTCGCTCAGCTTCGTCGTGTAGCGAAACGAGCCGACGCGGTCGACGCTCTGCGAGAGGCTCCCGACGTCGAACGCCGCGAGGTGGTCGGCGACACGCTCGGGCGCGACGCGACCGGGGAGCAGCACGCGCGTGCCGAGCTCCTCGCCGGCGAGCTCGCGCAGGCGCGCGAGCCCGTCGCCGTCCCCGACGATGCACGCGAGCACGTCGCGGCGCCCGGTCCGCCGCACGGCGCGCACGAGCTCGGCGCCGTACACGTAGCCGACGCGCTCGTTCCAGTTCAGCGAGCCGGCGAGCCCGATCACGATCGTCTCTGGCGCGATCCCCAGCTCGGCGCGGATCCGCTCGCGCGCGCCCGGCGCCGGAGCGTTGCGCGCCCAGCCGGGCGCCGTCATCGCGCGCGGCGCGCCGAACGTCAGCGCGCGCCCGACGAGGTACGGCGTCCAGCCGACGAAGCCAGCGCAGTGGCGGCACAGCAGCCGCTCGTAGACGCCCCCGAGCGCGCCGAGCACGCGCGAGTGGAGGCCGAGGAACGGACCGACGGCGTCGCCGCTGCAGACGACGTACGGAACGCGCAGCAGCGCGTGCACGAGCAGCAGCGTGACGCCGCCGGCCGTGCCCGTTCCCTCCATCACGATCAGGTCCGGCCGGCGCGCGCGCACGGCGCGCGCCAGGCGCAGCGCCGCGCGGAGCTTGCGCGTGCGGTCGAAGTCGAGCTCCTCGACCTCGAGCCCCGCGAGCAGCGTTCGGATGCGCTCGCCGTCGGTGTGCGCGCCTCCCTGCGTCGCGAAGCAGAGGATGCGCGCCATCCGCTCGCCCGTCGCTGGATCGGCGCGCCGCCCCACGCGGCGATTCTACGGCTTGTGCACGGCCGATTGCCCCTATATCGCCGGCGCTTTACCGGCGCTACTCTTTAGCTGCCGAAAAGCGCCGCGCATATGATGGCGAGCCCTCGGAAGGCCCCGGGACGGACCCCTCCACGCCGATGAACGAACCAACCGATGCCACCGCCATCTTCGCTCCGATCTGGCGGCGCAAGTGGCTGATCCTCGCCGTCGGGATCATCGTAGCCGCGGCCAGCTACCTCTACTACAAGCACGAGAAGCCCGTCTACCAGGCTTCGACGCAGGTCTTTCTCGGAGCCGGCGCCGAAGAACAGGCGCCGACCGAAAAGGCGGCCGGTAAAAACCGCGGCAGCGTGCTCTCCGACCAGGCGGCGGTGATCAACACGATCATCATCGAACAGGTGCGTCGCAGGCTTCGCGCCAGGGGCGAAAGCGAAGCGATCCGCGGCGCGAAGGTGAAAGCGAAGGCGCCCGAAAAGAGCGAATTCATCTCGATCACGGCCGAAGCGCACTCCGGCAAAGCGGCCGCGCTGCTCGCGAACCTGACCGCGCAGGCCTACATCCGCCGCCAGACCGACAAGCGTCAGAAAGGGATCGAAAAGGCGATCGCGATCGACCGGCGCCAGCTTCACCGGATCGAAGCGGCGGGGATAGCACAGGCGGAAAAGCCGAAGAAGACGACGAAAGCGAAGAGTGGATCGACGAGCACGTCGACGGGCGCGGGCGGCGGCTCTCCGAGCGCGTCGAGCGTGATCCAGGAAGCGACGCTCAGCTCGAAGATCAACCAGCTCGAATCGAGCCTCGGCACGGCGACCGCGCAGCAGGTCAAACCGGCGAACCCGAACACGGCGCTGATGCTCTCGCCGAAACCGCGCAAAGACGCGATCTTCGGGTTCGTCATCGGCATCGTGCTGGCCGCGATCGCGGCATACGCGTTCAGCCGCTTCGATCGCCGGCTGCGCTCGCTCGCCGTGATCGAGTCCGTCACCCAGCTGCCGCTGCTCGCGGCGCTGCCGAAGGTCCGCCAGCCGATCGTCCGTGGCGGGCCGGCCCCGCGCCCGTCGGTTCGATTGCTCGAGCCGCTGCGGCGGCTTCACACCGCGCTGCCGCTCGGCGACCGCGCCGCCGGCGGCGCGTACGGTCGCGCGCGCGTGCTTTTGTTCGTCAGCCCCGACCCGGGCGACGGCAAGTCGACGGTCGTCGCCGACCTCGCGCTCGTCCAACGCGACGCCGGCGAGCGCGTCGCCGTCGTCGAGGCGAACTTCCGCCGGCCGGTCCAGGCGCGGCTGCTCGGCCTCGAGGGCGAGGGACGTCTCGCCGCGGCGCTCGCCGGCAGGATCGACGTCGAGGAGGCGACGCAGCGCGTCACGCCGGCGGTGCCCGCCGACCTCGCCGTCGACGGCGACGGCGCCGTCGCGACGGCGACGCAGGCCGAGGTCGGCTCGCTGTTCGTGCTCGCCGGCGACCGCTCGGCGCCGAACCCGCCGGCGCTGCTCGGAGGGGAGGCCGTCGCCGACCTGTTCCGCTCGCTCGGCGAGCGCTTCGACTACGTGCTCGTCGACGCGCCCTCGCCGCTCGAGTTCAGCGACGCGATCCCGCTGCTCGGCGTCGTCGACCAGATCGTCGTCGTCGCGCGCGCCGGGCACTCCCGTGAAGCCTCCGCGCAGCGGCTGCGCCAGTTGCTGCAAAGCCCGTCGTGCGCGCCGGTCGCCGGCGTCGTCGCCAACTTCGTCGCCCCCGGCGACCTCAGGCGCTACGGCTACTCGGTCAACGGACGAGGCTGGCGCGGCGGTCGACAGACGGCGCGATGAGCGCCCTCCGCCCAGGCTCGCGGGCGGCGCTTCCCGCTCACCCGGCGGTGCTCGAGCGACGCCTCGGCGATCTGCTCGTGACCGGGCTGAGCGCGCTGATCCCGGCGGCGCTCGCGCTCGCGGTGACGATCGCGCTCCCCTCGGCGAGCCTGACGCTCGTGCTCGCGGTGATCGCCGGCGCCGTCGGGATCGTCGCGCTGATCGTCTGCAGCCGCCTCGAGGTCACGGTGACGCTCGTCGTGATCTACCTCGGGCTGTTCGAAGGGCCCGTCAAGCTGTTCACGAACACGCGCGAACTGACCGCGTCGATCTCCGACGTGATCATCGTCGCCGTCTGCCTCGGCGCGCTGATGCGCCTGGCGGTCACGCGCGAGCGCGTCAAGATGCCGCCGCTCTCGGGCTGGGTGCTCGCGTGGGTCGTGCTCGTCGCGCTCAACGCGTTCAACCCGAAAACCGAAGGCATCCTCCACATCCTCGGCGGCTTTCGCCAGCAGCTCCAGTTCGTCCCGTTCTTCTTCTTCGGCTACGCGCTGATGCGCTCGAAGAAGCGCTTTCGCCAGATGTTCATCATCGTCGGCGTGCTCGCGCTCGCCAACGGCGTCGTCGCGGCCTACCAGACCGGGCTGAGCCCGGCGCAGCTCGCCGGGTGGGGCCCCGGCTACCACAACCTGATCTATCCGCCCGGCAGCGGCACGGGGCGCGTCTACTTCAGCGAAGGCGAAGCGCGCGTGCGGCCGCCCGGCCTCGGCGCCGAGGCCGGCTCGAGCGGCTCGGTCGGGCACGTCGCGCTGCCGATGTGCCTCGCGCTGATCGCGCTCGCGAGCCGGCGCAGGAAGTGGATCGCGATGGTCCTCGCGCTCGGCGCGATGATGGCCGTCGTCGTCGGCCTCGGGCGATTGCAGCTGATCGGCGCGGGCCTCGGCGTGGCCGCGTTCGTCGGGCTCGCGCTGCTGTCCGGGCGACAATTCGCGCGAACTCTCGGGACGATCGTCGCGGTCGTCGTGCTCGCGATCCCGACCGGCGCGATCGTCGTCTCCTCGCTGCGCAGCGGGACGTTCAAGCGCTACGAAAGCATCGGCACGTCCTCCTCGACGACGCTCCACAAGGAAGCGGCGTGGAGCAAAATCCCGAAGTACGTCGAGGCCTCGCCGTTCGGCTTCGGCCTCGGCAACAGCGGCGCCGTCAGCGGCTTCGGCGGCAACGCGAACCAGAACCTGCTGGAAGGTCACGGGCTGACCTCCGAGACCGAGTACAACGTCCTCGTGAAGGAACTGGGCCTGCCCGGCCTGATCCTCTGGCCGCTGCTGGCGATCTACATCAGCGTGCTCGTCGCACGGAGGATCAGGAAAGTACGCGACGGCGAGCTGGCGATCTACCTCGCCGGAGCGGTGGCCGCGTTCGTCGCGCTGCCGATCGAGGGCAGCTCCGGGTTCATCAGCGGCGGCGCCGCGGGCGGCGCCTACTACTGGTTCACGATCGGAGTCGTCGCGTACTGGCTGTGCGGGTCGCGGCCGGCGATAACGCAGGGCGAGGAGCCGCGTGCGGAGCCCGCGCAAGCGCGTCCGGCGCCAGCGCCCGTGGGGGGTGGCGATGCCGCGCCTGCGCTCGCGTAGGTCTGAGCCGCCGAGCGCCGCCGAGGGCGCCTCGACGCGCGAGCGGCTGAACCTGCTGATCGGCGATCGGCGCGGGCTGATCGCCGTGCTCTCGGTCTGCTCGATCCTCTCGGGCTTCACCGAAGCGGCGACGCTCGCACTCGTCGCGCAGCTCGCCGCGATGGTCGTGGGCGGCAAGCACAAAGGCTCCTCGCGCACGCTCGCGTTGCTCGACATCCACGCCGGCGAGGGCCGGCTGATCCTGATCGCCGCCGGCTTCGCCTTGTTGCGGCTGCTGTTCCAGATCCCCCTGTCGGTGCTCCCGGCGCGGATCTCGGCGTCCGTTCTCGCGCGGCTTCGCACCGAACTATTCGACGCGTTCAGCCGCGCCTCGTGGACGGTCCAGTCGAGCAGCCGCGAGGGGAAGCTGCAGGAGGTGATGACGAACCAGGTCCAGCAGGCCGTGTTCGGCGTGACCGGTACGACCGGCCTGATCACCTCCTCGCTTCAGTTCGTCGTGCTGATGGGGACCGCGCTGGCGTTGAGCGTCGTCGCGGCGGTCGCCGTCGGTGCGTTGACCGTCCTGCTGTTCGCGTTCCTGCGCCCGCTACGCGCGCGCGGCGGGCGCTACGCGCACGCCCTCTCACAGGCGCAGGTGCAATACGCGGGCGACATCGCCGAGAGCAACCGCCTCGCCGAGGAGGCCCACGTGTTCGACGCCGGCGCGAGCCAGCGCGCGCGTCTCGGGCGGGCGATCGGACGCTCGAAGCACTGGTACTACCGCGCGCAGGTCCTGCAGCGGCTCGTCTCGAACGTCTACCAGAGCCTGATCTACCTCGTGCTCGTCGGCGCGATCGGTGCGCTGTACCTGATCGGCGGCAGCCACGCCGGGACGCTCGGCGCCGTCGTGCTGGTGCTCCTGCGCGCGGGGATGGCCGGGCAGCTGATCCAGGGCTCCTACCAGATCCTCGTGCAGGCGATCCCGTTCGTCGAGCGCGCGCAGCAGACGCTCGCCGACTACCGCGACAGCGAAGAGCGAGACGGCGGCCAGCCGCTGCCGTCGGTCGAAACCGTCAGCTTCGAGCACGTCTCATTCGCGTACAGCCCCGAGACGCCGGTGCTCGCCGACGTCAGCTTCACCGTGCGCGGCGGCGAATCGATCGGCATCGTCGGCCCCTCGGGCGCCGGCAAGTCGACGCTCGTGCAACTGCTGCTGCGCCTGCGCCGCCCCGTCGAGGGCCGGTACCTGATCAACGGCGCGCCGGCCGAGAGCTTCGCGCGCGAGGATTGGTACCGACACGTCTCCTACGTCCCGCAGGAACCGCGACTGCTGCACGCCTCGGTCGCCGAGAACATCCGCTTCTTCCGCGAGATCGACGACGAGCGGGTCGAACGCGCGGCGCGCCTGGCGCGGATCCACGAGGACATCGTCGGCTGGCCGAAGCGGTACGAGACGATCATCGGCCCGCGCGCCGACGCCGTCTCGGGCGGCCAGCAGCAGCGCATCTGCCTGGCGCGCGCGCTCGCGGCGGAACCCGACGTGCTGGTCCTCGACGAGCCGACGAGCGCGCTCGACCCGCAGAGCGAGGCGTTGATCGGAGCCTCGCTGGAGGCGCTGCGCAGCAACCTGACGCTGTTCATCGTCGCCCACCGGATGTCGACGCTCGAGATGTGCGACCGCGTGATGGTGATCGTCGACGGTCGCATTGCCGGCTTCGACACGAAAGCGACGCTGCAGCGCGAGAACCCGTACTACCGTCGCGCCTCGCAGCTGGCGACCGCGGGCATCGCCGGCCCGGCGGCCCCGGCCGAGGCGCCGGCGCCGGCGCCCGCCGAGCCCCAGCGCTCAAGCGCCTGGGCGCGCTGGTCGCGACGCTGGTGATTCACAGCGCTCGCGCCGGCGCTCGTTAGCCTGTCGCCGATGGCCGGTGCAATCGACCTCACGCATCCGAGCCCGCTGCTCGGCACGGTCCCCGACTTCTTCATCGTCGGGCACCCGAAGTGCGGCACGACGGCGCTGTACGAGATGCTCAGGGTGCACCCGGAGGTCTTTATGCCCGAGCGCAAGGAGCCGTGGTTCTTCGGCGAGGAGCTGCACGAGGCGGTGCCGCCGCGCCCCGGCGGCACGCCGCGCACGCTGCGCGAGTACGCCGAGTGGTTCGCCGAGGCCGAGCCGGGACAGGTCGTCGGCGAGGCGTCGGCGTACTACCTCTGGTCGCACACCGCCGCGGCGAACATCGCGCGCGTGAACCCGCGGGCGCGGATCGTCGCGATCCTGCGCGAGCCGGCGAGCTTCCTCTACTCGCTGCACCTGCAGCTGCTCGAACAGCACACGGAGGTCGAGAAGGACTTCGGCCGGGCGCTCGCGCTGGAGCGCGAGCGCCGCGAGGGCCGCTCGCTCCCGCGCTACACCTACTGGCCGCAGATGCTGCTGTACTCGGAGTTCCTCCACTATCGCGAGCAGCTCGAACGGCTCCACGCGGCGTTCCCCGCCGAGCAGGTCAAGGTCCTGATCTACGACGACTTCCGTGCCGACAACGCCGGCACGGTGCGCGAGGTGCAGCGCTTCCTCGGCGTCGCCGACAGCGGCGCGGTCGAGCCGGTCAGCGCGAACCCGACGGTGCGCCCGCGCTCGCAGCTGCTCAACGAGGCGGTGCACGCGATCGGGATCGGCCGCGGCCCGGTCTCGCATGCGCTGAAGGGCGCGATCAAGGCGGTCACGCCGGCCGGCCCGCGGCGGCGCGCGCTGTACGCGTTCCAGCGTCGCGTCGTGTTCGGGCCGCCGCGCGAGGCCGACGAGCGGCTACTGCGCGAGCTGCGCGTGCGCTACAAGCACGAGGTCGTCGCGGCGAGCGAGTACCTCGGGCGCGACCTCGTCGCGCTCTGGGGCTACGACGAGCTGTAGAGAGGGGGAGGATGACGAGCGCGCAGAGCGAGACGGCGAGCGGGGTCAGCGACGAGCAGGCGCGGCGAGCGCCGGACTTCTTCATCGTCGGGCACCCGAAGTGCGGCACGACCGCGCTCTACGAGATCCTCCGCCGCCATCCGGAGATCTACATGTCGGAGCTGAAGGAGCCGCGCTTCTTCGCGCGCGAGCTGCACCCGCCGAGCGGCGGGCGCAAGACGCACCCCGAGACGCTCGAGGAGTACCTCGCGCTGTTCGACCCCGCGCGCCCGGGACAGCGCCGGGGCGAGGCCTCGCCCTCCTACCTGCGCTCGCGGCACGCCGCCGCGCGGATCGCCGAGCTGCGTCCCGACGCGCGGATCGTCGCGATCCTGCGCGAGCCGGCGAGCTTCATCCGCTCGCTGCACATGGAGCTTTTGCGCGATCGCGTCGAGCCCGAGGCCGACCTGCGCCGCGCGCTCGCGCTCGAAGCGCGCCGGCGCGAGCCGGCCGAACGCGCGCGCCACCCCGGGCTGGTCTATGGCGACTACGTACAGTACGTAGAGCAGCTGCGCCGCTACGAGCAGGCCTTCGGCGCGGACCAGGTGAAGGTGCTGATCTACGATGACTTCCGGGCCGACAACGAGAGCACGATCCGCGACGTGCTGCGTTTCCTCGGCGTCGACGAGCACGTCCCACTCGAGATCGTCGACGCGAACCGGTCGGTGCGCATCCGCTCGCAGCGCGCCCAGCGTCTCACGCGCTCGCTCTACCTCGGGCGCGGGCCGCTCAGCGGGGCGCTGAAGCGGATGGTCAAGACGGTGCTGCCCCGCCGTGTCCGTCACGACGCGCTCGGCGTCGTCCAGCGCCGCGTCGTGTTCGGCCGGCCGGGGTCGGCCGACGAGCGCACGACGGCCGAGCTGCGCGCGCGCTTCCGCGACGAGGTCGTCGCGCTCGGCGAGCGCCTCGACCGCGACCTGCTCGCCCTGTGGGGCTATGACCGCGTCGGCTGAGCCGCTGACCGCGGCGCCGCTGCGGCGCGAGCGCGTCCCCGACTTCTTCATCGTCGGGCACCCGAAGTGCGGCACGACGGCGCTGTACGAGATGCTCCGCGTGCACCCGCGGATCTTCATGCCGGAGCTGAAGGAGCCGTGGTACCTGGCGAGCGACATGAAGCCGCGCTTCCCGCCGCCGCGCTCGGCCTCGCCGCCGGAGACGCTGCACGACTACCTCCAGCTGTTCGCGCAGGCCGGCGAGGACCAGCGCGCCGGCGAGGCGTCCTCGGCGTACCTGCTCTCGCGCACCGCCGCCGCCGAGATCGCCGAGCTGCGTCCCGACGCGCGGATCATCGCGATCCTGCGCGAGCCGGCGAGCTTCCTGCGCTCGCTTCACCTGCAGCTGCTCAGCACGCATGTCGAGGGCGTCAAGGACCTTCGCCGCGCGATCGAGCTCGAGCCGCAGCGGCGCGAAGGGCGCAAGCTGCCGCGCCGCTCGCACCGCCCGCAGCTGCTGCTCTACTCCGACCACGTCCGCTACGTCGAGCAACTTCGCCGCTATCGCGAGGTGTTCCCCGAGGAGCAGCTGCTGATCCTGATCTACGACGACTTCCGCAACGACAACGCGGCGGTCGTCCAGTCGGTGTTCCGCTTCCTCGACGTCGAGCACGAGGTCCCCGTCGTCCCGCGCGAGGCGAACCCGACGCGCACGCGGATGCGCTCGCAGCGCCTCGACGAACTGCTGAACATGGTCTCGGTCGGCCGTGGCCCGGGAACGCGCGCGGTCAAGTCCGCGCTGAAGGCGCTCAGCACCGAGCGCCTGCGCGACGCCGCGATGCGCGCGACGCGCCGGCAGCTGATCCTCGGCAAGCCGCCGCCGCCCGACGAGCGGTTGATGCTCGAGCTGCGGCGGCGCTTCGCCGGCGAGGTCGTCGCGCTCAGCGAGCACCTCGATCGCGACCTCGTTCGGCTGTGGGGGTATGACGACCTCGATTGAGCGCGGCGCGCGCGACGAGCGCGCCGCCGGCGACGAGCGCGCCTCGGCGGAGCGCGTTGCGGCGTGGCGGCGGGAGAGCGCCGCCGCGCAGGAGCGCGCGATGCCGTCCGGCCGCGCCGCCGTGACGTGCTCGGCGCCGCTCGGCGCCGGTGGCCTCGGGCGCCACCTGCAGGAGATCGTCGACGCGCTCGCGCGGCGCGAGCGGCCGGCGACGTGCATCTGCGGCTCGACGCGCGACGGCGCCGGGCTCGCCACGCGCGCGCTCGCGCTGCCGGTGCCGCTGACGCCGGCGCTCCGCGCGCGCGCCTCGGCCGCCGAGTTCGACGCGTACGCCTCGCGGCGGCTGCCCGAGGCCGAGCACCTGATCGCCTTCAACGGGCAGGCGCTGCGCCAGCTCGCGGCGGCCGGGCGAGCCGGCTACCGGTCGCTCGCGCTCGTCTCGGCGAACTCGCACATGCGCCGCGTGATCGGGCAGCACGAGCTCGCGCTCCGGCAGTACCCGCTCGAGGGATCGTGGGCCGCGCGGATGCTCGCGCGTAACCTGCGCGAGTACGAGCGCGCCGAGCGCGTGCTCGTCGCCTCGCGCTACATCCGCGACTCGTTCCTCGCCGAGGGCTTCCCCGAGGAGCGCTTGAGCTGGTTCCCGCTGACGCCGCACCCGCGCTACACGCCCGCCGGAGCGGCCGGAGCGGCCGGAGCGGCCGGAGCGGCCGGAGCGGCCGGCGCGTCGGACCGCTTCGAGGTCGTCTACATCGGCAGCCTCGCCGTGCACAAGGGCGTGCCGCTGCTGATCGACGCGTTCCGGCGACTGCCGCACGCGGAGATGCGCCTGACGCTCGTCGGCGGCTGGGCGAGCCGCGGCATGCGCAGGTTCGTGCAGCGAGCGTGCGCCGCCGACCCGCGGATCGTCGCGGGGCCGGGCGACCCGCTCGCGCACCTGCGCCGCGCGAGCGTCTGCGTGCACCCGGCCTACGAGGACGGCTTCGGCTACGCCGCCGCCGAGGCGCTCGCCTGCGGCGTGCCGGCGATCGTCAGCGAGGACACCGGCATGAAGGAGCTGATCGGGACTGTCGGCGAGGGCCTCGTCGTGCCGACGGGACGGCTCGAGGAGCTGAGCGAGGCGCTCGACGGCGCCTACCGCGGCGAGCTGTTCGGCCGCGGCCAGCGGGCGTGAGCGCCGGCACGGGCGCGGCGCGAGCGCTGCGCGTGGCGGTCGTCGGCGCGTCGATCGACGACCCGTGCGGCGTGCGCGACCACGCGGAGCGGCTCTCGCGGGCGCTCGCCGCCGACGGCGTGCGGTGCTCCTCGCACTGGCTCTCGCGCGAGGCGAGCACGCTCTGCGCCGCGCGCGCCGAGCTGGCGGCATGGGCGGAGCGTCTGTCGGGCGAGCTCGACGCCGAGCGCCCGGACGCGCTCCTGCTGCACTACTCGGTCTTCGCGCTCTCCCACCGCGGCGTGCCGCTGCTCGGCGGCCCGCTGCTCGCGGCGCTGCGCGCGCGAAGCGCCCCGCTCGTTTGCGTGATGCACGAGTTCGCCTACCCGTGGCGGCTCGGCGGCGCGCGCGGCAAGGTGTGGGCCGCGACGCAGCGCCTCGCGCTCGCCGCGCTCGTGCGCTCCTCGGCGGCGCTCGTCGTCACGGCCGAGCCGCGTGCGCGCTGGCTTCGCAGCCGGCGCTGGCTGGCGCGGCGGCCGGTACTGCTCGCGCCGGTCTTCTCGAACCTGCCGGCCGCGTCGGCCGGCGCGGTCGATGCGCCGGTCGACGCGGCCGCCGTCCGGGCGGCGGCGCTCGGCCTGTTCGGCTACGCGCACGAGGGCGTCGCCGTCGAGACGGTGCTCGACGCGCTCGCCGACCTGCATGCGCGCGGCGCCGACGCGCGGCTCGTGCTGCTCGGCGCGCCCGGTCGCGGATCGCCGGCCGGCGAGCGCTGGCTCGCGGCGGCGGCCGCGCGCGACGTCGCCGAGCGCGTGAGCTTCTCGGGCAGGCTGCCGGCGCAGGAGCTCGCCGAGGCGCTCGCGCGCTGCGCGGCGCTGCTGTTCGCCGAGCGCGGCGGCCCGACGTCGCGCAAGACGACGCTCGCCGCGTCGCTCGCCTCGGGACGGCCGCTCGTCGCGCTCGACGGGCACAGCACGTGGGAGGAGCTCGCGAGCGCGCACGCGGCGCTGATCGTCGCGCCGGAGCCACACGCGCTCGCGGATGCGATCGCGCGGCTGCTCGCCGACGCGAACCTGCGTGCGGAGCAGGGCGAGCGCGGCCGCGCGTTCGCGGCGCGCACGATGAGCGTCGAGCACAGCGCGCGCGTCGTCGAGCAGGCGATCGCCGCCGCGCTCGGGCGCGGCGCCGGCTGACGACGCCTCAGCGCCGCCGAAGGCTCGTCAGCGTCCGCGGGCGCGCTCGATCGCGGCGTGGATCGCGGCGTCGAACTCGTCCGCGCGAGCCGCGTAGGAGATCTCGGCGTGCGCCTGCTCGCGCGCGAACGTCCGCGCGCGTCCGGCGAGCTTCGCGGCGGCGAGCTCGAGCACGACCTCGCGCAATCGCGCGACGTCGTCGGGCTCGGCGAGCCAGACGCCGGGCTGCTCGGCGAGGAAGTCCCAGTTCTCGCCGTGCGGCAGCGCCGCGAGGATCGGCCGGTCGGTCATCAGGTACTCGTACGTCTTCGCCGAGATGCGCCCGCCGCGCGAGCCGTCGCGGCGGCGCGGGAGCGTGAGGAACAGGAGGTCGGCGTCGCCGAGGATCTCCGCGACGCGCTCGTGCGCGACGGGATCGCGCACGGCGACGACCCGCTCGATGCCGGCCGCGTCGAGCGCGCGCTCGACGAGCTCGCGCGGGTAGCTGTTGTCGTAGACGCTCATGCCGAGCCGGCCCTGCCACTCGGGATGGAGCGCGAGCGCCTCGAGCAGCGCTTGGCCGATCACGGCCGGCGAGGCCGTGCGCGTGTCGAGCTCGGTCAGCGTGTGGCGCCCGAGGCGCATCCACGCGTCGTACAGGCGCTTGGCGCCGCTCGCCGGCGCCTCCTGCCCGATCAGCGACCACCAGCCGGACATCGCGCCGACGTAGACGATCTCGAAGCGCTCGCCGCTCGGCGCGCGCGGATGGAAGGCGCGCTCGTCGGCTCCGTAGCGAACGAGGTGGAAGCGCTCGCGGACGTCCTCGCGCTGGCGCGCGCTGACGGCCTCGAGGTTCGTCTGCGAGACGTAGACGGTCGCGTCGGCGGCTCGCGCGTAGCGATCCTCGAGCCCGCGCGCGAGGCCGTAGTGCGCGCGCGAGGGGAACTCGGGGTGCATGTCGGTGCACGTCGGCGAGTCGTCGAGGTTGAGCAGGAGCGGCAGCCCCGTCAGGCGCTTGAGCGCGAGCCCGACGAGGCCGGCCGAGTAGGGCATCATGAAGACGACGATCGCGCTCGGGCGCTGCTCCCTGACGATGCGCCGGGCCGCGACGATCGCCGGCAGCACCCAGAAGATCGATTCGTCGGGCCAGACGAGCAGGTCGAGCAGCTTGCTCAGGCGCAGGCGCCCGAGCGTCGCGAGCAGCCGGCGCGGCCGGCGCGCGCGGACGACGACGACGCGCATATCCTCGCGCGCGGCGGCCCGCTCGCTCTCGGTCACGAGCGCGATGTCCCACCGCGCCGCGAGCCGCTCGAGCAGCTTGCCGGCGCGGATCCCCGTCGGCGTCGTCTCCGGCGCGAACGACTGCGAGACGCACAGCAGCGACGGCCGCGGCTCGGCGGCGGTCCCGGTCGAGGTCTCCTCAGCCGTGCGCGGCACGTCGCTCCCATCGTCCGCGCGCGGTCTCGTAGGCCGCGAGCAGCGCCTCGACGTGACGCTCCTCGGTGAACCGCTCGCTCACGTTGCGCTGGCCGGCGAGCCCCATCGCGGCCTGCCGCGCCGGGTCGGCGAGCAGCTCGGAGAGCGCGAGCGCGAGCGCGCCGGCGTCGCCGGCGGGCACGCAGAGCCCGTTGCGCCCGTCCTCGAGCCAGTCCTCGATGCCGCCGGTCGCGCTCGCGACGACCGGGCGCGCGGCGGCGTGCGCCTCGATCCCGACGAGCCCGAACGGCTCGGGCCAGCGCGAGGGGATCGCGACGACCGAGGCGTCGGCGAGCTCGCGAGCGAGCTGCTCGGGCGCGAGCCAGCCGGCGAAACGCACGCGCTCGGCGACGCCGAGCCGCTGCGCGAGCCTGCGCATGCCCTCGGCCAGGCGGCCGCTGCCGCAGATCACGAGCTCCGTCTCCTCGACGCGCGCGACGGCGCGGATCAGCACGTCGACGCCCTTCGGGCGCACGAGCCGCCCGGCGTAGACGACGCGCCGGCGCCGCTCGTGACCGTCGCCGGCGACGAGCGGGATCGTGCTGAACAGCGGCACGATCGCGCGCCGCTGCACGCCGTTGCGCGCCATGTGGCGATCGATCGCGCTCGAGTAGGAGATCGTCAGGTCGGCGCCGCGCAGCGCCGTCCGCGCGGCGCCGGCGCGGCGGTAGGCGCGCGGCAGCCAGCGCGGGTCGCGCGTGTGCGCGCAACCGCGCGCGAGCAGGTTCGGCACGCAGCCCGGGCCGTGCGCGCGCTGGCATTCCTCGCCGGGCCGGAAGTAGTGCACGCCCGAGGTGCACGCCGAGAAGCCGTGCACGCTGCTGAGCAGCGGTGCTCGCTCGCGCAGGCGGGCGAGCACGGGCGGCTCGTCGAACTGGTGGGTGTGGATCACCGAGTAGTCGCGCGCGAGCGCGTCGCCGACGCGCAGCGCGGGCGAGAGCGCGCCGTCGAACAGCCGCGCGGAGGCGTGCACGGTGACGCCCGGCGGCGGCGCGTCGGGCTCGGCGCGCGCGGCGAGCACGTGCACGTCGACGCCGGCGCGCGCGAGCGCCCTGGCGCTCGCCTCGACGTGCGTCGCGACCCCGCCGTCTCTCGCCCAGACCGGCGTGACGAGCAGTACGGACGTTGTCATGTGGCGATCCTAGCTACGGCGCTGGGGCGCGAGCACTAGATTCCCGGCGATGGCGAAGCTCGTGTACGTGATGGGCGCCGGTCACAGCGGCAGCACGATCCTCGGCATCGCGCTCGGCAACTGCGAGGGCTTCTTCTACGCCGGCGAGCTCGAGGAGTGGCTGATCAGTGCGCGCCAGCCGCGCTGGGGGGCGTCGGAGCGGCAGGGCTTCTGGAGCGCGGTCGGCGAGCGCGTGCATGGCGCCGACGGGCTGCTCGGCGGCGAGGTCAACCGCTGCCTCGAGCGCTCCTCGGCGAGCTTTCGCGTCGACCTGTGGCCGGCGCGCCGCCGCTTGCGCGGGCCGTACCGGCGCCTCGCGCGGGAACTCGTCGAGGCGGTCGCCGGCGTCGCGGGCGCGCGCTACGTCGTCGACACCTCGCACTTCCCGCTGCGCGCCAGAGAGCTTCGCGCGCTCGCGGAGATCGAGCTGTACCTGATCTACCTCGTCCGCGACCCGCGCGACGTGGTCGCGTCGAACACGCGCGAGCTGAGCGAGCACGAAGTCGCCGAGATGCGCTGGCGGCGCCTGAAGACGAACGCCGACCTCTGGCTGACGCAGCTGCTGTCGATCGTCACGTTCCTCGGCCACCCGCGCGAGCGGCGGATCTTCGTGCGCCACGAGGACTTCCTCGCCGACCCGGCGGGCGTCACGCGCCGGATCCTCGCGATGCTCGGGTCCGACGCCGAGCTGCCCGACTTCGATGCGCTGCAGGTCGGCGCGCCGCTGCAGGGCAACCCGCTGATCCGCACCGACATCGTGTCGGTCAGGCGCCGATGAGCCTCCTCGGCCGCGCGCTCGCGTCGGCCTCGCGCCGGCTCGCGCGCCCGGAGCTGCTCGCGACGTTCTACGCCGGCGCGCGCGAGCTGCTGCACGAGGAGATCGCGATCGCGGCGCTGCTGCCGGCGCTGCTCGACCGCGATTCGAGCTACGTCGACGTCGGCACGAACCGCGGGCAGCTGCTCGGCGAGGCGTTGCGCGTCGCGCCGGACGGCCGCCACGTCGCGTTCGAGCCGATCCCCACGCTCGCCGCCGAGCTGCGCCGCGAGCTGCCGCGGGTCGAGACGCGACAGCTCGCGCTCAGCGCGCGGCCGGGCAACGCCGAGTTCTGCCACTTCACGACGATGGACGGCTGGAGCGGGCTGCGCCGCAGCCCGGTCGTCAGCGACGACCGCGGGCACCCGCGGTACATCGAGGTTGAGCTCTCGACGCTCGACGCGGAGCTCGCCGGCAGCAGCCCGCGCCTGGTCAAGATCGACGTCGAGGGCGCCGAGCTCGAAGTCGTGCGCGGCGGTCGCGAGCTGCTCGCGAGCAGCAGGCCGTACGTGGTCTTCGAGCACGTCGCCGACGCGGCAGCGCTGTACGGCTCGACGTCGGAGGAGCTGTGGGACGCGCTGAGCGAGCTCGGCTACGAGGTCTTCACGGTGACCGGCGAGGGGCCGTTCGCACGCGAGGCGTTCGCCGCGAGCAGCGGCGTCGTCAACTGGTTGGCGCGGCCGCGCCCGGCGCGCTGACTTCGACGCGGACCGCCGCCGAGCGCTGCGGTCCGCACGCGACGCGGTAGACGGTCGTCGCCGTCGGAGCGACCGTGAACGAGTACGCGCCGCTCGCGTCGGAGAGCATCGTCGCGACGCTCGCGTAGCGGCCGTCGGCGCCGAGCGCGAGCAGCGTGACGGTCCGGCGGTCCCAGCCGAGCGCGACGCCGCTGATCGTCGTCGAGCTGCCGGCGGCGGGCGTGCTCGCCGGCGTAGGCGTCGGCGGCGGCGAGGGCGACGGCGTGAGCGTCGAGGGGGCGAGCGACGGCGCGAGCGCGATCGTCACCGCCGGGTTCTGCGCCTGTGCGACGGTGTAGGTGAGCGGCACCGACTCGGCGCGCTCGGTGCCGAGCGGGCGCGCGAGCGCCATCACGCTGACTTCGCCGGCGAACCGGAACTTGTGCGTGAAGCCGAAGCGGCCCTCGGCGTCGGTGCGCGTGTAGGCGACCTTGCGCCAAACGCCTGCGCCGTAGCGGACCTCGAGCGCGACCATGCGGTCGGCCTGTTCGGGGTGGATCGTGCCGGTGAACGTCTCCTGCGCAGGTCCGCCGGCCTGGCGCGACGCGCTCATCGCGAGCGTCGCGCCGCTCGCGAGCGGCCCCTGCAGGCTGATGCCGGCGTCGACCGGCACGACGACGCGGCCCGGGTGGCGCGCGGTAGGCGTCTGCAGCGTGAACGTGCTCGTGACCGTCAGCGCGGCCGCGTGGAACTGGAAGGTGCCGTCGGCGGCCGTCGTCGCCGTCCCGGCGATCGTCGAGGCGCCGGCGCCCGCGCCGCGCTCGTGCTCGTAGACGGTCACCGTCTGTTCGCCCGCTTCTTCGGGCGTCGGGCAGGTGAGCGTGCCGGCGAGCGTCACGGCTTCGCCGGTCGCGGCCGGCGTCGGCGTCGCGCTCGCGGCGATCGTGCAGGCGCCGCGCGGAGTGCTCGCGGTCGGCGTCTGTGTCGGCGTCGGCGTCGGCGTCGGCGGTTCGCCGGCGTGGGTTTCGCCTTCGCCGTGGGGGGCCTGGAGCTCTTCGCGCTGCGCCTTGCGCGCGGCGCGTTCGGCTTCGTGGGCGGCGCGCCTGGCTTCACGGGCTTCGAGGCGGCTCTGCCGCTCGGCTTCGCGCTGCTGCACTCGCTGTTCGTGAGCGAGCGAGCGCGCCCCTTGCGTGCCGGCCGAGGCGGTGGAGGCGGTCGCGGCGACGAGGAGCGCGCAGAGCAGCGCGACGAGCGTCAGGGTCGTGGCGGTCGGGCGCGGCAGGTGTCTCACGGCGTGTCTCCTTGCTCGGGCGCGCGCTCGGTGGCGCTTCGCGGCATCGCGTCCTTATCGGCAGCGCCCGGGGTCGCCTTGAGGAGGTTTTGCAGCGGTTACACGTTCGGCGGCTGGCGCTCGAGCCGATCATCTATGTTGCGCCGATGTGCGGAATCGCAGGGAGCACGAGGGATCCCTCCGGCCGCGCCGTCGGGCGGATGTGCGCGATCTTGCGCCACCGCGGCCCCGACGACGAAGGGGTGCACAGCGACGCGGCGGCGCAGGTCAGCATCGGCGCGCGGCGCCTCTCGATCATCGACCTGGCCGGCGGCCACCAGCCGCTGTGCAACGAGGACGGCACCGTCTGGGCGGCGTTCAACGGCGAGATCTACAACCACCCGAAGCTGCGCGAGGACCTGCGCGCGCGCGGCCACACGTTCGCGACGGGGACCGACACGGAGGTGCTCGTGCACCTCTACGAGGAGTACGGCGAGGCGATGGTGCACGCGCTCGAGGGGATGTTCGCGTTCGCGATCTGGGACGAGCGCGAGCGGCGCCTGCTGCTCGCGCGCGACCGCTTCGGCGAGAAGCCGCTGTTCGTGCACGAGCGCGACGGCGAGCTGCTGTTCGCCTCGGAGGTCACGGCGCTGCTCGCCGTCGAGCCGCGGCTGCGCGAGCTCGACCCGTACGCGATCGACGCGTTCTTCGTGTTCGCCTACGTGCCGGGGCCGGGCACGATCGTCGAGGGCGTGCGCCAGCTCGAGCCGGGCCGCCTGCTGAGCTGGACGCGCGCCGGCGGCTCGCACGAGCGCGTGTGGTGGTCGCCGCCGGCCGTGCAGGCGCCGCGCCGAGAGTCCGCGGCGGAGCTCGCGGCGGAGGTGCGCGAGCTGTTCGAGGAGTCGGTGCGCGCGCGGATGGTCGCCGACGTGCCGGTCGGCGTGTTCCTCAGCGGCGGCGTCGACTCGACGCTCGTCGCGATCGCCGCGGCGAAGGCGTCCTCGCGGCGCCTGCGGACGTTCACGGTCGGCTACGACGTCGGCGCGGTCAACGAGACCGAGCGGGCACGCGCGGTCGCGCGCCACCTCGACTCCGAGCACCACGAGGTGACGCTGACGCAGGCCGACGTCGCGACGCGCGTGCCGGCGCTGCTCGCGAGCCTCGACCAGCCGCTCGCCGACCGCGCGACGGTGCCGCTGCACGCGCTCTCGGAGTTCGCGCGCCCGCGCGTGACGGTCGCGCTCGGCGGCGAGGGCGCGGACGAGCTGTTCGGCGGCTACCCGCGCTACCGCTGGCTCGAACGCGCGCGCCGCGTGCAGGGCGCGCTGCCCGAGCGCGCGCTGCGCTCGCTCGCCGCGGCGATGCGCCGCTCGGGCCGCTGGACGCCGGCGGCGCGCGCGTCGAGTCGCCTGGCGCCGACGCCGATGCTCGAGCGCAACCTCGACTGGGTCACGAGCGAGCGCCGCCACGAGCGCGAGGGCCTGTATGGCCCGCGCCTGGCCGGCGTCGACCGCTCGCGGCTGCTCGCGGACCTCCGCGCGCGCGCGGGCGAGCTCGACGGCGGCGCGGCGGCGCGCTGGCTGATGCACCTCGACCAGGTCCACTACCTGCCCGACGACGTGCTCGTGAAGACGGACCGCGCGAGCATGCTCGCGTCGCTGGAGCTGCGGACCGTGTTCCTGCACCGCGGGCTCGCCGAGCTCGCCTCCTCGCTGCACTCCTCGGTGCACCTCGCCGGCGCGGGCAAGGCGCTCGTGCACTCGATGCTGCCGCCGGACGTGCTGCCGGCGAGCCGCTTCGGGCGCTACCGCAAGACGGCGTTCCGCGTCCCGGCGGCGCAGTGGCTGCGCGGCCCGCTCGCGCCGCTCGTGCGCGAGCAGCTCGCCGGCGGCGCGATCTTCCGCGAGGGCTACTTCGAGCGCGGCGTCGCCGAGCGCCTGGTGCGCGAGCACGAGGCGGCGACGCACGATCACAGCGACCGGCTCTGGCCGCTGCTCGCGCTCGGGCTGTGGGTCGATCGCTTCGATGGCCGCGACGTCGAGTAGCCGCGCCGAGGCGCCGGCGTCCGCGGGCGGGCGCCCGCGGCTGCTGGTCGTCACGCCCGACTTCCCGCCTGCGCCGGGCGGGATCCAGGTCGTCGCCGAGCGCCTCGCGCGCGGGCTCGACGCGTTCGAGACGGTCGTCGTCGCGCCGAGCGCGCCGGGCGCCGCGGGGCTGGACGCGGCGGCGGGACTCGACGTGCGCCGCGTGCGCGGCGGCGGGGCGCTGCGCGGGGGGCGCAACGCGCTGCTCAACGCGGCGGCGCTCGCGACGGCGTTGCGCGTGCGCCCGGACGTGACGTTGAGCGTGCACATCGTCGCGAGCCCGGCGGCCGCGGCGATCCGCCGCGCGACGGGAGCGCGCACGGCGCAGTACTTCCACGCGGAAGAGATCGGCGCGAAGCCGAAGCTCGCGGCGTTCGCCGCGCGCGAGGCCGACCTGTCGATCGCGGTCAGCTCCTACACGGCGGGCCTCGTGCGCGCGACGGGCGTCGAGCCGCGTCGGCTGCACGTCGTCGCGAACGGCACGGACGTGCCGGACGACGCGGCGCCGCTCGCGGCCGAGCGCCCGAGCGTCGTGACGGTCGCGCGGATCGAGGAGCGCTACAAGGGGCACGACGTGATGGTGCGCGCGTTCGCGCTCGTCCTCGCGCAGGTGCCGGACGCCGAGTGGGTCGTGATCGGCGACGGATCGCTGCGTCCGCGGATCGAAGCGCTCGCGCGCTCGTACGGGATCGCCGGCTCGGTGCGCTTCCTCGGCGCGGTCGACGACCGCGAGCGCGACGAATGGCTGCGCCGCGCGACGCTGCTGGCGATGCCGAGCAGGCTGCCGCCGCCGGGCTTCGCCGGCGAGGGGTTCGGCATCGCCTACCTCGAGGCCGGCGCGCACGGCAAGCCGGTCGTCGCAGGCGCCGTCGGCGGGGCGCTCGACGCCGTGCGCGACGGCGAGACGGGGCTGCTCGTCGACCCGCTCGACCCGGTCGCCGTCGCCGGGGCGATCGCGCGGCTGCTGCGCGACGAGGAGCTCGCGCGGCGCCTCGGCGCCGCCGGGCGCGCGTGGGCGCGGGAGCACGCGTGGCCGCTCGTCGCCGCGCGCGTGCAGGAGCTGCTGCTCGAGCTGGCGGGCGAGGCGTGAAGGTCCTCTACGTCAACCACACGGCCGTCGTCAGCGGCGGCGAGCGCTCGCTGCTCGACCTGTTCGAGGCGCTCGGCGATCGCGTCGAGCCGCTGCTGGCGAGCCCGCGCGGGCGCCTGTCGGAGCTCGCTGCCGAGCGCGGCGTCGCGACGAGCACGATCCTCGGCACGGCTGGCAGCCTGCGCCTGCACCCGCTGCACACGCCGCGCGCGCTCGCCGAGATGGCGCTCGCCGGGCGGCAGGTCGCCCGCGCGGCCGCGCGGGCGGAAGCCGAGCTCGTGCACGCGAACTCGATCCGCGCCGGCGTCGTGCTCGCGCTGTCGCGCGTCGGCGCGACGCCGACGATCGTGCACGTCCGCGACTGCCTGCCGCCGGGAGCGCTCAGCGCGGCGACGCTGCGGCTGCTCGCGGCGAGCGCGACGCGGATCGTCGCGAACTCGCGCTACACGGCGCGGTCGGTGCTCGCGGCGGCGCCGCGCGCGCGCGTCGAGGTCGTGCACAACGCGGTCGACCTCGCGCGCTTCGACCCGACGCGGATCGATCGCGACGTCGCGCGGGCGCGCGTGCGCGAGGCGATCGGCGAGGCCGGCCTGGGCGAGGGGCGCGCCAGCGGCGACGCCGCGCGCCGGCCGTTGCTCGGAGTCGTCGCGCAGATCAGCCCGTGGAAGGGGCACGAGACGGCGATCGAGGCGCTGGCGCTGCTGCGCGAGCAGGGCGTCGAGGCCGATCTGCTGCTCGTCGGCGAGGCGAAGTTCGTCGCGCGCTCGACGCGCTTCGACAACGAGGACTACCTCGCGCGCCTGCGCGCGCTCGTCGCGCGCGCGGGGCTCGAGCGGCGCGTGCACTGGCTCGGCGAGCGCGAGGACGTGCCGGAGGTCGTGCGTGCGCTCGACGTGCTGCTGCTGCCGTCGTGGGAGGAGCCGTTCGGGCGCGCGGTGATCGAGGCGATGGCGATGACCGTGCCGGTCGTCGCGACGTCGGTCGGCGGACCGCGCGAGCTCGTCGAGGACGGGCGCGAGGGGCTGCTCGTCGCTCCGCGCGACGCGCGCGCGTGGGCGGCGGCGGTGCGCCGGGTGCTCGAGGGGCCGGAGGCGGGCGCGGCGATGGGCCGGGCGGGCCGCGCGCGCGTCGAGCGAGAGTTCACATTTGCGCAGCAGGCATCGGCGATGCTCCGTGTATATGAAGGAGCAGCGAAGAAACGCGGGGCCGGCGAACGGCGACGGGCACAATGAACGTTCATCGAGAACCTCGGCGCGCCCGGCGCGAGCTCGCGGATCTTGCAAATGCCGAAGGGCATCCGTAATGTTGAAACGCACGAACTCGATGTCAACCCGTCGCGGCGAGCGCCGCACCGGCGAGCCGTGTCGAATCCAGTCCAACTACGCCCGCTAGCAAGGATGCCCGCCACCTACCACCTCTCGCATCTGCGCACGCTCGAGGCGGAGGCCGTCCAGGTGATGCGCGAGGTCGCCGCCGAGTTCGAGCGTCCGGTGCTGCTGTTCAGCGGCGGCAAGGACTCGATCGTGCTGCTGCGCCTGGCCGAGAAGGCGTTCCGTCCGGGGCCGTTCCCGTTCCCGCTGATGCACGTCGACACGGGCCACAACTTCCCGGAGGCGATCGAGTTCCGCGACCGTCGCATCGCGGAGATCGGCGAGCGGCTGATCGTCGCGTCGGTCGAGGACTCGATCGAGGAGGGGCGCGTCGTCGAGGAGACGGGCCCGCGCGCGTCGCGCAACGCGCTGCAGACGGTGACGCTGCTCGACGCGATCCGCGAGCACGGCTTCGACGCGGCGTTCGGCGGCGCGCGCCGCGACGAGGAGCGCGCGCGAGCGAAGGAGCGCGTGCTCTCGTTTCGCGACGAGTTCGGCCAGTGGGAGCCGCAGCGCCAGCGCCCGGAGGTGTGGGCGCTGTACAACGCGCGGATCCGCAAGGGCGAGCACGCGCGCGTCTTCCCGATCTCGAACTGGACGGAGCTCGACGTCTGGCAGTACATCGCCGAGGAGCGCCTGGAGGTGCCCTCGATCTACTTCGCGCACGAGCGCGAGGTGTTCGAGCGCGACGGGATGCTCTACGCGGTCAGCCCGTTCCTGCGGATGATCGACGGCGAGCGCGCGTACTCGGCGACCGTCCGCTACCGCACGGTCGGCGACATGAGCTGCACCGGCGCGGTCGAGTCGGCGGCGGCGACGCTCGAGGAGGTCGTCGCCGAGATCGCCGCGACCGAGGTCACAGAGCGCGGCCAGACGCGCGCCGACGACCGCGTCAGCGAGGCGGCGATGGAGGATCGCAAGCGGCAGGGATACTTCTGATGGGTCTCTTTTTCGATGATCGGACGAAGACTGGAGTGGGGGCGCGTGAGCGGCGAGGCTAACGGCAACGGCAACGGGCGCGCGACCGGCCTCGGCGGGCAGCGCGCGGCGACGGCGACGGCGACCGACGACGACGCGCGCGCGCTGTTCCGGCGCCTGACCGAGCGCCCGGCCGACCTGCTGCGCTTCGCGACGGCAGGCTCGGTCGACGACGGCAAGAGCACGCTGATCGGGCGGCTGCTGTACGACTCCAAGCAGGTCCTGACCGACCAGCTCGAGCACGTCGAGCAGGCGAGCGAGCGCATGGGCCACGACTTTCTCGACCTGTCGCTGCTGACCGACGGCCTGCGCGCCGAGCGCGAGCAGGGCATCACGATCGACGTCGCCTACCGCTACTTCGCGACGGCGCAGCGCCGCTTCATCATCGCCGACACGCCGGGCCACGAGCAGTACACGCGCAACATGGTGACCGGCGCCTCGACGGCCGACCTCGCGATCGTGCTCGTCGACGCGCGCAAGGGCGTGATCGCGCAGTCCAAGCGCCACGCGTTCATCAGCTCGCTGCTGGCGATCCCGCACGTCGTCGTGTGCGTGAACAAGATGGACCTCGTCGACTACGACGAGGCCGTGTTCGATCAGATCGTCGAGGAGTTCAACGACTTCGCGGCGCGCCTGGAGATGCCGGACGTCACGTTCATCCCGATCTCGGCGCTGCACGGCGACAACGTCGTCGATCGCTCCGAGAAGATGCCCTGGTACGAAGGGCCGCCGCTGCTCTACCACCTCGAGCACGTGCACATCGCCTCCGACCGCAACCTGATCGACGTGCGCTTCCCCGTCCAGTGGGTGATCCGCCCGCCGGCATCGAGCGTGACCGACTACCGCGCCTACGCCGGGCAGGTCGCCGGCGGCGTGATGCGCCCGGGCGACGACGTGCTCGTCCTGCCGGGCGGCCAGCGCAGCACGATCGCCGGCATCGACACGTTCGACGGGCCCGTGCAGGAGGCGTTCCCGCCGATGTCGGTCGCGCTGCGCCTGAGCGACGACATCGACGTCGGCCGCGGCTCGACGATCGTGCGCCCGCAGAACCAGCCGACGGTCTCGACACGCTTCGAGGCGCTGCTCTGCTGGATGTCCGAGCGGCCGCTCGAGCGCCAGCGGCGCTACCTCGTCAAGCACACGACGCGCACGGCGATGGTCGGCGGCATCGACGTCCGCTACCGGATCGACGTCGAGACGCTGCACCGCGACGAGAGCGCGCCGACGCTCGGGCTGAACGACCTCGGGCGCGTGCGGATGGAGCTGAGCGCGCCGCTCGTGTTCGACTCCTACCGGCGCAACCGCGCGACGGGCAGCCTGATCGTGATCGACGAGGCGACGAACGAAACGGTCGCGGCCGGCGTGATCCTCGACACGGAGGTCGACGAGCTCGAGCGGTCGCCGAAGACCGAGCGCAGCCCGAACGTTCGCTGGCAGGGCACGCGGATGACGCGCGAGCGCCGCTGGCGGACGCTCGGGCACCCCGGCGCGACGATCTGGTTCACGGGCCTGCCGGGGGCCGGCAAGTCGACGATCGCCGCCGCCGTCGAGGAGCGCCTGGTGCTCGCCGGGCAGCCGGCGTTCCTGCTCGACGGCGACAACCTGCGGCACGGCCTCAACGGCGACCTCGGCTTCGACGAGGCGGCGCGCCGCGAGAACGTGCGGCGCACGGCGCACGTCGCGCAGCTGATCGCCGAGTCGGGCACGGTCGCGCTCGTCAGCCTCGTCAGCCCGTACGCGGCCGATCGCGATTTCGCGGCGAAGCTGCACGCGACGGCCGCGCTGGACTTCGTCGAGATCTTCGTCGACGCGCCGCTCGAGCTGTGCGAGAAGCGCGACCCGAAGGGCCTCTACGCGCGGGCGCGCGCGGGCGAGCTGACGGGGCTGACCGGCGTCGGCGCGCCCTACGAGCGCCCCACGGACCCCGACCTCGTGCTCGGCACGCTCGAGGAATCGGTCGAGCGCGGCGTCGAGCGCGTGCTCGAGCTGCTCGCCGCGCGCGGCGTGCTGAGCGCCGACGTGACGCGCGCGCCGCCGGCGCCGCGCCTATTTCTTCGTGCGCTTGCCGGCGTTGGCCGCGGCGTGCAGCGTGACGCTCGGGCTCCCGCCCGAGACGAGCGCGCCGGTCGGCAGCACGACGTAGGCGCGGTAGCGCCCGCTCTTGCGCACGGTGAGGACGGCGCTGAAGCGCGCCGTCGTGCGCGTGCCGCGCTTGACGACGGTGCTGCCCTGCGTCGCGAACGCGACTTCTTTTTCGGAGGGCCCCTTCGGCCTAGTCGGCTTTCCGAGCTGGAGCAGCACGTGCGCGCCGACCCTCGTGGGCGTGACGGTCCCGTACAGCCGCACGAGGCCCTTGCGCGAGGAGGTGCGCACCTTCAACGTGACTCGCGGCGAGACGTGCGCGGTGACGATCGGGCTGTAGTCGGGACGCGCGGCGTTCGTCCTGACGCGCAGCTGCGTGCTCTGCGTCAACCCGCGGATCGCGATCTCGAAGGAGCCGGCGGCGTTCGTCGTGAGCGGCGTGCCGACGTCGACGAACGCCGTGAGGAACGGGTAGGCGCTCGTCCTGCACGGCGATCGGCTGCAGCGCGCCGCCGGTGCCCGAGAGCGTGCCGCGCAGCAGGAACGTCCCGCCGTACGGCGTCGGCGGGACGCCCTTCGTGCTCGCGAGGACGAACTTCAGGCGTCCTTTGCTCGCCGTGTAGGTGCGGTCGCGACCGTACGTCAGGCCGGCGGCGTTGCTCGCGACGATCCGGTAGTGCGAGCCGGGCGCGAAGCTCGCGACGGTCTGCCCGACGGCGACCGATCGCGTGCCTTTGCCGGCCGACGCCGGCGGCGTCTGTGCGCCGTAGGCGATCGTCGGGCCGTACTGGAAGTAGTAGGTCGTTTCCTCGCCGCGCGGGTTGACGGTCCCCTGCAGCTGCGCCGAGGCGCCGTGCACGTGGGCGACGCCGCCGGTCGCCGCGCGCGGGCGCGTCGTTGTCGTGGTGGCCGCGAGCGCGCCTGTGACGAGCAGCGTAAGCGCCGCCGCGGCGATGGCGAGCGCCGCGGCGGCGCGCGCGAGGCGAGGGGCGAAGATCGGTCTGCTCATCTGCGAACTCCATTCCGCCCGGTCGCTGCGCCGAGCATCTCGCCCATTCGTCGTGTCCGCGCGCACGCGCGGCTCCTCTGTGAACACATCCGCCGCCGCGAAGCTGCGGCGCGATGCAGATCCTAATGGGCGCTCGATGCAGCCGGCGCGGGCCGGTCGGCGTCCGGGCTTTCACCAAATCGTTACGTCGGCGACGGCCGCGGGGCTCGACCATGTGCGCGGAGCCGAAGGCTCCAGGCGCTTCCGCGGTCGTGCTCCGGCGCTGCGGACGGCGCGAGCGCAGCGCACCGGAGCAAGCAACGTGTCGAGCGAATCGATCGCCAGCCCTCCACATCCCGTCGGCGCGCCCGAGCCGTGTCGCGGCTGCGGCACGCCGCTCGCGGACGACCAGCGCTACTGCCTGGAGTGCGGCGAGCGGCGAACGCCGATGAGCAGCGTGCTGCTCGGCGGCTCGCCGGCGCCGGCGGGCGCCGCGCAGGCATCGCAGGGGCCGCCGAGCGTGCCGCCGACCCCGCCGCGCGGTCCCGACGACGCCGGGCGCGGAAACGGGGCGACGATCATCGCGGGCGTCGGCGTGCTGCTGCTGGCGATGGGCATCGGCGTGCTGATCGGCCGATCGGGTGGCGGCGGCAAGCAGGCGACGGCGCCGCCGCAGGTGATCACCGTCGGATCGGGCGCCGCGTCGCCGGCGACGAGCCCGAGCGCCGCCGAAGCGTCGACGTTCACCGACGACTGGCCGAGCGGCACGAGCGGCTACACGGTGCAGCTGCAGACGCTGCCGGTCGCGGGCACGCAGACGAGCGCCGTCGAAGCGGCGAAGAGCGCGGCGAGCGCGAAGAGCGCGAAGGGCGTCGGCGCGCTGAAGTCCGAAGACTTCAGCAGCCTGACGCCCGGCAACTACGTGATCTACTCCGGCGTCGACCACAAGCGCGCCGAAGCGCAGAAGGCGCTCGCGGGCCTGAAGAAGAGCTTCCCGGGCGCGACGGTCGTCAAGGTCTCGAACGGCGAAGCGGCCGCGGCGTCCTCCTCGTCGAGCTCGAAAGCCGCGACGTCGGGCGCCGGCTCGAGCCCGAGCAACCCGGCGCCGCCGACGGTCCTGAACAAACTCAAACCGTCGGGCGGCAAAGGGCCGAGCAGCGGCAAAACATACGAGCAGGAATCGAAGAAACTCCCCGACGTCGTCGAAACGGGATGAGCGAGCAGCGGATGAAGCGGCGATGAGCATTCTCGGAGATGCGATCGGCAGGGGGCGGAGCGAGCGCCTGGAGCCGCCCGCTCCGGCGCCCGTGCGCGCCGCCGGGCCGACGGCGCCGGCGACCGCGGCGACGTCGGTCCTCGACGAGCGCAGCGAGCTGCGCCGTCGCCGCGACGCGCTCGCCGAGCAGGTGACCGAGCTGCACTGGGACCTCGGCGGGCTCGCCTACGAGATGGCGATTCGCGACCACTTCCGCCTCGACGTGCTCGTGCGCCGCGCCGCGATCCTGCAGGAGCGCGACGCCGAGCTCGCCGAGGTCGAGCGGCTGCTGCGCCTGGAGGAGAGCGCGAGCGCCGGCGCGTGTCCGGCGTGCGGCGCGCCGCACAGCCGCGGAGCGGTGTTCTGCTGGCAGTGCGGGACGACGCTGATGCAGCAGCGCGACGCGGGCGCCGAGCCGCACGGCGAGCGCGACCGGGTCCTCGCCGACGACGAGCCGACGGCCGTGATGGACGCGCTGCTCGCGCCGGGCGGGCGACGTCCTCGCGAGGACGGCTCGCAGACGGCGTCGTTCGCGGAGGAGTAGTGATCGCGCCGCGAGCCGGCGGCGGCTCCGGGTCGTGCGCCGCCTGCGGCTCGCGCGTGCACGCCGGGCAGCGCTACTGCGTCGAGTGCGGCGAGCGCGTCGGGTCGCGCAGCCCCGAGCTGCTCGCGCTGCTGCGTCGCGTCGCCGGGCGCTCCGGCGCGGCCGCGGGCGTGGCGGCGAGCGGCGCGGCCGCGCGGCAGGCCGGGACGGCTGCGGCTCGACGGACGCCGGGCGTGCGTGGCGCGCTCGGCGCGCTCGACGCCCGCCTGTCGCGGCTGCGCCTGCCCTCGCCGCGCGTCGCGGCCGTGCTCGTGCTCGGCTTCCTCGGCTTCGGCGTCGCGATCGGCACGGCCGCCGGCTCGCGCACCGACGAGACGCTCGCGGCGTCCTCGCGGCCGCCGCTGAAGCTCGTGCTGCCGGCGGCGAGCCCGGCGAAGTCGGCCGAACCGGCGGCGAGCGCGAGCGCGCCGCCGGTCGAAGCGGAAGCGACGCCCGAAGCCTCGACGCCGGAAGCGGCGACGCCCGCCGCGCCGGCGCCGGCGCCGGCGCCGGCGGCGAAAGCACCGGCGAGGAGCGGTGCCGGCGGGTCGAGCGGCGGCAAAGCGGGCGCGGGCGAAGGCAAGGCGGGCGGGGGCGAAGGAGGCTCGACCGCGCGCGGCGGCGCGAAGCTGCCGCCGATCAAGCACGTCTTCCTGATCGTGCTCTCCGACGAGCCGTACGCGGCGGCGTTCGGCCCCGAATCGCCGGCGCCGTACCTCGCGCACACGCTCGAGCGGCGCGGCGAGCTGCTCGTGCGCTACTACGCCGTCGCGCACGAACAGCTCGCGAACGGGATCGCGCTGCTCAGCGGCCAGGGGTCGACGCGCGCGACGGCGACGAACTGCGCGACGTACGACGCCGTGACGCCGGCGAGCGCCGCCGCCGAAGGCCAGTTCCTCGGCGAAGGGTGCGTGTACCAGCAGACGACGCCGACGCTGCTCGGCCAGCTCGAAGTCAAGCGCCTGACGTGGCGCGCCTACGTGCAGGGGATCGACGAACCGGGCGCCGCGGCGCCGGCGTGCGCGCATCCGGCCGTCGGACAGCCGGATCCGAGCTCGGCGCCGGGGTCGAGCTCGCCGTACGCGACGTTCCGCAACCCGATCGTCTACTTCCAGGGGCTGACCGAATCGCCGTCGTGCGCGAGCGAGGACGTCGGCGTCGGCGCGCTCGACGCCGATCTCACGAACGCCTCGCGCACGCCGAACCTCTCCTACATCGTCCCCGACCGCTGCCACGACGGCAGCCCGGGGCCGTGCCCGGGCGGCGCGCCTGGCGGGCTGCCCGCCGCGGACTCGTTCCTCGAAGGCGTCGTGCCGAAGATCCTCGCCTCGAAGGCCTACAAGGAAGACGGGCTGCTCGTGATCACGACCGACGAGGCGCCGTCGAGCGGCGAGTTCGCCGACTCGAGCTCGTGCTGCGGGCAGCCGCACTTCCCGAACCTGCCGCCGCCGACCGGCATCGCGGCGAGCCTGCCCGAAGGCGGCGGCCAAGTCGGCGCGCTGCTGCTCTCGCCGTTCGTCAAAGCGCACGCGGTCAGCCAGGAACCGTTCAACCACTTCTCGCTGCTGCGGACGATCGAGGACCTGTTCGGCCTCAAGCACCTCGGCTACGCCGGCGGCGCGAAGGTCGCCGCGCTCGAACCGTCGCTGTTCGTCGAAAAGCGCGCGAAGTGACCGTCGGCCGCGAGCGCCGGCGGCCTAGTTGGCGGCGACGAGCAGCTCGTCGTAGGTGATCGCCTCGCGCCGGCGTCCGGCGCGGCCGAGGACCCACTCGAGCGCGAGCATGTGGCGCGGGTGCTGCAGGTCTGCAGGGTGCAGGTCGAGGCGCAGCGTGCGCCCGCAGAGCAGGCTGCCGGCGCGGATCAGCGACGGCGAGAAGGCGCGCTGCATCGGGCCGGCGGTGCCCATGCCCCACGCGGGCGCGAGCAGCCGGCCGCGATCGCCGTTGCTCTCGCCGGCGCGACGGTGCAGACCGAGCAGCCCGGCCCACCAGCGAAAGCGCCGCGGCAGCACGTCGCGCAGCGCCGGCGTGTATGCGTAGGCGGGCGCGACGAAGCCGTCGGGCTCGATCCCGGCGAGCTTGAGCACGCGCCAGCCGGCGTTGACGGCGCGCAGCGTCTCCTGCGCGTCGAGCCCGACGAACTCGCCGGTGCGCCGCGCCGGCGAGCGGAGCAGCGTCTGGCGCGAGAGGGCCGGCCGGCCGGTGCGCTCGTGCTGGAAGCCGTGCTGCGCGATCGAGTCGCCGGCGCGGCGGCGCTCGGCGAGCCAGCTCGTCATCGCCGGCGAGCGCTCGCCGAGCGGGTGCAGGTCGCGCGCGGGGATCACGAGCAGCGTGACGCGGTCGACGCCGTGGTCGGAGAGCCAGTCGCGGATCAGCGCGCAGCGCTCGAACGTCGCCGGCTCGATGTCGTGCAGGGCGACGGCGATCGTCGGGTGCTCGCCGCCGGCGAGCCGGTTGCGCACCTCAGGCGGCACGCGCGACCTCGCTCGCGGCGCCGGCCGGAGCGAGCGCGTGCTCGTCGGCGAGCACGCGGCGGTAGCCGTCGCCGAGGCGCTGCAGCGCACGCTCCCACGTGCGCTCGCGGACCGAGCGCAGGCCGGCGCTCGCGAGGCGCTCGCGCAGCCGCGGCGCGGCGGCGAGCTCGGCGACGGCGTCGCCGAGCGCGTGCGCGTCGGGCGGGCAGAGCACGCCGCTGACGCGCTGCTCGATCAGCGAGAGCGGGCCGCCCTCGGCGACGGCGACGACCGGCAGGCCGCTCGCGTGCGCCTCGAGCACGACCTGTCCGAACGTGTCGGTGCGGCTGGCGAAGAGGAAGACGTCGGCGCTTGCGTAGGCGCGCGCGAGCGCGTCGCCGGCGAGCCAGCCGCGGAAGCAGGCGTGCTCGCCGACGCGCTCGCGCAGCCGAGCTTCCTCGGGGCCGCCGCCGACGAGCACGAGGCGCAGGCGCTCGTCGCGCGAGCGCGCGTGCAGGAACGCGTCGGCGAGCAGGTCGGCGCCCTTCTCGCGCGTGATGCGCCCGGCGTAGAGGACGTCGATCGTGCCGTCGCGCTTCGCGTGGCCGCTCGCGGCGAGCTCGCGCAGGCCCTGCTCGCGCAGCGCCGGGTCGAAGCGGTCGGTGTCGACGCCGCGGTCCCAGCGCGCGACCTGCTCGGCGCCGATGCCGATGCGCGCGAGCGCCGCGTCGGTCGCCGGGCTCGGCGAGAGCACGAGGTCGCAGGCGCCGTAGAACGCGCGCACGCCGGCGGCCATCGCGTCGGCGACGCGCTGCTCGCCCGAGCGCAGGCCGGCGTAGGCGGTCAGCTCGGTGTGGTAGCTGCCGAGCAGCGGGACGCCGAGGCCGCGGCTGACGAGCGCGCCGACGATGCCGACCGGGCCCGGCGAGCAGACGTGGATCAGGTCGAACTCGCCGTCGGCGATCGTCTGCACGGCGGACGACAGGCTCGGCACGCCGATCTGCAGCCCCGGGTAGTAGGGCACCTCGAAGTCGGCGACCGAGGAGAGCCGCCGGTCGACGGCGGGGTCGGTGCCGAGCACCTCGATCTCGAAGCCGTCGACGCCGCGTGCGCGGATCTCCTCGACGGCGCGCGTGACGCCGTGCGTCGAGCCGATGCCGTCGGCGAGGATCGCGACGCGCGGCGTCTCGCCGTCCTCGCGGCGCGTGTCGAGCTTCGCGCGCTCGTTCGCGAGGAACGCCGTCGCCGGCGCGTACGGGATCGCGGCCGTGCAGCTCTCGAACAGCCCGAACGCGGCGCTCGCGACGTCGCTCTCGCCGCGCGCGGCCGCCAGCGCGCGCTCGATCGCGACGCGCAGCTTGCGCTCGTGCGCGCGGCACGCCTTGCGGTAGAGGTCGGAGTGGCTGAAGCGCTCGTCCTGCATGTAGGCGATCAGCCCGGCCTCGTCGAGGTGGTCGAGCCCGACGGCGCGCAGCCATGCGTGCAGCAGGCAGCGCGCGTCTGCCGGCGTGACGGCGCCGCCGGCGTCGATCGCGCCGTGGCGGCGGTCGCCCTCGTCGAGCAGGCGCTTGGCCATCCGCAGCACGACGGCCGGGTTCGGATTGCCGACCGGCGCCTCCTCGCCGCTGCCGCCGAGCGCGCGCGCGGCGAGCGCGATCGCCGCGTGCGCCCACTTCGCGGCGCTGCCCTGCGATCCGCCGGCGCAGACGCGCCCGGCGCGCACGTGCGCGAGGAACTCCCGCGGCGTGCGCGCCGGCGGCGCTTCGCTCCACGTGCGCCCGATGTCGACGCCGGCGTGGTCGTCGGAGCCGCCGACGCCGGCGCCGTCGAGCGTCGCGACGTACGTCGCCGCCGGGCGGTTCAGCTCGCGGGCGCGCGCGCCGTTGCGCACCTCCCAGACGTCGAACAGCTGCGCCAGGCGCCGGCGGTGGCGCGCGGTCAGCGGCGCGCCGACGTGGTAGTAGGGGTGCGCCAGCGCGCAGGCGATGTCGCGCTCGTACATGTACGCGGCGCACAGCTCGACGTCGCCGCGGTTGGCCTGGAGCCACTCGTGATCGTCCGGTGCGATGCCGAGGCAGAGCACGTGCACGGCCTGTTGGCCGCCTAGGCGGTCGCCGCGGAAGTGCGCGGTCAGCTCCTCGGAGACGAACACGTCGGGGCGGTCGGCGATCTGCATGACGCCGGAGATCGTGTCGTGATCGGTGATCGTCACGAAATCCATGCCGCGGCGCTTGGCCAGCTCGTAGACCTCCTCGGGCGGCGTCGCGCACTCCGGCAGACCGGCCGCTCGCTGGACGCCGAGCTTCGACTCCTGCGATGCTGTCGAGTGGCAGTGCAGGTCCGCTCTGCAACCCTCCGCATAGCTCCTCACAGTCGTTCGCGGACCAGTCATATCAATCATATTTCCCTGCAAAGCACGATCTTTTGTGACCAGCGCGAAACGATCGTGTGAAGCGACTGTGAACATTCTCATGCGTCATCGTGCGGACGCACGCTCTAAGCTCTCGCCGCAATGCCAGCCGTCCTCGTAGCGCCGATCGCCTCGGCGATCAGCTACTTCCAAGCGATCGTGCTCGGGCTCCTCCAGGGGGTCACCGAGCTGTTTCCGATCTCCTCGCTCGGGCACACCGTGCTGTTCCCGACGCTGTTCGGCTGGAACGAGCTCGTCAAGGCGCAGTCGCAGTCGGAGTCGTTCTGGCTGGCGTTCGTCGTGATGCTGCACGTCGGCAGCGCGATCGGCCTGTTGATCTACTACCGCCGCGACTGGGTCGAAATCGTCGGCGCGTTCTTCCGCACGCTCGCGACGCGACGGATCGAGACCTCGAACGAGCGCCTCGCCTGGCTGATCGTCGTCGCGAGCATCCCAGCTGGAGTCTTCGGCCTCGCGCTCGAGCACCCGCTGCGCACGCTGACGGCGAAGCCCGAGGTCGCCGCGATCTTCCTGATGGTCAACGGCCTGCTGCTGTTCGGCTTCGAGCGCGTGCGTCGCCGCGCAGAGGTGCGTGAACTGGCGATCGCCGAGGGCGCGAAGCCCGACGGCGCGCGTGTCCTGGAGACGCTCGAGTACCGCGAGGCGCTCGTCGTCGGCTTCGCGCAGTCGACGGCGCTCGTCGCCGGCATCAGCCGCGACGGCGTGACGATGGGCACCGGGCTCGCGCGCGGGCTCGACCACTCGGACTCGGCGCGCTTCGCGTTCCTGCTCGCGACGCCGATCATCCTCGCGGCCGGCCTGTTCAAGCTGCCCGACCTGCTCGGCCACCTCGGCAACGGCATCCGCGGGCAGGCGGTCGTCGCGATGGTCGTCGCAGCGATCACCGCCGTCTTCACGGTCGCGTTCCTCGTCAAATACTTCAAGACGCGCACGCTCGTGCCGTTCGGCGTCTACTGCCTGCTGTTCGGTTTCGCGATGCTGATCTACACCGTCAGCTAGCGAGCCCTCGACGCTGCGCGGAGCTGCGTCCTCGGTCGCTCGCGTACCGAAGCCGGGAGACACTCGCTCCGCTCGCATCCCCGTTTCGGCCAGCACGCCACGCTCCCTGCGTCCTTGCTCCGCTTGGTCGACGGTCCGCTAGCGCTTGATTGGGAAGGACGATTCAGGCTCGCTTTACGTGGTAGTCCATGATGGTCCCGATGCCCGTACCGCGCACGCCACCGAAGATGTTCGAGACGCGCAGTCAGGCCTGGCGCGAGGTCGGCCTGCTGCGCCAGATCAGCCCGCGCGTCGTCAAGCGCGCGCGCCTGGAGGCGCTCGTGCTCGTGCCGCTGTTCGTCGCCGTCGTCGTCTTCTACGACAGCCGCGTCAGCCTGCTCGGCGCCGCCGGCCGCCATGGCGCGGCGGCGCACGAACTCGAACCGGCGCTCGAAACACCGGTCAAGATCGTGACGGTCGTCATCCTCGTGATCCTCGGCTGGGCGATCGCGCGCGACGTCGGCCGCGGCCTCGGGCCGCCGCTGTTCCGGCGTCTCGACCCGGCGACGGCCGGCACCGTCGGCTTCCTGATCCGCCTGCTGACGGTCGTGCTCGCGCTGCTCGTCGCGCTGCGCGTCGCCGGCATCGAAGCGCGCACGCTCGCGCTCGGCGGCGCGTTCACGGCGGTCATCTTCGGCCTCGCCGCGCAGCAGACGCTCGGCAACGTGATCGCCGGCACCGTGCTGCTCAGCGCGCGTCCGTTCCGTGTCGGCGACCGCGTGCGGATGCAGGGCGGCCCGCTCGCCGGCCAGCTCGAGGGCACGGTCAGCTCGCTCGGCCTGCTGTACACGACGTTCGCGAAAGGCGAAGACTCGATCATGGTGCCGAACAGCGTCGTGTTGAACGTCGCCGTGATCCCGCTGCGCGAGCCCGACGCGGTCAACCTGCGCGCGCGGCTGCGCCCGGGGATGACGCCGGCCGACCTGCAGGAGCTGCTCGAGCACCAGCTGCAGACGCCGCTGCGCGATCCGCCGCGGATCACGCTCGAGGAGCTCGACGGCGAGGAGGTCGTCGTGCGCATCGCCGCGACGCCGCGCGTCGCCTCCGACGGGCGCCAGCTCGCGAGCGAGCTGCTCGGCATCGTCTCGCGCGAGACGCGCGCCGGCGCGCAGACGCGCGCCGAGGGCGACTCAGCCCAGCGCGCGCCGGCGCCGCCACGCGTGGCGAGCGAGCGCCCGCCGGCGCCGCCGCGCCCGCCGGCCGACGGGCGGGCGGACAACGGCGAGGTCGATCAGCCGCGCACCGGCGCCTCGCCGCCCACGCGATAGCGCAGGAACAGGTGCGAGTCGCTCTCGAGCGCGCTCAGCAGCTCGAGCTCGAACGGCGCGTCGAACGCGGCGCCGGCGAGGATCCGCAGCGACTCGCCGGTCGCGCTTTCGCCGCCGGCGAGCTTCGGCGAGAGCGAGAGGAACAGCTCGTCGACGAGCCCCGCGCGCAGCAGCTCGCCGTTGAGGTGCGGGCCGCCCTCGCAGAGCAGCGTGCGAACGGCGAAGCGCTCGCCGAGCGCGTCGAGCGCGCGCGGCAGGTCGAGCGCGCCGTCGACCTCGGCGCGCACGTACTCGACGTGCGCCGCCGCGCCCGTCAGGCTCGCGTGCGACGGCGTCAGGATCGCGACGCGCGACTCCGGCTCGGCGAGCAGCGGCACGTCGGTCGGCAGCGCCAGGCGCCCCGAGACGATGCACGCGAGCGGCTCGGCCGCGCGCCCGCGCTCGACGCGCGCGCGGCGCACGCCGGCCTCGCGGATCATCCGTCCATAGCGCTCGGCGCGAACCGTGCCGGCGCCGACGAGCACGCCGTCGACGTCGGCGCGCAGCGCATGGAACAGCGCGCGGTCGGCGCTGTTGCCGAGCCCGCCCGAGCGCCCGCCGATGCTCGCGCGCCCGTCGACCGTGCTGACCATGTTGAGCATCACGTACGGGCGCTTCTCCGACGCGCGCGCCGCGAGGTCGAGGCTCTCGACGAACGCGCCGGCGCGCGTCGGCCGCTCGCTCGGCTGCAGGCGTCGCAGCCGCTCCTGGCCGCCGTCGCCAGCTTGCCGCGCCGGCGTCGAAGCGGGGTCGTCGGCCGGGCTCATCGCACAACCCTAGCCCGCGCCGAGGAGGCGCCCGATCCACGCGCCGGCGACGCCGCCGCGCGCTTCGGCGCACGTCGCGAAACAGCGCGACGAGCAGGCGTTAAATCGATCATCCGATCCAACACATTTCGACAACACGGGCGCGCGATGACCTGCTACGGTCGTCCTGTCTGGCCGGCACAAGAGACCGGCGAAAGCAGTGCAAGCGCTCGCAGGTCGAAGCTTCAAGAAGCATCCTCCGCGTGCAGCACGCACAAACACGTGGAGGAGTACCCACATGCCTACTGGCACAGTCAAGTGGTTCAGCGACGACAAGGGGTTCGGTTTCATCACCCCCGACGACGGCGACAAGGACCTGTTCGTTCATCACACGGGCATCAACGGCGAGGGCTACCGCTCGCTGCAGGAGGGCGCGAAGGTGTCCTACGACCCGGAGCAGGGCGACAAGGGCCCGAAGGCCGTCAACGTCCAGGCGATCTAGCCGCGGCGCGAGCGTCGTGGCGATAGCCGCGACGACATCGGTCTAACCTTCTGAGGGCTCGCTTCGGCGGGCCCTCTGTATGTCGAGCGACGCGAGCACACTCCCCCTGCGCGACGCGCAGGTCGGGAGCCGACCGGTGCGAAGCCGCCTGCTGCGCGGACGCGTCCGCGCGTTCGCCGGCGCGCGCGAGCGCGCGTGGGTCGGCGCGGCGTGCCTGTTCGCGATCGTCGCGTGCAGCATGCTCGTCGTGCTGATCGCGGCGAACCGCCCGAGCGTGCTCGCGGCGACGTCGCACACCGGCTACTTCCCGCATTGGATGACCGGCCCGCTCGGCGGGCTGGTGCCGTGGTTCACGCGCAACGACAAGGTGCTCAAGTACCTGTTCAGCGGCGCGATCGTCGCGATGTACGTCAGCTACGTGCTCGGCCTGCGCTTCGTGCCGCGGCTGCGCGCGCGCTGGGCGATCGGCGCGGTCCTCGCCGTCCACGCGATCTTCCTGCTCTCGCCGCCGCTCGCGCTGACCGACGTGTTCAACTACGTCAACTACGGGCGCATGGAGATCGTGCACGGGCTCAACCCGTACACGACGATCCCGATCCTCGAGCCGCACAGCGACCCGAGCTACGACCTCAGCAACTGGCACCAGCTGCTCAGCCCCTACGGGCCGCTGTTCACGATGATCACGTTCGTCGTCGTGCCGCTCGGCGTCGCCGGCTCCTTCTGGGTGCTCAAGGCGCTGCTCGTCGCGTCGAGCCTTGGCACGATCGCGCTCGTCTGGAAATGCGCGCGCCTGCTCGGGCGCGACCCGGTCGCGGCGATCGTGCTCGTCGCGCTCAACCCGATCGTGCTCGTCTGGGGACTCGGCGGCGACCACAACGACTTCCCGATGGTCTTCTTCATCGTGCTCGGCTTCTACCTGCTGCTGCTTGCGCGCACGCATGTCGAGGACGCCGCGCCGCGCGCGCTCGGCGCGAGCGCGATCGAGACCGTGCGCGGCTGGCTCTGGCCGCTGAGCTGGGTCGAGCTCGGCGCCGGCGCGGCGTTCGTCACGGCGACGGCGATCAAGGCGTCGGGCGGCGTGCTCGTGCCGGTCGTGCTCGCCGGCCTGCTGCGCGCGCCGCGGCGCCTGACGCAGGTCGTCCTCGGGATGGCCGGCGCCGGCCTGCTGATCGCGATCGCGAGCGTCATCGCCTTCGGCCTGCACATCCCCGACCTCAGCACGCAGGGATCGCTCGTCACCGACGTCAGCGTGCCGAACCTGATCGGGCTCGCGCTCGGCGCCGGCGGCGAGACCGAAACGCTGCACAAACTGCTGACGCTCGCGCTGATCGTCTCGGTGCTGCTGTGCTGCGTGCAGGCCTACCGGCGCGGCTCGGCCGTGACGGCCTCCGGCTGGGCGAGCGTCGCGCTGCTCGTCACGCTCGGCTGGGTGCTGCCGTGGTACGTCCTGTGGGTGCTGCCGCTCGCCGCGCTGTCGGCGTCGCGGCGGCTGCGCGTGACGGCGCTCGCGCTCGGCGTGTACCTGATCGTCGCGTGGGCGCCCGCCTCCGGCTACCTGTGGAACGCGATCGGCTTCCATCCCGAGAAGACGTCGCTCGGACGCCTGCACCAGCGCTACGTCAAGGAGCTTCTGAACTAGTCGCCGTCGTCGGGGCGGCGGCGCTCGCGCTTGCGCTGCGCGTCGCGGCGCTTGCTCGTCAGGCGCCGCTCGCGCGCGGCCGCCGTCGGTTTCGTCGCGCGGCGGCGCTTCGGCACGACGAGCGCCTGCGCGAGCCGCTCGGCGAGGCGCTGCAGCGCGAGCTCGCGGTTGCGCGCCTGCGAGCGCGCGTCCTGCGCGATCGCGCTCGCGCGCGGACCGACGCGCGCGAGCAGGCGCCGGCGCTGCGCGTCGTTGAGCGTCTCCGACGCGAGCACGTCGAAGCTCGCCTCGATGCGCGACGCCGTCACGTTCGCGTGCTGGCCGCCCGGTCCCGAGGAGCGGCTCGCGCGCACGACGATCTCGGCGAGCGGGATCGCGAGGCGGTCGTTGACGCGCAGCGTCGCGGCGGCCGGTTCCGCGTCGCTCACGAGACCCGCCGCGCGCTAGCTCGCGCTCGACCCGCCGTCGGCCGACGCGCCGTCCGCCGCCGAGCCGGACAGGTCGTGGACGGCTTTGACGCGCTGCTCCTCGCCCTCGCGCACGCGACCGTCGCGGCCGACGTACCCGTCGCTGCCGCCGGCGCAGACGTAGATCGCGTCGACGTCGCCGACGTTGCGCAGCTTGCGCACGGTCGCCGCGTCGACGCGCGCGAGCGAGCCCTCGGAGAGCTCGTGCACGGCGCCGTCGCCGAACTCGATCTCGACGGCGCCGCGATGGACGAAGTAGAGCTCCTCCTGCGTCTCGTGGTAGTGAAAGCCCGTTTCGATGCCCGGCGGCAGGACGATCGCGTTGACGCCGAACGCCGTCACGCCGAGGCCCTTGCGGATCTTGCGAAAGCCCGGCCCGTCGCCGAGGTCGTCGAGGTTGCCGACGGCGTAGCCGTCGCCCTGCCTCACGCCGGGGTACTCGCTCGAAGCGTCCATCTGCGCCTCCCTTCTCGGATGTGTGCAGCGGATGCTAATGCTCGGCGACGCGCGCGTTCTCGGGCGCGAGCGCGCGCTGCTCATCGGCCCAACGCACGAGGCCGCCGTCCATCGAGTAGGCCTCGACGCCGGCCGCGCGCAGCGCCTGCGCGGCCATCGTCGAGCGCCCGCCGACGCGGCAGTAGAAGACGACCGGGCGCGCGGCGTCGAGCGTCGCCGCCTCGCTCGGCAGCTTCGTCAGCTCGATGTGACGCGAGCCCGCGATGTAGCCCGCCTCGCGCTCGTAGGGCTCGCGCACGTCGACGAGCTGCAGCGCCGGGTCCTCTCCCAACCACTCGGCGACGCGCGCCGGCGCGATCCCGATCTCCGATGCCCGCGGGGCGCTCACGCGCCCAAGCTAGCAGCGCGCCGAGGCGTCCAGCGCTGCCACGCGGCGGACGCGCGATCACTAGGATCAGGCGGCGATGGAGGCGCTCAGCGACGTGTACACGATCCCGCAGGAGCATCTCGACTTCTGCACGACGATCGGCCAGATCGCGCGCGAGCGGATCGCGCCGCGCTCGGCCGAGATCGACGAGCGCGCCGAATACCCGTGGGACATCCGCAAGGTGCTCGCCGAGCAGGACATCCTCGGGCTGCCGTTCCCGACGGAGTACGGCGGCACGGGCACCGGCACGCTGATGCTCAACATGGCCGTCGAGGAGATCGCGAAGGTCGACGCCGCGTGCGCGCTGATCCTGATGGTGCAGGAGCTCGGCACGCTGCCGATCCAGCTGTTCGGCTCCGACGAGCTCAAGCAGCGCTTCCTGCCGAGGTGCGCGAGCGGCGAGTGGTCGCCGGCGTTCGCGCTGTCGGAGCCCGAAGCCGGCTCGGACCCGGCCGGGATGATCACGACGGCCGTCAAGGACGGCTCGGAGTGGGTCATCAACGGGACGAAGAACTGGATCTCGAACCTCGGCGTCGCCGACTTCTACATCACCTTCGCGGTCTCCGACCGCGAGTCGCGGCGCCTGACGGCGTTCGTCGTCGAGGCCGACCGCCCGGGCTTCAGCGTCGGCAAGCTCGAGCACAAGCTCGGGATCCGCGCCTCGCCGACCGGCCAGCCGATCTTCGAGGACGTGCGCGTGCCCGAGGAGAACGTGATCGGCGAGGTCGGCAGGGGCCTGTCGGTCGCGCTCGGCACGCTCGAGCGCACGCGCCTCGGCGCGGCGGCGCAGGCCGTCGGCATCGCACAGGGCGCGACCGACTACGCCGTCGCCTACGCGCGCGAGCGTCGCCAGTTCGGCAAGCCGATCAACGAGTTCCAGGGAATCCAGTTCAAGCTCGCCGACATGGAGACACGCACGGCGGCCGCGCGCGAGCTGCTCTACAAGGCATGCGCGATGGCCGATCAGGGGCATCCGCAGCGCGCGAAGCACTCCTCGATGGCGAAGGTCTTCTGCTCGGACACGGCGATGGCCGTGACCGTCGACGCGGTCCAGGTCCTCGGCGGCTACGGTTACGTCAAGGAGTACCCGGTTGAGCGGATGATGCGCGACGCGAAGATCACACAGATCTACGAGGGCACCAACGAGATCCAGCGGCTCGTCATCGGCCGCACGTTGAAATAGCGGTCATGCGCGCGTCGCGGCCGCTAGCGACCTCCTCCGGACGCATGCGACGCGTCGGCGCCGCCACGCTGATCGCGCTCTCGCTCGGCCTCGTGACGATCGTCGTCGGCCAGGGGTTCAGCTCGATCGGCGCCGTGCGCGCGCTCGAGGACGTCGCGCTCGGCGTGATCGTCGCGGCCGTGCTGATGGGCGGCGCGGCGTTCGTCGCCGTGCGCCTCGCGGGCTGGCGCGACCCCGAGTCCGAGAGCGAGTTCGAGGAGATCGTCCGCCACTCCGAGGCGCTCGCGCGCGACGGGCTGAGCGTCGACCCCGACGAAGCCGAGTTCATGGAGCTCGACCCGCTCGACGACGACGACTTCGAAGAGCTCGTGCGCGACGCGCTCGACGACCTCCCCGACCTGCTGCGCAACGCGCTCGCGCACGTCGCCGTCGTGATCTCCGACGGCGGCCGTCGCCGCGGCGCGTATGGCCTCTACCAGGGCGACGGCGCGACGCGCGACGACACGCACGACCGCATCGTCGTCTTCCGCGACACGCTGCGGCGCGACTTCGGCCACGACCCGGAGCTGCTGCGCGACCAGGTCACGCGCACCGTGCGCCACGAGCTCGCCCATCACGTCGGCTTCGACGAGCTTGGCGTCAGCCGCCTCGACCTCTAGCGCGCCGCGGCTAGACTCCTCGGCGATGACCGAGCCGGCGCGCAACGAGCGGCTGCCGGACTTCTTCATCGTCGGCCACGCGAAGTGCGGCACGACGGCGCTGCACCAGCTGCTGCGCCAGCACCCGCAGATCCACATGCCGCTGAAGGAGCCGCGCTTCTTCGCGATGGAGCTGCGCTCGCGCTACCGCCGCCTCGGTCCCGAACGGCTGCCGACGACGCTCGAGCAGTACCTCGCGCTGTTCGACGGAGCGCGCGCCGACCAGGTGCTCGGCGAGGCCTCGCCGCAGTACCTGCGCTCGACCGCTGCCGCCGCGCGGATCGCGAGCGTGCGCCCCGACGCGCGGATCGTCGCGATCCTGCGCGAGCCGGCGAGCTTCCTGCGCTCGTTCCACCTGCAGGCGCTGCACAACCACAACGAGACGCAGCCCGACTTCGCCAAGGCGCTCGCGCTCGAGCCGGCGCGGCGCGCCGGCCGGCGGATCCCGCCGGTCGCGCAGTCGCCGCCCGCGCTCCTGTACTCCGAGCACGTGCGCTATGCCGAGCAGGTACGGCGGTTGCACGAGGCGTTCCCCGCCGAGAACGTGCTCGTGCTGATCTACGACGACTTCCGCGCCGACAACGACGCGACGCTGCGCCGCGTGCTGCGCTTCCTCGGCGTCGACGACTCGGCGCCGATCGCGCCGGTCACGACCGAAACGCTGCCGATCGTCCGCTCGCCGTACCTGTACCTGCTCAACGATGCGCTCGGCTACGCGCGCGGGAGGGTGCGCGGCGCTCGCGCGGGCGCGGACGTGGGGGCGGCCGGCGGCCAGAACGGCGCGGCGCCGCGGCTCGGCGGCGCCGCCGGCGAGGCCTGGCGGCGTCTCCTGTTCGCGCCGGCGCCGGCGGCCGACGAGCACGTGATGCGCGAGCTGCGCCGGCGCCTCAGGGGAGAGGTCGTCGCGATCGGCGAGTACCTCGGACGCGACCTCGTCGGCGAGTGGGGCTATGACCGGCTCGACTGAGCCGTCGGCGCCCGGAAGGCTCCCGGACTTCTTCGTCATCGGGCACGAAAAGTGCGGCTCGACGGCGCTCTATCGGATGCTGCGGAGCCATCCGCACGTGTACATGCCCGAGCTGAAGGAGCCGCGCTTCTTCATGCGCGAGCGCCCCGCGCGGCGCGCGGGCGACGACACGGCCGAGCGCTCGCCGGGCTCGCTGCCGCAGACGCTCGAGGAGTACGTCGCGCTGTTCGCCGACGCGCGCGACGATCAGGTCGCCGGTGAGGCCTCGCCGCAGTACATCCGCTCGCCGAGCGCCGCGGCGCTGATCGCCGCGCTCGCGCCCGACGCGCGCGCGATCGCGATCCTGCGCGAGCCGGTCGCCTTCCTGCGCTCGTTCCATCTCGCGTGCGTGCGCAGCGGGCTCGAGGACGAGCGCGACCTGCGCAAGGCGCTGGAGCTCGAGCCGCAGCGCAAACGCGGCGAGCGCATCCCGCCGGGCTGCATGGCGCCGGACCGGCTGCTCTACAGCGAGCACGTGCGCTACGTCGAGCAGCTGAGGCGCTTCGAGCAGGCGCTCTCGCGCGAGCGGGTGCACGTGATCGTCTACGACGACCTGCGCCGCGAGAACGAGCGCGTCGCGCGTGAGGCGCTGCGCTTCCTCGGCGTCGACGAGACGCTGCCGCTCGACGTCTCGAACTCGACCGGGCGCCCGCGCAAAGCGGTGCGCAGCGTCCGTCTGCACCGCTTCGCGACGGCGCTGCGGCGCGCGCGCCGGAGCCCCGACGCGGCGCCCGCGCTCGCGCGCGCGCTGAGCTCGATCGCGACGCCGCGGCTGCAGCGGATCGCGAGCCGCGCGCTGTACGCGCCGCCGCCGCCGGTCGACGAGCGGCTCTCCCGCGAGCTGCGCGAGCGCTTCCGCCCGGAGGTCGCCGCGCTCGCCGAGCGCCTCGATCGCGACCTGCTGAGCGAGTGGGGCTACGCCTCCGCGAGCGCGGAGGAGTGCGACGGGTTGCGTTAGTGTCCAGGCGCGCTTCCGCGCCAGTCGCGCCCGCAGAGGCCAGCGACGGTCACCGAACAAGGAGAGCTAAGTGCCCGAAGCAGTCATCGTCGATGCCATCAGGACCCCGATCGGCCGCGCCGGCAAGGGCTCGCTCAAGAGCGTTCGCGCCGACGACCTCGCGGCGATCCCGCTGCGCGCGCTGATCGAGCGCAATCCCGAGCTCGACCCGAGCACGATCGTCGACATCATGATGGGCTGCGGCTTCTGCGAGGGCGAGCAGGGCTACAACGTCGGCCGCGTCGCCGGGCTGCTCGCCGGGATCGACCACCACGTGCCGGCGACGACCGTCAACCGCTTCTGCGCGTCCTCGCTGCAGACGGCGCGGATGGCCGCGCACGCGATCGCGGCCGGCGAGGGAGACACCTACATCGCGGCCGGCGTCGAGGCCGTCTCGCGCGCCGGCGGCGGCGCGCCGTTCGAGTTCAATCACGGCGTCGACGGCTCCGAGGGCGCGGCGTACGACGTCTACATCCCGATGGGCATGACCGCCGAGAACGTCGCCGAACGCTGCAACGTCAGCCGCGAGTCCCAGGACGAGTGGGCCGTGATCTCGCAGAACCGCGCCGTCGAGGCCGTCGAGAGCGGGCACTTCGACAAGGAGATCGTTCCGGTCACGGTGCCGGCGCACAAAGACGTCGACAAGGAGGGCAACGAGGTCGACGTGCCCGAGACGGTCGTCGGCAAGGACGACGGGCCGCGCCCGGGCACGACGATCGAGAAGCTCTCGGCGCTGAAGCCGGCGTTCCGCGAGGGCGGCACGGTGACGGCCGGCAACGCGTGCCCGCTCAACGACGGCGCTGCGGCGCTGCTGATCATGTCGGCCGAGCGCGCGAAGGAGCTCGGGATGAAGCCGCGCGCGCGGATCGTCGCCTCGTCGGTCGCCGGGCTGCGCCCGGAGATCATGGGCCTCGGCCCGATCCCGGCGATCGAGAAACTGCTCGCCGCGACGAAGATGACGATGAGCGACATCGACGTCGTCGAGATCAACGAGGCGTTCGCCGCGCAGATCGTCCCGTGCAAGGAAGACCTCGGGATCGACGACGACATGCTCAACCCGTTCGGCGGCGCGATCGCGCTCGGCCACCCGTTCGGGATGACCGGCGCGCGGATCATGACGACGCTGCTCAACGACCTCGAGACGCTCGACAAGACCTACGGCATCGAGTCGATGTGCGCCGCCGGCGGGATGGGCATGGCGATGCTCGTCGAGCGGCTCGCGTAGGCGCTTGGCGCGGCTCGCGCCGGCGCCGGCCGGGATCGTCTACTCGTGCTCGGGCGAGCGCTACGTGCAGGAGGCGCTGCGCTCGGCGCGCTCCTCGCTGCGCCACAACCCGATCCCGCACGTGCTGTTCGTCTCAGGCGAGGTCAGCGACGAGCCGGGGCTGTCGATCGTGCGCTACGCGCCCACGGCGAACCCGTACCTCGACAAGATCGCGAACATGCGCCGCTCGCCGTTCGAGCGCACGCTGTACCTCGACACCGACACCTACGTCGTCGGCCAGCTCGCGCACGTGCTCGAGCTGCTCGACCGCTACGAGCTCGCCGCGGCGCTCGCGCCCGGCTATCGCGGCTTCGCCGACCCCGAGGTCCCGGCGGCGTTCTACGAGCTGAACACCGGCGTGCTCGCGTGGCGCGCGAGCGAGCGGACGGATGCGTTTTTGCAGAGCTGGGAGGAGACGTACTCGCGCTGGCTGCTCGAGCAGCCGTTCCCGCGCGCCGGCGAGGCTGGCGACGCGGCCGACCAGCCGGCGTTCCGCCGCTGCGCGTGGGAGCAGGGGCTCGGGCTCTACGTGCTCGCGCCCGAGTACAACCTGCGCCTCGGCGAGCCGGCGACGGTCGTCGAACGCGTGCGCGTGCTGCACGGGCGCACGCACGACTTCGAGGCGCTCGCCGCGCGCGTGAACGCGAAGCACGGGCCGCGCACGTACACGCCGCAGCGCGCGAGCGCGCGACGGTTGCGCCGGCTGCTTCGCCGAGGTCTCGGCTCGCGCGGCGCGCGCTAGCGCGGCGGCATCCGCAGCGCGCCGTCGAGCCTGATCGTCTCGCCGTTGAGCATCCGGTTCTCGACGATCTGGCAGGCGAGCTGCGCGTACTCGGCCGGCAGGCCGAGGCGCTGCGGGAAGGGGATGCCGGCGCCGAGCGCCTTGCGCGCCTCCTCGGGGAGCGCCGCGAGCAGCGGCGTGTCGAACAGCCCCGGCGCGATCGTGTTGACGCGGATGCCGTACTGCGCGAGGTCGCGCGCGCTCGGCAGCGTCAGGCCGACGACGCCGCCCTTCGAGGCCGCGTAGGCGACCTGGCCGACCTGTCCGTCGAACGCCGCGATCGACGCCGTGTTGACGCAGACGCCGCGTTCGCCGTCCTCGAGCGGATCGTTGGCGATCATCGCGAAGGACGCGTAGCGCAGCACGTTGAACGTGCCGATCAGGTTGATCGCGACGATCGTCTCGAACGGCAGCAGCGGGTGCGGGCCCTTCGAGCCGGCGATCTTCTGCGCCCAGCCGGTGCCCGCGCAGCAGATCGCGATGCGCAGGCCGCCGTCGGCTTCGGCGGCGCGCGTGACGGCCGCCTGCACCTGCTCCTCCTCGCGCACGTCGCAGGCGAGGAACTCGATGCCGAGCTCCCGCGCGATCGCCGCGCCCTTCTCGGCGTTGACGTCGGCGATCGTCACGCGCGCATCCTGCGCGAGCAGCGCGCGCGTCGTCGCCTCGCCGAGCCCCGAGGCGCCGCCGACGACGAGCGCCGCGCTTCCGTCGATTCGCATCGCGCGATCCTAACCGCTTGCTCACCGCCCGGGCGCGCCGTCTCGTATCCTTCGCGCGTGCGGCAATCGGTGCAGGAAACGGTCCTGCGGGCGCTCTCCTGGCTGATCGACCGGCGTCTCGCCCGGCGGATCGCCGCGATGCAGCACTCGAACGGCGTCGTGCGCGCCGTCTGGTCGACGATCTCGCGCCCGCTACGCTGGCGCACCGTGCGGATCTTCAGTGGCCCCGGCAAGGGCCTGCGGATCAACCTCAACGGCTCGGCCGTCGCGTTCGCGACCGGCACCGCCGAGCGCCCGCTGCAGGAAGCGCTCGTGCGCGAGCTCTCGCCGGGCGCGACGTTCTACGACATCGGCGCGAACATCGGCTTCGTCACGATCATCGCCGCGCGGCTCGTCGGCCCGACCGGCCGCGTCGTCGCGTTCGAGCCGGTCCCCGAGAACGTCGCCGCGATCAAGCGCAACCTCGCGCTCAACGGGATCGACTGGGTCGACGTGCGCCCGGTCGCCGTCTCGGCCCGCGCGGGGCGCGCGAGCCTCGTCCTCTCCGAGGTCTCGGCGTTCTCGCGCCTGTCGACGATGCACACGCCGACCGGCGCGCGCGGCACGCTCGAGGTCGACGTCGACTCGATCGACGAGCTCCTCGCGCGCGACGCTCGTACGCCACCTCCCGACGTCGTCAAGATCGACGTCGAGGGCGCCGAGCTCGACGTGATCGAGGGAATGCGCGAGACGCTCGCCGCGCGCCGCCCGGTCCTGCTCTGCGAGGTGCACGACTGCAACGTCGCCTACGTCGAGCTGATGGCGCGCGTCGGCTACGCGCCGATCAACCTCGACGAGGACGTGCCCGTCGAGCGCGGCAACCGCAACGCGCACACGCTCGCGCGGCCGCTGCCGAGCGCCGCCTGACCCGCTCGGCGGCGGCTCGCGCCGCTCGCGCTCAGGCCGCCCGCGCGGGCGCGGCGCCGTCGAGGCGCGGCGAGACGTCCTCGCGCCGGCGCGCGAGCGTCAGCGCGAACAGGCCGTCGGCGTCCTGCAGCAGGTCGATCAGCTCGAGCCCGGCGGCCGCGAGGTCGCCTTCGATCCGCGCGGCCGTGAACTTCGCGCTGATCTCCGTGCGCATCTCCTCGCCCTCGCGGAAGTGCACCGGCAGGTCGAGCGCGCGAACGTGCGTCGTGTGCGCGCGGCGCGCGCGCAGGCGCATCTCGATCCACTCGTGCTCGCGGTCGAACAGCGCGACGTGCTCGAAGTCGTCGGGCTCGAAGTCGGCGCCGAGCTCGCGGTTGAGCACGCGCAGGACGTTGCGGTTGAACTCAGCCGTCACGCCCTGCGCGTCGTCGTAGGCAGCTTCGAGCACGGCCGGGTCCTTGACGAGGTCGGTGCCCATCAGCAGGTGGTCGTCGCGGCCGAGCAGCGAGGCGACCTCGCGCAGCACGCGCCGGCGGCTGCCCGGCGGGAAGTTGCCGATCGTGCCGCCGAGGAACGCGACGATCCGCGCGCCGTCGGGCGCCGGCACGCGGTCGAGGTGGCGCTCGAAGTCGCCGATCACACCGTGCACGTGCAGCCCCGGGTACTCGTCGGTCAGCGCCGCCGCGCAATCGCGCACCATGCTCTCGGTGACGTCGACCGGGACGTAGCGGCGCAGCGTGCCGCGCGCGTGCAGCGCGTCGAGCAGCACGCGCGTCTTGCTCGCCGTGCCCGAGCCGAGCTCGACGAGCTCGGCGGCGCCGGTCAGCTCGGCGATCCGCTCGGCGTGCTGCTCGAGGATCGCGCGCTCGGCGCGCGTCGGGTAGTACTCGGGCAGCTCGCAGATCTCGTCGAACAGCTCGGCGCCGCGCGCGTCGTAGAAGTGCTTCGGCGGCAGTTCCTTGAACGGCCGCGTGAGCCCGTCGAGCACGTCGTCGGCGAGCGAGCGTTCGTCGGCTCCGTCGAGATGCGACTCGATGCGGATCGTGCCGGCGACGGGGGGCTCCGGTGGGGTTTGCGCCTCCATCAGCAGTTCCCGAGGAGCCGAACCCTAGCGCAGGCCGCCCCGGCGCAGTCGAGCCTAGCGCGTACGGGCGCGCGAGGCGGGCGCGGCGCCTCAGCTCGCGTCGCGTGCGAGGCGCACGCCGGCGAAGATCTGGCGGCGCTGCGGCAGGTCCCAGTTGCGGAAGTGCGCGTTCGCGACGCGCGCGTCGGTCGCCCACGAGCCGCCGCGCAGGACGCGATAGCCGCGCCTGAAGAAGACCTCCGAGTACTCGCGGTAGGGATGCGCGACGAAGCCGGGATAGCCGTCGAACTCCTCGCTCGTCCACTCCCAGACGCGCCCGACGTGCGCGAGCGGCGCGTGCGTCGCAGCGCGCTCCCACTCGGCCTCGCTCGGCAGCCGCGCGCCGCTCGCGCGCGCGAACGCGTCCGCCTCGTACCAGCAGACGTGGCAGGCCGGTGCGTCGGCGTCCGCGTCCGCGGCGGCGATCGCCGGGTACGGCGCGCCGCCGTCGGCCTGCTCGAGCCACGCGCGCCCCTCCGGCGACCACAGCTCGTGCCGCTCGTAGCCGCCGTCCGCGACGAAGCGCAGCCACGCGCCGTTGCTCACCGGCCGGCGCGCGATCTCGAACGCGCCGGTCGCCGCGCGGTGGCGCGGGCGCTCGTTGTCGTACGCGAAGCCCGACTCGCCGGCGCCGAGCTCGAACGTGCCGGCGTCGAGCGCGATCCAATCGCTCTTGGCGGCGCCGGAGATGCCGCCGTCGCGATCGAGATCGTCGGTTCCCATCGGGCGGTCGCGCGCGGCCGCGTCCTCGGGCGAGAGCAGCCCCGCGATCGCGAGCGTCTGGCGCATCGTCTCGCCGTGCTGCAGCTCGTGCCGTACGACCATCTCGCAGATCACGCCGTCGCCGGCGCCGCGCTCGTGCAGCGCCTCGACGGTGCGCTCGCGCACGGCGAGCATGTACGCGCGCGCCTCCTCGGGGCCGAGCAGCTCGAGGTCGCCGCGCACGGCGCGCGGCGTCTCGAACGCGTCGTACAGCGCGGCGAGGTCGCCGCGCAGCAGCTCGCGGCCGCCGAGCCGGTGCGCGAGCCACAGGTCCTCGTAGGCGGCGATGTGGCCGAGGTCCCAGACGAGCGGGCTCATCAGCGGCGAGTGCACGCGCTGCAGCTGCTCGTCGTCGAGCGGCGCGACGAGCGCGAGCGTCGCCGCGCGCGCCTGCTCGAGCCCGTCGAGCACGTCCGCGACCGACGTGTCGGCCGGCGCGCTCACGCGTGCAGCGGCGCCGGGCCGGCGGCGTCGTCGACGATCACGCTGAGCCGGCTGCGGCGAAGCAGGCTCGCCGGCACGTGCCGGCTCGGCTCCTTCATCATCGCGCTGACCGCGTCGGCCTTGCTCGCGCCGGTCGCGAGCAGCACGCAGCGGCGCGCCGCGCGCAGCACCGAGAGGCTCAGCGTGATCCGCTCGGGCGGCGGCTTCGGCGAGTCGTGCACGCCGAGGCACAGCTCCTGCTCGTCGGAGTCGAGCGTCGGCGCGCCGGGGAACAGCGAGGCGACGTGCCCGTCGGGGCCGATGCCGAGCACGATCACGTCGAGCACCGCGAGCTGCTCGTCGATCGGCGCGTGCTCGCGCAGCGCCTGCGCGTAGCTCGCCGCGCCGGGCTCGGGGCCGAGCTCGCCCTGCATCCGGTGGACGCGCGCCTGCTCGAGGCCGGGAGCGGTGTCGAGCAGCGTCTCTCGCGCGAGCTTGTAGTTGCTTTCGTCGTCGTCGGGACCGACGCAGCGCTCGTCGGCGAACCACACGTCGATCGCGCCCCAGCTCTCGAGCTCGCGGCCCAGCAGCTCGTATGTGCGCGCCGGCGTCGTGCCGCCGCTCAGCGCGAGGTGCGCGGCGCCGCGTTCGCGCAGCGCCGCCTGCAGGCGGCGCGCGATCTCGGTCGCCGCGCGCTTGGCGGCCGCCTCGGCGTCGGCGCACGTCGTCAGGCTCGTCACGCGCCGCCTCCGGGGACGAGCGCCTGCGCGTCGGGCAGCATCTCCTGCGCGGCGGCGATCGCCGGACCGTAGGTCTGGTCGCGCAGCAGCGCCTGGCGGATGCCCTCGCCGAGGATGCCGCTCTCGCCGCGCGAGGCGCCGAGCAGCGTCCACTCGCGTTCGCGTCCGTCGCCGTCGCTGCGGCGCGCGTGCAGGCCGCCGGGTCCGCGGTCGAGGTGCAGCGAGAACCCCGACGCGCTTCGCAGGTTGACGCCGGCGAGGCCCGGGACGCTGAGGTCGGGGTCGGCTTTCAGCTCGAGCTTGACGTCGTGCCCGTCGGCGTGCGCCGTGCCGCCGAGCACGCCCTCGCGCCTGTCGCTGCTGACGATCTGCGCGTGGTCGAGCTTCCATCCTAGGCGCGATGCGAGCCAGCCGAGCAGCAGCATCGCGGCGACCGTCGAGTCCGGGTGGTGGCGCACGGTGACGCCGTTGAGCGCATCGAGCTCGGGGCGCATCGCCGGCGGGTCGAACGCGGCCGCGACGCGCTCGCGCCACGGCGTCGAGCGCAGCCACGCGAGATCGACGACGTAGACGCGCCGCGACAGCTCGGAGGCGCGGTCGAGCGCGTCGCGCCAGACCGGCTCGTCGATCGAGTCGATCAGCGTCGCCTGCGCGAGGCTGATCAGCGCGTCGACGGCCTCTGGATGGCCGTGCGGCGACCACAGCAGCGTCGGCAGGTCGGTTACGACGAGCGGGTCGGCGATCGTCAGCAGGTCGTCGAGGTGGCGTTCGCCGAGGCGCACGAGGACCGTCTCGCGCAGCAGCGCGAGCTGGCCCGGCGCCGGGTTCTCGTCGGAGGCGACGCTTGCGCGCGCGTCGAGCCGCTCGCGCTTGCGGTCGTAGGAGAGGACGATCAGGCGCGACGCCGCGTAGCGGCCGACGCCGCGCAGCCGGTTGGCGATCTCGCCGCTCCATTCGTCGTCGACGAACGCGATCATGTTGAGCACGCGTGCCGGGACGTAGCTGCCGCTTTCGACGTGGCGCTCGGCGAGCAGCGCGCGCAGCGCCGCTTCGATCTTGTCCGGCGTCGTGCCCTGCTCGCTCCAGACGGCGTCGCTCGCGCTCATCTCAGATCGCGCGCCAGCGATGGCCGTCGAGCAGCAGCTCCTCCGCCTCGGCCGGGCCCTGCGAGCCGGCTTCGTACTGCGGCAGCGGCCCTGGCTGCTTCGCCCACGCGCCGACGATCGGGTCGCAGATCTGCCACTGCGCCTCGACCTCGTCGTTGCGCGTGAACAGCGTCGCGTCGCCGCGCATCGCGTCGGTGATCAGGCGCTCGTAGGCCTCGGGCGATTGCGAGAGGAAGGAGGTGCCATAGAGGAACTCCATGTTGACCGGGCGGATGATCATGCGCGTGCCGGGGATCTTCGCGCCGAGGCGCAGCGAGACGCCCTCGTTCGGCTGCACCGTCAGCACGAGCTGGTTCGGCTGCACGCCGAGCGACCCGTCCTGCGAGAAGGCGAGGTGCGGGACCGGCTTGAGCGTCACGGCGATCTCGGTGATCTTGCGCGCGAGGCGCTTGCCCGTGCGGATGTAGAACGGGACGCCGGCCCAGCGCCAGTTGTCGACTTCCAGGCGCAGCGCGGCGTAGGTCTCGGTCGTCGAGCGCTCGGCGACGCCGTCCTCTTCGAGGTACCCGACGACGTCTTCGCCACCGGCGTGCCCGGCGGCGTACTGCGCGCGCACGGCGATCTTCGGGATCTCCGGCGGCGTCGGTTTGACGATCGACTCGAGCACCTTGACCTTCTCGTTGCGCACCTCTTCGGCGGTGAAGTTGACCGGCGGCTCCATCGCGACGTGGCAGAGCAGCTGGAGCATGTGGTTCTGGATCAGGTCGCGCAGCGCCCCGGCGTGGTCGTAGTAGCCGGCGCGCGTGCCGATCCCGAGATCCTCGGCCGCCGTGATCTGCACGTAGTCGATGTAATTGCGGTTCCACAGCGGCTCGAACATGCCGTTCGCGAAGCGCAGCGCGAGCAGGTTCTGGACGGTCTCCTTGCCGAGGTAGTGGTCGATGCGGAAGACCTGCGACTCCTCGAAGATCGCGAGCACTTTGCGGTTCAGCTCGCGCGCCTCCTCGAGCGTCGTGCCGAACGGCTTCTCGACGATCACGCGGACCTCAGCGCGATCGTGCTGCGCGAGGTTCGAGCGACCGAGCTCGCCGACGATCACCGGGAAGAATTCCGGCGCCGTCGAGAGGTAGAAGGCGCGGTTGAGAACTTCGCCTTCGTCCTTGTCGAAGGAGTCGAGCACCTTGCCCAGCTCGGTGTAGACCGAGTCGTCGTCGAACACGCCCGGGACGTACTTGACCTCCTCGAGCAGGCCCTTCAGCACGTCCTCCTTCGGCGGCCGGCGCGAGAACTGGCGGATCGCTTCCTCGCACTCCTCGCGGTAGTCCTCGTGCGCTTTTTCCTGGCGCGAGACGCCCACGAGGCGAAAGCGCTCGGGCAGCGCGCCGTCGTGCGCGAGGTTGTACAGCGCCGGCAGCAGTTTGCGCCGGGCGAGGTCGCCGGTCGCGCCGAAGATGACGAGCGTCGTCGGCGCTACGGGCAGCCGCTCGAGGCCGGCCGTCAGCGGGTTCTCGGGCGTCGGCTCGGCGGTCGGCTGACCGGGCTGCGCCGCCATCCTCAGCGCGCTCCGCGGCGCCGGCCGGCGCCGGTCGCGGCGCGCTTGGCCGCCGCCGGCTTCTTCGCGGCGCCGTTCGACGCGGGCGCCGGCGCGCTCTTGACGGCGTGCCCGCCGAACTGGTTGCGCAGCGCCGCGAGCACGCGGTCGGCGAAGTCGCCGTTGCCGCGCGAGCGCAGGCGCGCGTAGAGCGAGGCCGTGATGACCGGCGTCGGCACGTCGTGCGCCGTCGCGTCGGCGATCGTCCAGCGACCCTCGCCGGAGTCCTCGGTGTAGCCCTCGATCGCTTCGAGCTCGTTGCCGTCGGCTTCGAACGCGCGAGCGGCGAGTTCGCACAGCCACGAGCGCACGACCGAGCCCTGGCCCCAGAGGTGCGCGATCTTCGCGTTGTCGAGCTCGTACTCGCACTTGTCGAACACGTCGAAGCCCTCGGCGTAGGCCTGCATCAGGCCGTACTCGACGCCGTTGTGGACCATCTTCACGTAGTGGCCCGCGCCGGAGGGGCCGAAGTGCATCCAGCCGCGCGGCCCGATCGCGGCGACGCTCTGCTCGTTGGTCTCGGGCGCGAGCACGTCGAGGATCGGCGCGAGGCGCTTGACCGCTTTCGGCGGGCCGCCGACCATCATGCAGTAGCCGACTTCGAGGCCCCACACGCCGCCCGAGACGCCGACGTCGACATATTCGATGCCGGCGCGTTTGAGCTCCTTCGCGCGGCGCTTGTCGTCGCTCCAGCGCGAGTTGCCGCCGTCGACGATCGTGTCGCCGCGGTCGAGTAGCTTCGCGAGCTTGTCGACCGTCTCCTGCGTCGGGTCGCCGGCGGGGACCATGATCCAGACCATCCGCGGCGGCTGAAGCTGCTTGACGAGCTCTTTCAACGAGCCGGCGCCGGCGGCGCCGTTCTTGACCGCCTGCTTGACCGCGCCGGCGTCGAAGTCGAACGCGACGACCTCGTGCTCGGAGTCGCGGCGGATGCGGTGCACCATGTTGCCGCCCATCTTGCCCAGCCCGACGAATCCGATCTGCGTCACGAGCTCACCTCGATTTTCCTTTTCAGTTTGCGCAAGGCTAGCGAAGGGCTCGGGGCGTCGAGCGTTGGCTACGATCCGCCGCGTGAGCGTCATGCGACCGGGCACCGACTCGCCGCGCTAGGCGGCCGCGCCGTGCCGGAGGAGCCCGCGAGCAGCGCCGAGGAGCTCGGCTCGCTCAAGCGCCGTCTCGAACGCCTGTGGCTGTTCAGCCCCGAACGGCTCTGGCTGCTGTCGATCGCGCTGCGCCGGCGCGGGCGCTGGCGGCTCGCGTTCGTCGTCAAGCAGCTCAACACGATCCTCTACCACAACTCGCTCTCGCCCGATGCGAGCGTCGCCGAGGACATCGCGCTCGGCCACTACAGCCACGGGATCGTCGTCAACGGCGGCGTCGAGATCGGGCGGCACGTGAAGATCTGGCACAACGTCACGCTGACCGGGCGCGCGGCGCGCGGCCGCGGGCACCGGGCGCAGGGGCGCGCACGGATCGTCGTCGAGGACGGCGTCAGGATCGGCACGAACGCGGTCGTCATCGGCGCGCGCGGCGAGTCCCTGCGGATCGGGCGCGGCGCGCGGATCGGCGCCGGCGCGATCGTCACGCACGACGTGCCCGCCGGCGCGACCGTCGTCAGCCCGACGGCGCGCGTGATCCCGCGCGAGGAGGCCGGACCCGAGGCCGGCGACGCGGGCGCCGAGGCGTCGGGCCCGGGCGGTGAGGCGGCAAACCCGGGCGCTGAGGCCGCGAGCCCGGGCGCTGAGATAGGGTCCGCGACCGAGCAAGAGCCGTGAGCCCGGACACAACGCACCAACGCCCCGACAGGAACCTCGCGCTCGAGCTCGTGCGCGTGACCGAGGCGGCCGCGCTCGCGGCGGCGCCGCTCGTCGGGCGCGGCGACAAGGAGGCGGCCGACCAGGCGGCGGTCGACGGCATGCGCTACATGCTGCACTCGGTGCAGATGGACGGCGTCGTCGTGATCGGCGAGGGCGAGAAGGACGAGGCGCCGATGCTCTACAACGGCGAGCAGATCGGCGATGGGACGCCGCCGGCGGTCGACATCGCGGTCGACCCGCTCGAGGGCACGACGCTCGCCGCGCACGGGATGCCGAGCGCGCTGGCCGTGATCGCGCTCTCCAGCCGCGGCACGATGTTCGACCCGGGGCCGTGCGTGTACATGGAGAAGATGGCCGGCTCGCCGGAGGTCGCCGACCTGCTCGACCTCGACCGCCCGCTCGGCGAGACGGTCGAGCAGGTCGCGCAGCGCAAAGGCACGGGCGTCGGCGACGTGATGGTCGTCGTGCTCGACCGCTCGCGCCACGAGCGGGGCATCCGCGAGATCCGCGAGGCCGGCGCGCGCGTGCGGCTGATCGCGCACGGCGACGTCTCGGCGTCGCTGCTCGCCGTCACCGAGCGCTCGCCGGTCGACCTGCTGTGGGGCATCGGCGGCACGCCCGAGGGCGTCATCTCGGCGGCTGCCGTCAAGTGCCTCGGGGGCCAGCTGCTCGGCCGCCTGTGGCCGCGCGACGAGGAGGAGCGCCGCGCGGCGAGCGACGCCGGCTACGACCTCGCGCGCGTGCTCACGCGCGACGACCTCGTCGCCGGCGAGGACGTGTTCTTCTCGGCGACCGGAATCACCGACGGCGACGTCCTGCAGGGCGTGCGCTATCCGAGCGCCGGCGGCGCGACGACCGAATCGCTCGTGATGCGCACGCGCTCGGGCACGATCCGCCGGATCCGCGCGACGCACGATCGCTCGAAGCTGCGCGCGGTCGGCGGCGAGCGCTTCTGAGCGTCGGCTCGGCGCACGGGGCTGCTGCAACAATGCGCGCGATGACGCGCGCCACGACACCCACCGTCGTACGACGGTGAAGCGCGGCTGGCTCGCGCCGGAGCGGCTCTGGCTGCTCTCGATCGCGCTGCAGAAGCGCGGCCTGCGCCCACTCGCGGTGTTCGTCAAGAACGTCAACTCGGCGCTGTACCACAACTCGCTGCCGCCGGGCGCCGTCGTCAGCCCCGACGTCAGCTTCCGCCATCGCGGCTTCGGCACGGTAATCCACACGAACGTCGCGATCGGCGAGCGCGTCGTCATCTTCCACAACGTGACGATCGCGATGCGCGCCGGATCGCACTCGCCGTACCGGATCGTGATCGAGGACGACGTGCAGATCGGCGCGAACGCGGTCGTCATCTCGCCGCATCGCAGCGACCTGCGGATCGGGCGCGGCGCGCGGATCGGCGCCGGCGCGGTCGTCAGCGCCGACGTCGCCGCCGGCTGCACGGTCGTCAGCGCGCCGGCCGTCGTGATCGAGCCCGACGGGCGCCGCACGACGCTCTCGCGCGACTCGCGCGAGCAGGCGCGCTAGCCGCGATAGCGACCGACGCGCGACTCGGCGAAGTCGAGCCGCGCGAGCGAGCGCAGGAAGCGCTCGGTCACGATCACGTGGATGCGCGACTGCGTGATGTCGTACAGCCGGCGCCCGAGGCCGGCGGCGATCGCCGGATAGAAGTTCGCGACCTCGACGGTGACGTGCAGGCTCGCCGTGCCTTCCTCGGCGGGGTCGCGGCGGACTTCGATCTGCAGGTAGCCGCCACCGTCGCGCCCGCGTCGCGCGACGAGCAGGCCGCGCGCGATGCGCCATCGCACCAGCCCGTGCGAGGCGTCCATCTCGTATTCGGGCGCCTGGAACGTGAGCAGCTTCAGCGGCCGCCCGATCAGCACGATCGCGCGCTCGTGCTCGCTGTAGCTGACGTGGATCAGGCGCAGCGTCACGCGCGAGAGGAACCGCCAGTACGTGCGCGCGAGGCGCTCGAGGTATTCGGCCGACCAGATCCGCTCGAGCGCGGCGGCCGGCAGCGTGACGTCGGCGCTCTGCACCGAGCGGACCGAGCCGGTCGCGTCGTCGAGCGAGGTCAGGCTGCGCGGGGGCGCCATCACGACGTCGCCGACGCGGCGATCGCGCCGCGCGGCGGCGCGTCGCGCGACGGCGAGCAGGACGATCGACGCCACGACGGCGAGCGCCACGACGGCGAGCACTGGGCCGCTCATGGCCGGGGAGGCTATTGCGCTTGGCCTCGTCCTCGCTGGCTGATATTCACACGGCATGAGCTTCGCCCGATCGACCGACCGTCCCGTGCGCGCGCGCCCGGTCGCCGACGCGCCGGTCGAGGAGCTGCTCGCGCGCGCCGAGGAGCTCGCGCGCGGCTGGGCGGTCGCGCTGATCCTCGCGCGCCCGCTCGCGGCGATGACCGAGCTCCCGCTCGAGGACGTCGCGCGCTCGGCGCCGGCCTTGTGCGAAGCGCTCGTGCGCGCGCTCGCCAGCGACGAGTCGCTCGAGCGGCTCGCGGCGACGGACGCCGGCGCCGCGCCGCTCGCGTCGCTGCGCGCGCTGGCGGGCGACTCCGCCGCGCTCGTCGCCGACGTCGACGCGCTGCGCGCGATCCTCTGGGAGGCGACGCGCGAGGAGCTGCGCGATCCGCCGGCGCGGGTGCTCGCGGACCTCGCCGATCGTCTCGCGCACGTCTGCGCGGCGGCGCTCGCCGCGACGCTGCGGACGAGCGCCGAGCACGCGCCCGCGACGCGTTACGCGCACGGGCCAACGCGCGTTCCGTATCGAGCGGAGGGCGACGCGGCGGCGCGCGCCGGCGGCGCCGTGCTCGTCGACGAGCTCGGCGTCGAGCCGCGACCGCTCGTCGCCGACGAGAGCTCCGGCGAGCCGGCGCCCAGCGGGCACGTTGCCGACGCTTCGGGCGTGCCGGCGTACGAGCCCGGCCCGCCGCCGCGTGAGGTGCGCGCGACGCCGGGCCCCGGCTCGGAGTCGACCCGCGCGGCGCCGCGCGCGCGACCGTGGGACACGCCGCTCGAGGACGGCCCGACGATGCGCGTCAGGCGCGGGCCGGGCGTGCGCGTCGACGAGCCGCGCTGACCGCGCTGGGATCGCTTCCGGCCGCGCGGCGGGTCAGCCGGCGGAGGCGCCGCCGGCGGCGGCGGCCGCCGGCGTGGACGGCGGTTCCGGCGGCGAGCCGAGCGACGGCGTGTTCGGCACGCTGCCGACGACCTTCGTGCGGATCTGCGAGGTGTCGGTCATCCCGATCTGACGCGCGGCTTCGCTCGTCAGGTCCCACTGCGCGCCGTTGTGCGCGTAGGGGCCGCGGTCGATCACCGGGACGACGAGCGCATGCCCGTGGAGGCTGAACTTGACGAGCGTCCCGCACGGCAGTGTGCGGTTGGCGACGCCGACGACGGCCGGCGTCAGCGTCTGCCCGCAGGCGGTCGTCTGGCCGTAGAAGCCGGGGCCGAACCACGTCGCGAGCGCGATGCCTTTGACGGGCGCAGCCGGCGCGGGCGCGCTCGCCGCCGGTGCGCTTGCGGCGCCGCCGGCTTCGGTGCCGGTTTCGGCGGCCGCCGGCCCGGCGGTCGCGAGCGTCGCGCCGGCGCTGGCCGCGAGCACGGCAGAGATCGTCAATATCTTCACGAACGGGTTTCGCATCGCCATCGACGCCTACGGGGTGAGCTGACGGGCTCGCGCCAAACTTCGCGGCGCTACGACCTCGATCGGTCGATTCGCCCCAGCGGCCCGTGCTTCCGGGCCGCAGTGGGTCCCCCGTCTCCCGTGACCTGAGTCGCAGGAGCTCGGCGTGGCCGCAAGTATACAGAAGACGTTTGTCGAGCTTTGACGAGCTTTCCGGCGCGGCTCGTAAAAGGCCTGCGAGCAGGTCTTTCTCACGACGCGTCGCGGCGATCGCCGCGGAGAGGCGAGCCGGCGGCTAGAGCGGCAGGCGCGAGAGGACGTCTTTGAGCAGGCGCTCGCCGGTCGTGACCCCGGCCTTCGCCAGCTCGCCGACGAGCTCGGCGGCCGAGGCGACGAGCTCGACGCCGCCGGGCGGCTGCACCGAGCCGTGCGGCGTCTCGCTGTCGCACTCGAAGCCCTGGCGCGGCGCCGGGTCCTCGACCGGCGCCGGTCGCGAGCGCTTGGCCTGCGCGCGCCGCGGCGTCGTCGCGCGTCGCGGCGGACGCTCGCTCGCGCGCGCGCTGGCGGTGCGCTTGCCGCGCGAGACCTTCGCCGTCGAGGAGGCCGCCGACTCGCCGACGGCCTTTACCGCGCGCTTCGCCGGCGGCTCGGTCGGCTCGGCGGCGGCGCTCGCGGCGGGGCGCGTCGTGCGCCGCGCGGCTGCCTTGCGCGTCCCGTTGCGCGCGCTCGCGCCGTTGCGCTCGGCGAGCCGGCGCGCGCTCGCGCGCTGCGGACGAGCGCGCGGCAGGTTCGTCAGGACGCCGCCGTTGCCGCGTGCCCCGTTGACGTTCTCACCGTCCTCGACGTCGCTCACGAGCACATCATTGCTTAAGGGCCGCCGCGACGGTCAGCGCGCAAACAGCGAGCTCCGCTGCACGCGCGCTGCCAAGCCGTTGTGGATGACCGCAACGACGCGTTAGCATGGGATCGGCCAAACGGAAGCGCCACTTTGTAACGGTGGGCCGCTCTGTCCGTATGTCCCACGGAGAGAGCGTCCCGACCAGTGTTCGGCCGGGCCGTGGCGACGGCGGCCGGCGTTAGTCGACCGACGGGAGAAACGGGAGCAGATGTCAGTAGTCGAGCTGCAGGAGCTGGATGAGGTCAAGGGTCTGCTCGCCAAGGGCCAGCAGGTCGGGGTGCTCTCCTACACGGAGATAAGCAAGGCGATGTCCGAGCTCGACCTCGACGAGTCCGACGTCGAAGAGCTGCACGGCTTCCTCGAGAAGGCCGAGATCGAGCTCGTCGAGGACATCGATCCGGCGACCGCGGCCGCCTCGCAGGTCGAGCGCGCGCCCGACAAGCGCGGGCGGCGCAAAGCGAAAACGGCGCTCGACCTGAAGCCGGACATGACGACCGATTCGCTGCAGCTGTTCCTCAAGGACATCGGCAAGGTGCGCCTGCTGACCGCGCAGGAGGAGGTCGACCTCGCCAAGCGCATCGAGCGCGGCGACCTCGACGCGAAGCAGAAGATGGTCGAGTCGAACCTGCGCCTCGTCGTCTCGATCGCGAAGAACTACCGCAACCAGGGACTGCCGTTCCTCGACCTGATCCAGGAGGGCACGCTCGGGCTCGTGCGCGCCGCCGAGAAGTTCGACTACCGCAAGGGCTTCAAGTTCTCGACATACGCGACCTGGTGGATCCGCCAGGCGATCGCGCGCGCGCTCGCCGACAAGGCGCGCACGATCCGCATCCCGGTGCACGTCGTCGAGAAGCTCAACAAGATCGGCCGCGCCGAGCGCAAGCTCGTGACCGAGCTCGGCCGCGAGCCGACGGCCGACGAGATCGCCGAGGTCACCGGGATCGACCCCGAGGAGGTCGACTCGATCAAGCGCTCGGCGCAGGCTCCGGTCTCGCTCGAGAAGCCGGTCGGCGACGAGGAGGAGTCGGAGTTCGGCCAGTTCATCGCCGACGAGCGCGCCGAGTCGCCGTACGAGCGCGCCGCCGAGATCCTCACCAAGGAGGCGCTGCGCGAGGCGCTCGAGAACCTCTCCTACCGCGAACGCCGCGTGCTCGAGCTGCGCTACGGGCTCGGCGGCGAGCACCCGCGCACGCTCGACGAGGTCGGGCGCACGTTCAACGTCACGCGCGAGCGCATCCGCCAGATCGAGAACCAGTCGCTGAAGAAGCTCCAGTCGCTCGCGGAGGCACAGAAGCTCCGCGACGTAGCCTGACGGGCTGGCGCGACGCGTCCCGAGCGGCGTCCGAGCGTCGCCGCAGCGGCTCAAGCTGGCGGCGCGCCTGGCGTTCGTCCGTGCCTGACTCAAGCGCAAGCGCTGCCGATGATCGCATGTTCGACGTGCAGACGCTGCGCGAGCTCGTCGAGCAGGGAGGCTCGGACCTGCACCTGAAGGTCGGCTCGGCGCCGCTGTACCGCGTCAACGGCGAGCTGATCCTCGCCGAGGGCGAGCGAGCCGCTGAGCGCCGAGGACACCGAGGGCGCGCTCAAACGGCTGCTCGACGACGACGCCAAGCTCGACGAGTTCGAGGCCGAGCACGAGGTCGACTTCTCCTTCGAAATCGCCGGCGTCGCGCGCTACCGGATCAACGCGTTCCGCCAGCGCGGCGTGATCTCGCTGGCCTGCCGCGCGATCCCGCACAAGATCACCACGATCGAAGAGCTCGCGCTGCCCGACGTCGTCACGCGAACTGGCCGACGAGGAGCGCGGCATCGTGCTGCTGACCGGCACGACCGGCTCGGGCAAGTCGACGACGCTGGCGGCGATGATCGACCACATCAACTACACGACGAGCAAGCACATCGTCACGATCGAGGACCCGATCGAGTTCGTGCACACCGACAAACGCTCGGTCGATCAACCAGCGCGAGGTCGGCATGGACACGGCTTCGTTCAAGCGCGCGCTGCGCCGCGTGCTGCGCCAGGACCCCGACGTGATCCTGATCGGCGAGATGCGCGACGAGGAGACCGTGCAGACGGCGCTGTCGGCCGCCGAGACCGGCCACCTCGTGCTCTCGACGATCCACACGGTCGACGCGACCGAGTCGATCAACCGCATGCTCGACTTCTTCCCGCCGCACCAGCACCAGCAGGCGCGCAGCATGATCGCCGGCACGGTCAAGGGCGTCATCTCCCAGCGTCTCGTGCCGGGCGCCGACGGCGGGCGCGTCGCCGTCTGCGAGATCCTGCGCATGACCGGCCGCGTGCGCGACATGATCATCGACCCGGCGCAGACGGGCAAGCTCGTCGAGGTGATCGCGACGGGCGGCTACTACGGCATGCAGACCTTCGACCAGGCGCTGTTCGGCCACGTCAAGGCCGGCCGCGTCACGTTCGAGGACGCGATGCAGGTCGCCTCGAGCCCGCACGACTTCAAGCTGCTGATGCAGGCCGACGGCCGCCAGGGCACGACGATGGACGACGTCGCCGCCGCCGAGCAGCAGCGCGACGCGTCCGCCGCGGCGCCGGCCCCGCCTCCGCCGGGCGGCCACTCGCCGGTCGGCGTCGGCTGACGCTACGGGTTGCGCAGCAGGACCGCGAGCAGCACGAGCGCTCCGACGATCGCAGCCGCGACGACCGCGACACCGGAGACCGCCAGAACGAACACGCCCGGACGCTAGCTTCCGCGGGCGTCGCGTGGCGCCTGCTCGCTGTTACTTCAGTTGGTAAAGTAACGGTCGACGATGGCCGTGGATGAGACATGTCCGGTGTGCCGCACGGCTGAGATCGTGTGCGGGAAGTGGACGCTGCTGCTCGTCCGCGAACTCGCCGAGGGGACGCTCGCGCTTCTGCGAGCTCGAACGCTCGCTCGCCGGGATCAGCCCGCGCACGCTCTCGCTGCGCCTGCGCGCGCTCGAGGAGGAGGCGATCGTCGAGCGCCACACGTTCGCCGAGGTGCCGCCGCGCGTCGAGTACGCGCTGACCGAGAAGGGCCGCGCGCTGCTGCCGATCATCGACGACATGCGCGAGTACGGCGAACGCGTGGCTGTGCGGCGACGGCGACGAGACCGCCGAGGCGCTGCCCGACGGCGCCGACGCGCTCGCGCTCGCCTAGCGGCGGCTGCAACAGCAAGCTGCGCCGAGCAGGAGCGCCAGCGGCAGGCGCGAAGTCAGCGCGCATGCGTTCACGACAGCTCGAAACGGCGCTCGCCGAGTTCTTCGAGGCGGCCGGCTGCCTACCTGCGCGCCGAGGTCGCCGCCGGCGCCGAGGTCCCGTTCGAGCTCGGCGCGCGGCCGAGTCGCAGGGGAGCGGGCGGTCCGCCGCTGTACACCTACCGCGCGCTGACCGGCCGCTTCATCGCCGAGCGCGAGGCGGCGCTCAAGCGGCTCGCGCCGTACGCCGAGGCGGCGCAGCGCTCGAGGCCTTCGACGGGCTCGACCGCTACCTGGCGAGCGTCGGCGGCGAGGCCGCCCGCGCGCGTGGGCGTGGCCGCCCGCGCGCGGCGATCGCGGCGCTGCTCGAGGACGTGTTCGACGAGCAGACCGACTTCGAGCTGCGCCCCGAGCGCGTCGAGGCGGCGCTCGCAGCGCCTCGCGCAGGCGACGCTCGCGAGCGCCGGCGAGGTGACGCTCGTCGCGACGCTGCACGGCGTCACGATCGCCTCGACCGAGCTGCAGCTGACGCAAGGGCTGCGCATCGCGCACGCCGACGACCTGCACGAGCTGCCCGACGGCATCGCCGCGGCCGCCGATCCGAGCGCCGGCGAGGGACAGCTCGTCGTCGTGCACACGACCGAGCACGACGAGCCGGCCGAGGCGCTCGCGAGCGGCCGCGAGGTGCTCGGCGACCTGCTGTCGGCGCTGCGCCTGTTCGGCGACGGGCGCGTCACGCTCGGCGCGCTCGCGTGGGCGCGCGTCGGCGGCGGCGCCTGGAGCCCGCTCGCGCTCGGCGCCGGCGGGCGCCCGCACGGGATGCTGCGTCGTCACGCGCCGAGCAGGAGGACGAGCTGCGCGCGTTCTGCAACCTCGTCTCGCGGCGCGCGCCGCACGACAACGAGCTCGCCTGGGCGCTGCGGCGCTTCGAGCTCGGCTGCGAGCGCGACAGCGCATGGGAGGCGCTGACCGACCACCTGCTCGCGCTGCGCGCGCTGCTCGAGCCCGAGGGCCCGTCCAGCGGCCTGCTCGCGGGGCGGCTCGCCGCGCTCTGCGCGACCGCCGAGCAGCGCGCCGAGCTGACCGAGCGGATGACGCGCGCGATCGCGCTCGAGCGCTCGTTGCTCGCCGGCACGGCGGCGAAGAACGCGGCCAACCAGGCGCTCGTCGACGACGTCGCCGACCATCTGCGCGCGCTGCTGCGCGACGTGATCTGCGGCCACCTCGACCCCGACCTCGCGGTGATCGCCGACGAGATGCTCGAACCCGACGAGCTGCTCCACGCCGAGGAGAGCGGCGAGGGCGAGAGCGATCCGTTCGAGTCGAGCGCGATCGCCGTGCCGAGCCGCGCGCCGCAGCCGATCTTCGAGGGGGTGGCGTTCGCCGCCGCCGCGCGCGTCGAGGAGGACGAGCCGGACGAGTTGGACGAGCCGCAGCCGGACGAGCTGGACGCGCTCGAGCTCGACGGCGAGGGCGACGGCGAGCCCGGGCTCGACGCGCTCGGCGATCGGCAGCCGCTGCCGATCGAGGGCGTCGTCTCCTCGCTCTAGTCGAACAGGCGCTCGGCGAGCACGGCGAGGCCGGCGAGGTCCTGACGTCCTCGTCGAGGTGCGGCACGAGCACCGGCTCGGGCTCGGCGAGCTCCGCGCGCAAGCGCTCGACCGTCGCGCGGTCGCGGCGCACGAGCACGTCGAAGTCGGCGAGGTTCGCCGCCACGCGCGCGGCCAGGCGCTCGCCCAGCTCGGCCGACGAGCGCCTGCTCGGCCTGCTCGGCGGTGTGCTCGCCGAGGCCGTCGAAGTGGACGCGGTTGACGATCAGCGCGACCGCGCGGCATGCCGCGCTCTGCAAGCCGCTCGGCGAGGAACGCCGCCTCGCGCGCCGGCTCGGGCTCGGGCGAGGTGACGATCACGAACGTCGTCTGCTCGTCGCGCAGCAGCGCGGCGACGCCGCGCGTGCGCTCGCCGAAGCCGTCGATCATGCCCGACAGCGAGCGGAAGAACGTCGACAGGTCGCTGAGCATGTCGACGCCGGTCACGCGCGCGAAGATCGCGAAGACGATGCCCGTCGAGCGGCCGAACACGCGCGCCGCGAGGCCGCCGGGCGAGAGGAACACCTTCAGCGCGCGGCCTTCGAGGAAGCCGAGCAGGCGCGTCGGCGCCTCGAGGAAGTCGACGCGCGTTGCGCGACGGCGGCGTGTCGAGCACGATCACGTCGAAGTCGCGCTCGTGGCGCAGCTCGTAGAGCTTCGCGATCGCGCTCAGCTCCTGCGAGCCGGCGACCGCCGAGGAGAGCTCGCGGTAGATCGGGTTCGCGAGGATCTCCTCGCGCTCGCGCTCGTCCGGCGCCAGGCGCGCGACGATCTCGTCGAACGTGCCCTTGGTGTCGAGCATCATCGCCCACAGCTCGCCGGCGCACTCGATGCCGTGCTCGGCCAGCAGCGCCGGCTCGATCCGGCGCGGCTCGCCGGAGAGCTCCTCCAGCCCGAGCGCCGAGGCCAGCCGTTCGGCGGGGTCGATCGTGACGACCGCGACCTTCTGCGCCGCGCTCGGCGAGCCCGAGCGCGAGCGCGGCGGAGGTCGTCGTCTTGCCGACGCCGCCGGCGCCGAGGCAGATGCACACGCGCTTGCCGCGCAGGCGTGCTGCGAGCACGCTCGCGCCGGCGGGCTGGCCTTGCGCCGGCGCGGCTGCTCGCGCTTGGGCTTGACGGCGCGCGTGGCCATCCCGCGATCGTAGTTCCCATGCTGCAAAACGCGCCGTGGCGTGCAGGAATCGCCCGCCCGCATGCGAATACCCACCGGACGGCTCTTCCAGCAATCGAGCATCGGAGCCCCCGTGGAAGGCAAGGCCAAGGTCATCGCGTTCGCCAACCAGAAGGGCGGCGTGGCCAAGACGACGACGACGCTCAACCTCGCCGCCGCGTTCGCGGAGGAGGGGCATCGCGTGCTGTGCGTCGACATGGACCCGCAGGGCAACCTGACGATGTCCCAGGGCATCGACCCGGACACGCTCGAGAAATCGATGTACGACGTGCTCGTGCACAAGGTCTCGATCCGCGAGGTGATCCGCAAGCGCGAGATCGACGTCGCCTGCGCCTCGATCGACCTCGCCGGCGCCGAGATCGCGATGTCGACGATGATCGGCCGCGAGCGCTCGCTGCAGAAGGCGTTCGAACCGATCCTCGACGACTACGACTTCATCTGCATCGACACGCCGCCGAGCCTCGGGCTGCTGACGATCAACGCGCTGACGGCCGCCGACAAGGTGATCGTCCCCGTGCAGTGCGAGTATCTGTCGATGCGCGGGCTGATCCAGCTGCAGAACACGCTCGCGATGATCCGCGAGAACCTCAATCCGGGCGTCGACATCGAGGGTATCCTGCCGACGTTGGTGGATTCGCGGACGATCCACGCCAAGGAGGCGATCGAGATCCTCGAGGAAAACTTCGGCGATCGCGTGTTCGCCTCGCGCATCCGCAAGACGGTCCGTTTCGCCGAGGCGCCGGTGAAGGGCATGTCGGTGCTCAAGTACGAGCCCGACGGCGTTGCGGCTCAGTCCTACCGGCAACTCGCGCAGGAGGTTCTCGACCATGGCAAACGCTAAGCGCGCGAGCATGCGCGAAGGGCCGCTCGCGGCCCTGTTCCGCAAGACCGAAGAAGACGCCGGCGGCGAGCAGCGCGAGACCGCCGAGCGCGAGCGCGAGGACGCGCCCGCCGCCGCGACGCCGGCCGCATCGGCCGCGGCCGAGGCGGCCGCTCCCGCACGCACGGAGCGCCGGCAGCGCGCGACCCGCCGCACCCGCGCGAGAGCGGGCTGCCGCACCCGGCGCTCGGCGCGAGCGAGGAGGCGCCGAGCGAGCAGCGGCACGTGCCGAGCCCGCAGGAGCGCCTGCGCCACGCCTTCTCCTCGGAGATCCCCGAGAACGTGATGGAGCGCCGCGCCGCCGCCCGGTGATGGACGACTACGCGCGCGTTCACGACGAGTCGCTCGGCGCGGCCGGCAACCGTCGGGCCAGCCGGTGATCCGCGTCGTCGGCGTCGGCGGCGCCGGCGTCAACGCGGTCAACCGCATGGTCGAGGCCGAGGTCGAGGGCGTCGAGTTCCTCGCCGTCAACACCGACCTGCAGTCGCTGCAGCAGTCGACGGCCGACATCACGCTGCACATCGGCGCCGAGCTGACGCGCGGCCTCGGCTCGGGCTCGGACGCGAACGTCGGGCGCCAGGCGGCGATGGAGGACTACGACCGCATCAAGGCGCTGCTGAAGGGCTCGGACATGATCTTCATCACCGCCGGCGCCGGCGGCGGCACGGGCACCGGCGCGGCGCCGATCGTCGCGCGCATCTCGCGCGAACTCGGCGCGCTGACGGTCGCGATCGTCACCAAGCCGTTCGGCTTCGAGGGCTCGCGCCGCAGCGAGCAGGCCGAGCAGCGGCGTCGACGCGCTCGCGGAGGAGGTCGACACGCTGATCGTCGTGCCGAACAACCGGCTGCTGTCGGTGCTCGACAAGCAGACGGCGATGGTCGAGGCGTTCCGCGTCGCCGACGACGTGCTGCGCCAGGGCGTGCAGGGGATCTCCGACCTCGTCACGCTGCCCGGCCTGATCAACCTCGACTTCGCCGACGTGCGCACGATCATGTGCCGAGGCCGGCAACGCGCTGCTCGGGATCGGCATGGGCATCGGCGAGAACCGCGCGACCGAGGCGGCGATGCAGGCGGTCTCCTCGCCGCTGCTGGAAACGTCGATGGACGGCGCGCGCTCGATCCTGCTGTCGATCACCGGCGGCGCGAACCTGTCGCTGTGGGAGGTCAACGAGGCCGCCAAGGCGGTCTCGCGAGGCGGCGCACCCGGACGCGAACATCATCTTCGGCGCGATGGTCGACGAGAAGCTCGACGACCAGGTGTGGGTCACGGTCGTCGCCACCGGCTACGGCGACGAGGGCCGGCGCAAGAGCGTCAACTGCTCAAGGAGCCGGCCGGCGAGCCGCGCGTGCAGCGCGCCGCGCCCCAGCGCCCGCGCGCGTCGCGGCGGGCTCTCCGTCGACGAACTCGAAGTGCCCGAGTTCCTGCCGTCACCGCTGACCGAGCGACGGCTGCTCGCCGCTGAGCGCTGTGCTATCGCTTCGGCATGGCTGAGGGAGAGCAGGGGATCGTCGCGGCCGGGCATCCGCTGACGGCGCAGGCGGGCGCGCGCGTGCTGCGCGAAGGCGGCAACGCGGTCGACGCGGCGGTCGCGGCGATGCTGACGTCGTTCGTCGCCGAGCCGCTGCTGACGGGGCTCGGCGCGGGCGGCTACATGCTCGTCGCCGGCGGCGGCCAGGAGCCGGCGCTGCTCGACTTCTTCGTGCAGGCGCCGAGCGACCCGCGCGCGTCGGACGACGGCGATCGAGTCGGTCGCCGAGCTCGAGCCGGTCGACGTGTCGTTCGGCGACGCCGCGCAGGTGTTCCACATCGGGCCGGCCTCGTGCGGCGTCTACGGCGCGCCGGCGGGCGTCTGCGAGGCGGCGCGCCGCTGGGGGACGATGCCGCTCGCCGAGCTCGCGGCGCCGGCCGCGCGGCTCGCGCGCGAGGGCGTCGCGCTGAACGCACGGGCAGGCCTACGTCGCCGAGATCCTCGCCGACCTGCTGACGTCGACGCCCGAGTGCGCCGCGCTGTGGGCGCCGGACGGACGCGTGCTGCGCGAGGGCGAGGTGCTGCGCAACCCCGAGCTCGGCGATGCGCTCGAGCGGCTCGGGCGCGAGGGCGCCGAGCCGTTCTACCGCGGCGACGTCGCGCGCGCGGTGTGCGACTGGCTGCGCGCGCGCGGCGGCTCGCTGACGCGCGGGCGATCTCGCCGGCTATCGCGCGATCGAGCGCGAGCCGGTGCGGATCGGCTACCGCGACCGCGACGTGCTGACCAACCCGCCGCCGTCGGCCGGCGGCACGCTGCTCGCCTACGCGCTCGCGCTGCTCGACCGCGGCTCCGGCGCCGCCGACGCTGCGCGGCGTCGTCGACGCGATGGCGCGCCGCGCAGGCCGAGCGCACGCCGGAGTTCGTCGACGGGCTCGAGCGAGGACGGGCTTCCTCGAGCGCTTCCTCGCCTCGCGCCTCGGCGCGACGACGCACATCTCGGTGCTCGACGCCGACGGGCGCGCGTGCAGCGCGACGTGCACCAACGGCGAGGGCTCGGGCGTCGTCGTCCCGGGCACCGGCATGCACCTCAACAACGTGATGGGCGAGGAGGACCTCAACCCGCTCGGCTTCCACCTGCACCCGGCCGGGCGGCGGATGCCGAGCATGATGGCGCCGTCGATCGTGCTGCGCGACGGCGAGGTCGAGCTGGTGCTCGGCAGCGCCGGCTCCAACCGCATCCGCTCGGCGCTGCTGCAGACGATCGTCGGCGTCGTCGACCACGGCCTGCGACGCGCGCGAGGCGGTCGACGCGCCGCGCGTGCACTTCGAGGACGGCGTCGTCTACGCCGAGCCGGGCATCGACGCTCGCGGCGCTCGCCGAGGCCGGCGCGGCGCACGACAGCGAGGTCGTCCGCTTCGCCGAGCTCAACCTGTTCTTCGGCGGCGTGCAGGCGGTGCAGGCGCCGCGGGCGGCGCTTGAGCGGCGCCGGCGACCCGCGTCGCGGCGGCGTCGCGGTGAGCGCATGAGTCGGCGCCGGCGGCGCGGTCCGCGCGCGCGTCGCGGCGTGCGGCGCCGGTCGCTCGTCGGCGCGCTCGCGCTGCATCGCTCTGCGCGGCGCGCTCGCCGCGTGCGGCGGCATCACGGCGCCGGACCTGTTCATCGTCCAGCGCAGCGGCGCTGGCCCGCACGCGCGGCTGACGCTGCTCGTCAACGAAGAAGGCGGCGTGCACTGCAACGGCGTCGCGCACCGCGACGGGCACGCGCTGAAGCTGAGCGACGCGCAGCTCGTCGAAGCGCGCGCGATCCAGGAAGAACTGCAGGAACCGGCCTCGGAGCACACCGTCGCTGGCGCCCGGAGCCGGCTCGGTGCTGAGCTACTACGTGCGCGACGAAAACGGCACGGTGCGCTTCAGCGACAACTCGGCGCAGCCAGCCGAAGGTCTTCCGCCAGCTCGCGCTGTTCGTGCTGCAGACCGCCCAGCAGCGTCTGCGACCTGCCCGAATAGTCGCGGTCGCGCGGGCGCGAGCGCCCGCACCGGTGCGGCGCGCCCGGCGTGCCTAGCCGAAGCGGACCTTGCCGTTGGACTGCGCGCGCGCCTGCGCGCGCTCGATCAGCTCGAGCCGCTCGATCGCCGCGCGCAGCAGCAGCGCGAGCAGGCGCAGGCGCGCGTTCTCCGAGCGCAGCTCGAGCAGCTCCTGCTTGGCGTCGATGCCGAACTCGACGGTCGCCGGCCATCTCGTAGGCGTCCATCGCCTGCGAGCTCCTCCTCGCTGAGCTGCGCGGTCGGTCGCCTGCTCGACGAGCTCGCGGTAGATCTCGCGCGCGTCGCGCGGCGGTCGTCGCTGCGCGGCGTCCTCGCCGCCGCTCGGCCGGCGTCCGCGCGTCCGTCGACGTCGTCGTCGAGGAACTCGACGACGCCGGCCGGGTAGGGCAGCTCGTCCTGGCGCTCGAGCAGGCGGAACGGGCGCGTGCCGCGCGCGAGGATGTTCAGGCGCCCGTCGTCCATGCGCTCGAGCACGCGCTCGATCTCGCATGCGCAGCCGACCTCCTTGAGCTCCTCGTCGGACAGCCAGAGGATGCCGAACTCGCGCTCGGGCGAGCCGCGGCTCGGCGCGCAGGCACCGCTCGATCATCGCGCGGTAGCGATCCTCGAAGATGTGCAGCGGCACGCTCTCGCTCGGCAGCGCGACGATCCCGAGCGGGAACAGCGGAAAGCCGCGCGATACGCGCTCGGGCATGCCGGCAAGTCTAAGCGCCGTCGCTACGCGGTCGCGCGCCGCTCGGTCGGCGGCGCGGCGAGTCATCAGGTTGTAGAAGATCGCCGGCGGCAGGCGCGACTCGAGCAGCCGGCGGTCGAGCCCCTGCAGCAGCAGGTAGCCGCGGTAGGCGTACTGGCGCCACGCCCACGGAACGTCCTCGGGCGTCGCGCTGGCCTCGAGCGTGCGGTTGGTCCAGCCGAACCAGTTCGCGAGCAGCTCCTCGCCGGTGACGCGCACGTCGACGAAGCCGGCGCCGCGCGCCGCGCGCGACGAGCTCGCCGGGCGCGAACGCGTGCACGTCGACGAAGCCCTCGAGCGCCGCGTCGGGCGCCTGCTCGGCCTCCGCACGGCGCGCGGCGCGGCGCCGATCGCGCGACGCCACAGCGGGGCGAGCGTACCGGCCGCGCGCTTGGGCACGCGCGCCAGACGGTCGCCGTAGCGCGAGGGCTCGCCGGCGAACAGCACCGTGCCGCCGGGCGCGAGCACGCGCGCGAACTCCGCGAACGCGCGGTGCGAGGTCGGGGATGTGGTGGAGCACGGCGTGGCCGAGCACGAGGTCGAAGCTGCGTCGGCGAACGGCAGCCGCTCGGCGTCGGCCTGCTCGGTGCGCACCGTCGAGCGCCGAGGCGCTCGGCGTTCGCGCGCAGCGTCGCGAGCATGCCGGGCGAGATGTCGCTGCAGGTCGCCTGCGCCGATCAGCCCGGCGCGCAGCAGGTTCAGCGTGAAGTAGCCGGTGCCGGCGCCGATCTCCAGCGAGCGCGCGTAGCCGTCGGGCGCGTGCCCGAGCGCCTTGTCGACCTTCGCGAGCACCTGCGCTGGCGCCGAGTCTCGCCGAAGTCGATGCCCCACTTGGAGTCGTAGTGGTCGGCGGCGACGTCGTGGTAGCGGGTGTTGACGTCGCGGATCTCCTCGGCGCTCAGAGCGTGGCGGCACGGTCGCGGCACCATATACTCGCGCGCCGTGCTCCCGCCGTCCACACCGCGGCTTGCGCGCAACGACGCAGGCGCGTACGTTGAGCTCAACCTCGCAGGCGAGCTTCGAGCAGCGCGACCAGCCCGACGGCGTGCCGCCGCTGGCGCTGACCGGCGAGCGCACGCTGCCGGACGTGCCCGAGGAGAACTACTGGTTTCGCCGCCACCTCGTCGTCTACGAGTGGATCGCGGCGCAGCTCGCCGGCCTGCGCGTGATCGACATGGCCTGCGGCGAGGGCTACGGCTCGGACGTGCTCGCGCGCACGGCGGCGAGCGTCGTCGGCGTCGACGCGAACCCCGAGGCGCACGAGCACGCGCGCCTGCGCTACCGCGCGGGCGAACCTGCGCTTCGCGCGCGAGCTGATCGAGACCTTCTCCGAGCCGGCCGACGCGGTCGTGTTCCTGCAGACGATCGAGCACCTGACCGGACCCGGGCGCGGCGCTCGACCACTTCGCGCTCGCTCGTCGCCGAGCAGCACGGAGTCGTCTACGTCTCGACGCCGAACGTGCTGACGCTCGCGCCGCGCGGGCGCGGCGCGCTCGGGCAACCCGTGGCACGTGCACGAGTACCGCCGCGCGGAGTTCGAGCGGCTGTGCCGCGCGCACTTCCGCGAGCGTGCGCATGTTCGGGCTGTTCCACGCGCGCAAGCTGCGCGCGCACGAGCTCGCGCTGCGCGCTCGGCTGGGACTCGCTGCACCCGCGCCTCGGCCTGACGCGCCGCTTCTACGACTGGTTCACGCCGGCGATCGCCGTCTCGGACTTCGCGCTGCGCCCGCTCGGGCAGGCGCGGACTGGACGCGCGCGCTCGACTTCCTCGCCGTCTGCCGGCCTGGCGTGAGCGCGGGCGGCGAGGCGATCGCGGCGCGCTGGCGATCGTGCTGCACACGCACATGCCCTATGTCGAGGGCTTCGGCACCTGGCCGTTCGGCGAGGAGTGGCTGTGGGAGGCGATCGCCGGCAGCTACCTGCCGCTGCTCGAGCTGCTCGACGCCGGCGCGCCGCTGACGCTGTCGCTGACGCCGGTGCTGTGCGACCAGCTCGAAGCGCCCGGCTTGCACGAGCGCTTCGCGACGTTCGTCGAGGAGGTGCGCCGGCACACGCACGAGGAGGACGCGGCCGGCCTGCGCGCCGGCGGCCACGAGCAGCTCGCGCGCGAGCTCGAGCGCTCGTGGAGCGACTACGAGGGCGCGCTCGCGGCGCTCGCGTCGGCGCGGCGGCGACCTGCTCGGGGCGCTCGCGCCGCACGCGCAGTGGACCTCGGCGGCGACGCACGCCGTGCTGCCGCTGCTGGCGAGCGACGCCGGCGTGCGCCTGCAGGTGCGCACCGGCGTCGACTCGCACCGCGCGCGCTTCGACGCCGACGCCGGCGGCGCCCGAGGGCACAGGCTGGCGCGGCGGCTTCTGGCTGCCGGAGTGCGCCTACGCGCCGCGGCTCGAGCCGCTGCTCGAGCACGCCGGCGTGCGCGCGACCTGCGTCGAGCTGACCGGCCGCTCGGGCTCGGCGCGCGCGAGCACCTGCGGCCGCTCGTCGGCGAGGCCGGCGTCGCTGCTCGTGCCGATCGACCGCGCGACGATCTCGCTCGTCGTGGAGCGAGCGGCGGCTACCCGGCCGACGGCGCCTACCGCGACTACCACCACCACACGATCCACCACCACAACCCGTGGAGCAACGACGGCGAGCGCCTACGATCACGCGCGGGCGCTCGCGCGCGCTCGCGAGCACGCGGCCGACTTCGTCGCGCGCACGCTCGCGCGGCTGCGCGAGGCACGGCGCGCGGCCTGCCGGGCGGCGGGCTCGTCGTGTGCGCGCGTCGACACCGAGCTGCTCGGCCACTGGTGGTACGAGGGCGTCGCCTGGCTCGCGGCGGTCGTCGAGGAGTGCGCGCGCCAGGGCCTCGAGCTGCTGCGCCTCGACGACGCGCTCGAGCGCGTCGAGCCGGCGCCGTGGCGCGACGTCGTGCCGCGCCGCGTCGGCGCCGGCATGCGCGCGGCGAGCAGCTGGGGCAAGGACGGCGACCTCTCGACCTGGTCGGGCCCGGCGGTCGCCGAGATCGCGTTCGCGGCGCGCGCGGCCGAGCTCGACGTGCTCGCGGCCGGCGCGGCGCGCCGGCGCGGCGGCGGTGCGCGAGCTGCTCGCGCTGCAGGCGAGCGACTGGGCGTTCATGGTCTCGCGCGAGATCGCCGCGCCCTACGCGCGCGAGCGCTTCGACGGGCATCGCACGGCGTCTCGCGAACGCGCTCGCGGCGGGCGCCGAGGCCGACGAGACGGGGCTGCGCAAGCTCGCGCGCCACGCCGACCGCGCGGCGCTGCTCGCGCCGTGAGGCGCGGCGGCACGGCCGGCGGCGCTACTCGAAGCGCATCGCGCGCGGCGCCTCGCGCATGCGGATCAGCGCGCGCCGGCACGCCGCCGACGACGGCGTTCTCGGGCACGTCGCGCGTCACGACCGAGCTCGTGCCGACGATGCTGTTGTCGCCGACGGTGACGCCGCGCAGGACGCACGCGCCGTAGCCGATCCAGACGTTGTGCCCGACGCGCACGTCGCGCTTGTAGATGCCCTGCAGGCGGATCGGGCGCTCGACCTCGGTCACGCCGTGGTCGAAGTCGATCAGCATCACGCGGTCGGCGAGGATGCACTCGCGCCCGATCGAGACGTGCTGGTAGGCGGAGATCGTGCACTCCTGGCCGATCACCGTCTTCGCGCCGATCGCGACCTCGCCCTCGTGCACGCGGATCTTGCAGCCGTGCCCGATCCACGCCCAGCGGCCGATGCGCAGCGTCGCGTGCGCGGCCGATCTCGAGCTTGACGCGCGGGCAGATGAAGCACAGCCCGTCGGTCTGCAGGCGGCCGCGAAAGCGCAGCTTCAGCAGCAGCCAGCGCGCGAGCAGGCGCGCGTAGCCGGCGGTTGAGCATGTGGTTGGCGCGCATGAAGCGCAGCAGCGCGAGCGGGCCGCCGTGCAGCGGCTCGGGCGCTCGCCGCAGCGTCTCGGCGATCGCCTCGGGGGCGTCGGGCTCGGGCGCGTCGGCGAGCAGCTCCATCGCCGGCAGATCGTATTGCCCTGCGATGATTGCGCCGCCGATGACCGACGCGAAGCTCGACCCGACGCTCGCGCAGCGCCTGCTCGACGGCGACCGCCGCGCGCTCGCGCGCGCGATCTCGCTCGTCGAGGACGACCGCCCGGAGGGCTGGGAGCTGGTCAAAGAGGTCTACCCGCACACGGGCAAAGCGGCCGTCGTCGGCTTCACCGGGCCGCCGGGCGTCGGCAAGTCGACGCTGATCGGCGCGCTGACGAAGGCGCGGCGCGAGGCCGGGCGCAGCGTCGGCGTGCTGTCGATCGACCCGTCCTCGCCGTTCACGCAGGGCGCGCTGCTCGGCGATCGCATCCGCCTGACCGAGCACTTCCTCGACCGCGGCGTGTTCATCCGCTCGATGGCCAACCGCGGCGCGCTCGGCGGGCTCTCGGAGGCGGCGCTGCAGGCCGCGCTGCTGCTCGACGCGGCCGGGCGCGAGGACGTGTTCGTCGAGACGGTCGGCGTCGGTCAGGCGGAGATCGACATCATCGACCACGCCGACACGATCGTGCTCGTGCTGATGCCCGGCTCGGGCGACTCGATCCAGGCGCTGAAGGCCGGCGTGATGGAGATCCCCGACGTGATCGTGATCAACAAGGCCGACCACCCGCTGACCGACACGATGGTGCGCGAGATCCGCGGCGTGCTGTCGCTCGCGAACCTCGACCGCACGCCCGAGGAGGTGCGCGCGCGCTGGCGCGTGCCGATCGTCAAGACCGAGGCGAGCCGCGGCAGTCGGCGTCGAGGAGCTCGTGCAGCGCCTCGACGAGCACCGCGCGCACATCCTCGCCGCCGGCCAGCTGCCGAGCGCCGCGCGCGCAACCTGCGCAACGAGGTGCTCGCGATCGCGACCGCGCGCATGCGCCGGCGCCTGGAGGAGGAGCTGCGCGAGGACGCCGAGTTCCAGCGCGCTGATCGAGCAGGTCGTGCAGCGGCGCCTCGACCCGGCGAGCGCCGCAGCGACGCTGCTCGAGCGCGAGACCGCCGCGCGCGAGGCCGTCGCAGCGCTGAGCCATACGTGCCGGCAGCGAAGCGGAGTAGGCTCGGCAGCGATGGACTATCTCGATCTGGCCGACCGCACGCTGGCCGCTGCTGCGCCGCGCGATGAGCTGGTCATACGGCGGTCTATCGCGCGACGAACGGCGCTGATCGGCCACCGCGTCCCTGGCCTCGCCGCCGACGCTGCTGCTCGACCACGTCGGCGCGAAGAGCGGCGCAGCGCCGCACGAGCCCGCTCGTCTACGGGCGCGACGGCGAGAACCTCGTGCTCGTCGCGTCCAAGGGCGGCTATCCGAAGAACCCGGCCTGGTTCTACAACCTCAAGGCCAACCCCGACACGACGGTGCAGGTCGGCTCCGAACATCTCGACGTGCACGCGCGCGTCGCCGACGGGCGAGGAGCGCGAGCGGCTGTGGCAGCTGATGGTCGGCGTGTACGGCGGCTATGAGGACTACCAGCAGCGCACCGACCGCGAGATCCCGGTCGTCGTGCTCGAGCCGCGCTAGCGATCGACGCGAGTCCGCCACGCGCGCCCGAGGCCAAGCGCTGTGCGCTCGTCGCGACCGAGCGCGCTAGGCGCCGAGCGCGCGCGCGATGACCATCTGCTGGACCTCGTCGGTGCCCTCGCCGATCGTCAGGATCTTCGCGTCGCGGTAGAAGCGGCAGACGGGGTACTCCTCGATGTAGCCGTAGCCGCCGTGGATCTGCACGGCCTCCTCGCTGCAGCGCACGGCCAGGCGGCCGGTCTTCAGCTTCGCCTGCGCGGCGGTCAGCGTGAAGTTGCGCCCGGCGTCCTTCTCGCGCGCGGCCTTGTAGACGAGCAGCCGCGCCGCCTCGATCTCGGTCGCCATGTCGGCGAGCTTGGCCTGGATCGCCTGGAACTTCGAGATCGGCTTGCCGAACGCCTGGCGCTCCTTGGCGTACTTGCAGCGCCTCGTCGAGCGCGCCCTGCGCGAGTCCGACGCCCATCGCGGCGACGCCGATGCGCCCGATGTCGAGGATGTGCAGGAACTGCTTGAAGCCGGCGCCGCGCGGGCCGAGCAGGTTCTCCTCCGGCACGCGGCAGTCGCTGAACGTGAGCGGGCGCGTGTCCGAGGCGTTCCAGCCCATCTTGCGGTAGGGCTCGCCCTGCTCGTAGCCGGGCGTGCCGTTGGCGACGATCAGGTTCGAGATCTCCGCTGCCGCGCCCTGGCCGCTCGCCTGCAGCGCCGCCGTCGCCGGTGACGGCCGTGATGCAGACGACGCCGGAGATGTCCGTACCGGCGTTCGTGATGAACTGCTTGGCGCCGTCGATCACCCATTCGCCGTCCTCCAGGCGCGCGCGAGTGCGCGTGTTGCCGGCGTCAGAGCCGGCCTCCGGCTCGGTCAGGCCGAACGCGCCGAGCCGCTCGCCCGAGCACAGCCGCGGCAGCCACTCGCGCTTCTGCTGCCTCGGAGCCGAACAGGTAGATCGGCTGCGTGCCGAGCGAGGTGTGCGCGCACAGCGTGATCGCCACGGAGGAGTCGACGCGCGTCAGCTCCTCGACGGCGAGCGCGTAGGCGAGCGTGTCGCCGCCGCCGCCGCCGTACTCCTCGGGGAACGGGATCCCCATCAGGTTCGAGCGCGCCGAGCTTGGCGACGATCTCGTAGGGGAAGGACTTCGTCCGGTCGAGCTCCTCGGCGACCGGCGCGACCTCGCCCTCGGCGAACTCGCGCACGGTGCGGCGGATCAGCTCGTGGTCGGGCGAGAGGTCGAAGTCCATCGGCGCGGCATTCTCACAGGTCGCGCGCGCTAGCGATCGGCGCGCGATGAGGCGAGCGTCGCTGGATCCGCACTATCCTGCTCACGCGCGGGCGCACGCTACCGCTACGGCCCGACCGCTCGCAGCGCGGCGACCTGCATCTGCCGGCGGGCGCGGGCCCGCACCCGGTGATCGTGCTGATCCACGGCGGCTCCTGGCACCGCGCTACGGCCGCGCCGTGATGCGCGCGCTCGCAGCCGCGCTGCGTGATGCGCGGCTGGGCGGTGTGGAACATCGAGTACCGGCGGATCGGCGACGGCGGCGGCTGGCCGGAGACCTTCGCGGACGTCGCCGCCGCGATCGACCATCTCGACGGGCTGCACCCGGCGCTCGACCTCGACCGCGTCGAGCTGCTCGGCCACTCGGCCGGCGGGCACCTCGCGCTGTGGGCGGCCGGCCGCGAGACAGCTGCCGGCCGGCGCGCCGGGCGCGATCGCCGAGGCCGCCGCGCGTCGCCGATCGCGGCGCGCGATCGCGCTGGCCGGCGTCTGCGACCTGGCCGGCGCCTACCGCGAGTGGCACGGCGGCGCCGTGCGGGCGCTGATGGGCGGCTCGCCCGAGCAGCTGCCCGAGCGCTACGCGATCGCCGATCCGATGCGCCACGTGCCGCTGGGATGCCGGTGCTGCTCGTGCACGGCGTGCTCGACGAGACGGTCTCGGTGAGCCTCAGCCGCAACTACGCGCGCGGCGGCGCGCGCGGCCGGCGGCGAGGTCGAGCTCGTCGAGATCGAGGGCGAGGCGGGCGGCCACCGCGCGCTCATCGAGCCGCGCGGCGCCGCGTGGGCGCCGGTGCGGCGCTGGCTGGAGACGATCGAGGCCGGGGCCGAGCGCTCGGCTGCCGCGCCACGCTGAGCGGCGTCGCCGCGTCTCGCGTCGCCGCGAGCGTCAGGAGGCGAACGAGCGCGCGAGCTCGACGAGCAGGCGCACGCCGTAGCCGGAGGCGCCCTTGGCGCGTAGGCGCGGCCGAGGTCCCACGCCGAGCCGGCGATGTCGAGGTGCACCCACGGCGTCTCGCCGACGAAGTTCGCGCAGGAACGTCGCGCCGACGATCGTGCCGGCCTTGCGCGCCTCCGGGCGCGTTGTCGAGGTCGCCGTAGGTGCCCTTGATCAGCTCGTCGTACTCCGGCGTGCAGCGGCAGGCGCCAGACGATCTCGCCGGTGCGCTCGCCGGCGGCCGACGACCTGCGCGGCGAGCGCGTCGTCGTTGCTCATCAGCCCGGCGTAGGTCGAGCCGAGCGCGACGATCACCGCGCCGGTCAGCGTCGCCAGGTCGACGATCCGCTCGGCGCCCTCGCCGACCGCGTGGCAGAGGCAGTCGGCCAGCACGAGCCGGCCCTCGGCGTCGGTGTTGTTGACCTCGATCGTCTTGCCGTTGGCGGCCGTGACGATGTCGCCGGGCTTGACCGAGCGGCCGCTCGGCAGGTTCTCGGTCGCGCCGACGACGGCGACCAGCTCGACCGGCAGCTGCAGGCGGGCGATCGCGGCGACGGCCTCGATCACGGCGGCGCCGCCGGACATGTCGAACTTCATCTCCGACATCTTCGCGCCGGGCTTCAGCGAGATGCCGCCGCTGTCGAACGTGACGGCCTTGCCGACGAAGCCGAGCACCGGGCCCGCGCGGCGCCCGGCGCCGTCGTAGCGCAGCGTGATCAGCGCCGGCTCCTGCGTCGGAGCCCTGCGCGACGGCCGCGAACGCGCCCATGCCGCGCGCGACGATGCCCTCGCGTCCCTCGACCTCGACCGACAGGCCGTCGATCTCGCGCGCGAGCGCCTCGGCGTGCGCGGCGAGCGCGGTCGGCGTGAGGTCGTTGGCCGGGCGGTTCTGCAGGTCGCGCGCGGCGTTGACGGCGGCGGCGACGAGCGCGGCCTCGGCGACGGTCGCTCGACAGATCGCCGGGCGCGGAGAGCGACCAGCGCGGTCGAGGTGCTTCGGCGGCGCCTCGGCGTCGGCTCGGCGCCGACTTGTGACGCTCGAAGCGGTAGTCGGCGAGCATCGTGCCCTCGACGAGCGCCGCCGCGACGTCGGCGCCGGCGTCGTGCGGCAGCTCCCAGCAGAGCGCTCGCGCCGACGAGCTCGCGCGCGCGCTCGCGCGCCGACGGCGGCCGCGACGCGCGCGCGCTCGGGCGTCAGCTCGCTCGCGCGTGCCGAGCCCGACGAGCAGCCAGCGCACGCCGTCGGCGTGCGCGAGCGCGAGCGACTTGAACGATCGCGCGCGCCTCGCCGCTGGCGAGCAGCGCCGCCGACCTCCGCCGGCGCTTCGGCGCTTGCCGCGCTCGCCGTCGAAGACGCCGAGCACGACCGTGTCGGCGTCGCTCGCGCCGGCCGGCTGGGTCGTGGCGGAGACCTCCATCGGCCGGGCACGATAGCCGGATCGCTAGCATTGCCGTCCGCTGCACGAATCCTTCTTCCTCGAGACTGGAGAGCCCACTCTCATGCCAAAGACCGTGATCCTCGGCAGCGCGCGCACCCCGATCGGCAAGATGGGCGGCGGCCTCTCCACGCTCGACGCGACCGAGCTCGGCGGCATCGCGATCGAGGCGGCGCTCGAGCGCGCCGGCGGTCGAGCCCGAGCAGGTCGAGCACGTCGTCATGGGTCAGGTGCTGCAGGCCGGTCAGGGGCAGATCCCCTCGCGCCAGGCGCAGATCAAGGCCGGCATCCCGAAGGAGGTCTCCTCCGAGACGATCAACAAGGTCTGCGCCTCGGGCCTGCGCGCGTCGGTGATCCTCGACCAGGCGATCCGCGCCGGCGACGTCGAGGTCGGCGTCGGCGGCGGCATGGAGTCGATGTCGAAGGCGCCCTACCTGCTGCCGCAGGCGCGCTTCGGCTACCGCATGGGCGACGCGAAGATGCTCGACGCGATGGTCCACGACGGCCTCACGAACCCGTTCTCGGGCAAGCAGATGTTCGTCGAGGCGACCGAGGTCGGCGACGAGCTGGAGATGACGCGCGCCGACCTCGACCGCTGGGCGCTGCGCTCGCACGAGCGCGCGCTCGCGGCGATCGACGACGGGCGGCATGGCCGAGGAGATCGGTCTCGGTGACGGTCAAGGGCCGCAAGGGCGACACGCGTCGTCGAGGTCGACGAGGGTCCGCGCCGCGACACCTCGCTCGAGGCGCTCGCGAAGCTGCCCGGCCTCGTCGGCAAGGAGGGCTCGCACACGGCCGGCAACTCTCCCGGCGTCAACGACGGCGGCGGCGCGCTCGTGCTCGCCTCCGAGGAGTGGGCGCAGCGCAACGGCAAGGAGGCGCTCGCCGAGATCGTCGCGCACGCGCAGAGCGCCAACGACTTCGCCTACCTCGCGACGACGCCGGCGAGCGCCGCGAAGAAGGCGCTCGAGAAGGCCGGGCTGCAGCCGGGCGACATCGACCTGTGGGAGATCAACGAGGCGTTCGCGTCGGTCACGCTGAACTCGATCCGCATGCTCGGCATCGACGAGGAGCGCGTCAACGTCAACGGCGGCGCGGTCGCGCTCGGCCACCCGATCGGCGCCTCCGGCGCGCGCATCCTCGGCAGCCTCGTGCACGAGCTGCGCCGGCGCGGCGGCGGCTACGGCTGCGCGGCGATCTGCTCGGGCGGCGGCCAGGGCGACGCGGTGATCCTCAAGGTCAGCTAGCGGCACGAGCCGTGAGCGACGGCGAGCGACGGAGCGCAACGGCCGCGCCGCGCGCGGCCGCCTTCTTCGACCTCGACAAGACGCTGATGGCGGGCTCCTCGGGGATCTTCTTCGCCCGCGCCGCCTACGAGACGGGGATGATCTCGCGCGGCGCCTCGCGCGCGACGCCTACGAGAACCTGCGCTTTCGCCTGCGCGGCTCGACCGACGACCGCGCCGACGACGTGCGCAAGCGCGTCGGCGAGATGATCGCCGGCGTGCGCGTGCGCGACCTGCAGCGGCTCTCGCCGCGCGTGCTCGCCGGCGTGCTGCCGCGGCTGTACCCGCAGATGCTCGAGCGCGCCTACGCGCCACCAGGACGCCGGCGTGCCCGTCTACATCCTCACGGCCGCCTCGCAGGAGATGGCCGACCTGCTCGCGCACGTGCTCGCCTTCGACGGCGGGCTCGGCTCGCGCTCGGAGATCGTCGACGGCCGCTACACCGGCCGCCCGGCCGGCCCGTTCAACTACCGCGAGGGCAAGGTGCTCTCGATGCGCGAGCTGGCCGAGCGCGAGGGCATCGACCTGGCCGCGTCCTACGCCTACTCGGACTCCGAGTCCGACCTGCCGATGCTGCGCGCCGTCGGCCACCCGGTCGTCGTCAACCCCGACGCCGACGCTGCGGCGGATCGCCGCGCGAGGAGGGCTGGGAGGTGCTGCGCCTCGACCGCCTCGGCCGGCGCCTGAAGGTGCTCGCGGCGCTCGGCGCCGTCGCCGCGCTCGGCGGCCTCGGCAGGGCCGCGCGCGGCGGGCGCGCGCGGCCGCCGCGCCGGCGGCTCGCCGCCGGCCAGCGTCGCGAGCGTCCGGCAGCGCGCGCCGGCGCGCGCGCGCATAGGCTCCGCGGGCACGATGTCAGCGCTCACGCCACAGAGCAAGATCCGCGTCGTCGTCGCCAAGCCCGGCCTCGACGGACACGACCGCGGCGCGAAGATCATCGCGCGCGCGCTGCGCGACGCCGGCATGGAGGTGATCTACACGGGCCTGCACCAGACGCCCGAGCAGATCGTCGAGACGGTCATCCAGGAGGACGCCGACGCCGTCGGGCTGTCGATCCTCTCCGGCGCGCACATGACGCTCGTGCCGCGCGTCGTCGCGCTGCTGCGCGAGCAGGGCATCGACGACGTCGTCGTCACGGTCGGTGGCACGATCCCGGCCGAGGACATCCCCGAGCTAAGAGCCTCGGCGTCGCCGAGGTGTTCACGCCCGGCGCGCCGACGCAGGCGATCGTCGATTTCATCCGCGGCGCGACCGCCGCCCGCGCCTGATTGACTCGTCAGTCAACCGCTCAAACCGAGTAGGATCGCTCCCAACAGAACCCAAGGAGTTACCTGAGAATGAAGATATGCGTCCTGGTGAAGGAGGTCCCGGACGCCGCCGTCGAGAAGAAGATCGAACCCCTCGACGGGGCGCATGGACCGCAGCGGGGAGAAGAACCTCAACCCGTATGACACGCACGCCATCGAGGCGGCGATGCAGATCAAGGAGGGCGGCGCGGTGCCGGTCGAGGAGATCGTCGCCGTGACGATGGGCCCCGACAGCGCCGTGCGCGCGCTGCACAAGGCCGTCTCGCTCGGCGCCGACCGCTCGGTGCACCTCTCCGACGAGGCCGTCGCCGGCTCCGACGTCGCCGCGACCGGCTACGCGCTGGCGAAGACGCTGCAGCGCGAGAGCCCCGACCTGGTGCTGCTCGGCCAGCAGTCCGACGACGGCGAGTGCTACACGATCGGCGCCGTCGTCGCCGAGCACCTCGGGCATGCCGTCGCTGACGCAGGTGATCAAGATGGACGTCGACCCCGAGGCGCTGCGCTGCGAGCGCCAGGCCGAGTACGGCTACGACACGGTGCAGATCAAGCTGCCGGCCGTGATCTCCGTCGGCGACGCGATCAACGAGCCGCGCTACCCGTCGCTGAAGGCGATCATGGGCGCCAAGAAGAAGCCGCTCGACAGCGTCACCGCGGGCGACGTCGAGATCGACGCGGCGAAGGTCGGCGGCGAGAACTCCGCCGCCCAGTGGGTCGCCGCGAAGGCGCCGCCGGCGAAGGCCGCCGGCGAGATCATCGAGGACGAGGACACCGGCGAGACGGTCGAGAAGATCGTCGCCTGGCTCGACGAGCGGAAGCTGATCTAGATGGCGAACATCCTGGTTTACGCGCTGCACTACGACGGCGCGATCAACAAGAACTCGCTCGGCGCCGTCTCCGAGGGCGCGAAGCTCGCGGCCGAGCTCGGCGGCGAGGCGCACGCGATCCTGCTCGGCGAGAACGTGCCGCAGGAGCTGGCCGCGTCGCTCGGCAACTACGGCGCGAAGAAGGTGCTCGTCGCCGAGGGCCCCGAGGGCCTCGCGCAGCCGCTCGTCGACGCGATGGCCGCGGCGATCTCCGGCGGCGACTACTCCTACGCGCTGTTCGGCGGCGGCCTGCTCGGCTTCGAGATCGGCGCCGGCCTGGCCGCGCGGCTCGGCGCCGGCGTCGCGATGGAGGTCACGAGCGTGCGCGCCGAGGGCGGCGAGCTGATCGCCGAGCGCCCGATCCTCGGCGACTCGGCGATCTCCGAAATCAAATACCGCTCGGACGTCGGCATCATCATCGGACGCCTGAACGCGTTCGAGATCAAGGAGACCGGCGCCGGCGACGCGCCGGTCGAGCAGCTCAGCTTCGAGCTGAGCCCGCACGCCCCGCAGGCGACGATGGTCACGCGCGGCGAACAGCGCGGCGCCGACGTCGACATCGAGGGCGCCGACATCCTCGATCGCCGGCGGCCGCGGCCTCGGCAAGGCCGAGGGCTTCGAGCTGGCCGAGGAGCTCGCGCAAGGCGTTCGGCGGCAACAGCGCCGTCGCCGCGACGCGCGCGGTCGTCGACGCCGGCTGGTACCCGTACGCGGCGCAGATCGGCCAGACCGGCAAGACGGTCTCGCCGAAGCTGTACCTCGCGGCCGGCATCTCCGGCGCGATCCAGCACAAGGTCGGGATGCAGGGCTCGGAGAACATCGTCGCGATCAACAAGGACGCGAACGCGCCGATCTTCGAATTCTCCGACCTCGGCATCGTCGGCGACCTGAACAAGATCCTGCCGAAGCTGACAGAGGCCGTGAAGGCGAAGAAGGGCAGCTAGGAGGCCTGCGATGTCCGCTCACAACGGCTCGCAGCAACGGCAAGGTCGCGCCGGCGGCCGTTCCCGCCGCCGGTCGACTCGCGCAAGGAGTTCGTCAAGCGCGGCCTCGACGCCGAGGACGAGCTGATCGAGGTCGGCGTCGCGATCGTCGGCGGCGGCACGGCCGGGCTGGCCTGCGCCAACCGCCTGCTGCAGCTGCTCGCCGACGACCCCGAGACGATGGAGCGCCTCGGCGAAGTGCCGGTCGCGGTCGTCGAGAAGGCGAAGACCTGCGGCGGGCACAACCTCTCCGGCGCGGTCATGCGCCCGGGGCCGCTGGAGGAGCTGTTCCCGGAGATGACCCGCGAGCAGTGGCGCGAGGAGGGCTTCGCCTTCGGCGAGGTCAAGAAGGAGTCGGTGTACATGCTGACCGGGCCCAAGACCAAGCTCCCGGTGCCGATCCCGGCGGTGCCGAACTTCAAGAACCACGGCAACGAGGTCGTCTCGGTCTCGGCGCTGGCGCGCTACCAGCAGCGTCAGGCCGAGGAGGCCGGCGCGTACATCCTCACCGAGACCTCGGCCACGCAGCTGATCGTCGAGGACGGCCGCGTCGTCGGCGTGCGCTCGGGCGACAAGGGCCGCGGCAAGGACGGCGAGCCGCTCGGCAACTTCGAGCCCGGGACCGACATCAAGGCGCACGCGACGGTGCTCGCCGAGGGCTGCTGGGGCCACCTGACCGGCGCCGCGATCCGCGAGTTCGACCTCGCCGAGGGACCGCGAGCCGCAGGTCTGGGAGCTCGGCGTCAAGGAGGTCTGGAAGGTCCCCAAGCCGCTCGACCGCGTGATCCACACGTTCGTGCAGCCGTGGCCGCTGAAGGTCGCGGCCAAGTACGGCCAGCTCGGCGGCACCTGGATCTACCCGATGAAGGACGAGAAGACCGGCGAGGACCTCGTCTCGATCGGCTTCGTCGTCGACCTCAACTACGCGCGACGCGACGACCTCCGCGCACGACCTGCTGCAGACGTTCAAGACGCACCCGCTCGTCAAGGGCATCCTCGAGGGCGGCGAGCGCGTCGCGTGGGGCGCGAAGGCGCTCCCCGGCGGCGGCTACTGGTCGATGCCGAAGCTGTCGATGCCCGGCGCGCGTGCTCGTCGGCGACGCCGGCGGCATGGTCGACACGGCGGCGCTGAAGGGCGTCCACCACTGCATCAAGTCGGGCATGCTCGCCGCCGAGTCGATCTACGCGGCGCTCAAGCGCGGCAGCAGCGACCTCTCCGACTACGAGGAGGCGATCGAGGAATCCACGGTCGGCAACAGAGCTCTACGAGGTGCGCAACACGCGCCAGGCCTTCCAGAAAGGCTTCCTCGTCGGCAGCCTGCTCGCGGGCCCGTCGATCATGTCGAAGGGCAAGCTCCCGCCCGGGTCGCCAGGAGTGGCACCGCGATGACGCCGAGCCGATGTTCGTCGGCGACACCAAGGACCGCTACCCCAAGCCCGACGGCAAATACACCTTCGACAAGCTCTCCTCGGTGTTCATCACCGGCAACGCCACGCGCGACGACGCGCCGAACCACATCCGCGTGCAGAAACACGTCCCGCGCGAGATCGCCGAAACGTGGCGCTGGATGTGCCCGGCCGGCGTCTACGAGATCCCCGAGGATGCGCCCGAGCACGGCGACGTCGACGTGATCGTCAACTACACCAACTGCGTGCAGTGCGGCGCGATCACCGCCAAGGGCGGGCGCCTGACCACGCCCGAGGGCGGCGACGGGCCGCTCTACCAGATCCTCTGAGCGGCGCTGGCGCGACCTTGCGATGCGGTCGCGCCGGCAGCGGGCGCGAAACGAAGCTGGCGCAGGCGGTGTTAGGGGGATGCCATGATGCACGCCGACGCCGGCTTCGACGCCTCGCCGCGCCGCGTCGCGCGCTGGGCTGCTCGCCGCGCTTGCCGTGGCTGTCTCGGCGCCTCGCCGCGGCTCGCGACGATCGCGCACGGCGCCGATGCGCTCGCGACGGCGCCGGCTGCGCCGCCGGCGTCGGCCGAGCGGCGCGAGCGCGACGCTCGAACAGTGCGTCACGTCGGTCGCAGCAGGCCGAACGCTCGGCGACGTTCACCGGCGAAATGACGGCGATCCCCGGCACCGCGCGGATGGAGATGCGCATCGACGTCGACGAGCGCGCTGCCCGGAGAACTCGATTCCGCACCGTCACCGCACGCCGGCCTCGGCGTGTGGCGCGCGTCGGACCCGGGGTGAAGGTCTACAAGTACCTCAAGCAGGTCACCGAACCTGTCCGCGCCCGCGCTCCTACCGCGCGCTCGTGCGCTTCCGCTGGCTGAACGCGAAGGGCCACGTGATCAGGCGAGCCGAGCGCCAGACGACGCGCTGCCTGCAGCCGGCGACGCCCGCGACGCCGCCGAGCACGAACGGCGCCGCAGGCGGCGCGCGGTCCTCGACCGGCGCCGGCGCGAGCGGCACGCCGAGCGGCTGAGACCGCGCACGGCGGCGAACGCGCCGGCACGCGCCGCTAGAATGCAGCGACGATGAAGACCAAGATCCACCCCACTACGCCCGGCCCACGTGCGCTGCACGTGCGGCAACGAGTTCATCACGCGCGCGACGCAGGACGAGCTGCACGTCGAGGTCTGCTCGAACTGCCACCCGTTCTACACCGGCCGGCAGAAGCTGATCGACACGGCGGGCGCGTCGAGCGCTTCCAGCGCCGCGTGGCCAAGGGCCGCCTGCACACAGCGCAGCCGGTCCGCGCAGTAGCGCGATGTCCGCGCGCCCGGCCGGCCGGTGCGCTCGACGATGCCGGCCGCGACGACCGAGGCTGCGTACGGCGCTTCGACGAACGGCTCGGCGGCGAACGGCGCGCTCGTCGGCGAGCGCGCCGACGCCGGCGCGACGGCGAGCTCAGCGCCCAGCGCGACGCGCCGGTCGGCGGCCAGGCGGTGCTCGAGGGCGTGATGATGCGCGGCGTCTCCAACTGGGCGGTCGCCGTGCGCAAGCCGACCGCCGAGCAGCTCGCCGAGGGCGAGCGCTCGCCCGAGGAGGCCGCGCTCGGCGAGATCGAGGTCACGAGCTTCCCGCTCGACTCGGCGCTGCAGGCGCCATCGCCTGCTGCGCCTGCCGATCGTGCGCGGCATCGTCGCGCTCGGCGGCTCGCTGGCGATCGGCTTCCGCGCGCTCGAGGTCTCGGCCAACGCGCAGCTGCCGCCGGCCGAGGAGAGCGGCGACGCGGAGCTCGACGGCGCGAGCTCGACAACGGCGCGAGCGCCGCCGCGGCCGCCGAGCCGAGGAGATCCCGCAGGCCGTCTGGGCCGGGACGGTCGTCGTCGCGCTCGTGTTCGCGATCGTGCTGTTCTTCCTGATCCCCGTCGGGCTGACGAGCCTGATCAAGGGCCAGCTCGGCTCCTCGGTCCTGTTCTGGCTGGTCGAGGGGCTCGTGCGCACCGGCGATCTTCCTCGGCTACATGCTGCTGCTCTCGCGCCTGCGCGACCTGCGGCGCGTGTTCGAGTACCACGGCGCCGAGCACAAGACGATCTCCTGCTTCGAGGCCGGCCTGCCGCTGACGCCGGTCAACGCGCAGCGCTTCTCGCGGCTGCACCCGCGCTGCGGGACGAGCTTCCTGCTCGTCGTGATGATCGTCGCGATCTTCGTGTTCGCGCCGATCGGCCTGCCCGCCTGGTACTGGCTGGTCGCGACGCGCATCCTCGGCGTGCCGATCATCGCCGGCATCTCCTTCGAGCTGATCAAGTTCGCCGGGCGCAATCGCAGCCGCCGCTGGGTGCGCGCGGTGATGTGGCCCGGGCTAAGCTCCAGCTGCTGACGACGCGCGAGCCCGACCTCGACCAGCTCGCCGTCGCGATCGCCGCGCTGCAGGCCGTGCTCGCCGCGAGACGCCCGGCGAGCTGTCGGCCGCCGATCTCGTCGGCGTCGAGGTCGTGGCTTAACGACGAAGCCGCGCCGCGCCGGCTCGGCCGCGCGCCTCGCCCGCGCCGGCGTCGATCTCGTGGCCGCCCGGCGGGCGGCCCATAGACTGGAAGCTCGATGATCGAAGACCTCGTCAAGCAGATCGAGTCGCGCTTCGCCGAGCTAGGCGAGCTGATGACCGATGCCGAGGTCATCTCCGATCGCGAGCGCTACGCGGCGGTCGGGCGCGCCTACCGCCAGCTCGAGCCGGCGGCGAAGCTCGCCGCGCAGTGGCGCGAGGCGCGCGAAACGGCAGACGGCGCCGAGGAGCTGCTCGCCGAGGAGGGCGACGACGTCGAGCTGCGCGAGGAGCTCGCCGGCGCGCGCGAGCGCATCGAGCAGCTCGAGGAGGAGATCCGCATCGCGATGGTCGAGCGCGACCCGAACGACGACAAGAGCGTGATCGTCGAGATCCAGGGCGGCGCCGGCGGCGACGAGGCCGGCCTGTGGGCCGCCGACCTCTACCGCATGCTCAGCAAGTACGCCGAGCGGCTCGGCTTCCAGACCGAGGCGATGGACATCGGCGACGGCAAGTACACGTTCGCGATCAAAGGCGACGGCGCGTACTCGGTGTTCAAGTTCGAGGGCGGCACGCACCGTGTGCAGCGCGTGCCGCAGACCGAGTCGCAGGGCCGCGTGCACACCTCGACGGCGACCGTCGCGGTGCTGCCGGAGGCCGAGGACGTCGATATCCAGGTCGATCCGAACGACCTGCAGATCGACGTCTACCGCTCGTCGGGTCCGGGCGGTCAGTCGGTCAACACGACCGACTCGGCCGTGCGCATCACGCACAAGCCGTCGGGCATCGTCGTCTCGATGCAGGACGAGAAGTCGCAACTGCAGAACCGCGAGAAGGCGCTGCGCGTGCTGCGCGCGCGGCTGTACGAGCGCGCGCTCGCCGAACAGCAGGCCGAGCTCGCCGCCGACCGCCGCTCGCAGGTCGGCACCGGCGACCGCGCCGAGAAGATCCGCACGTACAACTACGGCGAGCGGCGCGTGACCGACCACCGCATCAAGCTGACCGTGCACAACCTCGACGACGTGCTCGAGGGCCAGCTCGACGAGCTGACCGCCGCGCTGCAGGCCGACGAGAAGCGCCGGCTGCTGCAGGCGCGCTCCGAGGCGCCGCAGGCCGCCGCGTGAGCGCCGCGCCGCGCGCGCTCGCCGGCACGCCGGCGCGCGACGCGCTCGACGGCGCGATCACGGCGATCGCCGCGGCCGGCTGTCAGACGCCGCGTCTCGACGCCGAACTGCTGCTCGCGCACGTCCTCGGCGTCGCGCGCGAGCGGCTGCTGCTCGACCGCGAGCTGCGCGTCGCCGGCCCGTCCGTGCGCGCCTTCCAGGACGCCGTGCGCCGCCGCGCCGTCGAACGCGAGCCGCTCGCGTACATCGTCGGCTCGCGCGGCTTTCGCGCGCTCGAGCTGCGCGTCGACCGACGCGCGCTCGTGCCGCGGCCCGAGAGCGAGCTGCTCGTCGAATGCGGCCTGACGCTCGCGCCGCGCACGGCCGTGCTCGACCTCGGCGCCGGCAGCGGCGCGATCGCGCTCGCGCTCAAGCACGAGCGGCCCGACCTCGACGTCGCCGCGAGCGACGCGAGCGCCGGCGCGCTCGCGCTCGCGCGCGAGAACGCGCGGCTGCTCGCGCTCGACGTGCGCCTCTTGCACGCCGACCTGCTCGACGGCGTGCCCGACGAGTTCGACGCGCTGCTCGCGAACCTGCCGTACGTCGCCGAGCGCGAGCGCGCGTCGCTCGCGCCCGAGATCGTCCGCCACGAGCCGCCCGGCGCGCTGTTCGCCGGCGTCGACGGGCTCGACGCGATCCGCGCGCTTGCCGAGCAGCTCGCGACGCGCGAGCGCATCGCGTTCGTCGCGCTCGAGGTCGGCGGCGGCCAGGCGCCGGTCGTCGGCGAGCTGCTCGCGACGGCCGGCTTTCGCGATGTGCGATACGTTCGCGACCTGGCGGGTATCGAGCGGGTGGTGACAGCGGTGCGCGCACGACGATGACCGTGACGTTGAGCGACGACGACGCCGAGCGCCTGCGCGCGTGCGTCGCCGACGGCGGCGTCGCCGTGTTCCCGAGCGACACCGTCTACGGCGTCTGCTGCGACCCCGACGACGAGGCCGCCGCGCAGCGGCTGTACGAGCTCAAGGGCCGTCCGCCGAAGCGCCCGGCCGCCGTCATGTTCTTCGCGCTCGCGCCCGCGCTGCGCGCGCTCGCAGAGCTGAGCCTCGGCGAGCGCCGCGCGCTGCAGGCGCTGCTGCCCGGCCCAGTCACGCTGCTGCTCGAGAACCGCTCCGGCGACTACCTCGCGGCGTGCCGCAGCGACCCGACGACGATCGGCCTGCGCGTGCCGTGGCTGCCCGAGAGCCTGCACGCGCTCTGCGCGATCGCCGACCCGGTCATGCAGACGAGCGCGAACCTGACCGGCGAGCCCGACGCGCGCACGCTCGCCGAAGTGCCGGCCGCGCTGCGCGACGGCGCCGACGTCGTGCTCGACGGCGGCACGCTGCCCGGCACGCCGTCGACCGTCGTCGACCTGCGCGAGTACGACGCGAGCGGCGAGTGGCACGTGCTGCGCGAGGGCGCGCTCGCGACCGACGCCGTCCGCGAGCTTCTGCGCGACGCGCGCTGAGCGCCGCGCAGGCCGTACGCTCCAGCCGTGCGCGCGCCGAGACACGTCAAGCTGCGCCGGCTCGCGCGGCGCTCGCCGACGATCCGTCGTGCGCGCTCGCTGCTCGCCGCCGCCAAGCGCCCGTTCCGTCGCGGCTTCGGCCGCGCGCTCGACGACCAGAGCCTTCCGTACACGGCCGACATGAGCAGCGACTCGCGCACGCTGCTGATCGCCTTCGGCGGCCTGCAGGGAGAGCTCGGCATGCCCGTGTTCGAGTTCTTCAAGTCGACGCGCGACCTCCCCGTCAAACGCCTGTTCGTGCGCGACCTGCGCCAGGCCTGGTACCACCGCGGCCTGTCCGGCGAGGAACGCGCGCTCGCCGACGTCGCCGCGACGCTGCGCGAGCTGATCGCGCGCGAGCACGTCGAGCGGCTCGTCACCGTCGGCAACTCCGCCGGCGGCTACGCGGCGCTCGTCTTCGGCACGATCCTCGGCGCCGACGTCGCGCTCGCGTTCTCGCCGCAGACCGTCCTCGACCTGCACGTATGGGCGCAGTTCGAAGACAGACGTTGGGAGGATGAGCTTCGCCCGTTGATCGACGCCGGCGTGCTCGACGCGAGCTGGTCGGACCTGCGCACCGCGCTGCCCGCCGCGCGTCGCGGCGCGACTCGCTACGAGGTCTTCTTCGACGAGACGAACCGGCTCGATCGCCTGCATGCCGAGCGGCTCGCCGGCCTCGACGGCGTGCGCCTGTACCGCTTCGCGCGCGGCGGGCACATGGTCTCGCTCGCTTTGCGCCGCAGCGGCGCGCTCGATCGACTGCTGCGCCGCGCCGTCGGCGAGCCCTCGCCGGCGCCCGCCGCGCCCGTCTCGCGCTGAGCCTCGCAGCGGCCGCACCGTCGGTGCTCCTGCTAGCCTCGTCAGAGGCGGTGTCCGAACTCAGCTCCGACTACTTCAACCGCCCGCTCGGCGACGTCGACCCGGAGATCGCCGACGTGCTGCGCGGCGAGCTCGAGCGCGAGCAGCGCACGCTCGAGGCGATCGCGTCCGAGAACTTCGTCCCGCGCGCCGTGCTCGAGTGCCAGGGCTCGGTGCTGACGAACAAGTACGCCGAGGGCTACCCCGGCCGGCGCTACTACGGCGGCTGCGAGTGGGTCGACGTCTCCGAGCAGCTCGCGATCGACCGCGCGAAGGCGCTGTTCGGCGCCGAGCACGCGAACGTCCAGCCGCACTCCGGCGCGCAGGCGAACACGGCCGTCTACCACGCGCTGCTTCAGCCCGGCGACACGATCATGGGCCTCTCGCTCGCGCACGGCGGGCACCTGACGCACGGGATGAAGATCAACGTGTCCGGGCGCTTGTACGAGATCGCCGCCTACGAGGTCGACCGCGACAGCGGGCTGATCGACATGGACGAGGTCGCGCGCATCGCGCGCGAGCGCCGCCCGAAGCTGCTGCTCGCCGGCTGGTCGGCGTACCCGCGCCAGCTCGACTTCGCGCGCTTCCGCGAGATCGCCGACGAGGTCGGCGCGCTGCTGATGGTCGACATGGCGCACTTCGCCGGGCTCGTCGCCGCCGGGCTGCACCCGAACCCGCTCGCGTTCGACGCCGACGTCGTCACGACGACGACGCACAAGACGCTCGGCGGCCCGCGCGCCGGCACGATCCTCTGCAAGGAGCAGTACGCGAAGAAGATCGACTCGGCCGTCTTCCCCGGCCAGCAGGGCGGTCCGCTCGAGCACGTCATCGCCGCGAAGGCCGTCACGTTCAAGATCGCCGCGAGCGAGCTGTTCGCCGAGCGCCAGCGCCGCACGCTCGACGGCGCGCGCGCCTGGGCGCAGGAGCTGCTCGCCGCCGGCCACGGCGTCAACGTGCTGACCGGCGGCACCGACGTGCACCTCGTGCTCGTCGATCTGCGCGAGAGTCGCCCCGAGCTGAGCGGCCGCGACGCCGAGGACCGCCTGCACGCGATCGACGTCACCGTCAACCGCAACGCCGTCCCGTTCGACCCGCGCCCGCCGATGGAGGCCTCGGGCTTGCGCATCGGCACGCCCGCGCTCGCCACGCGCGGCCTGCAGCACGAGGACTTCGTCGAGCTCGGCAAGATCATCGCGATCGCGCTGACGCCCGAATACGAGTCGCGCGCCGAGGAGCTGCGCGGACGCGTCGGCGAGATCGTCGAGCGCTACCCGCTGTACGAGAGCATCGCCGCCGGCACCCCCGTTTAGCCGCCTGCCGCTCGCCGCTGGCGTGCGACCCCCGCGCCTGCGATGCTTGTGAGCGTTCGATGGCGCATCCAGACGAGCTAGACGCGCTTTACGCCTTCCTCGTGGCGGCCGCCGTCTCGGCGCTGCTCACGCCGCTCACGATGCGCATCGCGAGGGCCGTCGGCGCGATCGACGAGCCGCGCGAGCGCGGCCTCTCGCAGAGCCCGACGCCGCTGCTCGGCGGCCTCGCGATCTTCGCAGGCACGCTCGTCGCCGCGCTGATCTGGCTGCCATCGGGCTACGGCGGCGAACACGAGCTGTGGCACGGCGTGCTGCTCGCGGCCGCCGTCATCACGCTCGTCGGCGCGCTCGACGACCGCTTCGACCTGCCGCCGTTCGTCAAGTTCGCCGGTCAGGTCCTCGCGGCGATCATCGTCGTCCACTACGGCGTCGCCGTGAAGGCGATCACGCTGCCGTTCGTCGGCACGCTCGCGTTCCCGAACGCGGGCGTGACGAACGCCGGGCCGATCCTGACCGTGCTCGGGCTCGTGCTGATGATGAACGTCGTCAACTTCTCCGACGGCGTCGACGGGCTCGCGGCCGGCGTCTGCACGATCATCGCCGTCGCGATGACCGTCATCGCGTTCGACCTCGGCCGCTCGCAGCCGGCCGTGCTCGCGGCGCTGACCGCCGGCGCCGCGCTCGGCTTCCTGCTCTACAACTTCCCGCCGGCGTCGAGCTTCATGGGCGACTGCGGCGCGAACCTGCTCGGGCTGATGATGGGCGTCATCGCCGTCGAGGCCGCCGTCAAGACGGCCGCCGTCGTCTCGTTCGTGCTGCCGCTGATCCTGCTCGCCGTGCCGTTCCTCGACACGACGTTCGTCGTGCTCAAGCGCCTGAAGTACCGCCAGCCGATCTACCGCTCCGACAGCGAGCACTTCCATCATCGGATGGCGCGCATCGGCTTCTCCAGCCGGCGCACGATCGCCTACCTGTACGCGTGGACGCTGATGCTCGCCGGGCTCGCGCTCGCGCTGCGCTTCATCCCGTACAGCGACCACAAAGGCCACCTGCACACCGGTTGGACGCTCGTGCTGATCGGCCTCGGGCTGATCGTCGCGGCCGCAAGCGTCTATCTCGTCTACGTGCTCGAGATCCTCAAGTTCCGGCACCTCTCGGCGATGCGTCAGCGCCTGCAGCGCCCCGAAGCCTCAGCGACCGAGATCGAGCAGGGCGTCGTTCGTGACCTGGAGACGGGTGAGATCGACGCTGTGCCGGCGCGGGTAGGGACGGACGTGGACGCCCTTGACGCGCGGCGGCTGGAGCAGCCCCTGGGCGAGCGGCAGGTGGATCAGGACGGCGTAAGCGCAGAAGACCAGCGTGGCGGCGCGCAGGCGCCGATCGCGGCAGACCGCCGCTAGCGGCAGCGCCCAGATCGCGTACCACGGCAGCAGCCACGCCGTCGAGACGAGCAGCGCGAGCGTGCTCCAGCCGGCCGCGACGCGCCAGTCGCCGCCGCGCGCCGTGCGCCACAGCGCGCCGAGCAGCACGATCGCGAAGCCGGCGACGAACGCGTCGCGCCACCACCGCGGCGTCCCGCTCAGGCCGACGAGCCGCGCCGTCTCGTCGGGGATGCTGTGCACGGCGACGAGCTGCTGCTGCTCGCCGACGGCGCTGAGGAAGCCGAGCGCGTGGCCGCCGAAGCCGATCAGCCCGATCGCGCCGACGACGACGAGGCTCGCCGCGGCGGCGAGACAGACGCGCGCGCGCCGATTGAGCCGCTCCGGCGCGAGCGCGAGGAACGGCAGCAGCAGCCCGGCCGTCACCTTCACGCCGACGCCGACCGCGAGCGCGCCCGCGCCCGCGCGCAGCCGCGGTCGCGCGCCGGCCGTCAATGCGAGCGCGGCCGCGAGCGCGAGCAGGATCAGCGTGTCGTTGTGCGCGCCGCCGACCGCGAGCACGAGCAGCACCGGGTTCAGCCCGACGAACGCGATCGCCCAGCGCCGCGAGCCGCCGAGCAGGCGCGCGGCGCGCCCGATCAGCGCGATCGCCGCGAGGCTCGTCGCGACCGCGAGCGCCTTGAACGCCCACAGCGAGCCGCCGACGCCGAGCGGCACCGTCGCGTAGCTCAGCAGCGTGAACAGCGGGCCGTACGGCGAGTGCTGGTAGGGCCAGCCGACGAACGCGAAGACTTCGTCGCCCGACGCCTGCGCCGCGACGTGCGTGTAAGGGTCGAGGCCGTGCAGCACGCCGAGGCGCGCGAAGCCGATGTAGCCGAACACGTCCTGCGAGAGCAGCGGCGGCCCGAGCAGCAGCGCGACGTGCGCGAGCACGATCGCGATCCACAGCGCGCGCAGCGAGAGCGAGCGCGCGAACAGCAGCGCGAGCACGTAGCCGGCGCACAGCGCGAGCGTCAGCGCCTGGAAGCCGTCGGCGCTCAGGCCGCTGAGGTGCAGCGACGCGAGCGGCCCGGCCAGCCACGGCGGCCAGCCGCCGCTGCGCGCCGGCACGTACTGCGTCGGTTCGCCGGCCGCCGCGGCCGCCGTCAGGAAGACGCTCGCGACGATCGCGAGCAGGCCGAGCAGGCCGAGCGCGCGCGCCGGCCGCGCGCGCCGGCGCGCCGGCTCGCGCGAGCGATCGCGCGCGCGGCGGGTGCTAGTGTCGACTTCGAGCGCGCTCGTCGCCGGCGCGGCAGTACGCATCGCGTCATTGTTGCGTCTAGCGCCGGGCAGGCGTGCGGTGGGAAATGTAGAATCCCGTCGTACGCGCGTGTAACGCTTGCCGGGGGGCATCGGTAGGTAACTCCAATTGCGACCGCTCACAGCGTCTGACGGCACGGGCGCCGCCTGAACCGTCCCACATGCGATCTCGTAAACGGAAATCGAAGCTGCAGCGCACGCCCGGACCCCGGCGCGTGCTGATCCTCTCCGCCGACGTCGGCGAGGGGCACGCCGCCGCCGCGCGCGCGCTCGCCGTGCAGCTCGGCGAGGCCGAGCAGCCGACCGAGGTGACCGTCATCGACGGCCTCGCCGCGATGGGCCGCGTGCTGCAAACCGGTCGTCGAGGACGGATATCGCGTGCAGCTGCGCTTCATCCCGTGGACCTACACGCTCGTCTACTGGCTGCTCAACCACGTCCGCCTGGTCCGCGCGCTGACCTCGCGCCTGCTCTGCCGCTTCGGCTCGCGGCCGCTCGCGCGCGCGATCGCCGAGCACGACCCCGATGTCGTCGTCTCGACCTATCCGGCCGTCACCGTCGTGCTCGCGCGCCTGCGCCGCGTCGGCGAGGTCACGTGCCCGACCGTCGCGACGATCACCGACCTGACCGGCCTGTTCTTCTGGGCGCAGCCGGGCATCGACATGCACATGGTCATGTACGGCGAGTCGCTGTCGTCGGTCGAGCGCATCGCCGGACACGACAGCGTGCGCCTCGTGCAGCCGCTGATCTCCGGCGAGTTCCTCGAGCCGCGCTGCCCGCTGCAGGCGCGCCGCGCGCTCGGGCTGCCCGAGGAGGGACGCATGGTCGTCGTCTCCGGCGGCGGCTGGGGCGTCGGCGACGTCGAGGGCGCCGTGCGCGAGTTCATCCGCGTGCCCGAGGCGAGCAGCATCGTCTGCCTCGCCGGGCGCAACGAGCAGCTCGCGGCGAAGCTGCGCCGCACGTTCGCCGAGGAGCCTCGCGTGCACGTCTACGGGTTCACCGACAAGATGCCGCAGCTGCTCGCCGCCGCCGACGTGCTCGTGCACTCCACCGGCGGCGTCACGTGCCTCGAGGCGATGGCCGCCGGCACGCCGGTCGTCTCCTACGGCCTGCCCGTCGGTCACGCGCGCGTCAACACGCGCGCGATGGCCGCGCTCGACCTCGTCCGGCTCGCGAACGACACGAGCGAGCTGCGCGAGCACGTCCAGGCGAGCTTCGCCGCGAAGCCGCCGAGGAGGGCGCCGCCGCGCCGGGCGCCGAGGCGAGCGACCCGGCGGCCGCCGACGTCGTGCTCGGAGCGCGGCACCGCGTGCGCCCGATCCCGCGCTGGCGCCTGCGCACCGTCGCGCTCGCGACGCAGCTCGTGCTCGTGCTCGGCGTCGGCACGTGGATGATGTCGACCGACGAGGTCACGGCCGTCGCGAGCAAGCTGCTGCACGTGCACCCGCTGAAGACCGTCAAGACCGACCAGCACGACGTCGGGCTGATCGTGCGCACGCCGGCCGGCGAGATCTCGCCGCTCGCGAGCGAGCTCGCCGCGCGCGGCATCCACGTGTCGTTCGCCGACGACGGCGTCGCGCCCGGGTCGGCGACGATCGCGAAGCTACGCGACCTCGGCGACGAGCTGCTCCCCGAAGTGCCTCCGGCTCGTGTCCTGCGCTGGGTGCGCACGCGCTCGCTGCTGCACGCGCAGGCGCGCGCGCTCGGCCTGCGCCACCACTTCTACTACCTGCAGCCCCGCGGCGGGCTGACCGTCGGGCAGCTCGTGCTCGCGCGCACCGCCGGCGCGACGCCGGTCAGCGGCGCGCAGCGCATCGACCTCGACGCGACCGGCGCCTGCCTCAGCGCCGGATGCGCGCCGGCGACGTCGTCGTCGCCGAACTCGACGGCTCCTCCGCGTCGGTGCTCGGCGCTCGAGCGGATCGTCTCGCGGCTCGGCTCCGAGGGCTTGGGCGCCGAGCCGCTCGCGTGGCTGACCGGCTCGCCGGCGCATCGAGCGCGACGAGCAGCGGCGAGCGCGCGAGCAGCGCCGCGCGCCGACGACGAGCAGCGCGAGCGACGCCGACAGCGGCACGCCGCCGAGCGGCGTGTCGGCGAAGCTCTCGCCGAACAGCAGCGGCGCGACGACGATCGGGATCGACCGTCTGAGTCACGAACACGACCGGCGCGACCTGGATCGCCGGGCGCGCCTGCAGCGCGCTCATCTCGCTGAGCATGCCGACGGCCGATGCGACCGCCGTCGAGAGCCCCCAGCGCGGCCGCGAGCCACGAGTGGCCCTGCGCGAGGTCGTCGGAGGCGAGCTTCGTCGCGATGCCGCTCCAGCCGCACGGCGATCCCGGCGCCGAGCATCGTCAACGCGGCGGGCGGGTGCGCGAAGGCGTTCAGCAGGTACGGCAGCAGCGGCGAGCGCCGAGCCCGGCGAGCACGCACGCGATCGCGAGGTTCTCCGAGCCGTGGCCGGTGACTCGCGGCGGCGCCGCGAGGCCGGCGCCGACGACGCCGACCACGATCGCGACCATCGCGAGGTGCTCGGTTGCGCCCGGCGTGCTCGCCGAGCATCCGCTCGCGCGAAGAACAGCAGCACGAGCAGGCCGGCGGCGAGCGCCGGCTGCACGACGACGAGCGGCGCGAGCAGCAGCGCGACGACCTGCAGCGGCCAGCCGAGGATCGACAGGCCGGTGCCGAGCAGCCAGCGCGTGCGCCGCACGAGCCGCCGCGCGAGCGCGAGCGCGCAGGTGCTCGCTCGTGCGGCGCCTCCTTGGCGTCCATCGCCTGCAGCGCGACCCCTAGGCTGTAGAGCGTCGAGGCGCCGACGGCCGCCCGATTCCCAGCACCAGATCGACCATGTCCGCCCACGATCATCGCAGCCCCGCTCGCTCGACTCGCGGGCGCGATCGTCGCGCTCGCGCTCGGCTCGTCGCTCGCCGCCTACATGCTGCCCGGCCTCGCCGGCGCGCTGGCCGGCGCTGCGCGGCCCGCTCGGCGTCGAGGACCGCACGCCCGGCGGCCGCGGCTACGCGCTGACGTTCGACGACGGCCCGCACGCGCAGGGCACGCCGGCCGTGCTCGAGCTGCTCGCGCGGCGAGCGCGCGCCGGCGACGTTCTTCCTCGTCGGCGAGCAGGTGCAGCGCAACCCGGCGCTGGCGCGCGAGATCGTCGCGGCCGGGCACGCGATCGGCCTGCACTGCCACCGCCATCGCAACCTGCTGCGCCTGGCGCCGTGGCAGGTGCGCGAGGACATCGCGCGCGCGTACGCCGCGATCGAGGACGCGACCGGCCTCGAGCCCACGCTCTACCGCCCGCCCTACGGCGTGCTCAACGCCGCCGCGCTGCTGCAGGCGCGCGTCGCGCGGCTGGCGCACGCTGCTGTGGAGCCACTGGGGCCGCGACTGGGAGCGGCGCGCGACGCCCGCGTCGATCGCCGCGCGCGTGACCGACGGCGCCGGCGAGGGCTCGGTGCTGCTGCTGCACGACGCCGACGACTACTCGGCGCCCGACTCCTGGCGGCGCACCGCGGCGGCGCTGCCGCGCGTGCTCGAGACGCTCGCCGCGCGTGGCCTGCAACCGGTCCTGCTGTAGGCGCGTCGCCGCGCGCCAGGCGACGCGGACGGCCGCGCCCGGCATCGCGGTCGCGCGGGGCTTGGCGATAAGATGCCCCGCTTGTCCAGCGCCGTCTCGATCGATCGTGGCGGCTCGCCCGCTTCGCCGAGCCCTGCCGGGGGGGTCGCATCCGCAGCGCGCGTCGCCGCCGACGCGCGAGCGGTGCTCGCTGCGCGCACGCCGGCGCGCACGCGCTGGTGGGTCGAGCTGCTCGCGATCGGCTGGCTGCTGTGGCTCTACGACGCGATCACGAACCTCGCGCCGCTGCGGCTGCCGATCGCGCTCGGCCACGCGCGCGGGCATGCTGCACGTCGAGCGGCTGCTGCACCTCGACCCCGAGCTGACGCTCGACCGCTGGCTCGCCGCGCACCACACGCTCGGGCTGATCGTCGTCCGACTACTACGACAACGCGCACTTCATCGTCACGCTCGGCCTGCTCGGCTGCCTGTGGTGGAGGCGCGCCGACATCTACCGGCCGCTGCGCAACTCGCTGGTGCTCGTCAACGTGATCGGCTTCGTCGTCTTCTGGCGCTACCCGGTCGCGCCGCCGCGGATGCTCGACGGCTTCACCGACGTCGTCGCCAACGACCGACGCGTTCGGCTCCTGGCACACCGGCGCGCTCGCCTCGCACGCCGAACCAGCTCGCGGCGATGCCCTCGCTGCACATGGCCTGGGCCGGCTGGTGCACGCTCGCGCTCTGGCGGACCAGCGAGCGCCGCTGGCTGCGCGCGCTCGCGCTGCTCTACCCGTGCCTGACGGCGTTCGCCGTGCTCGCCACCGGCAACCACTTCCTGCTCGACATCTTCGGCGGCCTGCTCGCGCTCGCGCTCTCGGTGCTGGCTCGTGGGCTCGCCGCAGCGGCTCGCCGGGCGTCGCACGCTCGCGCCGTCGCGCCTGCGCGCGCGTCTGCGCCGGTCGCCGGAAGATCCCGACAATCGGGCGTTGCGCATGTCACAAAGTTGTTACGAAGTCCCAGACAGGTAGACTGACGTCGCTGCCGCAGACCTCGTAAGTCGCTCCGGATTGTCGGAGGTCGCCTCGACAGGTCCGCCGCGCGTCAGCGCGGCGGACTTCTCGTCGGGTCTGTAGGGTGGCCCACGCAATGCCAGATTTCGACGTCAACGACGATCCACTGCGCCTGAGCGGCTCCGGCCGCGACGATCGCCGGCCCTGCCGAAGCTGAGCGGTGTTCGTCGCGCGCGCGCGGCTTGGCTACGGCGAGCTGCAGCGCCTCGCGCGCGCCGCGTGCGCGCAGGGTCCGCGGCAGCCGATCGCGCGGCGGCGCAGCGCCGCCCGCCGAGCGTGCGCGGAGCGCGTGCTCGTGCTCGCGAGCCCGCCGCGCCGGCGCCGGCGCCTGTGGACGAGCTGCCACGGGCAGCCGCCCGGATCCCTGATCTGACGTGGTCTTCCTCCGCTACCTCGACGTGTGCCTGGTGCTCGCGACGGCCCCGTTCGTGCTCGTCGGCGGCCTGCCCTCGCTCGGCTACCTGATCGGCGCCGTCGCCTGGCTGCTGACGCGCGCCGGCACCGCCTTCATGCACGCGCGCGCGCCGCCGCGTCGGCGACCCGAAGCTCCGTGCCGGCCTGCAGGTCGCGGCGATGATGGGCCGCGTCTGGCTCGTCGCGCTCGCCGTGATCCTCGCGCGCTGTCGTCGGCGGCAAGGACGACGGCATCATGGCCGCCGCGCTCGTGCTCGCCGCCTTCACCGTCTACTTCGTGATGTCGTTCGTCACTCGCGAAGGGCCGCTGCAGGGGTCCGCGCGACGCACGGGAAGGCCGAGCCCTCATGAGCGCGGCACAGCTCGGCTTCCCACCGACGACCGAGGCAGGTCGCCGGCGGGCGATGAACGCCACGGAGGCGGCGAACCGCGAAAGCAGCGCCAAGCGGACGCTGCTGATCCTGCTCGGCAGTGTGGATCGGCGGCGTCGTCGCGCTCGTCGCGATCTACGGCTTCCACGGCACGCGCAACGAAAGCTTCCAGCCGCAGAACGAGTTCAAGCTCGACAACTGGGTGCACCTCGGGATCTTCTCGATCAACAAGGCCGTCCTGTACCTGGTCCTCGCCGCGGTCGCTGACGTGCGTGACGATGATCTACATCGCGCGGCGCATGCAGGCAGCGCCCGAACAAGGTGCAGACCGCCGTCGAGGTGCTCTACCAGCTGATGCGCGACAACATCGCCGGCGGCAGCATGGACGAGAAGATGGCCGCCAAGTGGTTCCCGTTCATCGGCGCGCTGTTCCTGTTCATCTTGTTCTCGAACCTGATCGGCTACATCCCGCTGCCGACGAACACCGAGCACGAGATCGACGTCTTCGGCGCTGCACATCCCGTCCTTCTCGCTGTACGCGGCGACCGCGAACCTCTCGATCCCGCTGGTGCTCGCGCTGGTCGTGTTCGTCTCCTACACCTTCGAAGGCGTCCGCGCGAAGGGCCCGATCGGCTACCTCAAAGGCCTGGTCCCGGGCGGCGTCGACAGGCGGCATGGCCGTCGCGATCTTCTTTCTCGAGGTGCTCTCGAACCTGATGCGCATCCTCTCGCTGACGATTCGTCTGTTCGCCAACATCCTCGCCGGGCCACCTGATCATCCTGTTCATGGCCGGCGCGCTCGCCGTGATCCTCGGGCGTCGCCGCGCTCGGCTGGTTCACGCTCCCGTTCGGCGATCGCTGCTGTTCGCGTTCGAGGTCGGCCTGGTGGCCGCCCTGCAGGCGTTCATCTTCGCCACTCTCACCGCTATCTACCTCGGCGGCGCGGTCGCCGAAGACCACTAAAGGAGCCAATCGTCGTGCACATAGCTCTCATCACCGTCCTGGCGGCGGCGACCGAAGAAATCGCCAAGGCCGGCAAGTCGATCGGCCTCGGCGTCGGCGGCGGTCTCGGCGCCGTCGGCGCCGGCGTCGGCATCGGCATCATCTTCGGCAAGGCGATCGAGGCGATCACCCGCCAGCCGGAGATGCGCGACGAGATCACCCAGCTTCAGTGGCTGGGCTTCGCGCTGACCGAGGCGTGCTTCTTCTACGGGCTCGTGGCCGGCCTGCTCGCCGCGTTCATCGTCTAGCGCGATGCCGCCGCACTCGCACACTCCGGCGTCCTCGCCGCATCCGAAGCGGCAGCTTCCTGATCAAGCCGGGCATCGGCCTGATGGTCTGGACGCTGCTCGTGTTCGGCGTCACGATGGTGCTGCTCGCGCAAGCCTCGCGTTCCCGCGGATCTCCGAGGCGCTCGAACGCCGCCAGAAGCGATCGAAGAGTCGATCGACACCGCCGAGCGCACGCGCGAGGAGGCCGAGCAGCTGCTCGCCGAATACCGCGAGCGGCTGAAGGAGGCGCGCGCGCAGGCCGAAGAGATCGTCCAGCGCGCGCGCCAGACCGCCGACGCGCACGAGCACGAGGCCAAAGAGCGCAGGCCAGGAGATCGCTCGCCGAGGCCGCCGAGCGCGCCGAGCGCGACATCGAGGCCGCCACGCAAACGCGCGCTCGACGACATCCGCAAGGAGGTCGCCGACCTGACGATCCTCGCGACCGAGAAGGTCACGCGCAAGACGCTCGACGCCGACGACCAGAAGCGGCTGGTCGAGGAGGCGCTCGGCGAGCTCGACTTCTCCGCGATCTCCTCGGGCGCGTCCAGAACAACTGATGGAGGAGCTCGCCGAGGTATACGCCCGCTCGCTGTTCGAGGTCGCCCGCGAGCAGGGCAAGCTCGACGAGCTGCGCGAGCAGCTCGGCCAGTTCGCCGACGCGCTCGACTCGAACCGCGAGCTGGCGGTGTTCTTCTTCTCGCCCTACTTCTCCACGGCGGAGAAGCAGGACGCGCTGGCGCGGATGCTCGACGGCGCCGACGAGACGTTCTGAACTTCCTGAGCTGCTGATCGAGAACCACCGCATGCCCGTGATCTTCCGCACTCGCCAGCAGTTCGAGCGCCTGTGGGAGCAGGAGAACAAGCTGCTGCCCGTCGAGATCACGAGCGCGATCGAGCTCGACCAGGCGACGACCGAGAGCCTCGGCGCGCGAGATCGGCGAGCGCGCCGGGCGCAAGGTGCACGCTCGCCGCGCACGTCGACCCCGACATCCTCGGCGGCATCGTGCTGCGGGTCGGCAACTCGATCCTCGACGCCTCTATTCGCAACCGACTGGAGCAGCTGCGCAGGCAGGTTGCCCAAGGAGCCTGCTTAGGAGTCAGACATGCAGATCAACCCTGACGAGATCACCAGCATCCTGAAGAGCCGCATCGAGGGACTCGACGGCGGGCGCGCCGAGCTGACCGAGGTCGGCACCGTGCTGTCGGTCGCCGACGGCATCGCGCGCCTGCACGGCCTGGAGAACTGCATGTCCTTCGAGATGCTCGAGCTGCCGCACGGCGTCACCGGGCTCGCGCTCAACCTCGAGTCCGACAACGTCGGCGCCGTGCTGTTCGGCGAGTGGGAGCACATCTCCGAGGGCGACACCGTCAAGCGCACCGGCCGCCTGCTCGACATCCCCGTCGGCGAGGCGCTGCTCGGGCGGATCGTCGACCCGCTCGGGCGCCCGCTCGACGGCAAGGGCGAGATCGACACCACCGAGACGCCGCCCGGCCGAGTTCAAGGCGCCCGGCGTCGTCCAGCGCCAGCCGGTCACCGAACCGATGCAGACCGGCCTGAAGGCGATCGACGCGATGATCCCGATCGGCCGCGGCCAGCGAGAGCTGATCATCGGCGACCGCCAGACCGGCAAGACGGCGATCGCGATCGACGCGATCATCAACAACAAGGACACCGGCGTCGTCTCGGTGTACGTCGCGATCGGCCAGCGCATGGCGACGGTCGTCGCGCTCGCGCAGACGCTCGACGAACACGGCGCGCTGGAGAACACGATCATCGTCGCCGCGCCCGCCGACGAGGCGGCGCCGATCAAGTTCATGGCGCCCTACGCCGGCTGCGCGATGGGCGAGCACTTCCTCTACAACGGCAAGCACGCGCTGTGCGTCTACGACGACCTGACCAAGCACGCCTACGCCTACCGGCAGATGTCGCTGCTGCTGCGCCGCCCGCCCGGCCGCGAGGCCTACCCGGGCGACGTCTTCTACCTGCACTCGCGGCTGCTCGAGCGCGCGGTCAAGCTCAACGACGACCTCGGCGGCGGCTCGCTGACGGCGCTGCCGGTGATCGAGACGCAGGCCGGCGACGTCTCGGCGTACATCCCGACGAACGTGATCTCGATCACCGACGGGCAGATCTTCCTCGAGTCGAAGCTGTTCAACTCCGGCGTGCGCCCGGCGATCAACGTCGGCATCTCGGTCTCGCGCGTCGGCGGCAACGCGCAGATCGGCCCGATGAAGAAGGTCGCCGGGCGGATCAAGCTCGAGCTCTCGCAGTACCGCGACCTCGAGGCCTTCGCGCAGTTCGGCTCGGACCTCGACGCCGACACCCAGAACACGCTCGCGCGCGGCGAGCGGCTGGTCAAGACGCTCAACCAGAACGAGCGCGCGCCGCTCGCGGTCGAGGACCAGGTCGTGCAGATCTACGCCGCGACCAACGGCTTCCTCGACCGCCTGAACGTCGAGCGCGTCGGCCGAGTTCCTCGCCGGAGCTGACCGAACGGATGCACGCCCAGCACGCCGACGTGCGCGAGAAGATCGCCGGCGGCGACTGGTCGGAGGAGACGCAGAAGGCCGTGCACGAGGCCGTCGAGACGTTCGCCGAGGACTTCGGCTACGACCTCGACGAGGAGGGCCAGCCGCTCGACGACGACGCGCCGCCGCCGCGGCCTCGACGGGCGGCGCGCCGAGGCCGCGCGACGAGCAGCGCGGCTCCGATCGCGAGGAGCAGCCGCAGCCGGCCTAGCGCCGGCGCGCATCGAACGCCATGGCATCACAGCGCGACGTCAAGAACCGGATCTCCTCGGTCAAGAACATCCAGAAGATCACGCGCGCGATGGAGATGGTCGCCGCCGCGCGCCTGCGCCGCGCCGAGCAGCGGATCGCCGCGCTGCGGCCCGTACGCCGACGCGCTGCGGCGGATGACCCGCCAGGCGGCGCAGGCCGCCGGCGCCGAGGCCTCGCGGCTGCCGCTGCTCGCCGAGCACGAGCAGCACGACGCAACGTCGGCGCTGCTGCTCGTCACCGGCGACCGCGGGCTGGCGGGCGGCTTCAACTCGCAGATCATCCGCGCCGGCGTGCGGATCGCCGACCGAGCTACGCCGAGGAGGGCCTGCAGACGGTCTGGTACGCGACCGGGCGGCGCGGCGTCTCCTCGCTGAGCTTCCGCGGGCGCGAGCTGAGCGGCAGCTACACGGGCTTCGCCGACCGACCGGCCTACGCCGACGCGCGCTCGATCGCCGACGACCTGATCACGGCGTACGTCGACGGCGAGCGTCGATCGCGTCGAGATCGTCTACAACGCCTACGTCTCGCCGCTGACCCAGGAGGTCACGCGCGAGACGCTGCTGCCGCTCTCGCGCGCGACGATCGCCGCCGAGCAGCGCAGGACGGCGACGCCGCGCGAGCGAGCGCCGAGCCCGACTCGCGCGGCCCGCGCGCGCTCGTCGACTACGAGCCCGACCCGGAGGAGATCCTCAAGCGGCTCGTGCCCGACTACGTCGAGATCTCGATCTACCGCGCGCTCGTCGAGTCCACGGCCGGCTTCTTCGGCGCGCAGATGACCGCGATGCGCAGCGCCTCGGAGAACGCCGGCGAAATCATCACCGACCTGACGCTGCAGATGAACCGCGCCCGCCAGGCCGAGATCACGCAGGAGATCATGGAGGTCGTCGCCGGCGCCGAGGGCGTCTGACCTAGACGACCACCGTCGACGACCGGCGCGAACCGCTACAACGAACTTGAATTAGACAAAGAGGAGAACCGAACGCACAATGGACGCCAGCACCGCCACCGAGCCGACCGGCACCTCCGGCAACGGCAGCGCCGCCAGCAGAACGTCGGGCGCATCGAGGAGATCCAGGGCGTCGTGATCGAGGCCGTCTTCCCCGACCGGCTGCCCGAGATCAACCACGCGATCACGATCGCGCGCCCGGCGGCCGAACCGCGAGGAGGAGGCCGCCGGGGATCAGCGCGGGCGCCGAGGAGGAGCGTGCTCGTCTGCGAGGTCCAGCAGCACCTCGGCGACGACCGCGTGCGCGCGGTCGCGATGGACACGACCGACGGCCTGGCGCGCGGCGCTCGAGGTGATCGACACCGGCGCGCCGATCACGGTGCCGGTCGGCGAGGCGACGCTCGGGCGCATCTTCAACCTGCTCGGCGAGCCGATCGACCTCGGCGAGGAGCTGCCGGCGGACACGCCGCGCCGCGGCATCCACCAGGAGGCGCCGCGCGTCGAGGACCTGACGCCGACGACCGAGATGTTCGAGACCGGCATCAAGGTCATCGACCTGCTCGCGCCCTACGCCAAGGGCGGCAAGGTCGGCCTGTTCGGCGGCGCCGGCGTCGGCAAGACCGTGCTGATCCAGGAGCTGATCCACAACCTCGCCAAGGAGCACGGCGGCCTGTCCGCGTTCTGCGGCGTCGGCGAGCGCTCGCGCGAGGGCAACGACCTGTGGCTGGAGATGAAGGAGTCGGGCGTGCTCGACAAGACGATGCTCGTCTTCGGCCAGATGAACGAGCCGCCCGGAGCGCGCATGCGCGTCGCGCTGTCGGGCCTGACGATGGCCGAATACTTCCGCGACCAGGGCCAGGACGTGCTGCTGTTCATCGACAACATCTTCCGCTTCGTGCAGGCCGGCTCCGAGGTCTCGGCGCTGCTCGGGCGGATGCCCTCGCAGGTCGGCTACCAGCCGACGCTCGAGACCGAGATGGGTCAGCTGCAGGAGCGCATCACCTCGACCAAGAACGGCTCGGTCACCTCGATCCAGGCGATCTACGTGCCGGCCGACGACTACACCGACCCGGCGCCGGCGTCGGTGTTCGCGCACCTCAACGCGACCACCGCGCTGTCGCGGTCGATCTCCGAAAAAGGCATCTACCCGGCGGTCGACCCGCTCGACTCGACCTCGACGATCCTCAAGGCCGACATCCTCGGCGAGGACCACTTCCGCGTGGCCAACCGCGTCAAGGAGATCCTGCAGCGCTACAAGGAGCTGCAGGACATCATCGCGATCCTCGGCATCGACGAGCTCTCCGACGAGGACAAGCTGACGGTCCAGCGCGCGCGCAAGATCGAGCGCTTCCTCTCGCAGCCGTTCTTCGTCGCCGAGCAGTTCACCGGCACGCCCGGCGCCTACGTGCCGATCGCCGAGACGATCCGCGGCTTCGAGGAGATCATCGAAGGCAAGCACGACGAGGTGCCCGAGAGCGCGTTCTTCCTGAAGGGCACGATCGACGAGGTCGTCGAGGCCGCGAAGAAGACTAGATGGCGCGCACGACGTTCCCAGTCGAAGTGCTGACGCCCGAGGGCGAGGTCTTCTCCGAGGAGATCGAGATGCTCTCGACGCGCACGTCCGTCGGCTCGATCGGCATCCTCGCCAACCACGAGCCGGTGCTGGCGATGCTCGAACCGACCGAGCTGCGCCTGTACCGCTCGGACTCGGAGATCGTGCGCTTCGCGCAGGCCGAGGGCTATCTGCAGTTCGCCGAGAACCGCGCGCTGGTGCTCGTCGAGGAGGCGATCGCGCCCGAGGCGCTCGACCGCCAGACCTTCGAGACGCGCCTGAAAGAGGCCCGCGCGGCGGCCGAGCAGCGCCGAGGACGGCAGCGAGCGCGCAGGCGCGCGCGCTGCGCGACGTCCGCCGCTACGAGGCGTTCCTCGCGGTCGGCGAGTAGAGCGCGCGCCGTGGCGAGCGCAACTCCGCCACCGCGCACTTCGAGCGCAAGCGGCCGGGCTGGTTCACGAGTCACGTCTTCAACCCGCTCGTCGCCTGCTGACGCGCCTCGGCATCAGCCTGCTCGGCTCGCGCGTGCTCGAGGTCACGGGCCGCAGCTCCGGGAGCCGCGGCGCACGCCGGTCAACCTGCTCGAGCGTCGACGGGCCAGCGCTACCTCGTCGCGCCGCGCGGCGAGACGCAGTGGGTGCGCAACCTGCGCGCCAGCGGCGAGGGCCGGCTGCTGCTCGGCCGCCGCGGCGAGCCCTTCACGGCGGCCGAGCTCGCCGACGAGCGAGAAGGCGCCGGTCCTGCGCGCGTACCTCAAGCGCTGGAAGGCCGAGGTCGGCGTGTTCTTCGACGGCGTCGGCCCCGACTCCTCCGAGGAGCAGCTGCGCGCGGCGGCGCCCAAGCATCCCGTCTTCCGGCTTGGCGCCGGTCACGGCCTGAGCCGCACGCGTGCGCGGACGCGATCGTCCCGCGCGCCGTGGCGCGGCTCGCCGCGACTCGTACCAGCGGCTAGCCTTCCCGGCCGATGAGCGTACTCGCGACAGCCAATCGGAGTGATCGGCACCGGCTATGTCGGGCTGGTCACCGCCGCCGGCTTCGCCGAGCTCGGCAGCGAGGTCTGGTGCGTCGACATCGACGCCGCCAAGATCGAGCGCCTGCGCCGCGGCGAGGTGCCGATCTACGAGCCCGGCCTCGAGGAGCTGCTCGCGCGCAACGCGCGAGCGCCTGCACTTCTCGACCGACGCTGCGCCGATGCGCTCGAGCACGCGCGCCTGCTGTTCGTCGCCGTCGGCACGCCGCCGACCTACTCCGGCGACGCCGACCTCTCGGCCGTCAACGCCGTCGTCGACGCGATCCCCGCCTCCGACGCACCACGCGCTCGTGATGAAGTCGACCGTGCCCGTGCCGGCACCGGCGTCGTCGATCCAGCGGGTCTTCGGCGAGCAGGGCAAGGACGGCCTGCGCTACGTCTCCTGCCCGGAGTTCCTCAAGGAGGGCTCGGCGGTCAAGGACTTCCTGCACCCCGACCGCGTCGTCGTCGGCGACGTCGGCGACTGGGCGGGCGACGCCGTCGTCGAGCTCTACGCGCCGCTCGCAGCGCGCCGCTCGTGCGCACCGACATCGCCAGCGCCGAGATGGTCAAGCTCGCCTCCAACGCGTTCCTGGCGACGAAGATCTCGTTCATCAACGAGATCGCCAACGTCTGCGAGGAGACCGGCGCCGACGTCGTCGAGGTCGCGCGCGGGATGGGACTCGACGATCGCATCGGCCCGAAGTTCCTGCAGGCGGGGATCGGCTTCGGCGGGTCGTGCTTCGCCCGGAGGAGACGGTCCTCGCTGCGTGAGCACGGTCGCACGACGCTGCTGACCTTCGAGCAGCTGTGGGACGCGGCTGCGACCGCGAGCACCGAGGTCGGCCTCCGACAGAGGCATGTCGCGCGCCTACGGCGCCGGCCCCGACACCGATGTGCTCGAGCCCGACGGGCTCGAAGTGCTCTCCTGGGTCCGAGGCGAGCGAGCAGCCGCGGTTCCTGCCTGTCGATGGCACTGACGCGGCGTCCGCTACGACGGCGAGCTGCTCGACGTTCGCACGAAGATGGGGCGCCGCGTGCGCACCACGCTCGACCATCCTTGGATCGTCGGCGACGGCGAGGGCGGCCGAGCGGAGGTGAAGCTCGCCTTCGAGCTGACCGAGCGACGACTGGGTGCCGCTCGCGGGCTCGCGCAGCGAGTGCGCGAGAGCTCGGACTTCGGCTATCCGCTGGACGCGCGCGATCGAGGCGGCCGGCTTGACGCCCAGCCGACGTCATCGTGCGACCGCCGCGGACGCAGGTCGAGGCGAGCTCGTCGGCCGGCCCATCGAGGAGCGGCGCGTCGTGTTCACGCACCCCCGGGCGCTGCCGCGCGCACGGCGACGTGCGGCGCAGCGGCGCGCTGCGCCTGGACGAGGCGATGCGCGCCGGTCTGCCGTGGCGAGCAGGCGACGCTCGGCACGGCCAGCAACGGCGCGTACGTGCCCGCGGCGATCGCGGTCGATCGCCCGTTCTGGCGGGTCGTCGGCCTCTATCTCGCCGAGGGTCACGCCACGTTCGAAGCGCAATGGTACCGCCAGGCTCTTCTGGTCGTTCCACCCCACCAAGGAGCAGCACCTCGTCGATGAGGTGCTCGCGTTCTGGGCCAGGCACGGTGTCAACGCCCGGGCCCAGCGCTCGGCGACCGCCCACCAGGCGATCGTTCAATCGCGCCTGATCGGTGCGTGGTGGACGCAGGTGCTGGGGCTCGGTCGCATGAGCTACGAGCAGCGGCTGCCCGACCTGGTCTGGGACGCCGGCGCGGCGGAGCAGTGGGCGCTGCTCTCTGGCCTGTGGGAGGGCGATGGATCGTGGTCGCTGGTCAACGGCGGCCCGAGCGTCGTCCTCGAGCTGGGCACGGTCTCCGACGAGCTCGCCGACGGCGTTCTGCGCTTGCTTGGAGACCTCGGCGTGATCGCCTCGCGCCGCGTCGGTCGCGGTGCGCGCTCTACGAAGGACACCCACTGGATTCGCATCAGCGGCGCCGGCCAGGTCGAGCGGGCGATCGCTCTCGTCCCCGATCGCGATCGGCCTGGCGTGCTCGCCAGCGTCGCGCGGCAGCGCAAGCGCATCGCTCCGACCGGCTATCGCCGCTTCGACGATGGGCCGTCGTGGGCGAGGATCGCCGAGTCTACGCAAGCAGCACTACGCCGGGCACGTTTACTCGCTCGAGGTGCCGCTCTCGCACACGGTCGTCACGAGCGGCGGCGTGACGACGTCGAACTGCTTCCCGAAGGATGTCGACGCGCTCAAGCAGCTCGCCGGCAACTCCGGCTACCACTTCCAGCTGCTGACGGCGGTGATCGAGGTCAACGAACTGCAGAAGCGCCGCGTGATCGGCAAGCTGCACAAGCACCTCGGCGGGCTCGTCGGCAAGCGCGTCGCGCTGCTCGGGCTCGCGTTCAAGCCGAACACCGACGACATGCGCGAGGCCTCCTCGCTCGTGCTCTCGGCGCGCCTGAACGCCGACGGCGCGCGAGGTCGTCGCGCCTACGACCCGGTCGCCGAGGAGCAGGCGCGCAAGCTCGTCCGCGGGATCGAGTTCGCCGACTCGCCGCTCGAGGCGGTCGCAGGCGCCGACGCGGTCGTGCTCGTGACCGAGTGGCCGGAGTTCCTCGAGCTCGACTGGAGGCTCGTCGCGCAGGCGATGCGCGGCAGCGCTCGTCATCGACGGGCGCAACGCGCTCGACGCCGACGCGGTGCGCGCCGCCGGCCTGCTCTACGAGGGCATCGGGCGCGGCGCCGCGCGCGCCGTCGAGGGCGCGCTCTGATGCAGGCCGTGATCCTCGTCGGCGGCGAGGGCACGCGCCTGCGGCCGCTGACCTCGACCGTCCCCAAGCCGGTCGTCCCGCTCGTCGACCGGCCGTTCATCTCGTTCATGCTCGAGTGGCTGCGCGCGCACGGGATCGACGACGTGATCATGTCGTGCGGCTTCCTCGCGACGAGCGTGCGCAACGTGCTCGGCGACGGCTCGGGCTCGGCATGCGCCTGCGCTTCGTCGAGGAGCCCGACCCGCGCGGCACGGCCGGCGCGCTGAAGTTCGCCGAGTCGATGCTCGACGAGCGCTTCCTGATGCTCAACGGCGACGTGCTGACCGACATCGACCTGACCGCGCAGATCGCCCAGCACGAGCGACCGGCGCGCGCGCGACGCTCGCGCTGGTGCCCGTCGCCGATCCGAGCGCCTACGGCCTCGTGCACCTCAACGAGGACCGCTCGGTGCGCGACTTCGTCGAGAAGCCGAGCCCCGACGCGATCGACACCAACCTGATCAGCGCCGGCGCGTACGTGCTCGAGCGCGAGATCCTCGAGCTCGTGCCGCCCGATCGCAACGTCTCGATCGAGCGCGAGGTCTGGCCGCGGCTGATCGGCGACGGCCTCTACGGCTTCCCGTCGGAGAGCTACTGGCTGGACATCGGCACGCCCGAGCGCTACCTGCAGGGAACGTTCGACATCATCGAGGGCAACGTGCAGACGCGCCGTCGGCGAGCGCCTCGGCGCCGGCTGGCTCGCGATCGACGCGGGCGCGAGCGTCGAGGGGCGCGTGATCCCGCCGGCGGTGATCGAGCGCGGCGTGCGGATCGCGCCGGGCGCGCACGTCGGCAGCCTCGTCGTGCTCGGCGAGGACGTCTCGATCGGCGCCGGCGCGACGGTCGAGCGCGCCGTGATCATGCGCGGCAGCGAGATCGGCGAGGGCTGCACGCTGCGCGACTGCATCGTCGCGGGCGGCTGTCGCGTCGGCGCGGACACGCAGATCAGCGGCGGCGCGGTGCTCGGCGAGGGCGTCACCGTCGGGGCGGACAACGTGATCGCCCGCGGGGCGCGTATCTTCCCGGGGGTCGCGTTGCCCGACGGCGCGATCAAGTTCTAACCGACAGGAGGGCAGCAGCAGATGAGCGAAGGCGCCACCAGCGCCACTTCCACCGCCGCGGAGCTCTCGCGCGAGGCGATCGCGCGAGTCGACCCCTCCGGCCAGCTCGACGACGTGCTCGGCATGCCCGAGCACCTGCGCGATGCGCTGTGGCGCGTGGAGTCGGCGATCATGCAGGACTGGGACACCCCGGCCGGCCTCGTCGTCGCCGGGATGGGCGGCTCGGCGATCGGCGGCGCGCTCGCGCGCGCGGCGCTCGGCGACCACGCCTCGCGCCCGATCTTCGTCACGCGCGCCTACGGGCTGCCGCCGTGGACGACGCCCGACACGATGGTGCTGTGCGCGAGCTACTCGGGCGACACCGAGGAGACGCTCGCCTGCTACGAGTCGGCCGGCGCGCTCGGCGCGCAGCGCACGGTCGTGACGACCGGCGGGCGCCTCGCCGAGATGGCGCGCGCCGACGGCGTGCCCGTGATCCCGCTGCCAGGCGGCTTTCAGCCGCGCGCGGCCGTCGCGTACATGACGGTCGCCGCGCTCGAGGTCGCCGCGCTGTGCGGCGCCGGGCCGCGCCTGACCTCGGAGATCGACGTCGCCGCCTCGCACACCGAGCAGCTCGTCGCCGAGTGGGGCCCCGACGCGCCCGAGGACTCGCTCGCGAAGGAGATCGCGCGCGGCCTGCTCGGCACGACGCCGGTGATCGCCGGCGCCGGGCTGACGACGCCGATCGCCTATCGCTGGAAGACGCAGATCAACGAGAACGCCAAGCAGCCGGCGTTCTTGCACGAACTGCCCGAGCTCGACCACAACGAGATCGTCGGCTGGGAGGGGGCGCAGCGACGTCGGGCGCTTCTCGGCCGTGTTCCTCGACGACTCCGACGCGCACCCGCGCGTGAAGGCGCGCATGGACCTGACCGAGCAGCTGATCGTCGGCAACGCGCTCGGCGAGCTTCCGCCTGGAGACGCGCGGGCAGACGACGATCGAGCGCGTCATCTCGCTCGTGCTGCTCGGCGATCTCGTCTCGATCTACCTCGCCGTGCTGCGCGGCGTCGACCCGGGGCCGGTCAAGGTGATCGACGAGCTGAAGGCCGCGCTCGAGCAGCGCTAGCGGACGCGACGGGCCGGCCGCAAAGTCGCGGCGGCCCGCGAGGTCTGTGATACCGTCGAGGCCGACGGCCGAGGAGCGCTGCGACGGGCTCGGTCCGCCACGCTCGGCCCGTTTCCCTGCAGCAAGGGCGCTCACCTGACCGGACAGGAGGACTCGTCATGTCAGCAATGACACCCACCGCAGTAGCCACCGACGCCGACTTCAAGGTCGCCGACCTCTCGCTCGCCGAGTTCGGGCGCAAGGAGATCACGCTCGCCGAGCACGAGATGCCCGGCCTGATGGCGATGCGCGCGCGAGTACGCCGCGCAGCAGCCGCTGAAGGGCGCGCGGATCACCGGCTCGCTGCACATGACGATCCAGACGGCCGTGCTGATCGAGACGCTGACGGCGCTCGGCGCCGAGGTGCGCTGGTGCAGCTGCAACATCTTCTCCACGCAGGACCACGCCGCGGCGGCGGTCGCCGTCGGCCCGAACGGCACGCCGGAGGACCCGCGGGGCGTGCCCGTGTTCGCGTGGAAGGGCGAGACGCTCGAGGAGTACTGGTGGTGCACCGAGCAGGTGCTGCGCTGGCCCGAGGGCGACGACGGCGCGACCGGGCCGAACATGATCCTCGACGACGGCGGCGACGCGACGCTGCTCGTGCACAAGGGCACCGAGTACGAGAAGGCCGGCGCGGTGCCGGACCCGGCGAGCGCCGGACTCCGAGGAGTTCGGCGTGATCCTCGCGCTGCTGACGCGCTCGCTCGCCGAAGACCCGCAGCGCTGGACGCGGATCGGCGAGGGCATCAAAGGCGTCACCGAGGAGACGACGACCGGCGTGCACCGCCTCTACCAGATGGTCGAGAGCGGCGAGCTGCTGTTCCCGGCGATCAACGTCAACGACTCGGTCACGAAGTCGAAGTTCGACAACCTCTACGGCTGCCGCCACTCGCTGATCGACGGCATCAACCGCGCGACCGACGTGATGATCGGCGGCAAGGTCGCCGTCGTCTGCGGCTTCGGCGACGTCGGCAAGGGCTGCGCGGAATCGCTGCGCGGCCAGGGCGCGCGCGTGATCGTCACCGAGATCGACCCGATCTGCGCGCTGCAGGCGGCGATGCAGGGCTACGAGGTCAAGACGCTCGACGAAGTGATCGACACCGCCGACATCTTCATCACGACGACCGGCAACAAGGACATCATCACGGCCGCGCGACATGGCGCGGATGAAGCACCAGGCGATCGTCGGCAACATCGGCCACTTCGACAACGAGATCGACATCGCCGGCCTCGCGCGCACCGACGGGATCGAGCGCGTCAACATCAAGCCGCAGGTCGACAAGTGGGTCTTCGCCGACGGCCACGCGATCATCATGCTCTCCGAGGGGCGCCTGCTGAACCTCGGCAACGCGACCGGGCACCCGAGCTTCGTGATGAGCAACTCGTTCTCCAACCAGACGATCGCGCAGATCGAGCTGTTCACGAAGAACGACGAGTACGAGAAGCGCGTCTACGTGCTGCCCAAGCACCTCGACGAGAAGGTCGCGCGGCTGCACCTCGACGCGCTCGGCGTGAAGCTGACGAAGCTGACCGCCGAGCAGGCCGCCTACATCGGCGTGCCCGTCGAGGGGCCGTACAAGCCCGACCACTACCGGTACTAGGCGAGCAGGGCGCAGTCGGATGAAGGCCATGGTCCTGGCGGCCGGGCTCGGGACCCGGCTGCGCCCGCTCACGTACGAGATCACGAAGCCGATGGTGCCGGTGCTCGACCGGCCGGTGATGGAGCACATCCTCGACCTGCTCGAGCGCCACGAGTTCGACGGCGTGATCGCCAACCTGCACTACTTCCCGGAGACGATCCGCGAGCACTTCGGCGAGCGCATCTCCTACCGCTTCGAGGAGGAGCTGCTCGGCACGGCCGGCGGCGTGCGCGCGTGCGCCGAGTTCTTCGGCGACGAGCCGTTCCTCGTGATCTCCGGCGACGCGCTGACCGACATCGACCTCGGCGCGCTCGTCGCGCGCCACCGCGCGAGCGCCGGGATCGCGACGCTCGCCGTCAAGCAGGTCCCCGACACGCGCGAGTACGGCGTCGTGCTGCACGACCGCGACGGGCGGATCACCGGCTTTCAGGAGAAGCCCGCGCCCGAGGAGGCGCTCTCGGACCTCGGCAACTGCGGCATCTACGTGTTCGACCCGGCGATCTTCGACTACTTCCCCGAGCGCCCGTTCGTCGACTGGGCGAAGGACGTGTTTCCGACGCTGCTCGAGAACGACGTGCCGTTCCACATCCACGAGGTCCGCGAGTACTGGAACGACGTCGGCTCGCTCGGCGAGCTGCGCCAGGGCACGTTCGACGCGCTGCGCGGCGAGCTGCAACTGGAGATGGAGGGCGAGGAGGTCCGGCCGGGCGTGACCGTCGTCGGCGACTCGCCGCTGCGCGAGGACACCGACGTCGACGGCGACGTGTGGATCGGGCGCGACGTGCGGATCGGCGCCGATGTCCGGCTGATGGGCCCGATCGTGCTCGGCGACGGCGCGAAGGTCGGCGACGGCGCGCAGCTGCGCGAGAGCATCGTCTTCCCCGGCACCGACGTCGAGGCCGACTCGATCCTGATCGGCGCGATCGCCGGGCACGGCGGGATCCTGCAGAGCATGCGCCGCGCCGCTTGAACACACTCGAGCCCGCCGAAGCGAGCCCGTGTGCGGAAAGTGAGTCATGTGACAGTTGTCAGCGTAGCAAGCTAGCTGCAGACGCGTAACGGTGCGTTTATGACCCCGGCCTCAGGCGATCTCGTAGCGCTCGCGACGCTGCTGCTCGCGCTCTGACTCGGCGAGCGCGCGCACGAACAGCACGACGATCGCGATGCCCATCACGAGCGACTGCTCGACGGCCATGATCAGGCCGGCGATCGACTGGTCGTCGTGCGCCGAGAGGCCCCAGACGCGCGCGTGGTGGACGTAGTACGGGTACAGCGCGCTCGGCGCGAACGCGAGGCCCATGCCGAGCGCGCCGACGAACAGCTTCGTCGTGCCCATGTACACGATCGGGCCCATGCCGCCGAGGCGCAGGCGCGCGCGGATCGGCGAGAGCAGGTGCCACCAGTACAGCGAGCCGGCGATCAGGAACGTGACGTGCTCGAGCACGTGCACGACCGGGTGGCGCAACGCCTCGTCGTACGCGGCCGGGATGTGCCAGGCCCAGATCACGGCGATGTACAGGACGACGGCGAACGCCGGGCTCGCGAGCATGCCGGCGCGGTGCTCGACGTCGCTGCACGACGCGCGTCACCGGGCGCAGGATGACCTTCGTGAAGCCGAGGATCGCGAGGATCGGCACGACGTCGAGCAGCAGCATGTGCTGGACCATGTGCATGAAGAAGAGCTGGTCGGCGAGCGCGTCGACCGGCGAGATCAGCGCGATCGCCGTGAACAGCAGCGCGCCGACGAAGCAGCACAGCCGCCAGACCGGCGCGTCGTCGTGCGGGAGCGGCGAGTCGCCGGTGCGCACGGCCCACCAGCGCCTGCCGTAGAGGAAGCCGGCGAGCAGCAGGCAGATCAGCACGCCCGGTTCCGGCGACCAGCGGAGGTTCGCGCTCGCGCCGAGCACGTTCGCTAGGTCAGAGCCCATCGCCGTTGATTCTCGCACCGACGCGCATCTGAGACGGGACGGCCAATGTGGCATCTGCGTGGACATCCGCCAGAAGCGGGCGTAGCATCGATCTCAAGCCAGACAACAGCCCGACCAAAGGAGCCTGTGATGCAGATCGACATCAAGGGTCGCAATGTTCCGGTCACCGACGAGATCCGCGAGCACGCGGATCGCCGGCTGGACAAGGTCGCGCGGCAGGTCTCGCAGCTCGCGCGCGTGGAGATCGAGATCTCGAGGAGCCCAATCCGCGCGTCGCCGACTGCCAGGTCGCCGAGGCGACGCTCTACCTGAAGGGCGTCACGCTGCGCGCACGCGACGCCTCGCCGGAGATGCTGCACTCGCTCAACCTGATGGTCGACGAGCTCGCGCGCCAGGTCAAGCGCCACCGCGACAAACGCCGCCACCGCCGCGAGGCGCGCGCTGCCGCCGCCGACCGGCGCCTCGCGGCCGAGTCGACGAGCTCGCTCGGCCTGCCGGCGACCTAGCTGCAGGCCGTGCCGACGGCGCGCTCGCACGCGGTCGGCACGGCTCGCGGCCTGCTTGGAGACGGTCGGCGCGACCGTCGTCGCGACGAGTCGCCGTGTCGCGCGGCGGAGCGTGCTCGCGGCGTGAGAAGGGGGTAGACGCGGCGCGCGCGAGAGCTATCCTTGGCCAATGCCATCACTGCTCGATCGCGCGCTGAACGTCGGCGAGGCGAAGAAGTACAAGACCTACCAGAAGCGCGTCGCGCTGATCAGCGCGTTCGAGGCCGAGCTCGAACACGACAGCGACGCCGAGCTGCGCGAGCGGATGGACGCGCTGCGCGAGCGCGCCGCCGACGGCGAGTCGCTCGACGCGCTGCTGCCCGAGTGCTTCGCGATCGTGCGCGAGACCGGCAAGCGCGACGATGGGCATGCGCCACTTCGACGTGCAGCTGATCGGCGCGATGGCCCTGCACGACGGGCAGATCGCCGAGATGAAGACCGGCGAGGGCAAGACGCTGACGGCGACGCTCGCGGTCGTGCTCAACTCGCTCGCCGTGCGGCCGAGCGCCGACGGGCGAGCCGCCGAGGGGCAGGCGCCGGAACGCAAGGGCGTGCACGTCGTCACCGTCAACGACTACCTCGCGCGCCGCGACGCCGAATGGATGAGCCCGATCTACGACGCGCTCGGCGTCACGGTCGGCGTGCTCGCAGAACATGCAGCCCTACGACGAGAAGCACCGCGCGTACGCGTGCGACGTCGTCTACGGGACCAACTCGGAGTTCGGCTTCGACTACCTGCGCGACAACATGGCCAAGGATCTCGCCGAAAAGGTCCAGCGCGGGCACGCGTTCGCGATCGTCGACGAGGTCGACAACATCCTGATCGACGAGGCGCGCACGCCGCTGATCATCTCCGGCGCGCCCGAACAGGCGGCCGACCTGTACGTGAAGTTCGCGCGCCTCGCGCCGCAGATGATGGTCGGCAAGACGCCCGAAGGGATGGACCCGCGCTCGAAGAAGCAGTTCATGGCCGACTTCGACTACGAGATCGACGAGAAGCAGAAGACGGTCGCGATCACCGAGCAGGGCGTCGCGAAGGCCGAGCGCTTCCTCGGATCGACCACCTCTACCGCGCCGAGAACGGCCACCTCGTCAACCACCTGATCCAGGCGCTGCGCGCGGAGTCGCTGTACAAGCGCGACGTCGACTACGCGGTGATCGACGGCGAGGTCAAGATCATCGACGAGTTCACCGGGCGCATCCTCGACGGCCGGCGCTGGTCGGAGGGGCTGCACCAGGCGGTCGAGGCGAAGGAGGGCGTGCGGATCCAGGAGGAGAACCAGACGCTCGCGACGATCACCTACCAGAACTACTTCCGCCTCTACGACAAGCTCGCGGGCATGACCGGCACGGCGCTGACCGAGGCGACCGAGTTCATGAAGATCTACGAGCTGCCGGTCGTGCAGGTCCCGACGAACATGCAGATGGTCCGCGACGATCGCAACGACCAGGTCTACAAGACCAAGGAGGGCAAGTGGAACGCGGTCGTCAAAGAGATCGCCGCGCGCCACGAGAACGGCCAGCCGGTGCTCGTCGGGACGATCTCCGTCGAGGTCTCCGAGCTGCTCGGCGAGCGCCTGACGAAGCGCTGGCATCAAGCACACGGTGCTCAACGCCAAGCCCGAGCACGCCGCGCGCGAGGCCGAGATCGTCGCCGAGGCCGGCCAGCCCGGCGCGGTCACGATCGCGACGAACATGGCCGGCCGCGGCGTCGACATCAAGCTCGGCGGCAACGCCGAGCACCTCGCGCGCCTGCGAGCTCGCGCGCGAGGGCGTCGAGCCCGGACGCCGAGGATTACGAGCAGCGCATCGGCGGAGGTCGCTGCCGGCGGTCGAACGGACGCGTCGCCGAGAACCGCGAGCACGTGATGGCCGCCGGCGGCCTGTTCATCTGCGGCACCGAGCGCCACGAGTCGCGCCGGATCGACAACCAGCTGCGCGGGCGCTCCGGGCGCCAGGGCGACCCCGGCGAGAGCGCGCTTCTTCCTCTCGGCCGAGGACGACCTCGTGCGGCTGTTCGCCGGCGACCGCATCTACCGGATCCTCGACAAACTCGGCGGCGTCGACGAGGAGGGCAACGAGGAACCGATCGAGGCCGGCATGCTCTCCAAGCAGATCGAGAAAGCGCAGAAGAAGGTCGAGGAGCAGAACTTCCTGATCCGCAAACGCGTGCTCGAGTACGACGACGTGATGAACGAGCAGCGGCGCGTGATCTACGCCTACCGCGACGAGGTGCTCGAAGGCAAGAGCATCGGCGAGGAGGCGCGCCGCGAAGTCGCGGCCGTCATCGAGCGCACGATCGACCAGTACACGCCCGGCGACTTCATCGAGGACTGGGATCTCGACGGGCTGTTCACCGCGCTCGGCCAGTTCTTCCCGCTCGAGCTCGGCGACGAGGACCTCGACCCCGAGACGATCGACCGCGCCGCGCTGACCGACCGCGTCACCGAAGAGGCGATCGAGCGCTACGACGCGCGCGAGCAGGCGCTCGGCGAGGAGCTGATGGGCGCGCTCGAGCGCTTCCTGCTGCTGCAGATCATCGACGAACGCTGGCGCGAGCACCTGTTCGACATGGACTACCTGCGCGAGGGCATCCACCTGCGCGGCTTCGCCCAGATCGACCCGCTCGTCGCCTACAAGAACGAGGCGTTCACGCTGTTCGGCGACCTGATGAACAGCGTCTGGGCCGACTACGCGCGGATGATCTTCAACGTGCAGGTCAACGTCGAGGGCGAGAACGGCGGCGGCGCGCCCGCGCCGAGCGTTCGCCGCCTCCGGCAGCTCGACGCGCGCCGGGCGCGTGTCCTACTCCGGCGGCGAGAGCCCCGTCGGCGCAGGCGCGATCGCCGCCGCCGCGGCTGCCGCCGGCGTCGCGCCCGGCGCGCAGGGCTACGACGAAGGCGAGGACGCCGAAGCGATGCCCGTCGTCGAGCAGCGCGTCGTCGACGACGAGCACCAGGTCGGGCGCAACGACCCGTGCTGGTGCGGGTCGGGCAAGAAGTTCAAGAAGTGCCACGGCGCCTGAGCGCCGCCGGCTGCTGATAGCGTGGAGGCGTGGCCAGCACCGCTCCCAGCGAGTCGACTCCTCAGCGGCTGGCCTGCGATCCGCGAGCAGATGAAGCTGCTCGCGGACTATCTTTGACCCGGCTGCGCTTGGCGAGCGCGTGGCGGCGCTCGAGGACGAGATGGGCGCGTCCGGCTTCTGGGACGACTCCGAGCGCGCCGCCGCAGTGTCGGGCGAGCACGCGCGCGCGAGCAGGCGCCTGGAGTCCTTCGCGGCGCTGCAGAGCGACGTAGACGATCTCGACGGGCTCGCCGAGATGGCCGCCGAGGAGCAGTCGCTGCAGGCCGAGGTCGACGAGCAGATCGCCTCGGTCGAAGCGCGCCTGGCCGAGCTCGAGGAGCAGCGGCTGTTCTCGGGCAAGCTACGACGCCGGCGACGCGCTCGTCAGCGTCAACGCCGGCGCCGGCGGCACCGACGCGCAGGACTGGGCCGAGATGGTCCTGCGCATGGAGATGCGCTGGGCCGAGCGCCGCGGCTTCGGCGTCGAGCTGCTCGAGGTCGAGCGCGGGCGAGGAAGCCGGCATCAAGTCGGCGACGTTCCGCGCCTCCGGCGAGAACGCCTACGGGCTGTTCGGCGCCGAGCGCGGCGTGCACCGCCTCGTGCGCCTCTCGCCGTTCGACTCGGCGCACCGCCGCCAGACGAGCTTCGCCGGCGTCGAGGTCGCGCCGGTCGTCAAGGACACGGCCGAGATCGAGATCAACGAGGACGACCTGCAGGTCGACACCTACCGCGCCTCCGGCGCCGGCGGCCAGCACGTCAACAAGACCGACTCGGCGGTGCGCATCACGCACCGCCCGAGCGGCATCGTCGTGCAGTGCCAGAACGAGCGCTCGCAGTCCTCGAACCGCGCGACCGCGATGGCGATGCTGCGCGCGAAGCTGCTCGAGCGCAAGGAGCGCGAGCGCCAAGAGGAGATCGCGCGCGAGAAGGGCGACGCGCAGGACGTCAACTTCGGCTCGCAGATCCGCTCCTACGTGCTGCACCCGTACACGATGGTCAAGGACCACCGCACCGGCCACGAGATGGGCGACGTGCAGCGCGTGCTCGACGGCGACCTCGACGGCTTCGTGCGCGCCGTACCTGCTCGCGTCGGCCGCGCTCGAGGTCTAGCGCGTGCCGCGCATGCCTGGCGAGCGCAAGGGTCGCGTGCGGTGATCGCCGACGAGCAGCTCGCAGAGCTCGTCGCGCGCGCGCTCGCCGAGGACGTCGGCAGCGGCGACGTGACGACGAACGCGACCGTCGCCGCCGACGCGCGAGCGCGCGCGTCGATCACGCAGAAGGCGCCCGGCGCGATCTTCGGCCTGCGCGTCGCGAGCGCCGTGTTCGCCGCGCTCGATCCCCGCGTGCGCATCGACGAGCAGGTCGCCGAGGGCGTCTGGCGCGAGGACGGCGGCGCCGTGCTGAGCGTCGACGGCAGCGCGCGCGCGCTGCTGACCGGCGAGCGCACGGCGCTCAACTTCCTCGCGCACCTCTCCGGCGTCGCGACGATGTCCGCGCGCGCCGCGCGCGCCGTGCAGGGCACGCGCTGTCGCGTGCTCGACACGCGCAAGACGACGCCCGGCCTGCGCGCGCTCGAGAAGGCCGCCGTCGCGGCCGGCGGCGCAAGCAACCACCGCGCCGGCCTCTACGACGCGATCTTGATCAAGGAGAACCACATCGCCGCCGCCGGCGGCATCGCCGCGGCCGTCGAGCGCGCGCGCGCCGCCGCGCCGGCGCTCGCCGCGACGCTCGAGGTCGAGGTGCGCGACGAGCGCGAGATCGACGAGGCGCTCGCCGCCGGCGCGCCGCGGCTGCTGCTCGACAACATGGACGACGAGCAGCTGCGCGCCGCCGTCGCGCGCGTCGGCGGGCGCGCCGAGCTCGAGGCGAGCGGCGGCGTCACGTTGCAGACGCTGCGCGCGCGCGCCGAGACCGGCGTGCAGATTCGTCTCGATCGGAGCGCTCACGCACTCGGCGCCCGCGCTCGATCTCTCGATGCTGCTCGAGCTCGCGTCCTAGCGCCGCACGCGCGCGTCCGAGCCGGCGTCGGTCTGCTCATAGAATGAAGACGATGAACCTTCCGCTCGCGAGCCTCCCGATGGCGCCGTCGCAGGCGCCCGGCGGCCTGTCGCGGCAGGAGATCGCCGCGATGCAGGACGAGGTGCGCGCGCTCGCCGCCGAGCGCGACGCCGTGATCCTCGCGCACAACTACCAGGTGCCCGAGATCCAGGACGTCGCCGACTACGTCGGCGACTCGCTCGGCCTCTCGCGCCAGGCCGCCGCCGCCGACCGCGAGACGATCGTCTTCTGCGGCGTGCACTTCATGGCCGAGACCGCGTCGATCCTCTGTCCCGAGAAGACCGTGCTGATCCCCGACCTCGACGCCGGCTGCTCGCTCGCCGCGTCGATCGACGCCGAGCAGCTCGCCGCGTGGCGCGCCGAGCATCCCGGCGGCGTCGTCGTCATGTACGTCAACACGACGGCCGACGTCAAGGCGCTGACCGACTACTGCTGCACGTCGGCGAACGCCGTCGACGTCGTGCGCCACATCTACGAGACGCACGGGCCCGACACCGAGATCCTCTTCGGCCCCGACATGTGGCTCGGGTCCTACGTCGAGAAGGAGCTCGGCAGGCGCATGCACGTGTGGGACGGCGAGTGCCACGTGCACGCCGGCATCCGCCCGGCCGACATCGACGCGACGCGCGCCGCGCACCCCGGCGCCGACTTCCTGATCCACCCCGAGTGCGGCTGCACGACGAGCGTCATGGAGTACGTCGCCGCCGGCGACATCTCCGACGACGGCGTGCACATGCTCTCGACCGGCGGCATGCTGCGCTACGCCGAGCAGGCCGAGGCCGCGATCGCCGGGCACGACGAGCGCGCGCGCTCGCAGGTCGACGAACCGGGCGAGCGCGCCTCCTCGCAGGCCGCCGCCGAGAACGGCGGCCCCGGCAAGGTCCGCGAGGCGATCGTCGCGACCGAGACCGGCATGCTCTACCCGCTGCAGATCGCCGCGCCCGACGTCGAGTTCATCCCCGCCAACGCCGAGGCGTCGTGCGTCTACATGAAGATGATCACGCTGCCGAAGCTGCGCGACGCGCTGCGCGAGATGAAGTTCGAGGTGCGCGTGCCCGACGAGATCGCCGTCAAGGCTCGCGTGCCGATCGACCGGATGGTCGCGCTCGGCTGAGCGAGCCATCGCTCTGAGCTACGGTAGCGTGGAAAACTAGATTAGCTTATACGCTAAAATACGCGGGTAATATGCAGGAAAGCAGCGAGTTCGTCGCGGGGAAGCTTATGCGCCAGATTCGGCAGGACAGCGGACTGAAACAGATCGAGCTCGCTCGTCGGAGCGGTATTCCCAGTTCCGTTCTAAGCGCTTACGAGCATGGTGGGCGGCAGCCGGCCGTATCGGCGATGGCACGGATAGCGGGCGCTGCCGGCCTAGAGCTTCGCGTTGCCCCGTCCTCGAGCCAAGCCGAGATGTTGAGGGCGGGATCGATTCTTTCGCAAGTGCTCGATCTAGCCGAGCAGTTGCCGTATCGACCGAAGGAGCGGCTTACCTACCCATCCCTGCTCCACAGTGCTCGATGAGTGTCCTCTCCGAACGACTGATCGCAGTTCACGATGCGCTTGACGAGGCGATGCTGCCGCACGCGGTGGGCGGGGCGATCGCGCTCGCATATTGCACCCAAGAGCCGCGTGGAACACGCGACCTGGACGTCAACGTCTTCGTTGCGAGGGATCGAGTCGATGAAGTGTTCGGCGCGATGCCGGACGCGGTGACGATCAAAGAGTCGAACTTTGAAGAGGTCGCGCGGGATGGCCAGACTCGGCTTTGGTGGGATGAGACTCCGATTGACGTCTTCCTGAACGTTCTTCCTCTACACGAGGAAATCGCCGCACGGATCAGACGCGTGGTGCTCGATGATCGCACGATCCCCGTTCTCGATTGCGAGGCGCTCGCTGTGTTCAAGGCGATGTTCGACCGCACCCAAGATTGGGCCGATATCGAGAAGATGGTCGATGCCCGATCGATCGATGTCGGTCGAACTGCGATCACAATCGATGAACTCGATGGCGTCGACTCGCATCGCTCTCGACGCTTGAGAGGACTCAAGTCGCCGTAGGATTGCGCAAAGCGCCTAGAACTCCTCGACCGAGTGCGGCCCGACGCACGCGACGGCGAGCCGGTCGGCGACGCCGGCCGCGACCTCGCGCACCTGCTCGAACGTGACGGCGTCGAGCGCCGCGATCGCCTCGTCGGGGTCGATCGACTCGCCGAACACGACCTGCTGGTTGGCGGCGTAGCGCGCGACGGCGTTCGTGTTCTCGAACGACAGCACGAGGCGTCCGGCGGCGTATGCGCGAGCGCGCTGCACCTCCTCCTCGGTCGGCCCGTCGTCGCGCAGCTCGTCGACGATCTCGCGCATGCGCGTGTACGCCTCGATGCACTTGGCCGACTCGAGGCCCGAGCCGAGCTGCAGGATCGGCACGTCGGCGAACGCGTGGTTGATCGCGTAAACCGAGTAGCAGAGGCCGCGCTTCTCGCGGATCTCGTCGAACAGACGCGAGCCCATCGAGCCGCCGAGCAGCGTCGAGTAGATCGACAGCGCGGCGCGCTCGCGCACGTCTGAGACGCTCACGTCCGGCCGGTAGATCATCCGCAGGTGCGACTGGTTCGTCTCGCGCTGCTCGACGAGCGTCTTCGGCGCGAACGCCGGCGCCGGCTCGTACGGCTCCGGCGCAGGCAGCGCCGGGAAGCGCGCGAACGCCTCCTGCAGCTCGCTCTCCTCGGGCAGGTGCTCGAGGTTGCCGACGAGGAACGCGCCGCCGCGCGCGCCCGACCAGCGGCGCTCGCGGAAGGCGACGATGCCCTCGCGCGTGAAGCTGCGCAGGTTCTCCTCCGGGCCGAGCACCGTGCGCCCGAGCGGGTGCTCTGCCGAACGCGGCTTCGGTCGATCAGGTACTCGGCGACCATCGACGGCTGGTCGAACGCGCGGTTGATCTCCTGGATGACGACGCCGCGCTCGCGGTCGAGCTCCTCGGCGTCGATCCGCGGGCGCCCGACGAAGTCGCTGAGCAGGTCGATCGCCGCCGGCGCGCTCTCGGCGCGAACGGTGATGTGGAAGGCGACGATGTCGTGGCTCGTGTACGCGTTGAGCACGCCGCCGAGGCGCTCGGCCGTCTCGTTGACGTCCTTGTACGTCGCGTACTTCTCGCCGCCCTTGAACACGAGGTGCTCGAGGAAGTGCGCCATGCCGTTCTCCTCGGCACGCTCGTTGCGCGCGCCGGCGTCGAACGCGACGAGCACCGTCAGCGCGCGCGTGCCCGGCAGCGCGATCCGGTGAATCGGCAGCTCGTTGCTCGCGACCGTCGTCGTCTCGATCTCGGCCATCGGCGCTCACGATAGCCTGCGCGTGCAAAGTGCGTTGCATGCAGGGCTTTTCCTTTGGGAAGCGCATTCGCCACGGTACCGTCACGGGCCATGCCTGCGACCGACACCGTCGTCACACCGGGCCGCGAGCGGCGCACGCGCGAGGAGCCGCCGGCGACGATCGAGCGCCGCCGCGGCGAGCACGCCGCGCCGCGCCGGATCGTCGCTCCGGTGCGCGACGAGCGCGAGGTCGTCGTCGAGTTCGGCGGCGTCTCGAAGCTCTACGGGCCCGGCGGGATCGGGCTCGAGCGCGCGACGTTCGCCGTGCGCCGCCAGGAGATGGTCTTCCTCGTCGGCCCGACCGGGTCGGGCAAGTCGACGATCATGCGCCTGCTGATCAAGGAGCTCGAGCCGACCGACGGCCGGATCCGCGTCGCCGGTCGCGACCTCGGCGAGATCGAGCGCAAGAAGGTGCCCTACTACCGGCGCAACGTCGGCGTCGTATTCCAGGACTTCAAGCTGCTGCCGACGCGCACGGTCTACGACAACGTCGCCTACGCGTTGCAGGTAACCGGCGCCTCGCGCAAGCAGATCCGCGCGACGCTGCCCGACATCCTCCGCCTGACGGGGCTCTCGACGAAGCTGCACAACTACCCGCACCAGCTCTCCGGCGGCGAGCAGCAGCGCGTCGCCGTCGCGCGCGCGTTCGCGAGCCACCCGCCGCTGCTGCTCGCCGACGAGCCGACCGGCAACCTCGACCCCGAGACGTCGATCGGCATCATGCAGCTGCTCTACCGCATCAACCGCGCCGGCACGACCGTGATCGTCGCCTCGCACGACAACGCGATGGTCGACCGCATGCGCCGCCGCGTGATCGAGCTCAAGCGCGGGCGGATCGTGCGCGACGAGGCCTCCGGGCTGTACGGCGCGCGCGAGGAGAACACGGCCGAGCTCGGCGAGCGCCTGCGGCGCGAAACGACGTGAGACCGGGCTTCTTCCTCAAGGAGTCGTTTCGCTCGATGCGCCGCAACGCGGTGCCGAGCTTCGCGGCGCTCGCGTCGGTGCTCGTCACGACGCTCGTGCTCGGCGTCTTCATCCCCGTCGTCCAGGCGACGAACGGCGCCGCCAACGACGTGCGCGGGCGCGTGCTCGTCGACGTCGACATGACGACGAGCGCGACGCCGGCCGAAGTCGCGCGCGTGCGCGGCGAGCTGCAGCGCGCGCCGCACGTCAAGAGCATCCAGTTCGTCTCCAAGCAGACCGGCTACGAAGAAGAGAAGAAGCTCAACCCGCAGGCGTTCGCGCTGATCGGCTACAACCCGCTGCCCGACATCTTCCGCGTGACGCCCGATGACCCGTCGAACTCGAACGCGCTGCGCGCCGAGCTCGACCAGTCGAGCCCGCTCGGTACGCGCGCCGTCACCGACTCGGCGATCGCCGCCGTGCAGAATCGCCAGGCGCAGACCAACAAGATCCTCTCGGCGACGCGCGTGATCAAGATCACGATGGCGCTGCTCGCGGCGCTGCTCGTGTTCGCCTCGATCCTGTTGATCTCCAACACGATTCGCCTCTCGCTGTTCTCGCGCCGGCGCGAGGTCGAGGTGATGAAGCTCGTCGGCGCGACCGACTGGTTCATCCGCTGGCCGTTCGTGCTCGAGGGCCTGTTCCTCGGCGCGCTCGGCGGCGCCGCCGCGATCGGCCTGCTCGCGCTCGCGAAGGTCACGCTCGTCGATCCGCTCGCGAACACCGTCAAGCTGATCTCGCAGCCGGACATGATCGCCTTCCCGCTGCTGATCGCGATCCTGATGGGCGCGGCGATCGCCGTGTCGGCCGCCGGCTCGGGCCTCTCGCTGCGGCGCTTCCTGCGGGTCTGACCCCTACTCTGAGGAGGCGATGCCCTCCAGAAGTCGACAGCCGCTGCTGGCGGTGCTCGCGATCGCCCTGCCTGTGCTGCTCGTCCTCGGCGTCTATTTGGGAGGACATCCCGAAGACCTCCCGAGTTTCGCGCGCAACGCGTTCGTCGCCGACCACGAAACGCGCGTCGTCGACGAAGCGATCGACCGCATCGCGCACGACTACTACCGGCCGATCGGCAAGAGCAGCCTCACGAACGGCTCGGTCAGCGGCGCCGTCGCGAGCCTCAAGGACCGCTTCTCGCACTACCTCTCGCCGAGCGAATTCAAGGAATTCAACTCGCCGCCGAGCTTCACCGGGATCGGCGTGTCGGTCGCGCCCGTCAAGGACGGCCTGCGCATCGCGCGCGTGTTCGACGGCTCGCCGGCCGCGCGCGCCGGGCTGCACGACGGCGACACGATCGTCGAAGTCGGCTCGCGCAGCCTCAGCGGAGTGTCGACCGACGCGGCGATCGCGCTGATCAAGGGCCCGCCGGGCACCGACGTGCAGCTCGGCGTCGAGCAGCGGCGCGGCGGCCACACGGCGCGCGCGAAGCTGACGCTGACGCGCGCGACGATCTCCGAGCCGGTCGTCGCGTCGCTGAGCAAGACCGTCGATGGCAAGAAGCTCGGCGTCGTCGCGCTCGCGACGTTCAGCCCCGGCGCGCACGGCGAAGTGCGCGAAGCCGTCGACAAGGAGCTGCGCGGCGGCGCGCGCGGGATCGTGCTCGACCTGCGCGCGAACGGCGGCGGCCTCGTCGAGGAGGCGCAGCTGATCGCGAGCATCTTCATCGCGAAGGGGACGATCGTCTCGACGCGTGGGCGTCGCCAGCCGAGCGTGACGCTGACGGCGACCGGCGACGCGATCTCTCCCAAGATCCCGGTCGTCGTGCTCGTCGACGAGAACACGGCGTCGGCCGCCGAGATCGTCACCGCCGCGCTGCAGGACCACCGCCGCGCGACGGTCGTCGGCACGCACACGTTCGGCAAGGGCGTCTTCCAGGAGGAGGAGCCGCTGTCGAACGGCGGCGCGCTCGACATCACCGTCGGCGAGTACTTCACGCCGAACGGGCGCAACCTCGGCGGCGGCGGCGTCAAGCAGGGCGCCGGCATCAAGCCCGAAGTGCTCGTCGCGCACGGCGTCGACTCGAACCACGGCCTCGAAGTCGCGCTGCGCACGCTCGCCGCGAAAGTGCCCGCTTGAGCGCGCGTCGCGCGCGCCGTCCCGCGACGCCGAGGCGCGGCGTCGGCGGCAGCGGCGCGCGCGGCGACGATGCGCGCGTCGTCTGGCCGCCGCGCGAGCGCCAGCCGGCGCCTTCGCTGATCGCCGAGCTGATGCGCGAGCGCGGCCTGCCGCGCGGCTTCGAGCGCCACGTCGAGCGCGCCGCGCGACGCGCGCGCGAGCGCGGCCTCGACGTGCGCGGCGACGTCGACGCGCGGCGCGACCTGACGGCGCTGGCGACGTTCACGATCGACCCGGCGAGCGCGCGCGACTTCGACGACGCGATCTCGGCAGAGGCGCTCGGCGGCGAGCGCGTGCGCGTGTGGGTGCACATCGCCGACGTCAGCGCGTACGTGCCCGAGGGCTCGGCCGTCGACGAGGAGGCGCTGCGGCGCGCGACGAGCGTCTACGTGCCGGGCGCCGTCGCGCCGATGCTGCCCGAGGCGCTGTCGAACGACGCGTGCTCGCTCGTGCCCGCGCGCGAGCGCCTCGCCGTGACCGTCGAGCTCGAGCTCGACGGCGCCGCGGTCGCGAGCGCCGCGTTCTACCGATCGCTGATCCGCTCCGACGAGCGCCTCGACTACGAGCGCGTCGATCGCATCTTCGCCGGTCGCGAGCGCGCGCAGGAGCCGTGGGCCGAGCCGCTCGCGGCCGCGCGCGCGGCCGCTGCGCGCGCTGCAGGCCGCGCGCGAGCGCGCCGGCGCGCTCGTCGTCGACTCCGAGGAGCCCGAGTTCGTCTTCGACGAGCGCGGCGACGTCGCCGCGATCCACGCGCGCACGCAGACCGAGTCGCACCGCCTGATCGAGCATCTGATGATCGCCGCCAACGAAGCCGTCGCGCGGCTGCTCGAGCAGCGCCGCGCGCCGTGCCTGTACCGCGTGCACGAGCGCCCCGAGCCCGAACGCATCGAACGGCTCGTCGCGCAGCTCGCGACGCTCGACGTGCCGACGCCGCCGCTGCCCGAGCGCATGTCGAGCACGCAGGCCGCCGAGCTGCTCGGCGAGATCTCGCTGCGCGTCGAGCGGCACGTGCAGCGGCGCGAGGGCCGTGGCCGGCGCGCGCTCAGCGCGCTCTTGCTGCGCTCGCTCAAGCAGGCCTACTACTCGCCGCGCAACGTCGGGCACGCCGGGCTGCGCTCGGCGGCCTACTGCCACTTCACGTCGCCGATCCGCCGCTACCCGGACCTCGTCTGCCACCGTGCGCTGCTCGCGGCCGTCGGCGGCTCCGAGCGCGCGCCGCGGCGCTCGGAGCTCGCGACGCTCGGCGAGTGGACCTCCGAACGCGAGCGCGACGCGATGAAGGTCGAGCGCGACGCCGACGACGTCGCCGCGTGCTTCGCACCTCGAGCGGTTGCTCTACGACGAGGGCTGGGAGCGCGAGCTCGCCGGCGAAGTCGTCGGCGTCATCGGCGCCGGCGCGTTCGTCGCGTTCGGCGCCGACGCCGATCTGCGGGACGCCGTCTACGAGGGCCTGCTGCCCGTTCGCGCGCTGCACACGCCCGACGGCGAGCGCGACTGGTGGGAGCTCAACGAGCAGAGCACGATCCTGCGCGGCGAGCGCAGCGGCACGACGCTGCGACTCGGCGACGCCGTGACCGTTCGCGTCGCGCGCGTCGAGGTGCCGCGTGGGCGCGTCGACCTGCTGCCCGTGCCCGTCGAGCAGCCGCCCGGCGGCAAGCGCGCGTCACACGCGCGCGGCACGCGTCGCTAGGCTCGCTCGCATGGCGAAGGGCAAGGCCAAGCGCAAGGTCGCCTCCGGCGACGTCGCCTCGAACCGCTACGCGCGGCACCGCTACGAGCTGCTCGACACGTTCGAGTGCGGCATCGCGCTCGAGGGCACCGAGGTCAAGGCGCTGCGCGAGTCCGGCGCGCAGCTCAAGGACGGCTACGCCGCGATCCGCGACGGCGAGCTGTGGCTCTACTCCGTCCACATCCCGCCGTATGCGCCGGCTTCGCGCGAGAACCACGACCCCGAGCGCCCCCGCAAGCTGCTGTTGCACCGGCGCGAGCTCGACCGCCTCGCCGCGCGCGCCGCCGAGCGCGGGCTGACGCTCGTGCCGACGCGCATCTACTTCAAGGGGCCGTTCGCGAAGACCGAGATCGCGCTCGCGCGCGGCAAGGACCTCTACGACAAGCGCCAGTCGCTGCGCGAGCGCGAGACCAAGCGCGACATGGAACGCGCCGTCAGGGAAGCCCGCCGCTAGCGGCGTACGAGTCAGCCGATAGACGGTTCGCTATCGCTAGATCGAGCGGAAGCCGTGGCCTGCGCTGCTCAGCACGTGCGAGGCATCCATGCCGAGCGCGAGCACGACGATCAGGCCGATGTAGACGGCGCCGACGAGCAGCCGATTGCGCGGCGAGACGCGGTAGTACGCGGCTTGGTCGATCGTTCCCTTTCTACGCGCCTCCCAGCGCCGCCAGGTTTCCATCACGCCGAGCGCGACGAAGATCAGCAGGAACGGGTTGCCGACGAGCAGCAGCAGCGCGACGAGCGCGCCGAGCCCGACGAACCAGAGCCACGGCGCCATCGCCGCCATCGCGCGGCCGCCGTCGAACGGGACGACCGGGATCAGGTTGATCAGGTTGAGGAAGAAGCCGATGTACGCGAGCGCGCGCAGCATGTCGCTGTTCGTCGCTTCGGCGATCGCGAAGCAGACGCCAGCGCCGATCGTGCCGAGCACCGGCCCGGCGAGGCCGACGCGCGCCTCGGCGAGCGCATCGTCGGGCATCGACTTCATCATCACCGCCGCGCCGAGGAACGGCACGAACATCGGCGCGCTCGCCTTGATCCCTTCGCGCCGCAGCTGGAACACGTGTCCCATCTCGTGCACGAACAGCAGCACGACGAAGCCGAGCGCGAACGTCCAGCCCCAGAACAGCGAGTACGCCGCGACCGACACGAGCGCCGTGCCGGCTGTCGTCAGCAGCTTGACTTTCGGCAGCAGGATCAGCACGCCCTTGATCGCCGCGAAGAACTTCGCGAACAGCGCCGCGAGCGCCGCGAGCGCGCTGCCGATCCGCTTGCGCAGGTTGCGCACCGGCGCCCGGCGCGCGCGCGGCTCGCCGAACGGGTCCGGCCGCTCGAACGGATGGCGCTGCTCTACCTCGGCGCCGAGCGGCGCGGGCGCACCCGACAGGCCGCCCGCGAGCGGCGCCGCGCCAGGTGTTTGCAGCGAGACGTCTCCGCTGTCCATGCACTCATTGTCGCAGCACCGATAAGCGTCTCCTAACGGTTCGCGCGGCGCGTGCAAGTGTGTCGCGCGCGTCGTTCTCCGCGTGTTCGCGACCGTACGCGGCGAAGCGCCGCGATCGCCCGCGATGGCTCGGACTTTTTTCTGGAAAGTGCGGGGTGAACGGCGCGCGGGGCTTGCGCCGAGCGAAGGGCGGAGCTAGGTTGAATTCAGACGCGGAACCGAGCCGCAAAGAGCGAGGCCACTGAGGTGTGAGGCCGCGCCGCCAAGCGAAGTCGGGCCTTCGGGCCAGGCCGAGCGGGCTCCTCAAGCGGCCCGGGTCCGCGTCGTTTTCGTTCTCTCGCGCGCGACCGGCGCCGTCCCGCGCATCGCTGTCGCACCGGCAGTCGCACCGCCAGCGCGGGACCGGCTCGCCGCCCGTCGTGACGCGGGCTCGGCGCCCGGCTAAACTGGAGTCGTCGTACATCCTCGGGGACGACAGGCTTCGACGTGGTCGGCTCGTGAGGGTGGTTGCGAGTCGAGGTCCCGGGCGGCCTCGTAAAACACCCGGGAAAACAATAAGTGCGGACTCTCACGAGTACGCTCTCGCCGCTTAGTCAATAGCTAAGCCGTGAGATCTCGGGCCCCGCTTGCCTGCGGCGGGGAAGGCCGGGATCAGAAAGCAGGCTCACCCGGTAAGGTCCGCCTCAGCCGATCCGGGAACATCTCATGAGGCTGGCCCCTCGCAACCCGGCCGGCGTGGCTAGCGAGAGGTGAGATCAGAGCGCCGGCTACGCTCGTAGAAGCCATTCTCACGCGATTGCGGACGTGGGTTCGATTCCCACCGTCTCCACCATAGGTTCGACGTGTGAACCCTGGCCACGAAGAAGGCGGCCGGGGTTCTCGCGTTCCGGCCCCAGGGCGGCCTGCCGGGCCGCCCTGGGGCCGTTCTGGCCCTTCGGCTGGCCGAGGCCGTCCTCCCAGGCCGACAGGGCGGCGTAGACGGGCGTCAGGGTCGTCCCGAGGACCTGGCTGTCCTCGCCGACCAAGATGCGCTTGAAGAACGTCTGATTGAGCAGCCGCCGCTCCAAGTGGCTGCTCGCGAGATAGGTCGCCTGAGGCGTCGTCGTCTTGACGAGCGCGTCGTCCAACGCCTCTTCGATCTCGCTGGCGTGCAGCTCGGCCTTTTGCAGCAGATGCCGGGCACGAGCCTTCTCGGTTTCCAGGCGTGCCTGCTCGCGCGCGAGCACCTCATTGGAGGCCAGCCCCTCGTAAGAGAGCTGAACCAGGCGGGACTGGTTGGCTTCGTAGCCCTCGATCTGGCGGCGGTGGCGCTCGATGTCCTTCTTGACGACCGCCGCCCGCTCCCCGGTGTCGCGCCGCACCTCGGCCCAAATCTCCTCATGCACCTTCGGCGTGAGGCGGATGGTCCGGTAGTGCTCCTCGATCGCCCGCTCGATCAGGTGGACGGGATAGTGCGCCGTCGGGCAGTGCCCGCCGTTCCCCCGCGACATCCGGTTGATGCAGCAGAAGTACTCATACAGCCCGCCATTGCCGCGGTGCTTGCCGTAGAGCAGCCGTCCGCCGCACTCGGCGCAGTAGAGGCTGCCGCGCAGGTAGTGCTGGTGGCGGTAAGGCCGGTCGCCCGCCACGGCGCGGGCCGCCAGCAGCGCCTGCACCTGAGCGAAGGTGTCGGGGTCGACCAGCCGCGGGTGCCGGCCGTTGGGTACGCGGCGGCCGCAGTAGCGGACCACACCGATGTAGTAGGGGTTGCGCAGCAGCTTGTGGACCGAGCTGGCGGTGAGCGGTTTCGGTCCCCGCTGGGTCGTCGGGCGGCTGCGCAGGCCGCGCGCCTCCAAGTGGTCAGCCAGCCGGTGCAGCGTCCAGTCGCCGGTGGCGTAGAGGCCGAACGCCTCCTGCACCAGTGGCGCGCGCTCGGGGTCGGCGATCACGGTGCGGACGTCCTGGGTGCCGATCAGTTCCCGCTTGGGCAGGTAGCCGATCGGCGGGCGAAACGGCGTGCCGCCGGTCTGGTGCTTCTGGTGCAGGCCCTTCTTGATCTCGGTCGCGAGGTTGTTGGAGTAGTACTCAGCGAAGGTGGCGAGCATCCCGTGCATCAGGCGCCCGGCCGGCGTCTCGTCGATGTTCTCCGAGGCGCTCACCAGCCTGATACCCATGCCAAGGAGCTGCTCATAGAGCTGGGCGTCGTCCAGTCGGTTGCGCGCCAGCCGGTCGACCTTGTGGACGATCAGGTACTTGACGCCCAAGCTCGGCAGCTCGCGAAGCATCTGCTGCAAGACCGGGCGGTTGTCGCTGCGGGCCGACTCGGCGCGCTCGACGTAGACCTTGACGGTCCGGGCGCTGAGCGTCTCCGCCTCGCGCTCGCACGCTTGGACCTGGGCGGGAATCGAGTATCCGTCGCCGTCTTCGTCCCCGTCGCGGCCGAGCTGGCCGGTACTGGAGACGCGGGCGTAGATTGCTGCTGCCGACAGCTCCTCCGGGGCGGTCTCAGGTTGATGTGCCTTCTTAGGTTCTTGTGTCATACATGCCTCCTTTCTTACTTTAATTGGCTTAACGATTTTCCCGTTAAGTCGCTGATATGGCAATGTGTTAATTGGCGGCCGCGGGCCGATCCGAACTTCCGTCCAGATCGGCCCGCGGTGTCTCACTTCAACGCCTCTAGGCGCTCGGTGATGGTCTGCTTGCGCTCGGCTGCACTCGCTTTCAGCGCCTTGGCTTCGGCAGCGCTCTCGGCCGCCCGGTCCTCGGCCGCTTCGACCTCTCGGTCGATGGCAGCAATCGAGCGCTCCAGGGAAGCGCGGGCGTCGGCAAGTGCATCCTCCGGCGTCGTCTCACGGCGGCGGGTACGCGGTTTGCTCTCGCCGCCCTCGAGCTTTTTCTTGTGGGAGTAGAAGCTGCCGCGGATCGAGTCCACCGGCCGCCCGTACTGCTCGGCGAGTTGCTTGAACGCGTTCGCTCGCTCCACACCTGACGCGATCAGCTCCTGGACTTCGTCGTAGATCTGCTCTGCCTTGGTGGCCATTAGGTGAGTACCTCCTGAGTCGTTGGATGACCATGTCGGCGGGCAGAAAGGCGCTTGCCCTTCCGCTCGCCGGGGCGCCATCCAGCGCTCACGACGACTCCACTTCGCTCGCCCAAAGGACCAGCCGGGAGCAGGCGATGTCGACGTAGTCGCTCTCGCGTTCGATGCCGAGGAAACGACGGCCCTCGATCACGGCGGCGATCCCGGTGCTGCCGCTGCCGGCGAAGGGGTCGAGTACCACGCCTCCGTCAGGCACGGCCAGCCGCACCAGCCAGCGCATCAGCGCGAGCGGTTTGACGGTCGGGTGGGTATTGCGCCGCGCCCGCGCCGGTCGTCCGGTGCCGACGTAGAGCTGTGACGAGCGCAGGGGCAAGCGCTCGCAGCCGGCCTCGCGCTCGTGCTTGGTGGCTTTCGCGCAGAAGAACAGGCGGCTCGGCCCGACCGGCTGACCGTCCATCAGGGCCACCGGGCAGTCGGGATTGTGGCCGATCGCCACGTTGGCCGGCCAGTAGCCGCCTCTCCCGCCTACCCTCGTCGCCTCGATGTTGAGCGCCCCGGTGCCGAACCGTCGGAGGTTGTCGCTCGTCCTGCCCACGAGCGGTTTGCGCGCGATTAGGACCGGCTCATAGGCCGGTTTCAGCGTCGTGCCCAGCCCGCCGGGCAGTCGCCGCGACTTCGGCATCCCTTGGGCGTAGAGCCACAACAGTTGGTCGCGGATCTCAAATCCCGCCGTCTCGACCCCTGCCACCAGTCGGTGGACCATGCGCGGCGAGCCGAAGGCAAGCAGATGGCCGCCCGGTTTGAGCACTCGCAAGGCTTCGGTCGCCCATCGGCGGTTCCAGCGCTCGAACGCCTCGGCTGCGCTCGACGTGCCCGCGCCGAACTGGTCCCAAGACTCCCCGCCGAGAGCGATTCCGTATGGCGGATCGGTGATGACCGAATCGAGGCAGGACGCGGGAAGCCGAGCCAGTACGTGGAGCGCCTCGGCCTCGACGAGCCGCCAGCGCTGGGTGCGGTCGTTGTAGGCGGTGAGACGGCTCAAGAGCGCGCCTCTGCTGCCAGGAGGCTCGCGCCCTGCTCGAAGATGTAGACAGTGAACAGCCGCCAAGTCTCGGCTGGCCCGCGACCTAGGACGCTCGTGAGCTGCTCGGCTCGGGCCTCGTCGGGCACCAGCCAGACGACGCGCGGATAAACGCCGTGCTCGCGCTGCTCCGCACCAGAGCGGTAGTGCTCGCCGTAGACGGCAGCCTTGCGCGCGATGGTGCGAGCCGACTCAGAGCCGAGATCGACCTCGACCAGCCAGCGGTCTTCGCTGACGCCCGCACCGAGACGAACAGACAGGTCGGGCTTCAGCACTCGCTCGCCAAAGAAGGTCGGGTAGCGCCGCCAGCAGGCCGGCTCCTGCTGAACCTCAATCAGCTCGAGCTCGCCACGGCGGTCGGCCTCAGTCAAGCGGACCACGAGCTCCGTCGTCGCCAACGTATGCGCGAGGTGCAGGGTGCCGGGCACCTCAACCAGCGGACCGACTATGCCGCGGGCCGCGAGCAGTCGCACGCCAGCTCGGCCGGCGTAGTAGACGAGTCCGGCGCTGCCGCGCATCCCGCTCACCGGGCGCGGCAGCGTCTGTAGCACCCGCCAGTCGGTGAGCCGCTTGAGCGTCCGGCGTCCCCGCCGCGCCGCGTTCGAGGTTGCGTCGTCGGTCCGCCAGAAGGAGCGGATCAGCTGGGCGCCGGTGGCGAAGCGACTGTCGTGGACGAAGGAGAGGAGCTGCCAGTCGGGATCGGACAGTGAACGGTTGAGGTGATGCAGGCGACTGGGGGTGAGATAAAGGTGGGAGCGGGGGGACGCAGAACCATTCGCCGTCGAAATCGCGCGAGATGCCCCGCCGCTACGGGGGTTTGCAGCGAGTTGACTCGTAGCCTCTGGTCGCTCCTCTGGACGCCTCATGCGGCCCTCCCGGTGCGTCCGAGTGGCTCCTCTGGATCAAGGACGCTTGCCGGCCGACCGATCTCTGCTTCGGGAGCGTCGGGAGAGCTGCCGTAGCGGTCCGTCGAGCGGTCGCGGATCGCGCCTGCCTGGCCGGTGGGGGCCGGCAGCGGCAGCGTGCGGCCGGTCACGGTCGAGACTGCTCCGCCTGACGTGATGCGGGCGGCCACGTGGAAGCGCCCGAGCGCCCGAATGTCGGTATCGGTGAGGCCGGGCAACTGACGGGTCAGGCGCGGAGCCTCTTCGGCGGGGGCGGCGAAAGTGATGAAGCTGCCGGAGTTGCCGAGCAGCGCCGAGCGGGTCGGTTCCGGGACGCGCCCAAGCGTCTGTACTGCCACCGTCAACCCGGCACCGAGCCCGCGGGCACGCTCGGCCAGCAGCTCAAACGAGAACGGCACGCCGCCGCTCAGCGTCGCCAGCTCGTCCAGGTAGATCGAAACGAAGTGCCGCCGCGCCGGCGGCAGCGCCACCCGCGCCTCGATCGCGCTCCAGATCAGATGCGTTAGCGCCGCCCCGACGATGGCTGCCCCGGCCTCCCCGAGTCGTCCGGGTGCCAAGCTCACCAAGAGCCACTTGCGCTCGGCGAACAGCCGTCCGACGTCGAGCTTGGGGTCGGGACTCGCCAGCACCGCTCGAACGCGCGGGCGGGCCAAGAGCGCCGCCACCCGCGCCATCGGGGCCTGGACGTGCTCGGCGCGCGAGTTCGGCGAAAGGGCGAGGTACTGTCGCCACGCCTCGATCAGGTAGGGGTCCCGCAGCCGCCCGATGACTTCGCGCAAGAACGGCTCCGACGAGAACAGCCGCCCGGCGTCGGCCAGAGTCGCGCCGGGCATATCGGCCAGGCTGCGAATCGCCAGACGCCCGTAGGTCTCCGAGCGGATGCCCCAGTCGGAGAAGATCGAGCGCAGCGCGCCGATCAGGACGTCGGTACGCAGGTCGGGGTCGCCGCCGCGCAGTACGTCAACGCCGGGCGTGGGGCGCGTGTCGTCGCCAGGGTCGAGCACCACTACCCGGTCGGCGTGCTCGGCTGGAACGTGTTCCAAGACCGTCTCGATGAGGTCAGCCTTGGGATCGATGACCGCGCCAGCGTGGCCAGCCGTGATCTCGTCGATGATGCCGCGGGCCAGTAGCTCGCTCTTGCCTGATCCCGAAGCTCCCGCGATGACCGTGTGGAGGCGAGCCGCCTCGGGGCCAAGCGCCACCCAGCGCTCGCCGCCCAGGTCGCTCCCCATGAACAGCCGCCGCCCGGAGCGCGGCAGATGCGCCGGCGCTGGCAACTCACGGCCGCCCAAGGTGACGCCAGGGACGACGTCCGCCCCGATCGGCCAGCCGAGCAGCGGCAACAGCTCCGCGCCCGATAGCCAACCGCTGCCGCGCCGCACTCGGGGCAGCGACGCCAGGACGCGTCCGCTGCGCTCGCTGGTGGTGCGCAGCGAGCCGGCCACGGCTACCCGGCCGCGCACCAAGCTCGCGAGTTGGTCGGCCAGTTGCCGCGCCCGCGCCGGACGCTCGGCGCGCGCCAGCACCAGTCCGCTCACGAAGAAGCCGGGCAGCGCCGTCTTGCGCCGCCACGCCTCCTGGACCTGCCGCTCGTGGCGCGTCTGGGGCTCGGTCTCTCGCATACGGGGACTCCCCGAACGCAGCGCCCAGCGGATCACTACTTGCTCGCCGTCGCGAGCGCCCGCCAGGACCGTCAGCAAGCTGCGCGAGAGCGCTGCGGCATTGCTGGTGTGGAGCGTGATGGGGGTGGGCAGATGCAGGCGCAGCGCGAACGTCGCCCGCCCGCTGGGAGCCGCGGCTTCCGTCACGTGCAAGCTGGGGATGGCACCGGCGAGCGACGCCCGCACGGCTTCCACGTTCGCCGCCGGCGCCCACAAGGCGTGCTCGATCCGACCCGAACTCGCCAACACCTCCATGACGAGCTCGGCCGCTTGGGAAGTTCCCGCCAGGCTCTCGACTGCCGCCAGCGCCTGGGCCGGTTCCACCCCGATCGGAAACCGAATGCCGAGGCGCAGACGGCTGGCCCGCATCGCCTCATCGCGATGATGCTCGTGCATCCAGATACCGGCCATCATGGCCGAGCCACCTCCCGCCGCCACGATCGCCGGAGCGAGGTCGCTATTCATGCTCCTGCTCCCGGCGCTTGGCCTTCTCGCTGGCTTCATGTTCGCGACGCTCACGCAAGACCCGCTTGGCTTGCAACCAATAAATGAGAGCGAGCTGCTCAGTGTCAATCTCGCTCTTTCGTACACCCTTTACTTTGATACGACGTGCCATAGGTAAATGCACCTCCTTTCTGCTTAGTTGTTACATGTGGTTCCTCCTTGTTTGTTCGCCTTTTGTTCGGTCTTTAACCTCCTGAGTATGTATCGGGATTTAGGATGCTGTCAATACTTTTTTGCCTGGCCAGATACCAGCGTCGAAGGCTCAGCGGCGGATGTGAAACCAGACCATTCGCAGTACCGCAGCCACGATGCCCACGACCAACACCAGCGGCACGAGTGCGGAGATCAGGCGGGCCAGGGCGGGGCCGGCGGCGGTGAGTGCTGCCAGCGCCGCGACCATCACGACGAGGTACGTAACGAGCTTGCTCATGGCCTGCGCGTCGCCCGACGCGCCTCGGTCATCGCGGAGGTCAGGAAGCATTCGGCGGCTTCGGCTTGGACGCCGAGCTCGGCGTTGGTCGCTTCCAGCGCCTGGACTTCCTGCCGCGTCCGGTGCAACTCGGCGCGGAGAGCGCTGTTCTCGCGCGCGAGTTGACGGTTCCAGCCGCAGACCTCACGTAGCTGCTGCCGGTCGGTCATCGCTTCACCTCCACAGCTGCGCCCTCGATGACCTCACCGTGACGGGCAGCAGCCCGGTGCATGGCCAGTTCGGTCTCGGCCGCGATGCGGTCGATGTCCCGACGAGCCTGCTCATGGCGCAGGTGGTTCCGAGTTTCTGCGGTGCTGGCATACCAGCGACCGGCGACGAAGCGGACCAAGACGTAGAGGACTGCGGCAACGATCACGAGCGGCCAGAGCTCACTCAGCAGATGCCATAGCTCGATGGCCAGGCCGATGACGAGCAAGACGAGGATGACCATCAGAGGCCCCGCGAGGCGTCGTGAACGACGCCTGCGATCCCGAGGGCACCGCCCACTGCCGCCGCGTGGACGTAGCCGGCGGCGTTGGGGGCGACCGAGACGAGCGACGCCTCGAGCGCGCCGAGCTGAGCCGCGCGGACCATGCCGCGTTCGGCGGTCGTGGCCACCCGGTCGAGCCGGGCTTGGTCGCGGTGAAGGGCGACGAGCTGCGCCGCGTCGACCTGCTCCATCGCCCGGGCGATCTGCCGATTGGTCCTCGATGGCAAGAAGCTGCTAGCGGGCACAAGTGAACTGCTCATAGGTCCTCCGTTTCGGTTGCCGGATGTGTTCGCAGCGCGAGGATCGAGCCGGTGTGCTTTCTTGACTGCTTGTCATATGCCGAAGCCGCGCCGAGCCGGATGGGATCAGCCCGTCGGAGACCGACCCGACCAGCATGTCGGGGCGATGCTGCACGGACTGCGCGAGCAGGCCGGCGTCACGCAGGCCGAGGTCGCGACCGACCTCGAAATTGATCAGAGCTATGTCTCGCGGGTTGAGCGCGGCGAGCGGCCGGCCTCAGACCGGATCATCCGCTACTACAGCGAGCGCTTCGGGGCAGCCGATCTACTGGCGAGCTTGGTCGACATCGCCCGTGAGTCAACCCGCCAGCGCCGGCGCCTGCGCAACCCGCTGCTGATCGCGCGCCAGGCCCGCTACCCACTCGAGGGAGATGCAGCTACGTTCGTCTCCGAGGAGCCGCCAGACGGCTCGACGGTTCCCTGCGGCGCGCACTTCATCAAGCGCTGGACGATCCGCAACAGCGGCAGTGTGCCGTGGCACGATCGGCAGCTGCGACGGATTGGACCGACAACTGGACCGTGGACGTTGACGTCCGCCCAGTTCACGCCGATACCAGACACCGAGCCGGGCGAGACGGTCACCATCTCGGTCGAGCTAGGGGCGCCGCAGATGGAGACGGCGGCTGTAGCGCAGTGGAAGATGGTTGACGAGGACGATCTGCTCTTCTTTCCCACGAAGTATTCAGTTGGGCTTGCTCTGTACGTCTTGGTTGGACATGACACGAGCACGATCCGCTGCGCGCCAGGGGATGCAGTCGGCTGATCTGGTCCGCCGCGCACGAGCCGGAGCTGATCAATCTAGGCTACGATTCCGATTGCTCGTCAATCGATGGTCCTTGAGGATCAGACGCAATGGGGGAAGTGATGCCGCCGTCTACGACTGCTGGGCGCTCGACCTATCCGGTGCCCGCCGAGCTGTTCCGCGAGGTCTATGACTCGCCGAGTTCTCTTCCCGGCAAGCATGCCTGGGTAACGCCAGACGAGGACGTGCGGGAGATCGAGGCGCTGCTGGGAATTGAAACCGGCGCGATCGGGGCACCGCTGTGGTTGAGCGGTGATGAGACCACATGTCCGGGCTGCGGGCGAATGACGACCTGGCTCGACATTGTCGCCTCAGCGCTAAGCGACGTGCATCGCAAGGAGCTCCTCGTCCGGGTGATCCTTGGAGAGCAAAAATACGTGAATGTCGAGGCACCGGAGGCGATTCCGGGTCTGCGATGCATGAAATGCGGGGCCGAGATCAGCACTGTTCGGAGCTTCAAGTGTCACAACTGGGCCTACGCGATCGACGAGCTCACACGGCTCGTTGAGCAAAGCCTGCGCGCCAACGATCAGTAGCGACCCGCGCCAGCTCGATAAGACCTTATCGACAACTAAATTGCCGGCTCGCCCCCAGACGATTCATTCGGTCATTCCGTCGCACAAGCAGCATTCAGCGACGCATCAGGACCACAGCGAGAGTCTGATCTGATCGCCGCCGCCTGATTATGCGGCAACCATCCAAGCTTCATGCGGGGAGGTGACGGAAGCGGTGCGACAGTCGCCCGCCGTGCTGCCGCGGCGATCGGTTCGGGACGGGCTGAACCGAGACTGCGGTTCTTCACATAGAGCACCGTAACATCCCTTGCGAACATCAAGGTCTGTCCGCGGTCGAGGGGCGAAGGTGAATGGCGCTTGAGATGACGTGCTACGCGCGCTAGCGTCGCGTTGCGTTCCAGATGTTTTTGCACCGCCCGTTGCCGGAGCATCGTTCGATGGCTCGCGATCACCAGTCATCGTCCATCAGCCCGGTATGCGAAAGGCGAGCGACGAGATCAGCTCGCTGGACGAAACAACAATTGAAACGCCCGCAGCTACTACCGCATACCTGTAGTAGCGATAGCGCTTGTCATTGTCTTCACGCATCCATTTCACCATCGTGTAGTAAGTCTCGCCAAGGTGTCCGGGCACTTCGAGGTCACCACGGTATGCCGCCTGCATCTGTTGCCCGAGATCGTCTAGGTTGAACTCACCGAAGTCCAACGGAACGTCAGAGCGCAGAGTGGCAAATGCGGCAATCGCCAGGAAAAATATCGACGCCATTGCGAGCGCAAAGAGCCAAGTTAGCTCAAGTCCACGAATGAACCCCGAGTGAAAACTGTTGAACGCGACCGTCTGCACGATCGTGAAGAAGCCAATACTGAGAACAAAACTTTGGCGAGCCTTCGTAGTCAGCCGCTCAGCTAGGTTGAGCTCGCGGTCAAGGGTGCCCTTAAAAGCGTCGAGCGTCTCGCTGACTCCAGGCGGCAGAGGTCGTGCCCCATCTTTACAAATGTCCTGCTCATTCATACGCGTGTGCAGGCTACTCGCTACGGTACACGGTGTCTAGACCGATCTTGCTGTTCTGCCTCGCCCGGGTCTCGGGACCTCGTCGGGGGAGCCCGCGTCGCACCTTCGGCGATGGACGCCACTCAGAGTCTTGGTGCGAGGTACCGAATCGGCAACGGTCAGTTGCGGAGGTGATCTCGTCTCCTCGAGTCCTCACCAATCCCCGAGCTCCTTTACGCGTTGGTTCTCAAAGCCAGTCAGGTGCATTCGCGAGAGCTGCATCGACCTCATGAGTTCAATCGAGGCATCAAGCATCTCAACGTAGCGCGGGTCAGTCAGGTCGTGGTCGAACTCCGCTATCAGGCGATACGCCCCGAATATGGCGAGCTCACGGTCTCCGGCGCCCATCGCCGCCGCGTATAGCTCAGTGATGACCTGGTCGACGTGCCCGTCAATCATCGCGGTGTGCACGGGCCCGAGAAAGTACTGCCAGCCAAATCGCGGATCTATCAATGGTTGCCCCCGCAACCGCGCCTCAAGGCTCGCCTCTCCGTATGCCGGCAGCGATGCCAGGACCGAGTCGGGCACCCGGCTCTCCGCTCGTCTTGAAAACAGCCCCAACCAATCCTCCTTCTGATCGCGGCGGTTAGCCTACTGCAGTATCACGATCCGAACCAATATCGCTGATCGGACTCGATGGGCCGATGTATGCTACCTTGTCGGCCGCCCGTCGGCGTGGAGCTGGGAGAATCATGGGGATCAGGGATTCCGTCAGTAGCCAGTTGGACGCCGCTCGGGCTCACGAGCGCGCCCTCGAATGGACAGTCGCGCTTGAGCAGTACGGTCGGCTACGTAGCACGCCTGATCGAACGGCTCGTTGCCGGGCGCTTATCGGCCTCGCGCGATGCTTGCTCCAGACCCGCAACCGGGGGGAGACGGAGGAAGCAATCGAGGCGCTCGAAGAGGCTCGCTCGCTCGCTGCTGAACTTGCTGAGCCATCTCTTTCCGGCCAACAAATTCTTCTCTGGGGCCACATCCAGGAGCATCAAGGCTACCTTCAGCGAGCTCTTGAGCACTATCTCGAGGCCCTCGATTATCTGTCGCAAGAGAACAGCGACAACTATGTGGAAGCGAGCCTGACCCTCGTCTCCGCGCTACGACGTCGCGGGGAGTTGGAGGAGGCGCGGACACGGCTCCGGGGCCTACACGGCACCGAGATCGAGGACGGCGAGAAGGTTGGATATCAAGAAGAGCTTGGGGCGGTGCTCATCGCGCGCGGGGAATACCAGCAGGCGATTGTCGAGCTACGTCAAGGACTAGCGCTCGACGAAGAGCGTCCGAATGCGCGGCTTCGCATGCTCCTTGCTGAGGCGCTACGCCACACGGGCCAGATGGCAGAAGCTCGGTCGCTCCTCACTGATGCGATTGAATTGTGCGAACGCGAAAACACAACTATGGATCTATCCGAGGCGTACTCGCAGCTAGGACTATGGCATGAGGACGATGAGTCCTACGCGTCTGCCGTTCGAGCCTTCGAGGACAGCCTGAAGCAGGATGAGCTCAGCGAAGATCGAGTTGGGCAAGCGCGAGCTAAGCGAAACATGGCACGGATATTTCGCAAGAGCGGAGATTCCGTACGCGCCAGTGAACTACTGAATGATGCGAGAGAGGTTCTTTTTCGTGAGGATCAGGTAGAGCTTGCCCTTCTTTGGCAGGAGGAGGCCGAGCTAGCACTTATGGGTGCGAAGCCCAATTACGTCGAAGCCATTCGACTGTTTGAGGACGCATGCAAGATAACCATTGAGGACGGCGACGAGCGAGCTATTGCGATCGCGAAGCGTCGACTCGCACGAGCTTATCGTGAGGACGACAATCTTGAGGAGGCCGCGCGGCTTCTCAACGAGGCGCGGCCCGAACTCGCCAAGCGTGGAGATTTGCGGGAACTTGATGAGCTGCTAGACGACTTGGGCGAGGTGCTCTTGGAGCAAGGGCACTATGACGGTGCTCAGGAGGTGCTCGAGGAAAGCCTCAAGTTCGACGAAGAACTTGGGCGAGTTACTAGTCGTGCCAGGTCGCTAATGCTGCTGGGACGCGTCGCTCACGAGCGCGGCAATCACAACGATGCACTGAGGTATCTTGAGCAAGCAGTCGAGCTGTATAGCGAGATAGAACAAGATGTAGGGCTGTCAGAGGCGCTGCAGCATATGGCCGCCTGGCACCTCGACCGCGGTCACACGCGTATCGCAATTGATCTTCTCCGCCGAGGTCTGGAGATTGACAGCAGGGTGGATGACTCGCTGGGTCGCGTCCGTGCGAGACGTCTTCTGGCGGCGGCGTATCGCCAGCGTGGAGATCTCACGCGGGCCGACGAGTATCTCGACGAGTCGCGAAAAGATCTTGCGCCCATTGACGATCCGGTCGAGCGCGCTCTCGTCGAAGCGGAGCACGCGCGGATCGATCTAGCGCGAGGTGCCGCGGCCGACGCAATTCGACATGCTCAAGCGGCTCAGAGAATCTTTGAGGACGTGAAAGATCGCCCAGTTGATGCGGCGACCTGCGGTCGGCTAATCGCCATGGCGGCGGCTCATCAGGGAGATTACGACGAGGCGCTACGGCTGCTGGATAAGGCCCGCAGCGTGTTCGAAGAGCGGCGCGATATCCCAGAACTGGACGACCTCCACGACGATCTCGCGGAAGTGTGGCTGATGCAGGGAAAACTTCAGCTAGCGCGCGATAGCGCCACAGATAGTCTAAACGTTGGCGGGAGACGTGGATGGTCCTTTGGAAACGGACGTAGCCTCTTGCTGCTCGCAGAGATTGGCATGGCCGAAGGAGGCGATACACACGATGCATGTCGCCGCTACATCGACGAGGCCCTGAAACTGTACGAAGAGCAACACAACGAGGCGGGCCAGTGCCACGCCTTGATGGTGCTGGGTGACTGGTATCTGGCGTCTCACGAGCCGACGCGCGCGACGTCCGAGTACAAAAGGGCGCGGGCAGCCGCGCACAATCTTCGGGACCTTCGACATGTGGCCGTTTGCCAGCGCAAGCTGGCAACGATCCATCTTGAGCGACACGAGGTTCAAAGGGCCGAGGACGCACTACGCGATGCCGACGAGGCGCTAGGCGAAATCACAGATCCGCGTGCTCGAGCGCCGCTCGATCTCGATTGGGGTCGGCTGCTTATGGCCAAGGGGGCCCACGCCGATGCAATACTGCATCTCAAAGATGCAGCTAACGGTTTTCGCGCGCTGAAGGCCACACCTGAGCGGCGAATTGCCCTAAGACTCCTTAGCACTTGCCTACAAGCAGATGGGCAAACCGGTCCGGCTCTGGAGTGTGTGAGAGAGATGGGTGAGGAGAGCACCGCAATGTATAACGTCCTTCTCGATGATTTTCACCCTCGGATTGCACAAGCGAGCCGTCCGAGTTTTGTGGACGGTAACTTCAAGGAGGCTGTCAATGCCGCGTTTTGCGCGCTAGAGGAGGTCGCAAAGGAAGCCACAGCGGACCTGAATGATCCGCCCGAATGGACGGAGAGTATGTGGAAACACATCGATCGTCTTGCGGAAGCCACAGGCTGGCGGCCGGGAATCGTCCGAAAGAACGGTGTCGCCCATTTTCGCGCGTTCGCGAGCGGCAGTACTCGGTTCTTCTACAACACGGCTAAGCACGATAGGGTTTCCTACTCCCCGGCTACGGCCTTTGCCGCGATTGCGGCAGCACATCTCATAGCCGAGACGATCGCGCTGCGTGAGCTTCCTTGGCTCGCGCAGAAATAATGGTGAGCCGGTGCGGCGGCCTTGTCGGAAACCCTTCTGTGGTGTTACAGTGAAGTTATAACGAGGCAAGAGCGCGCGTGGAGCACGAGAATGGCAATCCTTCGTCTGACATTGATCCGAAGGGGCGCGAGCAGGATGTTACTCGGGCCGAGCACATGGCACATGCTATGAAGCAAGACCTTGAAGATTCTCGGCAATTAGGCGGGATGGCGAAAGCCGAGTACGACCGATCGACACGGTCGGGTGATTCAGCGGTTCAAGACGCAATAGGCTACAAAGCCGAATATCTTGAGGATGCAGCATCAGCTTCACGCGCCGCAGCCGAGAATGCCGCCAGGGTCGCAGGGTGGGAGTACGACGCGAACCGGGGGAGCGGCAGCAAAAACGAAACGTCGCCCGACTAACGGCGTACGCTCACGCGTGTCGACGAGTGTCGCACAAGTGCCATTGCACGAGCTGATCGTCGGACAAAGAGGGCGATCAGCGATTAGCCGCAGCCGCTCCCGCGCAGCTCATACACCCGCAGTTCGGATCCCGGCAGCCGGTAGTCGATCGGGTAGTAGTCAAAGCTCCAATCGAAGCTGAGACGGCCCGGCACTCGTCCGTGCGTCAGCGGCGTCACCCGATAGATCAACCGCCCCCGGCGTTCAAGCGCCCGGTAGTAGCGGATCGCTTCAGGAGCTGCCGTCGGATCGGCGTAGGCGCGTCCGGTTTGCGTCGAGCCGGTGAGGACCCAGCACACGCCATCCTGCGCGTAGCGCGAGATCAGGGACGGCGCAAGCGTCAGCTCGTAGTCTTCGACAAAGTTGGCGGCCGTGATCGCCGTAGCATGGTCGGCGTTTCCTCTTGCCGCAATTGGCGGCCGATAGCGTCGCCAGAGTGGGTGCGGCGGCCGCTCTGAGGCGGCTGGGAATGTCTGCATCCAGCTCCCGGGCACGACCGGCTCTATCACGACGCGAGCGCCAGCCGGGATGTGCGCCACCATCCAGGCCCGGGCGAGTGCCGCCGTGTAGGGACGCGAGAGCACGAGGTCGGAGTGCAGGCTGTAGACGAGCCCTTGGCCGCACAGGGTGGCCGTGGCGGCAATCGCAGCCCCGAGTTCCCACCGTCGACCGCGGCGCCGGCCGCAGCGGACGAGTTCGTAGCCGCCAGCAGCCGCCAGCAGGCAGATGAGCGGGAAGACCGGCAACAGCCAGCGCCCGAAGTGCCGGACGTACATATCCATGAAGGCAAGGAAGACGAGTGTCGGCGGCACCAGCAGCCACCACGAGCGCCGGTCGCGGAACCAGACGCTCACCGCCCCACCCAGCGCCATCAGAGTCGGCGCCCAGCCGAGTCCCCAGGTGAGACTCCACAGGTAGTAGACGAGGCCGTTGCCGCCGCCCGCTCCCAGCTTCGGTACCGACGACGCCGAAGCCTGATGCGTGATGCCGTAGCGCAGTTCCGAGGACGCAAGCAGCGCGTAGGGATCAGCCAGCAGGAACGAGCCGATCGCGCCGACGCCGGCGACCGCCGCGCCGGCGAGCATTGAATGACCTTCCCGTCCTCGCGAGCTCACGAGGGCAACGGCGAGCGGCAGCGCCACAATCCCGCAGGTGTACTTGGTGGCGCAGCCGAGGCCGAGCCCCACACCCGCCAGCACGAAGTCACTCCATCGCTCGCGCCGCACGATCCCGGCGCAGCCGAGCAGCGACAGCGTCACCGGCACCAGCAGCGGCGCGTCGTTCAGGGCGAAATGTGCGTAGAAGACCGGCAGGAACGCCACCGCCTCGAGCGCGGCGGCCAGCAGCCCGACCCCTCGCCCGAACAGCCGGCGCCCGGTGAGGTAGAGCAGCCAGATCGCGAGCGTCCCGAGCACGGCCACCGAGACTCGGGCGACGACCACGACGTCGGTCGGATCGCGGGCGTAGAGGTGCGGCGTCTTGCTCCCGAACCAGAGCGCGAAGACGAGATGCAGGAAGTAGGTCAGCGCCGGCGGGTTGGTGAAGTAGTGGGGGTTAAGACTGCCGCCGAACATGTGCACCGCCCGCGGCAGGAAGTCGGCCCCCTCGTCGTTGTTGTAGAGGTAGGGCAAGCCCTGGGCTACGCCCCACAACCGCAGCCCGAGGCCGCCGACGAGCACGCCGAGCAGCAGTCCCGTTGACGCTCGCCGCCGCCCGCGATCCCCGGCGAGCACGGACGGCGCAGGGGAAGGCGAATCCGATGGAGTCGCTACCTCTACCGCAATGTCATGTGACTGGCCCCGCGGCGGCGCCTGAACCGGAGGTTCCAACTCGAACAGCGCGTTAGAGGCGGACGAGCTGGTAGACGCGTGCCGCGCCCGTGGGCGTCGTCGCGGCGAACGAGCTCACGCCGTAGGTGACGCCGCCGAAGTGCAGCTCGCCGGACTCAGGTATCGACGTCGGCCCTGGCTGAGCGCTGCCGGCGATTTCACTCGCGCCGGCACGCACGTAGGTCAGCGCTCCGGTGATGCGCTGCGCGTAGCTCGCGAAGCCGCTGATCGGTGCCTGGTCGAGGATGAAACGCTGCCAGATCGCGCGCCCGATGCGGCCAATCTCAGCGATCCTGACGACGCTGCAGCTCTGCGTTGAAGGAGGGACGAGCGGATGCAGCAGCGAGATCCGCAGCGTGCCCGCGGGATAGGCGTTCGCGTTGAACGAGTAGGTCTGAAACGGACGTCCGCCGAGCATGGCCTGGCCTTCGTCGGGCAGCGGGACCGAGCCGGTGTGGAGCGTGTACCCGAGCGGGATGCGCTCCGGCCCGACGTGCAGGACGAGTGGGACGGACTCAAGGCGCTGCTCCAAGCCGACGAACCCCCGGTCGTCCTGCACCGAGAGCAGGTAGGTGCCGACGAGACGCCCGTGGTAGTAGAGGTTGCCGCCGGTCGGCGCGATGATGTAGGAGCCGCCGACGTCGGCGAGCAGCGTCCCGCCTTGGCTCACGCGCAAACGCACGATGTGGGTGTGCGAGTAGACCAGCGCGACGACGGCTTCGTGGATCGCCGACCGGTTGCCTTCGGCCAGCGCCGCCAGTAGCGGCGCGTAGCTTTCGACCTGCTCGCGGTCACGGATCGCCCCGGGGCCTTCGAGCTCGTCGCGGTAGATGCGTTCAGCCACCTTCCCGTCGGTGGCCGCGAGCGTCTGGCTGGTCGACCCCGCGCAGGCGGGTCCCGCGGGCAAGGCGTGCGCCGCTCCCGCAGCCGCCGAGCCACAGCCAGCTGATAGGAGCACGGCGATCGCGGCCCCGAACGCTCCAAGCGCCCAGCGTCGCCAGCGCAGCTGGTGTCGCCATGCCGGGGCGTTTTGCCCCGGACGTCCGCCCCTACATCGTCTCAACCGCACGCCCCCTTTGCTCGGCCGCGAGGGAACGATGCAGGCACGGCAACGCGTGGGGGCGCCGCCATGCCTGCATCGTTCCCTCTACTGGAATGTCATGGCGCGGGACGGTAGCGGAGCCTCTACCCGGATGTCATTGCGCGTCTCTGACCTCCCCGGAAGGCTGGCTGGATGTCTGCCTCGCCCGCCTTCCAGGCCGCCCTCGGTTTGGCCGTCAAAACTCGCCGCCAGGAGCTCGGGTTGACCCAGGAGCAGCTCGCCAACGAGACCGACCTGCACCAGCGCTGGATCTCCAACGTCGAGACCGGCAAGCGCAATCCGAGCTATGGGAGCCTGCGGCGGCTGGCCGCCGGACTGGAGCTATCCGCCTCCGACCTGCTTGCCCGCGCCGAGGAGGTCGAGGGCGATGTGCGCTCGGCCGACAAGCCCGCATCTGTCTCGTCGCGTCGCTCGTAGCGCTCGGCGTGGCGTCGGCGCACAGCTTGACCGATCAGAGCGCCCAGACCTACAGTCGGCGGCACTTGAGATAAAGCGGCCCCGGCACGGGAGGTAAGCCCGCGCCGAGGCCCTGGACACGAGAGGTGGTTCTCCCATGCCCGACCAGCAGCCTACGCCCGCTCCCGACGACCGCGTGCGAAGCGTCGAACGCGAGATCCTCTACCTACTGACAGACCCCGAGGACAACGAGCCGCTGTGGACGCTCGAGGACCTGGCGCGCGAGCTGGAAGTCTGCGACATCAGCGCCTACACCCGCCCGCTGCAACGGGCGGGCCTGCTGCACCGCACCTCAGACGGCCATGTGTTCGCGTCGCGGGCGGCTGTTCGCCAGACACAGCTCGTCGGCCACGGCGTGAGTTAGGGAGGCACGATGCTCTATCCCAAGCCTGACCCCGTGCTTGCCACCACCGTTCGCTGGCTCCGTGAGCAGCGGGGAGTCACGCGCGAAGCCTTGGCGGCGCGCGCCGGCATCACGACCGGCGCGTTGGCCCGAATCGAGTTGGAGCAGTCATCGCCTCGCTGGACGACGCTGCGGACCGTCGCCCGTGCGCTCGATCTCCGAACCGATCAGCTGGTCGATCAGGTTGAGGCAGCACGGGCCGAAGAAGAATCGGCGGGGCTGATCGGTGAGGCCGGTGTCTGAGACGAGACCGCACCGAAGCAAAGGCCAGAAGTCGACTGTCCTCGTAGCCCTCGGCGAAGCCATGCGCTCGGTGCGGCGGGAGCAGGGCTATAGCCAGGAGAGGCTTGCCGCACGGGTCGGCCTGGACAGGAGCTACTACGGCGCGATCGAGCGCGGCGAGTACAAGGTGTCGGTCAGCGTGGCAGAAAAGATCGCCGGCGGTCTGGATCTGAAGCTCAGCGAGCTACTGAGGCGTGCGCGGCTGTAGCCCAAGGGATCTCGATATGCCACCACGCGTCGGAACGCTGCTGTTCGGCGCGCGATGGCACTTGTGGACCCCGCCGTCCCCGGGCGCCCCGCCAAGGCGGGGCGCCCGGGGAATCAAGCCGCTTTCGGCCGATACGGCAGTTGTCCCGTCTGGGGCTCCGCCCAGTTGCGCGAACAGATGACGCACAACTCGGGGTCCACGTTGTGAATGCAGACAAGTATGCGGCGAGCCGTGGAGTGCTCGTCGCGTACCAACTCATCATCCTGCTCGTCCTCGGCTGGCGCGGCAGGAGCATCCGGCACCTCCTCCACGCGCCAAGTACAGATTAGTCGTCGTAGTGTGTGCATTTTGCGCTTTCCTCCTTCGAGAATCGCGCGGACCTGCCGACCACGGCGCTAGAGTAACGGCGTCGCGTCCAGCCTGTGGTCCGCATTGTGGACAGTTCGCTGGATTCGGGAGGGGTGGCGTGGCGAGCCCTGCAAAAGCAGCCACGCCCCTCTCCTAGTTCAGACCTACCTTGGATGGCGACAGCCTCTCCGAGAGGCCGTCGCCTATGTCTCGGTCGCTAGCGGCCCGAGACAACTGTTGCACTCGGACAAGTCCGCTTCAACGACGTTCACAAAAACGTTCCTACAACGTTTCGCGTCAGTTTGCAGGGGTCTTTCGTGCTTCTCTGAGCGCAGCCTCTATCGGCCGACCCCGGCCGTCTGAAGCCGTTCGGCATCGTGAAGGGCTGCAATCTACTGCAGAAAACTGTTCGCGCCTGTCGTCTCTTGTGGGGAGCAGAACATAGCGCTCAAGTGCTGCGCATTCTTGATATGGTCCGAAGATGGCACCCAAATACAGTGGCCCACCGTTTGCGGGTATCCGAAAGTGCTTCACCAATGTGGTGAGATATGGTTTGATGCCGCAGACCGTGGCGGATCGAGGCGCCACCTTGATGGAGTTGGAAATCGTTCGCGAGAAGCGAGACACGCTGCCCGACTCGGCAACCGATGACGCTCACGAAGCGGCGGACATGGCTGCGGTGCTCGAGGTATTGACGACGGCGGTCGACCGTGCCTACATTCCGGCAAGCACGGACCGCCGTGTCCTCCGCTTCGTGCTTCCCATCCATGAGGAGTACCGCGGCGCATCCCTCACCGCTCGCCGCACTGCCGCCGGCGAGAACATTTTCGACGGAGACCGGGTCGTAACACCAGGCACAATCCGGACCTCGTACGAGCCAAAAGCGCTCGATTGGCTTGCGGTAGTGCTCGTCAAGCTAGAGGCCGAGCGGCGAGGCGAGACTGCGCCTACACGGGACTTCCCACACCTCGAGCCATGATTGCAAATTTAGCCGCCTTGTAACACAATTGTAACAGGCTCGTACATATGATGCGGAGCTGATCACTCAAAGTCCGAAAGGATCTGACCCGATGCCAGGCGGCGCCTACACGTCCGTGAAAGGGGCTGCGCTGGCAAGCCTCGTCCACGAGACTCGCTCAACGTTCCTAGCCAGTCCTCGCGTAGCGGCCTACGATCCACAGTTGCCTAATTCGCTTCGGCTGGTCGCACTTGAAGCCTTTGCCAGCAAGGCGAAGTCGGACAAGCTACACATTCTCAGCGACGCCATCGACGCAGACACCGACCTGCCAATTGAACGCGACGCAACAGAGATCTTCGTGCACGCGAGCACCGCTGGCGCGTATCTTGAGGACCTAGTCTGTGAGATCGTGTGCCAAGAACTCTACAAGGACGCGGTCGTCCGTACCGAGGACACGAGCCGCTATGCGCGGCGAGAGGACCAATAGGGGACGACAAGCAAATTAGGGTCGAGCGTTACGCTCGACCCTAATCATGTTCGGAGCACCCTTTGCGGCCACTAGCGCGGCAGCGAACATGCGTCGCAAGGACACGACACGCCGATGTGTGGCCATTGAAGCGCGGTGGAACTAAAGGCCGGCGCAGACCACCGAGTTGGCGAGCGTTAAAGTGCTGGCAAGGTGGAGGGCGCGCTGGACAATATTCGGGCCAAGCTCGACAGAGCTGACGAAAGCTTGAGCACGTTCGAGGACGAGCTCACGAAGTTCAATCGCGCCGTGCCGCTACAGATCGGGTTCAACGCTAACGTTCAAGTCGGCTGGGATCTCGTCTACATCCAGCGCGCCACTCCACTGCCGCCTCGCTTTGCGGTTCTGATAGGCGAGAGCCTTTATCACGCTCGCTCTGTCCTGGAGCATCTTGTGTGGGCGCTAGTAACCGCCCACGGCGGAAAACCGGGACGAAGCCATACGTTCCCAATCTGGGACAAGCCAAGGGAAGAGTCAGGAATGACGGCTACCGACACCTTCGTGTCGATTACGAAGCGCAACCAGCTCAAGGGCGTCCCGCTCGATGCCATCCGTCGAATCGAGAGTCTTCAGCCCTACCATAAACCTCAACCGTCCGTGTTCTTTCTGTCGATTCTTCATCGCATGGCACTTGAAGATCGGCATCATGCGCTCCACTCGTCATTTGTCGGTGGGATGGCGTTGACGGAGGAGGACATACACGTGCCTCCTGATGTCCAGGTGACGCACTTTCGCAACCTTCTCAGGACGGGTCAGCTGCTTGAAGCAGGCACTCGCGTAGCTCTTGTCAAAGTTTTGCCGCAGCGAAAGCCCTCGTCGGTGCGGCTCAAGGCAGCAAAGCGGCTGTCTTTTCTTGCTTTTGGACCACGGCTAACGGACATGGTTCCAGTGAGCGATTTCAAAGAAATCAATACGCATCTACGTATCATTGTGGAGAGGCTTGGCACGGCGTTTCTCTAGCCCGCGGAAGGACCCTCCGGCTCTGTTGTGCCGTCGATCGCCGCTTGTGCGACGCTAGGGCATCGCCCGGCCACGCGACCGCCGAGTAGCAATCGTACGACCTACCGCGTGCAGACCTCAACGAGACCCCGGCCAAGACGAGTCAACGAAATTGAGACGCTTAGCTCGCGATCGCGTGGGTGTGGTGGCAATTCGACATTTACCGGCCCAGAATACGTAAAGTCCAACAGACGCAGGCGCTCAAGATTGTCGAGATGGCGCCACTCAAGGTGCGCGAGCAGTGGTTGTACCTCTGTCATATGGTCGAGAAAGAGTCCTGGCTGAGGAAGGTGGTTGTCGGTGCTCACTAGAGAGGCGTACAAGAACTTTGCCTCGACAGGCTCAAGCTCTCTTAGAATCGCCGGGTACGCAGGCGGTATGTCGCTCCCCTCCAACGCTGCCGCGAGGAGGTTCGTCCACAACTGCGCGAGGTCTGGGTCGTCCTCAAGCGTCCCATGCTCGTAAATCGCCCGGAGCGTCTTGTCCCGTATGGCAGCGGGCGGCACTCCACGGGCGCGCATCCGCTCGGCCGCTTCAGTCGTCATTCGCGCCCATCGCTCATCTCGACGCAATGCGAGACGATCTTCGATCCCACCGAGTGCCTGTCGGATGATGGCAAGAGCCCCAGCCGACTCGGCAGCGTTCTGTAGGGCCGGCCCGAGCTCGGCCCCAGCCTTCACGAGCTGAGACAGGTCATCATCCACATCGCACAGACTATCCGGGCTCGGCGAACGTGCTTACATCGCCGTCGCGAACTGCGCGGTCCGGTGGGCTCCGAAACGTCGTCGGGCCCGCTTTCTATCGTTCCTCCGATGGATGCTGCTGTCACTCCGCTGCTAGGCGTTGTCGCCGGAGGTGCCATCACCTACGTGACGCAGCGCGGCCTGGATAACCGACGCGAGGAACGTGAACGAGATCGAGAGGTCCGCGCTGAGAAGCGTGTTACCGACGACGCCGAGCTTGCAAATAAGGCGAGTGCCAGGCTGGTGTTCTTGGACTTGCTCTCGGTCTTCACGTTCCTACGCAGCTCCCGGGAGGTCGCCCGTTGGTGGATAGCGATCGAGCTTCCGCACCGGGCGTGGTCCCAGCATCGTCAGAATCTGGCCCGGACGCTGAGCGACCGCGCATATCGACAGGTGGGCAGCACATTTGTAGGCGTAGAAGCCTGGAACGCGATCTGCGGTGCGAGTCAGCGCTACTACTGGATTAGGCCACACCTCGCGCTGAAGCCAGGCAAGCTCGGCCTCGCCGAGATGCGCGACACGCTCATTGAAGCGTCTGCGCGGGCGCTACTCGAGCTCGCTGCGCTCGGGTTCAGCACGCTTGAGGATGACGATCCGCTGCTCGCCACGATCCGCGCAGAGGTGCCGACGCCCGATCGGCCGGAGACCCCGGGCATGAGCCAACCGCTTGTCGAGCAGCATCAATCGTCGGCTCTGACTCATAGTCCCCGAACGTGAGGCCGGTGCGATGCGTTACTCGTCGTCGGGCTGGATCGGTAGCTCCGTCAGCCGGGCCGGCGGGCGATCGTTCTCATCGCGCTCTCGCCGTGGAAGTGCCGTCGGATCGTTGGGATCGAGTTGGAGGTCGTGGATGTCGTCGCGGAGGTCGCGTAGCTCTTCCACCAGGACGCCGAGGTTGTGCACGAAGTCGTCAGGCAGCACCGAGGCGTGATCCTCGGCGTGGGCGCGTAGCTGCTCGACGTGCTCCGCCGCAGTGCTGGCGTCGATCAGCACTGCGGCGAGCTTGTCCTGCGTTCGTTCATCCATCACAGCCATCATGCGCCGCTGGGGCGGAGCCTGTCAATACGGAGCGTGGCTACGAATCAGGGGCGCGCTGGCTTGGACGAGCGGCTTTCCACGATGGCCTGGCGCAAAGCCTCCACCCGGGCATGACGGTTTGGCCTTTGCTCCAAAGCGTCCACCATAGGCTCGACGTGTGAACCCTGGCCACGAAGAAGGCGGCCGGGGTTCTCGCGTTCCGGCCCCGGGGCGGCCTGCGGGGCCGTCTGCCCGCCGTTCTGGCCCTTCGGCTGTCCCAGGCCGTCGTCCCAGGCCGACAGGGCGGCATAGACGGGCGTCAGGGTCGTCCCGAGGATTTGGCTGTCCTCCCCGACCAAGATGCGCTTGAAGAACGTCTGGTTGAGCAGTCGCCGCTCCAAGTGGTTGCTCGCGAGATAGGTCGCTTGCGGCGTCGTGGCCTCGACGAGCGCGTGGAGCGACCTACTGCTTGTTCGAGTGGGCCGAGCCCGACGACACTGAGGTCGACCGAGCGGACGAGCGCCTCGTTGGGCGACGTGACTGGCGGTCGTGGGCGAGCGCACGCCCGCACTGACGTCGCGTGCTGGTCGCGCGCTCGGCCGTAAAGATCCTGTGCTGATTGCGAATATCCACGCATGCGAGTGAACCGAATCGGGTAGCCTGCCGGCATCAGTCAGAACACACAAATCTGGCTACGAGCCTAGGGAGGGCGGTCATGGGGTCAACGGAGGCGTGGTTGCTCAGAGCACGCACGCTCATCGCAATCGCCAGCGTCGCGGCGCTCATCTCGGTCCTCGGACCTGCCGCCTCGGCCACCCTCGACGCGCAGCTTTCCGAGCAACTGGGTAGCAACTACACCGGTCAGTGGTTCGACCCAAGCACCGGACAAATAAAGGTGGGGATCACGGCCGAAGGATACGAAAAACGGTCGAACAGGACCTAGATGACTACGGCCTCGCAGAAGTCGCGGAAATCGTGACTCAGACAGCTTCGTGGAGCCAACGCCTTCGCTCTGGCCGGTGCCTTCGAGCTTGAAGGAGAACGCGTGGGCGCCAGAACCGACCGGCAAGGCCCTGCTGGTAGACCTGACCCATCGGGGGGATTCCCAGGCGTGGCTCGTAATACATCTCAAGGCCCGGTTCGTCTTCGCCGTGTTCGTTGCAGGATTGCGCGAAGGAGTCATAGCCGGCTTTGGTCTCGTTTTGGGCCTTCAGCAAGACGCCGTGGTTTGACGTCGGGTCGCGGACCCACTGCTCAACCTGCGGCGTAAAGCCGGAACCAGACTTCCGGGTCGATCGTGGCCGGGAAGACACGGTGGGAGTCATCGAGCCAGGATTTGTCGAGTACGAGCGAGAGGACCGAGCCGTCTTCGCTCAGCTCATAGTGCACGGCGCTGCGCGAGGGGAACGGACGCGCCGGATTTGAGTCGCTCGCGCTGGGAGGCGTGATCGTGTAGACGGTCGCACCCTGAGGAGCGTCCAGGGACGTCATGTGCCGGCACACAACGTGCGTGCGTGGCTCATCGGTCGCTCCGCCTATCTCGATGAGCAGCGACCCGCGGCGCTACTCAGCAACGGGCAGTTCGAGCTCGTTAGGCAAGCTGCAATCGCGTACGCCACGGGGGAAACGCCTGAGGAGTTCCGCAACCAGATCGGACCGATAGCACGGGTACCCGATCCGGCTTGAGAAATCGAACTAGAGATATGCGCCCGCCGTCCATACCGGGTGTGCGACGACGCCTCAACTGGCTTCAAGTGATCGGAGCCGCTCCCCGAGCAGGCTCATGGCCTTGGTGCCAGCGCGATTCATGTCGCGAAATGAAGCTGCCAGCGAGAGCGCGCTAATGCAGGTCGAGGCAGTAAACAAGACCTCCCAATACCACCGTTGACCCTCGGCCGCCACCACGATGCCCGCAACGACAGCGCCGACCACCACGAGCCCGGTGGCCACATTTAACATACGCTGACTAGTCGTGAACGGTGGGCCCTGGCGGGTGGGTGAGACGGCGAGCTCATATATAAGAGCAGGGCTCCCCACGACGGCCGCGAGTCGCTTCTTCAAGGATCTCGCGAGCCGCTCCCAGCACCGTAACGTCAACATACTGCTGGCACATATACGACATCAAGATGAGCGTGAGCGGGGAAAGCGCAAGCGCCACTAGATCACTGTGAGCGCTGATACCGGCTGCCGCCGCTACGCCGATGAGGGTCAGCACGAAGAACGCGGTGCGCTCAGCGGCCCGCCGAGAGTCTTGATTCGCAGCAAACAAGGATGCCGCCTCGGCGCGATAGGTCTCGGCTAGGAAGTCTGGGCTAGGCAATGCCAAAGCCAGATTATCGGCAGGCGCTTCCTGTCGTCTTGTCCTCGATTTGTGCCACGCATGGCCGCTCATCCCGATGTGCGCATTCGTAGAATCGCTAGTAGAAGGTTAATCGCGGCGACAGTAGCTGTGGCAAGTCGTCGCGCCGTATCGTCGTCAACGCCCTGGCCGCGATGCTTAGCATCCCGGCGATAGTCCTTTAGTTCCTCCAATTCTCCGGGAAGATCTCCGAACAAATGATCCTTTTCCATAACGCCCTCAAACATACCCCGTGAGACGAGCGCAGAGAGCTTTTCCGAGAATGAAAGTGAGCGTCTTTCCTTACGGGCGAGCAACGCATCGAACACATGCTCAAGAGTCGTATGGCACTCCTCTACGAGGCTTCGACTCGTAATCTGGTTGAGGCGAGCCTGCATCAACGCATGCCTGAGATCCCTCAGGCTTGGATTTAAGTGATTCTTTGCACCTGGATCGAACAAGGTGCTGGATGGCGAGAATACGGTCCACCCCTCATCTGAGAGTGTCTCCAGCTCTCTGGAAACCAGTTCATATTGCTTCCTGAAACGTGTCAGGGCTGTCACGTAACCGTTAAGGCAATTTGACAGGATCTGAAGGCGGCGCCCGCCGGAAGGTTTTGATACGACCGTGGCTATCGCTCCTAGCTCCGAACCACAGCGTGTTGGAAGTGCGTACATCGCGGGCATGGCCCCATGAACGCTCACTTTGATCTTCGTCCGACGCTTACCAAGACGCATCGGACGCCACACCGGTTCTCGAAAATAAACTTCTACCCCGAGGGCTGCACCCGCAACCGCCATCCTCTCCAAGAGCTTGGTGTAGAGATCGTACTCATCCCATTGACTTGTCAACTCGAAATCAAAGCCTGCCACAGCCACGTTTTAATGGAGCAGGCGCCACTAGTCAAGCGAGGTCTGCCCACTGCCGCTTACGCGACGCTCAGAGCGAGCTTTCCAGTCTATCGTCGGCGAGCGTGGCAGGCACAGCCAACGCATACGAGGCTCGCGTTACTCGTCAGGGCATGACTGGAGGCGGAAGTCTGGCTGCAGGGTCGCCGAGATGCATTGCGCTGCCGCTGCACACCACAGGAGCATGCCGATCGCGTCGTCTCTGGTCATTGCATCATCACTACTCTCCACCGGCCCCGCGAGGGTCGTTGGGATCGAGTGACAAGCCGCGCGCAGGGAGCAAGATGCGATTTACGAAGCTCAAGGTGGCAGCGACCCCGCGAACGTAGTCGACCGCGGTCTCGTGCTCGGGGGCGATCGTCCTCGTCGGACGAGAGCTGCGTAATCGTGTCGATGGTGGCCTCGATGAGGTCAGCCGCCCTCGGTGCGCCGAGTTCCGCCTCGTCGCTGTCTGCAAGGGCCAAGGCCGTCAGTAGGCCAGCGACGGCGCGTCCGTGCAGCGCTGCGAGTATCGCAAGTGGCACGCGCTCGCCAGGCTGTCCCGAAGGAAGTGGATCCTCGAGGACCGCTGTGACGAGGGTGTAATACGTGGTCCCGACCAAGTGGAACAACTCGTCGGCGGTGTCCTCGTCCCACAACGTAGGAACAGCCACCTGCGTGAGGCGCAGGGTGTTGAGCGTGGCTTCCAGCGCAACAGGGTCGATCGGCAACGCAGCCTCCTTCCTCTTGATCTAGTTCAGATTGTTCTGCTGCGAGCGGACGTACGCGGTGCTCCGAATCGCCGCGCGGCACAGAGCCCGTCGCTCATTGCCGCTTGTGCGACGCCAGCCGGACGCTAAAGTGGCCTGCCTCCAAGTCCTCCCGACAGTCGGGGCCTCGATAGCTCTTTGAGGTTTGGACGGGCTCCCCACTCGGGGAACCCGTCCGCGCCTCGGCTCAGGCTGCCTCCTTCACCGCCAAGTGAAGAGGGAGGTTGAGCCCGATGACCAAGGATGACGTGCTGTTCGGCTACCGCCAGCAGCTATTTGCCGAGGCAGCGAGAACGAACGTCTCGGCTGCGTGCCGGACCTTCGGCGTGCACCGCTCCACCTACTACGCCTGGAAGCGCCAGGTCGACCGCCACGGCCTTGAGATGCTGCGTCCCAGAGAGCGCCGCCGGCCGCAGATGCCCAATCAGCTGCCGAAGATGATCGAGGAGCGGATCGTGTCCTTCTCGATCGCTCACCCGGGGCTCGGCCCGAGGCGTGTCGCCTCAGAGCTCGCCCGCGAGAAGTGGGGTGGGATCGTCGTCTCCCCGAACGGGGTGTGGAAGGTCCTCGCCCGCCACGGGCTGAGCACGCGAGCCAAGCGCCTGGGGCTGATCGCCGGCTACGCGGCGCCCTATGAGCCACCCAGAGATCCAGGGCCAGAGCAGCACATCGAGGTCGATCGCCCCGGCGCGCTGGTCGGGATCGACTGCTTCTACGTCGGGCGCCTGAAGGGCACCGAGGGCGCGATCTGGCAGCTCACCGCGATCGACATCGCCTCCTCCTACGCCTGGGCCGAGCTTGTGATCTGCAAGCAGGGCAACCCCACCGCCCGACAGACCTCAAAGCTCGCCGAGCGCGTCGCCAAGGAGCTGAAGCTCGCCGGCTGGAAGCTCGAGCGAATGCTCAGCGATAACGGCAACGAGTTCCGCGGCAGTGAGTTCTCCCGCACGCTTGAGAAGCTCGACGCCCGTCACAGCCGGATTCACGCCGGCAGACCGCAGACCAACGGCAACGTGGAGGCGCTGCACAGGACGATCCTCGATGAGTGCTGGCGGCCTGCCTTCGCCCGCTACATCTATCCCCGCTACAGCGGCCTGAAGCGAGAGCTCGAGACCTACCTGCGCTTCTACAACACAGACCGCGTTCATCACGGACGACTCACACGCGGGCGCATCCCAGCGGAGATCGTCTACGGTGCCCGCAAGATGGAGGTCAGATGAGCCGCGGCTGTCGGCACATCTTGGAGGCTGCGCACGCTAAAGGCCGACAGAACGCGACCCGATCATCGAGGTCGTTCCGCGCGCTCCAAGGGGCCTCTGTCGATGGACTGAGCGCCGCCGCCCTCTCACGGCGATCGCCCCGGAGACCGGTAGGCCTGGCGTGTCGCGCCGGTGGCATCGGTGAGAGACACAAAGTCCATAAATTGGGACTAGCGGGTAGTATGGCCATGCGTCAAGCGAACTAGACGAAATATGCGAACAGATAAGGAGGAGTGATGAGTTCGGTGGTATCGAAGCTCGGTCGTGTCCGCGGGGTACCGCGCCTAGTGGCGGTGCTCGCCGTGCTGATGCTGGCATCGTTCGCGTACGCCGGCAGCGCGAACGCGGAAATCAGCGGGGAACTCAACGGTCACCTGCCCGGGAAAACCTGGACCACGAAGGGCGAATACGGCTTCTATATCTATCAGTGGGCGGAAGTGACGAGCGGTTCGGGACCGGTCTGCGTAACGGCCGCGGAGTACTCCGGCGGTTGGTCGTTCCCGTACGGGTGGCAGTGCAACCACGCGTCCCCGAATCCTTGGGTGTTCGCCGGCGAAGGCTATCCGGCGGTGGACAACCCGAACAGCAAAGAAATCGGGTTCCACATGGGCTGGAACTAGCGCCCGCCCCTGACGACTCGCGGCCCGGGCTCCACGTCTCGACGACGCTGGGGCCGGGTCCGCGGTGCTTATCGATGGCGTTCTGCAAGCGGGCGATGGCACTCGTTCTCGGGGTGCTCTGCGCGTGCCCCCTGTGCTCGTGCGGAAGCGAGCTCCGCGCGCGTGCGCCGCAGTGGGTCGAGGGTTTCTCGGTCCTCGCCGAACGGGCGAGCGCCGACGATGTCTTGCCGGCGCAGATCGCGGAAGCGCTCGAACCGAGCGCGGGCTCCGGGTTCACTCGCGCGGATCTGACGGCGGCCAGACGGGTGCTTCCCGGCAGCCCGGTGTGGCTGCTTCCTTCGGCTAGGGGCGAACTGTGTCTCGCCGCAATTAACTATCCCCTCGTGAAGCAGCACGGCCCCAACCGGCTCCCGCCTGTACCCTCGTTCAGCTGCTCGACCATACCGGAAGCGCTGGGCGGGAGACTCGTGGTGACCCGCTCGCTTGGCACCACCGTGCGGACAGCTCACGGGCTCGCGCAGGTCTACGGCGTGGTTCCGGACGGCGTCGATCGGGTCCGGGTGTTCTTCCGTCACGGGCGGACTGTCTCGACTGAGGCGATCCGCAACGGGTACGAGTTCGTCGTCGACGATCCCGAAGGAATCGAGTTCCGGGCCCGACGAGTTGGGCGATCCCTGACCGAGACGGTCCACCTTACGATGCCGTCACTCAGCAACGCCGCGCCACCGGCGCAAGGCACGTTCGCCCCCTAGCCGCACTCAGGAGTCCCTGGTCCGTTGGCCGAGCTCTCCGACGTGCTCGCGGGCATCCTTACCGCACACGATCAGTGGAACGAGATCGTCGCTGCGGTCGAGTCGCTTCAGATTGAAACAACGGAGCCTGGCCCGATTGACGACGAGGTGTCGCCCGTTCTCGGCCCCGAACGCGCCGCGGATGCCCCGCGATGAACGGCGACTCCTCTGCCGCGAGACCCCCGCCCAAGTGCCGGGGTCTTCAGGAGTGGAGTCTTGCGGGGTGGAACCGCTACGCCGCCAGGCGATAGCGCCCTCGTCCGAGCCTCACCAGCGGAGTTCGCTCACCACGAGCGTGTTCGGCAAGCCAGTTCTTGACGGTCGATCGGGGCACCGATTGCCCGAGCTGACCCTCGACCGCCACGTGAACGTCGCGCATCCGCATAGGCCCCTCGGCGGGGCGAGTACCCGCATAATGGCCTCAGGAACCGCGCCGACCCGAAGGCTGCGTCCGGCATGCGTGGGTCGAGGAGCCGTCTCGCTGGCCTCGATCTGGTCAAGCTTCCTCCGGGTTCGATAGCGCCCCGAAGATCCCCACCATAGATTCACTAATCGAACCACGGGCCAAAGCTCCCGTCCCAGCAATCGGGCGGGAGCTTTCGTTCTAGGCCCGTCCCCGGCCTGAGCCCGGATTTCGCGCAGCCGCCCCCCTGCGGCGGCCTGCTCGGCGATCCGAGCAGCCTCGGCGATGGCGCGGGCCAGGGGCTGCGCGCCGTTCCAGGCGCGGTTCTGGTCAAGAGAGCTTATCGTTCGAGCGGCTTTCTACGATGGCCTGGCGCAAAGCCTCGACCCGGGCATGACGGTTTGGCCTTCGCTCCAAAGCGTCCACTGACAACTGTCTGCGAATGCTGTGCTCGCAGTCGATCAGCGATGAACGAAGCGTGAGGCCGGCTCGAAGTCGCCGTGCAACACGAGCGGGTCGAGGTCCGCACCGTTTGGCCACACGACGGTTCCCAGCTCGTCGTCCGCGCGAGCCTGCGCAAAGAAGTCAGGATCGGCAAGTGGCTCAAACACAGGGCCGTACAACTCGCCTGTGAGATCGACCTCGCGCGAGCTTCCATCGCTGAAGCCGAGGCTTAGCCGATAGTGCCCGAGCACCTCTGCGGAGGTGACCCGTACGAAGTCCATGAGGTGATTTTACGGCAGCGGGTCGATCGGCTCAGGGGTGCCGCCACCCTTCGCGCGGACCCAGTCCGCTTCGAGCTCGCCACGGTGCAGGTCGGCCCACTCCGCGACGAGTTTGAATGCTCGCGCCGGCAGACCACCAACGAGCACCTCGCAGCTACCGATCGCAATCACTGAGCGATCCTGGGTTTGACGGAGACTTCGACGCCAGCGTTCGCCTGGCGAAAGGAGAAGTCTCTGCAGATGCCAAGAGCGAGGAAGTACCCCGAGGAGCTGCTTGAGCGCGCAGCACGGCTGGTGTTCGAGTCCGGCCGTCCGATTGCTCACGTCGCACGCGATCTCGGGCTTCCGCCTGAGACGCTGCGCCTCTACGTCCGGCGCGTCGAAGCGAACGAGAGTCGGCGCAACGATCTGCTGAGCGACTCTGAGCGCGAGGAGATCAAGAAGCTGCGCCGCGAGAACTACGAGCTGCGTCGAGCCAATGAGATCCTCAAGGCCGCCAGTGTGTTTTTCGCGGGCAAGCTCGATCCACACCGTCCGAGGTGAGCGCGTTCATCGAGCAGCACCGCGCTCGCTTCGGGGTCGAGCCGATCTGCAACACCCTGGGCGTGTCGGCGTCCGCCTACTACGAGCGCGCCACGGGCAGACGCTCCGCCCGAGCGCTCGAGGACGAGCGCCTGCTCGCCCAGATCGAGGAGCTCCACGAGGCCAACTACCTCGCCTATGGCTCGCGGCGGATGTGGAAGACGCTGCTCAGAGCTGGGGAGTCGGTCGGCCGTGACCGCGTCGCTCGGTTGATGCGCCAGAACGCCATCCAGGGCGCAAAGCGACGGGGCAAGCCGTGGCGGAGCACCAAGGCCGACTCGCGCGCTCAGCGCTCGCCGGATCTCGTCGAGCGGCAGTTCAGCGCCTCGCGTCCGGATCAGACCTGGTTCGCCGACTTCACCTACCTGCGCTGCAGGGAGGGCCTCGTCTTCTTCAGCTTCGTGATCGACGCCTACAGCCGGCGGATCGTCGGCTGGCAGTTCGCAGCGCACATGCGAACGACGCTCGTGCTCGATGCACTGGCGATGGCGCTGCATCAGCGAGCACCCGGCGCCGATGTCGCGCTCGTTCACCACTCAGACGCCGGCAGCCAATACACCTCGATCGACTACACCCAGACCCTGGACGACGCCGGCGTGCTTCACTCGATCGGATCGGTCGGCGACGCCTACGACAACGCCGTCGCCGAGAGCTTCGTCGACAGCTTCAAGACGGAGCTGATCGCCGACCGCGTCTGGGCCAGCAGATCGCACTCGAGCTCGCCGTCGTCGAGTACGTCGCGTGGTTCAACAACGAGCGTCTGCACGAAGCGCTCGGGGACCGACCGCCGCGAGAGATCGAGGACCTCTACGCTGCGAAGACCGGGTCAACCACACCCACGAGATCAAAGTTGGGAACCATCTAAACCGGTCTCCGTGGAACCCAGGACGGCTCACACAGCATGGTGCTCGGCGTATTGGGCATGGAAGTGGGGCGGTTCGTGATCGTAGAAGTACATCGTGATCGCGATGCCGTAGAAGTAGCTGATCCTGGGCATCTCGCCATCGTGACGGGCGCTTGGGATGGGCCGCCGCGAGCTGCGTGCAATGCGCGAGCTCGGGTAGCTACGCAACCGGCCGAAACCGCACGATCGTCGCGCTCCCCGACCGCCTACCACCGAGCGGCTCGAGGTCGATCGTCGGCAGGTCGGGCGCCGAGAAGGGGACGCCGTCACCGAGCAGCACCGGTAGCAAGTAGACGAGGATCTCGTCGACGAGCCCGCGCCGCAGGCACTGGCCGGCGACGTCGGCGCCGAGGATCCTCCAGGTTCTTGCCGCCGGCGGCGCGGCGCGCGGTCGCGACGGCCTCGCCGATGTCGCCGCTCAGGTACGTGATCCCTGGCGCGGGCGGCTCGGGCGGCCGATGGGTGAGGACGAAGACGGGTCCCGAGAAGGGTAGTCGACGCTGCCCGGCTGCTCGGCCTGCATCCGCTGGCCGACATCGGAGGTGCGCCGGCCGACAGCCGAGCGGCGTTCAACCCGCTTTGGCTCTACGGAGGCTGTCGCAGAAAGCCGACGGCGAGTCGGACTGGAGCTGGTTTGTGACGATCATCGCCTCGCGTCGCGTGTGGCGAGCTCGCGATGGCTGAGGGGACGCCGCCGGCCTGTCGCTCTATGCGCCCGCCGGAGCGCTGCCCGCGCGCCAGAGCTTGAGGATGTTGTGGGTGGCGGCGATGAGTCGCCACTCCGATCTGCACGCGTTGATGCCCCGCCGCTGAAAGCGACTGATCTTCCGGTTGTGCTTGATCTGGCCGAAGATCGGCTCGATCGTGTGTTTTCGCTGGCTGTAGAGGGCGCGCCCGCGCTCGCTTGTGATGGCGCGCCGCATGAAGTCATAGCGAGGCCCTTTGCGGTTCTTGCCGATGCTTCTCTTGGAGTTCTGCCCGTCGGGCGGCACGAGCGGCTGGATGCCTCTGGCGGCGAGGTTCTCGATTTGTTCGCTTGCCCAGTAGCCCGCGTCTGCCAGCAGCACGTCGATCTGTCCGTCAACTCCTGCCGTGGCCAGTTCCCTGGCCGCGGCGTCTGTCACTGGCTCCAGCAGCCCGTAATCGACGCCGTTGCCCACGATCTCAGCAGCGATGATTATCTGCTCGCGGGTCGCGGCGGCCTGCGCGTTATAGCCCTGGATGAATCCCCGCCGTGTCCTGACCGACCGCGAATCGCGATCGGTGACGTTCATCCTCGCCTCCGCGGGGACCTGCTCGGAGGGACCCTTCGGCGCCCGCCCGGCGAGCTTGCGACCCTGCTCGGCCTCGAGCGCGGCACGGCGCTCCAAGCGCTCGCGGTGGGCGTCCTTGACGGCCTGATGCTCGATCTCGATCTGGCGCTTGGCCTCTTGCAGGCGAGCGCGGCGCGAGGTTGGGTCAGACATCTCTTTGGGCAGCTCATCTCCGCGAGCCTCTCCGAACTGCTGATCCTCGGCCTCATCGACGGCCTGCGCTTCGGCCAGAAGCTCAGCAGCGATCTGCTCGTAGGTGCGGTTGGCATCCCCCGAGGCGTTGGCCGCGATCTTCGTGCTGTCGAGCGCGACCATCCCCAGCGAGACCAACCCTGTGCGTGCGCATAGCGCCAGCACCTGCCCGAACAGCTCCGAGAGCGCCTGCTCATGATGCGCTCTGAAGCGAGCGATCGTGGCGTGGTCTGGCGCCTGGTTTGCCGTGATCACGCGGAAGGCGACGTCCACATGGCAATGGCGCTCGATCGCCCGAGAGGAGCGCTCGCCGATCGCGTAGGCGTAGAGCAGCAGCGCGACCATCATCGCGGGGTCGAACGCCGCGCGGCCGTGCCCGTCGGCCCGATACTCGCCGTAGATAGCGGATAGATCCATCTCCGCGACCACGTCCAGCACGCACCACGCCAGCTCGTCGGAGGAAAGCCATTCCCGCAAGCTCGGCGGCATCAACAACGCCTGATCACGATCGTGAAGTTCTGAGTCATCTCAGAAGCCTCGTAAAGCCGGCGGACGGAAGGCTTTGTGCGACAGCCTCTACGGAGCCAAAGCAGATCGTCGGGTTGCGCTCAGCGTCGGCTGCTGTTTATTATGGAAAGACGTAGGGAGGCGCAGTGCAAACGCAGGAGGGGAGAGGCCGTTGCGCATCGAGCGAGGGAGCCGTGAGCGTCCGATCGTCGGACGCGTGGGAGGCAGCGGGGTCGGAGCGTCTGCGGTCGGCCGTCGTGCGCTGATCGTCGTCCCTGCGCTCGTCGTCTTGGCGGTCTGGCTCGTGACGGCCGCGGCGGCCTCGGCGTTCAGCGCGCACGGAAGCGTGGAACAGGTCTACGTGACCGGCCTGGCCGCCGAGCGCGCAGATGTCGCTGCTCGGCAAGCACGGCGAAACGGTCTCCACGCAGAACGCCGATGAGCTCGGCGGACTGCTGTTCCGCAACGTCGCGCCGGGGAAGCGCTACCGCGTCAAGCTGAGCTCGACGGGCGAAGAATCGGAACCGATCACGGTCCACACGCAGGCTGCGTCGCAGTGGAACCGAAGCATCTACAAACAGTCGATCCCGGGCAGCGGATACGGGTACCTGACGACGCGCGACGGCACGCAGCTCGCGATCGACGTCCACCCGCCGAGCTCCCGCCGCACGCAAGGCCCGGTTCCGACGCTGATCGAATACTCGGGATACGGCTACGCGAACCCCGCGGGCCCGGAAAGCGGACTCGCGGCGGTCGCCAACGAGCTGGGCTTCGCGGTCGTCGACGTGAACATGCGCGGCACGGGCTGCTCGGGCGGCGCCTTCGACTACTTCGAACCGCTGCAGAACCTCGATGCGTACGACGTGATCGAGACGATCGCTCACCAGCCGTGGGTGCTCCGCCACAAGGTCGGGATGTTCGGCGTCTCCTACGGCGGGATCAGCCAGCTGTTCGCCGCTCAGCTTCGGCCGCCGGCGCTCGAGGCGATCGCGCCGCTGTCGGTCGTCGACGCAACGGCGACGACGCTCTACTCCGGTGGCATCCTCAACACCGGCTTCGCCGTGCCTTGGGGCGAAGACGCGCCAGTTCGACGCCGAGCCGGCCGGCCCGTCCACGGGCGAGCACTGGGCCTACGAACAGATCCAGAACGGCGACCAGACGTGCGCCGCCAACCAGGATCTGCACGAAGAGGCGACGAACGTGCTGACGGAAGTCAAAGAAAACGCGACGTACAACCCGTCCGTCGCCGACCCGCTCGACCCGGTCACGTTCGTTCACAACATCGACGTTCCGACGTTCATGGCATGCCAGTGGGAGGACGAGCAGACCGGCGGGCACTGCGCCGATCTGGCGGAGCACTTCACCGGCACCGAACACAAGTGGTTCACGTTCACCAACGGCGCGCACATCGACTCGCTCGATCCGTACACGCTCAACCGGCTCGACGACTTCCTGGAGCTGTACGTCGCCCACCAGCCGCCGATCGACAACCGCGGGATCCTGCATGCCGCGGCGCCGATCGTCTATCAGTCCGCGCTCGGGTCTACCGTCGGGAGACCAGGTCACGCTGCCGGCGGACCCGATCCAGGAAAAGACGAAGTACAAAGAAGCGCTGGCGGCCTTCACGGCGCTGCCGGAGGTTCGGGTGCTGTTCGACAACGGCGCGGGATCCGTCGCCGACGCGGCAGCACGACGCCCGGCAATCCGTATCCCGGCGTTCGAACAGTCGTTCTCGGCGTTCCCGATCCCGGGCACGATCGCTCGCTCGTGGTACCTCGGGCCGGAAGGCGCGCTCGACGAAGAACCGGCGACGTCCGAACGGCATCGACTCCTACACCTCGAATGCGAGCGCCACGCCGCTGACCGACTACACGGGCGGCACGGGCCCGGGCGGGCTGTGGGGCGTCGCGTCGCAGTGGCAATGGAACTGGGTGCAGCCGCCGGCGGGCTCTGCCGTGTCCGTACGTGTCGGCGCCGCTCAGCGCGCGACACGACGGCGATCGGTGGCGGCGCCGTCAACCTCTGGGTGAAGTCGTCGACCCCTGACGTCGACCTCCAGGCGACGATCAGCGAGGTGCGCCCGGACGGCAACGAGACGTTCGTGCAGAACGGCTGGATCCGCGCGAGCGAGCGCAAGCTCGCGACGACCTCGACGAACATGTTCGAGCGAGACGCCCGACGGCGGTCGAACCGATCCCGACGTTCCTCGCGTCCGACGTGCAGCCGATGCCGGCCGGCGAATTCGTCCCGGTCACGATCCCGCTGTACTTCGAGGGCCACGCGTACCGCGCGGGCTCGCGCATCAGGGTCACGATCGCCGCGCCGAACGGCACGCAGCCCGTGTGGTCGTTCAGCCAGACGCAGCCCGAAGGCACGACGGCCAACGTGTCGATCGCGTTCGGGCCCGGCATGCCCGCCAGCCTGATCCTCCCGATCGTGCCGGGCGTCAGCGTGCCGACGGGGCTGCCGCCCTGCCCGAGCCTGCGCAACGAGCCCTGCCGCCCCTACGAGGCATTCGCGAACGACGGTTCCTGACGGCGGCTCGCGGCCGAGCGCGCCGCCGTGCCGAGCTCAGCGGGCTGGCTTCAGCGGGATCGGCTTGCTCGTGCCCTTGCTGGCGCCGTTGGCGTTGCGCACCGAGAGCGTCAACGTCACCGACTCCGCGACGTGCCGCGCGAGCGCGGCGAGCAGTGGGCGCGGGAGCTTCACGGCGATCGTCACCGACTTGCCCGCGGCGAGGCTCTTGTGCATGGCGGCGAGCGAGATCGTACGGCGATGCTTGCCGCGCCGTTCGACGACCGTCGCGGAGAACGTGACTCTCGTCGCCTGATCGCACTTGACGGGAGCCGCGATCGCGCCGACGAGCGCGGCTTCCTTACGGTCCTTGCGCCGCCGCGCCGCGACGAGCACCTTGCCGCTCGGCAGCTTGAGCATACAGGTCGGCGCCGGCGTCTTCGCGGAGATCGGCGTCGAGATCGGCGTGGTCGTGACGCTGCCCGACGAGCTAGACGTCGGCGTGTGTGGTGTGGATTCGGATGGAGCGACGCCGGCGATCACATCGCCGAACGCATCGCCGACGAGGCAGGCGCTCGGCGTGACGCAGGCGATCGTGCTCAGCTTCGTCTGGGTCGTGCCGAGCGCCGTGACGCTCCATGCTCCGACGCCACCGGTTGCGTTCGTGCTGCGCACGACGTTGCCGGCGTCGTCGATCGCAGCGCACGTCGAGGGCGCGACGCACGAGATCGAGGCGATGCCGTTGCCGGGATCGACCGGCACCGGTCCGCTCCAGGTCGGTTGCAGCGCGGTCGGGTCGGTCGTTGTGAGGATGTTGCCGCTCCAGTCTGCGGCGACGCAGAGCGACGTCGACGCGCACGAGACCGATGACGTTTCGTGCGGGAAGTCGATGCTCCCCGGCGAGCGGGTCCACACGGAGAAGGGGTTGGTGCTGGCGACGACGTTTCCGAGGGAGTCGATCGCGACGCACAGGGCGGTCGACGGGCACGACACCGAGTCGAGGCCGCCGGCCGGGTCGATCACGTTGGAGTGGTTCCACGTCGGCGTCGCGTCGGCGGGATCGGTGGTGATCGTCGCGTGGCCGCCGCCGTCGACGGCGACGCAGAGCGCGGTCGAGGCGCACGAGACCGAGTTGAGCCCTTCGGCGTCGATCGGTTCGGCGGCGCCCCATCTCGGGTTCGCGTCCGCCGGATCGGTCGTCGTGACGGCGTTGCCCGAGGAGTCGACGGCGACGCACAACGCGCTCGACCCGCACGAGACCGAGGCGAGCGCCCGTTCGCCGTCGGTCGTCTGCTCGTCCCACGTCGGCGACGCCGTGAACGCGTCGGTCGAGGACGCCGTGCCACCGGCGTCACCGACCGCGACGCAGACCGCTTCGCTCGCGCACGAGACCCCGCGGACGGCGTTGAAGCCGTCGATTTCCTGCGCGGCTTTCCATGTACCGGCGCCCGGTTCGCTCGATAGCTGACTGTTGTGGCCGCCGCTGGACCCCGTCGCGCAGAGCGCGGAACCGACGCAGGAGACCGTCCGCGTGTCGGCGATTTCGAGGGCTTTGCGGGTGCTCCAGACAGGCGCGAGCGCTTCCGGTTTGGTCGTCGCGACGACGCCGCCTTTGCTGTCGCCGGCGACGCACAGTGGAGCGGTCGTGCACGAGATGGCCGTCAGCGATTCGCCCGAGTCGATCGTCGTGGGCGTGCTCCAGGTGGGCGCCTGCGAGGTCGAGTTCTGCGTGATGAGGTCCTCGCCGGCCGAGTCGACGGCGACGCACAGCGAGATCGCCGAGCACGAGATGGCCGTCAGCGCGTGCGTCGCGCCGGTTGGCCCTACCGTCCAAGTCGGCGCGGGCGCCGCCGGGTCGGTCGTGATCGCGGCCTGACCGACGTTGTCGACCGCCACGCACAGTTCGCTCGCGGGGCACGAGACCGAGTTGAGTTCGTGCCCGGTGTCGATCGGCGCCGGGTCGCTCCAGCTCGGCGTCGCGCTCGTCGGGTCGGTTGTGATCGTCGCGCGCCCTTCGGCGTCGACGGCGACGCAGAGCGAAGCCGAGGCGCACGAGACCGAGGTGAGCCGGCGACCGGCGTCGACGACGCTCGGCGATCCCCAGCTCGGCGCGGCACCGCCAAGGTCGTGCCCGACGATCGCGTCCCCGGAGGAGTCGACGCCGACGCACAACATGCTTTCGGGACATGACAGCGCGGTCGTTTCGGCGCGGCCGTCAATCTGGCGGTGGCGGGTCCAGGCGGGCGTCGAAGCAGCCGGATCGGTCGTCGCGACGACGCCGCCGCCGTTGTCGAGCGCGACGCACAGCGACGTCGAGGGGCAGGAGACGCCGTTGATCTGCAGGACGTTGCCGTATGGCGGACCGAGCGGCATGACGAGCTCGGGCGCGCCAAAGCCGAGCTGCGTGGCGAGCGCGCCGCCGGGCAGCGCGACGAGCACGGTGAGGGCGAGCGCGAGCACGATCGGCACGCCGCGACCGATATGCCTCTCTCGTACTTGGCGCGCCCCCATGTCCCGAAAATTACTCAAAAGGCGCTCCTCGCGTGCCGGATGACAGAGTCGTGCACGACGAGCGAAGATATGCGAACATACGTTCGTATGGAAGCGAGCGGACAGAACGAGCGATCGAGCGGCGACACTTGTCCGACACTCGCCGAGGTGGCGGTCGCAGGAGTGGCGGTCGCCAGTATGTCGGCTGGCGATCTGGCGGTTAGACGGCGGTCGCATTCACTGTCCGAACAAGCGAGATTGCTGCGGTGAGCAAGACGGACGCGTACAACGCCGAGCTCGCGCGCTTCCTCGCGACCTTCGGCGCGAACGTGCGTCGCGTGCGGGTCGCCAAGCGTCCGCGCTGCTCGCAGGAACGGCTCTCGTACGCTACGCGCCTGCACCGCACCGAGATCGGCCGGATCGAGCAGGGCGCGGTCGAGCCGCGGCTGTCGACGCTCGTGATCCTCGCCGACGGGCTCGGCGTGAGCCTCGATGAGCTGCTCGGCGGCCTGTGGGTTCCGCAGGAGCGCAAACCGGCTCCGAACGGACAGGCCTGGTCGTAGTGGGGACGGTCTGGCGGCGGGGCGCGCGTTGGGGGCGCGCGCCCCGCGCCCGGCGCGCAGGTGTCCGATGCCGCACGCGCCGCGTGCGCCTGCGAGGTTCGTCCAACGCTGCCTCGATGCGCCGCGCCGCTCTGTAGCGTCGCTCGCGATGTCGATGTCGAGGCAGCGCGCGCGACGCGCGCGGGTGGCGTGCGGCGCGGCGTTCTGCGTGTTCGCGCTGGCGCTCGCCGGCGGGACGGCCGCTGTCGCCGCGGGCGCCGGTCCGCACGAGTACGGCTGCCCGATGTTCCCGGCGAGCAACGCGCTGAACGAAGAAGTCGCGAACGCGCCGGTCGATCCGCGCTCGGCGCGGTACGTCGCGAGCATCGGGCTCGCCGCGCACCTGCATCCAGACTTCGGGCGCGACCCGGCTTACGGCATCCCGTACACGGTCGTCTCGCGCACGCAGCACAAGGTGCCGATCGCGTTCACCGAATACGGCGATGAATCGGAGCCGGGGCCGTATCCGATCCCGCCGAACGCGCCGGTCGAGGGGGCGGGCGCCGAAGGCGATCGCCACGTGCTCGTGCTGCAGCGCGGGACGTGCAAGCTGTACGAGCTGTACGCGGCGCAGCGCAGCGGCGCCGGCTGGCGCGCGAGCAACGGCGCGGTGTTCGACCTGCGCAGCGACGCGCTGCGCCCGGAAGGCTGGACGTCGGCCGACGCGGCCGGGCTGCCGATCCTGCCGCTGCTCGTGCGCTACCCGGAGGTCGCGAGCGGCGCGATCGACCACGCGCTGCGCGTGACGGTCCCGCGCACGCAGCGCGGCTACATCCACCCGGCGACGCATTTCGCCTCGAGCAGTTCTGACGCGGCGCTGCCGCCGATGGGCCTGCGCCTGCGGCTGAGCGCCGGCTACAGCCTCGCCGGCTTCTCCGGCCAGGCGCTCGTGGTGATGCGCGCGCTGAAGCGCTACGGGCTGATCGTCGCCGACAACGGCTCGCCGTGGTACGTCACCGGCGCGCCGAGCGCGCGCTGGGACGAAGCGAGCCTCGAACAGCTCAAGCGCGTTCCGGGCTCGGCGTTCGAAGCGGTGCGCAGCGGCCCGATCATCCGCTGAGGTCGGCCGCCGCCGGCTCGGCCGCGGCGGGCTCGCGCGCGGCGAGCGAGTGCGAGCGGCTGTCGCGCGAGGAGATCAGCACGATCGCGAGCACGGCGCCGACGAGCGCGAAGCCCGCGCCGACGAGGAACGCCCGCTCGAAGCCCTTCGTCAGGGCGATCGCGACGTCGTGCTGGCCGGCGTGGATCACGCTGTTCGTGCGGCTGTTCGCGACGGTCGCGAGGATCGCGAGGCCGAGCGCGCCGCCGACCTGCTGCGCGGTGTTGACGAGCCCCGACGCGAGACCGGCCTCGTGCGGCTTCGTGCCGGTGACGGCGGCGATCGTGACCGGCACGAACGAGAGCCCGAGCCCGATCGCGGCGAGCAGCGAGGGCCCGAGCACGTCGGCGGCGAACGTCCCGCCGGTGCCGGGAACTTTCGAGAACCAGAACAGGCCGGCGGCGACGAACAGCATCCCGGTCAGCAGGACCGGCTTGAAGCCGAAGCGCGTGACGCCGGCTGAGGCGGCGCCGGCCGAGAGGATGATGCCGACGGCGAGCGGCAGGTAGGAGAGGCCGGCGCGCAGCGCCGAGTAGTGCAGGACCTGCTGCATGTACAGCGAGATGAAGAAGAACATCGAGAACAGCGACATGCCGATCAGCAGCGCGACCGTGTCGGCGCCGCGCACCGTGCGCAGGCGGAAGATCGAAAACGGCATCAGCGGTGCGCGCGAGCGCGTCTCGATCGCGAGGAAGACCGCGAGCAGCACGAGCGAGCCGGCGATCAGCAGCAGCGTTTCGGTCGATCCCCAACCGGCGTTGACGGCGTTGACGAGCGCGTAGACGAGCAGCGCGAGCCCGGCCGTGACGGTCACGGCGCCGGGGATGTCGAAGTTGCGCGTCTCGGCTTCGGCGTGGCTCTCGAGCAGCACGCGCGGCGCGGCGAGCGCGCAGAGGACGCCGATCGGCACGTTGACGAACAGCACCCAGCGCCACGACAGGCCGCTCGTCAGCACGCCGCCGAGCAGCACGCCGGCGGCGCCGCCGGCGCCGGCGACGGCTCCCCACACGCCGAGCGCGCGGTTGCGCTCGGCGCCGTCGGTGAACGTCGTCGCGATGATCGACAGCGCGGCGGGCGAGACGATCGCGGCGCCGGTGCCCTGCACGGCGCGCGCGGCGATCAGCCACGGCTCGGACTGCGCGAGACCGCCGGCGAGCGAGGCGAGCGAGAAGACGACGAGCCCGAGCATGAACATGCGCCGGCGCCCCATCAGGTCGGCGAGGCGGCCGCCGAGCAGCAGGAAGCCGCCGAACGTCAGCGTGTACGCGTTGACGACCCACGTCAGGTCGTCCTGCGAGAAGTGCAGCGCGCGGCCGATCGACGGAAGCGCGACGTTGACGATCGACGCATCGATGACGATGACGAACTGCGTCATCGCGAGCAGCGCGAGCGCGATGCTCTTCGCGCGCTCGCTCAGGAGGGCGCCGTGGTCGTCGGTGGTGGCTGCGCCGGTGCTCATCGCGAAGGCTCCTCGGGTCGATGATATGAACCGTCGAGTCGACGACGAACGGACGCCGCTCGAATGGACATCCTGCCGGCGTTCGTGGACGGGACGCGCGAGCCGCGCGCTACGCGCCGGACTCGAAGCGCGCCTGCTCCTCGGCGGTGCGCTCGGCCCAGGGGATGCTCTGCAAGCGCGCGTCGGGAATCGGCTCGCCGCTCTCGACCGACAGGCCGTAGACGCCTTCGGCGAGCCGCGCTTCGGCGCGCTCGATCGCCGCGAGCTCGTCGCGCAGCCGCAGCGCGACGCCTTCGTCGATCTCGGACTCGAGCAGGTCTGAGGCGACGTCGCCGCTGTCGAACACGTCGCCTTCCTCGTCGCCGGCCGGCGCGGCGGCGTCGGCGAGCGCCTGTTCGATCCGCGTGCGCTCGCGCGAGAGCAGCTCCTGTGCCTGTGCCGAGTCCATCGCCTCAGTATGACCGGAGCGTCGCGCCGGCGCTCGCCTGCGCGCCGAGCCGCAGCGTCTCGGCGATCACCGGTGGGTCGTCGTAGACGGGGACGTGGCCGACGCCGAGCGAGAGATGCCGCGCGTGCGGCAAGAGCGCGCGCGCTCGCGGCGCCTGGCGCGCGTAGGGGAGCAGGCGGTCGTGCATGCCCCAGGCGATCGTCACGGGAACGCCGGCGAGCTCCTCGCCGCCGCCGAACGCGTAGTCGTCGAACGCCGCGAGCGCGGCCGCGAACGCGGGCGCGGCCCACGCTGCGCGCAGCATCTCGATGACGTCGTTCGCCGGGACGAGCTCGGGCCGGCCGAACGTCTGCCAGAGCAGCGCGCGACGTCCGAGGTTCGATCGCGCGGCGGCTTCGAGCAGCGGGCGCGCCGCACGCGGGGGGCTCGCGAGCGGCGCGAGCGAGCGCTGGCAGAAGCGCCGTTCGCCGGCCGTCCAGAAGCCGGCCGGCGAGAGGGCGGTCGCCGATGAGACGGCGCCGCGCCGCGCGAGCTCGAGCGCGATCGCGCCGCCCATCGAGTTGCCGGCGACGTGCGGGCGCTCGAGCCCGCTCTCGGCGAAGAACAGCTCGAACGCGTCGGCGTAGGCGGGAACATTCGGCGCGACGTCGTCCGGCAGCGGCGGCGAGTCGCCGAAGCCCGGCGAGTCGCAGGCGATCACGTCGTGGTCGACGGCGAGCAGCGCGAGCAGCGGACGCCAGATCCGCCAGCTCAGGCCGATCCCGTGGAGCAGCACGAGCGGCGGGCCGGAGCCCTCGCGATGGTGGTTGATCGGCGTCATCGCGTCCGTGCGTCTCGCGCCGCGCTCGGCCTCACGCGACGGCCGGCGCGGGCGCGGGGCTCGGCGTCCGCCCGCGAATCAGGTCGGCGGCGCGCTCGGCGATCATGATCGTCGGAGCGTTCGTGTTGCCGCCGGTGATCAGCGGCATGATCGAGGCGTCGATCACGCGCAGGCCGGCGATGCCGTGCACGCGCAGCTGCGAGTCGACGACGGCCTGCTCGTGCGTGTCGCTCATCCGCGCGGTGCCGACGGGGTGGTAGATCAGCATCAGCCGCCGGCGCAGGTCGGCTTCGAGCTCGGCGCGATCGACGACGCCGGGCCCCGGCTTCAGCTCCGCGACGGCGATCTCGGCGAACGGCCGCTGCGCGGCGATCTCGCGGGCGAGCTGCATGCCGGCGATCAGCGACTCGACGTCGTCGGGCTCCGACAGCGTGTTCGTGACGATTCGCGGCTTCGCGGCCGGGTCGGCCGAGCGCAGCCAGACGCGCCCGCGCGCCTTCGGCGCGACGAGCACGGGCGCGATCACGGCGCAGTGGCCGTCGTAGGTCTCGGCGCCGTGGTCTTCGTAGTAGGCGGCGCCCATGTGGAACTGGATGTCGGCGGCGGGCAGCCCGCCGCGCGTGCGGACGAACGCGACGACCTCGGCGACCGTCGAGCTGAGCTTTCCCGAGCGGCGCAGGACCCACTCGGCGAGCGCGCGCGGCGCCTCGGCGCCGTACAGCGTGCTCGTCTCCGAGACCTTCCAGATCGCCGTGACGAACGGGTGGTCCTGCAGGTTGCGCCCGACACCGGGGAGCGCGTGCCGCGGCTCGACGCCGACGGCGCGCAGCTCGTCGGGGTCGCCGATGCCCGACAGCAGCAGCAGCTGCGGAGAGTTGATCGCTCCGGCCGACAGCAGCACCTCGCGCTCGGCGCGAATCAGCTCCTCGCCCTTGCGCCCTCGCCGCACGCGCACGCCGATCGCACGATCGGCGTCGAGCGCGACGCCGAGGACGCTCGCGCCCGTGCGCACCTCGAGGTTCGGCCGCGCGAGCGCCGGGCGCAGGAAGGCGTCGGCGGCGCTGAAACGCCGGCCGTTTCGCTGCGTGACCTGGAACATCGACGCGCCGTCCTGCTCGGGCCCGTTGTAGTCGGCGATCAGCGGGATGCCGGCGGCCTGGCTCGCGCCGAGCAGGCGGCGATCGAGCGGCCGCGGCGAGCGCTGCTCGCAGACGCGCAGCTCGCCGCCGGCGCCGTGGTACTCGGAGGCGCCGCGCGCGTTGTCCTCGGACTTGACGAAGTACGGCAGCACGTCGCGAAAGCCCCAGCCCGGCGCGCCCTGCGCCTCCCATGCGTCGTAGTCGAGCGGCCGGCCGCGCACGTAGAGCATCGCGTTCATCGAGCTCGACCCGCCGAGCGCCTTGCCGCGCGGGATGTACAGCGAACGCCCGTCGATGTGCGGCTCGGGCTCGGTCGCGTAGTCCCAGTCGAGCTTGGAGTGGAACTGCTTGGCGAACGCGGCCGGGATCTTGATGTTCGGCGAGCGGTCGCGGCCGCCGGCCTCGAGCAGCAGCACGCGCACGGTCGGGTCCTCGCTGAGGCGGTTCGCGAGCACGCAGCCGGCCGAGCCGGCGCCGACGATCACGTAGTCATACATCACGTGAAGCGGTACTCGCGCGGGTCGAGCTCACGCGTGCGCGCGAGGTACTCGCGCATGTAGCCGGGCCAGTTCGCGACGATCCGCCCGCGCTCGTCGCGGTACCACGAGTCACAGCGCGTCCACGCGGTCCCGGCGAAGCGCTCCTGCAGCTCGCGGTCGCTGTCGCGCTCGACGTCCTCGCGCACCTCGACGGCGTCGGCGCCGCGCGCACGCATCTGCTGGAGCGCATGGCGCAGGTAGGACGCCTGCGCCTCGAGGTAGACGATGATCGAGCCGCCCGAGGTGTTCGTGTTCGGCCCGTACAGCAGGAACATGTTCGGGAAGTGCGGGACGGTCATCCCGAGATGCGCGTGCGCGCCGTCGGCCCATTGCGCGTGCAGCTCGGTGTCGTCGACGCCGCGAAGGCGCATCGGGAACATGAACTCGGTCGTCTTGAAGCCCGTGCCCCAGACGATGCAGTCGAGCTCGTGCAGCGCGCCGTCGGCGGTCACGATTCCCTCCGGCGTGACGCGCTCGATCGCGTCGGTCACGAGCGCGACGTTCGGCCGCTGCAGCGCGGGCAGGTAGTGCGAGCTGAACAGCACGCGCTTGCAGCCGAACGTGTAGTCCGGCCACGCCCTGCGCCGCAGCGCGGGGTCCTTCAGCTGCGAGCGCATGAACGCCGCCGAGCGCCAAGCGGCGAGACGGCCGATCGTGCGCGGGTGGCGGATCGCGGCGGTGATCAGCTCGCAGTACTGGAACATGAAGCGGCGCCGGAACGCCTGCACGCCGGGGACGTGTTCGACCGCGGCCCTGACCGCTCGCGGATAGGCGCGGTTGCGCCGTGGGAGCATCCAGTTGCCGCTGCGCTGGAAGACCGTCAGCCGCGCCGCCTGCTCGGCGAGCTCCGGCACGAACTGCACGGCGCTCGCGCCGGTGCCGACGACGGCGACGCGCTTGCCCTGCAGCGCGTGCTCGTGATTCCAGCGGGCGGAGTGGAAGCTCTCGCCGGCGAAGGTCTCGATCCCTTCGATCGGGGGCAGCGCCGGTTGGTTGAGCTGGCCGGTCGCGAGCACGAGGGCGTCGGCCTCGTAGCGCTCGCCCTCGTCGGTCTCGACGAGCCAGCGCGCGGCGCGCTCGTCCCAGCTGCACGAGCTGACCGACCGGCCGAGCTCGATGTGGCGCTCGAGGTCGTAGGCTCGCGTCGTCGCGCGCAGGTAGTCGTGGATCTCCGCCTGCGAGGAGCACAGGCGCGTCCAGTCGCGCCGCTGGGCGAAGGAGAACGAGTAGAGGTGGCTCGGCACGTCGCACGCCGCGCCGGGGTAGCTGTTGTAGTTCCACGTCCCGCCGAGCTGCTCGGCGCGCTCGAGGATCGTGACGTCGTCGATCCCGTGCCGCTTGAGCTCGATCGCCGCGGCGATCCCGCCGAAGCCGGCGCCGACGACCAGTACCGACAGCGGCCGGTTGGCGCTGGAGGCCTGGGGAGCTGCGGCGGGTGCTGCGGGTGCGGCGGACATCTTTCCCTCCCTCGTGTCGCGCGCTTCATTGTCCACCTTTGCGCGCTCGCGCGCGATCCGTGCTTCGCCGTCAGCCTGGCGGCGCGTCGGCGAGCAGGCGCGCGCCGACGCCGCGCATCGTTTCTTCGCCGTAGGCCTGCGACGGGTCGCCGGTGCTGAACACGGACACGGTGAACGTGACGCCGGGACGCTCCAGGCGCGCGGTCTCGTTGAACAGGCCCTCGGAGGGGAGCGCTCCGGTCTTGAAGAAGACCTGCCACCGCGGGCGCGCGACTTCGGGGATTCCCCAGCTCTGCTCCGGCTCGATGCCGTCGAGCAATCCGCGCGCGTACGGCCAGAACTGTCGCGGGATCAGATGTTCGATCGCGACGAAGAAGCGCGCCTGGTCGGCGGCCGACGTTTGCGTGTAGGCCCACCAGCCGACGCCCGGCGCGTAGTCCTGCATCCTCGCTTCGCGGGCGACGCGCGCGACGGCGGCGCCGCCCACGCGGGCGAGCACGGCAGAGGCGTCTTCGTTGTTCGATTCGTGGATCATCGGGGACAGCAGCGAGTTGTCGAGCGCGCTGACCGGACGGTGCACGCGCGCGAGCAGTTGCAGGAAGGCCGTGAGGAACATCACCTTCACGACGCTCGCGCTCTGGAAGCGCTCGTGCGTTCGCGCGCCGCTGAGGCGCCCGTGGCTATCGACGACCGCGATCGATGTGCTGCCGGCGCGCGCGTCGAGGTACTGCACGGCGGCCGCGATCGCCGCGGGCGACGGGTAGGCGCCGCCGTGCTCGCCGGCGGCTGCGCCGGTCCTCGCGCCCGCCGTCGCGGGCAGCGCGGCGAGGGCGGCCGCCGCGATCGCCGCTGTGAGCGCGGTTGCTGTCCGGCGGGCACGCACCGGGCGCAGGCTAGCGCCCGGTGCGCCCGCGCGTCAGCGCTTGCGCTTGTGCTTGGCCTTCGGGATGCGACCGATCGTCGTGTAGGCGATCGAGATCGATTCGGCCTTCGACTTCGGCAGGAACCCGACGCGCACCTTGAAGTTCAGCTTGCGCGCACCCTGTGCGCGGAGGCCGGCGCGCGAGAGCGGCACCTTGATCGTGTACTTGCCGGGCTTGGCGAAGTGGCTGTACTTCGTGCGCACGTCGCGCGCTTTCACGCTCACGCGACCGGCCGCGAACGTCTGCACGCGCAGCACGAGCTTGTGACGGACGATCCGCTTGCTGAAGATCTTGATGCGGGTCTTGCCCTTGCCGCCCGTGCAGCCGGCGACGGCGATCGGCGTGGCGAGCTTCACGACGGCGCCGCTCTGCGCCGTGACGGTCGTCGGCATCGTCAGCGTCTGCGTGCAGAGCGCGCCGACGGCGGTCAGCGCCGAGTTGTACCCGGTCGGAAGTTCGAGCACGAAGCTCGACACCGGCACGTCGGGAATCGAGAAGAAGTTCGACGTCGTGATCCCGTTTTTGATGTTCGTATGGCTTTCGAGGATCACGCGGATGCCGTTGTCGCCTTCGAGCAGCAGGTCGAGGTCCGGGAATGCCTCGCCGCCGTGCGAGACGAGGTAGGCGGGGCCTTTCAGCGGTTCCGGCAGCACCGGCGTCGTGACCGTCGCGAGCCCGACCTTCGACGCGGGCGGGCAGCTGTAGGGGTTGGCTTCGTAGGTCGCGCCGACGCACGCTTTCTGCAGCGTCGTCAGGCGCGAGGGCAGCGACTTCGGCAGTTCGGCGACGACCGAGTGGATGTTCGCCTCGTGCGCGCCCTGCAGCAGGTTCACGCGCAGCGCGGCGCCGTTCGCTTTGAGCACCGACGGGTTGGTCGAGGCGCTCGTCGCCACGGCGAACGACGGTTTGAACGCAAGCGCGCCGCAGTCGGACACCGAGAACGGGCTCGACAGGCCGCTCTGCGTCGCGCCGAACTGCGAGCCCAGCGTCGTGTCGGTCGACAGCGCGCCGCAGTTGGTCGGGTTGAACAGGAAGTTCGCGCGGTTGACGGCGACGCTGATGTTGCGCAGCCGCAGCGGCACGCCCTTGAAGATCGTCGGCAGCGTGCTCGTGACGATCACGCGGCTGCTGTGTGGGTCGACGTTGATCGTCGCGCGCGTCGTCAGTCGGCCAAGGTCGAACGGCCCGGCTTCCGCCTCGACGGGGATCGACAGTCCGTAGGGCGCTCCGGCGTAGGGGCCGGTCAGGTACACCGGTCCGGTGAACTGGTAGGGGTCGCCCGCGCCGGAGCTGACCGTCGCCGTGCCGATCTGACTGGCCGACGAGCAGGAGCCGCTCGATGCTTGCGGTTCACCGCACAGCGCTACCGACGGGATCGCGCCGACGAGCCCGGCCGGCAGCGTCGTCGTCAGCTTCTGCACGTACTGCTGGTTGTCGCCGCGCGTCAGGTTGAACGTGTAGCCGGTGTACGCGCCGGCTTTCGACGAGCTGTCGCCGGTCGACTGCGACAGCGAGAACGGCGTCGAGGAGGGGCAGCCGGCGAGCGCGAACGGCGTCGATCCGCTCGTCGCGGCGCCGGTGTAGGCGCTGAACGAGAATTCGGTCACGCTGCTGCAGCCAAGCGGGTTGGCCAGGGGCGCGTGTTCGCCGCCCGTCGTCGTCAAGCGCAGTTCGCTGAACGGCAGCTGCGGGTTGTTGAGGAAGCTGACTTCGAGGCGGCCCGTGTTCGGGTTTGGCGTGACGGTGCCTTGCAGGCGAACGGACACGTCCAGCGATGGCGCCTCGGCGTCGATGTAGATCGTGAACGGCGGATCGGTGATTTTCGCGCCCGACGGGCTGGCGAGATAGACGTTGCCCCGCAGCGATCCGGGCGGCAGATCGGTTTCGATCGTGACTTCGCCGACCTTCGAGGCGGCCGGGCATTTCACTGCGTTGCGCGTCCCGATTCCGATCTCGGCCGCGGTGCATGCTTCCAGGCCGTGCGCCGCCGAGGGGTTCAGCGTGAGGCCTTCGGGCAGCGTGACGTGCGCGTCTTTGATATCGGCGGTGTTCGTCAATGGATAGGAGAGTTGCGGGACGCTCACGACCGTCGTCGCGCCGTCCGGGCCGCCGGAGCTCGTCCCCGCCTGTGGCGTGACGGACGAGATCGGTTTGAAGGGGACTTCAGCGCATTTTTCGACGCCGACCGGCGTGTGCGTGTATGCGCTCGAGACCTGGCCTTCATACGATTCGATTTCCACGTGCGAGGTCGTGCTCGAGGAGCAGACGCTGGGCAGCGTCAGGAAGTCGCCTCCCGCGCGTCCGTCGAACAGCAACTTGGACTTGAGGATTGGAAGCGTTTTCGAGATGTTGTTGATTTCGAACCACTCGTGGTAGTCGCCGTTCCATTCGACGTGTCCTTCGAGGAAGATGTGTTCGTTCGCGACTTTTCCGGGGCCGAGGCCGACTTCCACGTGGATCCCGAACTCGAGCGGAAGCCCCGCTGAGGGTTCGACGTTGTAGACCTCGCCGGTGACAGTCGTGTCGACCGCGAGCACGTAGACGGTCAGCTGAGTTTCGCCGACTTTCGTCGCCGCCGGGCAGGAATCGCTCTCGAACTGCGCCGTCGAGCACTTCGGGATGGCCTCCGGGTTTGCGGCCAGACCGGGTGGGACGTCGACGCGGAGCCGCTTCAGGGAGCCTTCTGGATCACGCTGCCCCGGCAGCGGTTCGGTGTGGTTGAGTTCAATCGAGGTAATGCCCCGTTCCGGGTGGCCGGCGGCCTGCGTGTAGAACTCGCTTGGAGGACTCGAGTATTCGCATTCAGCGACGCTGCAGGTCCCCGCTTCGAACTGTCTTTCGGTGGTGCCGAACGCGGCGTCGGCCGCCGGCGCGGCGAGCGCCAGGAGGACCAGTGCGATCGCGTACAGCGGCGCGAGCAGCGTAATTCGGGCGTGCTTCGTCATTGCAGTCTGCACCTCTCCTCGACGTCCCTGGAGTCAGAACCTCCGTTATGACGGGCGCGGTCAGCATGCGTCCCGGCAGAGGGGTTCTACCCGCTTCGCGGCCGTCTATTCAGCGCGACGGTTCTCGCTACTGCTCGCGCGGCGCATACGGCGCGAGCTCGCGCCGGGCGATCGACAGCTTGTGGACCTCGTCGGGACCGTCGGCGAGGCGCAGCGTGCGCAGGTGCGCGTAAGCGCTGGCCAGCCCGAAGTCGTCGGAGACGCCGCCGCCGCCGTGCAGCTGGATCGCGCGGTCGAGCACGCGCAGCGCGACGTTCGGCGCGGCGACCTTGATCGCCGAGATCTCGATCCGCGCGTGGCGGTTGCCGACGGTGTCCATCAGCCACGCGGCCTTCAGCGTCAGCAGGCGCGCCATCTCGATTTCGATGCGCGACTCGGCGATCCAGTCCTGCACGTTGCCGCGCATCGCCAGCGGTTGGCCGAACGTCACGCGCGAGACGGCGCGCCGGCACATCTGCTCGAGCGCGCGCTCGGCCGCGCCGATCGCGCGCATGCAGTGGTGGATGCGCCCGGGCCCGAGCCGCGCCTGCGCGATCATGAAGCCGTCGCCCTCGCCGGCGATCAGGTTGGAGACGGGCACGCGCACGTCGCTGAAATCGACTTCGGCATGGCCCTCCTGGTCGGCGTAGCCGAACACGGGCAGGTTGCGCATGACGTCGACGCCGGGCGTGTCGATCGGGACGAGGATCTGGCTCTGCTGCTTGTAGGTCGGACCGTCGGGGTCGGTCTTGCCCATCACGATCATGATCCGGCAGTTCGGGTGCAGCGCGTTCGACGTCCACCACTTGCGCCCATTGAGCACGTACTCGTCTCCGTCGCGCTCGATCCGCATCGCGACGTTCGTCGCGTCGGAGCTCGCGACGTCGGGCTCGGTCATCGCGAACGCCGAGCGGATCTCGCCGTCGAGCAGCGGCGCCAGCCAGCGCTCCTTCTGCTCGGGCGTGCCGAACTGGTGCAGCACCTCCATGTTGCCGGTGTCCGGCGCCGAGCAGTTGCACGCCTCCGAGGCGATGTGCGAGCGGCCGAGCATCTCGGCGAGCGGCGCGTAGTCGCTGTTGGAGAGGCCGGCGCCGTCGTGCTCGTCGGGCAGGAACATGTTCCACAGCCCGCGCTCGCGCGCAGCCGCCTTGAGCTGCTCCATGACCGCCGGGTGGTGGTGTGGGTTGCCGGACTCGCGCACTTCGCGCTCGTAGACCTCCTCGGCCGGATAGACGTGCTCGTCCACGAACGTCGTCAGACGCTCCTTGAACTCGGTGCAGCGCTCGCTCGGCTGGAAGTCCATCGTCGCTCCTTTGTCGGCCCCCGGAGAAAGGGTGTATATCGACTCACGGCGACTCGCGACTCCGGACCCGCCGCCGACACGTCCTCGGGTTTCCCGCGCGCGACCGGCCGTCGCGGCGACCGCTACCTTGTGCTCGCCGATGGCGGCGAGACGAGCCCAGAACGCGCGGCGCCAAGCCGCCGAGCATCGCTCCGGCGCCGCTCGCGCACGGGCGTCGGCGAGGCTCGCGGCCGTCGTTGCGCTGCTGCTCGGCGCCGCGCTGCTCGGCGGCTGCGGAGGGTCGGGCGTCGGCGGCCACGCGCGAAGGGTCGCGAGGAGCGCCGCCTCACCACCGAGCCGCGAAGCTGCGGCGAGCGGAGCGCCGGCGGCGGTCGAACGCGGACGCACGGCGCACCCGAACATCGTCTTCGTGCTGACCGACGACCTCGCGTGGAACCTCGTGCGCTACATGCCGCACGTGCTGCGCATGCAGCGCGAAGGCGAGACGTTCACGAACTACTACGTGACCGACTCGCTGTGCTGCCCCTCGCGCGCGTCGATCCTCACGGGGCGCTTCCCGCACGACACGCACGTGTTCGACAACAGCGCGCCCGAAGGCGGCTACAGCGTCTTTCACGAACGCGGCGAGCAGCGCCAGACGTTCGCCGTCGCGCTGCGCCACGTCGGCTACCGCACCGCGCTGATGGGCAAGTACCTCAACGGCTACGAACCGGGCGTCAGCGAACGCGACCGCCCGCGCCCCGGGGTGCCGCCGGGTTGGAGCGAGTGGGACGTCGCCGGCAACGGCTACCCGGAGTACGGCTACCGGATGAACAGCGACGGCCGCGTGCGCGCCTACGGCTACGCGCCGCGCGACTACCTGACCGACGTGCTCGCACGCAAGGGACTGCGCTTCATCGACCGCGCGGCCGCGGCGCGCCGGCCGTTCATGCTCGAGATCGCGACGTTCGCGCCGCATGCGCCGTTCACGCCGGCGCCGCGCGACACGAGCGCGTTCGCCGGCCTGCACGCGCCGCGCACGCCGGCGTTCAACACGGTCGGCGTGCACGAGCCGGCGTGGCTCAGCTCGTTCGTGCCGCTCGATACGGCGCAGATCGCGGGAATCGACGCGAAGTTCCGCAAGCGCGCGCAGGCCGTGCAGGCGGTCGACCGGATGATCGGCGAGATCGAGGAAGAGCTCGCGGCGAAAGGGCTCGCGCGCGACACGTACATCGTGTTCAGCTCCGACAACGGCCTGCACATGGGCGAGCACCGCCTCGAGCCGGGCAAGCTGACGGCGTTCGACACCGACATCCGCGTGCCGCTGATCGTCACGGGCCCAGGCGTGCCGGCTGGGCGCACGATGCAGCAGATGACCGAGAACATCGACCTGTGCCCGAGCTTCGAGCGGCTCGCCGGCGCGCGCATCCCGCCGAGCGTCGACGGGCACAGCCTCGTCGCGCTGCTGCACGGACGCGCGCCGGCGCGCTGGCGGCGCGAGATCCTCGTCGAGCACCACGGCCGCGTGCTCGACGCCGGCGACCCCGACCTGCCGACGGCCGGCGCCGGCAACCCGCCGAGCTACGAGGCGATCAGGACGGCGCAGAGCCTGTACGTCGAGTACGTGACCGGCGAACGCGAGTACTACGACCTGCGCACCGACCCGTTCGAGCTCGACAACATCGCCGCGAGCCTGCCGCCGGCGAAGCTGGCGCGCCTGCACCGAGCACTCGTCGGGATCGAGCGCTGTCACGGCTCGCGCGCGTGCTGGCGCGCGGAGCACGCGCCCACTTGAGGTCATAGGCTCAGGGGATGAGCGAGCAGCGCCCGAGCGCCGACTATCGCGACGCCGGCGTCGACTACGAGACGCTCGACGCCGGCAAGCGCTCGGCGATCGGACAGGCGCTCGCGACGTCGCCGCTGCTGCTCGCGCATGGAGCGCGCGCGCTCGACGCCTCGCGCGGCGAGCCGGCGTTCGTGTTCGAGCTCGACGGGCGCGCGTTCGCGTTCGTCGTCGAGGGGCTCGGGACGAAGTCGGTCGTCGCGCGAGCGGTGCTCGAGCAGCAGGGGATCGACCGCTTCGGCGAGGTCGCCTACGACACGGTCGCGGCGATCGTCAACGACCTCTGCTGCGTCGGCGCGCTGCCGCTCGTCGTCAACGCGTACTTCGCGACCGGCTCCTCTGACTGGTACCGCGACGCGGCGCGCAGCGAGTCGCTCGTCGCGGGATGGCGCCGCGCGTGCGCCGACGCCGGCTGCGCGTGGGGTGGAGGGGAGTCGCCGTCGCTTCCGGGCCTCGTCGACGAGCGCGAGATCGAGCTCGCGGGCGCCGCCGTCGGCGTCCTCCCGCGCGGGCACGAGCCGATCCTCGGCGAGCGGCTGCGCCCGGGCGATGAGATCGTGCTGGTCGCCTCGAGCGGTCTGCACGCCAACGGGGCCTCGCTTGCGCGCCTGCTCGCGGGGCGGCTGCCCGACGGCTACGCGACGGTGCTCGGCGACGGGCAGACGCTCGGCGAGGCGCTGCTCGCGCCGTCGCTGATATACGCGCCGCTCGTCGCGGCGGCGCTCGAGCGCGAGCTGCCGCTGAGCTACATCAGCCACGTGACGGGGCACGGCCTGCTCAAGCTGATGCGCCCGCCGGCGCAGCTGACCTACCGGATCGAGCGCCTGCCGGCCGTGCCCGAGGTGCTGAGCTTCCTCGTCGCCGAGGCCGCGCTCGACGCGCACGCGGCGTACTCGACGTTCAACATGGGCGCCGGCTATGCGCTCTACTGCGCCGCCGGCGCCGGCGAGGAGGCGGTCGGGCTGGCGACTGGGCTGGGCTTCGACGCGCTCGTCGCCGGGCATGTCGAGACGGGACCGCGGCAGGTGATCGTCGAGCCGATCGACGTTCGCTTCGACGGCGGGGAACTCGAGCTCTCCGCCGAGCAACGGTAACCCTCTGGTCGAGCCTCAGATTCGATGCCGCGAGTCGGATTTCGGATGCTCGCGCCTCCTCGGCGACCGCGCGAGCGTCACGCCGGGCTCATCTGCCGCTGGCGAGGTTGCAAGCCCGGACCCACGGGGCGCCTGCTACTTGCGACCGTCGCGATCGATGGATAATGTCTGCGGCAGTACGTCGCCACTGTTCTCCGGTCTGTGTGGCCGGAGATCTCGATATCGCCGGACCGGCATGGTTCCGGAGCTACCCGGATCGAGGCGGACCTGTCCATCAAAAGAGGAGAGAAACTGATGCGCAGAGCATCCACCTGTCTGGCCTTGCTCGGCAGCCTCGCCGTCCTCGGCCTTCCGGCCGCGGCATCGGCCGCGCCGACGGTCACGTTCAAAGCGAAGGCCGTGCCGATCCCGAAGCCGGGCGGCGGGACGTTCCCGGGCACGGGCAACATCCTCGGCGCGGGGGCCGCGGTCGAAGCTAACTTCGTGCTTTCGGGCTCTGGTTACGGAGCGACGCCGCAGAACCCGGCCGGCGGCATCCCGCCGCTCGCGGCGGTCAACTTCTTCCTGCCGGCCGGCGCGAAGATCAACTCGAGCGGGTTCGGCACGTGCGCGGAATCGGTGCTGAAGAACACCGGCCCGACCGGCTGCAAGTCGAACTCGGTCGCGAGCCCGAAGGGCAGCGCGCTCGGCGAAGTCACGTTCGGCAGCGAACGTGTCCCTGAGGAAGCCTCGCTGCAGGCGTTCTTCGGGTCGAACAAAGGCCTGCTGTTCTACGTCAACGGAAGCAGCCCGGTGTCGCTGGAATTCGTCTCCTCGGGGACGTACGTCAGCTCCGGCCAGCCTCCGTACGGCCTCGAGCTGAAGACGACGGTGCCGGCGATCTCGACGGTTCCGGGCGCGCCGCTGGCTTCGACCAAGAACATCAACATCAAGGTCGGCGCGGCGATCAAAAAGGGCAGGAAGCTGATCTCGTACGGCACGGAGCCGACGAAGTGCCCCGCCGGCGGCTTCCCGCTGAAGGCCGAACTGATCTTCGGCGGCTCCTACGGCGGCGAACGCGAATTCGGGATCCCCGCGGAAACGGTCTCGGTGACGTACAAGTCGCCGTGCCCGCCGAAGGGCAAGAAGTAGGCGAGAAGGCAAACCGCGCTCCTAAGGGCGCAAGGACGCCGGAAGGAAAATCGGGCACGGGCGGCTCCATCGAGACGGTGGGGCCGCCCGGCCCATGTAGAGAGCAAGGAAGGTAAGGGTGAGGAGGAAGCCGACCGGGGGGAGAACCGGAAGAGTGGCCGCGGTCGCGGTCCTCCTTGCCGTGGCCGCGGCGGCCGCGGTCCTCCTCGCGACGTCGGCGGGCGGCTCGAACGGGAGCTACACGGTCCGCGCGATCTTCGACGACGCGGGCAACATCATCCCCGGCGAGAACGTCAAGATCGGCGGCGTCAAGGTCGGCACGGTCGGCGCGGTGACGCCTACGCCGCAGGCGAAGGCGGCGGTCGTCCTGGACATCAGCGACGAAGGCTTCAAGGACTTCCGCGCCGACGCGAGCTGCACGATCCGCCCGCAGGCGCTGATCGGCGAGAAGTTCGTCGACTGCCTGCCGACGCAGCCGCGCGTCGCGGGAACGCCGCTGCCGCCGGCGCTGCACAAGATCGGAAACGGCAAGGAAGGTGCGGGCGAGTACCTGCTGCCCGTGCAGAACACGCACAGCCCGGTCGACGTCGACCTGCTCGGCGACATCTCGCGCCTGCCCGAGCGCCAGCGCTTCACGATCCTGCTCAACGAGCTCGGCGCGGGGCTCGCGGGTCGCGGCAGCGAGCTGCACGAAGTGATCCAGCGCGCGAACCCGGCGCTGCAGGAACTCGACAAGGTGCTGTCGATCCTCGCGAGCCAGAACAAGGTGCTCGCGCGGCTGGCGGTCGACTCCGACCGCGCGCTGCAGCCGTTCGCAGGCGTGCGCAACCAGGTCGCCGACTTCGTCCAGCAGGCGAACACGGTCGCGCAGGCGAGCGCGCACCAGCGCGGCGCGCTTGGCCGCAACCTGCAGCTGCTCCCGCAGTTCCTCAAGCAGCTCGGGCCGTCGATGGAACGCCTCGCGGCGCTCTCCGATCAGATCACGCCGGCGTTCACGAACCTGAAAACGGCCGCGCCGGGGATCGACCAGGCGTTCACGCACCTCCCGGCGTTCTCGAACAGCTCGACGAAGTTCTTCCAGAGCCTCGGCGCGACGGCGAAGGTCTCGGGGCCGGCGCTGACCGCGGCGCAGCCGCTGCTCGGCCGCCTGGCGACGCTCGGCAAGGAAGCGCGACCGTTCGCGTTCAACGCCTCCGAACTGCTGGGGAGCCTGCGCTCGACGGGCGGCCTGGAGCGGATCCTCGACTTCATCTTCCTCGGCGCGAACGCGGCGAACGGCTACGACCAGCTCGGCCACTTCCTGCGCTCGGAAGCGGTCGGCAACGCGTGTCTGACCTACGCGGTGACGCAGAGCGGAATCTGCTCGAGCGCGAAACTGTTCAGCACCGGCTCCTCGGGCTCGTCGAGCTCGAGTGCGACCGCGGCGAGCGCGCACGCGGCGAGTACGGGCGCGACTACGAGCGTGATCGACGCGCGGACGCTCGCGGTGCTTAACGGCGCGACGCCGGCCGAGGCGATCGCCAAGTACCCCGGGCCGACGACGGTGGCGCAGCCGCACGGTACAACGTCATCGTCGAGCGGCGAATCGGCCGCGGCCGCGAAGCCGGTCGGCGGCGCGAGCGCCGGAACGACCTACTACTCGCCGTCGGCCGAAAGCTCGGGCGCCGACGGGATGCTGCTCAACTACCTGCTCGGCAACTGACCGATGAACGTGCGCGTGCAATCGCTGATGCTCCTGAGCGCCGCTGCGATCTCGCTCGCGCTGAGCGCGCCGGCGAGCTCGCTCGCGGCCGAAGAAGGGACGCTGTCGACGAGCACGGCGACGCCGGCGTCGGAAGCGCCGGCGAGCTCGACGCCGACAAGCGAAGCGCCGGCTCCGGCGACGAGCACGGCGACGCCGGCGCCGACGACTCAGACGCCTTCGGCGCCGAGTAGCACGACGGCGCCGGCGCCGGTGACGGCGCCGCAGGTCAGCGCGCAGAGCTCGCAGGGCGCGACGCCGGCGCGCCCGGCGAACGGACGCTCGCGCAAGCGCGGCGCCGCGACACCAGGCGCAGGCGAAGGCACGACGACGGGCGGCTCGGCGGCGAGCCCGAAGCGCGGCAAGAGCGCGCCGAAGCCTTCGGCGCTGACGCCACCGCTGCCGCTGTCGCTGTCCTCGTCGATCGCCGGCGTGCCGGCGTTCTTCATCGAAAGCTTTCGGATCCCGCCGTTCCTGTTGCCGATCTATGAGGCCGCGGGGAGCGCCTACGGCGTCCCGTGGCAGGTGCTGGCGGCGATCAACGAGGTCGAGACCGACTACGGGCGCGACCTCAGCGTCTCGAGCGCGGGCGCCGAGGGGTGGATGCAGTTCCTGCCCTCCTCGTGGGCGATCTACGGCGTCGATGCGAACGGAGACGGGTACAAGGACCCGTACAACCCGGCGGACGCGATCTTCGCGGCCGCGCGCTACCTGCGCGCGGCCGGAGCCGCGACGAACTTGCGCGGTGCGATCCTCTCCTACAACCATTCGCAGGCATACGTGGAATCGGTGTTGCTGCGCGCGAAGCTGCTCGGCGGTACGCCGGCGGACCTGCTCGGCGCGATCACGGGACTGACCGAGTCGCGCTTCCCGGTGCACGCGAGGTCGCACTTCTCCGACGGCTTCCCGACTGTCGCGACGGGCGGCTCGGCCGGTGGCGACGGCGCGGCCGCGACGGAGTCGATCCCCGGCACGACGATCTACTCGGAGGCGAACGCGCCGGTGATCGCCGTGCAGGACGGCGCGGTCGTGCGGATCGGCGACACGCCGCAGCTCGGCCACTTCATCTCGCTGCGCGACGCGTACGGCAACACGTACACGTACGCGCGGCTCGGCAGCGTGGCGCAGCTCTATCCGGTGCTCGAGCCGCACAGAGCGGCCGGCGTGCACGGCAAGCACGGAGCGGCGGCGCAGCCGCCGAGCGAACCGCGCCCGACGGCCCCGGCGAGCGCCGGCACGCAGCCGCGCGCGGCTGCGGCGCCCGAAGAAGAAGGCGCCGGCGTCTCTGCGCTGTCGCTCGGCGTGGGCAGCGATCTCGCATCCTCGGCGCCGACCGTTGGCACGACGGCGACGGCGACGGCGCCGTCGAGCGCGAGCGTGGCGCCGGGCGCGGGCGCGAGCCGCGGGTCAGGCTCGCCGGCGCCGGGCGAAGCGAGCGGCGTGCCGCCGGCCGGCAGCGCGACGACGCCGACGACGACGCCCGCGACGCCGCCGGCAAGCGCCTCGGGTGGCGTTCCGCGCGTCTTCCGCGACGGGCCGAACGACGTCTACCTGCGTGACCTGCACACCGGCGTCGAGGTGATCGCGGGGACGGTGCTCGGGCGCGTCGGCGCGAGCACGGGCGGGGGCGCGGCCGGCACGAGCGCGGAACCGAGCATGGTCTTCCAGATTCGCCCGGCCGGCTCGCGCGCGCCGCTGATCGACCCGAAGCCGATCCTCGACGGTTGGGTTCAGCTCGAAAACAGCTCGGTCTTCCGCGCGAGCGGGCACAGCCCGTTCGCGGCGGGCGCGCCGAGCGCGGGGCAGGTGCTGCTCGAGTCAAAGGAACAGCTCGAGCGCCAAGTGCTCGACAACACGGAGATCGACATCTACCCGTGCGGGCGCGAGGACGTCGAAACGGGCCAGATCGACCGGCGCGTGCTCGCGACGCTCGAGTTCCTCGCGGTGTCGGGCCTGCGCCCGACGGTGTCGGCGCTGAAGTGCGGGCACTCGCTCGACACGACGGAAGGCAACGTCTCCGAGCACTCGACGGGCGACGCGGTCGACATCTCGGAGATCAACGGCATCGCGATCGCCGGTCACCAGGGGCCGGGGTCGATCACGGACACGACGATCCGCAAGCTGCTGACGCTGCAGGGCTCGATGAAGCCGCACCAGATCATCAGCCTGATGAGCTACCCGGGCATCGACAACACGATCGCGAAAGCCGACCACTACGACCACATCCACGTCGGCTTCCGTCCGGCCGACGCGACGAGCGCGAGCCTCGCCGGCTCGCTCGGGTCGTCGATCTCGCCGAGCGAGTGGATCAAGCTGATCGACCGGCTCGGCGAAATCCCCGACCCGAGCGTCGCGAGCGGCCCGTCGGCCGCGGCGATCCCCGACCACTCCGGCGCGGCCGGCGGCGCGGGAGGGGGCTGAGCATGGCGACGACGACCCCGCCGAGGCCACCGAGCGCGCCGCCGCCGAGCGAGCCGCCGACACCGCCGCCGACGCCGGCGCGGCCGGCGCGCGGTCGCTTCGGCCGTCCGCTGGCGATCGGCGCGCTCGCGATCGTCGTGCTGGTCGTCGCGTACATCGTCTTCGCCGGCGGCGGCGGGGCGACGTACAAGCTCGAATTCGCCGAAGGCGATCAGCTCGTACGTGGCAACCAGGTGCAGGTCGGCGGCGTTCCGGTCGGCAGCGTGACGAACATCGAACTGACGCACGACTTCAAAGCGATCGTGACGATCCACGTCAACTCGTCGCTGACGCCGCTGCACGCGGGCACGACGGCGCAGGTGCGCGTGCCGTCGCTGTCGAGCGTCGCGAACCGCTACATCGCGCTGAGCCTCGGGCCGAACAACGCACAGGCGCTGGCGTCGGGCGCGACGCTGCCGGCGAGCGCGACGAAGGAGGTGACGGATCTCGACACGCTGTTCAACACGTTCAACCCGCAGACGCGCAAGGGGCTGCAGCAGTTCATCCAGGGCACGGCCGAACAGTACGTGGGCACGAGCAAGGCGCTCGGCCCGGCGACCGAATACTTCGCGCCTTCGCTGTCGGCGACGAGCCACTTCTTCGGCGAGCTCGTGCGCGACCAGTCGACATTCACGAAGTTCCTCGTCGAAACGGCGAAGGCGGTGACGACGATCGGCGCGCGCGGGCCGCAGCTCTCGAGCCTGATCGAAAACGCGAACACGACGTTCACGGCGGCTGGCGAAGAGCAGTCGAACCTCGCGCGCGGCCTGAAAGAGCTGCCGGTCGCGCTGCACCAGGGCAACCGCACGTTCGCGCAACTGCCGTCGACGTTCAGCGCGCTGACGACGCTCGTCCACGCGTCGAGGCCGACCGTCAAGCCGCTGAGCGAGCTGTTCACGAAGCTCGAACCGCTGCTGAAGAAGGCGACGCCGGTCGTCACGAACTTCTCGACGGCGTTCAGCCGGCCGGGGCCGAACAACGACCTGACGGACTTCATCACGGCGCTGCCGCAGCTCGCGAGGGTGCTCGAAACGGGGACGCCGGCGGCGGTCCGCTCGCTGCAGGAATCGATCCCGATCACGGCGTTCTTCGGGCCGTATTCGCCGGACCTCGAGGGAACGCTGCGCGACTTCGGCCAGACGGCGGCGTACTACGACGCGAACGGGCACTACGCGCGCGTCAGCCCGCTGTTCCCGGACTTCGCGCTCGGCGCGAAGAACAACCTGACGCCGGCCGGCGTCTCGACGGCGCTCGCGCCGCTGAAATCCGGTCAGCTGCGCCGCTGCCCGGGCGCGGCGACGCAGCCGGCGGCGGACGGCTCCTCGCCGTTCGCCGACGAAGAAAAGCTGTCCTGCGACCCGACGCAGACGCCATGAACCGGCGCCGCAGCACATCGCTGGCGGGCAGCCCGCTGCTGATCGGCGCGGTGACGACGCTGATCGTCGTCGTCGCCGTGTTCCTCTCCTACAACGCGAACAACGGGCTGCCGTTCGTGCCGACGTACAACGTCAAGGTGGTGCTGCCGGAGGGCTCGGGCCTGCAGCCGTCTAACCAGGTGCGGATCGGCGGCACGCGCGTCGGCATCATCGGCTCGCTCTCGCCGCGGCAGAACCCGCGGACGGGTGTGATCACGGCGGTCGCGAACCTGAAGCTCGAAAAGAAAGTCGAACCGCTGCCGGCGGACACGAAAGCGGTCGTGCTGTCTGTCTCGGCGATCGGCCTGAAGTACCTCGAACTCGAAAAGGGCACGTCGTCGAAGACGATCAAGGCCGGCGGCCAGATCCCGTTGAACCACTCGCGCGAACCGGTCGACATCGACCAGCTGTTCAACATGTTCGACGAAAAGACGCGTACGGCGATCCAGGTGAACACGAACAACTTCGGCGACGGCCTCGCCGGGCGCGGCCTGGAACTGAACGAAGCGATCGGCACGCTGCGGCCGCTCGTCAACCGCGCGATCCCGGTGCTGAAGAACCTTGCCTCGCCGCAGACCGACCTGCGCGCGTTCTTCCCGGCGCTCGAGCGCGTCTCCGAACAGGCGGCGCCGGTCGCCGAACAGCAGGCGGCGCTGTACGTCGACCAGGACACGTTCTTCAAGGCGTTCGCGAGCGTCGCGAAGTCGCTCGAAGAAGCGACGGCGGGCGGCCCGGCGTCGCTCGAACAGGCGATCTACTCGCTGCCGCACGAGGCGCACGCGACGGAGCTGACAACTGAGTTCATGCGCCTGCTGCGCCCGAGCGCGACGGCGCTGACGACGGTCGCGAAGCCGCTCGGCGAAGCGATCGCGACGGGCGCGGTGAACTTCAAGGAAGCGACGGCGCTGAACACGCGCCTGGCGCAGTCCTCGCAGGCGCTCGAGCAGTTCGCGCAGAACCCGGTCGTGACGGCCGGCCTCGAAGACTTCACGCAGACGCTGCAGTACGGCAACCCGGTGCTCGCCGGGCTCGCGCCGGAGCAGTCGTACTGCAACTACCTGACGCTCGCGTTCCGCAACGTCGCGGCGCTCGAGTCCGAGAACGTCGGCGTCGGCACGCTCGCGCGCGCGCAGCTCGTGCTTGCGCCGACGGGCCCGAACAACGAGGGCTTCCCGACGGCGCAGCCGGCGAACGGCCCGTCGAATCAGAAGGCATTTGTCAACTCGAACGTGATCGTCGACAACGACCACGTCCATCTCAACCCGTACCCGAACGTCGGCGGCCCAGGTCAGCCGCGGCTCTGCGAATCGGGCAACGAGAAATACGAAATCGGCAAGCTCGTCGACGGCAACAACCAGGCGGCGAACATCGCGGCGAACCGTGAACTCACGAGCCGCGAAACGAACATGTTCGGCGAAAAGTACTCGAGCGAAACGCTCAAGGACCTTGGTGTCGGCGCTCAGACGAAGACGACGAAGAACACGACGAAGAAGACATCCTCGGGCGGCAAGGGGAAGGGCAAGTGAGCCGAGTTCGCTTCTGGCGCCGCCACGACGAGATCCCGGTTCAGGAACTGAACCGCTCGAGCCCGATCCGCTTCGCGATCGTCTTCCTGATCGTGATCGCGGTCGCGGTCTACTTCGGCTTCACGAAGGCGATTCCGTTCAAACACGGCTACCGGCTGAACGCGCAGTTCGCGAGCGCGCTGAACATCAAACCGAAGTCGCCGGTGCGGATCGCGGGCGTCGACGTCGGCAAGGTCACGGGCATCCAGCGCGACGGCCAGACGGGGCTCGTGAAGATGGAAATCGAATCGAAGGGCCTGCCGATCCACTCCGACGCGACGGTCAAGATCCGCCCGCGGATCTTCCTCGAAGGCAACTGGTTCGTCGAACTACAGCCGGGCAGCCCGTCGGCGAAGACTCTTTCGTCGGGCTCGACGCTGCCGAGCACGCAGTCCTCGGACCCGGTGCAGATCGACCAGGTGCTCGACGCGCTGAACACCGACACGCGCAAGAATCTGCAGGAATTCCTGATCGGCTACGGCGATGGGCTGACGCGCAAGCCCTCGGCGGCGGACAACGCCGAACAGGAAGCTGAAGTGCGCAACGTGACGGCCGCCGAAGCGCTCAACAAAACGTACCACCGGGCGCCGAGTGCCGAGCGCGGCGCGGCCGTGCTCAGCCAGGCGATCGGCGGCACCGAACCGCACGACCTCTCGCAGCTCGTCGCGAGCATCGGCAAAGTGACGGCGGCGCTGAACGTCCACGAACAGCAGCTCGGCGAACTGATCGGCAACTTCAACACGTTCTTCCGGATCTTCGCGACGCAGTCGGCGAGCCTGCGCCACGCGATCGCGGTGCTGCCGAGCTCGCTGCACAACATCGACGCGGGCCTGCGCGAACTCGACGCGGCGTTCCCGTCGATCAAGACGTTCGCGACCGACATCCTGCCGGGCGTGAGGAACACGCCGCAGACGGTCACGGCGACGCTGCCGTGGATCGAACAGGTGCAGGCATCGCTCGCGCCGAACGAGCTCGGCGGCGTCGCCGAAGGCCTCGAGGCGGCGACGCCGCAGCTCGCGGCGCTCGAGGCCGAACAGGTCCCGTTCCAGCAGCAGACCGACCTGTTCAACAAGTGCCTGTCGAACGTGATGTTCCCGGCGGGCAACACGAAGCTGCAGGACGGCGCGGCGACGACGGGCGTCGAGGATTACAAGGAGTTCTGGTACAGCATGACGGGCCTCGCGGGGATCGGCCAGACGTTCGACGGCAACGGCACGATGGGGCGCTTCCTCGTCGGCAGCGGCGGCCCGACGATTCGCTCGCAGCCGGCATCAGTGCAGGGCTCGTCGACCAAAGGCCTGCGGCTGCTCGCGCACGCGTCGCTGCCGCCGCAGGGCACGCGACCGGCGTTCCCGAAGAGCGAGCCTCCGTACAAGCCGCTCGTGCCGTGCTACACGCAGACGCTGCCCGAATTCAACGGACCGCTCTCGCAGGGTCCGGCCGACGGGACCGGATGATGTCGACGCTCGAGCCGAGAAAAGCACGCAAACGCGAAAGCGCGCTGAGCGTGCGCGAGCAGATCGAGCGCTACCGCACGGCGTTCATCGCGGTCGTGGCGATGGTCGTCATCGCGGCGGCGGTCGGCGGCTACATCCTCGCGCACGAGAACCTGAAGCTCCCGGGCTGGGTGCCGGTGCTCGGGCGCAGCTACTACACGCTGAAGGCGGAGATGCAGACGGCGCAGGCGGTCACGCCGGGGCAGGGCCAGGCGGTGACGATCGCGGGCGCGAAGATCGGCGAAGTCGACAGCGTCGACCTGCGCAACGGCGTCGCGCTCGTGACGATGAAAGTCACGCCGAAATACGCGCGCCTCTACCGCAACGCGACGATGCTGCTGCGCCCGAAGACGCAGCTGCAGGACATCACGGTCGAGGTCAACCCCGGCACGCCGTCGGCCGGCAGGCTGCCGAGCGGCTCGACGCTGCCGCTGTCGCAGACGGCGCCAAACGTCAACTTCGACGAATTCCTCTCGTCGCTCGACGCCGAAACGCGCGCGTACCTGCAGGAGCTCTTGGCCGGCGCGGGCGGCGCGCTGAAAGAAAACGGGAAAGCGCTGTCGGCGACGTTCAAGCGCTTCGACCCGACGGCACGGATCATCCAGGAAATCTCCTCGCAGCTCGAACAGCGCCACGCGAACACGGCGCGCGCGATCCACAACTTCCGCCTGCTGATGGAAGCGCTCGGCGGCAAGGACAAGCAGCTCGCGGAGCTCGTCGACGCGTCGAACGCGGTCTTCGCGACGTTCGCGCAGGAGGAACAGAACGTCGAGCAGACGGTCAAGCTGCTGCCGGGCGCGCTCGAAAAGACGCGCACGGGGCTCGGCAAGCTCGCGAAGGCGACGCACGTGCTCGGGCCGACGCTGCACGAGCTGCAGCCGTTCGCGAGCGCGCTCGGACCCGCGAACGCGGCGACGCGCAAGCTCGCGTTGACGACGACGCCGATCATCAAGAACGAGGTGCGCCCGTTCGCGCGCGAAATCCTGCCGACGATCAATGAGATCGGGCCGGACACGAAGCAGCTCGCCGAAGCGTTCCCGAAGCTCGCGGCGAGCTTCGGCGTGCTCAACGAATTCTTCAACGAGCTCGCGTACAACCCGGGCAAGAGCCAGGGCGGCTTCCTGTTCTTCCTCGACTGGGCGAACCACAACCTCAACAGCGTGCTCAGCTCGGGCGACGCGCACGGAGTGCTCGGGCGCACGCTCGTGTACCTCAACTGCGAAGTCGCGAAAGTGCTGAAGGGCGTGTCCGAAGTCAACCCGAACGTGAACCTGCTCGTCAGCCTGCTGAACCCGCCCGAACGCGCGGCGTGTGTGTCGGAGGGCCTGCTGACAGCCTCGGCGCACCACACGAGCAAGCCGAAGGCGCCCGCCGGGAAAGTCCTCGGCGGCCTCGGCGCGCCGTTCGGCAAAGCGGCCTCGGCGAAGTCGGGAGGAGGACGCTAGATGCAGAAGCGCGCACCGACGCTCGGCAACATGGTCGTGATCGTGCTGTTCATGCTCAGCTGCTTCGGGCTGCTGCTGTTCCTCTGGGAGTCGTTCGGCGGCGCCGTGCCGCTGAAGCCGAAGGGGTACCGGATGACGGTCTCGTTCCCGGCGTCGCTGGCGCTCGCCGAACAGTCGGACGTGCGGATCAGCGGCGTCGACATCGGGCACGTCGTCGCGATCAAGCTCGGCCGCAGCGGCCGCACGCGCGCAGAACTCGAAATCAACCAGAAGTACGCGCCGGTCCGCGCGGACATGCACGCGATCCTGCGCCAGAAGACGCTGCTCGGCGAGACCTACGTGCAGCTGATCCCCGAGAACGGCGGCCACAGCGGCCCGTTGCTGCCAGACAACGGGCAGCTCGCCGACAGCCAGGTCGAACCGTCGGTGACGCTCGACGGGATCCTCTCGGCGTTCGACCCGAAGACGCGCGAAGACTTCCAGATCTGGCAGCAGGCGCTCGCCGAAGGGATCGACGGGCGCGGCGAACAGATCAACGCCGGCTTCTCGGCGATCAACCCGTTCGTGCAGAACGCGAACACGCTCGTCGGCCTGCTCGACTCGCAGGAAGGCGCGGTGCGCGCGCTGGTCAAGAACACGGGCGTCGTGTTCAACGCGCTAGCCGGCCGCGACCATCAGCTCGAAGGGCCTGATCGTCAACGGCGAGCGGACGTTCCATGCGGCGGCCGAAGGCAGCCAGGGGTTCGCCGAAGCGTTCAAGGCGCTGCCGACGTTCGAGAAGAACTCGCGCGCGGCGCTGAAAGAACTCGACCGCTTTGGCGACACCGCGTCGCCGTTCCTCGAAGAATTCCAGCCGGTCGAGCGCAAGCTGACGAAGCTGCTGGACGCGGCGAAGCCGTTCGCGCCGCAGTTCGACACCTTCCTGACAGCGCTCGGGCCGCTGACGAAGGCCGCGAAGAAGGGCCTGCCCGACGTCGGCAAGACGCTCAACCTCACGACGACGCAGCTCGAAAACTTCCGCCCGGTGCTGCACAACTTCGACCCGTTCCTGCAGTACCTCGGCGAGTATGTCCCCGAGCTGCAGGCGTTCTTCGCGAACCTGACGGCGGCGGCGCAGGGGCACGGCGGCAACACGAACACGCCGAGCGGCTCGAACCAGCAGCACTTCCTGCGGATCATGAACGTGCTCAACCCGCAGAGCCTCGCCGTCTATCCGCAGCGGATCGGCACCGATCGCGCGAACCCGTACTTCAAGCCGGGCGCGTTCCGCTCGATCGCGAACGGCGGCCTGCAGGTGTTCAGCAACAGCTCCTGCTCGAACCCGACGCCGTCGATCAGCGGGCCGCCGGACGAAACGATCTCGCAGAGCCTGATCGAACAGCTGATCCAGTTCCACGTCGCGAACGCGCCGGAAACGCCGAACTCGGTCCCGGCGCCGGCCTGCAACCAGCAGTCGCCGTTCACGTTCAACGGCTTCACCGGGCAGTTCCCGCACGTCGTCTACGGTGGAAAATGATGAGCGAGGACTACGAGTACGAGTACCACTCGACCGAGCTCGACCTGAGCGGCGACCCGGAGGCCGGCGACTGGTCGATCCGCTGCGTCGATGTGCACAAGCGCCTCGGCGGTGTCGCCGTGCTCAACGGGCTGACGGTCGCGTTCCCGGACGACACGATCACGGTCGTGCTCGGCCCGTCGGGGACGGGCAAGAGCGTGCTGATCAAGAACCTGATCGGGCTGATGTTCCCGGACTCGGGCGAGGTCGTCGTGCACGGCGAACACGTGCCGAAGCTGACGATGCCGAAGCTGCTCGCGCTGCGCCAGCGGATCGGCGTGCTGTTCCAGGACGGCGCGCTGTTCGGCTCGATGTCGGTGTTCGACAACGTCGCCTTCCCGCTGCGCCAGCACACCGACAAAAGCGAGGGCGAAATCGCCGAGATCGTCACCGAGCGGCTGACCGACGTCGGCCTCGCCGACGCGATGGACGACGCGCCGTCGCAGCTCTCGGGCGGCATGCGCAAGCGCGCCGGCTTCGCGCGCGCGCTCGTGATGGAGCCGGACATCGTGATCTTCGACGAGCCCGACTCGGGCCTCGACCCGGTGCGCACGGCGCTGCTGTGCGACCTGATCCAGGAGATGCACCAGATCCACAAAGGCACGTACATCGTCGTCACGCACAACATCGCCTCGGCGCGTCAGATCGGCGAATACATCGCCGTGCTGTGGAAGGGCCGGATCGTCGAGGCCGGCGACGCCGAGCGGATGTTCTCCTCGGAGAACCCGTTCGTCAGGCAGTTCCTCAGCGGGTCCGCCGAGGGGCCGTTGACGATGGACTGAGGACTGGCTGCGCGCCTCGGCTACTGGTGCGTCGGCAGGCGGTCAGCGCCGCGTGGATCGGTCGGCGACGCGATCTCTTGGGGTTAGGCAGACAGTTGTCTGCGAACGGGAGGACGAGTACCCTTGGCCTATGGAGACGAGGAAGTGCGGCGCGAGACGGAGGAGATCGAGCGCAGGCTGGCGTCGCTGCCGCCCGAGGCGGGCCTTCGCAGCGCCGCGCTGCTCCGAGAAGTGATGCCACGACTGACGACTTCGCGACAGCGGGAGCTTGCCGAGGAGATGCGCAAGAGTTCGAGCAACGCGCGCTCGCTCAGTCTCGGGCCGAGTAGCGTCGATCGATCTGCGCACTGATGTCGTCCATGCCCTGAGCATCCCCAGCGCTTGGGTCGTTTCTCTCGCCGAGCAGCCGGCCGCCTCGTATGCGAACATATGTTCGCGTCATGATCGCCTGCGTCTACATGCCTCGTTTCGAGCTCGCGTTCGCCGCCGGCGGCGCGCGGGCGCTCGTCGGGCGCGCGCTGGCGATCGCGCCGCTGCCGGGCGGTGAACAGCGCGTCGGCGAAGTCTCGGGCGCGGCCGAGGCGCTCGGCGTGCGTCGGGGGATGGCGCTCGGCGAGTCGCTCGCGCGCTGCCCGGAGCTCGTGCTCGTGCCGGCGGACCCGGTCGGGGTCGAGGAGGCGTGGGAGGCGACGCTGTGCGCGTTGGAGTCGATCGGTGCGGCGGTCGAGCCGGCGCGTGCGGGGCTCGCCTACTTCGAGACCGATCCGCTGCGCGCGCTGCACGGCAGCGACGCGGCGGTGATCGCCGCGGCGCAGGACGCCGTGCGGGGGCGCCGCGACCGGTCGCGCGTTGGGAGGCGCGGCCGGCGCGGCGGCGCGGCGTCCGGCGGCCCGGTCGCCGAAGGGAGCGCCGCCGGGCGCCGCCGGCGAGCGGCACGTGCGCATCGGCGCGGGGCCGACGCGCTTCTGCGCGCTCGCGGCGGCGCTTGCGGTGCGCTCGCGCCGCGCGCTCGTGCTCGACGGCGCCGAGGCCGTGCGCTGGCTCGCCGGTCGCCCGATCGAGCTGCTCGGCTATCGCGCCGAGACGCGGGAGCTGCTCGAGCCGCTGGTCCGCCTCGGCGTGTGCACGCTGGGCGAGCTGGTGCGGCTGGGACGTCCGGCGCTCGCCGACCGCTTCGGCGTGACGGGCGTGCTCGCGTACGGGCTCGCGCTTGGCGAGGACACGCCGCTGCGCGCGCGCTGCCTCGAAGAGCGCCTGCACGAGACGATGGGTGTCGGCGACGCGAGCTCGGGTCCGGCGCTCGAACGCGTGCTCGGCGTGCTCGTCGACAGGCTGCTCGCGCGCGAGGAGCGGCGCGGGCGCACGCTGCGCGCGGTCACGCTCTCGGCGCGTCTGCTCTCCGGCGGCGGTTGGCGCGAGCGCGTCGTCTTTCGCCAGCCGCTGGCCGACGGCGATCGCATGACGCTCGCGCTGACGCTGCGATTGCTGCTGCTGCCGGCGCCGGCGGCGACGCTGGGATTGACGGTCGAGCGCTTCGGGCCGCCGGCGGGCGAGCAGCGCGCGCTGCTCGAGGAGGCGCACGTCGCGCGCCTCGCGCGGTTGCGCGAGGCCGTCGCGCAGGTGCGCACGGTCGCCGGCGAGGACGCGGCGATGCGGGCCGTCTGCGTCGACCTCGACTCGCGCGTGCCCGAGCGACGGGTCGTGCTGACGCCGCTGCCGGGCTGATGACGGCGACGCGGACGCCGATGAACCTGCCGCGTCCGGCGCGCGTGCGCGTTGGCAGGAGCGGCGCTCCCGTGCGGGTCGACGGCCGTGAGATCGAGCTCGTGCGCGAGTCGTGGCTCGTCGAGGATCGCTGGTGGACGGCGCAGCCGCTGCGACGCCGCTACTGGGAGGCGGTGACGGGCAGCGGGCGCAACGTCGTCGTCTTCCACGATCTCGCCGCCGGCGGCTGGTTCACGCAGGGGTCGTAGAGATGACCGGCAGCGTTCGATGGGCCCTGCGATGACGCCGACGCCGCCGTATGTCGAGCTGCACTGCCACTCGGCGTACTCGTTCCTCGATGGCGTGTCGCTGCCGGGCGAGCTGGCGCGGAGCGCGAGCGAGCTCGGGCACGCGACGCTCGCGCTGACGGATCACAACTCGGTGTCGGGCTCGATGGAGCTGGCGCTCGCGGCGGCCGACTACGGCGTGCGCGCGATCCACGGAGCGGAGATCGACCTGACGCCGGTGGCCGGCGACGGTGCGCGCGGACGGCACATCACGCTGCTCGTGCGCGACGAGCGCGGCTGGCGCAACCTCTGCCGGATCATCACGCACGCACACGCGCACACGCGCGACGGCTCGGCGCGGCGCACGCTCGGCGAGCCGTCGGTCTCGCTCGAGACGGTGCTCGAGCACGCCGAGGGCCTCGTCTGCCTGACGGGCTGCGCCGAGCGATCGGCGATCGGCCCGTCGGCGAGCGATCGCCGGGCCGGCGGCGGGGGCGGCGAGGAGCGGCCGCTGGAGACGGCGCGGCGACTGCTCGACGCGTTCGGCGTCGAGGGCCTGCGCGTCGAGCTGCAGCGCCCGTACGCGCGCGGCGACCGCGCGCGCAACCGCGCGATGGCGGCGCTTGCACGCCGCCTTGGGGTCGCGTGCGTCGCGACGGGCGACGTTCACGCGCACGCGCGCTCGCGTGCGGAGCTGCAGGACGCGTTCGTCGCGCTGCGCAACCACATGACGCTCGACGCCTGCGAGCCGCAGCGACGCGGCAACTCGAGCCACGTGATGACGACGCCGCAGGCGATGGTCCGGCGCTTCGCCGACCACCCGGAGGCGGTCCGCGAGACGCTGGCGCTCGCCGAGCGGCTGACGTTCGACCTGACGCACGACCTCGGCTATCGCTATCCGGGCGCCGAGGACGCGAGTGCCGCGCGCAGGCTGGCCGAGCTGTGCGGTGCGCGCCTGCGCGAGCGCTACGGATCGGCGGCGGCGCTGGCCGAGGCTCAGGCGCGCCTGACGCAGGAGCTGAACGTGATCGACAAGCTCGGGTTGGCCGGCTTCTTCCTGCTGCACCACGAGATGCTCGAGCTCGCGCGCGAGGTCGCGTGCGAGGTGCGAGGGCCGGAATCGGTGCGCGCGATGCTCGCGCCGGGGCGCGGGCGCGGCTCGTCGGTCTCCTCGCTCGTCTGCTACCTGATCGGCCTCTCGCACATCGACCCGATCGCGAACAGGTTGACGCTCGGACGCTTCCTGCACGAGGACCTGCGCGGGCTGCCGGACATCGACCTCGACTTCCCGCGCGACATCCGCGCGGTGTTGATCCCGCGCGTGCACGAGCGCTTCGGCGCCAAGCACGCGGCGCTCGTCGCCGCGTTCCCGACGTTTCGCGCGCGCGGCGCGATCCGCGAGCTCGGCAAGGTGCTCGGGCTGCCGCCGGGCGAGATCGAGCGCGCGGCGCGCAGCGCCGAGCGCTTCGGTCCGGCCGAGCACGACGTCGGCGTCGCGGGCGCGCGGATGGATGGAGCGGAGTCCGAGGCGCAGGCGGGCGCTCGCGCGAAGGATGGCGCGCCGGGAGCGCACGAGGCACAGCGCTCGGAGCGCTGGCGCTGGCTGTGGCGTCTCGTCGAGGAGGCGTACGGGCTGCCGCGCCATCTCTCGCAGCACTCGGGCGGGATGATCATCGCGACGCGACCGCTGATCGACTGCTGCCCGGTCGTGCCGGCGGCGATGGACGGCAGGCAGATGGTGCAGTGGGACAAGGACTCCTGCTCGGACGCGGGCTTCCTGAAGATCGACCTGCTCGGGCTGGGCATGCTCTCGGCGGTCGAGCGCTGCGTCGAGACGATCGCGCGCACGCGCAAGCAGCGTGTCGACCTCTCTCGGATCGACTTCGACGACGCCGAGACGTTCGCGGCGATCGGCGAGGCCGACACGGTCGGCGTGTTCCAGATCGAGAGCCGCGCGCAGATGCAGTCGCTGCGGCGCACGCGCCCGCAGAACCTCGACGACCTCGCGGTGCAGGTCGCGATCATCCGCCCGGGGCCGATCCAGGGCGGCGCGGTCAACCCGTACATCGAACGGCGGCGGCGCCTGCGCGAGGACCCGTCGTACGAGGTCTCCTACGAGCATCCGACGCTCGAGCCGGTCCTGCGCGACACGCTCGGGACGATCATCTTCCAGGACCAGGTGATGGAAGTCGCCGAGACGTTCGCCGGCTTCACGCCGGGCGAGGCCGACGGGCTGCGCCGCGCGATGAGCCGCAAGCGCTCGCAGGAGATGCTGCAGAGCCAGCGCGAGCGCTTCGTCGAGGGCGCGCTGCGACACGCCGGCGCCGATCTGCAGACGGCGCAGCGCGTGTGGGGGATGATCGAGGGGTTCGCGGGGTTCGGCTTTCCGAAGGCGCACAGCGCCGCGTTCGGGCTGCTCGCCTACCAGTCGACGTGGCTCCGCGTGCACTACGGACCGGAGTTCCTCTGCGCGCTGCTCAACGAGCAGCCGATGGGCTTCTACGCGCCGGACAGCCTCGTGCACGAGGCTGTCCGGCGCGGGATCGCGATGCGCCGCCTGGACGTCAACGTCTCGGAGGTCGAGTGCACGGTGCAGGACGGCGGCGTGCGTCTTGGGCTCGGCTACATCAAGGACGTCTTGAGCGCCGAGATGCACGAGCTCGTCGCCGAGCGCGAGCGCGGCGGACCGTTTCGCAGCCTCGGCGAGCTGGCGGGGCGCGTCGGAGCGCGTCGGCGGACGTTCGAGCAGCTCGCTTGGTCGGGCGCGTGCGACGAGATCCTCGCGGCCTCGGCGGGGCAGCGGGCGCCGGGAGGGCGACAGGCGCAACCGGGCCAGCGCGATCCGATCGACGAGACGACGAGGCGCACGGCGCTGTGGCAGCTCGGGATGGCCGCTCCGGGCGAGAGCGCCGCGGAGGGCACGCAGCTCGCGCTGCCGCTCGCGCTGCCGGCCGCGCCGCGGCTGCGCCCGCTCGGGCGCTGGCAGCGGCTGATCGCCGACTACGCGACGAGCGGCGTGACGGTCGGCGATCACGCGATGGCGATCCTGCGCGAGCGGCTGACGGTGCCGATGCTCGTGACGAGCGCACAGCTCGCGCGGCTGCCGAGCGGCGGCGCGGCGGCGATCGCCGGGCTCGTGATCGCGCGCCAGCGCCCGGGGACGGCGAACGGGACGATGTTCCTGCTGTTCGAGGACGAGTTCGGGACGGCGAACCTGATCGTGCCGCGCGCGGTCTACGAGCGCTATCGCCAGCTCGCGCGCGCCGAGCCGCTGCTGCTCGCGCGCGGCGTGCTCGAGCGCTCGGAAAACGTCGTCAACGTGCGCGTGCGCGAGCTCGCGGAGCTCGAGCGGTTCGTCGCCGGTGGCGTCGAGGAGGCGCGAGAGCGCGCCGAGGCGCGCGTGCACCGCCTGCCGGGCGCTGCCGAGCAGCGCTCGCCGCAGGAGCGCGACGCGCAGGATGAGACGATCGAGGTCGGTTCGAGCATGCGCGCCGTCGCGCCGCCGATCCAGAGCTTCGCGATGGGCCGCCGACGCTAGGCGGTCGCTGGCCGGCGCGTCGCTGCTTGCTCACGGCGGCCCGCGCCGGGTGGCGCGGGCCGCCGCTCGTCAGTGGGCGAGCGAGCGCTGCCTGTCCTCGGCGTCGTTGACCGCCCACGCGAGGCGTTCGATCAACTGCTCGGCGGCGTGCTCGTCGCTGAGGTGCAGCGATTGGACGCGCTCGTCGAGCAGCACGGGCGCTTCCTGCTTGTCGACGGGATCCGTCGTGACGATGATCCTGGGCATGACTTCCCTCCTCGGGGGTTGGGTCACGTCCTCCCGCGAACAGTGTCGCGCGATGCACCTGAAGGCGGGCTTAAATCTTGTGCCTGGAGTCGCGCGGTGGACGGAAGTTGGCGTTGTGGCGGCTAGGCTGGGCGCATCGCGCGCCTGGCGAACACGGATCTCGACGTCTTCGACGTGTGCCTCGGCGGCAACGTCTTCGGCTGGACGATCGACGAGCAGCGCTCGTTCGAGGTGCTCGACTCGTACGTCGCGGCGGGCGGCAACTTCATCGACACGGCCGACAGCTACGGGCGCCGCGGGTCGGGCGGTCCGGGCGAGTCGGAGCGGATCATCGGGCGCTGGATGACGGCGCGCGGCAATCGCGGGCAGCTCGTGATCGCGACGAAGGTCGGCATCTCGTCCGAGCGACCGGGCCTCTCGGCGGGCAACGTGCGCGCGGGCGCCGAGGCGTCGCTGCAGCGGCTCGGACTCGATCGGATCGACCTGTACTACGCGCACCGCGACGACCCGCAGACGCCGCTCGAGGAGACACTGACGGCGTTCGGCGAGCTCATCGAGGACGGCCTGATCGGCTATGCGGCGGCGTCGAACTACAGCGCCGAGCGCCTCGAGCGGGCGCTCGAGGTCGGAAAGGGCGCGGGGATGGCGTCGTACGTCGCGCTGCAGCCGCAGTACAACCTGATGGAGCGCGACTACGAGCGCGAGCTCGCGCCGGTCTGCGAGCGCTACGGGCTCGCGTGCATCCCGTACTTCGCGCTCGCGCAGGGGTTCCTCTCGGGCAAGTACCGCCGCGGCGGTGCGGAGATCGACAGCGTGCGCGCGGCGGGCGTGAAGGAGAGCTACGCGAACGAGCGCGGCTTCGCGGTGCTCGACGAGCTCGCGGCGATCGCGGCCGCGCACGAGGCGCCGGTCGCGGCCGTCTCGCTCGCGTGGCTGCGCGAGCAGCCGACGGTGCTCGCGCCGATCGCGAGCGCGACCTCGCGCGCGCACGTCGCCGAGCTCGTCGGGTCGGCGAAGCTCGAGCTCTCGCGCGAGGAGCTCGCGCGGCTCGATACGGCCTCGGCGCGCAGCTGACGCTCCCGACTAGTCGCTCGCGCTCGCCGGCGAGAAGCGCAGCCGCACGCCGTCGGGGTCGGTGACCTCGCGCTCCTCGGGCGCGTCGAGCTCGAAGTCGATCTCGCGCAGTGCCGGGGCGCTCGCGGGCGGCGCGCTCGCGCCGGCGCTCTGCCACGAGTTGAGGCCGATGTGGTGGTGGTAGCCGCCGGCTGAGACGAACGCGGCCGACGGCAGCTGCGCCTGCTCCTCGAAGCCGAGCGCGTCGCGGTAGAAGGCGAGCGCGCGCGGCACGTCGGCGACCTTCAGGTGCACGTGCCCGATGCTCGTGCCGGGCGCGATCGCCGCGCCGGCGTCGGCGCCGTTGGTCTCGCCGTGCGCGTCGGCGTCGTCGCCGAGCGCGCTCTGTGCGAGCAGGTCGTCGAGGTCGAGCGCGAGCGTGACCATGCGCACGCCGCGTCCGTCGGGCGGTCGCTGCCACTGCTCGCGCGCGCGGTCGGCGTAGATCTCGATGCCGAGGCCGTCGGGGTCGCTGAGGTAGAGCGCCTCGGAGACGCCGTGGTCGGACGCGCCCTCGATCGGCCAGCGCTGGCGCGCGATGCGGCGCACGGTGTCGGCGAGCGCGCCGCGCGAGGGGTGCAGCCAGGCGACGTGGAACAGGCCGGTCGCATACGGCGCGAGCGGCGTCGGCTGCTCGATCGCCGACAGCGCGAGCGCCGGGCGGCTCGCGTCGGTGCCGAGCAGCGCCGTGTCGCGCTCGCGCGAGATCAGCGGCAGGCCGAGGATGCGCTCGTAGAAGTCGACGCTGCGCGGCAGATCGGCGACGGCGAGCTGCACGCCGGCGATGCGCAGGCTCGGATCGATCGTCGAAGCGGCAGGCATCGAGATCGAGGCTACTACCGCCGAAGCCTCGCGGCGGCCGTAGCGCGCGTGCGACGTCAGCGCGGCTGCACGACGAGCGTCTGGAACGAGCGGCCGATGGGGCCGTGCTCGTCGTGGAGGATGCCTTCGGCGGTGCCGACGCCGTCTTCGCGCACGAGCGTGCGCGCGTCGAGCCCGATCCACTCGCCGCGCGGCAGGCGCTCGAGGTGGATCGTCAGATCGGCGTTGATGAACAGGTAGCGGTCGAACGGCAGCGCGGCGCTGACGCCGTTGCCGAAGTCGGCGGTCGCGGCGAGCCGCGCGAGCGGCGTCGCCGGCTCGCCGGGCAGCAGCGGGTGGCGCAGGCGCATCCACACGCGCCCGGGCGGACGCGCGATCGATCCGCCGAACGAGCGCATCTCCATCGCCGTCGCGGCGAAGCTCGCCTCGCTCGAACCGTTGAGCGCGAAGCTCAGCGGCGCGGCCTCGGCTGGTCCTGGCATCGGCTCGTCGACGCGGCTCGGCGCGACCGCCGCGCGCGCCGCGTCGACGGGGACCGGCTGTACGCGCAGCGCGCTGGCACGCGCGATCAGCTCCTCGCCGTGGAACAGCTCGGCGGCGAGCTCCTGCACGCGGCGCCCGGGGCGGACGATGCTCGTCGCGAGCGTCAGCGGCGCCATCGGGATCGGGCGCAGCAGCTCGAAGGAGAGCCGGCCGATCGCGAGCTCCTCGCCCGGCTGCACGCGCTCGAACGCGGCGGTGATCAGCGCGGCCGGCGCACCGCCGTGCAGCGCGCGCGGGTCCCACGGCCCGCGCGCGTGCTCGGTCGGGACGAAATGCTCGCCGTCGGCGACGAAGACGCTCGTGCTCACGCGCGCCGCTGCTCCCAGGAGAAGCCGCGCACGGCGAGGTAGACGCCGAAGACGCCCCACAGGGCGATGACGGCGAGCGCGTCGAGGTGGCTGCCGAGGCCCGAGCCGGTGACGATCGCGGCCGAGAGCCCGTCGATCAGCGGCTTGAGCGGCAGCGCTTCGGCGATCTGGCGCAGGAAGCCGGGAGCGCTCTTGGAGTCGAACACGTAGAAGGAGATGAAGACGACGGGCAGGAACACGGCGTTGACGTACGCGGCGGTCGACTCGAAGTTGGGGATCGCGTGCGCGAAGGCGACGCCGAGCGCGGCGAGGCAGACGACGCCGACGAGCACGAAGACGATCAGCTCGCCCCAGTCGCGCGGCCAGCCGATGCCGAAGATCAGCTTGCCGGCGAGGATGACGACGCCGATCTGCAGCGCGGTGTTCGTGACGGCGTTGGCGGCGACGCCGCCGAAGTAGGAGATCGTCGGCAGCGGCGTGCCGCGGATCCGCTTGAGCACGCCGCGCTCGCGCAGGAAGACGATGTTGTAGGCGAGCGCGGTGAACGTCGTCGACATCACGCTCATGCCGGCGATCGCCGGGATCAGGCGGTTGAGCTGGTGCTGGTTGCCGGCGAGGATCGCGCCGCCGCCGCCGAGGAACAGCAGTGGCAGCACGAAGTTGAAGAACGCGGCGCTCGGGTTGCGCCAGAACATGCGGCGCTCGAGGCGGTACTGGCGCCAGCCGAGCACGATCGCGTTGTCGCGACCGGGCCGGCGCCGACCGGCGATCGCGTCAGCCATCGGCGCGCCTCTCGCCGGCGAGCGCCGCCGCGTCGTCGTCGGCGGTCAGCTCGAGGTAGACGTCCTCGAGCGTCGGCCGCGCGACGCTCAGCTCCTCGAGCTTCTCGCCGCGCGCGAGCGCCGCGGCGGTCAGCTCGGCGAGCAGCGTAGTCGGGTCGGCGGTCTGGCGCTCGACGAGCTGACCGCGCGCGTCGCGGTAGGCGACGCGGTACTCGGAGGCGCCGACGCCGAGCTCGCGCGGCGGACCGATCGCGAGGATGCGCCCGTCCTTGACGATCGCGACGCGGTCGGCGAGCTCCTGCGCCTCGTCGAGGTAGTGCGTCGTCAGGAGGATCGTCTTGCCGAGCTCGCGCAGCTTGCGCACGGTCTCCCACGCGCTGCGCCGCGCCTCGGGGTCGAAGCCGGTCGTCGGCTCGTCGAGGAAGATCAGCTCGGGGTCGCCGACGAGCGCGAGCGCGAAGTCGAGCCGGCGCAGCTGCCCGCCGGAGAGCTTGCGGCTGCGCACGTCTGCCTTCTCCTGCAGCCCGGCGAGCGCGAGCACCTCCTCGACGTCGCGCGGGCGCGGGTAGAAGCTCGCCCAGTGGCGCAGCGCCTCGCGCGGCGTGATGTGGCTGTAGATGCCGCCGGACTGCAGCACGATGCCGATCCGCTGGCGCAGCGCGTGACTGCGCCGGCCGGGGTCGAAGCCGAGCACCGAGACCTCGCCGCCGCTGCGCGCGCGGTAGCCCTCGAGGATCTCGACGGTCGTCGTCTTGCCGGCGCCGTTCGGGCCGAGCAGGCCGAAGACCTCGCCGCGGCGCACGTTGAGGTCGATCGCGCGAACGGCCTCGTAGTCGCCGTAGCGCTTGCTCAGCGCGTGCACGTCGATCGCCGGCGCGGAGTCGTTCACGACCCCATCATCGCAATGGCGCGCCCGAGGACGCCGCGCCGCGCTGCTACCAGTGCACTCCGCGCGTCAGCGTCGCCATCGCGATCTGCTCGAACGAGGCGCGCTCCTCGAGGTCGCGCTGGCCCTTCGACGCGGCCGAGTCGGGGAACACGCGGTAGGCGAGGTGCAGGATCCGGTCGACGGCTTTCGGCGAGAGCGCGTAGGCGATCTCGCCGGCCGTGCCGAGGCGCGTGCCCATGTGCTTCGGTCGCGAGCGCAGCGCCTCGCAGATCATCTCGGCGGCCTCGTCGGGCGTGATCGCCGGGAACGCGTCGTACATCTTCGTCGGCGCGATCATCGGCGTGCGCACGAGCGGCATGTGGATCGTCGTGAACGTGACGCCGTCGCCGATCACCTCCGAGGCGACGACGCGCGTGAACGCGTCGAGCGCGGCCTTCGACGCGACGTAGGCCGAGAAGCGCGGCGGGTTCGTCTGCACGCCGATCGAGGAGATGTTGACGATGTGCCCGGAGCCGCGCTCGCGCATGTGCGGCAGCAGGCCGATGATCAGCTTGACGGCGCCGAAGTAGTTGAGCTGCATCGTGCGTTCGAAGTCGTGGAAGCGGTCGTAGCTGAGCGAGATCGAGCGACGGATCGAGCGGCCGGCGTTGTTGACGAGCATGTCGACGTTGCGGTGGTCGGCGAGCACGCGCTCGACGAGCGTGTCGACGGACTCCATGTCGGCGATGTCGGCGGCGTAGACGTACGCGGTGCCGCCGCCGGCGACGATCTCGGCGCGCGCTTCCTCGAGCTTCTCGACGTTGCGCGCGACGAGCAGCGGGACGCCGCCGGCCTCGGCGACCTTCAGCGCGGTCGAGCGCCCGATGCCCGAGGACGCGCCGGTGATCATCACGTGCTTGCCGTCGAGCGCCTCGCGCAACGTGCGCCCGGCCGACATGCTCGGCTCCATGTCTCGTTCCCAGTAGTCCCACAGCCGTTTGGCGTAGTCGTGCAGCGCCGGCGGGCGCTCGAGCGGCGTGCCGGCGAGCGCGCGGCCAGCCTCGCGTGCGTCGAAGCGCGGCTTGAGCTCCATGTGCGCGAGCACCTCCTCGGGGATGCCGAGCTCGCGCAGCGCGAGCTTGCGCAGCTGGCGCCACGGCGGCAGGTCGAGCGCGAGCGCGAGCGGCCACTTCGGCAGCGGGTCGGTCAGGCGTTTGTCGACGCTGAGCGCGATGCGCGGCGCGTGCGCGGCGCTCGCGAGCTCGTTGATCAGCTCGTCGACGCGCTGGCGGCGCGGGTCGGTCAGGTGAAACGCCTGGCCGTCGAGGTTCGGCTCGTGCGCGATGTGCTCGAGCGCGTCGACGACCCAGTCGACGGGCACGACGTTCGTGTTGCCGAGGTCCGGCGCGAGCAGCGGCGCCCACTCGGGCAGCAGCTGGCGCGCGCGCTGGATCGCCTTGAAGAAGTAGTACGGGCCGTCGATCTTGTCCATCTCGCCGGTGCGCGAGTCGCCGACGACGATGCCCGGGCGGTAGACGCGCCACGGCACGTACGGCTGCTCGCGGACGATCCGCTCGGACTCGAACTTCGTGCGGTGGTAGGGCGAGGGCAGCTTCTGGCGCTCGTCGAACATGTCCTCGGTGAACGTCCCCTTGTACTCGCCGGCGACGGCGATCGAGGAGACGTGGTGGAGGTGCTCGGCGTCGACGGCGCGCGCGAGTTCGACGGCGTGCGTCGTGCCGCCGACGTTGACGGCCGTGTTGCGCTCGGCCGGCGCCGTCATGTCGTAGACGGCCGCGAGATGGAAGAAGTGCTTGACCTTGCCGCGCAGCTCGGCGACCTGCTCCTGCTCGACGCCGAGCAGCGGTCGACGCAGGTCGCCGACGACCGGCTCGACGCGTTTCGCGGCCGTCGCGCCGGCGACGGCAGTCCAGCGCGCGATCAGGTCGTCGAGGCGCTCGACCGAAGCCTGGCGGACGAGGACGTAGACCTTGCCTTGACGTTTGTCGAGCAGCTGCTCGACGAGGCGCCGTCCGATGAAGCCGGTCGCTCCTGTGAGAAAGTAGGCCATCGCGCAGCAGAGCGTATCTCGAACACGGGGGCGCCGGGGCGAAGTGCGCGGTGTGGCGCTTGGTTACTCGACAGCCGCGGCGGGCATTCGATCTTCCGCGCATCGCGCCACGCACGACGGGCTCGACCCGTCCGGGCGATGTCGACGGCGTCATCGCCGTTGGCGCTGGGGCGCTCGTGCCGTCGGCGCCGAGAGCGGCGCTCACGCTGTCGCTGTCCCTGCAGCGTCTCGATCGCTTGGTCGAGTCCCGCGAGCGTTCGCCGCCCGGCAAGCTCATCCTGCGGCCGTTTCAAAGAAGACAAGGAAGCCCCCCCGACGGTTTACTGACGCTGGGCTTAGCCAACGTCGCGATCCCCGGAAGGTCACAGTCGCATGCGCAAAGAACGCGATGACACGGCAAGCACCGGCGAAAGTATGAACTGCGGAAGTATGCGACCTCCTGCGAGAAGCCGATTCCTAGTGATTATGACCGAGGGAAAAGCGATGCGTTGTCATGATAGAAATACGCTCGCCACTTTCCGTATTTCCGAAAAACCTCGTCTCCGGCCCGCCTGCACAAATGTCTTGATCGGCACGCCCGCGCTGAAAGACTTTCTCGCGCAGTATCAACGCGCCGGGACGAACCGGCGCTCCCAAACAACCAGCACAAGGGAGCAGAACATGAGACATCTCAAGCTGCTGATCGCCTCGGCCCTGGCGATCTCCGCCTTTGCCACCGTCTGCACGGCTGTAGCGCAGGCCGAAGGCGGGAATCCTGCGGCGTTACTGTTAGAAACCGGCGTTGCGAACCTGGAAGTCAAATTCAGTGGCCTGACTGACTACGAGTTCGGAAACTTAGCGGGCAAAAAGCTCGAAGGCACCGGAGTCGAAGGAACACTGAAAGGCTGCAAAGAAGAAGGCAGCACTAAAGATACGAGCTTATGCGAACCGGTCACGTTCACGTTTAAAAGTCTCAAAGAGGAAAAAGTAGCTTGTCGCAGCGAAAACGCCAAAGGCGAAAAAGACGCGATCGAAACGGTCTTAGTCGTAGTCGACCTGCACCTCGCCGCCGAGGAAACATCGAGCAAAGTGTTAGAGCCCTTGCTGCTCCTAAAAGTGTTAGGCATGTCGGGCGGCGAAAAAGAACTTGTCATCAACTGCGGCGGCGTCAAAAACAAGATCAAGGGCGTGCTCGGCTGCTTACTGACGCCGGGCTTAGCGAACGTCGCAGCGACCGAAGAACTCAGTCTTGAATGCACGCAGAACGCCACCACACACGACCAAGTGACGGGCAAATGCGAGAAGTTATGCGAACTACTCGAAAAAGAACCTTTCTTATCTTCCCTCGGGGGCGTGTTCGAAGACTCCGGAATGAACATAGACGTGAAAGGCAAGCCGAACAAAGATGTCTTCCTCGATGACTAGCTATCGAGTCGGTCGGCAAGGAAGACGCAAGCAATAAGGGCGCAAGTGGAGGCGCACGGGGCCTCTGAGGCCCCGTGCGTTGCCTCTGGGGACCAATGATCCCAGGCGCAGCCGGCAGGTGCCGCAGGGCATGTCGACGCGCCGCTGGCTGTCGCCAATGACGCGGTGAAACACTCGCTGTGGGGGTCTATCGCCGATATCCATAGCTCGGTATGCGTACTGCAAAGGAGCGTCACTGAGACGAGTCGGATTGTCAGTAGAAGCCATCATTACGATTAGTGCGATTGGATTGCTCAGTGTAGGAGTCGCGAGCGCTGGAGCTGGAAGACCGATGGGTTACTGTTAGGAAATGGCGTCATCCAGCTCGAAGGCGCACTCAGAGGAAGTGGCGATCAGTTCTTTACGTTATCGGGCAAAGAGGTCACCGGCACCTCGGTCGAAGCGAGCCTGAAAGACCGCAAAGAATCAGAAGGAGTGCAAAGGGCGTGCTTTCATGCGAAGTCACCAACGACTTAGAACCCGTTCGATGCGAACCTGGGTAACGGCTTCGAAGACGCCGGGATAGGGCGTATGGCGAAAGGGACACTCAACGACATCTTCATCGACGATTAGCCGTGAAGAACTTGCATTCAGAGGGGACGGGTCAATGTGCTTGGCGCGTCCCCTCCGAGGGGACCGGCTTACGCCACGCCGGTCCCCGCTCGTGTCTACACCCCGGCGCCGGCCCCGCCGCGCCCCTCGCCGGCGACGAAGCGCGCAGCGCCGCGCGCGCCGTCCTCGAACACCTCTGGACCGGCGGCGGCCTCGAGCGCGAGCCCGTCGGCGAGCGGCATGCCGAGGCCGTCGATCGCCGCGCGCCGGTCGGCGAGCATCGTCGGCTGCGGGAAGCGCGCGAGCCCGTCGGCGAGCTCGAGCGCGCGGTCGAGATGCGCGCCGGGCGCGACGACCTCGGTGAGCATGCCGAACGCGAGCGCTTCGCTTGCGTCGAGGATGCGCCCGGTGAGGATCAGGTCGAGCGCGCGGCCGAGCCCGACGATGCGCGGCAGGCGCTGCGTGCCGCCGTCGATCAGCGGCACGCCCCAGCGTCGCTCGGGGTAGCCAAGGCGCGAGTGCTCGGTCGCGATGCGCAGGTCGCACCACAGCGCGAGCTCGAGCCCGCCGGCGAGCGCGAAGCCGGAGATCGCGGCGATCGTCGGCTTCGACGGCGTCAGGCGCGTGAAGCCCATCGGCCCCTCGCCGCTCATCAGCCGCGGCACGAACGACTGCTGCTCCTTGAGGTCGGCGCCGGCGCAGAAGGAGACGCCGCCGGCTCCGGTCAACACCATCGCGCGCGCGTCGTCGTCGGCCTCGAAGCGCAGGTACGCGGCGTGCAGCGCGGCTGCCGTCGGCCCGTCGACGGCGTTGCGCCGGTGCTGGCGGTCGATCGTCACGAGCGCGGCGGCGCCGCGCCGCTCGTAGTGGACGGCGTCGGCGCCGGACGGCCCGTCGCTCTCGCTCATCGGCTGCTCGCGGCCGTACGCGTCGCGCGTCGCACCGGTCGCGCGGCCTCGGGACTCTCCGCTACCAGCCGCCGCGCCACTGAGCGTTGCTCAGTTGCGCCTTGTGCGCGGCTTTGCGCGCTTCCTTGCGCTTGTCGAGCGCTTTCTGGAGCATGCTCATGCAGAAGATGAACAGCGGGAAGAAGACGATCAGGATGAAGCCGGCGTCGGTCACGACTTTGTCGTCGGTCGCGCCGTAGAAGCCGCGCCCGTCGTTCGTCGCGCTCGCCGCCGGGACGAGCACGAACGGCACGAGCAGCGCCCACAGGGCGAGCGATGTCTTGACACGGCGCATCGCGCGGATCGTATCGGAGCGCCGCGACCGCTGGCCTGGCGGAGGGCGCGGCGCCTTGGTATCACCAGTCGCATGGCATTGCTGATCGCGTCGGACATGCACAAGGACATCGCGGGGCAGCCGCTGCTGCGCGGCGTGTCGCTGAAGCTAGAGCGCCGCGAACGGCTGACGGTCGCGGGGCGCAACGGCGCGGGCAAGACGACGCTGCTGCGGATGCTCGCGGGCGAGACGTCGATCGACAGAGGCGAGCTGAGCATCGGCAAGAGCGTGCGGATCGCGCTGCACGACCAGCGACCGCCCCACGAGCGCGAGAAATCGCTGCGCGAGTACGTGCTGTCGGGCTGCGCGGAGGAGCTCGAGATCGAGGCGCGGCTTGCGGAGCTCGAGGCGCGGATGGCGGCGGGCGAGAGCGACGAGGCGCTGCTCGACCGCTACGCGCGCGCGCAGGCGCAGCTGGAGGCGCACGGCGGGTACCTGTGGCGCGATCGCGCGACGGTGACGACGCGCGGGCTCGGCTTCGACGGGGACGACCTCGCGCGCCCGCTCGACACGTTCTCGGGCGGCCAGCTGACGCGCGCGTCGCTCGCGCGCGCGCTCGCGACGAACGCGGACGTGCTGCTGCTCGACGAGCCGACGAACCACCTCGACATCGAGTCGCTCGAGTGGCTCGAGCAGACGCTCGTCGAGCTCGACGCGGCGGTCGTGCTCGTCGCGCACGACCGCTGGTTCCTCGAGGCGGTCGGCACGGCGGTGCTCGAGCTCGAGGCGGGCCGCTCGCGCTTCTTCGCGGGCACGTGGGCGCAGTGGCGCAAGGAGCAGGCGGCGCGCGAGATCGCGCTCGGCAAGTCGATCGACAAGCAGCAGGCGGAGATCGCGCGGATGGAGCGCTTCATCGAGCGCTTTCGCTACAAGGCGACGAAGGCGCGCCAGGCGCAGTCGCGCGTGAAGAAGCTGTCGAAGATCGAGCGGATCGAGCGTGATCCGAAGGACGGTCGGGCGCTGGAGTTCCGGTTCGCGAAGCCCGAGCGCACGGGGCGAGTGATCTTCGAGCTGCTCGACGGGCGGATCGAGGTCGGCGATCCGCCGATCGTGCTGCTCGACGGCGCCGAGCTGTGGCTCGAGCGCGGCGAGCACGTCTCGCTCGTCGGGCCGAACGGGACGGGCAAGACGACGCTGATCGAGACGCTCGCCGGCCGCCGCGCGCTCGCGGCGGGCAAGCTGAGCACGGGGCACAACGTGAAGGTCGGCTACCTCTCGCAGCACGCCGACGAGCTCGGCGCCGGCGGCGATCCGGGGCAGAGCGTGCTCGACGCGACGCAGCGCGCGACGAAGCTGACGCCGAACCGGGCGCGCGCGCTGCTCGGGCGCTTCCTGTTCAGCGGCGATGACGCCGAGAAGCCGCTCGCGGGGCTCTCGGGCGGCGAGCGACGGCGCCTGTCGCTCGCGATCCTCATCGGATCGGGGTCGCACCCGCCGAACGTGCTGATCCTCGACGAGCCGACGAACCACCTCGACATCGAGAGCCGCGAGGCGCTCGAGGACGCGCTGCGCTCGTTCGAGGGCGCCGTGCTGCTCGTCTCGCACGATCGCGCGCTGCTCGACGCGGTCGGCACGCGCACGGTCGCCGTCGAGGATCGCGCGCTGCACAGCTACGAAGGCGGCTGGCCGGAGTACGTGCGCGTGCGCGAGGAGCGCAAGACGGGTGCTCCGCAGGCTCTGAATGGGAAGACCGGTCCACATGTGGACCGGTCTCGGACCGCGCATGCGCGGTCCGATGGGCGCGCGCATGCGCGCGCCCTCCAGCCGGCGCATGCGCCGGCTGGAACTGCGCCATCGACGGCGCGCGCGGCGAGCGACGGCGCGCGGTCGAAGGCCAAGCCGAAGGCGAAGGGACCGTCGAAGAACCGCCTCTCGGCGCAGGAGGAGGCGACGCGCGCCGTCGAGGACGCCGAGGCGGCGATCGCGGCGCTCGAGCAGGAGCTCGCCGACCCGTCGGCGTGGGCGAGCAAGTACGAGTCGGCGAAGTCCGAGGCGCGCCACACGGCGGCGCGGCGCGCCGTCGACGAGGCGTACGCGCGCCTGGAGGCGGTAATCGACGGCTAATCGAGGACGGCGCTTTCGCGGGTCGCTTCGTTCGTCCATGAGAGCGTGCTTTCGCTGAGCGTGAACGATCGAGGGACGACCGGCAGCGCGGGCGTCAGCGCACGAAAGCCGTCGCGGTCGACCGTGAAGATGCTGTACGCCGTCGGTGGCGGCGTACCCCCGCCATGCCTTGCATACGAGTCTTCCTGGATCCACGCGACCGCACCGTCGGGCTTGGCGACGATCTGAAGGACCTTGGCTTCTTCGAGTATCGTCCGGTGGACGATGCGGACGTTGATCGTGACCCGGTGCAGGGCGCGACCGGTCGCGAGGCTGCGCACGACGATCCCCTCCCGCTGCTCGTAGCCCAGTTCAACGGGCGAGGCCACGTAGGCGACCACAGTGCCGACGAGCACCTGTTCGCGCACGCTCACGCAGTGGCCTTCTTCTTTGCGCGGGCAGTCGAGCCCCTGGTAGGACGGGCCGTCGCCCAGGTAGACCGCCCGGCCTCCACCTCGTAGACAGCCGTACAAGCCGGCGCGACGTTCGCTCGAAAGGCGCTCGTAGACCTGTGCGTGGCGATTGGAGGCGAGAACCGCCACGCCGGTTCGCGGCGCGCAAGACCGCAGGCGCGACGGTTGCGTGCGCGCGTAGCTCACCGGCGCCGTCGCAGCGCTCAGCGCCAGTGCGATCAACACAAGTCCCCACCTGTTCATGCCATTTTGAACCGCACCGGTGGATAGAAGTTGCGATCGGGCAACCTGCCCCGCACGGACGCCGGGATTACAATCGCCCCTGTGGATCTGCGCACGGCACGCAACATCGCGATCGTCGCGATCATCGCGGCGGCCGTGTTCCTGCTGCCGGGCGGCGGGCAGGCGGCGAGCACGTTCGAAGCGATCCTGCTGATCGCCTTCGGCGTCGGCTTCGGCTACCTCGGGCTGCGGCTGTACCGCGAATACCGCGTGACGGTGCACGGGCTCGGCGACCGCTACCGCGCAGTCCTATACGGCTCGCTCGCGCTCGCGGCGTTCGTCGTCGCCGGCTACTCGCGGATGCTGCACTCGACGGCGCTCGTCGGCGTGCTGTGGTTCGCGCTGCTGCTGCTCGTGCTGTACGGCCTGATGGTCGTCTACCGGCACTGGCGCAGCTACTGAAGCTCACCGCGCCGGTTCGGCCGCCTCGTATCCTCGATAGGAGATGGCGACGAAGACTGCGACGGGCGACGACGAGGCGACGAGCGGCCTCGTCGGCCGAGGCGAGGGAGACGCTCGCACGAGCGAGCATCCCCTTCTCGACCAGCGTCGCGCGCTGCCCGACCAGCCGGGCGTCTACCTGTTTCGCGACGGCAAAGGGCGCGTGATCTACGTCGGCAAGGCGAAGTCGGTGCGCAAGCGCGTCGGCTCGCACTTCTCGAAAGCGCAGGTGCCGAGCAGCCCGGGGCACGCCGAGATGGTCGCGAGCGTCGAGAGCGTCGAATGCGTCGTCGTCGCGACCGAGGCCGAGGCGCTGCTCGCCGAGCAGAGCTTCATCAAGCAGTACCGACCGCGCTTCAACATCCGCCTGCGCGACGACAAGTCCTACCCGTTCATCGCGATCTCGCTCGACGAGGACTACCCGCGCGTGTACTTCACGCGCGAGCGCCATCGTCCGGGACGCGCGTACTTCGGGCCGTACTCGAACGCGAAGCGCGTGCGCGGCACGCTCGAGGTGCTCGCGAAGGTCTTCATGTTCCGCTCGTGCACCGGCGCCGAGCCGGGGCGGCGCAGCGGCAGCCCGTGCCTCGACTACTACATCAAGCGCTGCGAGGCGCCGTGCGTCGGCTACGTCTCGAAGGACGACTACCGCGCGAGCATCGACGGCGTCGTCGACTTCCTCTCCGGGCGCTTCCGCACGATCGAGCGCGAGCTCGAGCAGCGCATGCGCGCGGCGGCGGCCGCCGAGGAGTTCGAGCAGGCGACGGTCGAGCGCAATCGGCTGCGCGCCGTGCACTCGCTGCTCGAGCGGCGGCGCGTCGCGAACGAGGCCGTCGGCACGTTCGACGCTCTCGCCGTCGCGATCGACGGCCGCGACGCGAACGCGCAGGTCTTCCAGGTGCGCGACGGCGTGCTCTCCGACCGCCAGTCGTTCTACCTCTCGAACGAGACCGAGCGCAGCGTCGCGGAGGTCGCCGAGGAGTTCATGCTCCAGTACTACGCCGGGCACATGTCGATCCCGGCGCTGCTCGTCGTGCAGCGCGACGTCGACGGGCGCCCGGCGCTCGCCGAGGCGCTCGCGAGCCGCCGCGGCGGGCCGGTCGAGCTGCGCGCTGCCGAGCGCGGCGAGAAGCGCCGCATCCTGCAGCTCGCCGAGCGCAACGCGCAGCTCGCGCTCGAGACCGAGCGACTGCGCTCCGAGCGCCGCCGCCAGAGCCGCGTCGAGGCCGTCGAACGCCTGCAGCAGGCGCTCGGGCTCGACGCGCCGCCGATCCGCATCGAGTGCTTCGACATCTCGCACCTCGGCGGCACGCAGACGGTCGCGTCGATGGTCGTCTTCGAGGGCGGCGCGCCGAAGAAGTCCGACTACCGGCGCTTCAAGATCCGCTCGCTGCCGGAAGGCTCCTCCGACGACTTCGCGGCGATGGCCGAGGTCCTCGGCCGCCGCTACGCGCAGTACGAGCGCCAGGTCGACCTCTCTCCGCACGACCCCGATTACGACGCGAGCTTCGCGTCGCTGCCGAACGTCGTCGTGATCGACGGCGGCAAGGGACAGCTCTCCGCCGGTCTCGGCCCGCTGCGCGGCTTTCGCGACCGCGGCGTCGCCGTCGTCTCGCTCGCGAAGCGAATCGAGGAGCTTTTCGTCCCCGGCCGCCGCACGCCGCTCGTGCTCGACCACTCGACGCCCGAGCTGCAGCTCTTGCAGCGCGTGCGCGACGAGGCGCACCGCTTCGCGATCGCGCACCACCGCGGCCGGCGCGACAAGGCGATGACGAGCTCGCTGCTCGACGAGCTGCCCGGCGTCGGCCCGGCGCGCAAGCGCGCGCTGCTCGCGCACTTCGGCTCGCCCGACTCGGTCATCGCAGCCACGCGCGAGGAGCTCGAAGCGGTGCCGGCGCTGCCGGCGAAGGTCGGCCGCGAGCTCTACGCGCACCTGCATAGAACCGGTTGAGCGCGCCGGAGACGCCGAACGGCGGCGTTGGGCGGTTTTCTGCAAGTTCCCCGCAAATCAACAGGTTCGCCGATTAAGCGAGCACAATTGGGAGCATGGCCGTGATCAGACCGCTGCGACCGCTGCTCGCAGGCGCCGATCGCAGGGCGCAGGAGCCGGCGAAGCCGGTCGTCGAGACGCGCCTGCGGGACCTCGTCGTGATCACCGGCTTCTCGGGCGCCGGCAAGTCGACGGCGATGAACGTGTTCGAGGACGCGGGCTACTTCTGCGTCGACAACCTGCCGCCGGAGATGATCCGCTCGCTCGTCGAGTTGTTCGTGCACCAGGGCTCGAAGGTCGAGCGCGCGGCGGTCGTCTCCGACGTGCGCGGCGGCGTCTACTTCGAGGCGCTGCGCGCGGTCGTCGACGACCTCGACGCGCTCGGGCTCTCGCACCACGTGCTGTTCCTCGAGGCCGCCGAGCAGACGCTCGTGACGCGCTACAAGGAGACCCGCCGGCGCCATCCGCTCGCGCCGGAGGGCAGCGTCGCGGCCGGCGTCGCATCGGAGCGCGCGCTGCTCGCGCCGCTGCGCGAGCACGCCGACCTCGTGATCGACACGACCGGCATGTCGGCGTCGATGCTGCGCGGCAAGATCGCCGACGAGCTGCTGCCGCACAAAGCGGCAGGGCGCCTCGCGGTGACGTTCATGAGCTTCGGCTTCAAGCACGGCCCGCCGCGCGAGGAGGATCTCGCGTTCGACGTGCGCTTCCTCGCGAACCCGCACTACGAGGCCGACCTGCGCGAGCTGACCGGGCTCGACGAGGCGGTCGTCGAGTACATCGCGCGCGACGGGCGCCTCGAGCAGTTCTACGTGCGCCTGCACGCGCTGCTCGACTACCTGCTGCCGCAGTACGTCGCCGAGGGCAAGGCGCATCTCGTCATCGCGATCGGCTGCACCGGCGGGCGCCATCGCTCGGTCGCGATCGCCGAGCACCTCGCCGAGCGCTACGGCGAGCACGACGAGCTCGACGTCGCCGTCGCGCACCGCGACGTCGAGAAGCGCCCACGCGGCGCGTAACGCCGGGCCGTCGGCGGTCCGCACCGTTTCCGCGCGCTCGTCACTTTGCGTCTGTGGGCCAGCGGCAGCACGTGCGGTCGGCCGGCGTCGCGATCGACAAAAATGGTAGACACTACTTGTCTGCACCCCAAGCGAGGCCATATAAGGTCGCCGAGCCCGACCAGCCGAATAAGTCGGTCCAACTGATTTCTGGGACATGTGCGGCTCGATCGTCGCGCCAACCAGAAGGGGGAGCGCAATGGAAGACAGCTCGGCCGCGCACGACAAGCAACGGGCGTCGCGCCCAACGCGCCTCGTGCTGTTGCTGCTCGCGATTCTCCTGATCGGCGCGCAAGGCGACGCGTCGCCCGCCTCGGCGAAGTGGCCGCCGTGGGGCGAACATACGCACACGGCGCCCATGCCGCCGCAGGGACGCTCGCACGATGGGCTCGGGCCGAGCGCGACCGTTCCGCGATGGGCTACCGGCAAATCGATCCACTTCCTCGCGCGACCCGGGGCGGAATCGGCGCTGGAACCGCGCCTTGAAAAAGCTGGGGAAACGCATCGAGAACTCGGCCGGCGCTGCGAAGAAGGATACCTCGGCTACTGCCCCAAGCCACCCGTGCGCTATCACGAAGGCAAAGGTGTCCAGCACAGCCCGCAAGTGCATGTGATCTTCTGGGGCAAAAACTGGGAAGCAGCGCCCGGAGCCGAAGTCAAGACGCAGCTGCTCAAAATGTACAACGGGCTGTCCGGCTCGGCGTGGCAGGAAATCCTCACCCAGTACTTCGATACGACGGGACGCGTGTCGACGACGCCCACGATCACCTCGTGGGTCGACACGAGCGTCGCCGCACCGCAGTCGGTCAACGATCAAGGTATTCGTGAAGAGATCGAACGGGCCCTCAAAGCCGAAGCGAACAAAACGTGGAAACGGGAATTCAACAGCCAGTTCGTCGTGATCCCAGCGCCGAAAACCGCGTACACGCTCTACTCGACGTTCACGGCGAGTACGACGAACGGCTCGCCGACGCTGACGTCCGTGTCGAGCTTCGCGAACCTCGCCGTCGGGGAAGTCATCGACGGACCCGGCATCCCCGGGGAAATCGCGGAAGTCACGGCCGTCAACCCCTCCGCGAAAACGGCGACGATCAGCAAGAGCGTCAATGCGACAGCGTCGAACGTGACGTTCAAAACCGCCGGATTCGACGAAGGGTTCTGCGGCTATCACAGCATCGACGCGTCCGGCTCGAGCTACACGTTCGTCGCCTACCCGGCCGAAGCGCCGTTCAAGGAAGGCTGCATCAACTTCGACCCGAAAGAAAGCGCGGCGAACGTGACGTCGATGATCTCCTCGCACGAGTACGCCGAGAGCGCGACCGACCCTCAGATCGAAATAGCCAACGCCGAGTGGTACGACACCGAAGGCTACGAGCTCGCCGACATCTGCGCGTCGGGCGACGATGAAATCACGAGCGGCTCGCTGAAAGGCTCTTTCGTCCAAGGACTCTGGGACGACCACCAGAACGCATGCTCGCTCGCCGACGAAAAACCACCGCACATCCTCGCAATCACCGAATCGGCGACGAACCTCCAGACCCACGAAGCGACGCTCAAAGGTCTCGTCAACCCGGAGGGCGCGGAAGCGAAGTACTTCTTCGAATACGGACCGACGAGCTCGTACGGGTCGAGAACCGCGGAAGCAAGTGGTGGATCTGGCATCAGCAACCTGGAAGTCTCGAAAACAATCTCCGGACTCACGCTCGAAGGCACGTATCACTACCGGATCGTCGCGACCAACAGCAGCGGGACGACAGGCGGGGAAGATCACACGGTCACGCTGTCACGATGGGTCACGCAGACGACGCCGCATCCGGCGGAATCTAGTGCGGCATCGCTGAGCAGGGTTGCGTGCGCGTCGGCGAACGCTTGCACGGCTGTCGGATCGGCGCAGATCGCAGGCGAGACCCCCGTCGCCGAGCGCTGGAATGGCAGCGCATGGAGCCTCCAAACCGTTCCCCACAGCTCAGAAATCGACTCGCTCGGTGAAGTTGCCTGCGGATCGAGCACGGCGTGCATGGCGCTGGGGGGATACGTGTACCCCGAGACCGCAACTGAGACGGAGAGCTGGAACGGCACCGAATGGACGATCCACGCGATCGCGGCGCCGAGCGGCGGCAAAGAAGTGGTCCTTAGCGGGGTGTCGTGCTACTCCGCGACGGCATGCCTTGGCGTGGGTAGCTTCCAGAACAGCGAAGCGCAATATCAAAACCTCGCGGAGTCGTGGAACGGCAGCGCCTGGGCGCTCCAAAGCATCCCAAGCCCGGTTGGGGCGAAAAGCACGGGCTTGAGCGGCATTTCGTGCACGTCGAGCACCGCGTGCACCGCGGTCGGAGGGTACAAGAACAGCGCGGGCGGCTTCAGCAGTCTGGCCGAGCGATGGAACGGGAAAGAATGGGCGATTCAAACGACGCCGAACCCTGCGAAAGCCGAACGGAGCTATCTGCACGCCGTATCGTGTGCCTCGGCAAGCTCATGCACGGCAGTCGGCTTCTGGTTCGCGGAAAAAGGCGTAAACGAGGAACCGCTCGTCGAGCACTGGAACGGCACGGAATGGGCGATCGAGAGCACGCCGACGCCCCCCGGTCTCAACGGTGGAACCTACCTGTTGGGCGTCTCGTGCGTGAGCGCGACGAACTGCACGCTCGTGGGCTCCTACGTGATCAAACCGGCGCCCGAAGAAGAAAGCTTGACGCTGTCGGAGGCGTGGAACGGCACGGAATGGAAGGTGCAGGCGCCGCAGAACTCCGAACATGGGCTCAACGAACTGCTTGGGGTGGCGTGTTTGGCGACCACGCCGGAAACGTGCGAGTCGGTCGGGTGGTACCAGAACCGGGGACCTGAGACGATGATCGCGCAGCGTCGCGAAGCGATCACGCCGGTCGTCGAAACCACCGCTGCGTCGAGCATTGGTGAAACCAGCGTCACCGCGAACGGCTTCGTCACGCCGGAAGGCTATGAAACCAAGTACTGGTTCGAATACGGAATTAAAGCATACGAAGGAAAAACGGCCGAAGCGGGAGCGGGTGCGGGAACGGCCAAGCGCGAAGAGTCGAAAGCTGTAGCGGGACTCGTACCGAGTACCACGTATAAAGTTCGCATAGTCGCGGAAAACAGCGGCGGGAAGACCGAAGCTAAAAATCTCAAGACGTTCTCGACCACCGGTAAACCCACCGTGGAAACCGAGCCAGCCACGAGCGTCGGCGAAACGGAAGCGACGCTGAAGGGAAGCATCAACCCGAGAGGTTACGAAACGAAGTACTACTTCGAATACGGACCGACCGAATCCTACGGGTCGAAAACCGCCGAAGTAAGCGCCGGCAAAGGCTTGGAAGAATTGCACGAGAGCCAGGCCCTCACAGGGCTGGCCCGCGGCACCTTCTATCACTTTCGGATCGTCGCGACGAACAGCAAGGGCACCACATATGGCAGCGATGTCGTGCTTGCGACGACGTCGTCCGGCACGTGGCGCCTCGGCCCCGAACCCGAACAGCAGCCCGAATGGAACAGCGCCGACCTCGAAAGCGTGTCGTGCTCGGCGGCCAACGCGTGCACCGCGGTCGGCCGGTACAACACCGGCTCGTCCGAACTCACCACGTCGCCGTTCGCCGAGCGCTGGAACGGAACGAAATGGACGCGGCAGACGGTGCCGACGCACGCAGGGGCAAAAACGACGTACCTCAACGGCGCGGCCTGTCCGAGCGCGAGCGAATGCATCGCGGTCGGCTTCTACGGAAGCGCGGAACGCTATTACGCCCTCGGCGAGCGCTGGAATGGCAGCGAATGGAGCATCGTCTCGACCCCGGAACCGGCCGGCGCGACGTACGCCTACATCTGGAGCGTGTCGTGCGCGTCGAGCAGCTACTGCGTCGCGATGGGCACGTACACGACCAGCACCACGGCGAGGATGCCGTTCGCCGAGACATGGAACGGGACGAAATGGACCGAGCAGACGCCGCCGGTCCCGTCGGGCGCGAAAACGGCTGCGCTGTACGGGATCTCGTGCGTGTCGGCTTCCGCGTGCATGGCGGTCGGCCCGGACGAAACGAGCGCCGGCGTCGGCGAAGCCTTCGCCGACCGATGGAACGGAACCGAATGGAGCTTGCAGCCGATGGCGCTCCCGAGCGGGGCCAGCGAACCGTATCCCGTGAGCGTCGCGTGCACGTCCAGCTCGACCTGCGCCGCCCTGCTGGACTACGGCGGCACCGGCCCGCGGATGGGCGCGCAGCGCTGGAACGGCACGTCGTGGTCGGTCGAAGCGACGGCGACGGTGCCCGGCGCGACGGCCGAAGGGTTCTCGACGATCTCCTGCGGCGCGTCCGCGTCGTGCACCGCGGTTGGCGCCTACGAGAACGCGGAAGCCCAGGAGCTGACCGTCGCCGAGCACTGGAACGGCAGCGGATGGGCGCTGCAGGAAACCACGAACCTCGGAGAAAAACGTGACGACGAACTGACCGGCGTCTCGTGCCAGTCGGCAATCGCATGTGTCGCCGTCGGCACCGGCGGCACGGCGTACGGCAACCGTGGGCTCTCGGAGATCTACGAATAGCCCCGGCCTCGAGATGCGCTCCCGTCGGACGGTCAGAGCGATCGCGGCCCTGGCCGTCTGCTTGGGCCTTGCTGCGTGCGGCGGCGCCTCGCGCGGTGGGAGAAGCGCCTCCGCCACGTTGTCGCGCCGAATCGCCGGGAAACGCCTCACGCCGATCCCCGCGTCGCGACAGGGCGGCTTTGCGGCGTGCCTGCGCCGCGCGGGCATCGACGTGCCTGCGGCGCAGATCGAGCAGGCTCCCGCGCCGGGCGGTCCAAAGAGCATCGCCGGCAGGGCCGTACGCTTCAAGGCCCTGTGGGAAACGTGCGAACGGAGCGCGGGCGCGCATCGGCACGCGCCTGCGCTCGATACTGTTGATCGGAGTCGACCGAATAAGTAGACTTTGGCACCGTCACGAAAGCAAGTCGAAAGATGGCGAATGAGTGGGCGCGAGAGACGTTCGTCGAGCCTTCTGACCCACGCCCTGGCGTGGATGCTGCTCCTGCTGTTCGCCGCCGCTCCGGCTCTCGCGGAAAGCCACGTCGCTCGCCGAGCGAACAAGGGGCTGCCGACGGACGTCGCTGTTCCCTCCTGGGCCGCGCACGAGCGGGTGCATCTGCTGCCGGCGCGCACGGGCCTCTCGCCTCACTCGCCGCTCGTCGGCGCTCTGTCACGCGGGGACCTGCAAGGCGCGATCGAACCGCCTCCATACGAAGAACCCAACATCCCAGACACCGACCGCCCGGCGCGCTACCACGAAGGGGGCTACGGCGTGCAGCACGACCCCCACGTCTACGTGATCTTCTGGGGCAGCGGCTGGAACGAAGGTGCGGGCCCCGCCCTGCGAACCGAGCTGCTGGGCATGTACGACGGGCTCTCGGGCTCCTCGCTCCAGGGGATCCTCACGCAGTACTTCGACGCTACCGGCCGCGTCTCCGCGACCGTCGCCGTCGAAAGTTATACCGACACGGAGTCGCCCCCGCCGATCGCGGTGAACGACGCCAAGATTCGAGGCGAGGTGGCCGAAGCGCTGAAGGCGCACCCGAGCTGGCCGCGTGACCTGAACTCCCAGTTCGTCGTGATCCCCGGTCCCGGCGCGACCTACGAAGCAGGGTTCGCGCGCTTCTGCGGCTATCACGGGATCATCGAAGAAGGCGCTCCAAACATCGCCCACCCCTACGCGTTCGTACCCGACGTCGCCGAAGAACCGTTCTATTCGCAATGCATCGGATACGACGAACACGCAGACCCCAACCACGTGACCTCGATGGCTGCGGCGCATGAGTACGCCGAGAGCGCGACCGACCCGGGCGTCGACACGTGGTTCACCGAAGAAGGCTTCGAGATCGCCGACATGTGCGCGTCGGGGGACCGGGAAGCGGGTGAAGGGTCGTTGAAGGGATCGTGGGTGCAGGGCCTGTGGGACGAGCATCGCAGCGCGTGCTCGATCGCCGACGCCGAACCGCCCCATGTGTACGCCGTCACCGAAGAAGGAACGACGACCACGCCGCGCGAAGTCGGCCTGTCCGGCCAGGTCGGCGGCGAGGGCCTGGAAACGCAATACCACTTCGAATACGGATCGACGCCGTCATATGGGACGTCGGTTCCGATCCCCGGCGGCGACGTGGGCGCAGGCGGCGCGCTCGTCGCCACGGTCAGCGCCACCGTCGAGGGGTTGCCGGAAGGCATCTACCACTACCGGCTCGTCGCGACGAACAGCTCCGGCACGACGTACGGCGAAGACCGCATCGCGATCAGCCCCGGCTTTGCGGCGCAGACGCTCCCGCAGCCGCCCGAATCGAGCGAAGAGCACGAAGCCGAAGGGGTGTCGTGCGTGACCTCCGAGCTGTGCGTCGCGGTCGGAACGTACTTCAACGTGAACGCGGAAGCTCATCTCACGATGGCCGAGACGTTCGACGGCGCGCAGTGGACCGTGCAGGCGACGCCGAACCCGAGCGAAGCGCGAAAAAGCAAAAACGTCTTGCGCGGCGTGTCCTGCGTCTCGGCGAGCGCGTGCGTGGCCGTCGGCTACTACGAGCTCCCCGGGGGCGGCGAGCGCTTGCTCGCCGAGCGCTGGGACGGTAGCGAATGGTCGATCGAGCCGACGCCCTCCCCGGCCGGGACGAGCGAAGACGAACTGCGCTCGGTTGCGTGCAGCTCTGCGAGCGAATGCACGGCGGTCGGCTACTATGCCCTGAGCTCGGGCGCCTGGCGCACGCTCGCCGAGCGTTGGGATGGCAGCGAATGGTCGGTGCAGCCGACGCCGAACATGAGCGGCGGCGCCGATCGACTGATGAGCGTGTCGTGCCCGGCTTCGACCACGTGCGTCGCGGTCGGCTTCCACAAGGGATCGGGAGACGAAGCTGAAGAAGTTCCGGTGGCCGAGCACTGGGACGGGAGCGAATGGGCGCTTGAATCGATCGCACTGGGACGGAGCGCCCTATATGGCGTGTCATGCACCTCGGTGAGCGCGTGCATGGCGGTTGGGTCGAGCGCGCCGGCCGGCACCGCGAAGGCGCTCGCCGAGCGGTGGGACGGCAGCCAGTGGCGCATCGAGGGAGCTAGTGCGGCATACGAAACTGGAGGCATCAGTGGCCTCAACGCAGTTGCATGCGTGTCCGCGACCTACTGCGTCGCGGGGGGTCAATACAACAACCCCGCATCGCCGATGCATGCCACGGAAGTGCTCGGCCTGGCATGGAATGGCGTCGGGTGGAGCCAACTGGCGATGCCGGGTCTGCCGCGATCGGTGGGGAGTTGGCGCGAAAACTGGCTGCAGGGACTGTCTTGCACGCACGCGAGTGACTGCATCGGCGTTGGCGACACTCTGACGGCCACGTTCGACGAACTCGCGTCCGAAGAAGGCATCGCCGAGCTCGAGATCGGCGCTCCGACTGCCACCACGGAAGCCGCGTCCGGCGTGACAGAAACCGCCGCGACGCTTGCGGGCACCGTGAGCCCAGCGGGGCTGGAAACCCGCTATCGCTTCGAATACGGCCCGACGACGTCGTACGGGTCGAGCACGCCGGCGCAGGCAGCGCCGATCGGCGGCCCCGTCAAAGCGAGCGCGGTCCTCACGGGGCTGTCGGCGGATGCGACGGTGCACGATCGACTCGTCGCGAGCAACGCCGCGGGAACGAGCTACGGCGCGGATGAGATCTTCACGACCGGCGCCGGACCGTCCCCGCCACCCAATCCCGGAGGATCCGGAGAATCGACGACTCCGGCCCCGTCCTCGCTCCCGGCCGCCGGCGCAGCCGGCTCCCCGGAGCAGTCAGCCGGCTCGGCGTCTGGGGGGCAGCCGAGCATCGTGAGGGCATACGCGACGGTCGGCGCCGGGACGAGCGTGCGCGGCGACGCGGTACTGACTCGGCTGAGCTGCCACGGTAGCGCGGGCTCGTCTTGCGTGGTGACGCTCACCATCATGGTCGAGGAGAAGCTCAAGCGGGGGAAGTTGATCGCTGTGAGCGCGGCCGTCGCGCGGCCGGCGCGCGCGATCGGGCTCGTCCGGCGCACCGTGGTCCTCGCCCGCAAGACGGTGCGGTTGGCGGCGGGCGCCAGCGAGACCCTACGGGTGACGCTGAATGCCACCGGACGGCGGCTGTTGAGGGAGGCCCGGGGCAGCGTGCTTTCGGCGAAGCAGACCATCAGCGAAAACGGCGCCACGCTAATCGGTCGAGTCGTGAGCTTCCGCGCTCCGGCATAGCGTCCGGCGCTGAGAGCGCCGCTGGCTTGCAGCCGTAACAGACGTCACAAGCCGCCGCTACAAGCCGCCGCTGATAGCCTCCCGCACGCACGCCGGGCCGGGGGGACGAGCCTCCGAGAGCCCGGCATCGTTCATTTTTCGCTCAGGAGGACTGCATGCCCGTTCGCGTTGGGATCAACGGATTCGGCCGGATCGGCCGGAACGTGTTCCGCGCCGCCAAGGCCAGGGGGGAGGGCGCCGGCGAGATCGAGTGGGTCGCCGTCAACGACCTGACCGACGAGGCGACGCTCGCGCACCTGCTCAAGTACGACTCGATCCTCGGCCCCTACGAGGGCTCTGTCGCGCCGCGCGACGGCGCGCTCGAGGTCGACGGCGAGGAGATCAAGGTGCTCGCCGAGCGCGATCCGGCGGCGCTGCCGTGGGGCGAGCTCGGCGTCGACGTCGTGATCGAGTCGACCGGCCTGTTCACCGACCGCGACAGCGCGAGCAAGCACCTCGCGGGTGGCGCGAAGAAGGTCGTCATCTCGGCGCCCGCGACCGATCCCGACGCGACGGTCGTGCTCGGCGTCAACTTCGACGAGGCGTACGACCGCGAGAAGCACCAGATCGTCTCGAACGCGTCGTGCACGACGAACTGCCTCGCGCCGGTCGCGAAGGTCGTCAACGACACGGTCGGCATCCGTCACGGGCTGATGACGACGATCCATGCATACACGGCCGACCAGCGCCTGCAGGACCTGCCGCACAAAGACCTGCGCCGCGCGCGTGCCGCCGCGATCAACCTGATCCCGGCGTCGACCGGCGCAGCGAAGGCGATCGGCCTCGTCATCCCGCAGCTCAACGGCAAGCTGCACGGCTTCGCCGTCCGCGCGCCCGTCCCGACCGGGTCGGTCGTCGACCTGACCGTCGAGTGCGAGCGCGAGACGAGCGTCGAGGAGGTCAACGGTGCGCTGCAGGCGGCCGCCGAGAGCGGACCGCTGCACGGCATCCTGCAGTACACCGAGGACCCGATCGTCTCCTCCGACATCGTGCAGTCGCCGTACTCGTCGATCGTCGACTCGAAATTGACGTCGGTGCTCGACGGCACGATGCTGAAGGTCGTCGCGTGGTACGACAACGAGTGGGGCTACTCCAACCGCGTCGTCGACCTCGTGCAGCGGGTCCTCTAGATGAGGACGCTCGACCAGCTCGACGTCGAGCGCAAGCGCGCGCTCGTGCGCGTCGACTTCAACGTCCCGCTCGCGAAGGACGAGAGCGGCCACGTGCTCGTCGCCGACGACACGCGCATCGCCGCTGCGCTCGAGACGATCGAGGAGCTGCGCGCGCGCGGCGCGCGCATCGTGCTCGTCTCGCACCTCGGCCGCCCCGAGGGCCGGCGCGAGGAGGACCTCTCGCTCGCGCCCGTCGTCGCGCGCCTGCGCGAGCTGACCGACGCGCCGATCGCGCTCGCGCCGGCCGTCGTCGGCGAGCAGGTCAAGGCGCTCTCCGAAGCGCTCGAGCCGGGCAGCGTGCTCGTGCTCGAGAACGTCCGCTTCGAGCCCGGCGAGACCGACAACGACCAGGCGCTCGCGCGCGCGCTCGCCGAGCTCGCCGACGTCTACGTCAACGACGCGTTCGGCGCCGCGCATCGTGCGCACGCGAGCACCGAGGGCGTCGCGCACCTGCTCCCGTGCGCCGCCGGGCGCCTGCTCCAGCGCGAGATCGAGACGCTCGGCAAGATCCTCGAGCGACCGCCGCGCCCGCTCGTCGCGGTCATCGGCGGCGCGAAGGTCGCCGACAAGATCGGCGTCATCGACCGCTTCCTCGACATCGCCGACGTCGTCATCATCGGCGGCGCGATGTGCTTCCCGTTCCTCTGCGCGCAGGGGCACGCCGTCGGCGAGTCGCTGTGCGACGACGACGACGTCGAGCACGCGCGGCGCGCGCTCGCGAAGGCGACCGATCCGGGTCGCGCGAGCGTCTCGCTGCCGACCGATCTCGTGATCGGCCGCGAGCTGAGCGCCGACGCCGAGCACCGCGTGCTGCACGGCGTCGAGGTGCCGGCCGGATGGATGGGGCTCGACATCGGGCCCGACACAGCCGAGCGCTACGCCGAGCAGATCGCGCGCGCCGGCTCGGTCTTCTGGAACGGCCCGATGGGCGCGTTCGAGCTCGCGCCGTACGCCGCCGGCACGCGCCGCGTCGCGCAGGCCGTCGCGCAGGCGCCCGGCGTGACGGTCGTCGGCGGCGGCGACTCGGCGGCCGCGCTCGCGCAGTTCGGGCTCGACGGCGCCGTCGATCACCTCTCGACCGGCGGCGGCGCGACGCTCGAGCTCGTCGAGGGCCGCCTGCTGCCCGGCGTCGAGGCGCTGCACGGCGCGGGCGCGGGCGTCGCGTCGTGAGCGCGCGCACGCCGCTGATCGCGGGCAACTGGAAGATGCACAAGACCGAGCGCGACGCCGAGGACTACATCCAGGCGCTGCTCCCGCGCGTCTCGTCGATCGACGGCGTCGACGTCGCGATCTGCGTGCCGTTCACCGACCTGCGCGCGATGGTCGACAGCGCGCGCGGATCGCGCGTCGAGGTCTACGCGCAGAACATGCACTACGAGCGCGAGGGCGCGTTCACCGGCGAGGTCTCGCCGGAGATGCTGCTCGACGTCGGCGTGCAGGGCGTCGTGCTCGGCCACTCCGAGCGGCGCGAGCTGTTCGGCGAGACCGACCGCGCGCTCGCGCTGAAGGTGCCGGCCGCGCTCGAGCGCGACCTGACGCCGATCCTCTGCGTCGGCGAGACCGAGTCCGAGCGCGAGAACGAAGACACCGACCGCAAGCTGCGCCAGCAGGTCAAGGACGACCTCGCGAACGTCTCCGACGAGCGCCTCGCCGACGTCGTGATCGCCTACGAGCCGATCTGGGCGATCGGCACCGGCAGGGTCGCGACGCCCGAGCAGGCGCAGGAGGCGATCGCGTTCATCCGCGCGCTCGTCGCCGACCGCGACGCCGACGCGGCCGCGCGCGTGCGCGTGCTCTATGGCGGCTCGGTCAAGGCCGAGAACGCCGCTGAGCTGCTCGCGCTCGAGGACGTCGACGGCGCGCTCGTCGGCGGCGCCTCGCTCGACGCCGAGTCCTTCGCGCAGATCGTCGCCGCCGGCGCGAGCGCCGCGCGCACGGCGTAGCGCGCGTGGCGATGCGCGAGCCGGCGGACGTCGCGGGGCTGCCCGTTCCGTCCGCCTGCCTCGTCGTGCTCGACGGCTGGGGCCTCGCCGAGCCGGGACCCGGCAACGCCGTCTCGCTCGCGCGCACGCCCGTCTTCGACGCGCTCTGGCGCGAGTACCCGCACACGACGCTGACCGCGTGCGGGCGCGCCGTCGGCCTGCCCGACGGGCAGATGGGCAACTCCGAGGTCGGCCACCTCAACCTCGGCGCCGGCGCCGTCGTGCGCCAGGACCTCGTGCGGATCGACGACGCGATCGCCGACGGCTCGCTCGCGGCCAACGCCGTGCTCGCCGCCGCGCTGCCGCGTGGCGCGCGCGTGCACCTGATCGGGCTCGTCTCCGACGGCGGCGTGCACTCCTCGCTCGAGCACCTGCGCGCGCTGATCGCGATCGCGCGCGAGCATGGCGTCGCCGACGTAGTCGTGCACGCGTTCACCGACGGGCGCGACACGCTGCCGCACGCCGGCGCCGGCTACCTCGCCGAGCTCGACGCGACGCCCGGAGCACGCGTCGGCTCGGTGCTCGGACGCTACTGGGCGATGGATCGCGACAGGCGCTGGGAGCGCACTCAGCGCGCCTACGACCTGCTCGTGCGCGGCATCGCGCCGCATCGCGCCGAGACCGGCGAGCAGGCCGTGCGCGACGCCTACGAGCGCGGCGAGACCGACGAGTTCATCGAGCCGACGCTCGTCGGCGAGCCGGCGAGCATCGCTCCCGAGGACAGCGTCGTCGCGTTCAACTTCCGCCCCGATCGCATGCGCGAGCTGACGCGCGCGCTCGCCGAGCAGGGCTTCGGCGAAGGCGCCGAGGAGCTCCCCGGCTGGAGCGGGCGCGGCGGCGCCGCGCCGATCGCGCGCTACACGACGCTCACGCAGTACGAGGAGGGCTGGCCCTACCCGGTCGTCTTCGCGCCCGAGCGCCCGGCGACGACGCTCGCCGTCGCGCTCGCCGACGCCGGCGTCGCGCAGCTGCACGTCGCCGAGACCGAGAAGTACCCGCACGTCACGTACTTCTTCAACGGCGGCGACGAGGCCGAGCTGCCCGGCGAGCGACGCGAGCTCGTCGCCTCGCCGCGCGACGTTCCGACTTACGACCACAAGCCGCAGATGAGCGCGCGCGACGCCGCACGCGCGTTCGTCGCGGCCTGGCGCGAGGATCGACCCGGCTTCGCGATCATCAACTTCGCGAACGCCGACATGGTCGGGCACACCGGCGTGATCGACGCCGCCGTCGCCGCCGTCGAGACCGTCGACGAGTGCCTCGGCGAGGTGCTCGCTGCCGTGCGCGAGAGCGGCGGCGCGTGCGTCGTCACCGCCGACCACGGCAACGCCGACCACATGCTCGAGCCCGACGGCAGCCCGAACACCGCGCACTCGCTCAACCCCGTGCCGCTCGTCGTCACCGTGCCCGGCGTGACGCTGCGCGCAGAAGGCGGCATACTCGCCGACGTGGCGCCGACCGTGCTGGAGCTGCTGGGCATCGCGCAACCCGCCGCGATGACCGGCCGCTCGCTGATCGACGGAGCCCTCGCGTGAGGCGAGTCGACGGCCTCTCGCGGCGCCTGCTCGCGAACATCTTCATCCTCGCCGGCGTCAACCACTTCGTCATGCCGCGCACGTACGAGCGGATCGTGCCGCCGTCGCTGCGCCGGCGCTCGCGCCTCGTCGTGCAGCTCAGCGGCGTCGCCGAGATCGCCGGCGGCGTCGGCGTGCTCGTGCCGGCGACGCGCCGCGCCTCCGGGCTCGGCCTGATCGCGCTGCTCGCAGCCGTCTTCCCGGCGAACGTCTACATGGCGCGCGAGCCCGAGCAGTTCCGCAAGATCCCGCGCTGGGCGCTCTTCGCGCGGCTGCCGCTGCAGCCGCTGATGATGTGGTGGGCGTGGCGCGCGACGCGCGAGTGATGGCCGCGCGCACCCGCGCCGCGGCGTAGAACGCTGCTACATTCGGTTCAGGAGGACTTGGGTAAAGACCGCAATGTCGACCGCAACGTCACTCGAGATCGCGCCGAGCGAGCATGGGGCCTCACCGGCGGAGAGCGAGCTCTCGGAGACCGGCCAGCGCGCCTGGCGCAGCCTGCTCCGTGCGCACGCGTGCCTGTCCAAGCGGCTCGACGCCGCGCTCGAGCAGGCGCACGGGCTTCCGCTTAGCTCCTACGAGGTGCTCGACCGCCTCGCCGACTCGACCGGCGGGCGCATGCGCATGTGCGACCTCGCCGAGCAGGCGCAGCTCTCGCGCAGCGGGCTCACGCGCCTCGTCGACCGCCTCGAGCGTGAGCACCTGCTCGAGCGCTGCTCTTGCGAACACGACGCGCGCGGTTCATTCGCGTGCCTCACGGCGAGCGGGCGCGAGCGGCTGCTGCAGGCGCGCGTCACGCACCTCGGCGTCGTACGCGAGCAGTTCTTCTCGCGCTTCAGCGACGACCAGCTGACGGCGCTCGCCGACATGTGCCAACGCATCGCGCCGTGCAACGGCGCCGACAGCGCCGGCTGCTGACCCGGCCAGCGCGCCGCCGTCGCGCGCGAGCCCCTCGCTTAGCGCTCGCCCTCCGGCTGAGCCGCGCGCGCGTCCTTCGCCGTCTCGGCCGCCGCATCGCTGCGTTCGGCGCTGCGACGGCGCGCGCGGCGGTGCAGGAAGAACGCGCTGACGATGGCGAGCACGGCGGCCGCGAGACCGTAGATGCCGAACGCTTCGATCGCGTTGCCCGCCGAGCTGCCGAGGAAGTACGCGAGCAGGCCGATCGCCGTCGCCCACGAGATCCCGCCAAGCGCGTTCCACACGACGAACGAGCGCCAGTGCATGCGCGTCGCGCCGGCGAGCCACGACGCCCATACGCGCAGACCGAGCACGAAGCGCCCGAAGAACACGGCCTTCGGGCCGTGGCGCTCGAAGAACGGCTCGCCCGTGCGTAGCACCTCGCGCCGCTGGCGCTCGAAGCGGCCTGGCCGCTCGAGCAGCCAGCGCCCGCCCTTGCGCCCGATCAGGTAGCCGATGTTGTCGCCGACGATCGCCGCCGCCGCGGCGAGCGCGATGACCCACTCGATCTGCAGCTTGCCGCGGCTCGCGAGCACGGCCGCCGTGATCAGCGCCGTCTCGCCCGGGATCGGCACGCCGCCCGACTCGGCCATCACGAGCACGAACAGCAGCGGGTAGCCGGCGACTTCGACCAGGTGGTCGACGTTGATCAGCGATCCGACGATCACCGGACCTAGCATGGCGCAGTTGCCGCGCCGAGCACGCGCAGCGGTCTATTTCGTGTTTTCGGAGACGAGCTGCTTGAGCGCCGAGGACGCCTGCTGGACGTCTGAGTAGACGACGTTGCGCAGCACGACCTTCGTCGGCGTCGGCGCCGTCGCGATGACGACCGCGACGATCACGACGACGAGCAGCAGCAGCGCGAGCAGCGCCGGCACGAGCCGGCTGCGCCGGCGCGCGCGCTGCGGCGGCGGTCCGGCGGCCGGCGCGGCGGCGGCCTGGCGGCTGCGCGGCGGCCCGGAGCGCGGACGGCGCGGCGTGACCGCCGTCGCGCCACGCTCGGGCTCGCGCGCGGCCGGGCGCCGCGTCGCGCCGAGCACGCTCGTCGCCCCCGTCGCAGGCGTCGCGCGTCCCGCGCCCGGACGCGCGTCAGGCGCGATCCCGTTCGCGCCGTCGCTCAGCGCGCGGCCCATCTCGCGCGCCGTCTCATAGCGCTCGGTCGGGTCGAGCGCGAGCGAGATCGCGACGGCTTCGGCGAGCTCCGGGCGCACGGCCGCGACGAGCGTGTCGAGCATCGGCGGCGCCTCCTGCTGCTGCTTGAGGGCGAGCTCGGTCAGCGAGCTCGCCTCGTACGGCAGGCGCCCGGAGATCAGCTGGTAGGTGACGACGCCGAGCGCGTACAGGTCCGCCCGCGGGCCGGCCTCTTCGCCGCGCGCCTGCTCGGGCGCGAGGTACGCGGCCGTGCCGAGCACCGAGCCGACCTGCGTGATGCTCGACTGCTCGGTCGCCTTCGCGATGCCGAAGTCCGCGAGCTTGACCTCGGCCTCGCGCGAGCGCAGCAGGTTGCCGGGCTTGACGTCGCGGTGCACGACGCCGTGGCGGTGCGCGTAGTGCAGCCCCTCGCACGCCTGGTCGATGATCGCGATCGCCTCGTCGACGTCGACCCAGCCGTCGTCGCGCAGGATCTCGGCGCACGACTGGCCCTCGATGTACTCCATCACGATGAAGTACTGGCCCGTCGACTCGTCGCGACCGGAGTCGAACACCTGCACGATGTTCGGGTGCACGAGCCGCGCCGCCGCCTGCGCCTCGCGCTGAAAGCGCGAGACGAACGTCGGGTCGTCGGCGAGGTGCTCGGCGAGCAGCTTGACCGCGACCTGCCGCTCGAGGCGCTCGTCGAGCGCGAGGTGCACCGTCGACATCCCGCCGAACCCGAGGCGGCCCTCGACGCGATAGCGCCCGGCGATCACGACGCTGCTCATTTGCCCGCTTCCTGGCCGCCGGCACCGCCACCGCCGGCGTGACCGCGGCCGCCGCCTTCGCCTTTGCCGAGTCCTGGCGTTTCTGGGCTCGCGCCGCCTTCGGCTTCGCCGACGCGCGTTTCTTCGCCCGGCGCCGGCGTGCCGCCGCCCGGGCCCGACGGGCTCGGCGTCTGCGCCGGCGGCGTCGTCTGCGTGCTCGTCGACGGCGTGCTCGTCGTCTGCGTTTCGGTGTCCGTCGGCGTGCTCGTCGTCGTCTTCGTCGTCGTCCGCGTCGTCGTCGCCTGCGGAAGCGGCTGCGCGCACAGCGCGAGCGAACGCGTGCGCAGGTTTTCGATGCCGCGGCGCAGCGTGTCGCGCAGGCCCGAGTCGACGCTGTTCGGCAGCCGCGCGAAGTCCTGTTCGGTCTTCAGTAGCGCGCTTTCGGTCGCCGTGCAGTCGCCGTCGCCGCTTTCGGCCGCGTGCGCGACCGCTTCGAAGTCGCCCTGCAGCGGGCCGGCGTCGCTCGTCGGGATCAGCCCCTTGCTCGAGCTCGAGCACGCCGAGACGAGCAGCGCCGCGCAGATGCCGAGCGCCGCGGCCGCGAGCACGCGCGCGACGCGCCGCCGTGTCGAGAGGGAGCGCACGGTCATTGACCGTACTCCAGGCGCTCGGCGAGCGAGTCGGGCAGGCGCGCCGCGCGAATCGCCGCGGCCGCGCCGGCGACGTCGTAGTCGGTGCGCATGAACGACGCCGACGCGCCGTCGAAGTCGAGCAGCAGCCACGACGCGCGCGGGTCGCCGTCGCGTGGCTGCCCGACGCTGCCCGGGTTCAGCAGCCACTCGCCCTCGGCGATGTCGAGCCGCGTGCCGGCGCGCCGCGGTTCGCCGCTCGCCGGCTCGCCCTGCATGCGCGCGAACGACAGCGCGACGTGAGAGTGCCCGACGAGGCACATGCGGCTGCTCTGGCGGTCGAGGCACAGCTCGGCGAGCAGCGTCGAGAGCACGTACTCCCAGACCGGGTCGCGCGGGCTCGCGTGGTACAGGCCGACGGGCTCGCTCGCGCCCCGCTCGCGGCCCTCCGGGCGCAGCGTGCTGAGGAACTCGAGGTTGCGCGGCGCGATCACCTCGCGCGTCCACTCGGCCGCGACGCTCGCGCCGCGCGAGAACTCGTCGAGCGGGATCTCGCCGGTGACCGCGAGGTCGTGGTTGCCGGCGAGGCACACGGCCGCGTGCTCGCGCGCGAGCTCGACGCAGGCATCCGGGTCGGCGCCGTAGCCGACGAGGTCGCCCAGGCACCAGAGCTCGACCGCTTCGCTCGCCGCGACGGCCTCGAGCGTCGCCTCGAACGCTTGGCGGTTGGCGTGGATGTCGGAGATGACCGCGACCTTCATCGCCTCGCCGACCGCGTCCGCGCGGGTCTACTCCTCCTCAGATCCGGCCTCCGTGCCGCCGTACTCGGGCAGGTTCTTGATCCCCTCGCGCGTGCGCCACTTGGAGTAGTTGTCCTCCATCGCATCGATCAGCTCGCGCATGAAGCGCGGCGAGAGGTTGACGCGCGAGACGACGACGCCCGGCACCTCCTCGGCCTCGACCTCGTGGTCGACGCGCGCGAAGGTGACCGTGAACTCGTAATCGGAGTGGCTGACGTTCGCGAAGTTCGCATACACGCCCCCCATGATCTCGGGAGACAGGTGGATGTTTATGTGGCGCTCGGCGCCTGAGTCTTGGTCGTTCACGTAGCTAGTATCGCAATCGCCGAGCCGGAATCCCATGAGCGACCGATCTTCAAGCGACCAGCAAGCCGCGCGCGGGCCGCTGCTCGCCGGCGCCGAGCCGTCGCTGCAGGCGCTGCGCGAGCACGTTCTGCGCGCCGCCGCCCAGCTCGCACCGTCGAGCGCGAGCGTCGAGCGCGACTCGCTCGCGCCCGCCGCGCGCGGCGGCGTCACGCTCGAGCGCCCGCCGCGCGCCGACTTCGGCGATTACTCGACGAACGCCGCGCTGCTGCTCGCGCCGCGCCTCGCGCAGGCGCCGCGCGAGGTCGCCGAGCGGCTCGGCGCCGAGCTGCAGGCGGCGCTCGGCGAGCGCCTGCAGCGCTACGAGGTCGCCGGGCCCGGCTTCCTCAACCTGTTCCTCGACGACGCGTGGCTGCTCGGCGCGCTCGCCGGCGTGCTCGCCGCCGGCGAGCGGTTCGGCGCCGGCGCGCCGGCGACGCCGCGGCGCGTGCTCGTCGAATTCGTCTCGGCCAACCCGACCGGCCCGATGCACGTCGGCCACGCGCGCAACGCCGCCTATGGCGACGCGCTCGCGCGCATGCTCGAGTTCGGCGGCGAGCGCGTCACGCGCGAGTTCTACGTCAACGACGCCGGCACGCAGGTGCGCACGTTCGGCGAGTCCGTTCGCGCCGCCGCGCTCGGGCAGCCGCCGCCCGAGGGCGGCTACCAGGGCGAGTACGTCGCCGAGCTCGCCGCGCGCCTACCCGACGCCGCGAGCGGCGACCCGCGCGAGCTCGGGCTAGCCGCCGTCGCCGCGATGGTCGACGAGATCGACTCCTCGCTGCGTGCGTTCGGCGTGCGCGAGTTCGACCACTGGAGCTACGAGAGCGCGCTTCACGAGGGCGAGCCGAGCGCCGTCGCGCGCGCGCTCGCGCGGCTCGAGCAGCTCGGCCACACCTACGAGCACGACGGAGCGCTGTGGCTGCGCACGACAGAGTTCGGCGACGACAAGGACCGCGTGCTCGTGCGCTCGAACGGCGAGCACACGTACTTCGCCTCCGACATCGCCTATCACGAGGAGCGCCGCGAGCGCGGCTACGAGCGCCAGATCGACGTCTGGGGCGCCGACCACCACGGCTACGTGCGGCGGATGAAGGCCGCCTACGGCGCGCTCGGCGGCGACCCGGACGAGCTCGAGCTGCTGATCATGCAGCTCGTGCACCTCGTGCGCTCCGGCGAGCGCGCGCAGATGTCGAAGCGCGCCGGCGAGTTCGTCACGCTCGACGACCTCGTCGCCGAGATCGGCGTCGACGCCGCGCGCTGGTACCTGCTCGCGCGCTCGCACGACACGACCGTCGACCTCGACCTCGACCTCGCTCGCAGCGAGTCGAGCGAGAACCCCGTCTACTACGTGCAGTACGCGCACGCGCGAATCGCCTCGCTGCTCGCGAAGGCCGGCGAGCGGCGCGTCGACGCCGCGCTCGCCGAGTGCGCGAGCTTCGAGGACGCGGCCGAAGTCGAGCAGCCGCTGCATCCCTCCGAGCGCGCGCTGACCGAGCTGCTGCTCGATTTCCCCGTCGAGCTGTCCGCGGCGACCGAGCGTCGCGCGCCGCACCGGATCGCCGCCTACGCGCTCGCGCTCGCGCAGGGCTTCACCGCGTTCTATCGCGACTGCCGTGTCGTCGGCGCCGAGCCGCTCGCCGTCGAGTCGCGGCGCCTCGCGCTGTCGGTCGCCAGCCGCCGCACGATCGCGCGCGCGCTCGACCTGCTCGGCGTCGGCGCGCCGGCCGAGATGTAGCGCCTCAGCCGCCGCGCCTTCAGTCGAAGCGCTCGAGGTCGGCGTCGAGACGCTGCGCGTCGGCAGCGCTCAGCGCCGGCGAGCGCGCGCCGGCGCCCGCCTGCGCGCGCGCGTGACGGCGCCAACGCGGCAGCAGCACGGCGAGCGCCGCGAGCAGCACGAGCACGGCCGCCAGCGGTACGAGATACGCCGTCAGATCGAAGCCGCTGTCGCTCGGCAGCCCGAGCACCGCCGGGCCGTACTGCCCGACGAGCGCGTGCTTGATCGCCACTTCGTCCTTGCCTTCGTCGATCAGGCCCTGGATGAACGCGCGCTCGCGATCGGCCTGCGGCGACTCGGCGACCATCAGCGGGATTTTGCAGGTCACGCACATCACCTGGCGCTCGATCCGCGGAAGCGACGCGCGCGGCGCGACCGCGTCCGCGGCCGGAGTCGCGCCGGCGCTCGCGAGCGCGAGCAGCGCGGCGAGCGCCGCGCCGAGCGCGCGCCGGCGCGCCGCGGCGCCTGCTCGCGCGCCGGCGCTCACGAGCTCTGCGCGAGCGCGATCGCGCGGTCGAGGAACGCCTCGTCGATCTCGCCGCGCGAGATCGCCGTGATGTGGCCGGAGCGGTCGATCACGAAGCTCTCCGGCAGCTGGTCGGTGCCGTACGAGTGCGCGAACACGCCGTCGTTGTCGCGCAGGTTCGGGTAGCTCAGGTGGAAGCGGCGGATGAAGCTCTCCGAGTCCGGCGACGCGTCGAGGTATGTCACGCCGAGCACCGTCGCGCCGGCGCGCTGAAGGCGCGCCTGCGCGCGCTCGAGCAGCGGCGCCTCGACCTGGCACGGTTCGCACCACGACGCCCAGAAGTTCAGCACGACGACCTTGCCCTTCAGCGCCGCGAGCGAGCTCTCGCCGTGCCCGCCGAGGATCGGCAGCAGGCGCGTCGCGTCCGGCGCGCTTGGGCGCTCGCCGTGCGCGACGCGATCGTCGAGCGTGCGGCTCGCCGATTTCGCCGTCACGCCGTAGATCAGCAACCCGATCAGGCACGCGCCGGCGAGCGTCACGAGCATCGGCAGCAGGCGGCGTCTCACGGCCCCAAGACTAGAGCGCCGTCGCGTAAGATCAGCCACGCAGCAGACGCGCGGCGGTAGCTCAGTTGGTAGAGCGCGAGCTTCCCAAGCTCGAGGTCACGGGTTCGAGGCCCGTTCGCCGCTTGACGTTCCCAGGGCTCCCGCGCACCCTCGATGACGGGCCTACTCCCCGACTACTCCAAGCAAGCCGAGACCTACGACCGCGCCCGCTCGGCGAGCGCGCCGCTGCTCGCCCGTCTGCAGGCAGCGCTCGACGGCGCGCCGGGGACGCGCCTCGCCGACGTCGGCGGCGGCACGGGCAACTACGCGCTCGCGCTGCAGCGCGACGGCTGGGACCCCGTCGTGATCGACCGCTCGCCCGAGATGCTCGCGCACGCCTCGCGCAAGGGACTTGCGACGCGCGTCGCCGAAGCAGCGAGCCTCCCGTTCGACGACGCGAGCTTCGACGCGGCGATGCTCGTCGCGATGCTCCATCACGTCGCCGACCCGGCCGCGGCGCTGTCCGAGGCGCGCCGCGTCGTGCGCCCGCGCGGGCGGATCGCCGTCGTCGCGTTCACGCGCGAGGACATCGACGATCTCTGGCCGCTCGACTACTTCCCGTCGACGCGCCCGTGGATGCAAGCGAGCCATGCACAGCTCGCCGACCTGCTCGCGCAACTGCCCGGCGCCGAGCGCGAGCAGCTCGCCCTCGACGATCTCGGCGATGCGACGCTCGCCGCGCTCGCCGCTCATCCCGAAAAGCTGCTCGATGCGCGCTGGCGCAAGCAGACGAGCTACTTCGAGCGACTCGAGCGCGAAGACCCCAACGGGCTCGCCGCGGGGCTGCGGCGACTCGCACGCGACGTCTCGCGCGGCGCCGCCCCCGCCCGGCCTGGGCTCGTGTCGATTCTCGCGTGGAGCAAGCCCGCGCTCTGAGACGCCGGCGTCGATCCAAACAATAATAAGACTCAATCCTATGTTATGGTTGCCGCCGTCATCGCTCGGCCACCGTCAACACCCCGATTCGAGGTCCCAATGGGCTCATCAGTCCCCCGCGCGTTTCCGTTCCTGCTCGCCCTCCTCTCGCTCGCCGCGCTGCTGTTCGCCGGCTGCGGTGAGAGCTCCTCGTCGGGCTCGTCGGCGTCGCTCGCGAGCTCGAGCGGCTCGAGCGCAGCGGCTCACGGCGGCTTTGACGTCGTCGCCGGCGAGAACTTCTGGGGCAGCATCGCCGCGCAGCTCGCCGGCGCGAAGGCGACCGTGCGCAGCATCATCGTCAACCCCGACACCGATCCGCACAGCTACGAACCGACCGCACGCGACGCGCGCACGATCGCCGGCGCGCGGATCGCGATCGTCAACGGCATCGGCTACGACCGCTGGATGTCGCAGGAGCTCGAAGCGAGCCCGTCGAGCGGACGTCTCGTGCTCACGGTCGGCGATCTGCTCGGGCTGAAAGACGGCGATAACCCCCATCAGTGGTATTCGCCGACGAACGTCTACAAGGTGATCGATGCGATCGTCGCCGACTACGACAAGCTCGACCCCGCTGACGCCGCCTACTTCGCCGCCCGCAAGCAGAGCTTCGAGACACAGGCGCTCGCCCCATACAACCAGCTGCGACGGGAGATCCGCGCGAAGTACAAAGGCGTCCCCGTCGGCTACAGCGAGAGCATCTTCCAGCCGCTCGGCGAGGACCTCGGGCTGAAGCTGCTGACGCCCTACAGCTTCGCCAAGGCGATCGCCGAGGGCACCGACGTCAGCGCGCAGGACAAGCAGGCCGTCGACGCTCAGGCGCAGAACCGCGAAATCAAGGTCTGGGTCTACAACAGCCAGAACGTCACGCCCGACGTGCAGCGCGTGACCTCGATCGTCAGAGCGCGCCACATCCCGATCGCGACCGTCACCGAGACGCTCTCGCCGGCGTCCGACAGCTTCGAGCAGTGGCAGGTCGCAGAGCTCGAAGGTCTCGCCTCGGCGCTGCACCAGGCGACTGCGCGATGAGCCGCCGCGCGCTTGGCGGCTACGGCCGCGTGCGCGCTGCCCAGCGCTCCGCCCACGCGTCGAGCGGAGCGTAGACCTCGAGCAGGCGCCGCCCCTCGGCGCTCAGCCCGTAGCCGTCGCCGTCGTGCTCGACGATGCCCGCGTCGCGCAGATCCTGCAGGCGCTCGTTGAGCACGCTCGACGAGATCCCGCCGCAGCGCTGCTGCAGCGCGCGGAAGACGAGCCGCTCCTCGCGCAGCTCCCAGATCAGCCGCAGCGACCAGCGGCGGCCGAGCAGGTCGAGCAGCGCCATGATCGGCCTGCCGCTGCTCGACCCGCGCACCGGCTTGCCGGGCGTCGTCGATCGCGCGCGCGTCATCGCCGTTCGACCCTTGCGCTTCTAAAAGCGAAGCTATACGATCTTTGCTCTTGAAAACGAAGCACGACGAGAGGAGCGTAGCGCGATGACCGACGACGAGGCTCACGAGCCGCGCATCGAGCCGATCGAGCCGCCCTACGACGACGAGCTCGCCGTCGCGCTCGCCAAGTGGATGCCGCCCGGCAGCTCGCAGGAGCCGCTTTCGCTGTTCCGCACGCTGTTCGTCAACGACGAGCTCGCCAACCGCATGCGCCCGCTCGGCGCCGGCATCCTCGGGCCGAGCGCGAAGGTGCCGCCGCTGCTGCGCGAGGTCCTGATCCACCGCACGTGCGCGCTGACCGGCGCCGAGTACGAGTGGGGCGTGCACGCCGTCGCCTTCGGCCGGCCGCTCGGCCTCAGCGACGAGCAGCTGCGCTCGACCGTCGACGGCTCGCACACCGACGCCTGCTGGAGCGCCGAGCAGGCGAGCGTCTTCGCGCTCGCCGACGAGCTGCACCTGACGAGCACCGTCTCCGACGAGCTCTGGCGCACGCTCGCCGAGACGTTCGAGCAGCCGCAGCTGATCGAGCTGCTCGTCACCGCCGGCTGGTACCACGCGATCGCCTATCTCTGCAACGGCGCGCGCGTCCGGCGTGAGGACTGGGCCGAGCGCTTCCCCGTCTGAGCGCTCGGCACCGGCGCCGGGTTCGCTACAACGGCGCTACGCGCCGTTGTACGACGCCGGCGGCGACGGGTCTTCGCGGATCGCCGCGATCTCCGCGAGCAGCGACTGCGGCGAGGTGCCGCCGAGCACGCGCAGGCGCGGCAGCCGGTAGCGGTCGCCGTCCGGCGCCGCCCAGCCGGGAACGACCGTCGTCGATCCCTTGAAGCCCGCCGCCTTGACCTCGGCGATCACCGTCGCGTCGTAGTGGCCCGACGGGTAGCAGAACCAGTTGACCGGAACGTCGTAGCGCCGCTCGAGCGTCGCGCGCGCGCCGGCGACCTGTTCCTGCAGCTGCTGCGCGTCGAGCGTGATCAGGTCGGCGTGGCTGATGCCCTGCGTGTCGAGCTCCCAGCCGGCCGCGATCAGGCCGCGCACCTCGCCTTCGCCGAGGCCGCCCTGCGACGGCGGCAGCCCCGTCAGCTGGATGTTCTCGTCGCCTACCCAGCCGAGCGAGCGCAGCACCGGCAGCGCCTTCGTGAACTGCGACTGGTAGCCGTTGTCGAAGCTCACGACGATCGGTTTGCCCGGCGGCAGCGAGACGCCGCGACGCCAGTACGCGTCGAGCTCGTCGAGCGTCACAGACGTCCAGCCGGCGTCCTTCAGCGCGCGCATCTGCGCCGCGAACTCTTCCGGCGCGACGTACAGGCCCGGGAACGGAGCGCCGGCCGGCGCCGGCGCGATCACGTGGTACATCAGGATCGGCACGCGCGCGGTCCCCGGGTGGCCTGTCGCGACGCCGCCGCCGCGCGCCGGCGTGCGCGAGCCGCTAGTGCCGGAGTCTGCGCGCGCGCCGTGCGCGGCGCTCGCCGACGCGCCGCGAGCGCCGGTCGCCGTCGCTCCCGTGCCGCCCGTGCCGCCCGAGCCGGCGAGCGCGACGATCAGCACGACCGCGACCGCGGCTGCCGCGACGATCAGCGCGAGGCCGGCGCGGCGACGGCGACGGCCGATCGCGCGCCGGCGCTCCTCACGCCGCGCGCGCAGGCTCTCGCCGTCCACCGTCTCCACTCGCGACTTCGACTGCTGCCCGCTCGCGCATCTCGCCGCAAGGATACGCGCCGCGCGGACGGCGAACGCCGCACTTTATGAGACTCAATCTCGAATATCTGTTAGCCTCGAACGATGCCGTCAGAGCGCAACGAGGCGACCTGGGCGGCGCGTGCCGCCCGCGCGCTGAGCGACGCCGGCTACCGTCGCGGGGGCGCCCGCCACGCGATCCTCGAGCTGCTCGACGAGCAGACGTGTGCGCTCTCCGCCGTCGAGATCGAGCGCGCGCTGCTCGTGCGCGGCCGCGAGGTCTCGCGCGCGAGCGTCTACCGCGTGATGGACGAGCTCGAGGAGATCGGCCTCGTCCAGCGCGTCGAGATCGGCCAGGGCATCGTTCGCTACGAGCCGCTGCGCCACGGCCCGGGGCACCACCACCATCTCGTCTGCGACAGCTGCGGGCGCCTCGAGCCGTTCACCGACGAGGGGCTCGAGCGCGCGATCAGGCGGCTCAGCGAGCGCCTGCCGGCGCGAGTCTCCGAGCACGAGATCGTGCTGCACGGCTCCTGCGAGTCGTGCGCCGAGCGCTGAGCGCGCGCCAAGTGCTCAGTCGCCGCTGAGGTTCGCCGGCAGCGGCTGGCCGGCCGGCGGCGGGTCGTCCTTCAGCAGCTGCGGCACCGTCACGAGGCGATAGCCGCGCTTGCGCAGCGTGTGGATGATCGTCGGCAGCGCCGCGATCGTCTGCGAGCGGTTGCCGCCGGCGTCGTGCATCAGGATGATCGCGCCCGGTTTCGCGCCTTCGAGCGCGTTGCGCTCGATCACTTCGACGCCCGGCTGCTGGTAGTCGTCGGTGTCGACCGACCACAGCACCATCAGCATGTGCATCTGGTGCAGCAGGTGGAACGTCGTCGTGTCGAACGAGCCGTACGGCGGGCGGAACAGCACCGGGCGCGTGCCGCCGAGCAGTTCGATGCGCGCCGCTTGTTCGAACAGCTCTTCGTGCTGTTCGTGCGCCGAGAGCTGCGCGAGCATCGGGTGCGTCTCGGTGTGGTCGCCGATCACGAACCCGTGCCGGATCTCGCGCGTCGTCGACGCGCTGAAGTAGCGCAGCTCCTCGCCGATCACGAAGAACGTCGCCGGCACGTGTTCGCGTTCGAGCACGTCGAGCACTTCCGGCGTGTACGGGCCCGGGCCGTCGTCGAACGTCAGCGCGATGTCGTGGCCCTGCGCGCCGCCGACGCGCACGAACGGCGTGTACGCGAGCACCGTGCCGACCGCCTTCAGTTCGAGTTCGTGCGCGTCGAGCACCGGCTCCGACGGCTGCTTGGCCGCGTGCAGCGCGCCTGCGCCGGCCGACGAGACGCGTGCGCCGCCTCCGCCCGAGCTGCTCAGCACGACCGCGAGCACGATCGTCAGCGCGACGACGACGAGCGCCGCCGCGAGCCGGCGGCGGCGAAAGCGCGCGCTCGCGCTCGGCTGCAGCCGCGGCAGCTGCGAAGAAGGCGCAGGCGGCGCCGCCGGCGACGCGACCTTGCGCGGGCGGCGCGGCTCGTCCTCGAAGTCCCAGTTCCAGCGCCGCGTCATGCGCGGATGCTAGAGCGCGCCTCCCTGGCGCGAGCGCGAGCGCGCCACGCGGCGGCGCCCGCCGCTCGCGCGCGCCCGGCGGCGCCCGCTCGTTTAGGGGGGTGGTCATCGGGGTACACGTTGTCTGTCGCTGCGTGCGCGCGCTCGCGAAGGCGGGTGGCTCGGACTCGCGAGCCCGATCGGCGGGCGCTCGACAACCTGCGGAAATCGACTCAAAGGGGACCGAGGAGCATGGAGATCAATGCGCTGCGAGATGCGTTCGACGAGCCCGCGCGCCGGCGCCGGCACCGCCTGCTGAGCACGACGCTCGTCGTCGTCGCGACGGCTTGCCTGCTCGCCGCGGGGCCTGCCGCGGCCGTCAAGGAACCGATCGACAAGGAAGACTTCCTGCCGTTCGCCGACTGCCCGGTCGCGACGTCCGCGATCTGCATCGCCTCGTTCACGACCGGCGGCGAATTCAAGTTCGGCAACAAGGCCGTGCCGATCCCCGAAGGCACCGTCATCACGCTGCAGGGCGGCCTGCCGAAAGAAGGCTACGAAGGCCAGACGCTGATCCCGCCGCCCGACGGCAAGACGCTCAGCGAAGTGCCGCTGACCGTCCCCGGCGGCCTCGTCGGCATCGCCGGCCTCGGCGGCGAAGTGCAGGCGACCGCCCAGCTCGCGGGCCCCGTCGAAGTCAACCGCGCCGACCTCGCGATCCCGGTCGGCCCGGCCGTCACGCTGCCGATCAAGGTCAAGCTCAGCAATCCCGTGCTCGGCGAAGACTGCTACATCGGCTCCGACGAAGAACCGATCGTCCTGCACCTGACCGTCGGCAAGACCGCTCCGCCGGCGCCGGCCGAACCGATCGAGGGCCATCGCAACCCGATCGAATACAAAGACAAAAAACGGATCGCCTACATCCCGAACAACACGCTCGTCGACAACGACTTCGCCGTTCCCGGCGTCAGCGGCTGCGGCGGCGCGCTCTCGGCGATCGTCGACCCGATCGTCGATCTCGACATCGGCCTGCCCGCCGAAGCCGGCAAGAGCAAGGTCGTGATGACCGCGACGCTCGAGGAAACCGCCGCCAAGTGGGCGGCCAAATACAAACCGAAGGAAAAGAAAGCGAAAAAAGCAAAGGCCGCCTGAGCGCCCGCGCGAGCTCGCGATCCGGCGCCTTCGCGGCGCTCGGCGAGGGCTTGCGCGCCCCGCTCGCCCAGCCGCGAACGCTGTCCGCCGCGCTTTTCGCGAGAATCCGCGAATGCACGTGACCGCCAAGGCCGATTACGCAGTGCGCGCCGTCGTCGAGCTCGCCGACAGCAAGCAGGACGCGCCGCGCAAGGTCGACGACGTCGCGCAGAGCCAGGGCATCCCCGTCTCGTTCCTCGAGAACATCCTCACGCAGCTGCGCTCGTCCGGCATCGTGCGCAGCCAGCGCGGCCCCGAAGGCGGCTACTGGCTCGCGAAGCCCGCCGACGAGGTCAGCCTCGCGCAGATCATCCGCGCCGTCGAGGGTCCGCTCGTCGGCGTGCGCGGGCAGCGTCCCGAGGAGATCGAGTACGTCGGCTCCGCCGAAGCCCTCCAGCAGGTCTGGATCGCGCTGCGCGCGAACCTGCGCAAAGTGCTCGAGCACGTCACCGTCGCCGACGTCGCCGCCGGCAAGCTGCCGAAAGACGTCGTCGCCTTGACGCGCCAAGAGGAAGCCTGGGAAACCCGCTAGCGGCGCGACAGGCGGCGCGATACTGCGTCCTCAGTCGCTCGCGTGCTATTCGCACGCCACGCTCCCTGCGTCCTTGTCTCGCTTGCCTCTCGCGCCGCTAGTCGCAGGCGTTTGCCCGTGCTCGTCGCTCGCGCGGACCGATCGGCTCGGGCTGCGGAATCGGAGACAATGGTTGCAGTGTGCTCCATCGCACACTTCACTTACAGTGGATTCGCGAGGCTTTCGTTCGTTTGAGTCTTCGTTCCCGCGGGTACGTTGCTCGGTGCCTCGACGGTCCTCGCGCGTCCATCCCCAGTGGGCCGTCAAGCACCTCGATCGTCCCCGCCCTCGTTCATAGGAGATAGCCCGCCGATGCCAGCATCAGCCTCATCCACCGTCGCCGCGCCCGCGTCCACCGACGCCGCCGAAACCGCCGCCCAGGCGATCGCCGGCGCAGCCGGCCAGGAGGTGACCTTCTCGCTCGCCCTGACGCAGGACCAGAAGGACATCCGCGACTGGGTCCACGGTTTCGCCGCCGACGTCGTACGCCCGGCCGCGCATGAGTGGGACGAGCGCGAGGAGACCCCATGGCCGATCATCCAAGAGGCGGCGAAGATCGGCTTGTATGGCTTTGAAGGGATGGCCCAGTTCTTCGCCGACCCGAGCGGCCTCGGGTTGCCGATCGTCAACGAGGAGCTGTTCTGGGGCGACGCCGGCATCGGCATGTCGATCATGGGTACGGCGCTGGCCGTCGCGGCGATCTTCGGCCAGGGCTCTGGCGAGCAGATCGGCGAATGGATCCCGCGCTGCTTCGGCACGGTCGACGACGTCAAGGTCGCAGCCTTCTGCGCATCCGAGCCGAACGCCGGCTCCGACGTCTCCGGCGTGCGCACGAGCGCGAAGTTCGACGAGGCCAGCGGCGAGTGGGTGCTCAACGGCCAGAAGGCCTGGGCGACGAACGGCGGCATCTCCGACGTGCACGTCGTGATCGCCTCCGTCGACCGCGAGCTCGGCTCCAAAGGACACGCCGCGTTCGTCGTGCCGGCCTCCGAAGCGAAGGGCATCTCGCAGGGCTCGAAGGTCTCGAAGCACGGTCTTCGCGCCTCGCACACGGCCGATGTGTTCCTCGACGACTGCCGCGTGCCCGCCAGCTACGTGCTCGGCGGCAAGGAGAAGCTCGACGAGCGCCTCGCACGCGTGCGCGAGGGCAAGAAGGGCAACTCGCAGGCGGCAATGGCGACGTTCGAGTCCTCGCGCCCGACCGTCGGCTCGCAGGCGCTTGGCATCGCGCGCGCCGCTTATGAGTACTCGCTCGACTACGCCAAGGAGCGCGAGCAGTTCGGCCGCAAGATCATCGAGAACCAGGCGATCGCCTTCACACTCGCGCGGATGAAGCTCGAGATCGACGCCGCCCGCCTGCTCGTCTGGCGCGCCTCGTGGATGGGCCGCAACCAGGTCCCGTTCGAGAACGCCGAGGGCTCGATGTCGAAGCTCAAGGCCGGCGAGGTCGCCGTCTGGGTCACCGAGCGCGCGATCCAGATCCTCGGCGGCAACGGCTACACGCGCGAGTTCCCCGTCGAGCGCTGGCACCGCGACGCGAAGATCTACGACATCTTCGAGGGCACCGCCGAGATCCAGCAGCTCGTCATCAGCCGCGCGATCTCGGGGATGCACATCAAGTAGCCCGCCGCAGCGTCGGCTCGCCGCGCCGCGCGTCCCGCGTGAAGCGCGCGCGGCCGCCTGGGAGCCTCAGACCTGCTCGACCTCGGGCGCGTCCGTGCGCAGCAGCGACGAGGACGGCGGCTCACCGCGGCTCGTCGGCGGCACCTCCGGCGCCTCGGGCGCCGTCGCGGCTCGCGTCCACGGCCGCTTGAGCACCAGCCAGCCGCCGCCGAGCGCGAGCAGCGCGCCGCAGAGGATCCAGCCGAGCGCCGTCGTTTCGACGCCGACGTACTTCAGCCCGGAGGCGAAGATCACGAACGTGATGACCGGCCTGATGTAGCGGTCGGGCGCGCTCGAGGAGAACAGCGAGCCGATCAGCACGGCCGGGACGCTGCCGATGATCAGCGAGACGGTCACGCCGAATTCGACGTGACCGAAGGCGAGCGCTCCGAGCGCGGCCGCGAGCGTCAGCGGCACGGCCTGCGTCAGGTCCGTGCCGACGAGCTGCTTCGCGCCGATCACCGGGTAGAGGAACAGCAGCATCACGATGATCAGCGAGCCTGCGCCGACCGACGTCATCCCGACGATCACGCCGCCGATCATGCCGATCGCGACGGTCCGCAGCGGGCGCACCTTGATCTCGTCGACCGTCGCCGTGCGTTCGCGACCGTCGCGTCGGTCGAGCGCGTAGCGCACGACCATCGCTGCGGCGCCGACGAGCAGCGCGGCGCCGAGCACGACCTCGATGTTTTCCTGCGCGCTCTTCGCGTGTCCGAGCAGGCTCAGCAGATACGCGCCGAGAAACGCCATCGGCACCGAGCCGAGCACCATCCAGCCGACGAGGCGCTTGTTGACGGTCCGCTGGCGCAGGTGCACGCCCGCACCGATCGGACGCATGACGACGGCGGCGACGAGGTCGCTCGAGATCGCCGCCGACGGCTTGACGCCGAACAGCAGGATCAGCATCGGCGTCATCAGCGCGCCGCCACCGGCGCCGGTCATGCCGACGAGGAAGCCGATCACGGCGCTGCCGAGAACTATGTACGGATCTACGTGCAACCCACCCTCCTGAGCGCCCTACCCTTTGCTCAGCAAAGGTATCGGCAACACCGATAAAATCAAGTCAGAGCGAAATGGGGGACGGCGCGGCGCACGCGCTCGGCTCAGTGCGCGATCTCGCGCACGCGTTCGAGCTCCTCGGCGTCGCGCAGCGCCCAGTCGAGCCGCTCGATCAGCTGCATCGCCGCGTGCCCGGTGCTGAGGTGCACTGAGTAGACGCTCTCCTCGAGCAGCACCGCGGGCTCGTCCGCGCGCGTGTCTTCGGCCGTCACGATGATCTTCGCCATCGGGGTTCTCCTTTCCAAGGGGGCACGACCGGGCCGAACCGCGGGGGAGACGTTCCGGCCCGGTCGCGAGGGGGACTCTCGGAGCAGCTCGCTCCGGGGGAGACGAGGAGCCTTCAGGCGCCTCGACATCGCCCGGTCGCGCGGGCCGGCGTCACGACGACGCGAGCCCGACCGCGTGCACCGATGCGTTCGTGCTGTGCGGGAGGGAGCGCGATACCGGACATTGTTCAGTAAGCATATCGACAATATCGATAAATGCAAGTGGCAAAGCAAGCGGCGGTCGCGCGCGAGCCCGAGGCTCGGCGGTCCCGCGCGAGCGCCCGAGGCTGGCGTCGCTACCAGGCCTGCTGCGCGCGGCAGTGCGGGCAGGCGACCGTCGTCGAGACGGGCGCGCGGAACACGTATCCGCACGCGCATGCGTAGGACGCCTCGTCGAGCGGACCGCCTGCGCTGCGCGCGCGCTGAACGGCGAGGTCGGCGGCGCGCGCCGGCGCATCGGCCGCGGCGCGCGCGCTCGCGTGACGGTGCCGTTCTTCGCGCGTGCGGCGCGGATGGCGCAACGTCTCGGGTATGTGCAACGTGTCGGGGATGTGGTGTCTCATGGCTCTAGTAGAGAAGACCCTGCTCACACTCAAAGGTTTCGCCCTGCACCATTGATTTCCTCGCTTCGCGTCGCGGGTTGGACGATCGTTCGGGCGGCACGGGCGCAAATGCGGTTTGCGATACTGGTCGAGATGAACCCCGCGCGAAAGCGAACGGTGCGCTTGATCGTCGCGCTGAGCGCCGCGGTGCTGCTCGCGAGCGCGCTGATCTACACGAGCTTCAGCGCCGCGAGCCCAGCGCTCAGCCCCAGCCAGCTCCTGCGCCAGGCGCAGGCGGGCCGCAGCTACCAGCTGACCGGCAAGGTCGTGAACGGCTCGGTTCGCCACGAAGGCAGCACGCTCGACTTCAGCGTCGCCGACCGCGAAGGCGGCGCGACGATCCCGGTCTCCTACGCGGGCACCGTTCCGGACCCGTTCCGCGAAGGGCGCGAGGTGATCGTGACCGTCGAGCGCCAGGGCGGCAGGTTCGTCGGCGAACGCGACTCGCTGATCACGAAGTGCCCGTCGAAGTACAAGACCGCTCCGGCGGGCGAGAAGCAGAACTACTGAGTGGCCGATCTCGGTCGCATCTGCCTGCTGCTGGCGCTCGTCGTCTGCGGCTACGGCATCTTCGCCGCGATCTACGGCGTGCGCACGGGGCGCATCGAGTTCACCGACTCGGCGCGCCGCGCGGTCTACGCGCTCGCGCTCATCCTGACGACGGCCTTCGCCGTGCTCGAGATCGCGTTCCTGCGCAACGACTTCGCGTTCAACACCGTCGCCGACACGTCGAGCCGCACGACGCCGACGTTCTACCGCGCCGCGGCCGTCTGGTCCTCGCAGGAAGGCTCGCTGCTGCTGTGGGCGTGGCTCTTGTCGCTGTGGTCGAGCCTCGCGCTGTTCCTCGTGCGCCGCCGGATGCGCGACATCGCGGCGTACGCGACGGCCGTGCTGCTCGGCTTCGCCGGCTTCTTTATCGCGCTGATGATCTTCTACGCGACGCCGTTCGCGACGACGAGCCCGGCGCCGGCCGAAGGCGTCGGCCTCGATCCGCTGCTGCGCTTCCCGACGATGATGATCCACCCGCCGATGCTGTACTCGGGATACACGCTGTGCACGATCCCGCTCGCGTTCGCCGTCGGCGCGCTGCTCTCGCGCCGCGTCGACGCCGACTGGATCAAAGCGATCCGTCGCTTCGCGTTCGCCGCGTGGCTGTTCCTCGGCGTCGGCATCCTGCTCGGCGCGCGCTGGTCCTACTCGGAGCTCGGCTGGGGCGGCTACTGGGGCTGGGACGCCGTCGAGAACGCGTCGCTGATGCCATGGCTGACCGGCACGGCGTTCCTGCACTCGCTGATGATCCAGGAGAAACGCGGGATGCTGAAGGTCTGGAACGTCTCGCTCGTGCTCGCGACGGGGACGCTCGCGATCATGGGCACGTTCCTCGTCCGCAGCGGCATCCTCAACTCGATCCACGCGTTCGGCGGCGCGACGCTCGGCGTTCCGTTCGTCGTGCTGATCGGCGTGCTGATCGCCGGCTCGATCTACCTCGTCGTCTCGCGCCGCGAGATCCTGCGCTCCGAGCACCGGCTCGACTCGCTGCTCTCGCGCGAATCGATCTTCCTCGCCAACAACGTCGTGCTCGTCGCGCTCTGCTTCGTGATCTTCTGGGGCACGTACTTCCCGCTGATCTCCGAGGCGCTGACCGGCACCGAAGCGTCCGTCGGGCCGCCGTGGTTCGACCGCTACACGGTCCCGCTCGCGCTCGTGCTCGTGCTGCTGAGCGGCATCGGGCCGGTGATCGCCTGGCGGCGCGCGACGCTCGCGAACGCGCGGCGCAACTTCCTCGCGCCGCTGCTCTCGGCGCTGCTCACGCTCGGCGTGCTCGTCGCCGCCGGCGTCACGCAGCGGCCGTTCGCGCTCGCGATGTTCTGCTGTGCCGCGTTCGTGCTCGGCAGCGTCGCGCAGGAGTTCGTCCGCGGCTCGCGCGCGCGCCGCGCGATCGCCGGCGAGCCGGCGCCGGCCGCGCTGCTCGCGCTCGTGCGCCGCAATCGCCGCCGCTACGGCGGCTACGTCGTGCACGTCGGCATCGCCGTGCTGTTCGTCGGCGTCGCCGCGTCCTCGTCGTTCCAGCACGCCGTCGAGCAGCAGCTCTCCGTCGGCGGCTCGACTCGCGTCGGCGCCTACACCGTCCGCTACGAGCGCCCGACGGCGACGATCACGCCGAAGGAAGACCGCGCGCACACCGGCTCGACGCTCGCGCTCGGCGCGGTGCTCGACGTCAGCAAGGGCGGGCGGCACGTCGCGACGCTGCGCCCGAGCGAGGGCTTCTACGACTCCGGCGAACCGGCGCAGGGCTCCGTCGGGCATCTGATCGGCGGCCAGGCGGTCAGCCACATCAGCATGAGCGCCGGCATCGCGCGCGACGTCTGGACGGCGATCGCGCCCGACATCTCGACGCCGGCGCTGCAGCGCATCGTGACGATCGGCAACCGCACGCTGTCGCCCGAAGAGGCGCCGATCGCGATCGCCGTGCTCGCACGCGAATACCTCAAGCACCCGCCGCCGGCGCAGTTCCACTTCATCGTCTCGCCGCTCGTCATGTGGATCTGGATCGGCGGCCTGATCGTCTTCGGCGGCGGCCTGATCGCGATCTGGCCCGCGCCGAGCGCCGTCCGCCGCCGCGTCGCGATGCGCGCGCGCTCGCGCGCCGCGCACGGCCTCGCGCGCGCCTGAGCTCGCGCATGCGACGCGGGACCGCCGACGGCCGGCCGACGAGGCGCTGATGGCGCTCGTCGTCGTGCTGCTCGCGTTCGTGCTGCTCGCCGTCGTCGTCGCCGTGATCGGCGCGCCGCTGCGCGCGAGCGCCGCCCGCCCGCCCGGCGCGAGCGACGAGGACGTATCGCCCGAGCGAGCCGAGCTCGAGGCCGAGCGCGAGACGAAGTACCGCGAGGTCCGCGACGCCGAGCTCGACTTCCGCACCGGCAAGCTCTCTCCCGAGGACTACGCCTCGCTCGACGCCACGCTGCGCGCCGAGGCCCTCGAGATCCTCGACCGGCTCGAAACGCTCGCCGGCGCCGCGCGTGAGATAGAGAGCGAGAGGCGCGAGACTAACCCTAAGGTCGAGGGTTAGGCCGAGGGACGGAGACTACGCCGCGAAGGGCGAAGCTACGCCCAAGGACGCTTGAGCAGCACGATCGCGTTCACGACGAACAGGATCGAGAAGAAGATCGTCCAGCGGTTCAGGTTGCGCTCGACCATCGAGCCGCCGCCGAGCGGTCCGGTGCCGCTGCCGACGCCGAACGCGCCCGACAGGCCCGAGTCCTTGCCGGAGTGCATCAGCACGAGCAGCACGACGATGACCGCGAAGATCACCTCGAGGATCGAGAGAACCGTTTCCACGCGTCGCAGCCTACCGATTCGGCGTGCTCACGGACAAGGCTGAGCGTGCGATCTCGCGCGCAAGCGGCGCGCGGCGCCTGCGCGTCGCGCGCCCACGAGGCCACGCGGCGGGCGTGCGATGCCCGCTTGGGCGCGAGATTGCGGGCTCGTTCGGACGTTCGCTCCTCGAGTACGCTTAGGCTTCGGGAGTGCAACCTTCGCGCCGCCGCCGAGAAACACGGATTGTGGATGGCGATTACGAATCCTTTACTCGTTCATGGTTGCCTGCCGATATGAATGCGAGTGGGCGTCCCCCGCGTTTGTGGGCTGGCAGCGCCGACCACGACCATGGGACGACCAGACGATGACTCAGATCGCCGAATGACGCCCGCGAGCACGCGACGCAGGTGGATTTGGCGAGCCGTCGTCTCGGCGCTCGCCGGCGGCGGGCTGACCGCGTTCGGGCCGCTGTCGAGCAGCGCGCTCGGCGCTGAAACGAGCGGCTCTGCCGGCGGAGGCCTGCTGACGACGTCGACATCGACGGAAGCAACGAGCCAGCCGCCGGGGTCCGAATCGACGATGACGACGACGACTTCGACGCCGGCGCCGACGACGCCCGCACCGCCGACGACGCCGACGACGACGCCGACGGCCACGACGCCGGCGCCGACCGCGACGGACCCGCAGGCCGAAGTCCCGGTTCCGGCGAAGCCGACGGCGAAACATCCCGCTGTCGTCCTGCAGCGTCGTCAGCAGACGACCGAATCGAAGCGCGAAAACGCGACGACGACCGGCACGACTCCGCCCGGCGGCGCGACGCCGGCCGCGGGCGGCGCCAACAACGTGGCCGCTCCGCCCGAACTCGTCGCGGCGCAGGCCGGCGCGCTGGCCGCGGAGCTCGCCGGCTCGGCCGCCTCGACGCAGGCGCTCGGCTTCTACCGGATCCCGCTGTTCCTGCTGCCGATCTACCAGGCGGCCGCCGTGCAGTACGGCGTGCCGTGGCAGATCCTCGCGGCGATCAACGAAATCGAGACCGACTACGGAACGGACCTGTCGGTCTCGACGGCCGGCGCCGTCGGGTGGATGCAGTTCATGCCGGCGACGTGGCTGCAGTACGGCGTCGACGCGCTGAACTCCGGCTACGCCGACCCGTACAACCCCGTCGACGCGATCTTCGCCGCCGCGCGCTACCTGCGCGCAGCGGGCGCCGCGACGAACCTGCGCACGGCGATCCTCGCGTACAACCACTCCGAGGAATACGTCAGCTCGGTGCTGCTGCGCGCGAAGCTGATCTCGAGCTATCCGAAGAGCGTGATCGCGACGCTGACCGGCCTCACCGACGGCGAGCTCCCGGTCGCCGGCAAGCACGTCACGTGGGGCGCGCCGTCGGCTTCCGGATCGAGCGCGCCCGCGCCGACCTCGACGGCGACGGCCGGCGCGAGCGCGCTGAGCGGCTCCGCGAGCGCCGCGACCACGGCGAAGACGGCGTCCGCGCCCGGCGCGAGCAGCGCCGCGCCTTCGCCGGCGGCCGCCGCGTCGGCGGCGCGCGCCAAGGGCAAGCCGCAGCCGGTCCAGTTCGTCGACCTGATGAGCTCGCCGAACGCCGACGTCGTCGCCGCGCAGGACGGTCGCATCGTCAAGCTCGGCCACTCGGCGAAGCTCGGCAGCTACATCGTCCTGCGAGACGTCTACGGCGACGTCTTCACGTACGCCGGCATGGGCAGCATCGCCTCGCACTACCGCAAGCCGAAGCCCGTGCGCGCGGCCGGCGCCTCGGCGACGTCCTCGCTGCCGGCGCTCGCCGGCGAAGCGAAGCCGAAGCTCGCGGCGACGGCGGGCAGCCACCCGCCGGTCACGCTGAAGGTCAAGTCGCACGCCGCGAGCGGCGCGGGCGCGGCGTCGTCGTCCGAAGGCGAACCGACGCCCGTGCAGACCGGCAAGGTGCGCCTGTTCGCGCATCCCGGCAACCCCGACGCGGTCGCCTCGGTCGCCGCGCGCCGTGCCGCCTCGCGCTCGACGAAGGCCGGCCATCTGCCGGCGCTGCGCGTCGGCGCGGTCGTCTCGAAGGGCACCGTGCTCGGCCGCGTGCGCACTCCGCCGCACGCGCAGGACGGCCACCTCAGCTTCGCGATCCGCCCGGGCGGCGACAGCGCGACGATCGACCCGCGGCCGATCCTCGCGAACTGGACGCAACTGAGCACCGCGCTGCACCCGCAGGGCGCGAGCGGCGAAACGCGACCTGCTCGGCGCGACCGCCGGCGGCGTGTTCCTGCTCTCGAAGGACGAACTCGAGCGCACGGTGCTGTCCGACCCGGGCATCTCGATCTACGCGTGCGGCAGGCAGGACATCGCCTCTGGCGCGATCGACAAGCGCGTGCTCGCCGTGCTCGAGTTCCTCTCGCGCATCGGCCTGAAGCCGACCGTCACCGCGCTGCGCTGCGGTCACAGCGAGACGACCGTCTCGGGCTTCGTCTCCGAGCACTACACCGGCGACGCCGTCGACATCTCCGCGATCAACGGCACGCCGATCGCCGGCCACCAGGGAGCGGGCTCGATCACCGACCTGACGATTCGCGCGCTGCTGACGCTGCAGGGCGAATTCGTGCCGCACCAGATCATCAGCCTGATGCAGTACCCGGGCGCGCCGAACACGCTCGCGATGCCCGAACACTGGAACCACATCCACATCGGCTTCCGTCCGGTCGCCGGCGACGTCGCGCTGAGCCCGGCCGACGCGGCGAAGGCCGCGCACTCGGCGAGCACCGGCAAGACCGCGCCGGTGCCGGTCGTCACGCCCGATCCGCTCAACTCGCTGCAGTGGAACCAGCTCGTCACGCGCATCGGCGCGCTGCCGGCGCCGAAGGTCGCGGCGAAGCCGAGCAGCGCTGCGGTCAAGGACCCGGCGCCGCCGACGAAGCCCGGCGCGTAGACGCGGCTCCAGCCGCGCCTACGGGCGGCCCGGCGTAGACGGCGCCCGGGGTTCGCTCACCGGGCGCCGCACACGACGGCTGACGACGCGGATTCGCCGCTAGCTGTAGTTCCTAAGCAGGCGGTTCGCCCGGCGGCGCGCCGCCGGCCCTCGGGCCGGAGCCCGGCGCGGCTCCCGACGGGCGCAGTTCGCCGACGCACTTCGCGTCGGCTTTCTTGAACGTCGCGCTCGTCGTGTCGATCCCGTTCGTGTCGAACACCGGGCCTTTGCCAGACGTGTTCGGCGCGGGCAGGTCGACGCCGTTCTGGCGCATGCACGCAGCGAATTTCGCCAGGCGCTGCGGGTTGCGCGCGCCGAAGCGCCCGCCGCGAATCGTGCCACCGCACTTCTTGAACGCTTCCTGAAGCTGCGCGCGCGTCACGCCCTTCGGCAGTTTGAAGCCGCCGCCGGCGCCGAGCCCGAGCGGGCCGCTCGGGCGCTGGCCCTGCGGGCGTGCTTTGCGTTCGGGCAGCGTTATGCCGTGTTCTTTGAGGCACGTGCGCAGCGCCGTCGCGCGCGCGCCGAACGCTCCGCGCGTCGGCGACGGCGATGTCGCCGCCGCGCTCGTGCTCCTCGTCGTGCTCGACGTGCTCTTCGAGCTGCCGCAGGCGGCGAGCAGCAGGCCGGCGAGCAGCGCCAGCAGCAGTGCGCCGGCGGCCGCGCCGCGCCGCCTTGCCGGCGCGCGTCGATTGGTGTCGTATCGAGGCAATTGAGCTCCTTTGCTGTCGTGGTCGAAGTTGAGTCGCCGACCCGCGCGGTGTCGCGGGCTCGGCCCGTGTCAGCCCTTGCCGAACAGCGCCTGTTCGCCGCCGCCGTTGCCGCCGCTCGTGCCGTTCGTGCCGCCGCTCGGGCCGCCAGCGCCGGAGGCCGCTCCCGAGGATCGCCCGGAGCCGCCGAGCAGCGCGGCCGCGCCACCGAACCCGCCGGCGCCCGCCGCGCCGGCGCGAATCGACTCGGCGGCGATCGCGCCGTTCGTGCTCGCGGCGCCCGTGACGACGACCGTTTCGCCCGGGTGGATACCCGCCGTGCCGGTCTTGACGCTCTTCGTCACGGTCGCGCCCGGAGCGGCCGTGACCTTGACCGTGTTGCCTTCGAGCGTCGTCACGTAGAGCGTCCCTTTCGAGACGTACGCGACCTGCCCGACCGTCGCGCTCGCGCCTGGCGCGCCGGAGCTTACGCCGCCGACCGCGCCTGCTCCGCCGAGGCGCCCCGAGCCGGCGGGTGCGGCGCCGCTCGCGCCGCTCGACCCGCTGGAGCCTGTAGCTGAGCTTGAGGTTGAGCCCGAGCCCCCGCGCAGCGCCGCGAGGCGCGAGGCGAAGGCGCCCGCCGCGCCCGAGCCGCTGATCACCGAGCCGCCGCCTTGGCCCTTCTCGACGAGCACGCCGGCGATGAAGCCGCAGGCGATCGCAAGCAGCGAGCAGCGCCAGCGGCAGCGGCTGAGCAGCCGCCGGCGCGGGCGCGGGGCAGCTCCGGCTCCCCGAGTCGCCTGCGGAGCGCCGGCTCGTGGACGCCGGCTGCGGCTCCGTCGGTCGCATCTGCGGCGCGGCTCGTGGGTCGCTCGTCGGCATGTCGGACTCCTGGTTGGGGGAAGATGCGTCACTCAAAGCGCAACGCCTCGATCGGCCTCAGCCGGGCAGCGCGCGCGGCCGGGTAGGTGCCGAAGAACAGTCCCGACAGCGCAGCGGCGCCGAACGCGAGGAAGATCGAGTACGTGGCGACGGCCGGGTGCACGCCGGCGATCGTGAACTGGCTGCCGACGACGCCGACGAGCACGCCGGCGATCCCGCCGATCAGCGAGACGAGCACGGCCTCGGTCAGGAACTGCGTGAGGATGTCGCTGCGCCGCGCGCCGACCGCCTTGCGGATGCCGATCTCGCGCGTGCGCTCGGTCACGCTGACGAGCATGATGTTCATCACGCCGATGCCGCCGACGAGCAGCGAGATCGCCGCGACCTCGCCGAGCAGCGTCGTGAACACGCTGCTTGTCGAGCTCGATGTTTCCAGCAGCGAGCCCTGGTTGAGCACCTGAAGCCCGGTTCGGAGGTGTTCGTGATCTTGTGGCGTTCCTCGAGCGTCTGCGTGACCTCGGCTTCGGCCGCGTTGAGCGCCGACTCCGACTTCGCCTGCACCGTGATCGAGTCGATCGGGCCGAACCCGTCAGCGAGTCCTGCACGGTCGAGATCGGCGCCATCACGACATCGTCCTGGTTCGTCGCGCCGTTGGAGCCCTTCGCGGCGAGCACGCCGACGACTTCGAAGTTCGACCGTTGACCTTGATGTTCTGCCCGACCGCGCTCTGCGCCGGCGAACAGTTCTTCGACGACCGTCTGGCCGATCACGGCGACGCGCTTGTGCTCGCAGACGTCGGCGCTCGTGAACGATGCGCCTTCGCGACCTTGTAGCTGTGCGCGGTCAGATACGACGGCGTCGTGCCGACGAACGACGACGGTTCGTAGCTGGAGCTGCCGGAGACGAGTTTCACGCTCGTCGCGTTGACGACCGGCGAGGCGCTCTGCACGTCGGGCGCGAGGCTCTTGCTCTGCAGCGCTTCGGCGTCCTGCTCGGTCAGCGACACCGTGCGCCGCGCGTGCTCGCGCGCGCGCCGCCGCGAAAGCCGCCGGTCAGCACGATCAGCACGTTCGTGCCGAGGCTCTGGATCTGTGAGGCTGACCGCCTTCGAGGAGCCGTTGCCGACGGCGATCAGCACGATCACCGACGCGACGCCGATCGTCATGCCGAGGATCGTCAGGCCGGAGCGCAGCTTGTTCGCGACGATCCCGCCCCACGCGATGCGCAGCGTCTCGCGGCCGATCATGCGGGCGCCCCGAGCGGGTCGTTCGCGATGGCGCCGTCCTCGGCGATCCGGCCGTCGCTCAGGCGGATCACGCGGCTCGCGCGCTCGGCGACGTCCGGCTCGTGCGTGATCAGCACGACGGTCCGCCCTTCGTCGTTGAGCGCGCGCGAAGATCCGCAGCACGTCGTCGGTCGAATGCGAGTCGAGGTTGCCGGTCGGCTCGTCGGCGAGGATCAGCGACGGGTTGGTGACGATCGCCCGCGCGACCGCGACGCGCTGCTGCTGGCCGCCCGACAGCTCCGAGGGCTGGTGGTGCATGCGGTCGCCCATGCCGACGGCGCGCAGCGCCGCGTTCGGCGCGCTGCCGGCGCTTCGGCGCCCTTCAGCCCGGCGTAGGCGAGCGGCAGCTCGACGTTCGCGAGCGCGCTCGTGCGCGGCACGAGGTTGAAGCTCTGGAAGACGAAGCCGATCTTGCGGTTGCGCAGGTCGGCGAGGTCGTCCTCGTCCATCTGCGCCGCGTCGATCCCGTCGAGCAGGTAGCGGCCGCCGGTCGGGACGTCGAGGCAGCCGAGGATGTTCATCAGCGTGCTCTTGCCGCTGCCCGAGCTGCCCATGATCGCGACGAAGTCGCCGTGCTCGATCACGCAGCGAGACCTCGCGCAGCGCGCGCACCTTGATCTGCGCCGAGCTCGTAGGTCTTCGAGGCGTCGTGCAGCTCGATCACCGGGTGGCGCGGCGCCACGGCGAGCGCGTCGCTCGGCGCCGCGGCACCGCTCGCGCGACCAGCGGGCGCGCGCGCAGCGTGCGCCCGATCCGCCGGCTCGGCCGGGAGCGTCCCATCTCAACCGCCTGCTCAGCCGCCGAGCGCCGGCGGGCGAAGCCGCCACCGCCAAGCCCGCCGCCGCCCCCGGCGCCGCCGCCGAGACCGCCGCCGGCGCCGCCGAGCGTGCCCGCGCCGCCGCGGCCGGCCAAGCGCGAGAGCAGGCTGCTCGTGCCGCTCGTGCTCGCCAGCGGCAGCACGACTCGTTCGCCCGCCTTCAGGCCGCCGAGGACGATCGTCGAGCTGTCGCCGGCGAGGCCGGTCGTCACGCTGCGTCGTTCCTGCTTCCGTCGTGCATGACGGTGACCGAGCCGCCCGAGATCGCGCTCGTCGGGACGTTCACGCCTTCGGCCTGCGAGACGACGACTTCGGCCGTCGCGCTCATGCCGGGTTTCAAGCCCGTTTCCAGCTGGTCGAGCGAGAACGTCACGTCGTAGCTGACGACGCCGCTGTTGCTCGTCGGAAGCGCCGCGACTTCGCTGACGTGAGCGGCGAGCTTCGCTCCTTTGAGCGCTTCGATCGCTGACCGTTGCGGGCTGGCCGACCTTGACGTTGCCGACTTCGGACTCGCTCAGCGGGACGACGAGCTTCATCGCGCTGAGGTCGCTGAGCACGGCGAACGAAGAGCTCGACGAGCCTGTCGAGCCGGAGGAGGACGAGGCCGATGAGCTCGCGCCGCCGGTCGCCGCCGATCCGCGCCCGCTCGCGCCGGTCGTCCCTTCGTTGCTGCCCGACGAAGCCTGCGACGCGCTTGACGCCCGGCTCGTGCCGCCGCCCGAGACCGTTTCGCCGACCTCGCCGGAGAGCGAGACGATCGTCCCGCTTTCGGGCGCGAGAAGCCGCGTGTCGGCGACCGACTGTTCGTCGCTCTTGACCGTCAGCCGATCGCTCTTGACCGCGGCCCGCGCCGAGGCGATGTTCGCTTCGCGTGTCGCCGCGCTGATCGTCGCGCCACTGCTCGTCGAGCCGCTCCCGGTCGAGCCGCTCCCGGTCGAGCCGCTCCCGGTCGACCCGCCGCTGCTGGTTCCCGACGTGGAGGAGCGCTGGGGGCTCGTGGTCGGAGCGCGCTTCTTCGTCGCCTGCGTGGCGGAGATCGAGGCGACGGCGGCGCTCGCCGAGCTGGAGCCCGGCGCGCCCGAGCCCGACGCGCCCGAGCCGCCCGAGCCCGTGCCGGAGCCGGAACCTTCTCCGTCGGTTTCTTCCTCGCGCGCGAGGTTCGCTTCGGCGGATTGCAGGCTCGCCTTCGCCTGTTCGAGCGTGACTTCGGCGCTCTGCGGGTCGAGCGTCGCGATGAGCTGCCCCTGGGCGACCTGCTCTCCCTGCGTGACGTCGATCTGCGTGACGGTGCCGCTCGTCTTGAAGCCGAGGTCGAGCTGGCTGGCGGCCTCGATGTTGCCGCTGCCGGAGACCGTCGACTGCACGACACCGCGCTGCGCGACGACGGTCCTCGTCGTCGCCGAGGCCTGAACGCCGGAGGCCGGTCCGACGACGAGCACGGCGGCTGCGATCGCGCCGAGGAGGAGCGCCGTCAGCGCATAGACGAGCCAGGATGCGCCAGAGCATCGTGCCACGGGTTCGATCCTGCGCTCGGGCTGTAAGAAGGGCTCGAAGAAACCCTGCAAGCGCGGATAAATCCTGTGCGCGAGGAGATTCGCCTGCGTGATCCGAGCGGGGCGTTCGCAGCGTCGCCGGAACCGTCTGCGATCATCAAATGACATGGCGGCCTACGGCGGGATCGACCTCGGCGGCACGAAGATCCAGACGGTCGTCGTCGACGACGCGCGCAACGTGCTCGGCTCCTCGCGCCGCCCGACGCCGACGAGCGGCGGCCCGTCGGACGTCGCCGAGGCGATGGCGCAGGCGCTCGCGAGGCGGCTGGCGAGGCGAACTCGAGACGAGCGCGCTCGCGGGTGTCGGCGTCGGCTCGCCGGGCACGATCGAAGACGGCAACGTGACGAGCGCGCGCAACCTGCCCGACTGGGAAGGCAGCTTTCCGCTCGCGCAGAAGCTCGAAGAGGCGCTCGGCACGCGCGTCGCGCTCGGCAACGACGTGCAGGTCGCGACCGACGCCGAGTTCCAGCTCGGCGCCGGCAAGCCCTACGCGTCGCTGCTCGGCGTCTTCTGGGGCACTGGCGTCGGCGGCGGGCTCGTGCTCGACGGCAAGCCGTGGAACGGTCGCGGCGCGGCCGGCGAGATCGGGCACGTCGTCGTCGAGATCGGCGGCGCGCGCTGCACGTGCGGGCGGCGCGGCTGCATGGAGGCGTACGCCGGGCGCGCGGCGATGGAAGCGCACGCGAAGCAAGCGAGGTCGAGAAGGGCACGCGAACCGACCTGTTCAAGCTGATGGAGGAGCGCGACCGCACGCGCCTGACGAGCGGGATCTGGGCGCGCGCGCTCGAGCACGAGGACGAGCTCGCGACGCACATGATCGAGCGCGCGCTCGGCGCGCTCGGCGCCGGCGTCGCGTCGGTCGTCAACGTGCTCGACGTCGAATGCGTGATCGTCGGCGGCGGGCTCGGCGTCCGGCTCGGCGAGCCGTACGCGAAGCGGATCGCGCGAGCGATGCAGCCGCACCTGTTCGCCGACTTCCGCCCGCCGGACGTGCACGTCGCGGCGCTCGGCGACCTCGGCGGCGCGATCGGCGCGACGCTGCTGCGCCGAGACGCGGAGGCGCGCGCCGGCGCGCGCCGACGCGCCGAGCGACGCGCGCCGCGCGCTCAGATTCCGGCGACGGTGACGATGACGAGCACGATCGACAGCGCCGAGAGCAGCACGACGGTGAGCCCGGTCGCGCCGTCGAGCAGGCCGCGCGAGCGGTGCTCGCCCATCAGCGCATGCGAGCGCGACAGCCGCCAGATGAAGAACAGGTTGATCGGCAGCAGCAGCCCGTTGACGACCTGCACGGCGACGAGCAGCGAGATCACCGGCACGCCGGGGATCACCGCGACGATCGCGCTGAGCGCGATCATCGCGGTGATGATCCCGACGAACACCGGCGCCTCCTCGCGCCGGCGGCCGATGCCCTTCTCGTAGCCGAGCGACTCCGAGACGACGTAGGAGGTCGCGATCGGCAGGATCGCCGCGGCGAGCAGGCTCGCGCCGAGCAGGCCGACGCCGAACAGCAGCTCGGCGAAGTGCCCGGCGAACGGCGTCAACGCGCGCGCGGCGTCGGCGGCCGAGCCGATTTCGTGCACGCCGTGCGTGTACAGCGTCGCGCCGGTCGCGATGATGATGAACGCGGAGATGACGTAGGCGAAGACCGAGCCGGACACGGCCTCGACTTCCTCGTGGCGCAGGTCCTCCTCGCGCACGCCGCGGTCGACGATCGCCGATTGCAGGTACTGCTGCATGTAGGGCGTGATCGTCGTGCCGATCGTCGCGATCAGCAGCAGCAGGTAGGTCGAGTTGGTGTGCAGGCGCGGGATCGACGAACGCGCTGCCCGACGGCGCCCCAGTTGGGGTGCGCGAGGATCGCGGCGATCGGGTAGGCGAAGAACGGGATCGTGAACCAGATGAAGATGCGCTCGGCCGAGCGGTAGGAGCCGCGCACGATGATCAGCCAGATGCCGACGGCGGCGATCGGCACCGAGACCTGCGGCGGGATGCCCGGCGAGGCCGAGCGCGGCGCCGACGCCGACGAAGTCCGAGATGCAGATGCCGAGGTTCGCGATCAGCACGGCGCTCGTCGCGAGCACCGACCAGCGGATCCCGTACTCCTCGCGGACGAGCTCGGCGAGCCCCTTGCCGGTGACGACGCCCATGCGCGCGGCGAGCAGTTGGACGATCGCCAGCGAGATCGTGATCAGCACGATCGTCCACAGCAGGTCGTAGCCGTACTTCGCGCCGACCGAGGAGTAGGTCGCGATGCCGCCCGCGTCGTTGCCGGCGTTGGCGGCGATCAGCCCCGGGCCGAGCAGGCCGATCAGGGCGAAGAGTGCGAGCTCTACGCGGGTTGAGACGGGCAGGCAGACGCGGTCGGCCACGAGTGGCCGACCGGATCCGACGCATGACGGGCGGTACTCGGACCGCCATCGAACTGTCCGCTTGCTGCGCTCACGCGGCGCAGTCTATTCAGTCCTCGCCGAGCAGCCCGAAGCGTCGGCGCCAGCCGCGCGGGATCATCGCCTCGAGCACGTCGTCGACCGTCACGACGCCGACCATCCGGCCATCCTCGGCGACCGGGATCGACGTCAGGTTGTAGTCGGCCATCTGCCGCGCGACCTCCTCGAAGGAGGCGTCGGGGGGCAGGCACGGCGTCTCGTGCTTGACGAAGGACTCGAGTCGCAGCCCGGGGTTCGCGCGCAGCAGCGCCGTCACCGGCACGCTGCCTTCGAGCGAGCCATCGCTGCCGCGGACGAACACGGTCGTCAGCAGCTACGGGTCGACGCTGCTGCGACGCACCGCTTCGAGCGCGTCGCCAGCCGAGGAGGAGCCGCCGAGCAGCACGAAGTCGGGGCTCATCAGGCCGCCGGCCTCGGCCGGGTCGTAGCCGAGCAGCGCGCGCACCTTCACGCGGTGGCTGACGGCGAGCAGCGCGAGCACCGCCTCGCGACGATCCTCGTCGAGCTCGCCGACGATGTCGACGGCGTCGTCGGGAGCCATCCGCGAGAGGATCTCGGCGACCTGCGCATCCGAGCGATCCTCGAGGAACTCGCGCTGGTGCTGGTCGTCGAGCTCCTCGAACACGTCGGCCTCGAGCTCGCGGTCGTCGTCGCCGACGGCCTGGATGATCTCCTCGCCCTCGCGGCGCGAGGCCGCCTCGACGAGGTCGGCGATCTGCGCCGGGTGCAGCTTCGCGAGCTTCGGGTGCGGCACGCGCAGGCGCACGGTCGGCACATGCCCGACGAACGGCTCGACGCCGGCCCAGTCGAGGAACTCGCCGGTCGCGATGTGCGCGCCGAGCCCCTTCGGCAACAGCCGCCGCAGGCCGCCGCGCGGACCGGTGTCGACGCCGACGACGCGCCACGAGCCGGCGACGAGCGCGAGCTCGATCTCGTTCGCGCGGACGAGCCGAGCGCCCTCGACATTGATCAGCTGGCGGTCGAGCAGGTCGCGCTTGAGCAGCACCTCCTCGGGGCGTCGTTCGAAGTGGCGCAGGTCGAGCTTCGCCTTGCGCAGCACGACGCCGTCGGAGCCGATGTCGGAGACGCGCTCGGCGCCGAGGTAGGACGTGCGTCCGGCGACGCTGACGAGGAAGCCGGTGATCGGCGGGTAGCCGACGCCGCCGAGGCGGACGATCAGATCCTCGACCTTGCCGAGCCGCTCGCCGTCGGCGTCGCGCAGCGGGCTGGCGACGACCGCCGAGAGATGCAGGATCGGCGGCGCCTCGGTTGCGGGCGCGTCGGCGGTGCTCATCTTCGCGACATCGTACGCCGCCGCGCCGCGGGCGCCGATCTATCGTGACGGCCGTGCTGCCGTTCTCGATCTCGATCGCGCTGCTCTCGCTCGCGCAGGGCGCGATCGTCGCGCTCCCGCGGGTCCCGCCGATCGTAGATCGGCCAGCGAGCGTCGAGCGTCTGCGCGGGCGACGCTGGGCGCTGATCCCGCCGCTGTCGGTGACCGGCTTCGTCGTGGTCGTCGGCGCCGCCGAACGCGCGAGCGCGCAGGGGCTGACCTACCTCGCGCTCGTCGCCGTGCCCGTGCTCGCGGCGCTCGCGCTCGGCTGGTTGACGCCCGGCGCGCGGCCGTTGCGCGCGCTGCTCGTCCCGGCGCTGTTCGCGCTGGCGTGGGCGCTGCCCGGCGAGCTGCTCGGAGACGGCGCCGCGCTCGTCCTCTCGGGGCTCAGCTGCGTCGCGCTCGGCGTGCTGCTGGCGAGCGTGACGCCGCCGCGCTGGCTCGGCGCGGGGATCGTCGCGATGGCGCTCGCCGACGCCGCGCTCGTCGTCTCCGAACAGCTGCAGAAGCCGAACAGCGCGCTCAACGCCGCGCACCCGGCCGCGGGCCTGCCGCGCCTGCAGGACGCGACGTTCGGCTCGGCGGTGATCGGCTACGGAGACCTGTTCGTCGCCGGCGCGCTCGGCGCGCTGCTCGCGGTCGCGCTCGGCCGCTCGACGCAGGTGCGCGGCGCCGTGCTCGCGGCGGCGTTCGCGCTCGCGTTCGACCTGCTGTTCTTCTTCGTCGACGAGCTGCCGGCGACCGTGCCGGTCGCGCTCACGCTGATCGTCGTGACGGCTTGGCGCCGGCGGAGATCCGCGCCGAGCGAGCCCGCTCGAGCTCCTGCAGCGTCTGTGGCACGTCGCTCGGCGCCGGCTCCTGCGCCGTCAGCAGGTCCAGCGGCGGCGAGCTCGCTGCCGGCGCCGGCTCGCCGTCGCTCGCCAACCGCGCCGTGACCGTGCGCGCGGCCGTCTCGATCGCCGGCGGCGCGTCGACCGAGCGGTCCGAGCCCGCGCCGGCCTCCTCGATCTTGCGCACCTGCGGCACGACGCGCGCGTCGAAGGAGCCGACGGCCTCGTTGTAGGCGCTCGTCGCCGAGTCGAGCTGGCGCCCGACCTTCGCGAGCGGCTCGACGAAGCGGCCGAGGCGGCGGTGCAGCTCGCGCGCGGACTCGGCGATCTCGCGCGCCGACTCGGCGATCCGCTCTTCGCGCCAGCCGTAGTGCGTCGCCCACAGCAGGCCGATCAGCGTCGTCGGCGTCGCGATCAGGACCTGCTGCCGCACGCCGTACTCGATCAGCGCCGGGTCGCCGGCGAGCGCCGCCTGGTAGATGCCGTCGGAGGGGACGAACATGACGACGAACTCGGGCGTCGCCTCCAGGCGCGCGTGGTAGCCCTTGGCGGCGAGCTTTGCGATGTGCTCGCGCGTCTGACGCGCGTGGCGCACGACGTGGCGCTCGCGCTCGTCCTCCTCGTCGGCCTCGAGCGCCGAGAGGTAGGCGTCGAGCGGGACCTTCGAGTCGACGACGACCACCTTGCCGCCCGGCAGCCGTACGAGCATGTCGGGGCGCAGCGCGCCCTCCTCGCCCGGGATCGAGCGCTGCTCGAGGAAGTCGCAGTGCGCGACCATGCCGGCCATCTCGACGGCGTTGCGCAGCTGGATCTCGCCCCACGAGCCGCGCGTCGAGGGGCGCTTGAGCGCCGCGACGAGGTTGCCGGTCTCCTGGCGCAGCGTGCCGACGCCGTCGCCGAGCATGCGGACCATCTGCGCGAGCTCGCCGTGCGCCTCGCGCCGCTCGCGCTCGAGCCGCCCGATCTCGCTCTCCATCCGCCCGAGCTTCTCCTGCATCGGGCGCACGAGCCCCTTGAACTCCTCGCTGCGGCGCGCGAGCTCGCCGGCGGCGCGCTCCTGTTCGAGCAGCCGCGACTGCTCGAGGCGCTCGGCGAGCGAGTCGCCGGTCTGGCGCAGGACGTCGACGGAGAGCGACTTCAGCTCGTCGCGCAGGCGCTGTTGCTCGCGTTCGCGCGCCTCGCGCGAGCCGCCGCGGCGCAGCAGGACGGCGGCGACGGCGGCGCCGAGCAGGAGGCCGAGGATCGGCAGCAGGAGGCTCACGAACCATCCAAAATCGCAGGCCGATCGGACATAAACGGCCCGCCGGTCGCGATAAACCCGGCTTGACACATGGACCGGCCCGTGGCTATCCTTGCCGAACGCTCCCCGGGCTCTTGCTTGGGGAGCAGCTACTAGAGGGAACAATTCCATAGAGGGGCTGCGCTCGCGACGGATCTTCTCGACGGGGCCCCGTACGAGGAGGATGTGAGATGTCAGCCATGAACGGCTTTGCTCCGCGCCGCTCGCAGAGGGGACTGCTTGGGTGCTGTATCGCGCTCGCGCTGGTGCTCTCGGCGATCGTGTTCGCGCCGACGGCGGCGAACGCAGCGGAACCGGCCCCCGCAACGAGCACCTACCTGGCGCTCGGCGACTCGATCTCGTTCGGCTACTCCGAGGAACGCTTCGCGCTTCACTCCTCGGACGAGTCGCCTTCGTTCTTCGAAGAAGGCGTCGCGAACGACTTCACCAAGGACTTGAAAAAACCGACCGAGGTCGGCAAGGGCATCACGCTCGTCAACGACGCGTGCCCCGGCGAGACGTCGAACGGCCTGATCGGTGAAAACACCGAACTGGGCGGCGAAGCCTCGACCGAGAGCTACGAAGAAGTCGAAGGCAAGCCGGCCGAAAGGTTCCCCGAGGGCGGCTACCAGGGCCTCGGCGACTGGCACCCGTGCGCGTACACGTTCCACGACCACCTGCCGCTGCACAACGGCGGCTACGTCGTCGGCGGCAAAGAAATCTCGCAGCTCGAAGAGGCGCTGAGCACGATCAAAGGCACGCACAGCCCGGTCAAGGCGATCACGCTGAACATCGGCTCGAACGACGAGCTCGCGGCGATCACGCAGTGCAAGGACGAAGTCGCCCTTGAATTCGGCGGTCCCGAACACAAAAGCAAATACGGCACGGACCCGTCGACGGCGACGATCACGTGCATCAAAGAAACCGACGAACACGTGACGCTGCCGCACATCATCCACAACCTCAACGACATCCTCGGCGTGATCGACAACGCCGGCTACAAAGGCCCGATCGTGCTGCTCGGCTTCTACAACCCTGACGCGTTCGTGCTGCCCGGCAGCGACGCGCTGCAGGAGGGGGCGAACGCTTCTGTCGAAGCGTACGTCCTGCCGAACTTCAAAAACGTGACCTTCGCGAACCCGTTCCCGGTGTTCAACAAGGACGCGGGCACGAAGGCATCGGTCGAGCAGAAGGCAATCTGCAAGTACACCGAAATGTGCAACCCGAACGACCCGGGCGGAGCGGAAGGCAACGGCGACATCCACCCGACGATCGCCGGTTACAAGACGCTCGCGAAGCTGGTCAACGAAGCGTACCTGGCGAACCCGGCCAAATCGGAAGTCTGAGCCGGCCGACAGGCCATAGCTAGCAACAAGCAGTAGACGCTCGCGGGGCGTCCGGCCGAAGGGCCGGACGCCCCGTTTGCGTTCACGGGGCACGCGGCGCCCGCGCGCTCCGCCGACTCGAGCGGCCGCTCGCTGCGTCAGGCGGCCGCCGGTGGCGCCTGCTTCTGCGCCTTCAGCTCGTCGGCGGCGCGCCCGAACACGGCGAGCATCGCCGGCGCGGCGGGCACGAGCCGGGCGCCGTCGGGCGTCGCGGCGATCACCTGGCGCACGGGCGGCGCGGGGGAGAGGGCGCGGATGACGATGTCCTCGCGCACGACCGAGAGGGCGAGCTCGGGGATCAGCGCGACGCCGACGCCGGCGGCGACGAGCCCCTGGACGGTCTGGTAGTCGTCGCTCTCGAACGAGACGCTCGGCTCGAAGCCGGCGGCGTGGCAGCAGCGCACGACGTGGCGCGCGCAGGGGCTCGCGCTCGAGGTCTGCACCCACTCCTCGCCGCTCAGCTCGGCGAGGCGCAGCTTGGCCTTGTTCGCGAGCCGGTGCTCGCGCGGCAGCGCGAGGTACATCGGGTCCTCGAGCAGCGGCGAGCGCGCCATCTCGGCGAGCAGCGGCGTCGCGTCGTCGAACTCGAACAGCAGCGCGAGGTCGAACTCGCCGGCGCGCAGGCGCGGCGCGATCTCCTCGGGCTCGCCCTCGGCGAGCGTCAGCTCGACGTCGGGGTAGGAGGCGCGGAAGTTGGCGATCGCGACGGGCATCAGCGTCGAGCCGGCGGTCGGGAAGGAGGCCATCCGCAGGCGCCCGCCGCGCAGGCCGGCGATCGCCGAGAGCGCGGCCTCGGCGGTGTCGAGGCGCGCGAGGATCCCCTCGGCGTGGCCGACGAGCGTCTGCCCGGCCGCGGTCAGGCTGACGCCGCGCGGATGGCGCTCGAGCAGCGCCATGCCGGTTTCGGCCTCGAGCGCGGCGATCTGCTGCGAGATCGCCGACTGCGTATAGGAGAGCGCCTCGGCGGCGCTCGATAGCGAGCCCCGGTAGGCGACCTCCTTGAGGATCTTCAGCCGGGCGACGTTGAGCATTAGCTCAACTTATAGCAGAGATCACGAAGATCATTGGAGCTGATGGCAGGAAGGTGCGATGTTAAGCGAGAAGCAACGAATGAAAAGAACTTCAGCCGGCACCCGAACCCCGGCCAGAACGAAGGAGAGCCTGATGTCCACGAAGATCATCGTTTCCTACGACGGAACCGCGAACGAGGACGACGCGATCGCGCTCGGCCGCGTGCTCGGATCGGCCGGCGCCGAGGTGGCGCTGGCGTACGTGCGCCACTCGCAGGAGCCGGACCTCGACCGCGAGAAGCTCGCGCAGAGCGAGGCCGAGGAGCTGCTCGCGCGCGGCGCGAACGTGTACGGCGACGCGAGCGTCGCGCGGCACGTCGTGACCGACCGCTCGACGCCGGAGGGCCTGCGCGCGCTCGCCGAGCGCGAGGGCGCCGACGTCATCGTGTTCTGCTCGGACTCGCATACGGCGAAGGGCCACGTGTCGGTCGGCAACTCGGCACAGCAGCTGATCGAGGGCGGCCCGGTGGCCGTCGCGATCGCGCCGGTCGGGCTGGCCGACGGCACCGCGAGCATCTCGTCGGTCGTCGCGATCGGCGACGCCGACGGCGGCGCTCGCCAGACGGCGGAGTCGGTCGCCTCGGCGCTCGGCGCGAGCGTCGCGCCGGTCGCCAACGAGGACGCCGGGCTGCTCGTCGTCGACTCGCGTCCAGAGGCCGGGCAGGGTCGCGTCTCGATCAGCGCATCGGCGGCGCACCTCGTCGAGATCGCGCGCTGCCCCGTGCTGATCCTGCCGCGCGGGCGCGCGCTCGCGTTCGGCCGGGCGGCCGCGCCGGTCGGCGCCTAGAGGGAGCGCGCGGACCGCAGCCGCATCGCGGGCGGGCGGTCGGCCTCAGCGAGAGCTGCGGCCGGCGCCCGCCCTTCGCCTGCGCCAGGCGTGGCGAGCCAGCGCTTCGGCGATGTCGAGCGCGCCGCCGACCAGGTGGCCGAGCGGCCCGGTCCACAGCCACGCCTCGGCTCGTCGCTCGGCGCGTCGGGAGCGGTCGAGCGCGGGGCGGGCGATCATCGGCGGCACGGTATCGTGGCGCGCGTGAGCGCCGCGCTGGAGACGACCGTCACCGAGCTGCCCGACTCGCGCGTGCGCGTGCAGGTGCAGGTGGCGCCGGCCGAGGTCGAAGGTCGTCTGGAGCGCAAGGCGCGCCAGCTCGGGCGCGAGCTGAAGCTGCCGGGGTTCCGCCGCGGCAAGGTGCCGGCGCCGCTGGTGATCCAGCGCGTCGGGCGCGAGGCGGTGCTCGACCAGGCGGTGCGCGACTCGCTCTCGGGCTGGTACGCGCAGGCGATCGAGACGGCGGGAGTCGTGCCGGTCGGCGATCCGCAGCTGGACCTCGCCGACCTGCCGGGCGAGGGCGAGGCGCTCGAGTTCTCGATCGAGATCGGCGTGCTGCCGAAGGCGAAGCTCGGCTCCTACGAGGGCCTCGAGGTGCCGCGCCGCGAGCCGCAGGTCGAGCAGGAGCAGATCGACCGCGAGATCGACGCGATGCGCGAGCGCCTCGCGCGCCTGGAGACGGCCGAGCGCGCGGCGCGGGAGGGCGACTTCGTCGTGATCGACTACGTCGGCTCGCTGCCGCTCGACGGCGACGAGCAGGACGGCGAGCGTCGCCTGGAGCCGTTCGCCGGCGGCGAGGGGCGCGACCAGCTCGTCGAGCTAGGCGGCGGCAACCTGATCCCGGGCTTCGAGGAGGGCCTGATCGGCGCGAGCGCCGGCGATCACCGGGACGTGACGCTGACGTTCCCCGGCGACTACCCGAACGAGGAGCTCGCCGGACGCGAGGCTGTGTTCGCGATCGAGATCAAGGAGGTCAAGCGCAAGGAGCTGCCGCCGGTCGACGACGACCTCGCGGTCGACGCCGGCTTCGACGACCTGGCCGAGCTGCGCGAGGACATCGACACGCGCCTGCGCGAGCTCGAGAGCGAGCGGATCGAGGGCGAGTTCCGCGAAGCGGCGCTCGACGCGGCGGTCGCGCAGGCCGAGGTGGCGCTGACGGGCGAGCTGATCGAGGCGCGCGCGAAGGAGATGTGGGAGCGGATGCTGCACTCGCTCTCGCACCGCGGCATCACGCGCGAGGCCTACCTGCAGATCTCCGGGCGCGAGGAGGGCGAGGTCCTCGCCGAGATGCGGGACGACGCCGAGCGCGCGCTGCGCCGCGAGGCGGTGCTGACGGCGGTCGTCGCCGCCGAGCAGATCGTCCCGTCGCACGAGCGCCTGCTGGAGGCGGTCGCGCCGACGGCCGAGCGCGAGGGCGTCGAGCCGGCGAAGCTGATCGCCGACCTCGAGGCGAGCGGGCGCATCGAGGAGTTGCGCGAGGATCTCGCGGCGCGGATCGCGATCGAGCTGATCGCCGAGCGCGCGAAGCCGATCTCGGTCGCACAGGCGCAGGCGCGCGAGCAGCTGTGGACGCCCGGGCGGGAGGGCGCGGCGCCGGCCGGCACGGCGAGCGGCGCACGCTCGGGGGCCGGCGAGGCCGCGGCGGCGGGGAAGCTGTGGACTCCGACCGATCCGCCGGCGGGCAGCTAGCCTCTAAGAGGAATCCGGCCGGCGAAGCGAAACAAAGCGAGAGTATGAGCCCACTTGTTCCCATGGTCGTCGAGCAGACCTCGCGCGGCGAGCGCGCGTTCGACATCTACAGCCGGCTGCTCAACGAGCGGATCATCTTCCTCGGCACGCCGGTCGACGATCAGATCGCGAACCTGATCGTCGCTCAGCTCCTTCACCTGGAGTCCGAGGACCCGGAGAAGGACGTCTCGCTGTACATCAACTCGCCGGGCGGGTCGGTCTACGCGGGCCTTGCGATCTACGACACGATGCAGTTCATCAAGCCCGACGTGCAGACGATCTGCGTCGGCATCGCGATGTCGATGGGCGCACTGCTGCTGGCGGGCGGCGCCGAGGGCAAGCGGATGGCGCTGCCGAACGCGAAGATCCTGATCCACCAGGTCTCGTCCTCCTTCGAAGGCCAGGCGACCGACATCGAGATCCACGCGAAAGAGATCATCGACGTGCGCAAACGGCTCGACGAGATCATCGCGAAGCACACGCACAAGGACCTCGAGCAGGTCGGCAAGGACACCGAGCGCGACTACTTCATGTCCTCGGAGGAGGCCAAGGAGTACGGCATCATCGATCGCGTGATCTCCGAGCACTGAGAGGCAGGGGCGATGGCGCGGCCGACAGACTCCAACGAGCAGCTCCTGTGCAGCTTCTGCGGCAAGTCTCAGCGTCAGGTGAAGAAGCTGATCGCCGGCCCGGGCGTGTACATCTGCGACGAGTGCATCGACCTGTGCAACGAGATCATCGACGAGGAGCTCTCGGCGCCGCCGGCGTTCGACCTGGAGAACCTGCCGAAGCCGCGTGAGATCTACGACGTGCTCGACGAGTACGTCGTCGGCCAGGACCCGTCGAAGCGCACGCTGTCGGTGGCCGTCTACAACCACTACAAGCGCGTGCAGATGATGATGTCGGGCGACACCGACATCGAGCTGCAGAAGTCGAACATCCTGCTGCTCGGCCCGACGGGCTGCGGCAAGACGCTGCTCGCGCAGACGCTCGCGCGGATCCTCAACGTGCCGTTCGCGATCGCCGACGCGACGGCGCTGACCGAGGCGGGCTACGTCGGCGAGGACGTCGAGAACATCCTCTTGAAGCTGATCCAGGCGGCCGACTACGACGTGAAGAAGGCCGAGACGGGGATCATCTACATCGACGAGGTCGACAAGATCGCGCGCAAGGCCGACAACCCGTCGATCACGCGCGACGTCTCGGGCGAGGGCGTGCAGCAGGCGCTGCTGAAGATCCTCGAGGGGACGCAGGCGTCGGTGCCGCCGCAGGGCGGGCGCAAGCACCCGCACCAGGAGTTCCTGACGATCGACACGACGAACGTGCTGTTCATCTGCGGCGGTGCGTTCGCGAACCTCGACAAGGTGATCGAGCGGCGGATCGGGCACAAAGGCGTCGGCTTCGCGGCGGCGATCGAGGCGAAGGCAGAGCGCGACGCGGGCGAGGTGTTCGAGCACTGCCTGCCGGAGGACCTGATCGAGTACGGGCTGATCCCCGAGTTCATCGGGCGCCTGCCGGTCGTCTCGGCGGTGCACCAGCTCACGCGCGAGGACCTCGTCTCGATCCTCGTCGAGCCGCGCAACGCGCTCGTCAAGCAGTTCCAGCGGTTCTTCGCGTTCGACGGGATCGAGCTGGTCTTCTCCGAGGACTCGCTGACGGCGGTCGCGGAGAAGGGCCTCGCGCGCGAGACGGGCGCGCGCGGGCTGCGCTCGATCATCGAGGAGATCCTGCTCGAGGTGCAGTTCGAGCTGCCCTCGCGCCGCGACGTGAAGAAGTGCGTCGTGACGAAGGAGACGGTCGAGAAGGGCCTGACGCCGACGCTCGTGACCGAAGCCGCGCCAGAGGACGCCGGCGAGGAGTCGCTGCGCGAGGAGTCGGCGTGAACGCGCGCGAGCGCACGTGCGAGGCGCCGAGCGGCGCGCCGGCCCGCTAGGATCGCGCTGTGTCCAAGCGCCGCGAATCGAGATCGCCGGTCAAGAGCACGGTCGGCGCCGTTCCGTGGCTCGCGCTGGCGCGCGCGGCGATGATCGTCAACAGGCACTGGAACGCGCTGTCGACGAAGGAGCGCGCGAACCTGGCGCAGCTCGTCGGCGAATCGCGCGGGCGCGTCGGCAACCTCAGCGGCAAGCAGCGCGCGGAGGTTCGCAAGCTCGCGCGCAAGCTCGACCTCGGCGGCATGGGCCGCGAGCTGCTGGCGCTGCGCGGCGGGCGCAAGCGCGGCCGTCGCCGCTGAGCGCGGCGGCGCGATCCAAGCAGGGCGCGAGGAGGCATCGCTTTAGATGACGGACGAGGACCTCGACAAGCTCTCGACGCGCGAGCTGCACGACCGCGCGGTGCGCCGCGCCGAGCGCCACCTGGACATGAAGTTCTTCTGGTCGCTGCTGCAGCTGATCCCGGCGGCCGAGGCGGCGAGCGGCGACATGGGCGAGGCCGACTACGACATGCAGTTCTCGAAAGGGCTGATCTCCGACGCGCTGCACAGCGGCGAGGGCGAGCTCGGCGAGGCGCTGCGGCCGGTGTTCATCGACTATCTGCGCGAGCACGCGGACGCCTGAAGGCTCGCCGCTGCGGCGCGTGCGATCGGCATGAGCGACTCGAGGACGGCGAAGAAGCAGCAGGGTGGGGCTGGGCGGGCGTGGACGCAGCGTCAGGCCGAGGAGCACCTGCGCTCGCTCGAGCTGTTCGGGATGCGCTTCGGCCTCGACCGGATGCGCCGGATGATGACGGTGCTCGGCTCGCCGCAGCGCCGCTACGAGTGCATCCACGTGCTCGGCACGAACGGCAAGACGTCGACGACGCGGATGACGGCGGCGATCCTCGAGCGCCACGGCGTGCGCACGGGCTCCTACACGTCGCCGCACCTGATCTCCTACCGCGAGCGCGTGCAGGTCGGCGAGCGCGACGTCTCGGGCGAGGAGCTCGCGGAGGCGATCGCGCGCGCGGCGTGGGCGGCGGAGCGCGTCAACCGGACGCTCGCCGAGGACGATCACGTGACGCAGTTCGAACTGCTGACGGCGGCCGGGCTGTGGGCGATGGCCGAGCGCGGCGTCGAGGCGGCGGTGATCGAGGCGGGCCTCGGCGGTCGCTACGACGCGACGTCGGTGATCGACGCGCGCGTGACGGCGCTGACGAACGTCGGCCTCGAGCACACGCGCTGGCTCGGGCCGACGGTGCGCGACATCGCCGAGGAGAAGCTCGCGGCGCTCGGCGAGGGGGCGACGCTCGTGCTCGGTGCGGAGCCGCACGTGGATGCGCTGGCGGTCGCCGAGCGCGTCGCGCGCGAGCGCGGCGCGCGGCTGCTGCTCGCGCCGTCGCATCCAAGCGTGTCGGAGCTCGCGGCGGGCGGCGAGTTCCAGCGGCGCAACTTCGCGCTCGCCGAGCTCGTCGCCGGCGCGTTCCTGCGCGAGCTCGGGATCGACCGACCGGAGACCGGCCGGCACGCGCGGGCGCTGCGCGAGGCGGCGCGAACGACGGCGGTGCGTGGGCGCCTGCAGCTCGTCGCCGGGGACCCGCCGACGGTGCTCGACGGCGCGCACAACCCGGACGCGGCGCGCGCGCTCGCGGCGTCGCTGCCGGCGCTCGTCGGGGGGCGGCCGCTGGCGATCGTGCTCGGCGTGCTCGAGGACAAGGACGCGGTCGGGATGCTCGAGGCGCTGCTGCCGCTGTGCGAGCGCGCGTGGTTCACGGCGCCGCCGAGCGAGCGTGCGCTGTCGCCGGCGGCGTTGCAGTCGCTCGCGCGCCAGCTCGGCTTCGAGCGCGTGGAGTGCGAGCCGAGCGCGTCGCGCGCGCTCGCGCGGGCGCGGGAGTGGGCGCGCGCGCACGGCGCGACGGTGCTCGCGACGGGCTCGGTCTATCTCGTCGGCGAGCTGCTCGCGGAGGTCGAGGACGGCGGCGAGAAGCAGGAGTCGGACGTGCGTCGGCGAAGGGCAGCGGTGTGAACGACGACGGCCCGTCGGTGCTGACGATGATCGGCGCCGTGGCGCTGATCGTCGCGCTCGTGATCCTTGTGTTCTTCGCGGCCGGTTACGGCTTTGGCCGCCTGTTTCTCTAAACTCGGCCCGCCGATGCCACCTATCGCATACTTCGGAATCGAAAGCAGCGGGCTGAACCTCGTCGTCGACCTGCTGATCCTGTTCGTCGTCGTTCTGTACCTCTCGCTGATCTACTGGACGTACGCGGATGCGCGCCGGCGGATCGCCGACCCGATGCTCGTCGGCTGCGCGACGGCGGCGTCGCTGTTCCCGTTCGTCGGGACGATCGTCTACATGATCCTGCGCCCGCCGGAGTACCTCGAGGACGTGCACGAGCGCGAGCTGGAGGTGCAGGCGGCCGAGGCGCGGCTGCACGAGTTCGACCACTCGCTGTGCCCGCACTGCGACTACCGGATCGAGAAGGACTTCGTCCGCTGCCCGAGCTGCCTGCGCAAGCTGAAGGAGCGCTGCGTGAGCTGCTCGCGCCCGCTCGACCAGGCGTGGACGATCTGCCCGTACTGCGAGACGGAGGTCGCGCCGGCGGCGTCGCCACGCCGTACGCGCCGGCGCCGCACGGCGGCTGCGGCGGTGACGGAGGCCGAGGAGGTCGAGGTCGGCGCCGGACGCCCGGAGACGGCGCGCGCGCGCGCCGCGCGCGAACGCCGGGAACGCGAGGCGGCGGCCGCCGAGCCGCCACCGCTCGAGGAGCTCGCCGACGAGCAGGAGACGCGCGCGACGCCGGTCGCGGCGTCGGAGCCGGCGAGCGGCACGGCGCGCAGCTCGGCTCGCGCGAGCGAGCGGAGCTCGGCGAGCAGCAGGCGTGCGCGCCCGAGCACCTGATCACGACGTCAACCCTCTAGGAGAAGGAAGCCGATGGACCGAACGCTGATCCTCGTAAAGCCCGACGCGTTCGCGCGGGGCTTGAGCGGCGAGATAATCGCTCGCTTCGAGCGCAAGGGCCTCGCGCTCGTCGCGCTGCGCAGCATGACGGTCGACCGCGAGCTGGCCGAACGCCACTACGCCGAGCACGCCGAGCGGCCGTTCTTCGGCGAGCTCGTCGACTTCATCACGTCGGGGCCGATCGTCGCGATGGTGCTCGAGGGGGTCGACGCGGTGAAAGCCGCGCGCCAGGTGATCGGCGCGACGAACCCGCTCGAGGCGAGCACGGGCTCGATTCGCGGCGACTTCGCGATCGAGACGGGCCGCAACATGGTGCACGGCTCGGACTCGCTCGAGTCGGCGGCGCGCGAGTCGGCGCTGTTCTTCGGCGAGCTCGACTAGCGGCATGACGAGCGCCGCGGCCGGCGCGCGCCCGGCGCTGGTGCTCGCGTCGGCCTCGCCGCAGCGGCGCGAGCTGCTCGGACGGCTGGGCGTGCCGTTCACGGTGCGCGTGTCGGGCGCGGAGGAGCTCGAGCAGGGCGACGACGCGGCGCAGGTGGCGCTCGAGAACGCGCTGCGCAAGGCGCGCGCGGCGCTGCTGCCAGGCGCGGCGGAGGCGGTGCTCGGCTGCGACACGGTCGTCGTGCTCGACGGCACGATCTACGGCAAGCCGGCCGACGCGGAGCAGGCGCGCGCGACGATCGCGGCGCTCGGCGGGCGCACGCACGAGGTGATCAGCGGCGTCGCGCTGCTGCTGCCCGAAGGCGCCGGGCACGTCGAGCGCACGGCCGTCGAGCGCACGCGGGTGACGTTCCGCACGCTCGACGCGCAGCTGCTCGACTGGTACGTCGGCACGGAGGAGTGGCGCGGTCGCTCGGGCGGCTATGCGATCCAGGGCGCGGGCGCGCGCCTAACGCTCGCGGTCGACGGCGAGGTCGAGAACGTCGTCGGCCTGCCGCTGAGAACGCTGGCGCGGCTGGGACCGGAGCTGTTCGGGAGTTGAGATTGGGCGCCTCCGGCGCCCGAGATGGACTGCGAGCGGCTCGCGCGGGGCGCGCTCGCACGTCGCAGAAGTCCCTGCAAAACCGCTGGCGACCCTATCGGCCGGCGAGGGACGTTCGCTAGACTGCGCCACCGGGCAACGCCCGACCGCCTCGGAGACCTGCCGGCGACGCCGCAGAGCTCGCCCCGGTGGAGCGGCAGGCGACGGTCCGACGTACCTCTTTCCTATAAATGGGCATCTTCAGCTATTTGACAGGCTTTGGCGGCCGCGACATGGCCGTCGACCTGGGCACGGCGAACACGCTCGTGTACGTGCGCGGGCGCGGGATCGTGCTCTCGGAGCCGAGCGTCGTCGCGATCGACTCGCGCACGGGCGAAGTGCACGCGGTCGGGATCGAGGCGAAGCGGATGCTCGGGCGCACGCCGGGCACGATCCAGGCGATCCGCCCGCTGAAGGACGGCGTGATCGCGGACTTCGACGTGACCGAGGAGATGCTCCGGCACTTCATCCAGAAGGTCCACCAGAACCGCTGGGCGCACCCGCGCGTCGTCGTCTGCGTCCCGTCGGGCGTGACGGGCGTCGAGAAGCGCGCGGTCGAGGAGGCGACGCTGTCGGCCGGCGCGCGCACGGCGTACCTGATCGAGGAGCCGATGGCGGCGGCGATCGGCGCGGGCCTGCCTGTCGGCGAGCCGACGGGCTCGATGATCGTCGACATCGGCGGCGGGACGTCGGAGGTCGCGGTGATCTCGCTCGGCGGGATCGTCGTCTCGCAGTCGATTCGCGTCGGCGGCGACGAGATGGACGAGGCGATCATCAACTACGCAAAGCGCGAGTACAAGCTGCTGATCGGCCAGCAGACGGCGGAGGAGCTGAAGCTCGAGATCGGCTCGGCGTGCCCGATGGCCGAGGAGCTGCAGGCGGAGATCCGCGGCCGCGACATGGTCGCGGGGCTGCCGAAGACGGTCGTGTTGACGAGCGAGGAGATCCGCCAGGCGCTCGAAGAGCCGCTGACGCAGATCCTCGACGCGGTCAAGGAGACGCTCGACCGCACGCCGCCGGAGCTCGCGTCGGACATCATGGACCGCGGCATCATGCTCGCGGGCGGCGGGTCGCTGCTGCAGGGCCTCGACGAGCGGCTGCGCGAAGAGACGCAGATGCCGGCGCACCTGGCGGAGTCGCCGCTGACGTGCGTCGCGGTCGGCTCGGGCCGATCGCTGGAGGAGTTCGAGGCGATCCACCGCTCGAACCGCAACTCGCGCAACCGCCAGCAGCAGCGGCGCCGGTGAAGCTGCCGCGCAGCTGTGACGCGGACGCGCACCCGGGGGTACTCTTTCCCGTGAACGCTTCGGAAGGTCGCTATCGGTGTACGACAAGACGGTCCGGCGTCGACGAGCACTGCTTGCACTGCTCGTCGTGCTCTCTCTGATCCTGCTGACGGCCTACTTCGGCGAGTCCTCGGGCGGCGGCCTGCACTCGGTGCAGCGCGGCTTCCTGACGGTCGTCTCGCCGATTCAGAACGGCGCGAACAAGGCGCTGAAGCCGGTGCGCGACCTGATCGGGTGGTTCGGCGACACGCTGCACGCGAAAGGCCAGCGCGACGAACTGCGCAAGCAGGTCGACCGCCTGCGCCGCCAGCTGGTCGCCGACGAAGCCGAAAAACACGGCTACCACGAACTGCTGGCGATGTACAAGCTCGACAACCAGCTGAGCATCGGCGACTACCACCCGGTGGCGGCGACGGTCGTCGCGAAGTCGCCGAGCATCTGGTACTCGACGGTGACGATCGACAAGGGCGAATCGGCGGGCGTGCGCGTCAACGATCCGGTGATCAACGACGAAGGGCTCGTCGGCAAGGTCGCGCAGGTCGCCTCCGACGGCGCGCAGGTCACGCTGATCACCGACAGCTCGGTCGGCGTCTCGGCGCGGATCGGCGCGTCTGGCGCGACGGGCATCGTTCAGCCGAAGGTGGGCGACCCGAACGACCTGCTGCTCCAGTACCTGCCGGCGAACGCGCGCGCGAACAAGGGCGAATACGTCGTCACGTCGGGCACGATCTCCTCGCCCGACGACTCGCTCTACCCGCCGGGCATCCCGATCGGGCAGGTGACGTCGGTCAACGAAGAAAGCGCGTACCGCTCGGTCGACGTGCACCCGCTCGCCGACCTGCACAACCTCGACGTCGTGCAGGTGCTGACGGCCGCGCAGGGCTCGACGCCGGCGAACGTCAGCAGCGTCGCCGCGAGCCTGCCACCGGGCCAGCACGCCGAAACGCCGGCCGGCGAACAGTTCGCCTCGACGGGGGCCGGCGGATGAGCAGCGATTTCCTGCAGGCGCCGCTCGTGCGGATCGCGGCGCTCGCGGTCGTCGTCGTCTTCTTCCAGATCGGCGTCGTCTCGGAGGTGCCGGTGTTCGGCGTCAGCGTCGACCTCTCGCCGCTGCTCGTCGCGTTCGTCGGGCTCCTGTGCGGCGCGACGGTCGGCGCCGCGACGGGGTTCGCGGTCGGGCTGCTCGTCGACCTCGCGCTCGTGCAGACGCTCGGCGTGACGTCGCTGACGCTGACGCTCGTCGGCTACTGGGCGGGGCGGCTGCGCGAACTGCGCGACCCGCAGGCGGCGCTGACGCCGCTGCTCGTCGGCGCGGCGGCGGCGGCCGGATCGCTCGTCTTCTACTCGCTCGTGCAGTTCCTGCTCGGCGTCGACGCGCCGGTCAGCCTCGAGCTGCTGCGCCAGATCGTGCTCGGCGTCGTCGTCGACGCGATCGTCGCGCTGCCGATGTGGGCGTTCGTGCGCCGCTGCCTGATCGGCGGCCTGCCCGAGGACCCGCGCCGGCGACGGCGCCGCGCGTACACGACCGGCGGCCTGAGCCCCCTGTCGCGTTCATGATCGAGCGGGGCTCGGGCGGATGAGCGCGATCGAACCGGGCGGCGGCGGCTGGTCGGGCGACGAGCGCTCGCGGCTGCCGGTCTCGCCGCAGCTCGCGCTGCGTGTCGCGATCCTCGGCGGCCTCGCGATGGCGATGTTCGCGATCATCTTCTTCCGCCTGTGGTTCCTGCAGGTGCTCTCGGGCGAACAGTACGTGCAGCAGGCGAACGCGAACCGTGCGCGCGACCTGCCGATCGCGGCGCCGCGCGGCGAAATCCTCGATCGCGAAGGCCAGCCGATCGTCGCGAGCCGCACGACGAACGCCGTGCAGATCGTGCCGTCGGCGCTGCCGCCGGCCGGCCACACGCGGATCGAGCTGTACCGGCGGCTCGGGCGCCTGTTGGGGATGAGCGGCGCGCACGTGCAGGCGCTCGTGATCAAGGGCCGCACGGCGGTGCCGTACGCGCCGGTGACGATCAAGACGGACGCCGGGCGCGGCGTGCTGACGGTGCTCGCCGAGCGCCAGAACGAATTTCCGGGCGTGACGCAGCAGCCGGTGTCGATCCGCGCGTACCCGTACGGCGCGACGGCCGCACAGGTGCTCGGCTACGTCGGGCAGGTCTCCGAACCGGAGCTGAAGATGTCGGCGTTCCGCGGCGTCAAGCAGGGGACAGTCGTCGGCCAGGAAGGGCTCGAGTACTACTACGACCGCTACCTGCGCGGCGAACCGGGGATCGAGCGGATCGAGGTCAACGCGCAGGGCTACCCGGTGCCGAGCAACCTCGCGCCGACGCAGCCGAAGGCGGGCTACAGCCTGAAGGTGACGCTCGACCTCGGGCTGCAGCGCGAGGGCGAAAAAGCGCTGCTCGAGGGGATCGAAAACGCGCGCGCCGGCGGCAAACCGGCGGTCGCGGGCGCGTTCGTCGCGCTCGACCCGCGCAACGGGCAGGTGCTCGCGATGGGCTCGGACCCGACGTTCGACCCGAACAAGTTCGCGAAACCGCTGACGCAGGCCGAATACGCGGCGCTCGAGGGTAAAACGAAGACGAGCGGCACGGGCGAAGAAGCGCCGGCGCCGCTGACGAACAGGGCCGTCAACGGCACGTATCCGACGGGCTCGACGTTCAAGCCGATCACGGCGATGGGCTCGCTCGAAGCGGGCGTGATCAACCCGAGCGAGGCGCTCGGCGCGGGCCAGTGCATCCACGTCTCGACCGAGCAGTTCTGCAACGCGGGCAAGGCCGACTACGGCGCGGTCGGGCTCGTCGAAGCGCTGAAGGTCTCCTCGGACACGTACTTCTTCGAAGTCGGCGAGTTCGACAACCCGCACGGGAACGTGATCCAGAACGAGGCGCACCGGCTCGGCGTCGGCGAGCAGACGGGGATCGACCTGCCGAGCGAGATCACCGGGCTCGTCCCCGACGCGGCGTGGCGCGCGAAGGTCGCGCGCGAGGAGCTGCAGTGCGAGCGGCGCAAGCACGTCGCGAGCTGCGGCATCTCCGACGGGCGCCCGTGGAGCGTCGGCGACGACATGCACCTCGCGGTCGGGCAGGGCGACCTGCTGACCTCGCCGCTGCAGATGGCGGTCGCGTACTCGACGCTCGCGAACGCGTATATGAACGGCGGCGAAGGCTGGGTCGTGCGCCCGCACATCGGGATGGAGATCGACGGCGCGCAGGGGCGCCTCGTGCAGACGCTGAGCTTCCCGGCGGTGCGCCACGTGCACCTCAACGACTCCTACCTGAGCGACGTGATGCAGGGGATCCACGAGGCGGCGAGCGAGCCGGGCGGCACGTCGGCCGACGTGTGGGCGGGCTGGAACCAGACCGAACACCCGGTCTACGGCAAGACGGGGACGGCCGAACACGCGGGCAAGGAAGACCAGTCGTGGTACATGTGCTACGTCGGCGACCCGAAGCGCCCGATCGTGCTCGCGGTGACCGTCGAGCAGGGCGGCTTCGGCGCGGAAACGGCGGCGCCGATCGCGCGGCTGCTCGCGGCGCAGTGGTTCGGCAAGGAAAAGAAGTTCGTCGCCGGGAGCTCGAAGACGTTTTGACGCCGCTCAGCCCGATCACCGCTCCGGAGGCGCCGAGCGCCGCGCCCGCTACGGGCGCGCGCACGCTGCGCCTGCCGTTCGACCCGGTGCTGACGCTCGCCGTCGCGGTCCTCGGCATCTGCTCGATCGTCACGCTGAAAGGCGCGACTAAAGACCTCGTGCCGGGCAACCCGCACTACTACATCGACCGCCAGGCGATCTACCTGATCGTCGGCTTCGTATTGATGCTCGCGCTGACGCGCCTGGACTACGCGCGCCTGCGGCCGGCGAAAAACGTGATCTACGGCGCGCTGATCTTCAGCATCCTCGCGGTGCTCGGGCTCGGCCACACGGCGCGTGGCTCGCAGCGCGCGATCAGCCTGCCGTTCTTCTCCTTCCAGGCCTCGGAGCTCGGCAAGGTGCTGCTGACGGTCGCGCTCTCCTCGCTCGTCGTCGACCGCGCGCGCAAGCTGCGCAGCCGCGAGACGACGGCGCTCGTGATGCTCGCGGCGCTCGTGCCGGCGATGTTCGTGATCGCGCAGCCGGACCTCGGCTCGGGGATGGTCTACGTCGTGATCGCGTTCACGCTGCTGTTCGTCGCGGGCGCGTCGTGGAAGCACCTGACGGCGCTGCTCGCGCTCGCGCTCGTCTCGCTGACGTTCGTGCTCGTCGCGGCGCCGGCGGTCGGCGTGCACGTGCTGAAGCCCTACCAGGTACAGCGCCTGACGGCGTTCCTGCACCCGTCGACGAACCCGCAGAAAGAAGGCTACCAACAGGAGGAGTCGAAGATCGCGATCGGCTCGGGGCAGAAGACGGGGCGCGGGATCAACGCGACGCAGACGCGCCTGAACTACGTGCCCGAGGATCACACGGACTTCGTCTTCGCGGCGGTCGGCGAGCAGTACGGCTTCGTCGGCGCGGCGCTCGTGCTCGTGCTCTACGCGCTGATGATCTGGCGCGCGCTGCGGATCCTCGTGATGTCGAAGGACCTGTTCGGCTCGCTCGTCGCGGCCGGAGTAACGGCTATGCTCATGTTTCAGGTCTTCGTCAACGTTGGAATGACGATCGGGATCATGCCGATCACCGGTGTTCCGCTCCCGCTCATGAGCTATGGCGGCTCGTCGGTAATCACGACGCTGTTGGCGATGGGCCTGCTGCAATCGATTTACATACAGGCGCGCGCCTCACAGGCTTTGAAGGGCCGCATCCTGCGCTAACCACATCAATGTACGCCCCGCCACTCCCGCCAGACCTTCGTCCCGCCGGGCACGCACCCGGTACTCGGTCGGACGAGCACGCAGTCGCGGATGGGCGCACGGCCGACGGGGCGATCGCGAGATCGCTGACGCCCCGATCCAACATGGAGAGAGTTCACCTTGAAAAAGCAAGTACTTGTCAGCGTCGACCGCGCGGAGACGCGCGTCGCGCTCCTGGAGGCGGGCGGAGCGCCGGCCTCCACACGTTCGACGGCGAGCCGCAAAGCCGGCTCGAGCACGAAGGCGGCCGCCGCCGCGCCGGCCTCGAAAGCGACCGGCGCGCGCAAGCGCGGCGGCGGAGGTAAGCAGGCCGACTACCGGATCGCCGAGCTGTACATCGAGCGCCGCGGCGGGCGCTCGATCGTCGGCAACATCTACAAGGGCAAGGTCGACAACGTCCTGCCCGGCCTCGAGGCGGCGTTCGTCGACATCGGCCTCGAGAAGAACGGCTTCCTGCACGTCGACGAGATCGTGCTGCCGGGCGTCGAGACGCCGCGCCGCGGGCGCGGCTCGGGCGCCGGGCGCAAGATCTCAGACCTGTTGAAGCCAGGGCAGGAGATCGTCGTGCAGGTCGTCAAGGACCCGCTGAAGACGAAGGGCGCGCGGCTGTCGATGGAGCTGACGATCGCCGGGCGCTACATGGTCTACGCGCCGAGCGGCGAGGGGATCGGCGTCTCGCGGCGCCTCGAGGACAAGGAGCGCGAGCGCCTGCGCCGGCAGACCTCGAAACTGGAGATCGGCGGCGGCGGCGTGATCGTGCGCACGGCCGCGCACGGCGCCAAGCGCGAGGACTTCGAACGCGAGCTGAAGTACCTGCACAAGCTGCACGAGGTGCTCGAGAAACGCGTCGCGGACACGCTCGCGCCGGACCTCGTCTTCCAGGAGGCCGACCTCTCGGTGCGCGTCGTGCGCGACATCTTCTCGGCGCACTTCGAGCGCGCGATCGTCGACGACGAGCAGCAGTACCGCCGCCTCGTCTCGTTCTTCACGCGCACGGCGCCCGAGCTCGTCGAGCGCGTCGAGCTGTGGCAGGCCGAGCAGCCGCTGTTCGAGGCGTACAAGGTCGACAAGGCGATCGACGGGCTGCTCAGCCGTCGCGTCGACCTGCCGAGCGGCGGCTATCTGATCATCGACTACGCCGAGGCGCTGACGGTGATCGACGTCAACTCGGGATCGTTCATCGGCCGCGGCAAGGGCGCGGGCCTCGAGGACACGATCACGAAGACGAACCTCGAGGCGGCCGAGGAGGTCGTCAACCAGCTGCGCCTGCGCGACATCGGCGGGATCATCGTGATCGATTTCATCGACATGGCTCGAGCGCGCAACCGCGACGCGGTGATGAAGACGCTGCGCAAGACGCTCGACGAGGACCGCACGAAGACGTTCACGGCGGAGATCTCGAAGCTCGGGCTCGTCGAGATGACGCGCCAGAACGTGACCGAGGGCGTGCGCGAGATCATGAGCCGCCCGTGCCCGACGTGCGAGGGCGAGGGCGTGATCCGCTCGGAGGAGACGATCGCGATCGAGTTCGAGCGACGCCTGCGCGACATCGCGGTCGAGCACGCCGACACGGAGGCGTTCCTCGTGCAGATCAACCCGCGCGTGAGCACCGAGTTCACGGGCCACAGCTCGCGCGTGCTGCACGCGCTCGAGGCCGAGACGGGCAAGTCGTTCCTGTTCGAGGGCTCGGAAGGGCTCGCGCTCGACCACTTCGCGATCACCTTCGAAGGGACGCGCGAGGAGGTCGAGGAGCGCGCGCTGCCGTTCCGCCAGGGCGACGAGGTGCTCGTCGAGATCGTCGAGCCGCACATGTACGACGTCGACGACGCGGTCGCGAAAATCGACGGCTACATCATCTCGATCGCCGGTGCGGCGTCGGAGGTCGGGACGAAGCGGATGGTGCGGATCGACCAGGTCGGACGCACGGCGGCGAGCGCGTTCCTGCTCGACGAGTCGGGCGAGATCGTGCGCCCGCCGGCGCGCTCGAGCTCCTCGCGCAACGGCCGCGGCGCCGGTCGGCGCTCGGCGAGCGGGGCGGGCGAGGGCGGACGCGCCGGCGAGCGCCGCCGCTCGAGCGCTCGCGGCCGGCGCGCTCCGGCCGACAGCGAAGACGCCGAGGCGCGTCTCGAAGCCGGGCTGCACGAGTCGCCGACGGGCGTCGACTCCGAGCCCGAGCAGGAGACGACGGCGAAGGAGGAGGCGGCGGCCGTCGCCGAGCAGGAGGGCGAGGCCGCGGCAGATGGCCTACAATCGAAACCTCGGCGTCGTGGCCGCAGGGGCGGGCGACGCCGTTCGGCTGCAAAGGCGCCGGCGACGCCGGAGTAGGGGCTCCGTCGCACGGGATGCGCCGAGGCGGCGCCTCGCAAGCGAGAGACCTGAAAGCGAACCAGACATGTACGCGATCGTGAAGACAGGCGGCAAGCAGTACCGCGTCGAGCGTGGGCAGCGCCTGCTCGTCGAGCGGCTGCCGGTCGAGGCCGGGGCGGACGTGAAGCTCGAGCCGATCCTCTACCGCTCCGAGGAGGCCGTGTTCGACAAGACCGGCCTCGAGTCGGTGCAGGTGACGGCGAAGGTGCTCGCGCACGTGCGCGGCGAGAAGCTGCGCGTGTTCAAGTTCAAGCCGAAGCGCGGCTACAAGCGCCGCACCGGCCACCGGCAGGACCTGACGCAGATCGAGGTCACGGAGATCGCGCACGGCAAAGCGAAAGCGAAAGCGGCTTCGGCGAAAGCCGAGCAGCCGGCCGCCGAGAAACCGGCTGCGAAAGCGGCGCCGGCGAGCGGCGAGAAACCGGCGGCGAAAGCGAAAGCGAGCGCCGCGAAAGCGCCGGCCGCGAAACCGGCTTCGGCGAAACCGGCGAAAGCGAAAGCGCAGAGCGTGAAAGCGAAGGAGGAGCCCTCCGATGGCTCATAAGAAGGGGCTCGGCTCGAGCCGCAACGGGCGCGACTCGAACGCGCAGCGACTCGGCGTCAAGACGTTCGCCGGCGAGACGGTGACGGGCGGCGAGATCATCGTGCGCCAGCGCGGAACGCGCTTCAAGCCGGGGCTCGGCGTCGGCATCGGCAAGGACGACACGCTCTACGCGCGCGCGGCCGGCACGGTGCAGTTCACGACGGGCCGTCGCGGTCGTACGGTCAGCGTCGTCCCGTCAGACGCGTCGTAGCGGGCGCGTGAGCCTCGACGCGCGACGTCTCGCTGGCGCGCTCGCGCTGGGGCGCGTCGCGCTCGGCGTCGCGGTGCTCGCGGCGCCGCAGGAGGTCACCTCGCGCTGGCTCGGCGCGCACGCGCGCCATCCGGCCGTGCGCTACCTCGCGCACTCGCTCGGCGCGCGCGACGTCGTGCTCGGCGCGCTCGCGCTGAGCGCGCTTCGCGACGCGCGCTTCGCGTCGCAGGCGCAGGCGGCGTGCGCGGCGGCCGACGCGGTCGACGCGCTCGCGACGGTCGCGGCGCGCGAGGAGCTGCCGGCGGTCGGCGCGATCGGCACGGTGCTCGTCGCGGGCGGCGCGGCGGCGCTCGAGTTGTACCTCGCGCGCGCGCTCGCCCGGGCCTAGCCCTCCTGCGCGGTCGGGCGCACGAGGATCTCGTTGACGTCGACATGTGGCGGCTGCGCGAGCGCGTACATGACGGCGCGCGCGATGTCGTCGTCCTGCAGCGCGTTGCTCGGGCGGTCGTCGAAGAACGGCGTGTCGACCATGCCGGGCTCGATCAGCGTGACGCGCACGCCGGTGCCGCCGAGATCCTGGCGCGCGGCCTCGCCCATCGCGGTGACGGCGTGCTTCGTGCACGAGTAGAACGAGCCGGGCAGCGCGCGCCGGCCGGCGACGCTCGAGGTGATCAGCAGGTGTCCGCGCGACTCCTTCAGCGCGGGGATCGTCGCGCGCAGGGTCAGCGCGGCGCCGTAGACGTTCGTCAGGACCATCTCGCGCCAGTGCTCGACGGTGTCGTTGAGAAAGCCGCGCGGGCCGCCGAAGCCGGCGTTCGCGAAGACGGCGTCGATCTGGCCGTAGGCGGACAGCGCGCGCTCGACGAGCGCCTGCTGCTGCTCCCACTCGGACACGTCGCAGCGCTCGGCGATCGCGCGCTCTGCGCCGCCGAGCTCCTCGGCGAGGGCGTCGAGCTTCTCGCGCGAGCGCGCGGCGAGCACGAGCCGCCAGCCGGCGGCGGCGGCGTGGCGCGCGCTCGCGGATGCCGCTCGAGGCGCCGGTGATCAACAGGACACGGTCGCTTGGCGCTGCGGGATCGCTGCTCATCGTCTCGACGCTCCTTGCTGGGGGATGGGGCGAGCCAACATCTAGCACGCGCGCTCGTGCACCGAAGCGCTGCAGCGCAGCGCGGCGCTCGCGCCCGCCGCTCGATCGCTGTCACGATGCTCGGCGAGATGCTTCACGATCGCGCGAGGATCCATGTGCAGGCGGGCGCCGGCGGCGACGGCTCGATGAGCTTTCGTCGCGAAGCGCACGTTCCGCGCGGCGGCCCGGACGGCGGCGACGGCGGTCACGGCGGGGCGGTCGTGCTCGTCTGCGAAGAGTCGCTGCGCGACCTGCAGGGCTTTCGCCGCAGGAGCCACTACCGCGCCGGGCGCGGCGGACACGGCGAAGGGTCGCAGCGCCACGGCGCCGACGGACGGACGCTCGAGATCGCGGTGCCGCCGGGAACGCAGATCTCGGCGCCGCTGCAGGACGGCGAGGACCTCGCGGGGCGCCGCTGGGAGCTGCTCGCCGACGGGCAGCGCGCGACGGTCGCGCGCGGCGGCTCGGGCGGCAAGGGCAACAAGCGCTTCGCGACGCCGACGCGCCAGGCGCCGCGCTTCGCCGAGCGCGGCCTGCCGGGCGAGGAGGGCTGGCTCGAGCTGCGCCTGAAGCTGCTCGCCGACGTCGGCCTCGTCGGCCTGCCGAACGCCGGCAAGTCCTCGCTGCTCACGCGCATGACGCGCGCGGCGCCGAAGGTCGCCGACTACCCGTTCACGACGCTCTCGCCGGTGCTCGGCGTGCTCGAGGGCGAGGAGCGCCAGCTCGTGATCGCCGACATCCCGGGGCTGATCGAAGGCGCGAGCGAGGGCGCGGGGCTCGGGCACGACTTCCTCGCGCACGTCGAGCGCACGCGGCTGCTCGTGCATGTGCTCGACGTCGCGCCGCAGCTGAGCGGCGAGGCGGACGCCGACGCGCTCGCCAACTACGCGACGATCGAGCGCGAGCTGGCGGCGCACGACGAGCGCCTCGCGCGCCTGCCGCGCGTGCTCGCGCTGTCGAAGTGCGACCTGCTCGACGAGCGCGGCGTGCGCGAGGCGCTCGCGTCGTGGCGCGAGCGCCTGGGCGAGCAGACGCCGGTGATCGCGACGTCGAGCGCGACGGGCGCGGGGGTGCGCGAGCTCGCGAACGAGCTGCTGCGCAGCGTGCCGCCGCTCGGCGCGGTGAGCGGCGCCGGCGAGGCGGCCGACGGCGAGGCCGGCGGTCTGCCGAGCGGCGAGGCGGCTGCGCGCGGCGACGTCGAGCAGCTCGCCGAGCACATGGTCTTTCGACCGGCGGGCGCGAGCGGCTTCACGGTGCAGCGCCTCGGCCCGCGCGCGTTCGCCGTGCGCGGGCGCGGGATCGAGCGGCTGCTCGCGCGCTACGACGTCGAGAACGAGGACGCGATGGCGCACTTCGAGGGACGCCTGCGGCGGATCGGCGTGCTCAAGGCGCTGCAGGCCGAGGGCTTTCAGCCGGGAGACGAGATCGAGATCGCCGGCTCGATCTTCGAGCTCGACCCCGAGGCCTAAGCTGCTCGCATGAGGCGCGTCGTCGTCAAGCTCGGCTCGAGCGTCGTCGCGGGCAGCGACGGCGAGCCGCGCATCGACGTGCTGCGCGCCGTCTGCGAGACGCTCGCCCAGCAGCACGCGAACGGGAGCGAGGTGATCGTCGTCACGAGCGGCGCGATCGCGCGCGGGATGCGCGAGATGGCGCTCGCGCAGCGGCCGAGCTCGATCCGCGAGCTGCAGGCGGCGAGCGCGGTCGGTCAGGGCAAGCTCTACCGGATCTACGACGAGCTGCTGCGCGAGCGCGGCGTGACGAGCGCACAGGTGCTGCTGACGTTCTTCGACATGAGCGCACGCACGCACTACCTCAACGCGCGCCAGACGCTGACGACGCTGCTCGAGTGGCGCGTGCTGCCGGTGATCAACGAGAACGACACGACGGCGACCGACGAGATCTCCTTCGGCGACAACGACTTCCTCGCGGCGCAGGTCGCGGTGCTCGTCTCGGCCGAGGAGCTGATCCTGCTGACGGACATCGACGGCCTCTACACGGCCGACCCGCGCCTGTACGCGGACGCGAAGATCGTGCGCGAGATGGACGACTTCGCGAGCCTGCAGGAGCTCGAGATCGGCCACACGACCTCGCCGCTCGGCTCGGGCGGGATGCGCTCGAAGGTCGTCGCCGCAGACATGGCGACGGCGGCGGGCATTCAGACGACGATCTGCAGCGGCGTTCGCGCCGAGGCGCTGCGCGCGGTGCTCGCGGGCGAGCGCGAGGGGACGCGCTTTCCGGCGCGCGAGGCGCGCTACAGCTCGTTCAAGCTGTGGCTGAAGTACGCGAAGCCGGCGCGCGGGACGCTGCTCGTCGACGCGGGCGCGGCGCGCGCGCTGCGCGACGGCGCCGCGAGCCTGTTGCCGGTCGGCGTCGTCGACGTGCTCGGCGAGTTCGAGGCGGGCGACGCCGTCGAGATCGCGCAGGTCGCGCCGGGCGCCGAGGAGCAGCCGCACAGGCTCGGCAAGGGGATCTGCAACTACTCGGCGCTCGAGCTGCGCCGGGTGCAGGGGATGAAGTCGGCGAGCGCGCGCGAGCTGCTGCCGCGCTCGAGCGAGGAGGCCGTGCACCGCGACTACCTCGTGATCGACTGAGCCGCGCCGTCGCGGGCGTCGTACCCTTTATCGCGATGGCAACCGCCGTCTCATCGGTCGCCGAGCTGTGCGCAGCGGCCAAGCGCTCCTCGCGCGCGCTCGCGCGCATCGACAGCGACGTCAAGGACGCCGCGCTGCTGGCGATCGCCGACGCGCTCGAGCGTCGCGTCGGCGAGATCCTTGCGGCGAACGAGCGCGACGTCGAACGCGGCGTCGAGGAGGAGATCGGCGACGCGCTGCTCGACCGCCTGCGTCTCGACGAGGCGCGCGTCGGCGCGATCGCCGACGCCGTACGCGAGATCGTCGCGCTGCCCGACCCGGTCGGCGAGGTGATCGACGGGCGGCGGCTCGCGAACGGCCTCGACGTGCGCAAGGTGCGCGTGCCGCTCGGTGTCGTCGCGGTCGTCTACGAGGCGCGCCCGAACGTGACGATCGACGCGGCCGCGCTGTGCCTGAAGTCGGGCAACGCGATCGTCCTGCGCGGCTCCTCCACGGCGGAGCACTCGAACGCGACGCTCGCGCAGATCGCCGCCGAGGCGGCCGTCGCGGCGGGCCTGCCCGAGGGCTGCGTGACGCTCGTCGCCGGCGGTGGGCGCGCGGAGCTCGCCGAGCTCGCGACGCAGAGCGCGAGCGTCGACCTGATCATCCCGCGCGGCGGCGAGGGGCTCAAGCAGGCGCTGCAGGCGGTCGCTACGGTGCCGGTGATCTACGCGGCGTCGGGCAACTGCCACGTCTATGTCGACGCCTCGGCCGACGCGCGGCAGGCCGAGGCGATCGTGCTCAACGCGAAGCTGCAGCGCCCGGGCGTGTGCAACGCGGTCGAGACGCTGCTCGTGCACGCCGACGCGGCGCCGTCGTTCGTGCCGGCGATCGTCCGCGAGCTGACCGACGCCGGCGTCGTCGTGCGCGGCGACGAGCGCGTGCGCGAGCTCGCGCCGTCGGACTCGGCGCTCGTGCAGGCGGCGAGCGAGGAGGACTGGGCGAGCGAGTACCTGTCGCTGACGCTCGCGGTCGGCGTCGTCGACTCGCTCGAGCAGGCGATCGAGCACATCGGCCGCTACGGCAGCGGCCACTCGGAGGCGATCGTCACGCGCGACACGGCCGCCGCGCGCGCGTTCCAGCTCGGCGTCGACGCGGCGTGCGTGTACGTCAACGCCTCGACGCGCTTCACCGACGGCGGCGAGTTCGGGATGGGCGCGGAGATCGGCAACTCGACGCAGAAGCTGCACGCGCGCGGGCCGATCGGCCTGCGCGAGCTGTGCACGTTCAAGTACCTCGTGGAGGGCGACGGACACGTCCGCGCCTGAACCTCGCTCCTCGCGCGAGGAACCGTGCTCGCTCGGCATCCTCGGCGGCACGTTCAACCCGCCGCACCTCGGTCATCTCGCGATCGCCGAGCACGCGTTGCGCGAGCTGTCGCTGTCGCGCGTCGTGCTGGTGCCGGCGCGCTGGCCGCCGCACAAGCCGGTCGAGCAGGACCCGGGGGCGGCGCAGCGCCTGGAGATGTGCCGCCTGCTGCTCGCGGGCGTTGAGCGCGTGTCGGTCTGCGCGCTCGAGCTCGAACGCGACGGGCCGTCCTATACCGTCGATACCTTGAGCGCCATCCACGCGAGCCATCCGCAGGCCGAGCTGACGTTCATCGTCGGAGCTGACATCGCCGCGACGATGCCCGACTGGCACGAACCGCGCCGGCTGTTCGAGCTGGCCGACGTCGCGGTCGCCGCGCGCTCGGGTACCGACCGCGAGGCGGTGCGCGCCGCGCTCGCGCCGCTCGGGCCGCGCGCGGGGGAGCCGCGCTTCCTGCGCTCGCCGCTGCTCGAGGTCTCCTCCTCGCTCGTGCGCGAGCGAGCCGGCGCCGAGCGGCCGATCGAGGGCCTCGTCGGCGCCGACGTCGCCGGCTACATCGTCGAGCACGGTCTCTACGGAGCGCGTGCGCGCGAGGCGAGCCGATGAGGGGAGAGGCGCTGCTCGCCGAGATCGTCCGCCTCGCGGCCGACAAGAAGGCGCTCGACGTCGTCGAGCTCGACCTGCGCGGCGTGCTCGACTACACCGATTTCTTCGTCGTCTGCTCGGGCAACACGACGCGCCAGACGAAAGCGATCCACGACGGCATCCTCGAGGGGCTCAAGCACGAGCACGCGGCGCAGCCGCGCCGCGTCGAGGGCGCGAGCCGCGGCGACTGGATCCTGATGGATTACCTCGACGTCGTCGTGCACATCTTCACGCCCGAAGCGCGCTCGTTCTACCGGCTCGAGGAGCTGTGGGGCGAGGCGCCCTCGCGCGTCGCCGGCAGCGCCTGAGCGGGCGCCGAGCTCGCGAGCGAGGCGTCGGCGAGCGCCGGTCGGAGACGTCGAGCGCGAGCGTGCGCCCGTGCCGTGCGGGCCGCCGCGCGGCGCGCTGCGATGTATTGAAATGCGTCGGGCCAGGCGGATAGGGTGGCCGAGACAGCGCCCGCGGGAGGCGCGTGGCGCGCAGCAGGGGGAGTAGAGCATGTACGAAGCACTGGCTGAACGCAGCCGTTCGACGCTTGCGCTCGCGGCGATCGGGGTCACGCTCGCGGCGCTGCTTTGGAGCCTTGGATCGATGGCCGCGCCCGCGCGCGCCGACGGGCCGGGGAGCGGATCGCCGTGGACGGCGAGCGTCGGCGACTCCTACATATCCGGCGAGGCCGGCCGCTGGGCCGGCAACACGGACGAAAGCTCCTCGAAGACCGACGCGCTCGGCTCGACCGCCTACTACGACAACGCTGGCGGCACCGGGGAATCGATCGCCGGCTGCCACCGCTCGAAGTCGGCCGAGGTCTACATCGGCGGCGGCGTCAGCGGCGAGAACCTCGCGTGCTCGGGCGCGAAGACGTACAGGTTCACCGAAGGCAGCACGTTCAAGCCAGGCATCGACTTCTACAACTCGGGCGGCAAAGAAGGCCAGGCGCTGATGCTGCAGCACTTCGCCGCGAGCCACAACGTCAAGCTCGTCGCGCTGTCGATCGGCGGCAACAACTTCAACTTCGCCGGCATCGTGCACGACGTGCGTCGAAGACTTCCTCGAGTCGACGATCTTCTACGACTTCTACTGCAGCGAAGAAAGCTCGGTGACGAACAACTTCACGTCGAGCAACGTCTCGAAAGTCAAGGGCGAAATCACGACGGCGATCAAAAACGTCGCGCAGGCGATGACGAACGCCGGCTACTCGAGCTCGCAGTACACGATCCTCGTGCAGGACTACCCGTCGCCGATTCCGAACGGGTCGGAATTCCGCTACACGCAGAGCGGCTACAGCAGACAGACGACCGGCGGATGCGGCTTCTGGAACAAGGACGCGAACTACGCCAACGCGACGATGCTGCCGGGCATCGACGGCGCGGTGACGGGCGCGGCGGCGGCCGCCGGCCTGTCGAACGTCAAGACGATGGAGCTGAGCGGCGCGTTCAACGCGCGCAGACTGTGCGACAAAGGCGTGGGGCTGCTCGAGGAAGAGGGCCTGCCCAACTGGAAAGCGTCCGGCGCGGCCGACAAGAGCGAGTGGTTCAACCAGATTCGCACGCTCGAAACGATCTTCGGGCCGTACGAACTGCAGGAAGACATCCACCCGAACTACTGGGCTCAGCTGGGGCTGCGCAACTGCCTGACGCAGGCGTACAACGCCGGCACGCCGAAGGGCGGCACGTGCACGATCTCCGGCACGGGCCTGAACTCGGCCGGCGAGCCGAACATGTCGCTGCACTAGCAGGCGACGAGCGCATGCGGGCGCCGGGCCACGCGGGCCCGGCGCCCGTCCCTGCGAAGATCCGCGCGTGAGCGCGCCGGAGGCGAACGACTCCCATCGCGTCGGCGCGGCGATGCGCGAAGACGAGCGCGTGACGCCGCTCGAGCTGTTCTTCGACCTCGTGTTCGTGTTGACGCTGACGCAGTGCACGACGCTGATCGTGCGCACGCCGACGGCCGGCGGCGTGCTGAAGGGCATGCTCGTGCTCGGGATGCTGTGGTGGTCGTGGGTCGGCTACGCGTGGCTGACGAGCGTCGTCGACCCCGAGGAGGGGGCGGTGCGCCTGATGATCTTCGTTGCGATGGCCGCGTTCCTCGTCGCCGCGCTGTGCGTGCCCGGCGCGTTCGGCTCGGAGGCGCTGCTGTTCGCCTGCGCATACGCGGTCGTGCGCGCGGCGCACATCTTCCTGTTCATGCTCGCCAGCCGCGAGGACCGCGCGCTGCGCCAGTCGGTGCTCGGCCTCGCGGCGAGCACAGCCGTCGGTGCCGGGCTGCTGTTCGTCGCGGCCGCGACGAGCGGCGCGCTGCGCGTCGGCGTGTGGGGCGCCGCGCTGCTGCTCGACATGGGCGGCCCGTTCGTGTTCGGCCAGGACGGCTGGAAGCTCGTGCCGGGGCACTTCGCCGAGCGCCACGGCGCGGTCGTGATCATCGCGCTCGGCGAGTCGATCGTCGCGCTCGGCGTCGGCGCGAAAGCGTCGATCGATGCCGGCGTCGTGCTCGCGGCGGTGCTCGGCGTGATCGTCGCGGCCGCGCTCTGGTGGGTCTACTTCGACGTGACGGCGATCGTCGCGCGTCGGCGGCTGGCGAAAGCGTCGCCGGGACGCGAGCGCAACGGGATCGCGCGCGACTCCTACTCCTATCTGCACTTCCCGATGGTCGCCGGCATCGCGCTGCTCGCGGTCGGGCTGAAGGAGACGATCGAGCACGTCGGGCGCTCGCTCGCGCTCGTGCCGGCGGCGGCGCTGCTCGGCGGGACGGCGCTGTACCTGCTCGCGCACGTCGCGTTTCGCCTGCGCAACATGCGCACGCTGAGCGTGCGTCGCCTGCTCTGCGCCGGCGTGCTGCTCGCGCTGATGCGCAGCGACCGGCTCGATCTCGGCGCTCGCGACGCTCGCGATCCTCGCGGCCGTGCTGACGGCGCTGATCGCCTACGAGGCGATCCGCTACGCGGCGACGCGCGAGCGCGTGCGCCACGAGCTCGCGCGCGAGCCGCTCGCCGACTGACCGGCGCCGGGGCGCGCTCGCGGCACGAGCGTCACGCGGCTGCCGCGCGAGGGGCTGAACGTGATGCCGCGCCGGCGCGTCGTCTCGGCGGCGGCGCTCGTCGGGCGCAGCTCGTGGCGCGCGAGGACGGCGCGCAGCACGAGCTTCATCTCGAGCAGCGCGAAGCTCGCGCCGATGCAGCGCCGCCGCCCGCCGCCGAATGGGATCCACGTGTACGTGCCGGGCGCCTCGTCGAGGAAGCGCTCGGGCCGGAAGGCGTGCGGCTCGGGGTAGATGTCGGCGTCGTGGTGCAGTAGGTACGCGCTCGCGAGCAGGACGACGCCCGGCGAGTACTCGATCCCGCCGACCTCGATCGGCTGCTTGACGAGCCGCGGCTCGGCGTTCGGGAGGACCGTACGGCGGCGCAGGATCTCGTTGATCGTCGCAACGAGGTACTCGTCGCCGTCTTCGTCGAGCTCGGCGTGCAGCCGCCGCTGGACCTCGGGCGAGCGCGCGAGCTGCTCGAACGCCCAGGCGAGCTGCGAGGCGGTCGTCTCGTGGCCGGCGACGAGCGCCGTGACGAGCTCGTCGCGCATCTCCTGCGCGGTCATCGCCTCGCCGTCCTCGTCGCGCGCGCCGAGCAGCAGCGAGAGCACGTCGTCGCTGTCGACCGGCCGCGCGCGGCGCTCGGCGATCAGCGCGTAGATCAGCTCGTTCGAGCGCTCCGAGGCGCGTTCGAGTCGCGCCATCGGGCCGCGGCCGGCGAGCAGCCGCTGCGCGGGCGGCAGCAGCGAGAGCGGGCTCTCGCCGAACGCGAGCAGATCGGTCATCAGATCGCGCAGCTCGTCGAGCTGCGCGCCCTCGAGGCCGAAGACGGCGCGCAGGATCACCTCGAGCGTCAGGCGCTGCAGGCGCGGGTGCAGCGCGACGGGCTCCTCGTGCGGCCACGCGGCGACCTCGCGCTCGGCGAGCTCGGCGATCAGCCCCGACAGGCGCTGCATCCTCTCGCCGTGGAACGCCGGCAGCAGGAGCTTTCGCTGGCGCAGGTGCGCCTGCTCGTCGAGCAGGATGACCGAGCTCGGGCCGATGATCGGCTCGAGGATGCGCGCGCCCTCGCCGGGGTGCAGCACGTCGGGCGGCGCCGTGAACATCTGCTTGATCTGCTCGGGCTCCGAGACGATCACGAACGGCGGCTGACCGAGCAGTCGGATCGTGAAGCGCTTGCCGTAGCGCGCGCGACAGCGCTCGAGGTAGGCGGCCGGACGGGTCCACCAGCCGAGCGTCTGCAGCGCATGCGGCGTGCGCGGGCCGGGCGGGAGCTGGGTGTTCACGCGGAGCCTCCTCGTCGTCGACGGGTCTCACTTCAGTCTACGCTCGGCGCGCGGTGTATCGTCGCCGAATGCGCGCGACGCATGTGTTCGCCGGGATTCCGGTCGCCGACCGCGACGCCGCCGTGAGGTGGTACACGCGGCTGTTCGGCAAGTCGCCGGAGCTGCTGCCGAACGACGACGAGGCCGCCTGGCGCGTCACCGACTCGGGATGGGTTTACGTGATTGTCGATCCGCCGCGCGCCGGCTCGGCCGTCAACACGCTGCTCGTCGACGACCTCGACGCGTTTCTCGGAGGCCTCTCCGAGCGCGGCGTCGAAGCCGAGCCGGTCGAGAAGCTCGATGGCGCCGTGCGTCGCTCGTGCGTCAGCGATCCCGACGGCAATCGTCTGAAAGTCGGCGAACCGCTCGGCTGAACGCGGCCGATCGTCCGCGTGAAGCGGCTCGGATCAGCCGTGGATCGCTCGCGCGGCCGCGAGCCCACCGAGCGAGCGCGCCGCGCGATCGAGCGATTGGCGCGGCTTGACGAGCTTCGCCTCGTAGAGCCGCGTGTCGGCGCGAGCGAGCACGGCGCTGAGCTCTTCGTCGCGCAGCCACTCGCTGATGCCGACCGACCAGTCGACCAGCTCGCGTTCGCCGTGCAGCCGCGCGAGCGCGGCTTCGGCCTCGCGCTCGGACGTCGACGGGAGCAGCAGCACGAACTCGTCGCCGCCGTGGCGCGCGAGGATGTCGCCGGGGCGCATGCGCGCGCGCCAGTCGCGCGCGAGCGTCGCGAGCAGCCGGTCGCCGGCGGCGTGGCCGGCGGAGTCGTTGATCTGCTTGAAGTCGTCGAGGTCGATCGCCGCGACCGCGATCGGTGCGCCGGTGCGATCGGCGATCGCGCGCTCGCGCAGCGCGGCCGTCGCGAAGCCGGTCCTGTTGAGCGTCCCCGTGAGCTGGTCGGTGCCGACCTGGTGTCGCAGGCCTTCGCTGAGCCCGCCGAGCACGATGCAGATCGACCAGACCGTCGCCGTGACGACGAACCAGTAGATCCCGTCATGCGGCAGGCCGTCCAGCGCGAGCCCGCCGGCGAACGCGAGCGAGACGAGCAGCCCGAGCGCGTTGACGATGCGACGCTCGAAGAAGTGCGCCGCGTAGATCGCGATCCACGGATACGCGAACGCCGCGACCATCATGCCGCCGGTCGTGCGCGCCTCTGCGACGAGGGTGCTCGCGGTCACGACGCCGAGCACCGCGAGCAGCTCGCAGCCGAACGTCGAGATGCGCGAGCCGAGCAGCCAGATGCCGCAGGCGGCCGCCAGCGCGATGACACCGCCGAGCGCGAGCGCGCGGGTCGGTTGCTGTGCGCTGAGCGGGAACCAGACGACGGCGAACGCGACGAGGCATTTGAAGAGGAACAGCAGCGACAGCGACCACGCGATCGGCGGCCGTCCGATCGTCAGCGCTCGGCCGAGCCCGCTCAGGCGCGGCATGCCGCGAGCCGCAGGCACGTCCCCAGTCAGCGTTGTCCCCGCGGCCCGCGCTCGTATCGCCGAGCTTCTTCGAAGCCACATGTCGGTAGTGCTTCGGACGCGCGTCGGCTTCGCTTGAGCGACGATGCGGTTCCGTCACGCGGGGTCTCGCGCTGCCGCCCGCCGCGGCTAGCCCATCGCCTTCATCGTGTGCATCGCGCCGGAGGAGCCCGGAACGACGAATTGCGGGACGTCGTGCGGCACGGCGAGGATCGCGGCGGCGAGCACGACGAGCACGGCGATCAACGCCATCCACGCGAGGCTCCTTCGTATTCGTCGTGGCGACGCCACCAGATGCCGGCCTCGTTGCGCCCGAGCGGCGCGCGGTCGAGCCACGAGTACATGCCCCACACGCCGTCGACGCCTCGTCCGTAGGCCGAGTAGGTGTGGTACACGACGCCGTCCTCGAGGACGAACGCGCTCATCCCCGGACCCTCTTTGCGAAAGGTCACCGGGTCGGTGCCGGCGCCCGATGCGATCTCGATCAGCCCAGGGCTTTTCTCCGACGGGCGGAAGTCGGCGGTGCGGAAGTTGTACTCGACGGCGCCCGACTGCCATTCCTGCTCGGTGTGCGTGACGTGGAAGTCGTGGTTGAAGTCGCTCTCGAACGACGAGACCCACGGGAAGCTCCAGCCCATCCGCCGCTTGTAGTCCTGCAGCTTCGCCAACGGCGCGCGCGACACGGCCGTGAACGCGACGTCGTGATTGAGCAGGTGCACGACCGAGCCGGAGAAGCCGTCGGCGATCGCCGAGCAGGACGGGCAGCCGGCGGCGAAGTCGGGCCCGAACATGAAGTGGTAGACGAGCAGCTGCGAGCGTCCGCCGAACAGGTCGGCGAGCGACGCGGACCCCTCGTCGGTCTCGAACACGTACTCCTTCTCGATCGGGACCCACGGCAGCTCCTGTCGCAGTCGCGCCAGCTCGTCGCCGCGCCGCGTGTGCTGCTTCTCGGCCTCCAGCAGCTCGAGCCGCGCCGAGAGCCACTCCTCGTGCGTTGCGGTCGTGTGATCGGTCATCGAGTTCTCCTTGTCGTGTCGGGGGTCGATTCGGCTTCGGCCTGCACGGCCTCGGCGAGCCGCTTGATCCGCGCCAGGCGCCTGTCCCACTGCGCGGCGACGCGCGCGATCGCCTCGGTGGCGTCGTCGAGGCGCTGCGGCTGGACCGCGTAGCGCACCTCGCGGCCACGCCGCTGACCGGTCACGAGGCCGACGCGGTCGAGCACGGCGAGGTGCTTGGCGACGGCCTGTCGCGTGACCGGCAGTCCCTCGGCGAGCGCCGTCGTCGTCGCCTCGCCGCGCTCGAGCAGCGCGTCGAGCACGCGCCGGCGCGTCGGGTCGGCGACAGCCGACCACAGCGCGTCGTCCTCGGCGAGCGCGACGGCCGTCACGGCGCCGCCCGGCGCGGCGTCGCGGCTACGTAGTCGAGCAGTTCGCCGAGGTGCCTCTGCCAGCCGTGTCCGTGCTGTTCGACGTAACGAGGCCTGCCCTCGTCGTCGGTCACGGCGTCGATGCCGCTCTCGAGCGACCGTCAGCCTCGTCCCACCGGCCTCCTCGACGAGGGTGAACTCGACGAGCGCCGAGTTGCTCTCGTCCGGCTCCGTGCCGTCCGGGTGGTTCCAGCGAAACGAGAAGCGGCGGAACGGCTCGGCGTCGACGACGCGAATCGGCACGATCATCTCGACCTCTCGGCCGCCGCCGCGGCCGCCGGGCCTCCACGTGAGCGTGCCGTCGGCGCCGATGCGTCCTTCGACGTCCGCCTCGTCGCTGAACCACCGGCTGATCTGCTCGGGCTCGGTGATCGTGCGCCAGACGACCTCCGGGCTCGCTCCGATCAGGATCTCTCGTTCGACGCTGTCAGTGGCCACGGCGTGCTCCTTCGTTGACGTGCAACCAATGGTTGCGTGAGGGCATCAGCAGAGTAGCAAGCGCCGAGCATCTATCCAGCTAGTCGCTCGTCGGCTGCTAGAACGCCGTTGAGCCGGACACGGCCCGCCCGGACGCGAGTGGATCCACCTTCATCACGACATGCCAGAACGTCAGCCGCCGTTTCCTCAGAAGCCGATAGCGACGACTGCGCCGCGCAGTGCGGATGGTGATCGCTGATGCGCCAAGGCCCGCTCGCCGGCCGCTACGCCGCGGTCGCGGCGATGGTGATGTTCGCGCTGATTCCCTACCTGGCGCTGTCGGCGGCGCTCCAGCCGCTGACGCCGATCATCGCCAAGCAGTTGCACATGAGCCTGCAGACGATGAGCCTCAGCTCGGGTCTCGGGAACGCCGCCTACGCGGCCGGCACGGTGCTCGCGGTGCAGTTCGCCCAACACCTGCCGCAGCGCAGGATGCTGATCGTCTACGCGACGCTGCTCGTGATCGGGTCGGTGCTCGCGGCGGCGGCGCAGGATCCGGGGATGTACATCGCCGGGCACGTGCTCCAGGGGCTGTGCACGAGCCTGCTGCTGATCTCCGCCGTGCCGCCGCTGGCGATCGGCTATCCGGCGAGCAAGCTGCGCACGACGGCGATGATCATGAACCTGTGCATCTTCGGGGCGGTCGCGCTCGGTCCGGCGATCGGCGGCCTGCAGGCGCAGTCCCACGCCTGGCGGCCGCTGTTCTGGGTCATCGCCGCGATTGCGGCAAGCGCGCTGGCGCTGGCCGTGCTGACGTTCGACGACGCGCCGCCGGCCGATCCCGACTCGCCGCGCGACCTGCCGGCGCTCGCGCTGGCGGCCGTCGGCTGCCTGGCGGCGTTCTTCGGCGCCTCGGAGCTGCTGACCCATCCATTCCTCGCCGGCGAGACGATCGCCCCGCTGCTCGGCGGTCTGGCGACGATCGTCGTGCTGATCGTCTACCAGTTCCGCGCGAAGCGGCCGCTGTTGACGATCCGCACGATGCTGACCAGCACGATGCCGGTCGCGGGCATCGCCGTGGCGCTGTTCGCGGCGGCGGCCTCGGTATCGGCGACGGCCCTGACCGCAGGCGCGCTGGCCGGGCGCTACGGGCCGCTTCACGTAGGCCTGCTCTACCTGCCGGAGGTCGCCGGCGCGGGGATCACCGCGATCGCGCTCGGCCTGATCATCACCAAACGCGAGATCCACTATCTGCCGTTGGCCGGCATGGTGTTCCTCGCGGCCGGCATCGCCGTCTTCCGCATCGACGTGCCATCGAGCCAAGCGGCCACGCTGATCGGCTCGGGGTTGACCGGCATCGGCCTCGGCGCGACCGTCGCGCCGGCGCTGTTCGTGGCCGGCTTCTCGCTGCCCTCCGCCAGCCTCCAGCGCGTGTTCGCGATCGTCGAGTTGATGCGCGCGGTCGCGGCGTTCATGATCGCGCCGATCTTCGCCCACATGGCCGCGACGGTCGGCGGCAGCCTCGACGCCGGCACCGGCATCGCGCTGTGGGTAGGTCTCGGGCTCGCTCTCGTCGGCGGCGTCGTCGGCGTCGCGATCTACGCGCTCGGCGGCGCGCGCCCGCAGACGCCCGACATCGACCGCTTCGTCGACGGCGACGGCCCTGCGTGGTACTCGCCGCCGCTGCTCGCGAGGGTTCGCCCGGGCTTGAGCTCCGCGCATCCCGCGACCGAGAGCGCCAACTGAGATGACGTCAGACGACACAGGCGCCGCAACGCCCGCGCCGCCTGACGGCCCAGTGCTGTTCGCCTACGACGGCTCCGATCTCGCGAAGCTCGCGATCGAGCAGGCCGGCCGCCAGCTCGCGCCTGGACGCGACGCGTTGATCGTCTGCGTCTGGCAGACGAACGACGTCGGATTCGTGCCCGTGGGCGAGCGGCACTTCAACGCCGCGGAGGCCACCGAGGTCCGCAAGGCCGCCGAGGAGACCGCCGCGCACGGCGCGTCGCTGGCGGCCGAGGCGGGGTTTCGGCCTCAGAGCGCGGCGAGCTGCTCAGCTCCGACCTGGAAGGGGATCGTCGAGGTCGCCGAGCAGCGCGAAGCGAGCCTGATCGTGCTCGGCTCGCATCGTCGCAGCGGGCTCGCCGGACATCTGCTCGGCAGCGTCTCGGCCGCGGTGCTCGCGCACGCAGCGGCTCCTGTGCTGATCGTGCATTCCTGAGCGCGAACGCCAAGCAGCCAGCGCGCTCCGCGCTACGAGGAGTCTCCCCTCGGGAACTCGACAAGTGGGGATCTTCGGCGCCCTATCGAACCCGGAAATCCAGGAGCGGCTGAAGCAGCTATCGGAGCAGCTAGTCAAGATTGCCGCCAGGAAGCATCCGCCTGCTCGTCCGAAGCCGCGGCTCCGCGCTGGCGCGGTCCCCGCAGCCATTATGCGGGTCCTGGCCGACTCTGTCGAGCCTATGCGGATGCGCGATATCCACGCAGAGATCGAGCGGCTCCTTGGACAGTCCGTCACGCGCTCAGCGGTCAAGAACTATCTCGCCAACCACTGCCAAGGCGAGCAGCCGCGCTTCGTGCGATTGGCTCGAGGGCGATATCGCCTGGCGGCGTAGCGGTTCGACCCCGCAAGGCTTCCACCATAGGAAGCAAGGTCGAACCGGCGCGGCACCCCGGATGGGGCTGGGCCTTCGGCGTCTCAGGGTTCTCGTGAGCGCGTCGCGGCGTTGATCACCGCCCTTCTCGAGGCTTCTCGATGACGCCCGCCCTCCGGAGAGTTCGGGACGGCCTGCGAACCTGGAGAAGACCCTGGAGCGTCTACTGGCGGCGCTGCTGGAGCCGCAGGGATGAGAGGTTCGTCGGCGAGCGGCCGAGGCCGTGAGGCGCCGCATCTAGAGGGCGCGGCCCACTTTGGTGGCCGGGGCCGTCGTTCCATCCTCTCCCGCTTTCAGGATGCTCAGACAATGACGAGTAGCCCTGCGCTGGATGCGGCTGTCGAGACCCTGCGTCTGACCCGGGAGGCGATGCCGAGTCGCTGGAGCGACGACACCCCAGATGAGCTTTTGGGTCTGGTCCAGCTCAGCTTCCACGATTACGTCGTCGCGGTACTTGCTGACCCGATGCCGCCCGCAAGGCCAGAGGAAGGACGACCGGCGCTGGCTATGCGCGCCGCGCTACATGGCCGTGCCGTTGCCGGCCTCTTGACGACTCTTGCTCTGGCGCAGTGGAAAGAGACGGGCGCTGCCGCCCCTATGGCGACACTCTCGAAGGCGCCCGCGAGGCTGACCGAGCATTGGATCGATCAGATCGCAGCAGTAGCGCGTGCTGAGGACGGGCCGGCCCACGATACGGCCGTTGATTATGTGCGCGGGGCAGCCATGGCTCTTGGCTTCGCTGCTCGCGTGCTCGGCGCGCAGAAAGGGCTTTCGCTCGATCCGGACGATCCCCGTGGTCCGGTCGAGGTGCCAGCTAAGGCACTGAGCAACGAGGACGCCGCTGGCCTGCTCGTGTGGTCCGGCGCGGCTGCACTCTGTATCGCTGCGCGACTACAGCCTGGGTTTCGGATCGCGCGGTAGTGCTAGCGCGCCCTGACACGCAGAGCTTCACGAAGTTCGCCCTCTCGGCTGGCATATTTCTGTTGATCGCCGCGCTTGTAGTACCGGGGTTGATCCTCAACGACACGGGGGTGTTGCGGATCTCGCGCCGACAGCTAATGGGCTACACGCCCGTTGCGCGCGCGGAGCTCGAACGACGTCAGCGACTTGCACGGACCGCTGGGCACGTCGCTCCGTACACCGGGATCTTCTTTTTTGTTCTCGGCGCCGGCCTGATCGCCTATGGGGCACCTCGACTGAAGCGCCAGGAGGATGCTGGTGAAGAGCGCTCTTCTGCAGAGCTCGCCAAGCTTCGGTCCGAAATTAGGCCGCAGAGCGAGGCCGAGCACAGGGAGCGTCTCAATGAGACCGTCGAAGCGGAGCTTCAAGCGGCGACGGACACCGAGCCACGCTCGAGCAGCACTGTCTCACCGCCTGACACGGCGGCGCGGGACAGCCGTCGCGAATACCTGCGCCTAGCCAGCGACGCCGAGCAACGCGTCTTGGCGCATCTCGCCACCATTGCACCACCCGATTACGAACTCCGTGAGCAGATTGTCGTCGGTGAGGTTCATCACGCATCTCTGGCCTTGGACGGCCTTTTGGTCAGCCGCGTCGATGCACTGCCAGATGTCATCGTCGAGATCAAGACCGCACTGGCGAGCCTTCGTAACAATGCCCGCAACCGTATCGATGAGGCAGCCGCGATCTTGATGCGCTACCGCGCTCAAATACCGCGTCGGGCAATCATGTGGCTCATCATCGTTGCGGCAGCACCTCTGACGGACGAGGATCACGCCCTTGTGACGCGACTTGCCGGCCCCCTCGCCGACGACATACGGGTTTCCCTTATCGGCATCGATGAAGTACCCCGGCTCACACTACCGCCACCGCCTGGACTGTAATCGCGTCGCACAAGCGGCAGTGCGCGAACGCCCTAAAGCTACATCTCTCTCGCAGAGCACCGCGGGGGGACGTGCCGCCGCAGCGACTACGAGTACTGTCGGAGCCGTCGACATGGCCGACGCTCGGCGCACCATGCCTGCGAAGTAATCCGTAAGCCGAGCCGAGGACATGATCGACGCGGCGCTTGCGCGTGCTCGTGCCGAGGCGTGAACTTATTACGTGGGATCAGGTCGCGGTCAACCGCGCTCGATGTCGGCGGTGGCGAGCGTGGCCCAGGGAGGTTCGAGCTTTACAACGAGTAGCGCGCGGCGTCTCTCTAAGACCACAGGACCTCTCAGTAGGAGACATTCCTGGCCAGCACAGCAGCTACTCAGCGATTGCCACTCTCCATATGTTGACATCCGCCCACACTGATCCTAGTGTCGCTGGCTAGAGCAGTTCAGATTCTAGGAACAGGAGACTCGATCTCATGAAAGCCAAGGTAGCTACGCTCGTAACAGCGCTTGTCTTCGTAACCGGCGCCTTTGGTGTCTTGTCGGTGACGACCGCGAGTGCAGGACCCCTTCTCTGTAAAGAATCCGGTTGCGGAGGCAAAGGTGCAAAGGAATACGCCATCGAATACGCAGAAGTCGACAGGCACCTGGTTTCGGTACACATCGAAGATTGCATGAAAAACTCTGAATACGGTGCTCAATGGGACTGCTGGGGGTACGGCTACAACCCATACAACGGGGAAAAAATCAAATTCCACGTCTGGCTGGGCGAATACGGCGGTGAGAAGCATTGGACAGAACCGTAGGAGGCGGCTCGGTGTGGCGCGAGATCGCGCCACACCCCGCCCTTGGAGGCCCTCGCTGGCAAACCGCAGGAACTCCTTGCGTGGCCACGTCATGCTCCCCGACATCGTCACGCCTGAGCAAAGGCCGCACGTCGCACAGTCGACGTTGTGAGCCGTAGGGCGTGCCTATGGTCGCGCGTCGGCCGCTCGAAGCTGAGACTGGATGCTGTTCTACTGCGCGACGCTTCGCTGATGGTCTGGCGGCAGCACCGGGCCGATGTCTATCACAACAATCGTATTACACACCTCGAGATGAGCAACAGGCTTCGCGTCTTCGTCGTGGAGGTCCGCCAGGTCGACGAACGCCGTGCGCCCCTCTGAGACGAAGGTAGACCCGACCGGCGGCCACTCCTCGACTCTGTCGGCTGTCATCACGAGCGGCTTCGGATTGGCAAGTGGCCGATCCCCGAGGGTAAGGATCAGATATTGCGAGAACGTCGCTCTGCCGGGCAGCAGTGACGCGTCGCTAGCACCAGTCAGCGTGCCCACACTCTCGCGCGCGTAGTGCTGCTCGATCGCCACGCGGGGATCGTCGAAGTGGAAGTGAGTCAGAATGCGCCGCAACGCGACCCGGGGCTGCCCGGTGTCGAGCGTCTCTGTCTCCTGCACCGTCGCGACTCCGCTGATTCCCGGGATAGCCTCGCAGCGAATGGACGGCCCGTCGGCAACAACAAAATCGCCGTACGCGAGCATCGAGGCGAAGTGTCTGCTCCCAGGCACTCGCGCTGGGCACGACGAGCGCTCGCGCTGTGACTCCTCCGCGACGTGCGCACCCGTTGCGCCAGCCCTTTGCAGAATCCGCTGGATAACGCGGGTTGTCGAATCTCCCAGCTCCCGCGCCAGTTGATCGTCATCGCCCATGTCGTCTCTCCAAGCGTTCAAGAGTCCGAATTGGCCGTGCAGACGCATATGCGCCGCCTGCGGGGAAGTGCAAGTGGCGTCGAGCACGCTTCGTCCAACAACCCGTTGAACGGCGGGCACATATCTCCCATATCGATCCTCAAGCAGGATCGGGTACCCGTGTTATCGGTCCGATCTGGTTGCGGAACTCCTCAGGCGTTTCGCCCGTGGCGTACGCGATTGCGGCTTGCCTGACGAGCTCGAACTGCCCGTTGCTAAGTAGCGCCGCGGGTCGCTGCTCATCGAGATAGGCGGAGCGACCGATGAGCCACGCACGCACGTTGTGTGCCGGCACATGACGTCCCTCGAGCAGCATCGCAATGCTGTAGACGGCGTCGATCCCGTCATCGACCTTCGAATGACGTGTCTCGAGGTGGGCCTTTCGTCGCCGTCGCTCCTCGATCGCCCGCGCGCTAGCGCCGGCGGCCAACGCAATCTCGGCGGTCGTCATCCTCAGGTCCGTTAGGGCTCGCAGCTTTTCGTCGGTCGTAGTCGCGACCTCGTGACCCTGTCCTCGGATCTTCTTTTTCGCTCGCCCTTTCGAAGGCTGGCGGGCGGTCGTCTCGGTCAGCCCGCATAGCGCTAGCAGCGCTGGAAGGGCGAATACGTATAGCGCGCGGCGTTTCATAGGGACCCACTTTCGTCTCGCTCATGGCCAGTCCTTTACCCACGTGACCCCGAGCTTTGTTGTCAAGCCTAGCAGATGCGGGGCTTTTTGAGGACATCGACTCGGGACTGCACACAATCGTGCATGTGGGCTTCGCTGTGGTGCTGACTGATAGGCTATCACCCAGGGGCGGGCTTATGTTGTCGATCAGCATCGATTTCTATGGGAGAGAGGGGGGCTCGTTTGAGCCGAGGAGGTCACGAAATAATCCTGTACCTAGACTCGCCGTCCCTGGTCGCAAGCCACGACGACGACCGCGGGCTGGTCGAGGAGTACCTCGGCAAGTTGATGCGCAACACCTACCCGCTGCTCGACAGCAACTTCACCGTCGCCGCCGAGCGAGCTCGAGTAGCGGTGCCTGGCCGGGACGATCTCCGTCAGTGGCGCGAGCTCCAGGGGGCAGCGAAGCGGACAGGCTCAACGAGATCGAGAGCAGCTCGCCTCCCGTGCCGTTCGGCTACGTCTACGGTCTGAACTTCCGACTAGACGGGCTCGTCATTGCAGCCGTCGACAGCCGGGACAAGCGCTCGCATCTTCAGTTTCGAGAGACGCATCAGAACGTCGATTTGCTGTGGCTTCCGAACACCGGGCTCAGGGCGCCGACGGTGAGCGTACGCGTCGTGAGCCATCGCCGGTTGCTCGAGCACTTCGAGCTGATCAGCGTGACACCCGTCGAGGGCGGATCGCGACCATCACGCCGCCAGCGCCGCCGCCCAAAGCGTCGAACCTTTAAGCAGCGCGAGTCCAGGTTACTGCTGCTCCGTCGACAGCTCTGGCTGAGACTACGCCGAAATCACGAGCGATAGCCATCAGAATCGCATTCGCCGCGTTCGCTCGGCAGGGTTCATGCCGCGCGAGCGGCGGCGATGTCGCATTGCTGTGACCTATTTGATGGTGCCTTCGACAAAGTAGCGCCAGCTGACCCGGTCGGCGCCATAGCGCGCGATCTCTTTCGTCGCCCACGTGATGTTGGCACGCGGCGTCATCCCGCGAGCGCCAACTTCAATGATTGCGCGGGGACATTCGATCGCCCCGTGAAAAATTTCGCGCCCGACGGAGACGTCATGAAGCGGGTCTGGCACAACTCGTTCGATTTCGCTAGCAAGCTGTCCAATACTCTTGTTGTACTGGTAGATCGTTTTCACTTCCGTCCTGCCAGACAGCCCATGATGACGAAAGAACGCCCGTACGGACAGCTCACCAGATGCTCGCGGAACTACCCCGATGACGCCAGCTCCGCGCGGTCGAACACGGACGCATAGAAGTGCGCGACGAAGTTCTGACGGTGCTCCTCTGACTAGCCCTATCACTACCTGGTCTTGCGCGCGTGCTCTAGTCTTGGCCTTGCTTCCGCACGCGGTCCCAGCGAAGACGGCAACCGCAACGACCGGAGCGCAAGCGACCAAGGTGATCCGCACGGCTATTACCTCGTCACGACGTGAACGTGCAGGACGCTCTCGGCACGATCTACGCCTACGTATCCGTCGTTACACTGCCCGTCAGACTCGACAAAGATGCCGTAGGCACGGTGATTCTTGTACACCGGCGACCCGCTGGCGCCGCCTTCTAGATTAGTGTGTTTGATTTTTGTGCACACGTTCACTGACACGATGTTGTGCAGGTAAACGCCACCTTGGAGCTTTACGATGCGAGAAACCCCTTGGACGATGCCACAGTCCTCCTGCTGGTTGGGTATCGGTTTTTCCTCGCCCACCCCGCCGATACAGACGGTCACCTCGTTGCGCGGTTCCGTTTCGTTGACTGCGGTACCGATGATGTCGTAGCGTTCATTGCGTGTTGTTTCGAGAGTCGAGTTGCCATAGACGATGACAATTGGTTCCAGCGGGTCTTCACCCCAGAAGTACCCAGGTGTGATGGCAATGAGCCCCTCGTCCCCTTCAGCGGTCGTGCCCCCGGGAATTTCGTGTGAACTGCCAAAGACATAGGAGTGGGCCTTTCCGATGTCCTGCAGATTCGCTTCACGACTCTTGGCTTCTGCTTCGCTTTCCGCGGCGGCGTGAAACTTGGCCTGCCATAGCTGACCAACGCCGGCAGCGTTTTTGATGCAGTGACCGGCCGTCATAAGGTATGGCTTCTCGTCCGTGTTGGAGCGTACGACGAATCCAGCCGTGCATTCGGTAGGAATGGCGGCTCCGCGTATCCGGACGCCACCTCGTATGGGGTGGCCACAGGCACCGAACGCGCAGCTTTTTGCGCTTCCTTCCAGAGTGGTGTCAGAGCTTTCGATAACTGCGGTCGGCACCGTCAACGAAGCGAGAGCGCTCGTAATCTCTGTACTTTCACTTGGGGACAGAGAGTGCGCCTTTGTGACGACAACCGCATTTTTGTCTGGCACCAGTTCGATCGTTATGTGCCCAGCTTCGAGCAGGTTGTTGAGTGTCCCGGCGAGGGAGGTCTCAGCCGCTTCGAGTTGGCTCCACGAAGCTGTCTGAGTCACGATTTCCGCGACTTCTGCGAGGCCGTAGTCATCTAGATCCTGTTCGACCGTTTTTTCGTATCCTTCGGCCGTGATCCCCACCTTTATTTGCCCGGTGCTTGGGTCGAACCACTGACCGGTGTAGTTGCTACCCAGTTGCTCGGAAAGCTGCGCGTCGAGGGTGGCCGCTGCATCTTGCAGTGCTACATCAGACAGCGCCGTTGCAGAGCTAAGGCTCGCGTATTCCGCGTAAAATTCGCCTGCCGCTTCCTGTGTGGCTGGTTCCTCGAGCGCGTCCCCGAAAGGGTCAAAATAGTAGATGCTTTCGCTGGCGTCAGGATGTTTTACTACGCTCGATTCAACACCGTAGTTGAAAGTGGTGATTTCGTCTTTGCTTCCGACAGTTCCTATCGAGCCGTTGACGACCTTGCGGATTGAGGAGACGCGCTTCTGTCCGTCGTATGAGATGACCCAGCTCCCGCTTCCGTCTACGATGCTTTCGAGCAGGCCCGTTGTCGCTCCGGATTTGTAGTAGGTGTATTTGACTTCTTCTTTGGCCGGGTTCGTGACGGTTGCAAGACGACCTTCGGTGCCGGTGTATTTCCAGGTTTCCCCTGTTCCTTTCCCAGTAATGGTCGTGACGTAGTGCGTCCCGCTTTCGCGTGTGAGCGTCAGTTCGTGCCCGTGTGTGTCTTTTAGTTTGGCGAGGCGACCGGCTTCGTAGCCAAGCGAGATCGTATTGCCTTCCCCGTCGGGATCGACGATTTCATAAGCCTCGGCCTGGTTGCTGTTCGTGACCTTCCATTCAACGCCGCCGGGGAAGGTCAGCGTCCGTGTGCCGTTTTCGTGTTCGACGAGGCTCTCGTTGAAGCCCGCTTCGCCGGTGAAGGCCTTATCGCCCGCTGCGGGGTGCCCGTCGGCCCACGGCGCACGATCAAAGCGCGTAACACCCCCGTCAGGCCCATAAAAGGTCTCGGTGCCGTCCCAGGTGTAGCGGTAGAGCTCGGGGTCCTCGCCTTTGTCCATGCGCCAGTTGCCGAACTGCGCGCCCTCGAGTAGGTCGTCCTGGCTGTTGTAGGAACGTCCCAGCTCCGTGTCGTAGCCTTCGCTTGCGTAATTGACGTCGGGGCTCGTCACGTTGAGGTTGCCGTTGGCGACGTTGACGCTCATCGTCGAGCCGTTGGCAAGGCCCTGCTGGTAGACCTGACCCATCGGGGGGATTCCCAGGCGTGGCTCGTAATACACCTCAAGGCCCGGTTCGTCTTCGCCGTGTTCGTTGCAGGATTGCGCGAAGGAGTCATAGCCGGCTTTGGTCTCGTTTTGGGCCTTCAGCAAGATGCCGTGGTTTGACGTCGGGTCGCGGACCCACTGCTCAACCTGCGGCGTAAAGCCGAAGTAGAGATCTTTGCCTGCTTCGCTTGGGTTGACGACGCGTTCGCCGGCGACGGCTTTGTTAAAGCCCGCCGGTCGCGGTCCAGGCGTTGGTGCCGTCATAGCGGTTCCACGTCACGCCCGAGGTGAAGCTGTTGGGGCTCAGCGCGTGCGCCTGAATCGTGAGCGGTTCAGAGCCGGTGTGCGAGGAAAAGTACAGGCGCAGATAGGAGGCGACGATCGTCGAGCCCTTGGGGATCGAGGAGGTGTTGAAGTAGAGCAGCGCGCGCGCGATGCCTTCAGATGGGTTCGGGCTGTCGGGACCCACGTAGAGGGGGGAGCCGCACTCGTCGGTGTTCGCGTAGCCGGCGCTGATGATCGAGCAGTCGCTGGTAGTCGTGAACCAGACTTCGGGGTCGATCGTGACCGGGAAGACGCGCTTTGAGTCATCGAGCCAGGCTTTGTCGAGGACGAGCGAGAGGACCGTTCCGCCTTCGCTCAGCTCGTAGTGAACGGCGCTGCGCGAGGGGAACGGACGCGCCGGATTTGAGTCGCTCGCGCTGGGAGGCGTGATCGTGTAGACGGTCGCGCCCTGGGCGTCCTCGATCAGGACCGAGCCGCTCGTGGCGAGCGAGGCGTGCAGGCCGGAGGCGAGGCTCAGGCGCCAGCGAAAGACGCTCGGCGCATCGGCACTTGTGAGTGTCAGCGCCTCTCGCACGGCCTGGGTCGCGGCCGTGTAGGTCACGTCGGTGTCCGGCAGCGCCGAGCGGTAAATGTGCTCCACGCCGGCCGGCGCGCCTTCGCTCTGGGCGGCGCCTTCAAGCTTGAAGGAGACGGCGTGGGCGCCAGAACCGACCGAAACGGAGCCTGAGCCGAGCGAGGGCGGCAGGCTGAGCGGTGTTGGCGAGGCCTGCGGTTGCCAGCTGCCGTTGGTCTGCTGGACGAGCTGGTCTTCGATCGGCTGCCACGCTCCGTTGCTTGCGCGGAAGTTGACGGGGTGGTCGTAGATCCTCAGCGCATGAGCGCCGTTTGAGAGCAGCTCAGTGTTCGAGTCTTCGCTGCGCAGTTCCGGTAGTTCGCGCAGGGGTTTCGGTTCGCCTTCGAGGGCGGGATTGGCTGTGGTACCGCCGGCGACTTCGGCGCGCGAGGCGGCAGGTCCGAGGACCGAGATGAGCGCCGCGACGCTGGCGAGTGCGATGAGCGTGCGTGCTCTGAGCAACCACACCTCCGTTGACCCCATGACCGCCCTCCCTAGGCTCGTAGCCAGATTCGTGTGTTCTGACTGATGCCAGCAGGTTACCCGATTCGGTTCACTCGCGTGCGCGGATATTCGCAATCAGCCACAGGATCTTCACGGCCGTGCGCGTGCGACCAGCACGCGACGTCAGTGCGGACGTGCGCTCGCCCACGACCGCCAGTCACGTCGCCCAACGAGGCGCTCGTCCGCTCGGTCGACCTCAGTGTCCTCGGGCTCGGCCCACTCGAACAAGCAGTAGGTCGCCGATCCCAGGCGGTAGCAGGCGCGCTGCAGCTCGCGGCTGGCCGCAAACCAGACGTCCGAATCGCGCTGCTCGGCGCCAAGCAGGCTTCGGGTTCGCTCAAGCGCGGTCTCGAGCTCCTCGCGCAGTGGATCGATGCGCCGCATCGCCGCCTCCCGCGCCATCCGCCACTCCCGGTGCTGCGGCGACTCCGGCAGTTGCCCGACAAGGCCCCGCCTGCGCGCGGCCGCGAGTCGTTGCTTGCCGGCGCGCGTCAGTCGCCAGAGCGTGAGCCCCTGGTGGACGCTCGACTCGATCGCGCCGGCGGCGTGGAGCGCGTCGACGACGGGCTGCAGCCGCCGCGTGTCGGAGCCGTGGTGGGAGAGTCCGAGGTGTTCCTTGATCGCGGAGAGCAGCACACCCGGGTTCTGCGGCCGACGTCGGTGGCGCAGCGCGCGATCGAGAGCGGCGAGCACAGGCTCCTCAGACGGCGGGTCTTTGGACGTAGGCTGGTTTGCGGGCATCGGGAGCTGGACCTCCTCATGTCCGGGCCTCGGCGCGGACGTCCCCGTGCCGGGGCCGCTTGGAGTACGGAGCCGGGCAGCCTAGGCCCGCTCGCCCTGATGGGTCAAGGTGTGCGAATCGACCGCAGTGAGCGACGTCGACGGCTCGCTACTCAGCGCTGGCGCTCGATCGCCTCGGCGAGCGCGCCGAGGTCGGCGTCGTAGGCGCGAAGGAGCGCGAGCAGCGTGTGCCAGCGCATCCCCCGCTCGCCGCGCTCGACCAAGGAGATGAAGGTCAGCCGGACGCCGATGATCTCGCCGGCCTGCTTCTGTGTCAGCCCGGCCTCGTGTCGCAGCTCCTTCAGCGCTCGTCCGAGCGCTGCATACTCGCTGGCGGACGGCAGTCTGGATGTCGGCATTCTACGATTCCACAGCTAGTGCTAATTTGTTAGCATCGGCCCGCGGGTTGGAACACGGAGAGTTTGTGGATGCTCGACGACAATGCGGTTCAGGCCAAGGTCGTGCTCCAGCTCCTGGGGCGCGCCGGAGCTTATCCGCGCGCCGATCTAACCGCTGCCCTAAGGGCATCGCCGTCGAGCGCATCACCGCTGCGCTGGACAGCCTCGCCGGCGCTGGAGTCGGTACGGATCAAGCGCGAACGCAAGGACACCGAGGCGATCGTCGGTCGCCTGAGCATGCGCCACGACCAGCTGGAGGACGCGATGCGACTCGTGCTCGACGTCTTCAGCCGGGATCTGCATGACCTCTACCTGCGCGCCAACGGCACGCAGCGGCGCTTCATCAACCAGGCGCTCTTCCAGGCGATGTGGGTCCACCACGAGGACATCGAGCGCTCCGAGCTCAACAGCCCGTTCGAGGAGGCGCGCGTCGTCGCAGAGGCCGCCCGGATCGTTGAGAACGCCGCCGGACGGCTTGAACGAGAAACTGAGGGGCGCGCTGAGGCGGGCCTAGGTGTCCTGCCCACGCACCTGCTGAACACGGCTGATGGGTGCCCGGCCGCCTGCGGCTGAGTGTGGTCGCCTGCGGTTGTAGAAGCGCATAAACGATGACAGGGCACGATCTCGCTCGGTGCTGTCCCTCCAGACGCGTCCGTGGGCCCACTCTGAGTCAAGCGTGCCGAAGAAGCGCTCTATCTTTCCGTTCCAGCGCGGTGTGTAGGGAGGGATCAGGATGTGGCGAGCACCCAGCCCTTCAAGGGTCTTGCGAAAGACCGAGCTCGTCGAATAGCATTTTGCGTTGTCGGACATGACTGCTTGCACAGGGCCACAGCCCTGCGTTTGAAACCAGCAAGCGGCCCGTCTGAGCGTCCTCGAGACGTTGATCGCGTTCTCGGCACTGTGCAGCTCGCAATAGGCCAGGCGGGTGTGGTCATCGATCACACCGATCACGACGGTCTTGCCTGCCCGGCGGGTCTTTGAGCGCTCTGAGCGCTTGCCGGTGGCCCAGTGCCCGGGAACAGAGAACTTTGGGATCTGGAAGGCGTCGATGTGCAAGAGCGCCCCGGCCTCTGACCACTCATAGCGGCGGCTGCTCTGGCGCGTGCTTGAACGACGCCTGCGCGAGCAGCCGTTGCGATGAAGCACCTTCCAGATCGTCGAGCGATGAGAGCCCGTCAGATACGTCAAGCGCATCGGCCCCCAGTTGGTCTTCTCACGCGCTGAGAGGATCGCCTGCTCCTGCTCTTCAGAGAGTGCCCAGGGACAGCTCAGAGGCACTGGTCGACGAGTCCTCAGGCAGCTCCTGCAGGCACGCTGCTCTTCAGATGCTTCGCGCCAGCGATGCCACCAGCGGTGCGCAGTCGCCGGCGCGACCCCCAGAGCCCCAGCAGCCGCCCTCAACGATGAGCCTTGCTCAACGAGCCTGACCAGCTCGAGTCGCCCGGCCAGTCCGAGCTTGCACCTACGGTCTTCCATGTCCGGCCTCCTTCGGAGAACTGCAGTCGTGGTGACCGCACCTTCCGTTGGGGGCCGGACGACCCTTCAGGTGTTCACTAGGTCTGTGGGCGGGACATCTAGAACGGGAAAGCTCCCGTCCCCGGCAGGAGACGAGAGCTTTGGCCCTTGGTTCGATTACGACTTCTATGGTGGAGCTAGTCGGGCTCGAACCGACGACCTCCGCCATGCCATGGCGGCGCTCTCCCAACTGAGCTATAGCCCCAGGCCGAGCAAGTTTAGCTGTCGCGCAACCGCCGTTACTCCGGCGGGATGAACTCCGGCACTTCGAGCTCGTCGTCGCCGCCGTCGTCGAAGTCGCGCGCGCTCGCGCGTCCGCCGGTGTCGCTCGCGCGCGTCGCACGGCCGGCGCTGGCGCTGGCGCCGGCCGCGCCGCCGCTCGGGCTCGCCTGGTCGAGCCGCGCCGTCATGCTGCCGTGCGCGAGGCGCACGTCGCGCAGCAGGCGCTCGGCGTTGCTGCGCAGCGACGCCGACAGCTCGCGCAGGTTGCGCGACAGCTCGGTCCCGTCGCGCAGCACCTCGCGTGCGACGACGTGCGACTCGCCGACGATCTCGCGCGCGTCCTCGCGCGCCTTCGCGCGCACGCGCTGCGCCTGCTCGGCCGCGTCCGCGCGCAGCTTCTCGAGGTCCTCGCCGCCCGAGCTCAGCGCGCGCTCGGCCTGCGCCTCGGCGTCCGCGACCAGTGCGCTCGCGCGCTCGCGCGCCTCGGCGACGATCCGCTCGCTCTCGGCCTGTGCGCTCGCGAGCGCCTGCTCGGCCTGCGTGTGCGCCTCGCTCGACGCCTGCGCGACGCTCGCGCTCGCCGCCGCGCGCACGCGCTCGACCTCTGCCTGTGCGTCCGCGCGTGCGGTGTCGGCCGCCGCGCCGGCCTCCTCGCGAACGCGCTCCGCCTCGACGCGCGCCTCCTCGCGCACGCGCTCGGCCTCCGCATGGATCGCGCCGACGTCGGCGACCGCGTGGTTGCGCGCCGCCTCCGCCTGCGCGCGCGCCTCGTGCAGCAGCTCCTCGGCCTCCTCCTCGGCCGCGCGTACGCGGTTCGACGCCGCGCGGTCGGCCTCGGCGATCCGCTCGCGCGCACGCGCCTCGGCCTGCTCGCGCAGCTCGCTCGCCGCGCGTTCGGCCGCGTCGACGATCGACGCGACGCGCGCCGGCGTCGCATCGAGCGCGCCGCGCTCGCTCTGCCCTCCGCCGTGCGTGACCCCCGGATCGCGCTGCATCCGCTCATCGTAGACCTCGCGCGCATCGCGTGACAAGCGTCGTCGTGCACGAGCCTGTGGCAGAAAACGTGGGAAATCAGTCCTTGCGGACAGACGCCGAGTCGGCGATCATCGGCTCATGCCGCAGCGCCACCGCCATGTCGTCGTTCTCCTGTTCGACCGCGTGCAGAGCCTCGACGTCACCGGCCCGATCGAGGTCTTCGCCGCCGCCAACCGCGTGCTCGACGCCGACGCGCGCGTGCGTGACGACGATGCCCCGCGCGCAGAAGGAGCCGCACGCTCGGCCGCGCGCGCGGCGACGCGCCGCTACGAGATCCACACGCTCAGCGCGAGCGGCGCGCCCGTGCGCACGTCGAGCGGCCTGACGATCGTCCCCGATGGCACACTCGCCGACGCGCCTCGCGAGATCGACACGCTGATCGTTCCCGGCGGCGACGGCGCGCGCGGCGCGTCGAGCGACACCGAGCTGCTCGCGTGGGTCGGCGGCGCCTCAAAGCGCTCGCGCCGAACCGCGTCGGTCTGCACCGGCGCGTTCGCGCTCGCCGCCGCCGGCCTGCTCGACGGCCGCCGTGCGACGACGCACTGGTCGGCCGCCGCCGCGCTCGCGCGCAGCTACCCGAACGTCGACGTCGACGCCGACCCGATCTTCGTGCGCGACCGCGACGTCTGGACGTCGGCCGGCGTCACCGCCGGCATGGACCTCGCGCTCGCGCTCGTCGAGGACGACCACGACCGCGACGTCGCGCTGACGATCGCGCGCCACCTCGTGCTGTTCCTGCGCCGCCCCGGCAGCCAGTCGCAGTTCAGCGCGACGCTCGCCGCGCAGCAGCCCGCGCGCGAGCCGTTGCGCGACGCGCTGCGCAGCGTCGTCGAGCACCCCGCCGGCGATCACTGCGTCGACGCGATGGCCGAGCGCGCGCACATGAGCGCGCGCCACTTCGCGCGCGCGTTTCGCGCCGAGACCGGCGTCACGCCCGCGCGCCACGTCGAGCGCGTGCGCGTCGAGGCCGCGCGCCGGCGCCTCGAGGAGAGCGACGAGCCGATCGCGCACGCCGCCGCCGCCTGCGGCTTCGCGACACCCGAGACGATGCGCCGCGCGTTCCTGCGCGCGCTGCACGTCGGCCCCGCCGAGTACCGCCGTCGCTTCCGCGCCGGCCCGATCGAAGCGCCGCGCGACGGCTCGCCGCTCGCCGCCTGACCACCCCGACCAGCAACAAGGAGCGCAGACATGGATATCGCCATCGTTCTCTTCGACGGGCTCGCCGCGCTCGACGCCGTCGGCCCCTACGAAGTCCTCAGCCGCCTGCCCGGCGCGCGCGTCACGTTCGTCGCCGAGCAGCCCGGCGCGAAGCGAACCGACGTCGGCAGCCTCGCGCTGCTCGCCGACGCCTCGCTCGCCGAGCACGCGCACCCCGACGTGCTGCTCGTCCCCGGCGGTCCCGGGCAGGAGCGGCTGATGGACGACGGCCCGCTGCACGAGTGGCTGCGCACCGCGCACGAGACGACGACGTGGACGACGTCCGTCTGCACCGGCTCGCTCGTACTCGCCGCCGCCGGCCTGCTCGACGGCCGCCGCGCGACGAGCAACTGGCAGGCGCGCGAGCGGCTGCGCGAGCTCGGCGTCGACGTCAGCGACGAGCGCGTCGTCTTCGACGGGCGCCTCGTCACCGCCGCCGGCGTCACCGCCGGGCTCGACATGGCGCTGATGCTCGCCGCGCGCATCGCCGGCGAGCCCGTCGCGCAGGCGATCCAGCTCGGCATCGAGTACGACCCGCAGCCGCCGTTCGACGCAGGCTCGCCCGAGAAGGCGCCCGCCGAGATCGTCGAGCTCGTGCGCGCGCGCAGCCGCCACGAAAGCGCCTCGGCCGCCACGGCCGCCTCGCGCTGAGCGACGCGCGTCTCGCGCCGCACGCCGTAGGGCGGACGCGCCCGACGTTAGCCACCCAAGCGACCGCTAATCTGCGGCGCGATGACCGCCCTTCATTACGAACCTCACGAGATCGAGGCGCGCTGGCAGCAGACGTGGGCGCGTGAGCGCACGTGGGAGGTCTCGAACGCGCACGACGCGGCCGGGCGCGACGGCAACGCGTACGTGCTCGAGATGCTGCCGTACCCGAGCGGCGAGCCGCACATCGGCCACCTCAAGTGCTACGCGCTCGGCGATGCGATCGCGCACTTCAACCGTCGTCTCGGCCGGCGCGTGCTGCACCCGATGGGCTACGACGCGTTCGGGTTGCCCGCCGAGAACCACGCGATCAAGACCGGCGAGCACCCGCGCGAGTCGACCGCCGCGTCGATCGCCTCGTTCCAGCGCCAGTTCCGCTCGTGGGGCATCTCGATCGACTGGTCGCGCGAGCTCGCGACGAGCGAACCGAGCTACTACCGCTGGACGCAGTGGATCTTCCTCGAGCTGTTCCGCTCCGGACTCGCCTACCGCAAGGAGGCCGCCGTCAAGTGGTGCCCGCACGACCAGACCGTGCTCGCCAACGAGCAGGTCGACGCCGACGGGCGCTGCGAGCGCTGCGGGAACCTCGTCGAAGTGCGCCAGCTCGAGCAGTGGTTCCTGCGCATCACCGACTACGCCGAGCGCCTGCTAGGCGACCTCGAGACGATCGACTGGCCGGCGAACGTCAAGACGATGCAGCGCAACTGGATCGGCCGCTCCGAGGGCGCCGAGGTCATCTTCCGCTGCGACGAGCTCGGCATCGACTACCCCGTTTTCACGACGCGCCCCGACACGCTGTTCGGCGCGACGTTCTTCGTCATCGCGCCCGAGCACCCCGACGCGCTGCGCCTCGCGCAGGGCACCGAGCACGAGCACGAAGTCAAGGAGTACGTCAACGTCGCGCTCAACGAGACGAACGAGCAGCGCGGCAACGTCGAGAAGCCGAAGACCGGCGTGCCGCTCGGGCGCCACGTGACGAACCCGGTCAACGGCGAGCGCATCCCGATGTACGTCGCCGACTACGTGCTGATGGAGTACGGCACCGGCGCGATCATGGCCGTCCCCGCGCACGACGAGCGCGACTACGCGTTCGCACGCGCCTTCGACCTTCCGATCCGCCGCGTCATCGAGCCGGCCGGCGGCTCGGACGCGGCCGACGACGAGCAGCTGCCGTACTCCGGCGACGGCGTGCTCGTCAACTGCAGCGAGCAGTTCGACGGCCTGCCCAACCGCGACGCGCTCGCCGAGATCGTCCGCTGGCTCGACGTCGAGGGCAAAGGCCACTCCTCGGTCAACTACAAGCTGCGCGACTGGCTCGTCTCGCGCCAGCGCTATTGGGGCGCGCCGATCCCGATCGTCTACTGCGAGAAGTGCGGCGTCGTGCCCGTGCCCGACGACCGGCTCCCCGTCGAGCTGCCCGAGATCGACGACTACACGCCGAAGGGCCGCTCGCCGCTCGCCGCCGCCGAGGACTGGGTCAACACGACGTGTCCCGACTGCGCCGGACCCGCGCGCCGCGAGACCGACACGATGGACACGTTCGTCGACTCCTCGTGGTACTTCCTGCGCTACTGCGACCCGCACGACGAGCACGCCGCTTGGGACCGCGAGGCGCTGCGCGAGTGGATGCCCGTCGACCAGTACATCGGCGGCGTCGAGCACGCGATCCTGCACCTGATGTACGCGCGCTTCTTCTGCAAGGCGCTCGCCGACCTCGGCCACCTCGACTTCGAGGAGCCGTTCGGCGCGCTCTTCACGCAGGGCATGGTCACGAAGGACGGCGCGAAGATGAGCAAGTCGCGCGGCAACGTCGTCTCGCCCGCGTCGATCGTCGAGCGCGTCGGCGCCGACACCGCGCGCTGCTACATCCTGTTCGTCGGGCCGCCCGACCAGGACGCCGACTGGTCCGACGCCGGCGTCGACGGCGTCTACCGCTTCCTCGCGCGCCTCTGGCGCCTCGCCGCCGAGACCGCCGAGCGCGGCGGCGGGCCCGCGAGCGGCGCGCTCGTCGGCGACGACGGCGCGCAGCGCGAGAACCTCGTGCTGCTGCGCAAGACGCACTGGGCGATCGACAAGGTCGGCGGCGACCTGCGCCGCTTCGCGTTCAACACCGCGATCGCCGCCGTCATGGAGCTGCTCAACGACTGCTCGCGGCTGCGCGACGACGTCGACGTGCAGATGCTGCGCTTCGCGCTCGCGAACGCCGCGTCGCTGCTGTTCCCGTTCGCGCCGCACGTCAGCGCCGACGTCTACGAGCGCCTGACCGGCGAGCGCGTCTGGGAGACGCCGTGGCCCGACGCCGACGACGAGCTGCTCGAGCGCGACGTCTACGAGCTCGTCTGCCAGGTCAACGGCAAGCTGCGCGACCGCGTGCAGGCCGCGACCGGCGCGAGCGCCGACGAGCTCAAGGCGCTCTGCCTCGCCGCGCCGAACGTGCAGGCGCACATCGACGGCAAGCAGATCGTCAAGGAAGTCGTCGTGCCGGGCAAGCTGGTAAACGTCGTCGTCCGCTAGATGCCCGAGCTGAAGCCCGCCTACCTGATCCACGGCGACGATCACGGCGCCGTCGCCGAGCGGCGCGCCGGCCTTCGAGCGCTCGCCGAAGGCGCCGGATCGGATGCGTCGAGCGTCGAGGTGTTCGACGGCGACGATGCGACGCCGGGCGCCGTCGCCGGCGCGCTCGCCGCGATGACGCTCGCCGTCGCGCGGCGCGTGATCGTCGTCGAAGGCGTCGAGCGCTGGCGCGAGGCCGACGTCGAGCGCGAGCTCGTGCCGGCGCTCGCGCAGATGCCGCCCGAGACGACGCTCGCGCTGTTCGCGCGCGAGGAGGTTCGCGCGAAGGCGCCGGCCGCGCTGCACGACGCCGTCAAGCGCGCCGGCGGCCAGGTCGTCGCGCAGATGAACGTCAAGCCTTGGGAGCTGGCGAAGTGGGCGCGCGAGCAGGCTGCGCGGCTCGGCCTCTCGCTCGACGCGGCCGCCGCGAAAGCGCTCGTCGCGCAGGTCGGCGAGCGCCAGCAGCGACTGCTGCGAGAGCTCGAGAAGCTCTCTCTCGAGATCGACGATCGCGACGCCGGCTCGCAAGGCGGCGAGCGCGACGCACGCGCGATCGGCGTCGAGCGGGTCGAAAGCCGCGCCGCGCACTCGATGCAGTGGCGCGCGTTCGCGCTCGCCGACGCGCTCGTCGGCGCCGACGCCGGCGAGGCGACGCGCGCGTACATGCGCCTGCGCGAGCAGGGCGAGCGCCTCTCCGGGCTGATCTACCTGATGGCGCAGCGCCTGCGCGACGCGCTCGCCGTCGCCGAGCGCCTGAGCGCCGGCGAGTCGGTCGCGACCGTCAAGCGCACGCTGCGCATGCCGCCGCGCGCCGCCGAGCGCTTCCTCGCCGACGTCGCGCGCAGCGACCCCGCGCGCCTGCGCGCCGCGCTCGGCGTGCTCGCCGACCTCGAAGTCGACTCGCGCGGCGGCGCGCCGATCGCCGCCGACCGCACGCCGTCGGCCGCACTGAGCGAGGACACGATCGCGCTGCGCGCAATCGCCGCCATAACGGCCTGAGCCTGGGGGCTACTCGGCGGAGGAGGCCCGAAGGCGGGCGGCGCGGGACTTCTTGTGCGCGCCGTTGTTCTTGTGCAAGGCGCCGCGCTTGACGGCCTTGTCGATTTTGCTGACGAGCTCGCGGTGCGTCGTGTCGGCGGCCGCGTCGTCGCCGTCGTGCACGAGCGCCGCGAGGCGGCGGAAGTGCGTGCGGATCGCCGACGTGTACTGGCGGTTCTCGATGCGCTCGCGCTCGGAGCGCAGGATGCGCTTCTTCTGTGAGTGGATGTTCGCCATAGAAAAAGCCGCGTGAGCCCGTGATTTCGACTGCTCGGGCGCGCCGCGGAGAGCCGTACTATAGCGGCCTTGTCTGAGTCCGGAGAAGCCGGCGGGGAGGCGCCGCACGACGCCGAGCAGCCGCCCGTCGCGGCCGAGGAGCCGGCGGCGACGGTCGAGGAGTCCTCGGCGTTGATGGCCGAGCTGCCGGACATCGCCGAGGAGCCGCCGCTCTCGGCGCCGCCGGTCGGCCGCGGCGTCGCGCGCAACACGGCGATCTTCTCGATCCTGACCGGCTTCTCGCGCGTAGCCGGGCTGCTGCGCGAAATCGTCGCGGCGAGCTTCTTCGGCACGAAAGGCCCGGCGTCGGCGTTCACGCTCGCCTTCCAGGTGCCGAACCTGTTCGCGAACCTGTTCGCGAACGCGGCGCTGTCGGCGGCGTTCGTGCCGGTCTTCACCGAACTTCTGCAGAAGGGGCGCAAGAAAGAGGCGTTCCGGCTCGCCTCGACGCTGTTCTGGATCATGCTGATCGCGCTCGGCGCGATCACGGCGTTCTTCATCCTCGCGGCCGGCGTCGTCATGCCGCTGTTCGTCGGCGGCACGTTCAAGCCGGAGCTCACGTCGCTGCTCGTCGGCCTCTCGCAGATCCTCTTCCCGGTCGTGCTGGTCCTCGGCCTGACGGGCATCCTCGTCGCCGTCCTGCAGTCCTACGACCACTTCACGATCCCGGCGATCTCGCCGGCCGTCTGGAACGTCGTGATCCTCGTCCTGCTCGTCGTTTTGCGCCCGCACTACCGCGGCGGCTACGAAGACGGCAACCAGCTGCACGCGTACGCGATCGCCGTGCTCGTCGCGACGTTCGTGCAGCTGCTGCTCGCGGTCGTCGCGCTCGGGCGGATCGATTTCCGCCTGCAGCTGCACATCGACTGGCACGACCCGCGCATCAAGCAGGTCTTCACGCTGATGCTGCCGGTGACGATCGGCCTCGGCATCGTCAACCTCGACCAGCTGATCAACTCGGTCTTCGGCACGCTCGTCTCAGACCAGGCGCCGCGCGCGATCGACAACGCCTTCCGCGTGTACATGCTGCCGCAGGGGCTGTTCAGCGTCGCCGTCGCGACGGTCCTGTTCCCGACGCTCAGCCGTATGGCGGCGAACCGCGACGTCGGCGCGATGCGCCGCGCGGTCGGCAACGGCATGCGCCAGATCAACCTGCTGCTGATCCCGGCGGCGGCGTTCATGATCGTGCTGCCGAACCCGATCGTGCGCCTGCTGTTCCAGCGCGGGAACTTCAACCCGCACTCGACGCACATCGTCGCGATCGCGCTGTTCTGGTTCGCCTTCAGCCTCCCGTTCGGCGGCCTCAACCTGCTGTTGACGAGAACGTTCTTCGCCGTGCAGCGCCCGTGGATCCCGACGCGCCTCGCGGCGATGAACATCGTCATCGACATCGTCGTCAGCGTCGGGCTGTACAAGCCGCTCGGCATCGCCGGGCTGATCATCGGCACGGTGATCGCGAACGCCGTGATGACCTACCTGCAGGCGCAGCGCCTGCGGATCGGCTTCAACGGGCGCCTCGAAGGCGCGCAGACGACGATGATCACCGCGCGCATCCTCGTCGCCTCGACGCTGCTCGGCGGCGTCTCGTGGGTCGTCTGGCGGCTGCTCGACGATGTGCTCGGCGCCTCGCTCGCGGCGCAGATCGTCAGCGTCGGCGCCGCCGGCGCGGCCGGGCTGTTCGTCTACGTGCGCGCCGTCCTCGCGATGCGCGTACCCGAGGCGCATCAGGTGCACCGGCTGATCGCGAGACAGCTCGGTCGGGCGTAGCGCGCGGCGCGGCCGGGCGCCGAGCGCGGCGCGGCGCGGCGTGGCGCGGGCGGCCGAGCAGAGGCCGGGTGGGCCGAAGCCCACCCGGCATGCGCCCGATCAGAGATCGCCGCTTACTACATACGTCCCAGGACTGTGTGTCTATCGCCTGGGCGGCTTGACACTCTCGACACCTGGACAGGCCGCCGGCCCGAGGGCCGGCGCGTAGCCGCGGTTGGATCTCGAAGATCCGTAGTCGAGTTGGCGATCCGCCGGAACCATCAAGGCTAGCGCGCCTTCTACGCTGTAGCGGCCCATGGACCAATCGCGCATCCGCAACTTCTCGATAATCGCGCACATCGACCACGGCAAGTCGACGCTCGCCGATCGCATCCTCGAGCTGACGCACACGGTCGCCGCGCGCGAGATGCGCGCGCAGCTGCTCGACTCGATGGACCTCGAGCGCGAGCGCGGCATCACGATCAAGGCGCAGGCCGTGCGCGTGTTCTACACGGCGCGCGACGGCGAGACCTACCAGCTGCATCTGATCGACACGCCGGGTCACGTCGACTTCACCTACGAGGTCTCGCGCTCGCTCGCGGCGTGCGAGGGCGCGCTGCTCGTCGTCGACGCCTCACAGGGCGTCGAGGCGCAGACGGTCGCCAACACGTATCTCGCCGTCGAATCGGGGCTCGAGCTGATCCCGTGCCTGAACAAGATCGACCTGCCCGGCGCCGAGCCGGAGCGAGTCGCCGGCGAAGTCAGCGAGCTGATCGGCGAGACGCCGGAGTCGATCCTGAAGATCAGCGGCAAGACTGGCGAGGGGGTGCAGGAGGTGCTCGAGGAGCTGATCGCGCGCGTGCCGCCGCCGACCGGCGTCGCCGACGGGCCGCCGCGCGCGCTGATCTTCGACTCGGAGTTCGACCAGTACCGCGGCGTGATCGCCTACATCCGCGTCGTCGACGGCGTGTTCAAGAAGGGCGAGGCGATCCGCGCGATGGCGACGGGCACGGAGGCGGACATCGACGACATCGGCGTCTTCTCGCCGCAGATGATGCCGACCGACCAGCTCGCGGCCGGCGAGGTCGGCTACCTGATCACGGGGCTGAAGGACGTCACGCTGCTGCGCGTCGGCGACACGCTGACGACGCGCTCGCGCGCGTCGGGCGGCGCGGCCGTGCAGAGCGCGACCGAGGCGCTGCCGGGCTATCGCGAGGTCAAGCCGATGGTCTTCTGCGGGCTGTTCCCGATCGACTCCGACGACTACCCCGACCTCCGCGACGCGCTCGAGAAGCTCGTGCTGAACGACGCGGCGCTGTCGTGGGAGCCGGAGACGTCCGACGCGCTCGGCTTCGGCTTCCGCTGCGGCTTCCTCGGCCTGCTGCACATGGACATCGTCCGCGAGCGCCTCGAGCGCGAGTACGACCTCGAGCTGCTCGCGACGATGCCGTCGGTCGAGTTCGACGTGACGCTGACCGACGGCTCAGAGCTCGAGGTTCACAACCCGTCGGACATGCCCGACCCGGGCACGATCGAGGAGATCCGCGAGCCGTTCATCAAAGCGTCGATCATCGCGCCGAAAGAGTTCGTCGGCGCGGTCATGGAGCTCTGCCAAGAGCGCCGAGGAGCGCACTCCGGCATGACTTACTTGTCCCCCGAGCGCGTGCAGCTCTCCTACGAGCTGCCGCTCGCCGAAATCGTGCTCGACTTCTTCGACCAGCTGAAGTCGCGCACGCGCGGCTACGCGTCGCTCGACTACGAGCTGAGCGGGATGAAGCCGTCGGACCTCGTCAAGCTCGACGTGCTGCTCGCCGGCGACACGGTCGACGCGCTGTCGATGGTCGTGCACCGCGAGAAGGCATACGAGATCGGGCGCACGCTGACCGAGAAGCTGCGCAAGCGGATCCCGCGCCAGCAGTACGACGTGCCGATCCAGGCGGCGATCGGCGCGCACGTGATCGCGCGCGAGACCGTCAAGGCGTTTCGCAAGGACGTGATCTCCGGTTGCTACGGCGGCGACATCACGCGCAAGAAAAAGCTGCTCGCCAAACAGAAGGACGGCAAGAAGCGGATGAAGCAGGTCGGCCGCGTCGAGGTCCCGCAGGAGGCGTTCCTCGCCGTGCTCGAGCTCGGCGACGACGACTAGCGGTCGGCGGCGTCCCGTTCGTGGCGTCTCGTCGGACCAGAGGGTGTGCAAGATGAGACGCTCGCGGCGCGAAGGCGCCTGTACCTGCTGGCGCGCGTGTGCGTCGCGCGCAACTACCGCCGGCGGCTGACGCTCGCGCAGGTCGCGACGGCCGTGTCGAGCTCGCCGCGGCAGGTCCAGCGCGCATACGCGCAGTTCGGCGAGCTGAGCTTCCACGAGGACCTGCGCTCGCGGCGGATGACGGCGGCGGCGCAGCTGCTCGCCGAGCAGCCGGCGATCCCGGTCGCGGCGGTCGCGCGGATCGTCGGCTACCGCCAGCCGGCGCACTTCGCGCGCGCGTTCGGCGCTCGCTACGGGATCGCGCCGGCGCTGTTTCGCGAGCGCGCACGAGCGCACCGCGCTCAGGTCGGCAGCTCGGCGAGGCGGTCGTCGACGACGTCGGGCGAGGGCGGGCGCCGGCGAGGCGATGGCGATGCGTCTCGTCCCGAAAACGACATCTATTCACACTGTCGAAAACGCAGGTGGTAGCTTGCGCGTGTGCCAGCCGGATCGATGCCTTTGGCAAGTGCCTCGATTGGTCTGATCGCCGCGATCGCGACAGCCGCGGCGGCGGTCGCGACGTTGTTCTTCCGCGAGCTTGCCCGGCGACGAACGGATCTCGACGAAAAGGTCGAGAAGGCGGTCAACGCGCGCATCGGCAACACGCTCATCTCCTTGCGAGAGTTCGAGTCGAAGGCCAAAGCGTCGCTCGAAGAAACGATGAGCTCGGGCGCAGAGATCGAGCAGCATCTGAAAGAACGGCTCGACCTGTCCGAGCAGCAGACTAACCGACTAAGCGAACTGCTCGAAAAAGCAAGTAGCGTGGTGCCGTCGCTCGAAGACTTCACGATCGGCGATTCCTGCGCTGCTGTTGGCCGAGGCGCGGCGTTCGCCGCTTGACGATGCGCTGCGGTACCTATCCGCGCTCCTTGCAAACGATCAGGCGACGGCGCTCGATCTCGAGGCGGGGGGCGATCTCGCGAAGGAGGGGTTGGGTGCCGACGCGCTCGCTCTCGAGCTGTTTGAGAAGGCGACGACGCTCAACGCTGCACTCATCGGGTCGCGTGCGGTCGCGATCCAGATGCGCGCTCGCGCCGGGACGCAGTCGCTCGACGACGCACGCGCCGAGTTGTTCGAGCTGGCGGTGTCGAACTTGGGCGACCGCCGCGTGCTGGTCGCGATCACCAACCACTACAACGAGTACGAGGCTTGGAACGCGCTGCTCGACGTGCTCGATCGGTTGCTCGAGCTCGCGCCCACGCATCCGCTGTTGTGGAGGAACCGCGGGCTCGCATTCGATCGACTGCGTCGTAATGACGAGGCTGCGCAAGCGTATGCACGTGCGTACGAGATCGCCGAAGTGAACGGCGATGCGACAGAAGCGTCGAACACGGTCAAGCCATACGCTCCGTTTCTGATCGCTCGAGGGCGATACGACGAGGCCCGGGAGGTGCTCGAGCGCGTGCTTGCGCGTGAACCGGACACCAGCTGGGTCCTGAGGCAGCTGGGCGAACTGTGGGAAGGCTTGGGCGATGCGACGCGCTCGCGTATCTGCTACGAGACCGCCATCAAGGTGTCGACCAATCCCTCCGATCAGGTGCTCGTGCAGACGAACCTCAATCGGCTGACGGCGCGGCACGCGCTAGTCGAAAAAGGCGTTCTCGATGGCGGCGCAGTCGTTGTCGACGGGAAGCAGGCTGAGACGCTCGCGCAGGAGGCGAGGCCGATGTCAGGCGAGGCATCGCAGTAGCGGGAGTTTCAACGAGTCGCGAACGTCGAGCGGGCGCACAATCTCAAGTCGGCAGCTCGGCGAGGCGGTCGTCGACGACGTCGGGCGGGAGCGCCTCGACGCCGGCGAGCACGACGCGCATCAGCGTGCCGCCGCCGGCGGTGGGCTCGGCCGAGACGCGGCCGCCCTGCTGCTCGACGACCTGGCGGACGATCGCGAGGCCGAGCCCGGAGCCCGGGCGCCCGCGCGCCTCGGCGCCGCGGTAGAAGCGGTCGAAGACGTGCGGCAGGTCGGCGCTCGAGATGCCGGGGCCGTGGTCGCGGACGGTCAGCTCGCCGGCGGACAGCGCGATCTCGACGGGCTCGTGCGGTGGGCTGTACTTGATCGCGTTGTCGATCAGGTTGCCGATCGCGCGCTCGAGGCGCGCGGGCACGGCGGCGACGATCGTCGGCGATAGCTCGAGCTCGAACTCGGCGCTCGGCGAGTGGCGCCGCGCGCGCTCGACGACTTCGCCGACGAGCGCATCGAGGCGGACGTCCTCGGCGGCGGCGAACGGCTCTTCGCCGCGCGCGAGTTCGATCAGGTCGTTCATCAGCAGCGTGAGCTCCTCGATCTGCTCGACGACGTCGCCGAGCAGGCGCTGGCGGTCGTGCGGGTCCATGTCTTCGGCCTGCTGCAGCAGCTCGATGTTCGTGCGCAGGCTCGTGACGGGCGTGCGCAGCTCGTGCGAGGCGTCGGCGACGAGCTGGCGCTGGGCGTGCACCGAGGCGTCGAGCGCGCTCATCGAGCGCTCGAGGGCGTCGAGCATCGCGTTGAAGCTGCGCGCGAGGCGGCCGATCTCGTCCTGGCCGACCGATTTGATCCGCCCGCTGAGGTCCCGCGTGAGCGCGACGTGCTCGGTCGCCTGCGTCAGGCGCTTGAGCGGCGCGACGGCGGCGCCGGCGACGAGCCGCCCGAGCAGCGCGGCGAGCAGGATGCCGCCGAGGTCGAGCAGCGCGAGGATCAGGCGCAGGCGGCTGAGCAGGCTGTCGACTTCGGTCAGCGGCTGCGCGAGCTGGATCGCGCGTCCTTTGCCGAACGGCTCGGCGAGCACGCGCATGTGGGTGCCGTGGACGCGCGCGTCGCGGAAGAACGGTTCGCCGCCGCGCTTGGCGAGCGCGAGCGTCGCGCTGTCGACGGGCAGCGAGACGTTCTCGGCCGAGCGCACGACGATCGCGCCGGCGTAGTTGACGACCTGCTGGTAGCCGCGCACCTGGTCGGGCTCGGAGGGGAGCCGGCCGAACAGGTTTTTGGCGATCGGCCCGTAGCGCGGGCGCGCGGCTTCGCTCGAAGACCTGGTCGCCGCTCGTCGGTTCGTCTGCGTCGCGCGCGATCCGCCGGAGGTCGGTGCGCAGGCGTTCGCGTTCGCGCTTGGCGAGCGCGGCGCTGCCGCCGGGCTTGAGGAAGCGCTCGAGGTGGCCGGCGGCGTGCGCGCGGTTGCGCAGCTGCGCGTCGACCTGGCTGTGCAGCTGGTTGGAGGTCAGCAGGTAGGTGAGCAGCGAGGCGAGCACGACGGCGATCGCGACGGCTGCGGCGGAGGCGAGCGCGATGCGCCGGCGGAACGTCATGTGGCGCCTCGCAGCACGTAGCCGACGCCGCGCACGGTGTGCAGCAGGCGCGGCTCGTCGCCGACCTCGGTCTTGCGGCGCAGGTAGCCCATGTAGACACCGAGCGAGTTCGACGTCGCGCCGAAGTCATAGCCCCAGACATGCTCGAAGATCGCCGAGCGCGTGAGCACCTGGCGCGGGTGGCGCATGAACATCTCGAGCAGCAGGAACTCGGTGCGCGTGAGCTGCAACAGGCGCTCGCCGCGCCACGCCTCGTGGGAGAGGCGGTCGAGGCGCAGGTCGTCGAAGGCGAGCGCGCGCTCCTGCTCGTCGTCGTCGCTCGCGCGCCGCAGCAGCGCGCGCACGCGCGCGAGCAGCTCGCGCAGCGCGAACGGCTTGACGAGGTAGTCGTCGGCGCCGGCGTCGAGGCCGGCGACGCGATCGTCGACCTGCTCGCGCGCGGTCAGCATCAGCACGGGCGTGCGGTCGCCTCCGTCGCGCAGCCGGCGGCAGACCTCGAGGCCGTCGACATGCGGCATCGAGACGTCGAGGATGACGACCTCGTAGGCGGCGCCGGCGAGCCGCTCCAGCGCCTGGCGCCCATCGACGGCCTGCGCGACGTCGTAGCGCTCGAGCGCGAGCGCGCGCGAGAGCGCGTTCTGCACGGCGGGCTCGTCGTCGACGACCAGTATGCGTGCTTGCTCTGCCATGAGGCTGTCGAACCATGAGGCTACCGTGATGAGTGTGGGCGATCGCCAGGTGACGGAGACGGAGGGAGCTGAGGCGGGATCGGAGGACGACGCGTTCGGGGAGGGCGCGGACGTCCTCGCGGAGCAGTCGCGCACGCTGCGCACGAGCGTGATCAGCCTCGCGATCTTCTTCGCGCTCGTCGCGGCGCTGCTGCTGTCGGTGCCGGACCTGCGCTCGGCGCTCGACCATCTCGCCGACGCCGACCCGTCGCTGCTCGGCAGCGCGGTCGCGCTCGAGCTGCTCTCGTGCGCGGGCTACGCGGTGCTGTTCGGGCTGATCTTCGGGATGCTCGGCGCGCGGCTGACCTCGCGCCTGTCGCTGTCGGAGCTCGCGGTCAACTCGGTCGTCTCGGTCAGCGGCCTCGCGGGGATCGCGCTCGGCGCGTGGGTGCTGCGCAGCAAGGGCGTCTCGGTCGACCGCATCGCGCGCCGCTCGGTGCTGATCTTCGTGCTGACGAGCGCGGTCAACGTCGGCGCGGTCGTGCTCGTCGGCGTGCCGATGTGGCTCGGGCTGCTGCCGGGCTCGCAGAAGGAGCTGCTGACGCTGCTGCCGGCGTCGGCGGCGCTCGCGACGATCGTCGGCACGCTGCTGCTCGCGCGCTGGGCCGGGCGCGCGGCGGAGCGGCGCGAGGGGGAGGACGGGCGCGTCGTCGTCGCGCTGCGCGCGCTGTCGGACGGCGTCTCCGACGCGCTCGAGCTGATTCGCAAACGCGACTTGCGGCTGCTCGGCGCGATCGCGTACTGGCTGTTCGACAACCTCGCGCTGTACGCGTGCCTGGCGGCGTTCGGCGACGGCCCGACGGTGTGGGTCGTGTTGATGGCCTACCTCGTCGGCATGCTCGCGAACTCGATCCCGATCCCGGGCGGCCTGCTCGCGGTCGAAGGCGGGCTCGTCGGGATGCTGCTGCTGTTCGGCGTGCGCCCGGCGTCGCACGTCGTCGTCGCGGTCGTGATCTACCGCGCGATCTCGCTGTGGGTGCCTGCGGTGATCGGCTCGCTGGCGTTCGTCAGCCTGCGTCGCGAGATCGGCAAGCCGCTCGCGCCGCGCGTGTCGGGCTAGCTCGGGAAGACGCTCGTCGTGAACGCGAGCGCGGCGCTCGCGCGCTGGCAGGCGCGGCCGGGGAGCGCTTCCATGACGCGACGCACGCTCGCGTCCTGCGGTCCGGCGAGCCCGGGGCAGAAGACGGGCGCCGGCAGGTCGCCGGCGGCCGAGCCGGGCGCGTTGATCGGCAGCAGGCGCTGCGCGGCGGCGAGCGCGTGCGCGTAGGTGTCGGAGAAGATGTCGATCGCGAGGCGCCCGGTGTAGAGCTCGATCGAGCGGCCTTCGTCGTAGACGGTCGCGGGCACGCCGCGCACGACGATGTTGCGCTGCACGCCGAGCGTCGCGTTCGAATGCAGGCGGTAGATGACGGTCGTGACCTGCAGCGGCAGCACGCAGCTGCCGCCGCCGAGCAGGCCCTTGCCGCGGACGCAGTCGCCGTAGTAGAGGCTGTCGCCGACGGAGCTGATGTAGCCGTTCTGCCCGTCGGCGGCCGACAGCGAGTAGCCGAGGAAGCGCGGGCCGACCCAGTAGACGCGGAAGTACGGGAACGTCTGCGCTTCGGCGAGCTCGCGCGCGTCGATCGGCTTCGGGTGCGTCGTGCCGCAGCCGGCGAGCGCGAGCGCGGCGAGCAGCGCGAGCGCGCTGAGCGTCGCGCGGCGCGGCGGGCGGCGGGGCGCGTCGTGCGGGCGGCGCGGGCGGTGGCGGATGGAGGCCGGGAGGCGCATGGCCGTCATTATCTTGGCGTGCGGATCCGGTCTACAGCTACTTCGGGGCGTGTGAGCGGTTCAAGCGGGTACACATCCGCTGCGACACGGGCGGATATACCGGGGTCCGGTGGGGTAGCACACCGGACCCCGGTCGATCTTCGCAGCAAGCGCTTGCGCGCGACGCCGCTCGGCCTCGCGACGGCGTGCGTGCTGCTGCTGGCGTGGCTGCTCGTCGCGCCGCGGACGCCGGACCTGGCGGCGGCGGCGTATCGCGTCGACTTGTTCAAGCACGCGGGCTTCGCGATCTACGACGAGCACTGGTACGCGGGGCACGACGTGCCGGGCTACAGCGTGCTGTTCGCGCCGCTCGCGTGGCTGCTCGGGCTGCGCGCGGTCGGCGCGCTGTCGGTGCTCGTGTCGGTCGCGTGCTTCGAGGGCGCGACACGCGTCGCGTACGGGAGCTCGGCGCGCTGGGCGACGGTCGCGTTCGCGGCGGCGGCGGTCGGCGACGTGTGGATCGGGCGCGTGGCGTTCGCGCTCGGCGTGTCGTTCGCGCTCGGCGCGACGCTCGTCTACGCGCGGCGCGGCGGCTCGCCGGCGGGCGCGCTCGCGGCGGGCGCGCTGGCGGCGGCGAGCGCGGCGGCGAGCCCGGTCGCGGGGGCGCTGCTGGCGCTCGCGGCGCTGACGCACGCGCTGTCGCGGCGCTCGCCGCGCGCGCTGCTCGCGCTCGCGGCGCCGGCGTGCGTCGTCGTGCTGGCGCTCGGCGGGCTGTTCGCGGAGGGCGGCTGGGAGCCGTATCCGATCGTCTCGTTCGCGGCGACGGCGCTCGTCGTCGCGGCGTTCGCGTGGGCGCTGCCGCGCGAGGCGCGCGAGCTGCGCCTCGGCGCGGCGCTGTACGCGCTGGCGTGCGTCGTGTTCCTGCTCGTGCACACGCCGATGGGCAGCAACGTCGAGCGCTACGGCGTGTTGCTCGCCGGACCGCTGCTGATCTGCGCGCTCGGCGCCGCGCGGCGCGCGTCGGGGGGCGGGCGCGGCTCGGCCGCGGTGGTTGCGCTCGGGCCGGGCGGCGCGGCGGCGGCGACGGTCGCGCTCGTCGCGTGGGCCGTGTGGGCGGGGTGGGGGCCGCTGCGCGAGACGCTGGCGGTCGCGGGGAACGCGTCGACGCAGAGCGCGTACTACGCGCCGGTCGAGCGCTTTCTCGACGAGCGAGCGGCGGCGGGCGCGGGCGCGGGCGCGGGCGCGCCGGTGCGCGTCGAGGTGCCGCTGACGCGATCGCACTGGGAGACGGCGGAGCTCGCGCCGAGCGTGTCGCTGGCGCGCGGCTGGGAGAAGCAGCTCGACACGCGCTACGACGGCGTGCTGCTGTCGCACGCGCTGACGCCGGCGAGCTACGAGCGCTGGCTGCGCGAGCAGGCGGTCGCGTACGTGGCGTTGCCGGACACGAAGCTCGACGCGTCGAGCGCGCGCGAGGGCGAGCTGATTCGCGCTGGCCTGCCGTTCCTGCACGAGGTGTTCGCGAGCCGGCACTGGCGGATCTACGCGGTGCGCGACGCGACGCCGATCGCGACGGGGCCGGGGCGGCTGACGTCGCTCGGGCACGACTCGTTCGCGCTGCGGGCGAGCGCGCGCGGCGCGTTCGTCGTGCGCGTGCGCTACACGCCGTACTGGACGCTCGCACGCGGCGTGGGGTGCGTCGGGCGCGCGGCGGGCGGCTGGACGCGCGTGCTCGCGCGCGCGCCGGGCACGCTGCTCGTGCGCGCGCGCTTCTCGCTCGCGGCGGCGCTCGGCGGCGGCGAATCGTGCGCTCGCTAGCGCGCCCGGCTGCTGCCGGCGCGCGGATAGCGACTAGCGCGGGGCGAGCGCGTAGAGGCCTTCGAGGCCGGTGAGGTAGATGTTCTTGCCGTCGCTGATGACGGGGTCGAAGGCGCCGGTGTGCATTTCGAAGTCGGCGCGGCCGGTGGAGATGCCGAGGCCGTAGGTGCGGTGCGTGCCGAGGTCGGCGAAGTAGACGGTGCGCCCGACGATCGTCGCGGAGCCGGAGATCTTGCCGTGCGCGTCGAACGTCCAGTCGACGTGGCCGGAGCGCGCGTCGAGCGCGTAGAAGGTGCCGTCGTAGGAGCCGAGGTAGATCGTCGGGCCGAGGCCGGGCGCGTTGGTGACGGCGGGCGAGGAGTAGACGTAGGCGCCGGTCTGCACGGCCCAGTCGAGCTTGCCGCTGAAGGCGTCGTAGGCGTAGACGCGCCCGTCGGTGTTGCCGAGGAAGACGCGGCCGTAGAAGACGGCGGGCGTCGAGTAGAACGTGCCGCTGCCGAGCAGCGCGCCTTCGGAGCCGGCGATCCAGACACGCCGGCCGGTGCGCTCGCTGACCGCCTGGACGTGGCCGGAGTAGTCGCCGAAGTAGAGCAGGCCGCCGGAGAGCGTCGGGCTGGCCTTGACGGCGCCGCCGGCGTGGTAGGCCCAGACGACGCTGCCGTTGCGCGCGTCGAGCGCGTAGACGGTGCCGTCCTGCGAGCCGAAGAAGAGCTTGCCGCCGTCGACCATCGGCGAGGACTCGCAGCGGCTGGAGAGGTTGCGCGACCAGATCGTCTTGCCGTTGCCGGAGCTGAGCGCGAAGACGCGCCCGCGTTCGGACTGGCCGCCGGCGGAGAGGACGCAGGCGTAGACGACGCGGCCGACGACGGCGGGCGAGGAGGCGGAGAGCGAGCCGAGGCTGCGCGTCCAGACCTTGTGGCCGGTGTGCTTGTTGAGCGCGCGCAGCACGCCGTCGTCGCCGAGCTGGAAGATGCGCCCGCCGCTGATGACGGGCGGGAACTCGAGCAGCGTGTGCGCGTTGTTGACCCAGAGGCGCTTGAACGGCGGGTGCAGTGCGGCGGGGGCGGGAAAGAAGCGCGTGTGGTCCCGCGTGTAGCCGTAGAACGGCCAGGCGAAGTCATCGACCTTGCGCGCGGGCAATTGCGGCGTCGGCTCGGGGACGAAGCGCGCGTGCGGGTGGTAGATGCTGCCGGTGCGGTTGCGCTCGTAGAGGTAGCTGCCGAGCGCGAGCGCGACGATCAGCACGACGACGGCGCCGAGCGCGATGCGCAAGCGCTTGGAGCGCGGCAGGAGGCGCTTGAGGCGGTCGCTCACGCGGAGGACTGCCGCGTCAGGCGGCGATCTTGCGGGAGGAGCGCGCGGAGGCGGAGGACGGGCGGGCGGCGGCGGCCGCCGGACGCGGCGTCGGCGGCGGGGTGGCGGAGCGACCGGCGGCCGGGCGGCGGCGCCGGGCGCGGCGCGTGCGGGCGCGCATGCGGCTTGCGCCTTTTGCCTGCCGGCGTTTGGAGCTGCGCGTGGTGCGCGCGAGCAGGCGCGCGATCGTGAGCGCGAGCAGCCAGAGGCAGACGATCGCGAGCGGCGGAAGCGTTAGCCCGGAAACGAGCGCGAGGACGTCGTGGTTGGCGTTGAGCGACCAGTTCCACAACAGATAATCGCCGAGCGTCAGTCCACCGACTATGGCGAGCGGCCCATAAGGCACGGGCACAGAGTAAAGGGCTCGTAAGACAGACGAGAAGACGACTGACCCGGATGGCCTCGGCAGGGCGGCGGGGCGGGAACTTTATGATCGGGGCGTGAGCGCGGCGGGCAACGGGTCGGCGATCTTCGCGGAGGGCGCACTGCGGGGGCGCTCGGCGCTCGTGACGGGCGGCGGGACGGGCTTGGGCCGCGCGACGGCGCTCGAGCTCGCGCGCTGCGGTGCGACGGTGACGGTCGCGGGGCGGCGCGTCGAGGTGCTCGAGCAGGCGGCGGCGGAACTCGGCGAGCTGACGGGCGGCGCGCTGCACGCGGTCGCGGGCGACGTGCGCGAGGCGCAGGACGCACGCCGTCTGATCGCGCAGGCGCGCGAGCGGATGGGCGGCTTGGACACGCTCGTGAACAACGCGGGCGGCCAGTTCTTCAGCCCGGCGGAGCTGATCGCGGCGAAGGGTTGGCGCGCGGTCTGGCGGCTGAACGTCGAAGGGATGCTGAACATGGCCGAGGCGGCGCACGAGCTGGCGCTCGGCGCGGGCGGCGGAACGATCGTGAACGTCACGCTGTCGCCGCACCACGGGATGCCGGGGATGGCGCACTCGGGCGCGGCGCGCGCGACGGTCGAGGCGCTGACGCGCGAGCTGGCCGAGCGCTGGGCGGGCGACGGCGTGACGGTCTCGGCGATCGCGGCGGGCACGTACGACACGGAGGTGATGGTCAAGTACCCGGCGGCCGTGCGCGCGGGGATGTCGCGCTCGGTGCCGGTGCAGCGGCTGGGGAGGCCGGAGGAGCATGCTTGGCTGGTGGCGCTGCTGTGCTCGCCGCTCGGGGCGGCGTTCAGCGGGTCGACGGTGACGCTCGATGGGGCTCGCGACAATTGGTTTGGCGGTTGGCCGCCGGCTGGGTTGGTCGATGAGGAGGGGGTTGTGCCGGTGGAGGAGCGGGGGTAGGGGCGGGTCTGCCTCGTAGGCGGACGGGCGCGAGGGCGGCCGAGACGCGAGGGCGAGCCTGGTCCGAGGGTTGAGGTCGGATGTGGCCGCTCGCGGAGTGTGGCCGGTGGCTGGGGGCTGGACGCCGCGATGCGATGCGCCGCGCGCGGCGTCGTGAGGCGCTTCGGCTGGCGGATCGGGCGTAGCGGCGAACGGATGCGTGCCGGCGGCAATGCGCGGCTACGACAGTTCGGCCGGCGGTAGGATGAGCGCCAGGCGTGCGGGCGAAGTGTTGTGGTTGCACAGAAGCCTTCCAAGCTTCTAGGGCGGGTTCGATTCCCGTCGCCCGCTTGCTCGTCACGGGGAGTGGCGCAGTCTGGTAGCGCACCCGGCTGGGGGCCGGGCGGTCGCAGGTTCGAATCCTGTCTCCCCGACTAGGTTGTCGCTGGATGCTGGTGGGGGCTGGGGATGGCCTGAGGCGCGGAGATCGGCGCGGGGATCAGGATTCTGGGAGACGCCAGCGCAAAGCGCCCAGTGCGTGCCGCGACGCGAGTTCCGGCCCGACCGCCCATGAAACCGCCCACGCGGAAGGCGTGGGCGGTTTGAGGCCGTCAAGCACCGGGTTCGGGACTTCCAAGACTCGTATCGAGCGACCCGTGGACAGAGCACCGAGCGTCGTAACGGGTACGATCCCGCAGACGCGAATTTCCACGAGAGCTAATCATGTGGCATGACAACGAGACGGAGATCGATCTCCTGGGGTTCGACTATCTCGTCGACGAGCTTGAGGTGCTACTCACCGAGCGTCGCCTGCTGCCGCTAACCGTCGGCATCGATGGCGGCTGGGGCTCTGGGAAGAGCAGTCTGATCGAGATGACTCGCGCACGGTTGGAGGCTCCGGAGCAGGAGGGGCGCTTCGTCTGCGTCTGCTTCAACCCGTGGCGTTTCGAGGACTTTGGCCACGGCAAGGTGGCGCTGATGGCGGCGATCATCGACGCGATCGCTGAGCGGATCGAAGAAGACGCGGGCCGCTTTACCGCCGCGATCGAGCGGGCCGGAGCGTTGCGCCTGCGTCTGCACCGCTGGAGCCTTCTCCGGCCAGTCGCGACGGCCGTCGCGATCGGCGCCGGCGCCGGGCCGGAGGAGGCCGCAGGCGCGGCGCTCGCCGCGGATGCACTTACCGGAATCGGTGGAGAGGGGCACAAAGCTGCGCCGCCTCGGAGCTTCGAGACTGTCGCACACTTCCACGTCGAGTTTGAAGAGCTGATCGAGGCTCTAGGCGAGGACGTCCAGGCACTTGTAGTTCTCGTCGACGACATGGACCGCTGCTCGACCGAGACGATTGTCGAGACATTCGAGGCGATGCGGTTGTTTCTGCAGGCGCCGAGGACCGCGTACGTCATCGGCGCCGATACTGCGATTGTCGAGGTGGCGCTCGCGGGGCGCTACCCCACCCGCGACGGTGACGAGATGAGCCGACAGTACCTAGAGAAGATGATCCAGAACGCTGTCAAGGTCCCGCCGCTCTCCGAGCCCGACGCGCTGAGTTACATCAACCTGTTGTTTTGCGAAATCTACACCGATCCCGAGCAGTATCAAAAGCTGCTCGCGGCGAGCGCACAGAATCGTCGTCCAGGCGAGCTCGCGCTTGCGATGAGCGCGGGCATCGCTACAGAGACGATCGGCGAACTTCCGGCGCGACTCGACTCCGCGCTCTCCATCGCCGCGCAGATCGGACCTTCGCTAGCACGCGGCTTGCGAGGGAACCCCCGCCAGATCAAGCGATTCCTTAATCGGCTGTTGTTGCGCATGAGAGTCGCCGAAAAGCGCGGCATCGTCCTCGATGCGGCGAAGCTCGCGAAGCTGATGGTGCTCGAGGAGCTCCACCCGACAGCCTTCCTGACAATCTTCGCTTGGCAGCTCGAAGCGGCCGGGACTGCGCCGCAGATCAGTATTGCCGAGCGCCTCGCCCGTCAGGAGACCGTTGAGGATGCGCCCGCTGAAATTACCGAGTGGCTCGTCCAGCCCGGCATCAAGGAATGGCTGCTGCTCGAGCCAAGCCTCGCCGAGGAGCCCCTCGGCCCTTACTACACATTCTCGCGCGAGCTCCTCGTCGGCCTGCTCGGTGCAGCTCGCCTGCCAGCGGAGCTACAGCGCGTCCTGATCGCGCTCTCGAGCGAGATTGAGCCCACTCGTCATGCAGCGGTCGAGTCGGCTGCCGGCCTGCAACCGAGTGAGATGGCGGAGTTGCTTCCAGCGCTGCTCGAGCTCGCCACTGCGGACCTCTCCTCGCCCACCGCCAAGGCGATGCTTGAGCTCGCCGCGCGCCTGCCCGCGGTCGCGACAGCAATGTTCGCCGCCCTTGATGCCTTGGCGACCTCCAAGGTCAGCGCGAACTTCCCGCTCGCGCTCAGATTGAAGTTCAAGGAGGACCCACGCACTCAGCCGCTGCTCCAAAGATGGGAGGGCCAGGGGTCGAAGTCCATGCGCCGCCAGGCCAGCCGAGCGCGAGGGGGCGGCTGAACGTGGGCACTTCTTCGGACTACGCGGGCGGAAAAGGCGGAGACTGGACCCCCTACCGCCACGCCTCGACGTCATTCGTTAAGCGAGGCGGCAAAGAACGCGCCGACAGACTGCTCGCGCTGTACGTCGCCGCTCTCGGCGGCTCAGCGGCAGCGGCCTCGTCGGGAACGGCGGTCGTCATACCCCCGGCGCAGCGCCTCGCCGGCCTCGGGGTCGGTCTTGCCGAGAACGGGCTGTCACCCACTCTGCAGGCGCTCGGCCTTGGCCACCTCATCGGCGCCGACCGGTACGAGGTGCTCGACGGGCTTCTCGACGTGCTCGCGGGCGACGGCTCCACTCTAGAGGAGCAGGCCGTGCTGTCGGCCTTGTGTGAGGCCTTCGAAGAGCTATTTCCGGACGACGCCGAGACCTATGAGGAGCTCGAGCAGGTGACGCTGGACCGAGATGGCGTAGTCGCACTGATCGAACGGTTCGTGATGCGATGGGTCTATGACCGGATGCTGCCCACCCTCGCGGAGCGTCTGTCGCACGTCGAGGATCCTGAGACGGTGCGAAAACGCGATCACGAGCTCCGCGAGCGGCTTGAGCTGCTGGTCCAGCTGCGCCTGGAGGATCACGACGCTTTGAGTGTCGACTGGGGCGGATCGGATGGCGAGCAGCTTCTGACGCAACTCGTCTCGCAGCTCTACGAGGACATGGAGGATCTTGAGGACTGATGCGCTTCCTCGTTCGCATCGACCCCAACGAACCGCTCCCGGAGACCGGGACGACTCTGCTCGATTGGTTCGTCCAGGATCGCCCGCGGAGCACTGTGCAGTTCGATTCACCGGATCATCGGTTCCTGAAGGGTCTCTCGCCCTCGCCGGTCGCGCTGGATTTGCTGCGACTAGGCGGGGCGGTGTTCTGCATCGACAAGATCGCGCGTAGAAAGGACGCAGCGGACTTCTGGACTCGGGACCTGGAGTTGACACTGCCCGTCAGTGACCCGGCGCTTTGGCGCGCTGCTTCTGAGCTGGTCGACGGGACCCTGAGCTTCTTGAGCGGCGACCGCTGGAGCGTGTCCTTTAGCGCGGTCGCCGACGAGCGGGAGGCGGAGGAGAGAGAGGAGCAGGGCACCGGGACACCGATCGCGGCAGACGCCGTGTCGTTGTTCTCGGGCGGCTTGGATTCGTTGGCTGGTGCAATCGAGCTCCTCGACGCCGGAGAAACCCTGCTGCTCGTCGGCCACCACGACAGCGCGCTAACCGACCACACTCAGAGGGAGCTGTTCAAGGGGATCTCGGCCGCGTTCCCCGACCGCGCACTCCAGCGACGGCTGCTGCTGCGGCCCGGTGCACGAGACGCCCGACAGGCACGCCCGCTGCCGGCGGGCGAGGGCGAGATCACCACGCGGACCCGCTCGATGCTATTTCTCTCCGCTGGCGTCGCGCTAGCGGATGCGTTGGGTTCCGGCACCCCCCTCTATGTGCCCGAGAACGGGTTCATCGGCTTGAATGTGCCGCTCACCGCGGCCCGCGTGGGCAGCCTCAGCACCCGCACGACCCATCCGCTGTTCATGCACCGCATCGTCGAGCTCCTGATCGCCCTGGATCTCGATCATCCGTTGCAGAATCCATTCCGGCTGGCGACGAAGGGCGAGGCGCTTGAGCGAAGCCCGCGACGCGACCTCCTCGATCGGCTCGCTCTGGCGAGCATTTCGTGCTCGCACCCCGAGGCCGCTCGCTGGCACAGCGGCCGCCAAGGCAACTGCGGATACTGCTACCCATGCATGATTCGTCGGGCCTCGCTACATCGGATCGGTCTCGATGACGCCGCCGAATACGACCGCGATGCGTTGACGGACACACCGCTACTGGAGCGAACCAACCTCAAAGTTGGACGCGACCTACGCGCACTGCTCTCTCGTATGGCAGTGGCGCCGAAGCCCGTGGACGTGCTCCGGAACGGACCGATCCCGCGCGGCGAGACACGAGCCTTTTTCGACCTGTATCTGCGAGGGCTTGATGAGCTGCGCAGTTGGTTGACCGATGGCGGCTCGCCCAAGATCCTCCAGCGCCTTGCTTGATCGACGCTTCATCGACAGCCACTGTCATCTGGATCGCTACGCAAAGCCTCTGGAGGTCTTGGCCGCTGCGCTCGCCGCGGACGTGGATGTGCTCGCGGTAACCGAGCTGCCCTCCGGCTTCCAACGCTCCGCGCTGCGGCTTGGTAGGCGAGCCGGCGTAGAGCTCGCCCTCGGCATGCACCCGCTAAGAGCCCCGTTGGTGACGGCACTCGAGCTCACGCTCTTCACGAGGCTGTTGGATCGCACTGCGTTCGTGGGAGAGGTTGGACTGGACGGCTCGCGCGAGGGACACTCCACACTGCGCGCACAGCGCAAGATCTTTGATCACCTCCTCGAGCAGCCACGGATCCGAGATAAGGTGCTCACCGTCCATTCCCGCGGAGCAGAGGCTGAGACGATCGCGCGCCTCGCCGACGCTCGGGTAACGGCGATACTCCACTGGTACTCGGGGGCGCTCGGGCATATCGACACGGCACTTAGCGCTGGCTTCTACTTCTCCGTCAACATGGCGATGCTCCGTTCGCGAAATGGTCTGCGCATACTTGCGGCACTCCCACCCGACCGCGTCGTGAGCGAGACCGACGGGCCTTATACGAAGATCGCGGGGGGCGCGAGCCAGCCGAGCGACATCCCGCAGACCGTGCTCGCCCTCTCACGGACATGGAACGAGGAACCCGACCAAGCACGCGCGCGTATCTCCGCGACTATGAGGGGTATCGCTCGGCAGGCACGCCAAGGCGATGATGCCTCGCCGGCGATCTCGGGGCATTAGCTAGCCGCACTGTCGCATCGCTGAGCGTTCGCCGTCCACCCCCAAAGAGGACGCTACGGCGGCGGTTTCCGACCAGCCTGTTGTCCTGTGCGCTTGCGCTCGTGCAAACAGCGTAAAGACGTGACGGACCAGACGCACGGGGGCCGTGCGGCACCCAGTCGGTACCGCGTAACCCGCACCCGCGAGACCCTCGCGGTCCGCAGCGATACAGCAATTGCTGTCTCCTCGCACTGCTGTGCATCTACGGATGAAAAGTCAAGAGCGCCAGCAGCGTTTCTCCCGGTGAATGCGGAGAACGTCGAGCGAGGCCTCAGCGCCTTCGTACTCCGAGCGTCCCCGCGAGTGCTCGCCAGGCCTCCGGATCGAGCTCTCGCCGAGACAGCAATCGCACACCTCCCGGAGGGTTGTGCATCTCGTCTGTCCAGCAGTTCTGCTGTGCAGCGGAGGCTCGCAGAGCCTGCCGCTGAGCAGCACGAAGCGCTCGCTCTGAGCGGCAAGGCAGCTAGCGCTCGGTGCGCCGTGGTGGAAGTATCTGTCGCGGGTGCGGGTGACTGACGTAGCGAAGCGCAGGCGTCAGGGGCTTTGAGCCTGCCGCGCGGCTTTGCCCTTCGAGGGCCTTTCAGATGCGCGCCCCGGTGTCGCGCCCGCACCCTCTCTCGGCACCGTCGAGCGCCAGTCGGCGACCAGGCGCCGGTAGGCGTGCTCGGCTTGGCGCTGAAGCGCCTGCTCTGTGCCACGCTGCGCGGCGCTCGGGGTCACGCGCGGGCCTCCGTGGCGGCGCGCCAGCGCCGGCGCGCCGGCGAGCAGTTCCAGGCGCCGCGTCTTCTGGCGAGTCAGCGACGGGCGAGCGAACGCGTAGTCCTCTTCCTTGCTCAGCAAGTGCCAGCAGAGCACGAGCAGCTTGCGCGCCACGGCGACAGCGGCGATCTGCGCGCCGCGGCGAGCACGCACGCGCGCGCCGAAGGCCCGCAGCGGTCCGGGCGTGCGGATCGCTCGCCAGGCGGCCTCGACGAGCATCGCGCGGGCCTGCGGGTCGCCGCGCTTTGAGATGTGTCCGTAGCGCGCGGGCTCTGATCCTGACTGGCGCACGCGCGGGTCGAGGCCGAGATAGGCGACGAGCTGCGTCGGGCTCTGAAAGCGGCTGATCTCGCCGACCGCGCCGATCACCGCGGCGGCCGTGCCGACGTCGACGCCGGGGATCGTCAGCAGACGATGAAAGCCCGGCAGCGCGAGCGCCTGCTTGGCGATCCGCTGATCAAGCTCTGCAATCTCGCCGTTGAGGAAGTCGATGTGGCGCAAGCAGCTATCGACGGTCTGCCCCTCCTCCTCGGGCAGCTGAAGCTCCGAGAGCCAGACGCGGCCCCGCTTTCCGAACAGGTCGCTGACCGGCGGGCGCCCGATCAAGCAGCGGGCGAGCACCGCATGGATCTCGTTCTTGACGCGCGTCCTTGCGCGCACGAGACCGGCACGTCGAGCGACGCGCCGGCGCAGCGCGCTCGTGGCCCGATCGGGCACCCACACTTCCGAGAGCATCCCGGCCGCCAGCAGCTTCGCCAGCATCGCCGCATCGAAGCGATCGGACTTCACGCGCGCGTGGGAGATCGCACGCGTCTGCGCGGCGTTGCAGACCACGACGCGCCCGACCGAGCCCTCCCGCAGAAGACCCGCGATTCGCATCGCGCCGCAGCTGGCCTCGAGCGAGACCTGATCCTCGCCGCAGAGGCCAGCGGCGAACTCGCCGATCGCCTCCGGCGTGCTCGCGATCCGACCGAGCTGTGAGACCTGGCCGTCCACATAGACCGCCACCTCGCAGAAGTCGAGGTGCACATCCAAGCCGAACGAACGTTGCAAGACATCGCCTCCTCTCATCGTGATCTCTTGAGCCGGAAGGCGCGCGGGCAGCGACAACTACGGATACGGGCTCGCAGCCCAACCGGGCGAGTCGCAGGGGCGGCCATCTAGTCATTGACGGACTCGCAGTCCAAATGCACGGCGGCCTGCCCACAACGCGCTTCCACGAGGCCCCTGTCCCGGTGGCGCGACCTTACGATCGCGGCCGGACAGCTGGCCCGGGGGCATTTTCATGCCCGTAGTCTGTGCGGAGATCCGCTGTGCTCGCAGTGATCGCCGGGGCCTCAGGCCTGATCGGTACCGACGATGAGCGCGGGGCCGGTTTCGCGCCCGAAGGAGCCTTCGGTGGCGGTCTCGGACGGCGACTATTGGCAAGGAGCGAGCACAAAGTTGGCGAAGTCCGCGGAATGAGTCGTTCAGCCCCCGATAAGGCGGCGCTAGGACGTGCCGTGCTCGCGATCCGCACCGAGCGACGGATGAGCCAGGTTCAGCTCGCGGAGGCCACCGGATTTCGCCAAAGCTGGGTGAGCAGCGTCGAGCACGGTCAGCGAAATCCGAGCTGGAGCAACCTCGTCCGCCTAGCCGGGGGTCTTGGCGTGCGAACTTCGACCCTCGTTGGTCGCGCCGAGAAGCTCGTTTGAGCGCCTCGCTCGAGGTTTGGACTTTCCGCCGATGTGATAGTAGACTAGACGGCTCTACGTCAATCAGATGCTCCCGGCGACAGCGCGAACTGCCCCGGGAGCGTGGCACGGAAAGGAAGGACCTTCCCATGCAGCAGCAGCGTATTCCAGAGGGGCGCCGCGGCACCAGGCTCTCTGAGGATGAGATCGACAACACGGTGGTCGGCTTTCTGCTCGACAAGCCCTGGTGGCCATGGAGCCTCGAGGAGATCGCGCGCGAACTCGGCGATCGGCCGGACGCCGAAGACGCCGTAGCCCGACTGGCAGGTGCTGGTCTCTTGCATCGGCTCGGAGACTTCGCGTTCCCGACAAGGAGCCTCCGGCGAGCCAGCACGCTTCGTCTGGACATGATCGATTGAGCTGGCCCGTAAGTCGTTGGCCGCCGCGACCGCTTCGCGGTCTTTATCCCATGTGAGGACACGTGCCGCCTTTCATGCGCCGACCGAAGGTTCGCCTACGCGCGTCATCGAGCGATACGTCTCGCGGACGGAGCTGGCTCGGATCATGGGCGTGAGCACGGCGACCGTGGACCGCCTCGTCTCCGAAGGTATGCCGTCAGTGACGTGGGGACGGCGCACGAGGCGGTTCCGCGCATCGGCGGCGATCGCGTGGGCCGGCGAAAGGCGACGCATCGTATGAGCCTCACGAAGCTCCCATCGGGTCGCTGGCGCGCCCAGGTCTACGATCCGGCTCGCAGGAGAAACGTGAGCGTCTCGCGCGTGCTCGGCGTGTCGGGAACGTTCGCGACAAGAGCCGAGGCAAAGCGGGCCCGCGAGCTGGCGCGGGCGCGTCTGGGCGAGGATTTCGCGAAGCCCGTCACGCTCGCCACCTTCTGGCAGCGATGGACGAGCGATCCGCTGTTCGCGCGCCCGAAGGAGTCGACCAACATTCACAACCGCGAGCGAACGAAGACCTTCGTGGCTCGATATGGCGCGCGGTCGATCGACGCGATCGACGACAGCGTGGTCGCCGAGTGGCTCGCCGGCGGCTCGCACAACGGCACGGTCCCAGCACTGCGAGCGATGTTCAACGACGCGGCCTCGGCGAAGGCGGGGCGAGTCGTGCGCGGCAACCCTTTCGCGCGACTGGGGATCTCCCGTGGCCCCGGTCGCCGGCACGAGCAGCCACCCAGCGAGGAGCAGGTCTGGAAGATCATCCGCTGCGCTCGTGAGCTGACGACGCCGTCGTTTGCCGCGTGGCTGCAAGTCGCCGCATTCACAGGTCTGCGGCCCGGCGAGCTGGACGCGTTGCGGCGTGTGAACGTCGACCTGACGCGCTCGCGCATCCGCGTCGTGGAGCAGTTCAGCGCGGCGACCCGCACGTTCACGCTGCCGAAGAACGGACAGACGCGGGAGGCGCCGCTGACCGACCCGGCCCGCGAGGCGCTCGTGTCGTTGCCGATCGAGAGCGAGTTCTGCTTCGCACCGATCCGAGGCCAGCACTGGACTGCTTCGGCGCGTGCCTACCACTGGAAGGCGGTCAGGGCAGCGGCAGGATGGGAGGGCAGCCTGTACCTCGCCACCCGCCACTTCGCCGGCTGGTACATGGTCAACGTGCTCGACCTACCCTCGGAGGATGTAGCGATCGCGCTCGGCCACACAGACGGCGGTGAGCTGGTGCGACGGCTCTACGGGCACCGCGACCGAGACCGTGCGCTCGATCGAGTTGCCGCTGCCTATCGGAGCCGGCGAGCCCCGTCGAACTCCGCCTTTAATCCATGATGCAATAAGTTTCGGCAGAATGGAAAGCATGGACGAATCCCTTAGGCGGCGCCTGCAGGATCAATTTTCGGACGGGCTTGTCACGGTCATCGGCGCTGGGCATTCTGCGGCGCTCGGCATCCCCGGCATGCGCCTGCTAGCGAACGAGCTGAAAGACCAGATGCCTGGACTCGCTGGTGCAAGTCTGGCTGAATGGGAGCAGGTCGCCGGGCGTCTAGACGCAGGCGACGGACTAGAGAGAGCACTCGACGTCCTTGCCGAGGAGAGCGATCTGATCACTCCACTCGTCGCCTGCACGTCAAGATTTCTTAGAGCGTCTGAGCAGGAGGTGATCAGCGAAATCCTCGGCGGTGCCCAACGCATAGCGCTTGCCGAGCTGCTGCCGCATATCGCGTTTGCGGCAGACGCACAGGTAATCACTACGAACTACGATCGCCTCATCGAGGTCGCGACCGAGCTCGCTGGCCTCGCTCTCGACTGCTCATTTCCCGGTGCCCACGTATGTCCGTTTGATCCAGATGCGAGTCATGCTGCCATGCGCAGTGAAATTGTCAAACGGGGTGCGGCCACGTGGCTCCGCAACCGCAAGCATGTTCGCCTATGGAAGCCGCACGGGAGCCTCGACTGGTACAGGCGGCCAGACGGGTCTGCGCTGCGAACGCCATATGGCGTAGGCCTTGAGCCGTTGATGATCACACCCGGCTCATCAAAGTACCTGCGTGGATACAACCCGCCGTTCGATCGCCACCGGGAGGAGGCAAATCACGCAATAGATCACGCGGCGCGGCTGCTGTGTATCGGCTATGGCTTCAACGACCCGCACCTGCAGACCCACATGGCGCCGCGAATCCGCGAAGGAATACCGACCCTGATGGTGACGCGTACTCTCTCGGATACAGCCCGCGATCTGGCGACTCAAGGGGCCGACGTGATTGCAATCGAGCGCCGTAAAGCGGGCGGAACGTACATACACACATCCGATGAGCGGCATGAGCTCGCTGGTAGCGAGCTTTGGACGCTCGACGGCTTCATCGAAGAGGTGCTTAAGTGACTGACGTGACACCCAAGATCGATCTTACCTCCGGAGGCGTGCTTGGACGCGTGATTCGTGTCGACACTTCGCACGTGATACTGGACGTCGAGGACCACGCGCTGTTGACGCGGGTCTCGGTCGGTAATTTGGTGGCGGTTCGTGGCGTGACGGCACTTGAGTTCCTGATAGGGATCGTGGATCGAGTGACCCGCGACACACAACCGGAGGCGCTCCTTGGACAAGAGAATGCCGAGGGCGAGACGGCGCTCGAGCAGGTCGAGGTGCAGCGTGACCTGGTGCGCCTTGTGCTCGTCGGTACGTATCGGGTCGCTGGCACAAGCGACGGCGGTACGTTCAAGCGTGGTGCGGACTCATTCCCGCAAATCGACCGCGAGTGCCACCTGATCGAGGCCGGCAACTTGCAAGCACTGATGTCTACTTTCGCAGCGGGCCTCGAGCCAGAGCAGCGCCTTGAGCTTGGGCACTTCGTTGCTGATCCAAGCGCGAAAGCGATTGCTGACGGAAATCGATTGTTCCAACGCCACGCTGCGCTGCTGGGAAGCACCGGTACCGGCAAGAGCTGGACGGTCGCATTGATTCTCGCTCGCGCAGCGGCACTCGATCACCCCAACCTCATCGTTTTCGACATGCATGGTGAGTACGCGCCGCTGACTGACGGTGAGGAGCCGATCGCACTGGGGCTTCGTGTGGCGGGTCCCGGAGATCTCGAAACGCCAGGCGCAGAAGCGATGTTCCTTCCCTACTGGCTCTTGAACCAGGAAGAGATGTTGGCGCTGCTGTTGGACCGCAGTGAACAGAACGCGCCGAACCAGGCCGCTCGGTTTCTCAAGCATGTCCGTGAGCTAAAGCTTGAGACGCTTGAGGCTTCGGGCCAGAGCTCGGCGGCCGCGACGTTCACCGTCGACTCGCCAGTTCCATACGATATGCAGGCTCTGATTGCCCGGCTGAAGGCGGATGACGAACAGATGGTCCCGGGGTCGGGCAGCAAAGATGTCAAAGGGCCGTTCAACGGTCAGCTCACGCGTTTTATTACGCGGCTCGAAACCCGTGTCGAGGATCGCCGCTACGGGTTCCTATTTGGGCCACCTGCTGCGGCCAGCGACTACGGGTGGCTTGCGAGTGAGGCGCGCAGGCTGATGGGATCCGACGAGACCGAGAAAGGGATCAAGGTGATCGACTTCTCGGAGGTTCCATCTGACGTACTGCCGGTCGTTGCTGGTGTGCTCGCGCGCACGATCTATGACGTGCAGTTCTGGATGACCGAGGATGAGCGAACGCCGATCTGTTTCGTCTGCGATGAGGCGCACCTCTATCTCCCGGCGTCCGAGAGTTCGGACGCTGTTGAAGGGCGAGCGCTTGTCGCGTTCGAGCGGATCGCGAAGGAGGGACGAAAGTACGGCGTATCGCTTTTCGTGGTTAGCCAGCGCCCTTCCGACGTAAACCGGACGATCCTGTCCCAATGCAACAACTTCATTGCTATGCGTCTGACGAACGATCGCGATCAGTCGGTTGTACGGCGGTTCACATCGGAGTCCCTGTCGGGGCTCGTAGATGTGCTGCCGCTGCTAGATGTTGGGGAGGCGCTGCTGCTCGGCGACGCGATGCTGCTCCCAACACGGGTCAAGCTGGATGTGCCACCGATTTGCCCCGCCTCGGCGACGCGAGACTTCTGGAGCGATTGGGGTACGGAGAGACCCAATACGGAGGCCATCGAGCGCGCTGTGGAGTCTTTTCGTCGCCAGGTTCGCGGATGAATAAGGTGGTCTCGCCACTCGCCGCCGAATCGAAGGATGCCCACACCGCCGGTATCGCTGCCTCGCCGGAGATTGACTGTCTTAGCCAGATGTCGCCGGTAGAACCGCGGTGTCGCTGATCACAAGGATCGACCATGGAGCACGTGAACCTCAAGATCGGGCCATTGACGTTCGATCGAGCCGGCTACGACGACGAGAACGACGTGCTCTACCTCCATGTGGGGGACCCGAAGCTCGCGGAGGGGGAGGAGACGCCAGAGGGTCATGTCTTGCGCTTCGCGCCTGGGACGACCGATGTGATTGGGCTGACAATCGTGGGTCCGCGGCAGACGCTAGCGCGCGAGGGACGTATCTCGATTACGGTCGCCGCGACGGTCGAAACAACAGCTAAGCACCTCGCGCCGGCTCTGGCTGCGAGATAGTTGCTGGGCTTTCAGGCTGCGGCGAGTGCCTTAGCGAGGTCGCCGGGATCGGTGTCCATTGGGCTCGGCACCGTGACCTTCAGTCCACCGTCGCGCTCCAAAAGCCATTTGGCGTTGACGATCGTGATCCCTATGACCTCGCCGTCCTCGTCCAGGCGAACGGCGTGCCCCTCGGGCGTCGCGAACGTGTCGGCGGCCGGCTGCTCGGGGCCGGTGCGCAGGTAGAGCACGTCCCCTTCCTTGTCGTAGGCGACGTGATCGAACTCGTACGGACCGACATGGACAGTCATCGTTGCCAGCTTACCGAGCGTGGATCGTTCGACTGCGGGAACGCTGTCACGACGCGATCGACCGCGCCCGACAGCTCAGTCACGACGCGAATCCAGCGCAGTGGCCCTCCACGTCGGAAGTAGCGCTCTCGCCCGGCTCGCAGATCAGGTTCGCGGCCGTCTGGCGAGCTGATTGAGGACATCGTCTCCTCAAGGTAGTCCTTCATCTCGACGTGCTGGTCCAGTACGTGTCCCCAGGCCGCTTGATCGAGTTGGACCAGGCGGCCCTCCGGGTTGAGCACTTCCGCGACGATGTTGCTCTCAGGCACCGGGCAAGGCTAGGCTCGGTCGCGGACGCGTCACGGCGTGGTCTGGCGCTAGCCAGAGCCGCACCGCCCACGAAACCGCCCACGCCCGTCCAAGTCGCCCGGCACGACGCTCTCCAACCCCTGTCTCCCCGATAGGTTCATTTTTCGGAACAGCCGGTAACACACGGGAAACCGGCAAAACGCTGAGGCTCGCGGTCGGCTGTGTCCACCCGTTCCCGGCTGTTCCCGGTACGCGGGACCGCAAGAGGACCGCAGCGGCGGTAAAGACGGTCCGAAACACGACGGCACCCGGGCCGCGACCCTACGAGTCCCTCGTGTTCGGGACATCGCCCCAACGACGAGCCGGCCACGATCGGAAGGACGCTCATCGACCCCGCCTCCCCGACGGCTCGCGGCGACCCGACGATCAGGCTCGGCCTGATGGTCGCCGCAGGGGTCGCCGAGGAACTCGGCAGGGAACTCGCCGAGGAACTCCCGGGTCGAGCTCGCAGCCCGGGTTTCCTCCGAGGTGCGGTGGGAGATCCCGGTCGTGACCGACGAGTTGGCCGCCCGCGGTGGTGCCGGGACGGAAGTCATCGACGCCGCGCACGAGCGCGTGCTGGGCGAGGACTGGCACCTGGGGGTCGTGTTGACGGACCTGCCCCTGCGCATCGGGGGCCGGCCCGTCGTGGCCGACGCCAGCGCCACTCACGGCGTCGCCGTCGTCTCGCTCCCGGCGCTCGGAGCCGTGCAGATGCGAAGGCGCGCACGCGATGCCGTGGTGCGGCTCGTCGACGGGCTCGTCGGAGAGAGCCTCGAGCTCGGCGGACGCGAAGGCGGGGAGCGGCGCCGGCGCGTCCGTCGACGCCTGCACGAGATCGCGCGAGCAGAGCGGACCCTGCACCCCGAGGACGACGACGTCGACATACGGCTCGTCGCCGCCGTCGTGCGCGGCAACGCCCGACTGCTTGCCGGGATGCTCCGTGCCAACCGGCCATGGCGGCTGATCGCAAGACTCTCCCGCGCGCTTGCCGCAGCGGGGGCCGCGGGCGTCTTCGCGCTCCTGACGGCAGAAGTGTGGGAGCTGGCCGCGGCGCTCAGCCCGTGGCGGCTGGGCGCGCTGAGCGTCATCTCGATGGCGGCCGTCGTCGCCTTCTTGATCCTCGTCCACGGTCTCTGGAGGCGCCGGCCGGCGGGCGCCGGTCGCGAGCAGGCGATCCTCTTCAACGTCGCCACCACCCTGACGCTGACGATCGGTGTGGCGTCGCTGTACTGCGCGCTGTTCGTGATCGCCCTGGGGGTCGCGGAGCTGATGCTCGCCCATCGCGTCGTCTCGGGGACGATCGGGGCCCATGTGAGCTTCGCCACCTACCTGAAGATCGCCTGGATAACCAGCTCGCTCGCCACCGTCGCGGGGGCCCTCGGGGCCGGCCTCGAGAGCGACGCCGCCGTGCGCGAAGCCGCCTATGGATACCGCCCGGAGCGCGAGACCGAGCGGGAGCGCGAGCCAGCCGCATCGCAGCGGGCGCGACCGGGCTGACGGCAGAGGACTGGAAAAGGGGAGAAAGGGGCGGCTAAGGCACGTGTGGGTGCTGGTGCGCCCGCTCAAGGAAGTCATGCACCACCAGCCGCACCGCCATCGACCCCTCGCCGACCGCTGAGGCCACGCGCTTGATCGATCCGCTGCGGACGTCCCCGACGGCCAGCACACCGGGCCTGCTCGTCTCCAGCAGCAATGGCTGGCGGGACCCGCGCTCGTCGTCGAGCGTAGCTCCCGCCGCCGGCCCCGTGAGCACGAAGCCGTGGCGATCGAGCGCCACGCACTGGCGCAACCAGCCCGTGTACGGGTCGGCGCCGATGAACACGAACAGCGCTCGGGCCGGCAGCCGCTGGAGCGCGCCGGTGCGCTTGTTGTCGGCGACGACCGCCTCGAGCGTGCCCTCTCCTTCGAGCGCGCGCACCTCGGTGTCGAGCAGCACCTCGACCTCGCTGCGCTCGATCCGGTCGGCCAGGTAGCGGGACATGTTCGCGCTCAACGAGTCGCCGCGGATCAATAGGCGCAGCTCGGTGGCGTAGCGCGACAGGAACAACGTCGCCTGTCCGGCCGAGTTGCCGCCGCCGACGACCACGATCGGGTCGCCCGCACAGGCCCGCGCCTCCGGCAAGGTCGCCGCGTAGTACACGCTGACGTCCTCGAACTCCTCGAGCCGCGGGACCGGCAGTTTGCGGTAGCGCGCGCCGCTGGCGATCACGATGGTCCGCGCGAGTATCTCGCGATCGTCGGCGAGTCGTACGAGGTAGTGGTCCTCGACGGACTCGAGTGCGACGGCCTCGGCCGGGACGACGATGCGTGCGCCAAACTTCCTCGCCTGAATCGCGGCGCGCTCGGCGAGGTCGGCGCCGGAGATGCCCGCCGGGAAGCCGAGGTAGTTCTCGATCCTCGAGGAGGTCCCGGCTTGTCCACCTGTCGCCAGCGCGTCGAGGGCCACCGTGTCCAGGCCCTCCGAGGCCCCATATACGGACGCGGCGAGCCCCGCTGGGCCGGAACCGACGACGAGCAGATCGCACAGCGTGCGCTCGCTCTGCGTGGTCGACAGGCCGACCGTCCGCGCCAGCTCGGCGTTCGAGGGATTGCGCATGACCTCGCCGCGCCAGATGACGACGGGAGTCTCTTGCGGCGCGACGCCGACCTCGCGGAGCAACGCCTCCGCGCTTGCATCCCGCTCGAGATCGATCCACCGATGCGGAAGGCGGTTGCGCGCGACGAACTCGCGCAAGCGCCTGGCGTCCGGTGAGAAGGACGATCCGATGATGCGAAAGCCCGCGCCGCGTCCGATCAGCAGCTCGCGGCGCAAGAAGTAGGCACGCAGCAGCAAGTCGCCGAGCTCCGAGTCCTGACTGAGCAGGGAGCGCAGGCGCTCGACGGGCACGACGAGCACCTCGCCCGGCTCCCGCACGACGGCCGTGAAGAAGGCCGCCTGACCCGTGAGCAGCCCCAGCTCGCCCAGGAAGCGTCGCGGGCCGTGCACAGCGATCAGCCGCTCGCGCGGACCACCTCGATCTTCGACGACCGCGACCTTGCCGTCGAGCACGACGTGGAAGTCATACTGCTCGTCGCCCTCGCGGAACAGCACCTCCCCGGCATGCGTGTGGCAACGCGTTCCCTCTGTCTCCAGGCGCGCGAGCTGATCCTCGGTCAGCTCGGGAAAAGCGCCGTCTCGGTCCGGCATCTCGGCGAGCTCTTCGGCCGCGGCGCTCACGGCGCGCCCGCGACGCTGCCGCCGGCGAGCGGCGATCTCGCGAGAATGCTCACAGGCATCTAGGTAGGCCGCCCGCCATGACTGGCAACTCGGGGCGCTCTTGCGAGGAACCCAAAATTAAACGGTGGGAATCCCCAAATGGGGTACGAGTGAGGAAGAGCCGCCCGCTCGTGGATTCTCACCGTTGTTTGCGTGGCGCGCCATGGCTGGCAGCCACCCCCGCGCGACGCCGCCGAAACAGACGGGGACGGGACCCTCCCATAGCAACGCCACCGGAGATGCGATAGCCGCAGCCGCGCCCCACGATTCTCACCCGACGGAGGTGACCAGCATGACTGCCCACAGCGCAGTCGCCCATGTTCCGGCCTCGCCCAGCGCTCCCGCTTCAGCAGCACCGTCCCGCTCGCAGAGCACTGCCCAGCTCGTCCCATTTCACGAGACCCAGTCCGATCTCGTGCGCGCGGCACGCTGCAACCGCCCGGGCGCGCGCGCCCGGCTGGTCGAGTCGTTCATGCCACTCGTCGGCAGCATCGCGCGCATCTACGCGCACGTGCCTACCGTCGATCGCGCCGAGCTCATGCAGGAGGGGGTCGTCGGCATGCTGAGCGCGCTGGAGCGCTACGACCCCGATCTGGGGACCCCGTTCTGGGCCTACGCATCGTGGTGGGTCCGTCAGGCCATGCAGCACGTCGTCTCCGAGCTGTCTCGGCCAGTCGTGCTCTCCGACCGCGCGCTGCGCCAGCTCGCCCATGTGCGGGAGGCTCGGCGCAGTTTCGCGCGCGCCCACGCGCGCGAACCCAGCGTCCAGGAGCTCGCGACGGCGAGCGAGCTCACGCTCGAGCAGCTGCACAGGCTCAGCGTGGCCGAGCGCCCGCCCCGGGGCCTGCAGGAGCCGATCGACGACACGCCAGCGGGCGGCGGCGTGACCTTCGGGGACACGCTGTGCGATCCCCGGGCGGAGGAGGCATACGAGGAGCTTGCGGTACGGATGGGCGCTGCCGAGGTACCGCGGCTGCTCGAGCAGCTGAGCGACCGGGAACGCGAGGTCGTCGAGGGGCGATACGGCCTGCTCAGCGAGGAGCTGACGCTGAGGGAGCTCGGCGAAACCATGGGGATCAGTGCGGAGCGCGTGCGCCAGATCGAGCAGATCGCGCTGGGGAACATGCGTGCCGCCTTGTCACGGCCAGCCCCGGAGCGGTCTGTGCCTTCGTTCAGGCGGCCACGGTCGTCCGCTCAGCGTGATCCGGTTCGTCGTCGGCGTCGCCGTCCGCGTCCGTCCAGCGGACTACCAGCTCGCCGTCCTCGGCGTCGACCGTGATCGCGGCGCCCTCGCCGATCCCGATCGGCGTCGACGTCGGTGTGGCCGTGGCGCAGCGCCTTTGGTCTGGGCGCCGGGGAGCGCCTCCTGCGTCTTCAGTGCGAGACGGTTCGGGTCCATGCGATCACCTCGCACCGCTTGTCTGTCGGTGCGCCGGAGCGCAGTCGCTGTTCCAGTTCTTCGATCCGGGCAAGCAGTTCGGTCGCGAGCACCGCCCCCGCGTAGTCGAGGCCGAGATCTGCGCGCAGTCGAGCTGCGCGAGCGAGCGAGCGCGCATCGTGGCGACGGAACAGCGGCGCGGACGCTGTTCCGTCGCACGGCTCGATCAGCCCCAGCGATACGAGCCTGGCGACGACCTCCGGGTGAAGGCCGGCCTCCCGGGCGAGGGCCGCCAGGGCGATCAGCTCGGGCGCTCGCCTCACGAGCGAGCTGCCTCGGGGTCGCCGCGTCGCGGAGGCCATCAGCTGCCCTTTCGCGGATCGAACTTCGACACGTCCGCCAACTGCTGAAACAGCTCGCGTTCGTCCTTTGTGAGCCGTTTGGGAACGTGTATGGCGAGCACCGCGTACAAGCTCCCGGCCGGGCCGCTCGCGTTCGGCAGGCCCTCGCCGCGTAGCCGCAAGCGCCGGCCGCTCGAGGACCCGGCCGGCACTCGCACGCGGGCGCTGCCCGAGAGCGTCTTGACGGGCACCTCGGCGCCGAGCGCCGCCTCCCAGGGTGAAACGGGGAGATCGACATACAGATCGCGTCCCTCGACGCGGAAGCGCCGATGCGATTTCAGGCGAACCCGCAGGAACAGATCGCCGGGCGGGCCACCGCCGACGCCGGCGCTGCCCTGCCCGGCCAGGCGGATACGCTGACCGTCGCGGACCCCACGCGGGATCGTCACGTCGAAGTCCCGGCCGTTGTCCAGCGAGATGCGCCGCTTGCCGCCCGCCGCGGCTTCCTCGAGCGTTAGCTCGAGCACTGCCTCGTGGTCGGCGCCGGGCATCGAGAACCCATTTGCACCCGCTCCGCTCCCGGCTCCGGCGCTCGGCCCCCAGCCTTGGCGCCCGCGCCGGCCAAAGAGACCCCCGAAGAGGTCGCTGAAGTCCGCCCCGCCGAAATCGACCTGCACGTCACGAAAGCCGTCGCCTTCGTCGGCGCCGAAGCCCTGCTCGAATCCGGATGCGCCGGACACGTCTTGCCCAGCTTTCCAGTTCGCGCCAAGCCGGTCGTAGCGGGCCCGCTTGTCCTCGTCGCGCAGAACCTCGTACGCCTCGGAGATCTGCTTGAAGCGATCCTCGGACTCCGGCTCTTTGTTGACGTCCGGGTGGTATTTGCGCGCCAGCTTGCGGTAGGCGCGGCGGATGTCCTCGGCGCTCGCGTCGCGCGGAACGCCGAGCGTCTCGTAGTAGTCCTGGAAAGCGACGGCCATCAGCGCGCGTGCTCGGGGGCGCGCGCGACGACGACCTGCGCCGGACGCACGACGCGCGCGCCGAGCGTGAATCCCGACCGCTGCACCTCGAGCACCGTCTGGTCTGTCGCGTCGTCTGACGCACGCACGGCGATCGCATCGTGGCGCTCGGGGTCGAACGGCTCGCCCGGCTCCCCGATCCGCTGCGCGCCCTGGCGCTGCAGGACGCTGTCCATCTGGCCCATGACGGCCCGCAGGCCGTCACGGCACGGGCCGTCGCGCTCCATCTGAATCGCGCGCTCGACGCTGTCGACGGCCTCGAGCCAATCCATCAGCAGGGACTCGGTGACTTCGGCCGTACGCCGTTCGAGTTCCCGCCTCGAGCGCTTGCGGTAGTTGTCGAGGTCGGCTAGAGCGCGCTTGTAGCGGTCTTCGGTCCGCGCCAGCTCAGCCGCCAGATCCTCCGGCTCGCGGTTCGCCTGTCCGGCGCCGCCGTGTTTGCCCTCGACGGTCGGCGCCTCCTCCAACTCGGGTCGTTCCTGCGCGGAGGAGTCGCCTGGTTCGCGTGCGTCAATTCCTCGTGAACTCTGCATCCACCACCTCTTCCTCGTCGGCGCCGCTCGGAGCGCTCCCGTCGCCATTGCCGGCCGACCCGTTGTTCGCGCCGGCGCTCGCACCGCCGTTGGCGCTGGCGGGCAGGCTGTGCACGAGTTGCTGCAGATCGGCTGTCAGCGGGCGCACGCGGTCGGTCCCAGCCTGCTCTTCGAGCGCTTTGCGGGCATCGGAGACGAGCTGCTCGGCCCGCGCTTTCTCGTGCACGGGCAGACCGTCTCCGAGTTCGCCGAGGAGCTGGTCGACGCGATAGACGAGCGAGTCGAGCTCGTTTCGGGCATCGACTTCCTCGCGCCGGCGGCGATCCTCCTCGGAGTGTGTCTCGGCGTCGCGGATCATCTGCTCGATCTCGCGCTGGTCGAGATTCGTGGTCTCGGAGATCGTCACCCGCTGTTCCTTGCCCGACTGCTGGTCGCGCGCCGAGACGTTCAGGATCCCGTTGGCGTCGATATCGAAGGTCACCTCGATCTGCGGAACGCCTCGGGGCGCGGGCGGGATGCCCTCCAAGCGGAAGCGGGCGAGCTGGCGGTTGTCGGCCGCGAGCTCGCGCTCGCCCTGAAGGACGACGACGTCGACGGCCGTCTGGTTGTCCTCGGCCGTCGAGAAGGTCTCCGTGCGGCGCGCCGGAATCGTCGTGTTGCGCTCGATCACCTTGGTCATGACGCCGCCGAGCGTCTCAAGGCCGAGCGACAGCGGCGTGACGTCGAGCAGCACGACATCCTCGACTTCGCCCTTGAGCACGCCCGCCTGCAGCGCCGCGCCGATCGCCACCACCTCGTCGGGGTTGACGGTCATGTTGGGGTCCTTGCCGCCGGTCAGACGACGCACGAGATCCTGGACGGCCGGTATCCGCGTGGAGCCTCCGACGAGGATCACCTCGTCGATGTCCTCGGCGGTCAGCTTCGCATCCGCCAGCGCCGACTCGACCGGACCGCGGCTGCGCTCGACGAGCTCTTTGGTCAGCCGATCGAAGGTCGAGCGGGTGAGCGAGATATTGAGGTGCTTGGGTCCCGACGCGTCGGCCGTGACAAATGGCAGGCTTATCTGCGTCTGGGTGGTCGCCGAGAGCTCGACCTTCGCGCGCTCGGCGGCCTCGTAGAGCCGCTGCAGGGCCTGCGGGTCCGAGCGCAGGTCGATTCCCTGGTCGCGCTTGAACTCGTCGGCAAGCCAGTCGACAACGCGCTTGTCGAAGTCGTCTCCTCCCAGGTGCCCGTCGCCGCTACTCGCGCGAACCTCGACGACGCCGTCGCCGACATCCAGCAGCGAGACATCGAACGTGCCGCCACCGAGGTCGAACACGAGAACCGTCTCCTGATTCTTCTTGTCCATCCCGTAGGCGAGCGCCGCGGCCGTCGGCTCGTTGATGATCCGCAGCACCTCCAGGCCTGCGATCTTGCCCGCGTCTTTGGTCGCTTGACGCTGTGCGTCGTTGAAGTACGCCGGCACGGTGATGACCGCCTCGGTGACTTTCTCGCCGAGGAACTTGGCGGCGTCCTCCGCGAGCTTGCGCAGAACCAGGGCGGAGACCTCCTCGGGCGCATACTGCTTGCCGCGGATCTCGAAGCGGACCGCGTCGTTCTGCCCTTTGACGACCTTGTAGGAGACGATCTTGGCCTCCTCGTCGACCTCGCCCCAGCGGCGGCCGATGAAGCGCTTGGCCGAGTAGATCGTGGCCTCGGGATTGAGGATCGCCTGGCGCTTGGCGACCTGCCCTACCAACCGTTGACCGTCCTCTGTGAAAGCGACCACCGATGGGGTCACGCGCCCGCCCTCGGCGTTCGGGATGACCTCGGCCTGACCCCCCTCCATCGTCGCCGCGACCACCGAGTTGGTGGTGCCCAGATCGATGCCTACCGCCCTAGCCATGCCGGCTCCTCTCGGTCGCGTGCTGATCTGCTCCTATCGGTAGGGCGCTGGACGCGCGCTTCAAGGGGGATGCGGGGTAACGACGGCGCTTGGTATGCGCACGTGCTGGCCTAGCAGTAGGGGAACAGGGAAACCCCGGCACGAAAGGAGCGAGATGGCTCTCGCCACACGTCAAAGCGACGCTTCCCGCCCGCGCACGAACCGCGGCCTGACCCGCGCCCAGCCGCTGCACTGGGAGCCCTTCCAGGAACTGGAGCAGCTCAACGAGCAGGTGGGCCGATTGATGGACAGCGTCTGGTCGCCGATCGGAGCAGGCAACGAGGGCGCATGGATGCCGCTTGCCGACATCGAGGAGACCGAGGATGCATGGCTCATCGAAGCGGACCTGCCGAGCGTCGACCGCAAGGATGTGAACGTCGAGCTGCGCGACTCCGAGTTGATCATCTCGGGCGAGATCAAGGAGAAGGAGCGCAAGGGAGTGCTACGCCGGCGCGCGCGGCGAACCGGTCAGTTCGAGTACCGCGTGACGCTGCCCGGCAAAGCGGACGCGGAGAAGATCGACGCGAACCTGCGCGACGGCGTGTTGACGGTGCGCGTGCCCAAGTCCGAAAAGGAGCGGCCGCGGCGCATCGAGGTGAAGGCGGCCTAGCGTGCCTTCCGCGCTCACCGAGCGGCGCCTGTCCGGGCATCCCGGGTGGCGCCGTTCGGGGCAGGCGCTGACCCGCGAGCTGGCTTTCCGCGATTTCGGTGCGGCGATGGCGTTCGTCGAGCGGGTCGCGAAGGCCGCCGAGGACCATATGCGCCGCCCCGACATGTGCATCCTCGATTTCAATCGCGTGCGGCTGACCGTCGCAAACACACGGCACGCCGGAATCACGCCCGCCGAGCTGCGCCTCGTGGCCAAGGTCGATGAGCTCATCGACGGTTGAGAGCCACCGCTCGCCGGAGAGCGCGATCGCAGGCGCGGATCGGCTGCTCGGCACCGAGACGATCGATCGGCTCGCGCATTTCGATGGCGGCGGCCTGCCGATCGTCTCGATCTATTTGACAGTCCCTCGCGAGCCCGATGCGCACGCCTCGGCCAGAACGAAGGCCGACAGCCTCCTGCGCGGGATTCGCGGTCTTGGCGAGGACCGCTCGCTCGGTCACGACGCGCGCCTGTCGCTACGCCGGGACGTCGAGCTGGTCGCAGGCGCGATCGCCAACGCCACGATCACTCCGCGCACGCTGGCCTTCTTCTGCTGCAGCGCGGCCGGCCTATTCGAGGTCGTGAGCCTCCCGCGTGCGGTGCGCGATCGGATCGTCGTCGACGCGACCCCTTGGATCCGTCCGATGCTCGCCGTCGTCGGGGACTGTCGGCGCTGCTGTGCGGTGCTCGTCGACAGAAGGGCCGCGCGCGCCTGGGAGCTGTACCTCGGGCAGATGCGAGAGGCGGGGCTGGGAGAGCAGCTACGCGCGCCGAGCGCCAACGCCTCCAACGGGCGCCGCGACAGCCACCGCGCCGAGGAGCTGGAGAAGCGCCACTTCCGGCAGGTGGCCGAGGCGCTCGAGCGTCTCCAGCGCCTCAACCGATACGACGTCCTCACGGTCGGCGGCCACCACAGCGAGCTCCCGCGCTTCCTCGGGCATCTCCCGGACGACCTGCGCGAGCGCGTGGCGGGAACGCTGTCGATCGACGACGACGCCGTCGCCCCGGCGACCGTCCGCGAGCACGCCGAGGCGGTCCTCGATCGCTACGAACTCGATCGCCAGCGCCGCTCCGTCGCCGAAGTGCTCGCCACGGAGGCGTCCGGGGGTCCGGCCGCGTCGGGATTGCAAGCGTGCCTGTGGGCCGGCTCGATCGCAGCCGTAGCCGATCTGTACGTGCGCGACGGCGCTATCGAGCCAGGGGTCGTCTGCGACGAGTCGCACTGGTTTGCCCTGCGCGGCGAGACCTGCCCGATCTGCGGCCGCCGGACACGACAGACGCCCGACGTGCTCGACGAGCTGGTCGAGGCCGTGATCGACGAGGGCGGCGCGGTCCACCATGTGCGGGCCGAGACCGAGATCGACGAGAAGCTGCTCGCCAGCTCGCTGCGGTTTCTGCTCCCTCCGATGCCCGAATCGGCGCAGGCCGGAGCGCGATAGGGGGCGCCCCGTCCGAGCCCCAGCGCGAGCTCGCCGGTCGCGCGGGCTCGAAACTACGGCCGGCCGCGACCGTCCAGCGGACGCAGACCGTCCAGCGTGGCCTGGAACATCGGCTCGAGGTAATCGCTGTCGCCGTGGATCTTGGCGATCGCGACGATCATGTCGAGGATCTGCTCCAGCGTGAGGTCGTCGCGGATTTCGTGGGCCTGCTGTGCCGCGGCCAGGAGCGGCTGACGGGCGGCAAGCGCTCGGGCGCGATTGTCGTTGAGGATGGGATTGCTGCGGTCGGTGTGCTCGAGCAGCTCGGAGACGATCAGGCGCTTGCTGGGGGCGAACGCGAAGAACCGGTGCAGCCAGGCGGTGAGTGCCGCGCCCGGCGTCTCTGCCTCGCCGGAGCCGGCGGCGTCTCCGCATCGGGGTCGGCGAAGGCGGCTCGGCGGAGGCGAGGACCTTGTCGCGGTTGCGCACGCGATCACCGTCGCGTTCGCCGCCGAGCTCGAATCGGACGGCATCAAGGTCAACGCCGCGTGCCCAGGCTTCACGGCCACCGACCTCAAACAACTTCAGCGGCACGCGCACGGTCGAGCAGGCCGCACGCGAGCCGGTGCGCCTCGCGTTGATCGGCCCGGACGGCCCGACGGGCACGTTCTCCAACGAAGACGGCCCGCTCCCGTGGTGATCGTGCCGCGCACCGGTAGGCCGAGGACCACCCGAGCAAGGCCGCCCCGGCTCGATCACGAGCGGGGCGCCGCCACGCCGAACCAAGTGTTCAGCGCCTCTGGGAGCCCGGCCTGGCTCCGCTCTCCGAGCCAAGCCACATACCCATCGGGCCGGATCAACACGGCCGTAGGAGCAGCGACCGCGCCGAGCACCGGAAGCTCCCACTCTCCGTCATAGCTCGCGTCGAGCAGCCGAACTCGCTCAGCACATCGAGCGACGTCGAACGCGCCCGGCTCGCCGAGGTTGAGCAGCACCGGCCGGGCGTCGTGTAGCAGCTCGAACACGCGCAGCGGCCCGTCAGCGGTCGCGAGGTCCAGATCGGGCATCCGGCGGCCGAGCAGCGGGTGGCCCTCGCCGAGGTCGTAGTGAATGTCCAGTCCCGAGACGAGCCCCGCGAGCCGTTTGCGAGGCTCGTCCATGATCGCCAGCTCCGACACGACGTCGACGAGGGCCTTCGTGCGCTCGTCCTGGCGCTGGAGCGCGGTTTGCGCCATCGTGTACCTGAGCGTGCGCGCGGTGACCGGGTGGCGCTCGTCCTGGTAGGTGTCCAGCAGGCTCTCGGGTGACGTTCCGTCGAGGACCTGAGCCAGCTTCCATCCCAGGTTCACGGCATCCTGCACACCGAGGCCGAGGCCCTGTCCACCCGCTGGGTAGTGCACGTGCGCTGAGTCGCCCGCGAGCAGGACGCGTCCCGCGCGGTACGTCGCCGCCTGACGTGTCGAGTCGGTGAACCTCGAGACCCACGTGGGGTCGTGCATCCCGAAGTCGCTGCCGTACACCGCGATCAGCGCCTCGCGCAGATCGCGCAGCGTGGGCTCGCCGCTGGGCGCGGGCTGCCGCTCGGTCACCATCACGCGCACCGGCCCCCCGTCGAGGTAGACGACCTCCCCCTCGCGGATCTCGTAGTTCAACCTGCCGAGCGAGTGGATGCCGAGCGCATCTCGCCTGATGCCGAGCTCGGGCTCCTCCGTCATCTCGACCTCGGCGATCAGGTTGCTCCTCGTCGCGTCCCACCCAGCGAACTCGATGCCCGCTGCCTTGCGGACGACGCTTCGTCCGCCGTCGCATCCGACGAGGTACTGTGCCCGCACGGACCGATTCTCGGACAGCTCGACCTCGACGCCGCTGTCGTCCTGTGCGAAGCCCGTCACCTCGCTCCCGTGGTACGTCTGTACTGGCAGCTCGGCGATCCAGGCCGCCATGATCCGTTCGATCTCGCCCTGCCAGATCCCGAGCGAGTACGGGTGGCGCGTCGGGAAGTCGCTCATGTCCAACGCCGTCGTCGCGATCATCGCGGCCTGGGCGACTTGTCCATCCGCGAGGAAGCGATCGGCGATCCCCCGCTGATCGAACACCTCGATCGTGCGCGAGTGAAAGCCACCGCCCCGTGAGCCCGCGAGCACGTGATCGGGACGCCGCTCGATCACCGCTACGTCCACATTCGCCAGCGCCAGCTCGGCCGCCAGCATCATTCCCGTCGGACCGCCCCCGGCGATCGCCACCGCATGCTGCAGCGCACCCATGTTTAATCCCCTTTTCCGTAGGTCGTGGCCTGCGGCGCGGGATTATGAGGCACACCAGGGGGCTTGATTCAAGCCCCCTAGGGGCTATAAAGTAATAAGTGGAGGGAGCCGTGGACCCGTTACCGCCCCCCGTCGGCTTCATTACGCTCGGCGTACAGCCGTATCAGCTGAGCACCGACTACACCTTCTCCGCCTCCTCCGCGCAGGACGCGGCGCTGGCCGAAGGCGTCGACAAGCCGCTCGGCGTCAGCGCGTACTACTCCGGGCGCGCCTACGGCCCGGCCGTCGTGCAGAACCCGGACGGCTCGCTGACGATGGTCTTGCACATCCTGACGATGCAGCTGACCTCCTCGACCTCACCGGGAGTCGCGACGACGAGCGTGTCCTCCTCCGACGAAGGCACCGGCACGGTCGGCGGCTCGGTCACCTACACCGCGACCGTCGCGCCGATCCCGCCGGGCGCGGGCACGCCGACCGGCACGCACGCCGACCGGCACGGTCGCGTTCTCCGACAACAACGGGCCGATCGCCGGCTGCCGGGAAGTCGCGCTCGGCGGCGGCTCGCCGGACACGGCGACGTGCGCGACAACGCACGAGACCGGCGGCCCGGTAGAAGTGACGGCGAGGTACTCCGGCGACGCCAACTACGCGGGTTCGTCGGGCGCGACCAGCGAGAGCGTGCGGGAAGCCCCGGCGATCGCCTCCGCCGACGAAGCCACGTTCACTCGCGGCGAAGCGGGCAGCTTCATGGTGACCGCGACGGGCATCCCGACGCGGGAGGCTGGAGACCTGCGCGTGACCCGCGCGGCCTCCGGCCTCCCGGCATGCCAGCCGCTCGCCGACCGCCGCACGCCTCGAACGAGGCGTGCGGCGAGCCGGCGCTCATCGCAGCAGGCGTCCTTCCCGTGGCTCGGGCGCATCGGCAAAGGATCCCTGCCGCGGCTCGCCTGCCGGCCGGTAGGTGAGCAGCAGGACGCCGGCGTCGGTTGTCTCCGAGGACTCCAGCTCGTAGGACGACGCCGTGTCGCGGTGGGCGAACAGCCTGGCGCCCGTGCCGAGGGCGACGGGGAAGACGAGCATCCGGTGGCGATCGATCAGGCCAGCTCCCATCAGCGTGCGGAGCAGGTTGCCGCTGCCGTGGACCTGCAGCTCGCGCCCCGGCGAGCGCTTCAACTCCTCGACCGCCGCGACGACGTCGCCGTCGATCAGCTCCGCGCCCCGCCAATCGAGCGTCCTCAACGTCGTCGAGGCGACGTGCTTGGGGAGGCGATTGAGCACCTCGGCGACAGGGTTCTCGTCCGCCACTCCGGGCCAGTGCCCGGCGAAGATCTCGTAGGTGCGGCGGCCCAGCAGGAAAGCGTCGGCGCGGGCGAGGACGTCGGCGATGAAGCCGCCCATGCCATCGTCGGCGTAGGGGATCACCCAGCCGCCGAGGTCGAACCCGCCGCGCGGGTCCTCCTCCGGCGCCCCCGGAGACTGCACGACGCCGTCGATTGTCGTGAAGGTCGTCGCGGTCAGTTCCATTCGCCTCTCCTTTGCTCGTTCAGCCTTTGCGGGTAAGACCGTGCCCGCGCCCTGAACTCATCGCCGCGACGCCGCGATGCCGCCGCCGCTCGCACCGCCGACACCCTTCGGCGGGGCCGCCCGCAGCTCCGTCCCGGCTCCGCCGGCGGGGAGGAGACATTCTCGACCTCCGCGGCGACCTCGCGCGTTCTTGTTCCGCCCGTCTCCACGGGTCATCCCGCCGCGGCCGCCACGTCCGCGCGCCGGTGCGTTTGACGCGCGTGCGAGGCGACGCGATGCTCGGCCATCGGTCGGCAGTTGCGCTGGCCGGCGTCGCTCGAGATCGACAGGGCGGTCACGCGGGCGCCTACGAAAGGACTTGTCATGAAACTTCGACTCGGCGCCGTCGGCCTTGCCATGCTCGCCTCGCTCGCCGTCCTCGCGGCGGGAGCCGGGACCGCGCAGGCGCTGCCGACCTGCAGCTCCGGCTACAACCCGACCGAAGTGACCGGCGCCTCGAACGCCGCCGGCTCGCTCACGGCGATCACGGCCAAATGGAAAATCCCGTCGGGCGTCGAAAAAGAACTCGCCGAACAGACGATCAATGTCTGGGTCAATGGGTCCTCGCGCTCGGTCGGCAGGAAGGCGAGCGACAAAACGGTCAGCGACCGAAGCTTCGTCTTCAACAACAGCGGCGAAAAAGGCGAAGCGAGCGAAGGCACCGAACAGACCTTCGTCGAACCCGGCACCGCCTACAACGTCGCCGTCACCGCGATCTACGGCAAAAGCGCGACCTATCCCGAAGGCTGCTCCGCCGAAGCGCAGGCGAGCAAAGCGACGACCACGCGGCGCATCTTCGGCGTCAACGGCGGTCTCTGCTGCTCGAAAGAAATCAACGCCGCGCTCGGCAAAAACGCCGAAACGCTCGTCTCCGACGGGATCGCCTCCGACCGCATCGAAACCTACGACAGCGCCGAAGTCGAAGGCGAAGAAACGTACGGCAACAGCCTCGCGAACACCGCGAAATACCACTTCGTCAACAACGACGTGATCGTCGGCAACACCAACGACTCCGAACGACTCTCGACGATCACGACCGCGACGTGGGCCAAAGAAGCGCGCGAACAGGTCGAACGGGCCGCTACGAACGGCAACGTGCTGATGGAGGTCGGCAACGAGATGTGGCTGAAGGGCCAGTGCGGCGAATGCACCGAACCGGCGAAGTACGCCGAAATGTTCGTCGCGCTCTCCAAAGAAGTGCAGAAAGCGAAGGAAGGCAAAGCGATCCCGCAGGACGTCAAACTGCTGTTCGACCTGACCGGCGACTACTACCTCGGCGGCGGCAAATGGTCGAACGCCAACGAAAAACACGGTTGGCTCGGCGATGCGCTCGCCGCGCAGCCGGAACTCAAAACGCGCATCGAAGGCTTCACCTTTCACCCGTACGACGTCGAAGGCCTGACGCTGGCCGAAGAAGAAAAACTCGTCACCTACGAATACGACTACGGCTTGCGCGGGATGAAGGAGGACTACAACGAGGCCGTCGAACTCGGCATCAAACACACGAACGTCTACGCGACCGAGTTCGGCATCTGCGCCAATAAAGAATGCAACACCGAAAAAGCTGCGAAGACCGAAGCCGAAGAGAACAAACAGGCCGAAACCGTCTACAGCGAAATGCTCGGATCGAGCTTCCCCGAGCTCAAGGGCCTGTGGTGGTTCAACGCATATCCCGTCGAAGACAAATACGGCTTCTTCAAAGGCTGGGGCGGCGGCGAAGCCACGAAACTGCTGTCGACCGTCAAAGCGCTGTCGGCCAAAGGCTGACGCTCGGAGACTGGGGGAGGGCCAGCCGTATGGCGGGCCCTCCCGGCTCCGGCCCGGCTAAGCCGGCCGGCTTAGCGCGTGACGCGAATGATCCGCTCCATCCCGAGCAGCGTGTGGCTGCGCCCGTCCTGCGTGTCCATGAAGCAGACCTGGACGTAGATGCCGGGCGCGGCCGTGATCGTCTCCTGCTGGTAGGCGCCCGGCGAGAGCGGCCCGGCGAACGACACCGGTGGCCCCGCGACGAGCTTTTCGAGGCCCTTTTCCTTGCCGGCGAGCAGCAGCTTGACGACCTTGCGCGCGACCTTGAGGCTCTTGACGGGGAAGGCGAAGTCCATGTGCACCAAATAGCCTTCGTTTTCGAAGCGCACGAGCTCGCCGTCCTTCAGCGTGCTCGGCCCGCGGAAGCCGAACTCGATCGAGCGCACCGTCGCCTGCGGCGCCGGCAGCGCGGCCGGAGCGGCGGCGGGCGCGACGGTAAACGGCGTGACCTTCTTCGGCCCGCCTTCGCCGACGAGCGCGAGCGCGAGGTACTGGCCCGGCTGCAGGTTCGTCTGCGCTTCGGTCGTGCCGCTCGGCGGCGCTTCCTGGTCGAACACGATCGAGCCGTACTTGCTCGCCGCGTTCGCGTCGCCGGACTGCTTCGTCGCGAGGAACGTTTCGACTTCGGCGACCGTCACGCCCGGCTTCATCAAGAACAGGCCTGCGCTGGCTTCCTTCAGCCCGCTCGCGCTGACCGCGACGTTGACCGCGCCGGACTGCGGCGTGCCCGTCACCGTCACGCCGCTCGAGCTCAGCGCGACGTGCAACGTCGGCAGCGTCGAGGCGGCCGGCGCCGAGGAGACAAGGGTTAGAGGGATCGTCAGCAGCCCGATGACGGCGATCAGACCGACTGTTGGGCGGGCGAGCTTTTGCATGTGAGCTTCTCCAGGAGTGGGTTTCGACAGCAAGACGCCCGCGTCGTCCGCCGGCATCGCCGCAGGCTACTTGCGCCCGAGCATCCCCACATGGGCCGTTTTGCCTATTTTTAACGAATGGAACCGGGGGGCTCGATCGATCGTCGGCTTGGCATCGCCGCCTCCGAGCTGCTGGCGATGGGCGATCTCGCCGAGCTGCGCCATGGTGTGCTGCCGCTCCTGCGCGAGCTGATCCCCGCCGACATGGCCTCCTACAACGAGATCTCGCGTGACCCGCTCGACGCGTTCGTCATCGGTGAGCCGCACGGCTCGCTCGGTCGCGTCACTCCCGCGCGCCGCCAGCGCTTCGCCGAGCTCGTCTGGCAGAACCCGCTCGCCGCTCACTTCGCCACGACCGGCGATCCCTCGGCGCTCCGCATGTCGGACTTCATCGGCCTACGGGCACTGCGCCGGCTCGAGCTCTACGACCTGTTCTATCGCGAAACCGGCACCGAGTACCAGATCGCCTTCACCGTTCCGAGCGAGGGTCGCTTGATCGGTGTCACCCTCAGCCGTCGCCAGCCGCACGACTTCAGCGCCGAGGATCGCGACCTGCTCGAGAAGGTCCGCAGGCTGTTCGCTCCGTTGCACCGAAGCCTGTTCGATCGCGATCGGCTGCACGCCGTGCTCGGCGCGCTCGACGACGGCGACGACGACGCTGTCGCGCCGCTCGCCGTGCTGCTCGTCCACTCGAGCGGCGCGCTCGAGGCCGCGCATGGGCACGCCGAGCGGCTGCTGAGAGCGATCGCCGCGGAGCGCGCGCCGCTCGAGCGGCTGCACGACTGGATCTGCACGCAGCGCCTGCGGCGCGGGGCGGCCTCGCCGGTCGCCCCGCTCGTGATCACGCTGCGCACGCGCGAGCTGCTCGCGAGGTACGTCCACGGTCGCCCCGGCGCGCTCGACGCGATCGCCCTGCACGCGAGCCCGCGTCCGACGCTCGACGTGCTCGGCGCGCTCGGCCTGACACCGCGCCAGGCAAGCGTGCTGCAGCTGCTCTGGGAAGGCGCGAGCAACGCCGAGATCGCGCTCGCGCTGTCGCTCAGCGAGCACACCGTGCGCCACCACCTCGAGGAGATCTACCGCCGGCTCGGCGTGCGCTCGCGGGCCGCCGCTGCGAACGTTGCCGGGCAGGCGTTGCGCGCCGGCTGAGAGCCTCTGGCATCCTCACACCGGAACGAGCCACGATGCGCGCCGCGATCCTCCACTCCGCCGGCGCCGACCCGGAGGTCGGCGTGTTCGACGACCCGACGCCGGCCGATGGCCGGGCCGTCGTCGACGTGTCGATCGCCGGCGTCAACCCGATCGACATCCGCCTCGCCTCCGGCCAGCTCGGCGCGCCGCGCACGCCGTCGGTCGTCGGCCTCGAGGGCGTCGGCGCGCTCGCCGACGGCTCGCGCGTGTACTTCGGCTCGTGCGTCTCGCCGTACGGCTCGTGGGGCGAGCGCACGCTGATCGACCCCGCCCGCGCGTACCCCGTCCCCGACGGGCTCGACGACGCCGTCGCCGTCGCGATCGGCATCGCCGGCATCGCCGCGTGGGCGCCGCTCGCACGCCACGCGAACGTCCAGCCCGGCGAGAGCGTGCTCGTGCTCGGCGCGACCGGCGGCGTCGGGCGGATCGCCGTGCAGGCGGCGAAGCTGCTCGGAGCCGGGCGCGTCGTCGCCGCGGCGCGCGACGCCGAGGCGCTGCGCGCCGTCGAGGCGCTCGGCGCCGACGAGCGCGTCGTGCTCGGCGGCGACGATGCGCAGGCGCTGAAGGACGCTGCGGGCGGTGGCTTCGACGTGATCGTCGACCCGCTGTACGGCGCGCCGTTCGAAGCCGCGCTGCCGTCGGCCGCGCTCGGCGCGCGGATCGTCACGATCGGCGAATCCGCCGGGCCGGTCGCGAGCGTCCCGTTCCGCTCGCTGCAAGGGCGCACGCACATCGGCCACGGCAGTGGCCTGCTGCCCGCGGCGGTCGCGCGCGAGACCTACGCGAAGCTCGCCGAGCACGCCGTCGCCGGGCGGATCGAGGTCGAGGTCGAGCGCTTCCCGCTCAAGCGTGCCGTCGAGGCGTGGCACGCGCAGGCGCGCAGCCCGCGCCGCAAGCTCGTCGTCGTGCCCTAGCCGCCCTGCCGGCAGGTCCGCCGGCCGGCGCGGCTCAGCGGCGGGCGAGTCGGCGTCCGCTCTCCGTGTCGGGCGGCGTGTAGTTGAGCTCGAAGTGGTGATACAGGCTCGACTCGTCAGCCTGCGAGAGCTCGTCGCCGTGCAGTTCGAGGTCCGGCGCCGCTTCGACCTGGCTCTTGTACACCGCCACCTGCAGCTCGTCCGGGCCGACTTTGATGCCGCCGAGCGGCACGAACGTCAGGTGCCGTCCGATCAAGCCTTCCTTGACGGTCGCGAACTGCGGCGCGTCGGTCTCGACGTCGACGTAGACGTCCTGCAGCTTGCCGATCTTCTCGCCCTCGACGTCCACGAGCATCTTGCCGTGCCACTCGGCCACGTTCCACTCCACTACCGGCTGGTCGTCCTCGGTCATCTCCGCTCCTCCGGGCTCGCTCGCTTTCAGGCCTCCCGAGCGATGCTAGCTCGGCCCACCTCACGATTCGGAAAGCATCGCCCCCTCGCTCGAACCCGCCGACGGGTTGCGGCGCGCGACGAACCAGGCGATCCTCGCGGCCGCCGCGAGGATCGCGAGCGCCAGATAGGGGAACAGGCTGTAGGGCGAGGGCTGCCCGGCTTGAACAGCTCGACGAACGGGACGATCCGGCTCGACGCTCCGAGAGCCGGCATCGCGACGTGTCGATCGCCGAGAACGGCTCGCGGTGGCGGCGCCGGGGGCCGGAGGGGAGCGGGGTCGAGCCGAGCCGGTGGAACGCGGCTGTCGGGCGAGTCGTGGGCGGAAGGCGAGCCACGGGGTAGCATGGCTGTATCGAGCCTCTAGAGAGCAGCAGCGGCGTGGGCGATTCGGCGACAGATGCGGTCGGCGCCGTCGTCAGGCGGCTTGCCCGGCCGCACGCCTCCGGCGGGACGGTCATCGAGCGCTCCGTGATCATCGCCGAGGGCTCCGACTCGGGCGCGATCCTGAGCTGGATCTCGGCTCACCGCGGCGTCGCGGATTCGACCGCGGGCGCCGCCGCCGTTCGCAGCACCGGGCTGCACGGCTCCCGAGCGGACGACGTCGCCGGACGCGACGGAGGTCCGCCACGTCGCTTCGTGCTCCCGGCCGACGCCTTCGACTGAGCCGGGACGCTTCGCTTCTACGCGGCGCTCCGTCGACCCGTCGAATGCTCTCGTGCCGCGACATTTCGCTTCGGGCTCTCACCGACGGGGAGGCGAGCGCGGCGCTCGGGGCGCCGAGCGGCACCGCCAGCCGCGTTCGTTCAGGCTGTCTCGCCCCACTCGGACGTGGCGTCGCTGATTTCGGGTCCGGCAACGCGGCTCGCCGGTATCCTCGAGAGCGGCACGATGACCGACGAGCGGAGACCGAACGACGCGACGGCGCGTGACCCACGCGCGTCGCCCCAACCGATGAGCTTCGGCATGATCCTGCTCCGTTACGTGCTGCCCGCCGCCGTCGTCGTCGCCGGCGCGATCGTCATGTCGCTCGGCAGCGAATCCGAGCTCGAGGGCGGCGCCGGCATCGCCGGCGCCGGGCTCGCGATCTTCGCGATGAACTGGCTGATCCGCGCGTCGACCGACGGCGACCGCGAGCGCGACCGCGAGGAAGCGGCGCGCGAGTACTTCGACGCCCACGGGCACTGGCCCGACGAAGCGCCCGCGCTCGACCGTGCGGCGCCACCCGCTGCTCCTCGCGCCGCCGCGCCCCCGCGCGACGCGATCGCGACGCAGCGCCGCCTCGAGCGCCCGAGCAGGCCGCGCACACGCGGGCCGTCGCACGGCTGAGCCGCGCGACGCTGCGCCGATGAGCGCGCCGCTGCCGAGCACCGCCCACGAGGCGCTCGCCGCGCTGCGCGCGCGCGAGCTCGCCGCGAGCGAGCTGACGGACGCGGCGATCGAGCGGATCGAGCGCTCGACGCTCGGCGCCGTCGAGCTGCTCGACGCAGACGGCGCGCGCGAGCAGGCGCGGCGCGCCGATCGAGCGCTCGCGCGCGGCGAGCGAGGCGCGCTCGCCGGCCTGCCGATCCTCGTCAAGGACGTGATCGACGTCGCCGGGCTGTCGACGCGCGGCGGCACGGCGCGCTGGCGGCGCGAGCCCGCGCGCGACGCCGACTGCGTCGCGGCGCTGCGCGCGGCCGGCGCGGTCGTGCTCGGCAAGGCGCACACGAACGAGCTCGCGTTCGGCATCGACGGGCGCAATCCGCACCGCGCGCCGTGCCTGAACCCGCACGACGCGAGCCGGCTGCCCGGCGGCTCCTCCTCGGGGCCGGCCGCGGCGCTCGCCGGCGGCCTCGCGCTCGGCGCGCTCGGCACCGACACGAGCGGCTCGATCCGCGTGCCGGCGGCGCTCTGCGGCGTCGTCGGGCTGCGCCCGACGCACGGCCTGCTCTCGCGCGCCGGCGTGCTGCCGCTCGCGCCCTCCTACGACGTCGTCGGCCCGCTCGCGACGTGCGTCGCCGACCTGCGTCTGCTGCTCGACACGCTCGTGCGCGGCGCGCGCGCCGATGCCGCGCCGGCCGAGCCGGCGCGCGGCGGCGAGCCGTCGTCGGCGAGCGCGCTCACGCGCGTCGCGCTCGTCGAGGACCTGCTCGACCCGAGCCTCTGCGAACCGGCCGTCGCCGACGCCGTTCGCGCCGCCGCACGCGCGCTCGAGCGGGCCGGCGTCGCGATCGAGAGCGTCTCGGTCCCCGAGCTCGAGCACGCGCTCGCCGTCCATCGCGACGTGCAGGTCCGCGAGGCCGCCGCGTCGGTTCGCGCGCTCGGCGTGCCCGCGGAGGAGCTCGGCGCCGAGGTGCGCGAGCGCGTGCAGAGCGCTGCTCGGATCGCGCCCGCGCGCCACGTCGAGGCGCTGCGCGAGCGCGCGCGAATCGCCGCGGCGCTCGATCGCGCGATGCCGCGCTCTGGCGCGCTGCTCGCTCCGGCGGCGCCGATCGTAGCGCCGCCGCGCGAGGCGCACGACTGGCGCCTTCGCTCCGGTCGCGTCCGCTCGATCCGCGAGACGCTGCTGTCGTGCACCGTCCCGCTGACGCAGCCGCCCGGGCCAGTCGTCGTCCTTCCGATATCGACCCTCGACGGCCTGCCGATCGCGGCGCAGCTGCTCGCGCGCGCGGGCGAGGACGCCGCGCTGCTCGACCTCGCGGCTCGCCTGGAGCGCGAGCTGGGCGCTCCGCCTACCATCTGGCAGGCGCGCCCGCGCGGCGCGCGCAGATGAACGCACTCCGCCGGCGACCCCGCATAGCGACGCTCCTGTCGGCCCTGATCGCCGGCGGCACCGTCGTTGCGATCGCCGCATCCGACAGCCCGCGCGCGCTGTGGCACACGTTCGAGCAGCTGCAGCCGATCTGGCTGCTCGCGGCCGTCGGCTTCGAGCTGATCGCCTATCTCGGCTACGCGCTCGCCTACCGCGCGACGATCGTCGACGACCGGCAAGCGCGACATCTCGCTGATCTTCGCGATCCGCCTCGTCGTCGCCGGCTTCGGTCCGTTCGTCCCGCTCGGCGGCTTCGCGTTCGACCGCCAGGCGCTGCACAGCATCAACGCGAGCCGCCGCACCGTGCGCCGCCAGGTGCTCGCGCTCGGCGTGATCGAGTACGCGCTGCTCGCGCCCGCCGCCTGCGTCTGCGCGCTGATCCTGCTGCTCGAATCCGATCGCGCGTCGCTCGCACTGACGCTGCCGTGGGTGTTCGGCGTGCCGCTCGGCTTCGTGCTCGCCTGGTGGGCGACGCATCCGCGCATGCTGCGCCACTTCCAGCGCTCGCACAACAGCGCCGGCCGCTGGGTCGGCGACGTCCTCAGCAGCGTCGAGGTCCTGCGCAAGATCGTGCTGAGCCCGCTGGAGCGCCCGTGGGCGCTGCTCGGCATGGCCGTCTACTGGGCCGCCGAGATCGCCTGCCTCGCGTTCGCGCTGTTCTGCTTCGGCGTCGAGCTCTCGGCGCCCGCGCTCGTCCTCGCCTACGCGACCGGCTATGCCGCGAGCCGCCGCTCGCTGCCGCTCGGCGGCGCCGGCATCACCGAGGCGCTGTTGACGCTCGCGCTGATCTGGGTGCACGTGCACGCCGCGCACGCGCTGCTCTCGGTCGTCGCCTATCGCATCGTCAACTTCCTCGCGCCCATGCTCCCCGGGCTGCTCGTTCACTCCAAGCTCGTGCCGCTGCTCGAAGGCGACGAAGCGTCGACGTCGCCGCGTCGGGCCGAGCGCGACCAGCGCCCGGCTCGAGCACCTCGCCAGTAGGATCCCGAACGCGAGCGGTTCGGCTCGTCGGCGCCACGGCGCGAAACGAGCGCAGCACGTCGAGCGTCGGCAGGTCGACGTCGCCGCTCTCCGGGTCGCCGCTCGTGACGATGCAGCGCCCGACGTGGCCGCGCACGCGCACGCGCGCCGCGCCGATCGCGAGCTCCTCGCCGATCCACGCGTCCTCGGCGAACGGACCGACGCCGTCGATCTCGACCGTCATGCGAAAGCGCCGCGCGTCGATCGCGCGGCTCGCCGGCGACGTCCGCCAGGCTCGCGAGCGAGCTCGCGAGATCAGGCTCACCCCGCCCTCGCCGCCGCGGTCGATCGCGCGCGTCGCCGTCGGCCGCGCGCACGAGCCGCAGCGACTTCGCCGGCGTGCTCGCTGAGTCGCCCGCGCGAACGGCCCGCGCACGACGCGCGCGCGCCGCTCGCGCGAGAAGAAGCGCGTGTCGAGCTCCTCGCCGAGCTCCGTCGTCGCCGCAGACGTCGCTGCCGTCGGGGAACGTCAGCGCCAGCTTCGCGCCGGGCGCGTCGGTGTCGCCGTCGGTGTCGCCCTCGCCGCCGCCCTCGCCGTCGTCGGCGAGCTCGGCGACCACCTCGCTCAGCGCGCCCGAGTGCTTGCCGTTGACCATCCGCGCGCGCTCGTCGATCAGGTACAGGCAGCGGTCTCCGCGCGCGCCGCCGGGCTCGATCTCGACGCGCTCGCCGCCGTCGCGATGCGCAGGCCCTTGACCGGCGTCGTCGCTGAGCGCGCGATGACGCGCACGTCTCAGTGCCCGCCGTGCTCGCCCGAGAGCAGGGCGAGCGCGTGCGCGAGCGGCTCGGCGAGCGCCTCGGCGGTCTGGTCGATCGCCGCCGGGGCTGCCGGGGAAGTTGACGATCAGCGTGCGGCCGCGCGTGCCGGCGAGTGCGCGCGAGAGCATCCAGTTCGGCGTGTGCGGGCGCGAGGCCTCGCGCATCGCCTGCGGCGATGCCCGGCGCCTCGCGCTCGATCACCGCGCGCGTCGCCTCGGGCGTGACGTCGCTCGGCGCGAGCCCGGTGCCGCCGCTGCGTCAGCACGAGCTCGTAGCGCTCGACGTCGCTCCAGTGCGCGCAGGCGCGCTTCGATCGGCTCGCGCTCGTCGGCGACGACTCGCGCGCGCGGCGACGCTCGGCGCCGAGCCGCTGCGGCGAGCGCCGCGAGGCGCGGGCCGCTCTCGTCCTCGCCGTCGCCGGCCGCCTTCGAGGTGCTGATCGTGAGCAGCGCCGCCGGCGCAGCGCTCAGCTCATCGTCCTCGACGCGGCGCCAGTCGCTGCGCCCGCCGGTCTTCTCGAGCAGCACGACGTGCTCGATCTCGACGCCGCGCTCGAGCCCCTTGACCATGTCGTAGACGGTCAGCGCGGCGACCGCGCACGCGGTCATCGCCTCCATCTCGACGCCCGTGCGGTCGACCGCGCGCACCTCGCTGAGCAGCTCGACGACGCCCCGCTCGGCGTCGACGCTCGCGCGCGACGTCGATCAGCGTCGGCGTGATCGGGTGCGCAAGCGGGATCAACAGGCCCGGTCTGCTTGGCCGCCTGATGCCGGCGAGCCGCGCCGTCGCGAGCACCTCGCCCTTCGGCGCGTCGCCGCGCTCGACGGCCGCGCGCCGTCGCCGGCGACATGCGCACGCGCGCTCGCGCTCGCGCGACGCGCTCGCGCGCGTCCTTCGCGCCGACGTCGACCATCCGCGCGCGGCCCGTGCTCGTCGAGGTGCGTCAGCCGCGGCTCGCTCACGCGCCGCGCTCCCGCTGCGCGCCGGCCTCGAACTCGGCGACCTCGGCGCCGGCGACGAGCGCGCCGGGCGCCGGCGTGCCGGCGACGCGCCGCGAGCGAGCCGCTCGGCGTCGACCTCGACCTTCCAGATCGGCGCCTCGGCCTTGATCCGGTCGATCGCGTCGCGCGCGCCGGCGAACGCTTCCTCGCGGTGCGGCGCCGAGACGGCGACGATCACGCTCGGCTCGCCGAGCGCGACCGAGCCGACGCGGTGCTCGACGGCGATCGCGCACAGCCCGTGCTCGCGCTGGCGCACTCGCGCGCGATCAGCGCGATCCGCTCGCGTCGCCATCTCCTCGTAGGCCTCGTAGTCGAGCTGCGTGACCTCGCGCGTGACGCCGCTGAAAGCTGACGATCGCGCCGGCGCGCGGATCGGCGACGAGCGCCGACAGCGCCGCGAGGTCGAGCGCGCGCGCGCCGACGGCGGCGTGCACGCGCGGCGCCGTTCGGCGGCCTGCGCCGGAGAGCGGTCGCCGTCCTCCGGCGCGCCGCCGCTGAGCGGCGGGATCAGCGCGAGCTCGTCGGCGGCGGCGAGCGGCGTCGCGGCGCGTCGCGTACTCGCGGTTGACGGCCAGCTGCACGGGCAGCCGCGCGAGCATGTCGCGCGAGCGACGGGCAGCCGCGACGAGCGCGGCGAGCGCGTCGGCGACGGTCGCGCCCTCGGCGAGCTGAGCTCGACGCGCTCGCGCCCGGCGCGCTCGCGCAGCATCGCGAACAGGCGGACGCTGACGGTCATCGGCGTCGACCTCGAGCGCCGGCGCGAGCGCGGGCCGCGGCCGGGGAGCAGCTCGATCGCGACGCGCTCGCCGGCGCGCGCGCCGTCGCGTCGCGCGGCAGGGATCAGCGCCAGCGCGTCGGCGCCGAGCATCGACGTGAGCACGTGCGAGCCCTGCGCGCCGGTCGGCTCGGCGATCCAGCCGTTGTCGCTCGTCGCGCAGCCGGCAGCGCACGGCGTGCGCGCGGCCGGCGGCGCTTCTCGTAGTCGCGCGCGAGCAGCGCGGTCGTGCGCGCGGCGGTCGGGCGAGGCGCCGGCGAGCGCGCGCAGCGCCGGGCGCGACGAGCAGCGTGAACGTGACGATCGCCGAGACCGGGTTGCCGGGCAGGCCGAAGACGAGCGTGCGATCGCGCGCGCCGAACCACGTCGGCTTGCCGGGCTTCAGCGCGACGCGCCAGAAGCGCTGCTCGACGCCGAGCTCGGCGAGGCTCGCCTTGACGTGGTCGTGCGCGCCGACCGAGACGCCGCCGCAGACGACGACGACGTCGGACGTCTCGCAGCGCGCGCGCGATCGCGCTCGACGGTCGCGCGCGGCTCGTCGCGGATCTTGCGTCGCGCGAGGCCGACGCTCGCGCCGGCCTGCGCTGGCGAGCGCGGCGACCGCGTAGGCGCGTTGGAGTCGTAGATCGCGCCGGGCGGCAGCTCGCGCGCCGGGCGCGACCAGCTCGTCGCCGGTCGTCAGCACGGCGACGCGCGGGCGCGCGAAGCAGCTGACCTGCGGCAGGCCGAGCGACGCCAGCACGCCGAGCTCGGCCGGGCCGAGCGACGCGCCGGCGGCGAGCACGAGCGGCCGGCGGCGATGTCCTCGCCGGCGCGGCGCACGTCGTTGCCGGCGGCGACGGCGGCGAGCACGTCGACGTGGCCGTCGAGCGCGCTCGTACGCTCGACCGCGACGACGGCGTCGGCGCCGGCGGGCAGGATCGGCTCCGGTCGAGATCGCGATCGCCTCGCCGGCGCCGAGCGCGCGGCTCGCGGGGTGCCCGGCGCGCGACTCGCCGACGACGCTCAGCCGCGCCGGTCTGCTCTGCGAGCGCGTCGCGCACGTCGGCGCAGCGCAGCGCGAAGCCGTCCATCGCCGAGCTGTCGAACGGCGGCACGGGGCCGGCGCTGCGCACGTCCTCGGCGAGCACGCGCCCGAGCGCGTCGGCGAGCCGCTCGCTCTCGTAGGTCAGCGGCTGCGTGCTTTCGAGCACGATGCGCCTGGCCTCGTCCACCTCGATCAGCTGCGCGGCCATCAGCAGAGCCTAGCCTCACGCCTGCGCGGGTATGTTGATCGATGAGATGAATTCGATCGATTCGATGGATCGACGCCTGCACGACCTGCGCGTGTCGGTGACCGACCGCTGCAACCTGCGCTGCCCGTACTGCATGCCACGTGAGGTGTTCGGCAGCTCCCACCGCTTCCTCGACCGCGCCGAGCTGCTGACGTTCGAGGAGATCGCGCGGATCGTCGCGATCGTCGCCGGGCTCGGCGTGCGCAAGGTCCGCCTGACCGGCGGCGAGCCGCTGCTGCGCCGCGAGCTCGACGCGCTCGTCGCGATGCTCGCGCCGATCGACGGCGTCGATGAGATCGCGCTGACGACGAACGGCACGGCGCTCGCGGCGCACGCCGAGCAGCTCGCGCGCGCGGGCCTGCAGCGCGTGACGGTCAGCCTCGACGCGCTCGACGAGGACGTGTTCCGCTCGATGAGCGACGCGCGCGTGCCGCTCGCGCGCGTGCTCGACGGGATCGACGCGGCGCAGGCGGCCGGCCTCTCGCCGGTCAAGGTCAACATGGTCGTGCGGCGCGGCGTCAACGACCACTGCGTGCTCGCGATGGCCGAGCGCTTCCGCGGCAGCGGCCAGATCCTGCGCTTCATCGAGTACATGGACGTCGGCGCGAGCAACGGCTGGCGCCTTGCGGAGGTCGTGCCGGCCGGCGAGATCATCGCGGCGATCGACGCGCGCTGGCCGCTGCAGCGACTGCCGCCGCGCGTCGCGGGCGAGGTCGCCGCGCGCTGGGCCTACCGCGACGGCGCCGGCGAGATCGGCGTGATCTCCTCGGTCACCGAGCCGTTCTGCGAGGGCTGCTCGCGCGCGCGCCTGTCGGCCGACGGCCAGCTCTACACGTGCCTGTTCGCCGAGCGCGGACACGACCTGCGCGCGCTGCTGCGCAACGGCGCGAGCGACGCCGAGATCGCCGCGCGCGTGCACGCGATCTGGGGCGCGCGCGCCGACCGCTACTCGAGCTGCGCGCCGCGCGCACGCCACGCCCGCCGCGCGACGCGCGCCGGGCGCGTCGAGATGTCCTACATCGGCGGGTGAGCCGCGGCCGGCGCGGTTGCCGTCGACGGCGCGGGCGGCTCGGCGAGGGCCAGACCGAGATCGCGTCGGGCGCGAGCGCGACGCGCACGGCGGCGCCGGCGCGCACGTCCGTGCGCGCGAGCGTGCGCATCGTCAGCTCGAGCGTGCCGTCGAGCGCGAGCGAGAGCTCGCGCACGGAGCCGAGGTCGGCGGCGTCGAGCAGCGATCGCCTCGTAGCGGCCCGGCCGGGTCGAGCGCGATGTCGCTCGGGGCGCACCGACCAGGCGACGGCGGCGCCGTCGGCGAGCGCCGGGCCGGCGACCGTCGAGCTCGGCGCCGCGCGCTCGCGATGCGGTGCGGCGCGACGGCGACGCCGCGGTGCGCGTTGGCGATGCCGAGCAGCGCGGCGACGTGCGGCGAGACGCGGCGCGGCGAAGACGTCCGCGCGCGCGCCGGCCTGCAGCACGCGCCCGTCGTCGAGCACGAGATCTCGTCGGCGAGCAGCGCGGCCTCCTCGGCGTCGTGCGTGACGAGCACGGTGCTGAGATCCGCGCTCGCGCTGCAGCCGGCGCAGCTCGCGGCGCAGGCGGTCGCGCACGGGCGCGTCGAGGCCGGCGAACGGCTCGTCGAGCAGCAGCACGTCGGGCGCGACGGCGAGCGCGCGCGCGAGCGCGACACGCCGCTGCTGGCCGCCGGAGAGCTCCTCCGGGTAGCGGTCCTCCAGGCCGGCGAGGCCGAGCCGCTCGATCCACCACGCCGCGAGCGCCGGCTGCGCGCGTGCGCCGAACTTGACCTGGCGCCACAGCGTGCGGCGCGGCAGCAGCGCCGGTTGCTGCGGGACGTAGCCGATCCGCGCCGCTCGGGCGGCAGCCCGTCGAGCACGCGCGCGCCGAGCCGCACGCGCGCGCCGCGCGCCGGCGCGCGTGAGGCCGGCGAGCAGCCGCAGCGTCAGCGTCTTGCCGGCGCCCGAAGCGCCGAGCAGCGCGAGCCGCGGGCTGCTGCGCGCGATGCGCGACGTCGAGCGAGAAGCCGCCGAGGCGCTTGGCTGAGCGCGAAGTCGAGCGCGGCCGCGCCGCGTGGTCGGCGTCGCCCGACCCGCTCTGCGCTCCCCGTGCGCGTGTGCCGGCGCGAGCGGCTCCACGCGCGGCGCGCGGCGTCGCCGCGGCGCGGCGCGCGCACGTTGACGAGCACAGCACCGCGAGCGCGGCGCCGAGCGCGACGGCGATCGGCAGCATCGTCGCCGGCAGCCCGGTCGCGTCGAACTGCACGAACGTGAAGACGGGCAGCGAGTAGGGGTGGTAGGCGAGGATCACCGTCGCGCCGAACTCGCCGAACGCGCGCAGCCAGGCGAGCAGCAGCCCGGCGCCGATGCCCGGCAGCGCGGCCGGCACGGCGACGCGCCAGAAGCGCGCGAGGCGGCCGTGGCCGAGCGACGCGGCGACGTCCTCGAGCGCCGGGTCGACGGCGGCGAACGCCGCGCGCGCGGCGATCACGAGAAACGGCGCGGCGACGAACGTCTGCGCGAGCACGATCGCCGAGCCGCGTTTCGGTCAGCTTGCCGCCGAACGATTCGCCCAGCGCCGTGCGCGGGCCGAGCACGTAGAGCAGCAGCAGGCCGCTCATCAGCGGCGGCAGCGCGAGCGGCAGCGCGACGAGCGCCGTCAGCAGCGCGCCCGAGCGAGCCGCGCGATCGCGCGCGAGCAGCGTAGGCGAGCGGCGTGCCGAGCAGCGCGATCACGGCGGCCGAGATCGTCGCGCGTGAGCAGCGACGTGAGCGAGCGCCGAGCCGACGCCCGGGCGCCGAGGAGACGCCGCCGCCGAGGCGCACGACGAACGCGACGATCGGCGCGAGCAGGTACAGCGCGAGCAGCCCGCCGAGCCACGGCAGCGGGCTGCTCGCCCGGCGCGCATCACTTCTCAGCGCGCGCCGACCGACGTGCGCAGGCCCCTCGGCACGCTCGACGCCTTGCCCGAGAAGTCGGCTTCAGCGCGTTGAGCCCGTTCTGCTTCAGCGTGTAGCTGCGCTGCGCGTTCAGCAGGTAGCGCACGAGCGCCGCCGCGCCCGTCGGGTTCGGCGCGCGGTTGAGGATCGTCACCGTGTAGTCGGCGTCCTTGTAGACCGGCGCGAGGCTGACGGTCGCGAGCTTCGCCGAGGACGCCTCGACGGCGTAGAAGAAGCCGGCGTCGAGCTGGCCCGACTGCAGGCGCCCGACGAGCGCCGTCTCGGGATAGACCGGGAAGCGCGCCGAGCGCCGCCGAGAGCGCCGGGTCGTGCAGCTTGCGCGCGGCGTTTTCGACGGCTTCGACGGTCAGGACGCCCTTCGGGTCGAGCTTCGGATCGGTCCGCCCGACGAGGATGCCGGGCTCGGTCAGCACCTGGTACCACGGCTTGCCTTCGGCGCAGCTGCTTGCCGAACGAGCTGTTCGGGTTGTACGCGAGCATCAGCGGCGAGGCGGCGAACGTCGTGTACCAGGAGACCCAGTTGCCGTTGGCCGAGCCTTCGAGCGCCTTGTCGGCGGCCGCGGCGGCGCTGACGAACACGTCGCCGCTGGCGCACGCCGCCCTTGATCTCGCGCGGCGACTTCGGTCGAGCCGCCGCCGAAGCCGCTGAATAGCCGTAGCCCGTCGCCTTCGTGAAGGCCGGCCCGAGGTCGTGTTCCATGTAGTTCAGCAGCGAGCCGGCGAACAGCGTCGAGACCGTGCCGCCGCCGGCCGCTCGCGCGCGACGCGCGGGAGCGAGGCTCGCCGCGCCGCTCGCGCCGCCGGCGAGCGCCGAGCGCGATCGCCGCGACGGCGAGCGTGCCCGCTGCCCGTCGCCGCACGCCCGCCGTGCGTCTGCGCGCGCATGTCTGCTCGCTCGTCTCATCGTCGTCTCCCTTCCGCGACGTCATGCGGTCGCGTTCGATCATCACCGAGGTCGCCTTGACCGTCGCCGTCGCGCGGACGCCCGGCGCGAGCCCGAGCTCCTGCACCGAGTCGCGCGTGATCGCGGCGGTGAGCAGGAACGGGCCGGCCTCGAGCTCGACGAGTGCCATCACGCCGTCGACCTCGACCGAGCGGATCGTGCCGGCGAAGCGGTTGCGCGCCGACCCGCGCGTGCCCGTCTCGTGGCGCGCCGGGCGCGCGCTCAGGCGACGGACCTCGGCCTCGGAGACGCGCCGGCGGTTGCGCTCGTCGCGATGCGTGCGCAGCTTGCCGGCGCGGTCCCAGCGGCGCAGCGTGTCGGCGCTCACGCCGAGTGCCTTGGCCGCTTCGCCGAGCGACAGGTCGCTTGTCGATCTGCCTAGGCATTGCATAGGCATATCGCAAAAGGCGCTAGCGCGTCCGTCTCGCGGCCCGATCGGTCCGGCTGAGCGTCCCGCGGCGCGTGTTAGAACCATTCGATGGCACCGATCTCCCGCGGCTTCCACGGTCGCCGGGCGCGACGGCCACGCGCGGGAGGCGATCGTCGCGGTGCTGGCCGGCGGCGGCGGCACGCGGATCGGCGGCGCCAAGGCGCTCGGCCGCTGGCCGGGCGGCCGCTGATCGAGCACGTGCTCGGAGCCGCGCGCGAAGCCGAGCTCGACACGTTCGTCGTCGCCAAGCGCGACACGCCGCTGCCGCCGAGTGCGCGAGCCGCTGATCGACGAGCCCGACGAGCCGCGCCATCCGCTGTGCGGCGTCGCTCGCCGCGCTCGACTTCGCCGCCGCGCAGAGGCCCGCGCGCGATGTGCTCGTGGTCCCTGCGACATGCCGTTCCTCCCGGCCGCGCTGCTGCGCTGGCTCGCCGGGCTCGACGGCGCCGTCGTGCTCGAGCTCGGCGGCACGTGCAGCCGCTTCCGGCGCGGCTGCTCGCGCACACGCGGCTCCGCTGCGCGAGGCGCTCGCGCGGCAGAGCTCGCTGCGCGCGGCGCTCGGCGCGCTCGCGCCGCGCGCTGCTCGACGAGCGCGAGCTGGCGCGCTTCGGCGATCCCGCGCGGATGTTCTACGGCGTCAACACGCGCGAGGACCTGCGTGCGGCCGAGGCGCTGCTCGCGGCAGCGATGCGGGCTCGTGACTAGCCCGGCGGCGGCGCGGCGGGCGCGATCCGCGCGGCGGCGTCGCGCAGCTCGGCGAGCGGGAGCTCGAGCGCCCGGCGATCCAGCATGCGATCGGCGCCGCCGTGCGTTCGGAGGCGTGCGCGGCGGTGCCGGCCAGCTCGAGCAGCTCGCGGATCTGCTCGACCGAGGGCGTCTCGACGCCAGCCTCGCGAGCAAAGGCGGCAATCCATTCGTCACGCGTCATCGACGCAGCGTAGTCGCCGCGCGACGGCGTTGTGCGTGGCGCGGCTAAGGGGTAGAACTACGAGCGTGGCGACTCGCGCGCAGGTCAGAGAGCTGCTCGAGCAGGGATACAGCTACGAGACGGCCGCGCGCGAGCTGGGGATCCCGCCGGGTCGGCGCGTTCATGATCGCGACCGGGCTGCCCGCCGACGGCAGCGACGCCACGCCGAGGAGCTCGCGCAGGCGCCGGCGCTGCCCGCGCAGCCCGCAGCGGCTCGTCAACCCGCCGGTCGGTCAACCCGACGCGCAAGCCGCACGTGATCGACGTGGGTCAAGCGCGCGCGCCGCGCGCGAGCTGACGGGCGGCGCCTGAGCTGCCGCCGCTGCCCTCGCCGGGCGACTGGCCGCTGCTGCGCCAGCTGCGCGGCGAGGACCGGCTCGGCCGCGGCGCGGCGGTCAAGTCGCGCGGCGACCGAGCGCGCTGCGGCCGCGCACCGCCGACCGCCGATCGCGTCGTCAAGTCGGTCTGCCCCTACTGCGCGGTCGGCTGCGCGCAGAACGTGTACGTCAAGGACGAGCGAGGTCGTCCAGATCGAGGGCGATCCCGACGCGCCGCACAGCCGCGGGCGGCTGTGCCCGAAGGGCTCGGCGACGCTGCAGCTGACGACCGGCGCCTCGCGCGAGCAGCACGTGCTCTACCGCCGCCCGTACGCGACCGACTGGGAGCGGCTCGACCTCGAGACGCGCGATGGACATGGTCGCCGACCGCGTCGTCGCGACGCGCGCGCGAGGGCTGGGAGTGGGAGCAGCGACGGCGACCGCACGCGCCGCTGCATGAGCATCGCGGCGCTCGGCGGCGCGACGCTCGACAACGAGGAGAACTACCTGATCAAGAAGCTGCTGACCGCGCTCGGGATCGATCCAGATCGAGAACCAGGCGCGCGTCTGCCACAGCTCGACGGTCGTCGGTCTCGGCACCTCGTTCGGCCGCGGCGCCTCGAGCACGCTGCCCGGCGACCTGCAGAACTCCGACCTGATCGTGCTCGAGGGCTCGAACATGGCCGAGGCGCACCCGGTCGCCTACCAGTGGGTCGTCGAGGCCAAGGCGCGCGGCGCGACGGTCGATCCACGTCGACCCGCACTACAGCCGCACGAGCGCGCTCGCCGACATGTTCGTGCCGCTGCGCGCCGGCACCGACATCGCGTTCCTCGGCGGCGTCATCAACCACGTGCTCAGCACCGAGTCGGACTTCCGCGAGTACGTGCTCGCCTACACCAACGCGCCGACGATCATCGGCGAGGAGTTCGACGACGCCGGCGCCGACGGGCTGTTCTCGGGCTTCGACGCCGAGCAACGCGGCGATACGACCCGACGAGCTGGCAGTACGAGGGCGCGTTCGTCGCGGCCGCCGCCGGCCAGCGCGACCAGGAGGGCAACGTCGACGCGCTCGCCGGCGAGGGCGAGGCCAGGCGAGCCGAGTCGGCGCGCGGCGAGCCGAAGCTCGACCCGACGCTCGCAGCACCCGCGCTGCGTCTGGCAGATCCTCAAGCGCCACTACGCGCCGCTACACGCCCGAGATGGTCGAGCGCGTCTGCGGCGTGCCCGCAGGACGCTGTTCGCGCAAGGTCTGCGAGCTGTTCGTCGAGAACTCCGGGCGCGAGCGCACGACGGCGTTCGTGCACGGCGTCGGCTGGACCCAGCACACGATCGGCTCGCAGTACATCCGCGCCGCGTCGATCCTGCAGCTGCTGCTCGGCAACATGGGCCGGCCCGGCGGCGGCGTGATGGCGATGCGCGGGCACGCGTCGATCCAGGGCTCGAGCGACATCCCGACGCTGTTCGACACGCTGCCCGGCTACATCCCGATGCCGCACGCCCACGGCCACGACGGACCTCGACGAGTTCGTCGCCGCCGACGCGCCCGACAAGGGCTTCTGGGGCAACATGCGCGACTACACGGTCAGCCTGCTGAAGGCGTGGTGGGGCGCGGCGGCCACCGCGCGAGAACGACTTCTGCTTCGACTACCTGCCGCGCCTGACCGGCAGCCACTGCACCTACGACACGGTCATGGAGCAGATCGAGGGCACGGTCAAGGGCTACTTCCTGTTCGGCCAGAACCCGGCGGTCGGCTCGGCCAACACGCGCATGCAGCGCCTCGGCATGTCGAAGCTCGACTGGCTGGTCGTGCGCGACTTCTCGCTGATCGAGTCGCGCGACCTGGTGGAAGGACGGTCCGGAGATCGAGTCGGGCGAGATGCGCACCGAGGACATCGCGACCGAGGTGTTCTTCTTCCCGGCCGCCGCGCACACCGAGAAGGACGGCACGTTCACCAACACCCAGCGGATGGTGCAGTGGCACCACAAGGCCGTCGAGCCGCAGCGACGACCAGCGCAGCGACCTGTGGTTCACCTACCACCTCGGCCGGCGTGATCCGCGAGCGGCTCGCCGGCTCGACCGAGGAGCGCGACCGGCCGGTGCTCGACCTGACCTGGGACTACCCGACCGAGGGCGCGCACGACGAGCCGAGCGCCGACGCGGTGCTCGCCGAGATCAACGGCTGGGACGCCGACGGCGAGCTGCTGTCCGGCCTACACGCGAGCTGAAGAGCGACGGCTCGACCGTCGTGCGGCTGCTGGATCTACTGCGGCTGCTACGCCGACGGCGTCAACCAGACCGCCCGGCGCAAGCCGGCGCGCGAGCAGAACTGGACCGGCGCCGAGTGGGCGTGGGCGTGGCCGGCCAACCGGCGGATCCTCTACAACCGCGCCTCGGCCGACCCCGAGGGCAGGCCGTGGAGCGAGCGCAAGGCGCTCGTCTGGTGGGACGAGGAGAAGCGGCGATGGACCGGCCACGACACGCCCGACTTCGAGGCCGACAAGCCGCCCGACTACCGGCCGCGCCGAGGACGCCGAGCGGCCCGGACGGCGATCGCCGGCGACGACGCCGTTCATCATGCAGGCCGACGGGCGCGGCTGGCTGTACGCGCCGGCCGGCGTCGCCGACGGGCCGCTGCCCACCCACTACGAGCCGCAGGACTCGCCGGTGCGCAACCTGCTGCTACCGCCAGCCAGCGCAACCCGGCGCGCCAGGTCTACGAGCACGAGAACAACCGCTACCACCCCGACCCCGGCGAGCCCGGCGCGCGACGTGTATCCCGTACGTCGGTCACGACCTACCGGCTGACCGAGCACTTCACCGCCGGCGGCATGTCGCGCTGGACGCCGTACCTCGCCGAGCTGCAGCCCGAGTTCTTCTGCGAGGTCTCGCCGGAGCTCGCCGCCGAGCGCGGCCTCGAGCACGGCGGCTGGGCGACGCTGATCAGCGCGCGCGGCGCGATCGAGGCGCGGGTGATGGTCACCGACCGGATGACGCCGCTGCACGATCGACGGGCGCGTCGTCCACCAGATCGGCATGCCCTACCACTGGGGCCCGAACGGCTACGCGACGCGGCGACTCGATGAACGAGCTGTCCTCGATGTCGCTCGACCCGAGCTCGCACATCCAGGAGGTCAAGGCGCTGACGCGTCGACATCCGCCCGGGCCGGCGCCCGCGCGGGCGCGGCGCGCCAGGCGCTCGTGCGAGGAGTACCGCGAGCGCGCCGGCATCACCGCGCGAGACCGGGGATGGCGCCGTGAGCGAGGCGCGTGACGAGCGCCCGCGTCGAACGTCCTGCTCGGCGGCGGCGACCCGGCCGCCAGCGCCGGCTACGACGAGCACCCGCCGCGGATGGGCTTCTTCACCGACACCTCGGTCTGCATCGGCTGCAAGGCGTGCGAGGTCGCGTGCAAGGAGTGGAACGAGGTGCCCGAGGACGGCCTGAACTGGACCGGGCGCTCGCACGACAACACGGGCGGGCTCGGCGCCGACACCTGGCGCCACGTCGCGTTCATCGAGCAGCGCGTGCCGGTCGGCGAGCACGCAGCCGAACTTCCAGCGCGACGGGCGAGGGCTTCCGCTGGCTGATGGCCTCCGACGTCTGCAAGCACTGCACGCACGCCGCCTGCCTCGACGTCTGCCCGACCGGCGCGATCTTCCGCACCGAGTTCGGCACGGTCGTCGTCCAGGAGGACATCTGCAACGGCTGCGGCTACTGCGTGCCGGCGTGCCCCTACGGCGTGCTCGACAAGCGCGAGGACGACGGGCGGATCTTCAAGTGCACGCTCTGCTACGACCGCCTCAGGGTCGGGCAGGAGCCGGCGTGCGCGAAGGCGTGCCCGACCGACTCGATCCAGTTCGGCGAGCTCGAGGAGCTGCGCGAGCGCGCGGCCGGCCGCGTCGAGCAGCTGCACGAGGCCGGGCGTCGGCGAGGCGCGGCTGTACGGCGACGACCCCGACGACGGCGTCGGCGGCGACGGCGCGTTCTTCCTGCTGCTCGACGAGCCCGAGGTCTACGGGCTGCCGCCGGACCCGGTCGTCACCACGCGCGACCTGCCGCGCATGTGGCGCAACGTCGGCATCGCGGCCGGCGCGCTGCTCGCCGGCGCCGCGTCGCGTTCGCCGGAGCGCGGCGGTGAGCGCGCGTCGAGGTCCGCCGCGAGGCGTCGCCGGCGTGACGCGCACGGGGCCGCGAGTCGCGACGCTGGACGGCGAGGGCACGGCGGCGCGGCGCGCCGGCGAGCGCCGCACGATCATCCCGGCGCGTCCTACTACGGCAGCCCGATCATCAACCCGCCGACGTGGGAGGAGCTCGACATCGCCGGCTACCTGTTCCTCGGCGGCCTCGCCGGCGCCTCCTCGATCCTCGCCGCGCGGCGCCGACCTCAGCGGCCGCCCGGGCCTGGCGCGGCCGCTGCGAGCTCGGCGCGGCCGGCGCGATCCGCGTGTCGCTGCTCGCGCTGATCCACGACCTCGGGCGCCCGGCGCGCTTCCTCAACATGCTGCGCGTGTTCAAGCCGACCTCGCCGATGAGCGTCGGCGTCTGGATCCTCTCCGCCTACGCGCCGGCCGCGACGGCGGCCGCCGCCGGCGAGCTGCTCGGCGAGAGCGCGCTCGCGCGGCGCCTGCCGTGCGGCCGCGGCGGCGGCGGGACCGCCGGCGCGGCGCTGCTCGGCGCCGGCGGTCGCCTCCTACACGGCGGCGCTGATCGCCAACACCGCGGCGCCGGCGTGGCACGAGGGCCACCGCGAGCTGCCGTTCCTGTTCGTCGGCTCGGCCGCGAGCGCCGCCGCCGGGCTTGGCCTGCTCGGCGCGCCGACGGCGCAGAACGGCCCAGCCGTGCGCCTCGCGGCGATCGGCGCGGTCGCCGAGCTGACGGCGGTCAAGCTGCTCGAGCGGCGGATCGGGATCGTCGCCGAGAACTACCACCAGGGCCGCGCCGGGCAGGCTGATGCGAGCGGCGGAGGCGCTGACGGTCGCCGGCGTCGCCGGCGCGCTCGCGCTCGGGCGCCGCAGCCGCGCCGGCGCGGCGCTGAGCGGCGCGGCGCTGCTCGCCGGCTCGGCGTGCGCGCGCTTCGGGATCTTCGAGGCCGGCCGCCAGTCGGCGGCGGACCCGCGCTACACGGTCGCAGCCGCAGCGCGAACGGCTCGCGCGCGAGGGGCAGTGAGCGCTGCCCCCGACGTCGTCCGCGCGGCCGCCGCCACCGACGGGCTCGCCGCGCCGGCCGCCGGCGCGCTGCACCGCCGCGTCGTGCGCGACGGGGAGGAGGATCTCGTCGCGATCGAGGAGCCGCTCGAGATCCGCGTCGACGGCGAGCCGCTCGCGGTGACGATGCGCACGCCCGGCCACGACGAGGAGCTCGCGCTCGGCTTCCTGCTCGGCGAGGGGCTGATCGCCGGCGCCGTCGAGGTCGGCCTGACCGACGAGCTCGCGGCGAACACCGTCGAAGTGCGCGGACCGCTGCTGCGCGATCCCGGCGCGCGGAGCTTCTACACGACGTCCTCGTGCGGCGTCTGCGGCAAGGGCGCGATCGAGCAGGTCGCGGTCGCGAGCGCGCCGCTGCCGCCCGGCCCGCGCCTCGCGCGCGAGCTGCTCGCGGCGCTGCCCGAGCGGCTCGTGCAACCCGGCTTCGCGCGCACCGGCGGTCTGCACGCGACGGGCCTGTTCGACACCTCCGGCGAGCTGTTGTGCGTGCGCGAGGATGTCGGGCGCCACAACGCGATGGACAAGGTGCTCGGCTGGGCGCTCGCCGACGGGCGCCTGCCGCTGCACGGCCACGCACTGTGCGTCAGCGGCCGGCTGTCGTTCGAGCTCGTGCAGAAGGCCGCCGTCGCCGGCGCGCCGATCCTCGTCGGCGTCGGCGCGCCGACGTCGCTCGCCGTCGAGCTCGCGGCCGAGCGCGGGTTGACGCTGTGCGGGTTCGCGCGGGGTGGGCGGGTCAACGTCTACACGCACGCCCAACGCGTTCCAGGACGTCGCTGACGGGACGCCGGCCGGCGCCGGTCAGCGCGCCCTAGAGCCAGTCGCGGCTCTTGAAGGCGAAGTACAAGCCGACCGACATCACGACGATCAGCGCGCTCGAGAACCAGAAGCCCCAGTGCGTCGAGAAGCCGGGGTAGGGGATGTTCTGCCCGTAGAAGCCGGTGATCGCGGTCGGCACGGCGATGATCGCCGCCCAGCTCGTGACCTTCTTCATCACGAGGTTCATCCGGTTGCCCTGGATCGCGAGGTTCGTCTCGAGGATCGTCGTGACGAGGTCGCGCAGCGACTCGGTCCAGTCGGTCGCGCGCAGCACGTGGTCGTAGACGTCCTGGTAGTACGGCGTCATCACCGCGTCGATCACGTGCAGGTCGCGGCGCATGACCGAGTTGACGACCTCGCGCATCGGCAGCACGACGCGCCGCAGCAGCACGAGGCTCTTGCGCAGCTCGAACGAGCGGCGCTGAACCTCGGCTTCGCGCGCGCGTGTGTCGAACAGCGCGTTCTGGAGCTCCTCGATCTCCGCGTCGAGCGACTGGACCGCGTCGAAGTGCCCGTCGACGATCACGTCGAGCACGCCCCACAGCAGGAACGCGACGCCGTTGCCGGCGAGGTCCGGCGATTCGTCCCAGCGACGCAGCACCGGCGCGATCTCGACGCCTTCGTCCTTGCGCACGGTGACGAGCGCACGCTGCGTGACGAACATGCTGACCTCGCTCGTGCTCAGTTCGCCGCTGGCGCTGTCGAGGTGCACGACGTACGCGTTGATGAACAGGTGCGACTCGTAGCGGTCGACCTTCGGGCGCTGGTGCTCGTTGACGGCGTCCTCGACCGCGAGCGGGTGCAGGCTGAGCTCGCTGGCGATCGTCCGCAGGTCCTCCTGCGTCGGCTCGCAGTAGTCGAGCCAGACGGTCGCGCCGGGATCCTGCACGTGCTCGGAGATGTCCGAGGGCGGGAAGTCCTCGAGCTCGAGCTTGCCGTCGCGGTAGAGGCGGGTGTGCGCCATCGGCGCAAGATACGGCCCGGTCCGGTCGCGCCGGTGTGGTTCGGGAGCGTCGAGGGTAGCCTTCGCGGATGCCGACGTACACGCCGCCGCAGAAGGTGCTCGAGCGCTACGCGCACGTGCTCATCGACTTCGCGCTCGGCGGCGGGCGCGGGATGCGGCCCGGCGAGGTCGTGCGGATCGCCGCGCCCGAGAGCGCCAAGCCGCTGTACGCGGAGCTGGCGAAGGCCGTCTGGCGCGGCGGCGGTCACGTGATCAGCGCCTATCGTCCCGACGACGACGCGCACATCAACGTCTCGCGCGACTTCTTCGAGATCGCGAGCGACGAGCAGCTCGACCACTTCAACGCTCGCTACATGCGCGGCCTCGTCGAGGAGATGGACCATCAGGTGACGGTGCTCGCCGACGCCGATCCGCACGCGCTCGACGCCGTCGACCCGGCGAAGATCATGCGCCAGGGCGCGGCGATGCGACCGCTGCTCGACTGGCGCGGCGAGAAGGAGAACGCCGGTCGGTTCAGCTGGACGCTCGGGCTCTACGGCACGCCGGCGATGGCCGCCGAGGCGGGGATGGACCTCGAGGAGTACTGGGAGCAGATCGTCCACGCGTGCTTCCTCGACGCCGAGGACCCGATCGCGCGCTGGCGCGAGGTCGGCGAGCGGGTCAGCCGCACGCGCGACTGGCTCGACTCGCTGCAGATCGAGCGCGTGCACGTGCAGGGCGAGGACGTCGACCTGCGCGTGACGCTCGGCGAGCAGCGCAAATGGCTCGGCGGACGCGGTCGTAACATCCCGAGCTTCGAGCTGTTCACGAGCCCCGACTGGCGCGGCACCGAGGGCTGGATCTACTGCAACCAGCCGCTGTACCGCTACGGCAACCTCGTCAAGGGCATCCGCCTGGAGTTCTCGGGTGGGCGCGTCGTCGAGGCGAGCGCGGAGGAGAACGAGCCGGTGCTGAGCGAGATGGTCGCGACCGAGGGCGCCGACCGGATCGGCGAGTTCTCGCTGACCGACCGCCGCGTCTCACGGATCACGCGCTTCATGGCGCACACGCTCTACGACGAGAACGTCGGCGGCCGCTTCGGCAACACGCACATCGCGCTCGGGCGCTCCTACCAGGACGCCTACGACGGCGACCCGAGCGAGGTACCGGCCGAGCGCTGGCGCGAGCTCGGCTTCAACGACTCGACCGTGCACACCGACGTCGTCTCGACGGCCGATCGCATCGTCACCGCGACGCTTCGCAGGGGCGAGGAGCGCGTGATCTACCGCGACGGCGAGTTCCAGCTCGACGACTAGCGCGGGCGCGGCGGCAGCTTGACGATGCCGACGAAGAACTCGTCGATCTGGCGCACGATCTCGCCGAAGCGCTCGAAGTCGACGGGCTTGGTCACGTACGCGTTCGCGTGCATCTCGTAGGAGCGCAGTACGTCCTCCTCGGCCTGTGAGGTCGTCAGCACGACGACCGGGATCGTCGCGCAGCCGCGGATCGCCCTTGATCTCGGCGAGCACCTCCGCGCCGCCCTTGCGCGGCAGGTTGAGGTCGAGCAGCACGAGGTCGGGCCGCTCCTCGCCGGCGTACTGCCCCTCGCCGCGGATGAACCGCATCGCCTCGACGCCGTCGCCGACGACCGACAGCACGTTGCCGACCTTGTGGTCGGCGAACGCCTCGCGGACGAGCATCACGTCGCCGGGGTCGTCCTCGACGAGCAGCACCGAGATCGGGTCCGCGTTCATGGCGTCGTCTCCTCCACGGTCGGAAAGGTGAAGCGAAAGCACGTTCCGCCGGAGTAGTCCGGCTCGAGCCAGATCTCGCCACCGTGATACTCGACGATCTTGCGCGCGAGCGCCAGCCCGATGCCGGTCCCCTCGTAGGCCTCCCTGGAGTGCAGCCGCTGGAAGATCATGAAGACCCGGTCCAGATACTCGGATTCGATCCCGATCCCGTTGTCGGCGCAGCTCAGCTCCCAGACGCCGTCGCGGCGCTCGGCGGCGATCCGGATCAGCGGCGGCTGCTCGCCGTGGAACTTGACGGCGTTGGAGATCAGGTTCTGGAACAGCGAGACGAGCTGCGCGCGATCGCCGCGCACGGTCGGCAGCTCGCCGACCTCGACGCGCGCGCCGCTGCTCTGAAGCTGCTCGGCGAGCGCCGTGCAGCGCCGCCGCGACGACCTCGCCGAGCGCGACCGGCTCGAGCTCGCGGCCGCTGCGCCCGACGCGCGAGAACGCGAGCAGATCGTTGATCAGCACCTGCATCCGCTTCGCGCCGTCGACGGCGAACTCGATGTACTGCTCGGCGCGCGCGTCGAGCTGGTCGCCGTAGCGCGTCTGCAGCGCCTGGCAGAAGCTCGCGACCTTGCGCAGCGGCTCCTGCAGATCGTGCGAGGCGACGTAGGCGAACTGCTCGAGCTCGGCGTTCGAGCGCGTCAGCTCGAGCGCCTGCGCCTCCAGCTGCACGCGTGCGGCTTCGACGCTCGCGAGCTCCTCGACGATCCGCTCGCGCATCGCGTCGATCTCGGCGCCGGTCTCGACGACCTCGCGCGGGCCGCCGGCGATCGCCAGCGGCCGCGAGAACTCGCCGCCGGCGACGCGCCGCGCCTCGGCGCCGAGGCTGCGCAGCGGACGCGTGACGGTGCGCCGCAGGACGAACCCGGCGGCGAGCACGCCGCCGAGGATCAGCACGCCGGCGACGATCAGCAGCGCCTGCAGCGTGTCGGCTGCGCTCTGCAGGCTGCTGCGCGAGCGCGTCTCGCTCGCTTCGAGCACGCGACGCAGGCGCGCGAGCGATGCGCGGACTCCGTCGAACAGCCGCTTGCCGGCGACGTCCTCGGCGATCGCCCGAGCGTGGGGAGGGTGCGGATGGAGCAGCGTCGGCGCGACGTAGCCAGCGCGCCAGGCGTCGGCGCGCGCGCGGACGATCGCGACCTCGGCGGCGAGCGCCGGGCCGACGGCCGCCTCGTGCGCTTGCAGTTCGCCGTACGCGCGCCGCTCGACGAGCAGGCCGTCGTCGTACGGTTCGAGGAAGCTCGACTCGTTCGTCAGCGCGAAGCCGCGCACGCCGGTCTCCTCGTTGACGAGCGCGTTTTCGAGCGTCAGCGCCGTACGGCGCGCGGGCGCGACCTCGTCGAGCAGCACGTGCCGGTTGTGCGTGACCGTGCCGTTGGCGATCAGCGCGAGGCCGATGCCGAGCACGGCGAGCACGAGCAGCACGCCGATCGTCGCCGCGAGCAACGCGCCGACGCCCATCGTCGCGGTGCGCCGCGCCAGGCGCTCGCGCGTTCGACCGCGCAGGCTCACGCCGCCCGCGCGAGCTCGCCCTGCCTCGCGCCGACGAGCAGCATCGCGACGTCGTCGCTGAGCGCGTCGCCGTTGAGGCGCTCGGCCTCCTCGATCAGCGCTTCGAGCAGCGCCTGCGGCTCGGCTCGCCAGTCGGGCTCGCGCGCGATCCGCTCGGCGACGAGCCGGCGCAGCCCCGCTTCGCCGAGCCGCTGCGAGCCTTCGCCGATGCGCCCCTCGATGATCCCGTCGGTGTAGAGCAGGATCGCCCAACCGGCCGGCAGCACGATCTCGTCGGTGCGCCACCCGCGGCGATCGAGGCCGATCGCGGCTCCGCCGGGCTGCGCGTCGGAGATCGCCGCGACCTCGCCGCCGGCGATCAGCACCGGCTGCGGATGGCCGGCGCGAATCATCCGCAGGACGCGGCTGCCCGGCTCGATCTCGAGCGTGCAGAGCGTCGCGAACAGCGCCGGCACGTGGCGCTCGCGCTCGAGCACGCGCTGCATCGTCTGCACGACGCGTTCCGGCTCGTCCTGCGCGAGCGCGAGCGCTCGCCAAGCGGCGCGCAGGCTGACGCCGATCGCCGCTTCGTCGGGGCCCTGCCCGCAGACGTCGCCGACGAGCGCGTGCAGGCTGCCGTCCTCGGTCTGCACGAGATCGAAGAAGTCGCCGCCGAGCAGCGCGCGGCTGCGGCCCGCGCGGTAGCAGGAGGCGACCCACAGCGACGCGTCCTCGACGAGCGGCCGCGGCGCGAGCCCGCGTTCGAGGCGGTCGGCCTCGCGCGTCTGCGCCTGCGCGAGCATCAGCGCGCGCTCCGCCTCCTCGGCGCGCCGCCGGCCGATCGCGTAGTGGATCGAGCGCGCGAGCTGCTCGCCGTCGACGTGGCCCTTGACGAGGTAGTCCTGCGCGCCGGCTTCGACCGCCGCGAGGCCGGCGTCCTCGTCGTTCAGGCCGGTCAGCACGATCAGCGGGACCCCTGGGACCTGCGAGCGCAGGCGCGCGACCGCGTCGAGCGCGAACGCGTCGGGCAGGCCGAGGTCGAGCAGCACGCAGTCGGTCGGCTCGGCGAGCGCCGCGAGCGCGTCGCTCAGGCTGCGGCTGCGCGCGATCCGCGCACGTGGGAGACGTTCGGCGAGCTCGTCCTCGACCAGTCGCGCGTCGCCGTCGTCGTCCTCGACGAGCAGCACGGCGATCTCGTCATGCGCGACCGCCGCGCCGCCGCCGCTCATCGTCGGCCGATCACCGGACGCGTGGACCGATCAGCACGCGGCATCGCGGGCATCTTATAGAGCGCATCCACTCGCGCACATACGATTGCTCGCTTCATGCAAGCTCTCGAGAACCTGCGCGATCGGATGGCCGAGCTCGCCGACCTGTCGGCCGTCGAGATGCTCGCCGTGTGGGATCAGCTCGTGACGATGCCCGGCGAGGGCGCGCCGGCGCGCGCCCATCAGTTGGGAACGCTCGCAAGGCTCACGCACGAACGCGCGACGAGCGAAGAGGTCGGCCGCTGGCTCTCCGAGCTCGACGCGGCGACGCTCGACGAGCTCGACGCCGACGTCGCGCGGATCGCGCGGCGCGATTGGGAGCGCGCGCGGCGCGTGCCGACCGAGCTCGCCGTCGAGCGCGCGCAGGCGAGCGCGCAGGGTCAGGAGAGCTGGCGCGTGGCGCGCCAGAACGACGACTTCGCGGCGTTCGCGCCGGCGCTCCGGCACAACGTCGAGCTCGCGCGCTCCTACGGAGAGTGTCTCGCCGAGCCGGGTGAGCGTCCCTACGACGCACTGCTCGGCGACTTCGACTTCGGGCTGACGACGGTCGAGCTGCGGCGCCTGTTCGGCGCGCTCGCCGTCGAGCTGCCGCCGCTCGTCGCGGCTGCCGAGCAGGTCTCGCCGCGACGGACGCTCGCGGTGCCGGTCGCCGCGCAGGAAGCCGCCGTCGCCGGCACGCTGCGCCGCGTCGGCGTCGATGACGCGAGCTGGCGCGTCGACGTCTCCGCGCACCCGTTCACGGCCTGGGTCGGCCAGCGCGACAGCCGCTTGACGACGCGCTACGGCGACGGCGAGGTCGAGTCGCTGCTCAGCTCGCTGCACGAGTTCGGCCACGCGCTCTACGAGCGCCAGATCGACCCGGCGCTCGACCGCACGAACCTCGGTCGCGGGACGTCGATGTCGATCCACGAGTCGCAGAGCAAGCTGTGGGAGAACCACGTCGCGCGCAGCCCCGCGTTCGCCGAGGTGCTCGTCGCCGAGCTCGCGGCCGGCGGCTTCGACGTCTCGGCGGCGGACCTCAACGCGACGCTCGTCGGCGTCGAACGCTCGTTGATCCGCGTCTCGGCCGACCCGCTGACCTACCCGCTGCACATCATCCTGCGCTTCGAGCTCGAGCTCGCGCTCGTCGAAGGCGAGCTCGACGTGCTCGACCTGCCGGGCGCATGGCGCGAAGGGATGCGGCGACTGCTCGGCGTGCAGGTGCCCTCCGACGCGCTTGGCTGCCTGCAGGACGTGCACTGGGGCGCCGGCAGCATCGGCTACTTCCCGAGCTACGCGCTCGGCTGCCTGATCGCCGCGCAGCTGTGGGAGGCGATCGAGCGCGACCTCGGCCCGCGGGAGGAGGAACTGCGCCGCGGCGAGGTCGCGCCGATCCAACTGTGGCTCGCCGAGCACGTGCACCGCTTCGGCCGACGTCTAGACACGCTGCCGCTCGTCGAGCACGCGAGCGGATCGCCACTCGCCGTCGAGCCGTTCCTGCGCTACGTGGAACCCCTGACCGGCTCGTAGTCGCCCGGCGACCGAGGACGCCGCCTCGCGAAGCGCCCTCGAACGGCTCAGCTCGTCGTCGCGACGATCTCGGCCATCAGCTCACGCAGGTCGTGGTTGGCTTCGTAGACCATCTGCTGGCGCTGCGCGCCGTTGCCCTTCGCGAGCAGGTCCTCGACGCCGGCGAGCTGCTCCTCGCAGCCGAGCTCGCGCGCGTGCGGCGCGAGCTGCGAGAGCAGCTCGGCGGTCAGCTCGCGCACGCCGCGCCGCTCGCCGCTGGCGATGTCGAGCAGCTCGGCGTCGAGGCCGTGGCGCGCGGCGAGCCAGCGGTTCTCGTCGAGGATCTCCCACGGCGGCTCGACCTGCGGCTCGCCGGCGTCGAAGTGCTCGACGAGCCGCCTAACGAGCGAGACGACGAGCGCGCTCAGCGCGACCGTGTGCTCGACTCGCGTCTGCGAGTCCATCGCGCGGATCTCGACCGTGCCGAGGCGCGGGTGCGGCCGCACGTCATACCAGAGGTAGGTGTAGTCCTCGATCAGGCCGCTGTCGGTCATCCGCTCGACACGGCGCACGAAGTCCTCCCAGCCGGCGAAGTACGGCGGCAGCCCGACGCGCGGGAAGGCGCGGAAGATCGGCACGCGGCTCGACATCAGCCCGGTCGGCTGGCCGCGCCACAGCGGCGAGTTGGCCGACAGGCCGATCAGCAGCGGCACGTGCTCGCGCAGCCCGTTAGCGACGAAGATCGCCTCCTCCGGGCCGGCGAGGCCGACGTGCACGTGCATGCCGAAGACGAGCTCCTGGCGCGCGACGAAGCCGAGCGAGCGGATCAGCCCGCGGTAGCGGTCGTCGCTGACGACGCGCTGGTCCTCCCAGCGCGCGAACGGGTGCGTGCCGGAGGAGCCGATCTCGAGGCCCTGCGCGCGTGCGCGATCGCGAGCGAGCGTGCGCAGCGCGGCGAGCTCTCCGCCGGCCGCGGCGACGTCGACGCACGGCGAGGTCGCGATCTCGAGCACCGACTCGAGCAGCTCTGGCTGGATCTGCCCGTGCGGCGGCGGCTCGCCGAGGATCGAGTCGATCGCGTTGACGAGATCGAGCGAGGAGGTGTCGAGGATCATCAGCTCCTCCTCGACCCCGACCGTGCAGCGCGGGCCGACGAAGCGGTGCTCCATCCCCGCACCCTACCCAGCGCGGCGGAGCCGGCCGCGCGGCTCTCGGCGCCGCTAGTCTCGCTGCAGCACGGCGAGGACGTTGCCCGCGGGGTCCTTGAACCACGCGATCAACGGGCCGCCGCCGCGCATGATCCCGCGCTCGTCGTGCTCGAAGCCGTCGTAGCGCTCGATCGTCACGCCGCGCGCGGTCAGCTCGTCGACGGCCGCCTCGATGTCCTCGACGGGGAAGTTGAGGATCGTGTACTCGGCCGGCGTGTGCCCGGGCTTCGGATAGACGAGCGTCGGTCGCGTGCCGCCGGCGAGCGCGAGCGTGAGGATGCCCTGCTCCTCGGAGGTCTCGATCCCGAGCGTCTCGCCGTAGAACTCTCTCGCCCGCGCGATGTCGTCGACGGCGAAGCCGCTGAACGCCTCTGTCTTGCCGAACATTTCGACTCCTCTCGTTGCCGGTGTCTGAGCGCTGCTGCTGGTAAGACGGTGTGCAAGCACGGAATCAATCGCGGCGGGACGCGATGAGTTTCGCCGGCGAGTCTCGTCTGCACTGCAAGCGAACTCGACACGCAAGGAGACCGAGATGACGGGCATCGACGACGATCGCAAGCGCTGGCTGGCGCTCTACGTGCTGTGCACGGGCGTGCTGATGATCGTGCTCGACGTGACCGTCGTCAACGTCGCGCTGCCCTCGATCCAGACCGCGCTCGGCTTCTCCGGCTCGGGCCTCGCGTGGGTCGTCAACGCGTACCTGATCGCGTTCGGCGGGCTGCTCCTGCTCGCCGGGCGGATCGGCGACGTCGTCGGGCACAAGCGCGTGTTCCTCGGCGGCCTGTTCGTGTTCACGCTCGCGTCGCTCGTCTGCGGCCTCTCGCAGAGCCAGACGATGCTCGTCGTCGCGCGCTTCGTGCAGGGCGCCGGCGGCGCCGCGACGTCTGCCGTCGTGCTCGGGATGATCGTGACGATGTTCCCCGAGCGCGCCGAGCAGGCGAAGGCGATCGGCGTGTACGGCTTCGTCGCCTCGGCCGGCGGCTCGGTCGGGCTGCTCGCCGGCGGCGTGCTGACGCAGGCGATCGACTGGCACTGGATCTTCTTCATCAACGTGCCGATCGGCATCGTCACGGGCTTCGCGGCGGTGCGGCTGCTGCAGGAGTCGAGCATGCCGGCCGCCGGCAAGGGCGCCGACCTGCCCGGCGCCGCGTTGATCGTCGCCGCGCTGATGCTCGGCGTCTACACGATCGTCTCGCCGGCCGCCGAAAAAGGCTGGGGGTCGGGCGCGACGCTCGCGTTCGCCGCCGGCTCGCTGGTGCTGCTCGTGCTGTTCATCTGGCGCGAGGCGGTCGCGCGCGAGCCGTTGATGCCGCTGCGGCTGTTCCGCTCGCGCGACACGGCCGGCGCGAATGCGATCCAGGCGCTGCTCGTCGCCGGCATGTTCGGCACGTTCTTCCTCGGCTCGCTGTACCTGCAGCGCGTGCAGCACTACGACCCGCTGAAGATCGGCTTCGCGTTCCTGCCGACGACGGTCGTGATGGGAACGCTCTCGCTGCGCTACTCCGAACGGCTGATCATGCGCTTCGGCGCCAAGCGCCTGCTCGCGCCGGGGATGGTGCTCGTCGCCGCCGGCCTGCTGCTGTTCGCGCGCGTGCCCGTGCACGGGCACTACGCCACCGACGTGCTCCCGGTCATGCTGCTGCTCGGCGTCGGCGTCGGCTCGACGTTCCCGGCGCTGATGACGCTCGCGATGGCCGACGTCGCGCCGCAGGACGCCGGCCTGGCCTCGGGCCTCGTCAACACCTCGGCGCAGGTCGGCGGCGCGCTTGGGCTCGCCGTGCTCGCGACGAGCGCGGCGACGCATTCGAGCTCGCTGACGAAGGCCGGCAAGCCGCTCGCCGACGCGCTGACGAGCGGTTACCACGTCGCGTTCGTCGTTGCCGCCGGCCTCGTCGGTCTCGCGATCGTGCTCAGCCTGGCGCTGCGGACGCCTCGGGCAGCGGTGGCGCCGGCGCAGGAGGCGGTCGTCGAGGCCGCCGACGCGGGCGGCGGTGTCGCGCCGGCGACGCAGCGCCGCACCGGCGAACCACAGGGCTCGGAGGCCGGCTAGCGGAGCGAGGGTAGGGGCGCGGGGGCGATGAGCACGGCGGCCGCCCGGCGCAGCGTGACGATCGCGATCCGCGCGCCGCTGCTGCGCGAGGACCTGCCCGGGCTCTACCGGCGGACTTGCGCGCTGCTGCGCGCCGGGCCGGCGCCGGCGCTGCTCCTCTGCGACGTGCGCGGCGTCGCGGCCGACGGCGTCGCGCTCGACGCGCTCGCGCGCCTCGCGCTCGCCGCGCGTCGCGAGGGCGCGCGCGTGCAGCTGCGCGGTCCCTCGCCGCAGCTGCGCGGCCTCGTCGCGCTCGCCGGGCTCGGCGCGGTGCTCGGCTAGGCGCCGGGGTACTCGAGCGGCATGCCGAACAGCGGGAACAGCTTGTCGGTCGCGAGGAAGAACGTCAGCTCGACGATCCGCGCGCCGGCGATCTCGAGCACCTGCAGCGCCCACGGTTCGTACCCAGGGGCGCCGTCCTCGCGTGGCTTGTACTGCGCGAGCGCCGGCGAGCCGTTCGCGGTCTGCGTCGCGAGCACGCGCGAGCCGCGGCAGGCGGCGCCGCGCCCGACCCACCACGCGAAGATGTCCTCGCGCCCGCGCAGCCACAGCTCGTACGGCGGCATCGACTGCGTCGCGTCCTCGTGGATCAGGCTCGTCAGCGCGTCCATGTCGTAGCGCTCGAAGGCGTCGACGTAGCGCCGCAGCAGCGCGCTGTCGTGCTCGCTCAGCGAGCCGTCGGCGGCGTCGAGCGTCGGCGTCTGCTCGAGCGTCGCGCGCGCTCGCTGCAGCGCGCTGTTGACGGCCGGCACGCTCGTCTGCAGCAGCTCCGCGACCTCGGAGGCCTTCCAGTGCAGGACCTCGCAGAGGATCAGCGCCGCGCGCTGGCGCGGCGGCAGGTGCTGCAGCGCCGCGACGAACGCGAGGCGGATCTGCTCGCGCGACTGAGCGACGGCCGCCGGGTCGCCCTCGTCGGCGAGCACGAGCGCGTCGGGCACCGGCTCGATCCACGTCGCCTCCGGCAGGATCTCGCCGATCGGACCGTCCGGCGCGCGCGCCTCGCCGAGGTCCATCGGCCGCGCGCGGCGCTGCTTGGCGTCGAGCATGTCGAGGCAGACGTTCGTCGCGATCCGGTACAGCCACGAGCGCACCGAGGCGCGTCCTTCGAAGCGATCGAGCGAGCGCCACGCGCGCAGCAGCGTGTCCTGCACGGCGTCCTCGGCCTCGAACGGCGAGCCGAGCATGCGGTAGCAGTGCGCGGTCAGCTCGCGCCGGTGGCGATCGAGCTCGCCGAAGTCCTGCGTGACGGTGCTCGCGGAGCTCTCCACGGTTCAATCCTAGGGCGAAGGCGCGCGGCCTGCTCTAATCGCCGCGTGAGCGACGAGCCGGAGGTGATCGACGTCATGCACCTCGGCCGCGCGCGCGTGATCGGCGCGTGGCGCGTCGGCGACGTGCTGATCGACCCGGGGCCGAGCAGCAGCGTCGACGCGCTGCTGCCGTCGCTCGACGCGGCGCCGCCGCGCGTGATCGCGCTGACTCACATCCACCTCGACCACGCCGGCGCGGCCGGCACGCTCGCGCGCCGCTATCCGCACGCCGAGGTCTGGGTGCACGAGCGCGGCGCACCGCACATGCTCGACCCGAGCCGGTTGCTCGCGAGCGCCGGGCGGCTGTACGGCGAGGAGATGCAGCGGCTGTGGGGCGAGTTCGAGCCGGTGCCGGCCGAGCGCCTGCGCGTGCTGCGCGGCGGCGAGCGGCTCGGCGCCTTCGCCGTCGCCTACACGCCCGGCCACGCCGCGCACCACGTCGCCTACCTGCACGAGCCGAGCGCGCGTGTGTTCGCCGGCGACGTCGCCGGCGTGCGCATCGGCGGGGGCCCGGTGATCGCGCCGACGCCGCCGCCCGACATCGACCTCGAGGCGTGGCGCGCGTCGCTCGACGTGATCGAGGCGTGGCAGCCGCGCAGCATCGCCGTGACGCACTTCGGCGCGCACGAGGACGTCGGCGCGCACCTCGCGGCGCTGCGCGCGCACCTCGACGAGGTCGAGGCGTGGGCGGCCGACGGCGACGAGGAGCGCTTCGTCGCGCGGATGCGCGAGCGCGTCGCCGGCGGCGCCTCGGGCTCCTACGGCCAGGCGCTGCCCGCGGGGCAGAGCTACCAGGGTCTCGCGCGCTACCTGAGCAAGCGCGCGCAGTCGCAGGAGCGCTAGCGGGAGCCGGCGCGCCGAGCACGCGCGCACCGTCTAGGCTGCCGGCCGTGGATACGATCGAGCAGCTGCTGACGAACAACCGCGCATTCGCGGCGGGCCTCGACGCGCGTCACCTCGATGTGCGCCCGAGCCGCCGGCTGGCGATCGTCACGTGTATGGACTCGCGCCTGGACGTGTTCGCGGCGCTCGGCCTCGGTGGCGGCGAGGCGCACGTGCTGCGCAACGCCGGCGGCGTGATCACCGACGACGTGATCCGCTCGCTCGCGGTCTCGCAGCGCCGCCTCGGCACGCGCGAGGTGATGCTGATCCACCACACCGACTGCGGCCTGATGAAGCTGACCGACGACGGCTTTCGTGCGGAGCTGCAAGAGGACGCGGGGATCGCGCCGTCGTTCGCGATCGAGTCGTTCGACGACCTCGACGCCGACGTGCGCCAGTCGATCCTGCGCGTGCGTCGCTCGCCGTTCCTGCTGCACCGCGACGCGGTGCGCGGCTTCGTCTACGACGTCGACACGCACGCGCTGCGCGAGGTCGACGCCGGCGAGCGCGGCTAGCGCCGCGATAGGGTCCGCGGCGATGGCGGAGCTCGACGAGACGGCGCCGCCGCTTGATCCGGCGGCGTTCCAGAACCTGATCTACGCCGGCTCGCTCGCCGGCGAGAAGCCCGAGCTGCCGATCGCGGTCGACGCGCTGCAGCAGCGTGCGCGCGAGGCGCTGAGCGTCGAGGCGTACGGCTACGTCGCGGGCGGCGCCGGCGCCGAGCGCACGATGCAGGCGAACCTCGACGCGCTCGAGCGACGGCGGATCGTCCCGCGGATGCTGCGCGACGTCTCGCGGCGCAGCCTCGCGTGCTCGCTGCTCGGCACGTCGATGCCGGCGCCGCTGCTGCTCGCGCCGGTCGGCGTGCAGTCGATCGTGCACCCCGACGGAGAGCTCGCCTCGGCGCGTGCGGCGGCGGCGCTCGGCGTGCCGTACATCCTCAGCACGGCCTCGTCGCACTCGATCGAGGAGGTCGCCGAGGCGATCGGCGAGGCGAAGCGCTGGTATCAGCTCTACTGGCCGCGCGAGCGCGAGCTGGCGGCGAGCTTCGTCGCGCGCGCCGAGCACGCCGGCTACGAAGCGATCGTGCTGACGCTCGACACGTGGTTCCTCGGCTGGCGCCCGCGCGACCTGACGAACGCCTACCTGCCGTTCCTTCAGGGCGAGGGCGTCGCCAACTACTTCAGCGACCCGGTCTTCCGCGGCGCGCTGGAGAAGCCGCCCGAGGAGGACCCGGCGCCGGCGATCGGCCACTGGGCCTACCAGTTCGCGAACCCGACGGTCACGTGGGAGGACGTCGGCTGGCTGCGCGAGCAGACCGGCCTGCCGATCGTGCTGAAGGGGATCGTGCACGCGCAGGACGCCGCGCGCGCGGCCGCGGCGGGCGTCGACGCGCTGATCGTCTCGAACCACGGCGGTCGCCAGGTCGACGGCGCGATCGGCGCGCTCGACGCGCTCGCGGGGATCGCCGCGGCGCTCGGCGGCGAGCTGCCGCTGCTGTTCGACAGCGGCGTGCGCACGGGCGCCGACGTGTTCAAGGCGCTCGCGCTCGGCGCCGACGCGGTCTGCATCGGGCGCCCGTACATGTGGGGGCTCGCGCTCGCCGGGCAGGCCGGCGTCGAGCACGTCCTGCGCTGCCTGCTCGCCGAGCTCGACCTGACGCTCGCGCTGAGCGGCTACACGGAGATCGCGCAGCTCGACGCCGATGCGCTGGCGCCTGCGTAGGGGTACGTAGCGGCGCGCCGGAAGGCGAGCTGGGCGATCCGACACGCCGCGTATCGTGCGCGGCCTTGTCGACGCTCGTCTCGATCTGGCTTGCGCTCACGCTCCTCGCCGCCGCGGGCCTGAAGGCGGCGCGGCCGGCGAGCGCAGCCGCCGGGCTCGCGACGTACGGCATCGGCGCGCCGCGCCTGCAGCGCGCCGGGCTGTGGCTGCTCGTCGCCTGCGAGGCGACGCTCGCGATCGCGCTCGCCGCGGGTGCCGCGGCGGCGCCAGCTGTCGCCGCCGGGCTGTTCGCGCTGTTCGCGGCGGCGAGCTCGGCGGCGCTCGCGGCCGGGCGCAAGGGCGCGCCGTGCGCGTGCTTCTCGGCCTCGACGCGGCTGCAGTGGACATCGCCGGCGCGCGCGGCGGCGCTCGCGTCGGTCGCCGGCGTGACGGCGCTCGGCTGGCTGCCGCGGGCGCCGTACGGCTACGAGCGCTGGCTGACGCTCGCGCTGTCGCTGAGCGTCGCGGCGATCGCCGTGCTCGCCGTCGCGCTGCTCGCGCTCGCGCGCGAGGTCGGCGTGCTGCGGCTCTCTGGCGGTGCGCGCGGCGCGCTCGAGATCGCCGGGGAGGGTCCGGCGCTCGGCGAGCGCGCGCCGTGGTCGGAGCAGATCGAGCGCGGCCCGCGCGCGCTGTTGAAGCTCGCGGTGTTCAGCTCCGAAGGATGCCCGCTGTGCCGCCAGGTCGAGCCGGCCGTCGCGCACGTCGCGGCCGACCCGCTGCTCGCGGTGCGCGTGTTCGACGAGCACGCCGACGAGCCGGTGTGGCGCGCGGCGGCGGTGCCCGGCAGCCCGTACGCGGTCGCGCTCGACCTCGACGGCGCGACGCTCGCGAAGGGCACGTTCAACAGCCTCGGCCAGCTCGAAAGCGTGCTCGCGACGGCGCGCGCCCGCGAACGACGCCTCGAGCTTGCCGCCTGAGCCGCTCTCCGACGCGGTGCTGCGCAAGAGCAGCAGGCGCGGCTTCCTCGAGCGGGCGGGAGCGGCCGTCATCGCGCTGGCGGGCGTCGGAACGGTCGCGCGCGCGGTGCTGCCGGACGATGCCGACGCGTACACGAACTTCTGCGGGCACACGTACACGACGGGCAACTGCCCGCACCCGACGGGACTGCCGCGCGTCGATCGCCACGACTACCCGCTGCGGGCGTCGGACGGGCACCCGGTCGACGACCTCGGGCGGCCGATCGACGCGCAGGGCTACCCGGTCGACGCGCACGGCCAGGTGCTGCGCGAACCGGACGGCGAGCCGCTCGCGCCGGCGCCGCGCTCGAAGGTCTGCCCGGCCGCCGGCGACTCCTACGGCCTGAAGCTGAGCACCGACGGCTCGTGGTATCGCTGCTGCGGCGGGCGCGTGCGACGGCTGATGGACTGCTGCGGCGTGACGAGCAAGCGGATCAACGGCGACGAAGCGCTCGTCGGCTACTGCTACCCGGGACGGCACGTGTTCTGCGTGCAGTACTACGAAACGATGGTCCCGTGCTGAGCGTGAGCGCCGGCGCGCGAGACGCGCCGTGCTGAGCGGGCTCGCCGTGTGCGCGGCGATCACGGCGGCGGTCGCGGGGCTGACCGGCGCGTGGTCGCCGTGCGGCTTCTCGATGGTCGAGACGATCGGCAGCGCGCTCGGCGACGCGCGCCGCGGCGCGACGCTGCTCGCGAGCGCGACGTTCGCGCTCGGCACGCTGATCGGCGGCGTCGTGACGTTCGGCGGCCTCGCGCTCCTCGGCGCGCTCGTCGGCGGGCAGGCGGCGTGGCTGCGCGAGGCGCTCGGCGCGGTCCTCGCGCTGGCGGCGGCGGTCGCCGACTGGCGCGGGCTGAAGCTCGCGCCGCAGATCCGCCGCCAGGTGCCCGAGCGCTGGCGCTGGACGATGCCGCTGCCGCTCGCGTGCGCGCTGTACGGCGCGCTGCTCGGGCTCGGCTTCACGACGTTCGTGCTCGCGTTCGCCGTGTGGGCGCTCGCGGGGATCAGCTTCGCCGCCGGCGACCCGGCGCTCGGTGCGCTCGTCGGCGTCGCGTTCGCGGCCGGGCGCGCGGCGCCGGTGCTGTGGCTCGCGCCGGGCCTGCGCCGCGGCGAGGGCGCGCGGCGACTGGACGAGATGGCGAGCGAGCCGCGCCTGTGGCTCGGCCTGCGGCGCCTGGACGCGCTCGGCCTCGTGCTCTGCGCGCTCGCGCTCGGCGGCGCGAGCGCGAGCGCTTCGGCGCGGGCGGCGAGCATCGCCGCGGCGACCGACCCGTCGGCGGCGGAAGGCGAGCTCGTCTGGCAGCGGCTCGGCGGGTCTGGCGCGTTGTCGAACGACGCCGGCGCGGTGAGCGCGCTGCCCGGCGCGCACCCGGCGCTCGGCGGCGGGCTGCTGGCGTGGGCGAGCGCGAGCGGCGTGACGGTCGCCGACGCCGCGACGCTCGCGCCGCGCGTGACGCTGCCGGCCGCCGGCGTGAACGCGCTCGCTGTGTCGAGCGGGTGGGTCGTCTATCGCGCGCAGAGCGGCGCCGGCGTCGAGCAGCTGATCGCCGTGCCGCTCGCCGATCCGGCGCAGCCGCGCGCGATCGCCGGCCCGCGCCCAGCCGGCGAGCTCGGGCGGCCTTCGCTCGACGGCGCGAGCGTCGTGTTCGCGCTGAACACGGCGCAGCACAGCACGATCGGGCTCGTCGACCTGCAGAGCGGCGCGCGCCGGCCGTTGCGCGTGGCGAGCCGCGACGCGCAGTACGCGAACCCGGCGCTGCTCGCCGGACGGCTGCTGTTCGAGCGCACGACGCGCTGCGCGCAGCAGCTGCAGCTCGGCGCCGCGATCGGCTCTCGCCACGCCGGCCGCGCGGGCGCGGGCGCGGGCGAACGGACGCTGCTGCGGCTGCGCTCGACCGCGCACCGCGACATCGGCTACGAACCGGGCTTCGAACACGCGTACAACAGCGGCAGCCTGTGCGGCGGCGGCGGCGCGGGCGGCGGCGGGCGCACGCGCCTCGGTCCGACGGCGCTGAGCGCCACGCGCGCGTACGTGACGGAGATCGCCGGCGGCGGCGCGAGGATCGTCTCGCTGGCGCTCTCGACGCGGCGCGTTCGCAGTGTTCCGAGGCACGAATAGGCGACGCTAGCCGGCTAGCGCACGAGCTCGCGGGCACGCGCGCCGAGCGGGCCGAGCAGCTCGCGCACCTCGCGCAGGCCCTCGCGCAGCTCGGCGTCGCCGACCTCGACGGGGAGCATCGTGTCCTGCAGCTCGGCGAGCGTGTGCTCGGCGCCGGCGACGTGCGCGGCGGCGCGGTCGAGGAACGCTCGCGCGCCGGCCGACGGCGCGCCGGCGGGCGCCGGTGGGAACTCGCGCGCGGCGAGCGCGTGGCGCTCGGCGAAGCCGGCGTACGTGCGCTGCGCGCGACCGTAGGCGAGCTGGACGGGGCGGAACAGCTCGCGCTCGAGGCGCTCGGCGCTCTGCTCGTCGAGCAGGTCGTAGGCATCGCCGAGCTCGGCGAGCGCGACGCCGAGTTGCGCGATCGCGGTAGCGAGCGTGTCGAGCAGACTCTCTCGGGCGTCGGCCGTCGCGTAGGGCATCGCTCCACCTTATGGCGATCGACTAGGGTTCGCGCCGGGAGACGGTGGCGATGGCGAACGAGCTGAAGCTGGGACTGAACACGGGGTATTGGGCCGGCGGCCCACCGCCGGGCGCGGCGGAGGCGATCGCCGAGGCCGAGCGGCTCGGCGTCGACTCGATCTGGACGGCCGAGGCGTACGGCTCGGACTGCCTGACGCCGTTGGCGTGGTGGGGTGCATCGACGCAGCGCGTGAAGCTCGGCACGGCGATCGTGCAGATGTCGGCGCGCCAGCCGGCGGCGACGGCGATGGCGGCGATGACGATGGACCACCTCTCGGGCGGGCGCTTCATCCTCGGGCTCGGCGTCTCGGGCCCGCAGGTCGTCGAGGGCTGGTACGGGATGCCGTTCTCCAAGCCGCTCGCGCGCACGCGCGAGTACATCGGCATCCTGCGCGAGATCTGGGCGCGTAACGGGCCGGTGACGGCCGACGGCGAGCATTACCGGCTGCCGCTGCCGGGTGGCACGGGCCTGGCGAAGCCGCTGAAGTCCTCGATTCGCCCGTTGCGCGAGGAGATCCCGATCTATCTCGGCGCGGAGGGTCCGAAGAACATCGCGCTGTGCGCCGAGCTGTGCGACGGCTGGCTGGCGATGCTGTTCAGCCCGACGCACCAGGACGCGAACGTCGCGGCGCTGCGGGAGGGCTTCGCGCGTCCGGGCGCGCGGCGCACGGGGGACGAGTTCGAGGTCTGCGCGACGGCGCCGTTCGTCGTCTCCGACGACGTCGAGGGCTCGATCGACGCGCTGCGCCCGTTCTACGCGCTGTACTTCGGCGGGATGGGCGCGAAAGGGACGAACTTCCACGCGAACGTCGCGATCCGCATGGGCTACGAGCGGGAGATCGAGGAGATCCAGGAGCTGTACCTCGGCGGCAACAAGGACGAGGCGGGCGCGAGGATCCCGCGCGAGCTGATCGAGGAGCTCTCGCTCGTCGGGCCGCCGGCGAAGATCCGCGAGGACCTCGAGAAGTGGCGCGAGTCGATCGTGACGACGCTGCTCGTCTCGGCCGACGCGCCGACGCTGCGCACGATCGCCGAGCTCGTCCTCGGCTGAGGCGCGCGGCCGCGCGGCACGGCTCGGCTCGGCTCGGCACGATCGCATTCGGCGATAGCCGAAGCGATTGCCGGGTAAGGTTCGCTCCGTGCGCACCGCTCGATCAGCGATGCTCGCGTGCGGCCTCGCGGCTGTCGTCGCAGCGCTCCTCGCGGGATGCGGCGCGAGCGGCGGAACGCTCGCGGCGCCGGCGCAGATCCACTCGCCGGTGCCGTTGCTCGCTGACTCGGGCGTCGACGACCCGGCGCGCGGCGCGGCCGGCGGCCTCTACCGGATCGTCGGCTGCCGCAGCAGCGGGACGGCGGTCTACGCGCACGGCCCGCATCGCTACGAGGTCGCGTTCGGCTTCGACGACGGCCCGTACCCGGACACGCCGGCGTTCGTGCGGATGCTGTCGAGCAACCACGCGACGGCGACGTTCTTCATGATCGGCGAGCAGGTCACGAGCTCCTACCGCGAGACGATGCTGCGCGAGCTGCGCGAAGGCGACGTGCTCGGCGACCACACGTTCACGCACCCGGACCTCGTGCGGTCGCGCGAAGTGCGCGACGAGCTGCTGCGGACGATCGCGGCGATCCGCGCGCAGACGGGCTACACGCCGTGCGTGTTCCGCCCGCCGTACGGAGACGTGAACGCGTCGGTCGTGCAGACGGCGCGCTCGCTCGGGCTTGCGACGGTGACGTGGGACGTCGACCCGAGCGACTACACGCAACCGGGGACGAGCGCGATCGTCCATCGCGTGCTCGCCGAGGTTCAGCCGGGGTCGATCGTCATCTCTCACGACGGCGGCGGCCCTCGCGGCCAGACGCTTGCGGCCTATCCGCAGATCATCTCGGCGCTGCGCAGGCGTGGCTACGGCATCGTGACGATTCCGCAGCTGCTCGGCTTCCGGCCGATCTACGAGCCTTGCGTGAAGCTGTGCGATGGGATCGGCGTGCCGCGCGGCCAGGTGCCACGCGAAGCGATCGTCCAGCCCGCGCCCTGACGCCCCGATCGTGCAAGGCGGACGATCGCCGCTCGGTCGCCGTTATCGCGCCCTCGCTTGCCCGAGGGCGCGACGACCACCGCACGGTCGAGGGCTAGAGCACGGTCGGACCTATCCATTCTGCCGGTTCGAAGGCGAAGTCGGACACTTCCGCGCTGCTATTCATGAAAAAAATGTACTGATACCCTTTCGACAGATATATCGTCGCCGACGGGCTAGTATTACTTTCGACTTTTCCGCCGCGCGTCGCTGCGGTCCATGTTTCTCCAGACAGTGTCCAGCTGGCGATTTCTCCACCTTTGTTCACGTAATATACCAATACTTCATTGGATTTATTCAGCATCGTCGAAGTATTGGTCCCCGCTTTCGCTTCACCGCCAATTTCCACTGGCCCTGCCCATGACGAGCCGTTCCACAGGAAGTCGTCGATTTCGTCGTGAGTGTTCACGAACGAGACGAGCATAACGGAGCCAGACGCATTGCTCGCCGCGGAGGGGCTGTTGCCTTCCGCCACTTTGCCGCCGAACGCTCGTCCGACCCATTCTTCTTGCGGTGGCGAGTATGTCCAGTTTGCGATTTCTCCTTTTGTGTTCACGTAGTACACAAAGGCCGACTTGTTTTCCCAAATCGTCACCGCCGGGCTCGTACCTGCTCTTGCTTTACCGCCTACGGTCGACGGGCCGAACCACCCTTTGCTATTTCCTAAGAAGTCCGCGACTTCTCCTGCTTTGTCGATGTACATGACATACTGGACGGTGTTCGTCACGTTGGTAGCAACCGACGGGCTGCTGTTTTCCGCTACTTCGCCGCCGAATGCTCGTCCGACCCATAATCCTTCGGAGTACGTCCAGTTTGCGACTTCGCCGCTTGTGTTCACGTAGTACACAAAGATCTCACCGGTTTTGTAAATCACCGCCGAGGGACTTGTTCCTTTTCTCACGTTGCCGCCGATTACATGTTTGGACCAGCTTTCTTTGGATGAAGCGCGGTGCCAGTAGGCAACTTCGCCTTCGCTTGACACGAAAAACGACCACTGTTCACCGTTAGATGGATTTACTACACCCGACGGGCTTGTTTCCGGGCGCGCGGCGGTGGCGACCGCCGCGTTTGCGCCGCAGGCCATCAAGATGCTCGCTACGGTAATCAGCCAGACGCGCACCGAACGCGCTCCGCGAGGCGGAGCAGCCCCAGAGCGACGCTGACCCGAAGCTGGAAATGGCGACAAAACCATGCTGCCGACCTCCTCTTTGATATGTGGGAGCGTTCCGGCGACCAATTGCCATCAATGCTCCCTCGACGCAGGATGGGGGCTGCGAGCAGACGCTACTCTCGGAGAGGGTGAAATGCGACTGGGCGAGCGGTCTATGCCCTTGGCGGTGCAGGCTTTGACCACAGAGGCAGATAATTCGCCGATGGCAGGTCACGGCCGGTTGGCAATTTTGTTTCCGACACCGCGAGACCAGGGAACGGATTGGGTCGCGCAGTCGGATCAGGCGGCTACGCCGCCCTGCCTGCGCAGGAAACCGTAGCCTGCGAGCTGAACCTGCTCTTCCTCAGCGCGCGACCTGCGGAGGCCGGGCGTTAGCGGAACTCGGGCTCGACGTAGTCCGGGAAGATGTCGGGCAGCCCGTCCGAGACGCGGTCGGTGAACCGCGCGGGGCGCTTCTCGAGGAACGCGGTGATGCCCTCGGCGGCGTCGGCGGACTGCCCGCGCGCGAGCATTCCGCGCGAGTCGGCGCGGTGGGCGACCATCGGGTGCTCGGCGCCGAGCATGCGCCACATCAGCTGGCGCGCGAGCGCGACGGAGACGGGCGCGGTGTTCTCGGCGATCTCGCGCGCGAGCGCGCGCGCCGCGGGCAGCAGCTCGTCGGCGGAGTGCAGGCTGCGCAGGAGGCCGGCGTCGAGGCCCTCCTGCGCGGAGAAGACGCGGCCGGTCGCGACCCACTCGATCGCGCGGCTGATGCCGACGACGCGCGGCAGGAACCACGAGGAGCAGGCCTCGGGGACGATGCCGCGGCGCGCGAAGACGAAGCCGATGCGCGCGTCGTCGGCGGCGAGGCGGACGTCCATCGGCAGCGTCATCGTCGCGCCGACGCCGACGGCGGGGCCGTTGATCGCGCCGATGACGGGCTTCGTGCAGGCGAAGATGCGCAGCGTGAACTGCCCGCCGTTGTCGCGCGGCACGCCGTCGACGCCGGAAGAGAGCAGCGAGGCCTCCTCGGCGCGCGCCTTGTAGTCGAACGTCTCGCCGCCGGAGGCGAGGTCGGCGCCGGCGCAGTAGCCGCGCCCGGCGCCGGTCATGACGATCGCGCGCACGTCGTCGTTCGCGTCGGCCTCGTCGAACGCCTCGATCAGCTCGCGGCCCATCGTCGCGGTCCACGCGTTGAGCCGCTCGGGGCGGTCGAGCGTGATCGTGAGGATGCCGTCGGCGAGGTCTGTCTGGATCTGCTCGTAGGGCATCGGATCGTCGCTATGCGGCGGCTGCCGGCGCGGGGCGGCGCTCGGCCCGCGGCAGCGCCTGCTCGAGCTGCGCGGAGAGGCGGATCAGTGTCGGCTCGTCCCACGGTCCGGCGGTGAGCTGGACGCCGACGGGCAGGCCGTCGTCGGTCTCGTGCAGCGGCAGGCTGACGGCCGGCAGGCCGGTGACGTTGCCGAAGGCGGTGAACGAGACGCTCGCGACGACGTCGAGCACGGGAGCGTCGGGCGTCGCGTGCTGGGCCTCGAGCGTCGCGCCGGCGATCGGCGGCAGGATCGCCGAGGTGGGGGTCAGCAGGACGTCGAAGTCGCGGCCCCAGCGCGCGACCTCCTGGCGGCTGAGCAGCTCGAGCGTGCGCGCGGCGAGCACGTAGTCGTAGGCGCCTGTCTCGGAGCTCTGCTTGCGCTGGTGGGCGATGTGCGGCTCGACGGCCGACCAGTCGACGCCCTCGTAGTCGGCGAGGCCGCCCTGCGTGAGGACGATGAACGAGGGGATCATCGCTTCGGAGACGGTCGGCACGTCGACCTCCTCGACGGCGTGGCCGAGGCGCTCGAGCGCGGCGGCGGCGGCGCGCGCGCCGGCGACGCAGGCGTCGTCGGTCGGGATCCCGAGCGGCGCCTGCGCCATCAGCCCGATTCGCAGCTGCGCGGGCGCGGCGCCGGCCTCGTCGGCGAACGGGCGCGCGGGAGCGGGCGCGTTGTACCAGGCGAGCGGGTCGAAGTAGGCGATCGCGTCGAGCAGCGCGGCGGCGTCGGCGACGGTGTGGCAGACGGCGCCCTCGACGACGGCGCCGAGCCAGCTCTGCGCGAGGCGCGGCACGCGCCCGCGGCTCGGCTTGAGGCCGACGAGGCCGCAGTAGGAGGCGGGGATGCGGATCGAGCCGCCGCCGTCGTTGGCGTGCGCGATCGGGAACATGCCGCCGGCGACGGCGGCCGCGGCGCCGCCGCTCGAGCCGCCGGGCGTGCGGCTCGTGTCCCACGGGTTGCGCGTGATCCCGTGGCGCAGGTTCTCGGCGGCGGTGATGACGCCGAAGGCGGGCGTGTTCGTGCGCGCGCAGAGCACGAAGCCGGCGCGCTGGAGCGCGTCGACGACGAGCTCGGAGCGCTCGCTCGGCCCCTCGGGCGCGCCGTGCGAACCGTACGTGACGGGCCAGCCGGCGACGGGCGTGAGGTCCTTGATCGGCAGCGGCACGCCGAGGAACGGCGCCTGCTCGCCGCCGGCGAGGCGCCGGTCGGCGGCGGCGGCGGCGGCGCGCGCCTGCTCGTCGTCGCGCCACGTGATCGCGTTCAGCTCGGGGTCGAGCTGATCGACGGCGGCGAGGCACGCGTCGAGCAGCTCGACGGCGGAGACCTCACGCGCGCGCAGCGCGGCGGCGAGCTCGAGCGCCGGCGTTGACGGTCCGAGCGGGGCCATGCGACGAGCCTACTCGAACTCGAGCACCGAGCGGATGCCGTCCTGCGCGTCGATCAGCGCGAACGCGCGGTTGACTTCGTCGAGTGGCATGCGGTGCGAGACGAACGGGTCGACGTCGATCTCGCCGCGCATGTAGCGCTCGACGAGCTGCGGCACCTGGTCGCGTCCCTTGACGCCGCCGAACGAGGAGCCGCAGACGCGCCGGCCGGTGATCAACAGGCGCGGGACGACGTCGAGCGTCTCGCCCTTGCCGGCGACGCCGGCGACGGTGCACAGGCCCCAGCCCATGCGCGCGGCTTCGACGGCCTGGCGCATGACGGCGACGAGGCCGGTCGCCTCGAACGTGTAGTCGGCGCCGAAGCCGCCGGTCTCGGCGAGCACGCGCTGGACGGTGTGCTCGTCGGCGAGCCACGTGTCGGTCGCGCCCTGGCCGCGCGCGAGCTGCAGGCGCTGCTCTGAGAGGTCGACGCAGATCACGCGCTCGGCTTGCTGCAGGCGGCAGCCGGCGACGGCGCCGAGGCCGACCATGCCGGCGCCGAAGACGACGCACGTCGAGCCGGGCTGCACGTCGGCCGTGAACATCGCGGCGCCGAGCCCGGTCGAGAGGCCGCAGGCGAACAGGCAGGCGCGGTCGAGCGGCGCCTCGCGGTCGACCTTCGCGAGCGCGATCTCGGGGATGACGGCGTGCTCGGCGAACGTCGAGGTGCCCATGAAGTGACGGATCGGCTCGCCGTCGCGCGAGAGCCGCGTCGAGCCGTCGGGCAGGTAGCCCTGGTTCTGCTGCTCGCGGATCGCGAGGCAGAGGTTCGTGCGCGGGCTCTGGCAGTGGATGCACTCGCGGCACTGCGGCGAGAAAAGCGTGACGACGTGGTCGCCGACGACGAGGTCGCGCACGTTCTCGCCGACGGCTTCGACGACGCCGGCACCCTCGTGGCCGAGCACGGTCGGCGCGTAGCCGGAGGGGTCGACGCCGGAGGCGGTGTACATGTCGGTGTGGCAGACGCCGCACGCGACGAGCCGCACGAGCACCTCGCCGGCGCGCGGCTCGGCGAGGTCGAGCTGCTGCACGACGAGCGGCTTGCCGAACTCCTCGAGCAGCGCAGCGCGAACCTTCATCTCGTCCGTCCTCGTCGCATCGCGACGATCGTATTTGTTTGGAGCAGACGATCTACGCCTGCTCGGGCGCCGCGCGGGGCGCTCGATCGGGGGGCGCGCGTCAGCGAACGAGCGCGAACAGCGGCCAGCGCCCGGGCACGCCCTTGAGCTCGTGCAGGCCGCGATCGGAGAACGCGAACGGGCCGCCGACGACGGTGCCGAAGACGGTTCCTGAGACGAGCACCTCGCTGGCGCCGGCGAGCGCGGCGACGCGCGAGGCGATGTGCACGGCCATGCCGCCGACGTCGTCGCCGATCAGCTCGCACTCGCCGGTGTGGACGCCGACGCGCAGCTCGACGCCGAGCTCGCGCGCGGACTCGACGATCGCGAGCGCGCAGCGCAGCGCGCGCGAGGGCGGCCCGGCGAACGTCGCGAGGAAGCCGTCGCCGACGGTCTTGACGTCGTTGCCGTCGAAGCGGCGCAGCTCCTTGCGCACGTCCTCGTCGTGGCGCGCGAGCAGGTCGCGCCAGCGCGCGTCGCCGAGCTCGGCGGCGCGCGCGGTCGCGTCGACGATGTCGGTGAACATGACGGTCAAGAGCGCGCGTGTGCGCTCGCCGCCGGCGCGCGCGCCGGTGAGGAACTCCTCGATCTCTTCGACGATCGCGTCGCTGTCGCCGAGGAACGGCAGCGAGTCGATCCCTTCGAGCTCGACGTAGCGTGCGCCGGGGATGTGCTCGGCGAGATAGCGCGAGTGGCGCGGGTCCCAGGCGGTGTCGCCGACACGGTGCATGACGAGCGTCGGCACGGCGATCCGCGGTAGGTGCTCGCGCACGTCGAGGTCGGCGGCGGCGGTGAGCAGCTCGCGCGCGGCGCTCGGGCTCGCGGCAAGGCGCTGCAGCCGCGCGAACCAGTCGACGAGCGCGCGGTCGTCGGCCATCGACGGCGCCATCACGGGGATGCCGGGGTGGTTCGGGGCGCCCCACGACTCGACGGCTCGCTCGATCCACTCGCTGCGCTGCTCGCGCGTCATCGCCCAGTCGTAGTCGGGCGCCCACAGCGCGCGGGCGATCGACGCGTACATGATCAGCGCGCCGATGCGCTCGGGGTGCTCGGCGGCGAGCAGCGCGGCGACGGGGCCGCCGAGCCCGTAGGTGAACAGCGCGGCGCGCTCGGAGCCGGCGGCGTCGAGCACGGCGAGCGCGTCGGCGGCCTCCTGCTCGAGCGTGTAGCGCTCGCCGGCGCCGTCGGAGAGGCCGGTGCCGCGCCGGTCGAACAGGATCAGGCGGCCGAACACGGCGAGCCGTTCCATCAGCCGGCGCAGCCCGGCGGACTCCCACAGCTGCTCGACCTGCGAGACCCAGCCGGTCATGAAGACGAGGTCGAGCTTGCCGTCGCCGGCGACCTGGTAGGCGATGCTCGCGTCGCCGCTTCGCGTGTAGCGCGTGACGGGCCTCACGGCGCCTCGGGCGCGGGCGCGGGCCGCATCGCGCGCGCTCGCCGCCAGGCATGCGGGTCGCCGCTCACAGCTCCTCGAGCCAAGTCCTGAAGGAGTCCGACGGGTGCACGCTCGCGCCGGCGGCGTGCACGCGGTCGACGAGCCACAGGTCGGAGGTGACGACGCGGATCTGCGCGGGCTCGGCTTCGGCGGCGACGCGGCGCACGATCTCGTCGTCGGCCGAGTCGCGGCGCGGGCGCGGCGCGTGAGCGACCTCGATGACGGTCGAGGAGATCGGCGGGCGCGGCGGCTGCTCGAAGACGACGACGACGTCCTCGCCGTTCGTCGCGGCCCAGTGCTCGAGCAGGTGGACGAGGCGAACCATCGCCGCATGCCGGTCCTTCCACCACGCGTCGGGCCGCGTTCCGATGACGTTCATCCCGTCGACGAACCAGCGCACCGGACGGAGCGTACGTGTTCGCCGCGCGCGAGCCGGCGGCAGGCGCGGCCGAGCCGTGCGGCGGATCTGCTGGAGTTGTGCGCGAGATGCGACTAGAGGGCATCCAGACGGGCGACATCGTCGAGGTCGATCGCGGCGGACGGCGCTTTCACGCGATCGTCACGGCGCCGGCGCCGGGCGGCCTCGCGCTCGCGCCGCTCGACCGCCGCGTCGGCTACTTCAGCTGCCGCAGCGGCGAAGTCGTCGGGCACTGGTCCAAGCGCGGGCGTCCGCGCGTCAGCGCCGAGCCGCTGCAGCCGTCGCCGCGCCAGCTCGAGCTCGGGCTCTGAGGGCCGCCTGGCCGCCGACCTCGACCGTCGTGTCCCGCTCGCCGGGGGCATTGGCGCCGCTCGGCGCGCCGCGCGCTGGCTGCTGGCGCGGACGCGGCGCGGCTACACGGTCTCGCTGCTGGCGCGCCGCGGCTACGAGGGCTCGGCGCTGGCGCTCCGCCGCTACGAGGTCTCGCCGCTCGCGCGCCGCGCGGCGTCGTCGAGGCGGTCGTCGCCCCAGAACAGCTCGCTGTCGACGACGACGGTCGGCACGCCGTAGGCGCCGGCGGCGACGGCCTCGTCGTTGGCGGCGCGCAGGGCGTGCTTGACGTCGTCGCTCTGCAGCGCGGCGCTCAGCTCGCGCTCGTCGAGGCCGACGCGCCGCCCGGCCTCGAGCACGGCGTCGAGCTCGCCGAGGTCGACGCCGTCGAGGAAGCTGAGCCGCATCGCGGCGAGCGCGTAGGAGCGGATCAGCGACTGCTCGCGGCAGAAGGTCATCGCGCGCGCGACGAGCAGGTCGTTGGTCGGCCACTGCTCGGGCCAGCGGATCGGGCCGAGCCCGTGCGCGGCGGCGCGCGCCTCGCAGTCGGCGAGCTTCTGCTCGCGCTCGTTGGTCAGCCCCCATGAGACGCGGCCGTTCTGCTTGAACAGCGCGCCGGCGAAGACCGGGCGCCAGAGCGCGTCGGGCAGCAGGCGCTCGATCCGCTCGGCGGCGAACCACGAGTAGGGCGACATCGCGCCGAGGTAGAAGCGCGGCGCGTCGCTCATCGCGTCTGGCGCCGCTCGAGAGGTACGGCGTGACGCACGGTCATCGACCGATCATCGCGCACGACGCGCCGTCGCGTCTGCGTGCGCGGAGTCGCGCGCGGCCGCCCCGGCCGGCGCGCCTGCGTCGGCGTCGAACCGCGCGGCGCAGCGCTCGGAGCAGAAGTACAGCGTGCGACCGTCGCGCTCGCGTGTGAGCGCGCGGGCGCGGTCGACCTTCATGCCGCAGACGGGGTCGGTCGCGCCGCGGCGCGTCGTCAGCGCAAACAGCGCGAGGAAGATCGCGGCGCCGAGCACGTTCGTGACGAGCTTGTAGTCGAGCTTGACGCTGCCGAAGATCTCGGCGCGCGTCGGGCGAACGTGGGGGATCAGCCCGAGCGCGCCGAACAGGCCGTCGACGGCGAGCGCGGCGAGGACGATCGTGACGAGCATCAGCGCGACGATGCGCAGCGCGAAAGCGGTGCCGTAGTACTTGCGGTAGATCGCGACGATCGGCAGCACGACGAGGTCGGCGAAGACGAACGCGACGACGCCGGCGAAGCCGATGCCGCCGGACCAGAGGACGGCGGCGAGCGGGATGTTGCCGACCGAGCAGACGAAGCTGAGCACGGCGATCAGCGGGCCGACGAGGACGTTCTCGATCAGGCGCAGCGGCGCGGCGGCGTGGACGATGAACAGGCCGTTGAAGAAGCCGTTGCCGAGCAGGCCGACGAAGCCGGCGAGCACGAAGCCGGTCGCGATCTCGCGGTAGAGCATCGCCCAGTCGTTGCGGAAGTTGTGCGCGACGTCAGACCACGCGTCGATCGAGGAGAGCCGCTCGCGCAGCGCCATCGGCGCGCCGGCCGAGTGGTGCTGGTGGTCGCCTTCGACCTCGCGCGCGTGCTCGCGCGCGCTGTCTTCGAGCCTGCGCGAGACGAACGCGCGCAGCAGGAGCGAGATGATCGCGATCAGCAGCAGGCCGCCGACGAGCTCGGCGAGCGCGAACTGCCAGCCGATCAGGATCCAGATGACGATGCCGAGCTCGACGACGAGGTTGGTCGAGGCGAACTGGAAGGCGAGCGCGCTGACGGCGGAGGCGCCCTTGGCGAACAGCGATCGCGCGATCGCGACGGCGGCGTAGGAGCACGACGAGGACGCCGCGCCGAGGCCGGTCGCGAGCGCGACGGGCCGCACGCCGGCGCCGCCGAGCGCGCGCTCGATCCGCTCGCGCGGCACCCACGCCTGAACGATCGCCGAGATCGCGAAGCCGAAGACGAGCGCCCACCAGACCGTCCACGCCATCAGCAGCGCGTTCGAGACGCCTTCCCAGAGCGTTTCGAGCACGCTCATCGCCGACCGTCCGCGGTGGGCTGGCCGCGCCGCGCGCACATCGTTGCAATATACCCCGCAGGGGTACGCGCCGGCGCTCGCCAGCCGGCGAGCGACCCGCTCGCACGCCCGACACGCCGCGCTGAAGCGTTCCAAGCTGTGTGTATCTTCCCTGCGATCGGAAAACGGGCGCGCGGCGCGAGGCGGCGCGGCGCACTGGAAGGAATGGCTCCCATGGACAGACAATCGAGCGAGTCGCGCGACGGGGGCGCGTCGCGACTCGAACGGGCGATAGTGCTCGAGCTGCTGAGCGACGACGGGGAGCGAAGTCGCTCGATCGCCGAGCTCGAGGCGGAGCTCGGCGCGGCCGCGGCCGAGCTCGCGACGGCGCTGCGCGAGCTGAGCGACGTCGGCGTGCTCGACGGCTCGGAGGGCCGCGTATGGGCCTCGGCGGCGACGCGGCGGCTCGACGAGCTCGCGCTGATCGGCATCTGATGCGAGCGCGACGCCGCGGCGTCGCGGCGCGCTCGCCGCGCGGCGTCGCGCGGCGGGGGTCCGCCGGTCGGCGCGCGAGATAGGGTCTGGGCATGGCGAATCGCGTGCTGCTCCTCTCCTGGGAGTACCCGCCGGTGATCGAGGGCGGTCTCGCGCGCCACGTGCGCAAGCTGGCCGAGGCGCTCGTCCGCCAGGGCGTCGCCGTCGACGTGCTGACGCGCGGGGTGAGCGACGGTCCGCAGACGGGCCAGCCGGGCGTCGACGAGCTCGACGGCGTGCGCGTCCATCGCGTGCGCGAGCCGAGCTGGCCGCGCGACCTCGACCGCTTCGTCGCGTGGGTCGAGCAGATGAACAGCGACATGCTGGCGGCCGGCGAGGCGCTCGCCGAAGAGCACGGCTACGAGCTGATCCACGGGCACGACTGGCTCGTCGCGCAGGCGTCGGCGGCGCTCGCCGAGCGGCTGCGCGTGCCGTACGTGACGACGATCCACGCGACCGAGCACGGACGCCACCAGGGCTGGGTGCACGACCCGCCGCAGTCGCACATCCACTCGGTCGAGCGGTGGATGGCGCGGCGCGCGGACGCGGTGATCGTCTGCTCGTACTACATGCGCGGGCACGTCGCCGACATCTTCGACATCGACGAGCGGCGCATCGTCGTGATCCCGAACGGCATCGACCCGAGCGAACTGCGCCCGGCGGCCGACCTGCGCACGCTGCGCGCGAAGTTCGCGGAGCCGCAGGAGAAGCTCGTGCTGTTCGTCGGGCGCCTGGTCTACGAGAAGGGCTTCCAGCTGGCGCTCGACGCGCTGCCGGGCGTGATCGAGCGGGTCGAGGACGTGCGCTTCCTCGTCGCCGGCAGCGGCACGCACGAGTCGGAGCTCAGGCAGCAGGCCGAGCGGCTCGGCCTGCTCGCGCACGGCGGCTTCCTCGGCTGGATCGGCGACGACGTGCTGCACTCGCTCTACCGCATCGCGGACCTGTGCGTGGTGCCGTCGATCTACGAGCCGTTCGGGCTCGTCGCGCTCGAGGCGATGGCCTCGGGCTGTCCGTGCATCGTCGCCGACACGGGCGGCCTGCGCGAGGTCGTGCCGGTAGGCGAGCGCGTCGGCCTGCGCTTCGACGGCGGCGACGCGGAGCACCTCGGCGTGATGATCGAGCGTCTGCTGGTCGACGAGGCGCTGCGCGAGCGGCTCGTGACGGAGGCCTCCGAGCACGTGCTGCGCTTCGACTGGGACGACATCGCCGAACGCACGCACGCGATCTACGGCGAGCTGCGCGAGCTGCGCCCGCGCGAGGAGGAGGTCAGGCGAGGATGAGCGCCGCTCGAGGGGCTGATGCAGGACGACTTCCCGCTGACGCTGCACCACATCCGCCGGCGGATGACGGCTGCAGCCCGGACGCGAGCGTGCTGACGGTGCGCGAGCCGGGCGTCGTCGAGCGCGACGAAGCTCGGCGCGATCTCGGCGCGCGTCGACCGGCTGGCACGCGCGCTGAAGGCGCTCGGGATCGAGCAGGGCGATCGCGTCGCGACGTTCGCGTGGAACAACCAGCGCCACTTCGAGCTGTACTTCGCGGTGCCGTGCATCGGCGCGGTGCTGCACACGCTCAACGTGCGCCTGTTCGAGGAGCAGCTGACGTACATCGTCAACCACGCCGAGGACCGGGTGATCTTCGTCGACGACTCGCTCGTCGCCGCTGCTCGAGCGGCTCGCGCCGAGCTTCGAGACGGTCGAGCACTACGTCGTGATGGGCGACGGCGACACGCGGAGCCTGCCGAACGCGCTGCGCTACGAGGAGCTGCTCGAGGAGGCGGGCGACGGGGACTTCGACTATCCCGGAGCTCGACGAGCGCCAGGCGGCGGCGCTCTGCTACACGAGCGGGACGACGGGCAACCCGAAGGGCGTGCTCTACTCGCACCGCTCGATCAGCCTGCACTCGACGGCGACGCTCGTGCAAGCGACGGGCTCGGCCTGAGCCGCGCCGACCGCGTGCTGGCGGTCGTGCCGATGTTCCACGCGAACGCCTGGGGACTGCCGTACGGCGCGGCGCTCGCGGGCGCCGACCTGCTGCTGCCCGATCGCTTCCTGCAGGCCGAGCCGCTCGCGCAACTGATCGCGGCGGAGCGCCCGACGCTGATGGGCTGCGTGCCGACGATCTTCGCCGACCTGCTGCGCTACGCCGACGAGCAACCCGGGCGTCGATCTGTCGTCGCTGACGAACGCGACGTCGGGCGGCTCGGCGGTGCCGCGACAGCTGATGCGCGACTTCGAGGAGCGCCACGGCGTCGAGATCTTCCAGGCGTGGGGGATGACCGAGACGAGCCCGGTGGCGACGTTCTCGCGACCGCTCGAGGGCGAGCACGACGACGCGTACTGGGACGCGCGCGCCAAGCAGGGCCGGCTGCTGCCGTGGGTCGAGCTGCGCCTGATCGGCGACGACGGGGCGGAGGTCGCCTGGGACGGCGAGTCGACGGGCGAGATCGAGGTGCGCGGCCCGTGGATCGCGGCGCGCTACTTCAACGACGAGTCGAGCGAGGCGAAGGCGAAGTTCGACGGAGGCTGGCTGCGCACGGGCGACATCGCGTCGGTCGATGCGGACGGCTTCGTGCAGATCACCGATCGCACGAAGGACGTGATCAAGTCGGGCGGCGAGTGGATCAGCTCGGTCGAGCTCGAGAACGAGCTGATGGCGCACGCGGACGTCATCGAGGCGGCGGTCATCGCGAAGCCGGACGAGCGCTGGCAGGAGCGACCGCTGTGCTGCGTGGTCCTGCGCGAGGGCGCCGAGACGGGCGCGCCGGAGCTGGTCGAGCACCTGCGCGGTCGCGTCGCGAAGTGGTGGCTGCCCGACGAGTTCGCATTCGTCGCGGAGATCCCGAAGACGAGCGTCGGCAAGTTCGACAAGAAGGTCCTGCGCGGGCGCCTGAGCGAGGGTACGCTGGAGGGGCGCGTCGGGCTCTGACGCTCGTTCGCCCGCGGCGTGCACGCCGTTTCGCGCGAGCCGCGCCGGGTAGCCGGGCTTCAGGCGCAGGCGTCTGCGGTCGATGAGGTAGGGCGGAGATCTGCGCTTGGTCGACCGAAGCTACTGGTAAACGTTACGAACGCAGGCAGGGCAGGACGCGTGCACGACGAACTAGACCGGATCAACTTGCGTAGAATCGATGCCTCATATGGGCACGAGGCCCTCGCAGGACTCGAGCACACACCAATTCATCAACGGGAGGTTGGCATGACTCGGACCGATGTCGTGGCCTCGAGCAGGCCGCGGAAAGCAGATTCAGCACCGACGACGAGAGGATCGTCCAGCTTGCTTCGCAGGCTCGTCATGGTGCCGGCCGCTTTCGCTCTGACGGTGGCGCTCGTGTTGCCGGCGACGGCGCTCGCGGCGGAAGAAGGACTGTCGGGCTACACGAAAACGACGACGACGACTACGACGCCGCCGGCTACGACTACGACGCCGCCGCCAACGACTACGGCGACGCCGACGCCGACGCCGACGACGGGCACGTCTCCGTCGAAAGAAAGCAGCACGCCGGAAAAAACGACGGCGCCTGAAACGACCGCCAAAGAACCGACGAAGACGACCGAACCGACCGCGACGACGGCGAAGAAAGCCACGTCGCTTCCGTTCACCGGTTTCGACCTTCGTTGGACGGTCGGTCTGGGCGTGCTCCTGCTGGCGATGGGGGCGGCGATCGTGTTCGCGCAGCGCCGCCCGCGCCGGCGCGAGGACAGCCGCTGAGCTGACGCGCTCGAGAGAAGCTGAACGACGACGGCCGCCGGAGCTTCCGGCGGCCGTTCTCGTTAAGCGGAGGGCGCGACCTCCGCTCGCCGCGCTTCGATGCGGATGAGAGGACTCGAACCTCCACCTGGTTTCCCAGACACGGACCTGAACCGTGCGCGTCTACCAATTCCGCCACATCCGCGTGCGGTGAACGGCGAAGATATCGCACGCGCGACGGCGCGCCGGCGCTCGTCGGGCGACGTCGATCGACGCTCGGGAGGCGACGTGCGCGATCGTCGTCGCGAGCGCTCCTCGCGCGCCGGGCTCCGAGCGCTTTGGTAGCCTCGACCGGGCAAGAACGCGCCGCTATCGTCCAGGGGACTAGGACGCCGCCCTCTCATGGCGGAAACCCGGGTTCGAATCCCGGTAGCGGTACTCGAAGCTGACGCTCGACGCGACGTCGGCGGCTCGCCGACGCTAGGTCATGGGGGCCGGCCGACGCTCACCCGACGACGGGCGCTAGTCGGCGAACACGCGCACGAGCACGCCGCTCGTGCCGGCCGTGCCCGACACGCTGCCCGTGCAGCTCGCCGGGTGCTTGATCCAGTCGGCGCGCACGCGCTTGACCCAGTGCCCGCTGGACACGCTCGCCTCGCCTCCGGCGCCGCCGCTTTCGCGGCGGCCGGCGTTCTCGCAGCGAAGCGACCAGCGGAACGCGAGCGGCGCGCTCGAGGGCTCGGTGACGACGAGCAGGAACGAGCCGGGTGCGGGCACGCCGGCGAAGTGCGTCTGCAGCGAGCTCGACGGAGCGGCGGCATGGCGCACGATCAGTGCACCGTAGGAGGCTGCGCCGACGGCGGCCGGCGACGCGGCGAGGGCGATGGCGACGGTTGCGGCGGCGAACGACGCCGTTCTTCGCGGTCGAGTCGGTGGCGACACGACGTTGAGGCTAGAGGAATGTCGCATTGTGCGGAACTTCGAGCACCTCTGAGCAGGCGAGGGAAAATTCCAATGACCGGAAAAATAGTCGGAGACGCTCCTCGACTTAAGGCTTGTGATCTACAAACCTTGATGAGTTGACATCTGGTGCCGTGACGCTTTTCTGGGGATGGAGCGTCGGTCGCGGCACCGAAATACGTGGGCAAGAAACCCCTTTTCTTACTGTCGAAAGCAAGAACGCGAGGAAGAAAATGGCCTTTGTCCACGAGAAACGCGCCACCGGCGCGACTCGGCGGCGTCCCGGATCGGGCGGACTTTCGCGCGGGCGCGTCACCGAGATACAGCGCAGCCGGATGCTCGCGGCGGCGCTTGCGGCGGTCGAGGAGGTCGGCTACGGGCGGATGACCGTCGCGCAGGTGATCGGCCGCGCGAAAGTCTCACGCAAGACGTTCTACGACGTCTTCGCCGATCGCGAAGACTGCTTCCTCGCGGCGCTCGAGCAGGCCGTCGGGCAGGCCGGCCGGCTCGTCAAGCAGGCCTACGAGGCCGAGAGCTCGTGGCGCGACGGCATCCGTGCCGGTCTCGCTGAACTGCTCGTGTTCTTCGACGAAGAGCCGGCGCTCGCGCGGCTCTGCCTCGTCGAGGCGCTCGGCGCCGGGCCGCGCGTGCTCGAGCGTCGCGGAGAGGTGCTCGAGGAGCTCGCGAAGGTCGTCGACCGCGGGCGCTTTGCGACGAGCGCGGTCCGCGAACCGCCCGAGGTCGTCGCCGAAGGCGTCGTCGGCGCGGTGCTCGCCGTGCTGCACACGCGCGCGCTCGAAGAAAGCGGCGCCGACAGGTTCACGTGCCTGCTGGGCTCGCTGATGAACATCGTCGTCCTGCCATACCTCGGCTCGCGAGCGGCGAGCCGCGAACTGAGCCGGCCGGCGCCCGAGCGACGTCGTGACGGCGAGACGCGCGCGCGCACGCACAGCCGCGACCCGATGGCCGGCCTCAGCATGCGCCTGACGTACAGGACGGTTCGCGTGCTCGTCGTGATCGCCGAGCACCCGGGCGCGAGCAATCGCGAGATCGCCGAGCGCTCGGGCGTGACCGACCAGGGGCAGATCTCGAAGCTGCTCGCACGCCTGGCGCGTCTGGAGCTCGTCGAGAACACGGGCGACGGGCAGGAGAAGGGCGGCTCGAACGCCTGGAGCCTGACGCCGCGCGGCGCGCGCGTCGAGCGCGCGACGCGTCCACGCTGAGTCGCGCGACGGCCGCGCGGGACGCAGATCGTCCGCGCCGCGGTGTCCCGCGCCGCGGTGTCCCGCGGCGCGGTCGCGGTCGGAGGGGGAGGCGAGGTGCTGCGCTTCCTGCTGTGGCGATTGCTTGGCGTGCTGGCGCTGCTTTCGAGCTTCGCGCTCGTCGCGTGGTTCCTGCATGGCGGCGTCGGTCGAGCGCTGCGCGGCGGCGCAGGGCTCGCCTCGCCGGCGCACGCCGCGTCGGAGCTCGCCGAAGCGCCGGCTGCGCTCGCCGACGCGCTCGCGGGCTGGGCGCCGGCGCGCGCGCTCGCGGGCACGCTCGCGCTCGGGCTCGCGTCGAGCGCGCTGGCACGCTGGATCGCGCGCTCGCGACGGCGCTACGTGCGCGTCGGCATCGCGGCGTACCGCACCGACCGCGCGAGCGCCGAGGCGGTCGTGAGCATGTACGAGGCGCTGCACAAGCACCTGCTGCAGCGCTGGTGGCGGCGGCTGCTGACCGGGCAGCCGTCGCTCGCGCTGGAGGTGCGCCACGACGGCTCGGGGCGCGCTTCGCGAGGCGGTGAGCAGTCGCCGCTCGCGTCGATGACGCTGAGCTGCGCGCCGCAGCTCGTGCCGGCGGTCGAGGCGGCTCTGCGCGTCGCCTACGCGAACTGCGCGTTGACGCCGCTGACCTCGCCGCCGCCGGCCCCGCGCGCGCTGCTGCGCTTGAAGAAGAGCGCGCACTTCATCAGGCGCGTCAAGTCGCTCGACCACTTCGAGCACGAGCGCGAGCCGCCGATGGACCGGCTGCTGAACGCGATCGGCGTGACCGATCGCGCGGTGCTCGTGCAGCTCTCGCTGACGCCGACGCCGACGGCGTTCGAGCGTCTCGCGCGTCACGCGTTCAAGGCGCACGAGGCGCGCCTGTCGCGCGAGCGACGCGAGCACATCTCGATCCGCGACCGCTCGCTCGTCGAGGACGCAGAGCTGCGCGGCGGCCTCGACGTGCAGCACCGCCCGCTGTTCTTCGCCGACATCCGCATCGGCGCGGCGGAGCGGCGAACGTGCGAGCAGGTCGCGTCGGCGCTTCGCGCCGACGGTGCGGAGAACCGCCTGGTCGAGCGCGGCACGACGTTTCGCCACGGCCTGCTCAGGCTCTACGCGCGACGGATCGAACGTGGCGAGGGCAATCCGCTGCCGCCGTTTCGCAGGGGCGTCTACGCGACGAGCGAGCTCGCGTCGCTGTGGCACCTGCCGTCGATCGACTACGTCGCGGTGCCATTCGCGCGCGATGCGTTGCCGCGCGCGCCGGCGCCGCCGTCGATCTACCGTCCGCGCGACGGGCGCGGGACGCTGCGCGACGCGTTCGGGCCGGTCTCGATCCACCCCGAGCTGCGCCGTCAGAACACGGCCGTGCCGGGCGCCGTCGAGCAGGGCAAGTCGAGCTATCTGATCGCGACGGTCGCCGAGGACCTGCGCCGCGAGCGCTGCGCGGTGATCGTCCTCGATCCGAAGGGCGACGCGGCCGACGCGGCGGTGAGCCTCGTCGAACCGCGGCGGACGTGCACGCTGCTCGACTTCGCGAACCCGACGTGCGGCTTCAACCCGCTCGCGGTCGACGCGCCGGCCGACGTGATCGCCGACTACGTCGTCGGCGCGCTCAAGAACCTCTTCAGCGACGCCGACATCAGAGCGTCGTCGGACCGCTACCTGCGCAACGCGATCATCGCCGTGCTCGCCTACGATCGCGCGTCGACGCTGTGGGACGCGGCGCGCCTGCTGTCGGTCGGCGAGGACGGCTATGCGTATCGGAGCGCCGTCGGCTCGCGAGTGCGGATGCTGCCGGCGTTCAAGGAGATCAGCGAGTTCTTCACGGCCGAGCTGACGGCGCAGCTCGCCGACGCGCGCGGTACGACGACGGCGAAGCTCGACGCGCCGGTGAACAAGCTCGCGCGGCTGCTCAACTCGGCCTCGATCAAGCGCGTGCTCCTGAACGAATCGCTGACGGTCGACTTCGATCGCGTGATCGCCGAGCGCGAGGTGCTCGTCGTGAAGGGTGCGCTCGGCGCGATGGGATCGGGAAACACGTCGGTACTTATGCAACTGCTGATCGGCATGCTCGACGCGGCGCTCGCACGCCAGCAGGACCTCGTCGCCGAGGCCGATCGCGTCGCCGTCGCGCTGAAGGTCGACGAGGCGCCGCTCGTGCTCAACCGCGGGTTCGCCGAGACGATGGCGCTGAAGCGCTCGGCCGGGCTCGAGACGGTCGCCTGCTGGCAGTCGGACGCGCAGTGGACCGATCGCGAGGTGCGCGACCAGCTCGACGCGCTGTTCGCGCATCGCGTCCTGTTCGCGACGGCGTCGGCCGAGGAGGCGCGCTCGGCGGTCGCGCTGACGATGGCGGAGTTCTCCGACACGGTTCGCCCCGGCCTCGCGCACCTCGGCGCGCTGGGACGGCCCGACGCGCGGCTGCACCTGCCGAAGCATCGAGCGATCGCGAGCTGGACGACGCCGGCCGGCCGGCAGGCGCCGTTCATCGGCGAGACGATTCCGCTCGAGGTCGATCGCGCACGCCTCGCGCTGCACGCCGAGCGCCAGGCGGCGCGGGGTGCACGCCGGCGCTCGGACCTGCGCCAGCCGCACTGGCAGCGCGTCGAGCGGACGCGGCGGGCGCGCGAGGGCGAGCCGGCGGGAACGGCGCTGGACGGCGTCGCCGAGTCGCGAGACGAGCGGCGACTCGGCGCCGACGTGTCGAGCGACGCGGCGCACGCCGCGAAGCCGCTCGCGGCGCTTACGCCGCTGCCCGACGTGCCGTGCGAGAGCTTCCGCGAGCTGACGGAGCTCGATCTCGCACAGAGCGTGCGCTGGGCTCGCCGCGCGGCGGCGCCGGCGACGATCGAGCCGGATGCGCTCGATCTGCTCGTGCTCGAGTCGATCGCGCGCTTCAACCACGTGCTCAGCAGCCAGCTGCACAGGCGCTTCAACCGCGGACGCGCGATCACGACGATGCAGCGTCGTCTCAAGCGCCTGTCCGACGCTGGCCTCGTCGAGCGGTTTCAGTTCCACCGTCGAGACGGCGGCGGCGTGCCGATGTGCTGCGCGCTGAGCGCGAGCGGTCGGCAGCTGCTGCTCGCGGCCGGTCGTATCGAGGAGCGTCGCACGCCAGAGCGCGCGCCGACGCCGCCTCGCAGCGCCGAGGCGCGTCTGCGACAGGCCCGTCACGAGGTGCACGTCGCCGGCTGGGCGCTCGCGCTGATCGACGCGCTCGACCTGCGCACGCCGGTTCTGCGCGGGCCCGAGGAAGCGGTCATCGCGTCGCCGGCTCGCGCGAGCGGCGGCGAGCGGATCGCGCTCGGCCCAGGCGATCTGCGCTTGCCGGGCGGGCGCGTCGCTCACGACTTCCTGAGCTTCGATCGAGCCGGCGGCGAGCGCGAGGTCGCCCGCTTCGAGACGCTGCGCCCGGATGCGGTGATCGAGCTGCGCGAGCCGGGCATCGACCTGCTCGTCGAGCGCGACGATCGCCTGCCGAGCGCGGGAGGCGCGGCGAAGCTCGTGCGCTACGACCATTTCCTCGCCGGCTGGTCGGCGCACACCCGCCGTTACGGCGAGCGCGAGGAGGCGGCGACGCCGTGGGTCGTGTTCGTCTGTCGCAGCCGCGACCGCGCGCGCGACTGCGCACGCGCCGCCGACGGGAAGTTGCGAGCGTGTCGCGCGTACGCCGGCGAGTACCCGTTCGACTGGGAGTACCCCGGCCGGGAGCGAATCCTGTTCGTCGCCGAGCGCGACGTGCACGAGCGCACGCTCGGCGCGTACGGTGTTCCTCGTCTGCCGCCTGCGGTGCGCGTCGCGGCGGCACACGGCGAACCGACCGCGGGCGAGGCGCGCGCCGAGCTGCGCGAGCTGCCCAGCTGAGCTCGCTGGCGCGCAAGCGCTCGCGCGTCGCCCCGCCCACGGTCGCAGTCGCGCGCAGCGAACAGGCAGTCGCCCTCGCGGCGAGCGCGTGCACGGCGCAGTCGCCCGCGTGCGGCTTCGTGGCGCGACTGCAGGCGATCGACCGCGCGATCGGGCGCGAGCGCGCGCCGGCGCACCGCTCGCGCCCGCCCGCATGCACCCGACTGCACGGCCGGCGTTGGCTCCGAGGCGCTCGCCGGAGTCGATCTCGACGCGCGCGGCTACGCTCGACGCTCTTTCCTTCCTCTCCCTAGATCTGAATCGCCGCCGGCAGCCTCGTCTCACCAGTCGCGAGCATTGCTCGACTGCGTAAGGCCCGCCTTCACGCGCTCGCCGAACGCGAGGCGTGAGCAGCGTTCGCGCGCCAGATCGCGCCTCGCTGCAGATCGCGGCGAAACCCTCCGAGACCCCTAAGGGGTCTCGGGCTTCCCGCTCGGCCAGACGTCGGCGCCCGACGGCGCTTGACGCGCGTCTCGCCGGCTCCTACAAGCGCGCCATCTCCGCCGTGACCCTCGCGGCGGCGCTCCGCGTCCAACCTCGACTGCCGAGGAGCAGCCATGACATCGACCACGCCGCACACATCTCGGACACCGCGCGCCCGTGTCGCTCGACGCGACGCGCCAAGCTCGCGCTCGCGTCGACGGAGGACCGTCGGCCATCGCGCCAGTGAGCACTCGAGCTCGCGCCGCACTCGCGCTCTCGCTCGCTACGTCGACTGGCGCGGCGGCGCGCGCGAGCTCGTCGCCAGCCCCGGCGTCGGCGGCAGCGTGCTCGTGCTCGATCGCGACGTCGAGACGCGAGAGGACCGCCGCCTGATCGCCCACCTCGCTCCGGACGAGCCGTCTGCGAACGCCGACGTCGTGGCGCGCTGCTTTCTCGATCAGGCGCGCCGCGGCCGCTGTCGCTGCCGGGCGCTGACGGAGGACGACCTGCGGGCGATCCCGTCGTTCGACGACCCAGCCGAGCGGCTCGTCGACGCGAGCGTCTCGGGCGATCCCGTCGAGCTCTACGACGCTCCAGCCGACGCGGACGGTCACCGCTATCGCATCGTCGCCCTGCACACCGGCATGTCGATCCCCGAGCTTCGCTGGTGTCGCGAAGGTCGAGCCTCGCGGCAGGAATCGTCGAACGCGCTCAGCGTCCGTGAGGTGATCGCCGCGCTCGAGCGCTACGAGCCCGTCTGCTCGCAGACGGCGAGCGCAATCCGTCGCCGCGGCGTCGACGGCTCGACCTCCGTCGCGATGCTCCGCGCCGAGCTCGTGCGCGTCCGAGAAAGCCCGATCGTGCTCAATCGCGCGCTGCGCGAGGCGGTGCTCGCGGCGATCGAGCGCGACTCGCTCAGCCTGAGCGAGATCGCGATGCGCTGTGGGCGCGTCAAGCGCGACGCTTCCGGCAACGAGAGCGGCGAGACGAGCTGGCTCGCACGGCGGCTCGGCCTGCTGCCGGAGGGCGGGCGCGACAGGCCGACGCGCTGGATCCACGTCGACGTGCTCGCGCTGATCGCGCGCGACGGTCTCGGCGTCAGCCCGCGCGAGGTCGAAGCCGACTGACGATCTCAGGCGCGCCGGTGGCGCGCCGTCCAAATCCGACGGGCCCTTCGGCCCGCTCGGCACAACCCCCGACGACGGCGGGCCCACGGGTCCGCCGTCGCTCGTTCACGCCCGCGTGGGTCGCCTGCGGGCGGCTCGCGAGAACAACAGAAAGGAACGAAGATGTCTCTTCCGTACTCGCACCTGTACTCGCAGCTCACGGCCGCTCTACTCGCACCGCCGATCTCGCCTGGACCGGTCGTGCATTGGCTTTCAGGCGCCGCCACGACGCTCGCCGGTGGCGCGATCACGGGGACGCTCGCAGCGCGTCTCCTGCGCTCGCGCGGCCTGCATTGGAGCTGGAGCGCGCTCGCGCTCGCGGCGAGCCTGCTGACTCGCTCGGCGCTCGGCCCGCTCGCGCCGGCCGTGGTCGTGACGACCCTCTCGGCGACGCTCAGCGGTCGCCGCCGGCACCTCGCCGATCTCGACGCCGGTGTCGATCTGGCGGCGAACGCCGCCCGTCGTCTCGCTCCCGCCGACGCGATCCGCCGGCTCGCCGGTGCGATCGCGGTCCGCCGCCGGCGGACGCACGAGGAGTGGTTTCGCGCCGGCGAGCTGATCCTCGGGCGCGAGGAGCGTGGTGCGCTCGTCTCGGTTCCGTTCGGCGGCTCGCACGGCGGCTCGCACATGCTCGTCGTCGGCGCGACCGGATCGGGCAAGACGGTGACGCAGACGTGGACGGCGGTTCGCGCGATCGAGCGCGACATGGGCGCGGTCGTGATCGACCCCAAGGGGGACCGCGACCTGCGCAGCGAGCTGACGCGGGCGGCCGCGGACCGCGGCAGGACGCTGGTCGAGTGGACGCCGGCCGGACCGAGCGTCTACAACCCCTACGCGAGCGGCGGCGAGACCGAGATCGCCGACAAGCTGCTCGCCGGCGAGCGGTTCAGCGAGCCGCACTACCTGCGCCAGGCGCAGCGCTACCTCGGGCATGTCGTGCGCGCGCTGCGCGCCGCGGGCTTCGAGGTCAGCCTGCAGGCCGTCGTCCACCACCTCGAGCCGCAGCGTCTGGAGCTGCTCGTGCGCGAGCAGCCGGGCGCGGACGCGGAGACGACGCGGCGCTACCTGGACGGGCTCTCGCCGCGCCAGGTCACCGAGCTCGGCGGGATCCGCGACAGGCTCGCGGTGATCGCCGAGTCCGACGTCGGGCGGTGGCTGGATCCCAGCACGCCCGGCACGCGCAGGTTCGACCTGCGCGAGGCGATCCGCGCGCGCGCGGTGGTCTACTTCGACCTCGCCGCCGACAGCCGGCCGCTGCTGACGCAGATGCTCGGCGCGGCGATCGTCCAAGATCTCGCGACGATCGTCGCGGCGCTGCAAGGCGACCCAGTGCCGACCGTCGTCGTGATCGACGAGTTCGCGTCGATCGCCGCCGAGCAGATCGTGCGCCTGTTCGGTCGTGCGCGCTCGGCGGGCATCAGCCTCGTGCTCGGCACGCAGGAGCTCGCCGATCTGCGCCTGCCGGGTCGCGAGTCGCTGCTCGAGCAGGTGCTCGGCAACCTCACGGTGCTCGTCGCCCACCGCCAGGTCGTCCCGGCGTCGGCCGAGCTGATCTCCGGCCTGACCGGCACGGTAGGCGCCTGGCGCACCTCGCGCCACGGCGACGGAAGCCTCACGCGCACGCGGATCCGCGAGAGCGCGCTGGCCGCCGAGGAGGTGATGCGCCTCGGCACCGGAGTCGCCGCGGCGATCGTGCTCGGGCAGGGCGGCGACGCGCGGATCGCACATGTCTTCTCACTCGACTCGAAGGAGCAGCGATGATCTCGCAAGCGAACCTCACGCTCGCTCCCGAGCGCATCGCGCTCCTGGAGTGGACAGCGCGCGTCGGCGCGGTCACGCCAGACGCGCTCGCGCACCTCGAGGACCTGTCGCTCGCCGGCGCACGCGCACGGCTCGGCTGGCTGACGCGCGCGCGACTGCTCTCGCGCCGACGCCTGCTCGTCGACGAGGCCTCGCTGTACACGATCACGCGCGCCGGGCTTCGGCAGCTCGACGGGACCTCGCTGGAGCCCTGCCGCGTGAGCGTCGCGAACGCGCCGCACACGATCGCCTGCGCGCGCGCCGCGGCGGTGCTCCAGCGCCTCTACCCCGATCATCTGCTCGCCGGCGAGCGCGACCTGCGTGCTCGCGAGCGCGCGGCGGGCAGGCCGCTGGCGAGCGTGAGGCTCGCGAGCGCCGGCGCGGCGCCGCGCGGGCTGCATCGCCCGGATCTCGTGCTGTGGCCGAGCGCACGCGATCGCCTTCCGGTCGCGGTCGAGGTCGAGCTGACCGTGAAGGCGCCGGAACGGCTCGCCGAGATCTGCCGCGCCTGGGCTCGCTCGCAGGAGGTCGCCGGGGTGGTCTACCTGGCTCCGCCTAGAGTGCGCCGGGCGCTCGAGCGGGCGATCGCACGCGGCGACGGCGAGCGGATCGTCGTGCTGGCGCTCGAGGCGCTGTCCTGCTCGGTGGCGCCGGAGCGCGGATCGAGCGTCTCGTCTCAAGCGCGACGTACGTTGCTCGACGGGGGTCAAACCATCGAGCAAACGGAGTCCACATGTCCAGCTTCGCGATCAACCGAGTCGTCCTCGTCGGCCGCCTGACCCGCGACCCCGAGCTGCGCGCACTGCCATCCGGACGCAGCGCCTGCACGCTGCGTGTCGCCTGCAACGGAAGTCGTCTGGACGCCGACGGCGAGCGGCGCGACCGCCCCAACTACTTCGACGTGGCGACATACGGGGCGACGGCCGAGTCGGTCGCGCGCTTCCTGCGTCGCGGCAGTCGCGTAGGCGTCGACGGCAGGCTCGAGTGGCGCGAGTGGGAGACCGCCGAGCACGAGCGGCGCCAGGCGGTGAGCGTCGTCGCCGACGTCGTTCAGTTCCTCGATGCGCCGGCGGCGAGCCGGAGTCACGAGGGGCTCGAAGACCCTGCCGGGGAGGGCGACGAGGGCGCAGACGGCGGCGAGGGCGAGCTCGTCGGCGTCGGCGCCGACGAGCTCGAGGTGACCTTCTAGGGGCCGCACCGCGACCGGCCGGTCGAGCTGGCGTGCCAGTGCGTAAACTGGCGCGCCGCGCCGGCCGTCCGGTCGGTCACGACCCAGCGAGGATCATGCCCGTCAACAAGCAGGCAATCGGAAAGACCTACGAGCCCGTTCTCTACGCCGTCGGGCGCGAGAAGATCAGGGAGTACGCGCGCGCGGTCGGCGAGACCAACCCGCTGCATCTGAACGTCGAGGCCGCACGCGCGGCCGGCTACGCAGACGTCGTCGCACCGCCGATGTTCGCCGTCGTCTACAGCGCGCCGGCCGTGGGGCCGCCGATCTTCGATCCCGAGATCGAGCTCAACTTCGCGATGATGGTCCACGGCGGGCAGGAGTTCGAGTGGGGTCCGCTCGTCGTCGCGGGCGACGAGATCTCGACGACGGCAAGCGTCAAGGACATCTCCGAAGCCGACGGGCGCGGCTACTACGTGTTCGAGTCGGTATCGGTCAACCAGCGCGGCGAGCGGGTCTGCCGCGGCACGTGGACGAACATCGTCAGAGGAGTGTGAGATGCCCGAGCTGAGCGCCGGCGAGCAGATCCCGCGGTTGAGCGTCACGCCGGATAAGTACCTCACGGCACGCTACGCGGGCGCGTCGGGTGACTTCAACCCGATTCACATCGACGAGGAGTTCGCCCGTGCTGTCGGGCTGCCGGGGCGAATCCTCCACGGCCTGTGGACGATGGCGCAGGTTGCGCGCGCGCAGACCGACGCGGCCGGCGGTCCGCAGCACCTCAAGCGGCTTTCGGTCCAGTTCCGCGGCATGGGCATGCCCGAGCAGGAGATCGTCGTGACGGGCACTGTGCGCGAGGTCGAAGACGGTCGTGCGCTCGTCGACACGGTCGCCGAGCAATCGGACAAGCAGATCATTCGCAACGCCGAAGCGGAGCTCGAGATCTGAGCGCCGCGCGCGTCCTTGCGCGCCAGCGCGCGGCCTACAATCAGCCCATGCTCACCTCCCGCCAGGAGCGGATTCTGTGCAAGGTGGTGGATGACTACCTGCGAACCGGCCAGCCGGTCGCGTCGAAGTCGATCGCCGCCGACGCCGAGTTCGATTGCGGTCCGTCGACGATCCGAAACGAACTCGCGCTGCTCGAGGAGCAGGGGCTGCTGGCGCACCCGCACGTTTCGGCCGGGCGCGTGCCGACCGACGCGGGGCACCGCTACGTCGTCGACATGATGCTCGACTCGGGCGAGGGTCTCGCGGTGCAGCGCCGCATGGAGCTCTCGCTGATCCGCCGCGAGGTCGAGGAGGCGATGCGCACGACCTCGGAGACGCTGTCGCAGATGACGAACCTGCTCGCGGTCGTCTCGGCGCCGTCGCTGACGACGGCGACGATTCGTCACGTCGAGGTGCTTTCGCTGCAGCCGGAGGTCGCGATGGTCGTCGTGATCACCTCGACGGGCGGGATCTCGAAGCTGTTCGCGACGTTCGACGGGCCGGTCGATCAGGGGCTGCTGGCGTGGGCCGGCGAGTACCTGCGCGAGCGGCTCGTCGGCCTCGGCCTCGGCGCGCGGATGCTGCAACAGCGACTGCTGGACCCGAGCCTGCCGGCGGTCGAGCTCGCGTTCCTGCAGCGCCTCGCGCCGGCGTTCGGCGATCTCGCCTCCGAGACGGAGGACGAGCTGTACGTCGACGGGACGGCACGGCTGTTCTCGACCGGGCGGATCGACGACGCGACGCAGCTCGAGGGGCTCGTCGGCCTGCTCGAGCGACGTGTGTCGCTGCTGCGCGTGCTGCGCACGGCGCTCGGTCAGCCGGACGTCTACGTGCGTATCGGGCATGAGAACGAGATCCCGGCGATGCGCTCGCTCGCGCTCGTCGCGACCGGCTACGGCGTCGCCTCGCGCAAGCTCGGCGCGGTCTCGGTGATCGGCCCGGTGCGGATGGACTACGCCGGTGCGATCGTCACCGTGCGCGAGGCCGCGCACGAGCTGTCGCGCTTCGTCGAAGACGCGTATGCCGAGAGCTGACGCGAGGGCGATGCCGCGCGACCCCTACGAGGTGCTTGGCGTCGAGCGCGACGCATCCGAGCAGCAGATCAAGAAAGCCTTTCGCATGCTCGCGCGCGAGCTGCACCCGGACGTCAACGCGCACGACCCGCAGGCCGAGGAGAAGTTCAAGGAGGCGGCCGAGGCGTACGAGATCCTCTCCGACGCCGAGCGTCGCGCGACGTACGACCGCTACGGGCACGAAGGGCTGCGCTCGGGCGGCTACGCGCCGAACTTCGAGTCGTTCGGCTCGATCGGCGACCTGTTCGACGCGTTCTTCGGAGGCGGCGGCGGCTTCGGCGGACGCTCCGGCCCGATGGCCGGCGGCGACGTGGCGGTCGCCGTCGAGATCGACCTGCTGCAGGCGGCAAACGGCGCGGCCGTCGAGGTCGCCTACGAGGCGATCGAGCGCTGCGAGCACTGTCACGGCAACGGCGCGGAGCCGGGAACCGCGATTCGGACCTGCGAGCGCTGTGGCGGCGCCGGTCAGCTGCAGGCGGCGACGCGCACGCCATTCGGGCAGATGGTGCGCACCGTCGTCTGCGACGTCTGCCAGGGCGACGGGCGAATCCCCGAGCAGCCCTGTCGCGAGTGTCGTGGTCGCGGTCGCCGCGCCGCAAGACACGAGCTCGACGTCGAGATCCCGGCGGGGATCGCGAGCGGCCAGCGCATCAGGCTCTCCGGGCGCGGCCACGCGGGCGAGTCGGGCGCACCGTCGGGCGACCTCTACGTGCTCGTTCGCGTGGCCGACGACGAGCGCTTCGTGCGCGAAGGCGACGATCTGATCACGGCGCTCGACGTGCCCGCTCCGCTCGCCGCGCTCGGCGGAGCGCTCGCCGTGCCTACGCTCGAAGGCGGCGCCGAGGTCGAGCTGGCGCCGGGGACGCAGCCGGGGGAGATCGTGACGCTGCGCGGCGAGGGCATGCCGTCGCTCGGCCGCGGGCGGCGCGGCAACCTGCGCGTCGTCGTCAACGTCGTGATCCCGCGGCGCCTCAGCGACGAGCAGCGCGAGCTGCTCGAGCAGCTCAAAGCGACGCTGACCGACGAGAACCTTCGCTCGGACGAGTCGATCTTCGCGAAGCTCCGTCGCGCGCTCGGCAGCCAGGCTGCGTGATCCGGCTCGCCGTCCGCGTGCGGCGCGAGCAGGCCGAGCTCGTGCTCGCCGAGCTGCTCGAGCTCGCGCCGAGCGGCGTCGAGGAGTCGGCGCCTGCCGTCGACGTCGTCGAGTACGCGGTGTATGGCGCTCCCGGCGAGCTTCCCGAGCTTCCCGACCTGCGCGCGGCCGCCGGCGAGGCGCTCGTCGAGATCTCGACGAGCGAGACCGACGACGACTGGCACGAGCGCTGGAAGCGCTTTCACAGGCCGATCCTGATCGACGCGCCGGCCGCGGCGCACGGAGGGGAGAGGAATGTCGCCGGACTGCGCGTGCGACCGCCCTGGGAGGCGCCGCGCGGCTCGCGCGAGGAGGCGGTGCACGAGATCGTGATCGACCCGGGCCGCGCGTTCGGGACGGGCGCGCACGCGACGACGCGGATGTGCCTGGAGCTGTTGCTCGAGCTCGCCGGCGAGCAGCGCACGCCGGGTGCGCTGCTCGACGTCGGCACCGGCTCGGGCGTGCTCGCGATCGCGGCTGCGCTGCTCGGCTTCGCTCCGGTGCTCGCGCTCGACAACGAGCGCGAGAGCGTCGAGGCCGCGCGCGCGAACGCGGCCGTCAACGGCGTCGTGCTCGACGCTCGCCGGTTCGACCTGCGCAGCGAGTCGCTGCCATGGCTCGATCGCGACGATCAGCGCGCGGGATCGCTCGTCGTCCTCGCGAACCTGCTGCGCCCGCTGCTGTTCGACCTTGCGCGCACGATCTCCCGGCCGCCGGCGCAGCTGCTCGCGAGCGGGCTGCTCGCCGAGCAGGCCGACGAGGTCGCCGACGCCTTCGCCGAGCATCTCGGCATGCGCGAGAAGCGCCGCGTGCACAGCGGCGAGTGGGCGGCGCTCTGGCTCCTCGCGCCCGAGCGCTAGTCGGGAAGCTCGGTCGCCGCGCGCACGATCGCGCGGTAGACGAGGTCGATCGCCGCGCGCACGCCGCCCTCTTCGCGCATCAACGCGTCGGCCGCGGCGAGCGCCGCGCCGATCGTCTCGAGCGCCTCGCCGTCGTCCCCCGGCTCGGGGTCGCGGCACGCCGCGCGCGCCATGTCGAGCATCGCGTGCGCCTGCTCGCCGGCGCCCGTGAACAGCGCCGGTCCGACGAGGCTCGCGTAGCCGTACGCGCGCGCGAGCCTGCCCGACAGCCTGATCGAGGCGCCGCGGCGCGGCGCGGTGACCGGCGGGAGCTCGCGCCCGTCGATCAGCGCGGCCATCGTCTCGCCGAGCACCATCCTCGTCGTCTGCTCGTCGAGGCCCGCCTGCCGTGCGACGCGCAGCGCGAGATACAACGTCGTGGCGGGCATCCCGTACGGCGGGTCCGAGGCGAACACGATGCGCTCGGCCGGGACGCGCGCGAACAGCTCGATCACGTCGAGCGGGAAGAAGCACGAGATGTCATAGAGCACGCGCGGGTGCTCGGCGAGGCGTGTCGTCAGGATGCCCTGGTCGCAGATCGCGCCGTGCGCGAGGATCAGCGCCGCTCCCGGGTGATCGAGCGCGAGATCGGCGAGCCCGTCGGCGAGCGGCGGCAGGCCGCGCCCGGCGTGGATCAGGATCGGCGCGCGCGCCTCCTCGGCGAGCGCGAACACGTCGGCCATCTCGCCGCCGTCGAAGTCGAACTCCTGCGCGCGTGGGTGCAGCTTGATCCCGCGCGCGCCCGCCGCGAGGGAGCGCTCGGCCTCGGCGAACGGGTCTTCGGCTGGATCGAGTCGGCAGAACGGGACGAGCCGGCCGGCGCTTTCGCCGGCCCAGCCGAGCACGCGGTCGTTGGGCACGCTGTAGGAGGGCCGCCGCTCGGGGTCGTGCAGCGGGAACACGCACGCACGCCGCGCGTCGGCGGCGTCGAGCTGCTCGAGCAGCTGCTCGAGCGTCAGCGAGCGCCCATCCTCGTCGAGTCCGAGGTGCGTATGCGCGTCGATGACTTCGGCGCCGGCCGGGCGCAGGCGCTCGGTCTCGGCGAGGAACGGCGCGAGCGCTTCTGCGTAGAGCGAGTCGTTCACGCGCGGCACGATAATCGCTCGGCCCGATCGTCTCGGACTCGACGCCTCGACCGCGCCCGCCCGCGTGCGCGTCCCTTGCCGTGCGTCGAGCGATCGCGCCGCTCGCCCGCAGCGTCGCCGAACGGCGCTGCGGCGGCGTATCCTCAGTTGCAGATGGCGATACTCGACCAGGTCAAGCTCGATCTGCAGGGGGCGATGCGCGCGGGCGAGAAGCAGCGAGTCGGCGCGCTGCGGCTCGTGCTCTCCGAGCTGCAGAAGTCGCTGAAGGAAGGCTCCGAGGACGAGCTGGCCGTGCTGCGCCGCGAGCGCAAGCGACGGTTGGAGGCCGCCCGCGCCTATCGCGAGGCCGGACGCGACGATCTCGCCAGCGGCGAGGAGGCCGAGAGCGAGCTGATCGGCGGCTACCTGCCGGCCGAGCTGTCCGACGCCGAGCTGCGGACGATCGTCGAGCAGGCCGTGCGCGAGAGCGGCGCGCAGTCGGTCAAGGACATGGGACAGGCGATGAAGCAGGCGATCGCGGCCGTCGCCGGTCGCGCCGACGGCAAGCGTGTCTCCGGGCTGGTGCGAGCGTCGCTGCAGGGATGAGGACGCAGATCGAGCTCCCCAACGATGTCGCCGTCGAGCTCGCCGGCAGCCAGGACGCCGTGCTGCGCGCGCTCCAAGCGCACCTCGACTGCAAGGTCTTCCTGCGCGGCAACGTGTTGACGTTCGACGGCGAGGAGAGCGAGACGAACGCCGCCGAGCGCGTCGTGCGCGAGCTCTCGGAGCTGATCGCGCGCGGCCATCAGATCGGCCCGGGCACGATCTCGGCGGTCACCGGCGCGCTCGACGCACACGAGTCGCCCGCGCGCGTTCTCGAGGACGTCGTCTGGCGCCATCGCGGTCTACGCGTCGCGCCGAAGACCGTCAACCAGAAGCGCTACGTCGACTCGGTGCGCGACAACACGGTCACGTTCGGCGTCGGGCCGGCCGGCACGGGCAAGACGTTCCTAGCCGTCGCGATGGCCGCCGCGGCGCTGACGCGCCACGAGGTCAACCGGATCATCCTCACGCGCCCGGCCGTCGAGGCCGGCGAGCGCCTCGGCTTCCTCCCGGGCGACCTGATGGCGAAGGTCGACCCGTATCTGCGCCCGCTGTTCGACGCGCTGCACGACATGCTCGACCCGGAGAAGGTCTCACAGCACATCGAGCGCGGCGTGATCGAGATCGCGCCGCTCGCGTTCATGCGCGGGCGCACGCTGAACGACTCGTTCGTGATCCTCGACGAGGCGCAGAACACGACGCCCGAGCAGATGAAGATGTTCCTGACGCGGCTGGGCTTCGGGTCGCGCATGGTCGTGACCGGCGACGTCACGCAGGTCGACCTGCCGCGCGACCAGCGCTCCGGCCTCGTCGTCGTCGGCGACGTGCTCGACGCGATCGAGGGGATCGAGTTCGTCCGCTTCGGCGGCGAGGACGTCGTGCGCCACAAGCTCGTGCAGCGGATCGTCGAGGCATACGACGTTCACGCCCAGCGCGAAGCGCCTGAGCTGCGCTCGGCCGATCGTCGCGCCTGAGCGCAGTGATCGAGCTCGAGATCCTCGGCGACGCGCCGCTTCAGGAACGCGAGCTGCGGGATCTGTGCGCGCTCGCCGCCGCGTCGGCCGGCGTCGAGGACGGGCACGTCGCGATCGAGTTCGTCGACGCGCGACGCATCGGCGAGCTGAACGCGCGCTACCGCGGGCGCGCGCGCCCGACCGACGTGCTCTCGTTCCCGATCGACGGCGTCGCGCCCGTCGGCGCGGGACGCGAGCTCGGCGACGTCGTGATCTGCCTCGAGCACACCGACGACGTGCGCGAGGCCGTCGTCCACGGGATGCTGCACCTCCTCGGCATGGATCACGAGACCGACGACGGCGAGATGCTTGCGCTGCAACGCGAGCTGCTCGCGGCGGCGACGAGGTGACGCGCAGCGGCTTCGTCGCGCTCGCGGGCCGTCCGAACGTCGGCAAGTCGACGCTCGTCAACGCGATCGTCGAGCAGAAGGTGGCGATCGTCAGCGACCGGCCGCAGACGACGCGACGGGCGATCCGCGGCATCCGCTCGCGCGGCGACTGCCAGATCGTGCTCGTCGACCTGCCCGGCGTGCAGCGCCCGCGCGATGCGCTGACGGCGCGGATGGCGAGCCGCGTGACGCAGGAGCTCGACGAGACCGACGTCGCGCTGCTCTTGATCAACGGCGAGCAGGGCGTCGGGCCGGGCGATCGCTTCATCGCCGCGACGCTTGCCGACGCCGCGGCGTCGGTGACGATCGCCGTCAACAAGGTCGACCGGCTCTCGCGCGGCGCGACGGCCGCCGCGCTCGCGCAGGCCGCCGAGCTCGGCGTCGGCGAGGACCTGTTTCCGATCTCGGCTCGCACCGGCACAGGCGTCGCGGCGCTCGTCGAGCACCTCGGCGCGCTGATGCCGGAGGGGCCGTTCATGTTCGCCGCGCGCGAAACGTCCGATCAGCCGCTCTCCGTGCTGCTCGCCGAGCTGATCCGCGAGGCCGCGATCAAGCGGACCTTCCAGGAGGTGCCGCACGCGGTCGAGGCGGTCGTCGAGGAGATCGAACGCCCGCGCGCGGACCTCGCGCGTGTGCGAGCGCTGCTGTGGGTGGAGACCCCCTCGCAGAAGGGAATCCTGATCGGCGCCGGCGGGCGGATGATCAAGGCGATCGGCACGGCGGCGCGACGCGAGATCGAGCGCGAGCTCGGCTGTCGCGTGCATCTCGACCTGTCCGTGCGCGTGCGCCGCGACTGGCGCGGCGACGAGGGTCTGCTCGACCGTCTGGGGATCACGTGAGAGACGTCGGCGTGGCACGGCCGGCCTATACGCCTAGCCGCAGGCGCCTCTCGACGGCGGCGTGCCTGGCGCGGGTCGGCACGCCCTCCATTGACGCGCGTCAGGCGCTGCGAGATCCGTGGACGCGGTGCTCGCTGGCGATTCGGCCCGATGGCTCGGTGCCCCGCGGAGCCCGTCAATAGGCGGTCGCCATATACATACGATCTCGACTGGCCCAAAAATTCCACTCGGTCTGATTCATGGCATGATTGGAATGCAGATAGTGCTCGATTCGAGTAAGTTCTGCGCAGCGGACCGTTGACGAGGAAGGGCGTAGATGTCGGCCAAGCATGCGGTGTTGGGGCTCGTGATCGAGCGACCCGGGTATGGGTATCAGCTCGCGCAGCGCCTCGACGAGCGCTTCGGCTCCTCCGGCTTCGCGCCGTCGGGCGTCTACTCGGCGCTCGATCAGCTGAGCCGCGACGACCTCGTGCGCAGCGCCGGCGAGTTCGGCGCCGGCCCGGCGCGCCGCGCCGCGCCGCGGACCATCTACGAGGCGACCGAGGGGGGCGTCGAGCACTTCGAGACGTGGATGCTCGACCCATCGCCGGCGCCGCCGCTGCGCGACGAGCTGCACATGAAGATCGCGCTGTGCCGCCCGCGCAACGTGCCGCGGCTGATCGAGGTCGTGACCGGTCAGGAAGTCGTCTGCCTCGGACGATTGCAGGACCTCAAGCAGCGCGACGCCGAGACGGTCTCCTCGCGCAACTGGTCGAGCTTGATGGGAACGCTCGCGACCGAAGCCGAGGTGGCGTTCTGGAATGCGCGTATCGAATGGCTGCAGAACGCGCGCGAACTGCTCGAACAGCTCCGTGAGGAGCACGAAGCGTCGCTTGCCGCGGGCGGCGGCCAGAGCGGTCTTCGAGAGGCCTGATGGCCGAAACGCTGCTCTCGCTGGAGCAGGTCAGCAAGAGCTACTGGCGCGGACCGTCGGAGGTGCGCGTCCTCATCGACGCGTGTCTCGACGTCTTCCCGGGCGAGTTCATCGGCGTGTGGGGACGACGCGGCGCCGGCAAGACGACGCTGCTGCGTATCGCCGCCGGGCTCGAGACGCCAGACCGCGGCACCGTGCGCTTCGCCGGCGAGGATCTTGCGACGCTCTCCGAGCGCGGCCACGCGCGCCTGCGTCGCGGGGAGATCGGCTGGGTGCGGCGCTCGGGGCCGCGCAGCGACCTGACGATGCTCGACTACGTCGCGCTGCCGCTGCTGATCGAGCACGGCCGGCGGCAGGCGAACCGGCGCGCCGACGGCGCGCTGCAGCGCGTCGGCATGGGCCAGTGCTCTGGTCAGCGCTGGGAGAGCCTGTCCGACGGCGAGCGCGCGCTCGTCGCGATCGCGCACGGCATCGCACGCTCGCCGCGACTGCTGCTGATCGACGACCCGACCGCCAACCTCGGCGTTCGCGAGCGCGAGGAGATCCTCCTTCTGCTGCGCTCGCTCGTCGAGGAGACCGACGTCGCCGTCCTGATGACCGTGCCCGACATGCCCGCGGCGATGGGCTCGCACCAGCTCCGGGCGTTGAGCGGCGGGCGGCTGATCACGCCGCCGGCCGGCTCCGACGACGACGGGACCGCCGAGGCGCCGCCGGCCGACGGCGACGAAGACAACGTGATCGAGTTCCCCGGTTACAAGCGCTCTGCCTAGATGCCCGCGGCGGCGTTTCAGTGCTCGAGCTGAGCGAGCTCGTCAAGCACTTCCCGGTCGCGTCGGCCGCGCCGGTGCGCGCCGTCGATGGCGTCTCGCTGTCCGTCGCCAGGGGCGAGTTCGTCGCGCTGTACGGTCCGAGCGGGTCGGGGAAGAGCACGCTGCTGATGCTGATCGCGGCGCTCCTACGGCCCGACTCCGGCTTGGTCAGCGTCGACGGTCGCGACATCTCGCGACTCAGCGATCGCGAAGCGGCGCACTACCGGCTGCACGAACTCGGCTTCGTGCGTCAATCGCTCAACCTGATCCCGGGCGCGAGCGCCCTCGATAACGCGGCGCTCAAGCTGATGGGCGCCGACGTCGGGTCGCGTGAGGCGCGTCGGCGGATCAAGCCGCTGCTCGAGCGTCTCGGGTTGTCCGAGCGCATGGGCCATCGTGCCGAGCAGCTTTCGATGGGCGAGCGCCAGCGGGTGATGATCGCGCGAGCGCTGTCGATGGAGCCGCAACTGCTGCTGGCCGATGAGCCCACCGGAAGCCTCGACACCGAACGCGGCTCGCATGTGCTCGGTCTCCTCGTCGAGCTCTGTCGCGAGCGCGAGATCGCCGTCGTGCTGGTGACGCACGACCCGCAGGCTGCCGCATTTGCCGATCGGGTGCTGACGCTGCGCGACGGACGACTGGCCGACTCGAGAATGCGCCAGGGGCACGCCGCCGTCGATGTCGACTGAAGCGCGCGCTGGAGACCCGGCGTGAGGCTCTCCAGCATCCTGCGCCTATATCGCGTTCGCATCCGTGCGCGGTTCACCCAGGAACTGTTCGCGGTACTCGGCATCGCGATCGGCGTCTCGCTGCTGTTCGCCTCGCAGGTCGTCAACACGAGCCTCAACGGATCGGTTGAACGCCTGACGAACGGAATCGTCGGGCAGATGCGATTCCAGCTCGCCGCGCGCGACAGCCGCGGCTTCGACGAACGGCTGCTGCGTCAGGTTGAAGCGCTGCCCGGCGTCCAGGCAGCCGCGCCGGTGATCGAGCAGAACGCGAATCTCGTCGGCCCGGACGGGCAGCAGTCGGTCGATCTGGTCGGCGTCGATCCGCGGCTCGAGCACTTCGCCGGCCCGATCGCCCAGCGCGTCAACCTGATCAGGATCGCACGCGCCAATGTCGTGACCGCGTCGAACACGGTCGCCGAAAAGATCGGAGCCGTATCGCTGAGACCGGTCACGCTGCAGCTCGGCGCGGGGCCGACGCGCGTGTTGCTCGTGCCAGACCTGCTCGGCCCGGGCAGCGGCGCGCTCGATGCCAGTCCGATCGCGCTCGCGCCACTGCCGACCGTCCAACGTCTGGCAGGGCTGGCCGGCCGCTTCACGAGCATCTACGTACGCTCGCCGGCGCGTCTCGACTCGGCCGTACGCAAGGAGCTCGAGCGGCTCGCCGGCGGTCGTCTCAACGTACGTCCGGCCGACATCAACACGCTCCTCTTCCGCGGCGCCGCCGGTCCGGTCGACCAGTCGACCGGACTATTCGCCGCGCTCAGCGCTCTTGTCGGCTTCCTCTTTGCATTCAACGCGCTGTTGCTCACCGTCCCGCAGCGGCGGAGCCTGATCGAGGATCTCCGCCTCGACGGTTACACGCGGCGGATGATCGTCGAGGTTCTGCTGCTCGACGCGCTCGTGCTCGGCGCCGTCGCCTCGGCGCTCGGCCTCCTCCTCGGCGAGGAGTTGTCGGTCGCGCTGTTCAGCTCCAGCCCCGGCTACCTCTCGTTCGCTTTCCCGATCGGCACCGAGCGGATCGTCACCGCGACCGCCGTAGCGCTCGCGGTCGCCGGGGGGATGGCCGCAGCAGTCGTCGGTGTGCTCGCGCCGCTGCGCGCTGAGATCCTCCGGCGGCCGCCCGGGATCGCGCAGACCTCGGCGCGGCGCGAGCGCACGAGCTGGCTGCTCGTCGCCGCGCTCGCGTGCCTGGCGGCGACGACCGCGATCCTGCTGGCTGCTCCGCAGTCCGCGATCGTCGGCGTTGTCAGCCTCGCATTGGCGCTGCTGCTGTGCTTGCCGGCGCTGCTCGACCTGACGCTTCGCGCGAGCGATCACGCGCAGCGCCTGCTGAGCGGTGCGGCCTCGTTCCTCGCGCTCGTCGAGCTGCGCTCGCACGCCAACCGCCCTCGTTCGCTCGCGATCGCCGCGACCGGTGCGATCGCGGTCTTCGGCAGCGTCTCGATCCAGGCTGCGCGCGACAACCTGCAGCGCGGCCTCGACGCTTCGGCTCGAGGAATCGACTCGCGCGCGGACATCTGGGTCAGCCTCGACGGAAACTCCAACTCGCTTGCGACCACACCGTTCCCGGATCGCTTCAGCGTCGCGATCGCGCGGCTGCCGGGTGTCGCGCACGTGGCGCTCTACCGCAGCAGCTTCCTCGATTGGGGCGACCGTCGCACGTGGGTCATCGCACAGCCCCGTGAAGACGCCGAGCCCGTCGCCTGGAGCCAGATCGTCAGCGGCGACCCGGCGATCGCGACCAGGCGCCTACGCGCAGAAGGGTGGGTCGTCGTCTCGCGCGCGATCGCCGAGGAACGAGATCTGCGGATCGGCGAGGCGTTCCTCGCGCCGACGCCGAATCCGATCTGGCTTCGTGTCGCCGCGCTCAGCACCAACCTCGGCTGGCCGCCCGGGGCGCTCGTGCTCAACGCCCAGGATTACGCGCGCGCGTGGGGCAGTCTCGAACCCAGCGCGTATCAGGTCCAGCTCGGCGCAGGCGCTTCGGCGGACGCTGTCAGCGCCGAGATCAGGAAATCGATCGCCGGCTCAGGGCTGCGGGTCGAAACACGCGCCGAACGCCAGAAGCTGCACTACGGCACCGCATCTCAGGGCCTCTCGCGGTTGACGCAGATCCGCAGCCTCGTGTTGATCGCCGCCGTGCTCGCAATGGCCGCCGCGATGGGCGCGATGATTTGGCAGCGTCGTGTCCGACTTGCCGACATGAAGGTCGATGGCTTCAGCCGCCTGGTGCTCTGGCGCGCTCTCCTGTGGGAGAGCGCGGTCCTGCTCGGTCTCGGCTGCGCTCTCGGAGCCGTGTTCGGCATCTATGGCCAACTCGTGCTGAGCCGTGCGCTCTCGACCGTCACCGGCTTCCCAGTGATCGAGGCGTCGCCGCTCGTCGTAGCGATCGGAAGCTTCGCGCTGATCACCTCCGTCGCCGTGACGATGGCTGCCGTTCCTGGCTATCTCGCCGCTCGGGTACGGCCGACGGTCGCGCTGCCGGAATGAGCGACGTCATGCAAAAAGAGACGACCGATCGCACAACTACTATCCGGGAGAATTCTGATGCATGGATAGATGCCCGACCCGCTTCCCCTCTCTCCGCGGCAGGTCTGGGCCCTACTGAGCGCCGCGACCCGCGAGCTGCTCTGGGGCTTGCGTGCCGCATCCGCCGAGATCGATGTGTGGATCGACCGCGCACAGTCGATCCCCAATCCGGCTATTCGCGAGGACGCGCTCAGCGCGATCGCGAGCAAGCGCGGGCACGCTGACGGTGCGGCCCTGTTCTCGATCCTTCCGCGTCGGCGCGAGCCGAACCTGCTGCGGCTGCTCGTTACTTATCAGACGATCTGGGATTTCCTTGACACGGTCAACGAGCGCGGCGCCGAGGTGGGTACCCGGACCGACAACGGCATGCAACTGCACCTCGCGCTCGTCGAGGCGCTCGACCCGGCGATGCCGATCTCCGATTACTATCGACATCACCCATGGCGTGACGACGGGGGCTATCTCCGCGCGCTCGTCGAGGTCTGCCGGCGCTGCTGTGCGCAACTGCCTTCCTACGGCTGTGTGAAATCGCTCGTCGTGCGCGAGGCGCGCCGCGCGCAGGTGCTCGCGCTCAATCACGACATCGATCCGAGCGCGCGCGATGCCGCGCTGCGTGACTGGGCCGACCGCGAGTGCGAGCAGGGGCCGCGCGCCAGCTGGTTCGAGCTGTCGAGCGCCGCCAGCGCGTCGCTGACCGTTCACGCGGCGCTCGCGCTCGCTGCGCAACCGGCGTGCTCGGAGGTGGAGTTGCACCGTAGCTGCGCCGCGTACTTCCCGTGGATCTCGGCAGCCGCGACAATGCTCGACAGCTACGTAGACCAGGCCGAAGACGAGTGCAACGGCGATCATCGATACGTCGCTCACTACCGCAGCTCGATCGTTGCCAGGGAACGCTTGGCCGAGCTCGTCGCGCGCTCGGCCACAGAGGCCCGCCGCTTGCGCGACGGGCACCGGCACGGCGTGATCGCAGCCTGCATGATCGCGATGTACCTCTCGAAGGACAGTGCGCGCACGCCGGAGATGCGCGCCGGCACGGCGGGGCTCGTGCGAGCCGGCGGATCGCTCACGCGTGTGCTGCTGCCGGTCCTCCGCATGTGGCGTGTGGCGTTCGCGCAACAAGGGGCATAGCGCTGATTTCTCGCAGATTGCGAGAACTACTCAGAACTGAATATTCAGAACCCCCTTTGCGCAAGGCTACGCGCCCGCCATCATTGAGCGACACGATGATCGACGACAACGGGACCGGGGTCTTGCCAACAAGGAGAGAGAAGCCACGCCGCTCGCGGCGCGCGAAAACAGGCGGCTCGAAAACAGGCGGCTCGGGTGCCGCGTCGAAATCGTCGTCGTCTCGCCAGTGGCAGCGAGCCGGGCGTCCTTCGCGGCGTTCGGCTCGCAACGAGCCCGAGCCGCCCGAGGGGGCGGTGCTGATCGAGCTGTCCAAGGCGCAGGTCGACCAGGTCGTGCGCAGCGCCGGGCAGGGCGGGACGCTGTCCGTGCTGCTCTCGGCGGTCAGAGATCCCGAGTGGCCGCTCTCGCTCGACTCCGGCGAGTGGGCCTACCCGACGCAGATGGACGACCGGCGGCTGTCGCGCTCGCTGCTGTCGGGCCTGCTCGTGCTCTCCTGCTTCCCGTCCGATGGCGGCTACCTGGGCATCGCCGAACTCGCGCGCATGCTCGACATGAACACGAGCACCACCCATCGCTATGTCACGACGCTCTTGGCGGTCGGGTTGCTGGAACGCGACCCGGGCACGCGCAAGTATCGTCTCGTCGCCCAGTAGCGCGGCCGAGTGGCGCCGGCCGCTCTGCCGGCGCCGGCGCGCGCTCTCGCTCAGAGCGTGCGGCGCAGGTGCGCGGCGATTCGGCGAACGCTCGGAAGGTCGAGCTCGGCGGTGAACTGGAACGGCACCGCGAGCACCGGCAGCTCGCGCCGGCGCAGGCGTGCAAGCTGGTTGCGCTGAAAGCGCGCGCGTTCGGAGACCGCGCGCGCCGCGAGCAGCGCCGAGCGCCTAACCGCGGCGCCGTCGCCGCCGAGCGCCGCGATCGGTGACAGCAGGCGCAGCTCCGCGGCGCTGAAACGCTGCGGCAGGATGCCGTTGACGAGGACCGCGTCGAGCTCGCGCCCGAGCTGCTCGCGCAGACGCTCCTGCAGGTCGAGCGTCTCGCTGATCGCCATCTCGGTGCCCTGCGCGACCGCGAAATAGCTCGAGCGGCGCCGATCGACGAGCAGCTCGCGCACGCGCTCGGCCTGACTCGCGATCGGGCCGACGCGCGCGATCCGCCCGAACGTTCCCGGAGAGCCGAGCATCCCCAGCGCGTGACCGGTCGCCGGTGCGTCGAGCACGACGAGCTCGTAGCCGCGTCCACGGCCGCGCCAGCGCTTTCCCTGCGTCAGCTCCCAGATCTTGACCATGCTGATCAGCTCCTTCGCACCCGGCGCCGCAGCGGCGAAGTACTGGAACGTGCTGCTCGACGCGAGCACGCGGCCGGATACGCGGCCGCCGAGCGCCTGCAGCCATTCCATCAGCGCTTGGTCGAGGTCGATCGTCAGGCTCCACAGCCCGTCGGCGACCTCCGTCTCGACGCCCGGCTCTGGCGTCGGGATGCCGAACAGCGCCGGCAGCCGCGCCTGCTCGCCGATCTCGACGACGATCGTGCGCCGTCCCTGCTCGCTCGCGAGCAGCCCGAGCGCGCTCGCGAGCGTCGTCTTGCCGACGCCGCCCTTTCCGGTCACGACGATCAGCTCCCGTTCGAGCGACGATGCCATCCACGGCCAGTCTGCCTCAAACCGGCCGCGGCGGCCTGGACCTACAATCGTGCGCATGAGCCTGGCCGAGCCCCGCGATGAGATCGAAGCGCAGATCGTCTACGACGAGCGCGGCCTCGCGCCGTGCATCGTGCAGGACTGGAGCACCGGCGAGGTGCTGACGCTCGCCTACGTGAACGCGCAGGCGCTCGCGCGAACGCGCGAGACCGGCGAGTTGCACCTGTACAGCCGCTCGCGCGAAGCGCTCTGGCACAAGGGCGAAACGAGCGGCAACGTGCAGAGCGTCAAGGCGCTGCGGCTCGATTGCGACGGCGACGCCGTACTCGCGCTCGTCGAGCCGGCTGGTCCGGCCTGTCATACCGGCGAGCGGACGTGCTTCCACGCCGGCGAGACCGACGTGACGGCGCCAAGCGAGGTGCTGCCATCGCTCGAGCGCACGATCGACGAGCGCGCGCGGCAACGCCCGCCGGGCTCCTACACCGTCGAGCTGCTCGACGACCCGACGCTCGCCGGCGCGAAGGTCATGGAGGAGGCCGAGGAGGTCACGCGTGCCGTGCGCGAGGAGTCCGACGAGCGCGTCGACGAAGAGGGCGCCGACCTGATCTACCATCTGCTCGTGCTGATGCGCGGCAGAGGGCGCTCGCTCGGCGACGCCGCACGGGTGCTCGATGAACGTCGCCGCTGAGCAGCCGATCGGCGCTCCGAGCGTCGAGCCGAGCCTCGAGCAGGCGCGCGAGCTCGCGCGCGAGCACAACCTGATCCCGCTGCGCCATCGCTACATCGAGGACTGCGAGACGCCCGTCTCGGCGTTCCTCAAGCTGCGCGAGCTCGCGCCCGGCGAGCCCGTCTTCCTGCTCGAGTCCGCCGAGCAGGGCCAGCGCGTCGGGCGCTACTCGTTCATTGGCCTGCGCCCGCGCGGCGTGCTGCGCTGGTCGCTCGGCGACGACGGCGACCCGTATGCGCTCGCCGCCGCCGAGCTCGCCCGCTACAGCCAGGCGCCGATCGACGATGCGCCGCCGTTCACCGGCGGCGCCGTCGGCTTCTTCGGCTACGACCTGGTCCGAACCGTCGAGCCGCTGGCAGCGCCCAACCCGGACCCGCTCGCGCTCCCGGACATGGCGCTGATGCAGACCGATCTTCTCGTCGTCTTCGATCATCTGAAGCACACCGTCTCAATTCTCGCGAACGTCGATCTCGACGCCGACGAGGACATCGAGACGGCATACGCGAGCGCCGCGCAGGCGATCGCCGACGTCCGTGCACGGCTCGCCGGGAGCGTTCCACGGCCCGAGCGCCTCGTCGGCGAGCGCGAGCCGCCGGTGTTCGCGTCGAACATGACGCGCGAGCGCTTTGAAGCGAACGTCGCGCGCATCGTCGAGTACATCCACGCCGGCGACGCCTTCCAGGTCGTCCCCTCCCAGCGCTGGTCGGCCGCGGTCCCCGTCGAGGCCTTCTCGATCTACCGCGGCCTGCGCGCGGTCAACCCGAGCCCGTACATGTACTACCTCGACTTCGGCGACTTCCAGATCGCCGGCGCGAGCCCCGAGCCGCTGCTGACCGTCACCGGCCGACACGTCTCTACGCGGCCGATCGCCGGCACGCGCCACCGCGGCGCGACGCCCGAGGACGACCGCCGGATCGCCGAGGAGCTGCTCGACGACGAGAAGGAGCGCGCCGAGCACGTGATGCTCGTCGATCTCGGGCGCAACGATCTCGGACGCGTCTGCGAGTACGGCAGCGTCGTCGTCGACGAGCTGATGGAGGTCGAGACCTACAGCCACGTCATGCACATCGTCTCCGAGGTCTCCGGCACGCTGCGCGAAGGCGTCGGCGCGATGGACGCGCTCGGCTCGGCGCTGCCCGCCGGCACGCTCTCCGGCGCGCCGAAGGTGCGCGCGATGCAGATCATCGATGAGCTCGAGCCGGTCAAGCGCGGCGGCTACGGCGGCGCGATCGGCTACCTCAGCTACGGCGGCGACCTCGACACGGCGATCCACATCCGCACGGTCGTCGTCAAGGACGGAGTCGCGCACATCCAGGCCGGCGGCGGCACCGTCGCCGACGCCAAGCCCGCCTACGAGTACGAGGAGTCCGTCGCCAAGTCGACCGCCGCGATCCGCGCGATCGAGCTCGCCTGCGAACAACCCGAGTGGCCGTGATGCGCGTCCTCGTGCTCGACAACTACGACTCGTTCACGTACAACCTCGTGCAGTACCTCGGCGAGCTCGGCGCCGAGGTGGAGACGGTGCGCAACGACCGTGCCAGCGTCGATGAGCTGCTCGCCGCCGCCTACGAGCGCTGTGTCATCTCGCCGGGCCCGTGCACGCCCGACGTCGCCGGCATCACGCTCGAGCTCGTTCGCCGGATGCCCGAGTCGGGCGTGCCGACGCTCGGCGTCTGCCTCGGCCACCAGGCGCTCGCGCAGGCGTTCGGCGGACAGATCCGCCTCAACGAGCCCGTGCATGGCAAGGCGACGACGATCGAGCACGACGGTCGGACGATCTTCACCGGCCTGCGCACGCCGCTCACCGTCGGGCGCTACCACTCGCTCGTCGTCGATCCGCAGCTGCCCGACTGCCTCGAGCAGTCGGCACGCGGCGGCGGCGTCGTGATGGGCGTGCGGCACCGCGAGCTGCCGGCCGAGGGCGTGCAGTTCCATCCCGAGTCGGTGTTGACGACCGAAGGCAAGAAGCTGCTCGGCAACTTCCTCGGCGTAGGCTGACGGAAAACCGATGGTCAACACGGGGGAGGATCGATGGTCAACGCAACGCTGACCCGCGCGATCGACGCGCTCGCCTCGCGCCGCGACCTGAGCGCCGACGAGACGGCCGACGTGCTCGCCGAGATCATGCGCGGCGAGGCCTCCGAGGTGCAGATCGCCGGCTTCCTGATCGCGCTGCGCACGAAGGGCGAGACCGTCGACGAGCTCGCCGGCCTCGCGCAGACGATGCGCGCGCTCGCCGCGCACGTCCCGACGGGCCGCGAGGACCTGCTCGACACCTCCGGCACCGGCGGCGGGCGGCGCACGTTCAACGTCTCGACGACCGCCGCGCTGATCGCCGCCGGAGCCGGTTGCGCCGTCGCCAAGCATGGCAACCGCTCGGCGACGAGCTCCTCGGGCTCGGCTGACGTGCTCGAGGCGCTCGGCGCGCGCATCGACCTCGACCCGAGCGCCGTCGCCGCGTGCATCGAGGAGGCCGGCTTCGGCTTCATGTTCGCGGCGGCGCATCACCAGGCGACGCGCTACGTCGTGCCCGTGCGCCACGAGCTCGCCGTCCGCACGATCTTCAACTTCCTCGGCCCGCTGACCAACCCGGCCGGTGCCAGCAGGCAGCTGATCGGCGTCTCCGATGCGAGCTTCCTCGAGACGATCGCCGGCGCGCTCGCGCGCCTCGGCATCGATCGCGCGCTCGTCGTCGCCGCCGAGGACGGGCTCGACGAGGTCACGATCGCCGCCGGCACGAAGGTCGTCGAGGTCAACGGCGAGCGGCTCGAGCACTACACGCTCACGCCCGCCGATGCCGGCATCGAGCCGGTCGCGCCCGAGCAGCTCCTGCGCGACTGCGTCGGCGGCACGCCGGAGCAGAACGCCGTCGTGACGCGTGCGCTCCTCGCCGGCGAGGACGATCGCGAGGGCGCGACGACGCGCCGCAACCTAGCGCTGATCAACGGCGGCGCGGCGATCTACGCCGCCGGCGCGGCCGCGTCGATCGCCGACGGAGTCGAGGCGGCGCGCGCGGCGATCGACGACGGCTCGGCGACGGCCGCGCTCGAGCGCTATGTGCGTGCGAGTCGCGAGCACGCGCCGTCGAGGGCGGCCTCGTGAGCGCGATGCCGCCCAGCACGGTTCCGCGCCACACGGTCGCGCGGTGCGCGCGATGAGCGAGCAGGCGACGCCGAGCGTGCTCGCGCGAATCCTCACGAGCACGCGCGAGGAGCTCGCGCGGCGCCGGCGCGCGCGGCCGATCGACGCGCTCGAGGCGCTGATCGAGGCCGGGGGCGAGCCGGAGCGTCCGATGCCTCGGCGCGCCGACGGCGCCTTCCGCGCGGCGCTCGCCGGCGAGCGGATCGCGGTGATCGCCGAGTTCAAGCGCCGCTCGCCGTCGGCCGGGCAGCTGCGCGAGGACGCGCGCCCGGAGGAGATCGTCGCCGCCTACGAGCGCGGCGGCGCGAGCGCGCTGTCGGTGCTGACCGAGGAACCGAGCTTCGGCGGCTCGCTCGCCGACCTGCGCATCGCGCGGCGCGCCAGCGAGCTGCCGATCCTGCGCAAGGACTTCGTCGTCGATCGCTACCAGCTGCTCGAGGCGCGCCTCGCCGGCGCCGATGCCGTCCTGCTGATCGTCGCCGCGCTCACCGACGACGAGCTCGCGACGTTGCACGCACAGGCGCGCGAGCTCTCGCTCGAAGTGCTCGTCGAGGTCCACGACGCGCGCGAGCTCGATCGCGCGCTCGCGCTCGAACCCGACGCGATCGGAGTCAACAACCGCGACCTGCGCGACTTCAGCGTCGACGTCGAGCGCACGCGCGCGCTGCGCGCCGCGATCCCACCGGGCATCGCCGTCGTATCGGAGTCCGGCATCGGCTCGAGCCGAGCAGCTGTGCCAGCTCGAGCGAGATGGCGTCGACGCCGTGCTCGTCGGCGAGTCGCTGATGCGCGCCGACGATCCCGCCGCGGCGCTGCGCGCGCTGCTCGGCGGGCTCGACGAGGCGCGTGCGCGTTGAACGGCGCCCTCGACTACGCGCCCGCGCCGTCTGACCGCCCTGTCGGAGATACCGCGGCTAGGCTTTATTTCGTCTTCATCGCCTCCGCTCATCATCATTCGCCATGAGACGCCTGTTCCTGATCCCGTTCGTCTCCGCGCTGCTCGGCGGCGGCATCGTCGTCGCGATCGTCGCCGCCGCCGGCGACCTCGGCAAGTCCGGTGAACGGACGGTCACGACCGTGCAAGCCTCGCCGATCGCGCCCTCGAACGCCTCGCAGCAGAGCGCCGGGCTGACGCCGCACGACATCTACGTCAAAGACGCGCCCGGCGTCGCGTTCGTGACCTCGACGATCGTGCAGAAGACCGAATCGCCGTTCAACCTGTTCGGCGGCGGCGAAACACAGCGCCAGGGCCAGGCGACGGGCTCCGGCATCCTGATCGACGCGAACGGCACGATCCTCACCAACTACCACGTAGTCGAGAACGCGATCAAGGTCACCGTCAGCTTCGAAAAGGGCCAGACGGTCAACGCGCAGGTCGTCGGCAAGGACCCGTCGAACGACCTCGCCGTGCTCCGCATCCACCCCGACGGGCTCACGCTGCACCCGCTCACGCTCGGCGACTCGAGCGCCGTCCAGGTCGGCGACCCGGTGCTTGCGATCGGCAACCCGTTCGACCTCGAACGCACGCTCACGACCGGCGTCATCTCCGCGCTGCAGCGCCAGATCACGGCGCCGAACGGCTTCGCGATCGACAACGTCCTGCAGACCGACGCGCCGATCAACCCCGGCAACTCGGGCGGTCCGCTGCTCGACGCGTCCGGGCGCGTGATCGGGATCAACTCGCAGATCGAGACCGGCGGCTCGGGCGACGGCAGCGTCGGCATCGGCTTCGCCGTGCCGATCAACACGGCCAAGTCAGAGATCTCGCAGCTCGAGAAAGGCGGCACCGTCCGCGGCGCCTACATCGGCCTGACCTCGCTGACGATCGACGGCTCGCTCTCCGCGCTCAACCTGCCGGTCAAGAGCGGCGCGCTCGTGCAGAGCGTGCAGAAGGGCACGCCCGCCGAAAAGGCCGGAATCCGCGGCGGCACCGTCAACGGCAGCGTCGAAAACGGGCAGGTCGCGGTCGGCGGCGACATCATCGTCTCGATCGACGGGCAGGCGGTCAACAGCTCCGAAGACCTCGCCAACGACATCTCCTCGAAGAAACCCGGCGACACCGTCACCGTCGGGCTGATGCGAGGCAACGGCAAAGGCGGCTACGAACACAAGACCGTCAGCGTCAAGCTCGCGAGCCGCCCGAACTCGGTCCCGAACGCCAGTACCCCCGAAGGCTAGCGAGCTAGGAGCGAGCGGCACGGTCGCGCAGTCAGGCGCCCCGCTACCGTGGAGGGCGTGTCCGACGCGCCTCCGAAGGTCAAGATCTGCGGTTTGACGAGCCTGCCCGACGCCGAGCTCGCGGCCGAGCTCGGCGCGTGGGCGCTCGGCATGATCTTCTACGAGCAGAGCCCGCGACGCTGTGCGCCGGCCGAGGCCGAGCGGATCGCAGCCGCGCTGCGCCGGCGCGTCGAGCTGTGCGGCGTGTTCGTCAACGCGCCGCTCGAGCGCGTCGTCGCGCTGAGCGAGGACATCGGCCTGACGCTGCTGCAACTCAGCGGCGACGAGGGGCCGTCGTTCTGCGCCGAGGCCGCGCGTCGCACCGGAGCGCGAGTGATCAAGGCCGCGCAGGTCTCCGGCCCCGGCGACGTGCGCGACCTCGAGCGCTTCCACGTCGACTTCCATCTGCTCGACGCGCGCGCCAAGGACCCGAGCAGGCGCGCGCTGCGCGGCGGCACCGGAGACACGTTCGACTGGGAGCTCGTGCGCGCACGCCGCTCGCGCACGCCGCTGATCCTCAGCGGCGGCCTCGACGCGGCCAACGTCGGCGACGCGATCGCGACCGTCGGTCCGTACGCCGTCGACTCCGCGAGCGGCACCGAGGCCGCGCCTGGGCGCAAGGACCCCGAGCGGCTGCACGCGTTCTTCGACGCCGTCGCGCGCTCGGCCGAGCCCGCGACGGCCGATCTCGCGGCGGCGGCCGAGCCCGCGACGGCCGGCGAGCCCGCGCCGACCGATCTCGCCGCGGCGGCGCCGGCGATCGGCGAGGACGGTTCGTGAGCGCTGGCGCGCGCGAGACGCCGGCCGTCGAGCACCACTTCGGCATCTACGGCGGCCAGTTCGTCCCGGAGACGCTGATGCCGGCGCTCGCCGGGCTCGAGCAGGCGTGGACGCAGGCGCGCTCCGACGTCGGCTACCGCGCCGAGCTCGGCGCGCTGCTGCGCGACTTCGGTGGGCGCCCGACGCCGCTGTATCGCGCGCGTCGTCTCTCCGAGCAGCTCGGACGACCGCTCTACCTCAAGCGCGAGGACCTCAACCACACGGGCTCGCACAAGCTCAACAACGCGCTCGGGCAGGCGCTGCTCGCCAAGCGGATGGGCAAGCGACGGATCATCGCCGAGACCGGAGCCGGTCAGCACGGCGTCGCGACGGCGACCGTCTGCGCGCTGCTCGACCTCGAGTGCGTCGTCTACATGGGCGTCGAGGACACGCGCCGTCAGCGCCCGAACGTGCAGCGCATGGAGCTGCTCGGCGCGACCGTCCGTCCCGTCGACGCCGGCGCGAAGACGCTCAAGGAGGCGACGTCGGCTGCGATCCGCGACTGGGTGACGAACGTGCAGGACACGCACTACGTGATCGGCTCGGCCGTCGGGCCGGCGCCCTACCCGTCGCTCGTGCGCGACCTGCAGCGCGTGATCGGCGACGAGGCGCGCGCGCAGCTGCTCGACGTCGAGGGTCGACTGCCCGCGCGCGTCGTCGCGTGCGTCGGCGGTGGCTCGAACGCGATCGGCACGTTCGCGGCGTTCATCGACGACGAGGGTGTCGAGCTCGTCGGCGTCGAGGCCGGCGGCGACGGGATCGACACCCCGCGCCACGGCGCGCCGCTGACGGTCGGCGGTCGCGCGGGGATACTGCACGGCTCGCGCTCGGCCGTGATGCAGGACGAGGAGGGTCAGATCGTCGAAGCGCACTCGATCTCCGCCGGCCTCGACTATCCCGGCACCGGCCCGCAGCACGCGTTCCTGCGCGACAGCGGCCGCGCGCGCTACGTCGCCGTGACCGACGCGCAGGCGCTCGACGCGTTCAGCGGCTCGCGCGGACCGAGGGGATCATCCCGGCGCTCGAGACGGCGCACGCGCTCGCGTGGGTGCTCGCGCAGAACGACGGCGACCTCGACCTCGTCTGCCTCTCCGGCCGCGGCGACAAGGACCTCGCCGAGGTGCTCGGCGCCTCATGAGCACGCAGGCGGCGACCGGCTCGCAGCGGATCGCCGGCGCGTTCGCGAACGCGCCGGGGCGCGCCGCGCTGATGCCCTACCTGATGGCCGGCTATCCGACGCTCGCGCAGTCGCGCGCGATCGGCGAGGCGTACGTGCGCGCCGGCGCCGACCTGATCGAGCTGGGCGTGCCCTACAGCGACCCGCTCGCCGACGGCCCGGTGATCCACGAGGCCGGCACGTGCGCGCTCGCCGCCGGCGCGAGCGTCGGCGGCGTGCTCGAGGTCGCTCGCGCGCTCGCCGCGAGCGTGCCGGTCGTCTTGATGTGCTACGCCAACATGGTCTACGCGCCGGGCGTCGACGCGTTCGTCGAGCGCCTAGCGCAGACCGGCGCGTGCGGGCTGATCGTCCCCGACCTGCCCTACGAGGAGGCGACCGACGCGTTCGACGCGTGCGAGGCGCACGGCGTCGCGCTCGTGCCGCTCGTCGCGCCGACGACGCCGCCCGAGCGCCTGCGCGAGATCGGCGCGCGCGCGCGCGGGTTCCTCTACACGGTCTCCGTCGTCGGCACGACCGGCGAGCGCGCCGCGCTGCAGGACAGCTTCGGCGATGTCGTCGCGCGCGCGAAGGCCTGCACCGAGGTCCCCGTCGCGCTCGGCTTCGGCATCAGCACGCCCGCGCACGCCGCCGAAGCGGCCGACGCCGGCGCCGACGGCGTGATCGTCGGCACGCGTCTCGTGCGCGCCGCCGGCGAAAGCGAGGATCCGGCGGCCGCCGCCGGCGCCGTCGTCGCCGAGCTCGCGGCCGGGCTCGCTTAGCCTCGCGCACGGCGCCTCGTGCGCGGCGCGCTCAGGTAGCGCCTCGCGCCTGCATCGACCGATCGTCGGGCGGCCAGATAGGATTCGCTCGGCATGGGACTGATCCTCACCGTTGCAGCCGGGCTGATCGTCTGGATCGTGCTGTGGGCGCTGGGCGCGACCGGCTTCGACGCGTTCCTGCTCGCGGCCGCGATGATCGTCGTCGGCGCGACGCTCAGAATCCTTACGGGCTACCTTCCCGGCCGACGAAGCTAGCCGAGCGGTGCGCGCGCGCTGGCTCTGTCTGGCCGCCCTCGCCGCGGTGTCGCCGGCGCTCGCCGGCTGCGGCGGCGTCGGCGTCTCCGCCGCGACCGAAACGGCCGGCAACCAGCTCGCGATCTACTCGAGCCTGCCGCTGCAGGGGCCGAGCGCGGCCGTCTCGGCCGAAATCGTCGACGGCGAGCGCCTCGCGCTGTCGCAGGCGGGCGGGCACATCGGCCCGTTCAAGATCGGCTACGTCTCGCTCGACGACGCCAACCCGAAGACCGGCGAACTCGACCCGAGCGCGACGGCGACCGACGCGAAGATGGCCGCGCAGGACACGAGCACGATCGCCTACCTCGGCGAGCTCAGCTCGCAGGCGACGGCCGTCTCGCTGCCGCTGATCAACGCCGCCGGGATCCTCCAGCTCAGCCCCGGCAGCCCGTACGTCGGCCTGACGTCCTCGCGCGACGCCGGGCAGGACGAGCCGGAGCGCTTCTACCCGACCGGCAGGCGCAGCTTCGGGCGCCTGCAGCTCGGCGACCCGGCGCAGGCGCTCGCACAGGCCGAGCTGATGCGCAGCCTGCACGTGCACAAGCTCTACGTGATCGACGACGAGGACCCGTTCGAGGTGCCACTCGCCGAACTCGTCGCCGGCGAAGCAGAACGCGCCGGGATCGCGCTTGCCGCGCACGACAGCATCCTCACGACGCCCGGCAGCGTCTACACGGGCGAGATCGAAAAGATCGAGCACAGCGGCGCCGACGCGGTCTTCTTCGCCGGCGGCGCCGGCGAAGGGACGGTCGCGCTGTGGCGCGCGCTGCACGCGGCTGACCCCGGGCTCCTGCTGCTCGGCTCGAACAGCCTCGCCGTCGAACCGTTCACGAGCGCGATCGGCGCGGCAGCCGCGCGGACTTACCTGACGACGCCGATCCTCGCGCTGGGCGACTACCTGCCCTCGGCGTCGCGCGTGCTCGACGCCGTGCGCCAGAAGTTCGGCGGTCGACCAGGCGCGTACGCGCTGTACGGCTACGAGGCGATGAACGTCGTGCTCGACGCGATCCGCCGCGCCGGCTCGCGCGGCAACGATCGCCAGTCGGTGATCGACGCGTTCTTCGCGATGCCCGAACACGAATCGGTGCTCGGGCGCTACTAGATCACGACCGAAGGCGAAACGACGTTGAAGCGTTACGGCGTCGACCGCGTCGTCGGTGGCCGCGCGCAGTTCCTGCGCGCGTTCGACGTCGGCTGACTCAGCCGCCTTGTAGTCCAAGGACTAGGCGCAGGCGCTCGATCCCGCCGCCGAGGCTGTGGCCGCCGGCCGACAGCGTGCTGAGCGAGCGCAGGTAGGGCACGAACGGCGAGATCGACGGGTCTTCGCTGAGGCCGACGCCTTCGAGCAGGCCGAGCAGCGTCGGGAAGTCGACGATCACGCTCGGCTGGAAGCCCTGGCCGAGCGCCGCCTGCGCCGTGCCGTACGGCGTCGAGCCGGAGACCGTGCTCGTCGGGTTCAGCACGGCCTGCACCGACTGTTCGCCGAGCCCGACGACGAACTTCGCGTGCCCGTTCGAGTCCTTGCCGGCGGCGACGTCGAGGACGACCGGCAGGCCGCTGATGCGCACCGCGACGGCCGCTTCGGCGCCCGGCACCTTCGTGCTCGACACCGCCGCGCCGCCGCTTCGCAGGCTCGAGCCGAGCTCGCCGACCGCCGCGCGCGAGCGCGCGGCGTCGTTCGAGTCGATCACGACACCGCCCTTCAGTTCGAGCAGCCCGGTACCGGATGCGAACAGGCCGGCCGAGCCCATCCAGCTCGCGAACTCACGCTTCGTCGTCGCGTTTTCGGCGCCGAGCGCGCGCAACGGCGAGAGGATGCCGGCGAGCAGCCCCTTGACGCTGATCCCGCTCGTCGGTTCCGAGCTGCTGCCCGAGAGCGACCCGCCGATCGACGCGAGCCCGTCGAGCGCGCCGATGTCCGCGCCCAGCGAGTGACCGACGTCGCCGAGGCCGACCGCGAGCCACGATTCGCCCGGCAGTTCGCCGAGCGCCGTCGCCGCTTCGCCGCTCGCCGAGAACAGGCCGCCCGGTTGCGGCGCCAGGGCTCGCAGCGAGCGCGTCGGCGTCGACCGCGATCGAGGACGACGACGGGACGAGCGAGACGTTCACGTAGCCGCTGCCCGCGAGCGCCGACAGGCCCGACAGCGATGCGCGCGCGCCGCCGCCGCCGAACGCGCCGGCGTTCACGTAGACGTTCGCGAGCGCGCCGGCCGGCGCGACGCCGGCGAGCTTCGCGTACGCCGGCGCGGCGGCGAGCGCCGGTCCGCCCTGCGTCGTGTCGATCGTCGCGCGCACGCCCGTTTCGGTCCCGATCACGACGAGCCGCGAGACGATCGCGAAGGCGATCCCGCTCGCGTTCGCCTGGTAGGCGACGCCGCGGTAGTCGACCGTGTGCGCGCCGGCGCGCCGAGCGAGCGTCTGCACGAACGAGCGCGCCTTGGCCGCGTCGCGCGTGTCGAGCACGATCGCGCCTTCGACCGTGTGCGCCGCGAACGGGAAGGCGCTGCCCGTCGCGGAGCTGCCGAGAATGCCGTGCTCGATCAGCGACAGCAGGCGGTCGACGGCGCGTTCCTCGGAGCCGCCGGTAGCCGTCAGGAAGACGCCCGCGCGCGGGCCGAGCCACGGCGCGACGTCCTTGTCGAAGTCGGGCGTCGAGGAGCCGGGCGTCTGCAGCGCGGCGAGCAGGCGCAGGTAGGGGTCGGCCTGGTGCGTCAGCGCTTTCGCGGCGTCGCGCGCCGAGCTCTGCAGCGAGCCGGTCGGGCGCACGACGGCGCCGGCGTACAGCGGCGCCGAGGCCGGCACCGCCTTTGCCGGGTCGATAGACGTGCCCGACGCGCTCGAGCCGCAGCCCGCGGCGGCGAGCGAGCCGGTCGCGAGAGCCGCGGCGAGCGCGGCGGCCAGCACCGAGCGGTACGCGAACATTGCGCGCGATCGTACCTGCTGGCGTGGCCGTCTCGACGCGCTTGCCGGCTGCAAGCGCTCTCTCCGCGGGCCGATCTGCACGCGCTGTTGCACGTTTGCGCCTCGTTGCGGCGCTTTGAGCGCCGCCGCAGAAGCGGTTCGTTAGCAGGCGTTTTCCCAAGATCGGCGCTCGCAGGACGGCGGGGTGGGAGAAAATGTGCAATTAGGGTTGCGTTGTGGGAGAAAGTGGGGTATGTTCGCGACAGCGAGCCGGGGTGGAGGGGCTCCTCCCACTCCTCCACCTCGGCTCGGTATTCGACTTCGGAGCCCAACAGTGGTCCCTTTCCGTGGCACGTTCGACCATACGCTCGACGCGAAGAACCGCCTCACGGTGCCCGCGCGCTACCGCGCGGCGCTCGCGGAGGGCGTCGTGATGGCGATGCCCGTCGACCTCAAGCCGTGCGTCGGCGTGTGGCACCCGGAGGAGTACGAGCGCTACAGCCGCCGCGCGCTCGCCGAGCTGCCGCCGCTCTCGCCGCGCCGGACCGAGCTCGAGCGCTTCTTCTACGGCAGCTCGCAGGACGCCGAGCTCGACGCCGCCGGGCGGATCATGGTCCCGGGCTTCCTCGGCGAGCACGCGAAGCTCGCCAAGGACGTCGTCGTCGTCGGCGTCGGCGACCGCCTGGAGCTGTGGAGCAGGGAGAGCTGGAACGACCACCGGCCGGCGCTGCTGAGCGGCGTCGCCGAGATCACCGCACATGTCGACGACACTGCTTGAGATGAAACGCTCCGAGCGCCGTGCCGCCCACCGGCGGAGCTCGGCCCGCGCCGGCGGGCCGCTCGCCGCGCGAGACCGTGCGCGCAGGCAGGTGGCCACCGACGCCGACGCGAGCGGCGCGAGCCGCCACGTCCCGGTTCTCGCCGACGAGCTCCTCGGCCTGCTCGACCTGCATCCCGGCCAGACGGCGATCGACTGCACGTTCGGCGACGGCGGCCACGCGCGGCTCCTCGCCGAGCGCATCGGCGCGCGCGGCACGCTGATCGCGATCGACCGAGACCCGCTCGCCGAGGAGCGCTTCGCGGCGCTCGCCGACGACGTCGAGTGCGCGGTGCGCTTCATCCGCGCTGGCTACGCCGAGGCGCTCGAGCTGCTCGCGCAGGAGGGAGTTCGCGCCGACGCGGCGTATTTCGACCTCGGCATGTCCTCGATGCAAGTCGACACGCGCGAGCGCGGCTTCTCCTACTCCTACGAGGCGCCGCTCGACATGCGCATGGATCCCGGGCAGGAGCTGAGCGCGCGCGAGATCGTCGGCGACTGGGACGAGCGCCGGCTCGCGCGAGCGCTGCGCGACTTCGGCGAGGAGCGCCACGCCGGCGCGATCGCGCGTGCGATCGTCGCGCGCCGCGCGCAGGCGCCGATCGAGACGACGCTCGAGCTCGTCGAGACGATCAGCTCGGCGATCCCCGCGCCCGCGCGCTTCGGCGGCGGCCATCCGGCGAAGCGCTCCTTCCAGGCGCTGCGGATCGCCGTCAACGAGGAGCTCGACCAGCTCGACCGCGCGCTGCCGCTCGCATGGTCGCTGCTGCGCGAGCGCGGCGTGCTCGCGAGCATCTCCTTCCACTCGCTCGAGGACCGTCGCGTCAAGCGCTTCCTCGCGGCGCGCGCACAGGGCTGCATCTGCCCGCCGGACCTGCCGGTCTGCGCGTGCGGTCGCGAGCCGGAAGCGGCGCTGCTCACGCGCCGCTCGATCGTTCCGTCGGCCGACGAGGTCGCGCGCAACCCGCGCGCCTCCTCGGCGCGCCTGCGGGCCGCGCGCAAGCTGACCGACGACGACGGTGCGCCGCGATGACGCCGCCGGCCGCCGCAACCGCTCCCGCTCCAGCCGTTCGACCACGCCGCGCTCCGGCGCCGCGCGGTCCCCGGCGCGTCTCCGGCCCCGCGCGTCCGGCTCGCGTCACGCGCCCGACGACGAAGCCCCGCACGGTGCGCCCGCGCGGCGCGGCCGGCGCCGGCGCGCTGCCGCTCGCGGCCGTCTCGGCCGTCGGGGCGCTCGCGCAGAACCGGCTGCTCGACAGGGCGATCCGCGGGCGCACGTGGATCGGCATCGTCGCGTTCGCGCTGATCGGCATCGTCGCGCTGCAGCTCGGGTTGCTGAAGCTCAACGGCGGGATCGGCCACGCGCTCGAGCGCGAGGCGCTGCTGCAGCGCCAGAACGCCGCACTGAGCATCGAAAACTCGGAAATGGGAGCCGGTCCGAAGGTCGAGGCGCTCGCCGCGAAGCGCGGCATGGCGTTCGCGTCGACCGCGCAGCTGCGCTTCCTCGGCGCGCGCCCGAACGAGGACGTCGCGAAGGCGGCTGCCGCGCTTGCGGCCGCCACGCGCACGGCAGCCGCGCGAGCGAGCGAATCGGCGCGCTCGACATCGTCCGAATCGTCGAGCTCGGAATCGTCATCTGTGAGATCGACCGAAGCCGGCTCGGGCGAAGCGAGCTCGGGCGAAGCGACCGCCGCCTCCGGCGAAGCCTCGAGCGGCGAAAGCTCGAGCGGCGGCAAAGCCTCGAGCGCGCCGTCGAGCGAAGCCGAATCGTCGAGCGCGGCGGGCGCCGAAGCGTCGGCGACGAGCGCGCGGGCGCCGGCGAGCGGCGGCGAAAGCGAACCGTCCGGCGGCACGCAGCCGACGCCCGGAGGCTGACCGGGTGGCGATCGTCCAGCGCCGGATCGGGGGGATCTTCGCGCTGTTCTTCCTGCTGCTCGTGCTCGCCGGCGCGCGCACGCTGTACCTCGGCGCGCTGAAGGGCGGCAGCCTGCGCAAAGCGGCCGCGACGCAGCAGCTGACCTACGAAACGGTGCCGGCGCAGCGCGGCACGATCACCGACCGCAACGGCGTCGACCTCGCGGTCTCCGAGCCGGCGCAGGACCTCGCGGCCGACCCGTACCTGATCCGCGAACCGCTCGCGACGTCGCAGAAGCTCGCGCCGCTGCTCGGCAAGACGCAGGCGCAGGTGCTGCGCGAGCTCTCGGAGCGCAGCGGCTTCGTGTACATCGCGCGCGCGCTGCCGGCGAAGCAGGCGAAGGCCGTGCTCGCGCTGAAGGTCCCCGGGATCACCGGCACGCCCGTCGAGCGGCGCGTATACCCGCGCGGCGACCTCGCGGCGCAGGTGCTCGGGGAGGTCGGCACCGAAGGCAACGGCCTGTCGGGGCTCGAGTACTCGAGCAACGCGCTGCTGCACGGGCGCACCGGCCAGCGCCGTGTCGTCAGCGACGCGCTGGGCCAGCCGGTTTCGATCTCCGAACCTCATCCAGGGCAGGCGGGAACGCCGCTGTCGCTGACGATCGACGCGAACATCCAGCAGCGCGCCGAAGACGTGCTCGGCGCCGTCGGGCGCGTGTTCAGCCCGAAAGACGCGACGGCGATCGTGATGGACCCGCGCACCGGCGCGATCCTCGCGATGGCGAGCTGGCCGCAGGTCGACCCTAACGACCCCGCCTCCTCGTCGCCCGAAGCGATGGAGAACCGCGCGGTCGGCTTCGACTACGAACCGGGCTCGACGTTCAAGGCCGTGACCGTCGCCGGAGCGCTGCAGCAGCATCTCGTCACGCCGAGCACGAGCTTCTCGATCCCCGACCAGATCCAGGTCGCCGACCGCACGATCCACGACGACACCGAACACGCCGAAGAGTCGCTGACGACGGCGCAGATCCTCGCGCAGTCGAGCAACGTCGGCGCGATCAAGATCGGCGCGCTCGAGGGGCCGAACGACTTCCACGACTGGGTCGACGCGTTCGGCTTCGGGCGCCGCACGGGCATCGAACTGCCGGGCGAGGAAATCGGCGACGTGCTGCCGGTAGCCAAATACTCGGGCTCGTCGATGGGCAACCTGCCGATCGGGCAGGGACAGCTCGTCACGCCGCTGCAGATGGCGAGCGCGTACTCGGCGATCGCCAACGGCGGGATCCTGCGCCGGCCGCACGTCATCCAGTCGGTCGGCTCGCAGCCGCAGGCCCCGCCGCCCGGCCATCGCGTGATCTCGACGCAGACGGCCGCCTCGCTGCGACAGATGCTCGAGGGCGTGCTCGCGCCCGGCGGCACCGCGAGCGAGGTCTCGATCCCCGGCTACCAGCTCGCCGGCAAGACCGGCACGGCGAGCAAGATCGACCCGGCGACCGGCGAATACTCGAAAAGCGCCTACGTCGCATCGTTCATGGGCTTCGCGCCGGCGTCGAACCCGAAGCTCCTGTGCGCCGTCATCGTCGACGAACCGCAGGCCGGCTCGATCTACGGCGGGACCGTCGCCGCGCCGGCGTTCGGCGAGATCATGAGCTTCGCGCTCCCGTACCTGCGCATCGCCCCGGAATAGCCGACCGCTGACCGGCGCCTCGCGGCGTCATCGATCGGCTATCGGCGGCCGGGTTCCAGAGGGCGCATGTGCCGGGGGTAGCATCCCGCGCGATGAAGCTCGACGAGCTGACGGCCGGCGTGGCCGCGACGAGCGACGGCGACGACGCCGGCGATGTCGAGGTCACCGGTCTTGCCTACGACAGCCGCGCGGTGCGCGGTGGCGAGCTGTTCTTCTGCGTCTCGGGCTTCGAGCGCGACGGGCACGAGTTCGCGCCGCAGGCCGTCGCGAGCGGCGCGGCGGCGCTCGTCGTCGAGCGCCCGCTCGGTCTCGGCGTGCCCGAGGTGCGCGTCGCCTCGGTGCGCGCGTCGATGGCGCCGATCGCCGCCCGCTTCTACGGCGATCCGACGAGCGAGCTGCGCGTCGTCGGCGTGACCGGGACGAACGGCAAGACGACGACGGCCTATCTCGTGCGCGCGCTGCTCGAGGCGAGCGGCGTGCAGTGCGGGATGCTCGGCACGGTCACGTCGGTCGTCGGCGGCGAGCAGCGCGCGGTGGATCGCACGACGCCCGAGGCGGTCGACCTGCAGCGGACGTTTCGCGAGATGCTCGACGGCGGCGACCGAGCCTGCGCGATCGAGGTCTCCTCGCACGCGCTCGAGCTCGGGCGCGCCGCGGCCGTCCACTTCGCGGCGGCCGTCTTCACGAACCTGACGCAGGACCACCTCGACTTCCACGAGACGATGGAGGACTACTTCCTCGCCAAGCGCCGCCTGTTCTTCGAGCATGCGCCGGGCGTCAGCGTCGTCAACGTCGCCGACGCCTACGGGCGGCGCCTCGCCAAGGAGCTGCCGGGCGCGCGCACGTTCGCCGTCGAGGCGCCGGCCGACTTCGGCGCGAGCGAGCTGCGCTGCGATCTCGGCGGCTGCGCGTTCGTGCTGCACACGCCCGAGCTGACGCGCGAGGTGCGCCTGCCGATGCCCGGCCGCTTCAACGTCGCGAACGCGCTCGGCGCGCTGCTCGCGGCGCACGAGCTGCTCGGGCGCGAGCGCCTCGGCGAGCTGCTCGCGGCGCTCGAGCGCGGCGTGCACGTGCCGGGCCGCTTCGAGCCGGTCGACGAGGGCCAGGACTTCGCGGTGCTCGTCGACTACGCGCACACGCCCGACTCGCTCGAGAACGTGCTCGCGGCGGCGCGCGGCCTGGTCGAGGACGAGCGCCGGCCGGCGCGCGTCGTCTGCGTGTTCGGCGCCGGCGGCGATCGCGACCGCGGCAAGCGTCCGCTGATGGGCGAGATCGCGACGCGCCTCGCCGACGTCGTGCTCGTCACCTCCGACAACCCGCGCTCGGAGGACCCGGAGCAGATCATCGCCGAGATCATGGCCGGCGTCGCGCGCGTCGAAGGGCAGCGCGAGGGAGGCGCGGCGGTCGCGACGCCCGTGCGCTCGATCGCCGACCGCGCGCGGGCGATCGACGAGGCGATCGCGCTCGCGCAGGCCGGCGACGTCGTCGTGATCGCCGGCAAGGGGCACGAGCAGGGGCAGGAGCTCGCGGGCGGGCGCAAGGTGCCGTTCGACGACGCGACGGTCGCGCGCGAGGCGCTGCGCGCGCACGGGCCGCGCCGATGACGGCGGGCGCGCGATGAGGTCGTGGGACGCCGCGCGCGTCGCGGCTGCCGCCGGCGCGAGCCTGCTCGCCGGCGGCGATCTCGCGCTGGGCTCCGAGCCGGGCCCGCTGCGCACCGCGATCGACTCGCGCCGGCTCGCCAGCGGCGAGCTGTTCGTCGGGCTGCCGGGCGAGCGCGTCGACGGCGGCGAGCACGCCGCGCAGGCGCTCCAGGGGGGCGCGTGGGGCGTGCTCGTCGCGCCGGCGCATGCAGCGGCGGCGAGCGCGGCGGCGCGCGAGGCGGGGACGCGCGGCGCGGTGCTCGCGCACGAGAGCCGCTCGACGCGCTGCAGGCGCTCGCGCGCGCGTGGCGTCGCGAGCTCGGCGCGCACGGCGCGAAGGTCGTCGCGATCACCGGCTCGACGGGCAAGACCTCGACGAAGGACATCCTCGCCGCGCTGCTCGCCGCGCGCGGCCTGCACGTCGTCGCGAGCGTCGAGAACTTCAACACCGAGATCGGGCTGCCGCTCGCGGTGCTCGCGGCGCCGCCCGGGACGCAGGCGCTGGTGCTCGAGATGGCGATGCGCGGCGCCGGCCAGATCGCCGAGCTCGCGGCGATCGCCGAGCCGGACGTCGGCGTGATCGTCAACGTCGGGCCGGCGCACCTCGAGCTGCTCGGGTCGCTCGAGGCGATCGCCGCGGCGAAGGCCGAGCTGATCGCCGGCCTGAGCGCCGGCGCGACGATCGTCCTCCCGGCCGGCGAGCCGCTGCTCGAGCCGCACCTGCGCGAGGATCTGCAGACGGTCACGTTCGGCGACGGCGGCGACGTCGCGCTCGCGCAGGCGAGCGGCGACGGGCGCGTGCTGATCGCCGCGCACGGCCAGACGATCGAGCTGCGCCCGTCGTTCGCGCAGGCGCACAACCTGCGCAACCTGCTCGCCGCGAGCGCCGCGGCGCTCGCGCTCGGCGTCGACCCGGCGGGCGCTCTCGAGGTCCGCTTCTCCGCGCTGCGCGGCGAGCACGTGCGCCTGGCCGGTGGCGTCGTCGTGATCAACGACTGCTACAACGCCAACCCGATGTCCATGCGCGCGGCGATCGACGACCTGGCCGAGACGGCGCCCGCGCGACGCGTCGCCGTGCTCGGCGACATGCTCGAGCTCGGGCCCGACGCGCCGCGCCTGCATCGCGAAGTCGGGCTGTACGCGGCCGACGCCGGCGTCGACGTGCTGATCACCGTCGGCGCGCTCGCCGCGGAGATGCGCACCGAGTTCGAGGGCGAGTCCTACGCGACCGGCGACGCCGAGGCCGCGGCCGAGCTGCTGCAGACGCTGCTCGACGAGCACGACACGGTGCTCGTCAAGGGCTCGCGCGGCGTCGGCCTCGAGCGCGTCGCCGAGAAGCTCCTCGCCGCGCAGGTGAGCTGATGGGGCGGATCCTGTTCGGCGGCACGGCCGCGCTGCTGATCTGCATGTTCCTCAGCCCGAAGTTCATCGAGTTCCTGCGCGCGAGCGAGTTCGGCCAGCAGATCCGCGAGGACGGCCCCGAGGGCCATCAGCAGAAGGCCGGGACGCCGACGATGGGTGGCGTGATCATCTTCATCGCGATCTCCGTGCCGTTCCTGATCCTGACCGACTACGACTGGCGCTCGGTCGGGATCTTCGGCGCGATGATCGCCTGCGCGCTGCTCGGCTTCGCCGACGACTACACGAAGCTCGTCAAGCGCCGCTCGCTCGGGCTGCGCGCGCGGACGAAGCTGATCGTGACGATCGCGATCTCGCTCGGGCTCTGGTACATCGCGCGCTACCAGGCGCACCTCGCGCCGACGCTGCGGCTGCGCTTCGTCGACTACCAGATCGACCTCGGCTGGGCTCTATCCGCTGCTGATCTACTTCGTCGTCGCCGGCACGACGAGCGCCGTCAACCTGACCGACGGGCTCGACGGGCTCGCGGCCGGCTGCGCGGCGATCGTGCTGCTCGCGTACATCGGCATCACGTTCATCACCGGCGAGTACGACCTGGCGATGCTCGCCGGCTGCCTCGTCGGCGGCTGCATCGGCTTCCTCTGGTTCAACGCGTTCCCGGCGACGATCTTCATGGGCGATACGGGCTCGCTCGGGCTCGGCGGCGCGATCGCCGGGCTCGCGGTGATGACGAAGACGGAGCTGCTGCTGTCCTGCTCGGCGGGATCTTCGTGATCGAGGCGCTGTCGGTCGCGATCCAGGTGATCTCCTTCCAGACGACGCGAAAACGCGTGTTCCTGATGGCGCCGATCCACCACCACTTCGAGCTGAAGGCGTGGTCGGAGACGAAGATCATCCTGCGCTTCTGGATCGTCGCGGCGATCTGCTGCGCGATCGGCTTCACGATCTACCGCCAGAGCATCGGCTGAGCAAAAGAAGGCTTCGCGCGGGCCGCGTCGAAGTCAGCCGAGATGCCATCGGCCGCAGCACGGCGCGCACGCCCGGAGAGGGGCGCTCGCCCCCAGCGCAAGCGCGGACGCGGCATCGGCTTGGCGGCGGCCGACCAGCCGCTCGAGCACCGCATCCTGCTCACGGCGACGCTCTGCCTGCTCGCGTTCGGCGCGGTGATGGTCTACAGCGCGTCCTCGGCGACGTCGCTGCTGCAGGGCGGCGGCACGGGCAGCGGCTACCTGGTCAAGTACGTCGTCTACGGCGCGATCGGCCTGGTCGTGATGCGCGTGCTCGCGCGCGACGGCGTCGACGAAAGTCGCAGAAGATCACCGGGCCGCTGCTGGCCGTCTCGTTCGTGCTCGTGCTCGCCGTGCACATCCCGCACGTCGGCGTCAGCGTCAACGGCGCGCGTCGCTGGATCGGCCCGGGCCCGTTCCAGTTCCAGCCCTCCGAGCTGATGAAGCTCGCGCTCGTCCTGTACGGCGCGACGCTGCTCGCCAAGCGCCCGCAGCGCGTGAACGACCTGCGCGACCTGCTCAAACCGCTGCTGTTCGTCGTCGGCGCGGCGTGCCTGCTCGTCGTCACGCAGCCGGACCTCGGCACGGCGATGGTGATCGCGTTCACGATCGACGGCGCTGCTCGTCGCGGCCGGGATCCCGCTGCGCAACCTCGCGATCGTGCTCGGCTGCGGCGTTCGCCGCGGTCGTCCTCTACGCGCTCGTCAAGCCCTACGCGCGCGCCCGCCTGACCTCGTTCCTCGACCCGTGGGCGCACGCCTCCAGCAGCGGCTTCCAGGCGGTGCAGGGCCAGATCGCGATCGGCTCGGGCGGGCTGTTCGGCGTCGGTCCGGGCCAGTCGGTGCAGAAGATCTTCTACCTGCCGGAGGCGCCGACCGACTTCATCCTCGCGGTGATCGCCGAGGAGCTCGGCGTCGATCGGCGTCTGCGCGCTGCTGTTCCTCTACGGGCTGATCGCCTACGCCGGGCTGCGCGCGGCGAAGGGCGCGCGCAGCCTGCACAGCGCGCTGATCGCCGTCGGCGTGACCGCGCTGATCGTCTCCCAGGCGCTGCTCAACGTCTTCGCCGTGCTCGGCCTCGCGCCGCTCACCGGCGTGCCGCTGCCGTTCGTCTCCTACGGGTCGAGCAGCCTGATCGTGATGCTCGCGGCGATGGGGCTGCTGCTCAACGTCGCCTCGGGCGGCACGGCGCACGTGCGCGCCGTGCCCTCGCGCGAGCGGCGCTCGCGCGACGTGCGGCCGCGCGAAACGGCAGGATTGGGCGGTGAGTCGAGCGCCAGAAGGATCGTGATCGCCGCCGGCGGGACCGCGGGGCACGTCGTGCCGGCGCTGGCGGTCGCCGACGCGCTGCGGGCTGAGGGCGCGGAGGTCACGTTCATCGGCGGCGGGCGCGCCGAGGCGCAGCTCGTGCCGGCGGCCGGCTACGAGCTGCACGCGATCTCAGTCGAAGGGCTCAGCCGCACGCAACCCGCTGCGCGCGCTGCGCGCGCTCGCTGCGCGCCGCGCTCGCGCTGCCGCGCGCACGGCGCGCTGCTGCGCCGAGCTCGAGCCCGACGCGGTGATGGGCGGCGGCGGCTACGTCGCGGGGCCGGTCGGCGCTCGCGGCGCTCACGCTGCGGCATCCCGCTCGTGCTGACCGAGGCCGACAGCCACCTGGGGCTGACCAACCGCGCTGCTCGCGCCGTTCGCGCGGCGCGTCTGCCTCGCGTTCCCGCCGCGCGGGCGGCGCGCGCGCCGCATCGGCCGCCGACGGCGCGCCGCCGCGATACCTCGTCACCGGCAGGCCGGTGCCGACGACCGCGCGCGCGCTCGACGGCGCGCGCGCGCGCTTCGGGATCGGCGCGGAGGAGACGTGCGTGCTCGTCTTCGGCGGCTCGCTCGGCGCGCGCACGATCAACCTCGCCGCGGCGCTCGAGGCGTTCGCCGGCGGCGCCGTTCCGCGTGCTGCACGTCTGCGGCCGGCGCGACTACGCCGAGCTGCTCGCGCGCGCGCTGCCGCCGGGCTACGACCTGCGCGAGTACCTCGACCGCGACGACTTCGCCGACGCGCTCGCCGCCGCCGACCTCGTCGTCGCGCGCGCCGGCGGCTCGGTGTTCGAGATCGCCGCGCACGGCGTGCCGGCGATCCTCGTGCCCTATCCGCACGCGGCCGGCGACCACCAGAGCGCGAACGCGCGCTGGATGGCCGACGCCGGCGCGGCGGTCGTGATCGCCGACGGCGAGCTGACCGGCCGCGCGGCTCGCGCGCGAGGTCGGCGCGCTGCTCGCCGACCGCGCCGCGGCTGCGGCGATGGCGGCGCGCCTCGCGCGCGCTCGCGCGCCCGCGACGCCGCGCGCGGTCGTCGCCGAGCAGCTGCTCGAGGCCGCGCGCCGATGAGCGCGCGCGGCGCCGTGGGCGGGGCGGCGGATGCACTTCGTCGGCGTCGGCGGCGCCGGCATGAGCGGCTACGCGCGCGCCGCGCACGCGCTCGGCGCCGAGGTCAGCGGCTCCGACGCGCGCCGAGCAGCCCGTACCTCGAGCGCGCTCGCGCGCCGACGGCGTGCTGCGCGCGAGCGATCGGCCACGCGGCCGCGAACGTGCCGGCGGGCGACGGCGTCGAGGTCGTCTACTCCTCGGCGCGTTCCCGCCGAGAACGCCGAGCGCGCGGCCGCGCGCGAGCGCGGCCTGCCCGAGCGCCCGCGCGCGGAGCTGCTCGGCGAGCTGAGCGCGCTGCGGCGCACGATCGCGGTCGCCGGCACGCACGGCAAGACGACGACCGCGTCGATGCTCGTGCACGCGCTGCGCGCGGCCGGCCTCGAGCCGGGCTGGCTGGTCGGCGGCGCCGGTCGGCGCCGGGCTGCCGAACGCGCGACTGGAGCGAGGGCGAGTGGCTCGTCGTCGAGGCCGACGAGTCCGACCGCTCGATGCTCAGCCTCGACGTCGAGATCGCGCGTGCTGACGAACGTCGAGCTCGACCACCACGCGACGTTCGCCTCGCTCGCGGAGCTGCGCGAGGCGTTCCGCGAGTTCCTCGCCGGCGCCGCGCAGGCGGTCGTCTGGGACCGCCCCGAGCTGCTCGAGCTGCGCGGCGGGCGCGGTCGTCGCCTACGACGCGCGCGACGCTCGAGCTGCTCGCCGGCGGCTCGCGCTTTCGCTGGCGCGGCGCAGGAGGTCGCGCTGCGCGGTCCCCGGCGCGCACAACGCGCTCAACGCCGCCGCGGCGCTCGAGGCGGCGCGGCTGGCCGGCGCCGACGCGGCGCGCGGCGATCGCCGGCGCTCGCCGGCGTTCGCCGGCGCCGGCCGGCGCTTCCAGCCGCTCGGCGCACAGCGCCGGCGGGCGCGCTCGTCTACGACGACTACGCGCACCATCCGACGGAGGTCGCGGCGACGCTGCGCGGCGCGCGCACGCTCGCGCACCGAGCGGCTGGTCGCGGTCTTCCAGCCGCACCTGTACTCGCGCACGGCGCTGCTCGCGCGCGAGTTCGGCGCGCGCGCTGGCGCTCGCCGACGTGGTCGTGGTGCTCGACGTCTACCCGGCGCGCGAGCGCGCCGCGGACCATCCGGGCGTCAGCGGGCTGCTCGATCGCCGAGGCCGCCGCCGACGCGGCGCGCGGGCGGCCGGTCTACTGGCTGCCGACGTTCGCCGACGCCGAGCCGGTCGCTGCGCGAGCTGCTCGGCGAGGGCGACCTGTGCGTGGTGATGGGCGCCGGCGACGTCGACGCGCTCGCGCGCGCGTGCTCGGTGGCGGCGCGATGAGCGCGCGCAGCGCCCGGTCGAGCTCGCTCCGCTCGCCGCCCGAGTGTCCAGCGCGACTTCCCGCTCGCGCGCCTGACGACCGTGCGCACGGGCGGCGCGGCGAGTTCTTCGCGCGCGCCGGCAACGAGGCGCGAGCTGCTCGAGCTGCTCGCGTGGGCGCGCGGCGCGAGCGCTCGGTCGAGCGTCGTCGGCTCGGGCTCGAACCTGCTGATCGCCGACGAGGGCGTGCGCGGGCTCGTGCTCAAGCTCGACCGCGAGCTCGCGCGGATCGAGCGCGACGGCGCGCGGATCGTCTGCGGCGGCGGCGCGCGGCTGCCGGCGGTCGCCGCGCGCGCCGCGCGCGCGGGCCTCTCGGGGATCGAGTTCGGCGTCAACATCCCGGGCACCGTCGGCGGCGCGGTGCGGATGAACGCGAACGCCTACGGCGGCGAGCTCGCGCGCGTGCTCGAGTGGGTCGAGATCGTGACGGCGAGCGGCGTCGAGCGGCGCGCGCCCGCGCAGCTCGGCTTCGGCTACCGCAGCTCGAACCTCGCGCGCGGGCGAGATCGTGGCGCGCGCGTCGCTTCGCGCTCGCCGAGCCGGACCCGGCGAGCGTCAAGGCGACGCTCGCGGAGATGCGCGCGCGCCGCCACGAGGCCCAGCCGCAGGGCATCAAGACGTTCGGCTCGACCTTCAAGAACCCCGAGGACCCGCGCGCGGAGGGCCGCAGCGCGGGGCTGCTGCTGGCGGAGGCCGGCTGCAACGGCCTGCACGGTCGGCGGCGCGCGCTTCGCGCCGAAGCACGCGAACTTCATCGAGAACACCGGCGCGGCGAGCACCGCCGACGTCGTCGCGCGTGATGGCCGAGGGCCGCCGGCGCGTGCTCGAGCGCTTCGGCGTCGAGCTCGAGCCCGAGGTGCAGACGCTCGGCGACGTGCGCTTTCCCTGGCGATGAGCCGGTAGGGGTTCGGCGCGCGCGAGGTCGAACAGGCTGCGGATGGATCGCTCGTTCGCCGGCCGCCTCGGATCGGCGGCGTCACGCCGACCCGCCGCGCCGCGGTCGCCGCGCCGCGCCGCGGCGCCACGCGCCGAGCGCCGCGCGCCGGGCGCCGCACGCGGCGTCGCTCGGGCGATCGCGCGCTCGGCGCCTGCGGCGGCGCTCGCGCGCCTGCTCGGCGCGGTTGGTCGCTCGTGCGCGCGCACCGGCGCCTGCGGATCGCGCTGCTCGTGCGCGCTGCTCGCGACGGCGCTGCTCGGCGGCGGCTGGCTGTGGCTGCGCCACTCCTCGCTGGTCGCCGTCGAGCACGTGCGCGATCAGCGGCGTCGCACGGCGCCGACGCGGCGCGCGATCGACGCGGCGCTGACGGCGGCCGCGCGCCGGCATGAGCACGCTCGACGTCGAGCCCGCCGCGCTGCGCGCGGCGGTCGCGCGCTTACCCGGTCGTCGCGCGATCGAGCGCGCACGCGAGCTTCCCGCACGGCCTGACGCATCGACGGTCGATCGAGCAGCCGCCGGTCGCGGCGCTGATCGTCGCCGGCGCGCGCACCGCCGTCGCGGCCGACGGCGTCGTGCTCGGCGCCGGCGCTGCGTCAGCGGCTCGCTGCCGACGCTCGCCGGCGACGGCGCCGCCGAGCGCCGGCGCAGCGCGTGCAGCGACCCGGCGCTGCTCGCCGCGCTGACGCGTGCTCGGCGCCGCGCCGGCGCCGCTGCGAGCGACGTCGACGCGCGCCTACAGCGGCCCGAAGGGGCTCACGGTCGCGATGCGCAGACGGGCTGCTCGTCTACTTCGGCGACGCCACCCGCCCGCACGCGAAGTGGCTCGTCGCTCGCGCGCGTGCTCGCCGACCCGAGCTCGGCCGGCGCGACCTACGTCGACGTGCGCGCTGCCCGAACGCCCGGCCGCCGGCTTCGCCGGCGGGCACGGCGCCGCCGGCGAGCGGCGCACGGGCGCCGAGCGGCGAAGCAGGCACGACGACGGCGCCGGCGCCTCGGAATCGACGGCCAGCGCGCTCGCCGAAGGGCTCGAGCGCGGCCGCCGGCGCGAGCGCGACGCCGGCCGCGCCGCGCCGGCGACGCCGAGCGGCGAACGCGACAGCAAGCGGCCGCGAAGCGAAGCGAGCAGCCGTCGGGCGGCGCATCGGAGCGCGAGCGAACCGAGCGCGACGAGCGAAGCGAACGGCGCCGGAGGATCGCACTGAGCGGCGCCGAGCCGGCGTCGGCGGTCTGAACACTACTAAACCTCAACTCGAGGTTGAGGGTCGTGTCGAGGAGCGATCCTCAGGCGTCGGTCGAGAGTTCGGCGATCTGCAACGATCGTTGCGAGACTGGACGCCGTCGTTGACAGGGCGAAGTTCCCTGCATAACGTGCACATCCCGGCGGTTCGGCGAGCTGTATGCTGCGAACCCTAAATTCCTACTGAAGGCTTCGGACAGAACCATCATGGAGAGCAGCGGAAGCTATCTGGCGGTCATCAAGGTCGTGGGCGTCGGCGGCGGCGGCACGAACGCGGTCAGCCGCATGGTCGACGCGGGCCTGCGCGGCGTGGAGTTCATCGCGGCCAACACCGACGCCCAGGCGCTCGCGATGTGCGACGCCGACATCAAGCTGAACATCGGCCACGAGTCGACCAAGGGCCTCGGCGCCGGCGCCAACCCCGACGTCGGGCTCGCCGCCGCGTCGGAGTCGCGCGACGACATCAAGGAGGCGCTGAAGGGCGCCGACATGGTGTTCGTCACGGCCGGCGAGGGCGGCGGCACCGGGCACCGGCGCGGCGCCGGTGATCGCCGAGATCGCCAAGAACGAGATCGGCGCGCTGACCGTCGGCGTCGTCACGCGCCCGTTCGACTTCGAGGGCTCCCAGCGCGGCCGCCAGGCGACCGAGGGCATCGAGCGGCTGCGCGAGGTCGTCGACACGCTGATCGTGATCCCCAACGAGAAGCTGCTCGCGGTCGTCGAGCGGCGCACGTCGATGCTCGACGCCTTCCGCGAGGCCGACAACGTGCTGCGCCAGGGCGTGCAGGGGATCACCGACCTGATCACGATCCCCGGCCTGATCAACCTCGACTTCGCCGACGTGCGCACGATCATGCAGGACGCCGGCTCGGCGCTGATGGGCATCGGCACGGCCGGCGGCGAGAGCCGCTGCGCCGACGCCGCCAAGGCCGCGATCTCCTCGCCGCTGCTCGAGGAGTCGGTCGACGGCGCGACGGGCATCCTGCTGAACATCACCGGCGGCAAGGACCTCGGCCTGTTCGAGGTCAACGACGCCGCCGAGATCATCCAGAACGCGGCCGACCCGAACGCGAACATCATCTTCGGCGCGGTGATCGACGAGTGATGTCCGACGAGGTGCGCGTGACCGTGATCGGCACCGGCTTCGACCACCGTCCCGGCCGCTCGCGCGCGCCGCGAGAGCCGCGCGCGCGGGCGCGACCGCAGGCCCGCGCATCGACGACCGCCAGCGCTCGCTCGCTGGAGATCTCCGACGACGACATCGACGTGCCGCCGTTCCTGCGCTAGGGCTCGACCTGACCCGACCGACGCGCTGACCGGCCCGCGCGAGTGCGACCGCTAGCCTGCGGGCCGTGACGAGCTCGCTGCGCCGCACAGCCGCTGTACGACCGCCACGTCGCGGCCGGCGCGAAGATGGTCGAGTTCGCCGGCTGGGAGATGCCGGTGCAGTACGACGGCGTCGCGCGCAGGAGCACCTGGCGGTGCGCGAGCGCGTGCGGGATCTTCGACGTCTCGCACATGGGCGAGATCGAGACGTCGCGGCGCCGCAGGCGCTCGCGCTGCTGCAGCGCCTGCTCTCCAACGACGTCGCGCAGATCGCGCTCGGCGCGACGGCGGCGGCGCGCAGTACAGCGTGCTGTGCCGCGAGGACGGCGGCGTGCTCGACGACCTGTTCACCTACCGGCTCGACAGCGAGCGCTTACCTGACCGTCACCAACGCCGCCAACCACGAGCGCGACCTCGCGTGGTTCCGCGCAGCACGCGAGCGACTTCCCCGACGCGCGAGGTCAGCGACCGGATCGACGACTACGCGATGCTCGCCGTGCAGGGGCCGCAGCGCGCGCGAGATCGTGCAGGCGATCTCCGACGCGCCGCTGCCGCCGCGGATGACGCGTCGCGACGCGCCGGCTCGCCGGCGCGCGACGTGCTCGTGTGCGGCACCGGCTACACCGGCGAGGACGGCGTCGAGCTGCTGCTGCGCGCCCGGGCACGCGCCGCGCGCTGTGGGATGAGCTCGTGCGCCGCGGCGCCGCGCCCGGCCGGGCTCGGCGCGCGCGACACGCTGCGCCTGGAGGTCTGCTTCCACCTCTACGGCAACGACCTGAGCGATCGAGCGCGGGCCGATCGAGGCCGGCCTCGGCTGGTGCTGCAAGGAGGACACCGGCTTCGTCGGCGCCGACGCCGTGCGCGCCGTGCGCGAGCGCCGGCCCGCGCGAGAGGCTCGTCGCGTTCGCGATCGACGGCCGGCGGCATCGCGCGCGCAGGGCAACCCGATCGTCGGCGGCGGCGAGGTGACCAGCGGGACGCTCTCGCCGACGCTCGGCATCGGCATCGGGATGGCCTACGTGCCGGCCGCGCGCGCGCGCGGTCGGCAGCGACCTCGAGATCGACGTTCGTGGCAAGATGCGCCGCGCCGTGGTCAAGCAGAAGCCGCTCTATCGAAAGGCAGCCGCGTGAATGGCCGACGCCAGCTACCCCGACGACCTGCTCTACCACCCCGAGCACGACTGGGCGCGGATCGACGCCGACGGCGCCGAGCGGCGACGCTCGGCATCACCTGGTACGCGCAGGACTCGCTCGGCGAGGTCGTCTTCTTCGAGCCGCCGGCGGTCGGCGCGAGCGTGACAGAAGGACGCGCCCTACGCCGAGGTCGAGTCGGTCAAGGCGGTCTCCGACGTGATCGCGCCGCTGTCGGGCGAGATCGTCGAGGTCAACGAGGCGCTCGCCGAGAACCCGCAGGCGATCAACGAGGACCCCTACGGCGAGGGCTGGCTCGTCAAGGTGCGCCTGTCGGATCCCGGCGAGCGCGACGCGCTGATGGACGCGGCCGCCTACGCCGCCACGCTCGGCTGGCTAGGCTGACGAGCAGCACCTTGAGTCGCTACACCGCCATCACGCCCGCGAGACCTCGACGCGATGCTCGCGCGATCGGCGTCGGCTCCGTGCAGGAGATCTTCGACCGCCAGATCCCGCGCGGCCGTCCGCCTCGGGCGCGCGCTCGACCTGCCCGACGGGCTGCACCGAGCAGGACGTCTACGCGCACCTGCGCGACGCTCGCCGCGCGCAACACGAGCGCCGAGGACGAGCTGAGCTTCCTCGGCGCCGGGCATGTACGACCACTACGTGCCGGCGGTCGATCGACATGCTGATCGAGCGCTCGGAGTTCCTCACGCCCTACACGCCCTATCAGCCGGAGATCTCCCAGGGCGGGCTGCAGGTGATGTTCGAGTACCAGACGGCGATCTCCGAGCTGACCGGCCTGCCGGTCTCCAACGCGTCGGTCTACGAGGGCCCGTCGGCGGTCGCCGCGGCGGCTACCTGGCGAAGCTGCACAACGGCCGCGCGCGGCTCGTCGTCGAGCGCCGGGCTGCACCCGCACACGCTGCGAGACGCTGCGACGCTCGCGCACGGCTACGGGATGGACGTCGTCGAGGTTCCGCTGCCAGCTCGCCGGCGGTGCCCACGGCGTCACCGACCCGCAGGCGTGGGCGGCGGCGATCGACGCCGACACGAGCGCGGCGATCTTCGCGCAGCCGAACTTCTACGGCGCGGTCGAGGACGCCGGCGCGCTGAGCGCGGCGGCGAAGGACGCCGGCGAGGGCGCGGGCGCCAGCCCGGTCGTCGTCGCGCAGGCCGACCCGATCGCGCTCGGCATCCTCGCGCTCGCCGGGCGAATGCGGCGTCGACGTCGCGCGTCGGCGAGGGCCAGCCGCTCGGCAACCGGCTCGACTTCGGCGGCCCGTCGTTCGGCTTCTTCGCCGCGCGCGAGGAGTACCTGCGGCGCATGCCCGGCCGGATCGCCGGCGAGACGCGTCGACGTCGACGGGCGGCGCGGCTTCGTGCTGACGCTGCAGACGCGCGAGCAGCACATCCGCCGCGAGAAAGCGACGTCGAACATCTGCACGGCACAGGCGCTGAACGCGCTCGCAGGCGTCGTCTACCTGATCTTGGCTCGGGCGCGAGGGGATCGTCGAGCTCGGCGAGCTGCTGCTCGCTCGCACGCACTACGCGCGCGAGCGCCTGGCGTCGATCGACGGCGTGCGCAAGCTGCACGAGCAGCCGGTCGTGCGCGAGTTCGCGCTCGCGCTCGACGCCGACGTCGCGGCCGTGCGCCGCCGCTGCGCCGAGGCGGGCGTCAACCCCGGCGTCGACGTGCACGCGCTGAGCGGACGCGAGCAGGACCGTGGCGTGCTGCTCGTCGCGATCACCGAGCGCCGCTCGCGCGCGGACATCGACCGGCTCGTCGAGACGCTCGGCGCGGCCGTCGCGGCGACCGATCGGAGACCGGCCGGCCAGGCGGTGGCGGCGTGAGCGCGATCGACGCGAACCACCTGCACGCGGACCCGGGCATCGACGGCCACCATCCTCACCACGGCCTCGACGCGCCGCCGGCGCGCGGCGGCGTCGCGTCGAGCCCGCTGCAGCGCCAGCGCGCGACGACGATCTTCGAGAAGGGCGCGCGCGGGCGGCGCGCGTTCGTCTGCCCGCAGCGCGACGTGCCGGTCCTCGACGCCGAGAGCTGCTGCCGGCGCGCTTGCGTCGCGCCGAGCCGGCGCGCCTGCCGGAGGTCTCGGAGCCGGAGATCGTGCGCCACTACGTCGGCATCTCGAAGCGCAACTTCGACCTCGACTCGGGCTTCTACCCGCTCGGCTCGTGCACGATGAAGCACAACCCGCGCCTGCACGAGCGCGTCGCGGCGCTGCCGGGCCACGCGCGCATGCACCCGCTACAGGACGCCGAGCGCTCGCAGGGCGCGCTCGAGCTGATGTGGAACCTGCAAGAGGCGCTCGCCGAGATCTCGGGGCTGCCGCACGTCTCGCTGCAGCCGTCGGCCGGCTCACACGGCGAGCTCGCCGGCGTGCTGCTGACGCGCGCCTACCACGAGGACCGCGGCGAGACGCGCACGAAGGTGCTGACGCCGGACACCGCGCACGGGACGAACCCGGCGACGGTGACGATGGCCGGCCTCGAGGTCGTCAAGCTCGCGACGAACGCCGACGGCGGCATCGACCTCGACGACCTGCGCGCGAAGGCCGGCGAGGACGTCGCGTGCCTGATGCTGACGAACCCGAACACGCTCGGGCTGTTCGACGCGAACATCGCCGAGATCGCGCGGATCGTGCACGACGTCGGCGCGACGCTGTACTACGACGGCGCGAACCTGAACGCCGTGATGGGGCTCTCGCGCCCGGGCGACATGGGCTTCGACATCGTCCACTTCAACCTGCACAAGTCGTTCACGCAGCCGCACGGCGGCGGCGGTCCGGGCTCGGGCCCGATCGCCGTGTCGGACCGCGTCGCGCCGTACCTGCCGGTGCCGGTCGTCGTGCGCGAGGACGGCGAGGACGGCGCGCCGACGTTCGCGCTCGAGCACGACCGCCCGAAGTCGATCGGGCGCCTGCGCGGCTTCCACGGCAACTACGGCTGCTTCGTGCGCTCCTACGCCTACATCCGCTCGCTCGGCGGCGACGGCCTGCGCGACGCGTCGGAGGTCGCCGTGCTGAACGCGAACTACCTGCTCGCGCGGCTGCGCTCGCATCGGCTTGCAGACGGGCGCACGGTCGCCGACTACCTGCCGCTCGCCTACGGCGAGCTGTGCATGCACGAGTTCGTGCTGTCGGGCGGGCCGATGAAGCGCGACTTGAAGATCAAGACGCTCGACCTCGCCAAGCGGCTGCTCGACTACGGCTTTCACCCGCCGACGGTCTACTTCCCGCTGCTCGTCGAGGAGGCGCTGATGGTCGAGCCGACGGAGACCGAGACGAAGGAGACGCTCGACGCGTTCGCGGAGGCGATCGCGGCGATCCTGACGGAGGCGGCCGAGGACCCGGAGATCGCGCTGAGCGCGCCGTACACGACGCCGGTGCGACGCCTCGACGAGGTCGCGGCGGCGAAGCGCCCGGTGATTCGCCAGGCGCTGAGCTAGGCGGACGAGGAATGGCGAGCGAGCACCGCGAGCTCGGCGGCACGGCGCGGATCTTCTCGGGAATCCAGCCGACCGGGCGCAAGCACCTCGGCAACTACATCGGCGCGATCGCACAGTACGTCTCGGGCCAGGACCGCGGCGAGGGGATCTACTGCATCGTCGACCTGCACGCGCTGACGGTGACCTACGACCCGACGGAGCTGCGCGAGCTGCTCTACGACACGCTCGCGATCCTGCTCGCGGCGGGTCTCGATCCGGGGCGCTGCATCCTCTTTCGCCAGAGCGACGTGCGCGAGCACACGGAGCTGACGTGGCTGCTGTCGAGCGTCACCGAACTCGGCCGGCTGGAGCGCATGCACCAGTTCCGCGACAAGTCCGAGGCGCAGCGCCAGATGGTCCGCGCCGGGCTGCTGTTCTACCCGGTGCTGATGGCAGCCGACGTGCTCGCCTACCGCGCGAGCGAGGTGCCGGTCGGCGAGGACCAGCGCGAGCACGTCGAGCTGATGCGCGACGTCGCGGCGAACTTCAACCGCCGCTTCGCCGACGGCGAGCCGGTGCTCGTCGTGCCCGAGCTTCGCATCCCGCAGGTCGGCGCGCGGATCATGGACCTGCAGGACCCGACGCGCAAGATGTCGACGACGGGCGGCTCGGAGCAGGGCACGGTGTACGTGCTCGACGAGCCGCGATCGATCGAGAAGAAGCTGAAGAGTGCGATGACCGACTCCGGCTCGGACGTGCGTCGCGATGCCGAGAAGCCGGGCGTCAGCAACCTGATCGAAATCCTCGCGGCGGTGCGCGGCACGGGGCCGGAGGCCGTCGAAGCCGAGCTCGCGCAGGCGCGCTACGGCGAGCTGAAGACGGCGGTCGCGAGCGCCGTCGTCGAGTACCTCGCGCCGGTGCGCGAGCGCTACGAGCAGCTGCGCGGCGACGAGGACGCGCTCGAGGAGATTCTGCGCGACGGCGCGGAGCGCGCGCGGGCGATCGCCGCCGAGACGCTCGCCGAGGTGCGCGAGCGGATGGGCGTCGGCGCTCCGCGTCGGGACCGCGCTGTACGGTGACGCGCGTGGCGCTCGTCAACCTCGAGCTCGACCTCGACCTGTTCACCGGTCCGTTCGACCTGCTGCTGACGCTCGTCCTGCGCGAAGAGATCGACCTGCTCGAGCTGTCGCTCGCGGACGTCGTGCTCGCCTACCTCGACCACCTCGAAGCGCGCGGCGAGCTCGACCTCGAGAGCGCGACGGAGTTCATCGTGCTGATCGCCGCGCTGCTCGAGCTGAAGTCGCGGCTGATGCTGCTCGGCGAGGAGGACGAGGAGCTCGACCTCGAGCCGGAGGAGGCCGCCGAGGAGCTGCTCGCGCGGATGCTCGACGCGCGCCGCTATCGCGCCGCCGCCGGCCACCTCGGCGGGCTGCTCGAAGCCGAGCGCGGCCACCGCTTCCGCGCGGCGCCGCTGCCGCCGAGCCTGCGTCGCACGGTGCTCGCGCCGGCGGCCGGCTCGGAGGACCCCGAGGCGCTCGGCGCGGCGATCGGGCGCCTGCTGACGATGCCGCCGGAGATCAGCCTGCGCCACGTCTCGGTGCCACGCGTCGCCGTCTCCGAGCGCCTCGCGCTGCTGCGCGGCCTGCTGCGCCGCGGCTCGTTCAGCTTCGAGGAGGCCGTGCGCGGCGCCGACCGGATGACGGTCGCGGTCACGCTGTTCGCGCTGCTCGAGCTCTACAAGCGCGGCGAGGCCGACTGGGAGCAGGGCGAGAGCTTCGGCGAGATCGACGTGCACCGGCCGCAGCGGCGCGCGCCCACGGCGCTGCTGGCGCTCGCCGGCGCGAGCGGCGCCGTCGCGGCGGCGGCGAGCGGCTACGACGCCGCGGCGGCGGGGCTCGCCGGGTGAGCGAGCCCGCCGAGGAGGCGCCGGCGCTCGCGCGCACGGTCGAGGCGCTGCTGTTCCTCTCGACCGACCCGATCTCGCCGGCGGAGCTGGCCGAAGCGTGCGAGACCGGCGAGGGCGCCGTGACGGCGGCGCTCGCGCTGCTCGGCGAACGCCACGCGCCGGGTCGCTCGGGGATCGTGCTGCGCGAGCTCGGCGGCGGCTGGACGTTCGCGAGCGACCCGGCCAGCGAGCAGGCCGCGCGGCGGCTGTTCAGCCGCCCGCGCGTCGCGACGCTGACGCCGGCGCAGGCCGAGACGCTCGCGATCGTCGCCTACCTGCAGCCCGTCTCGCGCCCGGAGATCGCGCGGATCCGCGGCGTCAGCGCCGACTCGGCGGTCGCGACGCTGCTCGACCGCGGGCTGATCGAGGAGGCCGGCCACTCGCAGTTCGGCGCGATCGTCTACCGCACGACGACGCAGTTCCTCAAGCTGTTCGGCCTGCGCTCGCTCGAGGAGCTGCCGGACGTCGCGCAGTGGGACCCGACGCCCGAGGAGCAGGCCGAGCTGCGCGAGCGGCTGCTGCGCGCCGGCGAGGCGCGGGCGAGCTAGCTGCCAGGTTGTCGCTAGCATCGGACCGTGCAGACAATCGTCTACATCGACGATCATGGGTTGCCGGTGATTCGCGTCCCGACCGGTACTCGACCGATCACGCTTGCGCTGGTTCGACGTGCGCTTGACGAGGACTGACTAACCGCTGCTCGCCGCGAGCTGACCGCACGCCGCGTCGATGTCGCGCCCGCGCGTGAGGCGGACGGTCGCGGGGACGGCGTGGGCGATCAGCGCGTCGCGGAACGTGGCGATCGAAGCGCGCGTCGAGCCTTCGTAGGGAGAGTCGGTCGGGTTGTAGGGGATCAGGTTGACCTTGAAGATCGAGCGCTGTTGCGCGCGCGCCGGCGCGAGCAGTCGGGCGAGCGCGAGCGCCTGCTCGTAGCGGTCGTTGACGCCGCGCAGCATCACGTACTCGACGAACACGCGGCGGCGCTTGCGCGCGTAGAAGGCGTGGCAGGCGTCGATCACGTCGCTCAGCGGATAGCGCTCGTTGACCGGCATCAGCTGCGAGCGCAGCGCTTCGTCGGCGGCGTGCAGCGACAGCGCGAGGCGCAGCGGCATCGGCTGCTCGGCGAGCCGTTCGATGCCGGGGATCCAGCCGACGGTCGAGATCGCCGTGTGACGATGACCGATGCCGACGTCCGGCAGGCGCTCGCACGCGGCGAGCACGTTGTCGAGGTTGAGCATCGGCTCGCCCATGCCCATGAAGACGCAGTTGGAGATCGGCGCGGCGTCGCCCTGCAGCCGGCGGAAGTAGAGCGCCTGGTCGAGGATCTCGGCGGCCGTCAGGTTGCGCGCGAACTTCATCCGTCCGGTCGCGCAGAAGGTGCACGTCAGCGGGCAGCCGGACTGCGAGGAGACGCAGATCGAGCGACGCCCGTCGCGGTAGCGCATCAGCACGGCCTCGAGCGGGCGCCGGTCGTGCGTCGCGAACAGCGCCTTGACCGTCCCGTCGCTCGCGCGCGCCTCGTGGCTCAGCGCGAGGCTCGAGAACGGCAGCTCGCGCTCGAGTAGCTCGCGCAGCTCGAGCGGCAGGTCGGTCATCTGCTCGTAGCCGCTCGCCCCGCGCGCGGCCCACGCCCACACCTGGCGCGCGCGAAAGCGCGGCTGGTCGTGCGCGGCGAGCGTCTCCTCGAGCAGTTGCAGGTCCATGGGCGGGCGCCGCGCGAGCCCTCGGCCGGCGCCCGCGAGGGCGCCGCCGGCCGTGGCGGCCTGACTATGGTTGCAGCAGATGAGCCGCGTGCCGGAGCCGCGCTGATGCGCCTTGCGAAGTACCTCGCGCACGCCGGCGTCGCCTCGCGTCGCGCGGCCGAGGCGCTGATCGGCGAAGGGCGCGTCTGCGTCGACGGCGAGCGCGTGCTCGATCCGGCGCGCGACGTCGACGAGCGCGCGCTCGTCAGCGTCGACGGGCGCGCGCTGAGCGGCGCCGAGGCGCGCGTGGCGTACGCGCTGAACAAGCCGGTCGGCGTCGTCTCGACGGCGCGCGACACGCACGGGCGGCGGACGGTGCTCGATCTCCTCCCGGCGCGCGGCGCGCGGCTGTACCCGGTCGGGCGGCTCGACGCCGACACGAGCGGCCTGATCCTGCTCAGCAACGACGGCGAGCTGGCGAACCGGCTGACGCACCCGCGCCACGAAGTGCCGAAGACCTACCGCGCGCTGCTCGGCGGCGGCGCGGTCGCCGAGGAGACGCTGCGGCGCCTGCGCGCGGGCGTCGAGCTGGAGGACGGCGTGACGGCGCCGGCGCGTGTGCGCCGCCTCGGCGCGCACGAGCTCGAGCTGACGATCCACGAGGGGCGCAACCGCCAGGTGCGGCGGATGTGCGCGGCCGTCGGATATCCGGTGCGCGAGCTGCGCCGCGAGCGCTTCGGTCCGCTCGCGCTCGACGGCCTCGGCGAGGGCGAGCACAGGCGCTTGAGCGAGCGCGAGCTCGCGGCGCTGCGCGCGCTCTGATCGGTCCGGCGCCGCGCGACGTGCGCGGACGCGCGGCTCGCTCTGCCACAATCGCCCGCGCATGAGACTGTTTGCCCTGCGTGGAGCGATCAGCGTCGAGCACAACGACGCGCAGGAGATCCTCGACGCGACGACGACGCTGATGCGCGAGATCGTCGCGCGCAACGAGCTCGCTCTCGAGCACGTCGTCAGCTGCATCTTCACGGCGACCGACGAGCTGACGGCCGAGTTCCCGGCGGTCGCCGCGCGCGCGCTCGGCTTCGAGTCGGTGCCGCTGCTGTGCGCGCGCGAGATCGACGTGCCGGGCTCGCTGCCGCGTGTGATCAGGGTGCTGATCCACTACTACGCCGAGGACGGGCACGCCGCCAAGCACGTCTATCTCGGCGAGGCGAGCGCGCTGCGCGCCGATCTGCAAGCGGCACAATAGGCCGATGGCGCTCGAGTTCTCAGCGCGCGTCGCGCGCCTGCCGAGCTATCCGGTCGCGGGCGGCTACGCCGGCGAGGCGCCGCCCGTGCGCCTGGCGAGCAACGAGTCGCCCTACCCGCCGCTGCCGGCCGTGCGCGAGGCGATCGAGCGCGCGCTCGGCGAGCTGAACCGCTACCCGGATCCCTCCAACTCGCTGCTGCGCCGGCGCTTGAGCGACCGCTACGACGTGCCGCAGTCGCGCATCGCGATCGGCAACGGCTCCTGCGACATCCTGCTCGCGGCCGGCGAGGCGCTGCTCGAGCCGGGCGCCGAGCTCGTCTACGCGTGGCCGTCGTTCTCGGTCTACCCGCACCTCGGCGCCGCCTCGGGCGCGCGCGCGGTGACGGTCGCGCTGGACGCCGAGGACCGCCACGACCTGCCGGCGATGCTGCGCGAGATCACCGTCGCGACGCGACTGGCGATCGTCTGCAACCCGAACAACCCGACGAGCACGGCGATCCCGCTGCGCGAGATCGCCGAGTTCCTCGACGAGGTCCCGCCGCACGTCTGCGTGATCGTCGACGAGGCCTACTGCGAGTTCAACCTGCTCGAGGACCCGGACGCCTCGATCGAGCTGCTCGCGCACCACCCGAACGTCGCGCTGCTGCGGACCTTCTCGAAGGTGCACGGCCTCTGCGGGCTGCGCGTCGGCTTCGCGCTGTGCGGCTCCGAGCAGCTTCCGCGCGCGCTCGACCAGGTCCGCCAGCCGTTCTTCTGCAATGCGCTCGCGCAGGCGGCGGCGGTCGAGGCGCTCGCGCACCAGGACGCGGTGATCGACCGCGTCGCGCGCAACGTCGCCGAGCGGACCTCGGTCGACGAGCGCCTGCGCGCGCTCGGGCTGGAGCCGGCCGCCTCGCAGGCGAACTTCTGCTGGTTTCGCCTCGGCGAGGGGCGCGAGGAGCGCGACGTCCTCGCCGGCCTGCAGGAGCGCGGCGTGCTCGTGCGCTCCGGCGCGGCGCTCGGCGAGGAGGGCGCGCTGCGCGTGACGTACGGCACGCCGGAGGAGAATGTGCGCTTCCTCGAGGCGCTCGCCGAGGTGCTGTGAGCCTTGCGGCGCTTGCCGTGCCGCGTTGAAGTTGCTACAACGTCGAAGACCGACCATGTCCGCGCACGCAACCGCATCCAGCCGCAGCACTCAGCGCAGCTCGCTCGCGGGCGCCACGTGGTCGTATCCCGTCGCCTGGCGATTTAGCTAGGCGCTTCGGCCCGAGCCCGTGCGTGAGCGGGCTCCAGCGGCCGCACCGGGTCTCCGAACGGGAGGCCGAGCGCCGTTCCCCGAGGGCGAGAGCCCTCTCCTCCGCGAAGCGTCGTCCTTGCGGCGCGGAGCTCACGAGCACCCTCCGGCACGGCCGGCGGCGCTGGCGCAGCAGCTTCCCAGACCCTAAGATTTCGGCTTGTTGAAAGGATGAATCGATGATGATCGTGATGAAGGAGACGGCGACCGACGAGGAGGTCGAGGCAGTCGTCGAGAAAATCGAGCGAGCGGGCGCGCTCGCCCACCGCAGCAGGGGCGCGCGCGTGACGGTGATCGGCGCGATCGGCGACGTCGAGCAGGACGTCACCGTCGACAGCCTCGGGCTCGAAGGCGAGCCGGGCGTCGATCGCGTCGTGCCGATCCTCAAGCCCTACAAGCTGGCCTCGGCGCAGATCACGCACGGCGAGCGGACGGTGCTCGACATCGACGGGCGCAAGGTCGGCGGCGAGAACTTCGCGCTGATCGCCGGCCCGTGCACGGTCGAGTCGCGCGAGCAGACGCTCGAGACGGCGCGCGTCGTGCGCGACGCCGGCGCGACGCTGCTGCGCGGCGGCGCGTACAAGCCGCGCACCTCGCCGTACGCGTTCCAGGGGCTCGGGCAGGAGGGCCTGCGACTGCTCGCCGAGGCGAAGTCGGAGACGGGCTTGCCGATCGTCACCGAGCTGATGGACATGCGCGACCTCGACCCGGTGCTCGAGGTCGCCGACGTCGTGCAGATCGGCGCGCGCAACATGCAGAACTACCCGCTGCTCGCCGAGATCGGCCGCTCGGGCCGCCCGGCGCTGCTCAAGCGCGGGCTCTCCTCGACGCTCGACGAGCTGCTGATGGCAGCCGAGTACATCCTCAAGGAAGGCAACCCGAACGTGATGCTCTGCGAGCGCGGCATCCGCACGTTCGAGACGGCCTACCGCTTCACGCTCGACCTGATGGCCGTGCCCGTGCTGAAGGAGCTCTCGCACCTGCCGGTGATCGTCGACCCGAGCCACGCGGCCGGGCGGCGCGACCTCGTCACGCCGCTGTCGCTCGCGGCGGCGGCGGTCGGCGCCGACGGGATCATCGTCGAGGTGCATCCGAAGCCCGAGGAGGCAGTCTGCGACGGTCCGCAGGCGCTGCGCGCGGAGGACTTCGCCAGCTACGCGGCGGCCGTCGAGCAGGCCGCGCAGCTCGCGGGCAAGGCGCTCAGCGCCGTGTGATGCGCGCTTCGGGGGCGGCTCTTTGAACGTTGCGGTGCTGGGGGTCGGGCTGATCGGCGGCTCGATCGGCCTGGCCAGCCGGCGACGCGCGGGCGCGTCTGTCTGCGGCTACGACGCGGACGCCGGCGTGCTCGCGCAGGCTCTCGCGCTCGGCGCGATCGACCGCGCGGCCGGCAGCGTCGCCGAGGCGGTCGCCGACGCCGACGTCGTGTTCGTCGCGACGCCGGTCGGCGCGCTCGCCGAGGCCGTCGGCGAGGCGCTCGCCGCCGCGCCGCAGAGCTGCGTCGTCAGCGACGTCGGCTCGACCAAGCGCGTGCTGGCCGATGCGAGCGCCGACGAGCGGTTCGTCGGCGGGCACCCGCTCGCCGGCGCCGAGACGGCCGGCGTCGAGCACGCCCGCGAGGAGCTGTTCGACGGCGCCGTCTGGTACCTGACGCCGGCGGCGGGGACGGCCGGCGTCCTCTACGAGCGCCTGCACAGGCTGTTGACGGCGATCGGCGCGCGGCCGACGGCGATCGACGCCGAGACGCACGACCGGCTGCTCGCGATCGTCTCGCACCTGCCGCACGTGCTCGCGAACGTGCTCGTCGCACAGGCGGCGGCCGCGCTCGGCGAGGACGGCGCGGAGGCGGGGCGCCAGGGGCGCGTGCCCGCCGTCGGGCCGAGCTTTCGCGACGCGACGCGCGTGGCGGGCGCGAACAGCGCGATCTGGACGGACATCTACATGTCCAACCGCGACGCGCTGCTCGGCGCGATCGACGAGCTCGCGGGGCGCCTGGAGGGCGTGCGCGCGGCGCTCGCTGCGGGCGACGCATCGGCGATCGGCGAGTGGAACGAGCGCGCGCGCGCCGATCGCGAGCGCCTGCTCGGCTCGGGAACGAGCGCCGGCGCGGCCGTCGAGCTGCGCGTCGCCGTGCCGAACAGCCCCGGCGTGATCGCGCAGATCGCGCTCGCGCTCGGCGGCGCGGGTGTCAACATCCGCGACCTCGTGCTCGCGCCGTCCGAGGACAACCGCCAGGGCGTCGTCTCGCTGTGGCTCGACGGCGGCGCCGACGCGGCGCACGCGGGCGAGCTGATCGCGGAGCTCGGCTTCCCGGTCGCGCAGGCATGATGAGGGCATGAAGATGCGCTTCGAGCCCGCGCGCGGGCTGAGCGGCGAGCTGCGCGCGCCGCCGGACAAGTCGATCTCGCACCGCGCGGCGCTGCTCGGCGCGATGGCCTCGGAGCCGGTGCGCATCGAGCGCTACCTGCACGCGGCCGACACCGACTCGACGCTCGCCGCCGTGCAGGCGCTCGGCGCGCTCGTCGAGCTGCGCGGCGAGGACACGGTCGTCGTGCGCGGGACGGGCCTGCGCGAGGCGCGCGAGCCCGACGGCCCGATCGACGTCGGCAACGCCGGCACGCTGATGCGGCTGCTGCCGGGCTGGCTCGCGGCGCAGGAGGGCTCGTCGTTCACGCTCGACGGCGACGCCTCGATCCGCCGCCGGCCGGTCGATCGGATCGCCGAGCCGCTGCGGATGATGGGCGCCGAGCTGAGCGCGCGCGAGGATCGCTTCCCGCCGCTGAAAGTGCGCGGCGCGCACCTGCGTGCGATCTCCTACGAGCTGCCGGTCGCGAGCGCGCAGATCAAGTCGTGCGTCCTGCTCGCGGCGCTCGCGGCCGACGGCGCGACGACGGTCGGCGAGCCGACGCGCAGCCGCGACCACACGGAGCGAATGCTGCTGAACGCCGGCGTCGGGATCCACCGCAACGGCCGCCACGTGACGCTCGTCAACGCCGACGAGCTGCTGCTCGACGGCGTGCGCGTGCCCGGCGACCCGAGCTCGGCGGCGTTCCTCGTCGCGGCCGGCGTGCTCGTGCCCGGCTCGCGCCTGCTGATCGGCGACGTCGGCGTCAACTGGACGCGCGTGGGGTTCCTGCGGATCGTCAGGCGCATGCAGGGGATCGTGCTCGGCGACCTCGAGCCGGAGACCGGCGAGCTCTCGCCGCACGAGCCGGTCAGCGACCTCGACGTCGCGCACGGCCAGCTCGAGGGCACGGTCGTCGAGGCCGAGGAGGTGCCGCTGGCGATCGACGAGCTGCCGCTCGTCGCGCTGCTCGGGTGCTTCGCCGAGGGCGAGACGATCGTGCGCGGCGCGCAGGAGCTGCGCGTGAAGGAGTCCGACCGGATCGCGGGCGTCGTCGAGGGCCTGCGCGGCCTCGGCGCCGAGATCGAGGCGACCGAGGACGGCTTCGCGGTGCGCGGCGGCGGCGGGCTTCGCGGCGGCGCGATCGACGCGCACGGCGATCACCGCATGGCGATGCTCGGCGCGGTCGCCGGGCTCGCCTCGCGCGAGGGCGTCGAGGTGCACGGGATGGAGGCCGCGACGGTCTCCTATCCGGGATTCGTCGAAGACTTGGCGGCGCTTTGCTCGTAGCGATCGACGGCCCGGCCGGGGCGGGCAAGTCGACCGTCGCGCGCGGCGTCGCGTGCGAGCTCGGCTTCACCTATCTCGACAGCGGCGCAATGTACCGCTGCGTCGCGCTGCTGACGCTGAGCGCGCCGGCGCGCGCGCCGGCCGAACTCGCGCGCGCCGCGCGGATCGAGCTCGAGGGCGGTCGCACGCTGCTGAACGGGCGCGACGTCAGCGATGAGATCCGCGCGCCGGCCGTCTCGCAGGCCGCCTCGCGCGTCGCGAGCGACCCGGCCGTGCGCGCGGCGCTCGTCGCCAAGCAGCGCGCGCTGATCGCGAGCGGCGACTGGGTCGCCGAGGGGCGCGACATCGGCACGGTCGTCGCGCCGGGCGCCGAGCTGAAGGTCTTCCTCACGGCGAGCGCCGAGGAGCGCGCGCGACGGCGCGCGGCCGAGCTCGGCGCCGACCCGGCCGAGGTGCTGGGCGAGCTCGAGCAGCGCGACGAGCGCGACATCGAGCGCGAGCACAGCCCGCTGCGGGCGGCCGACGGGGCGCTGACGCTCGACACGACGGGGCTCGACGTCGAGCCGGTGATCGAGCGGATCGCGGCGCTCGCGCGCGAGTCCGCGTCGGGCTGAGACCCGGCGGCGGGCATACTGGCCTGATGAAGGTCGCCGTCGTCGGCTATCCGAACGTGGGGAAGTCCTCGCTGATCAACCGCCTCACGGGCTCGCGCGAGGCGGTCGTGCACGAGCGCCCGGGCGTGACGCGCGACCGCAAGGAGCTCGAGTGCGAGTGGAACGGGCGGCGCTTCACGCTGATCGACACCGGCGGCGTCGACTTCCACGACGAGGACCCGCTGGCGGGCTCGATCCGCGACCAGGCGCGCGCGGGCCTCGCCGACGCGCAGGTCGCGGTGCTCGTCGTCGACACGCGCGCCGGCGTGCGCCCCGGCGACGAGGAGATGGCCGACCTGCTGCGCCGCTCGCCGCTGCCGACGATCCTCGCGGCGAACAAGTGCGACGCGCCCGGCGACATCCCGCTGGCCGCCGAGTTCCACCGGCTCGGCCTCGGCGAGCCGCTGCCGGTATCGGCGGCGCAGGGCCTCGGGTCGGGCGACCTGCTCGACCGCATCGTCGAGCTGCTGCCCGAGGGCGAGGAGCCCGCGGACGACGACACGATTCGCCTGGCGGTGATCGGTCGCCCGAACGTCGGCAAGTCCTCGCTCGTCAACCGCTTCCTCGGCGAGGACCGCGTGATCGTCTCCGAGCTCGCCGGCACGACGCGCGACGCGATCGACATGCCGCTGCTCGTCGGCGAGCGGCGCCTGACGTTGATCGACACGGCCGGGATGCGCCGCCAGTCGAAGGTCGCCGACTCGGTCGAGTACTACACGGCGCTGCGCTCGCAGCGTGCGGCCGAGCGCGCCGATGTCGCGCTCGTCGTCTGCGACGCGAGCGACGGCGTGACCGCGCAGGACCTGCGCGTCGCCGAGCTGGCGATGAAGGCGGGCTGCGCGACGGCGATCGTGCTGAACAAGTGGGACCTGCACGAGGGCGACGAGGAGGACCTGATCCACGAGCGCGCGCGCGTCGCCGAGAAGCTGCGGCTGCGCCCGCGCGTGCTGACGGCGAGCGCGAAGACCGGCCGGCACGTCGCGCGCCTGCTGACCGAGGTGATCGCGCTCGGCGACCGGACGCGGACGCGGATCCCGACGCCCGAGCTCAACCGCTTTCTCGCGGAGGTCGTGCAGGCGCGCCAGCCGCCGGTCGGCACGCGCCGCGGCGCGAGCGGGCACCGCCTGAAACTGATCTACATGACGCAGATCGACGAGCGCCCGCCGCGCTTCGCGATCCAGGTCAACTCGCGCACGCGCGTCACGCGCGACTACGCGTACTTCGTCGAGAACCGCCTGCGCGCGCGCTACGGGATGGAGGGCGTGCCGCTGATCGTCGACTTCGTCGAGCGCGGCGAACGTGGGCGCGGAGTGCGCGACGCGAAGGCGGGCGCCGGCTCGCGCTGATCGGACGCGCGTTCGCCTGGCGTTCGCCTAGACTTTCCCGGCTCTCGCCGGACCCCTGCCCGAAGACGACCCTGGAGCGAACCGCCGCAGCCATGACTGAGTATTCAGACAACGAATTCCTGTTCACCTCCGAGTCGGTCACGGAGGGGCACCCGGACAAGATCGCCGACCAGATCTCCGATGGCGTGCTCGATGCCGTGCTGCGCGACGACCCATACGGTCGCGTCGCCTGCGAGACGCTCGTCAACACCGGCCTGATCGTCGTCTCGGGCGAGATCTCGACCGACACGTACGTCGACATCCAGGAGGTCGCGCGCGAGACCGTTCGCAAGATCGGCTACACCGACGCCGACCTCGGCTTCTCAGCCGACTCGTGCGCGGTGCTGAACGCGATCGACAAGCAGTCGCCGGACATCGCGCAGGGCGTCGACAAGGCCTACGAGGCGCGCACCGACGCCGGCGACGACGACGAGCTCGACGTCGCGGGGGCGGGCGACCAGGGGATGATGTTCGGCTACGCGACGAACGAGACCGACACGCTGATGCCGCTGCCGATCTCGCTCGCCCACCGCCTCGCCGAGCGTCTCGCGGCGGTTCGCAAGGCCGGCACGCTCGGATACCTGCGCCCCGACGGCAAGACGCAGGTCAGCGTCCGCTACGCCAACGGCAAGCCGGTCGCGATCGAGAAGCTGCTGATCTCGACGCAGCACGGCGAGGGCGCCGAGTCGCTGATCCCCGACGACCTCTGGGAGCACGTCGTCGAGCCGATCCTGCCGAAGGAGCTCTACGACGCGGCGAAGCTGCGGCGGAACTTCCTCGTCAACCCGACGGGCCGCTTCGTGATCGGCGGGCCGGTCGGCGACGCGGGGCTGACCGGGCGCAAGATCATCGTCGACACCTACGGCGGGATGGCGCGCCACGGCGGCGGCGCCTTCTCGGGCAAGGACCCGTCGAAGGTCGACCGCTCGGCGGCGTACGCGGCGCGATGGGTCGCGAAGAACATCGTCGCCGCGGGGCTCGCCGAACGCGCCGAAGTCCAGGTCGCCTACGCGATCGGCGTCGCGCACCCGGTGTCGGTGATGGTCGAGACGTTCGGCACGGAGCTCGAGGGCCGTACGCGCGGGCAGATCGCGCGCGCGGTCGACGAGGTCTTCGACCTGCGCCCGGGCTCCTTTCGCGAGGAGCTCGACCTGCACCGGCCGATCTACCAGAAGACTGCCGCCTACGGCCACTTCGGCCGCGAGGACCACGACTTCACGTGGGAGAAGACCGACAAGACGGCCACCCTGCGGTCTGCCGCCGGGCTCTGACCTAACGTCCGGGCGATGCCCAGCATCGCCCAGGTGGAGCCGATGACGACGGCACGCGCGCTGCGCGGGCCGTTCGACTACCGGCTGCCGGCGGAGCTGCGCGGCGGCGCCGTCGAGGTGGGCTCGATGCTCGTCGTCCCGTTTGGCCGCCGCGAGGTGCTCGGCGTCGTCGTCGGCCTGTCGGACTCGAGCGAGGTCGCCGCCGAGCGACTGCTCGCGCCGCTGCGCGCGCTCGAGCTCGGCGTGCCGGCGGAGATGGTCGAGCTCGCCGGCTGGATCGCCGAGGAGTACTGCTCGACGCTCGCGCGAGCGCTCGCGCTCGTGCTGCCGCCCGGCGCGACGCGCCGGCTGAGCGGGCGCCGCCGCCGCGCGCTCGCGCCGTCGGCGCGCGAGGCGCTCGGCGCGCGCAGGCCGGGTCGCCCGGTGCTCAACGCCGAGCAGGAGGCTGTGCTGGCCTCCGTGCGCGAGGCGCTCGAGTCGCGGCGTGCGGATGCTCGCCTGCTGCACGGGGTCACGGGCTCGGGCAAGACGGAGGTCTACCTGCAGGCGGCCGAGGCGGCGCTCGCGCAGGGTCGCGGCGTGATCGTGCTCGTGCCCGAGATCGCGCTGACGCCGCAAACGGTCAGCCGCCTCGACGAGCGTTTCGGCGCCACGGTCGCCGTGCTCCACTCGCAGCTGCGCGGCGCCGAGCGCTACGCCGAGTGGCGCCGGCTGCGCGAGGGCGAGGCGCGGATCTGCGTCGGGCCGCGCTCGGCCGTGTTCGCGCCGATCGCGCGCCTCGGGCTGATCGTGATCGACGAGGAGCACGAGTCCTCCTACAAGCACGAAGGCGACCCGCGCTACGACGCGCGCGACGTCGCCGCCGAGCGCGCGCGGCGCAGCGGCGCGCTGCTGCTCGCCGGCAGCGCGACACCGCGCGCCGAGAGCGCGCACCGGCTGAGCGCCTCGAAGCTGCCGCGACGCGTCGACGGGCGACCGCTCCCGCCGGTCGAGATCCTCGACATGCGCGGCGAGAACGTGGGGCTCCACCCGCAGACGACGCAGGCGCTCGCCGACGTGCGCGACGCACGCGGCAAGGCGATCGTGCTGCTCAACCGCCGCGGCTGGTCGAACTTCCTCTCGTGCCGCTCGTGCGGGCGCGTCTGGAGCTGCCCGCACTGCGATGTCGCGCTCGTCCTGCACCGCGCCGGCGGGTTCGTCGCCTGCCACCACTGCGGACATCGCGAGCGCGCGCCCGAGCGCTGTGGCGAGTGCGGCTCGATGTCGGTCGCGCGACACGGGGCTGGCACCGAGCGGCTGCAGCACGAGCTCGCGAGCGTGCTCGACGACGGCGCCTTTCCGATCTTCCGCCTCGACGCCGACGTCGCCGCGGGGGGCGCCGGCGCGCCGGCCGTGGCGGTCTCGGACGGGCCGGGGCAACCAGGCGCGACCGATCCCGACGGCGCCGTCGGCACGCTGCTGCGCCGGTTCGAGTCGGCCGAGTGCGGCGTGCTGATCGGCACGCAGATGGTCGCCAAGGGCCATGACTTCCCGGACGTGACGCTCGGTGTCGTGCTCGACGCCGACGCGACGCTGCGCTTTCCCGACTTCCGCGCCGAGGAGCGCACGTTCGCGCTGATCGCGCAGCTCGCCGGACGCGTCGGGCGCGGCTCGGACGGTCGCGTGCTCGTGCAGACGATCGCGCCGCGGGCGCGTGCGATCGTGTACGCGGCGCGCCACGACAGCGACGGCTTCCTCACGGGCGAGCTCGACCGCAGGCGCGCGCTCGACTACCCGCCGTTCTCTCACCTGATCCGCGTCGTCTGCTCGGCCGAGCAGGCCGCGCCGGCGCGCGAGGCGGCGGGCGCGGTGCGCCGGCGCTTGCTGGGCGGCGAGCCTCACGAGGAGGGCGCGCGCTCGGTGCTCGGGCCGGCGTCGCTGTTTCGCCTGCGCGGTCGCGAGCGCGAGGCGCTCGTCGTCAAGACCGCCGAGCGGCGCTCGGCCGTGCACGCCGTCGGCGAGGCGGTCAGCGCCGTAGCGGGGGAAGGGCGCGGCGGCGTGCACCTCAGCGTCGACGTCGACCCGCAGTAGAGGCGCCGTTGCAGGCGGTTGCAAACGCTCGGCTCGCCGGTACCATCCGCGCTCTGAAGACTCGAGGGAGCGCAATGGAAGGCCGAGGTCTCGCAGGGATCGCGAGCGTGTCGCGGAGCATCTCGACGGTGCGCCGCGCGATGATCGTAAGCGCGCTCGCCGCCTGCGCGTGCGCGTGTCTCGCGCCGGCGCTCGCGAGCGCCCGTACGCCCGTCCCATTCGAGACCGCCGCGAACGTCCACGAGGCCTGCGCGCCGCCGGCGCCGGGCTATGCACGCTGTTTCGCGCTGGTCCGTGAGCGCGAAGCTCCGCTCGCGCCGAGCGGAGGCGGTCCGCGTGCGGCCAAGCGGGCGGCGGGAGGCGCTCCAGAAGGCCCGGCGGGCGGGCTGACGCCCGGCGATCTCGCGACGGCATATGGCTACTCGCCGGGCTCGGGCGGCTCGGGGCAGACGGTCGGGATCGTCGACGCGTACGACGACCCGAGCATCCAGAGCGATCTCGGCGCGTTCGACGCGAACTACGGGCTGCCCGAGTGCACGACCGCGAACGGCTGCCTGCGGAAGGTCGGCCAGACGGGCGGCGCCGTGCCCGTGCCCGACACGAAGGGCTGGTCGGTCGAGATCTCGCTCGACGTCGAGACGGTCCACGCGGCGTGTCCGAGCTGCAAGATCCTGCTCGTCGAGGCCAACAGCGCGACCGACGCGAACCTCGCGACGGCGGCGAACGAGGCGGTCGCGCTGGGCGCGACGGTCGTGTCGAACTCGTTCGGCACGCCGGAGGCCGAATACCACGAAGGCGAAGTGCGCGACTTCGACCACCCCGGCGTGCCGATCGTCGCCGCTACCGGCGATTGGGGCTGGGACAACTGGAACTTCTTCAAAGAAGAATCGCGGATGCCGAACGACCCGGCGGCGCTTCCGACGGTCGTCGCCGTCGGCGGCACGAAGCTCGAACTGAACGCCGACGGCACGCGGGCGGACGAGAGCGTCTGGAACTGGACCAACCCGGAAGAGGAACGATTCCTCAGAGGCGCGAGCGGCGGCGGGTGCAGCTCGCTCTACGAAGCCCAGCCCTGGCAGCGCCTCGTCGCGGGCTATGGCGCCGCGGATTGCGGCGGCAGACGGCTGGACGCCGACGTCGCGGCGGATGCCGATCCCGAAACGGGCTTCGACATCTACGACACGTACGACTGCGGCAAGGAATGCGCGGGCTCCGACGAAGGCTGGGAGACGATCGGCGGCACGTCGCTGTCGGCGCCGCTGATCAGCTCGCTGTACGCGCTCGCCGGCGGTGGCCACGGGCTCAGCTATCCGGCGTTGACGCTGTACGGGCGCGGCGCCGACACGACCTCGCGATACGACGTGACGCAGGGCGGCGACGGCTATTGCGATGGCGAGCCGACCGCCGTATGCGGAGATCCGAACGCCGAATACCCGACGGTCGTCGACTGCGAAGGCACGACCGCGTGCGACGCCGCCCCCGGCTTCGACGGACCGTCCGGGGTCGGCACGCCGAACGGGCTCGGGCTGTTCGAGCCGGAAGCGCCGACGGCCGTCATCTCGGCGCCGGGTTCGCCGACGGCCGGCAGCTCGGCGTCGTTCAGCGCCGCCGGCTCGAGCGATCCATATCCCGGCGGGACGATCGCATCGGCCTCCTGGCAATGGGGCGACGGCGCGAGCAGCGGCGGCGTCACCGCCGAGCACGCCTACAGCGCTCCAGGCACGTACACCGTGACGGTGACCGTGACCGACAGCTACGGCCTGAGCAGCTCGGCCGTCATGAGCGTCAGCGTCGGCGCGTCGTCGAGCGGCAGCGGCGACTCGAGCGGCAGCGGCGGCTCGAGCGGCAGCGGCGGCTCGGGCGGCAGCGGCGGCACCACGGCGGGCGCGAGCACGACGTCGAGCGGATCCGGCGAAAGCGCTGCGCAGGGCACGGCCGCGTTCCAGGTCGCGACGCCGGCGCTCGCGCCGAGCGCGCACCTCGCGAGCAGCTCGGCGCAGGCCAGCGCCTCGGGAGCGGTCAAGCTCCAGGTCGTGTGCGCAGCGTCGGGCGCTAGCTGCACGGGCACTGTCGCGCTGCGCACGCTCGCGTCGAAGAGGGCGACGCTCACGCTCGCCAGCGCGTCGTTCGCGGCCGCGCCCGGCCGGACCGTCACGGTGACGCTGCACCTCTCGGCGAAGGCGCGGGCGCTGCTGGAGCGCTCGCACAGCCTGCGCGCGCTCGCGGCGATCCTCCTGCACGCGTCGAGCGGCACGGCGCATCCGACTGGCGCGACGATCACGATCCATCTCGCCGCTCGCCGCGCGCACTGAGCTCACGTCGCTCCTCATAGACTGAGCGCATGAGCGCAGAGCACGACAGCACCGAGACGGCGACGCTCGAAGAGCTGCCGACGCCGGCGTCGGAGGCGGCCGACGTCGAGGTCGAGCGCGAGGAGGACGCGCCCGAGCCCGAGGAGCTCGACGCCGAGACGCGCGCGCGGCGCGACCATGCGCTGCGCTTCGTGCGCAAGCTCGGCGATCCGGTGCTGCGCGCGAAGGCGCTGCCGGTCGAGCGCTTCGACGAGGCGCTGCGACGCGAGGTCGAGCGGATGGGCGAGCTGATGCACGACGCGCTCGGCGTCGGGCTTGCGGCGACGCAGCTCGGCGTGCTGCACCGCCTGCTCGTATACCGCGCCTACCCCGAAGACCCGCTGACGGCGCTCGTCAACCCGGTGATCGAGTGGCGCAGCGAGGAGCTCGAGACCGCCGAAGAGGGCTGCCTCAGCCTGCCGGGCGTGCACGTCGAGGTCGAGCGCCCGGCGCGCGTTCGCGTGCGCGGGCGGGACGCGGAGGGGGAGGAGCTCGAGATCGAGGCCGACGGCCTGACGGCGCGCGTGATCCAGCACGAGGTCGACCACCTCGACGGCGTCCTGATCCTCGACCGCATCTCGCGCGAGGCGCGCAAGGAGGCGATGCGCGCGATGCGCGAAGCGCAGGAGACGGCCGCCGCCTAGCGGCGAGCCGCGCGCGTTGGGCGTCGTCTACCTCGGCACGAGCGACTTCGCCGCGGCGATCCTCGCGCGCCTGGCCGAGAGCGAGCGCCACCGTCCGACGTTCGTCCTGACGCGCCCGGATCGCCCGCGCGGGCGCGGCCGCAAGCTCGGCTCGCCGCCGGTCGCCGGGGCGGCGCGCGAGCTGGGCCTGACGCTCGCGCAGCCGGCGAGCGTCAACGATGCCGAGACGCTCGCGGCGATCGACTCGGTGCGCCCCGACGCGGTCGTCGTCTGTGCGTTCGGCGCGCTGATCAAGGAGCCGCTGCTCTCGGCCTACGAGCTGCTCAACGTGCACCCGTCGCTGCTGCCGCGCTGGCGCGGCGCCGCGCCGATCGAGCGCGCGGTGATGGCCGGCGACGAGCGGACGGGCGTCTCGATCCTGCGCTTGACGGCCGGTCTCGACAGCGGGCCGGTGTGCGCGGCCGAGCCGGAGGCGATCGGCGCGCGCGACACGTACGGCACGCTCGCGCCGCGCCTGCAGCAGCTCGGCGCGCGCCTGCTGCTGAGCGTGCTCGACGCGAAAGCCGACGGCGAGCCGCCGCGCTTCGTCGAGCAGGACGAGCGGGGCGTGACGTACGCCGAGAAGATCGACGCCGAGGACCGCACGCTCGACCCGGCGCGGACCGCGATCGAGCTCGACCGCGTCGTGCGCGCGCTGCACCCGCACATCGGCGCGCGCGCGGTGCTCGCCGACGGAACGTTTCTCGGCGTGCACGAAGCGGCGCCGGCGGCCGGCGCGTCCGAGTCGGGCTCGGCCGATCGTGGCGTGATCGCGAGCGACGGGCGCCTGCTGCTCGCGTGCGCCGACGGCGCGCTCGAGCTGCTCGTCGTGCAGCCGCCCGGCGGGCGGGCGATGGCGGCCGAGGACTACCTGCGCGGCCGCGGGCTCGCGACGCGCCGGTAGTCGGCGATCGCGCCCGGCAGCGGGATCTCGGCGCTCATCCGCGGATCGGCGATCGGCGCGTGCGCCTCGGTCGTCAGCGGGATCACGCCGGCCCATACCGGCAGCGCGTAGTCCTGCTCGTCGTCGACCGGCTGCCCGGTGCGGACCTTCGCCGAGGCCTCGTCGATCGCGAGCGCGAGCACGGCCGTCGCCTTCAGCTCGTTGTCCGTCGGCGGGCGCGCTTCGGCCCAGCGTCCGGGCACGACGTGCTCGACGATCGCCTCGAGCGCGACGAGCTTCTCGGCGCGCGTCTCGAGCGCGCGAGCGGGCGCGAGCAGCATCACCGAGCGGTAGTTGGCCGAGTGGTGCATCGCCGCGCGCGCGAGCACGATGCCGTCGAGCAGCGTGACCGTCAGGCACGCAGGCGTGCCGCCGCGCAACGTGCGCAGCGCGCGGCTCGCGCTCGATCCGTGGACGTAGACGACGTCGCCGCGCCGAGCGTGCAGCGTGGGGATCGCGAACGGCTGCCCGGTGTCGTCGGCGAAGCCGAGGTGCGCGTAGATCGCCTCGTCGAGGATCGCGTCGATCGTCGCGCGGTCGTGGTGGCCGCGCTCGCGCTTGCGACGCAGGCGCACGCGCTCGGAGCTTGCCTGCTGCACGCTGTCCCTCCTATCTGTAATAGTACAGATTGATGACTGATCTGGAACAGTATCGGATCAAGGCGAGCAGCGCGGCGGAGCTGATCGAGGCGATCGAGCGCGCCGTCGCCGCTGGCGAGCTTCGACCGGGCGAGCGGCTGCCGTCGGTGCGCCGCCTCGCCGTCGAGGTCGCGCTGAGCCCGGTGACGGTAGCGGCCGCGCTCGCCGAGCTGCGCCGCCGCGGCGTCATCGTCAGCGAGCCGCGCCGCGGCACGCGGATCGGCGAACGTCCTCCGATCGGCTCGACGCGCGCGCCGCTGCCGGTACCGCCGGGCGCTCGCGACCTCTCGCGGGGCAATCCGGATGCGGCGCTGCTGCCGGACCTCAAGCGCGCGCTCGCCGGCACGAACCTGCCGACGCGGCTGTACGGAGAGCCGGCCGTGCTGCCCGAGCTCGCCGCGCTCGCGCGCGAGCGCTTCGCCGAGGACGGGATCGAGGCCACCGCGCCTTGCATCGTCGGCGGCGCGCTCGACGGCATCGAGCGCGTGCTCGACGCGCACCTGCGCCCCGGCGATCGAGTCGCCGTCGAGAACCCGGGCTACGCGGCGCTGTTCGACCTGCTGCGCGCGCGCGGCCTCGCGCTCGAGCCGGTCGCGCTCGACGAGCGCGGGATGCTCCCGGAGGCGCTCGAAGCGGCGCTCGCACGCGGCGCGAGCGCCGTCGTGCTGACGCCGCGCGGGCAGAACCCGACGGGCGCGGCACTCGACGCGCGCCGCGCCGAGCGACTGCGCGCCGCGCTCGCGCACGCGCCGCACGCGCTCGTCGTCGAGGACGACCACCTCGGCGAGGTCGCCGGCAGCGCGCTGCACACGACGGTCGCCGGCCGCGAGCGCTGGGCGGCGACGCGCTCGGTCGCGAAGGCGTTCGGACCGGACCTGCGCCTCGCCGCGCTCGCGGCCGACGCGCAGACGCTTGCGCGCGTCCAGGGTCGCCAGCAGTGCGGCCCGGGCTGGGTCAGCCACATCCTGCAGCGGCTCGTGCTCGGGCTGTGGCGCGACCCGCAGGTGCTCGAGCTCGTCGAGCGCGCCTGCGCGACGTACGCCGAGCGGCGCGAGCGCCTGCTGAGCGCGCTCGCCGAGCGCGGGATCGCCGCGACGGGCGCTTCGGGGCTCAACGTCTGGGTGCCGGTCGACGACGAGACCGGCGCGGTCGCGGCGCTCGCCGCACGTGGCTGGGTCGTCGCCCCCGGCGCGCCCTATCGGCTCGGCGCGAGCCCGCCGGCGATCCGCATCACGATCGCGACGCTCGCCGAGGAGGAGTCGAGCGGGCTTGCTGCCGACGTCGCCGAGGCGTGCGCGCCGGCGCGCGCGGCGCGCGCCGGCTAGCGCGTTTGTCGATGATGGGTGCCGTGCCGAGCGCGTCGCAGCCGAGATCGAACGTGGCGATCGCCCCGGCGCGGCGCTGCGCGTTCGCGGTCGTGCGCCGCGTGTTCGAGCGCGGCGCCTACGCCGACCTCGCGCTGCACGCCGAGGCGGCGGCCCTCGACGCGCGCGACCGAGCGCTTGCGATGCGCCTCGCCTACGGCGCGGTGCAGCGGCGCGGCACGCTCGACCACCTGATCGAAGGGCTCGCCGGTCGGCCGGTGCAGCGGCTCGACGCGCCGGTGCTCGCCGCGCTGCGCCTCGGCCTGTACGAGCTGCTCTACCTCGACGGCGCGCCCGACCGTGCCGTCGTCGCCGACGCGGTCGAGCTCGCGAAGGCCGGCGGCGGGCGCCGCGGCGGGCATGGGCTCGTCAACGCCGTCCTGCGCCGCGCCGCGCGCGAGGGCGCCGCGCGCCTGCTCGGCGCGCTCGGCGAGGAGACGCCCGCGCGGGCGGCGATCGCGCACTCGCATCCGGAATGGCTCGCGCGCATGTGGTGGGAGTGCCTCGGCGCCGAGGACGCGCGTGCGCTGATGGCTCGCGACAACGAGCCGGGCGAGGTCGCGCTGCGCGCGAACAAGCTCGTGACCGACGCGCCGACGCTCCTCGCCGAGCTGTGCGAGGCGTCGGTCGCCGCGCACCTGGACTCGACGCTCGCCGAGGCGATCGTGCTCGACGGCCCGTTCGACGCGCACGGCTCGCCGCTGTGGCACGCGGGCGCGTTCATCGCGCAGTCGCGCGCGGCGATGCTCGTCTCGCGTGCGCTCGACCCGCAACGCGGCGAGCGCGTGCTCGACCTCTGCGCGGCGCCGGGAGGCAAGACGACGCACCTGGCAGCGCTGATGGGCGGCGAGGGCGAGGTGCTCGCCGTCGAGCGCAACGCGCGTCGCGCCGAGGAGCTCGCGACGACGGCGCGCCGTCTGCGCGCGCGAAACGTCCGCGTCGAGGTCGGCGACGCCGCGCGAGAGCGGCCGGCCGGCGCGGCGTTCGACCGCGTGCTCGTCGACCCGCCGTGCTCGGGGCTCGGCACGCTGCAGGCGCGCGCCGACCTGCGCTGGCGCGTGACGCCGGACGCGGTCGCGCAAATGGCGGGCACGCAGGCCGCGATCCTCGCCGCCGGCGCGCGAGCGCTGCGTCCGGGCGGCGTGCTTGTCTACTCTACGTGCACGATTTCGCCGACTGAGAACGAGCAGGTCATCGCGAACTTCCTGGACTCTCACGCCGACTTCACGCTCGACGATCTCGCCGTCGATCGATCGACGATCGGCCAGCCGCCCGCCTCCGAGGCCGCGGCGTCGCACGGCGGCCTTCCGGGCACCGTGCTGACGCTGCCAAACCGCGATCGCACGGCCGGTTTCTTCATCGCGCGCGTGCGCAGGAGCTGACGTGGAGGGCGAGCACGACGCGCCTCCGAAGCCGGCAGTCGAGCTCGGGCCGAAGTGCCCGAACTGCGGCGAGCCGTGGCTGCGCCCGACGAACCTCGCCGGGCGCTATCGCTGCGTCTACTGCCTGCACCGCTTCGAGCTGACGTCGGTCTGCCCGAACTGCGGCGAGCACTCGACGATCGTGCGGATGTCCTCGACGGCGATCCTCAAGTGCAATCACTGCGGCGACAGCATGTTGCAACCCATATGAGCGATCGGGCGCGCGAGCTGCTCGGCGGCGTGCGCGTCGCGCCGTCGATCCTCTCGGCCGACTTCGGGCGGCTGCGCGAGCAGGTCGGCGAGGTGCTCGCGGCCGGCGCGCGCGTGATCCACGTCGACGTGATGGACGGGCACTTCGTGCCGCCGATCACGCTTGGGCCGGTCGTCGTCGAAGGAATCGCCGCTCAGGCGCGCGACGCCGGTGCGATGCTCGACGTGCACCTGATGATCGAGCGTCCCGAGCGCCACGTCGAGGCGTTCGTGAAGGCCGGCGCCGACTCGATCACGATCCACGCCGAGGCGACGGCGCACGTCGCGTACGCGACGAGCCTCGTGCGCGAGAGCGGCGCGTGCGTCGCCGTCGCGATCAACCCGGCGACGCCGGTCGGCGAGCTCTCGGAGATCGGCGAGCAGGTCGACATGGTGCTCTGCATGACGGTCAACCCCGGATGGGGCGGCCAGCGCTTCATCGCGCACTCGCTCGACAAGCTCCCGCGCGTGCGCGCGATCGTTCGCCGAGCGCGTCGCGGTCGAGGTCGACGGCGGCATCGACGCCGAGACGGCGCCGCGCTGTCGCGAGGCCGGCGCGAGCATCTTCGTCGCGGGCTCGGCGATCTTCGGCGCCTCCGACCCGGCTGAGCGCCTACCGCGCGATCGCCGCGTCGATCGCCGCCGACTGAGCCGCGCGAGCGCCGCCTGCTGGCCGGGCGCCCGTCAGGCGCTCGCCGGCGGCCCTTCGCGCGCTTCGATGCGCCGCGTGCCCCGCCGGTAGAGCAGCGTCAGCGCGAGCGCGAGCAGCGCCGTCGCGCCGGCGTAGCCGACCTCGGCGCGTAGCAGCTGGTCGGAGATCGCCGGCAGCAGCATCCAGCCGACGAAGACGGCCGCGGCGAGCAGCCAGCAGCCGGCGGCGGCGCGCGCGCGGTCGCGCGCGAGCGCGGCCTGGTTGAGCGCGCCGGAGCAGAGATGCAGGCCCATGCCGACGCCGATCAGCGCGAGCCCGAAGCCTTTGTAGCTGTAGTGCTGGCCGAAGAAGACGTGGCGCATCGCGAACGGCCCGACGACGAGCAGGCCGAGCGCGACGAGCGCGGCGAACGCGACGATCGCGATCACCGTCGTGCGGATCGCCTGCGCGAACGCGTCGTGTCCGGCGGTCGCCTCGAGGCCGGTCAGGTGCGGCAGCAGCGAGGTCTGGATCGCCTGGAACAGCTGCAGCGGCGCGCGCGCGATCAGCAGCACGTTGAAGACGATCCCGGCGAGTGCGCGGTTCGACGATGTCGCGTCGACGGTCAGCACGGCGGCGTTCAGCAGCGTCTGCTCGGAGAGCATGATCGCCGAGACCGCCGCCGCGAAGCCCCCGCCGCGGCGCAGCGAGAGGTCGTCGTGCGCCGCCGTCTCCTGCACGCCCTCGGTCCCGGGCCCGGCGAGCGCCGCGTCGGCCTCGTCGACCGTGATCGGCGCCGGCGGCAGCGCCTGCGCGCTGCGCGCGAACGCGAGCGGCACGACGACGAGCGAGACGAACGGCGCGGCGGCGATGCCGAGCGCGACGGCCGTCTGTCCTTCGGCGATGCCGAGCGCGACGGCGAGCGCGAAGCAGATGCGCGAGACGGACTCCATCAGCACGAGCCCGCCGAACAGGCCGAAGCGTTCGTGCCCGGCGAGCCAGCCGCGCGCGAAGTAGCTCGCGGCGTAGGCGAGCGTGCCGACGACGAGCACGACGTACAGCGCTTCGTCTCCTTCGAAGACGTGGTCGACGAGCTCGCCGTGCAGCGCGAGCGCGAGCGCGAGGAAGACGAGCGCGAAAGCTCCCTGGATCAGCATCGGCACGCGCAACGTGTGCTGCGCGTGCCCGCGTGCGCGGCGTTCGGCGATCGTGCGCGAGAGCAGCTGTTCGATCGGCCGGTAGATCACCGAGATGATCACGAACATCACCGACCACAGCAGGTCGATTCGCTTCGCCGGCTGTTCGCCGAGGACGTGGCTGGCGATCGAGAAGTACGCGAACGTCAGCAGGCCGGTCGAGGCGATGCCGATCGACAGGATCCGCGCGCCGCTGCCGTAGGAGCGCTTGTCGCCGCCCGGCGTCGCGCGCGCGCCGCTCGCAGGCGCGCTCGGCGCGGGGGCGCCCGGGGCTGCGGGATCGGCTTTTCGGGAGGCGCTCGCGGCCCGCTCCGAAGCGCTAGAGGCGGACAAGCAACATCGTCCAGGGGAACGGCGAGCGCAGCTCGACGATCTGCCCGTGCGCGAGAGCAGCCTGACGAACGAGCGCTTGGACCAGTGGTTGAGGTGGCCCGGCGTGTTGCCGAGCTGCGCGATGTACGCGCCGCGCGCCATGTTCAGCACCGCGCCAGAGCGGCTCGCGCGGGACCGAGACGAGCAGGTGGCGCTCGGCGCAGCGCGCCATCTCGGCGAGCGTGCGCTCGGGGTCGGGGACGTGCTCGAGCACCTCGATCGCGCTCGCGAGCTCGAACTCGCTCGTCGGCGAACGGCAGATTCTCGGCGGGCATCGTGCGGTACTCGAGGTTCGGCGCCTCGCCGCCGCGCCCAGCCGGCCTGGATCGACTCCTCCTCGAGGTCGATGCCGACGACGCCGCGCGTCGGGCAGGCGCTGCGCCCAGCGCTGTACGAGCACGCCCTCGCCGCAGCCGACGTCGAGCAGCGAGCGCGGGTCGGCGCGCGCGAGCAGCTCGTCGAGCGTGCGCTCGAAGCCGGCCATCAAGCGGCGCACGACGGGGTTGGTCGAGCCGTACTTGTCGTAGGTGTTGCCGGTGACGATGCCGTCGTCGGAGACGGTCACCCCGCTCACAGCTGCACCGCCGCTGGCGCTCGGTCCGTCGGGCTCGGACCCGGGCCTGCGCGCCGTGCCCGGTCGCTCGGGGGCCGGCGTCGCCCGGTTCGTAGTGCGAGGGCGCGACGCCGAGCTGCGAGCTCGATCCGCCGCACGCGCTCGAACGTCCGCTGCGTCATCACGCGCTGCGCCGCGAGCAGGTCGCCGATCACGCCGAGCGCCCACAGCACGACGGCGGCGATGAACAGCACGGCGCCGAGGATCAGCGACTGCACGTGGCCCTTGCCGCTGCCTTCGGCGTAGGCGACGACGAAGCGGATCCAGACGGCCGACGGCGGCGAGCCCGATCAACGAGCGCGAGGCTCCAGAACACGCGCAGCGGCTCGTACTGCGCGTAGATGCGGAAGATCGAGACGGCGTTGCGCCGCACGTAGGCGCCCATCGACGGGAACAGGCGCGACTCGCGCGTCTTCGGGTTCGTGCGGACCGGGACGTGGTCGATCGGCGACGAGCAGCTTGCCGGCCTGGATGATCGTCTCGAGCGTGTAGGTGAACTTCGAGACGACGAGCATCTGGATCGCCGCCTCGCGGTTGTAGGCGCGAAAGCCCGAGGTCGTGTCGGGGACCGACGTCGAGGACGCCTGGCGCACGACCCACGAGCCGAGCCGCTGCAGCGTCTTCTTCAGCGGCGAGAAGTGCTCGATGCCGGTCACCTCGCGGTCGCCGACGACCATGTCGGCGCGGCCGTCGAGGATCGGCTGCGACGAGCCGCGCGACGTCGCGGCCGTAGTACTGGTTGTCGGCGTCGGTGTTGACGATCACGTCGGCGCCGAGCTTCAGCGCCGTGTCGATGCCGGCCTGGAAGCCGGTCGGCGAGCCCCTTGTTGTTCGTCAGGCGCACGAGGTGGTCGACGCCGTGCGCGCGTGCGACCGCGACCGTCGTCGTCGGTCGAGCCGTCGTCGATCACCAGCCACTCGACGACGTCGAAGCCCGTCGACCTCGCGCGGCAGGTCGGCGAGCGTCTGCGGGAGCTGGTCTGCCTCGTTGAAGCAGGGGATCTGGATGATGAGCTTCATCGGCGCGATTGCCTAGACTTGGCTCCCGGCAGTATCCCAAAGCGCAGGCCGCGGTCTCGACGCGGAGCCGTGCGGGCTGGCCGCCAGGCGCCGGCGGTCGCCGGCCGAGTCTCGATGGAAAGCGCGACGCTCACCCGGCCGAGACCGGGCCCGATCCGGCTCGCGCGCCTGCGCGCGGCGCGCGACTGCGCCGTGGGCGCGGATCGCGCTTCGCCGCGATGTGCGTCGGCGCGCTGATCGGCTACTTCGCGTTACCCGACCTACCCGACCTACGACTCGTTCTACGCGCTGCTGTGGGGGCGCGACCTGCTGCACCTGCACCTGCCCGACTTCCGCGTCTACCGCGGCCCGACCGAGCACCCGCTGGCGATCGCCTTCGGCATGTTCTGCTCGATCTTCGGCCAGGGCGGCGCGCGGCTGATGGTGCTCGGCTCGATCGCCTCGTTCGTCGCGCTCGTCGCCGGGCATGTACCGGCTCGGGCGGCTGTGCTTCGGCCCGGTCGTCGGCGTCGTCGCGGCGCTGCTCGTGCTCAGCCGCTTCTTCCTCGAGAACCTCGCGGCGCAGGGCTATCTCGACATCTCCTACGTCGCGCTGATCGTCTGGGCGGTCGTGCTCGAGGTCGAACGCCCGCGCCGCGGCGACGCCGGTGCTCGTGCGTGCTCGCGGCCGCCGGCCTGCTGCGCCCCGACGCGTGGCTGCTCAGCGGCGCCTACTGGCTGTGGTGCGTCGTGGCCGACAAAGGCCAACCGGATCGCGAACGCGACGCGCGTGCGCTACGCGGCGATCGCCGCGGTCGCGCCCGTCCTGTGGGTGCTCGTCGACCTGATCGTCACCGGCAACCCGCTCTACTCGCTGAACTCGACAGCCGGCCTCGCGCAGGAACTCGGCCGCACGCAGGGCCTCGCGAGCGTCGTCGGCTCGATCTGGCACGTTCGCCGTGCGCATCGACAAGCTGCCGGTGCTGATCGGCGCGATCGCCGGCCTCGGGCTCGCGATCTGGCTGACGCCGCGACGCGTGCGCACGCCGCTCGTGGCGCTCGTGCTGCTGCTCGGCGTGTTCGTGCTCGAGGGCGCCGGCGGCGCGTCGGTGATCGACCGCTACCTGCTCGGCGCGGCCGTCATGCTGCTGCTGTTCTGCGCCGTCGCGGTCGGCGGCTGGTCGATGCTGCGAGCCGGGCGCGCCGCTGCGGCGCGTGTGGATGGCCGGCGCGGCGGTGCTCGTCGTCTACGGCGTCTTCTCGGCGGCGACGACGCTGAGCCTGTCGAGCCTGCGCAACACGCTCGCCTACCACGAGGACTTCCACAAGGGCCTCGCCGTCGCGCTGCACGATCCGGCCGTCGAGCGCGAACTGAAGCGCTGCCCGCTGCTGTCGCTGCCGAACAACAAGCTGATCCCCGACGCGCGCTGGATCCTCGACAGCGCCAGCCAGCACGACATCGTCGCGCGCAGCCAGGCGCGCGCGGACGTCGAGGAGGGCTCGCACGCGCTCGAGAACCGCATCAAGCGCGGCAGCGTCGCCGTCTACCCGCTCGGCAGCGCCGTGTTCTTCGAGGCGATCGTCGACGTCGGCGACGACCCGCGCGACCAGATCCCGCTGGTCGGCTACCACCGGATCTTCACGAGCCGCTACTACGCGGTCTATGGCAACTGCTGAGCCGGCGCCGCTGTCGCGACGCTGGGCGTGGCCGGCGCTCGCGGTCGTGCTCGCCGGCGGCCTCGGCCTGCGGCTGTGGGGCGTCGCAGCAGGGGCTGCCGTACGCCTACAACGACGACGAGGCCGACCACTTCGTGCCGCACGCGATCGCGATGTTCGGGCACGGCCTGAACCCGCACTACTTCGCCAACCCGCCGGCGTTCACGTACGTGCTGCACTTCCTGTTCGCGATCGCCTACGGCGGCACGAGCGGCGTGCGCGAAGCGTTCGCGCTGCACCCGACCGACGTCTACACGCTCGCGCGCGTCGCCGCGGCCGTGCTCGGCGTCGCGGCGCTGTGGCTGCTGTACGCGGCCGGCGCGCGCCTGTTCGGCCGCGCCGTCGGGCTGCTCGCGGCGGCGATCGAGGCCGTCGCGTTCCTGCCGGTCTTCTACGCGCACCTGGCGCTCAACGACGTGCCGACGCTCGCGCCGGCTGACGCTGTCGCTGCTCGGCACGGCCGGCGTCGCTGCGCAACGGCCGCGTGCGCGACTACGTGCTCGCCGGCGTCGGCCTCGGGCTCGCGTGCGCGACGCAAGTACACGGCCGGCATCGTGCTGCTGCCGCTGCTCGCGGCCGCCGCGATCCGCTTCCTCGAGGACGACGCTCGCCGAGCGCGCACGCCGGCGTGCGCGCGCTGCTCGGCCTCGCGCTCGCCGGCGCGCTCGCGCTCGCGGCATTCCTCGTCGCGAACCCGTACTCGCTGCTCGACTACTCCGCCTTCCACGCCGAACTCGTGCACCAGTCGACGCTCTCGGCCGAAGCGCAGGGCAAGCTCGGCGCGCCGCGCGAAGGCGGCTTCGCCTACTACCTGTGGTCGCTCACGTGGGGGCTCGGCTGGGTGCCGGCGCTCGCGGCGCTCGGCGGCGCGATCGCGATCTGGCGCCGGCGGCCGCGCGCTCGGCTGGCTGCTCGTGCCGGCGCCGCTGCTGTTCCTCGCGTTCATGGGCCTGCAGGGCCGCTACTTCGGGCGCTGGCTGCTGCCGATCTTCCCGATCGTCTGCCTGCTCGCGGCGTTCTTCGTGCTCGAGCTCGCGAGCGCGCTCGCGCGGCTGCTGCGCACGCGGCCGCGTGCGCTCGCGCTCGTGCCGTCGGCGCTGCTCGTCGCGCTCGTGCTCGCGCAGGGGCTCCTCTACAGCGTCCACTCCGGCCTCGTGCTCTCGCGCGCCGACACGCGCAACCTCGCGCGCGACTGGATGGTCGCGCACATCCCGGCAGGCGCGCAGATCGTCGTCGAGCCGATCGTCGCCCGACGTCTGGGCGCGCGAACGCACGGGCAGCCTGCCGGGCGAACGCGAACGCCGTACCGCTGGAACAAGTACGCCGTCGCTCGTCTCGCGGATCGCGCCCGACGGCGCGCTCTCGCAGCGAACTGCGCGTCGTCGGCGTCGAGGACTACGTGCGCACGCTCAGCCCGGCGCTGATCGGCTACTACGAGCAGCACGGCTACTGCTGGGTGCTGAGCGGCTCGATCGAGTCCGGCCGCGCGTTCGCCGACCCACGCGCCGTGCCGCTCGCGGTCGCCTACTACCGTGCGCTCGCGCGCGCAGGGCGAAGTCGTCTACCGCGCCTCGCCCTACGCGCGCGGCGCCGCGCCCGGTCGCGTTCGACTTCGACTGGAGCTTCGACTACTACCCGCTCGCCTACGCGCGGCCCGGTCCGAGATGACCATCTACCGCCTGCACGGCGGCAGGTGCGCGCGCTGAGCGAGGGTTATCCTGGACAGCGAGATGCCGGTCCGCACCGACACCGACAAGACGCACCTCGCGCGCGCGATCGAGCTCGCGCGCAACGGCACGGGCACGGTCAAGCCGAACCCGGTCGTCGGCGCCGTCGTCGCGCGCGGCGAGCACGTGCTCGGCGAGGGCTGGCACGAGACGTTCGGCGGGGCGCACGCCGAGGTCAACGCGATCGAGGCGTGCGGCCTCGAGGACCTCGTCGGACGCGACGCTGTACGTGTCGCTCGAGCCGTGCTGCCACGAGGGCAAGACGCCGCCGTGCACGGCGGCGATCATCGCAGGCCGGCATCCGGCGCGTCGTCGTCGCCTCCGACGACCCGACCGAGAAGGCCTCCGGCCGCGGCCTCGGCATCCTGCGCGACGAGGGCGTCGAGGTGCTCGTCGCCGACGGCGAGCTCGCGGCGCGCGCGCGCCTGCTCAACCAGGCGTTTCGCAAGCACGCGCGCGTCGGGCGCCCGTGGGTGCTGTTCAAGTCGGCGATGACGCTCGACGGCAAGGTCGCGACGCGCACCGGCGACTCGAAGTGGATCAGCGGCGAGGACAGCCGCGCGCTCGCGCACCGCTGGCGCGCGTCGGTCGACGCGGTCGTCGTCGGCATCGGCACCGCGCTCGCCGACGACCCGCAGCTGACGGCGCGTCCGGAGGGCGAGCTCGCCGAGCCCTCGCACCAGCCGCGTCGCGTCGTCTTCGACTCGCTCGCGCGCCTGCCGCCGAGCTCGCAGCTCGTCGCCGCGGCGAGCGAGATCCCGCTGACCGTCGTCGTCTCGCGCGCCGCCGCGCGCGCGGACACCGACGCGCTCGAGGCGGCCGGCGTGCAGGTGCTCGTCGCGACCGGCGAGAACGAGCCGGCGCGCGTGCGCTCGGCGCTCGACCAGCTCGGCGCGCTCGGCGTCGCCTCGGTCCTGCTCGAGGGCGGCCCGCACCTCGCCGGCGCGTTCCTCGACGCCGGCGAGATCGACGAGATCCGGCTGTTCCTCGCGCCGCTGCTGCTCGGCGGCAGCGCCGCGCGCGACCCGCTCGAGGGGAAGGGCGTCGAGCGGATCTCCGAGGCGCTGCGCGCGCTGACGCTCGACTGCGAGCGCGTCGGCGAGGACCTGCTGATCTCCGCGCGGCTGCGCGAGTGGTGAGCGAGTTCGTGTTCACCGGTCTGATCGCCGACCTCGGCAGCGTGCGCGCGATCGAGCGCGACGACGCCGGCGCGCGCTGCGGATCGACACGACGCTCGCGCGGCGAGCTCGGCGACGGCGACTCGATCGCCGTCAACGGCGTCTGCCTGACCGCCACGCGCGTCGGCGAGCACGGCTTCGCGCGCCGAGGTCGATGGACGAGACGCTCGCGCGCACCTCGCTCGGCGAGCTGCGCGAGGGCGCGCAGGTCAACCTCGAGCTGCCGCTGCGCGCCGAGCGACCGCCTCGGCGGGCACGTCGTGCAGGGCCACGTCGACGGCACCGGCACGTCGCCGGCGTGCGCGAGGACGGCTTCGCGCGCGTGCTCGACGTCGCCGTCGAGCCGGCGCTCGCGCGCTATCTCGTCGAGAAGGGCTCGGTCGCGCTCGACGGCGTCAGCCTGACGGTCAGCGCGCTCTGCGCCCGATGGCTTCGCGGTGTCGCTGATCCCCGAGACGCTGCAGCGCACGACGCTCGGAGGAGCTCGTGGTGGGTGCGACGGTCAACGTCGAGGTCGACGTCCTCGCCAAGCACGTCGAGCGGCTGCTGGGGTCGCGACTACACGAACAGGCGCCGCTGACCGAAGGCAGTCGCCATGAGCACTGCACGCACGACCACGCCGTTCGCGACGATCGAGGAGGCGATCGAGGAGATCCGCCAGGGCAGGATGGTCGTCGTCTGCGACGACGAGGACCGCGAGAACGAGGGCGACCTCGTGATGGCCGCGCAGTTCGTCACGCCCGAGGCGATCAACTTCATGGCGAAGGAGGCGCGCGGCTGGATCTGCCTGGCGCTGACGCCCGAGCGCTGCGACGAGCTCGGCCTCGAGCTGATGACCGCGAAGAACGAGTCGGCGCTGCAGACGCCGTTCACGGTCACGATCGAGGCGCGCGACGGCGTCACGACCGGCGTCTCGGCGCACGACCGCGCGCACACGATCCAGGTCGCGATCGACCCCGAGCTCGCGCCCCGACGACCTCGTCCAGCCGGGACACGTCAACCCGCTGAAGGCCAAGCCCGGCGGCGTGCTCGAGCGCACCGGGCACACCGAGGCGAGCGTCGACCTCGCGCGCCTCGCCGGCCTCACCCCGGCCGGCGTGATCTGCGAGGTGATGAACGAGGACGGCTCGATGGCGCGCGTGCCCGACCTCGCCGCCTACTGCGAGCGCCACGGCCTGAAGATGATCACGATCGCCGACCTGATCGCCTACCGCCGCCGCCACGACCGGCTCGTCGAACGCGTCGTCGCGACGCGCCTGCCGACGGCGTTCGGCGACTTCGAGGCCGTCGGCTACCGCTCGCTGGTCGACGACAAGCACCACGTCGCGCTCGTCAAGGGCGACGTCGCCGGCGCGCCCGACGTGCTCGTGCGCGTGCACTCGGAGTGCCTGACCGGCGACGTCTTCCACTCGCTGCGCTGCGACTGCGGCGAGCAGCTCGAGTCGGCGCTGTCGATGATCGAGCGCGAGGGCCAGGGCGTGCTGCTGTACCTCGCGCAGGAGGGGCGCGGCATCGGCCTGCTCAACAAGCTGCGCGCCTACCGCCTGCAGGAGGACGGCCTCGACACGGTCGAGGCCAACGAGCGCCTCGGGCTGCCGGCCGACCTGCGCGACTACGGCATCGGCGCGCAGATCCTCGTCGACCTCGGCCTCAGCTCGATCCGCATCCTCACGAACAACCCGAAGAAGATCCGCGGCCTCGAGGGCTACGGGCTGTCGGTCAGCGCGCAGATCCCGATCGAGCACGCGCCCAACGCGCACAACGAGGCGTACCTGCGCACGAAGGCGCAGCGCATGGGCCACACGCTGCACCACCAGGGCCTGAACCTCGACGAGGAGCTGCTGCACGCCGAGCGCGAGCACGACCGCGCCGAGGAGCGCCGCCAGGACGATCGCCGCGCCGCCGAGAATCGCGCCGCCGACGCCGCGCGCGAGGACGCCTCGCGCGAGGAGCCGCGCGCGTCGTGAGCGACGAGGCTACGCGATCGTCGTCGGGCGCTTCTACGAGGACCTTGCCGAGCGGCTCGTCGCCGGCGCGCAGGCCGCCTTCGCGCACGCCGGCGACCACGCGTGGAGGTCTTCGACGTGCCCGGCGCCTTCGAGCTGCCGCTCGCCGCCAGCTACGCCGCGCGCAGCGGGCGCTTCGCCGGCGTCGCCTGCCTCGGCGCCGTGATCCGCGGCGAGACCGACCACTACGACTTCGTCTGCGCCGAGGCCGCGCGCGGCGTGATGAGCGTGCAGCTGGAGACCGGCGTGCCGTGCGCGTTCGGCGTGCTGACCTGCGAGACGCATGGAGCAGGCGCTCGCGCGCGCCGGCGGCGGCAAGCGCGACCAGGGGCGCCACGCCGCCGAGGCCGTGCTGCGCATGGCCGCGCTGCGGCGTGAGCTCGCACCGCGCTGACGCGCCGGCTTAGCGGTCATCCGATCTCGATCGAAAACCATCTAGACTGCGCGCGATGGCAAAGGTGTGTCACAGCTGCGGCAAGGGGCCGGCGTTCGGCCAGAGCCGCAGCCACTCGATGGTCGCGACCAAGCGCCGCTTCGACCCGAACCTGCAGAAGGTGCGGATCCTCGTCGGCAAGGCGCCCAAGCGCGTCTACGTCTGCACGCGCTGCCTCAAAGCCGGCAAGGTCATCGAAGGCCCTCTAGGCCAAACGTCCGCGCTTCGCGCGACCGCGGGGCACGGCGCCCGCACCAAGTGATAGACGTGTCGGCGTGACCGATACCAACCTGGTCCGCTTCCGCGCGGCCGTCGCCGGCGCGCTCGCGCACCTGGAATCGCGCCGCCAGGAGGTCAACGACCTGAACGTCTTCCCGGTCGCCGACGGCGACACCGGCGACAACATGGCGCTGACGCTGCGCGCCGTGCTCGCCGAGCTCGACCGCCTGATGGGCGACGGCGAGCGCACGATCGACGAGATCGGCCGCGAGGAGATCGTCGCAGTCGGTCGCGCGCGCGGCGCTGCTCGGCGCGCGCGGCAACTCCGGCGTGATCCTCTCCCAGCTGATCCGCGGCGCCGCCGAGGAGCTCGTCTCGCGGCCCGGCCAGCTGATCGACGCGACGCTGATCGGCGCGGCGCTCGCGAACGCCGCCGACCGCGCCTACGCCTCGGTGCGCGAGCCGGCCGAGGGCACGATCCTGACCGTCGCGCGCGAGATGGCGCACCAGATCGTCGACCGACGTCGCGCACAGCTCCGAGAACCCGCGGCTCGGCCCGGCGACCGAGCGCTCGCGAGCAGGACGCCGCGATCGCCGCCGCGCTCGAGCGCGCCGTCATCGCCGGGCAGGACTCCGTCAAGCGCGGCCCCGAGCTGCTCGCCGCGCTGCGCGACGCCGGCGTCGTCGACGCCGGCGGCTACGGCCTGACGATCATGTTCGCCGGCGTCGTCGCCGCGCTGCGCGGCGACGAGCCGCCCGAGCTCGACCACCACGCGCCCGCGCGCATCACGCCACCCCGAGCACAGCTCGAGCACCTACCGCTTCTGCACGAACTTCGCCGTCACCGGCAGCGGCCTCAGCCCCGGCCGCTTCATCGCGCCGCTCGAGGAGCTCGGCGACTCGGTGCTCGTCGTCGGCGACTCGAGCACGCTCAAGGTGCACCTGCACACCGACGAGCCCGAGCGCGCGACGCGCCGTCTTCGATGGCGCCGGCGAGGTCTCGCGCCTCGACGTCGCCGACATGCGCCTGCAGGTCGCCGAGCGCGAAGCGCGGCTCGGCGCCGCGTCGCGCGACGGCGACGCCGCCGCGCAGAACGGCCACGCCCTGCACACCGCGCCGCGCGAGGCGCCCGTCGCGCGCTGCGGCGCCGTCGCCGTCGTCAGCGGCGACGGGCTCGCCGAGCTGTTCGCCGAGCTCGGCGTGCACACGATCGACGGCGGCCCGACGCTCAACCCGTCGACCTACGACCTGCTCGCGGCGATCCACGAGGTGCCCGCCGAGGAGGTCGTCGTGCTGCCCAACAGCGCCAACGTGATCATGGCCGCCGAGCACGCCGCGCGGCTGTCCGACAAGCAGGTGCAGGTCGTGCGCACGACCAGCCAGCAGGCCGGCCTCGCGGCCGCCGTCGCGCTCGCGCCCGACCGCTCCGTCGAGGAGAACGCGCAGGCGATCGACGAGGCGCTCGCGCGCGTGCGCACCGGCGCCGTCGCGCCGGCCGCGCGCGACGACGCGCAGGGCCGCTTCGCAGCGCGGCGACGCCGTCGGCTTCGTCGACGAGCAGGTCCTCGCCTGGGGCGACCCGCGCGAGACGCTGCGCGCCGTGCTCGCCGAGCTCGCCGGCAGCGACCGGACGGGCACGACGCCCGAGCTGATCAGCGTGCTCGCCGGCGAGGACGCGCCGCTGCGCCTCGGCGAGATCGAGGGCATCGTCAACGGCGGCGTCGAGCTCGAGCTGCGCCACGGCGGCCAGCCGGCCTACTGGTGGCTGCTCGCCGCCGAGTGATGCTGCGGCCGGCCGACGACCGGCGCGGCGATCATCATGGAGCGTCGATGGCCGTCGCCGCGAGCACCGAGATCGCCGACCGCGAGTCGCCTGCGCCGGCCGGCGCCGGGCGGATCGGAGCGCGCGTGCGCGCGTTCGCCGGCGCGCGCGAGCTGAGCCGCGGCGAGCTGCTCGACGCGCGCGTGCGCTGGCCGCGCCCCGCGCGCCTCGCCGAGCCGCTGGAGCTGCCGAAGGGCAAGCTCGCCGACGGCATGCACGCGCTCGGGCTGCACACGGTCGGCGACCTGCTCGAGCACCTGCCGCGCGACAGCCGCGAGGCGCGCACCGTCGCCGAGCTGCGCGCCGGCGAGCAGGCGACCGTCGCCGTGCAGGTCCGCGCGATCGCCGCGCGCCCCGTGCGCCGCCGCGGGATGCGCCCGCTCGTCGAGGCGAGCGTGTTCGACGCGACCGGCACGATGCGCGCGACGTTCTTCAACCAGCCGTGGCTCGTCGAGCGCTACCCGCCCGGCACGCGCCTGCTGCTGCACGGCAAGGCCGACGCGCGCGGCGGCTTTCGCGTCTCCCACCACGCGCCCGAGGCGCAGCTCGCGCTCGGCGAGGCCGCGGCGCGATGCGAGCGCAGCCGCCTCGCCGGCGCCGGCGCGAGCGCGACCCGCTGCGCGGCCGACCGACGGCGACGCCCCCACGCCCGCGCCCCAGGCGCGCTCGGTCGCGCACTACCCGGCGACCGAGGGCGTCAGCTCGACGCAGATCCTCACGCTCGTGCAGGGCGTGCGCGAGGCGCTCGCCGACGTCGTCGAGCCGCTGCCGGCAGCCGCGCGCGTCGCGCGAGCGGCTGCCCGACCGCGCCGGCGCGCTCGCCGCGATGCACTTCCCGCGCGAGCACGACGACACCGAGCGCGGGCGCGAGCGGCTGGCGTTCGAGGAGCTGCTGCTCGCGCAGCTCGCGTTCCTGCGCCGCCGCGCGCGCCGTCGCGCGCGCGCAGGACGCGACGCGCGCTGCGCCGAGCCGCCGACGCTGAGCGCGCGCTGGCTCGCCGAGCAGCTGCCGTTCGCGCCCACCGGCGACCAGCGCCGCGCGATCGCGCGAGATCGACGCCGACCTCGCCGAGCGACGCGCGATGCAGCGCCTGCTGATGGGCGAGGTCGGCAGCGGCAAGACCGTCGTCGCGCTGCTACGCGATGCTGCGCGCCGTCGAGCACGGCCGCCAGGCGGCGCTGATGGCGCCGACCGAGACGCTCGCCGAGCAGCACTTCGCGACGATCCAGCGGCTGCTCGGCGCCGAGCCGGTCGCCTGCGCGCTGCTGACCGGCTCGACGCCGGCGCGCCGGCGCCGCGACACGCTCGGCAAGCTCGCGAGCGGCGAGCTGTCGCTGATCGTCGGCACGCACGCGCTGATCGAGCCCGACGTCGTCTTCCGCGCGCTCGCCGTCGCCGTCATCGACGAGCAGCACCGCTTCGGCGTGCGCCAGCGCGCCGCGCTGCGACGCGAAGGCGCACGCCGCACATGCTGCACATGACCGCCACGCCGATCCCGCGCACGCTCGCGCTCGCCCGCTACGGCGACCTCGACACGAGCACGCTGCGCGAGCTGCCGGCCGGGCGCCAGCCGATCGACACGCGCGTCGTCGCCGGCGAGCGCGGCCGCGCGCGCGCCTACGAGCAGCTGCGCGAGCAGCTGCGCGCCGGCCGCCAGGCCTACGTCGTCTGCCCGCTGATCGAGCAGGAGGAGCCGAGCGACGACGCCGCGCCGGCGCCCGACGCCGCGCGCGGCGGCCTCGGCGAGCTCCGCGCCGCGACCGCCGAGCTCGAGCGCCTGCGCGACGGCGAGCTGCGCGGGCTACGAGCTCGTGCTGCTGCACGGCGGCATGCGCCCGCGCGAGAAGCAGGAGGCGATGGCGGCGTTCGCCTCCGGCGCGGCCGACGTGCTCGTCGCCACGACCGTGATCGAGGTCGGCATCGACGTGCCCAACGCGACCGTCATGCTGGTCGAGAACGCCGAGCGCTTCGGGATCTCCCAGCTGCACCAGCTGCGCGGGCGCATCGGGCGCGGCGAGCACCGCTCGAGCTGCCTGCTTGTGGGGCCGCCCGGCTCGCCGCGGCTGCGCGCGCTCGCCGAGCACTCGCGACGGCTTCCGCCTGGCCGAGATCGACCTCGAGCTGCGCAAGGAGGGCGAGCTGGTCGGCACGCGCCAGTCCGGCGTCGGGCAGTTCCGCGTCGCGCGCCTGCCCGAGGACGCGCACGCTGCTCGAGCGCGCGCGCGCGCTGGGCCGAGGCGATCCTCGCCGCCGACCCCGAGCTGCGCGCGCCCGAGCACGCGCTGCTCGGCGACGCGCTGCTGCGCGCGCTTCGGCGCCGAGGCGCTCGAGCCGATCCCCGCCTGGCCCGCGCGCGCACGTGGCGATGCGGGTGATCGCCGGACGAGCTCGGCGGCCGGCGGCTGAACGCGCCGCGCGGGCGCGCGACGCGCCCGACCTCCGACCGCGTCCGCGAGGCGCTGTTCGCGATGCTCGGCGAGCTCGCCGGCGCGCGCGTGCTCGACCTGTTCGCCGGCACCGGCGCGCTCGGCATCGAGGCGCTCTCGCGCGGCGCCGCGCAGGCCGTGTTCGTCGAGCGCGACGCGCGCGCGCTGCGCGCGCTGCGCGCGAACCTCGCCGCGCTCGGGCTCGTGCCGCCGCGCGCCGAGGTGCGCCGCGGGACGCGCTCGCGGCCCTGCGGAGCGCACGCGGGCGCGAAGAGACATACGATCTCGTCTTCATCGACCCTCCTTACAGCCAGGCGCGCGACTGGGGGCGCGAGCTCTCGGCGGCGCTGCCGCCGCTGCTCGCGCCCGCGGCGCGCGTCGTCGTCGAGAGCGACCGGCGCGCCCCGCTTGAGCTCGGGGCTCGAGCGTCGAGCGCGAGCGGCGCTACGGCGACACCTCGATCACGATCCACCGCCACCCATGACCCGATCGACGAAGTCGATAGCCGTCTGCCCGGGCTCCTATGACCCGATCACCAACGGCCACCTCGACGTGATCCGCGCGCGCCGCGAGCCTCTACGACGAGGTCGTCGTCGCGGTCGTCAACCGCTCGGTGCGCAAGAGCAGCGCGCTGTTCGGCATCGAGGAGCGCGTCGCGCTTCATCGAGCGCGCGATCGCCGACCTCGACAACGTGCGCGCCGAGCCGTTCAACACGCTGGTCGTCGAGTTCGCGCGCAGCGTCGGCGCGAAGGCGATCGTCAAGGGGCTGCGCGCGATCTCCGACTTCGAGTACGAGCTGGAGATGAACCAGCTCAACCGCCGCCAGGACCCCGAGATCGAGTCGGTTTACCTGATGGCCAGCCCGCAGTACAGTTTCCTGTCATCCAGCGGCGTCAAGGAGCTCGCGACGTTCGGGGGCAGGATCGACGATCTCGTGCCCGACGAGGTGGCCCGGCGCTTGCAGGAAGAGCTGAGGCGCTGACGAAATGGGATGTGACACGTGATCTCGAACTTCGATGGCGGATGATGGGCCGCAGACCACGCACGGAGGTGACCCGCTGATGGACGTCCTCGTACTCATAGACAAGCTCGACGACTTGGTGCACAACGCCAAGCGGTGCCGCTGACCGACCAGGTGCGGGTCGACAAGGAGGAGATCTACGACATCCTCGACCAGATGCGCGCGACGATCCCCGAGGAGATCAAGCAGGCGCGCTGGATCGTCAAGGAGCGCCAGGAGATGCTCGCCGAGGCCAAGAAGGAGGCCGAGCGCATCATCAAGGACGCGCGCGAGCGCCAGGAGCGCCTGGTCGGCGAGGAGGAGGTCACCAAGCAGGCCGAGCGCGCCGCCGAGGACATCGTCGAGGACGCCCGCGCCCGCGAGCGCGAGATCCGCCTCGGCGCCGAGGACTACGCCGACGAGATCCTCAACACGCTCGAGGTCAACCTGTCGAAGTTCATCGCCGCCGTGCAGCGCGGGCGCGAGCGCCTGCAGGGCAAGGACGAACCCGCCGAAGTCGGCTGAGGACGCGCCTGGCCGCGGCGCAGTGCTCGGTGACCGCGCTCAGCTTGACGCCAGACGGCGTCGGTCAGTGGGGTAGGGTCAGCGCCGTGAACGCGCAGGAGGCGAGGTACAAGCTGGACGTCGCGCGCGACGCTGCTCGGCACGGGCATGTTCGCAGCCGAGCGGCCCGACAAGGCGCGTGCGCTCGCTCGCGCGCGCTGCGCCGCTGGGGGCCGACGCCCGCCGGCCGCGTACACGGGCGGCGGCGATCCGCTATCCCGACCGCGCCGCGCTCGTCGACGAGCGCGGGACGCTCACGTTCGCGCGAGGTGCACCGCCGCACCAACGCGCTCGCCCACGCGCTGCGCGACGGCCGGCGTCGGCGAAGGACGACGGCGTCGCGATCATGTGCCGCAACCACCGCGGCTTCGTCGAGGCGACGGTCGCCTGCTCGAAGCTCGGCGCGAGCGCGCTGTATCTGAACACCGCCTTCGCCGGCCCGCAGATCGCCGACGTGCTGCGCGCGCGAGGACCCGGTCGCGCGTGATCTACGACGAGGAGTTCGCCGAGCTCGTGCGCGACGGGCGCCGCGGGGCGCAAGCGCTTCGTCGCCTGGCAGCGAGCCGCCGGGCGAGCGCCGGCGACCCGCTGCTCGAGGAGCTGATCGCCGCGCGGCGACGCCCGCCGAGCTCGCGCCGCCGGCCGAGCACGGGCGCGTCGTGATCCTCACCTCCGGGCACGACCGGCACGCCGAAGGGCGCCGCGCGCAAGCAGCCCGACTCGCTCGAGCCGGCCGCCGCGCTGTTCTCGAAGATCCCGCTGCGGGCGCGCGAGACGACGGTGATCGCCGCGCCGATGTTCCACTCGTGGGGCTTCGCGCACTTCACGCTCGGCGCTGCGCGCTGTCCTCGACGCTCGTGCTGCGCGCGGCGCTTCGACCCCGAGGAGACGCTGCGCGCCGTCGCCCAGCACCGCGCGAGCGCGCTGGCGGTCGTGCCGGTGATGCTGCAGCGCATCCTCGAGCTGCCGCCGGAGACGATCGCGCGCTACGACCTGCAGCTGCGCTGCGGGTGATCGCGCGTCAGCGGCTCGGCGCTGCCCGGGCGAGCTCGCGACGCGCGTGATGGACGCCTTCGGCGACGTCCTCTACAACCTCTACGGCTCGACCGAGGTCGCGTGGGCGACGATCGCCACGCCCGAGGACCTGCGCGCCGCGCCGGGCACCGCCGGCCGCCCGCCGATGGGCACGGTCGTCAAGCTGCTCGACGCCGACGGCCGCGAGGTCGCCGCCGGGCGAGGGCGGGCGCATCTTCGTCGCCAACGAGATGATGTTCGAGGGCTACACCGGCGGCGGCGGCAAGGAGATCGTCGGCGGGCTGATGAGCACCGGCGACGTCGGCCACTTCGACGCCGGCGGGCGCCTGTTCGTCGACGGCCGCGACGACGAGATGATCGTCTCCGGCGGCGAGAACGTGTTCCCGCGCGAGGTCGAGGACCTGCTCGCCGACCACGACGGCGATCGAGGAGGCCGCGGTCGTCGGCGTGCCCGACGAGCGAGTTCGGCCAGCGGCTGCGGGCGTTCGTCGTGCTGCGCGACGGGCGCCGAGCTGACCGAGGAGGAGGTCCAGGACGTACGTCAAGCAGAACCTCGCCCGCTACAAGGTGCCGCGCGAGGTCGTGTTCGTCGAGGAGCTGCCGCGCAACGCGACCGGCAAGGTGCTCAAGCGCGAGCTGACGCGCGACCGCGAGCTCAGCGCCGCTCGGCGCAGCGGCGATGCCACGCGTCGCTAGCCTGGAGTGCGATGGCCGCGCCGCAGACCGCACGACTTCGATCTCGCGCGCGCCTGCGCCTGAGCCGCCGGCGAGGGCCGGCGGCTGGAGCTCGAGGTGCCGATCGAGCCGCTCGTGCTCGGCGGCGAGACGCTACGCGCGCCGAGCCGCCGACGCGGTGCCGCGTGCGTGCTCGACGTCTCGCGCATGACCGGCGGCGGCTACGCGCTGCGCCTGCGCTTCGCGGCGGCGCTGGCGGGCCCGTGCATGCGCTGCCTGAGCGACGCGCGGCGCCGGCGGTCGAGGTCGACGCGCGCGAGGTCGACCGGCCGGGCGGCGGCGAGGAGCTCGACAGCCCCTACGTCGAGCGACGAGATGCTCGACCTCGCGGCGTGGGCGCGCGACGCGTTCGCGCTGGCGCTGCCCGCGAAGGTGCTCTGCCGCGAGGACTGCGCCGGGCTCTGCCCGGTCTGCGCGGCCGACCTCAACGAGGCCGGTCCCGAGCACCACCACGAGCGCGCGCCCGACCCGCGCTGGGCGAAGCTGCGCGAGCTGAAGCTGCGAGTAGCGTCGGCCGGCGGCCGCTGGTCGACGCCTGCTAGCCTTCCGGCCGATGGCCGTCCCCAAGAAAAAGCAGTCGCACAGCCGCACCGCCAAGCGTCGCGCGCAGCACAAGATCGGCACGCCCGCGGTGAACGCCTGCCCGCAGTGCCACAGCCCGCGCCGGCCGCACCGCGTGTGCCCGGTGTGCGGCACCTACGCCGGGCGCGAGATCGTCGCGCCCGGACGCGCACGACCACGATCACGAGCACGACGACGACTAGCGGCCAGTGGCGTCGAGGCCGCTGTCGCCGTCGAGCCGCGACCGAGCAGCCGAGCGCCGGTCGGTCGCGGTCGACTGCAACGGCGCCGATCTCGGCCCGGCCGAGGTCGCCGCGGGCGCGGCGCTCGCCGCCGCGCAGGGCGCGCGGGTGCTGCTGTTCGGGCCCGGCCGCGCGAGCTCGGCGACGCCGCCGCCCGGGCGTCGAGATCGTCGACGCGCCGCGTGTCGATCGCCAAGAGCGCCGACCCGGTGCGCGCGGTGCGCGCGACACCCGAGGCCTCGATCGTGCAGGCCGCGCGCGCGGTCGCCGACGGGCGGGCGCAGGCGCTCGTCTGCGCCGGCGGCACCGGCGCGGCGCTCGCCGCCGGGCTGTTCAACATCAAGCGCGCGCGCGGCATCTACCGTCCGGCGCTCGCGCTGCCGCTGCCGGTGCCGCGGCACCCGGTCACGCTGCTCGACGTCGGCGCCAACGCCGAGGCGCGGCGCGAGCACCTCGTGCAGTTCGCGTTCATGGGCGCGGCGCTCGCGCAGCACGGTGCTCGGCGTCGCAGCGCCCGCGCGTCGGCGCTGCTGTCCAACGGCGAGGAGGCCGACGCGCGGCAGCGCGCTCGTGCTCGAGGCCCACGCCGAGCTGCCGAGCGCGCGCGCGCCGGCAGCGGCGCGTTCGAGTTCGTCGGCAACGTCGAGGGCGGCGACGTGGTCGAGCGGCGTCGCCGACGTGATCGTCACCGACGGCTTCACCGGCAACATCGCGCTGAAGCTGATGGAGGGCGTCTCGCAGACGATGCTCGGCGCGATCCGCGACGCCGCGATGTCCTCGCCGCGCGCGAAGCTCGGCGGCGCTGCTGCTGCGCCCGGCGCTGCGGCGGCTTTCGCGACGAGATCGACCCCGAGGCGCAGGGCGGCGCCTACCTGCTCGGCCTGCGCCGCCTGGGCGTCGTCGCCGCACGGGCGCTTCACCCGCAGGGCTTCGCGCAGGCGATCCTGCGCGCGCGAGCGCGGCGCGCGCGAGGACCTCGTCGGGCGCACGCACGCCGCGCTCGAGCGGCGCGGGCGCGCTGAGGCAGCTCGCCCGCGTCCGCGCCGGCGCGCTAGCCTGCCGCGAGCGCGTGAGCCTGCGCGATGACGCCGCGAGCAGGTGTTCGAGCCTGATCCAGGCCCATCTGGCCGACGAGCTCGACGTCGATCCCGCGCGCGATCGGCGAGGAGACCCGCTTCAAGGAGGATCTCGAGGCCGACTCGCTCGACCTGTACACGCTCGTGCAGGAGCTCGAGGACACCTACGGCGTGCAGCATGTCCGACGAGCAGGCGGCCGCAGATCCTCACCGTCGGCCAGGCGGTCGACTTCGTGCTCGCGCAGCAGCCCAAGACGGGAGCGCGTCGATGTCGGACGCGATGAAGCTGCTCGCGCGAGCTGCTGAGGAGCTGCCCGAGGAGCTCGCGCGCCAGGTGTTCACGCACGCCTCGTGGAGCGAGCGGCGCAGCGACTCCTACGCGCGCCTGGCGTTCCTCGGCGACAGCGTGCTCGCGCTGGCGGTGACGACGCACCTGTACCCGCGCCTGGAGGCCGAGCGCTTCGGCGCGGGACGGCTGACGAAGATCCGCGCGCAGGCGGTCTCCGGGCCGTCCTGCCGGGCGGTCGCCGAGCGGCTGGGGGTGCCCGAGCGGCTGCGCGCGGCGGCGCCGGCCGGGCGTGCGCGACAGCGCGGCGGCGCTCGTGGAGACCGAGCGCGTGCTCGCCTCGGTGATCGAGGCGGTGATCGGCGCCTGCTACCTGCATGCCGGCTACGAGCGCACCGCGGAGGCGGTGGTCGAGGCGTTCGCGCCGGAGATCGAGGAGGCGCTCGAGCATCCCGTCGACTTCAAGTCGGCGCTGCAGGAGCTGCTGGCGCAGCGCGGCGAGGTGGTCAGCTACGAGGTGACCGAGCGAGGACGGGCCGCCGCACGAGCGCACGTTCGAGGTCGCGGCGCGCGTCGAGCGGCCGGAGCTCGGGCAGCGGCAGCGGGCGCAGCAAGAAGCACGCCGAGCAGGAGGCCGCGCGCGAGGCCGTCGAGCGGCTCGGAGCGACGTGAGCGCGCCGATGCACCTGAAGTCGCTCACGCTGAAGGGCTTCAAGTCGTTCCCCGACCGCACGCGGCTGGACTTCGGACCGGGCGTCAGCGTCGTCGTCGGCCCCAACGGCTCGGGCAAGTCCAACGTCACCGACGCGGTGCTGTGGGCGATGGGCGAGCAGTCGCCGCTGGCGGTGCGCGGGCAGTCGATGCAGGACGTGATCTTCGGCGGCGGCCGCGGCGTGCAGGCGCGCAGCGCGGCCGAGGTCGAGATCGTGCTCGACAACTCCGACGGCACGGTCGACCTGCCGCTCAGCGAGATCTCGATCGTGCGGCGCCTGGACCGCACCGGCGAGGGCGAGTATCGGCTCAACGGCGCGCGCTGCCGGCTGGTCGACGTGATCGAGGTGCTCTCCGACACCGGCCTCGGCAAGGAGACGCACTCGGTCATCTCCCAGGGGCGCGTCGAGGCGATCGTCACCTCCAAGCCGCGCGACCGGCGCCTGCTGATCGAGGAGGCCGCCGGGCTCGGCAAGCACCGCAAGCGCCGCCGCCGCGCGCAGCTGAAGCTCGAGCGCACGCAGGAGAACCTCGACCGCGCGCTGGACGTCGAGCGCGAGGCGCGCACGCGCCTGCGCCCGCTCAAGCGCCAGGCCGAGGCGGCCGAGCTGCACGAGCGCCTCGAGCGCCAGATGCTCGAGGCCCGCTGGAGCTCGCCCGCGACGCCGCTGCGCGCGCGCCGCGTGGAGCTCGACGGCGGCCGAGGCGAGCGCGCGCGCCGGCGCGCGCGGCGCGCGCGCGAGGTCGAGGCGCGCCTGCAGGCGATCGATCGAGCGCCGCGGGCGCGGCCGAGCGGGCGCTGGCCGAGCGCGCCGAGCGCCACGACGCGCTCGCGCGCCGCGTCTACGAGCGCGCGCTCGGCGCACGAGCGCCTGCACGCTGCGCGCGCGAGCAGGTCGCGGCCGCGCGCCGCAGACGCTCGCGCGGCGCAGCGAGCGCGTCGAGCTGCGAGCTCGAGGCGCTCGAGTCGGCGCGCGACGCGCGGCCCGGCGAGGACGCGAGACGCCGGCGGCGGACGGCGCGGATCGCCGCGCTCGAGGCCGAGCTGGCCGAGCTCGACGGCCGAGCGCGAGCGAGGAGCTCGAGCGCGAGCTCGCCGAGCTGCGAGCGCGAGCGCGCAGGCAGCCGCGAGCGCTCGGCGGAGCGCCGAGCGAGCGCTGGCCGCCGCGCAGCGCGCGCGCGCGAGCGAGGCCGACGCCGCGGCCGAGCGGCGCGCGCGAGCGCTGCGCGGCGGCCGAGCGCGAGGTCGAGGCCGCGCGCCGCGAGGCCGCGCGCGTCGGCGCCGAGCTCGCGGCGGCCAACCAGTTCCTGCGCAGCCACGCCGGCGTGCGCGCGGCGGCGGCCGGACGCGCCGAAGGCGCTCAGCGAGGAGCTGCGCGTGCGACGACGGCTACGAGCTCGCGCTCGCCGCCGCGCTCGGCGGACGCCTCGACGCGGCGCTCGTCGAGGACGTGCCGGGCGCCGAGACGCTGCTCGACCGGGCCGGCCCCGACGGCGGCACGGCGCTGCTCGCCGGCCGCGGCCGCCGCCGGCGCGCGCGCGAGCCGCGCCGCGCGACGCCGGCGCCGGTCGCCGGTGCGCCGAGCGGCTGCTCGAGCTCGTGCAGCGGCGCGCGCCGGCGGCGCTCGCGCTCGCCGAGCGGCTGCTCGCCGACGCCTGGGTGGTCGAGCGCCTGAGGATCTGCCGCGCGACTTCGCCGGGATCGCGGTCACGCGCCGGCGGGCGCGTGTGGTTCGCGCGCCGTGGGGCGAGGTGCGCCAGGTCGCGCGAGGGCGGCGCCGAGCGCGTGCTCGCGCGGCGCAACGAGCGCGACCGGCTGATCGCCGACGACCGAGCGCGCGGCCCAGGCCGAGCACGCCGCGCGCGGCGCGCGCCGAGCAGGCGCGCTCGGCGGCGCGCAGGCGGCCGAGGCGGCGCGCGAGCGAGGCCGACGGCGCGCTGCGCGAGCGCCGAGCGCCACGCGCGCCGAGGCGCTCGAGGCGCGTGCGGCGCAGCGAGTGGCTGATCGAGCAGCGCCGCGCGGCGCCCGCAGCAGGGACCGCTGGCGGTGCGCCGGGCCGAGCTCGAGGGCGAGCTGGCGGCCGAGCGCCGCCAGGCCGAGCGCGCCGAGCGCGAGCGCGCCGAGCGCGGCGCGCGGCTCGAGCGCCTGCGCGCCCAGCTCGCCGCCGACGCGCGCTCAGCGCCGCTCGCCGAGCGGCTGGCCGCGGCGCTCGCAGGCGCGCGCGAGGCCGTCGGCGAGCGCGTCGCCGAGCTCGAGCAGCGAGCTCGCCGAGCGACCGCGCCGCGGGCGAGGAGATGGCGGGCGAGCTGCGCGCGTGCGCCGCGCGAGGAGGCCGAGATCCAGGCGCGGCTGCGCGCCGCAGGGCGAGGCGGTCACCGCGCGCCGAGGTCGCCGCGCAGCGCCTGCGCGACCAGGCCGCCGAGGCCGAGCTCGAGCTGCGCGGCGTCGCCGAGCGGCTCGGGCTCGCGACGCCCGAGCGACGCGGCCGGACGCCGCGCCGCTGGAGCGCCGAGCAGCGAGCAGGCGCTGACGCGCGCGCGTGCGAGCGCCTGCGCGCCGGCGCGAGCAGCTCGGGCCGGTCAACCCGCTGGCCCAGGAGGAGTACGCCGAGGCGCTCGCGCACGTCGAGGAGCTCGAGAGCCGCCGCGCCGACCTGGAGACCGCGCTGCGCGAGCTGCGCAGCGCTGATCCGCGACACCGACCGCCAGATCCAGGAGACCTTCGAGGAGACCTTCGACGGCCGCGGCGCGCAACTTCGAGGAGCTCGTCGGCGACGTCTTCCCGGGCGGCTCGCGGCCGGCTGCGGCTGGTCGCGAGGACAGCCGGCCCGCGGCCGGTGCTCGGCGGCCAGGCGCCGCCGAGCGGCCGTCCGACGGCGGGACGGCGCGCGGCGGAGTGCCGAGGCGGCCGCCGACGCCGAGGCCGAGGCCGGACGACGCGCGAGCGAGGCGGCGACGAGGAGGACCTGCTCGGCGTGGAGATCGAGATCACGCCGGCCGGCAAGTCGACCAAGCGCCTGTCGCTGCTGTCCGGCGGCGAGAAGTCGATGACCGCGCTGGCGTTCCTGTTCGCGGTGTTCCTCGCGCGGCCGTGCCCGTTCTACATCCTCGACGAGGTCGAGGCGGCGCTCGACGACCTCAACCTCGACCGCTTCCTGGCGCTGCTGCGCCGCTACGCCGACCGCGCGCAGTTCATCGTGATCACCCATCAGAAGCGCACGATGGAGGCCGCCGACTGGCTGTACGGCGTCTCGATGGGCGGCGACGGCGTCTCGAAGGTCCTCTCGCGGCGCCTGCCGCCGGCCGACGCGCAGGCGCCGCCGACGGTGCGCCGAGGTCGCCTGACGCCGTCGCCGGCGTGGCCTGAGCGTCGACGGCGCCGACCCGTGGCGCGCGACTGGAGCGATCTGTTCATCGTCGACGCCGGACGCGGCGCCGGCGCGAGCGCGGCGCGGCGCGAGGAGCGCCGAGCCCGCGGCGCGGGCTGTTCCGCCGGCTGCGCGAGAACCTGGCGAAGACCCGCCAGGCGCTCGGCTCGGAGATCCAGGCGACGCTGTTCGGCGACGCTCGACGAGCACACCTGGGAGCGGCTGGAGGAGGCGCTGATCATGGCCGACGTCGGCGCCGCACGACCGCCGCGGTCGTCGCAGACGCTCGAGGCCGAGGCGAGCGACGGCGAGCTCGAGGGCGGCGAGGCGCTGAGCGAGCGGCTGATCGAGCTGCTCGCCGAGACGGCGCGCATCGGCGAGGAGCGCATCGACATCCGCGCCAAGCCGACGGTGATCATGGCGGTCGGCGTCAACGGCACCGGCAAGACGACGACGATCGGCAAGCTCGCCTGGCACCTGCAGCGCGAGCTCGGGCGCAGCGTGCTGCTCGGCGCCGCCGACACGTTCCGCGCGGCCGCCACCGAGCAGCTGCGAAGGCTGGGCGCGAGCGCGCCGGCTGCGAGATCGTCATCGGGCCGCAGGGCTCGGACCCCGGCGCGGTCGCCTTCGAGGCCGATCGCCCAGGCGCGCAGCCGCGGGCGTCGACGTCGTGATCATCGACACCGCCGGGCGCCTGCACACCCAGGACGACCTGATGGCCGAGCTGCGCAAGGTGCGCCGCGTGATCGCGCGCCAGCTCGAGGGCGCGCCGCACGAGACGCTGCTGACGGTCGACGCGACGACCGGTCAGAACGGCCTGCGCCAGGCGCAAGCTGTTCGCCGAGGCGGTCGAGGTCAGCGGCATCGTGCTGACCAAGCTCGACGGCACCGCGCGCGGCGGGATCGCGCTGGCGATCGCCCGCGAGCTCGAGCTGCCGGTCAAGCTGATCGGCGTCGGCGAGTCGGCTCGAGGACCTGCGGCCGTTCGACCCCGAGGATTTCGCGCGCGCGCTGATCGCGACGTAGCGCCTGGCGCACGCGCGTGCACGCGGGCGCGCAGAGCGATAATCTGAGGTATGGACGCCTGGATCATCTGGCTGGTGGCGGCCTGCGTCCTCGGCGTGGGCGAGATGCACACGGGCGGCTTCTACCTCGCGCCGTTCGCGCGTCGGCGCGGCTGCTCGCCGCGATCGTCGGCCTGCTCGGCGTGGGCGCGCTGCTGTCGGCCGGTCGTGTTCCTCGTCGGCCTCGGGCGCTCGTGTTCGCCGCGCTGCGCCCGGTTGCGCGCCGCCACCGCCGCCTGCCGCCGCCGATCCGCACCGGCGCGGCGGCGCTGGTCGGCCGCCGGCGACCGTGCTCGAGCGGATCGCCAACGACGAGGGCGTCGGCTGCGTGAAGATCGACGGCGGCGAGGTGTGGACGGCCCGCAGCTACGACGAGGACGAGGTGATCGACGCCGGCGAGCGCGTCGAGGTCGTCGAGATCCGGGGCGCGACGGCGCTCGTGATGCACTGAGCGCCGCCTCGACACGATGCGATCGCCCCGAACCAGAAAGGACACCGCTCCCATGGTCGCTCTCATCGTCATCGTCGTCGTCGTCGTGTTCGCGCTGGTCGTCGCCGCGCGCACGATCCGCGTCATCCCGCAGGCGCGCGCCGGCGTGGTCGAGCGGCTCGGCCGCTACAGCCGCACGCTCGAGCCGGGCCTGACGATCGTCACGCCGTTCATCGATCGCGTGCAAGCCGCTGGTCGACCTGCGCGAGCAGGTCGTCAACTTCTCGCCGCAGTCGGTCATCACCGAAGACAACGTCGTCGTCGGGCATCGAGACGGTCCTGTACTTCACGATCACCGACCCGCGCTCGGCGACGTATGAAATCGCCAACCCGCTGCAGGCGATCGAGCAGCTCACCGTCACGACGCTGCGCAACGTGATCGGCGGCCTGACGCTCGAGGCGACGCTGACGGCGCGCGAGAACGTCAACACCGAGCTGCGCGTCGTGCTCGACGAGGCGACCGGCAAGTGGGGCATCCGGATCAACCGCGTCGAGATCAAGTCGGTCGACCCGCCGCCGGACATCCGGACCGCGATGGAGAAGCAGATGCGCGCCGAGCGCGACCGCCGCGCGGCGATCCTCACGGCCGAAGGCGAGAAGCAGGCGCAGATCCTCACCGCCGAGGGCGACAAGCAGGCGGCGGTGCTGACGGCCGAGGGCGAGCGCCAGGCGGCGATCCTGCGCGCCGAGGGCGAAGCGAAGGCGATCGACACGGTCTTCACGGCGATCCACGAGGGCCAACCCGACGCGCGAGCTGCTCAGCTACGAATACCTGCAGATGCTGCCCGCAGCTCGCCGAAGGCGACGCCAACAAGGTGTTCGTCGTGCCGTCCGAGTTCGCGCAGGCGTTCGGCGGCATCGGCGAGGCGCTCGCACGCCGCGCCGGCAGCGGCGAGCCGACGCCCGGCGGCTCGCCCGACGCTGCCGGCCGCACCCGACGCGCCGGCGCCGCCGGCCGCGCTCGGGACGCCTGGCGCGCCGGCCGTGCGCGACGCGCCGCGCGTGCTGCGCAGAGACGCCTGACTCGTGTTCGACTCGCTCGCCGAGAAGCTGCAGGCCACGCTGCCGATGTCCGCCAGCGCGGCACGCTGACCGAGCAGGACATCGACGCGGCGATGCGCGAGATCCGCCTCGCGCTGCTCGAGGCGGACGTCAACTTCAAGGTCGTCAGGCAGTTCACCGTCGCAGCTGAAGGAGCGCTGCCTCGGCGCCGACGTCGTCGGCGAGCTGAACCCGGGCCAGCAGGTCGTCAAGATCGTCGGCGAGGAGCTGACCGGCGCTGATGGGCGGCGCCTCGGCCGGGCTGACGCTTCTCGCCGCGCCCGCCGACGGTGATCCTGATGGCCGGGCTGCAGGGCTCGGGCAAGACGACGGCGACGGCGAAGCTCGCGCGCTACCTGCGCGAGGAGCATCGGCTCGTCGGTCGCGCGTCGCCGCCTGCGACGTCTACCGCCCGGCGGCGGTCGAGCAGCTCGTCAAGGTCGGCGCGCAGGCCGGCGCCGAGGTCTACGAGCAGGGCACCGACCGCGACCCGGTCGAGATCGCCGCGTGGGCGCTCGAGCGCGCGCGCGAGGAGGGCAAGGACGTGCTGATCGTCGACACGAGCGGGCGCCTGCACGTCGACGAGGAGCTGATGGCCGAGCTCGTGCGGATCCGCGACGCGGTCAAACCGCACGACGTGCTGCTCGTCGTCGACGCGATGACCGGCCAGGACGCGGTCAACGTCGCCGAGCAGTTCGCCGAGGCGGTCCAGTTCGACGGCGTCGTGCATGAGCAAGCTCGACGGCGACGCCCGCGGCGGCGCGGCGCTGTCGGTCAAGGCCGTCACCGGCAAGCCGATCCTGTTCGCCTCGACCGGCGAGAAGCTCGAGCAGTTCGAGCGCTTCCACCCCGACCGCATGGCGCAGCGGATCCTCGGCATGGGCGACGTGATGAGCCTGATCGAGAAGGCCGAGCGCCAGTTCGACGAGGACGACGCGGTCGAGCTCGAGCGCAAGCTGCGCCGCAACGAGTTCGGCCTCGACGACTTCCTCGACCAGCTGAAGACGATCCGCAAAATGGGTCCGCTGACGAGCCTGCTCGGGATGATCCCCGGGCTCGGCCGGCGCACCAGCTGCAGAACATGAAGGTCGACGAGCGCGAGCTCGACCGGATCCAGGCGATCATCCTCTCGATGACGCCCGAGGAGCGCCGCCGCCCGGAGCTGATCAAGGGCTCGCGGCGGCTGCGGATCGCGCGCGGCTCGGGCACCAACGTGCAGCAGGTCAACCGCCTGGTCAAGCAGTTCGGCCAGATGCGCAAGGTCATGCGCCAGGTCGGCCGCGGCAAGATGCCCGACATCGGCGCGCTGATGCGCGGCGCGCGCTGAGCGCCCGCCGCGGCCTTCGGCGCGGCGCCACCGTCTAAGCTCTGCTGGCGACGTCAAGCCCGCGTGGCAACCAGCAGAGAGGAAAACGTGGCAGTCAGGCTCAGGCTCACGCGAGTGGGCGGCAAGAAGGACCCGATCTGGCGAGTCGTCGTCGCCGACCAGCGCTCCCCGCGCGACGGGCGCGTGATCGAGACGATCGGCCACTACAACGCGCAGACCGACCCCTCGACGATCGTGATCGACGAGGAGCGCGCGCGCAGCTGGCTGGCGCGCGGCGCGCAGCCGTCGGACACCGTGCGCAAGCTGCTGCGCATCCAGGGCATCGAGGCGCGCGGCAGCTAGCCCGCCGGGCTCGTACGACGTCGCGCGGCGACGGCATGAACGATCGCAGCGGAGCGGACCCGAGCGAGATGCCGCAGGCAGGCTGCTGGAGTACCTCGCCGAAGGCCTCGTCGACGAGCCCGAGGAGGTGTCCGTCGAGCAGTTCGAGGAGGACGACGGCACGCTCGTGCTCGAGCTGTGCGTCGGCGCGGACGACTACGGCAAGGTGATCGGCCGCGGCGGGCGCACCGCGCACGCGCTGCGCACGGTCGTCAAAGCGGCCGCGACCGGCGAGGGCTGCCACGTGCTCGTCGACATCGTCGATTGACGGCGTCCGCGGCGCGCCCGACCGCGACGCTGACGCGCGCGCGGTCGTGGCGAGCACGCGCGAGCCACCGGCGGGCGAGCGGCAGGCCGGCGCGTCGGGCGTGCGCACGGGCTCGACGGGAGCTTCTACGTGACGGCCCGCGCCGCGCCTGCTGACGCTCGGCACGAGCGTCACGCTCGCGGGCCGCAGCGTCGAGATCGTGCGCCGCGCGGGCACCGAGCAGCGGCCGATCGTGCGCCTGGAGGGCGTCGAGGACCGCGCCGGCGCGGAGGCGCTGCGCGGCTCGGCGCTGATCGTGCTCGAACGCCGACGCGCCGCGCGCTCGGCGAGGGCGAGTGGTGGGCGCACGAGCTCGAGGGCTGCGTCGTCGTCGACGCCGGCGGCCGCAGCTCGGCACCGTCGCGCGGCTGATCGAGCTGCCCTCCTGCGAGGCGCTCGAGGTGCGCGCGCGAGCACGGCGGCGAGCCGCTGCTCGTGCCGATGGTCAAAGACGCGATCCGCGCGCGTCGACGTCGCGCGCGCGGCGGATCGAGGTCGACGCGACTTCCTCGAGCGTCGGCGAGCGCCCGCGGCGCGGCGAGGACGGCGCATGAAGATCGACGTCTTCACGCTGTTCCCGGAGTGGTTTCGAGTGGTTCTCGCGCCCAGCGCCACGTCGCGCAACGCGCTCGCCGCGCGGCTCGCGCCTGGAGTGCGTGAACTTCCGCGAGCACACGCCGCTGAGCGGCGGCCAGGTCGACGACACGCCGTTCGGCGGCGGCGCCGGCATGGTGCTGCGCGTCGACGTCCTCGACAGCGCGCTGCGCGGCCACTACGGCGTCGACCCGGTCGCGCTGCGCGAGCGCCGGCGTGTGATCGCGCTCGCGCCGGGCGGGCGGCTGCTCGACGACGCGCTCGTCGACGAGCTCGCCGCCGAGCCGGCGCTGACGCTGCTGTGCGGGCGCTACGAGGGCTTCGACGAGCGCATCGTCGAGCACTTCTGCAGCGACGTGCTCTCGATCGGGCGCTACGTGCTCTCCGGCGGCGAGCTGGCCGCGATGGTCGCTCTGCGACGCGGTCCTGCGCAAGCTCCCGGGCGCGCTCGGGCACGAGCGACTCGGCCGTCGAGGAGTCCTTCAGCGCGGCGCTCGACGGCAACCCGGAGTACCCGCACTACACGCGCCCGGCCGAGTACCGCGGCTGGCGGGTGCCGGAGGTGCTGCTCTCCGGTCATCACGAGCGGATCGAGCGCTGGCGGCGCGAGCGCAGCCGCGAGCGCGGCGAGCGACAGCGGCGCTCGGCGAGCGCGAGCGCGAGCCGCCGGCCCGGCGAATGCGCGACCGGCGCCGGTCGTCCGCTACCATTGCTAGCTCGCGCCGGCCGGAGCTCCGCGATCGGGGTCCTGCCCCGGCCGTCAGCGCGCACCTCCTTCACCTCATGAGCAGCGTCATCGAAACCATCGAGCGCGCGCAGCTGCGCCGCGTTCCCGACTTCGCGCCGGGCGACCGCGTGAAGGTTCACTTCCAGGTGATCGAGGGCACGCGCCGCCGCGTGCAGGTCTTCGAGGGCGTCGTCATCAAGCGCCAGGGACACGGCGCGCGCGAGACGTTCACCGTGCGCAAGCAGTCCTTCGGCGTCGGCGTCGAGCGCATGTTCCCGGTGCACTCGCCGAAGATCGAGCGCATCGAGCTGGCCGCGCGCGGCGACGTGCGCCGCGCCAAGCTCTACTACCTGCGCGACCGCGTCGGCAAGCGCGCGCGTGTGCGCGAGCGCCGCTACACCGGACCCGAGGAGACGGTCGAGCCGGGCCTGCTGCACGAGGCCTCGACGCGGCGCGACCGACGCCGACGGCGCTGACCGCGGAGGAGACCGTCGCCGCAGGACGCCGCGGTCGAGGCGCCGGCGGAGCAGGCGACGCAGCTGACGCGCAGGCGGCGACGGCGGCGGCCGCGACGGAGGGCGAGGCGCAGCCGAGGCGCGAGCGCAGCGCCGAGGCGGACCGCCGCCGGCGGCGCGACGCCGAGCCGGAGCCGCGCCGCGCCGATGGCCGGCGACGCCGACGCAGGCGACTCCCGCCGGCGACCCGAGCCGGCGTGAAGCACGTCGCAAGCCGGCAAGAGCGCGTCGAAATCGACCGTCGGCTCGATCGTCGAGCTGGTCGTGATCATCGCTCGTCGCGCTCGGCCTCGCGCTCGGCATCCAGGCGTTCGATCGTCAAGCCCTACCGGATCCCGAGCGGCTCGATGGAGCCGACGCTCGCGATCGGCCAGCGCGTGCTCGTCAACCGCATCGGCACGCACTTCGGCGAACCGCACGTCGGCGAGATCGCCGTCTTCCACCCGCCTGAAGGACGCCGAGCAGGAGGAGTGCGGCCAGCGCCCAGCGCGATCACGCCGGGCGGCGCGCCGTGCTCGCAGCCGATCCGACAAGGAGGACACGGGCGTCAACTTCATCAAGCGCATCGTCGCCGGGCCGGGCGACGAAATCTAGATCATCGAAGGGCACGTGATCCGCAACGGCAAGCGCGAGAAGGACTCCTACATCAGCCCGTGCGCCGGGCGTCCCGGAGTGCAACTTCCCGACGCCGATCAAGATTCCGCGCCGGTCACTGGTTCATGATGGGCGACAACCGTGGCGAATCCGACGACAGCCGGTTCTGGGGACCCGTCCCCACCGGATGGATCATCGGCGGAGCCTTCGCCACCTACTGGCCTCCCGACCGCATCGGCATCCTCTAGGCCGAGCCGGCCGTGGCGCCGCGACGCCGTCGTCCGGCGCGCCACGCTCGACGCACGGCTCCGGCTCAGTCCGCGCGCTCGCGCCGTCGCGCGCGCCGCAGCGCGGCAGCGGGCGGCGCCTGTTCGCGTTCGACCGCCGCCTCGGCGTGCCGCTCGTCGCCGGCGCCGACGAGGCCGGGCGCGGCTGCCTCGCCGGGCCGCTCGTCGCGGCCGGCGTGCTGTTCGACTACGACGCGCTGACGACGCGCGAGCTGCGCTGCGCTGAGCGCGCTGAACGACTCCAAGCAGCACACCGCGCGAGGCGCGCGAGGAGCTGTATCCCGCTCGTCCTGCGCAGCGCCGCGCGCGTCGTCGTCGTCTCGCGCTGCGTGCGCGGGATCGACGCGCGCGGCCTGCACAAGACGAACCTCGCGGCGCTGCGCGACGCGCTGCGCGGCGTCACGCGCGACGTTCGCGGCGAGGTGCTGTGCCTCGTCGACGGCTTCTCCGTGCCCGACGTTCGGGCGCCCGCAGCGCGCGATCGTCGACGGCGACGCGACGAGCGCGGCGATCGCCGCGGCGTCGATCGTCGCGAAGGTCACGCGCGACCGCTACATGCGCCACGCCGACGCGCGAGCATCCCGGGCTGGAGCTTCGCCGAGCACGTCGGCTACTCGACGCCCGAGCACCGCGAGGCGATCCTGCGCCAGGGCGTCTCGCCGCTGCACCGGATGTCCTTCCAGTCGCTCGCCTACCAGCAGCTCGCGCTGTAGCGCTGCGCGCGGCGGCGCCGGCGCGAACACGCGCGCGACGTCGGTCCGGTCTCACCAGGCGCCCTCGACGTGGTCGAGGCGCGCAGCCGTCGTTGCGTCGATCACGATCACGCCGATCGCGTCGAAGCGGATCGTCGCGGCGCGTCGGGCGCGCCGCGTTCTCGCTGCAGCCACGCGCGCGCGAGGCGACGCAGGCGGGCGCGCTGGCGCGCGCGAGCCCGGCGAGCGGCTGCTGGTCGCGCGCGGACGCGGCGCTGTCGAGCGCCGACGCGGCGCGTCTTGACCTCGACGAACACGAGCGTGTCGCCGGTCGCAGCGCGATCAGGTCGATCTCGCCGTCGCGCGTGCGCGCGTTGCGCGCGAGCACGGCATAGCCGAGGCGTCGCAGGTGGTCCGCGGCGAGCTGCTCGCCGCGAGCGCCGAGTCGCGCGGCGTCTGTCTTCGCTCATCGTGCCGAAGCTACGTCGCGCGCTTGGGATGCGACAGGCCGGCGGCGCGAGGCGGCACGAGGCACGCGGGCCGATACCCTGCGTGCCCGTCGAGCGACGCTGCGAACAGCTGCCCGGCTCGATCGACGGCGTCACGAGCTTCATGGGCATGCGCTGGGAGGACCCGCAGACGGTTCGCCTGACGATCCGCCCGGAGCTGATCAACGCCGGCGGCTTGCTCTCGGGCGTCGTCACGTACGCGCTCGTCGACTACTGCATGGGCTCGACGCTGTGGGCGCAGACGACGGCCGACGAGCGGATCGCGACGATCAGCATCTCGATCAACTACGTCCAGACGGCGACCGAGGGCGACGTCGTCTGCCGCACGACGCTCGACCGGCGCAACCGGCGCACGGCGGTGATGCGCAGCGAGGTCGTGCCACGAGGACGGCCGGCTGCTCGTGACGGCGATCGGCAGCTACACGATCTTTCCGCCGCGCCGCGCGGACGCACCGGCCGCTGCCGGCGTCCTGAGCGATGGGCGAGGATCGCACGCCCGTCGCGCTGACGATCGCCGGCTCGGACTCGGGCGGCGGCGCCGGCATCCAGGCCGACCTGAAGGCGTTCGCGCGCTGCGGCGTGCACGGGACGAGCGCGATCACGGCGATCACGGCGCAGAACACGCTCGGCGTCAGCGCGATCCATCCGCTGCCGCCGGCGACGATCCTCGCGCAGGTGCGCGCGGTCTGCGCGGACATCCGCGTCGACGCCGTCAAGGTCGGGATGCTCGGCACGGCCGACGCGGCGAGCGCGGTCGCGCTCGCGCTCGGCGAGCTGCCGCGCGAGACGCCGGTCGTCGTCGACCCGGTGATGGTCGCGGAGTCGGGCGCGCGGCTGCTCGACGCCGGCGCCGAGCGTGTGCTCGTCGAGCGAGATGCTGCCGCGCGCGAGCGTGCTGACGCCGAACCTGCCCGAGGCGCGCGCGCTGCTCGGGCGCGCGGCGCGAGATGCCGCGAGACGAGGCGGCGCAGGAGGCCGAGGCCGAGGCGCTCGCGCGCGCGCTGCTCGCGCTCGGGCCGGCGGCGGTCGTGATCACCGGCGGGCACCGCGCGCGCGCCGTCGACGTGCTCGTCGCAGCCGGCGAGCAGGCGCCGGCGATCGCGATCGCCGGCGCGCGCTACGCCGACGGCGCGGCGCACGGCTCGGGCTGCACGCACTCGTCGCTGCTCGCCGCGCAGCTCGCGCTCGGGCTCGACACGCTCGCCGCCGCGCGCGTCGCGCGCGAGCTCGCCGGCGAGGCCGTCAGAGACGGCCTGCGCGACGTCGGCGCCGGCGCCGGACCGGTCGACGTGCTCGGCCTGCGGCGGATCAGGGCCGCGCGCGCGGGCGGCGCGGCGGGCGCCATCGCGGGCGGCGCCGGCGCCGAGCGCGCGCCGTCGTAGCGCGCGCGGCTGTTTGCCATAATCCGTGACGATGCGGCTGCTGCGGATGAAGCCAGGTCACGGCGAGATCCTGCTCGCGGAGGGCGACGTCGACGTGGCCGAGCAGGAGCGGGAGCTGATCGAGGCGTTTCGCCGCGAGCTCGACGCCGGCATGTGGGCGGCGGTGCCGAGCGAGCGTAGCGACGGGCGTCGCCAGGCCGAGCTCGTCAAGAGCTTCAGCGACGTGCCGCGCGACGCCGAGCGCGTGATCTTCTTCCCGCGCGCCGCCGGCGGCGCACCGCGGACTCGCTGACGCGCGATGCCGCTCGCGCTGGGCACGACGGCGCTTGTGCTCGTCGTGCTGCTGTGGGAGCTCTCGCGCACGCGCGCGCTACGCGCGCTCGCGCACGCGCGTGACGCCGCCGTGACGTTGTACGCGCGCGCTCGCTCGCGCGAGGCGACGCAGATCGACTACGACCCGGGCCGCGAACGCCGCGCCGAGCAGCGCGCGCGCGAGCTCTTGCGCTCGTGCGTCGAGGCCGAGGACTGGGCGATGTACCGCGACCTCGGCTTCCTGCGCGTGTGGGGCGGCCTCGGCGAGCGCCGCCACGCGGCGGGCGCGTCGTACGCGTATCTCGATCTACCCGCACCGGCCGATCGTCGCCTACGTGCCGCAGACGGGCGCGCTGCTGAACGAGTACTGCGTCGCGTTCCCCGACGACACGCGGCCGTATGGCAGCGCGCGGCTGCCCGACGCCGACGACGTGCTCGCGAAGTGGATGGCGCTGAACGCCGACGAGCGCCGGCTGATCGAGGAGGCGAACATGCACCTGCCCGGGCGCCAGCTCGATCCGCAGCGGATCAGCCGCGACCTCGCGCGCCTGGCGCGCTGGGAGCGCGAGCGCCAGGGCACGGGCGCGCGCCGGGGCGCGCGCGCGGACGGCGATGCGCACGAGGACGGCGGCGACGCAACAGGTATCGTGCGCGCCGCGTGAGCACGACCGGCGACTTCGACATAAGGCACCGCAGCCGCGCCCTGACCGAGGGGCCCGAGCGGGCGGCCGCGCGCGCCTACCTGCACGGGATCGGCTACTCGGCCGAGGACCTCGCGAAGCCGATCGTCGGCGTCGCGCACTCGTGGATCGAGACGATGCCTTGCAACTTCAACAACCGCGTGCTCGCGGCGAAGGTCAAGGAGGGCATCCGCGCGGCCGGCGGCACGCCGATGGAGCTGAACACGATCGCGATCTCCGACGGGATCACGATGGGCACGGCCGGGATGCGCGCGTCGCTCGTCTCGCGCGAGCTGATCGCCGACTCGATCGAGCTCGTCGCGAGCGCGCACGCGTTCGACGCGCTCGTGACGATCTCCGGCTGCGACAAGACGATCCCGGGGACGGTGATGGCGCTCGCGCGCCTGGACATCCCCGGCCTGATGCTCTACGGCGGCTCGATCAGGCCCGGCTGGTTCAAGGGCGTCGAGGTGACGATCCAGCAGGTCTTCGAGGCGGTCGGCGAGTACGCGTCGGGCAAGATCACCGAGGACGAGCTGCACGAGCTCGAGGAGGCGGCCTCGCCGGGCGCCGGCGCGTGCGGCGGCCAGTTCACGGCGAACACGATGGCGATGGCGTTCGAGGCGCTCGGCATCTCGCCGGCCGGCTCGGCGATGGTCCCGGCCGAGGACGGGCGCAAGCTCGCCGTCGCGAAGGAGTGCGGCGAACTTGATCATGGACGTGCTGCGCGCCGGGCGGCGCCCGAGCGACGTGATCACGAAGCCGGCGCTGCAGAACGCGATCGCGGCGGTCGCGACGAGCGGCGGCTCGACGAACGGCGTGCTGCACCTGCTCGCGGTCGCGCGCGAAATGGGCGTGCCGCTGACGATCGACGAGTTCGAGGCGATCTCCGAGCGCACGCCGCTGCTCTGCGACCTGCAGCCCGGCGGCCAGTACGCGGCGACCGACCTCTACGAGGCCGGCGGCGTGCCGCTCGTGCTCAAGCGGCTGAAGGACGCGGGCATCCTCAACGCCGATGCGGTGACGGTCACCGGTCGCACGATCGGCGAGCACGCCGAGGAGGCGAGCGAGACCGAGGGCCAGCCGGTCGTCAAGTCGCTGTCGGAGCCGATCAAACCGACGGGCGGCTTCGCGATCCTGCGCGGCAACGTCGCGCCGGACGGCTGCGTCGTCAAGCTATCCGGCCACGAGCGGCGCAAACACACCGGCCCGGCGCGCGTGTTCGACGGCGAGGAGGCGGCGATGGCGGCCGTGCTCGCGCACGGGATCGAAGCCGGCGACGTCGTCGTGATCCGCGCCGAGGGGCCGGCCGGCGGCCCGGGCATGCGCGAGATGCTCGCCGTCACGGCCGCGATCGTCGGCGAGGGGCTCGGCGAGGAGGTCGCGCTGATCACCGACGGGCGCTTCTCCGGCGCAACACACGGCTTCATGGTCGCGCACGTCGCGCCCGAGGCCGTGCGCGGAGGCCCGATCGCGGCGCTGAAGACCGGCGACGAGCTGACGATCGACGTCGACGCCGGGCGCCTCGACGTAGCGCTCGCCGACGAGGAGATCGCCGCGCGCGTCGCCGCCTACGAGCGCCCGCCGCGCGCCGACGAGCACATCGACGTCGCGATCCGCAAGTACGCGAAGCTCGTCGGCAGCGCCTCCGAAGGCGCAGTGGCTCTTTAGCTCGCAGGGTACGCGCAACCAGGGCCGCGTCCTGGCCTACTCCGCGAGGAATTCCTCTAGCAGCGCGTTGAACGACTCGGGGCGCTCGAGCATCGCCATGTGGCCGGTGTCGCCGAAGACGACCTTGCGCGAGTTCGGGATCAGCTCGGCGAAGACGTCGGCGTCGCGCACGCTGATCAGCCGGTCGCGCTCGCCCCAGACGATCAGCGTCGGGCAGGCGATCTCGCGCAGGCGCTCGCGGATGTCGTAGTCGAGCACAGCTTCGAGGCCTTGGACGAAGCCGGGCTTGCCGGCGCCGCGCACCTGCTCGGCGGCGAGCGCGGCGTCGAGCCGGTCGGGGTGGCGCACGACGACGCCGAGCGCGGCGTCGCGCAGGCGCGCGCGTCGCACGACGGCGTCGGACTTCGACGCGGCCCACGCGCCGCTCGCCATCAGGATCCGCTCGAGCCGGCGCATCGCGGGGAGCACGGTGACGGACCCGCGGTGGTTGTAGGTCGACAGGCCGGCGGCCGAGACGAGCACGAGGCGCTCGACGCGCTGCGGGAAGGAGATCGCGAGCTCGGCGGCGATGAAGCCGCCCATCGAGTTGCCGACGACGGCCGCGGCGTCGACGGCGAGCTCGTCGAGCAGGCGGTCGAGCATCCTCGCGTAGCCGGCGATCGTGAGCGTCTGCGAGGGCATCGGCGAGTGGCCGAAGCCGGGCAGGTCGAGCGTGATGACGCGGTGATCGGTGGCGAACGCCGGCAGCTGCTCGAGCCAGTTCGGCCACGACCCGGACAGGCCGTGCACGAAGACGAGCGGCTGCGCCGAGTCCGAGGCGCGCTCGGGGCCGAGCTCGACGACGTTGACGGCCGCGCCGTCTACGTCGATCCAGCGTTGATGCGAGCGCCAGTCGACGTCCTGCCAGCGGCGGCGCGCGGCGGTGTCGAACACCTATGCGCCCTCGCGTCGGCGCGCGCCGGAGTCGAGCGGCGGTCGAGCTACGGTCATAGCGTGAATGTAGCGTGGCGCGCCGGGCAGGGCGCAGAGGCGGTTGCGGCGAATTACGCGGGTCATGAGCGGGAATAGGGGGGAGATGGGCGACGATCGGATCGAGCTGCGCGCGTGCGGCGAGGACTGGCGCGCGGCGATCGGGCTGCTGCTCGAGGACCTCGTGCGCCGCGACGCGGCCGAGCGTACGCGCCGTGCGTACTGCGTCGACCTCGAGCAGTTCGCGCACTGGGCGGCGGCTCGGCGCCAGGCTCCTAGCGACGTCACGTCGAAGACGGTGCGCCGCTACATCGCGCACCTGTCGGAGCGCGGCGCGGCGCCGAGCACGAGCGCGCGCAAGCTCGCGGCGCTGCGCGCGCTGTTCCAGAGCCAGCGCGAGCACGGCGCGATCGCCGAGAACCCGGCCGACCTCGTGACGACGCCGCGCCGCTCCTCGCCGCTGCCGCGCGTCTTGAGCGCGCGCGAGGCGGCCGACCTGCTCGACGGGATCCCGAACGGCACGCCGGCCGGCCCGCTCGAGCTGCGCGACCGCGCGATGTTCGAGCTCGCCTACGCGTGCGGCCTGCGCGCCGAGGAGCTCGTCTCGCTGCGGCTCGACGACGTCGACTACGACGACGAGCAGCTGCGGATCGAAGGCAAGGGGCGCAAGACGCGCTTCGTGCCGGTCGGCGAGCCGGCGATGCTCGCGCTGCGCCGCTACCTCGAGCGCGCGCGCGGCGCGCTCGCAACGCCGCCGGCGTCGGCCGGCGCCGCGGGCGACGGCGCGCGAGCCGAGCGCGAAGCGCGCTCGCGCGAGGCGCTGTTCCTGTCGAAGACCGGCCGCGCGCTCGGGACGAGCGACGTGCGCCGGCGCCTGCGCACGTGGACGGCGCGCGCGCAGGGCGCCGCCGAGCGCGGGAGCGGCGCGATCTCGCCGCACGCGCTGCGCCACAGCTTTGCGACGCATCTGCTCGACGGCGGCGCCGACCTGCGCAGCATTCAGGAGCTGCTCGGGCACGCGAGCGTGTCGAGCACCCAGATTTACACTCGGGTAGAGTCAGCGCGACTCAAAAGCGCCTACGCGCGCAGCCACCCTCGGGCCTGATTACAAGGGGAAAACGACCCTGGAGACCAACGTCAAACCGATCGAGCTGCGGGAACTGTGGCGACGATACAAGTCCGACAGCGACAGCCAGGCGCGTGAGCGGCTCGTCGTCGCGTACTCGCCGCTCGTCAAGTACGTAGCCGGGCGCACGGCCGCCGGGCTGCCGCCGCATGTCGAGGAGGCCGACCTGATCTCCTACGGCTTGGTCGGCCTGATCTCCGCCATCGAGCGTTTCGACTTGTCTCGCGACATCAAGTTCGAGACGTACGCGATCATGCGCATCAAGGGCGCGATCATCGACGAGCTGCGCTCGATGGACTGGGTGCCGCGCAGCGTGCGCGCGCGAGCGCGCGAGGTCGAGCGCGCGAATGCGAAGCTCGAGAACACGCTGCAGCGCGCGGCGACCGACCAGGAGATCGCCGACGAGATCGGCATCACGGTCGAGGAACTGAACGAGTCGCTGCTCGCGATCTCGCACAGCTCGATGGTCGCGCTCGACGAGCTGTGGAGCGTGTCGGACTCGAGCGGCGACCAGGTGTCGCTGATGGACACGATCGAGGACCCGAACGCGCCCGACCCGGCGCGCTCGCTCGACGTCGGCGACCTGAAGGACCGGATCGCCGACTCGATCGCGAAGCTGCCCGAGCGCGAGAAGCTCGTGATCGCGCTCTACTACTACGAGAACCTGACGTTGCGCGAGATCGGCGAGGTGCTCGGCGTGACCGAGTCGCGCGTCTCGCAGATGCACACGAAGGCCGTCCTGCGGCTGCGCTCGCGGATGCAAGAGGAGTCGTTCGACGACTGACGCCCGGGGTCTCCGGGGCGCCTGTCGGGAGCAGCAAGTCGTCTCGGCGCTCGCGCGCCGCGGCGCTACGTCGCGGTGATGTAGCCGCTCATGAAGCCCGCGTGCTGCATCGCCCAACCGCCGGCTTCGGTGTCGCACGGGATGATGCAGAACCACTGGAAGCGGCCCGCTTCCTTGACCGTCAGCTCGTAGGTGTGGATCCCCGGCTGGATCGTGATGTTCACGCCGATGTCCGGCGAGGTGATGCTGTGCGGCGATTCGTCGGTGTTGTCGATCACGAGCTTCAGCGGCTGGCCGACGTGCACGGTGAATTCGGTCTGCGTGAACGCGTCGTGCTTCTTGCCGTCCGGGCCTTGCTTCGACGAGGGGATGACCTTGAACGAGAGTGGCTTGAGCGGCGGTGCGCTCGACACGTTCGCGCTCGCCGACGCGCTCGCTGCGGCCTGCGTCACCGCCTGGCCGCCGCCTTCGCGCCGTTCGCCGCTCTGGATCAGCGCGATCGCCGACATCAGCACGGCGGCGAGGATCCCGGCTCCGGCGAGCCACTCGAGCACGACCTTGCCTTTGTGCTCGACGGCGTCGTCGAACTGGCGCTGGTCGCTTGCTTCTCTGTCGGGTCTCGGCTCTGGGACGTGGGCGCTGATCTGGCTCACCTGCCTGTTTGGCGTTTCCCTCGATCATGGCAGCCTAGGCGGCCGCGCGACGGCCGGTAACTGTGTTCGCCACAGGCTGTGCGGGCTTATACGGTCGGCCTGCGCCGGGGAAACCACGGCGGCAGCCCCTGTGCGCCCGCCGTCGGGCGCGAGCGCTGGCGCGCGAGCGCGAACGGAGGTATCGTCAACGCACAGCTCGGAGAGGAGATCGCATGCGTTCCAACGGAGGCCGCCCGCCGGCGGACCGCATTCGCAACGTCGCCCTCGTCGGCCATCGCGGCGCCGGCAAGACCTCGCTGCACGAGGCGCTGCTGTTCGAGGCCGGCGCGATCGGTCGGCTCGGCTCGGTGCCCGACGGCGAGCACCGTCTCGGACTCGGACCCCGACGAGCAGGCGCGGCAGATGTCGATCTCGGCGTCGCTCAGCTCGTTCGAATGGCGCGAGCGCAAGATCAACCTGCTCGACACGCCGGGCGAGCCGAGCTTCGTCGCCGACGCGCTCGGCGCGCTGCGCGTGTGCGAGTCGGCCGTCTTCGTCGTCAACGCCGTGATGGGCGTCGAGGTCATCGACGAGCCGTCTGTGGGCGCGCGCGGCCGAGCTCGACATCGCGCGGATGCTGTTCGTGAACATGCTCGACCGCGAGCGCGCCGACTTCTTCCGCACGCTCGAGCAGCTCAAGCGCGCGTTCGGGCCGCACGTGGTCGCGACCGAGATCCCGATCGGCTCCGAGCACGACGTGCAGGGCGTGATCGACCTCGTCGACATGAAGGCCTTCCGCCAGGACTCCGCCGAGCGCGGCGGCTGGAGCGAGATCGCGATCCCCGACGCCGAGGCCGAGCGCGCGCGGGAGTACCGCGAGAAGCTGATGGACGAGGTCTGCGAAGTCTCCGACTCGCTGATGGAGCGCTACCTCGAGGGCGAGGAGATCTCGCACGAGGAGATCGTCGACGCGCTCAAGGAGGGCACCAACCACGGCAAGATCTTCCCGGTCGTCTGCGGCGTCGCGACGCGCAACCTCGGCACCTCGCGCCTGCTCGACGCGATCGTCGAGGACCTGCCCTCGCCGGTCAAGCACGGCGCGCTGCGGGTCGGCGACGTCGAGCTCGCGCGCAGCGAGGACGGCGAGCTGTTCGCGTACGTCTTCAAGACCCGCGCCGACCCGTTCGCCGGGCGGATCAACCTGCTGCGCGTCTACCAGGGCGTGCTGCCCGCCGACAGCCACGTGCTCAACACGCGCGCGCACGTCAAGGAGCGCGATCGGCCAGCTGCTCGTGTTCGCGCGGCAAGGACGTCGAGCACGTCAGCGAGTTCGGCCCCGGCGACATCGGCGCCGTCGCCAAGCTCAAGGAGACGCGCGCCGGCGACTGGCTGGCCGCGCGCGACGAGCCGATCGAGATGCCGCGCCTGAAGCTGCCGGCGCCGGTGATGGCGTTCGCGATCGAGCCGAAGAGCAGGGGCGACGAGGAGAAGGTGTTCGCCGCGCTGCGCCGCCTGCAGGAGGAGGACCCGACGATCGACCTGCACCGCGACCAGCAGACCGGCGAGCAGATCGTCGCCGGCCTCTCGCAGGTGCACGTCGAAGTGATCGTCGATCGCCTGCGCGACCGCTTCGGCGTCGAGGTCACGCTGAAGCCGCCGCGCGTGCCCTACCAGGAGACGATCCGCGCGAGCGCCGACCGCGCCACGGCCGCCACAAGAAGCAGTCGGGCGGGCGCGGCCAGTTCGGCGACTGCCAGATCGAGATCGAGCCGCTGGCTGGCCGATCTTCGATCGGTGACGAGGAGTTCGAGTTCGTCGACGCAGATCAAGGGCGGCGTGATCCCCGGCTCGTTCATCCCGGCGGTCGAGAAGGGCGTGCGCGAGGCGATGGAAGCCGGCGTGCTCGCCGGCTATCCCGGTCAAGGGCGTGCGCGTGCGCCTCTTCGACGGCCAGCACCACTCGGTCGACTCCTCGGAGATCGCGTTCAAGCTCGCCGGCGCGCAGGCGATGAGCGAGGCGCTCGAGCAGGCCGACCCGGTGCTGCTCGAGCCGATCATGCTCGTCACGCTGTCCGTGCCCGAGGCGTACGTCGGCGACGTGATCGGCGACCTCAACAGCCGTCGCGGGCGCCCGCAGGGCATGGAGCCGTCCGGCGCGATGACCGAGATCAAGGCCGAGGTGCCGATGGCCGAGATGCTCACCTACGCGCCCGACCTGCGCTCGATCACCGGCGGGCAGGGCGACTACACGCTCGAGTTCCTGCGCTACGAGGAGGTGCCGGCGCACCTCGCGCAGAAGGTCGTCGACGGCGCGCCCGGCGAGCGCGCGAGCGACGCACGCCTGACCGCCGGGCTGCTTGACGGTCCGCAAGGCTACGCTGCTGGGCTGATGGCAACCCGATCGATCGTCACGTCACAGCCCGACGTCGCGTGCGACGTCTGCGAGCGGCGCCTGCTGCGCGGCGAGCAGCCCGATGTGTTCCTCGACGCCGGCGAGCCGCGCATGGTCTGCGAGCTGTGCGCGCCGCGCGCCGCGCACCAGGGCTGGCTGCGCGGGTCCGACCAGCACGCGCTCAGCGCCGCGCCGCTGCCTCACGCCGCGGTCGGCGGCTGTTCGAACGGCTGCGCCAGGCGCGCAACGCTAGCGAGCGCGAAGCGCCGCGGCGTCCTACGACGACGCCGCGCCGCTCGCCGACGAGCGCCGCGTTCGACGCCTTCGCCGACGACGCCGAGACGGCGCGCGCGCCGCGCCGCGCCGTGGCGCCGGTGCGCGCCGGCGCGCCGGCCGAGCCGGCGGCGGCGCCGCCCGCCGGTCGTCGTCGACAGGCCCGTTGCACGCACGCCGTCGACGTCTTCAACGCGAGCGAGTACCCGCGCCGCGTCGCGGGCGTGACGCGCTCGCTCGGCGCGCCCGAGGTCACCGTTCGCCCGGCGAGGCCGTCGCGAGCGCGGTCGTCGATCGTGGTCGCCTGGGAGCTCTGCTGGTACCGCTACGAGGTCGACCTCGACGACATGCAGGGCCGTCGCGCGTGCGCGCGCTCGCGCAGGGCACCGAGCTCTCCGAGCTCGCCGGCGCGAGGACCGCTCGCGAACGCGCTCGCCGACGAGCGCGGCGCGCTCGCGCTGCGCTGAGCCGCACGCTGCGCGGCCGGCGCGCAGCCGGCCCGAACGCGGCCGCGCGGCGCCGGCTTCGCGTGCATATCTTGCTATCTGGACCCCGGCTGCAACACTGGCCGGAGATGATCTACTGCGTCGTACCCAAGCCGCTCGCCGACGAGCTCTATCCGAAGCTCGTCGAGCACTACGCCGACGACGAGAACGTCACGGTGATCGTCGACCGGCGCGAGTTCGACCGGCGCGCCCGCCACGGGCGCACCTCGGCGCGCGCCGCCGGCGAGCGCGCGCAGCGGCGCGATCGTGCGCGACCGCCGCCGTGCGCGCGTCGCCGGCGACCTGCTGCCGCTCGCGCGCGCGCTCCGCCTGACGCGCCGGACGATACTTCGCCGCGATGAAGGTCATCGTGCACGTCGACGGCGGCGCCCGCGGCAACCCCGGCCCGGCGGCCGCCGCCTGCGTGATCTCCACCCCCGACGGCGAGCGTGCTCGGCGAGCAGCGCCGAGCTGCTCGGCAGCACGACGAACAACGTCGCCGAGTACCGCGCGCTGCTGCTCGGCCTGCGAGCGCGCGCGCGAGCTCGGCGCCGACGAGGTCGAGGTGATCGGCGACTCCGAGCTGATCGCCAAGCAGGTGCAGCGGCGTGTACAAGGTCAAGCACGAGGCGATGCGCGCGCTGCACCGCGAGGCGCTGGCGGCGCTGCGCGCGTTCGACCGCTGGTCGATCCGCACGGTGCCGCGCGCGCAGAACGCCGACGCCGACGCGCTCGTCAACGCCGCGCTCGACCAGGCGCGCGACGCCAGCCGGCTCTGACGTCGCCATGCGCCGCTCGCGACCGCGGACGCCGCATCGCCCCGATCGGTGTGCGGTCTAGTGCAGGGGCTGCGCCGAGCGCGCGATCGCGAGCATCTGCGCGTTGGAGAGGTCCTCGAGCAGCGTGTTCGTGACCCAGTAGAGCATGCCGCCCGCGCGCCAGCCGACGACGTGGATGTGCGCGCCGTCGTCGACGAACATGTAGTGCGTGCCGTCGATCTTGCGCTGCGTCGGCGTGGGCGAACAGCGGCGGGTTCGAGCCAGTCGGTGCCCTCGAAGTCGTAGTAGCCGCCGAGCGTGTTCTGCTGCCAGACGACGACGTAGGCGTGGTGCAGGCGCCCGCCTTGGTCGCGCAGGTCGTAGGCGCGCACCGGCTGCTGTTCGCTCGCGGCCGGTCTGCAGCGACGGGTAGAGCACCTGGAGCGGCATGCTGACCGGCTGCTTTCGCCACTTCGCCTCGCCCGTCGACGGCGATCGGGCACGAGCCCGAGCGAGCGCGGCCGACGGCGCTGCGGGCGCGTGTGCGTGGCGATGGCCGTGGCTCGTGCTCGCCGGCGCCGGCTGGCGGCGCCGGTTCGACGACTTTTTCGTCGCCGTTGAGGAAGTCCTCGAGCGTCGCGTGCTCGAGTTCCGGCGTGGTGGTCACGTAGGAGCCGCCGCTTGAGCGCGAAGTTCGTCGTTGCTCGCGCGGAACTTGACCTGGCGCAGCGGCTTGCCCTGCGAGAAGCCGATCAGCTTCGCGAGTTCGATCAGCTCGCTCGGCCGATGCGTTGAAGCCGGCCGTCACGATCGCGTTGCCGACGGCCTTCGGCGACGTGTTCGATCTGGCCGAGCACGTCTTCCGGGCGAGATCTGCTCGCGCAGGTCGCGCAGGAAGTCCTGCTGGCGCGCGACGCGCACGAAGTCCGAGTCGGTGTGGCGGTAGCGCACGTAGTCGAGCGCGTTGTTGTAGCAGAGCTTCTGGTAGCCGGGCTGCAGGTTGATTTCCGAGTAGTCGGTTTCGCCGCCTTCGCTGTTGATGTTGCAGTAGCGGTGGTCGACGTTGACGTACACGCAGCCGAGCGTGTCGACGACCTTGATGAAGCCGCCGAAGTTGACGTCGACGATCCCGTTGAGCTTCAGCCCCGGGAAGACTTCGTGCTCGATCGTTTCGGCCGCGAGCACCATCCCGCCTTTCGCGCCGCCTTCCTTGCTGCCGTTCGTGTACGCGGCGTTGATCTTTTCCTGCGGGTAGTACGCGCCCTGGCGGCTTTTGATGTTGACCATCAGGTCGCGCGGGATCGACAGCACCGAGGTCTGGCCCTGTTCGGGGTCGAAGCGCACCAGCAGGATCGTGTCGCTGTGCGGCGGGTCGCTGCGGTCGACGCGTCCTTGGAGCCTTTCGCGGCGGTCCGAGCCGAGCACCAGGAACGTCTGCGGGCCGCCGTTGTAGTCCGGCGTGATCGACGCCCCTTGCGGCGCGTTGATCTGGTTGTCTTCGGGAACAGCTCGTGCGGCGATGCCGCTGACCGTGTTCAGCGCCACCGTCGCCGTCGCGCCGCCGCGCGAGCAGCACGATCAGCACGCCGGCGATCAGCGAAGCGCTTCCACATGCCCCACCGCGGAGAGGCGGGCGCTCGTCATCCATGGGTTGTCGACTCGCGAGCGCTCATACGGCCGGAGCGAGCGTGCGCCGCCCCCCGCGGCATGCGACGGCTCGCCAAGCGTACCGAGGCGCCCGGCGTGCTAGCGACCGGCGCTCGGCGTGCGCGCGCCGCGCCGGCGAGGTACGCTCGCACGCGTGCTCAGCGCGAGAAATCGCGAGCTGCTGGGCCTGTTGCCCTCGGCGCTGCTCGTGATCGCCGGCTTCACGGCGATCTTCATCCAGGCCGAAGACAACGCGCCGGGCGCGTCGACCAACCTGACGCTCAACCACGCCTCGAGCGTGTCGCTGACCTACGGCGCGCTGTTCCTCGCGCTGTGCCTCGCCGCCCACCTCGTGATCCGCTTCGCGCTGCCCTACGCCGACCCCTACCTGTTCCCGCTCGCCGCCGTGCTCGCGAGCGTGGGCATCGTGATGGTCTACCGCATCGACCCGGTGCTCGCGCGCCAGCAGGCGCAGTGGATGGTGCTCGGGCTCGTGCTGTTCGCGGCGACGATCCTCGCGCTGCGCAAGCGCGGCGTCGGCGTGCTCGAGCGCTACCGCTACACGATCGCCGCGGTCGGCATCGGCATGACCGTCCTGCCGCGCCTGCCGGGCATCGGCGCGCAGGTCAACGGCGCCTACCTCGACATCCACGTCGGCAGCGTCTCCTTCCAGCCGTCCGAGCTCGCGAAGATCGCGATCGTCGATCTTCCTCGCGAGCTACCTGCGCGACAACCGCCAGCTGCTCGTCACCGCCGGCCGGCGCGTGCTCGGCCTGACGATCCCGCCGATGAAGCAGTTCGGGCCGATGCTGATCGTCTGGGGCGCCGCGATGGCGACGCTGCTGTTGACGCGCGAGCTCGGCACCTCGCTGATGTTCTACGGCGCCTTCCTCGCGCTGCTGTACGTCGCGACCGGCCGCTTCTCGTTCCCGCTGATCGGCCTCGTGCTGTTCGCGCTCGGCGCCTGGTTCGTCGCGGGGCACGTCAGCCACGTGCACGCGCGCGTGCTCGCCTGGGAACACCCCTTCGACCCGGCGCTCTACAACAAGCCGTTCGGCGGCAGCTACCAGCTCGCGCAGTCGCTGTTCGCGCAGGCCGACGGCGGCGCTGCTCGGCACCGGCTTCGACCAGTCGCTGCTGCGCCTGCCGCACGGCGGCGGCGCCGATCCTGCCGGTGCCCGAAAGCGACATGATCTACGCCGTCATCGTCAACGAGCTCGGCCTCGCCGGCGCCGCCGCGCTGCTGCTCGTCTACCTGCTGTTCGTCGCGCGCGGGCTGAAGACCGCCGTGCTCGCGCGCGACTCGTTCTCCAAGCTGCTCGCGACCGGGCTCTCGTTCGTCGTCGCGATGCAGGTGTTCGTGATCGTCGGCGGCGTCACGCGCGTGATCCCGCTGACCGGCGTGACGCTGCCGTTCGTCGCCTACGGCGGCTCCTCGGTGGTGATGAACTTCGTGCTGCTCGCGCTGCTGCTCGTCGTCTCCGACCGCGCGCGCCGGCCCTACGCGCGCGACGCGTCGCGCGCTGAGCGGGCGCCGGCGGCGCACGGCCGCGTCGCGCGGCACGCGCCGCAGGGGAGCGCGCGCGCGCCGTCGAACACGTCCGCCGGGATGCTGACCTCGACGATCGCGCACGCCAAGCCGCGGCTGCTGATGCGCGCGCCCGCGCGCGCCGCGCAGCAGCGCTACCGCGGCGAGCCGTGCCGGCTGCCCGGCGCCGAGCGGCATCTGCTCGCCGGCCGGCCTGCACCGCCGGCCGTGGCTCGCGCGCCTGCGCCGCGCGCTCGCGCGAGGACCTGTTCGTGCTGCACTACCAGCCGATCGTCTCGCTCGCCGACGGGCGCGTCTCCCACCACGAGGCGCTCGTGCGCCTCGCCGACGAACCCGACGGGCGCCTGATCGGCGCCGGCGAGCTTCCTGCCCGCCGCCGAGCGCTACGGGCTGATCCGCGAGATCGACCGGATGGTGCTCGACAAGGTCGCCGCGCTGCTCGCGCGATGCGCAGCCGGCGGGCGCGGCGCGCGGCATCGCGATGAACCTCTCGGCGCTGTCGGTCACCGACGGCGAGATGCTCGCGCACATCGAGCGCGGCCTCGCGCGCCACGGCGTCGACCCGGCGCGGCTGGTCATCGAGGTCACCGAGACCGCCTCGATCTCCGACATGCGACGTGCGCGCGAGCGTTCTGCGCGGGCGTGCAGGCGCTCGGCTGCGCGTCGCGCTCGACGACTTCGGCGCCGGCTTCGGCTCGTTCCACTACCTCAAGCACCTGCCGTTCCGCTACCTGAAGATCGACGGCGACTTCATCCGCGGCCTGCCCGTCTCGCCGCACGACCAGCTCGTCGTCAAGGCGCTCGTCGGGCTCGTGCGCGGGATGGGCCAGCAGACGATCGCCGAGTTCGTCGGCGATCGCCGCACGCTCGAGCTGCTGCGCGAGTTCGGCGTCGACTACGCGCAGGGCTTCGAGCTCGGGCGGCCGGGCCGGGGTTTGTGAGTAAACGCGGCTGGTGCACGAACTTGTGACCGCATCCTGCCTTCTGGCCGAGCCGGCCTCCGCTTCTAGATTGAACTTGTGACCGCTCCGGCCGCCACGGCAGTCACCTTGCCGGCCATCCGGGCCGGCCGTGGCGTGCTCAGCGAGGCTGGGGAAACTGCTGCGCATCGCCGCGTCCCATGCGCGGTCGGGCATCATGCGGCGCAGGCCGATCATCAGCTTGGCCGATGGCGTGATCGTGATGCGCGCCGGCGGGTGCCTGCGCTCGAGCGCGCGCTCGATCGCCTTCGCGACGCGCTCGGGGCCGGCGCCGAGCATGCGCATCGGGCCTTCGTAGGCGCCTTTCGTGACGGCGCCGACGGTCGCGTTGAAGCGCGCGTACGGGTCGCCGTCGCTCGCCGGACCCGTCGCTCGCCGTGGCGCCTCGCCGCCGAGCTGGTCTCGGCCATGCTCGCGGTCGCGGTCTCGCCGAACTCGGTCGTGATCAGCCCGGGCTCGAGCAGGATCGACGTCGATGCCGAAGCCGCGCAGCTCGAAGCGCAGCGCGTCGGAGATCGCCTCGAGCGCGTGCTTGGTCGCGTGGTAGTGCCCGCCGCCGGGGAACGACAGGCGCCCGCCCATCGAGCCGACGTTGACGATCTTGCCCCAGCGCTGCGCGCGCATCTTCGGCAGCACGAGCTGCGTCAGGCGCACGAGACCGAACACGTTCGTCTCGAACTGGCGGCGCACGGCGTCGAGCGGCACCGTCTCGATCGCGCCGCTCTGGCTGTAGCCGGCGTTGTTGATCAGCACGCCGACGGCGCCCTCGGCCTCCTCGACGCGCGCGACGGCGGCGCGCATCGACCGCTCGTCGGTCACGTCGAGCGCGAGCGTCTGGCAGCCGGCCTCGCGCAGCTCGGCGATCGTCTCGAGCCGGCGCGCCGTCGCGTACACCTTCCAGCCCGCGCGCGCCAGCCGCAGCGCTGTCGCGCGGCCGATGCCCGAGGAGCAGCCGGTGATCAGCACCGCCTTCGAGGGCTCGGGCATGTGGGCAGCATAAACCCGCGCGAGCGTCGGTGGCGTACGGGTCCTCTAGGGTGACGCGATGCGCGCGGTCACATTCCAGGCGCCCGGCGAGGTGCGCGTCGAGGACGTCGCCGAGCCCGAGCTGCGCGAGCCGACCGACGCGATCGTCGCGATCGAGGCGAGCGGCGTGTGCGGCTCGGACCTGCACATCTACCACGGGCGCGTGAAGATCGAGCCGGGCTTCACGATCGGCCACGAGTACGTCGGCACGGTGCTCGCGGTCGGCGACGAGGTCCGCGACGTCGCGGTCGGCGATCGCGTGCTCGGCTGCTTTCAGACGGCCTGCGGGCACTGCTTCTTCTGCCGCCGCGGCCTGTTCCACAAGTGCGACGCCTCGCGCACGTTCGGCCACGGCGCGGCGCTCGGCTCGCTGCAGGGCACGCAGGCCGAGCAGGCGCTCGTGCCGAACGCCGACCTCGTGCTGCGCAAGGTGCCCGGCGGGATGAGCGACGAGGTCGCGCTGTTCGCCGGCGACGTGATGGGCACGGGCTTCCACGCGGCCGTCGAAAGCGGGCTGCAGCCGGGCGACGCGGCGGCGGTGCTCGGGCTCGGGCCGGTCGGGCTGTGCGCCGTGCAGGCGGCGTTCGCGCTCGGCGCGGCGCACGTGATCGCGATCGACACGGTGCGCGAGCGCCTGGCGATGGCCGCGTCGTTCGGCGCGCAGGCGGTCCACCTGACCGACGAGGACCCGCGCGCGGCGGCGCGCGAGGCGACCGAGGGGCGCGGCGTCGACGCGTGCATCGACGCCGTCGGCGACCCGCGCGCGCTCGAGCTCGCGATCCGCCTGACGCGCAAGTGCGGCACGGTGCAGGCGGTCGGCGTCTACGCCGAGCGCTGCGAGGTGCACATGGGCCTGCTCTGGATCAAGGCGCTGAACATGCGCTCGGGCCACGCGAACGTGATCGGGCACGTCGACAGCGTGCTCGAGCTGATGGCGAGCGGGCGCCTGGACCCGGCGCCGCTGGTCACGCACCACATGACGCTCGACGAGGCGCCGGAGGCGTATGCGCTGTACGACCGCCGCGAGGCGCTTAAGATCGTGCTCCAGCCGTAGACCGTAGATTCTCAGAGGGAGCGAGAGGAGCCGCCATGACCGCCGCCCGACACGACCGACGCCCTACCCGACGCGCTCGGCGCGGCGGCGCGCGAGTTCCTCGCGCGCCCGCAGCAGCTGCTGATCGGCGACGAGCGCCTCGACGCGGCCGACGGTCGCACGTTCGCGACGCTCGACCCGTCGAGCGGGCGCGAGATCGCGACGGTCGCGCACGCCGGCGCCGAGGACGTCGAGCGCGCGGTCGCCGCCGCGCGGGAGGCGTTCGCCGAGGGCCAGTGGGCGTCGATGCCGGCGACCGGGCGCGAGCGGCTGATGCACGCGCTCGCGCGGCGCGATCGACGAGCACGCGCAGGAGCTCGCCGAGCTCGAGTCGCTCGACAACGGCAAGCCGGTCGGCCTCGCGAAGATACGTCGACGTGCGCGGCGCGGCCGCGCACCTGCGCTACTTCGCCGGCTGGCCGACGAAGATCGAGGGCGGCGTGCTGCCGGTCAGCGCGCCGAACATGCTCTGCTACACGCGCCGCGAACCGGTCGGCGTCTGCGGTCAGATCGTCCCGTGGAACTTCCCGCTGCTGATGGCCGCGTGGAAGCTCGGCCCGGCGCTCGCGGCCGGCTGCACGATCGTGCTCAAGCCCGCCGAGCAGACGCCGCTGACCGCGCTGCGCCTCGGCGAGCTCGCGCTCGAGGTCGGCTTCCCGCCGGGCGTGCTCAACGTGCTGACCGGCGACGGCGCGACGGGCGCCGCGCTCGTCGACAGCCCGGGCGTCGACAAGATCGCGTTCACCGGCTCGACGACCGTCGGGCGCGAGATCGGCGCGAAGGCGGGGCGCGCGCTCAAGCGCGTGACGCTCGAGCTCGGCGGCAAGTCGCCGAACATGATCCTGCCCGACGCCGACATCGAGGCGGCGATCGCCGGCTCCTTCCAGGGCATCTACTTCAACTCCGGCCAGGCGTGCAACGCCGGCTCGCGCCTGTTCGTGCCGGCGGAGAGCTTCGACCAGGTGATGAGCGCGCTCGCCGACGCGGCGAACGCGGCGAAGCTCGGCCCGGGCCTCGACCCCGAGACGCCAGCTCGGCCCGCTCGTCTCGGCCGAGCAGCGCGAGCGCGTGATGGGCTACATCGACTCCGGCCGCGAGCAGGGCGCCGAGCTGCTCGCCGGCGGCGAGGCGACGCTCGCGGAGAGCGGCGGCTACTTCGTCGCGCCGACGCTGTTCAGCACGACCTCCGACGAGCTGAAGATCGCGCGCGAGGAGATCTTCGGCCCGGTGCTCGTCGCCTCGCCGTACGACTCGCTCGAGGAGGTCGCGGCGCGCGCGAACGAGAGCGAGTACGGCCTCGCGGCGGGCGTCTGGACGCGCGACGTCGGCAACGCGCACAGGCTCGCGGCGATGCTGCGCGCGGGCTCGGTGTACGTCAACACCTGGGGCAACGTCGAGCCGCCGGCGCCGTTCGGCGGCTTCAAGGCCTCGGGCATCGGGCGCGAGCACGGTCACGACGGCCTCGACGCGTACCTTGAGACGAAGACCGTCTGGACCGCCTTGTGAGCGCAGCGGCGTCGTGAACGTCGCCGCGACGGGCGAACTACCGCTAGCACGCACGCGCGCCACGCAGTGGGCCGCGCCGCTGGCGGTCGCCTGCGCGCTGCTGCTCGTCGCGGCGACCGCCGAGATCGTGCTCGACGCGTCCGTCGGTCACTCGATCCTGATCCCGAAGCAGCCGCAGATCGCCGGCTGGCTCTCGGGCCTCGGCGAGCGCCTCGGCTACCGCGTCTTCCTGATCGCGCTGATCGCGTTCACGGCCGGCTACGCCGGGCTGCTCGCGCTCGGGCGCGCTGTCTCCGAGGCGCGTCGCGATCGCGCTGCTCGTCGTCCTGCACGTGCTCGTGTTCGTCGGTCCGATCCTGCTCTCGACGGACGTCTTCAGCTACATCGCCTACGCGCGGATGGGCGTGCAGCACGGCTTGAACCCGTACACGCACGGGCCGCTGTCGATCGCGCACGACCCGATCTACCACTACGTCGGGCACGGACTGGAAGAAGGTCGCGACGGCGTACGGCCCGATCTACACGCTGCTGTCCTACCCGTTCGGCCTGCTCGGCGTAACGGGCGCGCTGTGGGGGATGAAGCTGCTCGCGACGCTCGCGAGCGCCGGCACGCTGCTGCTGACGTGGCGCTGCGCGCGCGCGCGCGGGCTGAACCCGGCGATCGCGACGCTGATCGTCGGCGCCAACCCGCTGTACGTGATCTACGGGCTAGGCGGCGCGCACAACGACCTGATCATGCTGCTGCTGATGATGGCGGCCGTCGCGCTGACGTTCGCCGGGCGCGACGCGCCGGCGACGGCGACGGTCGTCGCCGGCGCGCTCGTCAAGGCGACGGTCGCGGCGCTCCTGCCGTTCATGATCCTCGCGCGGCGCGGCCGCGCGCAGGTGCTCGGCGCGCTCGCGATGCTCGCGCTCGGCGCGCTCGTCGCCTATGCGGCGTTCGGCGCCGACGGCGTCAACATCGTCGCGGCGCTCAACCGCGACGCGGCGTTCGTCTCGACCGACAGCTTTCCGGCGGAGATCGCGCACCTGTTCGGCAAGCCCGGCGTCTTCCCGATCGACCACGACCTGCTGAAGGCGGGCCTCGTCGCGATCGTGCTGCACCTGCTGTGGCGCACGTGGCGCGGCTATGACTGGGTCGCGGCGTCGGGCTGGGCGCTGCTCGCGATCTCGGTCACGAGCACGTGGCTGCTCGCCTGGTACATCCTCTGGCCGCTGCCGCTCGCGGTCGTCGCGCGCGATCGCCGCCTGCTCGTCGCGACGCTCGTCGTGCAGGCGCTGTTCATCGTCCACCAGATGACGCCGCTGTTGGTGCCGGTCGGATGAGCGACACGTTCGACGCATGGCTGGCGCGGCTGCCCGAGCCGCTGCGCCCGCGCGCGAGCGAGCGGCGCGGCCTCGGCCAGCTGCGCCTGATCGAGACGACGGTGCTGATCCTCGCGGGTCTGTTCTTCGCGATCGCGACGGTCAACGACGTCGTGCTCGACACGCACGTCAACCACCGCCTGATCGCCGACCTGCGCACGTGGCGCGCGTACACGGGGCACGACTACAAGAACGTCGGCGTCGAACAGGACGTGCTGAGCTACACGACGACGGACACCGCGTGCGGCAACACGGTGCCGGGGCCGCCGAAAGAGCGCGTCCAGATCTGCCTGCAGCTGAAAGGCCCGGTCGTGCGCGGCCGCCGCGCGGTGCACGGCGGCTGGTACCTGCCGCCGGGGCGCGAAGACCTGCAGCGCTACCGCTACGGGTGCTTCGGGCTGCCGAAGTCCGAGGGCAAGTGCCCTTGAGGCGGCTGCCGGCGTGGTGGCCGCTGGCGGCGCTGACGCTGCTCGCGGCGGTGCTGCGCTTCGCGACGCTCGGCGAGCAGAGCTTCTGGTACGACGAGGCGTTCACGCCGGTTCACGTGCTGCACGCGGGCCTCGGCGCGACGCTGCACGCGGTCGTGCACACGGAGAACACGCCGCCGCTGTGGTACCTGCTCGCGTGGGTCGACGCGCGCATCTTCGGCGACGGCGCGATCGCGCTGCGCTTCCCGTCGGCGCTCGCGGGCGTCGCGACGGTGCCGGTCGTGTGGGGATCGGCGCGCGGCTCTCGGGCCGGCGCGCGGCGCTGATCGCCGGCGCGATCGTCGCCGTCGACCCGCTGTTCGTGTGGTACTCGCAGGAGGCGCGCGCGTACGGGCTGTTCGTGCTGATGGCGGCGCTGTCGATGCTCGCGTTCGTGCGCGTGCTGCAGGCGCCGACGCGCGGGCGCCTGCTCGCGTTCGCGCTCGCCGGCGCAGCCGCGCTGCTGACGCACTACTTCGCGGTCTTCCTGCTCGTGCCGATGGCGCTGTGGCTGCTGTGGGACACGCGCACGCGGCGCGTGGCGCTGCCGGCGCTCGCGGCGCTCGCGGTCGTCGGCCTCGCGCTGCTGCCGCTGATCTCGGCGCAGGGCGGCCACGGGACGCAGTGGATCGGCCGCTGGGCGCTGTCGAGCCGCCTGCAGGCGATCCCGCAGTACTACCTGACCGGCTACTCGGGCGCGCCGCTTGGGCACGGCGTCGAGCTGCTCGTCGCGCTGCCGATCCTCGTCGGCGTCGCGCTCGGCGGCTGGCGGCTGCTGAGCGCCGCGCCGCGTGGCGGTGTCGGCGGCGCGGTGTCGCTGCCGGACGCTCGTCGCGGCGCGACGATCGCGACGACGATCGCGGCGTGCGGCGTGCTCGCGCCGATCGTGCTCGTGGCGTTCGGCGCCGACTACCTCGCGCCGCGCAACCTCGTCGGGGCGATGGTCCCGGTGACGGTCGCGATCGCGATCGCGCTGGCGGCGATCGACGAGCCGCCGCTGCAAGCGCTGCCGGGGCTGGGCGCGGCGATCGCGGCGATCGTCGCGTTCGCGTTCGCGATCGTGTCGATCGACGTCGATCTGAGCCCGCGGCTGCAGCGCGGGAACTGGCGCGACGTCGCGCACGCGATCGAGCGCGGCGCACGGGCGGCGCCGACGGGCGGCGTCGCGATCACGACGGTCGAGCTCGGCGCGGCGCCGCTCGAGTACTACCTCTCGTCGCTGCGCCTGCGCAACTTGCCGCGGCGCACGAGCGCGAGCGTCACTGAGATCGACGAGACGGGCTACGCGCCGCTGCGGGCGAGCGCCGGGAGCAGCCCGGCGCCGGGCTTCCGACTGCTCGAACGCCGTAACGTCGACGGGCTGATCGTGTACCGCTTCGTATCCTCGGTGCGACGCGTCGTGTCGGAGGCCGAGCTGCGCCGCCACGTGATCACGCTCGCCCATCCCGAGGTGCTCGTGCCTAGCGGAAATGTCGTCGTCCGATGAAAACATTTAAGTTCTCGCCATGGCGTCGTCAACGGTAGAGGCCCGCAACGAGGCTGAGGTGGCGCTCGAGCTGGCGTGCGAGCGCCTGCTGTCGCTGCAGAGCGACGGCGGCTTCTGGCAGGCGGAGCTGCAGACGAACGTGACGATGGACGCCGAGGACATGCTCCTGCGGGAGTTCCTCGGCGTGCGCCGCGCGGACGAGACGGAACGCTCGGCGGCGTGGATCCGCTCGCAGCAGCGCGAGGACGGGACGTGGACGAACTTCTACGGCGGCCCGGGCGAGCTGTCGACGACGATCGAGGCGTACTGGGCGCTGCGCCTGGCCGGCGACGGGCGCGAGGAGCCGCACATGCTCGCGGCGCGCGACTTCATCCGCTCGAACGGCGGGCTTGCGCGGGCGCGCGTGTTCACGCACCTGTGGCTCGCGCTGTTCGGGCTGTGGTCGTGGGACGAGGTTCCCTCGCTGCCGCCGGAGGCGGTCCTGCTGCCGTCGTGGTTCCCGCTGAACATCTACGACTTCGCGTGCTGGGCGCGGCAGACGATCGCGGCGCTGTCGATCGTCAAATCGCACCGGCCGGTGCGCGAGCTGCCGTTCGACCTCGACGAGCTGCGCGTGGCGGCCGAGCCGCCGGCGCCGAAGCCGCTGTCGCTGTCGCTGCCGGCGCGCGTGCTCGCGCTGCTCGACCGCGCGCTGCGCGGCTACGAACGCCGGCCGATCGGCCTGCTGCGCCGGCTCTCGCTCGTGCATGCGGAGCGCTGGATCGTGCGCCACCAGGAGGCCGACGGGTCGTGGGGCGGGATCCAGCCGCCGTGGGTGTACTCGCTGATCGCGCTGAGCCTGTCGGGGTATCCGCTCGACCACCCGGTGATGCGCCGCGGCCTGGAAGGCCTCGATCGGTTCATGGTCGAGGACGAGGACGACGCGCGCGGCGTCGGCGCGCCGCCGGGGCGCAGCCGGCGCCTGGAAGCGTGCCAGTCGCCGGTCTGGGACACGGCGCTGGCGATGATCGCGCTGAGCGACGGCGGCCTGCCCGAGGACCACCCGTCGCTGCTGGCCGGCGCCGAGTGGCTGCTCGCCAAGGAGGTCACCGACCGCGGCGACTGGTCGGTCGCGCGCCCGCACCTGCAGCCGGGCGGCTGGGCGTTCGAGTTCGCCAACGTCAACTACCCCGACGTCGACGACACGGCCGAGGTCGTGCTGGCGCTGCGCCGCGTCAAGCCGGACGCGCGGATCGAGGGCGCGATCGAGCGCGCGACGCGCTGGCTTCAGGGGATGCAGAGCGCGAACGGCGGCTGGGGCGCGTTCGACGCGGAGAACACGCGCGCGCTCGCGCGCCAGCTGCCGTTCCTCGACTTCGGCGAGGTGATCGACGAGCCGAGCGCCGACGTCAGCGCGCACGCGCTGGAGATGCTCGCGGCGCTCGGGCAGCTGCAGACGCCGGCGGCGCGTCGCGGGCTGCACTGGCTGATCGAGCAGCAGGAGCCGGGCGGCTCGTGGTTCGGGCGCTGGGGGATCAACCACGTCTACGGCACGGGCGCGGCGCTGCCTGCGCTCGTCGCGGCGGGCGTCGAGCCGTCCGAGCCGTGCATCCGGCGCGCGGTCGCGTGGCTGCTCGCGCACCAGAACGAGGACGGCGGCTGGGGCGAGGACGCGCGCTCCTACGACGAGGAGGAGTGGATCGGGCGCGGCGAGAGCACGGCGTCGCAGACGGCGTGGGCGCTGCTCGCGCTGCACGCGGCGGGCGAGCGCGGCGCGGCGCTGCGGCGCGGCGTCGACTGGCTCGTGCGGACGCAGCGCGCGGACGGCGGTTGGGACGAGCCGCAGTACACGGGCACGGGCTTCCCGTCGGACTACTACATCAACTACCACCTCTACCGGCTCGTCTTCCCGATCATGGCGCTCGGACGCTGTCGGGAATGACGGCGCGCCGGCGCTGATGCTGCTCGCCGACACGCAGGCGCCGAGCGCGGAGGAGGTGATGGCGCGCGCGGGGAGCGAGAACTTCCCGGTCGCGAGCGTGCTGCTGCCGCGGCGCGTGCGCGGGCACCTGCTGGCGGTGTACGGCTTCGCGCGGCTCGTCGACGAGCTCGGCGACAGCGCTCCGGGCGATCGCCTGGCGGCGCTCGACTGGCTGGAGGGGGAGCTGGACGCCGCGTTCGACGGGCGCGCGGAGCATCCGCTGCTGCGCCGGCTCTCGGCGACGGTGCGCGCGTGCGGGCTGCCGCGCGGGCCGTTCGCGCGGCTGATCGAGGCGAACCGCGTCGACCAGCGCGTGAGCCGCTACGAGACGTGGGAGCAGTTGCGCGGCTACTGCGCGCTGTCGGCGGACCCGGTCGGCGAGATCGTGCTCGGCGTGTTCGGCGCGGCGACGCCGGAGCGCGTCGCGCTGTCGGACTCGATCTGCACGGCGCTGCAGCTCGCCGAGCACTGCCAGGACGTCGCCGAGGACTTCGCGGCGGGGCGCGTGTACCTGCCGGTGCAGGACATGCGCGCGCTTCGGTTGCGAGCTCGCGGACCTCGACGCGGCGCGGCGCGGCGAGCGCGACGGCGCTGCGCTGCGCGCGGTGCTCGCGTTCGAGGTCGAGCGCGCGCGCGGGCTGCTCGATGCGGGCGCGCCGCTGCTGGGAGAGCTGCACGGGCGCGAGCGCCTCGCGGTCGCGGCCTTCGCGGCGGGCGGCTACGCGGCGCTCGATGCGATCGAGCGCGCGCGCTACGACGTGCTCTCGGGACCGCCGCGCGCCGGGCGCTGGCGCCGGCTGCTCGCGCTGCGCGCCGCGCTCGCGGCGTCGTGAGCGGCACGCTGTCAACGAGCGAGGCGTATGACCGCTGCGAGGCGATCACGCGCGAGCAGGCGGCGAACTTCTACTACGGCATTCGCCTGCTCGCGCGCGATCGTCGGCGCGCGATGTGCGCGGCGTACGCGTTCGCGCGGCGGATCGACGACATCGGCGACGGCGAGCTCGACGGCGCGCGCAAGCGCGAGCTGCTCGAACGCTCGGCGGCGCAGCTCGCGCAGCTGGAAGCGAGCGGCGAGGCGCCGCCGGGCTGCGGCGATGATCCGGTGCTCGTCGCGCTGGCCGACGCGCACACGCGCTACCGGTTGCCGCCGGGGGCGCTCGGCGAGCTGATCGAGGGCGTGCGGATGGACCTCGACGGCGTCTCGTACGAGAGCTTCGAGGAGCTCGTCGTCTACTGCCGGCGCGTCGCGGGCGCGATCGGGCGCGTCTGCCTGGCGATCTTCGCGACGCGCGAGGGCGGCGCGCTTCGCTCGCCCGGGGACGGGGCGCGGGTGGAAGCGCTCGCCGACGACCTCGGCGTGGCGCTGCAGCTGACGAACATCCTGCGCGACGTGCGCGAGGACGCCGAGAACGGTCGCGTGTACCTGCCGGGCGAGGACCTGCGGCGCTTCGGCCTGCTCGACGGCGTTGGAGGGGGAGAGGAAGACGACATGCCCAGGGCGGCGCTGCTGCGCGCGCGGCTGGGCGCGGTGGGCACGAGCGGCGGCGAGCTCGCGGCGCTCGTGCGCTTCGAGGCCGATCGCGCAGAGCGCTGGTTCGCGAGGGGTCTCGAGCTCGTGCCGCTGCTCGATCGGCGCAGCGCGGCGTGCGTGTCGGCGATGGCGGGCATCTACCACCGGCTGCTCGAGCGGATCGAGGCAGACCCGCAGCGCGTGCTGCGCGAACGCGTCTCGCTGCCGACGGGCGAGAAGGCGTGGGTCGCGGTGCGCAGCATCGCGCGGGGTCGCGCGTGAGCGCGGGGCGGCGCGTCGTCGTCGTCGGCGGCGGTCTCGCGGGGATCGCGGCGGCGCTCGACTGCGCGGCGGCGGGCGCGCACGTGACGCTCGTCGAGGTGCGACGCCGGCTCGGCGGCGCGGCGTACTCGTTCGAGCGCGACGGGATGCACCTCGACAACGGCCAGCACGTCTTCCTGCGCTGCTGCGAGGCCTATCGCGCGCTGCTCTCGCGGATCGGCTCCGAGCGCCACGTGACGGTGCAGGAGCGCCTGGAGATCCCGGTGATGAGCCCGGGCAGGCCGACGGTGATGCTGCGGCGCGGGTCGCTGCCGCCGCCGCTTCACCTCGCGGGGGCGCTCGCGCGCTACCCGCACATCCGCCCGGCGCAGCGCCTGAGCGCGGGGCTCGCGGCGCGCGCGCTCTCGGCCGTCGATCCGAACGACGCGGAGCTCGACGCGCGCACGCTCGGCGAGCTGGCTCGCGGACCTCGGCCAGAGCGAGCGGTCGCTCGCGGCGCTGTGGGACCTGATCGCGCTGCCGACGTTGAACGTGCGCGCGGCCGAGGCGTCGGCTGGCGCTCGGCGCGTTCGTCTTCCAGAAGGGGCTGCTCGCGAGCGCCGACGCGGGCGACATCGGCTTTCACGTCGGCACGCTCGCGCAGGCGATCGGCGAGCCGGCCGAGCGCGCGCTGAGCGAGGCGGGCGTCGAGTTCCGCCTCGGCTGGCGCGCGCAGGCGCTGGCGCGCACGGAGAGCGGCTTCGAGGTGCAGGGCGGCGCCGAGGACGGCTTGAGCGCCGAGGCGGTCGTCGTCGCGCTGCCGCACGCGCGCGCGGCAGCGCTGATCGAGCCGCTGCTCGCGCCGACGGCGGCGGCGCTCGCGCAGCTCGGCAGCTCGCCGATCGTCAACCTGCACGTCGTGCTCGACCGCGTCGTCTGCGAGGAGACGTTCGCGGCGGGCGTCGGCACGCCGGTGCAGTACCTCTTCGACCGCAGCGCGGCGGCCGGCGCGCCGCCGGAGTGCCAGTATCTGGCGGTGTCGCTCTCGGGCGCCGACGCGGAGATGCAGTTGAGCGTCGAGCAGCTGCGCGAGCGCTACGTGCCTGCGCTGCAGGCGCTGCTGCCGGCCGCGCGCGAGGCGCGCGTCGAGAGCTTCTTCGTGACGCGCGAGCACGCGGCGACGTTCCGCGCCTCGCCGGGCGTCGCGTCGCTGCGCCCGGCCTCGCGCACGGAGGTGCCGGGGCTCGCGCTCGCGGGCGCGTTCACGGCGACGGGCTGGCCGGCGACGCTCGAGGGCGCGGTGAAAAGCGGGCACGCGGCGGCGCGCGTCGCGCTCGAGGCGCTCGAGCTCGCCGACGGCGAGGCGCTCGGCGGCCCGGCCGTCGGCGGCCCGGCGCCTAGTGGTGCGCCGGGCGGCGTGGCGGGCGGGGCGGGGGCGAGATGACGCGCGTGCTCGTGGCGGCGCCGCTCGCGCTCGAGGAGGCGCTGATCCGCTCGGCGGCGCGCGGCGCGCACGTGCGCAAGACGGGGATGGGGCCAGAGAAGTCGCTCGCGGCGGCGGCGCGGCTCGCGCGCGAGCCGGGCGATGCGCTGCTCGTGCTCGGCCTCTGCGGCGGCCTCGACGAGCACTCGCACCCGGGCGAGGTGATCGTCGCCGAGGAGGTGCTCGCGGCAAGCGACGAGGGGCACGAGCCGGTGCGCGCGCGCTGCGATGGCGTCGAGAGCCTCGCGCGGGCGCTGCGCGCGGCGGGGATGAGCGTGCGCACGGGGCCGATCGTCGGCGTCGCGAAGATCGCGACGGGCGAGCGTCGCGAGCAGCTGCGCGCGACGGGCGCGCTGGCCGTCGACATGGAGTCGGCGTGGCTTGCGGCGGGCGCCGCGGGACGTCCGTTTGCCGTCGTGCGCGTCGTGCTCGACAGCCCGAGCCACGAGCTGTTCGCCCGCGGGCGCTGGGCTGGGCGCCGCGCGTGGCGCAGGCGCTGCGGCGCGCGACGGCGGTCGCGCTTGGAGACTGGGACGCGGGGGGCTAAGGTACGAGCAATGGCGGCGAAAGTCAGGCAGAGCACGCGCATGGGCTGGTACCTGATGCGCCAGCGCCTCGCCAAACGCGAGAAGTTCCCGCTGATCGTCGAGCTCGAGCCGTTGTTCCAGTGCAACCTCGCGTGCTCGGGCTGCGGCAAGATCCAGCACCCCGAGCACGAGCTGCGCCGGCGGATGCCGGTCGAGCAGGCGATCGGCGCGATCGAGGAGAGCGGCGCGCCGATGGTCTCGATCGCCGGCGGCGAGCCGCTGATTCACCCGGAGATCCACGTGATCGCCGACGAGCTGCTCAAACGCAAGAAGTTCGTCTACCTCTGCACGAACGCGCTGCTGCTCGAGAAGAAGCTTCCGAACTTCAAGCCGAGCCCGTACTTCTCGTGGGCCGTGCACATGGACGGCCTGCAGGAGCGCCACGACGCGTCGGTCGAGCGCGAGGGCGTCTTCGAGAAGGCGGTCTCGGCGATCAAGGCGGCGAAGGCGGCGGGCTTTCGCGTGACAACTAACACGACGTTCTTCACGCAGGACTCGCCGAAGACGGTGCGCGAGGTGCTCGACTTCCTCAACGACGACCTCGAAGTCGACGAAATGATGATCTCGCCGGCGTACGCATACGAGAAAGCGCCCGACCAGGAGCACTTCCTCGGCGTGACCGAGACGCGCAAGCTGTTCAAGGAGGCGTTCAGCGAAGGGCGGCGCAAGAAGTGGCGCCTGAACCACAGCCCGCTGTTCCTCGACTTCCTCGAGGGCAAGGCCGAATTCGACTGCACGGCGTGGGGCATCCCGAGCTACTCGCTGTTCGGCTGGCAGCGCCCGTGCTACCTGATGGCCGACGGCTATACGGAGACCTACAAAGAGCTGATCGAGACGACCGACTGGAGCAAGTACGGTCGCGGCAAGGACCCGCGCTGCGAAAACTGCATGGCGCACTGCGGCTACGAGCCGACGGCCGTGCTGCAGACGACGAGCTCGCTGCGCCAGTCACTCCGCGCGATCGCCGGCTGAGCGCCCGGCGCGCGGCAGCTCCGGCTCGCGCTCGGCGCGCTCCTCGAGCACGTCCTCCTCGCGCCGTCGCTCGGCCGAGGACTCGGCGCGGAGGTCGCGCCAGGTGAGGCCCTCGCCGAGCAGCGCGGGAATCCCGAGCGCGAGCGCGGTCAGCACCTCGACGGCCTGCAGGATGATCCCGTAGGCGAGGCCGGGGCCGCCGCCGACGCCGTAGGCGGCGAGCACGACGAGGCAGGCGGCCTGGAAGACGCCGACGTTCGACGGCGTCGCGGGCAGGATCGCCGAGACGTTGACGGCGAGCAGGATCGCGGCGGCGGCGGCGAGCCCGGCCTGGTGCTGCAGCCCGAGCGCGAGCACGACCATGTAGCAGGCGAGCCACTGCAGCGCCCACGCGAGCAGCTGCGCGACGACGGCGGCGCTGCCGTAGCGCGGGCGCGCGAAGACGACGAGGCCGCGGCGCGCGAGCGCGAGCAGGCCGGCGAGCGTGCCGGCGATGCGCGCGACGCGCTCGGAGCGCACGTGGCGCAGGCGCTCGAGCAGGCGCGGGCCGCCGACGACGAGCGCGCAGATCAGCAGCGGCACGGCGATCGCCGTCGCGATGCCGGCTGGGTGGCCGCTGAGCAGCGGGACGCTCGAGAAGGTGACGCCGGCGAGGATCGCGAGCGCGAGCAGGTTGATCAGCGTCTGCGAGAAGACGGTGCCGGCGATGATCGGGATCTGGCGGCGGTTGGAGCCGTCGAGGCGGCGCGTGATGACGACGACGCGCGCGGCCTCGCCGACGCGCCCGGGCACGACGGCTGAGCCCATCACGCCGATCATCAGCGCGCGCGTGACGGGGATCCAGGGGATCCGCGTCTCGGGCAGCGCGGCGGAGAGCACGGCGTGCCAGGAGATCGAGCGCAGCACGAGCGAGGAGCCCATCAGGACGAACGCGGCGGCGACCCAGCCGGGCTTGGCGGTGACGAGCGCGTGGCCGATCTTGTGCAGGCCGAGACGCGACAGCGCGAAGGCGACGAGGCCGGCGAGCATCAGCGCGGCGACGAGCAGGCCGACGCGCCGGCGCGCGAACCGCCGGCGCGCGGGCGGCGGTTTCTCGCTGGCGCCCATCGTTCCGGTCTATCAAAAGCGCCGGCTGGGGCCGTTCGCGAGCTGTGCCCGGTGTCGGATCGGGCAGGACCGCGTCGCCGACCAGCACCGCCTTGCGCGGATGACCGCGCCGTGAGCGACGGAGCGGCTAGCGGCTCGCCTGTCGCCGCGCTGCGACGCGCGAGTCGGCGTCGTAGTCGACGGGCGGCTGCGACGCGCGCGCGGCGGCCGGCGCGACGCTGCGCAGCGCCTCGGCCGGCGCCGTCACGCGCGCGCTGAGGATCGCGATGTCGTCGCGCACGCGCTCGTCGAGCTCGACGAGGTCGAGCAGCGCGTCGATCGTCTCCTGTGCGGCCGCCGGCGCCGCGCGGTCGAGTCGCTCGATCATCTGCTCGGAGGTCAACGTGCGCGCGGGCGCGTGCGCCTCGAGCAGCCCGTCGGTGTAGAGCGCGAGCGTGTCGCCGGGCTCGAGCACGGTCGCGGCCTCGCCGATCCGCGCGTCGGCGAAGACGCCGAGCAGCGCGCCGCGCTCGCCGAACTCGGCGGTCGCGCCGCCGCCGCGCGTGAGCAGCGCCGCGGGATGCCCGGCGGAGGCGGCCTGGACGGTCACCTCGCCGCCGCGCACGCACAGGTGCACGAGGATCGCCGTCGCGAAGCGCCCGTCGAAGTCCTGGTCGCGCATCACGTCGTTGATGCGCGCGAGCACCGTCGCGGGGCTGTCGGCTTCGCGCGCATAGGCGACGATCGTGTGCCGCAGGAAGCCCGTCAGCGCCGCGGCCTCGGCGCCCTTGCCGCAGACGTCGCCGACGACGAGCCAGCAGCTGTGCGCGTCGCCGAACACGTCGTAGAAGTCGCCGCCGACTTCGCTGCCGGCGCCGAGCGGGCGGAAGAAGCTCGCGAGCTCGATGCCGGGGATCGTCGGCAGCGTCGACGGCATCAGGCTGCGCCGCAGCGTGCGCGCGACGTGCGTGCGCTCGGAGTACAGCCGCGCGTTGTCGAACGCGAGCGCCGCGCGTCCGCTGAGGTCTTCGAGCACGTCGAGCACACCGCGCGCGTAGCGCGCCTCGCTGTGCACGTGCAGGAACGAGATCGCGCCGTGGATCCGCCCGCGCGCGACCATCGGGAAGACGGCCGCCGAGCGGTAGCCGGCGCTGCGCATGAAACGCAGGTGCGCGTCGTTCTGCGCGGCGTCGGCGAGCGCGCCGGCGTCGGTCAGATCGTCGACGACAACCGACTTGCCGCTCGCGAGCACGCGTGCGACAGGGTGCGCGCTGTCGAGGTCGAGCGGGGTCTCGCGGCGCATCCGTTCGACGCCTTTCGCGACGCTCGGCTCGAGCGAGGCGGCCACCGTCTCGCGCACGCTGCCATCGGCGTCGAGCAGGTCGATCACGCACAGCTCGGCGAGCTCGGGCACGGCGGCGCGCGCGAGGTTGCGCAGCGACTGCGAGGGGTCGAGCGAGCCGTCGAACGTCGCCGTCGCGTCGATCAGGAACCTCAGGCGTCGGCGGTTCTCGCGAAGGCTTTTGAGCGCGAGGTGGATGACGACGCTCGCGAGCACGGCGAGCACGATGCCGACGCTCGCGACGGCGCCGAAGAGCTCGGGCACGCTTTCGTAGGCGAGCGGCAGCAGGAACGCGACGAGCGCGACGAGCATCACGGCGACGAAGCGCGCGCGCGGTTGGAAGCCGGCGGCGTGGCCGATCGCGAACAGGTAGATCAGCGCGAACGGGCTGCTCGCGCCGCCGGCCGACGCGCAGAGGATCGCGATCAGCACGACGCCCCAGAGCTCGCCGACGAAGACGAGCGTCAGCCCGCCGCGCTCGCGCCGCGCGGCGAGCACGAGCGCGCTCGCGACGAGCATCGCGTCGACGCCGACGGCCGCGACGGCCTCCGGCGCGCGCACGTGCGGGATCAGCAGCGCCGTCGCGCAGAGCAGGCCGCCGACTACGTACAACCCGGCCTCCGAGAGGATCGCCGCACGCAGTTCGCGGCCGTCGAGCGTCTCCGCGAGCGCTCGCGTGTCGAGGGTGCGTCTCGAAGTCGGCCTGCTCTGCGTCATCCTCACCTCCCCCAAACGGGCTCCGACGCGTGTGCGTCGATCGCCCGGCGCTGCACTCGCTGCACGGTTCTACCCAATCGTAGGCGTACGCGCGAGCGCGCGGCGCGGATGCAGCGGCGCATGCGGCGCCGAACGCGAATGTGTGCGGCGAGGCGGGCTCGGTGTGGCGCGAGTACGATATCGGCCGGTCGATATCGGAGGAGGCGGCGGGCGATGCGAGCGCTGACGTTCCAGGGGCCGGGCGAGGTGCGGATCGAGGAGCGCGCGCTGCCGCAGCTGCGCGAGCCCGACGACGCGGTCGTGCGAGTCGACGCGACCGGCGTGTGCGGGTCGGACCTGCACATCTACCACGGGCGCCTGCCGATCGAAGCGGGCTTCACGATCGGCCACGAGTACGTCGGCACGGTGATCGAGGCCGGCGACGCGGTCACGCGCGTGCGCGTCGGCGACCGTGTCGCGGGCTGCTTTCAGACGGCGTGCGGGATCTGCTTCCACTGCATGCGCGGCGAGTACCACCGCTGCGTCGAGTCGCGCACGTTCGGGCTCGGCGCGACGATGGGCTCGCTGCAGGGCACGCAGGCGGAGTTCGCGCTCGTGCCGCGCGCGAACCTCGTGCTGCGCGTCGTGCCCGACGGCGTCTCGGACGACGTCGCGCTGTTCGCCGGCGACGTGCTCGGCACCGGCTACCACGGCGTCGCCGCGAGCGGCCTTCGGGCGGGCGAGGTCGCGGCGGTGCTCGGCCTCGGGCCGGTGGGCCTCTGCGCGGTGCAGGCGGCCGTGCTCGCCGGCGCGCGCGTGCTCGCGGTCGACTCGGTCGAGCAGCGGCTCGCGGTCGCCGAGTCCTTCGGCGCGACGCCGCTGCACCTCGCCGAGCAGGACGTGCCGGCCGAGGTCAAGAAGCTGACCGACGGACGTGGCGGGGTCGACGTCGCGATCGACGCCGTCGGCCACACCGACGTGCTCGAAACGGCGATCCGCCTGACGCGCGCGTGCGGGCGCATCCAGTGCCTCGGCATCTACGCCGAGCGCGGCGAGCTGCATCTCGGCCTCGCGTGGCTGAAGTCGCTGACGATCCGCGGCGGGCAGGCGAACGTGATCGCGCACATCGACCCGATCCTCGCCATGCTCGCGAGCGGCCAGCTCGACCCGACGCCGCTCGTCACGCACCACATGAAGCTCGACGACGCGCCGCAGGCCTACGAGCTGTTCGACCGTCGCGAGGCGCTGAAGATCGTGCTTACGCCGTAGCGCGCGCGGGTCAGGCGCGCGCGAGGTAGTCGCTGCGCAGCCAGTCGAGCGTCGCCGCGAGGCCAGTGGGGTAATCGACGCGCGGCTCCCAGCCGAGCGTCTCGCGCGCTCTGCGGTTGCAGAAGTCCTGGTCCCTGCCGAGCACGTGCACGGCCTGGCGCGAGAGCAGCGGAGGCGCCGTCAGCCCGGTCGCCCTGCGCAGCAGGCGATAGCCGTGCTCGAGCGAGAAGCCGACGCCGTTGGCGGCCCAGAACGGCATGCTCCAGCGCACCTTCGAGCAGCCGAGGCCCTCGGCGAGCCCGTCGGTGAACTCGCGCCAGGTGACGTCGAGGCCGTCGCTGACGTTGAACGCCTGCCCGGGCGCGGCGTCGTGGCGCAGCGCGAGTACGGCGGCGTCGAGCAGGTTCTCGACATAGCAGAGCCCGGCGACCGCGCGACCGCCGTCGACGAGCAGCATGTTGCGCGAGCGGATCGCGCGCGCGATCTCGCCGACGACCTCCTTGGAGCCGGGTCCGTAGACGGTCGACGGGCGCAGGATGACCGCCGGCAGCGCGTGCGCGGCTTCGGCGCGGCGGACCTCGGCCTCGGCGTGCAGCTTCGTCTGCGCGTACCAGTTGCGAAAGCGCGTGCCGGCGTAGCTCTCGTCGATCGCGCTGCCGCCGGGGTAGCCGTAGACGTCGGTTGTGCTGAAGTGGACGAAGCGGTTGACGGAGGCCTCGATGGACGCTTCGAGCAGGCTGCGCGTGCCCTCGACGTTCGTGCTCCTGATCTCGTCGGTCGTCGCCCAGTCGGAGACGAGCGCGCCGCAGTGCAAGACGTAGTCGCAGCCCTCGACGGCGCGCGCGAGCGAGCTCGCGCTCGTCAGGTCGCCGACGGCGAGCTCGACGCCGAGCCCGTCGAGGTGAGACGTGTCGCTGCTGGTGCGCACGAGGCAGCGCACGGGGTGCCCCTCCTCGACGAGCCGCTTCGCGAGGCGCCCGCCGATGAAGCCGCTCGCGCCGGTGATCAGGCAGACGTCGTCGCGCGAGGGGTCGATCGGCTCGCCGCGAAGCGGCGTCCAGTCCTGCGACGGCGCAGTCTGCGGCGCGCGATCCTGCGTCGGGCGACGGCGCAGCGTCGCGGTCGCGATCTCGCGCACGACGCCCCAGTTCCTGCTGCTCGAGCCTTCGCAGTCGGCGAGCACGGCGTCGAACGCGTCGAGGAACTCGCTCGCCTCGGCCTCGGAGAGCGTCAGCGGCGGCAGCAGCTTGATCACGTCGTTCTTGCCGGCCGCCATCGTGATCACGCGGTGCTCGCGGTGCAGCGGGATGACGACGAGCTGCGGGAACAGCCCCTCGCTTGCCATGTGGATCAGGCGCCAGTTGATCCGCGCCGCGCGCGAGCTCGGCGCGCCGAGCTCGATGCCGATCATCAGCCCGCTCGCGCGGACCTCGGCGATCATCTCGTGGCGCTCGGCGAGCGCGGCGAGGCCGTCGCGCAGCACCGCGCTGATCCGCGCGGCGTGCCCGACGAGGCCGTCGCGCTCGATGATACGCATCGTCGCGAGGCCGGCGGCCATCGAGAGGCGGTTGCGCCCGTACGTCGACTGGTGCACGTAGGAGCGCTCGAGCGTGCCGACGGCGTCCTGGTAGATCGCGCGGCGCGTGACCATCGCGGCGACCGGCATGTAGCCGCCGCTGAGCGCCTTGCCGACGAGCACGAAGTCGGGCTCGAGGCCCGAGTGCTCGAGCGCGAACCACCTGCCGGTGCGCGCGAGCCCGGTCTGGATCTCGTCGAGCACGAACAGCGTGCCGTAGCGCCGGCAGAGCTCCTGCGCGGCGCGCAGGTAGCCCTCGGGCGGCAGCGTGACCATCCGCCCCTGGACCGGCTCGACGATGAACGCCGCGACGTCGCCGGCGCGCAGCTCGGCCTCGAGGCGCTCGAGGTCGCCGAACGGGACGCGCGCGCATCCCGGCAGCAGCGGCCCGAAGCCCTCCTTGAAGAAGTCGTCGCCGACGAGCGAGAGCGGGCCGAGCGTGACGCCGTGGAAGCTTGACTCGCAGGAGATCAGTCGCGGGCGCCCGGTCGCGGCGCGCGCGAACTTCATCGCCGAGTCGACGGCCTCGGCGCCGGTGCTCGCGAAGAACACGGCGTCGAGCCCGTCCGGCAGCCGCTGCGCGAGCGCCTCGGCGAGCATCCCCGACAGCGGCGAGTAGTGGATCTGCACGCCGTCGGCGAAGTCGGCGTCGAGCGTCGCGCGCAGCACCTCGCGTACGTCGGCGTTGTTGTGGCCGAGGCTCGCGAAGCCCTCGCCCGTGTGCATGTCGAGGTACGCATGCCCGGCCGTGTCGTATAGGTAGGAGCCGCGCGCGGTCGCGTACCGCTTGTCGAAGCCGAGGATCCGCAGCACGTCGACGAGCGACGGGTCGAGGTGGCGCGCGGCGAGGTCGAGCGTCTCGCCGGCGCGCGCGCGGGCGTCGGCCGTGACGCCGAGGGCGTCGGTCGGCTCGGGCCGTTGTTCGGGGCGGGCGGCCACTGGGGGGAGCCTAGCTCGCGCCGGCCGGACGGCGCGGCGGAAGCGGTCTGCGCAGGCGAGCGGGCGGTGTGGGCGCGCGCCTGCGAGACGCGCGCCCATGCCATGCGTCTACTTCGGCGGACAGGGCAGCTTGTAGTCGACCGTCACCGTTTCGGCGGGTATGCCGAATTCGCGTTCGCCGCCGAACGAGCCGCCGAAGGTCAGTTCGGACTTGACCGGGAAGCCGCCGCTCGGGCACTTCTTCGGGACGGTTATGTAGGAGAGCAGCTTGCTGCCCCTCTTGATCGCCGCGCCGACCTTGATGTTGATCGTCTTCGTCGACGCGAGCGCCGCGCCGGGAACGGTGGCGATCGCCGGCACCTGTGTCTTCAGCTCGACGCCATACGGCGGCTGCCCGGAGTCGACGTTCGTCCCGGCCGAGACGAATTCGAGCGAGACCGGGCTCGAGCCCTGGACGTAGAACAGCAACGTGCTGCCCGGGCCGAAGAACGCCTGCAGCGACGCTTCCTCGGGGACGCGTTCGGTGCCGAACGTCACTTCGCCGAGCGCGCTGCCCTTCGGGCTGGCGACCGAGCTCTTGCTGCAGCCGGTCGGCCCGGTGTTCTTGAGCGTCGCTTCCGTGCACGTGCCGAACGGCGCGTAGTTCAGCTTCACGCCGGCCGGCGAGTAGAAGTTGACCGACGAGAGCGGCGGGATGCCGCCTTCCGGCTTCTGCGCGGTCGCGCCGTAGCCGGAGCCGGAGATCGCGTATTCGGCCTGGAACGCGGTTCCGGCGCCGCGGATGTTGCCGGTGTGCGGGTACGTGCCGCCTCCGGGCTTCGCGATCGGTACGGCTTTCGCTTTGAACGTGACCGTCGGCGCCGCCGCCGACGCCGCGCTCGTGAGCCAGAGCGCCGCGACGCAGACGAGCAGCGCGCAGTTTGCGGGTGACCTTCGCATCGACCTCTCCTCTCGTGTGACCGGCAGGGGACCGCGTTCGACCTTGCGCCAACGCGACGCAAAGTCGATCTATCGGGATATCGGTATCCGATCGTCGCCTGCCGCGCGAGGGCCGTATCTGTCTATTCGCCGCCGACCTCGAGCGCGTCGGCGAGCCGGGAGCGCTGTGCCTCCCCACGCGCAATGTGGCGCCGGCGTCGGTCCTCTCCTCATTGGTCTCGCTGCCTTTCATCGTCTGCGGCCGTTAGGAGACCTGTCGACGCAGCCTCGACTACGTACACGTGAGGTTCACGCGGCCAACCCTAGGTGGCCGGCGCGCCGTGCACTTCTCCGATCCTGCTCGCTCTCGGCTCGGTACGCTGCTTGGCGTGCGTGCCTGCTAGGCGGTCTCAGAAGATGACGAGCTCGTCCTTGATCTTGCACGGCATCGCAAATCATCGACCGCCCGAGCATTGGCAGTTCTGGCGGCTGCTCGTCTGGCGATCCACTCGGCGTTCGAGCCGCTGTTCGAGTCGGCGCCGGCAACATCACGCCGGACAGCGGTTACGGGCCCTGGCCGGCGGTCGAGGAGTGGTGTGTCGACGGCTCGCAATTTCGCGGCGAGCGGAGCTGACACGGAGCGAACGCGCGAAAGCCCGTGCGCTTTGCGCTCGCCGGGCGCTACTGCTGGGCAGCCAAGGGGCGCCGCTTCGCCTCGGCGTACAGCGGCTCGGGCGCCATGTCGAGTCTGTCCTCGGGCCAGACGATCGTCCCTGCTTCGACTTGCACCTTTGCGAAGCGCGCAGGGTCACGCAGCGGCTCGAACACGCCCGTCCACTCGTCGTCGCCGAAGCTGACGTCGCCGACCGTGCCGTCCTCGAACGTCAGGCGCAGGTCGTGCGCGCCGATCACCTCGACGCCCGTTACGTCGACAAGTGGGGGGATTGCGACCACGATTCGATGTTAGGGGAGAGGGTCGATCGAAGTGCGCGATCGGGTGGTCGCGCTCATTCCAGTACATGCGGATCACGATGCCGTAGAAGATGCTTACCGCGGGCATCAGCAGCACAGCCTGCGCTTCGCGCACCAGACCGTGCCGCGCTTGCCCTCGCGACGGGAGAGATGCCCGGAGATCGGTCGGAGTAGACGGCGTTGCATCGCCGTCTACTCCGACCGTGCCCCAGGCTTCGGGACCCATTTCGTCCGGCGAGGCACGACCCAATGCCGCAACCTGCATTGCAGAGCCAAAACGAGCAGTGCCGGAGGAGGGACTCGAACCCCCGACACGCGGATTATGATTCCGCTGCTCTAACCAACTGAGCTACTCCGGCGGGATGGCGCAGTCTAGCCTCGCGGTGCTCGGCGGCGGTGCGCGCGCGGTGCGCAGGTCAAGGCTCGTGCTGGCACGCTCTAATTAGCCGTGTGACGGTCGCCGCGCAACCGATCCTGCTCGCGGTGCCGAACGTCTCGGAGGGTCGCGACGCTGCGCGCGTCGAGCGGATCGGCGCGGCGTTCGCGCAGGCGAGCGCGGCCGGCGCGCCGGCTGGCGCAGTGCGCGTGCTCGACGTGCACTCCGACGCCGACCACCACCGCTCGGTCTTCACGCTCGCGGGGCCGGCGAGCGCGCTCGCCGACGCGCTGCTGTCGGGCGCGACCGTCGCCGTCGAGGAGATCGACGTGCTCGCGCGGGCGTCGGGCGCGCCGGGCGATGTCGGCGCGCACCCGCACGTCGGCGCGCTCGACGTCGTGCCGCTCGTCTACTTCGATCGGCGCGCGCGCGGCGCGGCGTGCGCGGAGGCGCTCGTCGTCGGCGATCGCATCGCGTCCGAGCTCGACGTGCCGGTCTTCCTCTACGGCGAGCTCGCCGGCGGCCGTCCGGGCACGGCGCGCGCCGACTTCCGCCGCGGCGGCGTCGCCGGGCTCGCGCGGCGCATGGCCGGCGCCGACGGCGCGCCGCCGCTGCGTGCCGACTTCGGGCCGCGCGAGCCGCATCCGCGCGCCGGCGCGACGCTGCTCGCCGCGCGCGAGCCGCTCGTCGCGTTCAACCTGCAGTTGCGCCCGCCGGCGACTGTCGACGACGCCAAGCGCATCGCCGCGCTCGTGCGCGAGCGCGGCGAGCGCGGCCTGCGCGGCGTGCGCGCGATCGGCGTCGCGCTGAGCGGCGGCGTCGCGCAGGTCTCGATGAACGTCGAGCGGCCGTTCGAGGTCCCGCTCGCCGAAGTCGTCGACGCCGTCGCGAGGCTCGCGCCGCTCGAGAGCGCCGAGCTCGTCGGCCTCGCGCCGCGCGCCGCGCTCGACGGCTTCCCCGACGATCTGCCGATCGCCGGCTTCGACCAGGAGCGCCACGTGATCGAGAGCGCGTTGAGCGCCGTCGGGCTCCGTGCGAGCGACGCGCGCGAGAACCACTAGGCTCCCTGCATGGCCCAGACGCGACGCAAACGCCAGACGAAGCACCGCGGCAACGCGGCCGGCTTCGTCGAGTCGCGCGGGCGCACCGGGCGCAAGCCGACGGCCGCCGAGAAGAGCGGCAAGGCGTCAGAGGCCGCGCGCGCGAAGCAGAAACGCGTCGACCCGCGCGACAAGCCGCCGACGTGGCGCGGCGCGGCGCTGCGCGCGCTCGTCGCCGCGTGCGCGCTCGCGCTGCTCTCCGGGCTCGTCCTCAAAGCGTCGCCGCCGCAGACCGTCGCGTACTTCGCCGTCGGGCTGATCGCGTACACGCCGATCAGCTACTACACCGACAACTGGATCTACAGGCGCCGCCAGCGCAACAAGGGAAAGCAGGGGGGCGGCAAGGCGGCATCGCGATGAGCGCGCTCGACGTGCGCTCGTTCACGGTCGGGCCCGTGCAGGAGAACTGCTTCGTCGTCCGCGCCGCCGACGCGCCGGCCGGCGCCGACGGGCTGCGCGCGGCCGTCATCGTCGACCCCGGCGAGGAGCCGCAGCGGCTGCTCGACGCGATCGCGCAGCTCGGCGTGCGGATCGAGGCGATCCTGATCACGCACTGCCACTTCGATCACATCGGCGCCGTCGCGCCGCTCGCGCGCGCGACCGGCGCGCCCGTCTACTGCCCCGAGATCGAGCGCCCGCTGCTGACCGACGTGATGAGCTTGGTGCCGCCCGGCTTCGGCCCGTTCGAGAGCTACGAGCCCGAGCACACGGTCGCCGGCGGCGAGCGCCTGACGCTCGCCGGCCTCGACATCGACGTCCTCTTCACGCCCGGGCACAGCCCCGGGCACGTCACCTACGCGATCGCGCCCGCCCGCGGAGGCGAGAGCGCGGGCGCCGCCGCGCCCGGCGAGGCCGCCGCGCCCGCCGCGCCCGCCGCGCGCGGCCCTCTCGCCGGCGAGGTCTCGCTGCTCTCCGGCGACGTCCTCTTCCAGGGCTCGGTCGGTCGCGTCGACCTGCCCGGCGGCGACTGGCCGACGCTCGAGCGCTCGATCGCGACGCTGCTGCGCTCCTATGCGCCCGAGACGGTCGTCTATCCCGGGCACATGGGCATCACGACGCTCGGGCGCGAGCGCGACACGAACCCGTTCCTCGCGGAGCTTCGCGAGCGCGTGCCGCGCGCGGGCGCCGCGCCGAGCGCGAGCGCGAGCGCGACGCGAACTTGAGCACGCCGAAGATCAAAGCGCCGCGCGGCACGTTCGACGTGCTCGGCGAGCAGGCGCACGAGCGCACGAGGCTCGAGGCGCGCGCGCACGCGCTGCTCGAGAGCGCCGGCTACGAGCGCATCGAGACGCCGACGTTCGAGGCGACCGAGCTGTTCGCGCGCGGCGTCGGCGAGTCGACCGACATCGTGCGCAAGGAGATGTTCACGTTCGACGACGCGGCCGGGCGCTCGCTGACGCTGCGTCCCGAGGGCACCGCGCCGGTCTGCCGCGCGTACGTCGAGCACGGCATGCACAAGCGCCGCCAGCCGGTCAAGCTCTGGTACCTCTCGAGCTTCTTCCGCCACGAGCGCGCGCAGGCCGGGCGCTACCGCCAGTTCTGGCAGGTCGGCGCCGAGGCGCTCGGCTCCGACGATCCGGCGCTCGACGCCGAGTCGATCGTGCTGCTCTCGCAGCTGCTCGGCGAGATGGGCGTGCGCGAGGTGCGCCTGCGGCTGTCGAGCCTCGGCAGCGTCGCGGCGCGCACCGAGTACCGCGCGCGCCTGCAGGCGCACCTGCGCGCCAACGAAGCGAGCCTCTCCGAGGACGTGCGCGCGAGGATCGAGCTGAACCCGCTGCGCGCGTTCGACTCCGAGCACGCCGGCACGCGCGAGGTCATGGCAGGCGCGCCGCGACTGCTCGACGAGCTCGACGCCGACGACGCCGCGCACTTCGCCGAGGTCCGCGCGCTGCTCGACGCGGCGGCGGTCGCCTACGAGATCGACACGACGCTCGTGCGCGGCCTCGACTACTACACGCGCACCGTCTTCGAGTTCACCTCCGACGCGCTCGGCGCGCAGAGCGGCGTCGGCGGCGGCGGTCGCTACGACGGCCTCGTCGAGCAGCTCGGCGGCCCGCCGACGCCCGGCATCGGCTGGGCCGCCGGCGTCGAGCGGATCCTGCTCGCCGGCGAGCACGAGCACGTCGCCGCGAGCCTGCTCGACGTGTTCGTCGCGCTCGACGGCGAGCACGCGCGCCGCGCCGCGTTCGGCCTGCTCGAGGCCGCGCGCTCGGCCGGCCTGCGCGCGCAGATGGAGCTCGCCGGACGCTCGCTCAAAGGCCAGCTCGGGCACGCCGACGCGCTCGGCGCGCGCTTCGTCGCGATCGTCGAAGACGGCGAGACCGTGCTCAAGGACATGCAGGACGGCGGTCAGGAACGGATCCCGACGAACACCGTCGTCCACGCCGTGCTGCGCGGCGCTGCGCACTCTCTGACCGGCGCGCCGAGCGTACCGGCAGGCGTCGAAGCGTCCATCGCCATGCGACGTTCAACTCTCGCGCGCGAAATGCCGAAGGAAGGGACGTGACGCAGATCTCGCGCCCATTCCAGATCGCGCTCGGCGCGGTCGTTTTGCTCGCCGCCGTGTGGTTCGTCGCGCTGCGCGGGCACTCCTCGGGCGAGCTCGAGGCTCGAGCTCGACGCCGGCCGCGAGCGCGCCGGCGCCGGCCGCTCAGAGCGCCGGCGGCGCGCAGCGGCACGCCCGGCCAGACGTACACGGCTCGGCGCCGGGCGTCGCCGGCCTGACGCGTGCGATCGCCAAAGCGCAGGGCGCCGTCAAGCGAGTCCGAACAGAACGCCAACCAGCTTCAGCACAAGGCCGCGCAGGCCGAAGGCTCGACGGCGCCGTCGAGCGGCGCGAGCGCGCCGAGCTCGTCCGCGAGCGCACGGCCGCGCAGCTCCTCGACCGCCGCGAGCAAGCTGGGCGCGAAGAGTGCGACGCCGTCGGCCGCTACAGCCGCACTCGGCCGCCGCGAAACCGCACTCGCCCGCGAGCGCGGCGAGCAAGCAGACGCTCGTCGAAGGCGAGCTGAAAGCCGGCCAAGTCGTGATCGTGCTGTTCTGGAGCCGGCAGGGAGCGGTCGACGCCGCCGTTCACCGCCAGCTCGTAGCGCTGCAGGCGGTCAACGCGAGGTACGCGCCGGCGCGCTTCAAAGACATCGCCGTCCATTACTCCTCGGCCGCCGAAGTCGGCGATTACGGGACGATCACGCGCTCGTTGCAGGTCCTGCAGACGCCGACGCTGCTCGTCATCAGCCCGAGCGGCAAGACGAAGACGCTGACCGGCCTGATCGACGCGTACGCGATCGAGCAGGCGATCGCCGAAGCGCTGCACTTCTAGCTCGCCGCGCTGTCAGGCCCTTAGACTCGCTCGTGTGCAGACGGCCGCGGAACAGCTTCGCCAGCATCTCGAACGCCCGCTCGCGCGCGGGCACGTGCCGCCGACGCGTTCACCGGCGCCGCCGGCGGCGCCGCCTGCGGCGACCTGGTCCGCATCTCGCTCGCGCTCGACGCCGACAGCGCCGACGGGCGCGATCGCCGACGCGGGCTTCGACGCGAGCGGCTGCGGCGCCGCGCATCGCGGCCGGCAGCGCCGCCGTCGCGCTCGTGCGCGGCGCGCCGCTGCTCGACGCGGCGCGCATCGGCAGCGAGCGAGATCGCCGCCGAGCTCGGCGGGCTGAGCGCCGCCAAGCGCCACGCCGCCGAGCTCGCGGCCGACGCGCTGCACCGCGCGCTCGGCTGCGGCCGCGCGCCGTCATGCGCGCCTGCGCGACGCGGCCGCGGCGCACGCTCGTCGCGATGAGCGGCGGCGTCGACAGCGCCGTCGCGGCGCTGCTCGTCGCGCGCGACGGCGGCGAGGCCGTCGGCGTCACGCTCGAGCTGTGGTCCGACCCCGAGAACGACGGCGAGGCGAGCTGCTGCTCGGCGCAGGCCGTGCGCGGCGCGCGCGAGCTCGCGCACGGGCTCGGCATGGCGCACCTGTCGATCGACCTGCGCGCCGAGTTCCGCGCCGGCGTCGTCGACGGCTGGCTGGCGGACCACGCCGCCGGGCTCACGCCGAACCCGTGCGTGCGCTGCAACGGCAACGTGCGCCTCGACGCGATGCTCGAGCTCGCCGAGCGCCTCGGCGCGCGCACGCTCGCGACGGGCCACTACGCGCGCGTGCACGACGACCGCCCGGCGCCGCTGCTGCGCATGGCCGCCGACGTCGCGCAAGGATCAGAGCTACGTGCTCTCGGCGCTCGCGCCCGCGCTCGCTCGCGCGCCTGCGCTTCCCGCTCGGCGAGCTGCGCAAGCCAGCAGGTGCGCGAGCTCGCCGCGCAGGCCGGCCTCGGCGTCGCGCGCAAGCCCGACTCGCAGGACCTCTGCTTCCTCGCCGGCACGCGCCACGGCGACTTCCTCGAGCGCCACGGCGGCCTCGGCGCGTCGCCCGGGTCCGATCGTCGACGAGAGCGGCGCCGTGCTCGGCGAGCACCGCGGCGCGCACCCCTACACCGTCGGCCAGCGCCACGGGCTCGGCATCGGCGGCCGCGAGCCGCTCTACGTGCTCGCACCGACACGCGGCGCAACACGGTCACCGTCGGCGCCGCGCGAGGCGCTGCTCGCGCGCAGCCTGCGCGTGCGCGAGCTGACGCTGCACCGCGACGGCGCGTGCGTCGACGGCGTGCGCGTGCGCTCGCACGGGCGGCGCTTCGCCTGCCGCGTGGCGCACGAGCTCGACGCCGGCCGCCACGCGCGCGCGAGCATCGAGCTCGCGCAGCCGGCCGAGCGCACGGCGCCCGGCCAGATCGCGTGCCTGTACGCCGGCGACGCTCGTCGTCGGCCACGGCACGATCGCGCGCCTGAGCACGCGCCGTCCTAAGATCCCTCGGCGATGACCTCCGACGAGATCCGCGAGCGCTACCTGGCGTTCTTCGAGGAGCGCGGCCACCGGCGCATCCCCTCGGCGTCGCTCGTGCCCTCCGCGCACGACCCCTCGGCGCTGTTCACGGTCGCCGGCATGCACCCGCTGAAGCCGTACTTCCTCGGCCAGGAGACGCCGCCGGCGCGCGCGCCTGACCGACTGCCAGAAGGTCTTTCGCACGGTCGACATCGACAACGTCGGCAACACCGCGCGGCACCTGACGTTCTTCGAGATGCTCGGCAACTTCTCGTTCGGCGACTACTTCAAGCGCGAGGCGATCGAGTTCGCGTGGGAGCTCTCGCGCGAGGTGCTTCGGCTTCGCCGCCGAGCGACATCTGGGTGACGGTCTTCGAGGGCGACGAGGAGCTCGGCCTCGGCCCCGACGAGGAGGCGATCGACGGCTGGCTCGGCGTCGGCGTGCCGCGCGAGCGGATCGTCGAGTGCCCGCGCTCGGAGAACTTCTGGCAGGCCGGCCCGACCGGCCCGTGCGGGCCGTGCTCGGAGCTGTACCTCGACCGCGGCGTCGCAGTTCGGGTCGGCCGAGGACCTGCCCGGGCGGCGAGAACGAGCGCTTCCTGGAGTACTGGAACCTCGTGTTCATGCAGTACGACCAGCAGCGACGGCGAACGGCTCTCGGCCGCTGCCGGCGCAGCAACATCGACACGGGCCTCGGCCTCAACCGCATGGCCGCGATCCTGCAGGACAAGCCGTCGGTGTTCGAGACCGACCAGTTCGCGCCGCTGATCGAGCTCGGCGAGGAGCTCTCGGGCGCGCGCTACGGCGCGGACGTTCGACAGCGACCGCGCGCTGCGCATCCTCGCCGACCACTCGCGCGCGATGACGTTCCTGCTCGCCGACGGCGTCGTGCCGTCCAACGAGGACCGCGGCTACGTGCTGCGGCGCGTGATGCGCCGCGCGATCCAGCAGGGCCGCGCGCTCGAGCTCGCGCCCGGCTTCCTGTCGCGCTACGCCGACGCGCGTGCGCGAGCTGATGGGCGCCGCCTACCCGGAGCTCGTCGAGCAGCGCGAGCCGATCCGCATGTGGCTGTCGGCCGAGGAGGAGAGCTTCGGGCGCACGCTCGCGCAGGGCATGGAGCTGCTGCGAGCCGAGATCGAGCGCGCGCGCGGAGGGCGGCGCGCGAGGTCGATCGCCGCGGAGACGGTCTTCCCGCTGCACGACACGTACGGCTTCCCGTTCGAGATGACCGAGCGAGCTGCTCGCCGAGGAGCGGCCTGTCGGTCGAGGGCGACTTCGAGCGAGCTGATGGAGCGCCAGCGCGCGCGCGGGCGCGCGAGGGCCGGCGCCGGCGGCGGCGCGCACGACGACGCGAGCGCGGCGAGCGTGCGCGGCGCTCGCCGAGGAGCGGTGGCGGCACGCGCTTCACCGGCTACGAGACCGAGGACCAGCGCACGACGGTCGGCGCCGTGCGCAGCCACGTCGCCGGCGGCGCCTCGACGCGACGACGGCGGCGAGCGCTCCTCGTCAAGCTCGCCGAGTCGCCGTTCTACGCGCGCCGGCGGCGGCCAGGTCGTCCGACGTCGGCACGCTCGAATGCGACGACGGCGACTGCCGCGCGCGCGGTCGAGGACGTGCTGCGGCTCGGCGACGACCAGGCGCTCGAGGTCGTGCTCGAGCGAGGGCGAGCTGCGCGCCGGGCGAGCGCGTGCTCGCGCGCGTCGACCACGGCGCGCGCCACGCGACCGAGGCCAACCACACCGCGACGCACCTGCTGCAGGCGGCGCTGCGCGAGCGCCTCGGCAACCACGTGCGCCAGGCCGGCTCCTACGTCGGCCCCGACAAGCTGCGCTTCGACTTCAGCCACGGCCAGGGCGCTCACCGACGCAGGAGCTGCGCGACGTCGAGGATCAGCGTCAACGAGTGGATCGCTGCGCAACGACCCGGTGCGCCCGATCACCACGACGCTCGACGAGGCCAAGCGGCTCGGCGCGATGGCGCTGTTCGGCGAGAAGTACGGCGACGTGGTGCGGATGGTCCAGATCGGCGACGGCGAGCTACTCGCGCGAGCTGTGCGGCGGCACGCACGTGCGCTCGACGGCCGAGATCGGCCCGTTTCGGATCCTCGCCGAGACGTCGAGCGCCGCCAACGTGCGGCGCATCGAGGCGCTGACCGGGCCCGGCGGCCGTCGCTCTGCTGCGCGAGCACGACCGGCTGCTGCGGCGAGGTCGCGCAGGCGCTGCGCACGCGCCCCGAGGATGCGCCGGAGCTCGTCCGCACGCGCGAGCTCGAGCGCCGCGAGCTCGAGAAGGCGCTGCGAAGCGCGGCGGCGCCGGCGCGCGGCGGGCGTCGACCTCGACGCGCTGGCCGCCGCGGCCGCCGAGGTCGGCGGCGCGCCGGTGCTCGCGCGCGACGGTCGACGTCGCCGACGCGAAGGCGCTGCTCGACCTCGCCGACCGCGTCAAGGGCAAGCTCGGCGGCGCGGCGATCGTGCTCGGCACGGCCGTCGACGGGCGCGTGCACCTGCGTCGCGAGCGTCGCGCCCGACGCTCGTCGCGCGCGGCGTCAAGGCCGGCGAGATCGTCAAGCTCGCCGCCGAGAGTCGCCGGCGGCGGCGGCGGCGGCCGCGACACGATGGCCCAGGCCGGCGGCCGCGACCCGGAGAAGCTCGAGCGAGGCGATCGCCGCGCCGCGCGCGGCGCCGATCGCGGCGGCGCTCGCCGGCTGATGCCGGCGTGCTCGCGCTCGACTACGGCAGCGCGCGCTGCGGCTGCGCGCGTGAGCGACCCGACCGGCACGATCGTCACGCCGATCGAGCCCGTCCTGCGGCCCGGCGACGCGGCGCGGTATGGCCGCGCTCGTCGCGCTCGTGCAGCGAGCGCGAGGTCGAGCGCGTCGTCGTCGGCCTGCCGCTGTCGCTGCGCGGGCGGCGACACCGACGCAGACGCGCGAGACGCGCGAGTTCGCGCGAGCGCCTCGCGCAGCGGCTCGGCGCGGCCGTCCCGGTCGAGCTGCACGACGAGCGCTTCACCACGCGCATGGCCCAGCGCCTGACGGCGCCGGCGCAGCGCGAGCGAGGACTCGCGCGCGGCCGCGCACCTGCTGGAGGGCTGGATGGCGGCGCAGCCGCACTAAGCTCCCTGCCTTGTCCCGCGGCAATCGCCCAAACGCGCACGAACGCACGGCGGAGGAGCGCGAGCGCGACCGCCTCGAGCGCGAACGCCGCCGCGCCGAGCGCGCCGGCGAGGCACCGCTCGTCGAGCCGGTGCAGCCGAGCGATCCGCCCGCCGCCGCGCCGCTCCCGCCGTTCGAGCCGCCGACCGAGGAGGCGCCGATCGCGGCGGAGCACGTCGAGTCCGAGCACGTCGAGCCCGAGCACGTCGAGCAGGAGCGCTTGAGCCCGAGCAGGAGCGCTCCGAGTCGCTCGTCGCGCACGACGCGGAGCCGGCCGGCGAGCTGCCGCTGCCGCCGCCGCGGCGCACGATCCGGACGGCGCGACGGCGCGCGAGGGCGGTGACGCCGGGTCGGCGCCGCCGCGACGCCCGCGCAGGCGCGGGGCGGCCGCCGCCGCCGGAGCGCGCGACGCAGGCGCCAGGCGCCGCTTCACGCGCGCGCGCATCGCGGCGCTGATCGCGCTCGCGCTCGCCATCGCGCTCGTCTGGTTCCTCGTCTCGCTGTTCCAGCCGTTCGCCGGCTCCGGCAGCGGCAGCGTGATCGTCGTCGTCCCGAAGGGCGCGAGCGCGAGCAAGGTCGGCTCGATCCTCGCGCGCGACGGCGTCGTCTCTTCGGCCTTCTTCTTCGACCTGCGCGCGACGCTCGACGGCAAGCGCGGCTCGCTGCACTCGGGCCGCTTCCGGCTGAAGCACGGCATGAGCTACTCGGCGGCGATCGAAGCGCTCGGCAAGCCGCCGCCGAAAGCGATCGTCGTCGACGTCGTAATCCCCGAGGGCTACACGCGGCGGCAGATCGCGCAGCTCGTCGCGGCCGACGCGCTGAGCGGCAACTACCTCGCGGCGACGCGAGCGCTCGCCGTGCTCGACCCGCGCCGCTACGGCGCGCCGTCGCGCACGCCCGACCTCGAAGGCTTCCTGTTCCCGGCGACCTACGAACTGAGGTCTCCGGCGCGCCTGTAGCGCACCTCGTCGAAGAGCAGCTCGCGGCGTTCCACGAACGCTTCACGAGCGAGGACGCGCGCCGCGCGCACGCGCTGCACATCACGCCCTACCAGCTGCTGACGGTCGCCTCGATGATCGAGCGCGAGGCGCAGACGGCCGGCGACCGCCCGAAGATCGCCGCGGTCATCTACAACCGCCTGAAAGAAGGGATGCCGCTCGGCATCGACGCGACGATCTACTACGCCGTCGAGCAGCAGAAGGGCATCGCGACGTACACCGGCGAACTGACCGAATCGCAGCTGAAGATCGACTCGCCGTACAACACGCGCACGCACAAAGGGCTGCCGCCGACGCCGATCTCGAACCCGGGCAGCGCGTCGATCGAAGCCGCCGCGCACCCGGCGCACGTGCCCTACCTCTACTACGTCGCCGGCGCCGACGGCTGCGGCGAGCAGGTCTTCTCGCGCACGTCGGCCGAATTCGAAAAGAACGTCGCCGCCTACGACGCGGCCGTCAAGAAGAACGGCGGCCGCCCGCCGGCGTGCAAGAAGAAGTGATGCGCCGGCTCGGCGTGCTCGGCTGGCCGGTCGCGCACAGCCGCTCGCCGGCGATGCACAACGCGGCGCTCGCCGAGCTCGGCCTGCGCGACTGGCGCTACCAGCGCGCTGCCGGTGCCGCCGGAGCTGTTCGCCGAGACGACGCGCGCGCTCGCGCGGCGCCGGGTTCGTCGGCGCGAACGTGACGATCCCGCACAAGCACGCGGCGCTCGCGCTCGCCGACAGCGCGAGCGACGAGCGCGCGCGCGATCGGCGCGGCGAACACGCTGACGTTCGCGCGCGACGGCGCGATCGCCGCCGAGAACACCGACGCGCCGGGGCTGCTCGCGGCGATCGGCGAGTCGCTGTCCGGGATGCGCGCGCTCGTGCTCGGCGCCGGCGGCAGCGCGCGCGCCGCCGTCTGGGCGCTGCGCGAGGCCGGCGCGGGCGACGTCGCCGTGTCGAACCGCACGCCGGCGCGTGCCGCGGCGCTCGCCGCGAACCTCGACGCGCGCGCGGTCGAGCGACCGGCCGCCGCCGACGTGCTCGTCAACTGCACGGCCGTCGGGCTCGCGCCCGCAGACGACGAGCTTGCGCAACTCGGCCTGACGCCGGTCGCGCTCGGCGACTACGCGGTCGTCGTCGACCTCGTCTACCGCGACGGCGCGCCGACCGAGCTGATCGCCGCCGCTCGCGCGGCGGGCGCGCGCACGGTCGACGGCCTGCACGTGCTCGTCGCGCAGGGCGCGCTCAGCCTCGAGCTGTGGACGGGCCGCGAGGCGCCGCGCGCGACGATGCTGCAGCGCCGCGCGCGGCATCGGCTGAACGCACGTCTCTATCCAACTTTCGTCCAGTCGGCCTCGACTCGCCGCGATCTTTGCTCTCGGTACGTCGATGGGGCGTGCCATGGACATCGATTTCGCAGACCTGCTGATGGAGGTCGTCTCGCGACGCGCCTCGGACCTTCACCTGAGCGCCGGCGCGCACCCGACCGTCGCGCGTGCGCGGCCGCCTGACGCCGCTCGAGAACTATCCGAAGCTCTCGTCGTCGGACACGCGCGAGATCGTCTACTCGATCCTCACCGGCGACCAGCGCCAGCGCCTGGAGACGAACTGGCAGCTCGACTTCGCCTACTCGATCCCCGGTCACGCGCGCTTTCGTGTCAACGCCTACTTCCAGCGCGGCGCGATCGGCGCGGCGTTTCGCCTGATCCCCTTCAACTTGAGCTCGCATCGAAGAGCTCGGGCTGCCGGCGGTCGTGCACGACTTCGCCAAGCGCCCGCGCGGCTTCGTGCTCGTCACCGGCCCGACCGGCTCGGGCAAGTCGACCTCGCTCGCGGCGATGATCGACGAGATCAACCGCACGCGCGAGGAGCACATCATGACGATCGAGGACCCGATCGAGTTCCTGCACGCGCACAAGAAGTGCCTCGTCAACCAGCGCGAGCTCGGCGCCGACGCGCACAGCTTCTCCGACGCGCTGAAGGCGGCGCTGCGCGAGGACCCCGACGTGATCCTCGTCGGCGAGATGCGCGACCTCGAGACGATCTCGACGGCGCTGACCGCCGCCGAGACCGGGCACCTCGTCTTCGCGACGCTGCACACGCAGGACACCGCGCAGACGATCGACCGCATCATCGACGTCTTCCCGGCGCACCAGCAGGGCCAGGTGCGCGTGCAGCTGTCGGTCGCGCTGCAGGGGATCATGACCCAGCAGCTGCTGCCGAACGCCGACGGCTCCGGGCCGCGTCGTCGCGACCGAGGTGCTCGTGCCGAACCCGGCCATTCGCAACCTGATCCGCGAGGGCAAGACGCACCAGATCTACTCCGTGCTGCAGACCGGCTCGGCGGCCGGCATGCAGACGATGGACGCCTCGCTCGCGACGCTCGTGCGCCAGGGCCAGATCAGCCGCAAGCTCGCCGAATCGCGCTCGTCGACGCCCGAGGAGCTCGGCCGCCTGCTGGGCGCCGCGACGCTCGACCTCGGCGGCCAGCGGGCCGCCGCCTAGGGGCGCGCGATGAGCACGTACGTCTTCAAGGCGATGGACCTCGCCGGCGTCAAGGCGCGCGGCGAGCTCGAGGCCGACTCCAAGCAGGCGGTCTCCGACCAGCTCAAGCAGCGCGGGCTGATCGTGCTGGAGATCGCCGACAAGCACGCCTCGCGCGAGATCCAGCTCGCGTTCATGAAGACCGTCAAAGCGTCCGAGCTCGCCGATCTTCTCGCGCCAGCTCGCGACGATGATCACCTCAGGCATGAGCATCCTGCGCGCGCTGTACGTGCTCGAGTGGCAGACCGAGAACAAGTTCCTGAAGGAAACGGTCGTCGCCGTGCGCAAGGACGTCGAGGCCGGGCTCTCGCTGAGCGACTCGCTCGCGCGCCACCCGAAGGTCTTCAACCCGCTGTTCGTCGCGATGACGCAGGCCGGCGAGACCGGCGGCGTGCTCGAGGACGCGCTGATGCGCGTCGCCGACCAGCTGAGAAGGACGCCTCGCTGCGCCGCCAGATCCGCTCGGCGATGATCTACCCGACGCTCGTCATCATCTTCGCCGTCGGCGTGATGATGGCGCTCGTCGCCTTCCTCGTGCCCGTGTTCCTGGGCGTCTTCAAGCAGTTCGGCGGCGAACTGCCGAAGATCACGCAGGTCTCGGTGTTCCTCTCGCACGCCGTCACCGGCTACTGGTGGCTGATCTTCGCTGCTCGCCGGCCTCACGGCGTTCGCGTTCGTCAAGTGGAAGAGGTCGACGTGGGGGAGGCCGCAGTGGGACCATTTCCGCCTGCGCATCCCGATGAAGATCGGCGCGATCGTCCAGCAGGTCGCGGTCGCGCGCTGGGCGCGCACGCTCTCGTCGCTGACGAGCGCCGGCGTGCCGCTGCTGCTCGCGCTCGAGATCACCGGGCGCACCGGCGGCAACGTCGCCGTCGAGGAGGCGATGGACGGCGTGATCGCCTCGGTCAAGCGCGGCGGCACGATCGCCGCGCCGCTCGCGCAGGCGCCGATCTTCCCGGTGATGGTCACGCACATGGTCGGCGTCGGCGAGGAAACGGGCGCGCTCGACGCGATGCTCGACAAGGTCGCCGAGTTCTACGAGGACCAGGTCGAAGCGTCGGTCAAGGCGCTGACCTCGATCCTCGAGCCGATCATGATCATCGTCATCGGCGCGCATCGTCGGCTTCATTGTCGTCTCGATGTACCTGCCGCTGTTCACGGTCTACAACAGCGTCAAGTAGACGCCCGGCGGGCCTTGCGCCCGCGAGCTCAGTCGCTCGGCGCGTCGTCGATCCGCAGCGCGCCGCCGGCGACCGACAGCGCGAGGCGCCCGTCGAGCAGCGTCGAGCAGCTCGGCGCCGACGAGCTCGCGCCGCCAGCCGCGCAGCGTGCGCACGTCGGCCTCCTCGGCGCCGGCGCGCCAGGCGGCGACGATCGCCTGCAGGTCGGCGCGCGCGGCGAGCAGCTCGTAGGCGAGCCCCGCCTCGCGCGCGCGTGCGCGCAGCAGCGCCTCGGCGAGCGCGATCAGCGGCGCGTCCTCGGCGCGCGGCGCCGGCGGGCGCGCCTCGCGCGGCGCGCGCTCGGGCGCGAGCTCGCGCGCGCGCGCGCACGACCTCCAGCAGGTCCTCGCCGCGGCGGCGCAGGTTCGCCGCGCCCGAGCCGCGGATCTGCTCGAGCTCGCTGCGTCGAGGACGGCTTGCGCTTGGCGATCTCGACAGCGCCGCGTCGCTCAGCACGCTCTGCACCGGCCGGTCCTGGCGCTCGGCCGTCTGCTCGCGCCACTGCACGAGCGCGCGCGCGACGGGGCGCGCGCTCGGGCTGAGGTTGCGCACGCGCGGCAGGCGCGCGAAGATCGTCTCGAGGTCGCGCTCGTCGCTCGAGCGCTCGAGCGCGCGGCACTCCTCGCGCGCCCAGTCCAGGCGCCCGAGGCGCTCAGGCGCCGCTCGAGCTCGCTCGCCATCTCGAGCAGGTGCTCGACGTCCTCGCGCGCGTAGGCGAGCTGCTCGGCCGACAGCGGCCGCTTCTCCCAGCGCGTGAAGCTCGCGCTCTTCGCGACGCGCAGCGCCGAGCGCGTCGCCGAGCAGCGAGTCGTAGGAGCTCTGCGCGCCCATCCCCGCGAAGCCGGCCGCGACCTGCGTGTCGAACACGTTGCTGACCTCCGTCGCGAGCACGCGGCGCAGCAGCGCGATGTCCTGGCGCCCGGCGTGCACGACGATCTCGACGTCCGGGTCCGCGAGCACGGCCGCGAGCGGAGCGCCGTCGAAGCCCGTCCGCGAGCGGGTCGAGCAGCTCGATGCTTGCGGCCCTCGCCGCCGCGGCACCGCGAGCTGGATCAGGCACAGCAGCGTGCGGTAGCGGCCCTCGCCGATGAACTCCGTGTCGAGCGCCAGCCGCCCGGCCGCGCGCGCGTGCTCGGCGAGCTCGGCGAGCGACGGCGTCGCATCGTTCATCGCTTGACCCCCGGCAGCCGCCAGAGCACGCCGCCGCGTGCCAGCCCGGCCGCGCGCGAGACGTCGCGTCGCGTGCGCGCGGATCCATCTGCGCCGGCGCCGAGCACGCCGGGTTTTTCTCGCTCGCCGCCGTCGTGTGGTGCGGGCAGGGCGAGTTCAGGAACGCGTAGCGCACCTCGCCCGCCGCGATCAGGTCTTTCAGCTTCGTCACCGACGTGAACTGCTGCGCGCCGTAGCTCGTCAGGATCACGACCGGGCGCGCGTCCTTGACGATCAGCGAGCCGATCTGCGTCGCCGACTGCGCCGCGACCTCGTAGCGCGCGCTGCCCTGGTGCGCGCGCAGGTAGCTGCTGACGTCGTCGGCTCTTGCACCGGCAGCGCGCCGACGTAGCCGGCGTCGGTGATGTGGTCGTCGATCGCCGTGATGTCGGTGCCGACCGCGATCGCGAGCACCGCGCACAGCGTCAGCACGAGCACGCCGATCGGCGCGAGCGCGCGCCGCAGCGCGCGCGGCAGCACCGGCGCGCGCGCGAGCGCCGCCGCCGCGAGCGCGAGCAGCGCCGCGACGAGCGTGATCCACCACTCCGGCGACGTCCCGTAGAGCAGGCGCTCGCCGTAGTAGACGACGATCGCGAGCGTGATCGCGAGCGCCGCCGGACGCAGCCGCCCGCGCGGCTGCGACGCCCACGCGACGCCGATCCCGAGCGTCGCCGCGACCGCCGGCAACAGCCCCTCGACGTAGCGCGGGTGCAGGCGCACCATGTGGCTGAACAGCACGATCCCCGTCAGCACCCACAGCAGCAGCCCGGCCGCGATCGCGATCCGCAGGCTGCGCGCCGGCGCGCCTTCGTCGTCTTCTCGTTCATCCTCATCGACGTCGAGGCGATCGCGACGACGACGGACGCTCAACAGCAGCGCCGGGATGCCGAGCAGCAGGCCGACGAGCAGCTCCATCCCGAGGCGCTCGCCCGACAGCGGTCCGATCCGCGAGAGCAGGCGCGTCGGCGACGGCGGCACGATCGGGATGTGGTCGCGCTGAGACTGCGTCGCCGTCGGGTAGTCGTGTCCCGGTTCGTACTGCGTGCCCTGCGGTTCGGGCGATTTGCCGCCGAGCCGTTCGGTGCCGTTGAACACGAACACCGCGTTCCACGCGCTGCCGTTCGTCGAGCCGATCGCCCACGGCCGGTCGTGCGCCGGCGCGAGCAGCGTCCCCGTCAGCCACGCGAGCGCGACGACGACGTAGACGGCCGCCGCCGCCGCGAGCTTCAGCGCACGCGCGCGCGGCGTTCCCGGGAAGCCGATCAGCGCAAGCACCGCAAGCCCCGGCAGCGCGACGAACGACTCGAGGATCTTCACGTCGAACGCGACGCCGAGCACCGCCGCGCCGGCGAGCAGCCAGCGCGTGCGGCCCGTCTCGCACGCGCGCACGACGAACAGCAGCGCGAGCACGATCAGCAGCATCATCACGCCGTCCATCGTGTCGCTGCGCGACGTGATCACGTCGACCGGCAGCACCGCGAGCGCCGCCGCCGCCGCGAGCCCGGCCGTCGTGCTCCACATCCTCCTGACCGCGACGAACAGCAGCGGCACCGCGGCGACCCCCGCGAGCGCCTCCGGCAGCTTCAGCGTCGTCGAGGTGAACCCGAGCACCTTGACCGTCGCGACCTGCAGCCACAGGTCGACCGGAGGCTTGTCGATCGACACGCTCGCGCCCGGCTCGAACGCGCCGAAGAAGAAGTTGTGCCACGACAGACCCATGCTGCGCACGGCCGCGTCGTAGAACGGGTCGGTCTCGACCTTGCCGATCGCGATCAGCCGCAGCGCCGCAGCGGCGATCGTGATCAGCGCGAGCAGCGCCCACTCGTAGGCGCGAACCCTGCTTCTCATCGAGGGACCGCTAGTCTGCTCGCTCCGTGGCGAGCGAGCAGGCAGACAGCGAGAATCGAAGCGATCAGGCTCACGAGCCGCGGGAGTGTATGCCCTGCCGCGGCACCGGCGAGCTGATCTCGAACCTCGGCGGCACGCCGAGCAAGGTCGCCTGCCCCTGGTGCGACGGCGGCGGCGTGCGCATCGCCGGCGTCGACGCGCAGGCGCGCTGGGGCGCAGAGACCGGCACGCCAGCCGACGCGAGCAACAGCGAGTCGAGCGAGTAGCGCGGCGCTATCCGCCGGGCGCTTGCGCGCGGGCGGATCGTGTATGCGTCCAGCGATCGTGCATCGCTAAAGAACGCCGGCGGCGAGGCCGATGCACGCGCAGACAAAGCCAGTGTCGAGGCGCCAAGGCAGAACACCCTGCGGGGTGTGTAGCAAAGCCGGCGGCTCTCACTAGCCGGTCCTGAAGGATCGACTGTAAGGGGGACGCACCGCCAAGTGGGGCGGTGGGCCTTGTGCTGGCGCCAATCAGACGATCCTAGGAGGATCAGATGCTGTATCGACTGCGCCAGCGCTTGAGCAACGAGGAGGGGTTCACCCTCATCGAGCTGCTGGTCGTCATCCTGATCGTCGGCATCCTTGCCGCGATCGCGATTCCCGCATTCCTCAACCAGACGAGCAAGGCGAACGACGCTGCGGCGAAGACGCAGGTCGGGACCCTGCAGACGACGTTCGAGTCTTGCGCGAACGAAAACAGCGGCAGCTTCACGGCGTGCACGCAGGCGGAACTCGAAAAAGTCGAGCCGACGCTTGCCGACACGTCGACCGCGAAAGTCGTCTGGGCCAACACGAAAGGCACGGCGACCGGGTTCGAAGCCGAATCCGAAGCCGTCGGCTCGAACGACAAATACAAGCTCGTCAACAACAACGGGTCGATCACGCGCTCGTGCACGACGAGCGGTACCGGCAACAACAAGGGCGGCTGCAAGGCCGGCTCCTGGTAGTACCGCGGGTCAAGGTCCGCTGACGGACCTCGACGCGACGAAAGGGGCGGCCATCTGGCCGCCCCTTTTCGTTGCCTGAGACGGCGCGCTCAAGCGTGCGCGCGCTGACGCCGATCAGATGCGCATGGACGTTGCGTTCGCCGGTGTGCTCGGAGCCGTCTTCGGCTCGTTCCTGAACGTCGTCGCCTACCGCCTGCCGCGGCACGAGTCGCTCGTCGCGCCGGCGTCGCGCTGCCCGGCCTGCGACGTGCCGGTCAAGGCCTACGACAACGTCCCGATCCTCTCCTACGTCCTGCTGCGCGGCCACTGCCGCAGCTGCGGCGCGCCGATCTCGCCGCGCTACCCGCTCGTCGAGGCGCTGACCGCCGCGCTGTGCGCGGGCGCCGTCGTCGCGCACGCCTCGCTCGACACCGTCGCGCTGAGCATCGCGCTGATCCTGATCGTCGTGCCCGCCGCGCTGATCGACTTCGAGCATCGCATCATCCCCAACAGCCTCTCCGCGCTCGGCGCGATCGCCGCGCTCGCGCTCGGGCTCGCGCTCGACCCCTCCGGCGAGCCGCAGCGGCTGATCGCCGGCGCCGCGGCCGGCGGCTTCCTGCTGATCGCCGCGCTCGCCTATCCCGGCGGCATGGGCATGGGCGACGTCAAGCTCGCCGCCGTCATCGGCCTTTTCCTCGGCCGCGCCGTCGCCGCCGCGCTGCTCTTCGCGCTGCTCGCCGGCGTGCTCGTCGGCGGCGCGATCGTCGCACGCCGCGGCGCACGCGAGGGGCGCAAGACGGCAGTCCCGTTCGGCCCGTTCCTCGCGTTCGGCGCGGTGCTCGCGGCGTTCGTCGGCGAACAGCTCGTCAGCTCATACACGCACCACTTCCTGTAGCGCGAGCACCGGCCCTAAAGCGCCGCTGCGCTCGCGCCGATACCGCTCGTGCGCCGGCCGCGCCAACTTCTCGCGGCCGACGAAGACAGATGCCAAAGCTTCCCTCACCAAAGCTTCCCTCGCTCTCCCTCGATCTCGACCTGCGCCGGCGCCGTTCGGGCAACGACGTCGTCGGGCTCGACATCCAGCCCGGCCTCGTCGCCGCCGCGAAGGTTCGCGTCAACGGCACGATCCGCGCCGAGCGCGCCGCCGCACAGCCGCTCGACGCCGACACGATGCGCGAGGGCGAGGTGCTCGACGTCGAGGCGCTCAGCGAGTCGCTGCGCGAGCTGTTCGCCGACAGCGGCCTCAACAAGCACGTGCGCGTCGGCATCGCCAACCAGCGCACGGTCATGCGCACGCTCGAGCTCCCGCCGGTGACCGACCGCAAGGAGCTCGCCGCCGCCGTCCAGTTCCAGGCGCAGGACCAGGTTCCGATGCCGCTGTCGAACGCAGTCCTCGACTTCCATCCGCTCGGCGTCTTCGACAGCCCCGCCGGACCGCGCCAGCGCGTCGTGCTCGTCGCCGCGCAGCGCGACATGGTCGAACGGCTGCTCGGCGCCGTGCGCGGCGCCGGCCTCACGCCCGTCGGCGTCGATCTCTCGGCCTTCGCGCTGATCCGCTCGCTGCACGACCGCGCCGCGGCGGAGACCGAGCGCGTCCTCTACCTCAACGTCGACGGCCTGACGAACCTCGCGATCGCCGAGGGCACCGTCTGCCGCTTCACGCGCGTCATCGGAGCCGGCGTCGAGGGGATGGCCAACGAGCTCGCGACGCGCCGCGCGATCGCGCTCGGCGAGGCGCGCCGGCTGCTCGCGAGCGTCGACCTGCACTCCGCGCCGACGCCCGACGCGCCGATCGCACGTGCGATCGGCGCCCCCGCGCCGGCGCCCGTCGCCGCCCCCGTGCGCGAGGAGGCCATGCACGAGAGCGATGCCGGCCACGCCGCCACCTCCGCTTCCGACGACGCCGGCGCGCGCGGCGCCGGCACGGCCGACGACGAGGGCGCCTTGAGCCGCGAGGAGGACGAAGCGCGCGAGGCGTCGATGGGCTACGCCGAGGTGCTGCAGGCCGCGCAGCCGCCCGCGCCCGAGCCCTCGGCGGAGCCCGAGCGCTCGGACGCGGACATCCGCGCGGTGCTCGAGAACGGCGTGCGCGAACTGACCGGCGAGATCCGCAACTCGCTCGACTTCCACCGCACGCAGGACCAGGGCGGCGAGATCGCCTACGTGTCGCTGAGCGGCGCCGCGCTCGACCTGCCCGGCTTCGCCGAAGCGCTGCAGGCCTCGCTCGGGATGGAGGTCCGCGGCGAGACCGTCGGCCTCGTCGACGCGAGCCTCGAGAGCTCGGTCTCGACCCACCGCCTGTCGGTCGCCGCCGGCCTCGCGACGACTGAGGCGCCGCGATGAGAGCCGTCAACCTGATCCCCTCCGACGACCGCGGCCGCGCCGGCGCCGGCGCCGGGCGCTCCGAGGGCGCGGCGTACATCGTGCTCGGCGCGATCGCCGGCCTCGCCGTGCTCGCGCTGCTCTACGGCCTCGCGCGCCACCAGGTCGCCAGCCGCCACGCGCAGCTCGCGACGATCGAAGCGCAGACGCAGCGCGCGCAGAGCACGAGCGCCTCGCTCGGCTCCTACACGAGCTTCATCACGCTGCGCGAACAGCGCCTCACGGCCGTCGAGCAGCTCGTCGACTCGCGCTTCGACTGGGCGCACACGATGCACGAGCTTGGCCGCGTGCTGCCGCGCGACGCGGCGATCACGTCGTTGAACGGCACCGTCGGCTCGAGCGCCGCGGCCACGTCCGCGCCGCGCTCGTCCTCGCCGTCGACCGCCGTCAGCTCCTCGACGCCGCCCGGCAGCGTTCCGACGATCACGCTCGGCGGCTGCGCGACGAGCCAGGCCGAGGTCGCGCTGACGCTGCAGCGGCTGCGCCTGATCGACGGCGTCAGCGACGTCACGCTGCAGAGCTCGACGAAAGCGACCGGCACGGCCGCCGGCGCGACGACGACGAGCGGCCAGTGCGCCGGCACGTCGTTCACGGCGGTGCTGACCTTCGAGCCGCTCCCGACGCTGCCGACGACCGCCACCGGCGGCACCGAGCTGACCGCCACGCAAGGAAACGGCTGATGGGCGCGCTGACGACACGTGACAGGCTCGCCCTGATCGGCATCTCGGCGCTCGCGCTGCTGGCCGTCGTCTACCTGCTGCTCGTCGCACCCGAGCGCACCCAGGCCACGAAGCTGGTCACGCAGGTCACGCAGGCCAACGCGCAGCTCGCCTCCGCTCAGAGCGAAGCCGCCAACGCGCGCGCCGCGCAGTCGCGCTACTCGGCGGCCTACGCGGCGGTCGTCGATCTCGGCAAAGCCGTCCCGCCGAGCGAAGAAGTGCCGTCGCTGATCTACCAGCTCGCGCAGGCCTCGAACCACAAGCACGTCGAATTCAGCTCGATCACGACCGGCAACACCGGCGCTGCCAGCACGCCCGCCGCCGGCACCCCCGCGAGCGCCGCAGCGAGCGCCGGCTTCACGCAGATGCCGTTCACGTTCGTCTTCGACGGCAGCTTCTCCGACCTCTACCACCTGTTCCAGCAGCTCGACGGCGCGACCGTGCGCACGGCCTCCGGCCTGCGCGTCAGCGGGCGCCTGCTGACGCTGCAGGGCGTCAAGCTCGAACCGAGCACCGGCACGAACGGCCGCCATTCGCTGACCGGCACGATCAGCGCGACCGCCTACGTGCTGGCGGCCGGCAGCGGCCTGACCGCCGGCGCGACCTCCGCCGCGCCGGCCGCGAGCGGCTCGCCCGCCAGCTCCCCCAGCGCCGGCGGCTCCTCGACCGCGAGCGGATCCAGCCCGGCCGCGGCGCCGGCAGTCGTGACGGCCGGAGGTGTCCGATGAACGCGTTGATCGACGCGCTGCGCGTCGACCTGCTCGGCAGGCGCCTGCGCCCGCTGCTCGCGCTGCTCGGCGCCCTGCTGCTCGGCGCGATCGTCTACGCCGTGCTCGCCGGCTCGAGCTCCTCGACGCCGCCGTCCGTCGGCAGCGCCGGGACCTCGGCTCCGACCGCGGGCGTCGCCGTCAGCGCGGTCAACAGCGAAGCGTCGAAGGCCGTCGCCGAGACGCCGAGCGGCACGGCCCAGCAGACGGGCGGCGCGGCGCGCGACCCGTTCACGCCGCTGCCGACGCCGCAGGCGAAAGCCGCGTCGAGCGCAGCGCCGGCCAGCCCATCTTCCTCGAGCGCCTCGTCCTCGGCATCGGGCGGCGGCGCCGGCGCCGGCTCCAGCTCGGGCTCCGGCGCAGGGTCGAGTTCGGGCTCGGGGTCGAGCTCCGGCTCCGGTTCGAGCTCGGCATCGGGCTCGAACGGCAGCTCCTCGCCGAGCACCGGCGGCAGCTCGCCGTCGAAACCGAAGCCCGAAGCGAAGAAGCCGCGGACGGTCTACGCCGTGTCGGCGCTGTTCGGCGCCGCGGCGCCCGGCACGCCGCTGGCGAGCACGCAGCTGACGCCCTACGAACCGCTGCAGCTGCTGCAGCCGCTGCCCTCGCCGCAGCAGCCGCTGATCGTCTTCCGCGGCGTCGTCGCCGGCGCGAAGGCCGCGACGTTCACGCTCGTCGGCGAAGCGATCCTGCGCGGTACGGCGGTCTGCCGCCCGAGCACGACGCAGTGCCAGACGATCGACTTGCAGATCGGCCACACCGAGGAACTCGAATACACGCCGCCGGGTGGCACGCCGACGACTTACATGCTGTACATCGCGAGCATCACGCCGGTCAAGGCGACCGCGAAGGGCGCGAGCGGCGTGCTCGGCAGCGAATCGAAGGTCGGGCTGCAGCTGCTGCGCAGCGAGGGTCTGCAGGGGCTGCCAGGCATGCGCTACTCGTCCGCGAAGGGCGTGCTCGTGCTCGCCGGCGACAGGGCGTTCGCCGCGCGCGCTCGCATCGCGACGCTGCGCGTGCTCGGCTCCGCGCCTCAGGGCCTCAGCGCCAGCAAATAAGCTAGGGGCGTGTCGCTCCGTCTGATCACAGCCGGCGAGTCGCACGGTCCCGGTCTGACGTGCGTCGTCGAGGGCCTGCCCGCCGGCCTCTCCGTCACGCAGGACGAGCTCAACGCCGACATGGCGCGCCGCCAGCTCGGCCACGGCCGCGGCGGGCGGATGAAGATCGAGCGCGACGCCGCCGAGGTCACCGCCGGCGTCCGCCACGGGCGCACGCTCGGCGGTCCGATCGCGCTGCAGGTCGCAAATCGCGACTACGCCAACTGGCAGGAGCGGATGAGCCCGTGGCCGATCGACGAGGAGCTCGCCGAGGTCCACCTGCCGCGCCCCGGGCACGCCGACCTCGTCGGCACGCAGAAGTACAAGCAGTCCGACGTGCGCAACATCCTCGAGCGCGCCTCGGCGCGCGAGACGGCCGCGCGCGTCGCCGGCGGCGCGCTGTGCAAGGCGTTCCTGCGCGCGCTCGGCGTCGAGGTGCGCTCGCACGTCGTGCAGATCGCCTCCGTGCGCGCGCTCGAGCCCGATCGCGCGCTCGAGCTCGCCGACTTCGACGCGGTCGACGAGTCGCCCGTGCGCTGCCTCGACGCCGAGGCGACGCGCGCGATGGTCCGCGAGATCGACGACCTGCGCAAGGCGAACGAGTCGCTCGGCGGCGTCTTCGAGGTGCAGGCGTTCGGGCTCGTGCCCGGGCTCGGCTCGCACGTCTCCTGGGAGCAGCGCATGGACGGGCGCCTGGCGATGGCGATCTGCTCGATCCAGGCCGTCAAGGGCGCGGCGATCGGCGACGCGTTCAAGATCGCCGGCCTGCCCGGCTCGCAGGCGCACGACGAGATCTACTACTCGAGCGCGCGCGGCTACTACCGCGAGACCAATCGCGCCGGTGGCCTCGAGGGCGGCATGACGAACGGCCTGCCGCTGATCGTGCGCGGCGCGATGAAGCCGCTGCCGACGCTGACGAAGCCGCTGCGCTCGGTCGACACGGCCACGCACGAGCCGGCGCAGGCGCTGCGCGAGCGCACCGACTCGTGCACGGTGCCGGCCGCCGGCGTCGTCGGCGAGGCGATGGTCGCGCTCGTGCTCGCCGACGCGTACCGCCGCGAAGTTCGGCGGCGATCACGTCGACGACGTCGTCGAGGCGCTGCGTGCCTACGAGCGCCGGATCGGATGGCGGGCGTAGGGCGCGCGCCGCGGCGCGCGCTCGTGCTGATCGGCTTCATGGGCGCCGGCAAGTCGACGGTCGCGGCGCGAGCTCGCCGACGCGCTCGGCGCGCGGGCGATCGACAGCGACGCGCTGCTCGAGGAGCGCCTCGGGCACTCGCCGGCGCGCGAGTTCGAGCTGCGCGGCGAGGCGTCGTTCCGCGCGGCCGAGGAGCAGCTCGTCTGCGAGCTGCTCGACTCGGCGCTGCCGGGCGCGGTGATCGCGCTCGGCGGCGGCAGCGTCCTCTCCGAGCGCGTGCGCGTCGCGCTCGAGCCGCACGTCGTCGTGCTGCTCGACGTCGACGCCGAGCGCGCGTGGGAGCGCGTCGGCGCGCCGCCGGAGGCGACGCCCGGCGAGCTCGGGCGCCCGCTGGCGCGCGACCGCGAGGCGTTCCTCGCGCTGCACGCGCAGCGACGCGAGCTCTACGAGGAGCACGCCGACGCGATCGTCCCCTCGCCGCGCCTCGGCGAGCGCTGGCGCGGGTGCTCGGCGCGCTGCACGCGCTCGCCGCCGCGCCGGCCGGCACGCGCCTGCTGTGGGCGCGCAGCGCCTCGGGCGAGTACCCGGTGCTCGTCGGCGCGCGGCCTGCTGCGCGCGCTCGGCGCCGACGAGAGCGGCGAGCTGTGGCCGCTCGACCGCGCGCGCTCGCGCGCGTTCTGCGTGACCGACGAGACCGTCGCCGAGCTTTACGGCGAGCAGCTGCCGTGGCTGGCCGGCCGAGTCGCGATCGCGCGCCGGCGAGCAGCACAAGACGCTCGCGCAGGCGCAAGACGTCTGGCGCGGCGCTCGTCGCGGCGGGCGTCGACCGCGGCGATCACCTAGTCGCCCTCGGCGGCGGCGTCGTCGGCGACCTCGCCGGCTTCTGCGCGGCGACCTACCAGCGGGGCGTGCCGATCGTGCAGGTCCCGACGACGCTCGTCGCGCAGGTCGACTCGGCCTACGGCGGCAAGACCGGCGTCGACCTGCCGCAGGCGAAGAACTACGTCGGCGCCTACCACCAGCCGGCGGGCGTGCTCGTCGACCCGGACACGCTCGCAAGCTTGCCGGCGCGCGAGCTCGCGGCGGGCTGGGTCGAGGTGCTGAAGACGGCGCTGATCGCCGGCGGCGAGCTGTGGCGGCGCGTCTCCTCGGGCGCCGAGCTCGACGACTGGACGATCCTCGCCTGCGCGCGCACGAAGCTCGACGTCGTCGCCGCCGACGAGCGCGACGCCGGGCGCCGGCAGGTGCTCAACCTCGGGCACACGGTCGGCCACGCGATCGAGACGGCGACCGGCTACGCGCCGCTACCGCCACGGCGAGGCGGTCGGGCTCGGGCTGCTCGCGGCGCTGCGGCTGTCGGGCGCCGAGGAGCTGCGCGAGCGCGTCGGCGCGCTGCTCGCCGAGCGCGGGCTGCCGACGCTGCTCGAGGGCGCGAGCGTCGAGCAGGTGCTCGAGGCGAGCGCGCGCGACAAGAAGCGCGTCGCGCGCAAGCTGCCGTTCGTGCTGCTCGAGCGCCCGGGCGAGCCACGGACGGGCTGCGAGGTCGCGCCGGAGGACCTGCGCGCGGCCGTCGCCGAGCTCGCGGTGCGCGCGTGAGCGCGAGCGGCGATGATGCGTCGATGACGATCGTCACGCGCAACCGCGTCGAGGTGATGCACGGCGTCAACCTCGACCAGCTCGGCCAGCGCGACCCCGACGTCTACGGAAAGCTGACGCTGCTCGAGCTCGAGCGCCGGATCGCCGAACGCGCCGAGAAGCTCGGGCTGCGCCCGAGCTTCTTCCAGAGCAACCACGAGGGCGCGTTCGTCGAGCGCCTGCACGCCGTGCGCGAGCAGGCCGACGCGATCCTGCTGAACCCCGGCGCCTGGACGCACTACTCTTGGGCGATCCGCGACGCGCTCGAGATCGCGTCGCTGCCGGCCATCGAGATCCACCTCTCCGACGTGCGCTCGCGCGAGTCGTGGCGGCGTGTCTCGGTGATCGAGGAGCTGTGCTTCGCGACGGTCTCCGGCCGCGGCGCCGAGGGCTACGACGAGGCGCTCGCGCTGCTGCGCGAGAAGCTCGCCGCGCGCGAGGGCGAGACCCCGACGGAGGCGCGGTGAGCACCGCTCCCGGAGCGAGCGGCGAGGGCGCGCGCGTCGAGCGGCTCGCCGCCGACCTGCGCGAGCGCGAGCTCGACGCGCTGCTCGTCACGGCGCCGGTCAACGTGCGCTACCTGACCGGCTTCACCGGCAGCAACGGGCTGGCGCTCGTGAGCGCAGGCGCCGACGCGGGCGACGGCGCGCAGGAGCCGCGCGGGCGCTTCTTCACCGACTTCCGCTACCGCACGCAGTCGGCCGAGCAGGTCGCGCCGGCGTTCGCGCGCGAGATCGTCGTCGGCAACCTGATCGACGCGGCCGCCGGCACGCTCGCCGGCTCCGCGCGCAGGCTCGGCTTCGACGACGCCGACCTGACGGTCGCGGCGCACGCGCGCCTGCGCGAGGCGCTGCCGAGCGGCTGGGAGCTCGCGCCGTGCGCGGGCGCCGTCGAGCGCCTGCGCGCGGTCAAGGACGAGGGCGAGGTCGCGCGGCTGCGCGCGTCGGCGCAGCTCGCCGACGAGGCGCTGCGCGGCGTGCTCGAAGCGGGGCTCGCCGGGCGCAGCGAGCGCGACGTCGCGATCGAGCTCGAGCTGCGCATGCGCCGCCTCGGCGCCGAGGCGGCGAGCTTTCCGTCGATCGTCGCCGCCGGCGCGCACGGCGCGCTGCCGCACGCCGAGCCGCGCGCGGAGCCGATCGCGCGCGACGTGCTCGTGACGATCGACTGGGGCGCCGTGCACGAGGGCTACTGCTCGGACTGCACGCGCACGTACGCGACGGGCGAGGCAATCTCCGATCGCGCGCGCGAGGTCTACGAGCTCGTGCTGCGCGCGCAGGAGGCGGGCGTCGCGGCGACGATCGCCGGACCGACCGGCCGCGAGGTCGACGCCGTCGCGCGCGCCGTGATCGAGCAGGCCGGCGAGGGCGAGCGCTTCGGCCACGGCCTCGGGCACGGCGTCGGCATGGAGATCCACGAGGGGCCGCGCCTGTCGCGCACCGAAGCCGAGCACGCGCTTCTCGCGGGCAACGTCGTGACGGTCGAGCCGGGCGTCTACCTACCGGGCGAGCTCGGCGTGCGGATCGAGGACCTGCTCGTCGTGCGCGACGGCGGTCACGAGGTGCTCAACGGCCTCGACAAGGCGCTGACCGTCGTCTCGTGAGCGAGCGCCGCGCGCGGCGGCGAGACGCGCCGGCCCGCGACGCTCGCGCCGGCCGGCCGGCGCGCGAGCAGCAGGCGCGCGCCGAGCCACAGCGCGAGCGGCAGCGACCAGGCGAGGAAGAACGCCGCCTGCACGTCGGGCGATGCGTATTCGGGGAGCCACTGGAAGCCGATCGTCGCGAATGCGGTGCTCGCCGCGGCGAGCACCGGCAGCCGCTCGCGCGATCCGCGCGTCTCCCAGGCGAGCAGCGCGAGGACGAACGGCAGCAGGTAGTAGAGCGTGTCCCACGTGTCGAGCATGCAGCGCAGCAGCATCGTCAGCGCGAGCGCGAGCAGCGCGACGCGCGCGCCGGTCGGCCCGTCGCGGCGCTCGCGCCGCCACAGCGCGAGGCTCAGTAGCACGCCGCACAGCAGGATCGCCGGGTGCGCGAGCGTGCCCGTCCACGCCGGTCCCGTGCGGTAGCCGGGCTTCGCCTGGCCGAACAGGCCGTGCACGAGCGAGCCATGCTCGCCGAGGAACCACCACACCTGCCACGGCTGGAAGATCGACGCGCCGGGCGTCGCGGCCGCGTGCGTCGCGGCGGCGAAGCCGCCGGCGTGCACGAGCACGAGCGGCGCGAGCACGACGGCGGCGACGGCGAGCGCGCAGGCCGCGCACGCGCGGCGTCGCCGCGGCGGAAGCGCGAGCAGCGTCGGGCCGGCGGCGAGCAGCGCCCACTCCTTGTTCGCGATCGCGAGGCCGAGCAGCAGGCCCGCCCACAGCGGACGATCGGCGGCGGCGAGCAGCACGGCGGCGACGCACATGCACGCGCCGAGCAGCTCCTCGGGGTGTCCGACTTCGAGCGCCTGCAACGTGATCGGGTTCGCGACGCAGACGAGCAGCGCGAGCGCGCGCGCGGCGCGCGGGCGCCGTTCGCGGCGCATGCGCGCGACGAGCCCGACGCCGAGCGCGGCTGAGGCGAGCAGGCACGGGGCGGCGGCCGCGCGATAGACGGCCAGCGCGCCGCCGCTCCAGAGGCTCGCCAGCAGCGCGAACGGCGCGCGCTCTACGAGCGAGCCGCCGTAGGCCGGCGCGAGGCGCAGGAACATTTCGAGATGGCCGTGGACGAGCGCGGCGAACGCCGGAGCGGACTCCGTTTCGTAGTCGTTCCAGGCGAAGCTTTCGAGGCCGAGGTAGGCGAGCATCGCGCATGCGAGCAGCGCGCCGAGCGCGCAGACGGCGTTCTCGCGTGCGATGCGCCTCATATGGTCACATCGGTGCGCGGGCCGCGGTGCTTGAGCCGCGCCGGCGCCCGGCGGCGCGGAGAATTACGCATTTCGAGCAGTCGCTACGGGTCCGCCTCCCAAGGGAAGCTACTCGTGGCGGCGTAGCGGGTCGAGCTCCGGGTAGAGGCGGTGCGTGTTCGACGAGTTCAAGCGCGAGGACATAGACGTCGGCGAGGTGACGCTGCGCCTGCGACACGGGGGACAGGGGCCTGCGGTGGCGCTGTTGCACGGCCATCCGCGTACGCACGCGACGTGGCACCGCGTCGCGCCGCTGCTGGCCTCGCGGCACACGGTCGTCTGCCCGGACCTGCGCGGCTACGGCCGCTCGACGCTGCCGCCCGACGACCCCGACCACGCGCAGTCCTCGAAGCGGGCGATGGCGGCGGACGTCGTCGCGGCGATGAGGCTGCTCGGGCACGAGCGCTTCGCGGTCGTCGGTCACGATCGCGGCTCGCTCGTGGCGATGCGCACGGCGCTGGACCATCCGAACGCGGTCACGCGCCTTGCGATCATGGACGGCCTGCCGGTCGTCGAGCACCTCGAGCGGCTGAACGAGGACTTCGTGCGCAGCTGGTGGCACTGGTGGTTCATGGGCCAGACGGAGAAGCCGGCCGAGCGCGTGATCTGCGCCGACCCGGACGCCTGGTACAGGACGCCTGGGCCGGAGGCGATCGGCGAGCGCGCACACGCCGAGCTGTGGGAGGCGCTGCGAGACGCGGACGTGGTGCACGGGATGTGCGAGGACTATCGCGCGGGGCTGCGCGTCGACCGTGCGCACGAGGAAGCCGACCGCGCCGCCGGCAGGCAGATCGCCTGCGCGATGCTGTTCCTGCAGTCGGCGCGCGACGACATCGACATCCACGGCGATCCTGTCGCGATCTGGCGCCCGTGGGTGTCCGGCGAGCTCTCGGCGGCGGTCATCGAGTCGGGGCATCACCAGGCCGAGCACGCGCCCGAGGAGGTCGCGGGGGCGCTGTCGGGGTTCCTGGCCGAGGGCTGGCGCTCGCAGGGCAGGCGAGTCATGCATTCGCCAGCTCGGCGAGCAGCGTCTGCGCCGTGACGATCCGCACGCCGCGGTATTCGCCGACCGGCAGCAGGTGCTTTCGGTCGCCGGAAACGACGACGTGCACGTTCGCTTGGACGGCGCATGCGAGGATCAGATCGTCGTCAGGATCGCCGGTGATCGGCTCGGGCGCGGTCGCCGGGGCGGCGACGCGTGCGCATGCCAGCTCGCTCAGCAGCGTCGTGACGTCGCGGACGCGCTCCGGCTCGAACGCGAGCTTGACGGACAGCACGCGAACGAGCTCGTCGAGGACGGGATCGGCGAGCACGAGCTCGATCCGATGGTCGATCGCCGCTTCGATGACGCGGCTCGGCGGGCCGGCGGCGATGAACGCCGAGACGAGGACGTTCGTGTCGCAGAGGACGCGCGGCGCCGTCAAGCTCGTGTCGAGCGCAGCTCGTCGACGAGCGCTTCCGCGTCTTCGGGACCGACGCCGCGGACCTCTGCCTGGCCGCGCGCGTAGCGCTGCAGCTCGCCGAGGCGCTCGTGCAGCACGTGACGGCGCAGCGCGTCGCGGACGACCTCGCTCTTGGTCTTGCCGGTCGCGCGGGCGAGCGCCTCGGCCTCGTCGGCGAGGTCGTCGGGGATCGAAACCGAGAGCAGGCGGGACATATGAAATCATCATATCGTCGGCCCTCCTATGATGCGGTGCCGTGGCGATCAGCACGAACCAATTCAAGAACGGCAACCACATCGAGGTGGACGGGACGATCTTCAAGATCGTCGAGTTCCAGCACGTGAAGCCGGGCAAGGGCGGCGCGTTCGTGCGGACGAAGCTGCGGCGGGCGAGCGACGGGGCGTCGATCGACAGGACGTTTCGCGCGGGCGAGAAGTTTCGCGACGTGCGCACGGAGGCGCGCAAGATGCAGTTCCTGTACGCGGACGGCAGCGACGCGCACTTCATGGACACGGAGTCGTTCGAGCAGATCGCGGTGCCGGAATCGGCGATCGCGGACGCGCTGCGCTGGACGGCGCCGAGCAGCGAGGTCGACCTGCTGTTCATCGACGATCGGCCGTCTGAGGTGCAGCTGCCGAGCGCGGTCGAGCTGGAGGTGACGCAGGCCGACCCGGGGCTGCGCGGGGACTCGGTGTCGGGCGGCGGGACGAAGCCGGCGACGCTCGAGACGGGCGCGGTGATCTCGGTGCCGCTGTTCGTCGAAGCGGGCGCGCGCATTCGCGTCGACACGCGCTCGGGCGAGTACGTGGCGCGCGCCTAGATGCGCCGCTCGGAGCAGCGCAGGGCGGCGGTGGTGGCGCTGTATCAGCACGACTTGACTGGGCGGCCGCTGGCGCAGACGCTCGGACGCAACGACTCGCTGTTCACGCGCGCGCTGGCGCACGCGGCGGCGGACCGCGCGGAGGAGCTCGACGCGGTGATCGACCGCCACGCGCACGGCTGGTCGGTGAGCCGGATCCAGCCGCTCGAGCGCAGCATCATGCGCGTGGCGCTGATCGAGATGCTGCACGCGGACGCGGCGCCGGGTGAGGAGCCGATCCCGCCGGAGGGGGCGATCGAGGAGGCGGTGCAGAGCGCGAAGACGTTCTGCGGCGCGCAGGCGCCGGCGTTCGTCAACGGCGTGCTGGCAGCAGTCCTCCGCGACGTGCGCGAGAATGCGAGCATCTGATGACGAGCACGAGCGCGGAGCAGCTGGACGACTTGATCGGGCGCCTGGAGCGGGCGGCGGAGCAGCTGCGCTCGGGCGAGCTCTCGCAGGACGCGGCGGCGACGCTGGTCGAGGACTGCGCGACGCTCGCGACGCAGGCGGCGTCGGAGCTCGAGCAGCTGACGCGCGCCGAGGCGTCGGCGCCGCCTCCGGGCCAGGACACCCTGCTGTAGGGGTCCTGGGCCGCTCGTGAACGCGACTTACCCGGAGAACCTTCGCGCGGAGGTCGAGCGCTACCTGGAAGGGCTGCGCTTCTCACACGAGCCGCTGACGGTCGGCTTGGAGGAGGCGATGCGCTACTCGCTGCTGGCCGGCGGCAAGCGGATCAGGCCGGTGCTGGCGCTGGCGACGGCGCGCGCGATCGGGATGGAGCCGAAGGCGATCATGCCGCTGGCGGCGGCGCTCGAGCTGATCCACACGTACTCGCTGATCCACGACGACCTGCCGGCGATGGACGACGACGCGCTGCGCCGCGGGCAGCCGACGTGCCACGTGAAGTTCGGCGAGGACGTCGCGATCCTGGCGGGCGACGGGCTGTACGCGGAGGCGTTTCGCCACCTGCTGACGCACCAGCGCTCGGCGCCGGAGCGCGTGCTGGAGGCGGCGGCGGAGCTGGCGGCGGCGACGGGCGTCGACGGGATGGTCGGAGGGCAGTACGCGGACGTGAACGCGGAGACGCCGCCGGGAGGCTCGTCGCTGCGGCGCCTGCACGAGCTGAAGACCGGACGGCTGATCGGCGCGTCGGTGATTTGCGTACTACTGTTGGGAGGAGTCTCAGAGGACCCGGCGGCTACTGCATACCGTCGTTTCGCGGCCGAGCTTGGCGTGTTGTTTCAGATCGTCGACGACATACTCGACGTAACGGGCACGGACGACGCGCTGGGGAAGCCGCGCGGCAGCGATGAGCGTCATGGCAAGCGAACATACGTGAGCGAGTTCGGGATCGAGCGTGCGCGAGAGCTCGCGGAGCAGTCGCACGCGACGGCGGTGCGGTCGCTGGCCGAAGCGGCGCGGCTGACGCCGGCGGCGGTCGCGGTCGCCGGCGGCGGCGCGGCGGCGGAGAGCGCGCTCGCGACGGACGAGCTGGAGCGGATCGCGGACTTCATCTACAGACGGACGTCATGAGTCGAAAGCACAAGGCAACGGGCGAGACGGAGCACGGCGGCGCGCAGCAGCCGAGCGTCGCGCGGCTGCTCGACTCGGTCGAGGGACCGGCGGACCTGCACGAGCTCTCCGACGAGCAGCTCGCGCAGGTGGCGCAGGAGGTGCGCAAGCACATCATCGACACGGTCGGCGAGATCGGCGGGCACTTCGGCGCGAACCTGGGCACGTGCGAGCTGGCGGTCGCGCTGCACTCGCTGCTGGAGTCGCCGAAGGACAAGATCCTGTGGGACGTCGGCCACCAGGCGTACCCGCACAAGATCCTGACGGGCCGGCGCGACGAGCTTCCGACGATCCGCCAGTACGGCGGCCTCGCGCCGTTCTGCTCGATGGCGGAGTCAGAGCACGACATCATGGGCGCGGGGCACGCGTCGACGTCGATCGGCTACGCGGTCGGGATCAAGGAGGGGATGCGCCATCTCGGCGGGGAAGCGGACGGCAAGGTCGTGGCGGTGATCGGCGACGGCGCGATGACGGGCGGCGTCGCGTTCGAGGCGATCGGGCAGGCGGGCGGCCTGGGGACGCCGATGGTCGTCGTGCTGAACGACAACGGCATGTCGATCGCGCCGAACGTCGGCGCGCTGTCGCGCTACTTCAACCGCGTGCGGCTGAACCCGAAGCTGTGGCACGCGCGCGCGGAGGTCGAGGGCGGCCTGACGCGCCTGCCGATCGGGATCGGCGCGGCGTTCGAGCGCCTCGGGCCGCAGCTGAAGGAGTCGATCAAGGCTTTCTGGGCGCCGGGGCTGTGGTGGGAGGAGCTCGACTGGGCGTACATGGGCGTCGTCGACGGCCACGACGTGCGCGCGCTGCGCGAGGCGCTGCGCGAGGCGATCGCGGCGGAACGGCCGGTCGTCGTGCACATCTCGACGGTCAAGGGCAAGGGCTTCGCGCCGGCGGAGGACGGCGGCTTGGAGGGGATGGAGCAGTGGCACGCGGCGAAGCCGAAGTCGATCGCGAACGGGCTGCCGGTGAGCGCGGCGGCGCCGCGCACGGACCGCGTGACGCGCAAGCCGGCAAAGGCGCCGGCGCCGCAGTACACGCAGGTCTTCGGCGAAGCGCTCGTGCGCGAGTGCGAACGCGACGAGCGCGTGATCGGGATCACGGCGGCGATGAACTCGGGCACAGGCTTGAGCATCCTGCAGAAGGCGATGCCGGAGCGCTACTTCGACGTGGGGATCGCCGAGCAGCAGGCGATCCTGTTCGCGTCGGGCCTCGCGCTCGAGGGCTGCAAGCCGGTGGCGGCGATCTACTCGACGTTCCTGCAGCGCGCGTACGACCAGATCGTGCACGACGTCTGCCTGCAGAACTTGAACGTCGTCTTCGCGATGGACCGCGCTGGTCTGGTCGGCGACGACGGGCCGACGCATCACGGGGCGTTCGACATCGCGTACCTGCGGTGCCTGCCGAACATCGTGCTGATGGCGCCGCGCGACGAGGCGATGCTCGTGAACATGCTGCGCACGGCGCTCGTGCACGACGGGCCGATCGCGCTGCGCTACCCGCGCGGCGAGGGCATCGGCGTGGAGCTTCCAGCCGAGCCGCACGCGATCGCGATCGGCACGGGCGAGATCGTGCGCGAGGGCGGCGCGAGCGAGGCGGCGGGGCGGCGCGTGGCGCTGATCGGCTACGGCAGCGGCGTCGGCAAGGCGCTGGCGGCGGCCGATGAGCTGGCGAGCGTCGAGATCTCGCCGACGGTCGTCGACGCGCGCTTCGCGAAGCCGATCGACGCGGGCCTGATGGCACAGCTCGCGGCCGAGCACGACCTGCTCGTGACGATCGAGGAGGGCGTGCTGGCCGGCGGCTTCGGCTCGGCCGTCTGGGAGACGCTGAACGAAGCGGGCGCGACGCCGCGGATCCTGCGCGTCGGCCTGCCGGACCGCTACGTGACGCACGGCAAGCCGGCGCTGCTGCACGAGGAGATCGGCTTCACGCCGCAGCGCATCGCCGAGCGCGTCGCGGCGGCGATCGCCGATCGCCAGTCGGCAATAGTCGAGGCTTAGACCTCTTTTGGAAGGGCGGTCGCTGCGGCGCTCGCCGAGGATGGCCGGCGGCTAACGTCGGGCGCGTATCGCCGACGCGCCTCAGCGGCGGGGCCGAGGCGTCGAGGCCGAGGCTTAAATGAAACGACCCGCCGGGGAAGCGGGCCGTTTCGAGGGAGGAGGGATGATGCAGTGCTGCGGGGTACGACAACCATGATGCGCGGTCGGCGACCGGACCTGTGTGATCTTGCGCACAGTTGGCGGAGCGCCGGTAGTCTCGATCGATGGACCTGTACGTCTGCTACGGCACGCTCGGCCCGGCGAAGCGGCACCCGTGCGCGAAGGCGCACAAGGCGCTCGTCGCGGCCGGGCACGAGCCGCGCGTCGTGCGCACGTACGGCTGCTATGGGACGGACCGGTTCTTCTCGGGCCGGCGCGAGATCAAGCGGCTGACGGGCAACTACGAGGTGCCGACGCTCGTGCTCGACGACGGCTCGCTGATCGACGGCTCGGACACGATCGCCGCGTGGGCTGCGGCGAACGCGGTGTGAGGCGCGCGTGCCCGAGCCGCTGAGCATCGTGCGGCGCGTGAGCAGCGCCTCGGAGGCGCAGATCGTCCAGTCGCTGCTGCGCGAGGCGGGCGTCGAGTCGATCGCGCAGCGCGCGATCGGCGGCCCCGAATGGGGGCTGTCGGGCGGGCAGGTCGTGTACGTGCAACCGGCCGACCTAGCTCGTGCGCGCGAGGTTCTCGCGGCCGACGAGCAGCCGGTGAGCGACGAGGAGCTCGCGCGACTGAGCGAAGAAGCCGGGCGCGAGCGCGAGACGCCCGGCGAGTAGCCGCCGCCGGCGCGCGCCGGCCGGGCGCGCGGGCGGCTTCGCCCGGTGAGGAGCGCCGGTTTGTGCAAGGGTTTTCGCGAATGGAGAAGCGACGTCTCGATGCGCTGCTTGCCGAGCGCGGGTTGTTCTCCTCGCGCACGCGCGCGGCGGCTTCGGTGATGGCCGGCGAGGTGCACGTCGGCGCTTCGCGCCGGCGCGCGGCGAAGCCGAGCGAGATGGTCGACGTCGGCGAGCAGCTAAGCGTCGACGAGCGCCCGCGCTTCGTCTCGCGAGGAGGCATCAAGCTCGCGAACGCGCTCGACGCGTGCGCGCTCGACGTGCGCGATCGCCGCGCGATCGACGTCGGCTCCTCGACGGGCGGCTTCACCGACTGCCTGCTGCAGCGCGGCGCGCGCGAGGTGATCGCGCTCGACGTCGGCTACGGCGAGCTCGCGTGGAGCCTGCGCAACGACGAGCGCGTGACCGTGCTCGAGCGCACGAATGCGCGCGCGCTCGAGCCGCCGATGCTGCCTTACGCACCCGACCTCGCCGTCGTCGACGTCTCGTTCATCTCGCTCGCGAAGGTGCTCGGCGCCGTGCTCGCGTGCCTCGCGCCCGGCTGGGACGCGCTCGCGCTCGTCAAGCCGCAGTTCGAGGTCGGCCGCGAGCGCGTCGGGCGCGGCGGCGTCGTGCGCGACGCCGAGACGCGTCGCTCGGCGCTCGTCGACGTCGGCCACGCGGCGCTCGCGAACGGCGCGGCCGTGCTCGGCTATCGCTCCTCGGGCCTGCCCGGACCGAAGGGCAACCGCGAGACGTTCGTCTGGCTCGCCGACGCCGCGCGCGCCGAGCGCACGCACCCCGGCGCGCGCACGGTGCTGCCGCGCGAGCAGGCCGACGCGGCAGGCGAGACCGGCGAGCGTCTGCAGGCGCTCGCGCGCGAGGTCGAGCCGTGAGAGAATTCACCGTCTTCACGCACCGCCGGCCGGAGGACACGACGCCGGCGCTGCGCGAGCTCGCCGCGCTCGCGGCCGCCGGCGGCGTGCAGTTGCGCCTCGACGCCGAGGAGACTCGCAAGCACGGCCTCGCGCCGGGCGCCGGTCTCGAGCTCGACGCCGAGATCAAGGACGACGTCGAGCTGTGCATCGTGCTCGGCGGCGACGGCACGATCCTGCGCGCGCTGCGCCTCTACCGCGACACCGACGTTCCGGTCTTCGCGATCAACTTCGGCCAGGTCGGGTTCCTCGCGACCGTCGAGCCCGGCGAGCTGCGGATGGGTATGCGCAGGGCGCTCGAGCGCGACTTCGAGCTGCTGCGGCTGCCGGCGATCGAAGTCGACTCCGTCGCGCCGGCCGGCGCCGACGGCGCGGAGCAGGTCGGCGTGCGCGCGGACAGCCGCGTCGCCGTCAACGACGTCGCGATCCACCGCAAGGTCGGCGAGCGCGTCGCCGACCTCGCCTACGAGATCGACGACGAGGTCGTCGGCAGCGTGCGCTGCGACGGGCTCGTCGTCGCGACGCCGGCCGGCTCGACCGGCTACAACCTCGCCAACGGCGGCCCGGTGATGGCGTGGGGCGTCGAAGGCTTCGTCGTCTCGTTCATCGCGCCGCACTCGCTGACCGCGCGTGCGCTCGTCGCCGCGCCCGGCGACCGCCTGCGGATCCACAACCGTTCGCGCGAGCCGCTCGACATCGCCGTCGACGGGCGTCCGGCCGGCGAGATCGCGCCCGAAGGCGCGATCGACGCGCACTTCGTCAAAGACGCGGGCACGATCGCGCAGCTGCCCGGCTCGTCGTTCTACCGTCGGCTGCGCGAGAAGTTCGGCCGTCTCTTCGAGCTGACCGCGCGCACTCGCGCTCGCGAGGTGACGGCGCGCATCGCCAGTCCGCCTCGGCGGGCCCGGCGATGGCTGTCGTCGTCTCGGCTCGTCGCTAGGCCGCGCGCACGGTCGGCGCGACGTCCGCGACGTCGACCTCGACCGGCTCGACCTCGACGGCGCCGTCACGGTGCATCGAGGAGATGAACTCGTCTAGCTGCTCGCGCGCGAAGCGACGCTGGCCGCCGGGCGTGCGGTAGCAGCTGACGTGCCCGGCGTCCGTCCAGCGGCGGATCGTCGCCAGCGAGACGCCGAGGTAGCGGGCGGCCTGCGAGCTCGTGAACACGAGCTGTCGGTCGTTGCGGGGAAGCATGGCGCTTGCGGTCATTTTCTCGCCTTGATCTTGGAGTTGTGCGGGCCTCGAGGAGGCCGCCTCACGACGATCTTCGGTCGCAGCGGCAAAAAGGTTGAGCGGCGTGCAGCTTTGTGGACATTTGCGCCGCGCGTGTGGCCCGCGCGGCTCGAGCTCAGACAGGCGTCTCAGACTTTTCGCCTGCTTGACGCAGTCGCCTCGCGCGACCGCCGTCATGCCGGAATCCCGCATCAGAGAGCGGATCGCGCGATATCGCGCACGTCGTGCGACGGACCGAACCGAGGTGCAACCGAGCGTGCACAAACCTACGCAAACTGGACAAACGTCATCATCTCGATACGATCATGGTCGAAGCTCCCAGGATGGAAAACGAGGCGTCGCCGTCCGCGGCGGCGCGAATGGAGACAGAGCTATGGCCGATTACTTCAGCCGCTACTTCAGCCGTTAGGACTTTTTTCGGTCACGTATGACCACCCGGAGAGGGCGTCGCACAGCGCGACGCCCTCTCCGTTTAAGCGCTCTTTCCGCCGGCGTTCGTGCGAAGCCGGCGACGCGCGCGCGGCTCAGTGAGCGGCCGGCTGCGCCATCTTGCGGACACGCTGCTCGAAGCGCAGCTCGTCGGCGAAGCTCGCCTCCTGGTCGAGGAACGTCGCCGGGCCTTCGCGTTCCAGCATCGTCACGAAGCTCTCGACGAGCGCCGCGTCGAGCTGCGTGCCGGCGACTTTGCGCAGCTCCTCGATCGCGTCGCGCGGCGGCATCGGCGCACGGTAGGTGTCGCGCGCGGTCATCCGATCGTACGTCGAGCAGATCGCGACGATACGCGACGCGAGCGGGATCTCGTTGCCGATCAGCGCCGCCGGGTAGCCGCCGCCGTCGACGCGCTCGTGGTGGTAGAGGATCGCGTCGGCGACCGGGCCGAAGCCGTCGAGCTTGCCGACGAGCGTCGCGCCGTCCTGCGGGTGGCGGTGGATCACGGCCATGTCCTCGTCGGTCAGCGTCTCGGGGTGCAGCACGCGGTCAGACCAAGTGAACTTGCCGATGTCGTGCAGCAGCCCGGCCGTGTGCACGACCTCCTGCTCCTCGTCGCTACAGCCGGCCTCGACGGCGAGCGCCTTCGCGTAGCGCGCGACCGCGGCTGCGTGCGAGGCCGTGCTGCGGTCGCGCAGCGCGAGCGCGTCCATCAGCGTCGCGAGCACGCCGAACTGCAGCGACGCGAGCTGGATCGAGCGTGCTTCGAGCTGGTCGGCGCGATCCTCCGATCGCAGCAGCGCGACCGTCAGCTGCTGGAAGATCACGAGGATGCCGACCGCGCCGAACAGCACCGGCACGCCGAGGTTCGCGTACGCGATCGACAGGATCGTCGCGAGCCCACCCGTCGCGAGCAGGCCCGGCAGCATCGGCAGCAGCTGCTCGCGCATCTGCCGGCGCAGCGAGTAGCCCTCGTCGAGCCGCACGTCGATCGCGACCATCACGAAGTTCAGCGCGATCGTCACGAGGAACAGGCCGAACACGATCAGGCCGAACGTCACGCTCTGCACGAGGTGCTGGTTGCGCGCCTCGTGCACGTCGCCGACGAGCAGCCGCACGCCGACCGCGCCGACGAACGGGAACAGCGTGAACGTCGCGAGGTTGTTCAGCCACTGCGTCGGCGGCAGGCGCCGCAGCGCCGATTTCAGGACCATCGCGCCGCCGCCGAGCGCCACGGCCGGCGCGACGCCGAGCAGGCTCATCGCCAGCACGAGCGCGACGAGCGATGCGCTCAGCTCGCCGTTCGCCGTGTTCACGCTGAGGCGCTGGCCGACGAGCGTCAGCACGACGAGCAGCGCGAGCAGCGCCGGCGGCCCCCATTCGTCGGGGCGCGAGAGCAGCGCCGCGCCCGCGACCGAGCCGAGCAGCAGCAGCGACTCGACGGTCCAGAAGATGCGTGTAGTGAGCTTCTCGGTGAGCATCGGGTTGCGGCTTCCCGAGGGCCGGCGCCCCCGCGCCTGCCTCTGTAGTGCTTAACGACCGATCGCGAGTCGTACTTAAGGTGCGCGCGAGCACTGGCCGATATTTCGAACGAAAGGCGACGAATCCGCATGTTTCCGGGCTTTGCGCCCGTGCTGGCGCCCCGCGAGCGCGCTCGTCGCGCTGTGGCCGTCGAGTCGCCTCGCGTCGGCCCGCCGGGCCGACGCGCGCCGCTAGATCCCGCCGACTTCGTGCGGCAGTGGCTCGTGCGCCTGGTCGACCGCCGGCGGGTGCAGCATCGGCGGCGGCTCGCCATCCGTCGCGAGGCTCCCGCGCGGCGCGACTCGCAGGAAGCCGAACGTCGTCGCGACCGCGCCGACGCCGACGACGAGGAACGCGATGCGCGTCGAGCTCGCCGCGACGAGCGCGCCGCCGAGCGTCAGGCCGAGCGCGAGGCACAGCGCGCCGAGCGATTCGACCGCGCCCATCAGGCGCCCGAGCAGCTGCGGCGGCGTCAGCTGCTGCACGATGCTGATCAGCGACGGCCACTGCAGGCCGTTGCCGATCCCGCCGACGAACGCCGCCGGAGCGGCGAGCGCGAGCGTCGGCGCCGCCGCGAAGCCGAGGTACGCGGCGCCGACCGCGAACGCGCCGACGCTCAGCAGGATGCCGAGCGAGCGCTTGACGAAGCGCGCGAAGACGAGGCTGCCGAGCACGCCGCCGGCGCCCCACGTCGTCACGAGCAGCCCGAAGCCGCCGTCGCCCGCGTGCAGCGTCGCCTTCGCGTACGTCACCTCGATCGGCCCCGCCGATTCGAAGCAGACGAGCGCGAGCGCCTCGAGCAGCAGCAGGCCGCGCAGCGCGCCGACCTCGTTGATGTGGCTCCACGCCGCGCGCAGCCTCGCCGCGACCGATTCGCCCGCCGCCTCCTCGACGTGCGGATGCAGGTCGAGCAGCAGCGCCCCGCAGACGAAGAACGAGCCGACGTCGATGAACAGCGCCGTCGACGGTCCCGCCGCCGCGACGACGACGCCGCTGAGCGCAGGCCCGAGCACGAAGACCGTCGAGAACGCGACGTTCAGCGCCGCGTTCGCCTTGCGCTCGGCGTTGTCGATCTCCTGCTGCAGCACCTCCGGCGCCGGCGGCTGCGCCGCGTAGCGATCCTCGACGTGCGCGCGCGCCGCGCGCGCCAGCTCCGAGCGCAGCAGCGCGCTCGCCGTCAGCGCCGCCGTCCCGTCGAGCGCCGCGACGAGCAGGATCAGCGGCAGCGAGAAGTGCCACAGCAGCACAGCGAGCGCCGACGTCGCGATCGCCTCGAAGAAGTACAGCCCGCTCAGCTCGCTGCGCCGTTTCGACGCCTCGACGCGCGCGACGACCGCCGGCACGACGAACGCCGGCACCGCCTGCCCGGCGAGCAGCAGCCCGGCGACTGCCAGCGAGCTGTGCGTGTGGTCGTACACCGCCAGCATCAGCGCGATCAGGCCGAGCCACGTCCCGAGCCTGTTGACCGCGTAGGAGCCGACGATCCTGCGCAGGCGCCCGGAGCTGAGCGGCGAGGCCATGGCGCTCGACGGCGATGACACGGCGCGCACGCTACATCCTCGCCCGCGGGCGATCGAGCGGTGCAGCGTCCATCTCAGCGAACGCGCCGGCGCCCCGTCGAGACCGCTCGTACGCGGGCCGCGCGTCTCGCGACGCCAACGCGTCGCTCAGGCGTACGCGTGCGCCGGCGCGTCGAGCGCGACGACCGGCAGCGCCGGATAACGGTGGCCGAGCATCCGCATCAGCGAGTCCGTCGGCATCTCGTCGAGGGCGCCGCTGAGGATCACCATGCAGCTCTGCCCGGCGAGCACGAGAACCTCCCAGAACGCCGACGCGTGCACGAACTTCGTGCCCGGCGCCATCGTGCTCTTCAGCTCCTCGATCATCGCCGCGCGGCGATCGGCGTCGCAGCCGGCGATCAGCACCGGCGCATCGGCCGGCAGGCTCGTCTCGGCGGGTCGCGACGCTTCGAGCCGCGTCGCGCGTGCCGGCGCCGCGATGCTCCCGTGGGCCCGTCGCGCGCCGATCGTCGCGAGCGGCGCGCCCTCGAAGCGCTGCGACTCGCCGCGTCCGAGCAGGCGCAGCTTCGGTGCGCCGACGTAGCGGCTGTCGCGGCGTGCTGTCGCGGTCGTCGTCGTCATGGCCGACATGATGAGCCCTCGACGGGCGTTTGTCTGCCGTCTGAATGGTGCCGATCGTGTCGTCCCAAAAGGGCAGATCCGTGTCGTCTCTCGCGACCGATCCATGTCGTCCCTTGCACCCTTCAAAGATCGATCCCCCGCTGCCGATACGGTCTTGACATGGAGGCCAGCGCTATGCCAGCAGAGCCCGGGATCGCCGGCGTCGATCATCCGATCTCGGTCATCATCGCCGACGATCACACGGTCGTGCGTGACGGCATCCGCGCCGTGCTCGAGCGCGAGAAGGACGAGTTCCGCGTCGTCGCCGAAGCCGCCGACGTCCCCTCGACGATTCGCGAGGTGCGCGAGCACAAGCCCGACCTGCTGACGCTCGACCTCTCGATGCCCGGCGGCTCGAGCCTCGCCGCGCTGCCCGCGTGCTTCATCGCGCACCCGACGCTCGCCGTCGCGATCCTCACGATGCGCGAGGACCCCGAGTACGCGCGCCAGGCGCTGCGCGCCGGCGCGCGCAGCTACGTGCTCAAGGAGGCCGAGCCCGCCGAGCTCTTGCAGGCCTTCCGGCTCGCCGTCTCCGGCGGCAACTACCTGCACCCGCGCCTCGGCGCGCTGATGGCGACCGGCGAGGAGACCTCGACCGACGGCGTCGTGCTCTCCGAGCGCGAGCGCGAGGTCGTGCGCCTGATCGCCAACGGCTTCACCAACCCGCAGATCGCCGAGCAGCTGCACGTCGCCGAGCGCACCGTCAAGACCTACCGCGCCCGTGCGATCGAGAAGCTCGGCTTCTCCTCGCGCGCCGAGATCACCGCCTACGTGCGGCGAATCGGCCTCGTCGACTAGACGACCGATAGACGGCGCGAGCCTGCGTCCTCGGTCGCTCGCGTGCTATCGCACGCCACGCTCCCTGCGTCCTTGGCTCGCTTGTCTCTCGGTCGTCTAGGAGCAAACGGCTCGAGCCTCGCGGGCGCCGGCGCGTCGCCCGTCGAGCGGCGCTTCGGCCAACCACAGCGCCTTACGGCGCTTCGCGCGTCACGACCGTCAGCGTCGTGCGCTGGCGCACGCGAAAGCCGAGCGCCTCGTAAAGGCGGATCGCGCCCGTGTTCGTCGCCATCGCGTGCAGGAACGCGCGTTCCGAGCGCCGCGCGATGCTCGCGATCAGCGCGCCCATCAGCCGCGAGGCCAGCCCTTCGCCGCGGCAGCTCGGATCGGTGCAGACGGCGCTGATCTCGGTCCAGCCGCTCGGGCGAAACCGCTCGCCGGCCATCGCGACGAGCTCCCCGTCGCGCCTGATGCCGATGTAGTCGCCAAGCTCGATCGTCCGCCTCAGGAACGGCCCCGGCTCGGTTCTCGCGACGAGCTCGAGCATCTCCGGCACGTCGGCGTCGCCGAGGCCGATCGCCTCCGCGCACTCCGCGTCCGCGACGCGCTCGCCGATCATCTGCACGACGTCGAACGACTGGACCTCCCGCCAACCGTCCGGCAGCTCGGCGCCGCCGTAGCGGCCGGCGACGAACGTCCCCGGTGCGACGAGAGCCGCCGCGTCCCGCCAGTCCTCCGCCGACGGCCGCAATGGCAAAGCGAGGAACGGAGCGACGTCCGGCGGATAGCGCCGCGCCCGCCCACGCACCTGCGCGAGGCCCGCGTGCGCGCCGCCCAGCGACGCGTACGCCGGGTTGTCGAGCAGCGCTTCGTCGCTCGGCGACAGGACGCGTCCTCGACCGCGACCGGCTAGCGCGCCGCCGCGTCGAGCGGCGCTTCGGCCGCGCGCAGCGCCTCTGGCGAGGGGCGTCCGGCGAGCGGCACCGTCAGGCTGACCGTCGTGCCGCGCTCCGGCGCCGGGCGCCAGTCGAGCTCGCCGCCGACGAGCTCCGCGCGCTCGCGCATGCCGCCCATCCCGAAGCCGCCCTCGAGGCCGTCGCCACGCGGCCCAAGCCGCTCGGCGCCCGGCATGCCCTTGCCGTCGTCGGTCACCGACGCGACGACCTTGCCGCCCTGCTCGACGACGCGCACGACCGCGCGCGTCGCCTCCGCGTGGCGGCCGACGTTCGTCAGCGCCTCCTGCACGATCCGGTAGACCGTGCTCTCGAGCTCCGCGTCCAGGCGGCCGCCTTCGACCTGCTCGAGCTCGATCTCGACCTCGACGTCGAGCCCGTCGATCGCTTGCGCGCGGCGCGCGAGCGCCTCGAGCGCCGCCGCCAGGCCGAGGTCGTCGAGCGCCGCCGGGCGAAGCTCGGTGATCAGGTGGCGCAGGCCGTCGATCTCGTTGCCGAGGCCGTCGAGCACGACGTCGACCGCCTCGCGCAGCGCCGACGCGTCGTCGATGTCGCGCGCGTTCGCCAGGCGCAGGCGCAGCGCGCCCATTCCCTGGATGCTCTCGTCGTGGATCTCGCGCGCCCAGCGCGTGCGCTCGCGCTCGCGCGCCTCCATCCCGTAGCGCAGCCGTTCGATCTCGACCGAGCGCTCGGCCGCGAGACGCTGCGCGACGCTCGTCGCGAACGCCTTCAGCGCGTCCTTGTCGTGGCCTTTGAAGCCGCTCTTCTCGCGCAGCGCGATCACGAGGCCGCCGCCCTGGCCTTCCATGCTCAGCGGCTCGATGAGCCCGGCGCGCACCTCGACGCCGAGTTCGTGCAGCCACGCCGCTTCCTGCCCGCGCGGCTTGTCGACCGCGACCGACTGTCCCGCGCGGTAGAGGTCGCCGAGCGCGCTGCCCTCGACCGGCACGATCCGCAGGCGCACCGTCACCGTTCCGCTCGCGCCCGCCACGCGCAGCTCGCCGCGCTCCTCGATCAGGATGATCAGCGTGTCGGCGTCGAGCAGCGCGAGGCCGCGATCGGCCATCAGGCGCAGCAGCCAGAGCTCTGAACCGGAGAGCACCCCCTGATTATGCAGGTCCGTCCGGGCGTCCAAGCGCCGGCGGCGAGGAGCCCGCGAGACCCGTGCCCGCGCTCGCGCCGCCGTTCTCGTCGAGGCCGCGGCGCGCCGCCGCGCGCGCCAGCTCGAGCAGCTCGCCGGCGTCGAGCCCCTCGCGCCACGCCGCTAGGCCGACCGACACGCTCAGCGGACGGCGCTCGCCGTCCGATTCGACCTTGATCGTGCGCAGCCGCGCCAGCGCGCGCCGCGCGACGATCTCTCCGCGCGGCCCGTCGGCGCCCGGCAGCAGCAGCAGCAGCTCGCCGTCGCTCGGCATGCCGATCCGATCGAAGTCGCGCAGCTGGCTGCCGAGCGCGCGCGCGACGTAGCGCAGCGTCTGCTCGTAGAGCTCTCCGACCTGCTCCGGCGCGACCTCCTCGAGGTCGCCGATCGTCACCAGCAGGCAGCTCAGCGGCGTCCCGTAGCGCCCGGCGCGGTTGATCTCCTCGGCCACGCGCCTGTGCAGCACGTCCTCCGACAGGCACGCGACCGGGGCTGGCGCAGGGCGCTCTGAGCTGATGTGTTGATCGCTGGCAGCCATGCCGTTTCTCGAGGAGGTCGGACGCGCGCGCGGGTACCCGTCGTGCGAGCACGACGGCGCGTTCGCGTGAAGGTTACGTTCCCTTATCGTCAGCCGCGCGCCGGCACTACAGCCCCGAGTGATCTGTCGGCGCCGACTGCTAGACCTGCGCGCATGCTGTTGGAGCTGCGCGTAGAGAACCTCCTGCTGATCGAGCAGGCCCAGCTGCGCCTTTCGCCCGGCCTCAACGTGCTGACCGGCGAGACCGGCGCCGGCAAGACCGTGCTCGCGCACGCGCTCGATCTGCTGCTCGGCGGGCGCGCGCGCACCGGCATCGTGCGCCCCGGCGCGCAGGAGGCGTACGTCGAGGGCGTCTTCGACTTGCCCGCCGCGCTGCCCGACGAGCTCGTCGAGCGGATCGCGCCCGACGCCGAGGAGATCGTCCTCGCGCGGCGCGTCGGCGTCGACGGGCGCACGCGCGCGTACCTCAACGGCCGCGCCGCGACCGTCGGCGAGCTGCGCGACCTCGGCGCCTCGCTGATGTCGTTCTACGGCCAGCACGAGCATCGCAAGCTGACGATCGCCGGCAAGCAGCTGCAGCTGCTCGACGAGACGTGCGGCCCCGAGCACGCGCTGCGGCTGCGCGCGTGCGCCGACGCCTATGCCGAGACGCGGCGCCTGCACGAGCGCCTCGAGCGGCTGCGCGAGCTCGCCGGCGCGCGCGAGCGCGAGCTCGACCTGCTCGAGTTCGAGCTCGCCGAGATCGACGCCGCCGCGCCCGACGCCGAGGAGCACGAGCAGCTGCTCGCCGCGCGCGAGCGGCTGCGCCGGCTCGACGCGCTCTGCCTCGTCGCCGCCGGCGGCGCCGAGGCGCTCGCGCCCGACGCGCCCGACGCGCCCGGCGTCGCCACGCTGCTCGCGCGAGCCGGCGCCGAGATCGACGCGCTCGCCGGCGTCGACGAGCGCCTCGACGCGCTCGGCGAGCGCGTGCGCGCGCTCGGCATCGAGGCCGACGACCTCGCGCGCGAGCTGCGCGCGTACAACGAGGACGCCGCGTCGGCCGCCGCCGGCGGGCGCGAGCAGACGCTCGACGGCGTCGAACAGCGCCTCGCCGCGCTCGAGCGGCTGATGCGCAAGCACGGCGGCGACATCGCCGGCGTGCTCGCGCACGCCGAGCGCGCCCGCGCGCGGCATGCCGAGATCGCCGGCGCCGAGGTCGCGCTCGCCGAGGAGAGCGCCGCGCTCGAGCGCGCGCAGGCGCTGCTCGACGAGCACGTCGCCGCGCTGCGCGCCGCGCGCGAGCGCGCCGCGCCGGCGCTCGAGCGCGGCGTGCGCGAGCAGCTCGGCGCGCTCGCGATGGCCGACGCGACGTTCGGCGTCGCGCTGCAGCAGCGCGACGCCGGCCCGTCGGGCGGCGACGCCGTCGAGTTCCTGATCGCGCCGAACCCCGGCGTGCCGCCCGGCCCGCTGCGCGAGATCGCCTCCGGCGGCGAGCTCTCGCGCGTCATGCTCGCGCTGATCGCCGCCTGCTCGGACGCCGGCGCCGCGCGCCGCGCGAGCGGCGCCAACGGGCGCAAGCGCGCCGCGCGCTCGCGGCGCGACGTGGCGGCGCCCACGCCCGCGCCGTCGTCGTCCCCGAGCGAGACGCTCGTCTTCGACGAGGTCGACGCCGGCATCGGCGGTCACGCGGCGCGCGCCGTCGGCGCGCGGCTGCGCGAGCTCGGCCGGACGCGCCAGGTGCTGTGCATCACGCACCTGCCGCAGATCGCCTCGCTCGGCGACCGCCACTTCGCGATCGTCAAGCAGACCTCGGCCGAGCCCGCGCTCACGACCGTCGTGCAGCTCGACGAGCGCGACGTCGTCGCCGAGCTCGTCCGCATGCTCGGCGCCGACGCCGAGGACGCCGTCGCGCGCCGTCACGCGCGCGACCTGCGCCGCGCGGCATAGGCCTGGCGGCGCGCCGCCGGCGGGTGCGCGCGACGCCCGCGCGCGTTACCCTCGGTGCGATGGCCTCGACACGACCGAGACCTTCGACGCCTGCCGCCGTCGACGGCGAAGTGCTGCCCGTCGCGCCGCGAATCGTCTCGGCCGAGCGTCGAACGATCGCGCGCACGGTCAGCGGACCGGTGCGGCCCGGACGGCGCACGAAGCTGCTCGTCAAACACCTCGTGCGCGGCGACATCGCGCTGATCGACCACGAGGACCTAGACCGCGTCTCCGCCGAGGAGCTGATCGCGGCCGGCGTCGGCGCCGTGCTCAACTGCCGCCGCTCGTCGTCCGGCACCTACCCGAACCTCGGGCCGCAGCTGCTCGTCGAGGCGAACATCCTGCTGATCGACCTGCCCGACGACTCGCCGTTCGACGAGCTCGACGACGGCGACCCGCTCGTCGTCGTCGCCGAAGGCCCGGCCGACGGCACCGTCGGCGAGGTGCGCCGCCGCGGCGAGCTGCTCGCGCGCGGCGAGGTGCTCGGGCTCGAGCGCGTGCGCGCCGAAACCGAGGAGCGCCGGCGCGAGATCGGCGACGCGCTCGAGCGCTTCGCGCACAACACGATCGCGCACATGCGCGAGGAGCGCGAGCTGCTCGCCGGGCGCATCGAGCTGCCGCGCTTCCAAACCGACTTCCGCGACCGCTCGACGCTCGTCGTCGTGCGCGGCGTCGGCCACCAGCGCGACCTGCGCGCGCTGCGGCCGTTCATCCGCGACCTCAGGCCGCTGATCGTCGCCGTCGACGGCGGCGCCGAGGCGGTGATCGAGGCCGGGCTGAAGCCCGACATGATCGTCGGCGACATGGACTCGGCCGGCGAGGCCGCGCTGCGCTGCGGCGCCGAGCTCGTCGTGCACAGCTACCCCGACGGCCGCGCGCCCGGGCGCGCGCGCCTGGAGGAGATGGGCGTTCCGTTCAAGCTCGTCCCCGCGCCCGGCACGAGCCAGGACGTCGCGATGCTGCTCGCCGCCGAGAAGGGCGCGCGGCTGATCGTCTCCGTCGGATCGCAGTTCAACCTCGTCGAGTTCCTCGACCGCAGCCGCGAAGGGATGTCCTCGACGTTCCTCACGCGCCTGCGAATCGGCGAGATCCTCGTCGATGCGAAGGGCGTCAGCCGCCTCTACCAGCCACGTCCCGGCCTGACGCCGCTGCTCGTCGTGATCGCCGCCGGGCTCGTCGCGCTGATCGCCGTCGTCTGGATGACGCCGGCGCTGCGCGACGTCGTCGAACTGCTCTGGCTGAAGCTGCAGCTGCTGCTCGGCGGCTAGCGCCGCTCCTCCGGCCGCACGTGTTCGACTACCGCTACCACGCGCTCTCGCTCGCCGCGGTCCTGCTCGCGCTCGCCGTCGGCGTCGTCATCGGCGTCGCGATCGGCGACTCGAACCTCGTCTCCTCGGCCAAGAGCGGGATCGTCCACGACCTCAGCTCCGAAGTCAGAGGCGCGCAGCTGCAGGCCGAACAGGCGCAGTCGAAGCTGACGAGCGAGGAAGCGTTCGCGAACGACCTCTATCCGATCGCCGTCCACGACCTGCTCGGCGGGCGCGGCGTCGGCCTCGTCTTCCTCGGCGGCTCCTCCAACCGCGTCAACGCGCTCGTCCGCGACGCCGTCACGCAGGCCGGCGGCGACCTCGCGACCGTCGTCGCCGTGCGCGAGCCGCTCGACCTCGCCGGCCTCGCCGCCGCCGCCGAAGGCACGCGTTTCGCCGCGCTCGCGCGCGAAGCGCCCGCGAGCTCCGCGCGCAAGCTGCTCGAAAGCTTCGCGCAGATCGTCGGCAAGCAGCTCGTCAGCGGCGGCCAGCTGGTCGCGCGCGAGCTGATCAGCCGCGTGCGCGGGCGCCTGCTGACGGCGTTCGACGGCCAGCTCGGCAAGCTCGACGGGCTCGTCATCGTGCGCAACCAGCCGACCGAAATGACCGCTGCGCAGCTGAAGACCGCGGCCCAGTTCGAAACGGGCCTGCTCGCCGGCCTCGCCGCGACCGGCGTGCAGGTCGTCGGCGCCGAGCTGAGCAACGCCGAACGCTCGCAGATCCCGTGGTTCCAGGGCAACGACCTCGCGAGCGTCGACGACCTCGACGCGACCGCCGGGCAGGCCGCGCTGATCTACGCGCTGACCGGCTCGCACGGCTCGTACGGCACGAAGGCGACCGCCGACTCGCTGCTGCCGAACGTCGTCGGCGCCTCGACGCAGCCGTAGCGTCCCATCCGCGTTCGCCGGTAATTTCGAGCGATGCACGCCCTGCCGTTCGTCCTCGCGCTCGCGAGCGCCGCGATCCTCGCGCCGGCGCTGCTGCGCATGCTGCTCGCCGGCGGGCACACGCGCGAGAACTACCGCGGCCGCGCGCTGCCGTTCCCGTTCGGCGTGCTCGTCCTCGCCGCCGCGCTGCTCGCGCTGATCCCGCTGACGCTGCTGCGCGTGCTCGCCTCGACCGACGTCTTCCACCCCGAGCTCGCGCCGATCGCGCTCTACGCGCTCGGCGTGATCGCGCTCGGGCTCCTCGACGACACGCTCGGCGCACGCTCCTCCGCGCGCGGCTGGCGCGGGCACGGCGGGGCGCTGCTGCGCGGCGAGCTCTCGACCGGCGTGCTCAAGGCCGTCGGCTCGCTCGGGCTCGCGCTGCTCGCGACGAGCATGCTCGGGCTCTCGAACGCGCGCTGGCTGCTCGCGGCGGCCGTGCTCGTGCTCGCGACGAACGCGTTCAACCTGCTCGACCTGCGCCCCGGGCGCGCGGTCAAGGCGTTCGCGCTGCTCGGCCTCGGCGTCGGCCTCGGCTCCGGCGAAGCGCGCCCGCTGTGGTCGCTCGGCCTGTTCGCCGCACCGGCGCTGCTCGCCGGCATCTACGACCTGCGCGAGCGCGCGATGCTCGGCGACACCGGCGCGAACCTGCTCGGCGCGCTCGCGGGCCTGTGGCTCGTGCTCGCGCTCTCGGGAGCCGGGCAGCTCGTCGCGCTCGTGCTGCTCCTCGCGCTGACGATCTACGGCGAGCTTCGCTCAATTTCCGAGTTTGTCGAACGGACTCCGGGACTGCGCCATCTAGACTCCGTTGGCAGGCCCGCATGACCTCGCAATACTCCGACCGACACGCCCAGGTCCCAAGCGACACGCGCTTCATCTTCGTGACCGGCGGCGTCGTCTCCTCGCTCGGCAAGGGGATCGCCGCGGCGTCGCTCGGGCGGCTGCTCGTCGCGCGCGGGCTGACCGTCGGACTGCAGAAGTTCGACCCGTACATCAACGTCGACCCCGGCACGATGTCGCCCTACCAGCACGGCGAGGTGTTCGTGACCGAGGACGGCGCCGAGGCCGACCTCGACCTCGGCCACTACGAGCGCTTCACCGACGCGAACACGAGCCGCGCGTCGAACGTGACGGCCGGCGGCATCTACGACACGGTGATCCGCCGCGAGCGCCGCGGCGACTACCTCGGGGGGACCGTGCAGGTCGTCCCGCACATCACCGACGAGATCAAGCAGCGGATCGCGCTGATCGCCGAGTCGAGCGACGTCGACTTCGTGATCACCGAGATCGGCGGGACGGTCGGCGACATCGAGTCGCTGCCGTTCCTCGAGGCGATCCGCCAGTTCCCGGTCGACGTCGGGCGCCGCCGCTGCCTGTTCATCCACCTGACGCTCGTGCCGTACATCGGCCATGCGGGCGAGCTGAAGACGAAGCCGACGCAGCACTCGGTCAACGAGCTGCGCCGCATCGGGATCGCGCCGGACATGCTGATGCTGCGCTCGGAGGGCTCGCTCTCGCCGGAGATCCGCAAGAAGATCGCGCTGTTCGCGAGCCTGCCGATGGAGGCGATCGTCTCGGCGCGCGACGTCGACGACATCTACAAGGTGCCGCTGACGTTCCGCGAGCAGGGCGTCGACGACTTCATCCTCGAGCAGTTCGCGATCGAGGCGCCGGCGCCGGACCTGACGAGCTGGGAAGAGTCGATCGAGCGCACCGAGCGTGCTGGCCGATCTCCGATCGGCAAGACGGTCAAGATCGCGCTCGTCGGCAAGTACGTGCAGCTCGAGGACGCCTACCTGTCGGTCTCCGAGGCGCTGCGCCACGCCGCGTCCGCGAAGGACAGCACGGTCGAGATCGACTGGATCGACTCCGAGCGCCTCGAGCGCGCCGACGGCGAGGAGCTGCGCGAGCGCCTCGCGCGGGCCGACGGCATCCTGATCCCCGGCGGCTTCGGCGGGCGCGGGATCGAGGGCAAGATCGCCGCCGCGCGCGTCGCGCGCGAGCAGCGGATCCCGTACCTCGGCATCTGCCTCGGGATGCACGTCGCGGTCGCCGAGTTCGCGCGCCACGTCGCCGGCATGGAGGGCGCGAACTCGACGGAGATGGACGTCGAGACGCCGTACCCGGTGATCGACCTGCTGCCGGAGCAGAAGGAGGTCGCGAACCTCGGCGGCACGATGCGCCTCGGCGCCGACCCGATCAAGCTGCACGACGGCACGCACGCGCGCGAGATCTACGGCGAGGCCGTCGTCTACGAGCGCCACCGCCACCGCTACGAGGTCAACAACCTGCTGCGCAAGCGCCTGGAGGCGGCCGGCCTGCGCGCGTCGGGCACCTCGCCGGACGAGCGCCTGGTCGAGGTCGTCGAGATCGACGAGCACCCGTTCTTCGTCGCCTCGCAGTTCCACCCCGAGTTCAAGTCGCGCCCGGAGCGCCCGGCGCCGCTGTTCCGCGAGTTCATCGCCGCCGCGCTCGAGCGCGCCGACGGCACGGGCGGCGGCGCGCAGGAGAGCGCGGAGGACTCGCAGCCGGGTGACACCCAGTCGGTCGGGCTGGGTCGCAGCGACGTGCTGTGACGCTCGACGCCGTCTCAGGGCGCGTCGGGGCGGAGGAGCTGCGCTACCTGCACGGGACGTTCGCCGAGCTGTGCCGGATCGAGAGCCCGTCGGGGCGCGAGCGCGCGTGCGCGGAGCGCGTGATCGCCGAGCTGCGCGCGCTCGACGTAAGCGTGTCCGAGGACGACGCGGGGCCGCGCGCGGGCTCGGAGTGCGGCAACCTGCTCGCGCGGGTCACCGGCGGCGAGCCGAGCGCGCGCAGCGTGCTGCTGTGCGCGCACCTCGACACGGTGCCGCCGCTCGCGCCGATCGAGCCGGTGCTCGTCGACGACTTCTGGGAGAACGCGAACGAGGGGATCCTCGGCGCCGACAACAAGGCGGCGATCGCCGTGATCCTCGCGCTCGCGCGCCACGTCGACCGCCACGGCGCGCCGATCGACGTCGAGCTGCTGTTCACGGTCTGCGAGGAGACGGCGCTCGCCGGCGCGCGCGCGTTCGACGCGAGCCGGCTGACAAGCGAGTTCGGCTACGTCTTCGACCACGCGAGCGCGATCGGCGAGGTCGTGCTCGACTCGCCGACGCACTTTCGGATCGAGGCCGAGTTCCGCGGCGCGGCGGCGCACGCGGGGATCAGGCCGGAGCAGGGCCGCAGCGCGATCCTCGCCGCGGCGCGCGCGATCTCGGCGATGCGCGTCGGACGCCTCGACGAGGAGACGACGGTCAACGTCGGCACGATCGAGGGCGGCACGGCGATCAACGTCGTGCCCGAGCGCTGCACGGTGCGCGCCGAGGTGCGCGGCATGCAGGCCGAGCGCGCGGAGGCGGTCGTCGCGGAGGTCGTCGAGCGGATGCACGAGGCGGCGAACCTGCCGGAGTGCGAGTGCGACGTCGACATCGGCGTCGAGCGGACGTTCTCGGGCTTTCACCTGCCGGCGACGCGCCCGGCGGTGCGCGTCGCCGAGCAGGCGCTGAGCGCGTGCGGCTACGCGCCGACTCGCATCTCGAGCGGCGGCGCGTCGGACGCGAACGCGCTGATCGCGCAGGGGTTCGAGACGGTCAACCTCGCGAACGGCACCGAGCGCAACCACGAGCCGGGCGAGCGCGTCGGCGCGCGCGAGCTCGAGCGCATGTTCGACGTCGCGCTCGCGCTGCTCGACGCGTCCGCGGCGGCGGTTGCCGGCTCGCCGGTCGACGCCGCGCGCTAGGTTCGTCGCGATGCTGAAGCTGCGCCGCGCGATCGTGCTCGAGGTCGACTCGGCGCCGGGCCCGGAGCAGGCGCTCGTGATCGAGCGGACGGGCGAGCCGGGCGTGCGCCGCGACGCGATCGCCGACGTCGCGCTGCTCGGCGCGGCCGAGCGGGGCGACGAGCTTGTCGTCAACGTCGAGGCGAACGACCTCGGGCTCGGCTCGGGCGGCTTCGACGTCGTGCACGTCAACCTGACGCGCGGCCTGTCGGCGCCGCTCGACCCCGAGGCGAACGTGATGAAGCTGAACTACACGAGCCTGCAGCACACGGTGCGCCCGATCGAGGACGAGCGCCTGGAGCTGCCGCTCGGAGGGCCGGTCGCCGTGCTCGCGCTGCACGGCCAGCTAGCGCCCCTCGCGTGGGCGTTCGCGCAGGCGGCGCCGCAGGCGCGGCTCGGCTTCGTGCAGACGGCCGGCGGCGCGCTGCCGGGCGGCCACTCGCGGACGGTGCGCGAGCTGCGCGAGCGCGGGCTGCTCGCCGGGTTCCTGACGGCCGGCGCGTCGTTCGGCGGCGAGGGCGAGGCGATCACGACGGCCGGCGCGCTGCACCACGGCGTGCACGCGCTCGGCTGGGATGCGGCCGTCTGCGGCCCGGGGCCGGGCATCGTCGGCTCGAGCTCGCCGCTCGGGCACGGCGGCATGGCGGCGCTCGACTCGGCGCACGCGGCGCTCGCGCTCGAGGCGGCGACGCTGCTCGTCGCGCGGATGTCCTCGGGCGACGAGCGCGAGCGCCACCGCGGCATCTCGCACCACACGCTGACGGTGCTCGACCTGTTGCTCGAGCCGGTCACGGTCGCGCTGCCGGCCGGCATGCGCTCGCCGGTCGGCGCCGACCTGCGCGCGCGCCTCGGCGAGGCGTTCGCCGGGCACAGCGGCGCGCGCCCGTCGGTCGCGCTCGACGTCGAGCGCCCGGTGCGGATCACGCGCCACGACTGGCGTCGCGCGGGCGTCGACCTGCTCGGCTATACCGCGAGCGCGCTGCCGGCGCGGACGATGGGGCGCACGCTCGCGCAGGACCCGATGTTCTTCGGCGCGGCGCTCGCCGGCGGCGGCGTGCTCGCCGAGCTCGCCGCCGAGCTTTCGGTCGCCGGCGAGGCAGCATGAGCTCGGCGTTCGAGCACGTCGGCGGCGAGACGGTCTACAGCGGGCGCATCGTCGAAGTGCGCGTCGAGCGCTTTCGCCACGCCGACGGCGAGGAGGTCTCGCGCGAGATCGTCCGCCACGAGGGCGCGGTCGCGATCGTCGCGTACGACGAGCGCGACGTGTGGCTCGTCCGCCAACCGCGCGAGGCGGTCGACGAGGCGGCGCTGCTCGAGATCCCGGCCGGGCGCCTGGACGTCGCCGGCGAGCAGCCGCTGGCTGCGGCGCAGCGCGAGCTGGCCGAGGAGATCGGGCGCGGCGCGCGCGTGTGGCGGCCGATCGTCACGTACTACACGGGCGCGGGCTTCACCGACGAGCGCGTGCACGTGTTCGAGGCGACCGGCCTGTACGAGGCGCACGCCGAGAGCGAGGAGAACGAGCGGATCGAGATCGTTCGCTGGCCGCTCGATCGCCTCGAGGAGGCGATCGCCGAGTGCCGCGACGCGAAGACGCTGATCGGGCTGCAGTGGCTCGCACGGCGGCTCGCGGGAGCGGCGCCGGCGCCACGCGACAGCTGAACGGCTGGTTGCACCGCCAAGGGGGCGGCGGCGGCGGCGCGAAGATGTAGCGGTGAGCACGGCCGAGATCGTCAAGGCGCCGCGTGGCGAGATCGAGCCGATGGTGCTCGACTTCCTCGCGTACCTCGAGCTCGAGCGCGGGCTCTCGCGCAACACGCTCGAGGCGTACCGCTCGGACCTGCTGCAGTTCGGGCGCTTCCTCGGGCAGCGCGGCGTGCGGGTGAAGAGCGCGTCGCACGACGACCTCGCGGCGTTCCTCACCGAGCTCGCCGGCACCGAAGCGCGCGGCGCGACGCGCTCGCGGGCGGGCGCGGCGGGGACGGCCGGCGTGCGCCGGCCGGCGGCGGCGTCGACGCTCGGGCGCAAGGTCGCATGCCTGCGCTCGTTCTACCGGCACCTGCGCCGCGAGGGCGCGATCGAGCACGACCCGAGCGCCGACCTGCACGGGCCGCGCAAGTCGCAGCGACTGCCGCGCGTGCTGACGCGCCAGGAGGTCGCGCGTCTGTTGCGCGAGCCGAGCGGGACGGAGCCGCTCGCGCTGCGCGACCGCGCGCTGCTCGAGCTGATGTACGCGTGCGGGCTGCGCGTATCGGAGGTGACAGGCCTCGAGCTGCGCGACGTCGACATCGAGGAGGGGATGCTGCGCGCGCGCGGCAAGGGCTCGAAGGAACGGCTCGTGCCGATCGGCCGCGCGGCGCTCGCGGCGCTCGCGGCGTACCGCTCGCGCGGGCGTCCGGCGCTGCTCGGCGGCACGGCGTCGGCGCGCGCGGAGACGAAGCTGTTCGTCAACCGCCGCGGCGGCGGGCTGACGCGCCAGGGGCTGTACAAGATCGTGCAGGGGCACGCGCGCGGCGCGGGCTTGCAGGAGCGGATGAGCCCGCACACGCTGCGCCACTCGTTCGCGACGCACCTGCTCGCGGGCGGCTGCGACCTGCGCTCGCTGCAGGAGATGCTCGGGCACGCCGACCTCGCGACGACGCAGGTCTACACGCACCTGTCGGCCGAGCGCCTGAAGGACGCTTACTTCAGCGCGCACCCGCGCGCGTCAGCGCGCTGAGCGATGGCCTCGGCGCGCCAAGCAGTCGCGGCGTCGCGCGCGTTCGTCGTCGTGATCGACGCGTGCGGCGTCGGCGCGCTGCCGGACGCCGAGAGCTACGGCGACGCGGGGACGAACACGCTCGCGCACGTCGCGCAGGCGCTCGGCGGGCTGCGCCTGCCGGCGCTGCAGCGGCTCGGCCTCGGCTCGATCGTGCCGCTGCGCGGCGTCGAGCCGGCGGCGGAGCCGGCGATCTACGGGCGCCTGCACCCGCTCGGGCCGGGCAAGGACTCGGCGACGGGCCACTGGGAGCTGATGGGCGCGGTGCTCGAGCGGCCGCTGCCGACGTACGCCGACGGCTTCCCGCCGGACGTGCTCGCGCGCCTGCGCGAGGCGACGGGGCGCGAGCTGATCTGCAACCGCCCGTACAACGGCATCGCGGCGATCGAGGACTTCGGCGCCGAGGCGCTGCGCACGGGCGCGCTGATCGTCTACACGTCGCAGGACTCGGTGCTGCAGCTGGCGGCGCACGTCGAGCGCGTGCCGCCGGCGGAGCTGTACCGCGCGTGCGCGGCGGCGCGCGCGGCGATGAGCGGCGAGCACGCGGTCGGGCGCGTGATCGCGCGGCCGTTCGGCGGGCGCGAGGGCGCGTTCGAGCGCACCGACGGGCGGCGCGACTTCGCGCTCGCGCCGCCGGGGCGGACGTACCTGGAGGAGCTCGCCGACGCGGGCGTCGCGGTGCACGGCGTCGGCAAGATCGACGACCTGTTCGCGGGCGTCGGCGTCGGCGAGAAGCACGCGGGCGCGACGAACGCGGTCGCGCTCGCGAGCGTCGAGCGGCTGTTCGCGACGCTCGACGGCGGGCTCGTGTTCGTCAACCTGATCGAGACCGACCAGGTCTACGGCCACCGCAAGGACGTCGCCGGCTTCGCGGCGGCGCTCGCCGAGATCGACGCGCACGTCGAGCGCTGGATCGCGTCGCTGCGCGAGGACGACGTGCTGATCGTGACGGCCGACCACGGCGTCGACCCGGCGCACGCCGGCAGCGACCACACGCGCGAGCACGCGCCGCTGCTCGCGCTGACCGGCGCGATGGCGCGCTCGCGCGCGGCCGGCGGGCGCTACGCGGGCACGCGCCACGACGGGCCGCTCGCGGACGTCGGCGCGAGCGTGCTGCGCTGGCTGACGGGGCGCGACAGCGCGGAGCTGCCGGGCGAGCCGTTCGTCGGCTGAGCGCGGCCGGGCGGCGCACGCCGCCTGCGCATTCTGCGCGGCGCCTCGTAAGGTGGGGCGCGTGCCGGAGCTGCCCGAGGTCGAGACGATCAGAGGTCAGCTCGCGCCGATCGTCGAGGGCCGCACGCTGCGCGCGGTCGAGGTCGTCGATGCGCGCTGGTCGCGGCCGCTCGCGCCGGCGGAGCTGGCAGCGGCGCTGCAGGGCCGGCGCGTGCGCTCGCTCGAGCGGCGCGGCAAGTACCTGCTGTGGAACCTGTCGGGCGAGGTGCACCTCGTGCAGCACCTGCGGATGACGGGCGCGGTGCTGCTCGAACCGCGGCCTGAGCCGGCGCACGTCAGCGCGCGCCTGGACTTCGGCGCGAAGCGGCGGCTCGTCGTCGTCGATCCGCGGCGCTTCGGCACGGGCGAGCTGCTGCTCGGCGACGAGGCGCTCGCGCGCTTCTTCGCGGAGCGGCTCGGCGTCGAGCCGTTCGAGGAGGGGTTCACGGGCGAATACCTGCGCGAGCGCGCGCGGGGGCGGATCGGGCCGGTCAAGCCGTTCCTGCTCGACCAGCGCCACGTCGCGGGCATCGGCAACATCTACGCCGACGAGGCGCTGTTTCGCGCTTACGTGCACCCGCTGCGCGCGGCGGGCAGGCTGCGGCGCGCGCAGTACGCGCTGCTGCGCGACGCGGTGCGCGAGGCGCTGCAGGCGGGGATCGACGCGAAGGGCGCGTCGATCGACGACTTCCGCCACGTCGACGGCGTGCGCGGCGCGTTTCAGAACGAGTTCCTCGTGCACCGGCGCGAGGGCGAGCCGTGCGTGCGCTGCGGCACGACGATCGTCAAGCTCGTCGTCGGCGGCCGCGGGACGTATGTCTGTGAGCACTGCCAGCCAAGGCCACGCGTGAAACGGCGCAGGCCGGTGGCGGCCGTCTACTAGGCGGCGAGGAGGTCGTCGAGCTCGCCGTTGTCGGCGGCGCGCTGCACCTCGGCGTAGCCGCCGAGCAGCTTCTCGCCGACGATGACCTGCGGGAAGCTCATCATGCCGGTGCGGCGCGCGAGCTCGACGCGCCCGGCGGGGTCCTTGGCGAGGTTGATCTCGGCGAACTCGATGTCGCGCGACTTCAGCAGAGCCTTGACGCGCGTGCAGAAAGAGCAGGGATCGGTTGTGTATACGGTGACTTTGCTCATTACTTCATAAAGGATAGCTGCCGACTCGCGGGTTCTCGGACCGCCGGGGCGGGCCGTAGACTCGGACATACGATGGGCAGGTCTGTCAAGACGGAGGCGGTCGTGCTTCGCTCGATGCGCTACGGCGAGGCGGATCGGATCTTGCACGTCTACACGCCGGCGCGCGGGCGCGTGGGGGCGATCGCGAAGGGCGTGCGCCGCTCGCGCAGCCGCTTCGGGGGGCGCTTGGAGCCGTTCTTTCGGCTGAAGATCGAGCTGCACGAAGGGCGCGGCGAGCTGCTGACGGTGACGGGCGCGCAGACGGTCGACGCATACGCGCGGCTGCGCGAAGACGCGCGGGCGCTCGACGCGGCGGCGCGGGCGTGCGACGCGGTCGGGCGGCTGTTCGAGACGTCGGAGCCGCATCCGGGCGTGTTCAACCTGCTGTGCCGCGAGCTGGCGCTGCTCGACGAGCAGGCGGGGCAGCGAGCGGCGCTGGCGGCGGCGCGCGCGGGCGCGCTGGCGTTTCGCCTGAAGCTGCTGCTGGCGGCGGGCCTCGCGCCGCAGCTCGGCGCGTGCGCGTCGTGCGGCGAGCGCGAGCACCTGGTGGGCTTCTCGGGGGCGGCGGGAGGCGTCGTGTGCGGCGCGTGCGAGGCGGGGTCGTTCGCGCTGGACGAGCGGGCTTACGGGTTCATGGCGGACGCGTTCGGCGCGCCGCTGCACGAGGTGCGCGACGCGCCGGAGGGGGTGCTGGCGCAGGTCGAGCGGGCGATCGGCGCGACGCTCGAGCACCACGCGAACCTGAGGCTGATGCCGGCGTCGGTTCGCGTCGCGTAAGCCGTCTGTATCGTGATCGTCGTGGACGAGGGTTTGCCGATCGCGTATCAACTGCTCGACGCGGGGGTTCCGGTGCTCGCGTCGGGCGGCGAGCAGGTCGGGACGGTCGGGAGCGTGCTGGGCGCGCCGGAGGAGGACATCTTCCATGGGCTGCTGATCACGACGCCGTCGCACGGCGTCCGCTTCGTCGAGGCGAGCTCGATCGCGTCGATCCACGAACACGGGGTCGACCTGCGGATCGACGCGGCGGCCGCGCGGAGCCTGCCGGCGCCGGAGCACAAGGCGCCGGTGTACGACGAGGATCCCGACCTGCCGCACTGGAAATGGCATCACTGGGTCAACGTGATGACGGGCCGCAACGACTGGAACCACGAGCGCTGAGCGCTCACGCTTACGCGGAGCGCGTGGCCGAGCAGGAGGAGCGGCTGCTGTCGCGGCTGGCGGCGCGCTCGTACCCGGCGACGCGCGAGCGCGCGGAGGAGGACTGCTCGCTGCGCACGCCGTTTCAGCGCGATCGCGACAGGATCGTGCATTGCAAGGCGTTTCGGCGGCTGACGCACAAGACGCAGGTGTTCGTAGCGCCGCAGGGAGACCACTACCGCACGCGGCTGACGCACACGCTGGAGGTGACGACGATCTCGCGGACGGTGGCGCGGGCGCTGCGCTTGAACGAGGACCTGGTCGAGGCGATCGGGTTGGGGCACGACCTCGGGCACGCGCCGTTCGGGCACATCGGCGAGGAGGTGCTCGACGAGTGCTTGAAAGAGCGCTTCGGGCTGGACTTCCGCCACTACGAGCACTCGCTGCGCGTGGTCGACCATCTCGAGCGCGAGGGCGCGGGGCTGAACCTGACGGAGCAGGTGCGCGACGGGATCGCGCGGCATTCGAGCAGGGCGGAGCAGCCGCGGACGCTCGAGGGCCGGATCGTGCGCGTGATCGATCGCGTGGCGTACATCAACCACGACATCGACGACGCGGTGCGCGCGGGGCTGCTGCGCGAGGAGGAGCTGCCGGCGGAGCCGATCGCGGCGCTCGGGACGAGCGGCTCGGCGCGGATCGACGCGCTGGTGCACGACATGGTCGAGCAGTCGGAGCGGGCGGGGGAGATCGTGCAGGGGCCTGAGGCGGGGCCGGCGATGGCGGCGCTGCGCGAGTTCATGTTCGAGCGCGTGTACCTCGGGCCGGCGGTGCGCGCGGAGCGCCGGCGGATCGCGCGCGTCGTGCGGCGGCTGTTCGAGCACTACGTCGAGCATCCGCGGGAGCTTCCGGGCGGGGCGGCGCCGCTCGCGGACGGGCGGGAGCTGGCGCAGCGGGTGACGGACTACGTGGCGGGGATGACGGATCGGTACTGCATCGCGCGCTTCACGCAGCTCGAGGTGCCGCAGGCGTTCGCGCGCTAGGTTGCGGCGGTGGCGCTGTACACGAACGAGTCGAGGGATCGCGTGCGCGACGCGGTCGACTTCGCGGAGCTGGTGGGGGCGCGGACGGAGCTGCGCCGCGCGGGGCCGTCGCGGATGGAGGGGCTGTGCCCGTTTCACGACGAGCGCACGCCGTCGTTCGGGATCGATCCGGCGCAGAAGGTCTACCACTGCTTCGGCTGCCAGGCATCGGGCGACGTATTTACATTTGTGCAGGAGACGGAGGGCGTCGACTTCAAGGGCGCGCTCGAGCTGCTGGCGGAGCGCTACGGCGTGGAGCTGCAGCGCGAGCAGGAGGACCCGCGCGAGGCGGAGAAGCGCAAGCGGCGCGAGCGCCTGCTGGAGCTGCTGAAGCGGACGACGGCGTACTACGAGCGCTACCTGTGGGAGTCGAGCGAGGCGGCGAAGGCGCGCGAGTACCTGCTCGGGCGCGGGCTGAGCGAGGAGCTGCTGAGGGAGTTCAAAGTGGGGTACGCGCCGAGCGCTTGGGACCGCGTGCTGGCGGCGTCGCGCGCGGGGAAGTACTCGAACCGCGAGGTGTACGACGCGGGGCTCGCGCAGCGCTCGAAGCAGACGGGCCAGCTGTACGACCGCTTTCGCGCGCGGATCATGTTCCCGCTGAGCGACACGCGCGGGCGCGTGCTGGGGTTCGGCGCGCGCGCGATGGGCGACGGGCGCGGGCCGAAGTACTTGAACACGTCGGACAACGAGCTGTACCACAAGGGTCGCCACCTGTACGGGGCGGACCTCGCGCGCCAGCACGCGACGCGCGCGGGGAAGGTGATCCTGTGCGAGGGCTATACGGACGTGATCGCGCTGCACCAGGCGGGGATGCGCAACGCGGTCGGGCTGATGGGGACGGCGCTGACGGACGAGCAGGTCGGCGAGCTGGCGCGGATGGCGCAGACGGTGCTGCTGGCGCTGGACGCGGACAGCGCGGGGCAGGAGGCGATGCTGCGCGCGTCGGGCCTCGCGGCGAAGCGCAAGCTCGAGCTGCGCGTCGTGCCGCTGCCGGCGGGCGCGGACCCGGCGGACTTGATCCAGCGCGAGGGCGCGCAGGCGATCGCGGCGGCGGTCGAGCGCTCGACGCCGTTCGTGCGCTTTCGCGTCGAGCGCGTGCTCGAGAGCGGCGACGACACGACGCCGGAGGGGCGCGATCGGATGATCGAGGAGCTGCGCCCGGTGTTCGCGCAGCTCGCTCCGGGCGCGATGCGGATGGAGCTCGCGCGGATCGCGTCGAGCCGCCTGGCGGTGCCTGAGAGCGTGTTCGAGCGGCAGGTCGCGAGCGCGGCGCCAGCTCGTCAGGCGCGTGGCGAGGGTCGTGTTTCGGAGGGCGGGCCGGGCGGGCGGCGGGTTGAGCGGGCTGCTAACGGAGGGCGGGCGGGCGCGACGGCGATGACGGGGCGCGAGGACTCCGAGCGCGCGTTTCTGGCGCTGTGCATCGCGGCGCCGGCGGAGGGCGAGACGCTGCTGGCGGCGGTCGACGTCGATCGCGACTTCTCGAGCGAGCTGCTGCGGCGCGCGGCGCGGTGGCTGCGCAAGGCGGACCTGAGCGAGCCGATGGCGGGGGACGGGCTCGAGGACGACGCGCAGCTGAAGGCGCTGCTGGCGGAGCTCGTCGTCGAAGCGGGGCGCGGCGACGCGAACCCGGCGATGCTCGAGACGCAGCGCCTGCAGCTCGAGCTGGCGCGGATCGAACGCGAGATCGCGCAGGCGCGCGGACGCGACGGCGGCGAGGTGAGCGAGCTCGCGCGGCGCAAGGCGACGGTCAAACGCGACTTCGACAGAGCGTACGCGAAGGTGTTGGAGGAGACGGGAGAGCGCGAGGGGTAGGCGCCTGGTGGCGTACGCCGGCGGCGAACAGGTGTTCGCTTTTCCGTCCGACACGTTGTAGACAATGCGGTGCATGGATCGCACGGCGCTGAAGCAGATGTTGGACGTGGGGTTGTCGCTCGCGGAGATCGGGCGGCGGGTCGGGCGGCACGAATCGACGGTGGCTTACTGGGTGGCGCAGCACGGTCTCGCCGCGAACAACACCGAACGGCACGCAGCGAGGGGAGGTCTCGAACGCGCGCACTTGGAAGCGTTGATCGAGCGAGGCATGTCGATCTCGGAGATCGCAAGCGCGGTGGATCGCAGCAAGGGGACGGTTCGCCACTGGCTCCGGGAATACGGCCTCAAGACGACTAGGTCGGCGGTTCGGCAAGAGGGGGCGACGCGAGCGAAGCGCTTGGAGCGTTTCTGTTCGCATCACGGCGAGACGGTGTTTCAGCTTCGGCGCGAAGGCGGATACCGCTGCTTGAAGTGTCGCTCCGACGCGGTGGCGAAGCGGCGTCGTCGGGTCAAGCAGGTGCTCGTCGAGGAAGCCGGAGGCGCCTGCCGGATCTGCGGATATGACCGTTGTATCGCCGCGCTGGAGTTCCACCACGTGGCTCCGGCCGACAAGCGTTTCTCGCTGAGTGAACGCGGAGTCGCGCGGTCGCTGTCCAGAGCTCGGGAGGAGGCGGCGAAGTGCATGTTGCTTTGCAGCAATTGCCACGTCGAGGTGGAGACGGGCATGCATCCAAGTCTTTAGAGTTCTGCGTGCACCGTTTGCTGTTCCTTGGTAGCCCGATCCGGGGTAGCTCAACTGGCAGCAGCGCTCCGCTGTTAACGGAGAGGTTGTGGGTTCGAGTCCCACCCCCGGAGCTGTATCCGCAGCCGATGAAGTTCGGCGACGCCAGCGTCTCGGCTGCGCTCAGGCCGGCGGACGCCACCCGCTGTCGAGCGTCGTCTGCCGGACCTCGATGAGGTAGCCGTCGGGGTCGCGGATGTAGCAGCGGATCTCGGTCTCGGTAGGTCACCGCGGGCCGGTCAGGTGACGGCGCTGCGGGCGGCGAGCCGCTCGACGTGCTGCGCGGCGCAGGCGCCGGAGTCGTGCGTCGACGCCCAATCGGCGAGCTCGCGGGCGCGAGCTGCGATCGAGGGATCGGACAGCGCGCGCTCGACGGCGAGCCGCAGGACGTGCGGCGTGGCGAAGCGCCGCGGGACGCGGACGCCGGCGCGGGCCCAGTCGAGGCGGGCGGCGTTCTCGCTCATGTCGCCGGTGGCGGGGCAGGCGACGACGGCGCAGCCGCTAGCGAGGGCGCGGACGAGCGTGCCGTGGCCGGCGTGGCAGACGACGACGTCGGCGCGGGGCATCGTGCGCGAGTAGGAGATCCAGTCGACGACGCGGGCGTTGTCGGGGACGGGCAGCGGACGCGAGGGCAGCCGCCGGTTCCAAGTGGCGAGGACGCGGACGGGCGCGTCGGCGAGGCCGCGCAGCGCGGCGTGCAGCAGCCGGTGCTCGGCGTCCTGGGCGGTGGACGGCGCGACGAGGACGAGCGGCTGCTCGCCGGGCGGCAGCTCGACGTCGGCGCTGGGCGGCTCGTACATGAGCGGGCCGACGACGTGGACGTGAGCGGGCCAGGTGCGCGGGTACTCGAGCTGGGGGAAGCTGGCGACGAGCGCGAGCTGGCGGCTGATGCCGCCGTGGACGTGGGCGAGCGGCGCGAGGCCGAGCTGCGTGCGCGTGGCGTTGAGCTCTGTGCGGCCGAGCTCGAGCCCGCGGTCGACGGGGCGCTGCGCGCCGCGCCAGAGCGCGCGTCCGAGCGCGCTGCGCGGCATGCGCGCGCCGAGCGAGTAGATCGGGAAGTGGCGCTCGCCGTGCGGGTGGACGTGGGGGACGAGCGTGGCGACGGGCACGCGCTCGACCTCGGCGGCGAGCGCGGGGGCGAGCGTGAGGATGTCGGCGACGGCGACGTCGGGGCGCAGCTCGCGGACGAGCGGGAGCGTGTCGCGCGCGGCGCGGACGACGGCGTCGTAGAAGGCGAGCGGCTCGGGTCCTCGCGGGAAGACGGTGTACTCGGGCGCGGGCGCGAACGCGATGCGCTCGGCCTCGACGTGCTCGCGCCAGCGCGTCCAGGTCTGCAGCGTGACGTCGTGCCCGCGCGCGACGAGCGCGCGGCCGAGCGCGATCATCGGGAAGGCGTGCCCGGGGTCGCCGAAGGCGCCGAGCAGCACGCGCAGGCGTGCGCGTTCGCTCACGCTGCTCGCGCCTCAGGCGGCGAGCTCGGCGAGCAGGCGCAGCTGCTGCAGGCGCTCGTCGGCGGTGAAGGCGGTCGGCGTGACGCCAAGCGTGCCGACGCCGGCGTCGCGGTAGACGGCGAGGCGCTCGCGGACGGCGTCGGCGGGTCCGCAGAGCGAGACGGAGTCGATCAGCGAGTCGGGGATCGCGGCCATCGCCTCGTCGCGCTTGCCTTCGAGGTAGAGGTCCTGGATCGTCTTGGCCTCGGCCTCGTAGCCGTATCGCTGGACGAGCTGGTTGTAGAAGTTCTGCTTGCGCGAGCCCATGCCGCCGACGTAGAGGGCGACGAACGCGCGCATCGTGTTGCGCGCGCTCTCGAGGTCGTCGCCGATGCAGAGGCTGACGGTCGGCGCGATGTCGAAGCCGTCGAGCGATTTGCCGGAGCGCGCGGCGCCTTCTTCGAGCAGCGGGCGCAGCTCGGAGACGTGCTCGGGCGAGAACAGCGTCGGGATCCAGCCGTCGGCGATCTCGCCGGCGAGCGCCGTGTTCTTGGGGCCGATCGCGGCGAGGTAGATCGGGATGCGCTCCTGCACAGGGGAGATCGTCAGCTTGAGCGCCTTGCCGGGGCCGTCGGGGAGCGGCAGCTCGAGCGTCTCGCCGTGGAACTCGACGCGTTCGCGCGCGAGCGCGATGCGCATGACGGCGACGTACTCGCGGGTGCGCTGGAGCTGCTTGGCGAAGCGCTGGCCGTGCCAGCCCTCGGCGACCTGCGGGCCGGAGGAGCCGATGCCGACGATCATGCGCCCGTCGGAGAGCTGGTCGATCGTGGCGGCGGTCATCGCGGTCATCGCGGGCGAGCGGCCGGGCATCTGGAAGATGCCGGCGCCGAGGCGGATCTTGCTCGTCTGCCCGGCGAGCCAGCCGAGGACGGTGGCGGTGTCGGAGCCGTAGGCCTCGGCGGCCCAAACGGAGTCGTAGCCGAGGCGCTCGGCCTCTTGCACGATCGTCAGCTGGTCCCGCGAGGTCAGGCCGAGGCCCCAGTAGCCGATGTGCACGCCGAGCTTCATCTGCAAGTTTCCTTTCAGCGGGAGGGATTCGTTGCCGCGCGGAGAGCGACGCCGTACCGTTCGCCGCGTCGCGTCCGCTGCGCCTCTCGGCTCGCGGGCGCCGCACAGCCTATGCGAAATCGCCGCCGCCACAACGCCGATGCAGTCGAGCGCCTTCGTCTCGCGATCGACTGCATGCCGATCGCGGCGCGCGAAGCGATGCTGGCGGGCGTGCGGGCGAACGGACGCGTGATCGCCGGCGCGTACGTCGACGACGACGGCGGCGTCTGCCCGATGCTCGCGGCGCACCGCGAGGGACAGCGCAATGGCTTCCTCGCGTTCGTCAGATCGTGGGATCGCTTCGCGCGCGTCGGCGGCGAAAGCCGAGAGGCGACGCCGCGTGAGCTGCGCATCCTCGTGAGCCAGCTCGAGGGCAGCCTGGCGATGGACGACGAGCCGCAGCTGGGCGCTGCGATCAGAGAGCACAAGGCGCTGCGCGGCAAGACGTTGCGCGAGCAGCTGCGCGGCCGGCGCGAGACGGTCGTCGACGCGCGTTCGCCTCGAGCGACGCGACACGACGCGGCCGACCCGTCGGGCGAGATCCGCGCGCGCCGGTTGCGCGGGCGCTTCGCGCGCGGGCGTCGGCGCGGCCGGCAGGCAGCGCTCGGCTACAGCGTGTCGCCGGGGCGGATGAACATGATCTCGGGCACGACGCAGGCGGGCGACGTCTTCAGCAGGTAGCGGACGGACTCGGCGATGTCCTCGGGTCGGATCATCTCCTCGGCGGCGACGTGCTCCTTGACGAAGTCGGTCATCGGCGTGTCGACGAAGGCGGGGCAGAGGGCGGTGGACTTGATCCCGTCGTTGCTGAGTTCCTTGTTCATCGCTTCGGTCCAGCCGACGACGGCGTGCTTGGTGGCGCTGTAGATCGAGAGCCAGCCCTCGGCGCGCTTGCCGGAGATCGAGGAGGTGTTGACGACGAGCGCGTTGTGGTGCTCGGCGCCGGCGTCGCGCAGCATCGCGACGCACTCGCGGTAGAAGAGGACGATCTGGCGCAGGTTGATGTCGAGCTGCATGTCGAGGTGCTTGGTCTGGATCTCGGCGACGGTCGAGCCGATGCCGACGCCGGCGTTGTTGACGAGCGCGTCGAGCCGGCCGTAGCGCTCGCGGTGCGCGCCGACGACCTTCCGAATCTCGGCCTCCTCGGCGACGTTGGCGGCGACGCCGTGCACGTCGAAGCCGTCGGCGGCAAGCCCGGCGACGGCCTGCTCGAGCTTCTGCGGCCGTCGCGCGGCCATCGTGATCGCATAGCCCTCCTCGCCGAGAACGCGCGCGATCGCGAGCCCGATCCCGCTCGACGCGCCGGTGACGATCGCTGCACGCTGCGCCATGCTGCCCTCCGATTTTCTTTTGAATGAGAGATGACCGACGCCGGCTCGGCCGGCGGCGGCTGCGCCGGACCCCCGTCCGGCGTCCGACGGCGTGAGCATCTCACATCGGCGCTGGTAGCTTCTGCCGACCGGCATCGCGCCGGCCGCGCGCGAGCCTCGGCCCGGGCGCGCGGGCCCGTAGCTCAGTTGGTCAGAGCTGCCGACTCATAATCGGTAGGTCGCTGGTTCGAGTCCAGCCGGGCCCATTCATCGCGCGGGCTTCTGCCCATTGGGCAGCGTCGCGCTGCTCAGGGTCGCGCTGCCGACGATGACCGATTGGTGGGGCGCGCCGGCTGAGGGGCCCTGCCGGTTCAGGTAGGTGACTTCAAAACCCTCGCTCGGCGCGCAGGCGGGGGCGATCACGAACAACCCCAGCGAGGTGGTTCTGAGCGTTTCGTGCACTCTGACGTTGCGCCGCAGGCCCCAGCTGGTTTCGGGGCGGCCGCCGGCCTTGCATGCGGCGAACCCGTCGATCGAGTATTCGCCGCCCGCGGAGGTGACGGCGTAGGGGGCCGTGAACTCGACGTCGCCCTTGTAGCACGGGTAGAGCAGAAAAGCGGCGTTGCACGCTGCGCGAGGCTGTGGCAGGAGCGTGAGATGGATCGTCGCGTGGAGGCTTCGTGTCGGGTTTGACCGTCGCTGCAGTTCGACGATGCGCCTCGGCAGCGGCGCCGGGTGCGTGCCGGGAGGCTCGTGGATCGTGATGCTGCCGAGGCGCGTGGCCTGCGGCAGGCCGCCCGCGAAGCGGACGTATTCGACGCTGAACCTCACGGTGCGGCTGCATGCCTCGGAGAGAGCTCCGGACACCGGTAGGGCCACGAGCGCGCCGCGCGTGATGTCGGCGCGAGAGCTTTCTCCGGCGAGGCCGCGGTGGCATGTCGGCGCTGTGACCGAGTAGGACTCCTCGGCGTTCGTGACCGGGTAGGGCGCGCGGAAACGGATCTGCGCGCTCGCGATCACGTGGTCGTGGATCTGCAGTTGCACGTGCAGCGGCTCGTGCACGATCGGCGGCGCGGGCGGCTGTGGTGCCGGCACTTCCGAGAGCCCGCACGAGGCCAGACGCAGGTGGCCTTGATCGACGCACGAACGCCCTGCGTAGCTGTAGACGATCGCGGTCAGCGCTCCGTTCGGGGCGGCCGGGGAGCTGTAGTTGCCCGGTTCGTCTCTGCCATCGGTCTCGCTGGCGCTCCCCAGCGGCCTGCCGCTCGTGTAGCGCTGCACGATCAGATACGCGCCCAAACCCGGGAGCACCGGCCGGGTGCGTGTCTGCGAGCCTTCGCGATAGGCGATGCTCACGGCGTGCGCTCCGAGCAGGCCGAAGGAGATCTCGCGACGGTCGTCGGCGACCCCGTCGCCCTGGCGGGGGCTCGCGGCCGCGCTGAGCTCGAGCCCTACGCTGTCGCCCGCGTAGATGTCTCCCGGGCTCGCGCAGTTTCCAGCCATCCACGCGTCCGCGTTCGCGAGGACGTCCGGCAGGGCGTCGGCGGGCAGTGGGTGGAAGCGTCCGTCGTCGTGGAAGGCGCCGTCGACGCCGAGCTGTCCGAGCTGGCCGTCATGGACGCGCCCGATCTGCACGCAGACGAGCCCGCGCGTCGTGTGGACGATCCGCATCCCCCACGGCAGGCCGCCCGCCGGGTCCGCCGCTCGCAGGGGCAGCAGCCGCGCGCCGCCGGCCAGCGGGATGCCCTCGCCGGCGCTGGCGGTCGGAGCGCGTACCGTGCCGACCGGCGAGCCGGTGAGGATCACGCCGGTCGCCGCGAGCGCGATTGCCGCGGTGGCGAGCACCAGCGCGAGGACCAGGAGCGCGATGCGGATGTGCGCGGATACGAGACGTCGCGGCGACGTACTTGGGGAGCGCGCGCGAGAGAGCGCCGCCAGTGGCAGCCGGCCGGCGCGTCGGCGCCGCCCAGCCAGCACCAGCTCCCGCCCGAACCTGTCCATCGCGTCCATCCTCAGGCCTCCTTCATTCTCGTGCGGAGCTCGGCGAGCCCACGGCTCACGCGCTTGCGGACGACCGACTCCGAGCACCGCAGCCGTCGGGCGAGCTCGTCGTATTCGGCCTCTTGCAGCACGCGCCCTTCGATCGCGCTGCGCTGCTCGGCGGACAGTCGCTCGAGCTCGAGCAGCGCAGCGCTGCCGTCCGCCGCGGCCGCGCGCTGCTCCACGCGCTCGATGTCCTCGTCGCTGAACACGAGCGGCTCGAGGCGCAGACGCCTGCGTGCGCGGTCCTCCACCTGTCCGCGGCGGATCGAGTCAGCGAGCTTGTGGTGAGCGATCGTGAACAGCCACGCGAGCGCCGAGCTCTGCCGCGGGCTGTATCGCGGCAGGGCCGAGAGCGCAGCGGCGAACGTCTCCGCGGTCAGGTCGGCGGCAAGCTCGCGGTCGCGCGTGCGCCGTAGGAAGAAGGCGAGCACGGCGTCCACGCGCCGTCTGTAGAAGAGCCCAAACGCCTCCGCATCGCTCCTGCCCTCAACGAGAAGCGCCTCATCGGCCTGGTCATCCTCGACGCCCACAACCAGTACATCGTGAAGGCACGCAGTTTGTGACGCACAGGCGACGCCGTACTGCTTCTCGCCCCGCTAGCGTTCGGCCGGTGCCCGCGCCGTTCCGACACGAGTTGCGCGTGCGCTACGGCGAGTGCGACCCGCAGGGCATCGTCTTCAACGCCAACTACCTGCTCTATTTCGACGTCGCGTTCACCGAGCTTTGGCGCACAGCCGTCGGACCGTGGCAGGAGATGGTCGCGCGCGGCGTCGACGCGGTCGTCGCCGAGACGAACGTCAGATTCCTCGCGCCGGCGCGCTTCGACGACGTGCTCGTGCTCGACGTCTCGGTCGTGCGCCTCGGGCGCACGGCGATAACGACCGAGATCGACGTCCTTCGCGACGGCGAGACGCTCGTCGCCGGGCTGCTGCGTCACGTCTGCGTGGCAACCGACACGTGGGCGAAGGTCGAGATCCCCGCCTGGGTGCGCGACGGGCTGCTTCCGTTCGTTTCCGGGGAGACGGGGATGTAGGTTGCGGAAGATGACCTCGATGACCTCGACGAGAGCGATCGGCACGCTGACAGCGACGCTCGCGGCTGTGACGCTCGCGGCATGCGGCAGCTCGGCGTCGGGCCCGACGCCGGTGCAGGTCGGCGAACAGTGGTACCGCGCGACGGCGGCGGGCGACGGGAGCAAGCTCTGCGCGCTCAGCACGCCGGCGCGCCAGCGCCGCTTCGTCGACCTCGGTCAGCACCTTCCGGGCGGCAGCGGCGTGAGCACGTGCGCGGAGGCCGTCGACCTGACGCTGAAACACTTCGGCGGCAGCGCGCGGCTGAGCAAGCTCGCGAACGTGCACATCCATCTCGTCTCGCAGTCGAGCGGCGCTGCCGAAGTCCAGGCCGAAAAAGCGGCGGCGCTGAAGCTCGTGCGCTCGGGCTCGAAGTGGCTCGTCTCCGAAGCGGGCAGCGGCTGACGCAGACTGGACAGCCCGGCCCAGAGACGGCGCGGCGCTCAGTCGCGCGCGAGCCGCGCGTATGCGTCGGGGCGCCGCGTCGTCAGGAACGGGAACAGCTCGAGCCAGTCGTGGCGCTCGTCGAGGTCGAGGTCGGCGACGAGCACCGCCGGGCGGTCGCGCGGCGCCTGCACGAGCTTGCGTCCGTACGGGTCGCAGATGAACGACGAGCCGTAGAACGTCAACGGCGCTCCGTCGGGCGCCGGCTCGACGCCGACGCGATTCACGGCGACCATGAACAGGCCGTTCGCGATCGCGTTGCCGACGATCACGCGCTCCCACAGCGGCTGCGTGTCGAACTCCGGGTGATCGGGCTCCGAGCCGATCGCCGTCGGGTAGACGAGCACGTCGGCGTCCTCGAGGCTGTACGCGCGCGCGACCTCCGGGAACCACTGGTCCCAGCACGTCGGCAGCCCTAGCCGCGCCTGCCCGAGCTCGAGCACCGGAAACGCCTCGTCCCCGCCCGGACCCGGACGGAAGTAGCGATCCTCGTGGTAGCCGGCCGTCACCGGGATGTGCAGCTTGCGCGTGCGCGCCAGCAGCCGGCCGTCGGGCGCGACGACGATCGCCGTGTTGAAGCCGGGCGCGTCCGCCGCGCTCGCGCCGGCTTCGCTCGCTTCGGATCGCTTGCCGGCCGCGCTCGAGCCGGCCTGCGCCGGCGCATCGACCCGCTCGTACAGCGACGCGTGCACGTGCACGCCGTGCTCGCGCGCCATGCGCGCGGCGAACTCGAACGTCGCGCCTCCCGGCAGCCGCTCCGGCTCGGCGCCCGCCGCCGCCGGCCCGCGCGGATCGACCGCGAAGTAGCGGCTCAGCGTCAGCTCCTGCAGGCAGACGAGCTCCGCGCCCCGCGCCGCCGCTCGCGCGATCCCCGCCGCGAGCGCCGCCGCGTGCTCCTCGGCGTCCTCGTGCCAGCGCTCCTGCACGGCGCCGATCCGAAACGGCGCGCGCCTCGGCGCGCGCGTGCGCGCCGGTGACGTGCGCGGCCCGATGGCTGCCAGCACGGGGATGTCGTCTTCCATTCGAGAAAAGACTCTAGGCCGCGACTGCCGTCATCCTTCTCCACGTGAGCGCGACGCTCTGCACGACGCCCGCCGCCGACGGCTACCGCATGCCCGGCGAGTTCGAGCCGCACGACGGCTGCTGGCTCGCGTGGCCCGAGCGCCCCGACAACTGGCGCCTCGGCGCGAAGCCCGCGCAGGAGGCCTACGCGGCCGTCGCCGAGGCGATCGCCGTCTGCGAGCCGGTCACCGTCGCCGTCTCCGACGCGCAGTTCGAGCACTGCCGCTCGGCGCTCTCGCCGGCGATTCGCGTCGTCGAGGTCTCGACCGACGACGCGTGGATCCGCGACATCGGGCCGACGTTCGTCGTCGACGGGCAGGGCGGCCGGCGCGGCGTCGACTGGCGCTTCAACGCCTGGGGCGGGCTGCGCGGCGGCCTGTACTTCCCGTGGGACCGCGACGAGCGTCTCGCCGCGAAGGTGCTCGAGATCGAACGCGCCGATCGCTACCGCGCGCCGATCGTGCTCGAGGGCGGCTCGATCCACGTCGACGGCGAGGGCACCGTCCTTACGACCGAGCAGTGCCTGCTCAACGCCAACCGCAACCCCGAGCTCACGCGCGAGCAGATCGAGCAGGTCCTGTTCGACCATCTCGGCGCGAGCAGGACGATCTGGCTCGGCGACGGCGTCTTCGGCGACGAGACCGACGGCCACGTCGACAACCTCGCCTGCTTCGCGCGCCCCGGCGTCGTCCTGTTGACGTGGACCGACGACGAGTCCGACCCGCAGCACGCGATCTCGCGCGACGCGCTGCAGCGGCTGCAAGCGGCGACCGACGCGCGCGGCCGCGCGCTCGACGTCGTCAAGCTCCCCTCGCCCGGCCCCGTCACGATCACCGCCGAGGAGGCCGCCGGCGTCGACGCCGTCGCCGGCACGCTGCCGCGCCGTGCCGGCGATCGCCTCGCCGCCTCCTACGCCAACTTCTACCTCGCCGGCGCACCCGGCGCGCGCGGGCGCGTCGTGCTGCCGCTGCTCGACGAGCGCCACGACGACGAGGCCGCCGAGATCCTCCGCTGCGTCTTCCCCGCGCGCGACGTCGTCGGCGTGCGCGCGCGCGAGATCCTGCTCGGCGGCGGCAACGTCCACTGCATCACCCAGCAGGTCCCCGCCGCCGTCGTCGGCTAGACGAGAGCGAGGCCGTCGGCGTCAACTCCGGCGAGGCGCCCGGCCTCGCGTATGCGGTCAAGCGCTGCGCAAAGCCCGGAAAACGGGCACAACCGGCGTGCACGAGGCCTACCGGGCCTAGACGGTCCGGGGTTAGCCGTAGTAGACTGCGTCTCGCAGCAAGTCGGATTACCCGTAAGCGATAACCGACGGGAGGACGTCATGACGGCAACGAACATGACTAACTCGACTGCCACGCTCGAGCCGCGCGTTCGCGCACGTGGAGGTGGGGAGGCGCAGCTGTTCGCGCGTCACAAGCAGGGCGACCGCGCCGCACGCGAAGCGCTCGTGCAGCGCTTCATGCCGCTCGCACGCAGCCTCGCGCGCCGCTACGACCGCTCGTCCGAGCCTTTCGAGGATCTCGTTCAGGTCGCCTCGCTCGGGTTGCTCAAGGCGCTCGACCGCTTCGACCCGGAGCGCGGGCACCCGTTCGCGTCGTTCGCCGTGCCGACGATCCTCGGCGAGATGCGTCGCCACTTCCGCGACGCCGGCTGGTCGGTGCACGTACCGCGCGGCTCGCAGGAACGCGCGCTGAAGGTTCGCGACGCGCAGGAGCGCCTCGCGAACACGCGCGGCCGCGCGCCGATGGTCAACGAGCTCGCCCAGTACCTCGAGCTGAGCACCGAGGACGTGATCGACGCGCTGCAGGCGATCCAGGCCTACGAGTCGCTCTCGCTCGACGCTCCGCGCCCCGGCGCGACCGACGAGGCGGCCTCCTACGGCGACGCGATGGGCGAGGAGGACGGGCGCTACGAGCTCGTCGAGCTCGACGCGACGGTCAGCGCCGTGATGGGCCGCATCCCGCAGCGCGAGCGCGAGATCCTCAGCATGCGCTTCGTCGAGGACCTGACGCAGACGGAGATCGCCGAACGCGTCGGGATCTCGCAGATGCAGGTCTCGCGACTGCTGCGGCGCTCGCTCGACCAGCTGCGCGCGCTGACGAGCACGACGAGCTGACTCGCCCCGGAAAGCCTCGGCGAGGAGCGTGGCAGACGACTTCGGGTGGCCGCGAGTAGCCGCGCAGCGGGCGGGTAGCGGCGTACGGTGATGGCCCACGCGCCGAACGTCTCGCTGACGCTGTCCAACCAGCCCGACAACGTCGTGCTCGTGCGCGAGGCGCTGAGCGGCATGGCCGAGACCGTCGGCGTCGACGGCGTCGAGCTCAACGACATCCGCACGGCGGTCACCGAGGCCTGCAACAACGTCGTGCTGCACGCCTACGAAGGCGACGAAGGGCCGCTGCAGCTCGAGGTCTACCTCGGCGAGGAGACGATCGAAATCGTCGTGCGCGACCACGGCACCGGGATCAGGCCGCACATCCGCAGCGACGAGGAAGCGGCGCTCGGGATCGGCCTCTCGATCATCCAGGCGCTCGCGCCGCGCGTCGAGTTCCGCGACGTCGACGGCGGCGGCACGGAGGTTCGCATGGAGTTCGCGACGCCGAGCGCCGAGACGCTCGACGAGCTCGTGCGCAACGGCTTTCAGGCGCCCGACGTCGCGCGCTCGCAGCTCGCGACGACGACCGGCGTCGCGGTCGCGCCGAGCGCGCTCGCGCGCCGCGTGCTGCCGCGCGTGATCTGCGTGCTCGCCGCGCGCGCGCGCTTCACGACCGATCGCATCTCCGACGCCGAACTCGTCGCCGACGCGCTCGTCGCGCAGTCGGCCGAGCTGAGCCCGGTCGAGCACGTGAAGATGTCCGTCCGCGTCGAGCCGCGCTGCCTCGAGCTCCGCGTCGGCCCGCTGGAGAGCGGCCGCGCCGAGCGCCTGATCTCCTCCTCGCCCGGCGACGACGTCGGCCCGGTCATCGAGAAGCTGACCGACGAGCAGCAGCTGCTCGACGACGGCGAGGCCGAGCTGCTCGCGCTGCACCTGCGCGACGCGCGCTGAGCGGCGCGCGGGCCACCGACGAAGCGGCCGTCGCTCGGCGGTGCTGGCGCCTGCCTGCGGGCAAAAAAGAGGCGGTGACCGCCGGGGGTAGCGGCCACCGCCTGAGGGAGGACAACTCCAGACGTTTTCTTCCCCGGTCCCCGGTGGCCTAAACATCTTTTTTTCGAGAATTTCTCGAGCGACGATTCGGCCTCCGCGGCCGCCCCATCCGGCGGCGCTTCGCGCGGCGCCGCGACGGCGGTTGGCCCCCCTGCGATCGGGGTATTTGGACCGCGCGGCGGCGAGTGCCGCCGTACCGACCAGGGGCGCCGAGAGAAGGGGTGTGCGCGGTGGATGAGAGCGGGAGTGGGCTGCGAACGATCGAGACGAAGATCCCGTCACGGCTCGACCGCCTGCCGTGGTCGCGCTTTCACTGGATGATCATCCTCGGGCTCGGCACGGCTTGGATGCTCGACGGGCTCGAGGTCAACGTCGTCGGCTCGATCTCGAGCCGGATCTCCGAACACGGCGCCGGCGTCGGCATCTCGGCGGCCGATGTCTCGGGCTGGGCGGCCTCGCTGTACATCGCCGGCGCGTGCGTCGGCGCGCTCGTGTTCGGCGAGCTGACCGATCGCTTCGGGCGCAAGCGGCTGTTCATGCTGACGCTCTGCCTCTACCTCGGCGGCGTGCTGCTGACGGCCGTCTCGTTCTTCCCCGGCTGGTTCTTCGTCGTGCGCTTCGTCACCGGCATGGGCATCGGCGGCGAGTACGCGGCGATCAACTCGGCGATCGACGAGCTGATCCCGGCGCACCATCGCGGGCGTGTCGACGTCTCGATCAACGGCAGCTACTGGCTCGGCGGGATCGGCGGCTCGCTGCTCGCCGTGCTGATGCTCAACACGAACATCTTCCCGACCGACCTCGGCTGGCGGCTGTCGTTCGTGCTCGGCGCCGTGATCGGCCTCGCCGTGCTGCTCGTGCGCCGCAACGTGCCCGAGAGCCCGCGCTGGCTGTTCATCCACGGGCGCGAGCGCGAGGCCGAGGAGATCGTCGAGGGCATCGAAGCGCGCATCGAACGCGAGACCGGCGAGAAGCTGCCCGAGCCGAAGGGCGAGCCGCTGACCGTCCATCAGCGGCGCGCGATCCCGCTGCGCACGATCGTCGCGACGGTCGTCAAGCGCTACCCGAAGCGCTCGGTGCTCGGGCTGTCGCTGTTCATCGGGCAGGCGTTTCTCTACAACTCGATCCTGTTCGGCTTCGGCAACCTGCTGAGCCTGTACTTCCACACGCCGTCGGGCAACACGCCGTACTACATCGCCGTGTTCGCGGCCGGCAACTTCGCCGGCGCGCTCCTGCTCAGCCCGCTGTTCGACATCGTCGGGCGCAAGCCGATGATCGCCGGCACCTACCTCATCTCCGGCGCGCTGCTGATCGTCACCGGCCTGCTGTTCAAGGAACACCAGCTCAACGACATCTCCTTCACGGCGTGCGCGTGCGTCGTCTTCTTCTTCGCCTCGGCCGGCGCGAGCGCCGCCTACCTGACCGTCTCGGAGGTCTTCCCGATGGAGACGCGCGCGCTCTGCATCGCCGTCTTCTACGCCGTCGGCACGGGCATCGGCGGCGTGATCGGCCCGCAGGTGTTCAGCCGCATGATCAACACGCACAGCTACGAGCAGGTCTTCCTCGCGCTCGGGCTCGGCGCCGTGATGATGATCGTCGGCGGCATCGCCGAGCTCCTCTTCGGCGTGAATGCCGAGCGGCGCAGCCTCGAGAGCATCGCCAGGCCGCTGACCGCCGCCGGGCCGCTCTCGGCGCACCGCGACGCCGGCGCGAGCCCCGTTGCCGAGGCCGCGCCGACGTCGTGAGCGCCTACTGCTAGGAGGCCGAGCCGGCGGTCGCGCCGGCCGGCGCGACGTCGTGCTCGCCCTCGGCGAACTCCTCGACGATCTTCGCGTTGAACGCGGGCAGGTCGTCGGGCTTGCGGCTCGAGACGAGCCCCTGGTCGACGACGACCTCCTCGTCGACCCACTCGCCGCCGGCGTTGCGGATGTCCGTCTGCAGCGACGGCCAGGACGTGAGCTTGCGCCCGCGCACGAGGTCGGCCTCGACGAGCGTCCACGGCCCGTGGCAGATCACGCCGACGGGCTTGCCGTCGGCGAAGAACCGCCGCAGGAACTCGATCGCGGTCGGCTCGGTGCGCAGCTGGTCGGGGTTCGCGACGCCGCCCGGCAGCACGACGCCGGCGTAGTCGTCGGGGTCGGCGTCCGCGAGCGTCTTGTCGATCGGCGTACTTCGCCGACTTGTCGAGGTGGTTGAACGACTGCACCTCGCCGCTCTCGGGCGCGATCAGCTCTGGCGACGCGCCGGCCTCTTTGACGGCGTCCCACGGGCCGGTCAGCTCGACCTCCTCGACGCCCTCCTGCGCGACGAGGAAAGCGATCCTCTTTCCGCTGAGATCCTCTGCCATGGCGTCCTTTCCTCCTTTCGTCGCTTGTTGTCCGTGCGTCACGGCTACCCGCGCGCCGCGAGCGAAAACAAGCGTCCAGGACACGCGCCGCGCACTTGAAAGCCGACGCCGAGCAGCCGAGGGACGGATTGGCGGCTGACGAGATCGGGTAGACGAGAGCCAGCGCCGGCGAGCACCCTCGTCGGCGAACCGTGAAGGAGGAAACGTGGTTGCCATCATCGCGCTCGTCCTGATTCTCGCGATACTCGGGGGTCTGGGCTTTGCAGTACACGTGCTGTGGTACGTGCTGATCTTCGCCGTCCTGCTGTGGCTGATCGGCTTCTTCGTCGGAGGCGTCGCGGACGGTGGCGGTCGCCGGCGCTGGTACGGGCGGTAACTGCCAGGCAGTGGCTGAGCTCGCGTTCACGCCGGCAGCGCCGCGCTTCGCGGCGCTGCCATCGGCGGCGGCCGTCAAGGTCGCGCTCGTCGAGGACTCGTTTCGCCACGAAGCGCTGTTCTACGACGGCGAGGACGGCTTCCTGCGCGGGACGCTCCCGTTCGTGCGCGAAGGCCTCGCGGCCGGCGAGCCGCTGCTCGTCTCGGTCGTCGAGCGGCGCGCGCAGCTGCTGCGCGACGCGCTCGGCGCGGACGCCGCGCGCGTTCGCTTCCTCGACATGAACGTCGCGCGCAACCCGGCGCGCGTGATCCCCGAGTGGCGCGAGTTCCTGATCGAGCACTCCGGCCATTCGCGCGGCGTGCGCGCGATCGGCGAAGCGGCGTGGGCCGGACGCAGCGCGGCCGAGCTCGACGAGTGCACACGCCACGAGTCGCTGTTGAACGTCGCCTTCTCGCACGGCCCGGCGTGGCGCCTGCTCTGCCCGTACGACCTCACGGCGCTCGACGCGGCGACGATCGACGCCGCGCGCACGACGCATCCGGCGCTGATGCACGAAGGCGTCTCGCGGCGCAACGGCGCCTACCTGCCGCTCGAGATCGCGCCGGGCCCGTTCAACGGCTCGCTGCCGGCGCCGCCGCCCGACCACGAGCAGCTGCTGTTCACGCGGCTCGGGCTCGGCGCGGTTCGCCACCTCGTCGCGGGACGCGCCGAGGCGGCCGGGCTGGGCGTCGACACTGCCGAGGAGCTCGTGCTCGCGATCAACGAGCTCGCGACGAACAGCGTCCAGTACGGCGGCGGCGGCGGGACGCTGCGGATCTGGAGCGAGCCGGGCGCGTTCGTCTGCGAGGTGCGCGACCGCGGCTTCATCAGCGACCCGCTCGTCGGGCGCCTCGCGCCGCCGGTCGAGCAGCTCGGCGGCCGCGGGCTGTGGCTCGTCAACCAGCTCTGCGACCTCGTGCAGATCCGCTCGGCGCCGAGCGGCACGGTCGTGCGCGTGCACACGCAGGCGCGCTGAGCGCGCCGTACGCTCAGCGCCTGCGGCCGTCGACGGCGCGCTGCAGCTGCGCCTTGTTCATCCGCGAGCGGCCTTCGACGCCGAGGCTGCGCGCCTCGTTGTAGAGCTGCTCGCGCGTGCGCCCGCGCGGTCCGGCTTTGCCCGAGCGCAGGCCGCCGCGGCGCCCGGAGGAGATGTCGTCGGTCGAGCTGCGCGAGCGTTCGCGAGATTCGCCGCTGCGCGCGCGCTCCTTGTTGACGGTCCGCGCGGCGATCTCCTCGGCGCGGCGCTCCGAGGCGCCCTGCTCGCGCTCGCTCTGCCTGACGTGCTCGTACTGGCGGGCGCGCTTGCTTCCCTTCTTGACTCCACGAGGTGGCATGGCGGACCTCCTCCGCGATCACTTGGTGTTTCTCGTCCCGCCGGCTACCCGCGCCGGATCGCGTGCAAACGGCGCGGCGCTGCCCCGGAGGCGCCGTTTCGCGCTTCTGCGCGGGGGTATCGGAAGTGGGGAGGGATGCGCCGTGCGACGGCGAGGAAAACCGTGTCGGAAGCTCCAACCGCCCACTCAAGCTCGCGGGAAGGCGCCGCCGCCGACGGCCGCCCGGAGACCTCGCGCCAGCGCCTCGATCGCAACCTCGAGGAGCTGACGGGCGAGCTGCGCGTCGTCGTGACCGGCGTGCAGGTGCTGTTCGCGTTCCTGCTCGTCGTGCCGTTCGACACGGGCTTCGACGGCGTCGGCCCGTTCGAGCGGACGGTGTACCTCGCGACGCTCGTGTGCGCGGCGCTCGCGGCGCTCTGCGTGATGATGCCGGCGGCGTACCACCGCGTTCTCTTTCGCCAGGACGACAAGCGCCATCTCGTGTTCCTCGCGAACGGCGTCGCGCTCGTCGGGCTCGCGCTGCTCGCGCTCGCGATGTGCGGCAGCGTGCTGCTCGTGACGACGAAGCTGTTCGGCACGGCGGCCGGGGCGCTGACGGCGGGGCTGCTAGGCGTTGCGTTCGTGCTGCTGTGGTTCCTCGCGCCGCTGCTGCGCCGCACGGCGCGCACGCAGATGGCGCCGGACGCGCTCGCCGACGACGGCGCGCTGCACGCGGTCGAGGAATCGGCCGCAAACGCCGGACGTACGGCGATCGGCGTGCGGTACGATTCGCACGTGGGCGCCCAGGAGCACCTACGCGTGGAGGTGCGGCAGCAGCAGGGCCGTGTCGTGCTGCGCCTCGAGGGCGAACTCGACCTCGCGAGCTCGCCGATCCTCGAGCGAGCGCTCGAAGGCGCGGAGATCGCGGACACGCAGCTGCTCGTGCTCGACCTCGACGAGCTGCGCTTCGTCGACTCGACCGGGCTGCGGATCATCCTGCTGGCGCACGAGGGCGCGCGCAGCCGCGGCCAGGAGTTCGCGATCACGCCGGGCTCGCCGCAGGTGCAGCGCCTGCTGAGCATCACGAGCGTCGCCGAGCACATGCGCGTGATCGCCTCGCCCGACGACCTGCTCGTCTGAGCCGCGCAGACCCGGCGGGCCCCGCCGACACGGTGAATACGCTCAGGGCATGAAGCCGGACGAGCGCCTCGCCGTGATCGATCTCGGCTCGAACTCGTTTCGCCTCGTCGTGTTCCTCGCCGGCGCCGGCTGGTGGAAGCGCACCGACGAGATCTACGAGCCGGTGCGGATCGGCGAGGGCCTCGCGAGCAGCGGCGAGCTCGCGCCGGAGCCGATCGCGCGCGCGCTGGCGACGCTCGACGTGTTCGCGCACTTCGCGACGGCGAGCGGCCTGCGGCACGAGTCGATCGACGCGGTCGCGACGAGCGCGATCCGCGACGCGCGCAACGCCGAGGAGTTCCTCGCGGCGGCGCGCGAGCGCTCGGCGCTGCCGATTCGCGTGCTCTCGCGCGAGGCCGAGGCGCACTACGGCTACGTCGCGGCGGTCAACTCGACGACGCTGAGCGACGGCTGCGTGCTCGACCTCGGCGGCGGCTCGCTGCAGCTCGTTCGCGTCGCCGATCGGCTCGAGCGCGAGACCGGCTCGTGGCCGGTCGGCACGGTGCGGATGAGCGAGCGCTTCCTGCCGGTCAACGGGCCGGCCAAGCGCCGCCAGATCGAGGCGCTGCGCGAGCACGTCGGCGAGCGCCTGGCGGAGGCGAGGTGGCTCGCCGGCGCGCCGAGCGCGACGGGCGAGCGGCGGCTCGTCGGGCTCGGCGGGACCGTGCGCAACCTCGCGGCGGCGGCGCAGCGCGCGGCGGGCCTGCCGTCGAACGGCGTGCAGGGGATGGTGCTCGAGCGCGGCGCGCTCGACGAGCTCGTCGAGCGGCTCGCGGCGCTGCCGGCGGCCGAGCGCGCGAGCGTGCCGGGGATCAAGCCGGCGCGCGCCGACCTGATCCTCGCCGGCGCGGTCGTCGTGCAGAGCGTGCTCGAGGCGGGCGGCTTCGACGGCCTGGAGACGACCGAGGCGGGGCTGCGCGAGGGCGTCTTCTTCGAGCGGCTGCTGGCGCCGGCCGACCCGCCGCTCGTCGCCGACGTGCGCCGCGCGAGCGTGCTGAACCTCGCCGGGCAGTACCACCTCGACGTCGCGCACACGCGCCACGTCGCGACGCTCGCGCTTGGGATGTTCGACGAGCTGGCGCGGCTCGGGCTGCACGACGGCGACGCGCGCGAGCGCGAGCTGCTGTGGGCGGCGAGCATCCTGCACGACATCGGCATGTCGGTCGACTACGACGACCACCACAAGCACTCGCGCTACCTGATCCTCAACGCCGGGCTGCCGGGCTTCTCGCCGGTCGAGGTCGCGATCATCGCGCAGGCGGCGCGCTACCACCGCAAGGGGATGCCCGACGCGGGGCCGCTGCGCGCGCTGTTCGGCGAGGGCGACGCCGCGCGCCTCGATCGCTGCGCGGCGCTGCTGCGCCTCGCCGAGGACCTCGAGCGCTCGCGCGACCAGCTCGTGCGCGAGACGCGGATCGCGCTGCGCGACAACGAGGTCGAGCTGCGGCTGATCGCCGACGGCGAGGCGGCCGTGCCGCGCTGGGCGGCGCGACGCGAGAAGGAGCTGTTCTCGCGCGCGTTTCACCGCGAGCTCGCGGTCGCGGCGTGACGGGCGCGCGTCGGGTGCTCCGTGGCTAGTAGCGCTAGGCGCTCTGCAGCTCGCGCACGCGCCCGGCGCAGTCGAACAGGATCAGGCCGTCGGCCTGCTGCGAGGGCGCGAGCCATTCGCGCGTGTGTACGACGCGGCAGAAGCGCTGCACGGCGGCGGTCGCGCCGTTGCCGCCGCGCGTCGAGAACTCGCCGCCGAGCAGCACGTAGCGCGCTTCGCCGCGGCGGACGAGCCGCGCGAGGCCGGCGCCGCTGAGCGCGGGGTCCGTGCCGCTGAAGCCGCCGACGGCGCCGGCGTCGCCGCCGAGCAGGATCATCGGCGAGGCGGTGTTCGACGCGTCGGCGAGCACCGACCAGCGCGTGCCGGGGCGATGCGACTGCACGTAGCGCAGCAGCGCGCGGTCGACGGCGACGTGCGCGGCGTCGACGCCGTAGCCGCCGGGGCCGGCGGCCGCGCGCGGCCCGGCGGCGGGGAACGTCGACTCGACGGGCGCGAGCCAGTTCGTCGAGGAGTACGCGCCGGGCGCGATCAGCAGCACGCCGAGCGCGAGCGCGAGCGCGGCGATCGCGAGGCCGCGCAGCGCGAACGCGCCGAGCAGCGCGGCGAGCACGCCGACGGCGGCGAGCACGACGAGCGGCGTCCTGAACCACGCCATGTAGTGCGCTTTGTTCAACAGCGCGAGCTGCACAGGCAAGGTCGCGCCGACGGCGGCCGCGAGCACGACGAGGCGCCAGTCGCGCCGCCGCGCGAAGCGCGCGAAGGCGTACGCGCCGGCGCCGACCATCGCCGCGACGCCGGGGCCGAGCGCGGAGACGTAGTAGGGGTGGACGATGCCCTTCGAGAGGCTGAGCACGGCGGCCTCGACGAGCATCCAGCCGCCGAAGACGACGAGCAGCGCGAGCCGCGGGTCGCGTCGCCGGCGCCCGGCGCCGAGCACGAGCAGCGCGAAGGCGATCAGGCCGACGAGCGCGAACGGGAGCATCCACGCGCCCTGGTCGCCGAGCCCGCGCTCGAACAGGCGCAGCGGCCCGACGGGCCCGCCGAACGGGATCGGGTTGCGTTCGCGGCCGTTCGGCAGCACGGCTGGCGGCGTGGGAGCGGGCCGCCCGGCGGGCGTGAAGATGGGTTCGGTCTTGGCGAGGTGCGGTGGCGCGGGCTGCGCGGGCTTGCCGTGGGCGGGCACGACGGCGTGCGGGAAGGCGCCGGTGCCGACGGGGATCTGGCCGGGGCCGCCGGTCTGCCCGCCGACGCGGCCGAAGCCGTTGTAGCTGAACGTGAGGCCGAGCTCGGTGTTGTTCGTCGAGCTGCCGACGTACGGTCGCTGCGAGGCGGGCGTCAGTTCGACGGCGAGCATCCACGCGCCGGAGACGACGAGCAGCACGGCGCCGGCGGCGAGCAGCTGCAGCAGCCGGCGGCCGATCGAGCGCGGCGCGAAGAGCAGGAAGGCGAGCGCGATGCCGGGGACAACCAGGTAGGCGGCGAGCGTCTTCGTGTTGAACGCGAGGCCGACGAGCACGGCGCTCCAGATCAGCGAGCGCGACCGGCCGGTTTCGCACGCGCGCAGCGCGGCGTCGCAGGCGAGGATCATCAGCGCGATCAGCAGCGCGTCGACGTTGTTCGTGCGCGAGATCGCGACGAACGACGGGAAGACGGCGAGCGCGAGCGCGCCGGCGACGCCGGCCCAACCGCCGAGGCGCCGCGCGAGCGCGCGATAGAGCAGCGCGACGGAGAGCACGCCGACGATCGCCTCGGGCAGCAGCACGCTGAGCGGGTGGAAGCCGAACAGCTTCGCGCTGGCGGCCTGCAGCCACAGCGCGAGCGGCGGCTTGTCGATCGTGACGAGGCCGCCGGGGTCGAAGGAGACGAAGAAGAAGTTGTGCCACGAGCGCAGCATCGACTCGACGCCGGCCGAGTAGAAGATGTTGCCGTAGCCGTTCTGCGAGAGCCGGTGGACGTCGAGCACGGCGGCGAGCGCGAGCGCGGCGGCGAGCGCGAGGTGGTGCAGGCCGGGGCGCGAGCGCGCGAGGCGCCGAAGCGCGCGCGGACGCCGCTCGGCGGCGTCGGTCGGTGCGTCGGCGGCCGGCAGCGTCGCGGCCTGCTGCGAGCTCATGCGGAGAGCGACTCGAGCAGCCGCTCGAGGTCGTTCTCGTCGTTCCAGGCGCCGACGGAGGCGCGCAGCCATGGCCGGTCGGGGATGTTGCGCACGACGCAGCCGCGCTCGGCGAGCTGCTCGCGCTCGCGCTCGGGATCGGCGCTGTCGAAGGAGACGAGCGTCGTCTCGCCGCGCGGCGCGACGGCGCGGCCGCGCTCGGCGAGTCGCTCGGCGAGGCGCGCGGCGAGCGTCGCGGCGCGCTCGTGCAGCTCGCTCCAGCCGACCGACTCGAGCAGCTCGATCGAGGCGAGCGCGCAGGCGACGGCCTCGGCGCTGAGCGACATCGTGTCGAAGCGGCGCGCGTCGTCGTGCAGCTTCGCCTCGAGGCCGTCGCTGGGCGCGTCGAGGTTGGCGTAGCCGCGCGGCGCGACGGCGAGCTGCTCGCGCAGCTCGGGCGCGACCCACAGCATGCCGGTGCCGTCGGGTCCGCACAGCCACTTCTGCCCGGCGCCGGCGTACGCGGCGCAGCCGAGCGCATGCACGTCGACGGGCACGGCGCCGACGCCCTGCGCGCCGTCGAGCAGCACCGGAATGTCGAGCTCGCCGAGCGCGGCGGGCGCGAGCAGGCCGCTGACCCAACCGACGTGCGAGCAGGCGACGAGACGCGTGCTCGGAGCGACGGCTTCGGCGATCTCGCGCAGCGGCGCTTCGCGGATCGAGACGCCGCGCAGCTCGCGCATCGCGCCGAGCGTGCCAAGCAGGCCCGGATGCTCCTCGTCGCTCGTGAGGATCTCCTCGCCGGCGCGTAGCTGCAGGCCGTCGAGCACCTTGGCGATGCCTTCGCTCGTGCACGTGCTGAGCGCGACGTCGGCCGGGTCGGCGCCGAGCGCGCGCGCGTAGGCGGCGCGCAGCAGGCTCTCGAGCTCTTTGCGGCGCTCGAAGTGCGCGACGGTGCGACCGTCGGCGGCCTCGCGCTGGAGCTCGTCGGCGGCGGCGTGGATCGCGCGTGCGGGCAGCGGCCCGTCGGTCCCGGCGTTGAGATAGGCGAGCGTCCGCAGCACGGGAAACTCGGCGCGCAAGCCAAAGCGATCCACAAACCGCGAGAATACCCGCATGGCGAGCGCACAGACTCCGGCAGAGCAGCCGCTCTGGCGGCCGAGCGAGGCCGACCGCGAGGCGGCCGAGATGACGCGCTTCATGCGCTTCGCGGCCGAGCGCAGCGGGCGCGCGATCGAGCGCTACGACGAGCTGTGGCGCTGGTCGGTCGACGAGCTCGAGGACTTCTGGGCGGCGGTCTGGGAGTTCTGCGGCGTGCGCGCGTCGAAGGGCTACGAGCAGGTGCTCGCCGAGCGGCGGATGCCGGGCGCGGAGTGGTTCTCGGGCGCCGAGCTGAACTACGCCGAGAACATGCTCGCCGACCGCACGAGCGGGAGCGGCGCGCACGCGCGCGAGCAGGTCGCGGTCGTGCACTGCTCGGAGCTGCGCGAGCTGGGAGAGCTGACGTGGGGCGAGCTGTCGGATCGCGTCGCGGCGGTCGCCGGCGGCCTGCGCGAGCTCGGCGTCGGGCGCGGCGATCGCGTCGTCGCGTACATGCCAAACATCCCGGAGACGCTGGTCGCGTTCCTCGCGACGGCGTCGCTCGGCGCGATCTGGTCGAGCGCGGCGCCGGAGTTCGGCGCGCGCAGCGTGATCGACCGCTTCGCGCAGATCGAGCCGAAGGTCTTCTTGACGGTCGACGGCTACCGCCACGGCGGCAAGGACTTCGACCGGATGGCGAACGTCGCGGCGATCCTCGCCGAGCTGCCGACGGTGCAGCAGGCGGTGCTGCTGCCGTACCTCGACGCCGGCGCGAAGCTCGACGGCGGCGCGCTGTCGTGGGACGAGCTGGCGGAGCGCGGTGCGGGCAGCGAGCTGGTGTTCGAGCAGGTTCCATTCGACCACCCGCTGTGGGTGCTCTACTCGTCGGGCACGACGGGCCTGCCGAAGGCGATCGTGCAGGGGCACGGCGGGATCCTGCTCGAGCAGTGCAAGAAGCGCCTGCACCTCGACCTGCGCGCGGGCGACCGGATGTTCTGGTTCACGACGACGGGCTGGATGATGTGGAACTTCCTCGTCGGCTGCCTGCTCTCGGACGCGGCGATCGTGCTCTACGACGGCAGCCCGGCCGAGCCGGACCTCGGCGTGCTGTGGCGCCTGGCCGAGCGCGCGAAGATCACTTGCATGGGCCTCTCGGCGGGGCTGATCGCGAGCTGCGAGAAGGCCGGCGTCGACCCGGGCGAGGAATGCGAGCTGAGTGCGCTGCGCGCGGTCGGCTCGACCGGCTCGCCGCTCTCGCCGGAGAGCTTCAAGTGGGTCTACGAGCACGTCGGCTCGGACGTCTGGCTGTTCTCGACGAGCGGCGGCACCGACGTCTGCACGGCGTTTGTCGGCGGCTGCCCGCTGCTGCCGGTCTACGAAGGCGAGCTGCAGTGCCGGATCCTCGGCTGCGCGGTCGAGTCGTGGGACGAGCAGGGCGTCGCGCACGTCGATCGCGTCGGCGAGCTCGTGATCACCGAGCCGATGCCGTCGATGCCGCTGTTCTTCTGGGACGACGAGGACGGCGAGCGCCTGCACGAGAGCTACTTCGCGATGTACGCGGGCGTCTGGCGCCACGGCGACTGGATCAGGATCACGCCGCGCGGCGGCGCCGTGATCTACGGCCGCTCGGACTCGACGATCAACCGCCAGGGCGTGCGCATGGGCACGGCCGAGATCTACCGCGCGGCGAGCTCGGTCGCGCAGGTGCTCGACGCGCTCGTCGTCGACATCCCGGCGCGGGCAGGCGAGGACGACCGGGCCGCGAGCGGGCCGGCGCCGCGCGCCGCCGAGCTGCGGATGATCCTGTTCGTCGTGCTCGCCGAAGGCGTGACGCTCGACGAGCAGCTGACGCGCGAGATCAAGCGCGCGATCCGCGAGGACTGCTCGCCGCGCCACGTGCCGAACGAGGTCCGCCAGATCGCGGAGGTGCCGCGCACGCTCTCGGGCAAGGTGCTCGAGGTGCCGGTCAAGCGGATCCTGATGGGCGCGCCGGCGAACGAGGCGGCGAGCGTCGACTCGCTCGCGAACCCGCGCTCGCTCGACTACTTCGTCGAGCTCGCGGCAGAGCTCGATCTGAAGCCGGTCGACTCGCCGCTGCCGCGCTAGAGCCCGAGGCTGCGCCCGACGATCTCCTTCATGATCTCGTTGGCGCCGCCGTAGATGCGCGTGACGCGCGCGTCGGCGTAGGCGCGCGCGATCGGGTACTCGAGCATGTAGCCGTAGCCGCCGAATAGCTGCAGGCAGCGGTCGGCGACGCGGCCCTGCAGGTCGGTGCACCACCACTTGGCGGTCGCGGCGTCCTCGGGGGAGAGGTCGTCGGCGTCGAGCGCACGCGCACAGCGGTCGACGAAGGCGCGCGCGATGTCGACTTCGCCGCGCAGCTCGGCGAGCGTGAAGCGCGAGCTCTGGAAGGAGCCGATCGGCTGGCCGAAGGCCTTGCGCTCGCGCGCGTAGTCGAGCGTCCAGCCGAGCGCGGCGTCGGCGGCGGCGACGGCGGAGGCGGCGATCGAGAGGCGCTCCTGCGGCAGGTTCGAGACGAGCTGGAGGAAGCCGTCGCCCTCTGCGCCGAGCAGGTTCTCGACGGGGACGCGCACGCCGGCGAACGACAGCTCGGCGGTGTCCTGCGCGTGCTGGCCGATCTTCTCGAGGTTGCGCCCGCGCTCGAAGCCGGGCATGCCGCGCTCGATGACGAGCAGGCTGATGCCGCGGTGACGCTGCGAGGGATCGGTCTTGACGGCGGTGATGACGAGGTCGGCGTTGATGCCGTTGGTGATGAACGTCTTCGAGCCGTCGACGACGTAGTGGTCGTCCTCGCGCCGTGCGCGCGTGCTCATCGCGGCGAGGTCGGAGCCGATCCCGGGCTCGGTCATCGCGATCGCGGTGATCAGCTCGCCGGAGACGATGCCGGGCAGCCAGCGCTCGCGCTGCCGCTCGGTGCAGTAGTGCAGGAAGTAGGGCAGCGAGATGTCGTTGTGCAGGGTGATGCCGAGGCCGAAGCTGCCGACGCCGGCGCGCTGCGCCTCTTCGCCGACGACGAGATTGAATCGGAAGTCCGCTACGCCGGCGCCTCCGTAGCGCTCGGGCACGGACATCCCGAGGAAGCCGCCGGAGCCGGCGGCCGCGAAGACCTCGCGCGGGACGATGCCGTCGCGCTCCCACTGCTCGTAGCGCCCCTCGCCGCCGACTACCTCGCGCTGAAGGAACGTGCGAAAGCTCGCGCGGAAGTCTTCGTGGACGTCGTCGAACAGATCGCGGCGCATCGCGCCGACGACCCTATCTAGGAAAAGCCGGGCTTGGCGAGCAGCAGCTGCACGTCCTGGATGCGCCGCTCGCGGAAGCCGCCCTCGCAGTAGCTCAGGTAGAGCTCCCAGAGCCGGCGGAAGCGCTCGTCGTAGCCGAGCTCCGAGAGGCGCTCGCCGGAGGCGAGGAAGCGCTCGCGCCAGATGCGCAGCGTCGTCGCGTAGTGCGCGGTGATGTCCTCGAGCTGCGCTTCGCGGAAGTCGGTGACGCGCGCGACCATGCGCGCGATGACCTGCAGCGAGGGCAGGCAGCCGCCGGGGAAGACGTGCGTGTTGATGAAGCTGCGCCCGACCTTCTCGACCTCGTAGGCGCGGTCCTCGATGACGATCGCCTGCAGCAGCATCGCGCCGTGGTCGGCGACGAGTTCCGAGCAGCGGCGGAAGAACGTCGGGAAGTACTGCCAGCCGACGGCCTCGATCATCTCGATCGAGACGAGCTTGTCGTAGGGGCCGCGCGCGTCGAGCTGCGCGCGGTCGCGGTAGTCGGCGTGCAGCACGGTGACGCGGTCGTGCAGGCCGGCGTCGCGGATCCGCCGCGTCGCGTAGGCGTGCTGCTCGGCGGAGATCGTCGTCGTCGTCACGCGGCAGCCGTAGCGCTCGGCGGCGTACTGCGCGAAGCCGCCCCAGCCGGTGCCGATCTCGAGCACGTGGTCCGCGGGCGTCAGGCGCAGCTTGCGGCAGACGCGCTCGAGCTTGGCGAGCGAGGCCTCCTCGAGCGAGGCGTCGGGCGACTCGAAGACGGCGCACGAGTACATCATCGTGCGGTCGAGGAACTGCGCGAAGAGCTCGTTGCCGAGGTCGTAGTGCGCGGCGATGCGCTTGCGCGCACGCGCCGGCGTGTTGCGTGCGATCCAGCCGCTCGCGCGCTGCAGCGGCGCGAGGACCGGCGCGAGCGCGCGGCGCAGCGCGTCGATCGCGGTGACGTTGCGCGCGGCGATGCGCGTCAGCGCGACGAGGTCGTCGCACTCCCAGAGCCCGTCGACGTAGGACTCGCCGAGGCCGACGCTGCCACGCAACAGCGCGCGGTAGAAGCGCGGCGAGCGGACCTCGAGCTGCGCGCGCACGGGCCGCTCGGGGTCGGGCCGCCCGAGGCGCAGGCGTTGCGACCCCTCGACGATGACCAACTCGCCGCGGCGCATGCGCGCGAGCAGCGCGAGGGCGAGGCGCCGCGCGAGGCGGTCGAGCGCGCTCGGCGCGCGCGCGCCGGCCGCGGCGCGCGGCGGAGGCGGGGGAGGGGTGCGCGGGCGCTCGCGTGTCGAGGCGCTCATCGGCGGCCTCGCGCTCTGTCGGGGTGCGCGTGCCAGCGCGCGCCGCGCAGGCGCAGGCGCAACGCATGCGCGTAGATGTGCGCGCTCGCGCGCAGCGTCGGGATCGGGTCGCGCAGCAGCACGCGCGTCAGCTCGCGTGTGGTGATCTCGCGCCGGCGCAGCGCGAGCGTCGCGTCGAAGATCGGCTCGCTCGCGCCGTGCGGCGTCGAGGAGATGTGCACCGAGAGCCGCTCGCGCGGCTCGGTCAGACGCCAGTCGTAGGCGTGCTGCATGCTCATCAGCGGCGAGACGTGCAGCGCCTTCTGCAGCTCGCCGCCGATGACGCCGCCGCGCGCGTGCTCGGCGACACCCTGAGGGGCGCAGGCCGGCAGGACGTAGGCGTGTCGCTCGTGCCACGGCGTGTTCGTGACCTCGGCGACGACGGCGCGCACGCGCTCGCCGGCGGCGTCGTAGCAGTAGTAGAAGCTGACGGGGTTGAAACAGTGGCCGAAGCAGCGCAGGTGCGTGAGCAGGCGGATCGGGCCGTCGAGCTCGACGTCGGCGCGCTCGCGCACGAGCTCGCGCACGGCGCTCGCGAGCGGCTGCTCGCGCGCGCCGAGGTGGTCGGCGCGGCGAAACCACGCGAGCGCGGGACGCCGCGCGGAGAACAGCGGGTGCGCGTCGAACAGCGCCGGCAGCTCGTCGAGGTCGAGGAACGCGAGCGAGACGCGGTGGCGCAGCTCGTCGCGCGGCGCGCCGTGGCGGCGGTGACGAACGGAGCCCTCGTAGAAGCACGACGCGCGCGTGCGCGCGCCGGCGCCGGAGCCGACGGGCCTGGTGGCGAGCTCGAGCGCGCTCACATGCTCACCCCGAAAGGCTTGCACGCGCGCACGGCGCTCTGCACGCCGTCCTCGTGAAAGCCCCAGCCCCAGTAGGCGCCGCAGTAGTGCGTGCGCGTCTGCAGGCCGCTGATCGACGCGTGCTCGGACTGCGCGGCGACGCCGCGCGGCGTGTAGACGGGGTGCGCGTAGGAGATCGTGCGAATGATCTTCGCCGGGTCGATCGCCTCGCTGCGGTTGAGCGTGACGCAGAACTCCTCGGCGGCGCGCAGGCGCTGCAGGTGGTTCATGTAGTAGGTGACGGTGCTGAGCGGCTTCGGTTCGCGCAGCAGGTGGAAGTTCCACGCCGAGCGCGCCCAGCGACGGCGCGGGAGCATGCTCGAGTCGGTGTGCAGCACGGCCTCGTTCGGCTGGTAGCGGATCGCGCCGAGCAGCTCGCGCTCGCGCGGCGTCGCGTCGCTGAGCATCCGCAGCGCCTGGTCGGAGTGCGTCGCGACGATCACGTGGTCGTAGCGCTCGGCGCCGGCGCCGGTGGCGACGATCTCGACGTCATCGGCGCCGCGCGTGACCGAGCTGACCGGCGCGTCGAGGCGGATGCGGTCGCGAAACGGCGCGGTCAGCGCTTCGACGTAGCGCGCCGAGCCGCCGGCGACGGTCGACCAGCGCGGGCGGTCGCGAAAGCCGAGCATCCCGTGGTTGGCGAAGAACTCGGCGATGAAGCGCGCCGGGAACGAGCCGGCCTCGCGCGGGTCGGCCGACCAGACGGCCGACAGCTGCGGCACGATCAGCCGCTCGACGAACGCGCGCGAGAAGCGATGGCGCAAGAGGAAGTCGTGCATCGACTCGCCGCTCTCCTCGCCTTCGAGCAGGCGGCGCAGCGCGCGGTTGAAGCGGAGCAGGTCGACGATCATCCGCTGGAAGCGCAGGCTGGCGACGTTGCGCGGCTGGCAGAACAGCCCGCGCGGCGTGCCGCTGTACTCGAAGTCGTGCTCCTCGCCCTTGACCGAGAAGCTCATGTGCGTCGGCTGGCGCGCGACGCCGAGGCGGTCGAGCAGGCGCGTGAACGTCGGGTAGTTGCGGTCGTTCATGACGATGAAGCCGGTGTCGATGTGGTGCGTCTCGTACGCCGTGTCGACACGGATCGTGTTCGTGTGCCCGCCGGCGTAGGAGCCGGCCTCGTAGACGACGACGTCGTGCTCGCGGTGCAGCAGGTGCGCGGCGACGAGGCCGGAGACGCCGGCGCCGACGATCGCGATCCTCATGTCCCGGGCCTGGCGTGCGCGCGTCGACTCATCTCGTCTGTGACTGTACGCCGCGAGGCGCCGCGCGGATCAGCGGGCGCGTCGCGCGTCGCGATCTTCGCGACGGCGTGCAGGCGGTTGGCAGGAGTGCGAGGCGCATACGTCGAACAAATGCGCCGACGATGAAGCGCGTCGCGACTCCACCCACCGAACACCAGCCGCCGGTCAGCGGCACGAGCGAGCATCAGAGCCTCTCGAAGTACATCCGTGCGCGCTTCGACGAGTGCTCGCGCTCGCAGAAGGACGTCGCGCAGTACATCGTCGACCACCTCGACGAGGCGGCCTTCCAGACCGCCGAGGAGCTCGCGCGGCGTGCGAACACGTCGAGCTCGACGGTCGTCCGTTTCTCACAGGCGCTCGGCTTCGACGGCTTCCCCGAGCTGCAGGCGGCGGCGCGCGAGGAATACCGTCGCGTGCACGCGAGCGCGAACGAGCAGGCGCCGAGCTCCTCGGCGCCGCTGTTCTCGCTCGACCAGAACGAGTTCGAGACGGCGCTCGCGGCGGATCACCTGAACGTCGAGGAGACCGCGCGCAAGGTCTCGCGCAGCGAGGTCGAGGCGCTGATCGAGGCGATCGTCTCGGCCGAGAAGGTGCTCGTCGCGGGGACCGATCAGATGGCGTTCTTCGCGAGCTACCTGCGCCACCTGCTGATGCTGCTCGACCTGCGCGTCGACGTCGTCGCGAGCCCGTCGCAGGAGGCGCTCAGCCGCCTCGGGCGGATCGAGTCGGGCACGCTCGTGATCGGGCTCTCGGCCGGGCGCCCGCACCCGCTCGTCGTGCGCGCGATGAAGCTCGCGCGCCACCGCAAGGCGCAGACGGCGGCGATCACCGACGCGACGCTCTCGGAGGTCGCGAAGCTCGCGCAGATCAAGCTGTACTACTCGTCGAACAGCCCCGCGTATGTACGCTCGCACACGGCGCTGCTGAGCCTGATCCAAGCGCTCGCATACGGCGTCTACGCGCAGGACTCGGCGCAGTACGACGACCGCATCAAGGCGTTTCGCCTGAAGTAGCGACCCGAACGCTCGTCCGCTCGGGCGCGCGCGGATGGTCTATTCGGTGCGGCCGGTTCATCGCCTCGGCCAACACCTCGCGCCCCGAACGACGGTCAACGCATGTCTCTGACTGACAGGCGTCTCCTACGCCCCCGCAGACATGGGAAAGTTCGCCTACCTGGGCGCTCGAGGCCCCGCCCACCGGCCCCTTCGCCCCTAACACGGTCATAACATCTGCAGCCAGCGGCTCGTGCCAAGGGTGGCGCCGGCCGTCCCCGGGAGAGGGGGAGAGGGAGAGGCTCACTAGCGGGTGCATCTGGTTCTTGGCAGGAGAGGTCTATGGGTGATCGCCTCGGGGCTCTGTGCCCTGCTGCTCTTCGCCGCCCGCGCCGAGGCTTCCCGTCCTCACGAATACACCACGACCTTCGCCAGCAAGTGCGCTGCCGAACCGTGCCTCGGCGGTGCTTTGAAAACTCCCGCCGGCGTCGCCGTCAACGAATCAAACGGCGACGTCTACGTCGTCGACGAAGGCGCAAACCGCGTCGTCGTCTTCGACAAAGAAGGCGGCTACCTCTCAGAACTGAACGGCAGCGGCCTGCTCCCAGGCGAAGAACACGCCGCCGGCAGCAACCCCGGCGAAGTGCCAACCGGCAAATTCCTTGGGCCGCAGACGATCGCCGTCGATAACTCCTGCACCCAGCAGAAACTCCCCGAACCCGCATGCAAGGCCAAAGACCCCTCGGCGGGGGACGTCTATGTCGTGGACGCGGGGCATGAAGTGATCGACAAGTACTCCGAAGGCGGGGATACGTGGGGCAGATCAGCGAAGACGAACGTGGGCGCTTCACGCACGCGATCGATGGCGTCGCGGTCGACGCCACCGGCAAGGTCTGGGTCTTCCAGCAAGAACCATCGGTCAGCGCCTACACGAACGCCACGCCGAACGTGTTTGTCTCGCGCCGCTCGATGGGCAGCCTGCCAGGCTTCGGGCGCCCAGGCTTCGCCGTCGACGGCGCCGGCGACTTCTACCTGCGCCTGCTCGTCGGCGCGGGCAAACACCAGATCGTCAAGGTCGACCCCGAAGGGGGCGTCCTAAACGAAAACGTCGGCGGCAAAGAGGCAAGCGCGGTCGCCGCCGAACAGGGCTCCGATAACGCCCTGATCGACAACCTGACGAGCGTCGGCGTGTTCAACGCCGCCGGTGAAGAAGTCGAACGCCTCGGCGAAGAAGGGGCAAAGCACCTGGAAGAAGGCGCCGGCATCGGCGTCAACGAAAGCGCGACGAGGATCTACGTCGCCGACTCCCTGAGCGGGGAAGTCTTCCTCTTCGGGCCCAAGAAAGCCTCCGCGCCGAAGGTCGAATCCGAGGCGATCAGCGAAATCTCCTCAGAAGAAGCGACGCTCTCGGCAGAGATCAACCCGCAGAGCGAAGTCGGCGAAGCGCCGACGAAATATCGCTTCGAATACGCCCGCTGCACGATCCCAAGCGACTGCGCGGCAAGCGGCTATGAAGAAGTCCCGGGCTCGGCCGGGCAGATCGAAGCGGACTTCAACGTCCACGCGGTCAGCGCCCACCTGACGGGACTCGCTCCGCACACGACCTACCACTTCCGCGCGCTCGCCGAAAACGTCCACGAAGGCAAACGCGAAGTCGGGCTGCCGGGGGCGGAAAGGATCTTCACGACCCAGGGACCGGGCGGAGCGTTGAGCCTGCCCGACGATCGCGGCTGGGAGCTCGTCTCACCGCCCGACAAGCTCGGCTCGCTGATCGAACCGCTCTCAGAAGCGGGCATCATCCAGGCCTCGGCCTCAGGGAGCGCGATCACCTACCTGACAAACGCGCCGACCGAAGCCCAGCCCGAAGGCTACTCAAACGACGTGCAGGTGCTCTCGCGCCGCGCCTCCTCCTCGTGGTCATCGCGCGACATCGCCCTGCCGCACACGAGCACGACGGGCTTCGCTGTGGGTCCCGCCGGTGAATACAGGTTCTTCAACCCCGAACTGACGCTCGCCGCGGTGCAGCCCTTCGGCGAATTCATCCCGCAGCTCTCAGCCGAGGCCTCGGAATCGACCGCCTACCTGCGAAGCCTTGAAGAAGGCTGCGGCGCGGGCTGCTTCAAGCCGCTCGTGACCGGCAAGCCGGGCTATGCCAACGTGCCTGAAGGCACGCAGTTCGGCGAAGCGGCCGAATGCCAGCCGAAGGTCGCCGGCAGCGGCTCGGCGAAAGTGGTCTGTGGCCCGCAGTTCCTCGGGACAAGCGAAGACCTAAGCCACCTCGTGCTGAGCGCCAAAGCGGAACTGGTCGCGGGGGCGGGAGCGAGCCAGCTGTATGAGTGGAGCGGGGGGGCGCTTTCGCGGGTCAGCGTGCTGCCCGGCGGCGCGGCGGCGCCTCCGAATGCCGGCCTCGGCTATGAAGAACGGGGCGTCGCGCGCGGGGCGATCTCGAGCGACGGCAGCCTGGTGGACTGGTCGACGCTTTCGCCCAAGGCCCTCTACCTGCGCGACAGCGCACGCGGAGAAACGATCGAGCTCGACGAAACCCAGGGAGGCGCCGGTCCAGCGGCGGGGTCTTCCACTCGCGGCAGCCGACGGGCGGCGCGTCTTCTTCACCGACGAAAACAAGCTGACGGCGAACTCCGGCGCGGGCCCCGAACACGCAGACCTCTACGAATGCCGGATCGTGACCAACCCGAAACCGAGCTGCGCGCTCACAGACCTGACCCCCTCCCACGGCGTCGGCAAAGAAGCCGCCCAGGTGCAGGGCTCGATCCTCGGCGCAAGCGCCGACGGCGCATACGTCTACTTCGTCGCGAAGGGCGTGCAGAGCGAAACGGCAAACGCGCGCGGGCAGAAAGCGCAGGCGGAAAAGCCGAACCTGTACGAGTGGCACGAAGGGCAGAGCAGCTTCGTCGCGACGCTGGCGGGCGGGGATGAAACGGACTGGCGCCTGTTGAACGGCACCTCAGAGGCGCTGTTCGTGCAGCCGACGCGCGTCTCAGAGAGCGGCCGCTACCTGGAGCTGATGTCGCAAGCCTCACCGACCGGCTATGACAACCGCGACCGCGCGACGAGCCAGCCGGTCGCCGAGGTCTACCTGTTCGATGCGACGGAGAACAAGCTCGTGTGCGCCTCGTGCCTATCGAGCGGCGAGCGCCCGGTGGGCGTGGAATACCAGACGATCGAGCCGGGCAACGGCGGCCTAGCGGGCGGCCCGCGGGACATCTGGCCGGCGGCAGAGCTCGTGGCCGCAAACGTACCGGGGTGGACGGTCGAGGAACGCAGCCCGCGAAAGACGCTCTACCAGCCGCGCTACCTGGACGACTCAGGGCGCCTGTTCTTCAACAGCGCCGACGGCCTGGTCGCCGAAGACTCCAACAAAACCGAGGACGTCTACGAGTACGAGCCCCCGGGAGTCGGCGGCCCCCCGGACGCCGGCGGCTGCAGCGAAGGCGCGAGCAGCTATGAGCCAAGCGCATCCGGCTGCGTGGCGCTGATCTCCTCGGGCAGCTCACCGCAGGAATCGGCGTTCCTCGATGCAAGCGAATCGGGCGATGACGTGTTCTTCCTGACCTCCGCGCAGCTATCGAAGGCCGATGAAGACAACGCCCCCGACGTCTATGACGCGCACGTCTGCAGCGACTCGCCCTGCATCACCTACACGCGAAGCGAACCATCGAACTGCGCAGGGGAAGAATGCAAGCCCCCCCAGGGCCCGCAGCCGCAGATCTTCGGCGCGCCGCCGAGTCAGACTTTCTCAGGCCCGGGCAACCTGCTGCCCGCGCCGGTAAAGGCGGCGCCCAAGCCAAAGACCGCCGAACAGCTCCGCGTGGAACGGCTCAACAAGGCGCTGAAGGCCTGTCGCGCCAAGAAGAACAAGCAGAAGCGTGAGGCTTGTGAAAAGAGCGCCCGAAAGCGCTACGCAAAGCCCCAGCCGAAGGCCAAGAAGAAGTCAAAGCCGAAAGCCAAGAAGAAATGAGCTCCTCGCCCATCAGCTCGATCAGCGCCACGATCCTCCCCCCCGCGCCGCTGCCCCCGCGCCCTTGGCCCCCGCGCCCTCGCGTTGCTCTGCGCGCTACTCGCCGGCGCCGTCATCGGCGCCTGTCTCAGCGCCGCCCCGGCGGGCGCCGAAGTGCCGAGCTCGCCGTGGTGGCATTTGACCTCAGGCAGCCGCCCGTCCTACCTTGCCCCCGGCGCCGGCCTACCCGTATCCCCAAGTTAGGTGTCGATGAGGTCCAGGAAATCGTCTATCGAAGCGGGGGGGAGAAAACGATCATTCGATCGTGATCTGTCTCGCGCCCGACGCTTCACCGAAGAACAGATTATTCAGCAACTGAAGAATTCTCCGAACCGTTGAAGTCCGTTTCGTTTAATTCTCTAGAAGCCCACGAACCGAAGCCGAAGCGCAGGCGGGCATCGAAGGCCTTGAAGGCTACGGCCCCGGCACCGTCCATGTGCGCGGGATCGACTCTAAGCCACTACAAGGTGACCTTCATCGGCTCACCGCTGTGGCGAACAGCCCGTTGGGGGCGCCGAATCAAGGAGGCTATCCACGGCAGCTACGGCAAAGTCATCGAGCTGACCAAAGGCGCTCGCCGGCAGCGCGCCCACCGACGGCGAACGCTATACATGACCGCCGAGAACGTCGGCGATCAGAACGTCAAAGGCGAAGGCGCCCACGTGAAGATGACCGACGTGCTGCCGCCGGGCCTAGAAGCCCTCGGCGTCGCCGGCAGCGAACCGTTCAAGGAAGGCAACTTCAAGGCGCGCGAACCGATCCCCTGCTCCCTTGAAGAAAAAGGCGGCGTGCAGAGCGCCAGCTGCACGCTCTCAAAAGCGCTCGCCCCCGATGACCAGATCGAGATGCGCATCAACGTCAAGCTGAAGGCGGGCGCGCACACAGGCGAACTGAACCAGCTGGAGCGTCTCCGGCGGCGGCGCGCCCCCGAAGCTCATCGAGCGTCCGATCACTCGTCTCTGAAGCGCCCGTGCCCTTCGGCGTTGAAAGCTATGAAATGGGCCTTGAAGAAGAAGGCGGCGCCACCACCACGCAGGCCGGCGCGCACCCCTTCCAGCTGAACACGACGATCGCGCTGAACCAGCTCAAGGACATAAACCCGCTTGAAGCCCCGCCCGAACACCGCCCGGAAGTGACCCCCGCGGGCCTTGCCAAGGACCTCAACTTCAAGCTGCCGGCCGGCTTCGTCGGCAACGCCACGGTGCTGCCGCAGTGCACGACCGCGCAGTTCTTTGAAACCGTCGCCGGGCAGGAAAACCGCTGCCCGCCCGACAGCGCCGTCGGCGTGGCGACGACGACCGTGCACGAACCGGCGACGGTCGGCACCTCGACGCTGACCGAGCCGATCTTCAACCTGGCGCCGCGCAAGGGCGAGCCCTCGCGCGCTTTGGCTTCTACGTCGTGCTCGCCAACTCGCCGGTGTTCATCGACACCTCGGTGCGCACGGGCTCTGACTACGGCGTGAACGTCAGCGTGCAGAACATCACCCAGACCGGCGCGTTCCTCTCAAGCGAGGTGACCTTCTGGGGCACGCCCGCAGACCCCCGCCACGACAACCAGCGCGGCTGGGGCTGCATCTATGGCGCGCGCGGCGGCTCAAGCGCCCAGCCCTGCACGCCCTCTGAAGAACAGCACCCCCGCCCGCTGCTCTCGCTGCCGAGCTCCTGCTCGCGCACGCTCTCAACGAGCGTTGAAGGCGACTCCTGGGCAGACCCGGGCAGCTTCTTTGACTTCACCAAGGACGACGGCGCCGTCTTTGAACCAGAAGGCCCGCTGGTCGGCTGCAACCGCCTGTCCTTCGGCCCGCAGCTGAAAGTCACGAGCGAGAACGAGGAAGCCGCGCACCCGAGCGGGATGACGATCGACGTGCACCTGCCCCAGGAAGCAAACCAGAACGCAAGCGGCCTGGCCAGCTCGAGCATCCGCTCGACGACGATCACCTTCCCCCAGGGCTTCAGCGTCAACCCCTCCTCCGCCGATGGCCTAGAGGCCTGCGCCGAGGGCGAAGTCGGCTTCCAGAACGCGCGCGGGGCAGAAGAAGAACTGCTGTTCAGCCCCGACCTGCCCCAACCCTTCTGCCCCGACGCGGCGAAGGTCGGCAGCGTGCGGATAAAGACCCCGCTCCTGCCCGCCGGTCAGTACCTGCAAGAAGGCGGCCTCTACCTGGCGACGCCCGCGCCAAACGGCGAAGGATCGAAGAACCCGTTCAACTCGCTGATCGCCCTCTACCTCGTCGTCAAAGACCTGATCTCAGGCGTGCTGCTGAAGCTGCCCGGGCAGGTCTCCCTTGACTCCGCCACCGGCCAGGTATCGACGAGCTTCCAGAACACCCCCGACATCAACGCCGAAGACATCGAAGTGAGCCTCACCGCCGGCCCGCGCGCCCCGCTCGCAAGCCCCGCGGGCTGTGGCACCTACCCGGTCAACGCGAGCTTCACGCCGTGGTCTGGGACCGCCCCGGTCAGCTCGAGCGCAACCCTTCGCGTGAGCTCAGGCCCCGGCGGCTCGCCCTGCCCCTCCTCGCCCTTGCCCTTCGCCCCGAGCCTTGCCGCGGGCACGAGCAACGTGAACGCCGGCGCCTTCACCCCGCTTAGCACCTCGATCAACCGCGAAGACGCAAACCAGCAGATCGGCTCGGTGAGCGTGCACACCCCGCCGGGGCTCTCGGGCGTGCTCAGCGGCGTGAGCCTCTGCACAAACGAACAGGCCGACGCCGGCGCCTGCCCGGCCAACAGCCTGATCGGGCACTCGAGCGTCTCGGTCGGCTTCGGCTCAGACCCCTTCACGGTCACAAACGGCCAGGTCTTCCTCACCGAATCCTATGAGGGCGCGCCCTTCGGCCTGTCGATCCTCACCCAGGTGCTCGCCGGCCCCTTCAACCTCGGCAACGTCGTCGTGCGCGCAAGGCTCCAGGTCGACCCCTACACGACCGCGCTGACCGCCACGACCGACGAATCGGGCCCCTACGCGATCCCCCACATCCTCGACGGGATCCCGCTCGAGATCCGCCACGTCAACGTCACGATCGACCGCCCGGGCTTCACCTTCAACCCGACCAGCTGCGCCCCGCAGAGCCTCACCGCCACGGTCAAGGCCCTGGAAGGCGCAAGCGCAGCGCTCTCGGCGCCCTTCCAGGCGGCGAGCTGCCAGACGCTCAAGTTCGCCCCCAAATTCTCGGTCTCGGTCTCGGGCAGGGCAACGAAAGCAAACGGCACCGCCCTCTCGGTCAAGCTGAGCTACCCGAGCGGCCCGCTTGGCACCTACGCGAACCTCGCCAAGGTCAAAGTCAGCCTGCCAAAGCAGCTGCCAAGCCGCCTGAGCACGCTGAACAAGGCCTGCGCCGCGCAGGTCTTCGAAGACAAACCCCGAAGCCTGCCCCAAGGAATCGCGCGTCGGGCAGGCGAAGGTGCTCACCCCGCTTCTGCCGATCCCGCTGAGCGGCACCGCCTACTTCGTCTCCCACGCCGCCGAAGCCTTCCCGGACCTGACGATGGTCCTGGACGGGCTCGGGCGCCTACCCGATCAAAGTGATCCTGATCGGCAACACCCAGATCAAGAAGGGGGTGACGACGACGACCTTCAAGGCGACCCCCGACGTCCCCTTCTTCGTAGTCTTCCAACTGAGCCTGCCCGCCCAGCCCGACCTGGCCCTTACGACCAACACGAACATCTGCAAGGCCGGCACGAAGCTCACGATGCCAAGCGAATTCACCGCGCAGAACGGCGCCCTGATCGCCCAGAGCACCCCGATCGCCATCACCGGCTGCGCAAAGCCCCTGAGCCGCGCCCAGCAGCTCGCAAAGGCGCTGAGGAGCTGTCGCTCAAAGCACAACAAGGCCAAGCGCCGCTCCTGCGAAGCACAGGCCCGGCGCAAATATGCCCAGAAGCCCAAGAAGAAGCGCAAGTAGCGCCAAAGCCGGCCAAACGCCGGCTGGGCACCTGGAAACAATCGCGCCAAAGGCTCTGAGCGCGACCCCCGCCGCTTGAGAGACTGCTCGGGCAGGACCAACCCGGGGAGGGCTCTTAGGCCAGAAGCCGGCCGCTCCCTAAACGCACTCACAAGGAGCAACAATGAGTAAAGTGAAGCTGCTGCTGTTCGCGGTGCTCGCGCTGTTCGCCTTCAGCGCCGTCAGCCAGCTTGCGGTGGCGAGCGCGAAGATGCGAACTCGCCTGAACTGTTAATCTTAGAAGGGACGTCTGTCACGAAGCTCGAAGGAAAATTCAAAGGCGGGGAATCGTTCCTCGCAGCGTTAGGCGGCAAAGCACTGACCGGCACGGAACTCTCAGCGACCCTGAGCGGCTGCAAAGAAGGCTCCAAGCGCAAAAGACACGACCTTATGTGTATCCCGAACTGACCTTCAAAGGCGTCAAACAGGGCAAAGTCGCCTGCCACAGCGAAAGCTCCACCGGCGCCAAAGACGCGATCGAAACGGTGTTAGTCGTCACCGACACGCACCTTGCCGCGGAGAAAACCTCCGGCGGCGCATTACAGCCGCTTGTAGCTCTTCAAAGTGTTAGGCCAGAACGAGCGGTGAATCGGAACTGATCCATCAACTGCGGCGGCGTCAAAGAC
>CAWDHJ010000001.1:0-242351 GCA_963802105.1 uncultured Solirubrobacteraceae bacterium | reverse complement strand
TGCGCGACACCGCGCGGGGAGAAACGATCGAGCTCGACGAAGCCCAGGGCGGCGCCGGGCCGAGCGGCGGCGGGCACTTCCAGCTCGCGGCAGCCGACGGGCGGCGCGTCCTCTTCACAGACGAAAACAAGCTGACGAGCGACTCCGGCGCGGGCCCCGAACACGCCGACCTCTACGAATGCCGAATCGTGACCAACCCGAAACCGAGCTGCGTGCTCACAGACCTGACCCCCTCCCACGGCGTGGGCAAAGAAGGCGCGCAGGTGCAGGGCTCGATCCTCGGCGCAAGCGCCGATGGCTCCTACGTCTACTTCGTCGCAAAGGGCGTGCAGAGCGAAGCAGCAAACGCGCGCGGGCAGAAAGCGCAGGCGGAAAAGCCGAACCTGTACGAGTGGCACGAAGGGCAGAGCAGCTTCGTCGCGACGCTCTCGGGCGGGGATGGAACGGATTGGCGCCTGCCGAGCACGCCGACGGCGCTGTTCACGGAGCCGACACGGGTCTCTGAAAGCGGCCGCTACCTGGAGCTGATGTCGCAAGCCTCGCCGACGGGCTATGACAACCGCGACCGCGCCACGAGCCAGCCGGTCGCCGAGGTCTACCTGTTCGACGCGACGGAGAACAAGCTCGTGTGCGCCTCCTGCCTGTCAAGCGGCGAGCGCCCGGTGGGCGTGGAATACAAGACGATCCAGCCGGGCAACGGCGGCCTAGCGGGCGGCCCGCGGGACATCTGGCCGGCGACAGAGCTCGTGGCAGCGAACGTGCCGGGGTGGACGGTCGAGGAACGCAGCCCACGAAAGACCCTCTACCAGCCGCGCTACCTGGACGACTCCGGGCGCCTGTTCTTCAACAGCATCGACGGCCTGGTCGCCGAAGACTCCAACAAAACCGAGGACGTCTACGAGTACGAGCCCCCGGGAGTCGGCGGACCCCCGGACGCCGGCGGCTGCAGCGAAGGCGCGAGCAGCTATGAGCCAAGCGCATCCGGCTGCGTGGCGCTGATCTCCTCGGGCAGCTCCCCGCAGGAATCGGCCTTCCTCGATGCAAGCGAATCGGGCGATGACGTGTTCTTCCTGACCTCCGCGCAGCTATCGAAGGCCGATGAAGACAACGCCCCCGACGTCTATGACGCGCACGTCTGCAGCGACTCGCCCTGCATCACCTACACGCGAAGCGAACCCTCGAACTGCGCAGGGGAAGAATGCAAGCCGCCCCAGGGCCCGCAGCCGCAGATCTTCGGCGCGCCGCCGAGTCAGACCTTCTCAGGCCCGGGCAACCTGCTGCCCGCGCCGGTAAAGGCGGCGCCCAAGCCAAAGACCGCCGAACAGCTCCGCGTGGAACGGCTCACCAAGGCGCTGAAGGCCTGCCGCGCCAAAAAGAACAAGCAGAAGCGTGAGGCTTGTGAAAAGAGCGCCCGAAAGCGCTACGCAAAGCCCCAGCCGAAGGCCAAGAAGAAGTCAAAGCCGAAAGCGAAGAAGAAATGAGCTCCTCGCCCATCAGCTCGATCAGCGCCGCGATCCTCGCCCCCCGCGCCTTGCGCCCCCGCGCCCTCGCGCTGCTCTGCGCCCTACTCGCCGGCGCCGTCCTCGGCGCCTGTCTCAGCGCCGCCCCGGCGGGCGCCGAAGTGCCGAGCTCGCCGTGGTGGCATTTGACCTCAGGCAGCCGCCCGTCCTACCTTGCCCCCGGCGCCGGGCTGCCCGAACAGCCCGCCATCCCCGGCGTCGATGAAGTCCAGCAGGTGACCGTCAAAGCCACGGGTGGGAAATTCGTGCTGGCGAACATGACCAAACAAGAAATCGAAGAAGCAAAATACAGCTGCTTCCTCGGCCCAGAAGAAGAAGAAGAAGTCCCCAAGTTCGCGGAATTCAACTACAACGCTCCCGCTTCCGAAGTCAAGGAAGGCCTCGAACACGTCTGCGGTTACGGCCCCGGCAACGTCGAAGTCACGGGGGGCCCGGGCGATGAAACGGGCTCGAAACCCTACGAGGTCACCTTCAAGGGCGAACTAAGCGAAAAACCGGTCCGCCTGATCAACACCGAAATCAAAGGCGAACCGACGCCGCTTGAAGGCAGCGTGCAAGCCAGCCAGCACACGGCCTCGAAAAAAGAGATCCCGGCCAGCTCCCCCACCGACGGCGAGCTCTACATGACCGCCGAGAACGTCGGCGATCAGAACGTCAAAGGCGAAGGCGCCCACGTGAAGATGACCGACGTGCTGCCGCCGGGCCTAGAAGCCCTCGGCGTCGCCGGCAGCGAACCGTTCAAGGAAGGCAACTTCAAGGCGCGCGAACCGATCCCCTGCTCCCTTGAAGAAAAAGGCGGCGTGCAGAGCGCCAGCTGCACGCTCTCAAAAGCGCTCGCCCCCTATGACCAGATCGAGATGCGCATCAACGTCAAGCTGAAGGCGGGCGCGCACACAGGCGAACTGAACCAGCTGAGCGTCTCCGGCGGCGGCGCGCCCCCGAAGCTCATCGAGCGTCCGATCACGGTCTCTGAAGCGCCCGTGCCCTTCGGCGTTGAAAGCTATGAAATGGGCCTTGAAGAAGAAGGCGGCGCCACCACCACGCAGGCCGGCGCGCACCCCTTCCAGCTGAACACGACGATCGCGCTGAACCAGCTCAAGGACATAAACCCGCTTGAAGCCCCGCCCGAACACCGCCCGGAAGTGACCCCCGCGGGCCTTGCCAAGGACCTCAACTTCAAGCTGCCGGCCGGCTTCGTCGGCAACGCCACGGTGCTGCCGCAGTGCACGACCGCGCAGTTCTTTGAAACCGTCGCCGGGCAGGAAAACCGCTGCCCGCCCGACAGCGCCGTCGGCGTGGCGACGACGACCGTGCACGAACCGGCGACGGTCGGCACCTCGACGCTGACCGAGCCGATCTTCAACCTGGCGCCGCGCAAGGGCGAGCCCGCGCGCTTTGGCTTCTACGTCGTGCTCGCCAACTCGCCGGTGTTCATCGACACCTCGGTGCGCACGGGCTCTGACTACGGCGTGAACGTCAGCGTGCAGAACATCACCCAGACCGGCGCGTTCCTCTCAAGCGAGGTGACCTTCTGGGGCACGCCCGCAGACCCCCGCCACGACAACCAGCGCGGCTGGGGCTGCATCTATGGCGCCCGCGGCGGCTCAAGCGCCCAGCCCTGCACGCCCTCTGAAGAACAGCACCCCCGCCCGCTGCTCTCGCTGCCGAGCTCCTGCTCGCGCACGCTCTCAACGAGCGTTGAAGGCGACTCCTGGGCAGACCCGGGCAGCTTCTTTGACTTCACCAAGGCCGACGGCGCCGTCTTTGAACCAGAAGGCCCGCTGGTCGGCTGCAACCGCCTGTCCTTCGGCCCGCAGCTGAAAGTCACGAGCGAGAACGAGGAAGCCGCGCACCCGAGCGGGATGACGATCGACGTGCACCTGCCCCAGGAAGCAAACCAGAACGCAAGCGGCCTGGCCAGCTCGAACATCCGCTCGACGACGATCACCTTCCCCCAGGGCTTCAGCGTCAACCCCTCCTCCGCCGATGGCCTAGAGGCCTGCGCCGAGGGCGAAGTCGGCTTCCAGAACGCGCGCGGGGCAGAAGAAGAACTGCTGTTCAGCCCCGATCTGCCCCAACCCTTCTGCCCCGACGCGGCGAAGGTCGGCAGCGTGCGGATCAAGACCCCGCTCCTGCCCGCCGGGCAGTACCTGCAAGAAGGCGGCCTCTACCTGGCCACCCCCGCGCCAAACGGCGAATCCTCGAAGAACCCGTTCAACTCGCTGATCGCCCTCTACCTCGTCGTCAAAGACCCGATCTCAGGCGTGCTGCTGAAGCTCCCCGGCCAGGTCTCCCTTGACCCCGCCAGCGGGCAGGTATCGACGAGCTTCCAGAACACCCCCGACATCAACGCCGAAGACATCGAAGTGAGCCTCACCGCCGGCCCGCGCGCCCCGCTCGCAAGCCCCGCGGGCTGTGGCACCTACCCGGTCAACGCGAGCTTCACGCCGTGGTCTGGGACCGCCCCGGTCAGCTCGAGCGCAACCCTTCGCGTGAGCTCAGGCCCCGGCGGCTCGCCCTGCCCCTCCTCGCCCTTGCCCTTCGCCCCGAGCCTTGCCGCGGGCACGAGCAACGTGAACGCCGGCGCCTTCACCCCGCTTAGCACCTCGATCAACCGCGAAGACGCAAACCAGCAGATCGGCTCGGTGAGCGTGCACACCCCGCCGGGGCTCTCGGGCGTGCTCAGCGGCGTGAGCCTCTGCTCAAACGCACAGGCCGACGCCGGCGCCTGCCCGGCCAACAGCCTGATCGGGCACTCGAGCGTCTCGGTCGGCTTTGGCTCAGACCCCTTCACGGTCACAAACGGCCAGGTCTTCCTCACCGAATCCTACGGCGGCGCGCCCTTCGGCCTGTCGATCCTCACCCAGGCGGTCGCCGGCCCCTTCAACCTCGGAAACGTCGTCGTGCGCGCAAGGCTCCAGGTCGACCCCTACACGACCGCGCTGACCGCCACGACCGACGAATCGGGCCCCTACGCGATCCCCCACATCCTCGACGGGATCCCGCTTGAGATCCGCCACGTCAACGTCACGATCGACCGCCCGGGCTTCACCTTCAACCCGACCAGCTGCGCCCCGCAGAGCCTCACCGCCACGGTCAAGGCCCTGGAAGGCGCAAGCGCAGCGCTCTCGGCGCCCTTCCAGGCGGCGAGCTGCCAGACGCTCAAGTTCGCCCCCAAATTCTCGGTCTCGGTCTCGGGCAGGGCAACGAAAGCAAACGGCACCGCCCTCTCGGTCAAGCTGAGCTACCCGAGCGGCCCGCTTGGCACCTACGCGAACCTCGCCAAGGTCAAAGTCAGCCTGCCAAAGCAGCTGCCAAGCCGCCTGAGCACGCTGAACAAGGCCTGCGCCGCGCAGGTCTTCGAAGCAAACCCCGAAGCCTGCCCCAAGGAATCGCGCGTCGGGCAGGCGAAGGTGCTCACCCCGCTTCTGCCGATCCCGCTGAGCGGCACCGCCTACTTCGTCTCCCACGCCGCCGAAGCCTTCCCGGACCTGACGATGGTCCTGAACGGCTCGGGCGCCTACCCGATCAAAGTGATCCTGATCGGCAACACCCAGATCAAGAAGGGGGTGACGACGACGACCTTCAAGGCGACCCCCGACGTCCCCTTCTTCGAGCTTTGAACTGAGCCTGCCCGCCCAGCCCTACTCGGCCCTTACGACCAACACGAACATCTGCAAGGCCGGCACGAAGCTCACGATGCCAAGCGAATTCACCGCGCAGAACGGCGCCCTGATCGCCCAGAGCACCCCGATCGCGATCACCGGCTGCGCAAAGCCCCTGAGCCGCGCCCAGCAGCTCGCAAAGGCGCTGAGGAGCTGTCGCTCAAAGCACAACAAGGCCAAGCGCCGCTCCTGCGAAGCACAGGCCCGGCGCAAATACGCCCAGAAGCCCAAGAAGAAGCGCAAGTAGCGCCAAAGCCGGCCAAACGCCGGCTGGGCACCTGGAAACAATCGCGCCAAAGGCTTGAGCGCGACCCCCGCCGCTTGAGAGACTGCTCGGGCAGGACCAACCCGGGGAGGGCTCTTAGGCCAGAAGCCGGCCGCTCCCTAAACGCACTCACAAGGAGCAACAATGAGTAAAGTGAAGCTGCTGCTGTTCGCGGTGCTCGCGCTGTTCGCCTTCAGCGCCGTCAGCGCTGCGGTGGCGAGCGCGGAAGACCCGAACTCGCCGATGCTGTTAAATCTTAGAAGGGACAAACGTCAAAGCACTGGAAGGGAAATTCAAAGGCGCCGCCTCCGAACTCGCGGCGTTAGGCGGCAAAACGCTGACCGGCACGGAAGTGGAATCAACACTCCAGAACTGCAAAGAAAGCTCAGTAAGCACCAAAGACACCAACTTATGCGAACCAGTGACCCTGACATTCAAAGGCGTCAAACAGGGCAAAGTCGCCTGCCGCAGTGAAAGCTCCACCGGCACCAAAGACGCGATCGAAACCGTATTAGTCATCACCGACCTGCATTTGGCTTCGGAGAAGACCTCGGGCGGCGAATTAGAGCCGCTCGCACTCTTCAAAGTGCTGGGCCAAGCGACTGGCGAAACGGAACTGACGATCAACTGCGGCGGCGTCAAAGATAAGGTTAGAGGTACGATCGGCTGCTTACTTACGCCCGGCTTATCGACCGTGGCCGCCGGCAGCAACTTCACGATCGCCTGCAAACAGAACGCAACGACGCACGACAAGGAAACCGGCGAATGCGAGCAGTTATGCGAATGGCTGACTGAACACCCGTTCGAATCGAACCTCGGTAACGGGTTCGAAGACTCTTGGATGACTGTCAACGCAACGGGCGGGCTGAACTTCTCCGCCTACATCGACGACTAAAAGACCCGGGAAGCCTGACCTGAAGATGCTCAACAGCAGGAGATGAGCTCGAGTGGATGCACGGGGCCCCGGCCCCGTGCATCGCTCGTTTCATGCAGAAGGTTTGACAAGAAGCATCCTGTCTGGAACCAGTCTCTGTGGGGAGATGCTTGTGCGGCGGACCTTGAAATCACGCACAAGGAGCAGAAGACGATGAAGAAGGCAAAGCTGCTGACGTTCGCGGTGCTCGCGCTGTTGGCGTTCGGGGCGCTCAGCGCTGCGGTGGCGAGCGCGGAAGACCCGAACTCGCCTGAACTCTTAATCTTAGAAGGGTCGTCGGTCAGAGAACTGAAAGGGACGTTCAAAGGGGGGGCGGGATCGCTCTCGACCTTAGCCGGCAAAGAAGGAACCGGCACTGAAAGCAGTGCAACCCTGAGTGGCTGCAAAGAAGGCGCGAGCGCGAAAGACACCAACTTATGCGAAGCGACGCTGACGCTCAAAGGCGTCAAACAGGGCAAAGTGGCCTGTCGCAGCGAAAGCGCTACCGGCACCAAAGACGCGATCGAAACGATCTTAGTGGTGGGCGACATCCACGGGGCTGCGGAGAAAACCTCAAACGGTGAATTAGAGGGGCTCCTGCTTTTCAAAGTGTTAGGCCAGGCCGGTGGCGAAGAAGAACTTACGGTCAACTGCGGCGGCGTCAAAGACAAGGGCAAGGGCGTGATCGGCTGCTTACTGACGCCCGGCTTAACGACGGTGGCCGCCGGCGGCACGGGAACGCTGGCCTGCAAACAGAACGCCACGACGCATGACGCGGAAACCGGCGAATGCGAGAAGTTATGCGAATGGCTCAAAGAACACCCGTTCGAAGCAAACCTCGGCAACGGGTTCGAAGACGCGTGGTTGAGCTTCAGCGGGACCGGCTCGCTGAACCTCTCCGTCTACGGCGATGACTGACTTGCTTGGTCTAGGTTGAGGAGAGGACCTGAAGGAAAGCGCGCACGGGGCGGCGCCCCGTGCGCGCTTGTTGACGGCACGCGTTGACTGAGTGCATCGGGCTCCGTGGGGAGAGCCGTGTGGCCGACCTGATAGATCACGCACAAAGGAGCAAAAGACGATGAGGAAGGCAAGAATACTGGGCGCGGCACTTGGGGCGCTGCTGGTTCTCGGCGCGCTCTGCACGGTGGTGGCGAGCGGGGAAGACCCGAACGCGCCGGAACTGTTGAATCTTAGAAGGGTCGTCGGTCAGAGAACTGAAAGGGACGTTCAAAGGCGGGGCCTCCGAAAAAGCGACGTTAGCCGGCAAAACTTTGACGGGTACGGAGGTCGCGGCGACTTTGAGCGCTTGCAAAAAAGGCGCGAGCGAAAAAGACACGACGTTATGTGAAGCGACGCTGACGGTCACCGGCGTCAAACAGGGCAAAGTCGCCTGCCGCAGCGAAAGCGCGACCGGCACCAAAGATCCGATCGAAACAGTGTTAGACGTGACCGACCTGCATCTCGCCGCGGAGAAGGTCGGCAGCGAATTACAGCCGCTCGCGCTCTTCAAAGTGTTAGGGCAAGCAGGGGGCGAAGAAGAACTGATCGTCAACTGCCTCGGCCTCAAAGACAAGCTCAGGGGCGCGTTCGGCTGCTTACTGACCCCCGGCTTAACGACGGTCGCCGCCGGCGGCACCTTCACGATCGCCTGCAAAGTGAACGACAACACGCACGACAAGGAAACCGGCGAATGCGAGAAGTTATGCGAATGGCTGACTGAACACCCGTTCGAAGAAAACGTCGGCGCAGGCTATGAAGACGCCTGGTTAGCCTTCAGCGCAACAGGCACGCTGAACCTCTCCGCCTACATCGACGACTGATGCCTTAGCGGGTTCGCGCCCTAGCGCAGCGCACGGGGACCCGCCCGTGCGCTGCCGACCGCGAAGGTCTCGTGCGACCGCGGCGATCGCGTTGCTCGGCTCGAGCTTTTCGTCCTTAGCTCAAAAACCAGCTGTCCGGCGCTCGGCGTCTGGTGTTCCCTTCTCCTGAGCCCGCGCCTCCTGTTCAGCCCTCCAACCCCCAATCAGAAACACCCACCCGAAGAAACCCCCCGAGATCAAGCCCCAAATCAGCCCCGCAGGCAGAGCCCTAGCCCGCCTAAGCCCCATTCTCTAGCTTCCCGGCGATGAAAGCGCACAAGCGAGCGATTCCCGTCGAGCTCCCCTCGACCCCGTCGCCCCCCTCAAGGCGCCGCTCCGGCGCAAGGCCAGCCGCCCTGCGAAGCCTCCTGCCAGCCCTCTGCGCCCTCCTGGCCCTCTCCCTCGTCCTGAGCGCCTGCGGCTCCTCGGCAAAGCCCAAGCCCGCAAGCGCCACCCAGAGCGCTAGCAAGAGCGCCCAGAGCACCCCCGCAAGCCGGGCGGCAAGCGAAGCCGCCCAGGCCGCAAGCGCCCGGGCCAAGGCCCTCGCCGAAGACACGAGCCAGCTCGCCCCACCGAGCAAGCTCGCCCCGAGCACGGTCCTTGCCCGCGTGGGCGGCGTGCCGATCACCTTCAAGGACGTCCAGCGCCAGATGTTCCTGAAGAGCCCGCAGACCCCGCTTCCCGACCCCCCTTCATACAGCGCCTGCATCGCACGCGTGAAAGGCACCCAGAGCGGCACGGGTCGCTCAGAAGCCCAGCTCAAGGAAGCCTGTGAGCTCTCCTACAAGCAGCTCTTCCAGCTGGCGCTCAGCACCGCGATCCACAGCCAGTGGCTGATCGGCGAGGCCGCCGAAGAGGGCGTGCGCGTGAGCCCCGCAGAAGTCAAGGAAGAATTCAACGCCAGCAAGAAGCAGTTTCGCTCAGAAGCCGAATTCGCCGCCTACCGCAAGGGCAGCGGGCAGACGATCTCCGACATGCTCTTTGAAATCAAGCTCGGCAAACTGAGCACGGGGATCTTCAAGAACATCCAAAGCAAGGAACGCCCCGTCACCGAAGCCAGCGTTGCCGCCTACTACCGCTCCCACCAGAGCCGCTTCAGGATCCCCGAAGGACGCGACCTGCGGATCCTGCGAACGACAAGCGAAGCCGCGGCGCTCAGGGCCCGCCAGCAGCTAAAGGCCGGCAAGAGCTTTGCGAGTGTCGCCAAGGAGCTCGTGGGGATCGGCCAGCCGATCCTCTCAAAGAACGCCGAGGTCAAGGACCTCGTGCCCGGCGTCTACGGCGAGAAAGTCCTAAACGACGCGATCTTCTCGGCAGCGCCCCACCGCATCTACGGCCCCGTGCGCGTGGCCTCTGTTCGCCGCACGATCGCCCCCGAGTCAGACAGCGGCTTCTTCCTCTTTGAAGTGCTCGCCAGCGTCCCCGCGCACACCACGCCGCTCGCACAAGTCAAGACCCAGCTCAAAGAAGAACTCCTGAAGGCCGAAAAAGAACGCACGGTCTCCGGCGCGATCGCAAAGATCAGGGCCAAGTGGATCGCACGCAGCGACTGCCAGAGCGGCTTCGTGGTGAAGAACTGCAGCCAGTACAAGGGCTTCGAGCCAGACCGAAGCGGGGGACCCGTTTACGTTGTGAGGGGTGGGGGTGGGGGGACGCTGGACGACTGATGGGTCAGTCCGCCGGCCGCCGATTAGAGTGGGGTCCTTGTCGCGCTTCCATTCGCCACAGCACCCCGACTTCCAGCGCCTGAACGCCTCGACCGACTTCGACCGGCGCCTCTGGGCGCAGGACATCGCGCAGTCGCGCGCGCACGCGCGGATGCTCGCCGCGCGCGGGATCGTCTCCGAGGAGGATCGCGACGCGATCGTCGAGGGGCTCGACGCGGTCGAAGACGAGTTCGCGAAGGGCGCCTTCGTGTTCGAGCCGAACGACGAAGACATCCACATGGCGATCGAGCGGCGCCTCGGCGAAATCGCGGGGCCGGTCGCCGGGCGCCTGCACACGGCGCGCTCGCGCAACGACCAGGTCGTCACCGACCTGATGCTCTACACGCGCGAGCGCGCCGCGCACGCGTGGATGGAGATCACCGAGCTGATGGGCGCGCTGCTCGAGCGCGCCGAGCAGCACGCCGACTGGCGGATGCCCGGCTACACGCACCTGCAGCGCGCGCAGCCGGTCTACCTCGGCCACCACCTGCTCGCGTACTTCTGGATGCTCGACCGCGACCGCGAGCGCTTTGCCTTCGTCGAGGCGCAGACATCGCTGCTGCCGCTCGGCGCCGGCGCGCTCGCCGGCGTCAACTTCGAGACCGACCGGCGGATGGTCGCCGAAGAGCTCGGCTTCGCCGGCGTCGTGCCGAACTCGATCGACGCCGTCTCGGGGCGCGACTTCGTGTTCGACTACCTCGGCGCCGCCGCGACGTGCTCGACGCACCTCTCGCGCCTCGGATCGGAGCTCGTGCTCTGGTGCAGCGCCGAGTTCGGCTTCTGCGAGCTGCCCGACTCGTGGAGCGCGACCTCCTCGATCATGCCGCAGAAGAAGAACCCCGACGCCGCCGAGCTCTTGCGTGCGAAGGCGCCGCGCGTCGTCGGGCATCTCGCGGCGTTCCACGGCGTCATGCACGCGCTGCCGCTGACCTACAACAAGGACCTGCAGGAGGACAAGGAGCACCTGTTCGACGCCGTCGACACGCTCGAGCTGACGATCGCCGCCGCGACCGGCATGGTTTCCGGCGTCAAGTTCGACCGCGAGCGGATGGCCGAAGCGGCCTCCGACGAGCTGATCGCCGCGACCGACGTCGCCGACCTGCTCGTGCGCCTCGGCGTGCCGTTTCGCGAAGCGCACGGGATCGTCGCCGGGCTCGTGCGCGCGGCGCTCGACGCCGGCAAGGCGATGTCCGAGCTCTCCGACGGCGAGGTCGCCGCGCAGAGCGAAACGCTCGCCGCGCACGCAGAGCTGTTCCACGAGGTGCTCGAACGCGGTGCGTGGCTCGAGTCGAAGGTCTCCGAGGGCGGCACGTCCTCGGCGCGCGTCGCCGAGCAGCTGGCCGCGGCGCGCGCGCTGCTCGATGCGGACGCTCGCCCCTGACTTCTACGCGCGGCCGGTGCTCGAGGTCGCGCGCGAGCTGATCGGCTGCGTCGTCGAGCACGACGGCTGCGCCGGCGTGATCGTCGAGACCGAGGCCTACCACGAGTCAGAGCCCGCCTGTCACGCCTACGCCGGCCTGACGCCGCGCACCGAGGTGCTGTTCGGCCCGCCCGGCCTCGCCTACGTCTACCGCTCCTACGGCATCCACGCGCTGCTCAACGCCGTCTGCGAGGACGACGGCGTCGGCGCCGCCGCGCTGATCCGCGCGCTCGCGCCGCTCGAAGGGATCGAGCTGATGCGCGAGCGGCGCGGCCTGCTCGGCGGCCGCGCGGCGCGCGACGCCGAGCTCTGCTCGGGCCCGGGCAAGCTGACGCAGGCGCTCGGCATCCGCCTCGAGCAGAACGGCACGTCGCTCTCGCGCGGCCCCGTGCGGATCGGCGAGCGCGAGGAGACCTGGCTCGAGCCGGCCGTCGCGATCGGCACGCGCATCGGCATCACGCGCGCGAGAGAGCTGCGCTGGCGCTTCTGCGCGGCCGGCGACGTCAACGTCTCGCGTCCGCGCATCTGAGCATTCGCGCTCGCGCTCGCGATCGTGTAACCAGGAGGTGAGGCCGATCCCGGCGCCACCGCGCAGACGCCTGAGAATGCTGGCGATTCGCACGACGGCGGCGCTCGCGGAGCGGCTCTCGGAGGTTGAGCGGGGCGCCGTAGGGGGCCAGAGAGAAACGACCAGGAGCGAACCGGATGACACGAGTGCCAGGAGCTTCCAGGAACCGGCTGCCGGCCGGGCCGCGCATGCCGAGAGCGCTGCAGGCCGCCTTCTGGGCGCTGCGCCCGCTCGCGTTCCTCGACCGCGCCGCCGCGCGCTACGGCGAGGTCTTCACGCTGCATATCCGCGGCGAGCGACCGTGGGTGCTGCTCAGCAACCCCGAGCACGTCAAGCAGGTCTTCACGACCGACGCGCTGCGCGTCGGTTCGGGCGCCGCCGAAGCGAACCCGCTGCTCGAACCGCTGCTCGGGCCGCGCTCGGTGATGCTGCTCGACGAGCCGCAGCACCTCGCCGATCGCAAGCGCCTGCTGCCGTCGTTCCACGGCCAGCGGATGCGCGACTACGGCGCGATGATGACCGACGTCGCCGAGCGGCAGGTCGCGACGTGGCCGACCGGCGAGCCGTTCGAGCTGTGGCCGCGCATGCAGGCGATCAGCCTCGACGTCGTCATGAGCGCCGTCTTCGAGGACATCGAGCCAGAGCGCCGCGCGCTGTTGCGCGAGCGGCTCGTCGCGCTGACGAACTGGGTCAACGAGCCGCGGCGCCTCGCGCTGCTCGCCGCCTTCGGCAAGCGCTCGCTGACCTCGAGCGCCGAGTTCCGCGAGGTCATGGGCCGCGTCGAGGACGTCGTGCTCGACGAGGTACGACGCCGCCGCGCGCTCGCCCGCGAAGATGGGGGTGCGGGCGAGCGCGGCGCGCACGAGGACATCCACGCGATGCTCGAGCGCGAGTACGGCGCCGAGCAGTCGGCCGAGAGCGAGCTGAAGATGCGCGACGAACTCGTCACGATGCTCTCCGACGGGCCGACCGCGACGTCGCTCGCGTGGGTCTTCGAGCGGCTGATGCGCCACCCGCAGAAGCTCGCGCGCCTGCGCGAGGAGGTGCTGCGCGGCGAGGGCGACGAGTATCTCGACGCGTGCGTCAAGGAGACGCTGCGCCTGTGCCCGGCCGTGCCGCTCGTCATGCGGCGGCTGATCGAGCCGATGCGGCTCGGCGACTACACGATCCCCGCCGACACGATCGTCGCGCCGTGCGTCTATCTGATGCACCGGCGCGCCGACATCTACCCCGAGCCGCTCGAGTTCCGGCCCGAGCGCTTCCTCGAGGACGACGCCGGCACGTACACGTGGATCCCGTTCGGCGGCGGCGTGCGCCGCTGCGTCGCCTGGTTCTTCGCGCAGCTCGAGATGAAGCGCGTGATGGAGGTCGTGCTGCGCGAGCTCGACCTGCGCGCGGTCGGCGACGGCGAGGAGGAGCCGACGCGCGCGAGCGTCTCGTTCGCGCCGAGCGCGGGGGCTCGCGTCGTCGCTACGCGACGGACGGCGTCCGGGCCGGCCGATCGGTGGTCTCTGGCAGTCTGAGCGCATTGCGGAGGGGGGTCGTGCCGGAGCCGGGCCAAGAACGCTACTCACCGCGCTTTTCTCCGATTTCAGAGCGCCAGTGGCGTTCCCCTCTTGCGGAAAATGGATTGTCACACGCCTGCCTAGAGACAATCTACGCAAATAATCGAATGTCGTGCTTGCGCGCGAGACACTTCGTATGCGGCATCGATCAGGAGCGTCCAAGGTGGATCGGTGCGGTATCGAACACAAGACAAGGAGCAGGCAAATGCGACAACTCAAGCTGCTGATCCTCACGGCGATCGCGCTGTGCGCGCTCGGCGCCGTCACGGCGGCGAGCGTACAGGCAGAGGAACCCGTGCTGTTATGTTTCCCGGAAGGGTGCTTGACCGGACTGGAAGGTCACTTCAAAGAAGCTGCCAAAAATGACCTCGCGACGTTAGGCGGGAAAGAACTCGCCGGAAGCGCTGTTGAAGGAAAAATAAAAGAATGCAAAGAACTCGGCACCAGCAAAAAAGACACGACGTTATGCAAAGTGTCTGTCACGTTCACCGGCGTGAAACAGGGGAAAGTTGCGTGTCGTAGCGAAAGCAGTTCCGGTGAAAAAAAGGCGATAGAAGAAGTCGTCTTCCTGGCCGACCTGCATCTCGCCGGCGAGCTTACGTTACCCAGCAACGAATTACAGCCACTGGCGCTGTTCAAAATCTTAGGACAGGTCGGCGAAGAAACGGAACTTACGATCAACTGCGGCGGTGTCAAAAACAAGGTCAAGGGCGTGTTGGCGTGCTTACTGCTGCCGGGCTTAAAAACGGTTGAATCCAACATCGAAAAATTCGAAATAGTGTGCGCACAGGGGAAAACCTCGCACGACCCAGAAACCGGCATGTGCGAGTTATTATGCGAATGGCTGTCTGAAGCTCCGTTCGAATCGAACCTCGGCGCCGGCTTCGAAGACGCCGGAGCGGCGTTCGTCGCCAAAGGCGCCTTCAACAGGGAAGTATTCATCGACGACTGACGAGGCCGGGGATCGGTTGTCCACGGATCGGATGATCGATGATCGCCGGCGCGCAGGGCCTCCGAGCCCCGCGCGCCGGTGGTCGCCGCGAGCCGAGCGAACCCGAGTCCGGGCGCCGGTGTAAAGCAAGCGCTCGCGATCGTCGGCGCAATCGTGTAATCACTGGGTAGCGGCCGATGCGAGCGACGCCGAAAGCGCCTGGTGCGGCAGGGGTTCTGGTGTTGCGTAAGCAAGTTCGCTCGAAAATCGGCGCTCCGGCGGGCCTAGTTGGAAACGACGAGCGAGGACTGGGGTGGGCTGGATGCGAGGTTCGACAGGCACAGGCAGTCGTGGGACGAGGAGCGCCGCCCGAGTGGCTCGAGCGCTTGGCGTTGCCACGGCCCTCGCGCTCGCCGGCGTGGCGATCGCAGGCTGCGGCGGCGGCACGCGCGATACGGCGGTCGTCGTGCGCATCGGCGACGTGGCGATCACGAAGGGGGCCGTCGATCACTGGACGTCGGTAGTCGAACGCAAGGGGGCGTTCAGCGGCTTTCGTGGCGAGCCGGAGGGCGATCCCAAACAGCGAGCGCTCGCGCTGCTGATCTCCTCCCACTGGCTGATCGGCGAGGCCGCACGCGAGGGGATCGCCGTGCCCGCCGGCACGATCGAGGAAGCGCTGACCGAACGCGAGCGAGAGGACCCGGGCTTCGCCGCTCACCTGCGCGCGACCGGCCAGACGCTCGCCGACGTAAAGCTCGAACTCGGCGCCGAAATCGCGTCCGAAACGATTCGCGAACAGCTCGCCGCGCGCGCCGGGCAGGTCACTCGAGCGCAGCTCGACGCCTTCTACCGGCAGCACGAGGCGCGGTTCGACAAGCCCGAAGAACGCGTCGTCGATCTCGTCGAGAACCTGCCGAGCGCGGCGGCCGCGGCCGCGCTCGTCCGGCGCGTCGGAGCGGGCAGCGGGTTTGTCAAGCTCGCCTACCACGAGCACGTCACCCGCTCGCCCTTCTTCCTGGAGACGCCTGAAAAAGTAAAGGTCGTCGACGCGATCTTCGCGGCTCGCCCCGGCATCGTCAGCAAGCCGATGCCGCTCAACCATCACTGGAGCGTGTTCGTCGTGCGAAGCGCCGTGCCGGCCGCGCCGCAACCGCTCGCCGCCGTTCGCGAGGAAGTGCTCCGCTTTCTCGCGGTGAGCCGCCAGCGCGAACTCGCAAGCAGGTTCGACGCCGCATACGTGGCGCGCTGGCGCGTCGCGACCAAGTGCAGCTCGGGCTTCCTCGCACCCGGTTGTCCGCAATTCGCCGGGCTGCTCGGCAAGTACGAAGACCCGTTCTCGTTGCGCGCGCACCCGGTGCTCGCCGAGGGCGCGATCGCGACGGTGACGAACTGACGACCCCGACCCACCCCGCGGCGTACCGCGGGGTGGGCTGAGGCAGGGTCAGCGATACCGAGCCGTCCGGCTCAGAATTTTTCGCTGGCGACGACGGCTTCCGCTTCGGCCGTGTTCAACGTGCCGTTGAGAATCGCCGTGTTGTGGCCCGATTTCGATTCGAGACCGAGTTTCGAGTCGACGATCGGGTCGATCAGGAACGAGAAGAACCCGCCGCACCCTTCGGCGACTGGCACCGAGAAGGCGTTGTCGACGAGCGAGTTTTCTGTGATTTTGGTCGATTCGTATTCTTTTTCGACTTCGCTTTCAGGCGTCCCGAGTTTGCCTTTGATCGGTTTGTTCGGTTCCGGCGGCGAGGTCGTGCCGTCGGTCAGGTGCAGCTGGATCGGGTGCGCTTCCGAGCCGAGGTAGCACGCTTCGCCGAGCAGCGGGTTTTTCAGGTGTGCTCGCACCGGCAGCGTGATCGCCGTGCCGCTTTCTTCGATGAGGTTCGTGAGGTTGAGGATCGCGGGGTTGCTCGTGTTCGCGACGAGTTCGGTGACCATCGTCACGCCGGTCACTCCGTTTTCGAACACCGATTTGCACGCGGCGCGCTCGATTTTTTCGAACAGGCCTTCGCCTTTGATTTCTTCGCAGTTGACGAGGTCGGTCAGCCCGCCTGGCACGTTGAGTTCCGTCTTCGAGAGGCTGTTGCCGTCCTTCGCCGGGATCAGGAAGTATTCGTTGAAGTTCGACCCGCCCGTGTGGATCGCGCCGCCCTGCAGGATGATCGGTTTGTTGATCGGCACTTTCGTCGAGCCGATCGACAGTTCGCCGCTCGTCGTTTCGGCGTACGAGCACAGTGCGACGCCCGGCGCTTCGGTCGGACAGTCGCTGTACTTTTTGAAGATGCCTTTCGGTTCGGCGGCCGCCGAGGAGACGACCGCGAGACATGCGATCAGCGCCACCGCGGCGACGAGCGCGAGCCGCAGTCCGCGCATCCGTGAATCTCTACTCATTTGTCCCACTTTCTGGAGTATTAGCTTGCCAGTGACCTTCGTGGGGCAACGTAGACCGGCGCTCGCGCGGGCGGCAAGGATTGTTTCCAGCTAGCGGAATGATTAGGTTTGACGGGCTTTGTGTACCAGCGCGGCGCCGTTGGTCGGCCGAGCGCTGGCGCTGCCACTACCCGCCGGGGCTGACGCCGCCGGTCGGCGAGCCCGAGGACGACGGCGGCGCGGCGCCTTCGGCGGGCGCCGAAGGGCTGGGCGACGGGCTCGCCGCGGGCGGCGTCGACGGCGAGGCGCCTTTTTCGGGCGCGGCGCCTTCGCTGCTACCGCCGCCTGCTTCGCCGCCGGCGGGCGCCGAGGACTTGCCGTTGGCGCCGCCGCCGCCGGCGCCCGCGCCTTCGCTGCTGCCGCCGTTGCCGCCGGCGCTCGAGCCGGACCCATGCGAGCCACCGCCGCTCGAGCCGCCGCCGGCGCTCGGCGGCGTCGGCGTTTCTTCGCCGCTCGAGCTCGTCTGTTCGCGTTCGCCGGAGCTCGTCTTCTTGCCTTTGCTCGCGGCTTCTTCGGCGCGCGTCTTGTCGATGCCGAGCGCGGAGGTCATGAAGTCGTGCCAGATGAGCGCGGGGAACGTGCCGCCGAGGACGGGCGTGCCGTTGAAGGCGGTCGTCATCGGGATCAGCTTGTTCGGGTAGCCGACCCAGACGGCGACGGTGTACTTCGAGTCGTAGCCGACGAACCAGGCGTCGCCGTAGTTGGAGGTCGTGCCGGTCTTGCCGGCGGCGAACTGGCCGATCGCGGCGGCCTTGCCGGTGCCGTACTGCAGGACGGTCTCGAGCATCGAGGTCTCGGTCTGCGCGACGCTCGCGGGCAGCACGGGCGTCGTGACGACGTGGTTGACGTCGTGGTGGTTGCCGTCGGGGAGCGCGTGTTCGCCGGCGTCGACTTCCTGGATCGCGACGGGCGCGCCGTCGCTCGCGAGCGAGCCGGTCACGCGGCGGCCGTCGTGCGCGATCGTCTCGTAGGCGTGCGCCATGTCGAGCGGCGTGACGCCGACGGTGAGGCCGCCGATCGTCATCGCGGGGTTCGTCGAGAGCGGCGTCGTGATGCCCATGCGGTGCGCGAGGCGCGCGATCTTGCGCGTGCCGACCTTGAGACCGACTTCGGCGTAGATCGAGTTGTCGGAGTAGGCGGTCGCGCCGGTCAGCGTGTCGCTGCCGGTGTAGTTGCCTTCGTCGTTGTGGACGACGAATCTTTCGCTGCCGTGCGTGCTCGGGACGACGAAGACCTTCTGCTTCGACGTCCACGTCGATTCGGGCGAGATGCCGTCGTCGAGCGCGGCGGCGAGGTCGAAGGCCTTGAACGAGGAGCCGGGCTGGCGCTCGCCGTTGGTCGCGAGGTTGAACGGCGTCTGCTCGTAGTTGCGCCCGCCGACCATCGCGCGGATCTCGCCGGTCGAGTTTTCGATTGCGACGAGCGAGGCGGTTGGGCCTTCGGGCGATTCGAGGTAGGCGTCGACGGCGTGTTCGGCGGCGCGCTGCAGTTCGAGGTCGAGCGTCGTCTTGATCTTCAGGCCGCCGTCGAACGCGCGTGAGGCGCCGTAGCGTTCGATGACCTGCTGCTGGACGTAGCTCGTGAAGTAGCCGGCGTCGACGCCTTCGATCGTCTGCTCGGTCGGCGCGAGCACGTCCTTGGCGGCGGGCAGCGCCTGGTTGACGCTCTGTTCGTAGACCTGCCTCGTCAGGTAGCCCTGTTCGAGCATCTGGCGCAGGACGACGTTGCGCCGTTCGCGCGCGGCGAGCGGGTGCTCGGCGGGGTCGTAGGCGGTCGGCGACTGGATGATGCCGGCGAGGAGCGCGGCCTCCCACGGCTGCAGCTGCTGGACGCAGAGCTCGTGGTTGGGCATGCCGCAGCCGAGGTGGTTGACGTCGTGGCCGAAGTACGTCTGCGCGGCGGCCTCGATGCCGTAGGCGCCGTTGCCGAAGTAGATCGTGTTGAGGTACGCGGTGATGATCTTTTCCTTCGACCACTTGTGCGAGAGCTGGTAGGCGAGCGCGGCCTCGCGGAGCTTCTCGAAGATCGTGCGGTGCGACTGCGCCTGCAGCGCGTTCTTGATGAACTGCTGCTCGATCGTCGAGGCGCCCTGGACGCTGCCTTTGTGGAGGATGTCCTGGACGAACGCGCGCGCGATGCCGCGGATGTCGATGCCGCTGTTCGTCTCGAAGCGCTTGTCCTCGATCGCGACGACGGCCTGCTTGACGACCGGCGGGATCTCCGACGGCGTGACGATCACGCGGTTCTGCTGGCTGACGACGCCGATCGGGTGCCCGAGATCGTCGAGCAGCACCGAGCTGCGCGCGTCCTTGAGCGTCGAGAAGCGAGCGAGCGACGGCAGGTCGGAGGCGACCGATATGAAGATTCCGAAGAGGAACGAAACCAGCCCGAGCACGAGTACGGAGAAGACGATCGCGACGAGGCGCAACCGCTTGACGCGAGGCTTCGGACCGGCGCCGCCGTCGTCGGGCTCGGGCGCCGGGGCGGGGGGTATGTCGGTACGGACGACGGCGCTCATCGGCGAGGCGAGGCGCGGACCCTGTGGCGCCGGATTGGTCTGCGGGCGGCACACGAAAGCGGCACGCGCCGCCGATCTGGCACGGCGCCGAGGGGTCCGTCGCGGCCGCGAGAGTCTAGCATTGGCGCCGATGCCGAACGCCAGCGAAGCGGCCGCGCTCGACCCCGCTCGCCTGGCGGCGCGGCTCGAGCGAAACGCCGTCGACAGCCTGCCGCACGGAGCGCTCGCCGAGCGCCTCGCGCGCGCGAAGAAGGAGGGGCGGCGCCTGCGCGTGAAGCTCGGCATCGACCCGACGGCGCCGGACATCCACCTCGGCCACGCGGTCGTGCTGCGCAAGCTGCGCGAGTTCCAGGACGCGGGCCACCGCGTCGTCTTGATCGTCGGCGACTACACGGCGCGCGTCGGCGACCCGTCGGGGCGCTCGACGCTGCGGCCGATGCTGTCGGGCGAGGAGATCGAGGCGAACGCGGCGACGTTCCAGGAGCAGGCGCTGCGGATCCTCGCCGACGACGCGCAGCTGCTCGAGGTCAGGCGCAACGGCGAGTGGCTCGACATGCCGATGACCGAGCTGCTCGCGCTGACGCGCACGACGACGGTCGCGCAGCTGCTCGAGCGCGACGACTTCGCGAAACGCTTCGCCGCCGGCGAGCCGATCTCGTTGCTCGAGCTGCTCTACCCGCCGCTGCAGGGCTATGACTCGGTCGCGATCGACGCCGACGTCGAGCTCGGCGGCACCGACCAGAAGTTCAACCTGCTGCTCGGCCGCGACATCGAGCGCGCCTACGGCAAGCCGGAGCAGGCGATCCTGACGATGCCGCTGCTCGTCGGCGTCGACGGCAGGCAGAAGATGTCGAAGTCGCTCGGCAACCAGATCGGCATCACCGACCCGCCGCAGGAGATGTTCGGCAAGGCGATGTCGATCCCGGACGAGGCCGTCGCCGAGTACCGGCGCCTGCTGCTCGACGACGCCGGCGTAGCAGTCCTCTCATCCTCATCGTCGTCCTCGTCATCGCAGGCCTCTCCGACGCCGCCCGGCGGCAGCGCGGCGCGCGACGCGAAGCGCGCGCTCGCGCGCGATCTCGTGCGCTGGCTGTACTCGGACGAGGACGCGGCGGCCGCCGAGCGGCACTTCGAGCGCGTGTTCGTCGCGCGCGAGGCGCCGGCGGAGATCGACGAGGCGACGGTCGCGCAGGACGGCGGCGTCGTGCACCTGCCGGGCGTGATCGCCGCGGAGTTCGGCCTCTCGCGGACGGACGCGCGGCGGCTGATCGACCAGGGCGGCGTGACGCTCGGCGACGCTTCTGTCGCGGCCGGCGAGTACGATGTGCCGAGCGCTGCGGCCGACGGGCAGGTGCTGAAGGTCGGCAAGCGCCGCTTTCGACGCCTGCGCTTGAGCTGAGCGCTATACTTCGTCGTTCGCGCCAATGACGGCGTCTTCGGACGCTGGCGCGAGCAGGTCTCCTCTGAAGGAAGCACCTTTCGAGAGGCTCGGCGGTCTTTGAAAACTCAACAGCATGCGCATCTACGATCGATTCGTCGATCGTGGTGTGCGTCCAGGTTCGACCCGTCGGCGGGAGCATTACCGATCGAAGATCGGCCAGCATCCGCGCGACGGCAAAGAGTCAAGTAGAGCAGTACCCCGTCATGGGTCGGGGCCACGGTGTATAGGCCTCGGCAGTCGTGAGCTCGTCGCGTTCGCGCGGCGGACGAGCGCAAACCAATGACAGCTTTTCGTGAAGTTCTTCACGGAGAGTTTGATCCTGGCTCAGGACGAACGCTGGCGGCGTGCTTAACACATGCAAGTGGAGCGACGAACCAGGGCTTGCCCTGGGGCAGAGCCGCGAACGGGTGAGTAACACGTGGGTTACCTGCCTCGATGACCGGGACAACCCGAGGAAACTCGGGCTAATACCGGATGTGCCCGCAAGGGGAAAGGAAGCTTCGGCCTCCGCATCGAGATGGGCCCGCGGCCCATTAGCTTGTTGGTGAGGTAACGGCTCACCAAGGCTTCGATGGGTAGCTGGTCTGAGAGGACGATCAGCCACACTGGGACTGAGACACGGCCCAGACTCCTACGGGAGGCAGCAGTGGGGAATCTTGCGCAATGCGCGAAAGCGTGACGCAGCAACGCCGCGTGGGGGAAGACGGCTTTCGGGTTGTAAACCCCTTTCAGTTGGGACGAAGCTTCAACGGTGAATAGCCGTTCGGAGTGACGGTACCTTCACAAGAAGCACCGGCTAACTACGTGCCAGCAGCCGCGGTAATACGTAGGGTGCAAGCGTTGTCCGGAATTATTGGGCGTAAAGAGCGTGTAGGCGGCCCCGTTAGTCCGCTGTGAAAGTCCAGGGCTCAACCCTGGAATGCCGGTGGATACTGCGGGGCTAGAGTCCGGAAGGGGCGAGTGGAATTCCTGGTGTAGCGGTGAAATGCGCAGATATCAGGAGGAACACCAATGGCGAAGGCAGCTCGCTGGGACGTGACTGACGCTGAGACGCGAAAGCGTGGGGAGCAAACAGGATTAGATACCCTGGTAGTCCACGCTGTAAACGATGGCAACTAGATGTGGGGGGTGTCGACTCCCCCCGTGTCGAAGCTAACGCATTAAGTTGCCCGCCTGGGGAGTACGGCCGCAAGGCTAAAACTCAAAGGAATTGACGGGGGCCCGCACAAGCAGCGGAGCATGTGGTTTAATTCGACGCGACGCGAAGAACCTTACCTGGGCTTGACATGTGAGTGACCGGCGTGGAAACACGTCTTCCCTTCGGGGCACTTTCACAGGTGGTGCATGGCTGTCGTCAGCTCGTGTCGTGAGATGTTGGGTTAAGTCCCGCAACGAGCGCAACCCCCGTCGCATGTTGCCAGCATTTAGTTGGGGACTCATGCGAGACTGCCGGTGACAAACCGGAGGAAGGTGGGGATGACGTCAAGTCCTCATGCCCCTTATGTCCAGGGCTACACACGTGCTACATTGGCGCATACAGAGGGTTGCGATACCGCGAGGTGGAGCGAATCCCTTAAAGTGCGTCTCGGTTCGGATTGCAGGCTGAAATTCGCCTGCATGAAGGCGGAGTTGCTAGTAATCGCGGATCAGCATTGCCGCGGTGAATACGTTCCCGGGCCTTGTACACACCGCCCGTCACACCACGGGAGTGAGCAACACCCGAAGCCGGTGGCCTAACCCGCAAGGGAGGGAGCCGTCGAAGGTGGGGCTCGTGACTGGGGTGAAGTCGTAACAAGGTAGCCGTAGCGGAAGCTGCGGCTGGATCACCTCCTTTCTAGGGAGCACCTAGCGGTGCCCCGATCCAGGACCCGCCTTCGGGCGGGCCCGCGCGGTCGCCAAGCCGCCTCGTGCCTAGAGCACGGGGGCCGAGCTCGACGATGTCGAAGCAGATCGGGCCTAGCATGTCGACCGAACCTGGCTGGATGGCCGTCGCCGACGGCGCCTCGTTACTACTTGCGAGGCGCGCAGGCGCCGGCCGCAAACTACGCCAGCATGCTGTTGAGTTTTGAGAGACCGGCGTCCGCCGGTCGCCGCGAGGACGCGCCATTCGAGTGCGCGACCGCAAAGTGCGCGGAGACCGGCCGGCGTTCACGCCTCTCCACGGTCCTTGAAAACTGCACAGAAGCCACGTCAGCCGTCATCGATAAGCGACGGCTGACACGAGCTCGCCTCTCGAGGCGAGCTCGATCGGGTATCACCGGGCCCTCTGTGGCCGGAACGTCTTGCCTGTGCTCCGCATGGAGTGCAAAGGACGTTCAGGACGCGTTGGGCCAGATCACCGTCAAGATAGTAAGGGCACACGGTGGATGCCTTGGCACCAAGAGTCGATGAAGGGCGTGAACGGCTGCGATAAGCCACGGTTAGGCGCTTAATAGCCCGTGACCCGTGGATTCCCGAATGGGGAAACCCAGCGCTGGTAATGCGGCGTTATCCCCGGTTGAACACATAGACCGGCGGAGGACAAGCAGGGGAAGTGAAACATCTCAGTACCCTGAGGAAAGGAAATCAACAGAGACTCCCTGAGTAGTGGCGAGCGAAAAGGGATCTAGCCCAAACCTGGCAGATGTAAGCGGACATGCGTTGTCTGTCGGGGGTTGTAGGGCGTTTGTTCCGGGTCGTGTCCGACCCGGCGGAAGTTACAAAGTCGTGCGGTAGTCGAAGCGCGTGGAACCGCGCACCATAGAGGGCAACCGTCCCGTAGACGAAACTGCATGGCCTTCCGTCAGACGTTCCTGAGTAAGTCCGCTCCCGTGAAACGCGGACTGAACCTGGGGGGACCACCCTCCAAGGCTAAGTACTCCTTGGTGACCGATAGCGGACTAGTACCGTGAGGGAAAGGTGAAAAGTACCCCGGAAGGGGAGTGAAATAGTACCTGAAACCGCGTGCCTACAAGCGGTGGGAGCAGGCTTGTCCTGTGACCGCGTGCTTTTTGCATAACGAGCCGGCGAGTTACTCGTCTGCGGCAAGGTTAAGCGATGAGCGGAGCCGTAGCGAAAGCGAGTCCGAATAGGGCGATTCAGTCGTAGGCGGTATACCCGAAACTGAGCGAGCTACCCATGGGCAGGCTGAAGCGGGGGTAAGACCTCGTGGAGGGCCGAACCGACCTAGGTTGAAAACTGGGCGGATGACCTGTGGGTCGGAGTGAAAGGCTAATCAAGCTCAGTGATATCTGGTTCTCTCCGAAATATATTTAGGTATAGCCTCGGATAAATTACGTGGTGGCCGTAGAGCACTGTTTGGACTAGGGGCCCTACCAGGTTACCGACTTCAGGCAAACTCCGAAGACCATCACGTCTACTCCGGGAGTCAGTTGCTGGGGGATAAACTTCAGCGTCAAAAGGGAAACAGCCCAGACCGCCAGCTAAGGTCCCTAAGTACTAGCTAAGTGGGAAACGATGTTCGAGTGCATAGACAACCAGGAGGTTGGCTTAGAGGCAGCCATCCTTGAAAGAGTGCGTAACAGCTCACTGGTCAAGTGTTCGAGCGCGGACAATGTAACGGGGCTCAAGCTAGTCACCGAAGCTGCGGGTGCGTGAGACCTTCGGGTCGATCGCGCGGTAGGAGAGCGTTCCCACGCCAGTAAAGCGGCGGCGTAAGCCAGCCGTGGAGGCGTGGGAAGTGAGAATGCCGGCATAAGTAACGAAAGAGGGGTGAGAATCCCCTCCACCGATTGCCCAAGGATTCCTGAGTAAAGTTCGTCTGCTCAGGGTTAGTCGGGACCTAAGGCGAGGCCGAAAGGCGTAGTCGATGGCTAACAGGTTGATATTCCTGTACCACGTCGCTTCCGTTTGACCGATGGGGGGACGAGGAAGGCTAAGGGAACCCAGGCGATGGTTGTCCTGGGGTAAGCATGTAGGGGTGGCCCATGTTAAATGCGGGGCCGCATAACCTGAGGTGCGATGCCAGCTGGCGCTAAGCCGGCGAGTCCCCGACGCCATGCCTCCAAGAAAATCCTCTAGGGAGGAAGCGCGTGCCCGTACCAAAACCGACACAGGTGGGCAAGTAGAGAATACTAAGGTGATCGAGATAACCCTCGTTAAGGAACTCGGCAAAATCGCCCCGTAACTTCGGGATAAGGGGCGCCCTAGTAGGGTGAAGCGCCTTGCGCGTGGAGCCCGAGAGGGCCGCAGTGAATAGGCTGAAGCGACTGTTTACCAAAAACACAGGTCTCTGCTAAGTCGTAAGACGACGTATAGGGGCTGACGCCTGCCCGGTGCCGGAAGGTTACGTGGAGTTGTTAGGACTTCGGTTCGAAGCAGCGAAGCTAAGCCCCGGTAAACGGCGGCCGTAACTATAACGGTCCTAAGGTAGATCGCTGCCCTCCGCATAGGTAACTATGCGGTGAGCATTTGGCCATATGCTGGAACGCCTGAGTATCCCGCACTACGAGTACCGTCCTAAGCGGGCGATACCGTGACAATGTGTCGGGTGCAGGAAATCAGCAGGAAAGACTGCTCAGGATTGGCTGGGTTATTGGTTTTGTAGACGGAGAGGGATGCTTCTCCATCGGTTTCGTTCGACAGCCAAGTCGACCGGGCCGAAAAGGCTACAAGACCGGCTATCAGGTGGCTCATGAGTTCGCCGTAACGCAGGGCGCGAAGAGCGTTTCCTGCCTGCACGAGCTCGTGGACTTCTTCGGCGTGGGAAGCGTGATCGCCAATCGGCGACACGACAACCACAAGGAGCACCTGTATCGCTACGTTGTGCGACGGCGTGCGGATCTGATCGAGACGATCGTTCCGTTCTTCGTGGCGCATCCGATGCGCTCGTCTAAGCAGCGGGATTTCGAGAAGTTCGCTCGCTGCGTCGCGATGATCGACCAAGGTCTTCACCGGACCCGCTCGGGTCTGGCGGATATCGCGGAGATCACGCAGACGATGAACCGCCAAAAGCCCAGACAGGATCTGATCAGAATCCTCAGAGACCATACGCCAAAGGTCCAGGACACTGGATCATGAGATGGTCCCATCTGCATGGCGACATGCAGGGACGACGCGGTGCACAAGAGGACGCGTCGACCGCTCAGAAGCACTTGAGTAAGACATTAAGCGAAATTCCTTGTCGGGTAAGTTCCGACCTGCACGAATGGCGTAACGACTTCAGCGCTGTCTCAACGAGGAGCTCGGTGAAATTGCAGTCTCGGTGAAGATGCCGAGTACCCGCGGCTAGACGGAAAGACCCCGTGAACCTTTACTACAACTTGGTATTGGAGTTCGGTGCATTTCGCTCAGGATAGGTGGGAGGCTTTGAAGCGCTGGTTGCGGCTAGCGTGGAGCCAACCTTGAGATACCACCCTTGGTGTATTGGATTTCTAACAGCGCGCCGTGAATCCGGGCGCTGGACAGTTCCAGGCGGGTAGTTTGACTGGGGCGGTCGCCTCCCAAAATGTAACGGAGGCGCACAAAGGTTCCCTCAGCACGGCCGGAAATCGTGCGTAGAGCGTAAAGGTAGTAAGGGAGCTTGACTGCGAGACTGACAAGTCGAGCAGGTGCGAAAGCAGGTCTTAGTGATCCGGCGGTAGCAAGTGGAAGTGCCGTCGCTCAACGGATAAAAGGTACTCCGGGGATAACAGGCTTATCGGGCCCAAGAGTCCACATCGACGGCCCGGTTTGGCACCTCGATGTCGGCTCGTCGCATCCTGGGGGTGGAGTTGCTCCCAAGGGTTGGGCTGTTCGCCCATTAAAGCGGTACGCGAGCTGGGTTCAGAACGTCGTGAGACAGTAAGTTAACCGTTGCTGTCTATAAATTCGGCTATATGCTGGAAAACCCGTGTATCCCGCACTACTCGTAGCGAGCGTTCCGACCGGGACGTGCGTTACAGTGAAAATGTGTCGGGTGCGGACAATCAGCAGGAAAGGCTGGATAGCTACATTTCGGGCTTCGTCGACGGCGAGGGCTGCTTTGCAGTCGCCGTCAATCGCAATCCTTCGTGTCGCATCGGTTTCCAGTTGGTTCCTGAGTTCCATGTCAGCCAGAACGGTGACAGGGCCCAGGTGCTCAACGTGATTCGCGAGCGGTTCGGTGGTTGCGGCTACATCAAGCCCAACGGAAGGAAAGATCGTGCCTTGGTATATGTCGTCAGACGACGAGATGACCTCACGCGGCACGTGATTCCCTTCTTCGAACGGACGCCGCTTCTGTCCTCGAAGCAGGAGGACTTTGTGAAGTTCGCGGCGATCGTGAGATCGATGACCCTCGGTCACCATCGCACGCCCGACGGGTTCGCCCGCCTTCTGGACGAAGCATTGTCCATGAACGGCAGCGGACGCTTCAGGAAGGTGCGCTGGCAGCAGGTCGTCGGTAGCGCTCCAGAATCCTCAGAGACTATATGCCGAACACGAAGAGTGATGCTTTCGTGAAGATATAGTCCGAGCTGCATGGCGACATGCAGAGTCAGGCAGAAATGACCTGGCCCACGCGGCTCCGTTGGAGAGTCGGTGGTAACAAAACTGTCGGTCCCTATCTGCCGTGGGCGTTGGAGAATTGAGAGGATTTGTCCCTAGTACGAGAGGACCGGGATGAACGCACCTCTGGTGTATCTGTTGTCCTGCCAAGGGCATTGCAGGCTAGCTACGTGTGGATCGGATAACCGCTGAAAGCATCTAAGCGGGAAGCCGGCCTCAAGATGAGTTCTCCCATCCCCTAGAGGGAGTAAGACCCCTGGTAGACCACCAGGTTGATAGGCCAGATCTGGAAGGACGGCAACGTCCGTAGGAGACTGGTACTAATGGGTCGAGGGCTTGACGGATTTTTGATGCTCGTTGTGGCTGCTGTGCAGTTTTGAAGGACCGGGAGGGCTGGTCTCTCGCCTTTTTCCGGTGGCTTTGGCGAGGGGGAAACACCTCTTCCCATTCCGAACAGAGCAGTTAAGCCCCTCAGCGCCGATGGTACTTGGTCCGCAAGGGCCTGGGAGAGTAGGACGCCGCCGGTTTACTTGATCGCACGAGCCGCCTTCGGGCGGCTCGTCGTCGTTCGCGGCGCTCGGTCGCTCTGTGCGCGTCGATCGACGCCGACAGGCGAGACGCAGACGGTGGCAGCCGGCGCCGGCGTCCCCGCACGGCGGTCGTGCGGCCGCCTGCGCGAGCGACTCCCGGGCCCGCGCAGCGACGCTCGATGCGGGTGTTCGTGCGCCTGTGGCTCGTTCGAGTCGACCTCCCAGTCGACGTCGTAGTCGTCCTCGAGCAAAAGGAACGAGCGGGTCAGGCGCAGGGCATCGAGCGTGCGCTGCGCGAGCTTGGAGGTTGTCGTTGCGAACATCTGTTCGTGCAAGGTAGGCACGTGCTCGGACGGACGCGATGCGAACGTATGTACGCGTCTGTCGTCTTCCGATAAAAAGGCATTCCAGAGCCAAATCGGAGGGTCAGATCCTGCAATGAGAATTGCACGAGCATCCGCGTGCGGAGGTCGGATCGGGCGGCGAGAGCGCCGGCGAGCGCCATTCGTCGAGCCTCGCCTCGCGCGTGCAGGGGGATCGTCGCGCGCCGCGAACTGTGCGCCAGATGGCTGTTACGCTAGCTCGACGCGATTCGAAAGCCCCGCCGTGGGGCCGTCGGCGCCGCGCACAGCTCATGGAGAAGTTCGTCATCGAAGGCGGCGTCCCGCTCTCCGGCACGTTGACTCCTGCCGGCAACAAGAACGGCGCGCTGCCGATCCTCGCTGCTTCGCTCCTCACCGAGGACGAGGTGCTCGTGCGCAACGTCCCGCGCATCCGCGACGTCGAGGCGATGCTCGACATCCTGCGCGCGCTCGGCGTCAGCGTCTCCTGGCGCGCGCCGAACGAGCTCGCGCTGTGCGCCGCGACCGCGCGTGAGATTCCCGTCGAACGCGACCTCGCCGAATCGATCCGCGCGTCGTTCCTGCTCGCCGGCCCGCTGCTCGCGCGCTTCGGGCGCGCCGTCATGTCGACTCCCGGCGGCGATGTCATCGGCCGCCGGCGCCTCGACCCGCATCTCGACGCGTTCCGCGCGATGGGCGCGAGCGTCGAGTGCAACGGCGAGATCTCGCTGCTCGCGCCGCGCGGGCTGCGCCCGACCGACGTCTTCATGGACGAGCCGTCGGTCATGGCGACCGAGAACGCGCTGCTCGCCTCCGCGCTGACGCCCGGGCAGACGGTCATCGGCAACGCCGCGTGCGAGCCGCACGTGCAGGACCTCGCGCGCATGCTCGTCAAGATGGGCGCCGACATCCAGGGAATCGGCTCGAACCTGCTGACCGTCACCGGCGCCGATCGCCTGCACGGCTGCGAGCACGACGTCGCGCCCGACCACATCGAGATCGGCAGCTTCATGGCGCTCGCCGGCGTGACCGGCGGCGAGCTGCGCATCAAGGACACCGTGCCCGGCGACCTGCGCATGATCCGCCTCGTCTTCGAGCGCCTCGGGCTGCGCTCGCAGCTCGACGGCAACGACGTCCTTGTTCCCGGCGGGCAGAAGCTCGTCGCGCAGGCCGACGTCGGCGAATACAAGAGCAAGATCCAGGACGGGCCGTGGCCCGCGTTCCCGGCCGACCTCACGTCGATCGCAGTCGCGCTCGCGACGCAGGCCGAGGGCTCGATCCTCGTCCACGAGTGGATGTTCGAGAACCGCCTGATCTTCACCGACAAGCTGATCCTGATGGGCGCCGACATCGTCATGTGCGACCCGCACCGCGCGATCGTCACCGGCCCGCGCCGCCTGCGCGGCGAGCGCGTCGAGTCGCCCGACATCCGCGCCGGCATGGCGATGCTGCTCGCCGCGCTCTGCGCCGACGGTCGCTCGGAGATCGGCAACATCCGCCAGATCGACCGCGGCTACGAGCGCATCGACGAGCGGCTGCGCGAGCTCGGTGCGCGCATCGAGCGCGTCGCTACAGAGCCCGTCCACGCGTAGCTACCCAAGCGATCCCTAACCTCCGGGTTGGAATGATCCACCCAATCCCCAGCGGCACGCGCGACGTGCTCCCACAGGAGACGGGCGAGGTGCGCGCGATCACGGACACGCTGCGCGGCGTCTTCGACGTGCGCGGCTTCGGCGAGATCTACACGCCGGCGCTCGAGTACGAGTCGGTGCTCGCGCGCGCGGACATGGACGAAGCGCGACCGGCGTACCGCGTGTTCGACGAGACGGGCGCGGTGCTCGTGCTGCGCTCGGACATGACGGTGCCGATCGCGCGCGTCGTCGCGACGCGCTACGCGGAGAGCTCGGTGCCGCTGCGCTTCTGCTACTTCGCGCACACGTACCGCGGCGTGCGCCCGCAGCGCGGCCAGCTGCGCGAGATGCTGCAGGCGGGCATCGAGCTGATCGGCGCGCCGGCGCCGGAGGGCACGGCCGAGGCGCTGGCGGTGCTCTCGGCGGCGCTCGACGCGGTCGGCCTGAAGGACTTCCGCATCGGGCTCGGCGACGCTTCGCTGTTCCGGTCGCTGATGGAGAGCTTGAACGTCGCCGAGGACGCGCGCGCGGGGCTGCTCGAAGCGCTCGTCAGGCGCGACTTCGTCGAGCTCGAGCTGCGCCTGCACGAGGCGCGTGTCGGCGGCGAGGCGGCCGAGCTCTTGCTCGACGTGCCGCAGCGCCGCGGCGGCGCCGAGCTGCTCGCCGACGCGCCGGGGCCGGCCGGCGAGGCGGTGACGGGCATGCGGCGCGTGTACGAGCTGCTCGCCGACGACGTCGCCGAGCGCGTGATCTTCGATCTCGGCCTCGTGCGCAACATCGGCTACTACACGGGCGCGGTGTTCGAGGTCTACGACCCGGCGATCGGCGCGCCGATCGGCGGCGGCGGTCGCTACGACGACCTGCTCGGGCGCTTCGGGCGCAAGCTGCCGGCGGTCGGCTTCGCGCTGTACGTCGACTCGCTGCACCAGGCGCTCGCCGGCGAGGAACGCGGCACGGGCGTCGCGCTCGCGGGCTCGGACGGCGTGCGATGACGCCGACGCACGGGCTGACGATCGCGGTGCCGCGCGGCGCGCTGTTCGACGGCACGGTCGACCTGCTGCAGGCGCTCGGGCTCGACACGGCGGAGCTGCGCACGAACGACCGCAAGCTGCTGTTCGAGGAGATCGGCGTGATCACGATGCGCCCGTCGGACGTGCCGACGTACGTCGAGGCGGGCGCGGCGGACATCGGCGTGACGGGCAAGGACGTGCTGCTCGAGCAGCTCGCGCAGCGCGCGGGCGAGCACGGGCGCGACGTCTACGAGCTGCTCGACCTCGGCTTCGGGCGCTGCACGATGGTGCTCGCGAGCAAGGCGGGCGAGGACGCGGACGGCGCGGACCCGGCGCTCGAGTCGCTGCGGCGCCTCGGCGTGATGCGCGTCGCGACGAAGTATCCGCGGATCGCGGCGCGCCACCTCGAGGAGACCGGCCGCCAGGGCGAGATCGTCGAGGTCAAGGGCTCGGTCGAGCTCGCGCCGCTGACGGGCATGGTCGACGCGATCGTCGATTTGACGGCGACGGGCACGACGCTGCGCGAGAACAACCTCGTCGTGCGCGAGGAGATCGTCGTGTGCACGGCGCGGCTGATCGCGAACCCGGTCTCGCACAAGCTGAAGGCGGCGGCGATCGACGCGCTCGTCTCGCGCCTGCGCGCGGCGCCGGCGGCGGGCGCGGGCACGGCCGCGAGCACGGGCGCGGGCGTCGGCTGAGATGCGGATCGAGCGCGTCGCGGTAGCCGAGCTCGCGCGGCTCGGCGGTCCGGCGGGTGTCGCCGAGCGCCTGCGCGCGCTCGTGCCGGACGGCGAGTCGGTCGAAGGCCGCGTGCGCGAGATCGTGCGGCTCGTGCGCGACGGCGGCGACGCGGCGGTCGAGCACTACACGCGCGAGCTCGACACGCAGGGCGTGCAGCCGGGTCAGCTGCTCGTCGCGCCGGAGGAGATGGACGAGGCGATCAAGCTGCTGCCGCTGGACCTGGTGGCGGGGCTGCAGGTGACGATCGCGAACGTCGCGCAGGTCGCGGACGCGGGCGTCGGGCGCGATGCGGCGGTCGAGCTCGCGCAGGGGCAGCGCATCTCGCTGCGCGAGCTGCCGGTCGACGCGGCGGCGATCTACGTGCCGGGCGGCCGCGCGCCGTATCCGAGCACGGTCGCGATGGGCGTCGTGACGGCGCGCGCGGCGGGCGTGCTCGACGTCGCGGTCTGCAGCCCGCCGAGCGTGGAGGGCGAGATCGACGCGGCGGTCCTCGGCGCGTGCCGGCTGTGCGGCGTCGAGCGCGTCTACCGGATGGGCGGCGCGCAGGCGATCGCGGCGCTCGCGTACGGGACGGAGACGGTCGCGCGCGTCGACGTGATCGTCGGCCCGGGCAACCTGTACGTGCAGGAGGCCAAGCGCCAGCTCTCGGGCGTCGTCGGGATCGACGGCTTCGCGGGGCCGAGCGACCTGCTCGTCGTGCTCGGCTCGGAGCTCGGCGCCGGCGACATGCGTCTCGCGGCGCTCGACATGCTCGCGCAGGGCGAGCACGGCGAGGGCAGCCTCGTCGTCGGCGTCTCGGCAGGCCCCGGCGCGATCGACGCGCTCGCGAGCGAGCTCAAACGCCTCGACGCGGAGCGCCCGGTGCCGGGCGGCACGTTCGCGCTCGTCGAGGCGATCGACTCGCAGCAGGCGATTCAGATCGCGAACGCGTTCGCGCCGGAGCACCTGCAGCTGATCGGCGCGGACGTCGAGTCGCAGGCGCCGCGCGTGCGCGCGGCCGGCTGCGTGTTCGTCGGCGCGCACGCGGCGACGGCGTTCGGCGACTACGTCGCGGGCTCGAACCACATCCTGCCGACGAGCGGCGCGGCGCGCTTCTCGTCGATGCTCTCGGCGCGGCACTTCCGTCGGCGGATGGCCGAGGTGCGGATCGGCGCGAGCGCGGCGGCGAAGCTCGCGAAGGCGGGCGTGCCGATCGCGCGCGCGGAGGGCTTCGAGTGGCACGCGCGCTCGATGGAGGCGCGCATCGGCGACAATTAGGCGATGGCGAGCGAGACGAACACGAATGCGACGACGGCCGCCGGCGCGGGCGCGCGCAGCGCGACGCTGCAGCGGCGCACGGGCGAGACGGACGTGAGCCTGTCGCTGACGCTCGAAGGCAGCGGCGCGGGCGAGCGCAAGACGGGCGTCGGCTTCCTCGACCACATGCTCGACCTGCTCGCGCGCCACGGGCGGATCGACCTCGACGTGAAGGTCAGCGGCGACCTGCAGACGGGCGCGCACCACACGGCGGAGGACACGGCGATCGTCTTCGGGCAGGCGCTCGACGAGGCGCTCGGCGAGCGCCGCGGGATCGTGCGCTACGGCGCGGCGACGGTGCCGATGGACGAGGCGCGCGCGAGCTGCGCGATCGACATCTCGGGACGCCCGTTCACGGCGTTCGAGGCGCAGCTGCCGCCGGGCGCGACGGGCGGCTTCGATCACGAGCTGACGGAGGAGTTCTTTCGCGCGCTCGCGAACGCGGCGAAGCTGACGCTGCACCTGCGCATCGAAGCGGGCAGCAACGCGCACCACATGATCGAGGCGGCGTTCAAGGCGTTCGCGCGCGCGCTGCGCGAGGCGGTCGCGATCGACCCGTCGGAGACGGGCGTGCCGAGCACGAAGGGGACGCTGACGGGATGAGCGATGAGATGAAGATCGACGCCGGCGCGCCTGCGCGCGCGCTGATCGAGGAGCGGGTGACGATTGCCGTAGTGGACTACGGCATGGGCAACCGCCGCTCGGTCGAGAAGGCGCTCGCGCACGTCGGCGCGCGGGCGAGCGTCTCGAACGATCACGAGGAGCTGCGCGCGGCGGACGGCCTCGTCGTGCCGGGCGTCGGCGCGTTCCCGCGCGCGATGGAGCGCCTGCGCGAGCTGGGGCTCGACGAGCTCGTGCGCGAGCGCGTCGAGCGCGGCACGCCGGTGCTCGGCATCTGCCTCGGCCTGCAGCTGGCGTTCGATCGCTCGAGCGAGCTCGGCGGCGCCGACGGCCTCGGTCTGATCGCGGGCGAGGTGCACGGCCTGCGCACGGGCTCGCTGAAGCTGCCGCACATCGGCTGGAACGAGGTGCGCTTCACGAGACGCGAGTCGAAGCTGATCGACGGCCTGCCGCTCGAGTGCGCGTTCTACCACGTGCACTCGCTCGCGGCCGAGCCGGAGCGCGAGGAGGACGTGCTCGGCGTCGCGGAGTACGGCGCGCCGTTCGTGACGGCGGTCGAGAAGGGCTCGTTCTACGGCGTGCAATTCCACGCGGAGAAGTCGTCGGCGGCCGGCCTGCGGCTGCTCGCGAACTTCGCGCGCATCTGCATCGTCGCGCGCGAGCCGAGCGCGGCGGGCGCGCCGGCCGGGTCGTGACGCGCGCGCAGGCGACGCAGCGGCGCTCGTGAAGCTCTACCCGGCGATCGACATCCTCGGCGGCAACGCCGTGCGCCTAGTAAAGGGCGACTTCGACGCGAAGAAGGTCTACGACGAGGACCCGCTGTCGGCGGCGCGCGCGTTCGTCGAGGAAGGCGCGGAGCGCCTGCACGTCGTCGACCTCGACGGCGCGAAGGCGGGCGAGCCGGTGAACCTCGAGCACGTTCGCCGAATCGCTGGCGAGCTGGACGTGCCGGTGCAGCTCGGCGGCGGCTTGCGCTCGGACTACGCGATCGAGCAGGCGATCGAGGCGGGCGTCAGCCGTGTCGTGATCGGCACGGCGATCTTCAGCGATCCGGAGCTGCCGTACCGCGCGATCAGCGAGCACGGCGCCGAGAGCGTGCTGATCGGAATCGACGCGCGCGACGGCTACGTCGCGACGCACGGGTGGCTGGAGAAGACGCAGGTGCCGGCGCGCGAGGCGATCGAACGCTGGTCGGAAGGCGCCGCCGGCGTCAAGCGCTTCGTCTACACGAACATCGACCACGACGGGATGCTCGACGGACCCGATCCGGAGGATGCAGTGGCGGTAGTGCGTGCGGCCGGCGACGGCAGCGTGATCCTGTCGGGAGGAATCGGCGAGCTGACCCACCTGCGAACGCTCGCGCGGGTGCGCGCCAACCGAAACCTCGACGGTCTCGACGGCGTGATCGTCGGCACGGCGCTGTACGAGCGGCGCTTCACGGTCGCGGAGGCGCTCGCAGCGCTCGCGGGCTGAGCTGACGGCGCACGCGCGTCTCGGCTGCGCGGCGAGCTACGGTAGCCGCATGCACTTCAAGCGGATCATCCCGTGCCTCGACGTCGACGCTGGGCGCGTCGTGAAGGGCGTCGAATTCCTCGACATTCGCGACGCGGGCGATCCGGTCGAGCTGGCGGCGCACTACGACCGCGAGGGCGCGGACGAGCTGGTGTTCCTCGACATCACGGCGACGCACGAGAAGCGCGAGACGATCGCGAAGCTCGCGCGTGCGACGGCGGACGACGTGTTCGTGCCGTTTACGATCGGCGGCGGCATCCGCTCGGCTGCCGACGCGCAGGCGGTGCTCGACGCGGGCGCGGACAAGGTGTCGGTGAACTCGGCGGCGTTGAGCCGTCCGGAGCTGATCGACGAGCTGGCGGAGGTGTTCGGCTCGCAGTGCGTCGTGCTCGCGATCGACGCGAAAGCGGATCCGTTCGCCGGCGGCGGTCTCGACGAGCCGTCGAAGTGGGAGGCGTACCTGGCGGGCGGGCGCACGCCGACGGGGCGCGACGTCGTCGAGTGGGCTCGTGAGGGCGTCGAGCGCGGCGCGGGCGAGATCCTGCTGACGAGCATGGATCGCGACGGGACGAACGACGGCTACGATCTGCCGCTGACGGCGGCGGTCAGCGAGGCGGTGAGCGTGCCGGTGATCGCGTCGGGCGGCGCCGGCGAGCTCGAGCACCTCGTCGAGGCGCTGCGCGCGGGCGCGGACGCGGCGCTGTGCGCGTCGATCTTCCACTACGGCCGCCACACGATCGCGGAGGCGAAGGCGCACGTCGCGGCGGCCGGAATCGCGGTTCGGGTCGAGTGAGGCCGGCGGATGGCGGCGGTCGCGAGCGACGGCAAGGCGGTGCTCGAGCGCGTGCGCGAGCTGCCGGGCGGCCGCGTGCTGCTCGAGCTCGCGTGCGGGCGCGATGACGTCGAGTTGATCGGCGGCGCGGCGCGCGACCTGCTGCTCGGCGGCGAGCCGCGCGAGCTAGATGTCGTCGTCGACGGCTCCGCGGACGCTTTCGCGGGACGGATCGCTTCGATGATCGATGGCCGCTTCGCGGCCGACGATCGACGGCGTTGTGCGCTCGAGAAGCACGAGCGCTTCGGCACGGCGGTCGTCGCTTGGAAGCAGGGGCGGATCGACGTGGCGTCGCGCCGCGCCGAGTCGTACGCGGTGCCGGGCGCGCTGCCGGACGTGCGCGCGGGCACGCGCGAGGAGGACCTGCGCCGGCGCGACCTGACGGTCAACGCGATCGCGATCTCGCTCGGCGGCGCGCATCGCGGCGCGCTGCGCGCGGCGGAGCACGCGCTCGAGGACCTCGCGGCGCGACGCCTGCGCGTGCTGCACGAGCGCAGCTTTCTCGACGATCCGACTCGACTCCTGCGTCTCGCGCGCTACGCCGCGCGGCTCGGCTTCGAGCCGGAGGAGCAGACGGCGCGCCTCGCGGCCGAAGCGATCGCGCAGGGCGCGCTCGCGACGGTCTCGCACGCGCGGATCGGCGCCGAGCTGCGCCTGGCGCTCGCCGAGCGCGATCCGGTCGCGGCGCTCGAATCGCTGCAGCGGCTCGGCGTGCTGTCGGCGCTGCACGAGGCGATCGAGCTCGACGCGCCGCTCGCGCGCGCGGCGCTCGTAACGCTCGCGGCGCTGCCGGCGGACGCGGGCGCGTCGAGCGACGTGCTGCTGCTCGCGTCGCTGCTGCTGCCGCGTGGCTCGTACGACGCGAGCGACTACGAGACGCGCCTGCGCGCGCTGCTCGACGGCTTCGAGCTGCCGGCTGTCGAGCGCGAGCGGACGGTGCACAGCGCGCTGCTCGCGCCGCGCGTCGCCGAGCGCCTGCGCACCGCGCGCACGCCGTCGCAGATCTACGACGTCGCGCACGACGCGCCGCTCGAGGCGATCGCGCTCGCGGCGGCGCTCGCGGATGCAGACGGCCATCGCGAGGCAGGCGGCGCTGCGCGGCGCTGGCTGTCGGAGCTGCGCGAGGTGCGCCTTCAGATCACGGGCGACGACGTGCTCGGCGCGGGCATCGCGGCCGGCCCGGAGGTCGGCAGGCGCCTGCGCGCGGCGCTCGCACGCAAGCTCGACGGCGAGCTGGCGGGTGGGCGCGAGGCCGAGCTCGCGGCGGCGCTCGAGGGCGAGCCGTGAGCGCGACGACGCTGACCGACGGCGAGCTGTCGCTGACGCTCGTGGGCGGCGCGCGCGTGCTGTTCACGTCGCGCGCCGACGGCAACCTCTCGACGCTGAGCGGCGAGGCCGCCGAGCTCGGCCGCGCGCGGCGCGAGGCGCTGTGCGAGCGGCTCGGCCTCGACTGGCTGTGCGCGAGCCGGCAGGTGCACGGCACGGACGTTCAGCTCGTGCGCGAGGCGAGCGCGCACGGCGGCGAGCCGGTGGCGATCGACGCCGACGGCCACGCGACGTCGCTGCGCGGCGTCGGTGTCGCGGCGCTCGTGGCCGACTGCCTGCCGGTCGCGCTCGCGGCTTCCGGCGCGACGCCGGCGGTCGCGATCGTGCACGCCGGCTGGCGCGGCCTCGCGGCGGGCGTGCTCGAGAACGGCGTGCGCGCGCTGCGCGAGCTTGGCGCCGACGGCGAGCTCGAGGCGGCGATCGGCCCGGGCGCGGGCGTGTGCTGCTACGAGGTCGGGCCGGAGGTGCACGCGGCGCTCGGCGCGGACTCGGCGGACGGCGCTGATCGCGGCGGCGGCAACGTCGACCTGCGCGCGATCGCGCGCGAGCGGCTGCTCGCGGCGGGCGCCGCGCGCGTGCACGACGTCGACGTGTGCACGATCTGCGACGAGCGCTTCTTCTCCTACCGGCGCGAAGGTGAGCGCGCGGGCCGCCAGGCGGGAGTAGCGTGGCTGAGCTGATCGGCGACCTGCGCATCGAGCGGATCCGCGAGAACGTCGCGCACGTGCGCGAGGAGATCGCGGCGGCCGTCCGCCGCTCGCCGGTCACGCGCACGGCGCAGGAGCAAAGCGGCGTCGAGCTGCTCGCGGCGATCAAGTACATCGCGCGCGACGACCTGCCGCTGCTCGCCGAGGCCGGCATCGAGCTCGTCGGCGAGAACCGTGCGCAGGAGCTGCGCGAGAAGCACGACGCGCACGGCGAGCTGTTCGAGTGGGACTTCATCGGCCAGCTGCAGAGCAGGCGCGTGAAGGAAATCGTGCCGTACGCGCGCCTGATCCACTCGGTCGCCTCGGAGTCGGCGCTGCGCGAGCTCGAGCGCCACGTCGCGAGCGCGCGAGCAGACCTGCGGATCCTCGTCGAGGTCAACGTCGCCGAGGAGCCGGGCAAGGCCGGCGTCGCGCCGGATGCGCTCGGCGCGTTCGTCGCGCGCTCGCCGGTGCCGATCGCCGGCCTGATGACGATGCCGCCGCTCGCGCGCGAGCCGGACGACAGCCGCCGCTGGTTCGCGGCGCTGCGCGAGCTCGCCGACGAGCACTCGCTCGAGCACCTGTCGATGGGCACGTCGCAGGATTACGCCGTCGCCGTCGAGGAGGGCGCGACAATCGTGCGAATCGGCACGAGGCTCTACACTTAGCCGCTCACGTCGCCGCGCGGCGCCCGCAGCCGAACGCCGGCCGGACGGCTAGCATTTGCAGGGATTCCGGCGCGTCGAGCGAAGACGCATCTGACCAATGGCATTCCGCGACTCCTGGCACAGCGCGCTCGTCTACTTCGGCCTAGCCGAGGAATATCACGACGACTACGACGAGGCTGCGCCCGAGCCGGACGTCGAGGACCGCTACCGCGAGCGCCCGAACGTCCGGCGCCTGCGCCGCCGCCGCGACGAGTTCGACGACATCTTCGCCGAGGACGAGGGCACAGGCTCACGCGGCGCGCGCTCGACGACCGTGCTCAAGTCGGTCGGCGGCGCGCGCGGCAACGGCGACGTGCGCGTGCACCTCGTGATCCCGAAGTCGTTCAACGACGCGCAGCAAATCGCCGACAAGTTCAAGGACTCGATCCCGGTCATTCTCAACCTGCAGTCCTCCGACACGGACCTCTCGAAGCGTCTGATCGACTTCGCCTCGGGCCTGACGTACGCGCTCGACGGCGGCATGCAGCGGATCGCCGACAAGGTCTTCATGCTGACGCCGCGCAACGTCGAGATCTCGGCGGAGGAGCGGGCACGGTTGATCGAGAAGGGCTTCTTCAACCAATCCTGAGCGCCGATAGCCTGCGCCTCGCGGCGTCCTCGGTCGCTCGCGTGCCGATCGTCGATCAGATGCGATCGACTGGTCGGCCAGCACGCCACGCTCCGTGCGTCCTTGCGAGGCTTGACTCTCGACACTCAGGATCGCGTTGGGAGAGCCCAAGGTACGCTGAGCACGCGATGAAGATCGGACTGATCGGAGCAGGCAACATGGCGCGTGCCCTCGCGCTCGGCTGGGGCGAGCCGGTCGTCGTGTTCGACCCGGTCGCCGAGCGCTCGCACGCGCTCGCGGCGCTCGTCGGCGGCGACGTCGCCGAGAGCAACGCCGACGTCGCGCGCGCGTCCGACGTCGTCGTGCTCTGCCACAAGCCGAAGCAGCTCGCCGAGGTCGCGGCCGAGGTCGCGCCGCACGCGAGCGCCGTCGCGTCGATCCTCGCCGTGACGCCACTTTCGGCGCTGCGCGAGGCGTATCCGGGCAAACCGGTCTACCGCTTCATCCCGTCGCTGCCCGTCGAGGTGCGCGCGGGCGCCGTCGTGCAAGGGCGCGACGCCGAGGACGAGCGGCTGCGCGAGCACGCCGACCGCGACTCCTCGCTCGACGCGCTCGTCGCCTCGCTGTTCGCCGACCTCGGCACGCTCGTCGTGCTCGACGACGCGCTCGTCGACGTCGCGATGGGCCTGATGTCGTGCGCGCCGGCGTACGTCGCGCTCGTCGCCGAGGCGCAGGTCGACGCCGGCGTGCGCCACGGCATCCCGGCGGCGCAGGGCGCCGAGCTCGTCGTGCAGACGCTCGCCGGCACGGCCGAGCTGCTGCGCCGCCGCGGCTACGACACGGTCGCCGTGCGCCGCGAGGTCTCCTCGCCCGGCGGCCTGACGGCGCGCGGCGTCGACGCGCTCGAGCGCGGCGGCATCCGCGCGGCGTTCAGCGACGCGCTCGACGCCGTGCTCGAGCCGAGGCGATGAGCGCGCTTTCCGTGCTGCTGCCGCTCGCGAGCGCGCGCACGCAGATCGCCGGCTATCTGTCGACGCTGATCTACGTCTACATCCTGCTGATCTTCCTCTACATCGTCATCCAGCTGCTGCTCAGCGTCGGCGTGCGCCCGCCGTACTCGCGCACGTTCGACTCGCTCATCGGCTTCCTGCGCGACATCTGCGAGCCGTACCTGCGCATCTTCCGCCGGCTGCTGCCGTCGTTCGGCGGCCTCGACTTCAGCCCGATCCTCGCGATCGTCTCGCTCGAGATCATCAACGCGATCGTCGTCAACGACCTGATCCACGGCTAGCGCCGTGCGCGAGCGCGACGATCGCACGCAGCGCGAGCGCGCGGCGCGCAGCGCGGCGGCGTCGCGCGCGCGTCCGTGGGCGCTCGCCGCGCTCGTGCTGATCGTCGTCGTCGTGCTCGACCAGGCCTCGAAGCGCGCCGTCGAACACTCGATCGCGCCCGGCGAAGAACGCCGCCTGCTGCCCGGCGTGCAGCTCGTCAACACGCGCAACCACGGCATCGCCTTCGGCTTCCTGCCGGGCAGCGACGCGATCGTCACGATCCTGATCGGCCTCGCGCTGCTCGCGCTGCTCGCGTACTTCGCGCTGCACAGCCGCGAGAAGCTGATCTGGCTGCCGACCGGCATGCTGATCGGCGGCGCGCTCGGCAACGTCGTCGACCGCCTGCGCGCCGGCTCGGTGACCGACTTCATCAAGCTGCCGCTCGGCTGGCCGCCGTTCAACATCGCCGACTCGTCGATCACGCTCGGCGTGCTCGCGCTGTTCCTCGTCGTCGAGCACGCGCGCCACGTGCGCTCATGAGCGGCGGCTTTCGGATCGCCTACGAAGACGAGCAGCTGCTCGTCGTCGACAAGGCCGCCGGCGTCGTCGTGCACCCGGCGCGCGGCCACCGCGAGGGCACGCTCTCGCAGCTGCTCGCGCACACGGCCGCCGGCGGCGGCGTGGGCGGCGACCCAGATCGACCCGGCATCGTCCACCGCCTCGACCGCGCCACGTCGGGCCTGTTGCTCGTCGCGCGCTCCGAGCAGGCGCACGCGGCGCTGCAGCAGGCGCTGCAGCGCCGCGAGATCGAGCGCGAATACGTCGCGCTCGTCCACGGACGCCCGCCGTCGCGCAGCGGCACGATCGAGGCTCCGATCGGCCGCGATCCGCGCGTGCGCACGCGCATGGCCGTCGGCGGCGCGCACGCGCGCGAGGCGCGCACGCACTTCGAGCTCGACCGCGCGCTGTTGAGCACGTCGCTGTTGCGCCTGCGCCTGGAGACAGGGCGCACGCACCAGATCCGCGTGCACCTGCAGGCGATCGGCCACCCGGTCGTCGGCGATCCCGAGTACGGCTTCGGCGAGACGTTCGGCCTGCGACGCCAGTTCCTGCACGCGACGCGCCTCGCCTTCGCACACCCGGTCGACGGCCGGCGCGTCGAGGTCGACTCGCCGCTGCCCGACGAGCTTCGCGTCGCGCTCGCACGCGCCGAGAAGCTATCCTGAAACGTTCAAACAACCTCGATCCGACCGACCTCGGACGCGGCCCCTGCCCGACGTGAGCTGACTCACGCCGGGTCCGCGCACCGAACGGCCGTCATCTTCAAATCAAGACATAAAGGGAGAGCACTGTGGCTCGAGTAGGCATCGCGGAGCTGCTGGAGGCCGGCGTTCACTTCGGCCACCAGACCCGCCGCTGGAACCCGAAGATGCGCCGCTTCATCTTCGGCGAGCGCGGCGGCAACTACATCATCGACCTCGTCAAGACGCAGGCGCTGCTCGAGCAGGCGCAGCGCTTCGCCGGCGAGCTCGCGCACCGCGGCGGCACGGTCCTGTTCGTCGGCACGAAGAAGCAGGCGCGCGACACGATCAAGGACGTCGCCGAGGCCTCGGACATGCCCTACGTCAACCACCGCTGGCTCGGTGGCCTGTTGACGAACTTCCAGACGATCGGCCTGCGCATCAACCGGCTGCACGACCTCGAACGCTACGAGACCGAGGGCCAGCTCGCGCTGTTGCCGACGCGCGAGCGCATGGCCGCGCAGGCCGACCTGATCAAGCTGCGCGCGAACCTCGGCGGCGTCAAGAACATGCAGCGCGTCCCCGACGCGATGTTCGTCATCGACCTCAAGACCGAGGCGATCGCCGTCAAAGAGGCCCAGCGCCTGCGCATCCCGATCATCGGCCTCGTCGACACGAACTGCGACCCCGACGGCATCGACTACGTCGTCCCCGGCAACGACGACGCGATCCGCTCGTGCGCGCTGATCACGCAGGCGATCGGCCAGGTCGTCAAAGACGGCCACGCCGTCTTCCGCGCCGAGGAGGAGAAGGCGCGCAAGGAAGCCGAGGAGACGCGCGAAGGCCGAGGCCGAGGCGCGCGCCAAGCGCGAGGCCGAAGAGCAGGCCAAGCGCGAGGCCGAGGAACAGGTCAAGAAAGAGGCAGATCGAGAAGAGCCGCCGCCGAGAAGGCCGCCGCCGACAAAGTCGCGGCCGAGAAAGCGGCCGCCGACAAGCGAGCGCCGAACAGGCCGCTGCCGCGGCCGCCGCGCAGCAGCCGGCGCCCGAGACCGTACCCGTCGCCGCACGCGACCGTCGCACCCGACGCCGAGCCGCCGGTCGAGTCGGCCGTGCCGATCGACGCGGGCGTCGACGCGCCGCCAGCCGGCCAACCCGCAGTCGGCGCCGCCCGAGACGGTCGCCGAAAGCCGAGGCCGGACGTGCCCGCCGCCGCCGCGCCTGCTCCGGCGCAGCCGGACGCGCCGCAGCCGGCAGCCGCGACCGAGACATCAGACGAGAGCGCGCCGCAGGCGCAGGAGGCACAGCAGCAATGAGCACGACCGAGGTAGCGGCGAAGGACGTCAAGGCGCTGCGCGAGCGCACGGGCGCCGGCATGATGGACTGCAAGAAAGCGCTCGCCGAGGCCGGCGGCGACATGGACAAGGCGATCGAGCTGCTGCGCGTCAAGCAGGGCAAGAAGATCCAGGACCTCGGCGAGCGTCAGGCGACCGAGGGCACGGTGCAGTCCTACATCCACGCCGGCGCGCGCGTCGGCGTGCTGATCGAGGTCGACTGCAACACCGACTTCGTCGCGTCGAACGACGACTTCGTGCAGTTCGCGCGCGACGTCGCGCTGCAGATCGCGGCGACGCCGACCGTCAAGTACGTCAGCCGCGAGGACGTGCCCGAGGACGCGCGCGCGGCCGAGGCGAAGATCTACGAGCAGGAAGCCGCCGACAAGCCCGAGAACGTTCGCGAGAAAATCGTCTCCGGCAAGCTCGACGCGTGGTTTCGGACGATCGTGCTGCTCGAGCAGGAGATGCACAACCCGAAGTTCGACGGCAAGACCGTGCAGCAGCTGCGCGACGAGCTGACGGCGACGACCGGCGAGAACGTCGTGATCCGCCGCTTCGTGCGCTTCGCCGTCGGGCAGTAGGCCGTGGGCGCGGCGCTCGGCGGCGTGTGGGTAGGCTCTCGCGTCGATGGCTGACGCAGCCGCGTTCAATCGCATCCTCTTGAAGCTCTCGGGCGAGGCGCTGATGGGCTCGCTCGAGTTCGGCACGGACCCCGAGCGCGTCGAGGGCGTCGCGCGCCAGGTGACCGACGTGCGCGATGCGGGTGTCGAGGTCGCGATCGTCGTCGGCGCCGGCAACATCTACCGCGGCATGCAGGGCGCCGCGGCGGGGATGGACCGCGCGACGGCCGACTACATGGGGATGCTCGCGACGGTGCTCAACGCGCTGCCGCTGCAGGACGCGCTCGAGAAGATCGGCACCGACACGCGCGTGCTCTCGGCGCTCGGCGTCGCGGAGGTCGCCGAGCCGTACATCCGCCGCCGCGCGATGCGCCACCTCGAGAAGGGGCGCGTCGTGATCTTCGCGGCCGGCACGGGCAACCCGTTCTTCACGACCGACACGGCCGCGGCGCTGCGCGCGGCCGAGATCCACGCGGAGATCATCCTGATGGCGAAGAACGGCGTCCAGGGCGTCTACAGCGCCGACCCGGCCGTCGACCCGGACGCGCGCTTCATCCCGGAGATCACGCACATGCAGGCGCTCGAGCAGCGCCTGCGCGTGATGGACTCGACGGCGCTTGCGCTGTGCATGGAGAACCAGATGCCGCTGAACGTCTTCAACATGGACGACGAAACGGCGCTCGCGCGGATAATCTCAGGCGAGCGGGTCGGCACGCTGGTTTCGACGAGCACAGGAGAGAGCGATGGCCGCTGAGAGCATGATCGACGAACTGCTGGACGATGCGCGCGAACGGATGCAGAAGTCCGCCGAGGCGGCGCAGCACGAGTTCTCGACCGTGCGCACAGGGCGCGCGAGCCCGGCGCTGCTCGACCGCGTCGTCGTCGACTACTACGGCGCGATGACGCCGCTCAACCAGCTCTCGACGATCTCGGCGCCGGAAGCGCGCCTGCTGACGGTGCAGCCGTACGACAAGTCGTCGATCAAGCTGATCGAGAAGGCGATCAACGAGTCCGACGTCGGCCTGAACCCGTCGAACGACGGCAACGTGATCCGTCTCGTCGTGCCGGAGCTGACCGAGGAGCGCCGCCGCGAGCTCGTCAAGGTCGTCAAGAACCTCGCCGAGGAGGGTCGCGTCGCGATCCGCAACGTGCGCCGCGACACGATGCAGCAGCTGCGCGAGCTGAAGTCCGAAGGCGAGGCGTCCTCCGACGACGAGCATCGCGCCGAGGTCGAGCTGCAGAAGCTGACCGACGGCCGCGTGGCCGACCTCGACGACGTGCTCAAGGCCAAGGAAAAAGAGATCCTCGAAGTCTGATGGCGGCCGCCGGGCCCACGACCGCGCGGTACGTGGCGATCATCACCGACGGCAACGGGCGCTGGGCTCGCGAGCACGGCGTGCCGGTCGACGAGGGGCACGACGCCGGCGCCGACACGGTCAAGGCGCGCCTGCGCGACGCGGCCGAGCTCGGCGTGCTCGAGCTGACCGTCTACTCGTTCTCGACCGAGAACTGGTCGCGCCCGGCCGAGGAGGTCGCCGGGCTGATGGAGATGTTCGCGCGACGCATCGCGAACGAGACGCCCGAGCTGCACGAGGAGGGCGTGCGCATGCGCTTCATCGGCCGCCGCGAGGGCGTCTCCGAGGATCTCGTCGCGCGGATGGCGTGGGCCGAGGAGCTGACGGCGAGGAACGAGCGGATCACGCTGTTCGTCGCGTTCAACTACGGCGGTCGCGCGGAGATCGTCGACGCCGCGCGACGCTTTCAGGGCGGCAGCGAGGAGGACTTCCGCGCGGGCCTGTACGCGCCGGAGATGCACGACCCGGACCTGATCATCCGCACGAGCGGCGAGCAGCGCCTGTCGAACTACCTGCTGTGGCAGTCGGCGTACTCCGAGCTCGTCTTCCGCGACGAGCTGTGGCCGGACTTCTCGCGCGAGGCGCTCGAGCAGTCGCTCGCCGAGTTCGCGAGCCGCCGCCGGCGCTTCGGAGCGCGGTGAGCCCCGTGCCGGCAGCGAGCCGTCGTCGCGCGCCGAGGCGCGGTCGGGCGCCGTCGAGTCGAGGCCAGGCATCGAGCCGCGAACGCTCGGACGTCGGCGCGCGCGTGCTCGCGGCGATCCCGGCGATCGCCGTCGCGCTGTTCCTCGTGATCGAGGGCGGCCCGATCTTCGCGCTCGGGCTGTTCGTGCTCGGCGCGATCTGCCTGCACGAGCTCTATGGCATGTTCGAGCGCGCGCACCCGGTGCGCCTCGCCGGCTTCCTCGCGCTCGCCGGCCTCTGCGTCGCGGCGCTGTACGGCGACCAGTTCCAGGTGCTGCTCGTGCTCGCCGCCGCGCTGCCGCTGCTGTTCGGCCTGACGCTGCTGCAGCCGCGCCCGAGCGTCGGCGGCATGGCGGTCACGCTGCTCGGCGTCTACTGGATCGGCATCGCCGTCGCGCACGCGATCCTGCTGCGCGGCCTGCCGCACGGCCTCGGCATCGTCATCGACGTGCTCGTCGGCACGTTCCTCGGCGACACCGGCGCGTACTTCGGCGGCCGGCTGTTCGGCAGACGCCCGCTCGCGCCGACGATCTCGCCGAACAAGACCGTCGAGGGGCTCGTCATCGGCATGGTCTGCGCCGTGCTCGGCGTCTGGATCGCCGGGCGCTACCAGGAATGGCTGCCGGGCACGCACGCGCTCGTGCTCGGCGTCGGCGTCGCGCTCGTCGCGCCGATCGGCGACCTGTTCGAGTCGTTCGTCAAGCGCGAGGCGCAGACGAAGGACTCCGGCGGGCTGTTCGGTGCGCACGGCGGCGCGCTCGACCGGCTCGACGCGGTGCTGTTCGCGGTCGTCGTGTCGTTCTACATCTGGGCGGCGTACAGCCATTGAGCCGCGTCGAGCGGGCGTCGACCGCGCCGTCCGCCGCGCTCGGGTGGCCTCGGAACAGCAGTATAACTTGGTTATACTGGCCGCTGTGAAGACGGCGATCTCGCTCCCAGACGACACATACCGGCGGGTTGACACCGCCGCCAGGCGCCTCGGCGTCTCGCGCAGCGAGTTCTTCGCTCGCGCGGCCGAACGGTGGTTGGGCGACCTGGAACGCGACGACGTCACGCAAGCGATCAACCGCGCGCTCGACGCGGCGGGCGACGACGACCGCGCCTTCACGGACGCGGCAGCCGCGGCGATGGCCGCGGCCGACGATCGTCCTGCGCGATGACCCGCGGTGAGCTGTGGTGGGCCGACCTCGGTCTGCCACGTGGCTCGGCGCCGGCGCTGCGGCGACCGGTGCTCGTCATCAGCGCAGACGAATACAACCGATCGGCGTTGCGCACGGTTACGGTCGTGGCGCTGACGGGCAACGTCGGTCTCGCGTCGCTTCCGGGCAACGTCGCAGTGACATCGGACATATCCGGGCTCGATGCCGACTCGGCGGTGAACGTGACGCAGATCGCGACCGTCGACCGGTCTGCCTTCGAGCAGCGCATCGGCGCTCTGCCCGACTGGCTGATGGCTCAGGTCGATGCAGGACTGGAGCGTGCGCTCGCGCTCGCCCAGCCGTAGTAGTCGCCGCCGCGGCGCGCGGCAACCGCGGCGCGGCCGGCGGACGTGGCGGCCTGGGGCTGCGCGGCGGGCGACGCGGCGACGGCGAGCAGCGCGTCGACGACGTGCGGGTCGAAGTGCGAGCCGGCGCAGCGCTCGAGCTCGCGGCAGGCGGCGGCGAACGGCATCGCCTTGCGGTATGAGCGGGTCGTCGTCATCGCGTTGAACGCGTCGCAGGCGGAGACGATGCGCGCCTCGAGCGGGATCTGCTCGCCGGCGAGGCCGTCGGGGTAGCCGGCGCCGTCCCAGCGCTCGTGCGAGGCGCGCACGATCAGGCCGATCTCGGTCATGAAGCCGCCGATCTTCTCGAGCATGCGCTGCCCGTCGATCGTGTGGCGCTTGATGATCTCCCACTCGCGCTCGTCGAGACGGCCGGGCTTGTTGATGATCTCGTTGGGGACGGCGATCTTGCCGATGTCGTGCAGCAGCGCGCCGAACTCGACGTTGCGCGTGCGGTCGGCGTCGAGGTCGAGGCGCCGCGCGACGTCGAGCGAGAGGCGCACGACGCTCTTGCAGTGTTCGCCGGTGTAGGTGTCGTCAGCCTCGACGACGTCGCCGAGCAGCAGCGCGGTGCCCTGGTAGGCGTCGTTGAGCTCGAGCAGCTGCGCGAGGCGCTCGTGGCGCTCTTGCGAGAAGAAGCGCAGCAGCAGGAACGACGGCGCGATCAGCAGCAGCACGAGCTGGCTGTGCGCGACGATCGTCGCGTAGGCGACGGCGAGGCCGAGCAGCGAGAGCGCGAGGTCGATCGCGTAGACGGAGCGGTACTCGGCGAGCAGCTCGCGGACCGACGGTCCGCCGTAGAGGCGCTCGCGCGCGACGCTCGCGACGAAGTCGCAGGCGAACTGCGCGGCGAGCGCGGCGAGCAGCACGCCGACGCGCCCGACGGGGCTGTGGTCGCCGGCGAGCACGAGCACGAGCGCGGGGCCGAGCGCGAACCAGCTGTTGGCGAGCGCGGTCAGCAGCCAGCCGGGCGAGACCTCGCGGCGGACGACCTGCGGCATCATGCCGAGCGCGAGCGCGAGCGGCACGAGCAGCGGCACGGCGGAGGCGGGCAGCGCGAAGAGCATCGGCACGAAGACGGTCTGCGTCGGGACGGTGAAGCCGGAGCCGACGTCGAAGACGACGTTGCCGGCTACGGCGATCGCGACGACGTAGAGCGCGGCGACGCCGAGCGGCGCGCCGTGGACGCCGGCGAGCAGCGCGAAGGCGAGCGCGGCGATCGCGTAGGAGCCGCCGACGAGCAGCGCGCCGCGCAGGTGCAGGGCGTCGATCGGCGCGGCGCGCTTCTCGTGGAAGGCGCGCGTGCGCTCGGCCTCTTTGATCGCGTGCACGGACATCGGGGCGTCGAGGGCGATATCGCCGCGCGCTCACGCGAGGCTTAGGAACTCGCGTGCGAGAGGACGTCTGGCGGGGTGCGGCGTGAGGGTCGCCCGATCGAACAGACGTCCGTCGTCCTTAAGGTGCCGCGGTGTCGTCCCGATAGTGAGGTGCAAGCAGTAAACAATCGACACTGAAAAAGGCAAACCCGTCGCGAGGCGGGGACGCAAAGCCAGAGGTCTCTATCGGAGATAGCTCGGTCGCCAGTGGAACGTCACGGAGGACGAAACATGTCTCTGTCTCGCACCACGGCATTGATCAAGAAGGGCGCCTGCGCCGCAGGCGTATGCATCGGCCTGCTCGCCGCGAGCTCGTCACCGGCGCTCGCATGGCACGGCGGCGGCTCCTACGGAAACGGCGGCGGCGGTTACGGCGCCAACGGCAACGGCAACGGTTATGGCTACGGCCTCGGCGGCAAGCCGGCGACGGCGAAGCAGAACGCGGAACTGGCGGTCTGCTCGGGCCAGACGTTCTCGCAGCCGTTCGAAGCGGAGCAGGACTCGAACTACTACACGCTCGTCGAAGGCAGCGAATTCAACTCGGGCAACGAAGGCTGGGAACTGAAGAACGGCGCGCAGGTGCTCGAAGCGACGCGCCCGGACGGCAGCACGGGCGGGGTGCTCGACCTGCCGAGCGGCTCGTACGCGGTGAGCCCGCCGACGTGCGTGACGCTGCAGTACCCGACGGCGCGTGCGTGGATCGAAGGCTCGGATGGCGCGGGCGGCGTGCTCGCGGGCGTCTCGTACGGCTCCAGGACGGGCCCGTTCGGCGTGCCGGTCGGCTGGCTGGCGACGGGGTCGAACGGCGGCTGGCAGCTGTCGAGCCCGTTCAACGTGCACCCGGAGCTCGCGGGCGGCGCGGAAGGCGTGCGCGAAGTGCGCTTCGTGTTCGCGAACTTCGCGCACGGCGACGTGCACGTCTCGGGCGTGTACGTCGACCCGCGGATGAGCTGAGGACGAGGGAGCGCCGGGCGCGGCCCGGCGACGCGCTGGGCGATCGGGCGGCTGCCTCCGTGGCCGCCCGATCGTCGTGCGTGAGGCGCTCGCGCGCGACGGTGCGCTAGCGTCGCAGGCGCTGATGACCGACTGCAAGCGCGTTCTCGTCCTCGGCTCGACGGGCTCGATCGGCACGCAGGCGCTCGACGTGTGCGGGCGCGAGCCGGAGCTCGAGGTGATCGGCCTGTCGGCGGAGCGCTCGTGGGAGCAGCTCGTCGCGCAGGCTCGCGAGCACGGCGTCAGGCGGATCGCGCTGAGCGACGTCGACGCGGCGGCGCGCGCGGCGGAGGCGTGGACGGACGGCGAGGTGCTGAGCGGCGCCGACGGGCTCGTGCGGCTCGTCGTCGAGTCGGGCGCGAACCTCGTGCTGAACTCGCTCGTCGGCTCGGCGGGCCTCGGCCCGACGGTCGCGACGCTCGGCGAGGGGATCGACCTGGCGCTCGCGAACAAGGAGTCGCTGGTCGTCGGCGGCGAGCTCGTGACGGCGCTCGCGGAGGCGACGGGCGCGCGGATCGTGCCGGTCGACTCCGAGCACACGGCGCTTCACCAGCTGATCTCGGCGTCACCGCCGGGCGCGGTGCAGCGGATGACGATCACGGCTAGCGGCGGTCCGTTTCGCGGGCGCACGCGCGCGGAGCTGCAGGACGTGACGGTCGAGCAGGCGCTCGCGCACCCGACGTGGGCGATGGGCGGCAAGATCACGATCGACTCGGCGACGCTGATGAACAAGGGCCTCGAGCTGATGGAGGCGCACCACCTGTTCGGGACGCCGTACGAGCGGATCGACGTCGTCGTGCACCCGCAGTCGCTCGTGCACGGGCTGATCGTGCTGGCGGACGGCGCGATGCTCGCGCACCTCGGGCCGCCGGACATGCGCATCGCGATCTCCTACGCGCTGCACGGCGGCGAGAGCGCCGAGCTGCCGATCGAGCCGCTCGACCTGGCGGCGGTCGGCGAGCTGACGTTCGAGCCGGTCGACGTCGAGGCGTTCCCGTGCCTGCGCCTCGCGCGCGAGGCGGCGAGCGCGGGCGGGACGGCGCCGTGCGTGCTGAACGCGGCGAACGAGATCGCGGTGCACGCGTTCCTCGCCGGACGCCTGCGCTTCCTCGACATCGCCGACGTGATCGAGCGCACGCTCGCGCAGGTCGACGTCGAGGCGGTGCGCGCGTTCGAGTCGCTGTACGAGGCCGATCGGCGCGCGCGGAGCGCCGCGGGCGAGCTCGTCGCGACGCTCGCATGAGCCGGTGATCGTTTAGATCGGAAGACGACTGCCGTGCGCGGCGTCGCACGGGAACCGGCGGGAACGCGCGGGAGGCCATGCCAAGATGGGCGCATGAGCTGGGTCTTGGCGATCCTCGGAATCGTCGTTCTGGTCGTGCTGCACGAGCTCGGCCACTTCACGGTCGCGAAGCTCGTCGGCATGCGCGTCGAGCGCTTCTCGCTGTTCTTCCCGCCGACGATCTTCAAGGTCAAGCGCGGCGAGACGGAGTACGCGATCGGCGCGATCCCGGCGGGCGGCTACGTGAAGATCACGGGGATGAGCCCCGAGGAGCTCGAGGACCTCGACCCGGAGGTGACGCGCCGCGCGTACTACTCGCAGCCGCCGTGGAAGCGGATCGCGGTGATCCTCGCGGGCCCGGGCGTGAACATCTTGATCGCGTTCGTGATCTTCTGGGCGACGCTGTTCGCCGGCGACATCAACGGCTCGAACGCGCTCGGGAGCATCGACACGTCGCTGAACCCGATCGTGACGAACACGTCGGTGCTGGCGGTCGAGCCGGGGACGGCGGCCGCGGGCGTGCTGCGTCAAGGCGATCGGATCGTCGCGATCGACGGCCACGCGGTGACGGTCGCGAGCGCGCGTGCGCAGATCGCCGCGCACACGTGCGCGGGCACGCCGAGAGAGGGCTGCCGCGCGGCGACGCCGGTGAAGCTGACGATCGTGCGCGGCGGCAGGCGGCAGACGCTGTCGCTGTTCCCGCGCTACAGCAAGGAAGCCGGACGAATGCTCGTCGGCGTCGGCTTCGGCGCGGTCAAGCACTACGGCGTGCTCGCGGCGGCGGGTGGCTCGATCGCGGCGATGTGGCACGCGACGACAGGGACGCTGACGGGCTTCGCGAAAGCGCTGACGAGCTCGAAGAAGCGCAGCGAAATATCGAGCATCGTCGGCATCACGAAGGACGCGCACGAAACGGTCGTCGCCGGGTCGGGCCTCGCGTTCGTGTTCCTCGGCTACATCTCGCTCGTGCTGGCGGTCATCAACCTGTTCCCGTTCCTGCCGCTCGACGGCGGCCACATCGTCTGGTCGCTCGCCGAGAAGCTGCGCGGCGGCAGGCGCGTGTCGATCGGCGCGATGTACCGCTACAGCTCGGTCGGCCTGATCCTGCTCGCGTTCCTCGTGATCAGCGGCTTCAGCAACGACATCGGCCGGCTCGGCGGCTGAGCGCAGCCGCGCGGGCGCCCGCGCGCGGGCAGGGGCTTCGTCGTGTCTGCGCTCGCTCAGGCGCCTGGCGCGCGCACGCAGACCCAGCTCTTGACGAGCGGCCCGGCGCGCTCGGGCAGCGCGGGGCCGAACAGCGCTTCGAGCTCGGCGCGGCGCAGCAGCGCGATCTGCTCCCAGTCGCCGGCGGCGCCGAGGCGCCAGTAGGGCTTGCGCAGGGGCACGGGCAGCCAGTGCGCGAACGGCAGCAGCGCGTGCGGCTCGATCGGGAACGAGAAGGCGGGCGTCTGCACGAAATAGCCGCGCGCGACGCGGCGCAGCTCGGCGGCGAACGCGGCGCGCTTTGGCGGCGGCACGTGCTCGATGACGCTCGAGCAGTAGACGAGGTCGAACTGCTCGTCGGCGAACGGTAGCCGCTCGGTCGCGTCGGCGCGGACGAACGGGCCGGGGTAGTCGGGGCGCTCGACGAGGTCGACGCCGGTGATGTCGAGCCGCGGCTCGACCGGGCCGTCGCCGACGAGCGCGCGCAGGCCGAGCGAGCCGCAGCCGAGATCGAGCACGCGCGCGCCGTCGCGCAGGCGCGCGAGCGCGAAGAACTCGGCGTGGCGGCGGGCGCGCGCGCGGGCGGCGAGGGGGGAGGCGAGGCGCGCGAGCGGGCCGTGCGCGGTGGCGTAGACGTCGGGCATCGTAGAATCAGCGTATGGCCTCGAAGAACCAGATCCACGTCGGCGCCGTGCCGATCGGCGGCGGCGCGCCGGTCGCGGTGCAGACGATGACGAAGACGGAGACGGCGAACCTTCCGGCGACGATGGAGCAGATCCGCACGGTCGCCGAGGCGGGCGCCGACATCGTACGCGTCGCGGTGCCGCGCGAGCAGGACGCGGAGGCGCTGAGGACGATCGTCGCGCAGTCGCCGATCCCGATCATCGCGGACATCCACTTCAACCACACGCTCGCGCTGAAGGCGATCGAAGCGGGCGCGCACTGCGTGCGGCTGAACCCGGGCAACATCGGCGGCCCGGAGAAGGTCGCCGAGGTGACGGCGCTCGCGAGCGAGCGCGGCACGCCGCTGCGCGTCGGCGTCAACTCGGGCTCGCTGCCGAAGCACCTGCGCGAGCTCGAGTACGAGAACCCGGTCGAGGCGCTCGTGACGGCGGCGATCGAGACGGTGCAGCTGATGGAGCGCCTCGACTTCACGAACTTCAAGGTCTCGATGAAGTCGACGTCGGTGCCGAACACGATCGCATCGAACAGGCTGCTCGCCGAGCGCATCCCGTACCCGCTGCACCTCGGCGTGACGGAGGCCGGCACGAAGTGGTCGGGCTCGCTGAAGTCGGCCGTCGGCCTCGGCACGCTGCTCGCCGACGGGATCGGCGACACGATCAGGATCTCGCTGTCGACGTTCCACGCCGAGGAGGAGGTCAAGGTCGCGTGGGAGATCCTCAAGGCGCTGAAGCTGCGCGAGCGCGGCCCGGACCTGATCGCGTGCCCGACGTGCGGGCGGCTGCAGTTCGACATGGACCGCGTCGTGATGGAAGTCGAGGAGCGCCTGGAAGCGTACGAGGACGCGATCGAGGTCTCGGTGCTCGGCTGCGCGGTCAACGGCATCGGCGAGGCGCGCCACGCCGACTTCGGCATCACGGGCGCGAAAGACATGGGCATGATCTACAGCAAGGGCGAGCCGCTGAAGAAGGTGCCGACCGAGCAGCTCGTCGACGAGCTGTTCAAGGAGATCGACCGCTACTACGCGTCGGGCAGGGTCGTGCAGCGCGACGAGAGCGCGGCGGCCGAGGCGCGCACGTGGCTCGCCGAGAACGAGGACGCGACGGCGATGACGCCCGAGCGAATCGCCGCGCTCGAAGCGGCGGCGGCCGAGAACGACGCGAGCGCCGCCGAGGTGCTCGAGTCGATGCTCGACGGCGCGGCGAGCCTCGACGAGGCCGTCTCGCCGGTGGCGGGGCGCCGCTTCAGCCGCAGCTAGCGCCCCGCCGGGTCGCGGCTCGGCTCAGCCGGCCGCGGCGAAGCGCTCGGCGACCTTCGCCCAGTTGACGACGTTCCACCAGGCGTCGATGTAGTCGGGCCGCTTGTTCTGGTACTCGAGGTAGTAGGCGTGCTCCCAGACGTCGACGCCGAGCAGCGGCGTCTTGCCGTCGGAGATCGGGCAGTCCTGGTTGGCGCTGCCGACGATCGCGAGGCCGGAACCGTCGTGGACGAGCCACGACCAGCCGGAGCCGAACTGGTTGACGCCGGTTTCCTTGAGCTTGGCCTGGAAGTCCGCGAACGAGCCGAACGCGGCGTCGATCGCCGAGGCGAGCTCGCCGGAGGGCTCGCCGCCGCCGTCGGGGCTCATGTTCTCCCAGAACAGCGTGTGGTTGTAGTGGCCGCCGGCGTTGTTTTTGACGGGGCCTCTCTTGTCGCCGAGGCTGTCGAGGTTCTGCAGCACCTGCTCGACGGGCTTCTCGCCCCACTCGGTGCCCTTGAGCGCGGCGTTCGCCTTGTCGACGTAGGCTTGGTGGTGCTTGTCGTGATGGAATTCCATCGTCGCCTTGTCGATGTGCGGCTCGAGCGCGTCGTAGGCGTATGGAAGCGGCGGAACGGTGTAGGCCATGTCGTGCGGCTCCTCTTCTCGTGAGTCCTCGTTTGCGAAGTCCGCTCGCTGTTCTATCAAAGGCAAACGGGCGGTCGGCGGGGATAACCTGCGTCAGATGACACCTGTGGCGAGCGGACGTCGAGGCAGACCGGCGGCGGCGACGCGAGCGGCGGCGCTCGCGCTCGCGACGAAGCGCTTCCTCGCCTGCGAACGCATCGACGTGCAGGCGATCGCGCGCGAGCTCGGCCTCGCGCGCGCGACGATGCACCGCTGGTTCCAGACGCGCGACTCGCTGCTCGGCGAGCTGCTCGGCGAGCTCGCCGAACGGCGCCTGATCGCGATCCGCGCAGAGGTTGGCGGGGGAGGGGCGCCGGCGCTGTTGCGGACGTGCGACGCGTTCAACCGCGAGGTCGTGAGCACGCCGGGGATGCGCTTCCTGCTGGCGCAGGAGCACGAGCGCGCGCTGCGGATCCTCACGTCGAGCGCGGGGCTCGCGCAGCCGCGCGCGGTTGCGGCGATCGAGGCTCTGATCGAGGAGGAGATCGACGCCGGGCGCTACACGCCGCCGGTCGCTCCGAGCGCGCTGGCATACGCGATCGTGCGGCTCGGCGAGGCGTTCCTCTACAACGACGCGGTCGCCGGCATCCGCGGCGACACCGAGCGCCTGCGCGAGGTCGAGGCGGCATTGCTCGGCGCCTAGCCGCGCGTCGACACGCACGCGCGCGCTGGCGTATACGCTCGACGGCGCCGCACGCGCCGATGCGTGCCGATCGACGATGACGCGTCTCTCCGAATACCTCCTGCCGACCGAGAAGCAGCCGCCTGCCGACGCGGAGGCGCTGTCGCACAAGCTGATGGTGCGCGCCGGCCTCGTGCGCCAGCTCGGCGCCGGCATGTGGAGCTGGCTGCCGGCCGGCTGGCGCGTGCACGAGCGCGTCGTCGGCATCGTGCGCGAGGAGATGGACGCGATCGGCGCGCAGGAGATGCTGATGCCGGTGCTGCAGCCGGCCGACCCGTGGCGCAAGACGGGGCGGCTCGAGATCGAGGAGCTGTTCAAGCTGAGCGACCGCAAGGGCTCGGAGCTCGTGCTCGCGATGACGCACGAGGAGGCGGTGACGACGCACGTCTCGCAGATCGTGCGCTCCTACCGCGACCTGCCGCTGATCCTCTACCACTTCCAGGTCAAGGAGCGCGACGAGCCGCGCCCGCGCGCGGGCGTGCTGCGCACGCGCGAGTTCATCATGAAGGACTCCTACTCGTTCGACCGCGACCGGGCGGGGATGGACGAGCGTTACGAGCTGCACGTCGGCGCGTACGACCGGATGATGCAGCGCACCGGCCTGCGCTACTACCGCGTCGAGGGCGATGTCGGGATGATGGGCGGCGTCGGCGCGCACGAGTACATGGCGCCGTGCGCGGCTGGCGAGGACGAGATCGCGCTGGCCGACGGCTATGCGGCGAACCTCGAGGTCGCGGCGAGCGACCCGGCGGTGCGCAGGGAGGGCGAGCGCTACGTGCGCGACGGCGTCGAGCTGTCGATCGAGCCGGCGATCGAGATCGGCAACATCTTCAAGCTCGGCACGCGCTACTCCGAGCCGCTCGGCGCGCGCTACCTCGACGAGCACGGCGAGGAGCACGCGATCTGGATGGCCTGCTACGGGATCGGGCCGGCGCGGATCGTCGCGGCGGCGGTCGAGCAGTTCGCCGACGAGCACGGGATCTCCTGGCCGCGCGCGATCGCGCCGTTCGCGGTCCACCTCGTCGCGCTCGGCAAGCCGGGCACGCCCGAGCGCGAGGCCGCCGACGGGCTGTACGCGACGCTTCGCGAGGGCGGCGTCGACGTGCTCTACGACGACCGCGACCTCGGCCCCGGCGAGAAGTTCGCCGACGCCGAGCTGCTCGGCTGCCCGCTGCGCCTGACCGTCGGGCGGCGCTCGCTGGAGTCGGGCGAGATCGAGACGCAGCGTCGCCGCGGGCGCGAGGAGCTCGCGCCGCTGGCGCTCGCCGGCGAGCCGCAGGCGCTGCTGCGCGCGGTGGACGAGCTGTGGCGGAGCGCCCCGTAGGCGACGGCAGCGGCGAGGGGCGACGCCGCGAAGCCGATCGCGGCGGCGAGGGCGGGTCCGGCGGCGAGAGCGTCGCGCGCCGCCGCTTGACGCCGGCGCGGCTGTTCGGCCTCGACCGCTCGGGGCCGGCGCCGGCGCAGACGCGCAGCGGCAGCCCGCTGCGGCCGTGGACGATCCCGAACGCGATCGGCTTCGTGCGGCTCACGCTGATCCCGGTCTTCCTCGTCGTCGCGCTGTCGAGCGCGAACGGCCCGGACGTGCTCGCGGCGACGCTCTTCGCGGTGATCGGCTGGGGCGACTACGCCGACGGGATCGCGGCGCGCGTGACGCGCCAGTACAGCCGCCTCGGCGCGCTGATGGACCCGGTGACCGACCGCCTGCTCGTCGTCTCGGGCGCGGTCGTCTGCTGGCGCTTCGACCTGCTGCCGCGCTGGGCGCTCGCGGTGCTCGCGGCGCGCGAGCTCGCGATGGTCGCGCTCGGGCGCTACGGGCTCTCGCGCGGCGTCGACGTGCGGATCAACTGGCCCGGGCGGCTCGCGGTCGCGCCGGTGATGGGGTCGTTCTTCTTCGCGATGGTCGGCCTCGAAGCGTTCGGCGAAGCGCTGCTGTACGGCGGTCTCGCGCTCGCGCTGCTCGCGACATGGCTGTACGTGCGCGACGGCGTTCGCGCGGTTCGCGCGGCGCCGCCTACAGCCTCAAGCTCAGCCTGACCGTTTGGTCTATACTGCTCGCTCCCTGCCTGCCGCACGGAGGTGATCGTGTCCGGCCGGCGCCAGCCCGCACGAGGAGAAGAGCCCACGATGGACGAGACGTTCCCCGACCTCGGCTCGCTCTCGGATGCCGAACTGAAAGACGTCATCCGCCAGCTGACCGAGGAAGAGACAGAGATCTCCTACCAGCGGCGGATCTTGCACGGCAAGATCGACATCCTCCGCGCCGAGCTCGTCAACCGCCTGCGCAGCAAGCACGACGGCGGCGAGGTGCTGATCACGGGCGAGGACGTGCAGCAGCTGACCGACATCCTCGCCGGCGGCTCGACCGGCCAGCCCGAGGTCGACGCGTGATCGCGCGCGAGCGTCGAGCGTCCGCGGCGCGGACGGGCCGCCTAGCGAGCGGCTGACGCGGATGGCACTGCACTGCACGGAGTGCGGCTTCGTCAACGGCGAGGGCGCGAACTACTGCCAGCGCTGCGGCGCGCTGCTGCCGCGCGACGAGTCGAGCGGCGAGCCGGTGACGGCGACGTACAAGATCGACGAGGCCGGCGAGCTCGTGCCGGTCGAGATCGACGAGGTCACCGCGCGCGGCCCGGCGCTCGTGATCCGCGCCGGCGGCGGGCGCGTCGGCGAGAGCTTCGCGCTCGACCGCGAGCGCACGAGCATCGGCCGGCGCCCGGACGCCGACGTGTTCCTCGACGACGTGACGGTCTCGCGCGATCACGCGCTGCTGACGCGGCGCGACGACGCGTGGTACCTCGACGACATGGGCTCGCTGAACGGGACGTACGTGAACCGCTCGCGAATCGAGTCGCAACGCCTGGAGGAGGGCGACGAGTTGCAGATCGGCAAGTACAAGCTGACGTTCCACGTGCGCTGATGGCGGCACGCGCGCCACAGGCCGACGTCGAGGAGCTCGAGGCGGCGACCGCCGCGACGGCGTCCGGCGCGCGCGCGGCGCGCGCGGCGAGGAGGACGCGGCCGCGCGGCCGAAGTCGCTGACGATCGGCGCCGTCTGCAAGGCGCTGATGCAGGAGTTCCCCGACATCTCGATCTCGAAGATCCGCTACCTCGAGGACCAGAAGCTGCTGACGCCGCGGCGCACGCCCGGCGGCTACCGCCTCTACGGCCAGGGCGACGTCGCGCGGCTGCGCACGATCCTGCGGATGCAGCGCGACGAGTTCCTGCCGCTGCGCGTGATCCGCCAGGAGCTCGCCGCCGGGCGCACGCCGGGCGAGGCGCCGCCGGCGCCGGGGCGCGTCGCGCGCGACGGGATGCGCGCGCTGCGCCCGAGCGTCAGCGTGCGCGAGGCGACCGGCGCGCTGTACTCGCTCGACGAAGTGCTCGAGGACACGAAGGCCGAGGCGAAGCTCGTGCGCGAGCTCGAGGAGTACGGCGTCGTCAAGGGCGAGATGCGCGGCGGCGTGCGCTACTTCGACGAGACCGAGCGCGAGATCATCGCGGCCGTCGCCGAGCTCGCGCGCTACGGCGTCGGCGGGCGCAACCTGCGCGTGTTCCGCTCCTCGGCCGACCGCGAGGCGAACCTGCTGCAGCAGATCCTCGCGCCGGCGCTGCGCTCGCGCAACCCCGAGCGGCGCAAGGAGGCGGTCGAGGCGCTGGAGAACCTCGCGGCCGTCGCGACGCACCTGAAGCACCTGCTGCTCGTGCGCGACCTGCGCAAGATCGTCCGCTGATGACCGAGCGCGAGCTGCGCGCGCTGGTTCGCGAGATTCCCGACTTCCCGCGGGCGGGGATCCGTTTCAAGGACATCACGCCGCTGCTCGCCGACGCGCGGGCGCTGCGCGAGCGCCGTCAGCGCGCTCGCCGAGCTCGCGCGACCGCTCGGCGGTCGACTGCGTGGTCGCGGCCGAGGCGCGCGGCTTCCTGCTCGGACCGGCGCTCGCGCTCGCGCTCGACGCCGGCTTCGTGCTCGCGCGCAAGCCCGGCAAGCTGCCGTACGAGACGGTCAGCGCCGAGTACCTGCTCGAGTACGGCGCCGACCAGCTCGAGGTGCACGCGACGCGATCGCGCGACGGCGCGCGCGTGCTCGTGCACGACGACCTGCTGGCCACCGGCGGCACGGCGCTCGCGCTGTGCGAGCTGGTCGAGCAGCTCGGCGGGAGGTCGTCGGCTGCGGCTTCCTCGTCGAGCTCGCGTTCCTCGACGGCCGCGCAGCGCCTGGCGCCGCGCGAGACGCACGCGCTGCTCAGCTACGAGTGGCTTGAGACGGTGCCCTCGGCGCGTCGCAGCCGCACGATCGCCGCGCGCGCCGAGCAGCTCTGGGAGCTGATCGGCGATCCGCACCACCTGCCGCGCTGGTGGCCGCGCGTCGAGCGCGTCGAGGACGTCGAGGGCGGACGCGTTCACCGAGGTCATGCGCACGTCGAAGGGCAAGCTCGTGCGCGCCGACTTCCGCGTGCGTCGCACGCGAGGCCGACGAGCGCACGCTCGTCTGGGAGCAGCAGCTCGAGGGCACGCCGTTCGCGCGGCTGTTGAGCTCGGCCGAGACGCACGTCGCGCCTCGAGCCGCCCGGGCGAGGGCACGAGCGTGACGATCGAGCTGCACCAGCGGCTCGACCGGCATGTTCCCGCGCTTCGGCGGCTTCATCGTGCGCCGCGCGGCGGCCGCGACGATCGACGAGGCGCTCGACGGCCTGGAGCGGATCGGTGGCTGAGCCGCCGAGCGGCGAGACCGACGCGCCGCGCATGCGCTGGTGGGGCTGGGGCGATCCGGCGCACGCGGCCGGGCTGCCGGCGCACGCGCTCGCGTTCCTCGCCGAGACGATCGGCACGCCGCCGCGCCGGCGCCGCCGGTCGCGCTCTCGCGCGTCAGTTGGCGCCCTCGCGCGTCTCGCGCGAGACGCTCGCCGAGCTGCGCGCGATCGTCGGCGCCGAGGCCGTGCGCGACGACCACGACGAGCGCGTGCTGCACGCCGCCGGCAAGGGCTACCCGGACCTCGTGCGCCTGCGCGGCGGCGAGCCCGACGGAGCGCCCGACGTCGTCGTCGCGCCGGGCGACGCCGCGCAGGTCGCGGCCGTGCTCGCGCTGTGCGCGCGCTGCTCGCTCGCCGTCGTGCCGTTCGGCGGCGGCACGAGCGTCGTCGGCGGCCTCGCGCCGCTGCGCCGGCTCGCACGGCGGCGTCGTCTCGCTCGACACGCTGCGGCTCGGCGGCGTGCTCGCGCTCGACCGCGAGTCGCGCACGGTGACGGTCGGCGCCGGGCTGCGCGCGCCGGCGCTCGAGCGCGCGCTCGCGCGCCACGGGCTGACGCTCGGGCACTTCCCGCAGTCGTTCGAGTACGTCTCACTCGGCGGCTGCGTGGCGACGCGCTCGGCCGGGCAGGCGTCGAGCGGATACGGAACGATCGAGAAAATGGTGCTCGGCCTGCGAATGACCGCCCCGTCCGGCGAGATCGTGCTGCCGGCGCTGCCGGCGAGCGCGGCCGGTCCGTCGCTGCGTCAGATGGTCGTCGGCTCGGAGGGGACGCTCGGCGTGATCACCGAGCTTCAGCTGCGCGTCCGCGAGGCGCCGCGCGAGCGCGTCTACGAAGGCGTCTTCTTCGAGGACTTCGCGGCGGGCGTGCAGGCGCTGCGCGGCCTCGTGCAGGGCGGCGCGACGCCGGACGTCGCGCGGCTCTCCGACGAGCGCGAGACGCGCATGTCGCTCGCGCTCGCCGGCTCCGGCGGGCTGAAGGGGATGCTCGGTCGGCTGTACCTCGGCGCGCGCGGCTATCGCGACGGATGCCTCGCGATCGTCGGCTTCGAGGGCTCCTCCGAGCACGAGGTCGCGCGCCGGCGCGCGCGCGCGCTCGAGACGCTGAGCGCGAGCGGCGGCCTGCCCGTCGGGCGCTCGCCCGGCGAGGCGTGGCTGCACGGACGCTTCGCCGCGCCGTACCTGCGCGACGAGCTGCTGACGCACGGCGTGTTCGTCGAGACGCTCGAGACCGCGACGCAGTGGTCGAACCTGCGCCGCCTGCACCGCGCCGTCGGCGACGCGATCGAGCGCGCGCTGCGCGACCGCGGCACGCCCGGCCTCGTCATGTGCCACGTCTCGCACCTCTACGAGACCGGCGCGTCGCTGTACTTCACGTTCCTCGCGCGCCGGCGCGACGAGGACCCGATCGGCCAGTGGCGCGCCGTCAAGCAAGCCGCGAGCGCCGCGATCGTCGCCGGCGGCGGCACGATCACGCACCACCACGCCGTCGGGCGCGACCACGCACCGTGGATGCGCGAGGAGGTCGGCGAGACAGGCCTCGCCGCGCTGCGCGCGCTGAAGGCCGAGCTCGACCCGGGTGGCGTCATGAACCCGGGGAAGCTGCTCGGCGACTAGCCGTAGCTTCCCAGCTCGCCCGCGCGCTTTCGCTCGTAACGATGCGATAGGCGGTGCGCTCTGAGATGCCGGCGGCGTCGGCGGCCGCGCAGACGGCGCGATCGAGCGCGGCGAGTTCAACTGCTCGCTTCAGACGATCGCGAGGACCGCCGCCGGCCTCGAGCTAAGCCTCGCGCTCCTCAGCGCGCGCGCCTGCCTCTGAGGAACGATCAAGCAGCGGGCTTCGTCCTCATACGATCGTTGGGTTCCGGTTATCGGGGTTGACAGGCACGAGCATCCTCGGATAGACCTCGCCCTGCTCAGACAAGGCACCTCAGGAGACTGGGGAGGACAACAGGGCACGGCTGCCTAGATCGCAAAGGGCGGTGAGGAACTTGCGTGCTGCGCATCAGTTGGTTTTGCGTGGGTTGCGGCTGCTGTCGGACTTCTCGAGACAGGGGCCACGGCGGCTCGCCGGCGGCGCGAGCCTATTGGCGTGCCTTACGGGCGGGCTGACCGCCCTTGCGATCCTGCCGAGCGCAGGCGCGGGCGCAAGCGCTCAAGCGCCCTCGCCCAACCAATCGCCCGAGACGATCGTGCGCGAACTGCCCGAACTGCGCACGGAAACCTCGGACACCTTCCTGCGCGCCGACGGCACGCGCGTGGCGAAGATCTCGCGAACGCCGGTCAACTACCGCGACTCCTCTGGCAACTGGCAGCCGATCGAAACGACGCTGAAGGAGGGCGCCGACGGGACGCTCAGCGCTCAGGCGAGCGAGCTTCCCGTGACGCTGCCCTCCTCGCTCTCCTCGCCGGTGAGCGTCGGGCGCGAAGGCGAAACGGTCTCCTTCTCGCTGCAGGAAGCCGGCGGCACGGCCACGGCGAGCGGCTCCTCGGCGACCTACGCAGAAGCGCTTCCGCAGGTCAGCGCTGCGTACGAAGAGCAGCCGACGCGCCTGAAGGAGAGCCTTACGCTGCAGAGCGCCTCGGCGCCCGCCGTCTACCACTACCGCCTGAGCAGTACCGGTGGCCTCACGCCAAAGCTTCAGAACGGCACGATCGTCTTTCAAGACGCCCACGGGCACCTGCGCTACGTGATGCCGGCCCCGTCGCTCTCAGACTCCGGCTCGAGCGCCCGCCCGGACCCGCGCGCGGTCCATTACGAGCTGAGCGAAGACGGCTCGGAGCTGAGCGTCGTGATCGACAGCGCCTGGCTAGGGAGCCCAGAACGCGTCTTTCCGGTCAAGCTCGACCCGACCGTCGAATACTGGGGCGATGACGTCGACTGCACGATCGCCAGCGGCTCGACCTATGAAAACAGCTCGCTGTGCGGCACGGCGCTCGCCGTCGGCTACCACAGCTCCGGCTCCTCGGTCGGACGTGGGCTCTTGCACTTCAGCCTCGGCACGGCGATCCCCGAAGACGCGACGATCCTCTCCTCGGCGCTCTCGCTGTACGTCGAGGCCTCGCCCGCCGGCACCCAGAAGCTCGAACTCTACGGCCTTGAAACGACGCCGACCAACGGCGCGACGTGGAACACCTACGACGGCACGCACGCCTGGAAAACGGCGGGCGCGAAGCCCGAAGGGGCGAGCGCGACGAGCACGGCCAGCGTCAACAGCGCAAGCTACGGGCACCGCATCGACTTCGGGATCACGCCGCTGGTCGAAAACTGGGTAAAGACCCCGAGCAGCAACCACGGCGTGTTGATCAAGGCCGAAAACGAGAGCTCGCTTGAAACCGAATTCGCCAACGACTCCTACGCCGAAAAGCCCTACCTCGAAATCGACTACTCGCCGAAGATCGGCGCGCCGAGCGACGCGACGCTGCTCAGCCAGCAGCTGAGCGACCGCGAGGGGCTCTCGGTCGACGTCGCCGACGGCAACCTGCTCGTGCAGAACCACACCTTCGAGCTGCCGGGGATCGGCTTTGACCTCTCGCTGACCGAGACCTACAACAACCAGGAGTACTACTGGCGCAACCTGGGGATGGGCGCGATCCTCTCGACCGGTCAGGACGTGCGCATGGAGTACGACGAAGTCGAAGGCACCTGGGCCTACGCCGACCCCAGCGGCACCTGGTGGCACTTCGCGCGCAACTCTGCCGAGGACAAAGGCAGCGAAAAGGCCTACACGGCGAACGGCATCGACGCGACGCTCTATGAAGAAACGAGCGGCGCCCTGCGCCTCGAATACATCACCGCACGCGTCAAGTACTACTTCAACAACAACAAACACCCCTCTTTCCTGCAGAAGATCGAAGACGCCAACGGCAACAAAGAGACGCTCAGCTACAACTCAGAAGGGATCTCCTCGATCGAAGACACCCACGGCCACACGATCGCCTTCACGCACGAAAAAGCCTCCGGCGAATACGTCTCGGCGATCAAAGACTCGCTCGGGCGCAAATGGGAATTCCTGCACAACTCCAAAGGCCAGCTCGAAGCGGTCAAGGACCCCGACGGCCACAAAACCAAATACACCTACGGTGAAGCCGACGAACTGACGCAGATCGAAGACCCCGACGGGCACCTGGTCGAGCTCAGCTACGGGCCTCACAACGCGGTCACCGAGATCCGCCACGTCGTCAACGGCACGGCCACAACCGTCGGCAGCAAAGACGTGATCACGACGTTCAACTACGAACGTCCGGCGAAGTCGAGCCTCAGCTGTCCGACCGGCTCGATCGGCTCAACCGAAGTCGTCAGCCCCAACGGCAGCCCCGAAGGCAAAGTCGACTACGGCGAAAGCGCGCACAAGACCGCCTACTGCTACAACGCCGAAGACCAGGTCACGAAGACGATCGACCAGCGTGGGAATGAATCGACCGCCAGCTATAACGCGAGCACGGGCACGCTCGCGTCCTACCAGAACCCCGGCGACACGGCCGAAGGCTCAGGCGGCAGCGCGACGAACACGATCGCCTACAACCCCAGCGGCGCCGTCAAGGAAATTACGACCGGCGTTACATCTACCACGTCGCTGAAGACGACGCTCGCCTACAGCCCCAGCGGCCACGGCGGGGAAGTGGAGCCAAGCTCGATCCTCACGCCGTACTCGGCGCCTGGGCAGAAAGGCAGCAGCGAAAAGACCCACAAGACCTTCTACGGCTATGACGAACACGGCAACCTTACGAGCCTCAACCAAGACACCGAAGCGGGCAAACCGGAAGCGAAACTCAAATACAATGCCAAGGGGCAGGTCACCGAAAGCATTGATCCCGATGGGAACGCAACCCAATATATATACAGCGAAGCCTCCGGCCACGAAAAAGGCGACCTGCTGAAGATCGAACCGCCTTCGCCGCTCGGTAAGACCGAACTGACCTACGACGCGCTCGACCGCGTGCACACCGTCACGGACGGCCGCAAAAACACCGCGACCTACACCTACGACGGAGAGGACCGCGTCACGAAGGTCGAATACTCAGACGGTTCCACCGTCACCTTCAAGTTCGACGCCGACGGCAACACGACAGAACGCGTCGATGCGAAAAGCTTCGGCGAACCCTACACCGGCGCGACCTACTACGAATACGACAAGCTCAGCCGCCCAACGCTCAAGACGACGCCGACGGCCAAGACGATGCGCTACGGCTACGACTACGACGGCAACCTGACGAGTCTCGAAGACAAAGGCGGAACGGTCTCCTACGCCTATGGCTCAGATGACCTCCTGACCAGCCTGACCGAACCGGAAAACTCGGCGCACCCGTTCAAATTCGGCTATCAGACAGGGGCCGATAACCGCGAATCGACGAGCTACCCCAACGGCCTGTTGCAGTGCGCGAAGGCCGATCGAGCCGGGCGTCTGACCAGCTTCCTCGTCTTCAAACCGACGGGGGAACAGAACTGCTCGAGCACGATCACGCCGAGCTCGACGCTCGAGGACTACGTCCTAGGCTACACGTTTGAAGAAGAAGTGGAAGGGGGAAAAGTCACGATCGACACGCCCGACCTGCAGACGCTCTCCAACGCCAAGGCCGGGAACGCGACCACCTACTCCTACGACACGCTCGATCGCCTGCTGAAAGCCGTGACTAAAAGCGGAAGCGAAGCGGCGAGCCTGACCTCCGAATACGAATACGACCACGCGGGCAACATGCTGCTCAACCACACCTACTCGCCGAGCACGACGTACACGAACGAGCATATGAAGTACAACGCGGCCAACGAGATCTGCGCGATCGCCACGAGCGCGCCCAGCGAATGCGCAAAACCATCCGAACCGGGCATCGCCGGTGAGCCCACCTACGACGAAGACGGGAACATGACCAGCGACGGGCTGCTCGCCGGTGCCAACAAGTTCGCCTATACCGTGCGCGACCAGCTCTCGAGCGTCACGCCGCACGGGGAAAGCGCTAAGCAGGTCGTCAGCCACGGGACTGGACAGGACGACCTCGCCGCGATCGGCTCGGAAGAAGTGATCACGAACGTGCTCGGCGTCGGTGTGACGGGCAGCGGTGAAAGCGCGAAGTACTACACGCGCGGTAGCGAAGGCGCGCTGCTCGCCAAGCGAACGGTGAAAGGCAAACCGAGCGAAACCGAATACTTCGTCATAGATCCGTTCGGCTCGGTAGCGTTGCTAACGGGCTCCAATGGGGCGCAGACCGCTCCCGCCAGCGGGCAATATCAGTACGACCCGTATGGGAGTTCGATCGGCGCGGCACCTGCAACCTTTGGCTACGAGTCTGGGCAGGCCTTGCCGGGCGGGGTTGTTCACTTTGGCGCCCGATACTACGATCCAGCCGCCGGCGGATGGACGCAACCAGACCCGGCGACGAGTGCGCCGGAATTCGAATTCTCGGAAGACAATCCGATTAATTTCGCGGACCCGACGGGAGAAGGCGGATTCGGGCTTGGGGCGACCTGTCGCGCAGGGAACCGTGAAGCGTGCCATAAGAAACTTGAATCACTGCGGAACGCCGGCTCGCACGGGGAATGGGGGGAATTTGTCAGTGCTATAAGGGCAGCAGGGGAAGTCGGGCTCGCCCTCTTGGTCCCCGAGGATCTAGGCCCTGAGGTATGGGCGAGGTTCGCTTCGCGCTATCCTCGCGCCGCAGCGGCAATCGAGAGATACTTGGCCAAACCGGCTGCGTCCAGCCCGTCGGGCATGGCGCTCCACGATGTCTGGAAAAAAATACTTGAACTCTTGTGACGATTGCAAAGGGGGACAGAACGCGCGCGAGAAGGTGATCGTTGCTGCATTGAATTCGCGCGCCCTAAATATCAAGAGCCAACGTGCCTTGCTCTCCGAGCTGCGGGGAATCGGGTCTCCTTATAGCGTTGCTAGTTTGAGAGCGTACGTGTTTGCCGATGACGAGCAGAGCCAAGTGCGTGCGATCCTGGCTCTTACACGCATCGGCACAGATGATGCGATTGATGTGCTTATTGACTGCCTAGGGGCGGCGCCAGGACCCCGACTGACGTTCGCCATCTCGTCGCTGGGAAAGCTTGCGGTGCTGCGCGCTATACCCGAGTTGGCGAGAGCACTTCAGGAGCGCCGTGGAGAACTGGATGCCGGTGACAAGCGGCTGATGATTGAACTCATCGCGCTAATCCGCATCGAGACAACATCCCCGTGCTGGCCAGCATGCTCACGGAGCGTAGCTGGCGCGTGCGCTCAGCAGCCGCCGCGGCTCTCGCTCAAATACGAAGCCCGGACAGTCGCGCTGTGCTTGAGCAGGCCTCCGGGTCGCTATCGTGGGTGAAAGGGCTGCCGATCCGACACGAACTGCGAAAGCGACGAGCTGCACTTGATGAGTAGTGAGGTCCCAAGCAAGACCAAGCCGGGCGTCGGCGAGCGAGTGCACGACCTGCTTGATCGCTTGCTCGCCGCGATCCTTCGCGTTCTCTTGCAGTAGGGGGCGAGGAGGACTCTTGCTGTTGTTGCTGCCGCAGGGCGAGTATTCGTTTGACCGGCACCGTCGCGTAGCATCGAGGAGCACAAGCGCTCGTGCCGCGGCGTAAGCCCCTCCTTTCCTCAGTGCCGCCGGAGACGCTGTAGCGCTGCACGCGAACACGTGAGAGCTCGCGCGCTCGCGCGCGCCCCCCGAAGGCCGGGTTTGTTGGTCCGCTCGCGCTCGCTTAGCGAAGCGCGGAGAGGAAGGCCACTAGCCCGCGGAACTTGGCCGGCGGAAGGTGCGAAAACGCCGGCATCGGGGCGGTGGGGTGGGTCAGGGTGCGTTCGATCGCTCGGGCGGGAAGCCGCGCTCCGACTTCGGCTAGGTCGGGACCGGGTCCATCGTTGCCGGCGTCGCCGATCCGGTGGCAGGCCAGGCAGCCGCTCTGCGCTGCAACTGCTCGACCCTGTTCGAACTCGGCCAGCGCGTGACCTCCCTCACGCGCGAGCGCCGCCGGCGGCTGAAGCGTGATCTCGGTCGGGCCGCCAATCGCGAGCGCGCTCGTGCTTTCGCTGCGGGCGCTCGATTTCGACGAGCTGCCGCAACCCGCGAGGGCAACCGCGACTGCCAGGCAGATGAAGATGACCCGTCTGATTGGCCGACCCTACCGTGCGCTCGCAGATCTAGCTCGAGCCTGCTCGAGCAAGATCAACTCGCAGGGGGGTGTCCGGCCGCCGTTGAGGACATGCAGTCAAGAACGGCGTCGTCAGGAGGCCGGATGCAGACTCACAGAGACCAGGAGATCGTCGCTTGGATCGGGCGGACCGGCGCGGCGACCGCCGAACACGTGCGCGCGCGCTTTGGCATGTGCCAGAGCCGCGCCTATGCGCGCCTGCGCGTGCTCGTCGCCGGCGGCCTGCTCGACCACGAGCAACTGCTCTACCGCCAGTCCGGCTTGTATCTCGCCACCCGTGAGGGCCTTCGCTGGGCGGGCCTCGGTCAACTGCCCGTCAAGCGCATCAGCGTCGCCGGCTTCGCCCACGACCGGGAAGTCGCCGGCGTCGGCGTCGTACTGGAGTCGGCGGCCCCCGCCTGGCGCCTCATCTACGAGCGCGAGCTGCGCGTGCGCGAGCGTGAGGAGGGCCGGGCGCTCGCCTCGGTCTCACTCGGCGAAGGCCCCGGCGGCGCTCCGGTGCTTCATCGGCCCGACCTCGCGCTGCTCAGCCCGTCGGGGCGAGATGCTCGCCGTCGAGGTCGAGCTCGCCGTCAAGGCTCCGCGTCGACTGCGCGCGCCTACGCGCGTGCCCGCCACCTGCGCCACGTCCACGTGTGTGGGTTCGCGATCACGAGATCGGAGGACTGCGAGCTCGCCCGACCAGTTCAATGCGCATCGAGTTCGTGCTTGAGCAGCTGCGCGAAGCGCGCGAGAGCGCACAACTCGTCCGCCGAGTCCTTGCAGCGACGGCACGGCTGCTCCAGGCTTCGACCACCCCGAGCGCTGGATGGCAGTCATTGCGCGTGAGCGCAGTTCCAGGCCGCTGGCTGACCTCCTCCCTGGGCATTCGCGCCGGCGAACTAATGCAGCCCGAACGCTCCGCGCAGGACGATCGTCCCGGGCGTCGTCGGCGTGCTCTGCGTCTCGCGCGTGAGCAACATCGTGTGGTACTTGCCGGCGTCTTTCGGCAGCAGCGCGCCGCCCTGCACGCTGCCGTTCGAGCCGACGCTCGGCGCGCGGCTGAGCGCCTCGAAGCTGGTCGGCGAGTTGTACAGCCAGACGGCGTAGAAGAAGCCTTTCGACGGCGGCAGGTGCTCGGCCGCGAGGTAGAACGCGTACTGGCTGCCTTCTGAGAGCACCTCGGCGACGCCGACGGCCTTGCTCGTCGGGTCCGGCGAGGTCAGCGTGATGCGCCGGTCTTCTTTCGCTCGGATGCCCGACGCGCTCGCCGAGCCGGTGCTCGTCGTGCCGCTCTTGCCCGTCGCGGTCGAGTTCGATCCGCTCGTGCTCGACGCGCTCGTGCTCGACTTGCTCGAGGAGCCGCCGCCAGTGGAGACGAGCACGACGACGACGGCGACGACGACGAGCGCCGCGAGCAGCAGCGCGCCGGCGCGGCGCGAGCTGGGAGGCGAGAGCTGAGAGTCGCCGTCGGCGGGCGCAGGCGGAGGCGAAGGCGGCGGCGTTGCGCTCGCCGACGTCGCGGCCGCGGGCGGAGCGCTCACGGCCGGCGCAGACGAGGGCGGTGCGCCGGCCGGGATCTCGGGTAGCGGCGCGTCGCCGAGCGGCGCGAGCTGGGCGGCGAGCGCGCTCGCCCAGGCGCGCGCGGGCGCCGAGCCGTCGAGGTACGTGCGCGTCGCGAGGCGCTCGCCGACGCCGCGCTGCTGCCCGAGCAGGTAGTCGCCGACGTCGGCACGCCGCTCGGCGCTCAGCTCACGCGCGAGCGGCGCGGCGAGCACGGCGAGCGCCGCGTGCGCGCGATCGTGGACGGCCTGCTCGGAGATGCCGAGCAGGCCGGCGACCTCGGCGTAGCTCTTGCGCGTGCGCAACAGCAGCGAGAGCGTCGCGCGCTGGTCTGGGGGGAGATCGTCGACTGTGCTCATCGAGAATGTGGCCGCGCGCGGGTGCCGGCGAGGGCGCTGCGCGGCGGGCTGCTTAGGCTATCGTGGCGCCGGGATGGGCAAGCCGAGCGCAGAGCACCTGGCCGCCTCGGTTCGCGGGTTCGATCGCCACTACGGCCTCGAGCTGCTCGACGTCGGCGAGGAGCAGGTCAGCGCGCAGGTGCGCGTGCGCGAGGAGCTCAAGCAGCCCGCGGGCCTCGTGCACGGCGGCGTCTACGCGTCGATCGCCGAGTCGCTCGCGTCGCTCGCGACGGCGCTCGCGGTGCTGCCGAACGGCGAGACGGCGATGGGGTTGTCGAACAGCACGAGCTTCCTGCGCCCGATCACCGACGGCGTCGTGCACGCGGTCGCGACGCGCCTGCATCGCGGGCGCACGACGTGGGTCTGGGACGTGCGCTTCTCCGACGACGCCGGGCGCACTTGCGCGGTCACGCGGATGACGATCGCCGTGCGCGCGTTGTCGGACGGCTTCCTGCCGCCCGGCGCCTCGTAGCTTCCGGCGAGCTCCTGCGCCCGACGGCCCCGTCAGCGCAGCGCGCGCAGCGGCGAGGGCATCTGCGACGGCAGCGGCGTCGATCCGAACGCGCTCGGCGGCAGCGGCGCCGGCAGCGGTTCGGTCGGTCCGCCGGCTTCGTTGATCGGCGCGAGCGTCTGCGCGGCGGCGGCGGCGAGCGGCGCGCTGTCGGCGTAGATGCCGACGACGACGGCGGCCGTCGGGATCTCGATCGTCTCGTCGCGCTCGGCGAGGACGGCCGGGACGCCGCGCACGCGCGTCGCTCGCAGCGGCGTCGCGCCACCCGGGACGAAGCCGTTGTCGGGCGAGGTCGTCACGTGCAACGGCGCGACGCACGTGCTCTGCCCGCCGATGGTGCAGTCGCCGTACTGGACGTCGTAGGCGCCGCCGGGGTCGTGCGAGGCGCCGGTGATCTGCAGCCCGTCGAAGGAGCGCCCGAGCCAGTAGACGGGGTAGGGCGCGACGATCAGGCTCTCGAGCTCGTTGTGCGGGATCGGCTGGTCCTGCAGCGTGTCGCCGCAGCCGCCGAGCGCGAACGCACCGAGCGCGCCGAGCAGCAATACGAGCACCGGGCGTGGCGTTCGCATCGTCGAGCTCAGCCGCGGTAGCGGTTGGTGATCGGCATCCGCCGGTCGCGCCCGAACGCGCGCTCGGTGACCTTGATGCCGGGCGGCGCCTGGCGGCGCTTGTACTCGGCGCCGTCGACGAGCCGGATCGCGCGTTCGACCTCCTCGGGCGGCAGGCCCTGCGCGATCAGCGCTTCGCGGCCGAGGTGCAGCTCGACGTAGCTGTGCAGGATGCGGTCGAGCAGCTCGTACGGCGGCAGCGAGTCCTCGTCGCGCTGGTCGGAGCGCAGCTCGGCCGAGGGCGCGCGGTCGATGATCGAGGCGGGGATCGGCGCGACCGTGCGCCCGGCGCCGCCGGCCGGCGAGTTGCGCCACTCGCAGAGGCGGTAGACGAGCGTCTTGGCGACGTCCTTGATCACGGCGAAGCCGCCGGCGAGGTCGCCGTAGAGCGTCGTGTAGCCGACCGACATCTCCGACTTGTTGCCGGTCGTCAGCACGAGCCAGCCGAACTTGTTCGAGAGCGCCATCAGCAGGTTGCCGCGGATGCGCGCCTGCAGGTTCTCCTCGGTCAGGTCGTGCTCGAGCCCCTCGAACTCGGGCTCGAGCGTCGCCGCGTAGGACTCGACGACGGGCTCGATCGGCAGCTCGTGCACGCGCGCGCCGAGCGCGGCGGCGAGCTCGCGCGCGTCGGCCTGCGTGCCCGAGGAGGAGTAGCGCGAGGGCATGATCACGGTGCTGACGCGCCCTGCGCCGAGCGCGTCGACGGCGAGGCACGCGACGAGCGCCGAGTCGATCCCGCCGGAGAGCCCGAGGACGACGTGCTCGAAACCGTTCTTCTCGACGTAGTCGCGCAGGCCGAGCTCGAGCGCCGCGTATACCTCGGCCTCGAGCGGCTGCAGCGGCGTCGCGAGCGGGCCGCCGGGTTGCAGCGCCGCGCCCCTCGCCTCGCCCCTCGCCTCGCCGTCCCTCGCCTCGCCGCTCGCGGGCAGGTCGCTCGCGGGCAGCCCTGGCAGCAGCTCGACGCGCGGCGGCAGCTCGGCGCCGATCGGCGAGCGCGAGGCGACACGGTGCCCGGGGTCGCGCAGGCGCGCGGCGGCGGCCGCGGCGAGGTCGACGTCGCAGATCAGGAGCTCCTCGCGGAACTGCGCGGCGCGCGCGATCGTCGCGCCGGTGTGGTCGACGACGAACGAGTGACCGTCGAACAGCAGTTCGTCCTGGCCGCCGACGAGCGCGCAGAAGGCGACGCAGGTGAGGTTGTCGCGCGCTCGCGCGGCGAACATCCGCTCGCGCTCGTGGCCCTTGCCGGCGTGGTAGGGCGAGGCGGAGATGTTGAGGATCAGCGTCGCGCCGGCGAGCGCCTCGTCGCTGGCGGGCGGCCCTGGCTCCCAGATGTCCTCGCAGACGGTCAGCCCGACGCGCCGCGCGGCGCCGGCGGGCTCGCCGATGTCGATCACGGCGCCGGCCGCGCCGGCCTGGAAGTAGCGCTCCTCGTCGAACACGCCGTAGTTCGGCAGGAAGACCTTGCGATAGACCGCGTGCACGGCGCCGGCGGCGAGCACGGCGGCCGAGTTGAACACGTCCTCGGCGCGCTCGGGGTAGCCGACGACCGCGACGATCCCGTGCGTCTCGTGCGCGAGCTCGGCGAGCGCGGCGGCGGCGGCGGCGAGGAAGTCCTCGCGCAGCAGCAGGTCCTCGGGCGGGTAGCCGGTCAGCGCGAGCTCGGGAAACAGGACGAGCTCGGCGCCGGCGGCGATCGCCTGCTCGCGTCCGGCGCGGATGCGCTCGGCGTTGCCGTCGATGTCGCCGACGGTGGCGTTCATCTGACAGAGGGCCAGGCGCACCTCAGCTTGCGCTGGCGCGCGGCGCGCGGGCGGCGCGTCCGGACGCGGCCTTGCCCTTGGCCGGCGCCGCGGCGGTCTTCTTCGTGCGCCGTTTGGCCGGTTTGCGCGCGGGCGCGCGCACGCCGCCGGCGCGGGCGAGCGAGGCGATCGCCCACTTCAGGTCGCTGGCGATCGACTCGAGGTCGGGAAGCGCGTCGAAGTCGGCGAGCAGGCCGAAGCCGAGGTGCCCGTCGTAGCTCATCACGGCGATGCCGAGCGCCTGGCGCTGGGCGAGCGGGACGACGGGATAGAGGACGCGCAGGCGGCGACCGAGCACGTACAGCGGGAACTGCGGGCCGGGGACGTTCGTGACGACGAGGTTGAAGAAGCGCTGGCGCGCCTGCAGGCGCGCCGCCTGGCTGAGGATCGTCGGCGGCGCGAAGCCGGCGAGGTTCGTCAGCACCTGCGCGCCGACGGCCTGCCCGGAGCTCTTGAGGTCCTCCATCTCGCGCGCGATCTGCCGCAGGCACTCGCTCGGGTTCTCGACGCCGACGGGCAGCGGCGCCCACATCGCGGCGACCTGGTTGCCGAGCGCGCCGCGGTCGGAGTCGGCGCGCACGGAGACGGGCACCATCGCCTTCAGCACGAGATCGTCGGTGTCGAAGCCCTTGCGCCGCAGATAGCGGCCGAGCGCGAGGCTGACGGAGGCGAGCACGACGTCGTTGAGCGTGCCGCCGAGCGAGTCCTTGATCGCTTTGAACTGGTCGAGGTCGGCGTCGATGAACGTGTAGCGCCGGTGCGGGCCGATGTCGACGTTGAACGGGCTGTCGGGCGCCGGCGCTTTGACGCCGGCGATTGTCGTCGCGCCGATGCTCGAGAGCCCGTCGAGGACCTGCGAGGCGGCGCGGCGTGGGGCGCGCAGCAGCCGGCGCGCGCCGCGCACCATCTCGGTTGGCATCGTCGCGCGCTCGCGCAGCGCCTCGCCGAGCAGCTTCGCCTGGCCGGGCAGCGGCTTGGCCGTCCACGGGACGGGCGGCCGCGAGGTCGGCACGGGGTCGGGCGCGGTGTCGAACAGGACGGTCGTGATGTCGACGCCGGAGATGCCGTCGACGAGCGCGTGGTGGGTCTTCGCGATCAGCGCGAAGCGGTCGCCTGCCATCCGCTCGACGAGCCAGATCTCCCACAGCGGCTTGAAGCGGTCGAGGCGCTGGGAGAACAGGCGTCCGGCGAGCTGCTTGAGCGCCTGCTCGTCGGCGGGCTTCGGCAGCGCGGTGTGGCGGATGTGGTAGCGCGGGTTGAAGTGCGGGTCGTCGGTCCAGACGGGGCGCCCCTGGCCGTAGGGCACGTAGGCGAGGCGCTGGCGGTAGCGCGGGACGAGGTGCAGTCGGCTGACGACGTGATCGACTAGCTCCTGCGGCGTCGGCGCGGTGCCTTCGAAGACCATCACCGAGGCGACGTGCATGTGCGCGGTTGAGTTGTCCTCCAGATGCAGGAAGGTCGAGTCAAGCGCCGTCAGGCGGTCCGGGTTGGCCATCGCGACGATTGTCGCGCCTGGAGGGGTCGCCGTCAACGATTCGGCGGATCGGAAGCCGCGAAGCTCAAGCCGAGCGCCGCGAAAGCCGAGAGATCGGGCATGGTGAGCTCGAAGCTCGGCGGGGGCCGGCTGGCCGCGTCGGCGCATCCGATGATCGACCGCGCCGCGACCGATCCGCGCTCGGCCGAGGATATGATGCGCTGGGTCGGCGTCGCGATGTTCGTGCTTGGATCGGCGGTGCTGTGGGCGACCTTCCCGCTGCCGGACCCGAACACGAGCGACCACCCGGCGATGCGCGTCATCGCGGTGCTGCTCGTGCTCGGCGCGGTGTTCGTCGGGCTGTTCCGGCCGGGCAGGCGCTGGGTCTCGCGGATCGGCGTGATCTACGGGATCCTGCTCGTCAGCACGCTGATGGCGGTCGCGCGGCCGATCGAGGCGACGCCGTTCTTCTACCTCTGGCCGATGGTCTTCTCGGCGTACTTCTGCAGCCGGCGCGAGGTGATCGCCGATCTCGTGCTGATGTGGGTGACGCTCGGCCTGGCGCTGTTCATCTGGTCGCACGACCCGGCGAAGCTCGACCTGTTCATGGGGACCGGCGTCTCGGTGACGCTGACGACGATCGTCGTGAAGCTGCTCGCCGAGCACGTCAACGAGACGATCGACCGGCTCGTGCGCGCGGCCGACACGGACTACCTGACGGGCCTGCTCAACCGCCGCGCGTTCGACGCCGAGTTCCACGAGCAGTGCGACCGCGCGCGGCGCAACCGGCTGCCGCTGGCGCTCGCGATGTTCGACCTCGACCACTTCAAGCAGATCAACGACCGCCACGGCCACGCCGGCGGCGACCGCGTGCTCTGCGACTTCGCGGCGCTGCTCGGCCGCGAGCTGCGCGGCGGCGACACGCTCGCGCGCGTCGGCGGCGAGGAGTTCGCGATCGTGCTGTTCGGCGTCGGCCTCGACGAGGGCGTCGCGTTCGCCGAGCGCATCGGGCACCGGCTGCGCGCGCAGCCGCGTCCGAACGGTCCGGCGCTCAGCGCGAGCGCGGGCGTCGCGGCGCTGTCCGAGCGCGAGAGCACGCCGGAGGCGCTGCTGCTCGTCGCCGATCGCGCGCTCTACGCGGCGAAGACCGCCGGCCGCCGGCGCGTCGCGGTCTGGAGCGACGGCGAGACGCGCGTCGCGGCGCACATGCCGATCGGGCCGGCGCACGAAGCCGAGACGCGCACGAGCGGCGACGCGAGCGCGGCGCTGACGAGCCCCGTCAGCGCCGGCCCCTGAGCGACGGCGCCTGGCCCTTACTCAGCCGGGCTGGCGGAGACCCCACAGGCGGTCGCCGATGATCCCGGGTCATCTCACCGTTGCTGCGCCGACCCGCTTGTTCGCCAGACGCTCGGCCAATCGGCTCGAGAGCGCCATGATCGTCAGCGCCGGGTTGGCCGAGCCCTCGGTCGGCATGACGCTGCCGTCGGCGACGAACAGGTTGGGCACGCCCCAGGCGCGGTGGTCGGAGTCGATCACGCCGGTCTCCGGGCTGCTCGACATCGCGCAGCCGCCGACGAGGTGGGCGTAGCGGTCGATCGTGAGCACGTCCTGCGCTTCGGCGGCGTCCAGGATCTCGCCCAGCTTGTTCTTCGCATAGGCGATGTTCGCCCGGTCGTTCTCGCACTGCGTGTAGTCCAGGCGCGCGACCGGCATCCCGTTGCGGTCGCGCTCCTCGGCGAGCGTCACGCGGTTCTCCGCTCTCGGCAGCAGCTCCGCACAACACGCCGATCGTGTACCAGTGGTTGTAGTCGCGCATGTACTCGCGCAGCGCCTGGCCCCAGTGTCCCTCGGCGAGCACGTGCTCGGCCCAGCCGATCGGCAGCGGCCCGACGGTCTGGATCGAGAAGCCGCGCGCGTACCCGCGACGCTCGTCGGTCTCGTAGAACTGCTCGGAGTCGATCTCCGGCGGCGGCGCCTTGTACATGCGCATCTCCTCCGGGAAGCGCCCCGCCACCTGCGGCGCGCCCTGCACCATGACCCCCCGGCCGACGAGGTCGTTCTCGTTGGCCAGCCCGTTGGGGAATCGCGCGCTGGTCGAGTGCAGCAGCAGCCTCGGCGTCTCGATCGAGTAGCCGGCGACCGCGATCGCATCGGCGGCCTGGAACCGCTCGACCCCTTCGTCGAAGTAGGTGGCGCCCGTGCAGCGGCCCGCCTCGTCGGTCTCGATCCGCGTGACCATGCAGTCGGCGCGGACCTCGACGCCGTGCTCGAGCGCGTCGGGGATGTGGGTGATCAGCGGCGAGGCCTTCGCGTTCACCTTGCAGCCCTGCAGGCAGAAGCCGCGGTAGATGCAGTGCGGACGGTGCCCGAACGACCCGTTGGCGATCCCGACCGGTCCGACGCGCATCTCGATCCCCAGCCGCCGGGCGCCCTCCCAGGCAAGCAGCGCGCCGGCGCCGACGGGATGCGGCCCGTGCGGGTAGCCGTGCGGATCGCCCCACGGCCAGAACTCGCCGGCGACGGGCAGCTCGCGCTCCAAGCGCTCGTAGTGCGGCTTCAGGTCCCGGTAGTCGATCGGCCAGTCGGCGGCTACGCCGTCGCGGCTGTAGACCTCGAAGTCGGAGGGGTGAAAGCGCGGCGTGAACCCCGCGTAGTGGATCATCGAGCCGCCGACGCCCCGGCCGCAGTTGTTCTTGCCGAGCTCGACCGGGTCCTCGCCGCCGATCACCCGCGATTCGGTCCAGTACAGCTCATGCGCGCCGGCCTCGTCGGAAACCCAGTCCTCGTCGGGGTCCCAGAACGGGCCGGCCTCGAGCACCAGCACCCGCCAACCCCTGCGCGCCAGTCGCTGCGCGAGCGTCGCGCCGCCGGCGCCCGCCCCGACGATCAGCATGTCGACCGGCTCGTCGGCGCGGTAGCGGCGCATCCGCTCGCGGCCGGGAAGGCCCCGGCGATGCGGATCGAGCAGGAACGCCGAGTCGTTCTCCGGCGGGCGCAGCGCGCCCTTCAGCGCGACGCGCACCCGCTCTCTCACTCGAGCCCTCGCTCGCGAACGTCGGAGACGGGGTCCACGGCGAACTCGGGCGGCGCCTCCCAGTGCTCGCGCTGTCCGGGGCCGAGCCGCGCGAACCCGCGCGGGTAGGCGGGGCCGCCGAAGCCGATCTCGGTCCACGCCCACGGATGCGAGTAGAACGCGCCGAGCACGCCGCGCATCACGACGCTCCACGCCTTCTCGACCGGCAGCTCCCAGTCCAGCGACCCTTCGCAGAAGCGCTGCACGATCTCGTGCTGGAGCTCGGAGCCCGCAGCGGCGAAGCCCTCCTCGGCGCCGGCGTCGCGCGCGCTCTGGTCGAGCGCCGCGGCGACGCGCCGCCAGGTCTCGGGGTCGGGCGGCATGTCCTGATGGCGATACCCGTCCAGGCGGCCGGCGGCGAGCTTGGCGTCGACCATCTCGAGCACCGGTATGCGCGGCTCGGAACTGGCCCGTGACGATGTCGCAGAACGCGCCGAGCGTCCGCGCCTCGGCCTCGTCGAAGAAGACGATCTCGGGGACCTCGGCGACCCGCGCGAGCACGACCCGGCGGGTGTGCGCGTCCCAGTGCTCGACGCTCTTCGAGCACGTCGTAGTCGGGGTAGCGCCCGCGCATCTGCGGCGTGACGCCGCGGCGCTGGTGTGGCAGTCCGGGCGGCGCGCCCGGGCTCGTGTCGCCGCCCTGCTTCGGCAGATGCCCGGCGCCGCTGACTACCTTGCCCGCAGCCACGAGGCCTCAGCGCTCCCGGTCGGCCAGCGCCGCCGCGAGCCCCATCGCGCCGACCAGCGTGAGCGATCCCGGCGCCAGCAGCGGCGGCCCCATCACGATGTTGTACAGCGGCTCGGAGAACCCGCCGGGACGCTTGCGGACGCCTTGCACGTGCGTGTACACGCCGATCGCGCCGTCGAGGCAGTAGAGCGCTGCGACGGCCGGCAGGACCGTGCTCGCGGCGCGTCGCGAGCGCACGCCGGCCAACCCGGCGGCGCTCAACAGCGGCGAGAGCGCGATCGGGCGTCCACATCCACTTGTCGCCGAACGAGCCGCGGAAGTGCTCGAAGTAGATCTCCAGGCCGAGCGGCAGCGCGCTGAGCGCCGTCGCGGCGGCGAGCGTCCGCTGCGCACGTCCGCGGCGCAGGTTGCCGAGCAGGCGCCGCGCCGTCATCGGCCGGGCAGGATCTCTGGCAGCTTCTGGCGCAGCGACTGGGCGATGATCCGCCGCCGGCTCGGATCGCCGTGCAGCACCGCCGAGGCGAACGAGCGGGCTTGCTCGATCGTAATGTGTGGCGGCAAAGGCGGCACCTCTGGGTCGCAGACGACCTCGAGCACCGTCGGCCGGTCGCTGGCGAGCGCTCGGTCCCAGCACGCCCCGATCTGCTCGGGATCGTCGGTGCGGATCCCGTTCAGGCCGATCAGCTCCGCCCAGCGCGCGTAGGGCACGTCGGGCAACTGCTGGGACTCGACGAACTTGGGGTCGCCGGACATCGCGCGCTGCTCCCACGTGACCTGGTTGAGGTCGCGGTTGTTGAGCACGCAGACGATCAGGCGCTGGTCGGCCCAGCGCTCGCGGTACTTGGCGATCGTGATCAGCTCGGCGAGGCCGTTCATCTGCATCGCGCCGTCGCCGACGAGCGCGATCACCGGGCGGTCGGGATGCGCGAACTTCGCGCCGATCGCGTAGGGGACGCCGGCGCCCATCGTCGCGAGCGTGCCCGACAGCGACGCCTTCATCCCCGCGCGCAGCTGCACGTCGCGCGCGTACCAGTTCGCCGCCGAGCCCGAGTCGGAGGTGATGATCGCGCCGTCGGGCAGCCGCTTGGAGAGCTCGTGGAAGATCAGCTGCGGGTTGACCGGCTGCGCGGGCTCATGCGCGCGCCGCTCGATCACCTTGCCCCAGTCGCCGACGTTCCTTTCGACCCGCTCGCGCCACGATCGGCTCTGCTTGCGCTCGAGCAACGGCAGCAGGGCTTTGAGGCTCAGCGCGCTGTCGCCGACGAGGTTGACCTCCATCGGGTAGCGGATGCCGAGCATCCTGCCGTCGAGGTCGATCTGCACGGCACGCGCCTTGCCCTCTTCCGGCAGGAACTCCGAGTACGGGAAGCTCGAGCCGACCATCAGCAGCGTGTCGCAGTCCTGCATCAGGTCCCAGCTCGGCCGCGTGCCGAGCAGTCCGATCGAGCCCGTCACGAACGGCAGGTCGTCCGGGACCGCGGCCTTGCCGAGCAGCGCCTTGGCGACGCCGGCGCCGAGCGTGTCGGCGACCTCGATCACCTCCTGCGTCGCGTCCAGCGCGCCGGCGCCGACTAGCATCGCGACCTTCTCGCCGGCGTTGAGCACCTCCGCGGCGTGGCGCAGCTGCTCGTCGTCGGGCGACGACCCGCGGCGGCATGAAGCCCGGGCCGGAGTGAACGGTGCCGTGCGCGTGCGGCGGCGTCTGCACGGCCGGTTCCATCTGCAGGTCGTTGGGCACGATCACGCAGGTGACGGTGCGCTCGGACAGCGCGATCCGCATCGCGCGGTCGATCAGGTGGCGAACCTGGCCGGGCTCGCTCGCCATCTGCACGTACTCGTGGGCGACGTCCTTGAACAGCGTCGTCAGGTCGACCTCTTGCTGGTAGTTGCCGCCGAGGCCGAGCCGGGCCTGCTGGCCGACGATCGCGACGACCGGCTGATGGTCGAGCTTCGCGTCGTACAGGCCGTTGAGCAGGTGGATCGCTCCCGGGCCCGAGGTCGCGAGGCACACGCCGACCTCGCCGGTGAACTTGGCGTGCGCGCACGCCATGAACGCGGCCATCTCCTCGTGGCGAACCTGGATGAACTCGGGCCGGTCGTGCGCGCGGCCGAACGCGCCGATGATCCCGTTGATGCCGTCGCCGGGGTAGCCGTAGATCCGCTTCACACCCCAATCCGACGCGAGACGGTCGAGTAGGTAGTCGGCGACGGTCTCGCTCATGCGCGCTCTCCTTTGGCGAAGTTCGGGCCCATTCCGAGCCCCTACCCACGCTGCGCCACGCGAAACAGGTGTCCGCGAGGCACATGCGTCAGAAAGCGGCTCGCCTTCACGGCAAGCAGAATCGCTCGGGGGTCTTTCGAGCACACGACGGTCGTCTACCCCGCGTGAGCGAAGCTCGAAGCCACCCACGCCCGCCGTGCCTCGCAGAGCTGCCGGCCGCTCTACTGCGCGGAGCGTCGAGATTGTCCGCGGTTGCCCGAGGGTAGATGCGCGACATGGATCAGGGCACGCGCGTCGTCGCGATCACGGGTGCGAGCTCAGGGGTCGGGCGCGCGGCGGCGCGCGAGTTCGCGCGCCAGGGCGCGACGCTCGGATTGATCGCGCGCAACGAGCGTGCGCTCGCGGCCTGCGCCGAGGAGGTGCGCTCGCTCGGCGGCGATCCGGTCGTGCTGGTCGGCGACGTCGCCGAGCCGGAGGCGGTGCGAGGCGCCGCCGAGCGGCTCGAGCGCGAGCACGGACCGATCGAGGTATGGGTCAACAACGCCATGGCGACGGTGTTCGGCCCGGTCCGGGCAATCTCGCCCGAGGAGTACCTGCGCGTGACTGAAGTCACCTACCTCGGCGTCGTCTACGGCACCCTCAGCGCCCTGCGCGTGATGCGTCCGCGCGACCGCGGCGTGATCGTCCAGGTCGGCTCGGCGCTCGCCTACCGTGGCATCCCGCTGCAGAGCGCCTACTGCGCCGCCAAGCACGCGATCCAGGGGTTCACGGAGTCGTTGCGCTGTGAGCTGCTACACGACTCGAGCGGTGTACGGGTGACGATGGTGCAGCTCCCGGCCGTAACACGCCGCAGTTCGACGTCGTGCGCGCGCACGTCTCCGAGCGCCCGCGTCCGGTCGCCCCCGTCTACGAGCCGGAGCTCGCCGCGCGCGCGATCGCCGCCGCCGCGGCTCACCCGGACCGGCGCGAGTGGTGGGTCGGAGGCCTCGACGGCATTGACCTTGATCGGGAACGCGCTCGCCCCGGGCGTCGGCGACCGCTACCTCGCGCGCAACGGCTGTCAGGCACAGCTCCTCGAACGAGACGATCGCGCCGGACCGCCCCGACAACCTGTTCGAGCCGGTGCCCGGGGACCGCGGCGCCCGCGGCGCGTTCTCTGACGAGGCGAGCTCGCGCAGCGCGCAGTGGCTGCTGACGCGCCACCGTCGCGCGCTCGGCGCCGCCGTCGCAGCCGGCGCGCTCGCCGCTGCCGCAGCAAGCGTCAAGTTGCGCGGCCGGTGAGCGCCTCCGATCAGCCCGACCTCGTCGATTACAGCCTGATCGGCGATTGCCACGGCGCCGCGCTCGTCTCAGTCGGCGCGTCGATCGACTGGTGCTGCCTGCCGCGCTTCGACAGCGGGAGCTGCTTCGCGCGGTTGCTGGACGCAAGGCGCGGCGGGCACTGCTCGGTCCTGCTCGACGGCGACGAGCCCGAGACCGTCGACGCCGCGTACCTCGAGGACACGATGGTGCTGGAGACCACGTTGCGGGGAGCGCGCGGCAGCCTGCGGGTGCTCGACTTCATGGCGATCGGCGAGCAGAACGGCGACGACCGCCGCGAGATCGTGCGCGTGCTCGAGTGCTCGCAGGGCAGCGTGGACGCACAGTTGCGGATCGCGCCGCGCTTCGACTACGGCGCGGTCACGCCCTGGCTGCGACGTGCCGCCGCGGACGCCTTCTTCGCGATCGGCGGCGACGACGCCCTGTTCGTCTGGAGCGACGGCCAGCTCGACAGCGAGGGCGACGGGCTGACGGCGAGCGCCAGCTTGCACGACGGCGAGCGGCTGCGATTGCTGATCCGCTACGCCCGCCCGCACCGGCTCGAGCAGGAGCAGCTAGCGGAGGACGGCGAGCGGATCGACGCGCGGCTGCACGAGACCGTCCATCGGTGGCGCGCGTGGCGCGAGCGTCTGACCGGCGACGGCTCGCGCCACGCGGCCGCGGTGCGCTCGGCGCTGCTCTTGAAGGCGCTCACCTATGCTCCTACGGGCGCGATCGTCGCCGCGCCGACCACCTCGCTGCCCGAGACGCCCGGCGGCGAGCGCAACTGGGATTACCGCTATAGCTGGATCAGGGACTCGGCGCTCGCGGCGCGCTCGCTGGCCGAGCTCGGCTGCGAGCGTGAGGCCGAGGACTTTGGGCGCTTCATCGTGCGCAGCTCGGCTGGGCATGCCGATGACCTTCAGATCCTCTTCGGCGTCGGCGGCGAGCGACGTATCGCGGAGCAGCGGCTCGACCTCGCGGGCTACCGCAAGGCGCGTCCGGTTCGGATCGGCAACGGAGCGGCCGGGCAGCTTCAGCTCGACGCTTTCGGGGAGGTCCTCAACCAGACGTGGCGCTGGCACCGCCGCGGGCGCTCGCCCGACGACGACGAATGGCGGTTCTTCGCCGGGCTCGTCGAGGCCGCCGCCGAGCGCTGGCAGGAGCCCGACCGCGGCATCTGGGAGTGGCGCGACGGACCGCTGCACTTCGTGCATTCGAAGGCCGCCTGCTGGACGGCGATCGAGCGCGGGCTGGCGCTCGCCGAGGAGTGCATGCGGCGCGCGCCCGTGCGGCGCTGGCAGCGCGCGCGCGAGGAGATCCGCGAAGCGATCGAGGCTCGCGGCTACGACGCCGAGCGCGGCGTGTTCGTGCAATGCTTCGACGAACCGGAGCTCGACGCAGCGCTGCTGCTGCTGCCCGTGCTCGGCTTCGTCAAGTTCGAGGACGAGCGGATGATGCGCACGGCGACGCTCGTGCACGAGTCGCTCGGCGAGGGCGGCTTCATCCGCCGCTACGAGCGCGAGGACGGTTTGCCGGGCAAGGAGGGCGCCTTCCTCGCGTGCTCGTTCTGGCTGGCGGAGTGCTACGCCCGCCAGGGACGTTTGATCGAGGCACGCGAGGTCTTCGACCAGGCGGTCGGCGCCGCCAGCCCACGCGGCCTGTTCGCCGAGCAGATCGAGCCGGTCGGCCGGGAGCCGCTCGGCAACTACCCGCAGGCGCTCACGCACCTCTCACACATCGCCGCGGCAATCGCCATCGAGCGCGCGCGTCGCGAGACCGAGCGGACGTGAGTCCGCGGCGGCTTTGTGTCTCCGGGGAGTTTTGCGTCACGGGAGGGGGGTAGTCCTCTGCCGTGGAAATCGGAGCCTTCTTCATCCTCGCTATCGTCGTCGTGGTGCTCGCCGTGCTCGGCGGGATCGTTTACGCGATCGCCGCCAGACGCCGTCACGAGGAGCTCGACTCGGACGCCGAGCGGGACGGCGAGCGGCCGCGTCCGAGGCAGACCGAGGTCGAGAACGAGCAGAACGCCGAGTACGTAGGCAGTCACTGAGCGGCTGGACGCTGGCTGTGGGGGTCGAGCCAGGCGAAGCGGCGCTCGGGGGACCGAAGATCGAGCGGATTCGTGCGCGTGCGTTCACGATTCCCACCGACCTTCCCGAGGGCGACGGCACGCTCAGCTGGGACTCGACGACATTGGTGCTCGCGCAAGCGAGCGTCGGCGCGACGACGGGGCTTGGGTACAGCTATACCGCCGCCGCGGCGGCGGCGCTGATCGGTGAGCTGCTCGCTGACGCCGTGCAGGGAACGGATGCGCTCGACCCGCCGGGCGCGTGGCAGCGGATGCGGCGCGCCGTGCGCAACGCCGGCTACCCCGGCCTCGCCGCAAGCGCGATCTCGGCGGTCGACATCGCCCTCTGGGACCTGAAGGCGCGGCTGCTCGGCGTATCGCTCTCGGCGCTGCTCGGGCGCGTACGCGAGCGCGTCCCCGTTTACGGCTCGGGCGGATTCACCACCTACGGCGAGGAGCAGTTGGAGCGCCAGTTGCGCGGATGGGTGGAGCAGGGAGTCTGCGCCGTCAAGATGAAGGTCGGCGCGCAGCCCGATCGCGATCCGGGCCGCGTGCGCCACGCACGCGCGGCGATCGGCGAGCACGTGCGTCTGTTCGTCGACGCCAACGGCGCCTACTCGCGCAAGCAGGCGCTCGCGCTCGCCGAGGTGTTCGTCGCGGACGCCGGCGCGAGCTGGTTCGAGGAGCCGGTCTCCTCCGACGACCTCGAGGGGCTCGCGCTGCTGCGCGAGCGCGTACCCGCCGGCATGGAGATCGCCGCCGGCGAGTACGGCTACGACCTCTTCTACTTCCGGCGGATGCTCGACGCCGGCGCCGTCGACGTGCTGCAGGCCGACGTCACGCGCTGCGGCGGGATCACGCAGTTCGTGCAGGTCGCGGCGCTGTGCTCCGCGCACGGTGTGCAACTCTCGGCACACACCAGCCCGACGCTGCATGCGCACGTCGGCGCCGCGATCGTGCCGCTCGCGCACGTCGAGTACTTCCACGACCACGCGCGTATCGAGCGGATGCTGTTCGACGGCGTCCCGCCGCTGCTCGACGGGACGCTCGAGCCCGACGCATCGGCGCCGGGTCACGGCTTGGCGCTGCGTGAGGCCGAGGCCGAGCGCTTCGAGCTTTGATGCCACGCCGCACGCCTACGAGCACATACGCGGATCTACTTCCCGAGCGCGATCGGCGTGTTCGCGAGGCGCGCGTCCGGCCGAGACGGCCCCCGGCGATGCGCGTCGCGCCGTCGCGCTCGAGCGGCGCGACAGCGCTCGCTTCCCGCGAATGCCGGCTCGTCAGGAGGAGGTCGTCTCGACGGGCTCGTCGAGATGCCGCCGGCTCGAAAAGCAGAGAGCCGACCCGCGGCCGGCTCTCTGACGAGGCAAAAGGAAGGATGAGACTCGATCCGTCGAGCGAGACGATAGCTCATTTCCTGGCTGAGCGGCCAGCCGAATATTGTGACGGATGTCGCATGGTGACATGGGCGGGAGTGTGTGCTGCGTCACAGAAGCGCGTATGTCTCATCTCCTAGCGTTTACGAACGACAGTTCGACTCTGCCGACTCGCCGCCGCCGTTCGGCGGTGAGCGGGGAACCCAATCGCCGGGCGCCTGGACGGGCTCGGATGGGGCGAATCGCGCACTGATGTGCGTGTAACGCCCGGCTGACGCGCGGCCCTGTCCGTGCGCGCGGCCGGGTGTGAGCCCGACAGCTAACCCCGTAGGCGGAACCCGTAAGGAGGTTCGCATCTACATGTACGCACCCGCGCAATCCGCGCAGCCGACTGCCGCGCTCGCACCGGTCGAGATCGCTTCGACGGCGAGCGCGTCGCTCGGCGCACCGCCGCTTGGGCGCCGGCTGACGAGCACGCTGCGCGTCCGCCGCGCGACGCTGAACGTGCTCGACGACAGCCGCGTGAGCGTCGCCGGCTCGCTGAGCCCGGCGCAGGCCGGCTCGCTCGTGACGCTGCAGGCGATGGGCGCGCACGGCTGGCACGACGTCGCGCACACGCGCACGCGCGCCGGCGGCCGCTTTCGCCTGAGCTACACGCCGCATCAGACGGGCAGCGAGCGCGTGCGCGTGCGCTTCGCGGGCGACGCCGGCGAGCTGCCGGCGCACCGCCGCCTGGGGCGCCTGAACGTGTTTCGCGTCGCCGAGGCGTCGTGGTACGGCGGCGGCGGCTCGCTCGCGTGCGGCGGCGAGCTGACGAGCTCGACGCTCGGCGTCGCGAACAAGACGCTGCCGTGCGGCACGCGCGTGACGCTGCGCTACGGCGGGCGCTCGATCAGCGTGCCGGTCGTCGACCGCGGCCCGTACGTCGCGGGGCGCGAATTCGACCTGACGGAAGCGACGAAGGAGGCGCTCGGCTTCGGCGGCACGGGGGCGGTCTGGAGCACGCGCTGACGCTCGCCATGTAGCGCCGCGCGACCGCGCGGCGCTGCTGCGCGCGTTTGGGCAGGTTCGTGCAGAGCTTGGGTTTCGCGCTGACGGTTCGTTGAATTCGCAAAGGAATGTCAGCGCTGGCACGAACATCGCGAACGCAGGTCTGGCTCGACAGCCTCGGCGAATGGAGCTGGCCGGGTCGCGCGGCGGAAGCGGTCGAAGCGCTGCCGCTGCCGCCGGCGTGGGTGCCGGCGTTCCCGCCGGCGCTCGAGCCGGCGGGCGCGGGCGCTGCGGCGCCGGCGCTGCGGCGCACGCCGCGCACGAACGCGCGGCTGCTGCTGATCACGGGGCTGCTGAGCGCGGTGCTCGTGCTCTCGCTGCTGCTCGCGCTGCGCGGGCCGCTGCGTTTGGAGCGGCTGCTCGGCGTACGCTCGCCGGCGCCGGCTCAGACGCTCGCGGTCTCGCAACCGGCGACGCAGTCGCTGCCGACGCTCGTCAGCGGCAGCGCGGACGCGGCGGGCAGCTCGATCGACACGGCGAGCTACCGCTCGGCGGCGCTCGGCGCGGGCGGCCTGTTTCACGTCTACATCCCGCCGGGCTTCGCGAGCACGACGCGGCGCTACGCGGTGCTGTACCTGCTGCACGGCAACAGCCAGCCGGCGACGGCGTTCCTGCAGATCGGCCTGCAGGAACGGCTCGACGCGCTGATCTCCTCGCATCGGATCGCGCCGCTGATCGCGGTGATGATCCAGGGCGGGCCGGGCGCGAACAACTGGCGCGGGCGCTACGAGAGCTACGTGCTCGAAGTGCAGCAGCTGGTCGACCGGATGCTGCCGACGATCGCGTCGCGCAGCGGGCGCGCGATCGCGGGCGACTCGATGGGCGGCTACGGCGCGATGAACATCGCGCTCGGCAACGCGCAGCGCTTCTCGGTCGTCGAGAGCTGGCTCGGCTTCTTCGACGGGCTCGGCGGCGAGCTGCGCGCGGCGACGCCGACGATCGCGCGCGAAGGGCTGCACGCGTACGTCTACGGCGGCGCGAACGACACGATCGCGAACCCGAGCGAGGATGCGCCGTTCGCGGCGCAGCTGCGCGCCGCGGGCGCGAGCGCGCACGGCGCGGTCTACGAAGGCGGCCACTCGATGGAAATGCTCGAAGCGCACCTCGAACACATGCTGCTCTACGCGGGCGACGCGCTCGACGCGAACCTCGCGCAGGCGCCGCCGACGACGCTCGCGGTGCACGCGCCGGCGAAGGCCGCGCGATGACCGTGCATCGAGCGATCGGCGCGGCGTCGCTCGGCGCGCTGTCGGCGGGCGCGCTCGCGGGCGGCGCGGTCGCGATCGGCGCGCTGGCGATCGGGCGCCTGGCGATTCGCCGCGGCGCGATCGGCTCGCTGAAGATCAAGGAGCTCGACGTCGGGCGGCTGACGGTCGGTGAGCTCGACGTGCGCTCGCGCGGCGGCTAGCACGGCGCGAGCGAGACGGCCGCGCAGACGTCCGACGCCTGGCCGCTCGGCCAGTATGATCGCGACAGCGATCGGCGGAGCAAAGAGGGAGGTCTGGAATGGCGAGCGTTGACAGCGATCTTGAGCAGGCGCGCCTCGGCGAGCGCGAGCTGTGGGTGACGGGCCGCCGCACGAGCTGTTCAAGGAGCTGCGCGCGAAGTGCCCGGTGCACTGGACGGACGGCGTGACGGCGTACCCGGAGGAGAAGGGCTTCTGGTCGGTGACGACGCCGGAGGACATCTACGCGGTGAGCCGCGATTGGAAGACGTACTCCTCCGAACAGGGCGTGACGGCGGTCTCGGAAGTGTTTCCGGTCGAGCTCGTGCAGGCGATGTTTATCGGCATGGACCCGCCGAAGCACGACCGCCTGAAGGCGCTGTTCCAGGCGGGCTTCACGCCGAAGCGGATCGCGGCGCACGAGCAGGACATCAGGGCGATCGCGGCGAAGGTGCTCGACGGTCTCGCCGGGCGCGAGCGCTGCGACCTCGTGACGGACGTCGCGCAGCCGGTCGTCTCGCGCGTGATCGGCAGCTTCATGGGGATCCCGGAGGAGGACGACGCGATCTGGGCGCGGCTGATGAACTCGACGCTGTCGGGCGACGACAAGGACCTCGCGCCGGAGGGGATCGACGGTGTGCTCGAGAACGACATCCCGGAGATCTTCGAGCGGTGCGGGCGGATGATCGCCGAGCGCCGCGAGCACCCGACGGACGATCTGACGACGGTGCTCGTAAACGCGGAGATCGATGGCGAGAAGCTCGAGGAACACGAGATCGTGATGGGCTTCTTCCTGCTCGTCGCGGCGGGCAACGACTCGACGAAGGCGACGTACACGAGCGGCACGCGCGCGCTGATCGAAGCGCCCGAGCAGCGCCGGCTGCTGGTCGAGGACCCGTCGCTGATCGCTGGCGCGGTCGAGGAGTCGCTGCGGATGTTCCCGGCGTTCGCGCACTTCCGGCGTACTGCGACGTGCGACACGGAGCTGCACGGGCAGCAGATCAAGGCGGGCGAGAAGGTCGTGCTTTGGTACGTGTCGTCGAATCGCGACGAGTCGCGCTTTCAGGAGCCGGACCGCTTCGACGTCAGGCGCGACGCCGAGCACCAGGCGTTCGGCGCGGGCGGGCGGCACTTCTGCCTCGGCACGGCGCTCGCGCGCCTGGAGCTGCGCGTGCTGTTCGAGGAGACGCTCGCGCGCTTTCCGCGGATGAGCCTCGACGGCGAACCGACGTATGTCGAATCCGGTTTTCTGAATCAGATGAAGACATGCCCTGTGCGGCTCGCTCGCTAGCGCGGCGCACGTGTCGCAGCCGGCTGGCAAGAGGGTGCGCCTGCGCCAGGCGGTGATCGTCGCGACAGAGCTCGCGCCGGTCGAGCGCGAGCTGCGCGCCACGCTCGGGCTCGGCGAGCCGTACCGCGACCCGGGCGTCGCCGAGTTCGGCCTCGTCAACGCGGTATTCGCGACCGGCGACTGCTTCATCGAGGCGATCTCACCGGACCGCGCCGAGACGGCGGCTGCTCGCTACCTCGCGCGCCACGGCGGCGACGCCGGCTACATGGTGCTGTTCGACCTCGAGGACCTCGAGAGCGCACGCGCGCGCGTCGCGCACGAGGGGATTCGCGTCGTCTGGCGGATCGACCTGCCGGACATCTCGGGCACGCACCTGCACCCGGCCGACATGCGCGGCGCGATCGTCTCGCTCGACCGCTCCGAGCCGTACGGCTCGTGGCGCTGGGGCGGCCCGGCGTGGACGGGACACGCGGGCGTGCCGGCGCCGGGGCGGCTCGCGGGAGCGACGATCGCCGTGCGCGAGCCGGCGGCGACGGCCGCGCGCTGGGCGGACGTGCTCGGCGTCGCCGTGAGCGGCGAGGAGCAGCCGACGCTCGCGCTCGACGGCGGCGAGGTCCGCTTCCCGACCGCTCGCGACGAGCGCTCCGAAGGCCTCGTCGAGATCGCGCTCGCCGACGTCCCCGGACTGCCCGGCGAGGGCGTCGAGATCGGCGGCGTGCGCATGCGCGCGCTCGACGCTGAGCGACTCTAGCCGCCGAGCGGCGCGAAGCTCGGCTCGCGGCGCTCGAGGAAGCTCTGCACGCCCTCGACGAAGTCGGGCTCGGCGAACGACGCGAGCATCAGGCGGTCGGCGTCGCCGAGCGCGTCCTCGAGCGGTTGCGAGAGCGCGGCGTAGACCTGGCGCTTCATGCTCGCCATGCTCGCCGGTGAGCACTGCGTCGCGAGCTCGCGCGCGTAGGCGAGCGCCTGCTCGAGCACGTCCTCGCGCGGCAGCGCGCGGTTCGCGACGCCGAGCTCGGCCGCCTCGCGCCCGAGGAAGACGCGGCCGGAGAGCAGCAGGTCGAGCGCGCGCGCCGGGCCGACCAGGCGCGGCAGGATCCACGCGATGCCGTGCTCGGCGACGAGGCCGCGGCGCGCGAACGCGGTCGTCAGCTTCGCGTCGTCGGCGACGATGCGCACGTCGCACATCAGCGCCTGCACGAGGCCGATGCCGGCGCACGCGCCGTTGATCGCCGCGACGATCGGCTTCGGCACGGAGAGCGGATAGCTCTGCGGCGTGCGCTCGCGCGCGACATCCTCCGCCGCGACGCCGTTCTCGCCGAGACCCTGCAGCTCCTGCATGTCGGCGCCGGCGCAGAAGCCGCGCCCGGCGCCGGTCACGACGATCGCGCGCACGCGCTCGTCGGCCGCGCACTCTCCGAGCAGCTCGAAGTAGCGCTCCTCGAGCTCGTGCGTCCATGCGTTCAACCGCTCGGGGCGGTTGAGTGTCAACACCGCGACACCGTCCTGCACGTCGAACAACACGACCTCGCTCACGACCGCTCCTCTCGCCGGGTTCGCCGAGCCTACCGCGCCGTCGCCGGTGCGTCTAAGCGTGCCTCGCGTGCCGCGCGGAGAGCGTAGTAGCCGCGAACCTCCCGCTCGCCGTCGTAGACCTCGCCGGTCGCGATCAGCTCGTAGCGCGGGTGCGCGAACGTGTCGATCGTCGTGTCGAAGTCGTGCACGTTTCTCCGAGGCCATGTGCTCGCGCACGATCGCCTCGCGGCGCTCGCGCAGCTCAGGCGGCGGCGGAGGCACTGACCTTGTCGGCCAGGATCGACGCGAGCCGCGCGCGGTGGCGCCCGGCGCCGCCGAGCAGCGCCGCGTCGAGCTGCGCGCGCTTGAACAGCCAGTGGACGTCGGCCTCCCACGTGAAGCCGATGCCGCCGTGCATCTGGATCGCCGCCGCCGTCACCTCGCGGCCGGCTTCCGAGGCGGCCGCCTTCGCCATCGCCGCGGCCTCCGCGAGCGCCTCCGGGTCGGCGTCGGCCGTCCACGCCGCGAACGCCGCCGTCGCGCGCGCCTTCTCCGTGTCGAGCAGCATCTGCGCGCAGCGGTGCGAGACGGCCTGGTAGGAGCCGACCGGCACGCCGAACTGCTTGCGGTCCTTGACGTACTCGACGGTCGTCGACAGTGCGCGGTCGCAGACGCCGACGAGCTCCGAGCTGACCGAGATCAGCGCGCGGCCGAGGCCGACGCAACCGTCGGGCAGCGCGCCCTCGGCGCCACCGAAGCTGACGCTCGCGGCCGAGCGCGTCGGGTCGATCGAGTCGAGCGGCCGCAGCTCGACGTCCTCGGCCGCGAGCGCGTGCGCGCTGCCGTCGGCTTCGACGAGCACGATCACCTGCGCCTCCGGCGCGCCGATCACGAGCTCCGCCGTGCCGTCGACGGCCGCGCCGAGCGCGCCGACCGTCTCGCCCGAGGCGAGCCCCGGCAGCCAGCGCTCGCACTGCTCGCGCGAGCCGCCGTGCTCGATCATGGCCGCCGCCATCGCGCTCGGCAGGAACGGAACCGGCGCTAGCGAGCGGCCGAGCTCCTCGCAGAGGATCGACAGCTCGATCTGCCCGAGACCCTGGCCGCCGAACTCCTCCGCGACGGCGATCCCCGGCCAGCCGAGCTCCGCGAGCTCGCTCCACAGCGCCGCGTCCGTCGTGCGCGCCTCGGCGTGCTCGCGCACGCGCGCCGGCGTCGCGCGCCCGGCGAGCACGTCGCGCGCCGTGCGCTGGATCTCGCGCTGGTCGTCGGTGAAGCCGAAGTCCATGCCGCTACGCAGTCCTTCCGGCGGAGCCCCGACAGGGGCGAAGCGAATCAAGATCGAGATGCGTCATACCGCCGCCTTCAACCGCGGGAGCCCGAGCACGCGCTCGGCGACGATGTTCTTCAAGACCTCCGTCGTGCCGCCCTCGATCGTGTTGCCGCGCGCGCGCAGCAGCTCGTAGCTCCAGCTCCCGCCGACCGTCAGCGCGTCGGCGCCGATCACGTCGACCGCGAGCTGCGTCAGCTTCTGGTTCGTTTCCGACCACAGCCACTTGACGAGCGAGCCCTCCGGGCCGGGCTGGCCGTAGCGCTCGACGTCCGTCAGCCCCTTCCACGCGAGCAGGCGAATCGACTCGCAGCGCACGTGCAGCTCGGCGAGCGCGTCGGCGTACAGCGGGTCCTCGAGCAGGCCGCGCTCGGCCGCGACCGCGATCACGTCGTCGAGCAGCTGGCGCAGGCGGATCTGCAGCGCGAAGCCGAGCCCCGCGCGCTCGTTCATCAGCGTCGTCAGCGCGACCTTCCAGCCGTTGCCGACGCCGCCGACGACGTTCGCGTCCGGGATCCGCGCCTCCTCGATGAACAGCTCGTTGAACTCCGCCTCGCCCGTGATCTGGCGCAGCGGGCGCACCTGCACGGCGTCCTGCTCCATGTCCATCAGCAAGTACGTAAGGCCCTTGTGCTTCGCGGCCTCCGAGTCGCTGCGCGCGACGAGCATGCACCACTTCGAGTACTGCGCGCCGCTCGTCCAGACCTTCTGTCCCGTCACGACCCAGTCGTCACCGTCCTTGACCGCCCTCGTTTTCAGCGACGCGAGGTCCGAGCCGGCGTCCGGCTCGGAGAAGCCCTGGCACCAGATCTCCTCGCCGGAGAGGATCGGGCTGAGGTAGCGCTCCTTCTGCTCGTCCGTGCCCCACACCATCAGCGTCGGGCCGCCGAGCAGCAGGCCGAGCACGTTCGCCGCCATCGGCACGCGCGCGCGGCCGAGCTCTTCGAAGTAGATCGCCGACTCCGTCAGCGACGCGCCGCGCCCGCCGTACTCCGTCGGCCACGCCGGCGCTGCCCAACCTGCGTCGTACAGCCGCCGCTGCCATTCGCGCCGCCACGCGTACTGCGCGTCTTCGTCCTCGCCGCTCGGCGCCGCGCCCGGCTTGTTCGCCGAGAGCCACTCGCGCAGCTCGTCGCGGAACGCCGTCTCCTGCTCGCTGAACGTCAGGTCCATTGCTCGCACAAGGCTATACGACGCAGGCTTGACAGTGACACGCCACCGTGTTTGTCGCATTGCGCCTGCCGCCGGACGCCGAGCTAAATTGGGATGCGTATGTCCGCGCCCGCTGCCAGCTCGTGCGTCGCGCACCTCGACGCCGACGCGTTCTACGTCTCGATCGAGCTGACGCGCCGGCCCGAGCTGCGCGGCAAGCCCGTCGTCGTCGCCGGCACCGGACCGCGCGCGGTCGTCACGACCGCGAGCTACGAGGCGCGCAGGTATGGCGTCGGCTCGGCGATGCCCGCCGCGCGCGCGCGGCGCCTGTGCCCGCAGGCCGTCTTCCTGCCGCCCGACTTCCCGACGTATCGCGCCGTCTCGAAGATCGTCATCGACCTCGTGCGCGCGCACGTCGAGCGCGTCGAAGTCGTCGGGCTCGACGAGGCGTACCTCGACCTCGCCGGCCTGCACTCGCCGCACGCCGCGATGCGCCGTCTCGTCGCGCGGATCAAGCGCGCGACGCAGCTGACGTGCTCGGTCGGCATCGGCCCGAACAAGCTCGTCGCGAAGGTCGCCTCCGACGCCGAGAAGCCGGCCGGCTTCGTCGTGCTCAGCCGCGAGCAGGCGTGCGCGCGCTTCGCCGCCGCGCCGCCGTCGCTCGTGCCCGGCATCGGCCCGAAGACCGCCGCGCGGCTGACCGCGCTCGGGCTGACGACGCTCGCCGCGCTCGCCGCCGCGCCCGAGCGCGTGCTCGTCGAGCGCTTCGGGACGAACCACGGTCGCGAGCTGCAGCGCCGCGCGCGCTTCGAGCACGACGGCGTCGTCGGCGCGCAGCGCAAGGTCGTCTCCGAGTCGCGCGAGCGCACCTACGACTACGACGTCAGCGACTTCGCGCAGCTGGCCGAGTCGCTCGCGGCGATGACGCGCTCGCTGTGCGACAGCCTCGCGCGCAACTCGCGCAGCGGGCGCACGATTGGCATCAAGGTGCGCCTCGACGACTGGACGACCGTCACGCGCGCGCGCTCGATCGCCGCGCCGACCGACGACTACGAGACGGTCTTCGCCGTCGCGCTCGCGCTGCTGCGCGAGTACGCGCCGGCGCGCCCCGTGCGCCTGCTCGGCGTGCGCGTCGCCGGGCTCGTGCACGGCGCGCGCGAGGACGCGCCGGCGGTCGAGCGGTCGCGCACGAGATCCGAAGCCGGGCAGATGGCGCTGCCCGTGTAGGGATACGATCAGCTGCATGACGCTGATCGACGCCGGCGGCATCGAGCTCGACTACGAACGCAGCGGCAACGCGAGCGGCCCGCCGCTGCTCTTGATCATGGGCATGAGCGGCACCGCGCTGCACTGGAGCGAGGCGTTCCTCGAGCTGCTGCGCCGCGACTTCGACGTGATCGCCTACGACCACCGCGGCGTCGGCGCGAGCAGCCGCCTCGACGGGCCCGTCACGATCCGCCAGATGGCCGACGACGCCGCCGCGCTGCTCGGCGCGCTCGAGCTCGACTCCGCGCACGTGCTCGGCATCTCGATGGGCGGCATGATCGCGCAGGAGCTCGCGCTCGCGCACCGCGAGCGGATCCGCACGCTGACGCTCGGCTGCACCTACTGCGGCGGCCCCGGCAGCGCGCTCGCGCCCGAAGACGTCGTCCGCGAGCTCGGCGCCGCGATGATGTCCGGCGACCGCGAGCAGGCGCTGCGCGTCGGCTTCGACGTCAACGTCTCGGCGGCGATGGCCGCCGACGAGGACGCCTACGCGCGCTTCCTCGAGATCGGCAACCGCCGCGCCGTCGCCGTGCCCGTCGTCATGGAGCAGTTGCAGGCGTGCGCCGCGCACGACACGCACGAGCGCCTGCCAGAGCTCGCCTCGCTGCCCGTGCTCGTCCTCCACGGCACCGACGATCGCATGCTGCCCGTGCAGAACGGCCGCCTGATCGCCTCGCTGATCCCCGGCTCGCGCCTCGAGATCTTCGACGGCGTCGGCCACCTGTTCTTCTGGGAGCGCCCCGAGCGGACGGCCGAGCTCGTGCGCGAACATGCCGCCGTCCCCGCCTGACGCGGCGACCGGCGCCTTCACGGTCGAGACGCGCGGCGTCACGCTGAGCGGCGAGCGCGCGGGCGACGGGACGCCCGTCGTGCTGCTGCACGGGCTGACCGCGACGCGCCGCTACGTCGTCATGGGCTCGCGCGCGCTCGAGCGCACGGGGCATCTCATCGTCGCCTACGACGCGCGCGGCCACGGCCGCTCGACGCCCGCGCCCGAGCCCTCCGCCTACGGCTACGAGCTGCTCGCCGACGACCTCGAGGCCGTGCTCGACGCGCTCTCGCTGCCGCGCGCCGTGCTCGCCGGCGCGTCGATGGGCGCGCAGACCGCGCTGCGCCTCGCGCTCACGCGCCCCGAGCGCGTCGCCGGGCTCGTGCTCGTCACGCCCGCGTTCGACCCCGAGCAGCCGCGCGGCGACGCCGCGATGCGCGGCTGGGACGCGCTCGCACGCGGGCTGCGCGAACGTGGCGTCGACGGCTTCGTCGACGCCTACGACCTCGACGCCGTGCCCGAGAAGTGGCGTACGACCGTCGCGCGCGTGCTACGCCAGCGCCTCTCCGCGCACGAGCACCCGCGCGCCGTCGCCGACGCGCTGCAAGCCGTCCCGCGCTCGGCGCCTTTCGCGAGCATCGGCGATCTGCACGCGATCGCCGTGCCGACGCTCGTCGTCGCGAGCCGCGACGACGCCGACCCCGGCCATCCATACGCCGTCGGCGAGCGCTACGCGCACGCGATCCCCGGCGCGACGCTGCTCAGCGAGGACCCTGGCGCCTCGCCGATCGCCTGGCAGGGCGGGCAGCTCTCTCGCGCGATCGCAGAGCTCGCCGCGCGCAGCGAGCTCTGAGCGCCGCGCGTCTTCAGGCGAGCGCCTGCTCGCCCGGCTCGCCGCTGCCGACCTCCGCGCCGCGCAGCAGCGCCGCGTAGCGGCCGCCGAGCTCGACGAGCTCCTCGTGCGTGCCGCGCTCGACGATCTCGCCGCCGTCGAGCACGAGGATCTGGTCGGCGTCGCGGATCGTCGAGAGGCGGTGCGCGATCGCGATCGTCGTGCGCCCGCGCGAGAGCTCGTCGAGCGCCTGCTGCACGGCGCGCTCGGTTTCGTTGTCGAGCGCTGAGGTCGCCTCGTCGAGGATCAGCACCGGCGGGTTGCGCAGGATCGTGCGCGCGATCGCCATCCGCTGCTTCTCGCCGCCCGAGAAGCGGTAGCCGCGCTCGCCGACCGGCGTGTCGTAGCCCTCCGGCAGGCCCGCGATCAAATCGTGGATCTGCGCCGCGCGCGCGGCGTCTTCGATCTTCTCGTCGCTCGCGTCCGAGCACGCGAAGCGCAGGTTCTCGCGGATCGACGCGTGAAACAGGTACGTCTCCTGCGAGACGAGCCCGACCGTCGCCGCGAGCGACGCGAGCGTCATGTCGCGGATGTCGACGCCGTCGATGCCCACGCTCCCGCGCTCGGGCTCGTACAGGCGCGCGACGAGGTACGCGAGCGTCGTCTTGCCCGAGCCCGTCTCGCCGACGAGCGCCGTCGTCGTGCCGGCCGGTACCTCGGCGGCGATCCCCGACAGCGTCCACGGCGCGTCCGGCGCGTAGCGGAACCAGACGTCGTCCAGTCGCACGTCGCCGCGCACGTCGCTCATCGCCCGTGCGCTCGCGCGCTCGACGATGTCGACCGGCAGGTCGAGGTACTCGAAGATCCGGCCGAACAGCGCAAGCGAGGTCTGCACTTCCAGCCCGACCGACAGCAATGACTGGATCGGGAACAGCAGGCGCGTCTGCAGCGTCGTGAACGCGACGACCGTACCGATCGAGATCGCGTTGCCGCCGTTGCCGTGGTCGATGCCCGCGAACAGGTAGACGAGCGCCGGCATGATCGCGAAGCTCATCTGCACCGAGGCCATCCGCCAGCGCCCGGCCATCCGCGCGCGCACCTCGAGGTCCGCGAGCTCGCCCGACTCGCCGGCGAAGCGCCGCACGAGCTCCGGCGAGCGGCCCATCGTCTTGCCGAGCAGGATGCCCGACACCGACAGCGACTCCTCGACGAGCGTCGACATGTCCGCCAGGCGGCTCTGGCGCACCGACTGGATGCGCCGGCGCTCCTCGCCGACGCGGCGCGTCAGCCACACGAAGAACGGCAGCAGGAACAGCGAGAACGCCGCCAGGCGCCAGTCGAGCAGCACCATCGCGACGATCGTCGCGATCACCGTCGTCACGTTCTGCACGATCGATGTCGCCGTCGACGTCACGACGCTGTCGACGCCGCCGATGTCGTTCGCGATCCGCGACTGCACCTCGCCCGTGCGCGTGTGCGTGAAGAACGCGAGCGACATGCGCTGCAGGTGCGCGTAGACGGCCGCGCGCAGGTCGTGCATCACGCGCTGGCCGACCTGGTTCGAGATCCACGTCTGCGCGACGCCGATCACGCTCGTGATGATCGAGAGCGCGATCATCCCCGAGACGAGCTCGACCACCAGCGTCGTGTCGTGCTGCGGGTACGCCTTGTTGATGAATTCGCGCAGCAGGAACGGGCTGACCACGCCGAGCGCCGCCGAGACGAAGATCAGCCCCAGCAGCAGGCTCAGCCGCGGACGGTACGGCCGGAACAGGCCGGCCACGCGACGAAGCGAGACCGGCGTCGCCGGGATGTCCTCGGGCCGCAGCTCTTTGCGCGAGGAGTGGCGACCCTCGCCCGCGCGGCCCGGCGAGAAGGGCTGTGCGCTCACGTGACGACTCTACCGACGCGTGCGCGGCTGGCTCGAGCGTCCGCGGCGATCCTGCGCCTGCGCCGCCGAGACGTCCGCACGTGCTCGCTCGTCGTCGGTCCCCGACAACGAGACGGTCTCGTCGTCGAACACGGCATGCAGCTCCAGCTTGCCGCCCAGCGCGTCGACGTAGCCCGCCAGCGTCGAGAGCTTCACGTCGCCGCGCTCGATTTGCGAGACGTTCGCCTGCGATACCGCAAGACGCCTCGCGACGTCCGCCTGGCTTGCCTTGCGATGCCGGCGGAGCCCGGCCAGGCGCAGCTCCGCGACCATCGCCTCGCGTGCGCGCTCCACCCGTGCAGGATCGTCGCCGACGCGCCTCTCCCGGATCGCCTTCCAGTCGCTAGTGCCGGTCATGCGTCTACACGCGCTCCCCGGCCAGATGCCGGTCGTACAGCTCGTCGGCGAGCGGGACGCTCTGCTTGTACCAACGCGTCCATTGCCCCGTCTTGTCGCCTCCGACCAGGAGGATCGCCGTGCGATGTGGGTCGAACGCGAACAGGATGCGTATGTTGCGACCGGCCGAGCGCAGCTCCTTCATGTGATGGTGCCTGCTCGCCTTGACGCGGTCCGCGAGCGGACGGCCGAGCATCGGGCCGATCTCGGCCAATGCGTCGATCGCTGGCATGATCTGGTCGAATGACGGGTCGTCGAGTCCTTCCAGCCAAACCGTGACCTGTGCACTCGTTTCGACGTCCCATGCCATCAGTATATAAGGCGCGCCTTATTAGAGGTCAGAGCGCGCCCGCGGCGGTGGTCGACGCCGATCGCGATCGCTTCTTCGAGTCCAAACTCCGACCGAAGTCGTCAGGCGGGACGCGGCGTGAGCGCACTGGCGCTGACCGGGCCGAACCCGCTCTCGCCCGCCGAGCTGCGCGTGCTCGGCTGCCTGCTAGAAAAGCAGCGCACTACGCCCGAGCAATACCCGTTGTCGCTCAACGCGCTGCGCCTCGCGTGCAACCAGTCGACGAACCGCGACCCGGTCGTCGACTACGACGAGGCGACGATCCGCGACGCGCTGCACCGTCTCGAGCGCCGGCGCATCGTGCGCTTCGCGAGCGGCAGCCGCGCCGCGAAGTACCGGCACCTGTTCGAAGAAGTGCTGCCGCTCGAGGAGGGCGAGCGCGCGATCTTGACCGTCCTGATGCTGCGCGGCGCGCAGACGCCCGGCGAGCTCAAGCAGCGCACCGAGCGCATGCATGCGTTCGCCGACCTCGCCGACGTGCACGCGGCGCTGACGAGCCTGATCGAGCGAGAGCTCGTCAGGCGCTTGGGCCGGCGTCCGGGGCAGAAGGAGGAGCGCTACACGCAGCTGCTCGGCGAGGACGGGGGAGACGACGCGCGGGAGGCCGCCCAGGCACCTTCGGCCGGGCGCGCCGGCGACGCCGAGCTCGCGCTCGGATCGCCGCTCGCTGAGCTCTCAGAGCTGCGCGAGCGCGTCGAGCGGCTCGAGCGCGACGTCGCCGCGTTGCGCGGCGAGGAGGCGGATCGCGACGCCGGCTCGCGCGATGGCGCCGACGAGATGCGCAATGCTTCAGAGGGCGCCGAGCAGGCGCCGGACACAGATGACACATCAAGCCTTGATCCTCGCCGCTAGCTCCGACACCGCCACGGGCGTCGGCATCCCGCTCGCGCTCGCCGCCGGCTTCGTCTCGTTCCTCTCGCCGTGCGTGCTGCCGCTCGTGCCCGGCTACCTCTCGACGGTCATCGGCGTCACGCCGAACGACCTCAAGGCCGGCGTCGGCGCGCGTCGTGTGCTCGTGCCGAGCCTGCTGTTCATCGCGAGCTTCTCGCTGATCTTCATCCTGCTCGGCCTCTCGGCGACGGTCATCGGCTCGACGCTCAACGAACACAAAGTGCTGCTCGAGCGCGTCGGCGGCGTCGTCATCATCCTGCTCGGCATCGCGTTCCTCGCGAGCCCGTTCGTGCGCGTGCTCAACTTCCAGTGGCACTCCGAGTCGCTGATGCGCTTCGCCGGCCGCGGCGGCCCGCTCGTCGCCGGCGCCGCGTTCGCGATCGCGTGGACGCCGTGCACGAGCATCACGCTCGGCGCGATCCTCACGCAGGCCGCGATCTTCGAGCTCGGCCGCGCACGGCGCGCTGCTGCTCGCGTTCTACTCGGCCGGGCTCGCGATCCCGTTCCTGCTGATCGCGCTCGCGTTCGAGCGGATGACCGATGCGCTCGGCGTCGTCAAGCGGCACTTTCCGGTCATCATCGGGATCGGCGGCGCGGTGATGATCGTGCTGGGCGCGTTGATCCTGACGGGCGAGTTCACCGTGCTCAACGCGCAGGCCAACACCTGGTTGCAGGGGACGGGGCTGGACGTTTCGGGGGTCTGAGCGACCTTTCGCGCGCCCTGTACGACGTCCGCCGGGCAAACGACGAGGTGACTGTGTTTTTGTGATACTGTGAAACACAGTGCCTAATATCACGGTGACGGTCCCCGAGGATGTTTATCGCGCGGCTCGCATCCGCGCGGCCGAGCAGGGCGAGTCGGTCAGTGGTCTCGTCGCCGAGTACCTACGCTCGCTCTCGCAGCACGAGGCCGAGTTCTCGCGTCTGGAGGCGCAACAGCGCTCCGTGCAGGAGGAAATCGACCGCTTCAGCGCTGGCGACCGCCTGTCACGCGACGAGTTGCACGCACGTGCAGTTCGTTGACACGAACGTCCTGCTCTACGCGATCTCGCGCGATCCGGCCGAGAGCGCGAAGGCGGCGCGCGCCGGCGAGCTGCTCTCGCAGCGCGATCTCGGGCTGTCGGTACAGGTGCTTCAGGAGTTCTATGTTCAGGCGACGCGTGCGAAGCGCGAGGACCCCCTGACGGACGAGCAGGCCGGCGCGCTCGTCGAATCATTCACGCGCTTTGCGGTGCAGGAGACGACGCTCGCGCTGATCGTCGCTGCGATCTCCACCAAGCGACGCTTCGGCATCTCCTACTGGGATGCGGCGATCCTCGAGGCGGCGCGCTTGCTCGGCTGCGCCGTCGTCCTCTCCGAGGACATGAGCGACGGGCAGGACTACGCCGGCGTGCGCGTCGAGAATCCGTTCGCCTGACGCCCCTCCCGATACCGCCGTTCCCAACCCTCCTGGTTCCGTTTCGCATCGAGCACGAACGGCGACCACCCGATCGCCTTGACGATCAGCCGGTTGATCGTGGACAGCGGCTCGGGCAGCGGCCGCAGCACGTCGACGAAGAGCACGACGCGCGTCTCGTCGGTGTCGTTCCAGACCTCGTGGTTGAACGTGTCGTCGAAGACCATGCTCTGGCCCTCCTGCCAGTGGCGGAAGTCGTCGCCGACGCGGATGCGGCAGGACTCGGCGTCCTTGGGGACGATCAGCCCGAGGTGGTAGCGGAGCACGCCCTTGTAGGGGCCGCGGTGGTCGAGGATGTGCTTGCGCGGCGAGAGGATCGAGAACATCGCGGTCGTCATGCCGGGGATCTCGCGCATGAGCGCGGCGGTCTTCGGGCACATCTCGACGCCGAGCTTCGCTTCGAAGCCGTATCCGTAGAGGAAGAACGTCTTCCAGCGGTCGTCGTCGGTGATCTCGATCTGGTCCTTGGAGATGTCCTGGAAGTTGGCGAGGTCGTCGCGCACGTCGAGCAGCCGCTCGGCCTCCTCGCGGATGACGTGCCAGTTCTGCTCGACGTGCTCGATCCACGGAAAGCGCTCGTTCGGGAAGAACGTCGCGTCGCCGACGAGCGAGCGCCGGCCGATGAAGCGCTCGATCGGCGCGAGGATGCGCTCGCCGACGGAGATCGTCAGCTCGACGGTCTGCTCCCAGACTGACTTCTTCTGCGTTGCCTGCGCTGTCGCCAACGGCCACCTCCAGTCGGTCGGCGCTCACACTAGCGAAGCGTCGTGGCGTCGCCGCGCGCGGCGCTGGCATCCGCGGACGGGCTTATCGTCGAGGTCATGAGCGAGGAGCGCACGAGCGTGCGCGCGGCGATCGTGACGGGCGGCGCGAGCGGCATCGGGCGTGCGAGCGTGCTCGCGCTGGCGCGCGCGGGCTGCGCGGTGGCGGTCGCCGACGTCGCGGAGGACGGCTGCGCGCGCGTCGTCGGCGAGGTGCACGCGGGCGGCGGCCGCGCGCTGGCGAGCGCGCTCGACGTGACCGACGCCGACGCGGTCGCGGCGGCGGTCGAGGCGGCGCGCAACGCGCTCGGGCCGATCGACGTGCTCGTCAACTGCGCGGGCTGGGACGAGTTCAAGCCGTTCCTTGACACCGACGAGGCGTTCTGGCACCGCGTAATCGCGGTCAACTACGAAGGCGCGCTGCGCACGACGCACGCGGTGCTCGGCGCGATGATCGAGCGCGGCTACGGGCGGATCGTGAACATCGCCTCCGACGCGGCGCGCGTCGGCTCGAGCGGCGAGGCGGTGTACGCCGGTGCGAAGGCGGGCGTGATCGCGTTCACGAAGACGATCGCGCGCGAAGCGGCGCGCCACGGCGTGACGGCGAACGTCGTCTGCCCGGGGCCGACGCAGACGCCGCTGCTCGACGCGATGACGGCGCAGGCGCCCGACAGCGAGCGGCTCGTCGACGCGCTGCGCCGCGCGGTGCCGATGCGCCGCCTCGGCACGCCGGAGGAGGTCGCGGCGGCGGTCGCGTTCCTCGCGTCGGAGGACGCCGGCTACATCACTGGACAGACGCTGTCGGTCAGCGGTGGGCTGACGATGGCATGAGGCGCGCGCGAGGCCGCGCGGGCGCGGCGAGACGACGAAGGGGAGAGGCGGGCGAATGGACGAGCTGACGGACGTCGGCTACGAGGTCGAGGACGGGCTCTGCTGGATCACGATCGAACGGCCGGAGCGCTACAACTCGTTCACGGCGCACACGGTCGACGAGCTGATCGCGTGCTTCAAGCGCGCGTGGGCTGACGCGGAGGTCGGCGTCGTCGCGCTGACGGGCGCCGGCGAGAAGGCGTTCTGCACGGGCGGCGACCAGAAGCAGCGCGCGCAGAGCGGCGACTACGGCCCGTCGCAGACGGGCCTGTTCGAGATCGAGACGCTGCATCGCGCGATCCGCGAGATCCCAAAGCCGGTGATCGCGGCGGTCAACGGCCTGGCGATCGGCGGCGGGCACGTGCTGCACGTGATCTGCGACCTGTCGGTCGCGGTGCAGGAGGCGCGCTTCGGGCAGGCCGGGCCGCGCGTCGGCTCGTTCGACGCGGGCTTCGGCACGGGCTACCTCGCGCGCGTCGTCGGCGAGAAGCGCGCTCGCGAGATCTGGTTCCTGTGCCGCCAGTACAGCGCCGCGGAGGCCGAGCGCTGGGGCCTCGTCAACCGTGTCGTCGCGCGCGAGCAGCTGCGCGCGGAGGTGCGCCGCTACGCCGATGAGATCCTTGCGCTGTCGCCGACGGCGCTGCGCTTCCTCAAGCAGTCGTTCAACCAGGAGTCCGAGCACCTCGCCGGCCAGGCGGCGCTCGCGTTCAGCGGCCTGCACGAGTTCGTCTCGAGCGAGGAGGCGCAGGAGGGCGTGCGCGCGTTCGAGGAGAAACGCAAGCCCGACTTCGCGCCGTTTCGCGGCCGTGCCTCGCAGATCCTCTGACGTCTTTAAGAAAAAGGGGACCCGCATATGCGGGTCCCCTCGAATCCGGATATCGGGCGGCTGACTACGCGGCCTCGCGCAGCGCCGCGAGCTCGGGCGACTCGGCGAGCTTCTTCAGCGCGCGCTGCTCGAGCTGCGAGGCGCGCTCGGCCGAGAAGCCGAGTCGTTTGCCGATCGCGGTCAGCGTCTGCGGCTCCTCGCGCCCGGTGCCGAAGCGCAGCGTCAGGACGGTGCGCTCGGTTTCGGGCAGCTGCTCGATCGCGCGGTGCACGATGCGCTCGCGCTCGTTGTCCCATGCGGTCTCCTCGGGCGCCTCGGCGTCGGAGGGGAGCAGGTCGCCGAGCGCGGTGTCGCCGTCTTCGCCGATCTGCTGGTCGAGCGAGACGAGCGCCGCGCGCTGGTGGCGCACCTCTTCGACCTGCTCGATCGGCAGCCCGGCCTCCTGCGCGAGCTCCTCGAGCGTCGGCTCGCGGCCGAGCCTGACCGACAGCTCGCGCTCGACGCGCCCGACCTTGCGGGAGCGCTGCGCGACGTGGACGGGCAGGCGGATCGTGCGGCCGGAGTTCTCCAGGCCGCGCTGGATCGCCTGACGGATCCACAGCGTCGCGTAGGTCGAGAAGCGGAAGCCCTTGCGCCAGTCGAACTTCTCGGAGGCGCGGATCAGGCCGAGCATGCCCTCTTGGACGAGGTCGCCGAGCGGCAGGCCCTGGTTCTGGTAGCGCCGCGCGTTGGAGGCCACGAGGCGCAGGTTCGAGTTGACGAGCAGTTCCTTCGCGTGCAGGTCGCCGCGCTCGATTCGCTGGGCCAGTTCGATCTCCTGGGCCGGCGTGAGCAGGGGGTAGCGGCGCGAGTGCGCGAGCAGCTGGTCGACTGCCTCGGGGATGAACGTATCCGGCGTGCTCAGGTCGAGGCGCTCGATCGGGTTGTCGAGCCGCCCGGCGCGCGTCGGCGTGGCATCCGTCGTCGCCTCGGAATCCTGCTCCGTGGCCTCGGCGACGGGCGCCTCGGGGTCGATCGTGGGGGTGTTCAGTGGGGAATCTGACATTTCGTGCCTTCTAATCCGATGCTTGGAGTCGGAATTCTACACCGTGATAGTTGCGTTGTCAACCATATTCACGGGACGTCAGCGTTCTCGGGGTTCGTTCGACGTTCCCCGTGCAACTACCTGCCCGAGACGGGCCGAAAGTATGCGGCGTATTGGGTCTAAACCCGCAGACCGCACGAAAAGCTCTATGCGGGGGAGAGCGGCTGCGAGGGGGGTCTACGGCCGTCATCGGCTGGATGACGCCGTAATTGAGCTTAGCGCGGCTAAGCTCGGCGGATGACAGTCGATCTCTCGGGTCAGGTCGTCGCGATCACCGGCGCGTCGTCGGGGATCGGCGAGGCGACGGCGCTCGCCTGCGCGCAAGCCGGTGCGGCGGTCGCGCTCGCGGCGCGGCGCGTCGAGCGGATCGAGCAGCTTGCCGAGCGCATCGCCGGCGAGGGCGGGCGCGCGATCGCCGTGCAGACGGATGTCGGCGACGAGCAGCAGGCGAGCGCGTTCGTGCGCCGCGCGCACGCCGAGCTCGGGCGCCTGGACGTGCTCGTCAACAACGCCGGCGTGATGCTGCTCGGCCCGATCGTCGGCGCGCCGACGGAGGAATGGCGGCGGATGATCGACGCGAACGTCTACGGCGTCCTCTACTGCACGCACGCGGCGCTGCCGCTGATGGCCGAGCGGGGCACGGGCCACGTCGTCAACGTCAGCTCGGTCGCCGGGCGCGTCGCGCGCCAGGGCTCGGGCGTCTACAACCTGACGAAGTTCGGCGTCGGCGCGTTCTCGGAGTCGCTGCGCCAAGAGGGCGTCGCGCTCGGCGTGCGCGTGACGCTGATCGAGCCGGGCGCCGTCGCAACGGAGCTCGCCGGGCACAACCGCCCGGAGATCCGCGAGCAGATCGCGCACCGCTTCGGCGACGTCGAGCGCCTGACGGCCGAGGACATCGCCGGCGCGATCCTCTACGCGATCGGCCAGCCGCCGCGCGTGAGCATCAACGAGGTGCTCGTGCGCCCGAGCGGCCAGGTCGGCTGAGCACGGCTCCGACCGAGCTCTCGCTCGCCGCCGCCGGGAAGGTTCCGCGCTCGGGCGCGTCTTGAGGGTCTGAGCGCCGCGCGAGCCTGCGCGCGCCGACCCGAACGACGAGGAGGCGGAAGTGAGACGAATGGTGGGCCTTTGCGCGAGCGCGGCGGCGACGGTCGCGCTGCTGGCCGGTTGCGGCAGCAGCTCGAGTGGCAGCACGAGCTCGACGGCGGCATCGACGGCGGCGAGCACACCGACGTCGAGCACCGCTGCGACGACGACCGCGGCGGCCGCGCCGGGCGTCGCGGTGGGCACGAAGCACGGCAAGCTCGGCACGATCCTCGCGGCCGGACCGAAGAAGCTGACGGTCTACCTGTTCGAGGCCGACAAGGGAGGGACGTCGACGTGCGAAGGCGCCTGCGCGAAGGCGTGGCCGCCGGTGACGACGGGCGGTGCGCCGGCCGCGCTCGGCGGCGCGGTGGGCGCCGACCTCGGCACGATCGCGCGCGCCGACGGGACGAAGCAGGTCACGTACAAGGGCCACCCGCTGTACTTCTTCGAGAAGGACGGCGACGCCGGCGACGCCTATGGCGAGGGCGTCACGGCGTTCGGCGCCGGCTGGTACGTGCTGCGGCCGAACGGAAGCAAGCTCGACAACAGCTAGCCGGGCACTCGTGGCCGGGCGCGAGCCCGGCAGGAGCTTTCCGTGCCCGACCGTGGCGGGCGGGTAACGGAGCTGTGGGGACGCGAAGTCGGGGAGCGGCGCAACTGGCGGCGCCGCTCCCCGCAGGCGTCACTCGACGGGCTGACCGTTGGCGCTGAGCGTGACGTCGATGTTGCCGCGCGTCGCGTTCGAGTACGGGCAGACCTCGTGCGCGGCGCGGACGAGCTCGACGGCCGGCGCGGCGTCCTCGACCGACGGCAGCGTCACGGCGAGCTCGACGGCGATCGTGAAGCCGCGCTCCTCGGTCGTGACCAGCGTGACCTTCGAGTCGATCTCGACGTCGCCGACCTCCTGCTTGGCGCGGCGCGCGACGGTGCCGAGCGCGCCCTCGAAGCAGGCGGCGTAGCCGACCGCGAAGAGCTCCTCGGGGTTCGTCCCGTCGCCGTCGCCGCCCATCTCCTTCGGCAGGCGCAGGTCGACCTCGAGCATCCCGTCGGACGTGCGTCCGTGGCCGTCGGCGCGCCCGCCGGTGACGTGCGCTTCGGCGGTGTAGAGCGCTTTTGTCATCTGCTGTCTCTCCTGTTCGGTTGCGTGGGTGCAGGCACGTTGCCGGCGACGGGCTCGATCGCGAGCAGGACGCCGCCGGCGTGGTCGACCTGCAGGGTCGTGTGGTCGAGGCCGAAGCGCTCGTGCAGCATCGCCTCCATCGCGCGCCGCGCCGCGTGGCAGTCGCTGTCGGCGCCGACGAGCACGTGCGCGGAGAGCGCGGGGAAGCCGCTCGAGATTTCCCAGACGTGCAGGTCGTGGACCTCGACGACCGGCGGCTCGCCGATCAGCGCGCGGCCGATCGCCTGCGGGTCGAGCCCTTCGGGCGCGGCCTCGAGGAAGATCCGCCCGGAGGCGCGCACGAGCGACACGCCCGAGCGGACCATCAGCGCGGCGATCAGCAGCGAGACGATCGGGTCGGCGCGCTCGAAGCCGGTCGCGAGGATCACGCCGGCCGCGATCGCGGTGCCGATGAACCCGTAGAGGTCGGTCAGCAGGTGCTGGAAGGATCCCTCGATGTTGAGGCTCTCGCGGTTGGCGCGCGCGAGCGTCGACGTCGCGAGCAGGTTGACGAGCACGCCGACCAGCGCGACGGCGAGGATTAGCCAGCCGCGCACGACGGGCGGGTGGAACAGGCGGCGGATCGCCTCGTAGGCGATGAACGCGGCGAGGATCAGCAGCGTCACGCCGTTGGCCTGCGCCGAGAGGATCTCGACGCGGCGCAAGCCGAACGTCATCGCGCCGCGCGCCGGTCGCGCGGCGAGCGCGATCGCGACCAGCGAGAAGCCGATCGCGGCGGCGTCGGTCAGCATGTGCGCGGCGTCGGAGAGCAGCGCGAGCGAGTGCGCGACGACGCCGAGGCCGATCTCGACGCACATGAACGCGACGATCAGCGCGAGCGCGAGCGCGAGCTTCGAACGGTCGGCGTCGGCGCTCAGCGCGTGCGCGTGCGCGCCGTGCGAGTGGCCGTGCGCGCTGGCGCCGCGCGAGTGTCCGGCGTGGTCGTGGCCCATGCGCCCACCATACGCACGAACGGCGCGAATAGGCTCTAGCAACGATGGCGTCGGCCGTGCAGAGCAACGAGGCGCTCGCCGCGCACGAGAGCGCGCTGACGCCGCGGCGCACGACGCTCGTCTCGATCGCGGCGGCGGCGCTACTCGTCGCGCTGAAGCTCGGCGTCGGCCTCGCGACGGGCAGCCTCGGCCTGATCTCGACTGGCATCGAGTCGAGCGGCGACGTGGTCGCCGCGGTCCTGACGTTCTTCGCCGTGCGCCTCGGCGGCCGTCCGGCCGACCGCGAGCACCCGTACGGCCATCGCCGCGCCGAGAACCTCGGCGCGCTCGGCGAGGCGGCGATCCTGCTCGCCGGCGGCGTGTTCGTCGCCGTCGAAGCGATCGAGCACCTCGCGCGCGAAGCGCGGCCGCCGGGCATCCACTGGTACCAGTTCGCGGTGATCGGCGTCGCGCTGCTCGTCGACCTCAGCCGCACGCTCGTCTCGCTGCGCGCGGCGCGCCGCTACGCGAGCGCGGCGCTGCGCTCGAACGCGTTCCACTTCGCCGGCGACATGGCCGGCTCGCTCGTCGTCGTCATCGGCCTCGCGCTCGTGCAGGCCGGCTTCGCGCAGGGCGACTCGCTCGCGGCGCTGCTCGTCGCGGCGATCATCGCCGCGGCCGCCGTGCGGCTGATCGGCGAGAACGCGAACGTGCTGATGGACCGGACGCCCGACGAGGCGCGCGCGGCGGCCGAGCGGGCGATCGCGAGCCTCGGCGCCGACATCGAGCTGAGCCGCCTGCGCCTGCGCGAGTCGGCCGGGCGCTACTTCGCCGACGTCGTCGTCACGGTGCCGCCGGGACAGGCGGTCGTCGAGGGCCACGAGTCGGCGACGCTGATCGAGCGCGCCGTCGGGTCGGCGCTGCCGGGCAGCGACGTCGTCGTGCACGTCGAGCCGCGCCGGCGCGGCCTGGACCTGCGCGACCGGATCCTTGCGATCGCGCTCGCCGAGCCGCTCGTCGTCGAGGCGCACGACATCACGATCATCGAGCAGAGCGACGGCGTCAACGTCTCGCTGCACCTGAAGTTCCCCGCAGACCTCGACCTGAGCGACGCGGCGGACGTCGCCGACCGCGTCGAGCAGGCGATCTGCGCGCGCCCGGGCGTCGCCGCCGTGCAGACGCACCTCGAGCCGCTCGAGCGCACGCTCGCGGCGCGCCCGTCGGACGTCAGCGCCGATCGCCACGCCGAGCGCGAGATCGAGCGGCTCGTGCGCGAGCACGCCGGTGCCGGCGTGCCGCGGCGCGTCAAGTTGCTCTCGACCGACGCTGGGCGCGTCGTCTTCCTCACGCTCGAGCTCGACGAGCGCGCGTCGCTGCCGGCCGCGCACCGCGTCGCGAGCGAGCTCGAGGAGGAGCTGCGCCTGCGCGTGCCGGGGATCGCCGACGTCGTGATCCGCACCGAGCCCTAGACGCGCGGCCGCGGGACGCGGGACGCGGGAAGGTTCGCGCGCGAGCGGCGTCTTCCTCGACAGGCAAGCGAACGAAGGAGAAAGCCATGTCGAGGCAGGCGCTGAGGCGCACGTACGCAGTAATCGCAGGAGCGCTCGCGCTGGCGGCCGTCGTCGCGGCGGTCGCGCTCGCACAGGGCACGGCGGCGTCGGTTGTCGGCTCGGCGTCGAACGCCAGGCTCGGCACGAGCGTCGTCGTCAACGCGCAGGGGCGCACGCTCTACGCGCTATCGCCGGAGACGAGCGCGCACCTGCTCTGCAAGAGCGCCGAATGCACGAGCGACTGGCCGCCGCTGTCCGTCCGCTCGGGCGGCGTCAAGCTGAAGGCCGGCGGCGGCGTGCAGGGTCGCCTCGGGCTCGTGCGTCGCGGCCGCTCGAGCTTCCAGGTGACGCTCCGCGGCATGCCGTTGTATCGCTTCGCCGGCGACCACGGCAAGGGCGAAGCCAACGGCGAAGGGATCAAGAGCTTCGGCGGCACGTGGCACGCGGTCAGCGCGCAGAACGCGGCGACGCCGAAGCCGGCACCGAGCTCGAGCGGATCGTCGCCGGCGCCGAGCACGAGCTCGCCCGAACCGACGACGAGCACGCCGACGTACCCGTCGTACTCGGCGCCGAGCACGACGCCGACTCCGACGACGAGCACGCCGACTCCGACGACGCCCGCGTACCCGTCCTACTGACGACCTCCCTCAGGCGCGGCCTCCGCCTCTGGCCGAGCGCTGAAGCTCGCTCAGCGATCCGCGCCCGAGGCGCCGGTGCGCTCGTCCTCGGCGAAGCCGGCGAGCTGCGCCGGCGCGATCGCGAAGAAGCCGAAGCCGAGGAAGCCGAGCAGCGCGGCGACGCCGATCGCGTGCGCCCAGCCGGCTTCGGCGACCGTGAGGAAGCCGAAGCCGGCGAGCAGGCAGGCGCCGGCTCCGCGCACGAGCAGCCCGACGCGCGAGGCGGCGAGCAGCTCGCCGAGGCCGGGTGCGCGGTCGCGCCGCGCGTCCTCGTCGGCCCGCTCGTCGTCGGGCTCGCCCTCGTCGAGGCGTCCGGCGAGCACGAGCCGGAAGAGCAGCGCGAGCGAGGGGAACAGCAACAGGCCGCCGCCGAGCACGGCGATGACGGCGAGCACGAGCGTGTCGTGCGGCGCGGCCGCCTGCTGCACGGTCAGCCCTTTGAGCAGCACCGGGCGCTGCGCGAGCGCCCAGCCGGCGACGACGGCGGCGACGGCGAGCGCGGCGCTGTAGCGCGCCGGCTCGAAGCGCTCGCGCGCGACGAGCGCGAGCGTCGCGAGGCCGGCGAGCGCGGAGACGACGACGGCCGCGAGCGCGCCGCCGCGCAGCAGGCGCGCGTAGAGGAAGTGCGCGTCTTCGTGCAGCACGAACAGGCCGACGATCGCGAGAGCGCCGGCGACGAGGCCGGCGATCAGCGCGCGCGTGCGCAGCTCGTCGACGAGCGCGCGCTCCTCGCGCTCCCCGTGCCCGCCGCGCTCGCTGCCGACGCCGCGCTCGCCGCGCTGCAGCCGCTGCGCGTCGGCGGCCATGAAGACGGCCGCGAGGTACGCGGAGGTCGCGACGGCGAGCAAGCCGACGGTCAGCGCCGTCGCGCCGGTCCAGCTCCCGAGCAGGCTGCCGGCGGCGTTGCCGACGGGCACCTGGCGCGCGGCGATCGCGCCGACGACCGTGCCGAGCGCGAACGGCGCGATGACCGACGAGAGCGCGAACGCGAGGTCGATCGGGCGCCGCTCGCGTTCGCTCTGCGCGCCGGCGCGCAGCGCGTAGGCGGCGCCGCGCAGGACGATGCCGATCGCCGCGATGAACAGCGGCACGCAGAGCGTCGAGGCGATCGCGCCGAACGCGCTCGGGTAGGCGGTCCAGGTGACGGTCAGCACGAAGATCAGCCAGACGTGGTTGGCCTCCCAGACGGGCGCGATCGCGTCGTGCGCGTGGTCGCGCACGCGCCGCCCGTGCGGGCCGGCGAGCAGCTGCCAGAAGCCGGCGCCGAAGTCGGCGCCGGCGAGCACGACGTAGAGCACGAGGCCGACGAGCACGAAGATCAGCGGGACGTCGTAGAGGTGCATCTCAGGCGGCCGGCTCGGCGTTCGGCGTGAGCGGGGGAGCGCTGCGCTCGCGCAGCGGCGCGCGCGCGAGGCGGCGCAGGATCCAGACGACGCCGCAGGCGACGGCGAGGTAGACGAGCGCGAGCGTCGCGTAGCCGACGACGATGCCGCCGGCGCCGGTGACCGCCTGCGAGGTGAGCATCACGTGGTAGACGACCCACGGCTGGCGCCCGACCTCGGTCGTCACCCAGCCGGCGATCAGCGCGACGAGCGAGGCCGGGCCGGCGAGCGCGACGGCGCGGTAGAACCAGGCCGAGTCGGGCAGGCGCCGGCGCTTGAGCCAGACGCCGAGCTGCCAGATGCCGAGCAGCGCGAGCAGCGTGCCGATGCCGACCATCGTCTGGAAGGCGACGCGCACGACGTTGACCGGCGGCTGGCGGTCCTTCGGCACCGTGTCGAGCCCGGCGACCGTCGCGCTCGGGTTGTGGAACGCGAGCAGCGAGAGCAGTTTCGGGATGCCGATGCCGTACTCGATCTTTTCGTGCTCGTACCACCCGAGGACGTGCTCGCTGGCTCCTTTCGTCGTGTGCGCGAGGCCCTCGAGCGCGGCGAGCTTGACCGGCTGCGAGACGGCGACGTCGCGCGCGGCCCAGTCGCCGACGAGCACCTGCACGGGCGAGGCGAGCGCGGCGATCGTCAGCGGGATCGCGAGCGCCGTGCGCTCGTAGCGGCCCCATTTACCGCGCAGCCGCCCGATCGCGTAGGCGCCGGCGACGAGGAAGCCACAGACGATGTAGCCGGCGATGTACATGTGCGTGAGCTCCGGCCAGAGGAAGCTGTTGGCGAACAGCGCGGTCAGCGGGTGGATGTCGACGGCCTTGCCGTGCGCGAGGCGAAAGCCGCCGGGGTGGTTCATCCAGGCGTTGACGGCGATGACCATCAGCGAGCCGGTCAATCCGGCGATCGCGATCGGGATGCCGCTCCAGAAGTGCGCGCGCGGCGAGAGGCGATCCCAGCCGTAGACGTAGATGCCGATGAAGATCGCCTCCATGAAGAACGAGAAGCCCTCGATCGCGAAGCCGAGGCCGAAGACGCCGCCGAACGTCGCCGTGAAGTTCGGCCAGAGCAGGCCCATCTCGAAGCTGAGGATCGTGCCGGTGATCACGCCGACGGCGAACAGCGCGGCCATGATCCGCGTCCAGCGGCGCGCGAGCGTGCGGTACAGCTCGTCGCCGGTGCGCAGGTGCAGCCACTCGGCGAACAGGACCATCGCCGGGAACGCGATGCCGAAGCAGACGAGCGGGATGTGGACGCTGAACGACAGCGCCTGCATCTGTCGTGCCTGCAGCAGGTAGGCCTGATGCGCGGCGGTCATCGCAGCAGTTGGTATAGCTCGCCGGCCGGTCGCCGTGCGCGGTGCGTCAGTCTTCGGCGAGCCGCTCGAGCAGCGGCAGCACGTCGGCGAGCAGGCGCTGCTCGCGCGGCGAGAGGTCCTCGGCGATCGTCTGCGCGAGCCAGCCCTCGCGCTCGCGCCGGTCGGCTTCGAGCGTCTGGAGCCCCGTCGCGGTCAGCTCGACGAGCGTGCGCCGCCCGTCGGTCGGGTCGGCGCGACGCACGATCAGACCGTCGCCCTCGAGGTCGGCGACGATCTGCGTCATCGACTGCGGTCGCACGCGCTCGGCGGCCGCGAGGTCGCCGATCGAAGACGGGCCGCCGCGATCGAGGTGTCCGAGCACGGACGCCTGCGAGAGCGAGAAGCGGTGGCGCTCGGCGCGCAGGCGGCGGATCAGATGCCCGAGCGCGAGGCGCAGCCTGCTCGCGAGCATCGTCGTGTCGATTGCCGTCGCCATGTAAGGAATGATACAGGTCTGTAGGGAAACTGATCAGTCTTCCTGTATATTTATTGGAAGATGAACGGCGTCGCGGGAACCCGAGCGGAGACGGACGGACGAAGCTCGGCGCACAACGACCGCTACAAGTGGATCGCGCTGTCGAACACGACGCTCGCCGTGCTGCTCGCGACGCTCGACGGCTCGATCACGCTGATCGCGATGCCGGCGATCTTCCGCGGCATCCACCTCGACCCGCTGAAGCCGGCGAACAGCTTCTACCTGCTGTGGATGATCCTCGGCTTCCTCGTCGTCACGAGCGTGCTGATCGTCAGCCTCGGGCGCCTCGGCGACATGTACGGGCGCGTGAAGATGTACAACATCGGCTTCGTCATCTACACGGTCGCGTCGCTGATCCTGACCGTCGACTGGCTGACGGGGCAGGCCGGCGCGATGTACCTGATCGTCTTTCGCATCGTGCAGGGCGTCGGCGCGGCGTTCCTGCTCGCGAACTCGGCGGCGATCCTGACCGACGCGTTCCCGAAGGATCAGCGCGGGATGGCGCTCGGGATCAACAACATCGTCGGCGTCAGCGGGATGTTCGTCGGGCTCGTGCTCGGCGGCGTGCTCGCGCCGATCGACTGGCGCCTGGTCTTCCTGATCTCGGTGCCGGTCGGGCTGTTCGGCACCGTCTGGGCCTACCTGAAGCTCGAGGAGCGCTCGACGCCGCGGCGCGCGCCGGTCGACTGGTGGGGCAACGTCACGTTCGCGCTCGGGCTCGTCCTGATCATGGTCGCCGTCACGTACGGGATCCGCCCGTACGGCTCCTCGAGCACCGGCTGGGGCAGCCCGCGCGTGCTCGCGCTGCTCGCGGCCGGCATCACCTCGCTGATCGCCTTCGCGACGATCGAGGCGCGCGTCGAGAACCCGATGTTCCGCCTGCCACTGTTCCGCATCCGCGCGTTCACGTTCGGCACGCTCTCGACATTTCTCTCGGCCGTCGCGCGCGGCGGCCTGATGTTCATGCTGATCATCTGGCTGCAGGGCATCTGGCTGCCGCTGCACGGCGTCGACTACGTCGACACGCCGCTGCGCGCGGGCATCTACATGCTGCCGCTGACGCTCGGCATGCTGATCGCCGGCCCGACGTCCGGCTACCTCTCCGACCGCTTCGGCGCGCGCTGGTTCGCGACCGGCGGGATGCTCGGCACGGCGCTCGGCTTCGGCCTGCTGCTGATGCTGCCGATCGACTTCGACTACTGGCTGTTCGCCGCCGTCCTGTTCCTGATCGGCGCGTCGATGGGCCTGTTCGCCTCGCCGAACCGCGCGGCGGTGATGAACAGCCTGCCGCCGGGCGACCGCGGCGCCGGCGGCGGGATGAACCAGACCTTCCAGAACTCCGCGCAGGTGCTGTCGGTCGGGATCTTCTTCACGCTGATGATCGTCGGCCTGTCGGCGAACCTGCCGCACGCGCTCGCCTCGGGGCTGCAGGCGCACGGCGTCGGCGCCTCGGCGGCGCACGGCGCGGCGAAGATCCCGCCCGTCTCGATCCTGTTCTCGGCGTTCCTCGGCTACAACCCGATCGAACACCTGATCGGCGCGCACGCGCTCGGCGCGCTGTTGCCGGCGAACCACGCCGTCGTCACCGGGCGCTCGTTCTTCCCGCACCTGATCTCCGCGCCGTTCAGCTCCGGGCTGCACGAGGCGTTCGTGTTCGCGATCCTCGCCTGCCTGGTCGCCGCCGGCGCCTCGTTGCTGCGCGGCGGGCAGTATCACTACGAGGAGTCCCAGCCGCCGGACGATGCGAGCTACGAGAAGACCGTCACCCCGAGAAGCAGAGAGGAGCAGCATGCGAGTTGAGTGGTACGGCCAGTCGGCTTTCCAGCTGAGCGCCGATGGAACGTCGGTCGCGATCGACCCGTTCGGCGACATGTCGGCGCTGTCGAGCAGTCGCGGCATCCAGTGGGACTATCCGGCGATCGCCGGCGTCGATCCGGATCTTCTCCTCATCACGCACGAGCACGGCGACCACAACGCGGTCGAGGCGATCGACGGCGAGCCGGCCGTGCTGCGCTCGACGGCCGGGACGCTGTCCTCGCCGCTCGGCGAGGTCACGGCGATCGCCTCCGAGCACGACGACGCGGCCGGGACCGAACGCGGCGCGAACACGATCTTCGTCTTCACGCTCGACGGCGTGCGCGTCTGCCACATGGGCGACTTCGGCCAGAGCGGGCTGCGCGAGGAGCAGGCGCACGCGATCGGCGAGATCGACCTGCTGTTCGTGCCCGTCGGCGGCGGCTTCACGATCGGCGCCGAGCAGGCGTCGCTCGTCGTCGAGCGGCTGAAGCCGCGCTGGGTCGTGCCGATGCACTACCGCACGCCGCGCATCGGCTTCCTCGAGACGGCCGACGAGTTCCTCGAGAAAGCCGCCGCCGTCGAGCACGTCGCGCAGAGCGCGTTCGAGACGGCCGAGCTGCGCGAGAGCGCCGACGGCCCGCTCGTCGTCGTGCCGGCGGCGCCGTAGCGAGGCTCGATGCGCCGTGAGCCCGGAACGACCGCGCGAGCTTGCTAGTACTGAGCGAGCGAGTGCATCTGAGTAATCGAGAAAGGGCGATGAGATGAAGATCGGACGACTGCTGTTGCGCGTCATCGTCGGCGGCTTCTTCGTCGGACACGGGACGCAGAAGCTGTTCGGCTGGTTCGGCGGCCACGGGCTGGAGGGGACGGCACAGGGCTTCGAGCAGCTCGGGCTGCGCCCGGGCAAGGCGCACGCGACGGCCGCCGGCGTCGCCGAGGCCGGTGGCGGCGCGGCGCTCGTCGTCGGCCTCGAGACGCCGCTCGCGGCGGCCGTCATCACCTCGACGATGTTGACGGCGATCAAAACGGTGCACGCGAAGAACGGCCCGTGGGCGTCGAACGGCGGCTACGAGTACAACGTCGTGCTGATCGCCGCCGTGCTCGCGCTCGCCGAGCTCGGCCCCGGGCCGCTGTCGCTCGACGCCGCGCGCGGGCGCGAGCGCGAGGGAGTCGGCTGGGCGCTCGTCGCCGCCGGCGCCGGCGTGATCGGCGCGGTCGGCGCGCACTTCGCGGCCGCCTCGCAGCAGCCGCCGGCCGTCGACGCCTCGACGAACGGCGCCGCGCCGAGCGCGGTTTCGGAGCCGGCGCCCGACGCGGCGACGACGTAGCGAGGCGTATGCTCGTCTCGACGGCGGCGCGCGCGCCGGCCGGCCCTCACGCTGGGGTGGGCACGGGCCGCGGGAAGGATCCGCGCCGCGCGGCGTCGTAAGGGCGAGCACCCAACCAATGGAGGACTCGTGAGGCACACCTCAGCAGGGCACGCACTACGGCGCTCGGCGCTCTCGATCTCGTCGCTCGCGTTCGTCGCGGCGCTGCTCGCGCTCGCGGGCTGCGGCAGCTCGAGCTCCTCGTCGAGCAGCTCCAGCGCCGCGGCGCCGGCGAGCACGCCGACGACGGCCAGCACGGCCACGACACCGCCGACGACGAGCTCGGCGACGACGAGCGCCCCGGCGGCGTCGAGTGGCGCCGCGAGCAGCGCGCTCAGCCTCGAAGCGAACAAGGAAGGCCAGCTCGAATACAACACGAAGTCGCTGACCGCGAAGGCCGGCAAGGTCTCGATCGCCTTCACGAACATGGCCGCGCTGATGCACAACGTGACGATCGAATCGTCCTCGGGCGCGAAGCTCGGCGCGACGCCGACGTTCGCCGGCGGCTCGAAGACGCTGTCGCTGACGCTCAAACCGGGCACGTACAAGTTCTTCTGCTCGGTGCCCGGCCATCGCCAGGCCGGCATGGAAGGCACGCTCACGGTGCAGTAGCCGCGGGGTGCGCGTCGCTCGCGCGGGGCTGCTCCCGCGCGAGCCGACGGACCTCCGCCGCGGTTCGCGCCGGGCGCTCGCTCAGTCGTGCGTCCAGGCGGCGGTCGAGCGCGAGACGGCGTGCGCGGCGAGCGCGACGCCGAACGACAGCGCGAGCGCGAGCGCGAGCGTCGCGGCGACCGACACGCGCAGCGCGAGCGCGGCGCCGGCGAGCGCGCCGAGCAGCATCATCGCGACGGCGAGGCTACGGCGACCGGCCTTCGAGCCGGCGCCGCCGAGGAAGTGCGCCTCCGAGACGATGCCGGTCAGCGTTTTCGTCAGCACCGTCGTCGTCAGGTCGGGCACCGACAGGCGCTGCACGGCCGCGTTCTGCACGCCCAGCGCGAGCGCGAGCACGACGATCAGCTCGTAGCGCACGGCCTCACGCAGCGGTTCGCGTGCGAGCAGCGCGACGAGCAGCGCGAGCGCGATCAGCGCGACCTGCACGACGCCGGCCGCGCGCAGCAGCCGCCCGCGATGGGCGTGGCGCGCGCCGAGCCAGCCGCCGAGCAGCGCGCCGAGCAGGAACGCGCCGAGCGCGAGCAGCGAGGCGATCGCCGACAGCCCGCTCGCGCCGGCGAGCGCGAAGCCGAGGAAGACGACGTTGCCGGTCATGTTCGCGACGAACACGTGCCCGAGCATCAGGTAGCTGACGGCGTCGACGAGGCCCGTCAGGAACGTCAGCACGACGAGCATCGGCACGAGCGGGCCGTGCCGGTCGCCGGGCGGCGGGCGCAGCGTGCTCGCGACCTCGCGCAGGACGCTCATCGCGCCGAGATTAGCGAGCTGCGAGCACGTCCTCGCGCCGGCCGTCGAGCTTCGCCCGATACAGCGCGGCGTCGGCCTCGCGCACGAGCTCGATCGGCGCGGCGTGCACGTCGGTCGCGACGCCGACGCTCAGCGGGACGCCGTCGGGCAGGCCGATCGAGTCGAGCGCGACCGCGCAGGTGGCCGCGCGCAGGCGCGCGGCCGTCGCCGCCGCGCCGTCTGAGTCGGTGCTCGGCAGCGCGACGAGGAACTCGTCGCCGCCCCAGCGCCCGTAGATGTCATCGGCGCGCAGCACGTCGCGCATACAGTCGGCGACCGTGCAAAGGACCTGGTCGCCGGCCTCGTGGCCGTAGGTGTCGTTCGTCTGCTTGAAGCGATCGAGGTCGATCATCAGCACCGACAGCGGCTGCTCGTGACGCCGCGCGTGCGCGCCGGCGCGTGCGAGCTGCTCGGTCAACGCACGGCGGTTCGCGAGCCCCGTCAGCGAATCGGTCTGCGCCGTGCGGCGCATCCGCGCCGAGAGGCTCCGCAGGCGCTCGCGGTCGGCGAGCGAGCGGCCGAACATCAGCACGAGCAGCGCGCCGAGCACCGTGACGAGCGCGAAGACGAGCCAGGGGACGGACTGTCGCCAGCCGGCGATCGACGCGTCCAGCTTGGTGTCGGGCACTTCGATCACGAGGCGCCAAGGCGTGCCGGCGACGCCGCTCGAGGTGAACGTGCTCGGCGTGCGCGCGCCGCCGACCGAGCCCGTCGCGCCGCGTGCGGCGCCGATCGCTCGTGCGAGCTGCGCGTCGGCCTGCGCGAGCGTCACGGCGCTCGTGCGCGGGCTCGCGGCGACGATTCGGCCGCTCGAGTCGACGAGGTAGACCGCGTGCTGCGGATAGGAGATCGTGTGGTCGACGAGCGCGTCGAGCGAGAGGTTTGTCGCGCTGTAGTCGGCGCTCAGTATGCGCCGACCGCTGCTCGTCGCGTACGAGACGGTCACGGCGGTCGTCGCGAGGCCGCTGCCCGGCGAGTAGATCAGCCCGGCGATCGTCGTCCGGCCGTGCTCGGCGGCCGACAGGTCGGCGTCGGCCGAGACGATCGCGACGTCGCGCTGCGAGCCGTTCGACGGGTACGCGGCAAGCACCTTGCCGGAGCCGTCGAGCAGCACCGACGTGCGACTGCCGAGCGTCGTCGTGACGAGTTCGAGGTCGCGCCCGTCGACGCGCGGCGCCGCGAGGAAGCGTTCGGCCGCGTGCAGCTCGTGGCTCGCCTGTTCGGCGACGGCCGTCGCGGCGAAGCCGGCCGACGCCTTCCCGCGCAGCGTGAACGACGAGCGGACCTGCGAGCTCGCCGAGCCCTGCGAGAGCACGATCGCCGCGGCGAGCGTTCCGAGCAGCAGCAGCAGCCCGCCCGCGGCGAGCGCCGCCGGCCAGTGACGTCGCGCATGCGCGAGCTCGATGCCGTCGGGAGGCGCGGGGTTCATCGTGTGGATCTGCGTGCGGCGGTCGGAATTGTCGCGCTGCGGGGAGCTACCGAGTAGATCGACGCGCGAGAGCGTCGACTTGAGCACGTTTGCCGAGATGCAGACGGATTCTGGACGCCCGCGGCCGGAGCGCGCGGGCGTCCAGGCACGGCTCGCCTCGCGCGCCGGCTAGGCTCGCGCTCGAGCATGGGCGTCGCCGAGGTCATCGCGATCGCCGTGGCCGGCCTGGCCGCGGGGACGATCAACACGGTCGTCGGCAGCGGCACGCTGATCACGTTCCCCGTGCTGCTCGCGTTCGGCTACGCGCCGGTGACGGCGAACGTCTCGAACACGATCGGGCTCGTCCCGGGCTCGGCCTCCGGCGCGATCGGCTACCGCCGCGAGCTCGTCGGGCAGCGCCGCGTCGCGCTGCGCCTCGGCGCGATGTCGGTGCTCGGCGGCGTGACCGGCGCCGTGCTGCTGCTCGTGCTGCCGGCGTCGACGTTCAAGGCGATCGTGCCGGCGTTCATCGCCGTCGCCGTCGTCCTCACCGTGCTGCAGCCGCGCCTGAACCGGCGCCTCGCCGCGCGCACGGCCGAGCGTCCGCGGCACGGCGGCCCGCTGGCGCCGATCGCCGTTTACGCAACCGGCGTCTACGGCGGCTACTTCGGCGCCGGGCAGGGGATCCTGCTGCTCGCGATCTTCGGCGTGCTGCTGCCGCAGAGCCTGCACCGCTCGAACGCGCTGAAGAACGTGCTCTCAGGGACCGTCAACGGCGTCGCCGGCGTGTACTTCGTGCTCGCCGCGCACGTCGAGTGGGCGCCGGCCGCGATCATCGCCGCGACGTCGATCCTCGGCGGGCAGCTCGGCGCGCGCTACGGGCGCCGCCTGCACCCCGACGTGCTGCGCGCGCTGATCGTGCTCGTCGGCGTCGCCGCGATCGTCGACTTGGTCGTCACGTAGCGCCAGGCAGGCGAGCGTCGAGCCACGTGCGCATCGCCGGCAGCAGCATCGGGTCGACCTGATGCCCGCCGGCGAACTCCCGGTACTCGACGGCCAGGCCGGCGTCGCGCAACTCCGCGCGCGCGGCGCGCGCGAACTCGACATCGATCACCTGGTCCTCGCTGCCGTGCGCGACGAACGCGCCGGTGCCGGTGCGCTCCTCGAACGACGGCTGCCAGCCGTCGACCGTCGGGATGAAGCCCGACAGCGCGAGGATCCCGGCCGGCGGCGGGCGATCGGCGCCGAGCGAGAGCGCGTAGCTCATCACGGCGCCCATCGAGAAGCCGCCGAGCACCGTCTCGCGCGGCGAGAGGCCCATGCGCCGCCACAGCTCGTCGTGGAAGTCGGCGAGCAGCGCGTACGACGCCTCGAACGTCGCGCGGTCGGGGTAGCCGACGCGCGGGACGACGTACCAGTGGTGTCCCGGCCAGCCCGGCAGGCGCAGCGGGCCGCGCGGCGTGACGACGTGCAGGCGCCGCGCCGGGTCGAGCGCGTCGGCGAGCGCCAGCAGGTCGAGCTCGTCGGTGCCGCGGCCGTGGTGGAGCACGAGCAGCCCGCTCGGCTCGCCGGCGGCCGGACGCTCGCGAAAGACGGGCGCGCTCACGCGCGCAGGTTAGCCCTCGGCGCCTGCGTCGTGCTCGGACGACGTCGCTCGCCGATGCTCGATCCAGTCGAAGATCGCGCGCGAGTGCGTCAGCACGGTCCCGTCGGCGAGCTTCAGCGCCGGCAGCTTCGTGTCGCCGGTCGCCTCGCGCAGCTGCTCGCGCGAGCCTTTGCGCAGGAACGGGATCGGGCTGCCGTGCGCGGCGACGACCTTCTCGTAGGCGATGTCGTGCGCGCGCAGCGCTTCCTGCACGCGCCGGCACGGGTGCACCCGCGGCCCGCCGTCGTCGCCGTGGCAGACGTACAGCGTCGGCGCGTCACTCATCGCGAACCATTCCTCCGGCAAGGATCGCAGAGCGACGACTACGGCGCGAGCTCGTCGAGCAGGTCCTCGACACGCCGCTCGATCTCATCGCGCGTCGCGCGGACCTCGCCGAGCGGCCGGCCGGCGGGGTCGGGCAGGTCCCAGTCGACGTAGCGCTTGCCGGGGATGTACGGGCAGGCGTCGCCGCAGCCCATCGTCACGACGACGTCGGCGCGCTCGGCGAGCTCGCGCGTGAGCAGCCGCGGCGTGCGGTCGGCGAGGTCGACGCCGAGCTCGCGCATGACCTGCACGACCTCCGGGTGGACCCGCTCGGCCGGCGTCGTGCCGGCGCTCAGCGCCGCGTGGCGAGAAGCCGCGGCGCGCTCGAACAGCGCGGCGGCGATCTGCGAGCGCCCGGCGTTCTGGAGGCAGACGAACAGGACGGTCGACATCGCGAGAGGGGGAGAGGCTCAGCCGCCGGCAGCGCCGGCCGTGCGCGTCTCGTGGTGTGGCAGCAGCAGCTCCGCTGCGTCGTCGGGCGTCACGTCGGGGTACAGCGTGCGGATCGCGACGATCGCCGCGCCGCCGCCGAGCAGCTGCGCGAGCACGAACGTCGGCACCGACGCCGGCGCGATGCCGGCGAACGTGTTCGAGAGCGTCCGTCCGACGGTGATCGCCGGGTTCGCGAAGCTCGTCGAGCTCGTGAAGAAGTACGCCGCGCCGATGTAGCCGCCGACGGCTGCCGGCGCCGCGCCGCCGCGGCGCGTGCGCGCGAGCGAGAAGATCACGAGCAGCAGGCCGACGGTCGCGATCGCCTCGGCCAGCAGGTGCGCGCCCGACGCGCGGTGCTTCGTCGAGATGCTGATCGCCGCGCGCGCGAACATCGCGTTCGCGCAAACCGCGCCGAGCGCACAGCCGGCGAGTTGCGTCGGCACGTACGCGAAGGCGTCGCGTCGCGAGATGCCGCCGAAGCTCGCGTCGACGAGCGAGACGACAGGATTCAGATGAGCGCCCGAAACCGGCCCGAACATGACGATGATCGCCGCCAGGCCGGCCGCCGTCGCGAGCGCGTTCTCGAGCAGCTGCAGACCGACGTCGCCCGGCGAGAGCGTCTGCGCCGCGATCCCCGAGCCGATCACGAGCGCCGCGAGGAACGCCGACCCGAGCAGCTCTGCGAGCAGGCGCCGGCGCAGCGGAGGGACGTCCGCGCGCGTCGGCACGTCCGGTGCGACCGGCGACGCGTCAGCTGATGGCGCAACGTCCGGTGCGAGAGCTTCCCGTGCCACGCCGCGATCGTATTACATTGACAAAGGTTGCTTCAATCGATATATGTAGATAGATGAGCGTCGATCTGGAGCTTGCGCCGAAGCAGAAGCGCGCCGCCGGCGAGCGCTGCTGCGAGCCCGTCGTCTATCCCGACGTCGAGCGCGAGCAGGCGCTGCGCATGGCCGAGGTCGCGAAGGCGCTCGGCGACCCGATCCGCCTGCAGCTCGTCGACGTGCTGCGCCGCCACGCCGGCAAGGTCTGCGTCTGCGAGCTCGTGCCGCTGTTCGACGTCGCGCAGCCGACGCTCTCACACCACCTCGGCAAGCTGCGCGCGGCCGGCATCGTCGACTCCGAGCGGCGCGGGCTGTGGGCGTACTACTACGTCGTCCCCGACGCCCTGCGGGAGCTCTCCGCGTGGCTGAGCTAGCGAGCGGCGAGTCGCGCTGCTGCTCGCGCGAGCATCAGAGCGTGTGCTGCGAGCCGAGCGAGAAGGACGAGTGCTGCACGCCCGATTCGAGCAGCTGCGGCTGCGGGATGGGGGACGGTCGCGAGCGAGAGCTACCGGCCGGCGGTGACGGCTCTCAGCTCCTCGAGCGCGGCGCAGCGGCTCAGGCGCCGCCGTACGTGACGACGAGATCGGTCGCGACGCCGACGAGGAAGCCGGCGGCGAGCAGGTAGAGCCCGAGCGTGCGGTGCCCGTAGCGGCGCATGCCCGTCCAGATCTCGCCGATCACGTAGATGATCGCGCCGCCGGCAAGCGCGTAGAAGCACAGCTCGAGCGCATCCGAGTGGACCTGATAGCCGACGATCGTGCCGAGGAACGTCGGGCCGCCGCCGACGAGCCCGGCGAGCGCGAGCCACTTCCACGACGGGCGCACGCGCCCGAGCGGGCCGACGATGCCGAAGCCCTCTGTCGCGTTGTGCAGCCCGAAGCCGATCACGAGCACCGTCGCGAGGCCGATCGCGCCGCTCTTTGCCGAGACGCCGATCGCGAGCCCCTCGGCGAAGTTGTGCAGCCCGATCGCGAGCGCGATCGTCATCCCCGTCTGCAGCGCACGCTTGCGTGCTTCCGCGGCCTGCGCGTCGTAGGCGGCGACCTCCTCGACGCCAAGCTCGGTCACCGCGTCGCCACCGGCGAGCGGCGGGCGCGTCGGTCCCTGGGGCCGCAGCCGGCGCTCGACGGCCGAGATGCCGGCCGTGCCGAGCGTGAAGCCGGCTGCCAGCAGCGCGAACAGGCCGAGCAGATGTCCGAAGCTCGCCCGGTGCGCCTTGTATTCGTTCAGCGCCGTGTCGACGATCGACTGACCGTGCGACGTCACGTCCATGAAGATGAACGCGAGGATGCCGACCGAGAACATCGCCAGCCCGACGCGCACGCGGTCATCGACGCCCTCGATCCGCCCGAGCGGCAGACCGAGGTAGATCGTCGACCCGGCGATCGCTCCCAGCAGGACTGTCTCGGCGAAGCTCATCGAGCTTGTATGTTAGGCCTACCTAATGGAAGATGGCGACCTCGTCGACGACTCAGGCGCCGACGTACGCCGCGAGGTGCTGGCCGGTGAGCGTCGATCGGTCGGCGAGGAGGGCGGCGGGCGTGCCCTCGAAGACGATCCGGCCGCCGTCGTGGCCGGCGCCGGGGCCGAGGTCGACGATCCAGTCGGCGTGCGCCATGACCGCCTGGTGGTGCGCGATGACGATCACCGACTTGCCGGCGTCGACGAGCCGGTCGAGCAGGCCGAGAAGCGCCTCGACGTCGGCGAGGTGCAGGCCGCTCGTCGGCTCGTCGAGCACGTAGACCTCGCCCTTCTCCGCCATCTGGATCGCGAGCTTCAGTCGCTGGCGCTCGCCGCCCGACAGTGTCGTCAGCGGCTGCCCGAGCGTCAGGTAGCCGAGCCCGACGTCCGCGAGCCGCGTGAGGACCTTGTGCGCCGGAGCGTTCTCGCCGTTGCCCGACGCGAAGAACTCGCTCGCATCGTCGACCGACATCGCGAGCACCTCGCTGATGTCCTTGCCGCCCAGCTCGTACTCGAGCACCTCCGCCTGGAAGCGCTTGCCCTCGCACTCCTCGCAGGTCGTCGCGACGCCGGCCATCATCGCGAGGTCGGTGTAGATCACGCCGGCGCCGTTGCAGTTCGGGCACGCGCCCTCGGAGTTCGCGCTGAACAGCGCCGGCTTGACGCCGTTGGCCTTCGCGAACGCCTTGCGGATCGGCTTGAGCAGCCCCGTGTACGTCGCCGGGTTGCTCCGCCGCGAACCGCGGATCGGGGCTTGGTCGACCGAGACGACGCCCGCGCCGGCCGGGATCGACCCGTGCACGAGCGAGCTCTTGCCGGAGCCGGCGACGCCCGTGACGACGACGAGCACGCCGAGCGGGATGTCGACGTCGACGTCGCGCAGGTTGTGCGCGCTCGCGCCGCGGATCTCGAGCGTGCCGCTCGACGAGCGCACGCTCTCCTTCAACACGGCCCTGTCGTCGAGGTGGCGGCCGGTGAGCGTGCGGCCGGCGCGCAGCCGATCGACGGTGCCCTCGAAGCAGATCGTGCCGCCCGCCGTGCCGGCGCCGGGACCGAGGTCGACGACGTGGTCGGCGATCGCGATCGTCTCCGGCTTGTGCTCGACGACGAGCACCGTGTTGCCCTTGTCGCGCAAGCGCAGCAGCAGGCCGTTCATCTGCTCGATGTCGTGCGGGTGCAGGCCCGTCGTCGGCTCGTCGAAGACGTACGTGACGTCGGTCAGCGACGAGCCGAGGTGGCCGACCATCTTCACGCGCTGCGCCTCGCCGCCGGAGAGCGTGCCCGACGCGCGGTCGAGCGAGAGGTAGCCGAGCCCGATCTCGACGAACGAGTCGAGCGTCCGGCGCAGCGTCTTGAGCAGCGGCGCGACCGACGGCTCGTCGAGGTCGCGAACCCACTCGGCGAGGTCGCTGATCTGCATCGCGCAGGCCTCGGCGATGTTCTTCCCGGTGATTCGCGAGGAGCGGGCCTCCTTGCTGAGCCGCGTGCCCTCGCACTCGGGGCAGTCGGTGAACGTCACCGCGCGGTCGACGAACGCGCGGATGTGCGGCTGCATCGAGTCCCGGTCCTTGCTCAGGATCGAGCGCTCGACGCGCGGGATCAGCCCTTCGTAGGTCATGTTGATGCCGGCGATCTTCATTCTCACCGGCTCGTGGTGGAGGAAGTCGTGCAGCTCCTTCTTCGTGTACCTGCGGATCGGCTTGTCCGGGTCGACGAAGCCTGACGCGCTGTAGAGACGGAAGTTCCAACCGCCCGTCGAGTAGCCGGGGACCGCGATCGCGCCCTCCGCGAGCGACTTCGAGTCGTCGTAGAGCTGCGTCAGGTCGATCTCCGAGACCGTGCCGCGGCCTTCGCAGCGCGGGCACATGCCGCCGGCGCGGCTGAACGTCTTCGTCACCGTCTTGCCGGCGCCGCGTTCGACCGTGATCGCGCCGCTCGCGCGGATCGAGGGGACGTTGAAGGAGAACGTGTTCGGCGAGCCGACGTGCGGCTTGCCGAGCCGGCTGAACAGGATCCGCAGCATCGCGCCCGCGTCGGTCGCCGTGCCGACCGTCGAGCGCGTGTCGGCGCCCATCCGCTGCTGGTCGACGACGATCGCCGTAGTCAGTCCTTCGAGCACGTCGACCTCCGGTCGCGCGAGCGTCGGCATGAAGCCCTGCACGAACGCGCTGTATGTCTCGTTGATCAGGCGCTGCGACTCCGCGGCGATCGTGCCGAACACGAGCGAGCTCTTGCCCGAGCCCGAGACGCCCGTGAACACCGTCAGCCGGCGCTTCGGCAGCTCGACGCTGACGTCGTCGAGGTTGTTCACGCGCGCGCCGTGCACGCGGATCAGATCGTGGCTGTCGGCCCCGCGCGACGCGGTCGACGGCTTTGTCTTCTTCGTCGCCTTGCTCATCGTCAAGCTGCGCTCACACTAACCGCGACTCGCGACCGCCACTTCTCGATTCCTGACCGTTTTCGGCGACGGGAGAAGTCGGGGTCCTCGCGAAGCGTCAGCCGATCCTCTCTGCCAGCTCGACGATGATCCCCGCCGGGCCGCGGACATAGCAGAGCCTGTAGGAGTCCTCGTAGCGCCCCAACTCGCCGACGAGCTCCGCGCCGCGCGCGCGAAGACGAGCGACGACACCGTCGATGTCCTCGACGGCGAACGTGATGTGGCGGATGCCCGGCGCGTTCGCCGGCGCGTTCTCGCGGCCGCCGTCGGCCTTCGGCGTCTCGAACTCCGCCAGCTCGACTCGCCCGCGCCCGTCTGGAGTCCGCAGCATCGCGATCCGCGTGCGAACCCCATCGAGCCCGACGACGCGGTCGACCCACTCGCCCTCCACCGACGCTTCGCCGTCGAGCTCGAGTCCCAGCTCGACGAAGAACGCGACCGCGTCGGCGAGGTCGTCGACGACGATGCCGACGTGGTCCATCCTCTGGATCCCCATGCGCTCGATGGTAGACAGCGAGCCGATAAGCCCTCGTACGTGGCGAGGCTACGAGGCCGGCCCGGAAGGCCGCGATCCTCGCCGATAGACAGCGCGACTGGTCCTGACGCTCAATCGCGCCACTCGACCTCGAAGTGCCCGATCGGCTCGTCGAAGCCCTTCACGGCGATCGGACCGCCGTCGGAGAACCGGATGCCCTTGCCGCGACAGAGATCGTGCACCCCGGACGAAACGACGATGCAATCCGGCTGGGCCCACGCGCACAATCGCGCGGCCTGCTGCACCGCTGCGCCAAAGAGATCGCTTTGCTCGGTGACGGGCTCCCCGGCCGCCACCCCGACGCGCACGTGCAGGTGTCCCTGCGCCGGTTCGTCGCGCTCCTGCAGCGTCCGCTGGATCTGCATTGCCGCGGAGACCGCCTGGAAGGCCGAGGTGAACGCAGCCATGATCCCATCGCCGGTGTGCTTGACCTCGCTGCCGCCGAAGCGTGCCAGGACGGAGCGTACGACTGAGTCGTGGACCCGTAGAAACCTCATCGCGGCACGGTCTCCCAATTGCTGGGTGAGACGAGTCGAGTCGACCATGTCGGTGAAGAGGATGGCCCGGAAAGCGCTGTCCGTGTATGGCTCGCCAGGAGGATGGGTATTGAGCCGACCGAAGAAGCCACGCACGACGGCCTGATCAACCTCAATGACGTTCGACGGAAGCAGCCCATGGGCTGCCCGATGGGCCGTCTCGACGGCCTTCTCGTCCGGACCCTCGACCAGGCAAAAGCCACTCCCGGCGCCCTCATCGAACCAGTAGGTGACGAAGCGCACGCCGAATTCGTCCTGAACCTCGAGATCGCGCATGTGGGCGACCGCCATGTCGGCAGCGGTCGCATCCGGGAGATCGTGGCGGTCTATGTAGAGGGGCATCGTGATCGGCCTGTGCGAGGGTCAGCGCATCGCGCCGGGCGCAGGCGCCGCTGACGTGCCCGCGGGACGGATGTTCTGGTTCACCCGGAAGCGGTTGTCCGGGTCGTAGGTGCTCTTGATCCGCGCCAGCCGATCGTAGTTGTGGCGGTAGCTCGCCCGCACCCGCTCCTCGCCCTCGTCCATCATCATGTTCACGTAGGCGCCACCGGCGGAGTACGGGTGAAGCGCCTCGAAGTAGTCGACGCTCCAGCGGCGGATGGCCTCTGCGTTGGCGGGGTCGTGATCGACGCCGGCGAAGACCGAGGCCCAGACGGCGTCGCGGTAGCTCCAGGGGGTGTCGGACGGGCCGACGTCGTGGGCCGCTCCGTCGATCGGGTACAGGTGCATCGTCGACTGCCACGTCGGCATCTCGGCACCGAGCTTGGCGTGCGCCTCGACGGCGGCGTCGGGTATCTCCTTGACGAAATCAGCACGCCAGTACCACTGGTCTCCGGCGGGAAAAACGGGGTCGAAGGCGCTCTGGAGGGCGGGGAGGGGCATCGGCTGAACTGCGTGCAGCAAGGGCTCCGGCAGGGCGTCGAGCAGCGGGGCCATCGCGCCGGCGGCGTCCTCGGGGGCGCCCACGTAACACCAGACGACCTCGCAGACCTTGCGGAGATGGAGCTCCTCGGGGAAGGGCGGCGCCGGCGGGACCGATGCGAAGGCGAAGAAGCCGTTGAGCTCGCGCGGGGCGTTCGGCAGGAAGTCCCGGTAGGCGGCGAGCACCTCGGCGCCCAGCTCGACCGGCCAGAACGTCGGGCCGCCGACGACCGTGTCCACCTCGTGCAGCCTGAACAGGAAGGACGTGACGACGCCGAAGTTGCCACCGCCGCCCCGGATCGCCCAGTAGAGATCGGGGTGCTCGTCCGCGGCGGCCCGGACGGTCTCGCCGTTTGCGAGCACGATCTCGGCCTCGAGCAGGTTGTCGATCGTGAGGCCGCACTTACGGGTCAAGTGCCCAAGGCCGCCACCCAGCGTGAGACCACCGACGCCGGTGGTCGAGATGATCCCGCTCGGCGTCGCCAGGCCGTGCTCGTTGGTCGCGGCATCCACTTCGCCCCAGGTGCAGCCACCGCCGACCCTCGCCGTCCGCGCGCCGGGATCGACTGCGATTCCCTTCAGGCCCGAGAGGTCGAGAACCACGCCGTCCTCGCACGTTCCCAGCCCCGCGCCGTTGTGGGCGCCGCCGCGCACTGCCAGCAGCAGATCATGGTCTGCGGCGAACGAGACAACCTCCGCGACGTCGCCTGAGCCGGTGGCGCTCGCGATCAGCGCTGGGGCGCCGGTCGATCATCGCGTTGTACACCTTGCGGGCCTCCTCATAGCCGGGGTCCGCAGGCCCGGTGAGCCGTCCCTGGAATCCACGCATCTCGCTGCGGGCCGTGTGCGTCAAGGCGGTGGTAGCGCTCATCTGTTCCCCCTGTCGGTCGTCGTCTGGACTTTTCACGGCCGAGCCTATGGCGATCGAACGTCGCCGTCATGACCTGAGCTGACCCACTTCGAGCGCTCGGACGCCGACCGATCCGCGGTGGGCATGGTCAAGACTGACTATCGTCTCTTCATGGAGGCAGAGATCCTGGGGCTTCCGGAGCCCCTGCGCCCGACCTCGACATCGCCGTTCGTCGGGCGCGCGCGTCGAGCTCGAGAAGCTCCGAACGCTGATGCCGCGAGCGGAAGGAGAGCGGCGCCGCGTCAGCGCTGCTCGCGGGCGAGCCCGGCGCCGGGAAGAGCCGTCTGGCCCGCGAGTTCGCTGCCGAGGTCGCGGCGGAAGGCGTGCTCGTCCTCTACGGCGCCTGCGACGCGGTCGTGCGGACGCCGTACGGGCCCTTCGTCGAGGCGCTCGAACGCCTGGTGTAGTCACCGGTGCGGCGCAGCTGCGCGCCGCGCTCGGCGCCGGCGGCAGCGAGCTGACCCGGCTGCTGCCCGACCTCTCGGTCCAGTTCGGCGAGCTGGCGCAACCGGTCAAGGCCGACGCCGACACCGAGCGCCATCGTCTGCACACCGCGGTCGCCGAGCTGCTCGCGAACGTCAGCCGCGCGAGACCGATCCTGCTCGTGCTCGAGGACGGGCATTGGGCGGACGCGACGACGCTCCTGCTCCTGCGACACCTGGCGCGCTCGGCCTGGAGCGCGCGACTGCTGATCCTCGCGACCTTCCGCGACAGCGAGCCCGACGTGCCGGCGGAGCTCTCGGAGACGCTCGCCGACCTGCGGCGCTCCGAGGATGTCGTACGAATGCGTCTGGAGGGGCTCTCGGGGGCGGAGGTCTCCGACCTGGTCAGCCGCGCTGCCGGAAGCGACCCCGACCCCGACGACCCGGAGCTGCACGAGCTCGCGACCACGATCCACGACCTCACCGCCGGCAACGCCTTCCTCGTCTGCGAGCTCTGGCGCGCAGCTGCTGGAGCGGGGAATCGTCGAGGTCGCCGGGGGGCGGGTGCAGCGTGGCCCGGCCGCTCAGCGAGTTCGGCACGCCCGAAAGCGTGCGCGAGGTGGTCAGCCAGCGGCTGTCCCGCCTGGGCCCGAGAACCATCGAGCTGCTCGAGCTCGCGGCAGCCGCCGGGCCGGAGTTCGAGCTGGAGCCGGTCCGCCGCGCCGCCGGCATCGCCGAGGCCGAGCTTCTCGCCGCGCTCGAGGAGGCGGTCGGCAGCGGGATGATCGAGGAGCTCCACGCTCGGCGACTCGCGTGCCGCTTCACCCACGAGATCGTCCGACGGGCGCTCTATGACCGGCTCTCGCGGCTTCGCCGAGCCGAACTGCATCTGCGCGTCGGTGAAGCGCTCGAGAGCGCCGCCGCGACTCCGACCGCGCACTCGCGGACCTCGCCCATCACTTCGGCGCAGCCGCTCCGTTCGGCGGGGCCGAGCGGGCGATCGACTACAACCTGCGCGCGGCGCGGGCGGCGAGCGCCGCGCTTGCCTTCGACGACGCCGCGATGCGGCTGCGGACCGCGATCGAGATCGGGATCCAGGGCGAGCGTGAGCGCGCCGGCGCCCTGCTCGAGCTGGGCGCCGCCAGCCATCGTGCGGGCAAGGCGACCGATGCGCTGGAGGCCTTCGCGTCGGCGGCGGAGCTCGCTCGGGCGCTGGACAGCGGCGGAGCTGCTCGCCCGCGCGGCGATCGGCTACGAGGACGCGTGCTGGCGCCCCGGGGTCATCCGACGCGATGCGATCGAGCTGCTCGAGGAGGCGCTTGCGGCGGTCGACGACGGCAGCGACGAGCTGCGGATCGGCCTGCTTGGCGGGACTCTCGCGGGCGCTCGACTTCGCGGGCGAGCGCGAGCGTGGCGCGCTCGTGCGAGACAACGCGATCGCGCTGGCAAGGCGATACGAGGATCGCGCGGGGCTCGCCAAGGTGTTGGTTGGCTCCTACTGGGCGCGCGGCACGACCCCGCTGGAGGAGATCCTCGTCGATGCTCACCGAGGCGAGAGACCTGGCGCAAGAGCTGGGGGACGCCGAGATCCAAACCGACGCGATGGCCTGGCGCGTGCCGACCTTCGTGGCTCTCTGCGACCTCGACTCCGCTCGGGCCGAGGTGGTTGTCCTGCGCGAGATGGCCGAGCGCACAGCGCAGCCGTTCATGCACCACGTGGCCGAGCACTACGGGTCCGCGATCGCTCTCTGCGACGGCAACCTCGCGGATGCCGAGGCGATGGCGGGCCGCTCGCACGATTGGGCCCGGCTGCTGACCGGTCGCGACGCGTCCGGCACCCACGGCATCCAGATGTTCGGCGTTCGCCGCGAGCAAGGTCGCCTGGCAGAGCTCGCGCCCGTGATCAGGATCCTCGCGGGCGGGGCCGAGCGTGAGGGCCCATGGCGTCCCGGGCTCGCCGTGGTGCTCGCGGAGCTGGGCATGGAGCGCGAGGCCAAGCGCGAGCTCTCGAGGCTCGCCGCCGAGGGCCTCGACGGCTACCAGGCGTCGCTGTGGCTGGCGACGCTCACCTACCTCGACCGACGCTTGTGCCGCGGTCAACGACGAGGCGGATGGCGGCGATCGTCTACCCCGAGCTGGAGCCGTTCGCGGGGACCAATGTGATGATCGGTCACCTGGTCGCCTGCTACGGAGCCGCCGATCGCTATCTGGGCATGCTCGCCGCGATGCTCGGAGAGCCGGTGCGGGCCGAGGAGCACTTCGAGCAGGCGATGGAGCAGAACAGACGGATGGGAGCCTCGACCTGGGTCGCTCACACAGCCTACGAGTACGGGCGCTTTCTGCTCGGACGAGGCCGCGGAGCCCGCGACCACGCGCAGGCCCTGCTCGGAGAGGCCGCCGGCTTGGCCGAGCGGATCGGCATGAAGGGACTGCTCGGCAAGATCCGCCTGCTCGACGACGCCCGCCTCGGGCGCTCTCCCCGGCGGGCTCTCCCCGCGCGAGGCGCAGATCCTGAAGCTGGTCGCCAGGGGGCTCAGCAACCGCGAGATCGGCCGGAAGCTGACGATCAGCGAGCACACGGCGGCCAACCACATCCGAAACATCCTGCGCAAGACCGACTGCGCCAACCGCACCGAGGCTGCGTCCTACGCGCACCGGCAGGGGCTCGCCCCCGGGTGAGCGAGACCTCGCTACGATCGGCCGATGGCCCTGTACGTGATCGAGCGCAGCTTCGCCGATCAGCTTGACCTCACGGACGCCGATGTCGAGCTGATCGAGGAGGTCAACGGCGACGAGGGAGTGCGCTGGCTGTTCTCGTTCCTGAGCGCCGATCGGCGACGCACCTATTGCCTCTATGAGGCGCCGTCGCCCGACGCAATCCTGGCTGCTGCGCAGAGAGCGAACGTTCCGGCCGATGCGGTCGTCGAGGTCAGCGCGGCCACGCCACAGTTCGCGGGCCGGCTGCGCGACTGGGCTGACACTGTCCACTGAGCTGGCGCCAGCCGATGAGACGCCGCAACTAGCGATCGTTGCGCATCATCGTTTCTCACGCTCGATAATGCATGTTATGTCTACTGACGTGGACGTGGGGCGCGGCCTCGCGGCTGCGCCGCGCTCGAGGACTTCGTCGAAGGACGCTTCGCGGCAGGTGTCGCCGAGACCCCGGCTTGGGCTTGCGCCTTCTCTCTCGCGCCGGTCTTGGAGCTCGGGTCTTCGGGGGTCAGCGTATGCAAGGAGGCGACGAGGCCGAGTAGCAGACCAGCAAGCGTCACGAACTGGCCCACGCGCCTCCAACCCCAACCAAGCCAGGCGCTCAGTGCGCCGGTGAGTAGCGCCCCGCCGGCAAGGACATCCGCGATCAGCGGCCATCCTGACGTGATCCAGCCCGAGCCGAGCGGCACGACGAGCACGGCCAGCCCCGCGAGCGCGATCAACGAGGCGATCAGCGCGCGCAGGATGTGTTCCAGGTGCAGCAGGCGCGTTGCGTAGGCGAACTCAACCTCCGAGTCGTTCCCGCGCTCCTCGAGGCCGCCTTCGGCCTGCTCTGCCACCTCTCGGCTCTTGCGTTTTAGCCGCTGCTCGAGTTCCAGGCGTGCCCGGCGCTCAGCCAGGACCCTCGAGCGATACTCAGCGCGCTCGCGCGTCCGCTCCTGCTGCATGCCGTTCAATTGCTCGAGCAGCTCGAAGATGACGCGGGTCTCAAGCGCGCTCTCGCGTGGTTCGTCCTCGACAGTCCCTTGGTCGGCCGCTACTGCCTCATCTTGGCTATCGCGCGCATCGGCGAAGGCGCTGTCAAGAAGCACGCGAGTGCCGATTGCCTGGGAGTAGTGCTCGTGCGTGTTGACGCGCTTGATCGCGTCGATCACCTCTTCCTGGCTGACGAGCTCGGCGCTGCGCAGGGCCGGTGTGCCGCCGATCTCTTCGATCGTGCGCTCGTAGTCCTCCGTGCGCGGATAAAGCGAGCGGACGATGTGCCCCCATTCGGTCACCGTCACCGCGAAGGGCACACTCTGGCCCTCGTCCATGCCCGTCTTCGCGTAAAGCGCGAGCGCCTGATCGTCGGTCAGCAGCAGGCAGTGGGCGTTCGAGAAGCGCCGCTCTCGATCGCCGCGCAGATGCCTGATCAGCAGGCGGTGCTTGACGTCATGCTCCTGCAGCGGTCGGGGCTTTTCCTCGCCCCTGCGGACACGCTCGAATGCCGAGATCTCCTCATCGAAGGCTCCCTCCTCGCTGTCGATCAGCTCACAACCCTCATCGACCACCACGATGCCTTGCTCTGAGAGCAGTGGCTCGACCTGCTCGTGAAGCGCGAAGAAATCATGCGGGCTGATGCCCCGGTCGCGCTCCAGTTTACGCACGACCCGCTTGAGCTTCTCGTAGGAGCCGTGGTCGGGATCGCTCGGCGCCAGCCCCGAGACCGATTGCGGAGACGGTCCCACGCGCAGCAGCCGATCGCGCGCCGTGCGGATGCTGCGTTGGGTCTCGGCCACGGTCCACGGCGTCACACAGACCTCATAGCCGAGTTTCTGAGAGAGGTCGAGGATGCGACTGGTTACGTAGTACTCGCGCATGCCGTCCAGCTGCAGAATCGAATAGACGACATTCGAGTCGATGTAGAGCCGCTGTCCGCAGGTCAGCACGCGCACGCTCTCAAGCGCCTGGGGGTCGAGCGTGAAGATCGACATCAGATGTGCCGTGATCAGCATGTTGTCGAAGTAGCGGCGCTGCATCTCGCTCATGTGCTCGACGAAGGTCCGCAACGCGGCGGGACGAACCATCATCACCGTCCGCGAGCGCTCGGGCAGCTCCTCGAAACCGGCCGAGCGGACTTCCGCCAGGCGGCGCTTGAAGTGCTCTCGCTCGGGATAGAGCAGCACGCTCGCGGTGATCCCGTACTGCACGATGATCTGGTTCAGCCAGACCACGAGGTCGGCGCTCAGCTCGTTGAGGTCCTCCTCGCTCAACAGCGGAACCGCCTCGCTGATCGCCTCAGTCCACTCGGTGAAGGCCGCCGCCTCGACTTCGTTGAACGAGCGCACACGCCCGGCGAGCTCCTCGCTGCACGCCTCGCTGAGGACGATGCCGCTCTCCTCGCGGATGACGTCGCCGTCGAGCAGCAACTGCTCGATCGCCGCCCTGATCTCCTCCCGCTCGATTTCGAGGCCCCACAGGCCGCGGCACAGTGTCTGACAGTCAACGCATGAGGCGAACCCGCCGCCCTGCGCGTGGGCGGCCGCGAGGATCAGCTGCCGAACGACAGCGCCGAGGCGGCGATCGCGGCGCTGTAGCTCAAAGGGACGGTACGGCGCAAGCCGATGCACCCACCGGGGAAACGCGCCGTCCTCATCTGAGCGTGAAGCGCTCATAACGACCCTCGCGCAAAGAGAATGTGGGGCTCCATTCGCAGGCGACGGCGCCAAGAGCACGCAAAAAACCCGCAGAACTCCACCCTGCCCTCTGCCTCACCCCTTCCCCACGCCGATCTTTGCCAGAGCGATGGGACTCAACATAGGAAGACCCCCTCGCTGCAGCGCTACATCCGAATTATGTCGACCACCCGCAGGACGGGCAACGCGTGTCTCCCACTGTGTTCTTCGGCTCGGAGGTGCAATTAACGACGAGAAGGCCGGGAAAGGCGCCTCGAAATCACTTCACATATAAATCCCGCAAACGGCCGGAGAGGAAGATACAGCTTTACTCAACTTAGCCGGATGCGAACATTTACTAGTGAGTTGCACTCGGTTGATTAATCCGCGGTAGCGTCGGCGTTTTCACCGCTCGCGCTCGTCGACGACACGTGAAGCCCAGGCACGCGCTCGGCCGCCGAGGAATCGACCGAGCTGCGCGCGACGGCTCGCCACCCAGCAGTACGCGCGCGAAGTCGTACGCGGAAACCGCGCCGCCGTGGCGGCGAGCGGTGCGCCGCCCGGCAGCGCCGCCAGGACGATCGGAATGCCAGCGCCGCCCGAGTGCACCGCGCACGCGCCGTCGACGAGATGCCATGACGCGAGGCGATCTCCGGGCGCGACCTCCGCGAGCAGCCGCTCGCCGCGCGCGCTCTCGATCGGCACAGGCTCGAGGCGTCTCGCGCGATCCCAACTGAGCAGCACCGCGAGGATCACCTTGCAGAACCCGCATTCGCCGTCGTAGAGCACGATCAGCGCGTGCTCGCCGGCGTCGATCATCGATCTCCGAAGCTCACGCCCGGTCTCGACGCCCACGCGCGTCCGATCTGACGCATCATCGCCGGATAGACGATCAGGTGCCGAAACGGCGCGATCAGCGCCATGTACGCCTTGCCGAGCCTCCCCCGCGGCTTTACATAAACCGCCATCTGCCCCTCGTAGACGCCGTCGTGCCCGGCGACCCAACCGAGCTGCAGCACCGCGTGCACCGTGCCGTTCGAGATCTCCGCCGCCCACTCCTCATCGGTCCGGTAGATCGGCACGAACGTCGCCGCGCTGACCGCGATCGGCGGTGTCGTCGTGTCGCGCAGCTCGACCGGAACGCGATCGCTCAACGTCGTCTCGACGCAGCCCGGGATCGGCAGCCGCTTGGCCTCGTCGTCCCAGCCGAGCAGCGCGCCCATGCGAAACCGCAGCGCGAACAGCGCGCGCGCCGCTCGCGACGCGCTCCGTTGCGGGTTCATCGACGTCACGAGCTCGACGAGCTCGCCGAACTCCTCGCGCTCCCCCTTCGCCGGCAGCCGCCAGACGTCGAGCAGCTCGAAGTCCGGCACGATCTTCGCGATCAGCCACGAGTGCGCTTCGTGCGCCGCGTTCGCAAGCCGCATCCAACTGTTATACGCCAGCACGCCGAACCGCCGCAGGCGTAGACTCGCCCGATGACCAAGCCCTCGCACGTCAAGTGGCTCGCCGAGCCCGAAGAGAAGGACTACCTCGCCGCGCACAGCTACCTCAGCCTGCTGCTCGCGCCGAGCGCGCTCGACAGCACGATCGCCAGGCTGCGCACGGCGCCGCTCGGCGACTGGGCCGCGAAGGACCTGCTGCGCGCCGCCGCGCTGCCGCCGCTGCGCCCGAAGCAGAGCGTCGAGGTCGCCGAGAAGCTCGCGAAGGTCAAGGACGGGCTCGCGATCTCGCCCGTGCTGCTCGTCAGCGGCATCACCGACCGGCTGACGTTCGCCGACGGCTACCACCGCGCGTCGGCCGCCTACCGCGTCGACGAGGACACGCGCGTGCCCGGCAGGCTTCTCTGGTTCACGTGAGCGGCGGCCGCGAGCCGACCGGCGGCGCCGTTCGCGGCGTCGAGGCCTCGCTCGAGCGGATGCCGACCGCTCATCAGGATCGCGAGACGTGGTGGGTCGGGCGCTTCGACGACCCCGCGTTCGAAGGGCGCCGCCTGCTGTCCGAGACGCTCGGCACCTTCCTGCTCGTCCTCGCCGGCGCCGGCGCCGGCGTCGTCAGCGCCGCCAGCCACGTCGCGATCGGCCGCACCGCGGCCGTCGCCGCGCCCGGCCTCACCGTGCTCGCCGTCATCCTCGCGCTCGGCGCGATCTCCGGCGCGCACCTGAACCCCGTCGTCAGCATCGCGTTCGCGCTACGCCGCGACTTCCCGTGGTGGCGCGTGCCCGGCTACGTGCTCGCGCAGCTGCTCGGCGCGATGCTCGCCGTGCTGTTCCTGCTCGCGATGTTCGGCCGCGCCGGCTCGCTCGGCGCGACCGTGCCCGGTCGCGGAATCGACGACCTGCAGGCGATGCTCATGGAGCTCGTGCTCACCGCCGGGCTCGTCTCGACGATCCTCGGCACCGCCTCGCGCGCGCAGAACCTCGGGCCGATCTCGGCGTTCGGCGTCGCCGCCTACATCGTCCTCGCCGGCCTCTGGTCGAGCCCGATCTCCGGCGCCTCGATGAACCCCGCCCGCTCGTTCGCCCCCGACGTCGTGCTCGGCGACTTCTCCCACCTCTGGGTCTACCTCGCCGGGCCGCTCGCCGGCGCGCTGTTCGCCGTCGCCCTCGCGCGCCTGCTGCGCGGCCCCGGAGGGCACGATCCGCTCGCCTCGCGCGCCGCGCAGGGCACTCAGGCCGGCAGCTGAGCGACCCGCGCCGAGCGGCGCGCGAAAGCTCGCGATAATCGCCCGCGAGATGGCGAGCGCGCAGGCAACGACGACGTTCAGCGGCAGGTCCGCCTGGGCGCGCAACCTCGCCGCGCCCGTGCGCGACTTCCTCTCGACCGAGACCGGCAGCGCCGTCGCGCTGCTCGCCGCGACGCTCGTCGCGCTCGCCTGGTCGAACTCGCCCTGGTCGAGCTCCTACGAGTCGGTCTGGACGACGAAGCTCTCGATCCACCTCGGCGACAGCTCGATCTCGACCGACCTGCGCCACTGGGTCAACGAGGGGCTGATGACGTTCTTCTTCCTCGTCGTCGGCCTCGAGGCCAAGCGCGAGTTCGACCTCGGCGAGCTGCGCGAGCGCCGGCGCGTCGCGATCCCCGTGATGGCCGCGATCGGCGGCATGGCCGTGCCCGTCGCGATCTACCTGCTGTTCAACGCCGGGCGCAGCGGCGCGCACGGCTGGGGCGCGGCGATGTCGACCGACACCGCGTTCGCGCTCGGCGCGCTCGCGCTGCTGACTCCGCGCGCCGCCACGCGCATGCGCGTGTTCCTGCTGACGCTCGCCGTCGTCGACGACCTCGGCGCGCTCGTCGTCATCGCGACGGCGTACACCAAGCACGTCTCCTGGCCGGCGCTGCTCGTCGCGATCGGCCTGTTCGTCGCGCTCGTGCTGCTGCGCTTCGTGCCCGCCGCGCGCCGCGAGCTGGCCGTCGTCATCGGCATCGCCCTGTGGGTCGCGATGTTCAAGTCCGGCATCGACCCCGTCATCGCCGGCCTCGCCGCCGGGCTCGTCACGAGCGCCTTCCCTCCCTCCCGCGAAGACCTCGAGCGCGCGACCGAGCTGACGCGCTCGTTTCGTGAGCAGCCGACGCCCGAGCTCGCGCGCTCGGCGCAGCTCGGCGTGCTCTCGGCGATCTCGCTCAACGAACGACTGCAGTACGAGCTGCACCCGTGGACGAGCTACGTCGTCGTGCCGCTGTTCGCGCTCGCCAACGCCGGCATCCACGTGACTGGCTCGCTGCTCGGCGACGCGATCACCTCGCCGATCACGCTCGGCATCGTCGTCGGCTACGTCGTCGGCAAGCCCGTCGGCATCGTCGGCGCCTCGTGGCTCGCCTCGCGCCCGTCGCTGCACGGCCCGCGCCCGCCGATCAGCTGGCCGCTGCTGTTCGGCGCCGGCGCCGTCGCCGGCATCGGCTTCACCGTCTCGCTGCTGATCTCCGGGCTCGCGTTCAGCGGCGAGCACCTCGCCGAGGCCAAGCTCGGCGTGCTCGGCTCGGCGATCGTCGCGCCGCTCGTCGCGTGGGCCGTCATCTCGTTCGTGCGGCGCCTGCCGAGCAACGTCCGCGCGCGCCAGATCAGCGGCACCGCCGAGGACCTGATCGACCTCGCCGACGACGTCGACCCCGAGCGCGACCACGTCCGCGGCCCCGACGACGCGCCCGTCACGCTCGTCGAGTACGGCGACTTCGAGTGCCCCTACTGCGGCCAGGCCGAGCCCGTCCTGCGCGATCTGCTCGCGTCGTTCGGCGACGACGTCCGCTACGTCTGGCGCCACCTGCCGCTCAACGACGTGCACTCCAGCGCGCAGCTCGCCGCCGAGGCCGTCGAGGCGGCCGCCGCGCAGGGCAAGTTCTGGGAGATGTACGACGCGTTGCTCGCCCATCAGGACGCGCTGACGCCGCAGGACATCAGCAGGGTCGCGCACGACCTCGGGCTCGACGTCGAGCGCTTCTGGTCGGAGGTCCGTCGCCACGAGCACGCGCCGCGCGTCGCCGAGGACGTCGCGAGCGCCGACGCCAGCGGCGTCTCCGGCACGCCGACGTTCTTCATCAACGGCCGCCGCCACCAGGGCGCCTACGACCTCGACACGCTCACCGCGAGCGTCCGCGCCGCGCGCAACCGCGCGCAGGCCCCCGCCGCCGCCGCCTCCTGAGCGCTCGTCGCGCCCCATGCGCCCGGCCGCGGCTCACGCCTCCGGCAGCCCCGCGAGCTCGCGCGCTCGCAGCAGCACGGCGTCGATCATCGGCGGCGTCAGCTTCCCGGTGAACGTGTTCTGCTGGCTCGGATGGAAACAGCCGAGCATCGTGTAGCGCTCGAGCGCGAGCTCGGCGGCGTGCGCGAAGCGCGGGCGCGGGCGCAGCTCGGCGAGCGGCGCGCCGCCGGCCGTGCGCTCGCCGCGCGCGCGCAGCAGCGCGAGCGCCGCGTCCCACGCGAACGCGCCGAGGCACAGCACGACGCGCACGTCGGCGAGCAGCTCGAGCTCGCGCACCGTCCACGGCAAGCAGTTGTCGCGCTCGGCCGGCGTCGGGCGGTTGGCCGGCGGCGCGCAGCGGACGGCCGCCGTGATCCACGCTCCGCTCAGGCGCAGGCCGTCCCCGCGCGCGATCGACTCCGGCTGGTTGGCGAAGCCGCAGCGGTGCAGCGCCGCGAACAGGAAGTCGCCCGAGCGGTCGCCCGTGAAGATCCGCCCCGTGCGGTTGCCGCCGTGCGCGGCCGGCGCGAGGCCGAGCAGCAGCACGCGCGCCTGCGGATCGCCGAACGCCGGCAGCGGCCGTCCCCAGTAGCGCTCGGCGGCGAACGCCGCGCGGCGCTCGCGCGCGACCTGCTCGCGCCAGGCGACCAGGCGCGGGCAGCGCCGGCAGCGCGTGACCGACGCCGACAGCTTCGCCAGCGCTGCTTCGTTCGTGCGCTCCGGATGCACGCGGCAGTAGTAGCATCGTCGCCAAGATGCCGTTGTGGTTGCTGATCGTGCTGCTCGGGTTGATCAAGCTCCCCATCGCTGCGCTGATGCTGTGGATGCCGTTCCGCAACGACGCCGCGATGAACGTCAACGAGCCGCCGAGCCAGAGCGACGACGACGGCGGCTCGCGCGCGCTGCCCGCCGGCCCGCTCGATCCGCGGCCCCGCCGCCCGCTCCCCTCCCGTCCGCGCCGCCGTGGCCCGCACGGCGCGCCGCCTCCCCCCTCGCCGCGCCGCGTGCGCGGCGCCTCGCGCATGCCGCGTCGCGTGCGCGTCTCGCACTGAGTCGCTAGCGGTTTCGCTTGCGCTGCTGGCGCGCGGCCTTCGCTTTCGCGCGCCGCTTGCGCATCGTCGCCGCCGTATCGCGCGCGGCGCGCGCTTCGTCGAGCTGCACGTCGCCGGCCGGCGCGACGCGGCGCGCGTCGCGGACGATCACCGTCGCGACGGCGATCAGCAGCACGAGCGCCGCGCCGATCACGACGATGATCGTTTTTTTCGAGTTCGACGCAGTCGTCGTCGTCGTGCCCGTCGTTTCCGTTTTCTGCGTCTGCGTCGATTCTTCGCCCTGCGAGCCGCCGCCGCCGCTCAGTTCGTTGAACGCGTTGCCGCTGCCGGCCGAGCTGCTCGAGGAGCCGCCCGAGCTCGTCGCGCCGGAACCCCCGCTCGCCGCGCCGGCCGCCGCGAGCGCGACCGGCGCGAGCACGCTCGCGAGCACGAGCGCGAGCAGCGCGCCGACGCACGCGCGGCGCACGTCTCGCCGGCGGGAGATCGGTCGGGTCCCCTCCATGCGGCGAGCATACCGATGGCGGCGCACACCGTAGAATGACGGCCGATGCCCCCCAAGCAGCGACAGATCCGGATCGAACAGCGCGGTGGCCTCGAGGCGATCCAGGCGCTCGAGCAGCGCACCGACGAGGAGCTCGAGGCCGAGACGAAATACAAGAGCGCCGCGCTCGCGATCCTCGGCGCGCGCGCCTCCGAGCGCTTCGACGCCGAGGCCGCGCGCAGCTACTTCCAGCGCGCGATCGCCGCCGCGAGGCCGCAGGAGCGGATGCAGCTGCGGCGGATGGCCGACGCGTCGCTCGCGCTCGCCGAACGCCGCGCCGGCGACCTCAAGAACGCCGTCGAGCGGCTCGGCCAGACCCCGCCGACCGGCCGTCAGATGCTCGCGCTGCGCGCGATGGGGCTGCTGATCCCGCCCGCCTCGGCCGGCATCCTTGCGCGGATCCGCGGGATCCTCCTGATCATCGCCTTGATCGTCGTGCTGCTCGCGATCGGCACCGGCATCGTCGAGCTCGTCGGCCTCGCGTTCGGCGGCGTCGGGCTCGCGCCGGCGATCCTGCTCGGGCTGTTCGTCGTCGTCGCCGCGCTCGCGATCGTCGCCGCGATCGGACGTCGCCGGCGAGATCGCGCGGCGAAAGCCGCCGCCGGCTGAGCGCGCACTACGCTTGCGCGGTGTCCTCTGAGTCGACCGAGTCGACGCCGCCGGCGCGCGTCTGCCTGATCGTCAACCCCGCCGCCGGCGGCGGCAAGGCCGGTCGCCTGGCGCCGCGCGCCGTCGACGAGCTGTGCCGTCACGGCCTGAGCGTGCGCCGTGTCGACACGCGCGACCTCGCGCACGCGCGCGAGGTCGCCGTCGCGGCCGCGCGCGCCGGCGAGACGGTCGTCGTGCTGAGCGGCGACGGCGCGATCGGCGCGGTCGCCGACGCGCTGCGCGACGTGCCCGGCGCCGTGCTCGGCGTGCTGCCCGGCGGGCGCGGCAACGACCTCGCGCGCGTGCTCGGGATCTCGCAGGAGCTCGCGCCCGCGTGCGCGACGATCGCGCACGGCGTCCCGCGCGCGATGGACCTCGGCGAGGTGATCGGCGAGGACGCGACGGCGCGGGCGTTCGTCGGCATCGCGTCGGTCGGCTTCGACAGCGACGCGAACCGAATCGCCAACGAAGCGCCGTCGTCGCTCGGCAACCTCGTCTACGCGTACGGCGCGCTGCGCGCGCTGCTCGCCTGGCGTCCGGCGCGCTTCGAGGTCGAGCTCGACCCGCCGGGCGAGCGGCGTAGCTTCACCGCGTACACCGTCGGCGCGGCCAACTCGAAGACGTACGGCGGCGGCATGCGCGCGGCGCCCGGCGCGATGCTCGACGACGGGCTGCTCGAGGTCGTCGTGCTCGAGAACGTCGGCAAGCTCGCGTTCCTGACGAAGATCCTGCCGCGCGTGTTCAGCGGCGCGCACGTGCGCGAGCCGTGCGTGCACGTGCTGCGCGCGCGCGAGGTCGCGATCGCCGCCGACCGCCCGTTCACGATGTACGCCGACGGCGATCCGATCGGCGAGCTGCCGCTGCGCGTCCGCGCGGCGCCGGGCGCGATCGCCGTGCTCGTCCCCGCGCAGGAGCCGCCGGACTCGGCGTTCGCCGCGCCCGCGGCCGCCGGCGCCGGGACGGTCTGATGGCGAGCGCGCTCGCTGCGAAGCTCGCGCTCGCGCGCGCCGTCGCCTCGCTCTCGCGCCTGCGCGGCGGCGGCGCGACGAGCGCGCCCGGCCGCGTGCTGATCGGGCTCGACCGCAACGCGATCGGCGCGCTCGGCGCGCGCCTGCAGCGCGGCAGCGCGCTCGTCTCGGCGACGAACGGCAAGACGACGACCGCCGCGATGGCGGCCGCGATCTTCGCGCGTGCCGGCATCCCGCTCGTGCACAACGCCGAGGGCGCGAACATGGCCGGCGGGATCGCGACGGCGCTGCTCGCCGCGGCGCGCCCGCGCGGCGCGATCGGCGGCGAGCTCGGGCTGTTCGAGGTCGACGAGCTGTGGCTCGGCGCCGTCGCCGCGCAGCTGCGCCCGCGCGCGATCCTGCTCGGCAACCTGTTCCGCGACCAGCTCGACCGCTACGGCGAGCTCGAGACGATCGCCGACCGCTGGGCGGGCGACCTGCACGCGCACGCGCTCGTGCTCAACGCCGACGACCCGCTGATCGCCGACATCGGTCGCAAGCGCGCCGGCGCGCTGTACTTCGGCGTCGAGGACGACTCGCTCGCGCTCGCCGGCATGGCGCACGCGGCCGACGCGAAGCACTGCCGCCGCTGCGGCGCGCCGTACGTGTTCGACGCGATCTACCTCGGCCACCTCGGCCACTACCACTGCCCGAGCTGCGGCCAGCGGCGCCCGACGCCGGCCGTCAGCGCGAGCGCCGTCTCGCTCGAAGGCGTCCGCGCGGCGCGCTTCACGCTGCGCACGCCCGCCGGCGAGCACGAGGTCTCGCTCGCGCTGCCCGGCCTCTACAACGTCTACAACGCGCTCGCCGCCGCCGCGCTCGCGACGGCGCTCGACGTCCCGTTCGAGCACATCCTCGCCGGGCTCAACGGCACGAAGGCCGCGTTCGGGCGCGCCGAGAGCGTCGCGCTCTCCCCCGGCCGCGAGCTGCGGATCCTGCTCGTCAAGAACCCGGCTGGCGCGAACGAGGTCCTGCGCACGCTCGCGCTCGAGCCGGGCGAGCACGACGTGCTCGGCGTGCTCAACGATCGCATCGCCGACGGCCGCGACGTCTCGTGGATCTGGGACGCCGACTTCGAGCTGCTCGCCGGACGCGTGCGGCGCTTCACGTGCAGCGGCACGCGCGCGGCCGATCTCGCGACGCGGCTCAAGTACGCCGGCGTCGACGTCGCGCGGATCCGCGTCGAGCCCGACCTCGCGCGCGCGCTCGAGAGTGCGGCGGCCGACCGCGCCGAGCAGCGCGCGCCGCTGTACGCGCTGCCGACGTACACGGCGATGCTCGCGCTGCGCGAGCTGCTCGTCGCGCGCGGCGAGCTGAGCGGGTCGTGGACGTGAGCGTCGCCGCGACAGGCACGCAGGCGATCGCGCCGCCGCAGGCGCCGCCGCACGCCGTCGCCTGGCACGACCTCGAGTGCGGCCGCTACCGCGTCGACCTGCCGCTGTGGCTCGCGCTCGCCGAGCGCGCGGACGGGCCGATCCTCGACGTCGGCGCCGGCACCGGCCGCGTGACGCTCGCGCTCGCGCGCGCCGGGCACACGGTGACGGCCGTCGATCGCGACGCGCAGCTGCTCGCGGCGCTCGCCGCGCGCGCCGAGCGCCTCGCGGTCGCGACGCAGGCCGCCGACGCACGGACGTTGACGCTCGACAGGCGCGACCACGCGCTGTGCGTCATGCCGATGCAGACGATCCAGCTGCTCGAAGGAGCCGACGGGCGTGTCGCGTTCCTGCGCCGTTCGCGCGAGCACGTTCGCGCGGGCGCGCTCGTCGCGTGCGCGATCCTCGGCGAGCTCGAGCCGTTCGACTGCCGCGACGGGCGCATCGGGCCGGCGCCCGAGCGCGCTCGCGTCGGCGAGCTCGAATACGTCAGCCGCGCGATCCGCCTCGCCGAGTCGCGCACGACCGTGACGATCGAACGCGAACGCAGCGTGCTGCGCGTTGGCGGCGCCGACGGCGCCGGTCGCGTCGCCGGCGAGGGCGCGGGGCCGCCGCCCGAGGAGCTGCTGCGCGAACGCGACGCGATCGCGCTCGATCGCCTCGGCGCGTCGCGCCTCGAGCGCGACGGTCGCGCGGCCGGCCTGCGCGCCGAGCCGCGCATCGAGATCGCGGCGACCGACGAGCACGTCGGCGGGACGATCGTGGTGCTCCGTGCCTGAGCTGACGCTGCGCGTCTGCGCGCTGTACCCGGACCTGATGAACATCTACGCCGACCGCGGCAACCTGCTCGTGCTCGAGCGCCGCTGCCGCTGGCGCGCGATCGGCTTCGAGCTGTCCGCGAGCGGGCTCGGCGAGCCGCTCGACGCCGACGCGCACGACCTCTTCTACATCGGCGGCGGCCAGGATCGCGACCAGCGCCTGTGCGCCGCGGACCTGCTCGAGCGAAAGCGCGAGGCGCTGCACGCGGCGGCCGCGCGCGAGGCGGTCGTGCTCGGCGTGTGCGGCGGCTATCAGCTGCTCGGGCGCTCCTACGCGCTCGGCGTCGAGCGGATCGACGGCGTCGGCCTGCTCGACGTCGAGACGGTGCGCGAGGACGGCCCGCGGCTGATCGGCAACGTCGCGATCGAGGTGCGGCTCGACGGCGACGGGGGCACAGACGGCCGTGCGGACGGCGACGGCGCGGCGCGCGTGCTCGCGGGCTTCGAGAACCACGGCGGGCGCACGTCGCTCGGCGCCGGGCAAGCGCCGCTCGGGCGCGTGCGGCGCGGCAACGGCAACGACGGGCGCAGCGGCTTCGAGGGCGCGCGCAGCGGCAACACGATCGGCACGTACCTGCACGGGCCGCTGCTGCCGAAGAACGCTTGGTTCGCCGACTGGCTGATCGCGCGCGCGCTGGGCGTCGACGTCGCTGAGCTCGCGCCGCTCGACGACGAGCTCGAGCGCGCGGCGCACCTCGGCGCGCGCCAGGCGGCCGGGGTCTAGCCATTGTAAGATGTTATCTTACGTTTATGCGCACGACCATCTCGACAAAGGGCCAGATCGTCCTCCCGGCGGAGCTTCGTGCCGCGGATGACATCCAGGCGGGCGAGGAGTTCGAGGTCGATCGCGTTGGTCCTGATCAGTACAGGCTCACGCGGCTGACGCCGCCGCCGAACAGTGGCTTGGTCGAATGGCTGCGGTCGTGCCCAGATGACGGCTGGTTCGTAGAGATCGAGTCGGAGTCGACGGACTCGCTTTAGCTGGTTCGCCTTGGCGCACTATCTCGTCGACGCGAACGTCCTCTCTGAGGCGACCAAGCCCGCTCCTGACCAGCGTGTTGTCGATTGGCTCGCGCGAAACGAGTCCGAGCTCGCCGTCGACCCGGTGATTCTCGGCGAGATCCGTTTTGGCATCCTGCTGCTCCCGCGCGGTCGCCGCCGAAGTCGGCTCGAGCGCTGGTTCGCGGAGGGCGTGCAGAGGCTTCAGTGCATCGCGTGGGACGCCTCGACGGGTCTGTGCTGGGCCGAGCTGCTCGCGAGACTTCGTGCGGAGGGGCGCGCGATGCCGGTCAAGGACAGCTTCATCGCAGCGACCGCGCTCGCGCGCGATCTCGCGGTCGCGACCCTCAACCGACGCGATTTCGACGCTGCGGGCGTGACGATGGTCGATCCGTCGGTCGAGCGTGCCCGCTGATTGCGGTTTGCCGCAAACTCGACGATTGACGCGCGAACGGCAACGCAGCCCGCCCGTAGGATCGCGCCATGGAGCTGTCCGACTACCAGCGCCAGTCGCGCAGCACGGCGCACTACCCGCGCACGGAGGCGCTGACGTACCCGGCGCTCGGCCTCGCCGGCGAGGCCGGCGAGTTCGCCGACCACGCGAAGAAGGTGATCCGCGACGATCGCGGCGAGGTGACGCCGGAGCGCCGCGAGGCGATGTCGAAGGAGCTAGGCGACGTGCTCTGGTACGTCGCGCAGCTCGCGACCGAGCTCGACCTCGAGCTCGAGCAGATCGCGCAGGACAACCTCGACAAGCTCGCCTCGCGGATGGAGCGAGGTGTGCTGTCGGGCAGCGGCGACGAGCGCTGACGGACGATGGCACTTCGCGTCTCGGCGTCCTCGGTCGCTCGCGTACCGAATCCGGGAGACGCTCGCTCCGCTCGCATCCCCGTTTCGGCCAGCACGCCACGCTCCCTGCGTCCTTGATCCGCTCGACCCTCCTCCGTCAGGAGGTCAGGGCGTCTACGAAGCGACGGCGCGCACGTGCGACGCGACGGCGAAGCGCTCGAAGCGACGCGCGATGCGCTCGGGAATGAGCGCGCGCACGCGGACGCCGTCGGCGGTGTCCTCGCGCTCGACGTCGCCGGCGAGCTCGTGCAGCTCGGCGAGGCTGCCGCCGTCGGCGTAGGGCACGAGCAGCTCGACGCGGCGCAGCGTGTGCGCGAGCTCGGCGACGATGCGCTCGCCGAAGGCGTCGAGTCCTTCGCCGGTGACGCCGCTGACGAGCACGGCGTCGGGATGGCGCAGGCGCAGCTCCTCGCGCTGCTCCGCGTCGAGCAGGTCGACCTTGTTGAGCACGAGCACGCGCGGGCGGTCGTCGGCGTCGATCTCATCCAAAGTCTCCTCGACGGACTGGCGCATCGCTTCGATCTGCTCGTCGGGCGCGGAGGCGTCGAGCACGTGCGCGAGCAGGTCGGCGCGGCTCGTCTCCTCGAGCGTCGCCGCGAAGGCGTCGACGAGCTGGTGCGGGAGCTTCGAGATGAAGCCGACGGTGTCGGTCAGCAGGTGCGCGCGCCCGTCGAGACGCATCGTGCGCGTCGTCGGGTCGAGCGTATGGAACAGGCGGTCGCGCACGCCGACGTCGGCGCCGGTCATCGCGTTGAGCAGCGTCGACTTGCCGGCGTTCGTGTAGCCGACGAGCGCGATCGTCGGCAGCGCGGCGCGCTCGCGCTCGGCGCGCTGCACGGCGCGCGTGCTCTTGACGTGCTCGAGGCGCCGGCGCAGCGCGGAGATGCGATCGCGCGCGAGGCGGCGGTCGGTCTCGATCTGAGTCTCGCCGGGACCTCGCGTGCCGATGCCGCCGCCGAGGCGCTCGAGGTGCGTCCACAAGCCGCGCATGCGCGCGAGGTTGTACTCGAGCTGCGCGAGCTCGACCTGCAGCTTGCCCTCGGCGCTGCCGGCGTGCGAGGCGAAGATGTCGAGGATGATCGTCGTGCGGTCGACGACCGGCAGCCCGAGCGCCTCCTCGAGGTTGCGCTCCTGGCGCGCGGTCAGCTCGTCGTCACAGGCGATCACGTTCGCGTCGGCCGCGCGCGCGGCGGCCTTCGCCTCGACGACCTTGCCGGGGCCGAGGTACGTGTTCGGGTGCGGCTGCTCGCGCTGCTGGACCATCTCGCCGACGACGGCGACGCCGGCCGTCAGCAGCAGCTCCTCGAGCTCGGAGAGGTCGTCGCCGTGTGGCAAGGCCGCAATGCAGAACGCGCGCTGGCGCGCGCGCGGCGCCTGCTCCCCCGAGCGTTGTCCGTTGAGCGAGGCCGGCGTCGGCGTGACGCGGCCGTTGCGGCTTCTCTGCATCTGCGATCCAGTCTAGAGGCCGGACGGCGGATGCTCGTGACTACTGCGCGAGCGCGCCGAGGCGCTGCACGGCCTCGAGCAGGCGATCGTCGGGCGTCGTCAGCGAGATGCGGAACCAGCCCTCGCCGGCCGGGCCGTAGACGGCGCCGGGCGTGACGACGACGCCGGCCTGCTCGAGCACGTGCTCGGCGTACGCGGCCGAGCTCGCATAGCCGGCCGGGATCGGCGCCCACACGTAGATCGTCGCGTGCGGCGGGCGCACGTCGACGCCGATCTCGCGCAACGCGTCGCAGACGAGATCGCGCCGGCGGCGGTAGAGCTCGACGAGCGAGGCGACCTCGACGTCGGCGTCGGGCGAGAGCGCGGCGACGCCGGCGAGCTGCACGGCGTCGAACAGCCCCGAGTCGATGTTCGTCTTCAGCCGCCAGTAGGTCTGCAGCGCGTCGGCGTTTCCGACTACGACGGCGCAGCGCCAGCCGGTCATGTTGTAGCCCTTCGAGAGCGAGAAGACCTCGATGCCGACGTCCTTCGCGCCGGGCGTCTGCAGGAACGACGGCGGCTTGTAGCCGTCGAACGCGATCTCCGAGTACGCGTTGTCGTGCACGACGAGGATGTCGTAGGCGCGCGCGAACTCGACGACGCGCTCGAAGAAGCCGTCGGGCGCGAGCGCGCCGGTCGGGTTGTTCGGGTAGTTGAGGTACATCAGCTTCGCGCGCCGCGCGACGTCGTCGTCGATCTGGCCGAGATCGGGGATGAAGCCGAGCTCGGGCTCGAGCGCGATCAGCACGGGCTCGGCGCCGGCGAGCCACGGGCCGGCCGTGTACACCGGATAGCCGGGGTCGGCGGCGAGCGCGTAGTCGCCGGCGTCGAGGAACGCGAGGTTGAGGTTGAAGATCGCCTCCTTCGCGCCGATCGCCGGGACGATCTCGCTCGCCGGGTCGAGCACGACGTCGAAGCGGCGCTCGTAGAAGTCGCGCACGGCCGCGCGGAACTCCTCGCGCCCGCGGTTCGACGGGTACTGGTGCGTCTCGGGCTCGCTGACGGCCTCCTGCATCGCCTCGACGATCAGCGGCGGCGTCGGGCGGTCGGGGTCGCCGATGCCGAGGCTGATGACGTCGACTCCGGCGGCGCGCTTCTCGGCGATCTTGCGCTCGAGCTCTGCGAACGCGTACGGCGGTATGCGCTCGAGGCGCTTGCTCGGTCTCATCCGGCTCCTTGTTCGATCTGGCTGCGGTTTTCGGCGTGCTCGCTCACGTCAGGCGCTGCAGCTCCTCGACGAGCTCGTCGCTGAGCTCTCCGGCGAACACGGGCAGCGCCCACCCTGACAGGTGAACGCGCAGGTCCGGGTCGACGTCGACCTGCAGCTCGCCGCCTTCGAGCTCGACGAGCACGCTCGTCGTCTCGGCCGGCGGGGCGGGCTGACGGCCGCCGAGGCCGGCGAGCAGGTAGGCGACGGCCGCGCCGCTCGCGCCGGTGCCCGAGGAGAGCGTCTCGCCGACGCCGCGCTCGAAGATCCGCGCGCGGATGCGCGCCGGCGGTCCGGCGTCGATCTCGGCGTACCAGGAGACGTTCGTACGCTTCGGGAACTCCGGATGGCCTTCGATTGGAGGGCCGATGACTGATAGCTGCAGCTCGTCCAGCGCGTCGCCGTCGGCTACGCGGATCGCGCACTGCGGGTTGCCGATCGAGACATGCTGCACGCTCCACGCCGGCGGCTGCTCGCGGGCGTCGCTCGCGCCGGTGCGCTCGATGCGCAGCTCGGCGGCACCGTCGGGCGGCCCGGCCGGGAAGTCGGCGGAGGAGAGGCTCGCGCGTCCCATGTCGACGCGACACGTGCTCGGCCCGGTGATCTGCGGCGCGATCGTGCCGGCGGCCGTGTGGATCGAGAACTCGTCGCGGTCGGTCCAGCCGCGACGGCGCAGGTAGAGGATCGCCTCGCGCGCGCCGTTGCCCGACAGCTCGGCCTCCGAGCCGTCGGGGTTGAAGATGCGCAGGTCGGCGACGTGCGCCGGGTCCTCGGGTGGCGAGAGCAGCAGCACGCCGTCGGCGAACACGCCGAAGTGCGCCTCGCACAGGCGCCTGACGCGCGCGGGCGTCAGCTCGAAGGCGAGCTCGTCGCGCTCGACGATCAGGTAGTCGTTGCCGAGCGCCTGCCACTTCTCGAATCTCATCGGGCGGCGGAGTCTAAGATCTCGGCGGCGACGTCGGCCGGCTCGCGCGGCCGGTGACGTCGATCGGCGTGACGCCGGCGAGCTTGCGCATCCACGCGAGCTGGCGGCGCGCGTAGTTGCGCGTGCGGCGCTTCATCGTCTCGACGTCGCCGGCGAGCAGCTCGTCGAAGCCGAGCGCCTTGCGCGCCGTCTCGGAGGCTCCGGCGGCGTGCGCGCGCAGCACCTCCTCGCGCGCGCCGGCGGCGACGATCTGCTCGACGCGCGCGTCGATTCGCTCGTACAGCGCCTCGCGCTCGATCGTCAGCCCGGCGAGCAGCGTCGGGTGACGCAGCTCCTCGCTCCACAGCTGCGACGGGCCGTCGGGCGGCTGCAGCTCGCCGGCGTCGAGCAGCTCGAGCGCGCGCACGATGCGCCGCGCGTTGCTCGGATCGATCTCGCGCGCGGCCCACGGCGCGCGTTCCGCCAGGCGCGCGTGCAGCGCCGGCGCGCCGGCGCGGTCGAGCTCGGCCGTCCAGCGCTCGCGCGCGCCGGGCGCCGGCGCCGGGCGAAGGCGCAGGTCGGCGAGCGCCGCGCGCAGGTACAGGCCGGTGCCGCCGACGACGATCGGGCGGCGCCCGGCGGCGAGCAGCGCGTCGATCTCGGTGTGCGCGAGCCCCGCGTACTCGCCGGCGCTGAACGTCTGCTCGATCGGCACGAACGACAGCAGCCGGTGCTCGAGCGCCGCGCGCTCGCACGCCGACGCGGCGCCGGTCAGCGCCTCGATGCCGGCGTAGACCTGCAGCGCGTCGGCCGAGACGGCTACCGGGTCCTCGCCGCGCGCGCGCAGCAGCTCGGCGAGCGCGACGGCTACCTGCGTCTTGCCGATGCCCGTCGGCCCGAACAGCGCGAAGATCGCCGGCTTCGTGTCGTGTTGGGAGCGCGCGCGCGCGGACATCGCGCCTCAGGGTCGCATAGGCTTGCGACGTGCAGATCGCGGGGGCCAACGTGCTGCTGACCGGAGCGACGGGCGGGATCGGACAGGCGATCGCGCGCGCCGTCGCCGCGCGCGGCGGCAAGCTGACGCTGACCGGGCGCCGCAGCGACGTGCTCGAGCCGCTCGCGCGGCAGCTCGACGCGCGTGCGCTCGCGATCGACCTCGCCGAGCCGTCGGAGATCGAGCGGCTCGTGCGCGAGGCCGGCGACGTCGACGTGCTGATCGCGAACGCCGCGCTGCCGGCGTCGGGCACGCTCGACTCGTTCAGCATCGAGCAGATCGACCGCGCGCTCGACGTCAACCTGCGCGCGCCGATCGTGCTGACGCACGCGCTCGCGCCGCAGATGGTCGCGCGCGGGCGCGGGCAGATCGTCTTCATGTCCTCGCTGTCGGGCAAGGCGGCGACGGCCGGCACGTCGCTGTACAACGCGTCGAAGTTCGGCCTGCGCGGCTTCGCCGCGGCGCTGCGCTCCGAGCTGCGCGACAGCGGCGTCGGCGTCTCGGCCGTCTTCCCCGGCTTCATTCGCGACGCCGGCATGTTCGCCGAAGCCGACGTCGAGCTGCCGCGCGGCGTCGGCACGCGCACGCCCGAGGACGTCGCGAAGGCGACGATCGGCGCGATCGAACGCAACCGCGGCGAGGTCGACGTCGCGCCGCTGCCGCTGCGCGCGAGCACCGTCCTCGCGAACCTCGCGCCCGAGCTCGCCGGTGGCCTCGCGCGCCGCCTCGGCTCTGAGGAGATCACGCGCCAGATGGAAGTCGGGCAGCGCGAGAAGCGCTGACGCCCGGCCCGCTCGCGCAAACCGCGTAGCGCGCGCCGGCGGGCTGAACGTGCCGGCGGGCCGACGCGCTCTCAGAAAAGCGTCGCCTGGCGCTGGCGTTGGCGCGGCACGACGCTCAGGCCGTCGTCCGCGTCGATCTCCGGCTCGCGCAGGGCCGCGACGTGCCCGGTCCCACGCGCGCTCGCGCGAAAGCCCGACGGCGTGCCCTTGCGCTTGACGAGCCGCGACAGGCGTTCGCGTTCCTCGCGCGGCGCGTACGCGCCACGGCGGTAGAGCTGCTCGTAGCGCGGCACGAGATCCGGGCGCTGCTCGCGCAGCCAGCCCATGAACACGCCGCGAACGTCGCCGCGCAGGTGCAGGCCGATTCCGCCGATGTGCGTCGCGCCGGCCTCGGTCACGCGGTCGAGCAGCTCCTCGACCTGCTTCGGCGAATCGTTGATGCCCGGCATCAGCGGCGCGATCAGCACGCCGGTCGGGATGCCGGCGCGGTTGAGCTCGGCGACCGCCTCGATCCGCGCGCGCGGGTGCGGCGTGTGCGGCTCGGTCGCCCGCCACGCCTTCTCCTCGAGCGTCGGGATCGACAGCGACGCGCTGAAGCTCGTGCGCGCGGCGATTTCCAGCATCAGCTCCAGGTCGCGCAGCAACAGCGGCGACTTCGTCAGCACCGAGCACGGGTTCGCCGCGTCGCGCATCGCCTCCCAGATGCCGACCATCAGCTCGTAGCGGGCCTCGACCCACTGGTAGGGGTCGGTGTTCGTCCCGAGCGCGACGTGCTCCCCCCTCCACGACGGACGCGCCAGCTCGGTGCGCAGAACCTCCGGCGCGTTGACCTTGACGACGATCTCCTTCTCGAAGTCGCGGCCGGCGTCGAAGTCGAGGTACTTGTGCGTCGGGCGGGCGAAGCAGTTGTGGCTGACTACTCCGTTGGCGATGAAATCGCCGGTGCCGGTCGTTATGTCGTAGAGAGGAAAGACTTCCTTCATGTCTTCGACCAAGGCCACGCGAAGATCCGCAAAGGTCTTGACCATCTGTCCCTCAATTGAACGCTTTCGGCTGATCGCCGGGTCCGTCAAATGGAAGAAGCGCAGATGCTCTGAAACTCCGCCCTTGATGCGTAGATATGCGAGACCGTTGTCATTCCGCGTACGGTCGTAGACGACCGTGAAACCCAGCCGCCTCGCACAAGCCTCCGTCCACGCGAGAATCGTGGCGTCTGTATTGGCAATGCGCATTGCGAACGCACTCCTCGATCCCTCGGCGTCGAAGATGCCTGCAAGAAAGCCGCGACACCATTCGAGGCTCGGGAGGATCGGCCACTCGATGAGCGACTTGATCGTGTCGACGACCGGACCGCGGCTTGCACCGATGCACCGCATCTCGCGATAACGATCGTGTGCGGTCCGAAACAGCCGCTCGCCGGTGGTCACGCCCGCATCCGCGAGGTAGCTACGGGCGCGCCGTAGCGCCTCGAAGTCCGCGAGAGCCAGACGGAAGCTTTGCGTCTCGCCGAAGCTTCCATCACGCCGTTGGTAGGCGCTCGACCAAAAGCACCCGTCACCTCGGATCATGCCGCACAAGTATCCGCGCCGATAATCGATTGTCTCCAGCGGTTGTGCCGAGAAGCTCCCGGTCCCGACAAGCCGGTTTCGAGCGGTCAGGTGTCCTCGATCGCGCTCGTGAGCCGGGGAGTTCGTCACATGCTTCCACCCGCGGTCGGTCAGGAAGCGATGATCGCCGCTGGCAATGAGCTCGGTCCCATCGGCGAGCACAATGCGATACGCGCGCTTGAGCGTTATCCAACGATCGAGCACTCGGGTGCGGGCGTACCGTCTATACGCACCCCTCCGAACGGTGCCGTAGACCTCGTCGCCGACAGCAAGCTCAGCCATCCGCTTGTGTCGCCCGCTAGACATGAGGATCGGCACATCTCCATGAACACAGAAGGTGCATGCGTGCGTGCATCCGCGGTACGGATTGATGGTCCAGCGAAACGGCATCCGTGAGGCCGCGGGCACCCGATTGAGGATCGATTTCGCGCGGACCTCGTAGAAGCGCGTCTCGAGTGCCTCCGGAGCGTCGAAGCGGCGCACGACGGCCTCGTCGCGGTAGCCCGGCAGGCGGCGCTGCTCCTCCTCGCCGATTGTCAGGTTGCTCCAGCGCACGAACATATGTTCGCATAGCGTGCGGCGACAAGTGCCACGGCGCGCGAAAGACGCACCGCCCGGCTGCCTCGGCGTCGCTTACGCAACCCCTACGCACCCGTGCGAGCGCGCTTAGCGACGCAGCGCACGATGCATCGACGACCGACTAAACGACCAAAGGAGGTCGATCGGATGACGATATCCAGACTGCTCGGAGCGACGATGGTCGCCGGCGCGCTCGCGACGGGCGGCGCCGCCGCCGGCATCGCCGGCGCGTCGGCTTCGACCGGGACGACGAGCACAGGCGCAAGCACGTCGACAACTCCGTCGACGACCAGCACACCGACGACGAGCACGCCGACGACGAGCACGACGCCGTCGACCGGCACGAGCAAGCAGACGACGCCGAAATCCGGCGAACAGGGTAAGAAACCCTGCCCGAACATGGGCTCGAGCCAGAGCGGCTCCGCCGCGCAGGGGCCGCCGGCGTCCGGCGCCGGCTACCCGGCGGCGCCCGCCGGCGCGACGGCCCAGTAGGCGCGCCGCACGCGACGCGCGAGATCGGCCCGGCAGGCGCTCCCCCATGCGAGCGTCTGCCGGCGCCGTTCGCCGGCGTGATCCTCGGCGTCGAGGCCTGGACGCCGCGCGCGGCGCAGAACTTTCGTCCACTCGCGCCGCGGACCGTCATCGCGCGCCAGACGCTGGTCGAGCACAGGGTTGATGCAGGGGGAACGCAAGCAGTCGCAAGAGCCAAGGCTGACCGGAAACTCGTGGCTGTGCCGCGACGAGTTCGACCGCGACCGGATGCTCGACATGGAGGAGCGCGTCAGGCCGGTCAGGCAGCGCGCGCTCGCGATCCTCGCCGTCGCGCTGATCGCCGCCGGTCCGTGGCTCGGCTGGTGGCCGGCGCTGTTCCTGGTCCCCGCCGCGATCTTCTTCGGGCTCGCCGACCTGCTGATGCCCCGTGTCGCGAAGCCCGAGCTGTTGATGTTCGGCGCGTGGATCGCGAGCGGGCTCGTGATCGGCGGCGCCGTCGCGCTCAGCGGCGGCCCCGACCAGCCGACGCTCGCCTGGCTGGCGATCCCGGTCATCACGCTCAGCTCGCGCTTTCCGATGCGCGGCGTCGTCGCAGGCGTGATCGTCAACTGCGTGATCCTGCTCGTCGTCGCGTTCGGCGTCGACGCGCACCGCGTGATCCACGACCCCGTCTACGTGATCGCGCCGCTCGCGCTGCTGCTCTGCGTCGCCGTCCTCTCGACGCCGCTGATGCGCTCGGACATCCAGCACCGCAGCGACGCCGTCATCGACCAGCTCACGGGCATGCTCAACCGCAAGGCGCTCAGCACGCGCGTCGTCGAGCTCGCGCAGCAATCGGAGGTGACCGGCGAGGCGATCGGCATCATCATCGGCGACCTCGACCACTTCAAGACGATCAACGACACGCGCGGACACTCGGTCGGCGACGTCGTGCTCAAGGAGGTCGCCTACCTGCTGCGCAAGCAGCTGCGCGCATTCGACCTCGCGTACCGCCTCGGCGGCGAGGAGTTCCTCGTGCTGCTCCCCGGCTCGGACCTCGCGCAGTCGGCGGCGCTCGCCGAGCAGCTGCGCGGCGGCGTCGCGCGCCACGGCGTCGCCGGCAACGTCTCGGTCACGATGAGCTTCGGCGTCGGCGCCTCGAAGCAGGGTGAGACCTTCGACTACGCCGAGGTCTTCAAGGAAGCCGACGAGGCGCTCTACCGCGCCAAGCGCAACGGCCGCGATCAGGTCTGCCTGTCGGACCCGCCGCCGATCCGCTCCGCCGTTCCGGCCTTCGCCTAGCTGCGGCCGGCGCCGACGCGCGCGAGCAGCAGCTCCTCGCCCGCGAGCGTCTGGCTCGTCGCCGAGTCGATCCGCACCTGTGTGATCTCACCCGGCGCCGCGAGCCCCGCGAAGTTGACGACTTTGTTGTGCCGCGTGCGTCCGCGCAGGCGCTCGGAGTCGGTCCGCGAGACGCCTTCGACGAGCACGTCGAGCGTGCGCCCGACGAAGCGCTGCGCGCGCTCGCGCGCGTGACGCTGGACGACCTCGACGAGGCGCTCCATGCGCTCGACCTTGACCGGGTGCGCAACCGCCTCCTCCTGGCGCAGCGCCGCCTCCGTCCCGCGCCGCGGCGAGAAGACGAACGTGAACGCCGCGTCGTAGGAGACCTCCTCGACGACTTCGAGCGTCTGCGCGAAGTCCTCCTCGCTCTCGCCCGGGAAGCCGACGATGATGTCCGTGCTCAACGCCACGTCGGGCACGTGCTCGCGGATCATCGCGACGCGCTCCATGTAGCGGCGGCGGTCGTACGTGCGGCGCATCGCCTTCAAGATCCGCGACGAGCCCGACTGCAGCGGCAGGTGGATGTGCTCGCAGACGCTCGCCAGCTCCGCGTGCGCGCGAACGACGTCCTTGCGCATGTCCTTCGGATGCGGGCTCGTGTAGCGGATCCGCTCGATCCCCTCGACCGCGTCGATCTCCGCCAGCAGCTCCGCGAACGTCGGGCGCTCCGGCAGGTCGCGGCCGTACGAGTTGACGTTCTGCCCGAGCAGCGTCACCTCGCGCACGCCGTCGACCGCCATCGCCCGCGCCTCCGCGACCAGCTCCTCGAGCGGCCTGCTCACCTCGCGCCCGCGCGTCGACGGCACGATGCAGTACGCGCACGCGCAGTTGCAGCCGACGCTGATCTGCATCCAGCCCTGGAACGGGCGTGCCCGGTGCGCCGGCAGGTGGCCGGTGAAGCCCTCGAACTCGAAGTACCCCTGCGCCGTCAGCGAGTCGCTCGTCAGGAACTCCGCCAGCTTGTGGACCTGCCCCGGGCCGAAGGCGACGTCGACGAACGGAAAGCGCTCGAACACCTCGTCCTTGACCGACTGCGCCCAGCAGCCGCCGACCCCGACGACGCGCTCCGGGTCTTCGCGCTTGAGCCTGCGCGCTTCGCCCAGGTGCGAGATGAAGCGTCGGTCCGCCGTCTCGCGGATCGAGCACGTGTTGAACAGGATCAGATCCGCCTCCGCGCGCTCCGGCGCCTCCGCGTAGCCGAGCGACTCCAGCATCCCCTTCATCCGCTCCGAGTCGTGCTCGTTCATCTGGCAGCCGAACGTCGTGACGTGGTAGCGCTTCACGTCACGCAGAGTACCGGCGCTCGCTCAGCGCCTCCGCCCGAGGCGCGGGCCAGCTTGGATCGGCGAGGTTTGGGGTAGACGAACGACCAGAACTCAGACGCGACTCAGGAGGCGACATGGGTGACCGTACGCAGCGAATCGAGGGCAAGGCCAAAGAGATCAAAGGTCGCGTCAAGCGCGAGTCGGGTGCTGCGGCTGCGCGGCCCGGTACCGAGACTCGCGGAGGTGGCGAGGAGCTCGCAGGCAAAGCGAAGAACGCGCTCGGCAAAGCCCGAAGCGCGGTCAAGAAGAACACGCGCTAGCTCGCGCGCGCCGCTGCCGCCGGCCTGGTCCCCCAGGCCGGCCTTGGCTATGCCGCGGCTACCGCCGCCACCTTCGGTTCGCTCGCGATCGGCGGCTTGTTCGCGTCCTTGTCGCGGTCGATCGGCGTCACGAGGTCCGTGCCGAGGCCGAGCGCCGCATAGATCTTGTCTTCGATCTCCTTCGCCATCGCCGGGTTCTCGCCGAGGAACGCCTTCGCGTTGCCGCGCCCCTGGCCGAGGCGGTCGTTGCCGTAGGAGAAGAACGAGCCCGACTTCGAGACGATGTTGTGCTCGAGGCCGAGGTCGATCAGGCAGCCCGACGTCGAGATGCCCTTGCCGTACTCGATGTCGAACTCCGCCTGGCGGAACGGCGGCGCGACCTTGTTCTTGACGACCTTCACGCGCACGCGGTTGCCGACCGCCTCCGTGCCGTCCTTCAGCGTCTCGATCCGCCTGATGTCCAGGCGCTGCGAGGCGTAGAACTTCAGCGCGCGCCCGCCCGGCTGCGTCTCCGGCGAGCCGAACATCACGCCGACCTTTTCGCGGATCTGGTTCGTCAGGATGCACAGCGTCTGCGTGCGGTTCAGGTTGCCCGCGAGCTTGCGCATCGCCTGCGACATCATCCGCGCCTGCGCGCCGACCGTCTGGTCGCCCATCTGGCCCTCGAGCTCGACGCGCGGCGTCAGCGCCGCGACCGAGTCGATCGCGACGACGTCGACCGCGCCCGAGCGCACGAGCATGTCGGCGATCTCGAGCGCCTGCTCGCCGTAGTCGGGCTGCGAGACGAGCAGCTCGTCGATGTCGACGCCGATCTCCTTCGCGTACAGCGGATCCATCGCGTGCTCGGCGTCGATGAACGCGCAGACGCCGCCGAGCTTCTGCGCCTCGGCGAGCACGTGGTAGATCATCGTCGTCTTGCCCGAGGACTCCGGGCCGAACACCTCGACGATCCGCCCGCGCGGGACGCCGCCGATCCCGAGCGCGAGGTCGAGCGACAGCGCGCCCGTCGGGATCGCCTCGCAGCTCACCCGCGCGCCCTCGTCGCCCATGCGCATGACCGAGCCCTTGCCGAACTCGCGCTCGATCTGCGTCAGCGCGCCCTGCAGGGCCGCGTCGCGCGCCTTTGCTGCCTTCTCGTCGTCGCTCGCGGGCATGATCTGACTCCTCTCGAAAATGGAAAGTGCAAGCTAGACGGCGCACCGGACGGAACAGTTGTTCGTATCGCGCCGCCGCTGCGACCGCTCCGACGGGCGCGCCGCCCGTGTTCGCAAGCCCTGCCCGCGCCTCGCGCCGACGGCCTCGCGGCCGTTCGTCCAGCGCCCGCCGAGCGCTCTCACCATCGCCGCCGGCGCCGACGATGAACGGGCGTGAGCGAAAGCGCCACCGCACCGCGTCCGAACCTCCTGCGCCTGCTGCTCGCGCTCGCGCTCTGCGCCGTCGCGATCCTCGCCTCGCGCGCCGCGCCGGCGCTCGCGCAAGGCACGCACGGCGCCTGCGCCTCGCCGGCGAGCGGCGGCGCTCGCCACACGCGCGCCTGCGCCGAGGCGGCGCGCTCGAAGCGTGCGCACGGCGGGACCAAGCGCCACCACGGCAAGTCGTCCGTCCAATCGAAGAAAAAACGGAAGGCGCCGCACGGCTTGAGCACGCCCGCCGCCGCTGCCGCGCCGCAGCCGGCGAGCTGCGACGACGGCTCGACGCCGGCGCGCGACGCCGAAGGCGGCTACGAATGCGCCGACGGCGGCGAACCCGAATGCGAAGACGGCTCCGCGCCGCGCGCCGCCGACGAAGGGTCGATGCTCGCCTGCCTCGTGCCCGTCGGCTCGAACCGCTCGCCCTCCCCTTCGCCGGCCGGCGAAGACGGCGAGGACGAAGGCGCCGAAGCCTCGTCCGACGACGCCGGCAGCTCGCGCGTCGCGAGCGCCTCGTAGCTCGCGCCCTGCGGCGAGAGCAGCGAGCGGTACAGCACGAGCTCGCGCGCGCCGAACGAGAGCTGCGGCGACGGCGGCAGCAGCTCCCCGCCTCCTCCTCCTCCTCCGCTGCTTCGGCCGAGCTCGCCGGCGCCGCGCCCGAGCCGCGCTACCGTCACGTGCGCGCGAAAGCGCCGCCGCTCCGGCTGCCAGTCGATCGCATCGGCGAGCGCTGCTTGCACGCTCTCGTGCACTCGCGCGAGCTCGCCGCCGGCGTCGCCGACCTCGAGCGCGAGCGAGCGCGGACGCCGCGGCGGCAGCCACAGCGGCGCACCGCTGCGCAGGCTCAGATGCTCGCGCGCCGCGCACCGCTCGACGGCGTGCGCGATCGCGTCGATCTCACCGGCCGCGCGCGCGCCGACGAAGCAGAGCGTCACGTGCATCGTCTCCGCGCCGAGCAGCCGCACGTGCCCGCGCGCGCCGCGTCCGCCGAGCGCCTCGCGCGCCCACGCCGCGAGCTCGCCGCAGACCGCCGGCGGCGGGTCGACCGCGACGAACAGGCGCGCTGTCGCCTCGCGCGACATCGCCGCGTGCGGCTCAGGCCGCCTGCAGCGCGCGCAGCAGCATGTGCAGCGCGACCGTCGTCGAGCGGTCGCGCACGTCGGCGCGCCCGCCGGGCAGGTTGACCGAGCGCGTCGCCTCGCGCTCGCCCGGCCCGGCGATGCTCAGCCAGACGAGCCCGACCGGCTTCTCGGCGCTGCCGCCGCCGGGCCCGGCGACGCCGGTGACGCCGACGCCGATCTGCGCCGCAAGGCGCTCGCGCGCGCCGGCCGCGAGCGCGCGAGCGACCTCGTGCGAGACCGCGCCGTGCGCTTCGATCAGCCCGGCGTCGACGCCGGCGAGCGCGACCTTCGCGTCGTTCGAGTAGACGACGAGCCCGCCGCGCACGTAGTCGGAGGAGCCCGGACGGTCGGTCAGACGCGCCGCGAGCAGGCCACCGGTGCACGACTCGGCCGTCGCGATCGTCGCGCCGCGCTCGCGCAGCAGCCGCGCGACGAGCTCGTCGACGGTGCTGCCGTCGGTCGAGAACAGCATGTCGGCGTGACGCTCGGCGACGATCTCGGCGAAGTCCTCGTAGATCCCCTCGGCGTCGGGCTCGTAGCGCGTGACGACCTCGATCTCGCCGCGTTTGAGGCACGTCGTCACCTCGAGGCGCTGCAGCGGCACGCCGTCGCGCTCGGCGACGCGCAGCGTCTCGGCGATCTCCGACTCGGGCATGCCGAACAGCCGCAGCGTGCGCTGGCGATAGCTCGTCGCGCCGGCGATCGCCGCTTTCAGCTCGTCGGTCGCGAGCGCCTGCTCCCACATCGGCTGGAGCTCGCGCGGCGGCCCCGGCAGGACGACGATCGTCGGGCCGCCCTCGCGTCCGTCGCCCGGCGGCACGACGAGCCCCGGCGCCGTGCCGACCGGGTCGAGCACGCGCGCGCCGCGCGGCACGGTCGCCTGCTTGCGCGTTCCCGCCTCGATCGCCGCGACGTCGAGGTTCGGCCAGCGCTTCGCGAGCGGCGCGACGATCTCTGCGATGCGCCGCTCGAGCGCCTCGTCGAGCGCCATCTCGCGCCGCTGGAAGCCGGCGACGACCTCGGCCGTCAGGTCGTCGGCCGTCGGCCCGAGCCCGCCGCTCGTCAGCACGACGTCCATCTCGCGCTCCGCCATGAACGCGAGCGCCGCCGCCATGTCCTCGCGGCGGTCGCCGACGATCTGCACGAACGCGAGGTCGACGCCGAGCTCGCGCAGCCGGTCGGACAGCCACGGCCCGTTGCGGTCGCTGACGCGCCCGGTCAGCACCTCGGTGCCCGTCACGACGATGCCCGCGCGCGCGCTCACGTCACGCGCACGTCGGCAGGCTGCCGCTGCTCAGGCGCTTGCGCACGCCGGGCGGCGCGATCGAGTAGCCGATCGCCTGGCTCGACGGCGGCACCGCGCGCGCGTGCCCGTCGACGTACATCGTCACCGAGCTGTTGCCGAGCGTGATCGTGAAGCGGCGCGCGTGGTAGGTCGGCGTGCCGTGCCCCGCGTGCAGTTCAACGCCTGAGATCAGCTTGCGCCCGTTGTCGCCGACCAGGCAGACGTAGATCGTCGCCGTCGGCTTCAGCGACAGCGCGACGATCGTGCCCTGCGAGCGATGCGACGCGGTCGCGCTCCGTCCGGCGCCCGCGTGCTTCGTCGGCTTCTTCTTCGACGATGAAGAGGAGCCGCCCGCGGTCTGCCTGCTCGTCGAGTTCGACGAGGACGCGCCGCCTTTCGTCACGAGGCCGACGATCAGCAGCACGATGACGACGAGCACGACGCCGACGATCGCGAGGTAGCCGCGCGAGGGCCCGCCGCCCGAGGGCGCACGACCGCCGCCGCCCGAGCGCCCGGCGCCGGTCGGCCTCCCGCGGCTGCGCTGCGGCGTCGAGACGATCGGCTCGAGCGCCGACTCGCTCGGGTCCTCGAAGCGCAGCCGGTACTCCTCGACGAGCGCCTTGCCGTCGAGGTCGAGCGCCTGCGCGTACGTGCGCAGGAAGCTCTTGACGAACGTCGGCCCCGGCAGCAGGCCCCACTCCTCGTTCTCGAGCGCGCGCAGGTACTTCGCGCGGATCTTCGTCTTCGCCTCGATCTCCGAGACATCGATGCGAGCGCGCATACGCGCGTCGCGTAGCGTTTCACCGATCTCGGCCATATCTGCGCGAAGGCTAGTCGCTTGCGCTCGCCGACTCGGCCGTCTCGCCGAGCGCCTGCAGCACGCGCGGCAGGTCGGCCTCGGTCACGAGCACCTGTCGCGGCTTCGATCCTTCGTAGCCGGAGATCACGCCGCGGCGCTCGAGCATGTCGATCACGCGCCCGGCGCGCGTGTAGCCGAGGCGCAGCCGCCGTTGCAGCATCGACGTCGACGCCGTCTGCATCTCGGCGACGAGGCGGATCGCGTCGCCGAGCAGCGGGTCCTCGTCGGGGTCGAGCTCGCCCTCGCCGCCGGACTCCGGCAGCTCCGGCGCGACCTCCGCGAGCAGCTCCTCGCGCAGCTCCGGCTCGCCCTGCTTGCGCCACAGCGACGTCAGCTTCTCGATCTGGCGCTCGTCGATGTACGCGCCTTGGATCCGCTGCAGCCGCGAGCTGCCGACAGGGCTGAACAGCATGTCGCCCTGGCCGAGCAGCGACTCGGCGCCGTTCTGGTCGAGGATCACGCGCGAGTCGGTCTGGCTCGAGACGGCGAACGCGATGCGCGAGGGCACGTTCGCCTTGATCATCCCCGTGATCACGTCGACGCGCGGGCTCTGCGTCGCGAGCACGAGGTGAATGCCGACCGCGCGCGCCTTCTGCGCGAGGCGGATGATCGAGTCCTCGACGTCGGCCGGCGCGACCATCATCAGGTCGGCGAGCTCGTCGATCACGCAGAGGATGTACGGCAACGGCGCCTCGCCGCGCCGCGCGCGCGACTTGTTCAGCTCGATCAGGCTGCGCGTGCGCGAGATCGACATGATCCCGTAGCGCTGCTCCATCTCCTTGACGAGGTTCTGCAGCGCGTTCGCCGCCATCCGCGGGCTCGTGATGACCGGCGTCAACAGGTGCGGGATCGACTCGTAGTGGTTGAGCTCGACCTGCTTCGGGTCGACGAGCACGAGGCGCACCTCGTGCGGCGTCGCGCGCAGCAGCACGCTCGAGAGCATCGCGTTGATCGCGCCCGACTTGCCGGCGCCCGTCGTGCCGGCGACGAGCAGGTGCGGCATCTTCGCGAGGTCCGCGCCGATCGCCTTGCCGGCGACGTCCTTGCCGAGCCAGACGGTCAGCGGCGACCAGTCCTTCGGCGGTTCCTGGAAGACGTCGCCGAGTCGCACGATCCGCCGGTGCACGTTCGGCACCTCGACGCCGACCGCCTGCTTGCCGGGGATCGGCGCGAGGATGCGGATGTCGGTCGCCGCGAGCGCGTAGGCGAGGTCGTCCTTCAGCTGCGCGACCTTCGCGACCTTCGTGCCCGGCGCGAGGCGCAGCTCGTAGCGCGTGATGTGCGGCCCGGCGACCGTGCCGATGACCTTCGCCTGCACGCCGAAGTGACCGAGCGCCTCGACGAGCGCCGTCGCCGTCTGCGCCTGCCCGGCCGTGTCCGGGCGCGTCTGCTCGCTGCTCGAGCGCGTCAGCAGCTTGCTCGCGTCCGGGCGCTCCCAGACGAACTCCGGGTCGTCGGTCACCGCGTCGCGCAGCCTGCCCTGCGGCGTCAGCGCGCCGGGATCGGTGCGCGCGACGCCGGTGATGTCCTCGTGCTCCTCCTCGCCCACCGACGGCTCGGCTTCGTCGGCCGGCTCCGTCGCCGCGCCCGCCAGCGCGCCGCGCTCGGCCTCGTCGCCACGCTCGGGCGCGAGGTCCTCGTGTGAGATCGCCGCGACCTCGTCGGTGTCCTGCCCCGGACCCTCGACGTGCGTCGCGCGCACGACGAGCTCGCCGGCGCCCGGCTCGGGCGGCTGCATGCCCGGGAGCGCCGCCGCGTAGGCGTCGAGGTCGAAGTCGCCCTCCTCGGCCGCCGCGTCGCGCCCGTCGGGGGGCTCCTCGCCCGCGGCGTGGCGCGCGCCGAGCGTGCGCATCATGCGCGTCGTTTCGACGACGCCGGCGCCGGTCGCGCGCAGCGTCCCGCCGAGCGACGCGCCGGTGATCAGGACGACGCCGACGAGCAGCAGGAAGACGACGAGGATGCCGACGCCGACGTCCTGCACGAGGTGGTGCGTGAGCTGGTAGAGCGCCTCGCCGAACGCGCCGCCGCGGCTCTGCAGCTCGTGCGAGTGCCACGCGGTCTGCGCGGCGCCCGGACCCGAGCTGACGCCGAGCGTGCCGGCGGCGAGCGCGAGCGTGACGCCGGCGAACAGGCACGCGCCGCCGATCGTGCGCGCGTCGCGCAGCAGCGAGCGCTGCAGCGCGAGCGGCTCGCGCAGCAGCAGCATCACACCCGCGCCGAGCAGCGCGAGCGGCGCGAGCACGCGCGCTTTGCCGAGCACCCAGCCGAGCGCGACGGCGAGGCCGTGGCCGACGTGACCGCCGTCCCAGCCGCCGTAGAGGACGAAGCCCATGAACACGCCGAGCGCGACGAGCGCGAGGCCGACGACCTCGCGCCCACGCTCGTCGAGCAGCTCGAGGCGCGGCAGGCCGCTCGGCCACAGCGAGCCGGCGAAGCCGCTCCGGCGCGCCGCGCGGCCGCGGCCGGCGCCTCGCCTGCCGCCGCCGCGCGCGCCGGAGCGGCCGCGCGCGCTCGCCGCGCGCGAGGGCTTGCGGCGCGCAGGGGCGCGCTTGCGAGTGCTGGGCATCTCGCGCAACTTCGACGCCGGAGCGCCGGAACCTCCCCGCGGGCCTTACCATCGCTTTAGCGCTCGCCGATACATAAAGACGATGGACGACTTCTCCCGTGCACCGCGCGTGCTCGTCGTCGAGGACGACGAGGACATCGCGCAGGCCCTCCAGCGCTCGCTGCGGATGGAGGGCTATGAGGTGCGCGCCGCGCCCGACGGGCCGAGCGCGCTCGAGAACGGGCGCGCGTTCGCGCCGGATCTCGTGATCCTCGACCTCGGCCTGCCCGGCCTCGACGGCGTCGAGGTCGCGCGCGCGCTGCGCGCCGAGGACGACGTGCCGATCCTGATCCTGACCGCGCGCGACGCGCTCGAGTCGCGCGTCGAGGGTCTCGACGCCGGCGCCGACGACTACCTCGTCAAGCCGTTCGAGCGCCAGGAGCTGCTCGCGCGGATGCGCGCGCTGCTGCGCCGGCGCCCTCCCCGCGGCTCGGCGCCGCTGCGCGTGTCGGACCTGACGTTGAACGTCGACACGCACGAGGTCGTGCGCGGCGAGCGCGCCGTCGATTTGACGCAGCGCGAGTTCGAGCTGCTCGAGTACCTGATGCGCAACGAGCGGATCGTCATCTCGCGCCAGCGCCTGCTCGACGAGGTGTGGGGCTACGACCCGTTCTCGACGACCAACACGATCGAGGTGTTCGTCTCCAACCTGCGTCGCAAGCTCGAGGCCGACGGCGAGCCGCGGCTGCTGCATACGATCAGGGGAGCCGGCTACGTCCTTCGCGCGTAGGCTCACCGGACCGTTCGCGCGCACGCTCGCGCGCAGCTCGGCGGCATTCGACAGGCTGCCGATCCGCACACGCCTGGCCGGCGTCTCGGCGCTGCTGACGTTCGTCATCCTCTGCGCGTTCGCCGTCGCGATCGGCTCGTTCACCGTCCACCGGATCCGCTCGGACTTCAACCGCCAGGTCGCCGACACGGCCAACCAGCTGCCGTCGCAGCTGAGCATCAAAGTCGGCGCGAGCGGCGAAGAACGGCGCACGGTCGCGATCTCGCCGCCGCTGTCGACGTGGGCCGGGCCCGAGGACCACGCTGTCGTGCGCATCTTCACGCTCGGCGGCACGGTGATCGCGCAGGAGCCGGCCAAATCGCCCGGCCTCGGACCGCCGAACACGCAGCCGACGACGGTCGACGGCTACCGCGTCGCCAGCCGCGTCGGCGTCGTGCGCGTCGCCGGCAGCGACGAGCCGATCGGGCAGGTCGTCATCCAGTACGGGCGCAAGGTCTCCGACACGGAGGCGACGGTCGCGCGCGTCGAGCTGTTCCTGCTCGTCGGCGTGCTCGCCGGCACGGCGCTCGCGCTGCTCGCCGGGATGGCGATCGCGCGGCGCGCGATGGAGCCGATCGCCGAGCTGACCTCGACGGCCGCGGGGATCGCGCGCACGCGCGACCCCTCGCGCACGGTCCCGCTGCCGCAGGCCGACGACGAGGTCGCCGAGCTCGCGCGCACGCTCGAGGGGATGCTGCGCGAGCTCGACGCCGCGCGCTCGGAGACCGAGTCGACGCTCGCGCGCCAGCGGCGCTTCGTCGCCGACGCCTCGCACGAGCTGCGCACGCCGCTGACGAGCGTGCTCGCGAACCTCGAGCTGCTCGCCGACCGATCGAAGGTCGGCCAGCTTTCCGGCGACGAGGGCGACGCCGCAGAGTCGGCGCTCCGCTCTGCACAGCGCATGCGCCGGCTCGTCGCCGACCTGCTGCTGCTCGCGCGCACCGACGTCGGGCGCGTCGTCCCGCGCGAGACGTGCGACCTCGCGCAGATCGTCGTCGAGGCGGCCGGCGAGCTCGGGCCGGTCAGCGGCGAGCACGAGATCGTCCTCGACGCGCACCCGGCGCGCGTCGACGCCGTGCGCGACGAGCTGCACCGGCTGACGATCAACCTGCTCGAGAACGCGCTGCGCCACACGCCGCCGGGCACGCGGATCCTCGTGACGACCGACTTGCGCGACGGCCAGGCGATGCTGGTCGTGCAGGACGACGGCCCCGGCGTGCCGGCCGAGCTCGCGCCGACGCTGTTCGAGCGCTTCGTGCGCGGCGCCGGCGATCGCGGCGGCTCCTTCGGCCTCGGCCTCGCGATCGTCAAGGCCGTCGCCGAGAGCCACGGCGGCAGCGTCGCGCTGCAGCGGCCCGAGGAGGGCGCCGGCGCGCGCTTCCTCGTCACGCTGCCGGCGCACCTCGAGCCGGCGGAGTCAGACCTCCACGACGACGGGAAGGACCATCGGACGTCGCTTCAGCCGGTCGTAGACTAGCTTCGCCATATCGTCGTGGACCATCTCCTGGACGAGGTCGACCTCGCGGACTTCGTCCTTCGCGGCGCGCGCGACGGTGTCCTCGACGGTCGTGCGGATCTCCTCGATCAGCTCGTCGGCCTCGTCGCGGAACGGCACGCCGCGGAAGATCACCTCGGGGTCGGACACCGAGTGGCCGTCCTGCTCGGCGATCGTGACGACGACGATGAAGATGCCGTCGGCCGAGAGCATCCGCCGGTCGCGCAGCGCGACGTCTGCCATGTCGCCGATCTCGACGCCGTCGACGAAGATCATCCCCGACTGCTCGTGGTTGCCGAAGCGCGCGCCGCGCTCGTCGATGTCGAGCGGCAGGCCGTTTTCGCCCTGGAAGGTGTCCTCGGGCGGGATGCCGACGTCCTGCGCGAGCTGCGCGTGCAGCCGCAGGCGCTTGAAGTCTCCGTGGAACGGCATCACGTAGCGCGGCTTGACGAGGTTGAGCATCAGCTTGATCTCCTCGGCGTAGCCGTGCCCGGAGGCGTGCACCGGCGCGTCGGCGGTCGTCACGACGTCGCAGCCGATGTGGTAGAGCCGGTCGATCGTCTCGTTGACGGCGCGCTCGTTGCCGGGGATCGGCGTCGCCGAGAAGACGACCGTGTCGCCGTCGCGCAGCTCGACCTGGCGGTGGTCGCGGTGCGCCATCCGCCGCAGCGCCGAGAGCGGCTCGCCCTGCGATCCGGTCGAGATGATCACGACGCGCTCGTCGGGGAAGTCGTTGATCTCGCGCGGCCCGACGAGCAGCCCGTCGGGGACCTCGATGTGTCCCAGCTGGCGGCCGATGCCGACGTTCTTGCGCATCGAGCGCCCGACGAGCGCGACCTTGCGATCGAGCGCGGCCGCCGCGTCGACGACCTGCTGCACGCGGTGGATGTTCGACGCGAAGCTCGTCACGACGATGCGCCCGTCGCAGCGCGCGAAGACCTCCTCGAGGTGCTGCCCGACGACCGACTCCGACGGCGAGAAGCCGGCGCGGTCGACGTTCGTCGAGTCGCCGCACAGCAGCAGCACGCCCTCGCGTCCCAGTTCGGCGAGCCGCGAGACGTCGGCCGGCGGGCCGTCGACGGGCGTCTGGTCGAACTTGTAGTCGCCGGTGACCAGGATCGTGCCGAGCTCGGTGCCGAGCGCGACGGCGCTCGCGTCGGGGATCGAGTGCGTCATGTGCACGAGCTCGAGCGAGAACGGGCCGAGCTCGAGCGCTTCGCCGTCCTCGACCTCGTTGAGCTCGACGTCCTTGAGCTTGTGCTCGTCGAGCTTCGAGCGCGCCATCGCGATCGTCAGCGCGCCGCCGTAGACCGGCGGCAGGTGCTCGTGGCCAAGCTCGCGCAGCACCCACGGCAGCGCGCCGAGGTGGTCCTCGTGGCCGTGCGTGACGACGATCGCCTCGATGTCGCGCGCGCGCTCGCGCAGGTAGGCGAAGTCGGGCAGCACGAGGTCGATGCCGACCATCTCGGGCGTCGGGAAGCGCAGCCCGACGTCGACGACGACGATCCGGTCGTCGTGCTCGACGACCGTCATGTTCTTGCCGATCTCCCCCAGCCCGCCGAGGGGCAGGACGCGAACCTTGCTCACGCGCCGCGCGCCTGCGTCGAGGAGGCGCCGGCGCGCTGCGCCGAGTCGTCCTCGCTGGCGAGCAGCCCGTGGCGCGCGAGCAGCGCGCGCACGATCGCGAGCTCCTCGTCGGTCGCCTCGACGAGCGGCAGGCGCAGCCCGCCGGCTTCGAAGCCGAGCACGTTGAGCGCGGCCTTCGTCATCGTCGGGCTCGCCGTCAGGAACAGCGTCTCGTAGACGTCGCGCAGCGAGGCGTCGATCTCGGCGCGGCGCTCGGGCTCGTCGACGATTCGCCGCATCTCGTCGCCGACGATGTGGCTCGCGACGCAGATCCCGCCGGCGCCGCCGAGCTCGAGCGTCCGCGCGAGCGTTGCGTCGTCGCCGGCGTAGAGTTGAAGGCCGTCGATCGGCTGCAGCTCGTCGGCGTTCGCCTGCTTGACGCCCTCGATGTGCTCGATCTGCGCGAGCTCCGCGAGCAGGTCGGGCGGCATGTTCGTGCCCGTGCGCTTCGGGATGTTGTAGAGCAGCATCGGCTTGTCGGTCGCGTTCGCGACGGCTTCGTAGTGGCGGATCAGCCCGAGGCGGCTCGGGCGGTTGTAGTACGGCGTGACGACGAGCGTCGCATCGACGCCGAGCGCGCTCGCGCGTTCGGTCAGGAAGACGGCCTCGCGCGTGTCGTTCGTGCCGGTTCCGGCGACGACCGTCGTCCCGGCCGGGCGCTCGGCGACGGCCAGCTCGATCAGCCCGAGCTGCTCCTCGTCGGACATCGTCGCCGCCTCGCCGGTCGTGCCGGCGACGACGAACCCGTCCGAGCCGTGCTCGGCGAGGTGGTGCATCAGCGCGACGAACGCCTCGTCGTCGACGCGCGAGCGCTCGTCGAACGGCGTGACGATCGCCGTCAGGATCGTGCCGAGTTCCAACATCGCCCTCAGTATCTCACGGGGCCGGCGCGTCGAACAGCACGCTCTCCAGCCCGACGGTCAACGGCTCGGCAAGGTCTTCGACGCGCCGCACGGCGAGCAGCACGCCGGGCATGAACGACTCGCGGCCGATCGTGTCGTGGCGGATCGTCAGCGTCTGCGCGAGATCGCCGAGGATCACCTCCTGGTTGGCGACGAGCCCGGGCAGGCGCACCGAGTGGATCGGCGGCTGCTTGCCGCTCGCCGCGGCGATCAGCTCGGCGGTGCGCTTGGCGGTGCCGCTCGGCGCGTCGAGCTTGCGATCGTGGTGCAGCTCGACGATCTCGGCCTTCGCCATGTGCGTCGAGGCCTCGGCGGCGAAGCGCATCATCAACACGGCGCCGATCGCGAAGTTCGGCGCGACGAGCACGTTCGCGCGCGGCTCGGCCTGCGCGAACGCCGCCGTGCGCAGCGCGAGCGCGTCGAAGCCGGTCGTGCCGACGACGGCGTGCACGCCGGCGTCGATGCAGGCGAGCGCGTTCGCGAGCGCCGTCTCGGGCGTCGTGAAGTCGACGAGCACCTGCGCGTCGGCGAGCACGTCGGCGATCTCGACGCCGAGCAGCGGATCGGCGCGGCCGACGAGCTGCATGTCCTCGGCGCCGTCGACGGCGGCGCAGACGGTCTCGCCCATCCGCCCGGCGGCGCCGGCGACGGCGACGGCGATCATCGCGCGCTCCCCGGTGAGAGCTCGGCGGCGGAGGCGTCGCGCGCGTCGTCGGAGGCGGCCTGCGCGGCGCCGGAGGTCAGCGGCGCGATCGCCTCGTGGAAGGCGCGCTCGTCGGGCCCGACGCAGGCGATCGACAGGCGCTCGGGCGCGAACAGCTCGGCGGCGAGCGCCTCGACGTCGGCGAGCTCGACGGCGTCGATCCGCTCGATCAGCTCGTCGAGCGAGAGGATCGGCATCTCGTGCAGCAGCGAGGCGCCGAGCTGGCTCATGCGCGCGCCGGTCGACTCCATCGAGAGCACGACGCGGCCCTTGAGGTTCTCGCGCGAGCGCGTCAGCTCCTCGGCGCTCGCCGGGCGCTCGACGCAGCGCTCGAGCTCGGCGGCGATCACGGCGAGCGCCTGCTCGAGGTTGTCCGGGCGCGTTCCGACGTACAGCCCGACCTCGCCCGTGCCGTCGTACATGTTCGAGAAGCAGAAGACCGAGTAGGCGAGGCCGCGCCGCTCGCGCACCTCCTGGAACAGGCGCGAGGAAGACGTCCCGCCGAGCACGCCTTCGAGCACGCGCAGCGCGAAGCGCCGCTCGTCCTCGCGCGCGAGCCCGCCGCCGCCGAGGCACACGTGGTACTGCTCGGTGTCTTTCTCGGAGAAGCGCACGCGGCGCTCGAAGCTCGGCGCCGCCGCGAGCGCGAGCTCGCCGTCTCCTGCGGCGAGCGCCCGGCCGGCGCCCGTGGCGCCCGTCGCGCTCGTCGCGCTCGCGGCGATCTCGAGCGCGTGCGCCATCGCGACGAGCTCGTCGTGCTCGACGGAGCCGGCGGCGGCGATGACGATGTCCTGCGGCCGGTAGCGCGCGGCGTGGAAGGCGGCGAGCTGCTCGCGCGAGACGGCGCCGACGACGCTCGCCGTGCCGATCACGGCGCGCCCGAGCGGGTGCTTGCCGAAGACGGCCTCGCCGAGCACGTCGAAGACCTTCTCCTGCGGGTCGTCTTCGTACATCGCGATCTCCTCGAGCACGACCTCGCGCTCGGTCTCGAGCTCGCCGAAGCGCGGCTGGAAGACCATCTCGCCGATCACCTCGAAGGCGCGCCGCAGATGCCGGTCGAGCACGCGTGTGTAGACCGAAGTCGCCTCCTTGTCGGTGCCGGCGTTGAGCTCGGCGCCCATCGCGTCGAAGATCTCGTCGATCTCCTGCGAGCCGAAGCTCGCGGTGCCGCGGAACAGCATGTGCTCGAGCAGATGCGTGATGCCGGCCTGCTCGTCGCGCTCGTCGGCCGAGCCGGTGCCGATCCAGAAGCCGAGCGCCGCCGAGCGCACGCTCGGCATGCGCTCGGTGACGACTCGCACGCCCGGGGCACCGCCGGCGGAGCCGGTGGTCAGCGTGGTTATCTGATGCTCTGGGTGCAGCGGATCCTCAGTCGCGGTCGCGGCGCGGACGGCCGGAGCCGCGGTCGCCCTCGCGACGCGGGCCGCGCGGGCGGTCGGAGCGCCCGTTGCGCCCGCCGCCGTCGCGTGACGGGCGCGAGCCGCCACCACCGCCGCCGGTGCCGACGCCCGCGAGTTCCTCGACCGACTTGCCGGCGATGTCCGGGTCGTCGGCGAGGCGCAGGCCGATGCGGCCGCGCTCGCGGTCGACCTCGACGACGCGCACGTTGATCTCGTCGCCTTTGTTGAGCACGTCCTCGACGCTGTCGACGCGTTTGCCTGGCGAGACGTTGGAGATGTGCAGCAGCCCGTCGGTGCCCTTCGCGAGCTCGATGAACGCGCCGAACGTCGTCGTCTTGACGACCTTGCCGGCGTACTCGTCGCCGACCTCGACCTCCTTCATCATCATCCGGATGCGCTCGACGAGCGCGTCGCCGAGCTCGCCGTTGGCCGAGTAGATCAGCACCTGGCCGTCGTCGTTGACGTCGATCTGCGATTCGAACTCGTCGGCGAGGCCGCGGATCGTTTCGCCGCCCTTGCCGATCAGCAGGCCGATCTGCGAGGGGTCGATCTGGATCGTCTGGATGCGCGGCGCGAACTGCGAGAGCTGCTCGCGCGGCGTCTGGATGACGTCGGCCATCTTGTGAAGGATGAACGTGCGCGCCTCTTTCGCCTGGGCGAGCGCGTCGCGCAGGATCTCGAACGTGACGCCGGTGATCTTGATGTCCATCTGCAGCGCGGTGATCCCGCGCTCGGTGCCGGCGACCTTGAAGTCCATGTCGCCGAGGTGGTCCTCGACGCCGGCGATGTCGGTCAGCACGACGTAGTCGTCGCCCTCTTTGATCAGGCCCATCGCGATACCGGCGACGGGGCGCTTGATCGGCACGCCGGCGTCCATCAGCGACAGCGAGGAGCCGCAGACGGAGGCCATCGAGGAGGAGCCGTTGGACTCGAGGATGTCCGAGACGACGCGGATCGAGTACGGGAACTCCTCGATCGAGGGCACCATCGGCGCGAGCGCGCGCTCGGCGAGCGCGCCGTGACCGATGTCACGCCGCTTGACGCCGCCCATGCGACCGGCCTCGCCGACCGAGAACGGCGGGAAGTTGTAGTGGTGCCAGTAGTACTTTTTCGTCTCGAGGCCGAGCGTGTCGATGCGCATCTCCTCCTTCAGCGTGCCCATCGCGACGACGCTGAGCGCCTGCGTCTGCCCGCGCGTGAACAGCGCCGAGCCGTGCGTGCGCGGCGTCACGCCGACTTCGATCGTGATGTCGCGGATCTCCTTCTCGGAGCGGCCGTCGGGACGCTTCTTGTCGACGGCGATGCGCTCGCGGATGATCGACTTCTCGAGCTTGTCGAACGCGAGCTGCGCCGCGGCGCGACGCTGCTTGGCGGCGAGCAGCTGCTCCTCTGAGGCGCCCTCGGGAGCGGGCGGGCCGTACTGCTCGAGGATCGCCTCCTCGACGGCCTTCGTCGCGTCCTGGCGGGCGAGCTTGTCCTCGACCTGCGTCGCGTCGTCGAGCGCCTTGCCGTGCGAGGAGCGGATCTGCTCGAGCAGGTCCTGGTCGACGGCGATCGTCTCGAAGACTTTCTTCTCCTTGCCGACTTTCTGAGCGAGGTCGCGCTGCAGCGCGCAGAGCTTCTTGATCTCGGCGTGCGCGATGTCGAGCGCGTCGAGGATCTCGGCCTCGGGGATCTCGTTGGCGCCGGCCTCGACCATCAGGATCGCCTCCTCGGTGCCGGCGACGATCAGGTCGAGGTCCGACGCGTTCTCCGCGTCGGGGGCACCGCCGCCGGAGGCGGTGGTCAAGTCGGGCTCGCTCGGGTTGACGACGAAGTTGCCGTCGACCTTGCCGATGCGCACGGCGCCGACGGGCGTCGGCAGGGGGATGTCGGAGATCATCAGCGCGGCGGACGCGCCGTTCATCGCGAGGATGTCGTACGGGTGCTCGTGGTCGATCGACAGCGGGATCGCGACGAGCTGCGTGTCGTAGCGCCATTCCTTCGGGAACAGCGGGCGGATCGGCCGGTCGATCATGCGCGCCGTGAGCGTGCCCTTCTCGCCCGGGCGGCCCTCGCGCTTGAAGAACGAGCCGGGGATTTTGCCGGCCGCGTACATGCGCTCCTCGACGTCGACCGTCAAGGGGAGGAAGTCGACGTCGCGCAGGCTGCCCGCGACCGCCGTGCAGAGGACCATCGTGTCGCCGTGGCGGACGACGACGGCTCCGGAGGCCTGCTTGGCCATCCTGCCGGTCTCGAACGAGATCTCGCTGCCGGAAATCTCCACGGAGACCGTGGTAACCCCATCACTACTCATATTCACTACCTTCCTGTTCCGCCCGTCGGTCGGCGGTCCGTGTTCTTTTTCGTTTCCGAACGGACCGAGCTTAGCGAACGGCGAGCGCGGACTCGACGCCGCCTCGGAGCAGCTTGAGCGCGGGCAGCTCGCCGGGCGAGTCGGCCTGGTAGCTCCAGCGCACGACGCCGTCGCCGTCGAGGATGACGAGCGCGCGCTCGGCGAAGCCGCCGGGGTGGAGCACGCCGAAGGCGCTGCACGTCGCGCCCTTCGGCTCGAAGTCCGAGAGCTGCTCGCTCGATACGCCGAGCTTCTCCTTGAACGCCTTCTGCGCCCACGTCGAGTCGCAGGAGACGCCGTAGAGCGTCACGCCGCGCTCGGCGAAGCCGGGCAGCGCGCCCTCGTAGAGCTGCAGCTGGTCGGTGCAGACGGGGCTGAACGCGAATGGATAGAAGACGAAGACCGACGCCGGCCCGCTCAGGTCGGCGTTCGTGAACTCGCTGCCGTCCTCACGCGCGAGCCTGAACTCGGGCGCGGGAGTGCCGGGCGCGGGGACGCTCACGGTGCTACTTGCGGAGGCCGAGCTCTTTGATCAGCGACCGGTAGCCCTCGAGGTCGCTGTGCTGCAGGTAGTCGAGGAAGCGACGCCGGCGCCCGACGAGCATCAGCAGGCCGCGGCGCGAGTGGTGATCGTTCTTCTGCGCGCGCAGGTGCTCGGTCAGGTGGTTGATGCGCTCGGTCAAAAGCGCGATCTGCACCTTCGTGTTGCCGGTGTCCCGCTCGCTCGATCCGAACTTGGCGGCGAGCTCGCGCTTGCGCTCTGTCGTCAGTGTTGGCATGGCGGCCGAAAACGGTAGCAGAGACTCGCGCCGCGACTCAGACGGCGCCGCCGACGAGCTCGCGCGTGCGCTGCACGTCGCGGTGCATCTGCTCGACGAGCGCCTCGGCCGTGTCGAAGCGGCGCTCGCCGCGCAGGCGCGCGACGAACTCGAGGCGCAGCTGCTGCTCGTAGAGGTCGCCTTCGAAGTCGAGCACGTAGGCCTCGATCAGCTCGCCGCGACCGGTCTTGAACGTCGGGCGCACGCCGATGCTGACGGCCGCCGGCGCGCCCTTGGCGGAGCCGAGCGGGCCGCCGGCGCCGGTGACGCGCGCGACGCAGGCGTAGACGCCGTGGCCGGGGCACGCGAGGGCCTCGCGCGGCACGAGGTTGGCCGTCGGGAAGCCGAGCTCGCGACCGCGCTCGTCGCCGTGCACGACGTCGCCGGCGAGCTCGAAGCGCGCGCCGAGCAGGCGGTTGGCGTCGGTCAGCTCGCCGGCGAGCACGAGGCCGCGGATGTGGCTCGAGGAGACGACCTCGCCGTCGACCTCGAGCAGCGGGTGTACGGTCGTCGCAAAGCGCGCGTCGGCGGCGAGCAGCCGCGGGTCGCCCTGCGCCTTGTGGCCGAAGCGGAAGTTCTCGCCGATCGCGACCTTGCTCGCACCGAGCGCGCCGACGAGCACGTCGTCGACGAAGCGCTCGGCGCTGCGCTTGGCGAACTCGGCGTCGAACGGGATCACGACGAGCTCGCGCACGCCGAGCGAGGCGATCAGCTCGGCCTTGCGCTCGGGCGTCGTCAGCAGCTTCGGCGTGTGCTGCGGCGCGACGACCGAGACGGGGTGCGGGTCGAACGTCAGCACGGTGTCCGAGCCGGCGATCACCTCACGGTGACCGAGATGGACGCCGTCGAACGTCCCGACCGCGACGTGGCGCCCGTCGTTGCGCTCGACGTCGGGCAGGCGCGTGACCTTCACGAACGCAAAGCCTAGCCCGCGCGCGCGCCGGGCAGCATCGCGAGCGCGCGCTCGAGCTCGATCAGCGTGACGCCCTCGAAGCTCTCGCCGCGCTCGGGCGGCGCGACGGCGTGCTCGACGGCGAACGGCCCGATCGCCGTGCGCCGCAGCTCGAGGCAGTAGGCGTCGTGCAGGCCGGCGATCAGCGAGCGCACGTACGTGCCCGAGCCGCAGTCGATCTCATAGCCGGCGCGCTCGAGCCCGGGCAGCTCCGGATCGGGCTCGCGCCAGGTCTGCTCGAAGCGCGTGACGGTGACGATGCGCTCGGGCATCTCGAACGTCTCGCCGCGCCGCGCGCGCTTGTAGGCGCGCTCGCCGCCGACCTTTACGGCCGAGTGCGCGGGCGGCCGCTGGCGCAGCTCGCCGGTCGGCAGCGGCGGCGGGTCGGGCGGCAGGCGGCCGGTGCGCACGACCTCGCCCTCGGTGTCGCCGGTGCTCGACGTCGCGCCGAGGCGCGCGACCGTGACATAGCGCTTCGGCAGCGCCATCAGCGCGCGCTGCGATTTCGTCGCGCGTCCGACGAGCACGAGCAAGAGGCCGGTCGCGAACGGGTCGAGCGTGCCCGCGTGCCCGGTGCGCGCGCCGTCGAACGCGCGGCGCACGCGCGCGACGACGTCGTGCGAGCTCAACGCGCGCGGCTTGTCGATCAGCAGGACGCCGTCTGTGCTCATCGTCGAGCGCTCGGGCGCCTGGCTCAGGCGAGCGTCGGCGTCGGCCGGCCGTCGGTCGCGTGCAACTGCGCGGCGACGGCCGGTCGCAGGAAGGCGATCAGCTCGTCGAGCTCGAGCGTCGTCGAGAAGCCGGCGGCGCGCCGGTGCCCCCCTCCGCCCTGTTCGCGCGCGATCACCGAGACGTCGGCGGCGTCGTCGGTCGCGCGCAGCGAGACTTTGCGCTGCCCGCGGCGCTCGCCGGTCAGCTCGCGCACGAACACGGCGACCTTCGTCCCGCGCACGGCGCGCAGCTGGTCGACGATGCCCTCCGAGTAGTGCTCCTCGGCCTCGGTGCGTTCGAAGTCGTCGGCGCTCAGCGAGGCGAGCGTCAGCACGCCGCCGTCGAAGCGCTGGATCTGCTCGAGCGCGAGCGCCATCAGCGCGAGCTTCTGCACCGGCATCTCCTCGTACAGGCGCCGGTAGACCTCGGCGACGTCGACGCCCGCCTCGATCAGCTCGGCGGCCATCAGGTGCGCGCGCGGCCCGGTGTTCTCGTACATGAAGCGCCCGGTGTCGGTGATCAGCCCGATGTACATCGCCTCGGCGGCGACGAGCGAGGGCGCGAGCGCGAGGCCGTGCATCAGGTCCCAGACGATCTCGGCCGTGCACGAGGCGTCGGGCACGACGTGGTTGACCGTGCCGAAGCGCGTGTTGTCGTGGTGGTGGTCGACGTTCAGGAGGTGCGCGCCGTCGCGCAGCACGGCGGCCGAGTTGCGATCGATGTTGCCGCAGTCGAGGAACACGACCGTGCGCTCGGCGATGTCGGCCGGCGGCTCGTGGATCGCGCCGTCGAGCGGGAAAACGCGGTACTCGGAGGGGAGCGGCAGGTCGCCGGGCGAGACATACATGACCGAGTCCTTGCCGAGCGCGCGCAACAGCTCGTGCATCGCGACGAGCGAGCCGAGCGCGTCGCCGTCGGGGTGCTCGTGCGTCGCGAGCGCGAAGTGCTCGTCGGCGCGCAGCCGCTCGAGGACGAGCTCGCGCGTCGCGATCGCGTCGATCGCGCTCACGACGGGCCGATCTCGTCGAGGATCTCCTCGACGCGCAGCGCGCGGTCGGTCGTGTCGTCGTAGCTGAACTCGAGCGTCGGCGTGCGCTTCATCCGCAGCTCGGAGGCGATCCGCGCCTGCAGGAAGCCGTGCGCGCTGCGCAGCCCGTCGAGGCTCGCGAGGCGCTGCTCCTCGGCGGAGGGCTCGCCGTGCTCGCCGAGCACGCTCACGTAGACGCGCGCATGGCTCAGATCGGCGCTCGTTCTCACATCGGTCACGGTTACGAATCCCACTCGCGGATCCTTCAACTCCCCGGCGACGGCAGCGCCGATGACGTGGCGAATCGCCTCGTCTATTCGACGCATCCGTCCTGATCCCATCCTACTGCCGACCTCCGCGGGCGAGAAGCGCTGAGCGATTTCTCTCAGGCCGAGAGCTCGCGCTCCTGCAGGCGCGTCTCGTAGGTCTCGAGCACGTCGCCCTCGTGCAGGTCCTGGAAGTTGGCGAGCACGATGCCGCACTCGAAGCCGCTCGTGACCTCGCGCGCGTCGTCGTTGAAGCGGCGCAGGCTCTCGACGGTCGTGTCGTAGATGACCGTGCCGTCGCGCACGACGCGCACTTTCGCGCCGCGCGTGACCTTGCCCTCGGTGACGAACGAGCCGGCGATCGTGCCGATTTTCGAGGCTTTGAACAGCTGGCGCACCTCGGCCTGGCCGAGCGCCGTCTCGACCTCGGCCGGCTCGAGCATTCCCTGCATCGCCGCGCGCAGCTCGTCGATCGCGCGGTAGATGACCGCGTAGGAGCGGATCTCGACGCCCTCGCGCTCGGCGATCTGCCGCGCGTCGCCGACCGGGCGCACGTTGAACGCGAGGATCACGCCTTCGGAGGCGGCCGCGAGCATCACGTCGGACTCGTTGATGCCGCCGACGCCGCGGTGGATGATGTTGACAGCGACCTCCTGCTGGGGCAGCTTCGCGATCTCGTCCTCGAGCGCCTCGAGCGAGCCGGCGACGTCGGCCTTGACGACGAGGCTGAGCTCCTTGACGGCGCCGGCCTGCGCGAGCTTGAAGACGTCCTCGAGCGAGACCTTGCGACCGGAGCGGCGTGCGAGCGCCTCGGTCTTCAGGCGGTTGGCGCGCTCGCCGGCGAGCTGGCGCGCGCGGCGCTCGTTCTCGACGACGCGCACGATCTCGCCGGCCTCGGGCACGCCGTCGAAGCCGAGCACCTCGACCGGCTGTCCGGGCGTCGCGCGCTTCATCTTGACGCCCATGAAGTCGTGCATCGCGCGCACGCGGCCGAAGTGGGCGCCGGCGACGAGCGCGTCGCCGACGCGCAGCGTGCCACGCTGGATCAGCACCGTGACGACCGGCCCGCGCCCGGGGTCGAGCTTCGACTCGATGACCGTGCCCGACGCTTCGGCGTTGCTGTTCGCTTTCAGCTCCTCGAGGTCGGTGACGACCTGGATCGTGTCGAGCAGCCCGTCGAGCCCCTGGTGGGTCTTCGCGCTGACGTCGACGAACTCGATCTCGCCGCCCCACTCCGCCGGCTGCAGGCCGTGCTGGGTCATCTCCGTGCGCACGCGATCGGGCTGCGCGCCCTCCTTGTCGATCTTGTTGACGGCGACGATGATCGGCACCTGGGCGGCGCGCGCGTGGTCGATCGCCTCCTCGGTCTGCGGCTTGACGCCGTCGTCGGCGGCGACGACGATCACGGCGAGGTCGGTGACGCTCGCGCCGCGCGCGCGCATCGCCGTGAACGCCTCGTGGCCGGGCGTGTCGAGGAACGTGATCTCCTTCTCGCCGTGGTGCACCTGGTAGGCGCCGATGTGCTGCGTGATGCCGCCGGCCTCGCCGGCGGCGACCTCGGTCGTGCGGATCGCGTCGAGCAGCGAGGTCTTGCCGTGGTCGACGTGGCCCATGATCGTCACGACCGGCGGCCGGTCGACGAGGTCCTCGGGCGCGTCCTCGAAGGTCGGCTCGACCTCGACGTCGTCGGCCGCGTGCACGATCTCGATCTTCTTTTCGAACTCGTCGGCGAGCACCTGGATCGCCTCGTCGGACAGCGTCTGCGTGAGCGTCGCCATCTCGCCGAGCGTCATCAGCTTCTTGATGAGCTCGGGCACGGCGACGCCGAGGTACTCGGCGACGTCCTTGACGGTCGAGCCCGAGTTGACGCGGATCTCGTCGGTCGCCTCCATCGCCGAGGTGTCGATCGGCGCGATCGTCTCGTCGTAGGTGCCGCGCCGGCGCCGTCCGCGGCGCGGGCGGCGCTGGGGCTGGTTGGCCGGGCCGCCCTGCTGGCGGCGCGAGGCCTGCGAGTCGATCACGACGCGCCGGCGTCCGCCGGGGCCGGTGCCGCCGGGCGCGCGCTCGCCGGTGCGCGAGTCGCGCGTCGGGCGCACGCGCTCGCCGGCGCCCGACGCCGCTGGCTGCGCGCCGGCGGGCGTCGCCGGTGCGGCAGGCTGCGCGCCGGCAGCCGCGGCGGGTGCCGGTACCGCGGGAGCGGGCGTGGTCGGAGCAGTGGATGGCGTGGTCGGCGCCTGCTCGGCGGCTGGCTTCGGCGGCGCGCTCGTCGCGGCGGCGCCGTTCGGCGTGCTCGCGCCGGCGCCGTTGGTGCTCGCCGAGCCGCTCGCGCCGTCGCCGAGCGCCTTCAGCGCGAGCGCCTCCTCGACCGAGGACGCAGCGGCCTTCGCCTCGATTCCGGCAGCGTGCAGCTTCTCGAGCAGCTCCTTGCTCGAGAGCCCCTGCTCCTTGGCGATCTCGTGTACGCGCTTCTTGCTCATGAGCTAATCGATTCTACGAGCTTGACGTCATCGGAGAACGAATCCGTCGCGACCGGCCGGCGCAGCGCGCGAGCGATCGCACGGCGCTTGTGCGCGAGCGCGAGGCACGCCGCGACCGGCCTCGGACGCTCGCGCTCGGGCGCGTCGTCGGCGCGGCAGAGGTAGGCGCCGCGTCCGGGCATCCGCGCGAGCGCGTCGATCACCGCGCGCGGTCGCGCCGCATCCGGCTCGGCGACGGCCGCGATTCGCAGCAGCTCAGACTTCGGGGCCACCCGCCCGCAGCCGACGCAGCGGCGCCGGGGCACGTGCGCGCTTATGTCGTCTGCTCCTCGGCGGCCGGCTGCTCGACGGCGAGCTCCTCCGCGGGCGCATCGATCGCGGGGTCCTCGGCGGCGGCTCCGTTGGCGCCGCCGGCGGCCGGCGTCAGGTCGGCGACGTTGTCGGTGTCGATGCTCGCGAGCGCCTGGTGGCTCTCGATGCCGCAGTAGCGCGAGTTGGGCAGCGAGGCGTTCGGGCAGCGGCGCCCGTTGGAGAGGATCGCGGCGCAGCGTCCCTGCACCTCCTCCTCCTCGTAGCCGTGCTCGGCCTCCTCGGCGGCGAACTCGGTCTCCGAGCGGATGTCGACGCGCCAGCCGGTCAGCCGCGCGGCGAGCCGCGCGTTCTGCCCCTCGCGGCCGATCGCCAGCGAGAGCTGGTCGTCGGGGACGATGACGGTCGCCTGCTTGGCGTCGTCGTCGACGAGCACCTCGCGCACGCGCGCCGGTGAGAGCGCCTTGGCGACGAAGCGAGCGGGCTCGTCGTTGAACGGGATGATGTCGATCTTCTCGCCGCGCAGCTCGGAGACGACCATCCGCACACGCGATCCGCGCGGCCCGACGCAGGCGCCGACCGGGTCGACGCCGTCGGTGTGGGAGATCACGGCGATCTTCGAGCGATAGCCCGGCTCGCGCGCGACGTTGGCGATCTCGACGAGCCCGTCGGCGATCTCCGGCACCTCGAGCTCGAACAGCTTCTTGATCAGCTCGGGATCGCGCCGCGAGACGATGATCGCGGGACCCTTCGTCGACGGGGAGACCTCCTTGATCACTGCCTTGATCCGCTGCGAGTGGTCGTAACGCTCGCCGTCGACCTGCTCGGACTTCGGCAGCAGCGCCTCGACGCGTTCGCGCAGCTGCACGAGCGTGTAGCGAGAATCCGACTGCTGCACGATGCCGGTGATCAGCTCGCCGACGCGGTCGCGGTACTCCTCGTACATCATGTCGCGCTCGGCCTCGCGGATCCGCTGCAGGATCACCTGCTTGGCGGTCTGCGCGGCGATCCGCCCGAAGTCGTCGGGCGTGACGTCGCGCTCGTCGATCTGGTCGCGGTATTCGGCGAACTTCGCCGGGTCGATTTCCGGGTCCTCCGGTTCGCGCATCTCGCCGGTCTCGGGATCGACGGTCGTTTCCTCGTCGATCGTCTCGACGATCAGATGCGCCTCGAGGCGCTCGGGGATGATCAGTTCGATCACGCGGAAGTCGGCCGTCTCGCGGTCCATTTCGACGCGCGCGTACTTCGCCGAGCCGGGCTGCTTCTTGTAGGCCGACAGCAGCGCGTCCTCGAGCGCGACCATCAGCTTCTCCGGCTCGATCCCCTTCTCTCGCGCGAGCGCGTGCATTGCCTCGAGAATTTCGCGTGACATGTTCTCTCTACTCCTCGACGAGATTGGATCGGCGGATCTCCGAGTAGGGGATCGCGATTACACCGCCGTCGGCCGCGAGCGTGACCTCCTGCTCGGAGGCGCCGACGAGCTCACCCGTGAAGCTCCTGGCGGTCGCGGCCGCCGACTCCGATGCGGAGCCCTGGCGGGTCGGACGCGGGTGGCGCGTGCGCACGCGCGCGCGCCGTCCGACGAAGCGGCGGAAGTGGGCGGGCTTGGTCAGCGGACGCTCGGCGCCGGGCGAGGAGACCTCGAGCGAGTAGCGCTCGCGCAGGTCGCTGAGCTGCAGCGTGACGCGCTCGCAGAGCTCGAGCGTGACGCCGTCCGGGTGATCGATGAAGACGCGCAGCGACCGGCCGCCGAGAACCTCGGCGAGCAGCACCTCGACGTCGGGCTCGCTGGCCGCGAGGCGTCGTTCGATATCTGCCTGGATCGGTGTCGTCAACTTGCTCCTCACAATAAAAAAAGCGGGCGGGCGCCCACTTTCGGTACGGCTACCGACGTCCGCACGTCGGTCGAAAGCTGTCGTTCGAGGATAGCATCGGCCCGCACATGCGGAGCATCGCCGCATGTCGCTCGCACGGCGCGCGGCGGCGCCGGAACGCCGTTCAGGGGCGCGTCGCGTCGCGCCTGGCGCGATCGCGATAGACGCGATAGTCCTCGCGCTCGGGACGCAGCGAGCATGCGAGCGCGAGCGGCTGGCACGCCTCGCGATGGCGTCCGAGCAGCTGCATCGCGCGGCCGAGGCAGAACAGCGCGTAGTCGTTTGTCGGCGTGCTCTGCGCGACGGCCTCGAACTCGACGGCGGCGCCTTCGTAGTGCTGCGCGTGGAACAGCGCGCGCCCGAGCGTCTCGCGGATCGAGGCCTTCTCCGGCTCGAGGTCGCGCGCGCGGCTGAGCGGGACGATCGCGGCCTGGTAGTCGCCGTGGTCGAGCAGGTCGCAGCCGCGGCGATAGAGGTCGTAGACGCTCTCCATGCGCGCGTATTTTAACGAGGCGCTCGCAGCTCCCAGACGGCGTCGAGGATCGCGCGCGCGACCTGCGCCTTCGCCGCGCGAGCGATCGTCAGCTCCCCGCCGCCGGCGCCGGCCGGCGCGCCGCCGTTGCCGTTCGCGCCCGCGGCGGCGGTTAGGATCGTCACCTCGTTGGCGTCGACGTCGAAGCCGATGTCAGCGCGCGAGATGTCGTTGACGACGATCGCGTCGACGCGCTTCTCGACGAGCTTGCGCCGCGCGAGCTCGACCGCGCGCTCGCCGTGCTCGGCGGCGAAGCCGACGAGCGTCTGCCCGGCGCGGCGCTCGGCGGCGAGCGCCGCGAGCACGTCGGTCGTCGGCTCGAGCGCCACGGAGATTCCGGCGCTCGCGTCGGCGAGCTCGGACTTCTTGATCTTGTCCGCGCGCGGCGCGGCCGGGCGAAAGTCGGCGACGGCCGCGGCCATCAGCAGCACGTCGCAGGCGGGGAACTCCTCGCGGCAGGCCTGCTCGAGCTCGGCCGCCGTGACGACGCTGCGCCGCTTGATCGCCGGGTCGCTCGCGAGCGCGACGTTCGCCGCGACGAGCGTCACGTCGGCGCCGCGTGCACGCGCGGCCTCGGCGAGCGCGAGGCCCATGCGCCCGGAGGAGCTGTTGCCGAGGAAGCGCACGCTGTCGAGCGGCTCGCGCGTGCCGCCGGCGGTGACGAGCACGTGCAGGCCGCGCCACTGCGCGACATCGGCGAGCGCCTGCTCGCAGGCGGCGAGCAGCGCCGGCGGCTCGGCCAGGCGCCCGACGCCCTCCTCGCCCTTCGAGGCGAGGCGACCGACGCCGGGCTCGAGGATCGCGACGCCGCGCTCGCGCAGCGTCTGCACGTTCGCGCGCGTCGCCGCGTGCTCGTACATGCGGTTGTTCATCGCCGGCGCGACGAGCACCGGGCACGTCGCCGCGAGCGCGCAGCTGCTCAGCAGGTCGGAGGCGGCGCCGCTCGCGAGCTTTGAGATCGTGTTCGCCGAGGCCGGCGCGATCAGGTAGAGATCGGCGTTCGCGACGAGCTGCAGATGGCCGATCGGATCGTGCGCCGGCGGCTCGTCTCCCGGGAACGCGCCGCGCAGCGGGTCGCGCTCGAACTCGCTGACGAGCACCGGCGCGCCGCTCAGCGCCGCGAACGACGCCTCGCCGACGAAGCGCCGGCTGTTCGGCGTCTGCACGACACGCAGCGCGTGCCCGGCGCCCGTCGCCAAGCGCACCAGCTCGAGCGCCTTGTACGCGGCGATGCCGCCGCTGACACCCAGGAGGATGCGCGCCATGTCTTACGTTGTAGAGGGCTCGGCCAGAGCCGGCAAGGCTTGGCGGGACGGTTGCGCCCAAAGACGAGCGGCTACGGAGAGTCGCTGCCGGCCAGCGGCTATCTGTAGTGGTACTTGATCTTTCCGGCTGCGACCTCCTCGAGGGCGATCGTCAAGTAGTTTTTCGAGCCGGTTTCGATCATCGGCGGCGGGAACTCGTCGAACGTCCCCTCGCCGAGGTTGTGGTAGTAGCTGTTGATCTGACGCGCGCGCTTGGCCGAGACGACGACGCTCGCGTAGTTCGAGTCGACGTTGTCGAGCAGGCGGTCGATGCGGGGGCTGATCACGTGCGGGTGCCTTTCGTCGGGGACTCTGAGTGTAGTGAGACGCGCGCCGGCGGCCGTGCGGGGCGCTCAGTCGAGCTCGCCGGAAACGATCGCCGTGAGCTGATCCAGCGCGTGCTCGAGGCGGTCGTTGACGACGACGTGACCGAACTCCGGCTGCGCGGAGAGCTCCTGCTCGGCGACGCGCAGGCGGCGCTCGACCTCCTCGGCGTCGTCGGTGCCGCGACCGACGAGGCGCGTGCGCAACGCGTCGAGCGACGGCGGCGCGATGAACACCTGCACGGCCTCCGGCATCGCCGCGCGCACCTGGCGCGCGCCCTGCACCTCGATCTCGAGCACGACCGGCCGCCCGGCGCGCACGCGATCGTCGAGCTCCGAGCGCAGCGTGCCGTAGCTGCGCCCGGCGTAGTCGGCGTGCTCGACGAACTCGTTCTCGCCGACGCGCCGGTCGAACTCCTCGCGCGTGAGGAAGTGGTAGTCGACGCCGTCGCGCTCGCCCGGGCGCGGACCGCGCGTCGTCGCCGAGACCGACAGCTCGAGCTGCGGGTGGCGCTCCATCAGCCCACGGATCAGCGTCCCCTTGCCGACGCCCGACGGACCGGTGATGACGAACACGCGAGCCACGGCGCGCAACCCTAATGGTGGCGTCGGAGGAAGGGTCGCCGATCCAAGGCGCCGGCCAGCGGCGTCTACCGGTGCAACAGCGAAATGAGCTCGGAGCGCTGGCGCTCGGAGAGGCCGCCGATCGTCTTGCTCGGCGCGACGCGGCAGTGCGCGAGGATCTTGTTGACCTTCACGCGCCCGTACTTCGGCACGGCGAGCAGCATGTCGAAGACCTTCGCCGTCTCTACGTACTCGGGCGGTTCGAGCAGCAGCGAGTGGATCGAGAGGCGCCCGGCCTTGAGGTCGCGCTTGAGCTGAGCGCGCTTGATCCTGATCTGGTTGGCCCTCGCGAGCGCGTCCATTCTCTGGTTGAGGGATCGCTCTGGGGCCATCGAGGTGTTGGTGGACGTCGTGCTGGTCGCCGTCGCCATGGGCGGCGAGTCTACACACCCAAAGCACGCGTTCAAGACAAACTGACCGAATTCATCTGGACCTCAAGTTGAGGTGCAGGCGTATCGAGCCTGCTGGACGGTCTGAGCGTGTTTTACAAGGGTTTTCGATGGTACGCGCGCATGCGTAGAAACGTTCGGACGTTGCGGGAACGACCGCCGCACGAGCCCATCGCCGCACGCCCGGGCCGACCCGTTTCAGGCGCTCGGCGCGAGCCCGGCGGCGACGCGCGCGGCGGCCGTCGGATCGCGGAAGCTCTCGGTCCCGACGGCGACGAGCGTAGCGCCGACGTCGAGCAGCTCGCGCGCGTGCGCGGCGCTCTGCACGCCGCCCATGCCGACGACGGGAATCGCGACGCGACGCGCGACGGCGGCGACCTGCGCGAGCGCGACGGCGCGGATCGCCGGTCCGGAGAGCCCGCCGGCGCCGCCGCCGAGCCACGTGCCGCCGTCGGGCGCGCGCGCCATCGCGCGCAGCGTGTTGATCAGCGAGACTGCGTCGGCGCCGGCCGCCTCGGCCGCCTGCGCGCACGCCGGCACGTCGGCCGTGTTCGGCGTCAGCTTGACGATCAGCGCCTTGCGCGTGCGCGCGCGGCAGGCGCGCACGACGTCCTCGAGCTGGCGCGGGTCAGCGCCGATGTCGAGGCCGGTCTTCACGTTCGGGCACGAGACGTTCAGCTCGACGGCGGCGATCTCGGGGCGCTCGTCGCACGCGGCGACGAGCGTCGCGAACTCCTCGCCGCTCGAGCCCATGACGTTCGTGATCAGCGGCACCGGCAGCTCGGCGAGCGCCGGCAGGTCCTCGGCGACGTAGCCGTCGAGGCCCTTGTTCGGCAGCCCGATCGAGTTGATCAGCCCGGCCGCGGTCTCCCACAGGCGCGGCGGCGGGTTGCCGGCGCGCGCCTGCAGCGTGATCGTCTTCGAGACGTACGCGGCGAACGGGAAGCGCTCGAACAGCCCCGCGCCGAACGCGCGCCGCGCGGCGATCGCGTCGAACGTGCCCGAGCCGTTGATCACCCGGTGCGCGAGCTGCAGGCCGCAGAACTCGACGTGCGCGCCGGCCGCGGCGCTCACTCGGCCGCCCCGGCGTGCTGCTCGACACGATCGAGCTCGCTCGCGCCGATCACCGGGCCGTCGACGCAGACGCGCAGGTAGCCGCCGCCGCGCTTCGGCACGACGCAGCCGAAGCACGCGCCGAAGCCGCACGCCATGCCGGCCTCGAGCGCGAGCTGCGCGGGCACGTCGCGCGTCGCGCACATCGCGCGCACGGCCTCGAGCATCGGCGCCGGCCCGCACGCGTAGACCTCGGCGCGCGCGTCGGCGTAGAGCTCCTTCGAGAGCAGGTCGGTGAGCAGGCCGTGGTGGCCGACCGAGCCGTCGTCGGTCGCGACGCGCGCGCCGTGCAGCAGCGCCGCGCCCTCGGCGCGTGCGGCGTCGCGAAAGCCGAGCAGCACGGTCACGTCGACCTCGGCCTCGGCCTCGAGCGCGTCCTGCAGGATCGCGAGCGGCGCGATGCCGACGCCGCCGCCGACGAGGATCGCGCGGCGGCGCGCGCCGGGCGGGCGAAAGCCGTTGCCGAGCGGCCCGAGCGCCACCAGCCCGTCGCCCTCGCCGAGCTCGCACAGGCGCGCGGTGCCCGGCCCGACGTCCTCGAGCAGGAAGTGCGTCTCGCCGACGCGCCGGCGCGCGATCGAGAAGGCGCGCGCGAGGTACGGGCGCTCGTCCTCTCCCCCGCCCCAGCGGCCGGCGGCGGCGATCATCGCGAACTGCCCCGGCCGCGGCTCGGGCGTCTCGACGTCGGCGACGCGCAGCACGCGGTAGGCGCCGAGCGTCTCGACGCCGAGCACCGTCAGCAGGCGACGCTCGAGCGGAGCCGGCGCCGCGCTCCACTCGCTCACGCCGCTGGCCCGTTCGAGGCCATCACCTGGCGTGAGTGCGTAGGGCAAGCCGGACAAGAACGCAGGGAGCGTGGCGTGCTCTGCACGCGAGCGACCGAGGACGCCGATCCGGCGCCGCCATACGCGCTCACGCCGTGCGGACCCCGTGCAGCTCCTGCAGACACAACACGGCCGGCTCGCCGTCGCGCCGCGCGGTCGCGATCGCGCGCGCGGCCGAGCCGCCGGCGGCGAGCGTCGTCAGGCACGGGATACCGTGGCGCACGGCCGCGCGGCGGATCTCGTAGCCGTCGGTGCGCGCGCCGACGCCGGTCGGCGTGTTGATCACGAGGTCGACGTCGCCGCGCTCGATCCAGTCGACGACGTGCGGCGAGCCCTCGCCGATCTTGTTCAGGCGCTCGGCTGGCACGCCCATCCGCTCGATCGCTTCGGCCGTGCCGCGCGTCGCGACGATGTCGAAGCCGTTGTCGTGGAGGATCTGCGCGACGCCGAACGCGCCGGACTTGTCGGAGTCGGTCACCGAGATGAACGCCGTGCCGCCGCTCGGCAGCGGCACGCCGGCGGCCGCCTGCGCCTTGGCGAACGCCGTCGGGAAGTCGCGCGCGATACCCATGACCTCGCCGGTCGAGCGCATCTCGGGGCCGAGCAGCGCGTCGGCGCCTTCGAAGCGGTCGAACGGCAGCACGGCCTCCTTGACCGAGATGTGCTCGCCGAAGCCGAGCCCTTCGCGCTCGCGCGGCAGCTCGAGCTCGGCGATCGGCTCGCCGAGCATCACGCGGCAGGCGAGCTTCGCGAGCGGCAGCCCGACGGCCTTCGAGACGAACGGCACCGTGCGCGAGGCGCGTGGGTTGGCCTCGATCACGTACAGCTCGCCGGCGTGTACGGCGTACTGCACGTTGAGCAGGCCGACGACGCCGATCGCGAGCGCGAGCTCGCGCGTCGCCGCGCGGATCTGCTCGAGCATCTCCTCGCCGAGCGAGTGCGGCGGCAGCACGCAGGCCGAGTCGCCCGAGTGCACGCCGGCCTCCTCGACGTGCTGCATGATCCCGCCGATCCACACCTCGCGCCCGTCGCAGAGCGCGTCGACGTCGACCTCGGTCGCGTTCTCGAGGAAGCGATCGAGGAAGATCTCCTTCGCGCCGCCTCGCGGGGCATCCGGCCCCGTCGCGCTCGGCGCGGTCTCCTCGGTGCCGGCGGGCAGCTCGCGGCGAAGGTAGTCGGCGAGCCCGTCCTGCGAGTAGACGATCTCCATCGCGCGCCCGCCGAGCACGTAGGACGGGCGCACGAGCAGCGGGTAGCCGACGCGCTCGGCGCACGCGAGCGCCTCCTCGACGGAGCGCGCGGTCGCGTACGGCGGCGCTTTGTAGCCGAGCTCGGCGAGCAGCGCGCCGAAGCGCCCGCGATCCTCGGCGAGGTCGATCGCGCCGACGCTCGTGCCGAGCAGCGGCACGCCGGCGTCGACGAGCCCGGCGGCGAGCTTCAACGGCGTCTGCCCGCCGAACTGCACGATCACGCCCTCCGGCTGCTCGGCGCGCACGACGGCGAGCACGTGCTCGAGCGTCAGCGGCTCGAAGTACAGCCGGTCGGAGGTGTCGTAGTCGGTCGAGACGGTCTCCGGGTTGCAGTTGACCATGACCGCGTCGCGCCCGGACTCCCTGACGGTCATCGCCGCGTGCACGCAGCAGTAGTCGAACTCGATCCCCTGGCCGATGCGGTTCGGCCCGGAGCCGAGGATCACGACCGACTCGCGCCGCGAGCCGTCCTCGCGGTCGCGCTCGACCTCGCTGCGCGCGCTGCGCTCCCAGCCGGAGTAGTAGTAGGGCGTGCGCGCGGGGAACTCGGCGGCGCACGTGTCGACGGACATGAACGACTGCTCGCCGGCGAACGGCGCGTCGGTGTCACGCGCGAGCACGGACAGCTCGTCGAGGAACCAGCGGTCGATCTTCGTGCGCTCGTGCACCGCCGCGACGCTCGCGCCGCGGCGCAGCAGCTCGAGCACGATCTCGTAGCGGTCTGCGCACGGGCGCTCCAGGCGCGCGAGCAGCTCCTCGTCGGCGTCGCCGGCGATCGACGGTGGCTTGTCGAGCTCGCGCGAGCGCAGCGCCTTGGCGAACGCCTGGCCGAACGTGCGCCCGATCGCCATCGTCTCGCCGACCGACTTCATGTGCGTCGAGAGCGTCGAGTCGGCGCCGGGGAACTTCTCGAAGGCGAAGCGCGGCCACTTGACGACGACGTAGTCGATCGTCGGCTCGAAGCACGCCGGCGTGACGCCGGTGATGTCGTTGTCGATCTCCTCGAGCAGGTAGCCGACGGCCAGGCGCGCGGCGATCTTCGCGATCGGGAAGCCGGTCGCCTTCGACGCGAGCGCCGAGGAGCGCGAGACGCGCGGGTTCATCTCGATCACGAGGATCTCCTCGGTCTCGGCGTTGACGGCGAACTGCACGTTCGAGCCGCCCGTCTCGACGCCGACCGCGCGGATCACGGCGATCGCCTGGTCGCGCAGGCGCTGGTAGAGGTCGTCGGTCAGCGTCTGCTGCGGCGCGACCGTGACCGAGTCGCCGGTGTGCACGCCCATCGGGTCGACGTTCTCGATCGAGCAGACGATCACGACGTTGTCGGCCGCGTCGCGCATCACCTCGAGCTCGAACTCGCCCCAGCCGATGACCGACTCGTCGAGCAGCACCTGGCCGATCGGCGAGGCCTCGATGCCGGCGGCGACGATCCGCTCGAAGTCCTGCTCGCTGCGCGCGATCCCGCCGCCGCGCCCGCCGAGCGTGAACGCCGGGCGCACGATGCACGGCAGCCCGAGCTCGGCGAGCTCGCCACGCGCCTGCTCGAGCGTCGTCGCGATCGCGCTCTTCGGCATCCGCAGCCCGACCTTCGCCATCGCCTCGCCGAACAGCTCGCGGTCCTCGGCGCACTCGATCGCTTCGTAGTTGGCGCCGATCAGCTCGACGTCGTACTTCTCGAGCGTGCCGTCGTCGTGCAGCGCCTTCGCGAGGTTCAGCGCCGTCTGGCCGCCGAGCGTGCCGAGCAGCGCGTCGGGGCGCTCGCGCTCGATCACCTGCGTGACGGGGCCAGGCAGCAGCGGCTCGATGTACGTCGCCTCGGCGAACTCCGGGTCGGTCATGATCGTCGCCGGGTTCGAGTTGACGAGCACGACCTCGTAGCCCTCCTCGCGCAGCACCTTGCACGCCTGCACGCCGGAGTAGTCGAACTCGGCGGCCTGCCCGATCACGATCGGCCCCGAGCCGAGGATCAGGATCTTGTGGATGTCATCGCGCCTGGGCATCAGGCGGCCGCCTCGATCCGTTGCAGGAAGCGGTCGAACAGATACAGCGAGTCGTGCGGGCCGGGGCCAGCCTCCGGGTGGTACTGCACGGTGCCGCCGGGCACGTCGAGCAGCTCGAGGCCCTCGACGGTGCGGTCGTAGAGGTTGACGTGCGAGAGCGCCGCGGCGCCGAAGTCCGTCTCCCAGCGGACCGGCTCGTCGGCGTCGATCGTGCGCGCGCCGCCGGGGCCGACGGCGGCGAAGCCGTGGTTCTGCGAGGTGATCTCGACGCTGCCCGTCTGCAGGTCCTTGACCGGGTGGTTCGCGCCGCGGTGGCCGAACGGCAGCTTGAACGTGTCGAGGCCGACGGCACGGCACAGCAGCTGGTGGCCGAGGCAGATGCCCCAGACGGGCTTCTTGCCGACGATCTCGCGGACGGTCCGCACGACGTAGCCGAGCGCCGCCGGGTCGCCGGGGCCGTTCGCGAGGAACACGGCGTCGACGTCGCCGGCGAGCAGCTCGGCGGCGCTCGCCGTGCACGGGTGAAGCGAGACGCGCGCGCCGCGCGCGACGAGCTCGCGCACCATCGAGCCCTTGATGCCCGTGTCGATCACGGCGATCCGCGGGCCGTCGCCCGAGCCGTGCTCGGAGACCTCGCTCGGCGTGACGAGCCGGGCGAGGTCCTGGCCGGCCATCGGCGGCTCGGCTTCGATCAGCGCGCGCGCCTCGTCCTCGCTCGTCTCGGCCGCGAAGACGCCGCCGCGCATCGCGCCGGCGTCGCGGATGTGGCGCACGAGCGCGCGCGTGTCGACACCGGTGATCGCCGCGACGCCGCAGTCGGTCAGCCAGTCGAGCCAGCCGCGCTCGGCGCTCGGCGCGTCCTCGCGGTTGCACGCCTCGCGCATGATCGCCGCGCGCGCCCACGCGCGATCGGACTCCATCGCGGCGGCGCTCGCGCCGTAGTTGCCGATGTGCGGGTATGTGAAAGCGATCAGCTGCCCGGCGAACGACGGGTCGGTCATCGATTCCTGGTAGCCCGACATGCCGGTCGTGAAGACGACCTCGCCGACGGCGTGCGCGTCGGCGCCGCACCACTCGCCGTCGAAGCGCGTGCCGTCCTCGAGCAGCACGTATCCCTCGCGCGCGCTCACAGGATCAGCTTCTGCACCGCTTTGAACTCGGGCGTGCCGGCGCGGCCGAGCAGCTCGAACAGCGTGCTCTCGACGGTCGTCACGACGGCGCCGGCGCGCTGCAGGCGCTCGAGGCCGCGCTCGTAGTCGAGCGCGTGGCGCGAGCCGACGGCGTCGGCCGGCACGTGCACCTCGACGCGCTGCTCGAGCAGGTCGTGGACGGTCTGCGAGACGCAGACGTGCGTCTCGATGCCGCAGACGATCGCCTGCGCGCGGCCGTGAAGGTCGAAGCCGTCGGCGCGCGCGGCCGAGAAGACGGTCTTCTCGATCCTCGCCTCGCGCTCGAGGCCGAGCTCGGGCGCGCTCTGGCCGAGGCCTTTCGGGTACTGCTCGGAGACGAGCGCCGGCACGCCGAGGATGCGGGCGCCGGCGAGCAGCTTCGCGCACGCCTGCGCTACGCCGGCGAACGACTCGTAAGGTCGAAAGCCCTCCTGCACGTCGACGACGACGAGCGCCGCGCCCTCGCGGCGCAGCAGGCCCATCAGGCGCTCACGACCGAGAACGCGCGCTCGCGGTAGACGATCGCGCCTGTCGAGAGGGTGAGGACGACACGCCCGTGCAGCTTGCGCCCGGCGAAGCAGCAGTTGTCGGAGCGGCTCTCCCAGCCGCGCTCGCCAGCGGTCCACTCGGCGTCGAGATCGACGAGCGTCAGGTTCGCCGGCTCGCCGGGCGCGATCGTGTGCGTCGGCAGCTCGAACAGCTCGGCGCCGGCCGTCATCCGCTCGACGAGCAGCGCGAGCTCGATCGTGCCGGGCAGCACGAGGCCGGTGTACAGCGCGGCGAACGCCGTCTCGAGGCCGGTCGTGCCCATCGGCGCCTGCTCGAACGGGACCTCCTTCTCCTCGCGCGCGTGCGGCGCGTGGTCGGTCGCGACGCAGTCGATCGCGCCCGTGCGCAGGCCGTCGATCAGCGCGAGGCGGTCGGCGTCGGTCGCGAGCGGCGGGTTCATCTTCATCCGCGTGTCCATCGTGCGCACGTCCTCCTCGGTGAGCAGCAGGTGGTGCGGCGAGACCTCGCCGCTGACGCGCCAGCCGCGCCGCTTGGCGGCGGCGAGCGCCTCGACGGATGCGGCGCAGCTGAGGTGCTGGAAGTGCACGCGCGCGTCCTCGTAGCCGGCGAGCTCGGCGTCGCGCGCGACCATCGTCGACTCGGAGATCGTCGGGATGCCGCCGATGCCGAGCGCCGCGCTGACGGCGCCCTCGTGCATCGCGCCGCCGCGCGAGAGCGTCGGGTCCTCCTCGTGCAGCACGATCACGCCGCCGCACAGGCGCTGGTACTGGAGCGCCTTGCGCAGCGTGCCGGCGCTCTGCACCGGCCGGCCGTCGTCGGTGAAGCCGACGGCGCCCTCCTGGCGCAGCTCGGCCATCTCGGTCAGCTGCTCGCCTTCCAGGCCGCGCGTGATCGCCGGCATGAAGCCGATCGCGACGCGCGCCTCGCGCGCGGCTTCCTCGCGCAGCGAGCGCAGCAGCGGCGCCGAGTCGAGCACCGGGTCGGTGTTCGGCATCGCGAGCACCGCCGCGAAGCCGCCGGCGGCCGCCGCGCGCGTGCCCGTCTCGAGGTCCTCCTTGTGCTCCTGCCCGGGCGTGCGCATGTGCACGTGCGGGTCGAAGAACGCCGGCAGCAGGCGGTGGCCGCGGCCCTCGACGAGCTCCTCGTCGGCGCCCTGCGCAAGTGTCCCGGCCGGCGCGAGCTCGGCGACGACGCCGCCGCGCACGCGCACGTCGTGGCGCGCGTCGAGCGCCGCGCGCGGGTCGAGCGCGTGCACGTCGCGCAGCAGCACGTCGGCGGGCTTGCGCGGCCCGTGCACGAGCGGCTCGGCGGCCATCACGCGGGCTGGCGCTCGGTCGGCTCGACGGACTCGACGCGCGCGCGTGAGGGCGCCGGCGCGCTCGCGCCGGCGAGCAGCTCGTACAGCACGGCCATCCGCACGACGACGCCGGCCTCGACCTGCGCCGTGATCACGGCCTGCGGCGAGTCGACGACCTCGCCCGAGAGCTCGACGCCGCGGTTGACCGGCCCCGGATGCATCAGCACCTGGCGCGGCGACAGGCGCCGGCCGTTGACCTGGTACCACGCCGCGTACTCGCGGATCGACGGCACCCACGTCTCGTTCATCCGCTCGTTCTGCATCCGCAGCGCGTAGACGACGTCGGCGCCGCCCAGCTCCTCGAGCGTGTAGCGGACCTCGCAGCCGAGCATCTCGATCCCGCGCGGGATCAGCGTCGGCGGCCCGGCGACCGTCACCTTCGCGCCCATCCGCTGGAACGCGACGATGTTCGAGCGCGCGACGCGCGAGTGCGCGACGTCGCCGACGATCCAGATCGAGCAGCCGTCGAGCTCGCCGATCCGGCCTTTCAGCGTGTACACGTCGAGCAGCGCCTGCGTCGGGTGCTCGCGCTTGCCGTCGCCCGCGTTGACGATCGCCGCGCTGCACCATTTGCTGACGAGCTCGGATGCGCCGGCCCACGGCGTGCGCAGCACGATCGCGTCGGGCTTGTGCGCGCTCAGCGTCAGCACCGTGTCCTTCAGCGACTCGCCCTTCTCGACGCTCGAGCCGCTCGCCGCGAAGTTGACGACGTCCGCCGACAGGCGCTTGGCCGCGAGCTCGAAGCTCGAGCGCGTGCGCGTCGAGGACTCGTAGAACAGGTTCAGCACCATCCGCCCGCGCAGCGCCGGCACCTTCTTGATCTCGCGGTCTGAGACCTCCGCGAAGCGCGCCGCCTGCGCGACGATGCGCTCGATCCCATCGCGGTCCAAGTCGCCGATCGAGAGCAGGTGATTCATGCTCCGGCCTCCATCCTGTCGGCCGTCTGATGCAAGCGTCCGCCTTCCCTGGCGGCCGTGATCGGGCCTTCGGCCCTTGTCTTCTTCCGATCAAAAAAAGAAGCTCTCATGCGACCTCCATCGCCGTCGTTGCGATCGTCACCTCGTCGACGCCGTCGAGCTCCGCGACGCGGACGTGTACGTGCTCGGCGCGTGACGTCGGCAGGTTCTTGCCGACGTAGTCCGGGCGGATCGGCAGCTCACGGTGACCGCGGTCGGCGAGCACCGCGAGCTGCACGCGCTCGGGGCGGCCGTAGTCGAACAGCGCCTCGATCGCCGCGCGCACCGTGCGCCCCGTGTACAGCACGTCGTCGACGATCACGACCGTGCGGCCGGTCACGTCGAAGTCGATGTGCGACGCGTGCACGACCGGCGCATCCGGGCGGCTCGCGACGTCGTCGCGATAGAAGCCGATGTCGAGGTCGCCGAGCGGGATCTCCGCGTCGATCAGCCCTTCGAGCAGGTTGCGCAGCCGATGCGCGAGGAACGCGCCGCGGCGGTGGATGCCGACGATCGCAAGCGCGCGATCGTCCGGGTTGCGCTCGGCGATCTCGTGAGCGATGCGCGTCAGCGCCCGCTGGATGTCGTCCTCGTGCAGGACGACCTTCTCGCTGCTCTCTTCCAATGCTTCCTTCCTGGCCTCACAGGACCGGGTTAAAGGACGATTCGCAATGTATCAGGAGGTTGCGACGGGCTCCGCGCTCGCGTTCGCGCGCTCGCGCGCCTGGCGCTCGGACCAGCGCTCGAGCGTCGCGCCGCCGCGCTCCGGGAACGGCACGTCGATCGTGTCGAAGTCGCGCGGCGCCTCGGTCGCCGCGAAGACGATGCGCGCCTCGTCGCGCAGCCGCGCGCCGGCGTAGCGCGTCGAGACGTGCGTCAGCGCGAGCAGCCGCACGTCGGCCTCGCGCGCGAGCGTCGCCGCCTGCGTCGCCGTGCTGTGCGCCGTCAGCCGCGCGCGGTCCTCCTCCTCGTCGGTGAACGTCGCCTCGTGCACGAGCACGTCGGCTTCGTGCGCCGCGATCGCGAGCGCCTCGCACGGCTCCGTGTCGCCCGACAGCACGACCTTGCGCCCCTCGCGCGCCGGCCCCATGACCTGCTCCGGCGCGACGCCGTCGACCGTCTCGCCGCGCTGCAGGCGCCCGAAGTCCGGGCCCGGCTCGACGCCGAGCCGCTCGGCGAGCTGCGCGTCGAGGTGCCCCGGGCGCGCATCCTCGACGATCGCGTAGCCGAACGCCGCCGGCGCGCGGTGGCTGACCGGCACGGCCGCGACGACGTAGCCGTCGCGGCGCACCGTCTCGGCCGGCTCGAGCTCGACGACGCTCAGCTCGTACGGCAGGCGCCCGTAGACGATCCGCATCGCGCCCATCAGCTCGCGCAGCCCGCGCGGACCGTAGACGACGAGCGGCTGCTCGCGTTCGCGCAGCGCGAACGACTTCAGCATCCCCGGCAGGCCGAGCCAGTGGTCGGCGTGGAAGTGCGTCACGAACACGCATTCCATGTCGAGCAGCCCGATCGAGCGCACGAGCTGGCGCTGCGTCCCTTCGCCGCAGTCGAACAGCAGCCGATCGCCGCCGATCCGCACGAGGATCGCCGGCAGCCCGCGCCGCGCGCTCGGCACCGAGCCGCCGGTGCCGGCGAAGAACAGCGACAGATCCATGTTGCAAAGGTAGCGGTGCGCGTATGCGTAAGGACGCGTCAGCAACAGAGCGTCACGCAAGCGCTCGTCGGCGCGGCGGTAAGCTGCGATCAGCCGGGTCGCGTCCGGCGCTGCCCCGCAGCGCCACGGCGTTCACCCCGTGCGCCCGTAGCTCAGTGGATAGAGCGCTCGCCTCCGGAGCGAGAGGTCGCAAGTTCGAATCTTGCCGGGCGCGTGTTGAATCCGCTTGGTGGAGCGGCAGACAAGACGCTTGCAAACGCGCGCCTAAGCGGCTGCGCTATGCGGCGCCGCTGGCGAGGGAAGCGCTTCGAGCAACGTTCGCGGAAGGCGCGTGCTTGCGTCCCACACCTCGATCGCCACGAGCCCATGAGTCGTCCGGTCGTACTCGCGAAGTCCCCCCGGTACCTGCTCGCTCACGACATCAGCGTCGCTCGGACCAACCAGTCGGCCTGACCGTCGTTGGCCCTCCGCTCGCCGTGAGTGGCGCGTATCGCCTCCTCCACGTCGAAGCGCTCGAGTCGACGTTGCGACACGCGCAGCAACGCGTGACCGGTCCATAGAACCCTCTCGATCGCCACGACCTCAACGACCGATCCTCGACAGCGCGATCCCGGCGACCCAGTTGGGTACCGGCGTACCGTCCGCCAACCTCCGCCACTCGACTGGCAGCTCCAGCATCGGGTAGATCCCCTCCCGAAGCTCGTTGAGCGCGTCGGGGTCAACCCGCCAGCGACCGCCGGCCATCGCCGCTGGCAGCAGCCCGGACCGTACCCAGCGCCGAATGGTCGACATGCTCCTCCCCACTCTCTGCGCCGCCTCGGCAACCGTCAGCATCGGTCGATCGTATGCCCACCATGCGATGCCACTCGAAATCCTCGACTTTCTCTGTCGAAAACCCAAGGACCACGAAAGGGCAGTCCTGCCAGCATCGCCCGTCGCAAGCCCTCAGGGCACGTGCACCGGAGCCCTCGCCGGCCTGAACGCGAACCGGTCGCTCACCTGCAAGACGCACGCGAGCCCTTCTTCTCCACAGATCACGCCGCTTCGCGGATCGCCGGGCGCCGTCGCCTCGTACGCGCGTTCGCCGACCACCGAGAAGCCGGTCAGGTACGTGTCGGCGCGAGCGCTGAGGTAGGTGCCGCGCGCCGGGTCGAAGCGGTACACGACGAAACCGGCGCCGATGCTGTCCTCGTAGAAGTACAGCTTGCCGGCAGACCACGACGGGCCGAGCCAGCTCTCGTCGCCCTCTCCGACGCCCAACAGCGCGACGAGTCGCTGCGGGCCGCCGGCGATCGCCTCTGTGCGCACCTCGGTCGTCGTACCGACGGCTCCGATGCCGTCGTCGAGGACGAACCTGTCGATCAACGCGAGCTGTCCGCGGTACAGCGCCAGCGCGTCGACGCTCGGTTCCTGTGGCGCGCGACAGACCAGCGGCGAGTGCCCGACCGGCGAGGAGTAGTAGCACTTGCGATGCGGCGCGCCGCCGAGCATCCGGCGCCCGCCGCCGTCGAGGCGGCTGATCATCACCTTCGCCCTGCCGTTCACCCACGCGACTCGCTCGCCCCAGATCGTCGGGTGCGAGGCTCGCTGGCTGCCGGGCACGAGCCGCGGAGCGCTGCCGTCGACATTCGAGACGACGACGTCGCACCCGCCGGCGCAGCTGACGTAGGCGAGCATCGGCCGGCCCGATGGGCCGGGACCGATGTCGACTTCGATCGCCTTGGCCGCCGTCGGCGTCGGCAGCGTCGAGACCGTTCCGTCGCGGCGGACGACGACGTGCCAGGCTCGGTCGGCCGCCTCGTAGTCGCTCCATACCGCGACATCGCCGTACGCCTCCACGGCCGTCGGGCCGTGCAGCGGAGCGATCGTCGTCGGAGCAGCGACCGCCACCGCGACGATCCACACGACCCCCACGCTCGCAAGCACGATCGCGCTCGGCAGTTTCACTCGTTCCGATCTTACGGACCGGATTGGCCGCTCGGACCCCGACGAGCGACACCCGAAGCGGGCGATCTGCGCAGTGGTGTTTCTAGCTTTCGCCCAATGTTTCCGTGGGAAAGCCAGTAAGTCGGAGACATTTTCTTCCAACTTTTCGAATCAAACGCGTAAGGTGTGCAGCGGAGTCGGCTCGGACGCCCAAGGGACCGCCTCTCCGGCGGGCTCCCGAGATGCGACGTGGGTGCGCTGCTCGCGACAGGCCCCACGGGGAATCGCTCCTCTGAGCTGGCTCCGGCTCTCTCTCAGGACAGTTTAGGGGTGTCTACGACTCGCTCGCGGTGGACGGCGAGTACCGATCGCGCCCGTCCGCGACTCTCGCGCCTTATCGGCGGCGCAGCCTCGGCGGGTCGTACCGGCCGCTGCATTCGAAGCCGTAGCGTTCGTACTGGCGCTCGTAGCGTTTCGCGCAGTACTCGCCGGCGCCGAGGCACTTGTGCGCGCCGCCGATGACCGCAGGCGTATCTCTCGTGCAGGCGACTCTCGCGACGGGCTGCGCAGAGCTCGGCGCGCCGCCGAGCGCGAAGACGAGCGCGACGGTCGCGAGAGCGGCCGTTGGTGTGATGCCGCGGACAGACACGAGTCCTCCCTTCGGAACAGAGCCGCTGGCATGCTATCCGACCTTCGTCGGCGTTCGGCCGGCCGCCTACGGCCGCGCTTACACTGCCGGACGATGCATCGGACTATCGCGCTCCTCGCGACTGCCGCGGTCGTGCTCCTCGCCGCGCCGGCCGCGCTCGCCTCCCACGGGCGCGTCTGCGGGTTCATCAAGGCCAGCGTCCCGTACGCCCGCCACGGCAACGCCGATCGCTGGCGCGTCTACGTATCCGGCGCGACGACGTGCGACGCGGCCGAAGAAGCGCTGAGGACGGTCATGCACCTGAGAGCCGCTCAGCACGTCGGTCGCTCCGAAGCGGACTCGTACTTCACGTTCAGACGATGGCGCTGCCCGTTCGGCGACATGGGCTTCCAAGCGTGCGAGAGCCCGGGCCGTCTCCCCTACCGCGCTCGTGCGCTCGCGGTCGAGTGCTCGATCGACGCGTGCCCCGCAACGCGGCCGCCGAGCTACTTCCCTTAGCGCCGACCGAGCGCGCGGCGGCGTCGCCCGACCGTTCTCGCTGCTCCCGGCTTCCACACCGGCAGCTCGGCGACGGTCGCTACCCGACGACGAGATGCGAGATCGCGTGCTTGTCGGTCGTGCCTCCGGTCCCCCCCGAGAACCCGAGGTAGGCGCTGCTCGGCAGCGTCACGGCCTGGCTGAGCGCCTGCGTCCCGTCGATGAAGACCGTCAGCGTTCCGCCCGAGCTGACGACCTTCACGTGATGCGTCACGTTGCGCAGCGACGCCGCGAGATTTGCGGTCGCGACCCAGTGCAGCGTGTCGGTGCTCGCCGAGCCCGCGCCGTCGGAGATGCCGACGAAGTTGTTCGACGGGTTCGCGGCGTTCTTGTACGTGTCGAACGCGACGGCGATGCCGGGGATCCCAGAGAAGCCGAGCCCGCCGCCTTTGACGCCGAGCGACTTCGGCGTCGCTCCGCGCGAGGGATCGGAGATCGCCATCGCGAGCCCGTCCGCGCCGGTCCCGCCACCGATGAACATGTCGAATTCGAGGCTCATCGTGCGCGGATCGAGCGTCTGCGGCCAGAAGGCGCTTCCGACCTGGGCACCCGACGCGGGCGTGAGGATCAGTTCGCTCGCCGACAGCGACGCATTGCCGTTCAGCTGCCAGCCGCCGACGGTCGGATCGGGGACCTCGGTCGGTGGCGGCGGCGTGTACGTGTTCGCGAACGCGACCGTGTTCGCGCCTTCGTCCAGGACGAACGACGGCACCGTCAGCTTCCCGCCGGAGGACGTCAGCACGATCGCGGGGCCGCCGTTCACCGAGGCGGTTGTCGTCCACCCGCTTTCGCTGGGCGCCGTCTCCGAGACGCTGCAGCTCGTTCCCGCGACCGCACCCGTCAGCGACGGTGCCGTCGAGCCGCCGTTGCCGAGCCCGGCGGTCGTGAAGCTCGACGGGCAAGACCCGCTGTAGGAGAGCTGCGCGCTCGCCTGAGCCGACCCGCCCGGCGCACTCACGACGTTCGAGATCTGCAGCGTCGCGGGCGGCGGTGGCGGAGGCGGCGGTCCGCTCGGCGCGGCGTCGCCGCCGACGACGACGTTCGCGACCTGGTGGACGTCGGTCGAGCCGCCCGTCCCTCCCGAGAAGCCGAGCAGCACGCGCGGCGCGACTTTCGCGGTGCCGCTCAGCACCTGCGTGCCTTCGATCCACACCGTGATCGTTTCGCCGAGCACTTCGACCTTGACGTGGCGGGTGGCCGTGCGCAGCGCCGGGATCGAGGTCGACGTCTTCAGCCAGTGCAGCGTGTCGGTGCTCGAGGCCGCGCCGTCGGAGATGCCGACGAAGTTGTTCGACGGGTTCACGGCGTTCTTGTACGTGTCGAACGCGACGGCGATGCCGGGCATCCCCGAGAAGCCGAGCCCGCCGCCTTTGATTCCGAGCGAGCTCGCGGTGGCTTTGCTCGCGTCGGCGAGCACGAGCGCCTGCCCGTCCGCCCCCGTGCCGCCGTTGATCGTCTGGTCGAATTCGACCACGAGGTGGCGGCTGTCGAGCGGCGTCGTGAAGAAGCCCGAGCCGGCCTGGCCCGCGGTCGCGGGCGTCGTGCGCAGCACGCCCGCCGAGATCGTCGCTGAGCCGTTGTGCGACCACGCGCTGCCGGGCGCCGGCACGCTGCCGGTCCCCTTGAACGCGACTTCGTGGATGCCGCTCGTGTCGTCGCCGTTGATCGACCACGTACCGCTGGCGTAGCCGGGCGCCGTCGGCTTGAAGAGGACTGTCTCGGTGACCGACGCGCCCGGAGCGATCGTGGCGCCCTCCTGCAGCGTGGTCGTGGCTTCGTAGGCGCCGCCGCTCGGTGGCTTGGAGCGGGTGATCGTCACGTTCGTCCCACCGGTGTTCGTGATCGTGAAGGTCTTCGTCGCCGAGCCGCCGACGGTCACCGCGCCGTATTCGTTGGTTTCGCCGGTGATCTTCAGCGCGCCCGGCGTGCCCGCGCTCCCGGAGAGGCCGACGTTCGCGTTGCCGCCCGTCGTTTCGAGGCCGATTTCATCGAGGAAGCTGCCTTCGCTCGTCGGGTCGAACGTGACGTTGACGGTCACCGACCCGCCGGCCGGGATCTGACTGCCGACCGCGGGCACGCCGGTGGCGCCGAACGGCGCGGCCGGCAGTTTCACGGCGTCGACCGTCAGCGGCGCGCCGCCGGCGTTGCTGAACGTCGCCGTGCCCGAGAGGTGTCCGCCCACCGCGGTGCCGCCGAAGGTCACGAGCGGCGGCGTGCTGATCAGCTGCGCCGTCGCCGCCCGCCCCATCCCCGACAGCGCGAAGGACACCTTGCCCGCGCTCGTTTCCGCCGCGAGGTTCCCGCCGACGAGCCCCGCTTCGCTCGGAGCGAACCTGACCGGGACCTGGATCGTCTGGCCGGCGACGAGTTTCGCGGGCAGCGCGAGCGAGGGCGTGCCGAGCACGAACTGCCCGTTGCTCGAGCTCAGCTTGTTCAGCGTGAGCGCGCTCGTCGCCGTGAGCGTCACCGTCTTTTCGCTCGTGCTGCCGATCGTCGTCGCCGGGAACGCCGTGCTCGGCCCGGTCAGCGGCGGCGTGGTCGGCGAGCCGAACGCCATCACCTTGCCTTCGCGGTTGCCGACGAACAGCTTGCCGGCTCCGACGCCGGGCGTGGTGTAGTTGGAGGCGATCCCGATCGAGGCCTCGAAGCGCAGGACCGGCTTGCCGTTGACCGGCACGGGGTCGTAGGCGCGCAGCTGCCCTCCGGCGCCGGTCCGGTTCGTAGACCAGATGATCCATACGAGCGCGCTGCCGGACGTCGTCCCTTCGGAGGTGATCACCGGCGCGCCCGAGCCCTGGCCGAAGGCGTCTTCGGAGCTGCCGGCGAGCGACAGCGAGGGCTGTCCCGTTCCGGTGAGGCCGTACTTGTAGACGTCGAGGTGACCGCCTCCGCTGGAGCCGCTCGACGTGGGGATGTAGACGTAGCCGCCGTCGCCGGGCCAGACGCCCGGCCGCGACCAGACCCCGCCGCGCGGCCCGAGGCGCTGGACGACGTTGTCGGAGCCGCCCGAGCCCTGGCTGACGCCGCCGAGCGAGTCGCGGTTCAGCAGATAGACGTAGCCCTGCTTGCCGTCGGCGACGGCGAGATGCGGCACCGCCGCGGTGCCGAAGTATTCGTTCGGCAGCGCCGTCACGCCGCCCGAGGCGAAGTCGGAGTCGAAGCTGTCGAGCGAGGGCCCGTCGAACGGCGCGAAGAAGTCGACGGGCTTCAGCGAGCCGTCGGGCTGCACGCGCACGCGCACGACCGACTCGCCGAGGTTCGCCGGTGGGCTCGTCCCGGGCGCGGGTGTCGACGGCGCACCGCCGTTGCCGGTGCTGAACAGGATCGTCCCGGGCCCGTCAGAGGTGAGCCCCGCGCCCGACTGCCAGATCCCGGCGCCTTCCTGCGTCGTGTTGTCGACGTAGCGGGTGACGACCTTGCCCGCCGTCGAGACGCCGAAGATCCACCCCTGCCACGGGGTGTGGTCGCAGTGCGAGCCGAACGCCGCGTAGACGACGCCTTCCATCAGCAGCAGGCCCGGGCGCTGCAGTTGGGTCGTCGGCGTGAACGTGCGACCGGGCGCGTCCTGCGCGGCGCCGCTCATTTCGACCGGGAAGCCGGGTTCCTCGGCGCCGGTGCTCATGTTGACCGCGTCCATGTAGTAGCGGGCTGGGCCGCTACTCCCCGACGCGTAGGTCTTGTGCGTCATGTAGGCGATGTTCGTCGCCGGGTCGATCACCGGCGTCGAGGTGACGCCGATCGACGGCGTCAGATCGCCGCAGCCGATGTCGGCCGGGTTCCACGGCGTGCCGAGGTTCAGCGGTTTCGCCCATTTCAGCGCCCCCGTCGCCGGATCCAGTCCATAGACTTTGTTCTGCTCGGTCGCCACGAGCAGGGTCCCGTTGGCGAGCAGCGGTTGCGCATAGACCTGGCCTTCGACGTTCGTCGACCACATCTGTCCGAACGTGCCGCCGCTGACGAGCTGCGGGGCGATCGCGCCGCTGCTCGGGTACCAGCCCGTGCGCAGATCGTCGCCGGCGTTCGTGACTCCCGATCCCCAGGCGGGGACGGCCGCTGCCAGCGATGCCACGGCGAGCACGAGCGCGATGGCGCCGCTCAGACTGGTCCGCCGCGAATGCCCGACGCCTCCGGCGCGGGACTGCACACGCCGCACGATTGCGCGCTCCATCCTTGGTGCCGCCTTTCCCCCGCGTCCTCGCGACGAGCGCGTGACGTCTCCAGAAGTGCGCCCGCATCATACGGCATGGTGAAACTTCCAGGCGGGTCGCGAGCGCTCCGCCGCGCGACGCGCCGCCGTCGCCCGATAATGCGCGGATGACACCGGCGATCACGACGGCGAGCGCGCACGATTTCTTCGCCGCCTCGGCGAGCGTCGCCGGCGCGCTGATCGGCCTGCTGTTCGTCGCGCTGTCGGTCGCGCCCGAGCGCGTGCTCGGCCCGGAGGCGTCCGAGGTTCACAGCGTCCGCGCGGCGGCGACGCTGACGGCGTTCACGAACGCGCTGACGGTCGCGCTGTTCTCGCTGATTCCGGGCCTCAACGCCGGCGGGCCGGCGACGGCCGTCGCCGCCGTCGGCCTCACGTTCGTCACACGCGCGCTGATCAGCGTCTCGCCGTCGTGGCGCGCCGGAGAGCTGCGGCTGCGCGAGCTGACCTTCCTCGTCGGTCTGATCGTCGTGTTCGTGATCCAGCTGATCGCGGCGATAGAGCTCGACCGCCACCACGCCGACTCGAACGCGTTGCAGACGATCTGCATCCTGATCGTCGTCTGCTTTTTGATCGGCATCGAGCGCGCGTGGGAGCTCGTCGGCGGCCCGAAGTTCGACCTCGCGATCGTTCAGCTCGTGCGACGGCGCCGCGGCGATCGCGCCGAGCGACGATGACCCGGCGCTGGCGCGCTTGGGCTCACCACTCGACGCGAACGTCGTAGGCGCGCAGACGCTCGTCGCTCGTGACGAGCACGGCTCGCTCAAATGCGGCCTGCGCGACGAGCAGCCGGTCGAACGGATCACGATGGTGCCAGGGCAGCGCGCTAACGGCTTCGGCGTGCTCGACGCTGACGGCAAGCGGCTCGGCGCCGGCGCGCAGCAGCAAGCGCGCGAAGTCGTCAGGCGCCTCCAGCTTGCCGAGCGAGCGCTTGATCGAGACCTCCCAGACGACGGCCGCGCTCAGCAGCACCTCGTTCGACGCGTCGGTCAACAGCCGGTCGGCGCGGTGGCTGAGCCGCTCGTCTTCGCTCAGCAGCCAGAGCGCCGCGTGCGTGTCAGGCAGGATCCGCATCGGCGCCGAACGCCGCCGCGATGTCGTGGGGCAGCTCGTCGAAGTCGTCGGCGATGCGAACACGGCCGCGCCAGGCGCCGCGCACCGACGCGAGCGATTGCGGCTGCTCGACGACCGCGACGAGCCGCGCGACCGGCTTGCCGTTGCGCTGGATCACGACATCCTCACCGGCCTCGGCGCGCTCGACGAGTCGCGAGAGGTGCGTCTTGGCCTCGTGCATGCCCACGCGAGTCACGCCGGCATCGTAGCAGCCTAGCTAAGGCTAGTCAACCTGCTGCGTCAGTCGTTCCAGCCAAGCCCACCGTCGCCCTCCGCGGCGCGCTCGATCTGCTCGAGCGCGATGTCGGTGCACCGGTCGTCGACCATGCTCTGCAGCGCCTGGTCGATCGTCGGCGCCCAGACGCGTCGCGCGACGACGACGCGGCCGGGCTCGCCGTCGAGCCCCTCCTCGTACTGCTTCCATTCGAGCGCGACGAGCGGCGCGCGCGCCGCCGGCGCGTCGGGCGGCACGGGCGCGCCCCAGCCGTAGAGCGTTATCTGCGCGTCCCACCCGTGCGGGCAGAGCTCGCCCATGACAGCGAGCGCGCCCCACTGGTCCTTGACCGGATTGACCTTGCGCGGGCGCCGCTGGAAGACGAAGACGAGCGCGCCGCCGAGGGCCGCGAGCGCGACGACGACGAGCGCGACGAGCAGCTCGTCGGGAGCCTTCGCGTCGCCGCCCTGGACGCCGCTGGCGAGCACGATCGCTGCGCTCGTGGGGCTCATCGCATCCGCTGACCTCGCCGCTCGAACGGCTCCGGCGCGAGATGCACGCGACGCACCCTCATCGTCACTCCACGGTAGCGCGCTCGCGCTCGATCCGGCGCATCTCCTCGCGGGGATCTCGCAGGGATCGAGGCGACGCGAGGAGGCGCGACGAGCCGTCCAATCGGAGTGTCCGAACTCATGAGCGCCGCCGCGCTTGACGATAGGGCGGGATACGGCGAGCGTGAGGACGGTCCGAGGAGGCGCCGCCGAGCGACCGCCGCAGCGCGCACGATGACGAGCTCGACAAGCGAACGAAGCCAGACCGCGCCGGCGACCGGGCAAAGCGTCGTGCCGGCGGCCGAAGCGCTGCTGCGCGAGCACCCGGACGCGCTCGTCTGCGCGCTCTCGACGAACGGGCTGATCGTGCCGCTGCCGGATAGCGTGCCGCTGTCGGGACAGGCGATGATCGAGGGCCGCGCGGTGTTCGACAGCGTCGTCGCGGCCGACCGCGCGGAGGTCGTCGCGCTGTGGAACCGGCTCGACGACGAGCCGGCGGTCAACGGCAAAGTGCGGATGCTCAACCGCCCGTCGCGCTGGGTGACGCTGCACCTGCTCGACCTGACGGCGACGCACGGCGTGCGCCTGTGCATCCTGCTCGGAAGCGACCAGGCGGCGCTCGGCGCCGAGGCGAGCGGCGAGGAGCGCCCGGCGACGCCTCGCTTCGCGACGCTGCTCGAGGACGAGGGCGCGAAGGTGATCGAGGCCGACGACGCGTTCACCGAGATGTTCGGCTACACCGAACAGGAGCTGATCGGCAAGTCGGTGCTCGACCAGATCCACCCCGAGGATCAGGGTCGGGCGGTCGAGGGCTGGCTGACGACGCTCTCGACGCATCGCAGCCAGCAGACGCGCCTGCGCCGCCGGCGCAAGGACGGCAGCTGGGTGTGGGTCGACACGACGCTGCACAACTACCTGAACCGCGGAGATCGCGATTACGTGCTCGTCGAGCTGATCGACGTCTCGGCCGAGATGGCCGCACAGGAAGCGCTGCAGGAGCGCGAGGAGCTGCTGCGCCGGCTGACCGAGGCGATGCCGGTCGGGCTGATGCAGCTCGACCGCGAGCGCAACGCCGTCTACCACAACAAACGACTGCGCCAGATCCTCGACCTGCACGACGATGCGAGCGACGACGAGAGCGCCGAGCAGGCCGCGAGCATCGACGTCGCCAGGCGCTCGGCGCCGGCGGCGCGCGAGCTGCTGGCGACGCTGACGCGCGAGGGGATCGAGTGCTTCGAAGACGCGCTGACGCGCGTGCTCGAGGACGGCGCGGACGTCGACGTCGAAGTCGACGTCGTGCCGGCCGACGGCGAGTGGCGCCGCGCGCTGATGAACATGCGCGCGCTGCGGCGCGCCGACGGCGAGGTCGGTGGCGCGATCACGTCGGCGCTCGACGTGACCGACAGCGCGCGAGCGCACCGCGAGCTCGAGCGCCGCGCGACGTTCGACGCGCTGACTGGCTGCTACAACCGCGGCGCGATCCTCGACCTGCTGGAGCGAGAGCTCGAGCGCGAGGATCGCACGAGCACGGGCGTCGTCTACGTCGACCTCGACAACTTCAAGCCGGTCAACGACACGCTCGGGCACGCGGCCGGCGACGACCTGCTCGCGTGCGTCGCCGAGCGCCTGCGCGGGCTGACGCGGCGCAACGACGGCATCGGGCGCATCGGCGGCGACGAGTTCCTGCTCGTGCTGCCGGAGATCCGCTCGTGCGAGGTCGCGCTGCGCGTCGCCGCGCGCGTCTGCGAGTCGCTGTGCCGCCCGATCGAGCTGGCCGGCGCGGAGGCGATCGAGCTGACGGCGAGCGTCGGCGTCGCGTGCGCGGAGGCCGGCACGTGCACGCCGGACGAGCTCGTGCGACGCGCCGACGGCGCGATGTACCGCTCGAAGAGCCGGCGCGACGGAACGCCGACGTTGCACGAGCCTGCGAAGCTGCAGGCTCGATGCAGCTGAGAGAAGTCGGACCCGACGACCACGCGGCGCTGCTCGCGCTCAACGCGGACTCGGTGCTCGAGCTGAGCGCGCTCGACGAGCCGCGCCTGCGCTACATCCTCGCGCTCGCGCACCGCAGCCTGCTGGTCGAGCGCGACGGCGAGACGCTCGCGTTCGCGATCGCGATCGCGCCGGGCGCAGACTACGACAGCGCCAACTACGCGCGGCTCGGCGAGCTGTTCGAGCGCTTCCTCTACCTCGATCGGATCGCGGTCGCTCAGAGCGCGCGGCGCCAGGGCCTCGGCGGGATGCTCTACGACGCGATCGAGGAGGACGCGCGAGCGTTCGGGCGGATGGTGCTCGACGTCAACGTCGAGCCGCCGAACGAGCCGTCGCTGGCGTTTCACGCCGCGCGCGGCTACCAGCCGCTCGAGCAGCTCGAGCACGCCGAGAAGACGGTCGTGCTGATGAGCAAGGAGCTCGGCGGCTAGCAGACGCGCGCGGCCGCAGCGCGCCGCGCCGCGCGCCGCAAGCGCCGCGACGCTAGAGAACCTTCGAGAGGAACGCGCGCGTGCGCTCCTCGCGCGGGTTGGCGAGCACGTCGGCGGGCGAGCCGGACTCGACGACGACGCCGCCGTCCATGAAGACGACGGCGTCGGCAACCTCGCGCGCGAAGCCCATCTCGTGCGTGACGACGATCATCGTCATGCCTTCGCGCGCGAGCTGCTGCATCGCGGCGAGCACGTCGCCGACGAGCTCGGGGTCGAGCGCGGAGGTCGGCTCGTCGAACAGCATCAGCTTCGGCTGCATCGCGAGCGCGCGCGCGATCGCGACGCGCTGCTGCTGGCCGCCGGAGAGCTGCGCCGGATAGGCGCCGAGCTTGTCGGCGAGCCCGACGCGCGCGAGCAGCTCGCGCGCGCGCTCGCGCGCCGGCTCGCGCGCTTCGTGCTTGACGCGGATCGGCGCGCACGTGACGTTCTCGAGCGCGGTCATATGCGGGAACAGGTTGAAGTGCTGGAAGACCATGCCGATCTCGGCGCGCTTGCGTGCGACGTCGGCTTCGCGCAGCTCGTGCAGGCGCTCGCCGTCCTGGCGGTAGCCGACGAGCTGGCCGTCGACCGAGAGCCGCCCGGAGTTGATCTTCTCGAGATGGTTGATGCAGCGCAGGAACGTCGACTTGCCCGAGCCGGACGGGCCGAGCAGGCACATGACTTCGCCCGGGCGCACGTGCAGCGTGATGCCCTTGAGCACCTCGTTGCGCCCGAAGCGCTTGTGCACGCCTTCGGCGCTGACCATCGGCGTGTCGGGCGTCGGCGCGGCGCTCACCGGCGCTCTCCGCCGCCCGGCCGGGCGTGCTCGCTCGCGCGGCGGAAGCTGAGCACGCCGCGCAGCACGCGCGCGCCGAGCGTGCGCTCCTGTTCGCGCGCGGCGCCGCGCCCGTAGTGGCGCTCGAGGTAGTACTGCCCGACGTAGAGGACGCTCGTGCAGACGATGTACCAGATGCTGACGGTGATCAGCAGCGGGATCGTCTTGAAGTTGACCGAGTAGATCAGCTGGCCCGCGTAGAGCAGCTCGGTGACGACGATGACGCTCGCGAGCGAGGAGGTCTTGAGCATCGAGATCGTCTCGTTGCCGGTCGGCGGGATGATCACGCGCATCGCCTGCGGAAGGACGATGCGGCGCATCGTCTGCAGGCGCGTCATGCCGAGCGACTGCGCGGCGTCGGACTGTCCGGGGTCGACGGAGATGATGCCGGCGCGGACGATCTCGGCCATGTAGGCGCCCTCGTTGAGCCCGAGGCCGAGGATCGCGGCGGTGAACGGCGTGATCAGCGTGTTCGCGTTCGCGTGGACGAACGACGGTCCGAACGGTACGCCGAGCGCGATCCTCGGGTACAGCGCGGCGATGTTGTACCAGAACAGCAGCTGCACGAGGACGGGCGTGCCGCGGAAGAACCAGATGTAGAACGAGCTCGCGCCGGAGACGAGCCAGTTCGGCGAGAGGCGCATGACGGCGAGCAGCACGCCGAGCACGATGCCGATCGCCATCGCGATGACGGTCAGCTCGATCGTCACGCGCAGCCCGTGCAGGATGCGCCCGTCGAACAGGTAGTCGCCGACGACGCTCCATTCGAAGTGCGGGTCGGTCGCGACCGAGCGGACGACGGCTACGGCGATGACGATGACGACGGCCGCGGCGACCCAGCGCCCGGGGCGCCGGACCGGCACGGCCTTGATGTCCTCGGGCCGCTCAGCCGGCTCGGAGAGGGCTTGGCCCGAGGACATCGCGCTGCCGCCTGCCGGCCGCTAGCCGGTCGCGCCGTCGATCGCGGGCGTCTTGATCGCGCCCGACTGAAGACCCCATTTTTCGAGGACCTTCGTGTATTCGCCGTTGGCGATGATCGCCTTGAGCGCCGCGAGGATCGGTTTCGAGAGGCCGCTGCCTTTCGGGATCGCGAGGCCGTAGGGCGCGACTTCGTACTCCTTGCCGACGAGCTTGAAGGCGCCTTTGGACTGCGTGACCTGGTAGTCGGCGATCGGCGAGTCGGCCATGCCGACTTCCGCGCGCCCGCTCGAGATCGCGAGGTTCGCGCCGTTCTGGTCGGGGAACGTCAGCACGCTGACGCTCTTCTTGCCGGCTTTCGTACAGGCCTTGCTCTGCTTTTCGGCTTCTTCCTGCTCGACGGTGCCCTTCTCGACGGAGACCGTCTTGCCGCAGAGGTCGGCGACGGTGCTGACGCCGGGGTTGGCCGAGCTCTTCGCGTAGAAGGAGATGCCGGCCTCGAAGTAGTCGACGAATTCGACGGTCTTCTCGCGTTCCTTCGTGTCGGTGAACGACGAGGCGCCGAGGTCGTACTTGCCGGCGGCGAGGCCGGGGATGATCGTGTCGAACGTCGCGTTGACGAACTTGACCTTGACGCCCATCTGCGCGGCGATCGCGTTCATCATGTCGACGTCCATGCCGACGACGGTGTGGCCGTCGGAGGCGATGAACTCGTTCGGCGCGTACGTCGCGTCGGAGGCGACCGTCAGCGTGCCCTTCGATTTGATCGCTGCCGGCACTTCGGCGGCGATCGCCGAGTTCGCGGCGGCCGTCGCGGTCGAGCTCGCCGTCGAGCCAGTCGATGAGCTCGACGAGCTGCTGCTGCTACTACTGCTGCCGCCGCAACCCGCGAGCGCGACGAGGACGAGCGCGGCCGCACCGACTGCGGTGAGGAGCTTTCTCATCTGAACCCTCCTGCGTGGTTTGAGATTGACCATGCCCGGACGGCAGAGAGCCCCCGAGAAGCCCGGAAGTATGGCACGCACCGCAAACCATTTACATCTCGACGACGCACGAGGCGCGCCTCCCACGGGCGCGCGACGCCGGCCGCTTGCGACGGACCGCCGCGAGGGGCGTCGATCGGCCGTTGCTCAGATCTCGAGGTAGCGGAGCACGACGCGCCCGAGGACGATGACGTCGCCGTTGCTGAGGTCGGCCTGGACGATCCGCCGGCCGTTGACGAACGTGCCGTTGGAGCTGCGGTCGTCGAGCAGGCGGGCGCCGCCGGGGCGCTCGACGAGCATCGCGTGCCGGCGCGAGACCGACTTCTCGTCGAGGTGCAGGTCGGCCGAGAGACCGCGGCCGATGTGCATCACGCCGGCGCCGATCGGGATCAGCAGCGACTCGCCGGGGCCGTGGACCTCGATGTAGCGGCCATGGCCGGTCGGGCGCTCGGAGATCGCCTTGCGGCGCACGCTCTCGTCGAGGCACGCGATCGCGTCGACGCGCTCTGTGAGACCTTCTGCGGTGGCTGTACGGATCGGGGCTTGAGTGGTCATGGAAGGAGTAGATCGAATGCTATTCATGTGCCCCTGAAGGGCTTCGAAGAAATTGTTAAAGAGATGCCGAAGACTGCTTCCTCTGCCCGCTCCGTGTGGGATTCGACGTACGGAGGCGACGCGGCGCCTGCACGGCTGAGCCCGCGGCGCGGGCTATTGCGGCGCGGGGCCGAGCGTCGGCGCATCGCCGCCGCCGCCGTCCTTGCGGTTCTTCGACACCCGCCGCGCGCTCCACCAGCCCCAGCCGCCGACGGCGAGCACGGGCACGACGTAGAGCATCGACTGGTACCAGTGCGTCAGGCAGCCGAGGACGGTCATCGCCCTTGGAACGCTACCACGCCTCTCGGGCGCCGGGCCGGCGCCCCTCCTCGCCGCCGGCGCTGGCGACGGCGCCGGCGCCGGCCGATGGCCCGGAGCGCGCGCGACGGCGGCGCACGAGGACGGAGAAGGCGATGCCGAGCACGACGATCAGCGCGCCGATGACGATCACGGCGACGGGCGCCGAGGAGGCGTTCGGCGTCCAGTAGAGCGTCCCGGCGACGGTGCCGCTCCGCGCGCCGACGGCGATCGGCACGTGCCAGTCGAAGATCAGCGTGCGCTTGCTCTTGTCCTTGACCTGCGGCGGGAGCACGGGCGACATCCAGTGGATCCGGTGGTCGTGCCATTCGAACTGACCGGTGCGATCGACGAGGAGCCAGGCCGGCTTGGCGCTCGCGCTCGCGAACGACGGCACGGTGACGTTGCCGTAGAAGCTCTGGTTGAGGTAGTAGGCGGGCGAGTGCGTGTTGACTTCGACGGTGCCGTTCGCCTGCAGGCGCGCGTACGGTTCGCCTTCATAGCCCTCGATCTCGACGGCGCGCCCGGTTTCGTTGCGCAGCAGCAGGCGGTCGGAGAACTGCAGCACCTGCAGGTGCAGGCCGCTCGTCGGCGGCGAGATCGAGGTGATCGTCGAGCGGTAGTTGGGGCTCGAGCCCTGGTCCTCGAGCGGGTTCTGGCTCTCGCCGGCGGCGAGCGCCGGCGCGACGGGCGCGCAGAGCGCGACGGCGGCGAGCAGGGCGGCGAGCGGGCGGCCGGGCACGGGGCAACCGTAGCTCAGGTGCCGACGTCGGCGAGCAGCCAGAGGCCGAAGCTCGTGAACGCGACCATCACGGCGAGCATCCAGTACTGGCTGCGCACGGCGTCCTCGGGGTCGCGGTACATGACGAGCGCGCGGTCGTGCGCGAGCGCGAGCCCGCCGACGTGGCCGAGCACGAGCGCGGCGACCTGCACGTACCAGATCGCCGCGTAGGAGATCACCTGGTAGTCGATCTGGTAGCCGGCAGTTCCGAACAGGTTCGAGCCGTCGCCGAGCGGATCGGAGGCGAGGTAGCCGATCGCCTGCCCCTGCCACAGGAGCAGCGAGAAGTAGTGCGCGAGCACGTAGGCGAAGGCGATCGGCACGAGCGTGTGCGCGAACGCGCGCGTCAGCTCGCCGAGGTCGTAGCGCGAGCTGACGTTGCGCACGCCGAGCACGCCGAGGCGGTAGACGGCGACGATCAGCGCGATGCAGAGCAGCAGCCCGACGCTGTAGGCGAGCTCCTGCGCGGGCGTCGCGCCGAGCCCGAGGTCGGCGAAGACGCTCTGCACGTTCGGCTCGAATTTGCGCCAGATGCCGCCGTTCGAGAAGCCGTCGAACGTCGTCGTGCCGATCAGCGCGCAGACGAGCGTCACGGTGCCGGCGCGCATCGACAGGCTCGTCACGCCGCTGAGCGGGCGGCGCAGGCACAGGTAGCCGCGCTCGTCGCGCGTCAGCGGCGCGAGCTTGCCGAGCAGGCCGAAGTAGACGCCGAAGCCGTCGGCCGACGTCGACCACCGCTCGACGCCGAACAGCAGCATGCCGAGCAGCATCGTCGCGAAGTAGCCGAGCGAGAGCGCGGCGAGCAGCGACGGCTGGTCGCGGTTGACGTAGACGAGCTCGAGCCACGCGAAGCCGACGATGCCGGCGATCGCCGGCCAGACGCCGAGCCACGCCGGATAGCGCAACGGCGCCTGCGCCTCGCCGCCGCGCAGCAGCCGCACGACGCCGCGGCACGCACGCGCGCACGCGCGCCACGGGCTGAACGCGGCGAAGATATCGCCGAAGACGACGCTCAGCACGGGGATGCCGACCCAGAAGATGACGTAGACGAACGTGACCGAGAAGTTCGCGTTCGCGACCTGCGCGCCGTCGAAGCCGCTGTAGACGACGAGTGCGAACAGCGCGACGCCGAGCGCGCCGGCGAGCGCGTCGAGCACGGGCGCAAGGCGCGAGCGCCGGCCGGCCGCCGACACGCGAGCGCCGCGCTCGGCCGCCGGCTGCGCCTCGCCGGCCGCCTGCGGAGCGCGCACGATCGGTCGCCGGTGCTCGCTCTGCAGCTGCGGTGTACGCCACAGCGTCGAGAGCGCGACGAACGAGACGACGAGCACGATCGCGGCCGTCCAGCTGAACAGCCAGACGGGGATCGGCAGGTCGGCCTTGCCGACGATGCCATGTGCTTCGGCGACGGCCGGCAGCGCGAGCGAGGCGAGTGCGGAGCCGCCGAGCAGCGCGGGCAGCATCCGGCGTCGCGAGGCGTTCATCCGCGCGCCAGTCTATGCGACGCCGTCGGCCACGGTCGCCGGTTGGCGAGGCGCGCCGAGGCACGCGCCTCGCGTCCCTGACGCTGCGCGCTCGCGTACCCTGCAACTGCATGATCCCGCTTCCGCTCGCCGTGTCGACCGGCATCGAGGCCGCGATGCAGCTCGGCCCGCTGGCGCTGCTCGGCGTGCTCTACGCGCGTCGCGTGCGCACGCTGGCGACGAGCTCGCACCCGGTCCCCGGATGGCGCCAGGCGTGCTTCTACGCCGGGTTCGTGACGATCGCGGCGGCGCTCACGTCGCTCGGCAAGGACAGCCAGGAACTGCTGTACATGCACATGATCGAGCACCTGCTGCTCGGCGACGTCGCGGCACTCTTGATCGTGCTCGGGCTGACCGGCCCGCTGCTCGCGCCGGTCCTCAAAATCCGCGTGTTCGATCGCCTGCGCGCGCTGACGCACCCGGCGGTCGCGTTCCCGCTGTGGGCGATCGACCTGTACGTCTGGCACGTGCCGGCGCTGTACCAGGCGGCGCTGCGCCACCAGGGCGTCCACGCGCTCGAGCACGCGTTGTTCCTCGGCTTCGGCATCAACATGTGGATGTGCCTCGTCGGCCCGCTGCCGACGCCCTCGTGGTTCGGCAACCTCGGGCGGCTGTTCTACATCGTCGCCGTGCGCCTGGCGGGGACGGTGCTCGGCAACATCTTCCTCTGGTCGGGGACCGTCTTCTACCCGTTCTACACGCACGGCGACGCGGTCAACCACATCTCGCCGCTCGCCGACCAGAACATCGCCGGCGCGGTGATGATGGTCGAGGAGTCGTTCCTCACGCTCGGCCTGTTCTGCTGGCTGTTCCTGCGCGCGGCGCGCGAGGGCGAGGAGCGCCAGAACCTGCTCGACTTCGCGCACGCGCAGGGGCTCGAGCTGAGCGAGGCGCGCGCCGCGCGCGCCGTCGCCGCAGGGCGCGGCGGCGAGCTGCGCCGGCGCCTCGAGGGCCGCGCGGAGACGGCCGAGCCGACCTGACGCGCGAGCGCCTTCGACGGCGCTACGCTTCGAGCATGTGCGCCGGATGTGCGATGGCCGCGGCCTCGGCCGCGACCGGCTTCAGAACGTGGCTTCAGACCCACCACTCCGGCTGGCTGACGCCGAAGCGCATGCGCGCGCTGACGATCGCCGCGATGTGCGCGGCCGGCCTCGTCTCGACGGTCGGCATCAGCGGATCGACGGCGCCGGGGAGCGCGCAGGCAGGACCTGCCGCTCACCACGCCTCGACCCGCTGAGGAGCTAGCCGCCCGCTACGGCAGGCAGGATCGTCAGCTCCGAGCCGTCCTCGACGGGCGTCTTCAACCCGTCGAGGAAGCGGATGTCTTCGCCGGCGACATACACGTTGACGAACCGGCGCAGGCCGCCGTCGTCGTCGTACAGGCGCGCGCGCAGCTCGTCGTGGCGCGCGAACAGGCCGTCGAGCACCTCCTGCACGGTCGCGCCGTCGACCTCGGTCTCGGCCTCGCCGCCGGCCGCGGCGCGCAGCTGCGTGGGGATCTTGACGACGACGGCCATCAGACCGAGACGGTCTGCGCGACGCCGGCCTCGAAAGCCTCGACGCTCGGCGCGATCGTGGTCGTCTCGAACGTCCCGCGCACGGCGTCGAGCGTCTTCAGGCCCTCGCCGGTGATCACGAGCACGACGCGCTCGTCGGCGTCGATCTCGCCACGCTCGGCGAGCTTCGCGAGCGTCGCCGTCGTGACGCCGCCGGCCGTCTCGGTGAAGACGCCGGTCGTCTCGGCGAGCAGCTTGATGCCGGCGCGGATCTCCTCGTCGGTGACCGAGTCGACCGAGCCGCCGGAGCGCCGCGCGAGGTCGAGCGCGTACGGGCCGTCGGCCGGGTTGCCGATCGCGAGCGACTTGGCGATCGTGTCGGGCTTGACCGGGCGGCAGACCTCCCGGCCGTCGGCGAACGCCTGCGCGACCGGCGAGCAGCCGAGCGCCTGCGCGCCGTTCATGCTCGGCAGCTCGCCGTCGACGAGGCCGAGCGTTTTGAACTCCTCGAAGCCGCGCGCGATCTTCGTGAACAGCGAGCCCGAGGCGATCGGCGCGACGCAGCGGTCGGGCAGCTCCCAGCCGAGCTGCTCGGCGATCTCGAACGCGAGCGTCTTCGAGCCCTCGGCGTAGTACGGGCGCAGGTTGATGTTGACGAACGCCCAGTCGCGCTCGGCGCAGAGCTCGGTGCACAGCCGGTTGACGTCGTCGTAGTTGCCTTCGACGCCGACGAGCTTCGTGCCGTAGACGCCGGTCGCGAGGATCTTCTGCTCCTCGAGGTCGGCCGGGATGAAGACGTAGGAGTCGAGGCCGAGCGCCGCGCCGTGCGCGGCGACCGAGTTGGCGAGATTGCCCGTCGAGGCGCACGCGATCGTCTCGAAGCCGAGCTCGCGCGCACGCGTGACGGCGACCGAGACGACGCGGTCCTTGAACGAGTGCGTCGGGTTGGCCGCGTCGTTCTTGACCCAGACCTCGCGCAGACCGAGGCGCTCGGCGAGCCGGTCGGCGCGGATCAGCGGCGTGCAGCCGGCCGGCAGGCTGAGACGGGTCGAGCCACCTCCGGCCGAGGGGCCGGGCGGGCCGACCGGGGCACCGCGGCCGTAGGCCGTGGTCGGCAGGAAGTCGGCGTAGCGCCAGATGTTCTGCGGACCGCCCTGGATCCGCCGGCGCAGCTCGGCGACGTCGCCGCCGGTGCGGCTGTGGTCGTAGGCGACCTCGAGCGGGCCGAAGCACTGCTCGCAGACGTAGAGGGCCTCGAGCGGGTACTCGGCCTTGCACTCCTTGCACTGCAGGTGACTGACAGCCATCGGAAACCTCCGTCGTATCGTCTTCGCAATGCCACTTGTGCGAAGAGCGCGGAGGCTCGCCACACATCTCTCTGGAATTGGCACCTTCCCGCAGTGACGGACGGTGGTTGCCGGGGTTTCGTAGGGCCAGTCCCTTCACCCCTCTGGATGTGTCCAGCTATGTGCGGCGCAGTTTAGCAATCCGTCCGACGGACGCAAGCGGCGCGTAAGCCGAGCTGGAAGCTCGCGCGAGCGCCGGCGGCGGGCGCCGGTAACGGTCCGCGGCGCGCGGTGTAGGCGATTTCGATGGAGAGCACGACCGGCGAGCGCGATCCGCGCCTCGCGAGCGATTCCGAGGCGTTCGAGCCGTTCGCGACGGCCGTCAAGCGGCGGATGCTCGTGATCGTCAACCCGTACGCGGCGACCGTCTCCGACCGGCTGCGCCATCTCGTCGTCTACGCGCTGAAGGGCCGCTACGACGTCGACGCCGTCGACACGCAGGAGCGCGGGCACGCGACGGTGCTCTGCCGCGAGGCGGCGCACGAGGGCTATGACATCGTCGTCGCGTTCGGCGGCGACGGCACGGTCAACGAAGCGGCGAACGGCCTGCTCGGCTCCGGCACGCCGCTGTGCGCGCTGCCCGGCGGCTCGGCGAACGTCTTCGCGAAGATCCTCGGCATGCCGGGCGAGCTCGTCGACGCGACCGAGCACCTGCTCGCGCTCGCCGACGACTGGCGCCCGCGGCGCGTCGACCTCGGCGTCGTCAACGGCCGCTGCTTCACGTTCAACTCGGGTGTCGGCCTCGACGCGAGCGTCGTCGCGCAGGTCGATGCGCGCCCGGAGCTGAAGGCGCGCTTCGGCCCGTACTTCTTCGCGTACAAGGCGCTCGCGTCCTACACGCGCCGCTATCTGATCGGCGCGCCGCGGATGGAGGTGCGCGCCGGCGGGCGGACGCTGCGCGGCGTGACGACGGTCGTGCAGAACGGCGCGCCGTTCACGTACTTCCACGAGCGCCCGATCGAGATCGCCGACGGCGCCGCGCTCGACTCCGGCTCGCTCGCCGGCGCCGTGCTGCGCCGCGCGACGCCGCTCGGCCTCGCGATGATCGGCGCGCGCGCTCTCTCGCCGCGCATGAGCACGGTCGCGCACCGCCAGATCACGGGCTTTCAGAGCGTCGCCGAGCTGACCGTGCGCAGCCTCGACGAGCGCCCGCTGCCGTTGCAGGTCGACGGCGACTACCTCGGCGAGGTCGCCGAGGCGCGCTACTCGATCCGCCCGCGCGCGCTCAGCGTGATCGCCTGAGTGATCGCCTAGGACGCGCCGGGCGTTACGCGGTAGGCGTCGAACACCGAGTCGATGTTGCGCATGCGCGTGATCGCGCTCTTCAGCGTGTGCGTGTCGGCGACCTCGACGACGAAGCGGTTCTTGACCATCGGCGGCGCCGACATGCAGCGCGCTTCGAGGATGTTCGCGCCCGACTCGCTGAACACGCGCGAGAGGTCCTCGAGCAGCCGGTGGCGGTCCCACGCGTCGATCTGGATTTCGACGACGAACGCCGTCGACTGGTCGCCGTCCCACGAGACGCTCGTGAAGCGCTCGGGGTCCTTGCGCAGCAGCGCGACGTTCGGGCAGTCGTCGCGGTGGATCGTGATGCCGCGACCGAGCGAGATGTAGCCGACGATCTCGTCGCCCGGCACCGGGCGGCAGCACTTTGCAAGTCGCAGCATCACGTCCTCGACGTCCTCGACGCGGATCCCGTACTGCCCGGAGGACTTCGTCGGGCGCCGGCGCGAGGAGCGGCCGACTTTCAGCAGGTCGGCCGCCGGACCCTCGGCGTCGGCGGCCTCGCCCTGCTTCAGGCGCTGCATCACCTTGCCGACGACGAGCTTCGGCGAGACCTTCGCCGCGCCGAGCGCGATGTAGAAGTCGTCGGCCTTGCGATAGCCGACCTCGCGGATCACGTCGGCGAGCAGCGCCGAGCCGGTGATCTTCTGCGCTGGCAGGCCGGCTTTGCGCAGATGCTCCTGCAGCAGCTCGCGGCCGATGTGCTCGGTGTCCTGGCGCGACTCGGCCTTGAACCACGCCTTGATCTTGTTGCGCGCGCGCGTCGTCTTGACCGTCGCCAGCCAGTCGCGCGACGGTCCGCGCTCGCGCTTGGCCGTGAGGATCTCGACGATGTCGCCCGAGCGCAGCTCGTAGTGCAGCGGCACGATCTTGCCGTTGACGCGCGCGCCGACGCAGCGGTGGCCGATCTCCGTGTGCACCTCGTAGGCGAAGTCGAGCGGCGTCGCGCCGGCGGCGAGCGACTTGACCTGGCCCTTCGGCGTGAACACGTAGACCTCGTCCTCGAAGAGGTCCGTGCGCAGCGTCTCCATGAACTCGCGCGGGTCGGAGAGCTCCTGCTGCCAGTCGATCATCGAGCGCAGCCACTTGAGCTTGCCGTCGCCGCCGGCCGCGTCGCCGCTGTCGGCGCCGGGGCCCTGCTTGTAGACCCAGTGCGCGGCGACGCCGAACTCGGCCATCTCGTGCATCTCCTGCGTGCGGATCTGGATCTCCAGCGGCCGTCCCTCGGGCCCGATCACGGTCGTGTGCAGCGATTGGTACATGTTGAACTTCGGCATCGCGATGAAGTCCTTGAAGCGGCCCGGCAGCGGCTTCCACAGCGAGTGGATCACGCCGACCGTGCCGTAGCAGTCCTTGACCGAGTCGACGATCACGCGCATCGCCGTGAGGTCGTAGATCTCGTTGAACTCGCGGCCCTTCTTCGTCATCTTCGAGTAGATCGAGTAGAAGTGCTTCGCGCGCCCGGCGATCTGCGCCTGGATGCCGAGCTCGGCGAGCTCGCGCGAGAGGTATTCGCCGGCCTCCGCGACGTAGCCCTCGCGATCCTCGCGCTGCTGCGCGACGAGCCCCTTGATCTCCTGGTACTTGCGCGGGTGCAGCGTCGCGAACGCAAGGTCCTCGAGCTCCCACTTCAGCGCGTGGATGCCGAGACGGTGCGCGAGCGGCGCGTAGATCTCGAGCGTCTCGCGGGCCTTCTCCATCTGCTTCTGCTTCGGCATCGCGTCGATCGTGCGCATGTTGTGCAGGCGGTCGGCGAGCTTGATCAGGATGACCCGCACGTCGGTGGCCATCGCGACCATCATCTTGCGGTAGTTCTCGGCCTGCGCCTCGTCGTGCGACTGGAACGTGATGCCGGTCAGCTTCGTCACGCCGTCGACGATCGCCGCGATGTCCTCGCCGAAGCGCGCGCGCACCTCCTCGATCGACGCCGACGTGTCCTCGACCGTGTCGTGCAGCAGCGCCGCGCAGAGCGTCTCGGTGTCCAGGCGCATGCCGGCGCAGATCCGCGCGACGCCGACCGGGTGCACGATGAAGTCCTCGCCCGACTTGCGCCGCTGCGAGGAGTGGTGCTCGCAGGCGAAGACGAACGCGTCCTGCACGCGCGCGCGGTCGATCTCGACGGCCGAGTCGGCCGCGTGCTCGGAGACGATCGCGAACAGGTCCGCGAGCAGCCGGCGCTCGGGCTCGGAGAGGTCGAGCCGCGGCGGCGCCTCGCTCGGGCGCGGCGCGCGGCTCGCGCGCACGCCCGCGCCGTTCGCCTCGGCGGCGCCCGGCGGGGCCTGCTCGGCCAGCTCGGTGCTGTTCGGGTCCTTCGCGACGGCCATGACTAAAGGGTAGGGGACGTTCTACCCGGATCCAAGAACGCTCAGCCGGTCGCGAACAGGACGAGCTCGCCGTGCTCTTCGAGCGGCGCCGGCTGCTCGGTCGCGGGCGCCGGCTCGACGAGCGCGGGCGCCGGCTCGGCAGGCGGCGGCGATTCGGCAGGCGGCGGCGACGGCTCGAGGCGTGCGGCGACGATCGCCGGCTCGGCGGCGCGCGCGTGGCGCAGCACGAGCCGCGGCTCGGAGACGCCGTTCCACTCGTTGACCTCGAGCGTGAACGTCGCGTGCACGCGCTCGCCCTCGGCGGCCGGCAACGCGCCGCCGAGCCCGAACGCGACCGCGCGAGCGCGCGCGCCGCGCGAGCAGACGGTGAAGCGCACGTGCTTGCCTTCGCCCATCGCGCGGCCGTCGCGGAACGTCGCGTCGTCGAGCATCAGCGAGACCGTCGGGTTGCCGCGGCCGAACGGCGCGAGGAGCTGCAGCTCCTCGGCGAGCGAGATCCCGAGCTCCTCGCCGCCGACGACCGCGTCGACGCGCTCGACCGCGACGAGGTCGGCCGGCGTCAGCGTGCGCGTCGCGTAGGCGTCGAACGCCGCCGCGAAGCCGGCGACGCGCTCGCGCTCGATCTCGAGCCCGGCCGCCGCGCGGTGGCCGCCGTGGCGCAGCGTGTGCTCGGCGCACGCGTCGAGCCCCGCGAGCAGGTCGAACGCGGCGATGCTGCGCGCCGAGCCCCTCCCCCGCTCGCCGTCGAGCGCGATCAGCACGACCGGGCGGTTGCAGCGCTCGGCCAGGCGCGAGGCGACGATCCCGACGACGCCCGCGTGCCAGCCCTCGCCGGCGAGCACGTACGCGCCGCGCTCGCCGAGCGACGCGATCTGCGCCTCGGCCTCGTAGCGGATGCGCGTCTCGACCTCGCGGCGCTCGTAGTTCGCGCGGTCGAGCTCCTCGGCGACCTGCGCGGCGCGCAGCGGGTCCTCGGTGAGGATCAGCTCGAGCCCGGCGTCGGCGCGGTACAGCCGCCCGGCGGCGTTGATGCGCGGCGCGAGCGCGAAGCCGATCGCGCGCTCGTCGACGCGTGCAGGATCGACGCGCGCGACGCGCATCAGCGCGCGCAGTCCCGGCTTGCCGGTGCTCGCGAGCGCCCGCAGGCCGCGCCGCACGAGCGTGCGGTTCTCGCCGCGCAGCGGCACGACGTCGGCGATCGTCGCGAGCGCGACGAGGTCGAGGTCGCGCTCGAGCTCGCGCGCGTCGCGTCCGGCGTGCTCGTAGAGCGCCTGCGCGAGCTTGTAAGCGACGGCCGTCGCGCACAGCTCGGCGCACGGGTAGCCGCAGACCGCCGGATGCACGATCGGCGCGTCCGGCAGCGCGCCGTCGGCGCGCGGCGCGTGGTGGTCGGTGACGACGACCTCGACGCCGAGCTCGTGCGCGAGCGCGACCTCCTCGACGGCCGTGATCGCGCAGTCGGCGCTGACGAGCAGGCGCGTGCCGCGCGCCGCCAGTCGCCGGACCGTCTCGGCGCCGAGCCCGTAGCCGTCGCCAATCCGGTCGGGCAAGTAGTAGTCGACGTCGCCGCCGAGCGCGCGCAGCGCGCGCACGAGGATCGCCGTCGAGCAGACGCCGTCGACGTCGTAGTCGCCGTGGATCGTGATCCGCCGCCGTGCGGCGACATGCTTGGCGATCGTCGCGACCGCGCGCTCGATTCCGGCGAACGCGCTCGGGCGATGCTCCTCGTCGGCCGCGAGGAACGCGCGCGCGCTGTGCGGCTCGGCGAAGCCGCGGCGGACGAGCACCTGCGCGAGCGCGCCACTCACGCCGAGCTCGCGTCGCAGGCGCGCGACGTCGGCGCTCGCGCAGTCGGCTATCTCGAAGCGTGGCTCGACCATCGGCGAGCCACATTACGGCGAGGTCGAGACGGAACCTCGCGGCTCAGGCTCGACCTGACCAGAGCCGCTAGGGCCAAGCGCAGCAAGGACGCAGGGAGCGTGGCGTGCGACAGAGCACGCGAGCGACCGAGGACGCCGCTGCGCGCCGCGCCCTAGGGGCTCTGGCGTTCGCGGCGCATGCCCTCCAGGTACACGAGCGCCATCCCGATCAGCGCGCCGGGCACGGCGTAGAGCACGACGCCGATGTCGGTCGCCTTTTCGCCGGGCACCTTCAGCGAGGAGACCCTGACGCCGTAGATGATCAGCCCGACGACGATCGAGCCGATCAGCGAGCCGATCAGCGCGCCGACGATCCCGCCCCAGAAGCGGTCGGGCAGGAAGATCGTGTAGTGCCAGATCGCAAGGCCCATGATGACCCAGCCGAGCATGCCCATCAGCGCTCACCCCCCGCTTCGCGTGCAGCTCGCGCGAGCATCAGCGCCGCCCGTGCCTGCGGTTGCGCGCGCGTTTGCGTTTTGCGCGCGGTTTCGCGTCGTCCTTGAGCACGAGGTCCTCCGGCGTGAGGTCGGCGGTCGGGTCGCGCTGCGGCTCCCGCTCGGGCGACTCGAGCTCCTCGGCCGGCTTCGTCGGCGGCGGCTTCTGCGCGACGCCGGCGCCGCCGCGACGCGCGCGGCCGTCGGCGCGCTGCGGGCGTGCCGGCGTCGGGCTCTCCGAATCATCGACATCGAGGTCGCGCACGAGCTCCTGGAACTCGTCGCGCGAGATCTGCTCGCCGGGCTCCTCGGGGGCGATCAGGCTGCCGCGACGGCTGCGCTTGCGCTTCTCCGAAGGCTCGACGTCGACCGGCTCGCCGCCGAGCGCCGTCGCGTAGGCGGGCACGGCGCCGAGTTCGCGCACGATCCGCGCGCGGCGGTTGCGGTAAGCCGGCTCGCGCTCCTTCCAGTGCGTCAGCACCGGCGAGGCGATGAAGATCGATGAGTACGCGCCCGAGGCGATGCCGACCATCAGCGCGAACGCGAAGTCCTTCAGCGTTTCGCCGCCGAACAGCAGCAGCGAGACGACCGGCAGCAGCGTGCAGAAGCTCGTCGCGAGCGACCTGGTCAGCACCTCGGACATCGAGCGGTTGACGATCTGCGAGAACGCCGCGCGCGGCATCCGCGGCACGTTCTCCCGCACGCGGTCGAAGACGATGATCGTGTCGTACAGCGAGTAGCCGAGGATCGTCAACAGCGCGGCGACGGTCGACGTCGTCACTTCGCGCCCGGTCAGCGAGTAGACGCCGGCGGTGATCAGCAGGTCGTGCATCAGCGCGATCAGCACCGGGATCGAGTACTTCCAGTAGAAGCGCAGCGCGATGTACGCCGAGATGACGAGCAGCGAGGCGATGATCGCGATGACCGCGCTGTTCGCGACCGTCTTGCCGAACGTCGGGCCGATCGACGTCGAGGAGAAGTTCTTCGTGCCGAAGCGCGTGTCGAGGTCCTGCTTGATCTTCTGCACGTTGCCCGGCTTCAGCGTCTTCGTCGAGATCTGATAGCCGCTGCCGCCGATGCTCTTGTTGTTGTACTTCTGCACGATCGCGTTGCCATAGCCGGAGGCCGTCATCGCGTTGGCGACGGCCGACTCGGCGACGGGGTGCACGAACGCCGTCTGGATGCGCGTGCCCGACTTGAAGTCGATCCCGAAGTTGAGCCCTTTGCCGCCGATCGCGAGCGCGCCGATCAAGAGGATCGTGCCCGACAGCGAGAAGAACCACTTCGAGGCGCCCATGAAGTCGAACGTCCAGCCTTTGCCGCGGCGCTCGGCGCCGAGCGCGGCCGGGTGCGAGACGACTTTCGAGCGCCCCATCGCGCCGAGCGCCGCCTGCGTCGCGAGCACGGCCGTGAACAGCGAGACGAGCGTGCCGATGCCGAGCGTGAAGGCGAAGCCCTTGACTTCGGCCGTCGCGAGCGCGAACAGGATGAACGCGGTCATGAACGTGACGACGTTCGCGTCGACGATCGCTTCGAAGCCGCGTTTGTAGCCGGTCGCGATGCCGGAGATGATCGATCTGCCGCCGCGGATCTCCTCCTTGACGCGCTCGAAGATGACGATGTTCGCGTCGGCGGCGACGCCGATCGTCAGGATCAGCCCGGCGATGCCCGGCAGCGTCAACGTGATCGGGATCAGCTTGATCAGCGCGAAGAAGTAGATCCCGTAGATCACGAGGCCGCCGATCGCGATCGCGCCGAGCACGCGGTAGAACAGCAGCAGGAACAGGCAGACGATCGCGAAGCCGACGAGGCCCGCGAGCAGGCCCTGGTTGAGCGCCGTTTTGCCGAGCGTCGCCGAGACCTGCGAGTTGGAGATCAGGTCGAGCTTGATCGGCAGCGCGCCGGACTGCAGCTCCTGCGCGAGTTCCTGCGCGGAGGTGATCGTGAAGCCGCCGGAGATCTGCGAGCCGGTCGTCGCGTCGATCCCTTCCGGGTACTTCGTGAAGTCGATCGACGGGACCGTGATCAGCTGCCCGTCGAGCACGACCGCGAAGTGCTGCAGCGCCGCTTCGCGGCCGACGCCCGGAAGCTGCGCTTCCTGACCGCGGTGGGCGATCTCCTTGGTGACGTTCTGGAAGACGCTCTTGCCGTGCGAGGTGAAGCCGAACGTCACGTTCGGCGCGCCCGTGCCGCCGGCGCCTTCGTCGAAGCTCTGCGTCGGGTTCTTGACGTCGGCGCCCGTCAGCACCGGGTCGTCCTTGACCACGTACCAGCTTTCGGGGCTCTTCTTCGTGACCTTGCCGGCCGTGCTCTGGATCGGCGTGGCCTGGACGATGACCGTGCCGGGGTTGACGCGCACGGCCTTGAGCTGCCCGTGCCCTTTCGGCAGCCCTTCGGAGTAGAGGTTCTTTTCCGTTTCCTCCGGCCCCTTGACGACCTTTTCGTGCTTTGGTTCGAGCAGGTACCAGCTGCCGTAGATGCATTCGCCGGTCTGCGCCGGCGTGCAGCCTTTCGACCAGGTCGTGTCGTTCTTGCGCAGTTCAGCGGGACGTTTGGCGCCGCGCAGGACCGCCTGGTACTGGAGCAGGCCGGCCGTCGCGCCGCCGGCGCCGAGCGTCGTCGTGTCGCCGGTCGTCGTGCCTTCGGTCGGCGCCGGCTTGCCGGTCGCGCCGATCACGTTCGGCTCCCAGTCGTAGAAGAACAGCTGCGCCGTCTTGCCGACCTCTTGTTCGGCGCGTTTCGCGTCTTTGACTTCCGGCAGCGCGACGTCGATTTCGTCGGCGCCCGAGCGCTGGATTTCCGGCTGCGAGACGCCGAGCTGGTCGACGCGCTTGCGCATGATGTTGATCGCCTGGTTGAGCGATTCGGAGTCGACTTTCGCCTGCGCGGTCGGCTTCGCCTGGTAGACGAGCTGCACGCCGCCCTTCAGGTCGAGCCCGAGGCGCGTCTTTTTCGTCGCGATCGTCGCGAGCGACGCGGCGACGAGCCCGGCGACGAGCAGCAGGATCAGCGTGTTTCGGCGGCGGTCGGTCATCTCGCACCCATCGCCAGCTCAGACTACTTGTCCGGCGTCAGCACTAGCAACAGGCCGCCGTCGTCGTCGTAGGCCGGGAACATGTCGGCCTTCGCGCTCGCCGCGACGTCGCGTTCGCCCGAGACGCTCACCGGAACCTCGAGTTCGCGCACGCCCCACTCGAGCACCGTCGCGACCGGATCGTCGCCGTTCTGGAAGCTCAGCCCGAGCACCTGCTCGACGCGCTGGCCGATCACCTCTTCCTCCTCGAGGCCGGTGAACGCGAACGAGTTCTTGCCGCAGCCGATCACACGGCCCTCGCCGTCGCAGACGAAGAACGCGGCGTCCGGCGCCGGGTAGTAGTCGTCGAGCAGTTCGAAGAGGAACGCGAAGCCGCACTTCGCGCACCCCTTCGGCTGGCGCGTGAAGCCGATGTTGCGATCGAGCTCGGTCGTGCGATGGCCGCAGTTCGGGCAGATGAATGGATGGGCCATCGTCGGACACAGACTACGAAAGCGGCGCGGCGCGCGACTCAGAACAGCGCCGGGCCGCCGGGCGCCGGTGTTTCCAGCCCGAGGTGCGCGAACGCGGCGGCGGTCGCCGCGCGACCGCGCGGCGTGCGCTTGATCAAGCCCTCCTGCAGCAGATAGGGCTCGTAGACGTCCTCGATCGTGTCCTGCTCCTCGCCGACGGCGACCGCGAGCGTCGAGAGGCCGACCGGGCCGCCCTCGAACTTGACGCAGATCGCGCGCAGGATCTCGCGGTCGAGCCGGTCGAGGCCGCGCTCGTCGACCTCGAGCATCGCGAGCGCCGCGTCGGCGGCGTGCGCGGTGACGACGCCCTCCATGCGCACCTCGGCGAAGTCGCGCACGCGCTTGAGCAGCCGGTTCGCGACGCGCGGCGTGCCGCGGCTGCGGGCCGCGATCGTCCGTGCGCCGTCCTCGTCGAGCTCGATCTCGAGGATGCCCGCCGAGCGGCGCACGATGCTCGCGAGGTCCTCGACCGCGTAGGGCTCGAGGCGCGACTGGATCCCGAAGCGGTCGCGCAGCGGCGTCGTCAACAGCCCGGCGCGCGTCGTCGCTCCGATGAGCGTGAACGGCGGCAGCTCGAGCGTGACGACGCGCGCGCCGGCGCCCTGCCCGACGGTGATCGGCAGGCGCCGGTCCTCCATCGCCGGGTAGAACGTCTCCTCGAGCGCGCGCGGCAGGCGATGGATCTCGTCGACGAAGAACACGCTGCGCGGCTCGAGCGCGGTTAGGAACGCGGCGATGTCGCCCTTGCGCTCGAGCGCCGGCCCGGCGGTCTGCACGAACGGCACGTCGAGCTCGGCCGCGACGATCTGCGCGAGCGACGTCTTGCCGAGCCCCGGCGGCCCGGCGAGCAGCAGGTGGTCGAGCGCGTCGCCGCGCGCCGTCGCCGCCTCGATCGCGACCGCGAGCTGCTCGCGCAGCGCCTGCTGCCCGACGAAGTCGCCGAGCCGGCGCGGGCGCAGCGAGCGGTCGAGCTCGTCCTCGGGGACGAGGTACGGCGTCTGGATCCGCTCGCCGGCGGCGGCGATCGTCGATTCGATCGTCATGTCGCGGTCCTCATGTCGCCGCCCTCGCGAGGCGCAATGCGTGCGCGATCAGCTCCTCGGCCGTCTCGCCGTCGGCGTCGAGCAGCAGCGCGTCGACCTCGCCGGGCGCGTAGCCGAGCTCGAGCAGCCCGGCGCGCGCGAGTGCGCGCGCGCCGTCGCCGTGCGCCGCGCCGCGCTCGCCGCGCGCGGCGAGGATCGCGCCGTCGCCGGCGCCGCCGTCGCTGCGCACGACGACCTTCTCGCGCAGCTCGACGATGATCCGCTCGGCCGTGCGCTTGCCGATCCCGGGCACGGCCTGGAAGCGCGCGGCATCGCCGCCGGCGATCGCGGCGATCAGCTCGCGCGGCGAGCCGCCGGAGAGCACGGCGAGCGCGACCTTCGGCCCGACGGCCTGCACGGAGAGCAGCATCAGGAACAGGTCGCGCTCCTGCTCGGAGTGGAAGCCGTACAGCGCGAGCGCGTCGTCGCGCACGATCAGGTGCGCGTGCAGCGTCGCCGGCTCGCCGACCGGCGGCACGTGGCGCAGCGTCTCGCTCGAGACGGCCGCGCGGTAGCCGACGCCGTCGCAGAGTACGACGACGTGGTCCGAGCGGCGCACGACGACCTCGCCGCGCAGCAGCGCGATCATGCGCCGGCCCGCGTACCCTGAAGGGCACAGGCGAGCGCGCTGCCGAACGGCGCGCAGTTGGCGTGGCAGATCGCGACGGCGAGCGCGTCGGCGGCGTGATCGGGGCGCGGCTCGCGCTCGAGCGAGAGCAGCGTCTTGACCATCCGCGAGACCTGCTCCTTGCTCGCGCGCCCGCTGCCGCAGACGGCGCCCTTGACCTGCTGCGGCGTGTAGCCGGTGCACGGCAGGCCGCGCTGGCCGGCGGCGAGCATGACGACGCCGCGCGCGTGGCCGACGGCGAACGCGGTCTGCACGTTCTGGCCGAAGTACAGCTCCTCGAGCGCGACCGCGTCGGGCTCGTGCTCGCCGAGCAGGCGCTCGACGTGCTCGTGGATGATCGCGAGCCGCCGCTCGCGCGAGAGCTCGCCGGCTGTCTCGATGACGCCGCCGTCGAGCGCGAGCAGCTCGCCGCCGCGGCGCTCGACGACGCCGTAGCCGGTGTTCGCGAGGCCGGGGTCGATGCCGAGGACGATCACGATCAGTGATTCTGCGGCCGCCCTCGGACGCCTGCCTCGCGTACGCTGGGCGCAGATGGGCGACGGGCAGATCGATTTCGCCGCCGAGGGCCTGCTGGACGGGCTCGAGGGAGCGGCGCGCGCCGATCGCCTGGCGCTGCTCGAGCAGCTCGCCGGCGAAGGGATACCGCTCTCCGAGCTGCGCCGGACGACCGCGACGGGCACGATCGTGCTGCTGCCCGCCGATCGCGTGATCGGCGGCGGCGAGCGCTACACGGCCGAGCGGGTCGCGCGGCTGAGCGGCGTCGAGCTCGAGTTCCTCGTCGCGGCGCGGCGCGCGATGGGGCTGCCGATCCCGGAGGCCGAGGAGGCGGCGTACACCGAGGCCGACGTCGAGGCGGCGAAGCGGATCGTGCTCGGGCGCGAAGCGGGGATCTCCGACGAGGAGGTCCTCGACCTGCTGCGCGTGCTCGGGCGCGGCCTCTCGCAGGCGGCGCAGAGCCTGCGCGCGATGCCGCTGAAACTCGTGCTCGAACCGGGGATGAGCGAGCGAGAGCTCGCGAGCCGCTACGGCGAGGCCGCGGCGCGGCTGTACCCCCTCGTCGACCCGATGGTCAGCAACGTGCTCGCGCTGCACCTGCGAAACGCGACCGAGAGCGAGGCGATCTCGACGATCGAGCGAATCGACGGCCAGCTGCCGGGCTCGCGCGAGGTCGCCGTCTGCTTCGCCGACCTCGTCGGCTTCACGCGCCTCGGCGAGGAAGTGCCGCCGGACGAGCTCGGGCGCCTCGCGGTGCGCCTGGAAGCGCTCGCCGGCGACGTCGCCGTGCCGCCGGTGCGCCTCGTGAAGACGATCGGCGACGCGGCGATGCTCGCCTCGCCCGAGCCCGAGCCGCTGCTCGGCGCGACGCTCGACCTGATCGCGGCGGCCGACGCGGAGGGCGAGGAGTTCCCGCAGCTGCGCGCCGGCGCGGCGCTCGGGCAGGCGCTGCCGCGCGCCGGCGACTGGTACGGGCGCCCGGTCAACCTCGCGAGCCGGATCACGGCGATCGCGCGGCCGGGCAGCCTGCTCGTCGAGCGCGAGCTGCACGAGAGCGTCGCCGAGGACGAGCGCGCGACGAGCGCCTACCGCTGGTCGTTCGCCGGCGAGCGGCGGCTGAAGGGGATCCGCGGCGCCGTGCCGCTGTTTCGCGCGCGGCGCCAGGCGGCGGCCGAGAGCTAGAGCCTCAGCCGGCGACGCGCTCGAGCACGTCGGCAGGCGCGTCGAAGTTGGCGTGCACGGCGTCGACGTCGTCGCTCTCTTCGAGCGAGTCGATCAGCCGCATCAAGGTGCCGGCGTGGCTCTCGCCGATCGGCACGAGGCTGGAGGGGCGGTAGGCGATCTCGGCGCTCTCGAGCTCGACGCCGGCGGCCTCGAGCGCGTCGCGCACGGCGGTGAACTCGGCGGGCTCGGAGACGACCTCGAAGACATCGCCGTCGACGGCGATGTCCTCGGCACCGGCCTCGACGGCGGGCAGCAGGTCGTCTTCGGAGTAGCGCGACGCGTCGACGACGATCGTGCCCTTCTTGTCGAACAGGTAGGCGACGGAGCCGGGCTCGCCGAGGCTGCCGCCGTTCTTCGTGAACGCATGCCTGACGTCGGCGCCGGTGCGGTTGCGGTTGTCGGTGAACGCCTCGACGAGCAGCGCGACGCCGCCGGGTCCGTAGCCCTCGTAGAGGACCGACTCGATCGCGTCGGCCTCGCCGCCCTCGCCGGTGCCCTTGGCGATCGCGCGCTCGATGTTGTCCTTCGGCATCGACGCTTCTTTGGCCTTGCGGATCGCGAGGTCGAGCGACGGGTTGCCGACCGGATCGCCGCCCCCGTCGCGCGCGGCGACCATGATCGCGCGCGTCAGCTTCGAGAAGTGCTTGCCGCGGCGCGAATCGACGATCGCCTTCTTGTGCTTGATGCTCGCCCACTTGGAGTGTCCTGACATGGTCTTCATTTTAGGAGTCCGACGTGCACGAGGCCGCGCGGCGTCGCGGCGGCGCGCGCCACGCGAAGGCGCGAGGCCTCGTCATCGCCGCGTAGGATGGGCGGCCGTGAGCGCATCGGTCACTCCAGAGATCTTCAAGGCGTACGACATTCGCGGCCTGTACGGCGAGCAGATCGACGGCGAGATCGCCGAGCGGATCGGCCGCGCGTTCGCGCACGTGCTGGCCGAGCTGCAGGGCAAGCCGACCGGCGATCTGCGCGTCGGCGTCGGGCGCGACATGCGCCTGTCGGCGCCGGAGCTCGCGGCGCGCTATCGCGAGGGGCTGCTCGGCGCGGGCGCGGACGTGATCGACGCCGGCGAAGTCGGCAGCGAGATGCTCTACTGGCTCGTCGGCTCGCGCGAGCTCGACGGCGGGCTGATGTGCACGGCGTCGCACAACCCGAAGGCGTACACGGGCGCGAAGCTCGTGCGCGAGGGCGCGATCGCGCTGTCGGGCGACTCGGGCATCGAAGACGTGCGCCGGCTCGTCGAATCCGAGGAGGAGCTCGCGGGCGCCGAGCGCGGGACGCTCGAGCAGGTCGAGATCTACGAGGAGTTCCAGGCGGCGGCGCTGCGCTTCATCGACGCGGACGCGGTCGCCTCGACGGAGCGCCCGCTGACGGTCGTGCTCGACGGCGGCAACGGGATGGCGGGGCCGATGGTCGGGCCGCTGCTCGAGCGCCTCGGCCTCGAGCTGATCGAGACGTACTGGACGCCGGACGGCAACTTCCCCGACCACGAGCCGAATCCGCTGCTGCCGGAGAACCGCGCGCTGATCGTCGAGAAGGTGCGCGAGACGGGCGCGGACCTCGGGATCGCGTGGGACGGCGACGCCGACCGCTGCTTCTTCATCGACGAGACGGGCGCGTTCGTCGACGGCGACTTCCTCACGGCGCTGCTCGCCGAGTCGCTGCTGCGCAAGAGCCCGGGCGAGGCGATCCTGTACGACGTGCGCGCATCGTGGGCGGTGCCGGACACGGTCGAGCGAGCGGGCGGCACGCCGTACATCAACCGCGTCGGGCACGCGTTCTTCAAGACGCGCATGCGCAAGGAGGGCTCGCTGTTCGGCGGCGAGGTCTCGGGGCACTACTACTTTCGCGACTTCTACTGCGCCGACTCGGGCACGATCCCGGCGCTGCTCGTGCTCGAGCTGCTCGCGAGCGAGGGCAAGTCGATGTCGCAGCTGCTCGCGCCGTACCACGAGCGCTACTTCATCTCGGGCGAGGTCAACTCGGAGGTGAGCGACGCGGAGGCGAAGATGGAGCAGATCGCCGAGCGCTACTCCGACGCTCGCCAGGAACGCCTCGACGGGATCTCGATCTACTACGACGACTGGCACTTCAACGTGCGCTCGTCGAACACCGAGCCGCTGCTGCGCCTGTGCCTCGAGTCGCTCGTCTCGCGCGAGGACATGGCGCGCAGGCGTGACGAGGTCCTCGCGCTGATCCGCTCGTGAGCGCGTCATGAGCGAGGAGCGCTCGGCGCAGGACGAGCGCGCCGAGCGCGACCTGCGGCGCGCGGCGGACGCGGGGATCCGGCGGTTGTCGATCCCGACGCCGTTCATGGTCGGGCGCGTCAACGCGTACCTGATCGAGGACACGCCGCTGACGCTCGTCGACTCGGGGCCGAACTCGGCGAAGGCGCTCGACGAGCTCGAGCAGCAGCTGAACGAGCTCGGCCACGCGGTCGAGGACATCGAACTGCTGATCGTCAGCCACCAGCACATCGACCACTTCGGGCTCGCGTCGATCCTCGCGCGCCGCTCGGGCGCGGAGGTCGCGGCGCTCGACGTACTCGCGCCGTTCCTCGCCGGCTACGGCGAGCAGAGCGACCTCGACGATGCGTTCGCGCAGGAGCTGATGCTCGCGCACGGGATCCCGGCGGACGTCGTCACGGCGCTGCGCGCCGTCTCGGCGAGCTTCCGCGGCTGGGGCGCGCCGGTGCAGGTCACGCGCACGCTCGCGCCGGGCGAGCAGATCGTGCTCGGCGAGCGCACGCTGCGCGTGCTGCACAGGCCGGGTCACAGCCCGTCGGACACGGTGTTCGTCGACGAGGCGCGCGCGACGATGCTCGCGGCCGACCACCTGATCGCGCACATCTCCTCGAACCCGCTGCTCGCGCGCCCGCTCGGCGTCGATGCGGACGCGCCGGGGGTCGCCGACGGCGAGCGCCCGAAAGCGCTGCTGACGTACATGCGCTCGCTCGAAGCGACGCGCGCGATGGACCTCTCGCTCGTGCTGCCGGGCCACGGGCAGCCGATCTCAGACCACGCGGCGCTGATCGACGAACGCTTCCGCATGCACCGCCGCCGCGCGGAGAAGATCGGCCGCCTGATCGCCGAGCAGCCACGTACGGCTCACGAGATCGCGCAGGAGCTGTGGGGCAACGTCGCCGTCACGCAGGCGTTCCTGACGCTCTCAGAGGTGCTCGGGCACGTCGACCTGCTGCTCGCCGACGGGCGCGCCGTCGAAGTCGAGAGCGACGGCGTCGTGCGCTTCCGCGCCGCCTAGCGAGGGCGCTCGATCTCGGCGGGTGGCGCTCGAACGCGACAGCCCGCCGCATGCGCCGAGCCTCGCCACGCCGCGCGCGTAGCTAACGCGAGGCGCGCGAGCGGTCGTCGCCGCGCGTCGCGAACTCGCGTGCCCAGTCGAGCAGCAGCGCGTGCACGCGAGCGTCGCCGGCGATCTCGCTGTGGAACGCGACCGCGAGCATCCGCCGCTCGCGCGCGGCGATCGGATGGCCGTCGACGTCGGCGAGGATCTCGACGTCCGGCCCGTGCTCGGCGATCCACGGCGCGCGGATGAACACCGCTCGCAGCGGGCCGCCGGGCAGCCCGGCGACGTCGAGGTCGGCCTCGAAGCTGCGCACCTGCCTGCCGAACGCGTTGCGCTCGGCGCGGATGTCCATCAAGCCGAGGTGGTCGCGGTCGAGCATGATCAGCCCCGCGCACGAGCCGAGCACCGGCATCCCGGCGCGCGCGAGCTCGCGGATCGGCTCGGCGAGTCGCTCGCGCTCGATCCCGAGCGTCATCGTCGTCGACTCGCCACCGGGGATCACGAGCGCCTCGACGCCGTCGAGATCGCCCGGCACGCGCACCTCGCGCACGCGCGCGCCGAGCCGTTCGAGCACCCGCTCGTGCGCCTCGAAGTCGCCTTGAATCGCAAGGACGCCGACCAGCGGCGCGTGGCTACCAGCCACGTTGGGCGAGGAGCTGCTCGTCCTCGAGCTTCGACGTCTCGAGGCTCTCCATCGCGACGCCGAGGCCGCGCGAGGCCGACGCGACGCGCTCGGCGTCCTGCCAGTGCGTCGTCGCCTCGACGATCGCGCGTGCGCGAGTCGGCGGGTCCTCGGACTTGAAGATGCCGGAGCCGACGAACACGCCTTCGGCGCCGAGCGCCATCATCAGCGCGGCGTCGGCCGGCGTCGCGATGCCGCCGGCGCAGAACAGCACGACCGGCAGCTTGCCGTCGGCCGCGAGGAGGCGGACGATGTCGAGCGGCGCCTGCAGCTCCTTCGCGGCCGTCGCGAGCTCGGAGTCTTCGAGCATCGTCAGGCGGCGGATCTCGCCGTTGATCTTGCGCATGTGGCGCACGGCCTCGACGATGTCGCCCGTTCCGGCCTCGCCCTTCGAGCGGATCATCGCCGCGCCCTCGCCGATCCGCCGCAGCGCCTCGCCGAGGTTCGTCGCGCCGCAGACGAACGGCACCTTGAACGCCCACTTGTCGATGTGGTTGCTCTCGTCGGCCGGCGTCAGCACCTCCGACTCGTCGACGTAGTCGACCTCTAGCGCCTCGAGCACCTGCGCCTCGACGAAGTGGCCGATGCGCGCCTTCGCCATCACCGGGATGCTGACCGCCTCCTGGATGCCAGCGATCATCTCCGGGTCGGACATGCGCGCGACGCCGCCGTCGCGGCGGATGTCGGCCGGCACGCGTTCGAGCGCCATCACCGCCGCGGCGCCCGCCTGCTCGGCGATCGTCGCCTGCTCGGGCGTCACGACGTCCATGATCACGCCGCCCTTCAACATCTCCGCCAGGCCACTCTTGACCCGGAACGTCGCCTCGTCGCGCATGCGCCTAGTTTGACAGGCGCTCGCCTCGCGCATGGCGCGGGCAGTGCGCCGACGCTCAGCGCGCGACTGCCGTCAAGCGGCGCGGCGGCTCGCCGGCGGCGCGCCTCGCGCAGGCGGGCGCCGATGTGCTCGCTGCTGACCGGCCGCCCGAGCAGGCTGCTCCATACCCATCACGAACGAGCGGTCGATCTTCAGCTCGTCGACCGGCAGGCGGCGGAGGTAGCCGAGCGAGGAAGCGCAGGCGCCGAAGTCGTCGAGCGACAGGCGCACGCCGAGCGCGTGCAGGCGGCCGAGCACGTCGAGGATCCCGCACGGGGCCAACCATTCACGATGTTCTCGGTGATCTCGGTGATCTCAAGCAAGATCCGATGGCAGGAAGCTCGAGTCCAAGGAACGCGATCCGGATCCCCCGAGACCTTCGCGGTCCAGGCAGCGCACGGGCGGGTCCCCGTGCGCTGCGCTTGAGTTCGTTCCCGGACTAGGGCTCAGTCGTCGATGTAGGCCGAGAGGTTCAGCGTGCCGGCTACGTTGGCTGTCATCCACGAGTCTTCGAATCCCGCGCCGAGGTTCGATTCGAATAAGTGTTCAGTCAGCCATTCGCATAACTGCTCGCATTTGCCGGTTTCCTTGTCGTGGGTGGTGGCGCTCTGTTTGCAGGCGATGGTGAGGGTGCCGCCGGCGGCGACCGTCGTTAAGCCGGGGGTCAGTAAGCAGCCGATCACGCCCTTCTCCTTGTCTTTGACGCCGCCGCAGTTGGTTATCAGTTCTTCTTCGCCGCCCGCTTGGCCTAACAGTTTGAAGAGCTCGAGCGGCTGTAATTCGCCATCGGAGGTTTGCTCCGCGGCGAGGTGCGTGTCGGTGACGAGTAACACCGTTTCGATCGCGTCTTTGGTGCCCGTCGAGCTTTCGCTGCGGCAGGCGACTTTGGCCTGTTTCACGCCGGTGAACCTTAGTGTCGATTCACATAAGGTCGCGTCTTTGGCGCTGGAGCCTTGTTTGCAGCCGCTCAGGGTCGCTGATAGTCCCGTAGCGGTCAGCGCTTTGCCGCCTAACGCCGCTAATTCGGATGCCCCGCCTTTGAATTCGCCTTTCAGTTCCGTGACGGATTTCCCTTCTAAGATTAACAATTCGGGCGAGTTCTCGTCTTCCGCACTCGCCACGCCGGCGCTCACGGCCCCGAACGCGAACAGCGCAAGCACCGCCAACATCAGCAGCTTTGCCTTCCTCATCGTCTTCTGCTCCTTGTGCGTGATTTTCAAGGTCCGCCGCACAAGCATCTCCCCACAGAGACTGGTTCCAGACAGGATGCTTCTTGTCAAACCTTCTGCATGAAACGAGCGATGCACGGGGCCGGGGCCCCGTGCATCCACTCGAGCTCAGATCCTTGCGTTGAGCTTCTTCAGGTCAGGCTTCTTGGGTCCCTCAGTCGTCGATGTAGGCCGAGAGGTTCAGCGAGCCTGTCGCGCTGATGCCCATCCACGAGTCTTCGAATTCGGTGCCAAGGTTCGATTCGAATGGGTGTTCAGTCAACCATTCGCATAACACCTCGCACGTGCCGGTTTCCTTGTCGTGCGTCGTTGTGTTCTCTACGCAGGCGACCGTGAACGTGCCGCCGGCGGCGACCGTCGATAAGCCGGGCGTCAGTAAGCAGCCGATTACGCCCCTGACCTTGTCTTTGACGCCGCCGCAGTTGATGATCAGTTCCGATTCACCGCTCGTCTGGCCTAACACTTTGAAGAGCTCAAGCGGCTGTAATGCGCCGCCGGAGGTTTTCTCCGCGGCAAGGTGCGTGTCGGTGACGACTAACACCGTTTCGATCGCGTCTTTGGCGCCGGTGGAGCTTTCGCTGTGGCAGGCGACTTTGCCCTGTTTGACGCCTTTGAAGGTCAGTTCGGATACACATAAGGTCGTGTCTTTTGCGCTGGAGCCTTCTTTGCAGCCGCTCAGGGTCGCTGAGAGTTCCGTGCCGGTCAGTGCTTTGCCGCCTAACGCTGCGAGGAACGATTCCCCGCCTTTGAATTTTCCTTCGAGTTTCGTGACAGACGTCCCTTCTAAGATTAACAGTTCAGGCGAGTTCGCATCTTCCGCGCTCGCCACCGCAGCGCTGACGGCGCTGAAGGCGAACAGCGCGAGCACCGCGAACAGCAGCAGCTTCACTTTACTCATTGTTGCTCCTTGTGAGTGCGTTTAGGGAGCGGCCGGCTTCTGGCCTAAGAGCCCTCCCCGGGTTGGTCCTGCCCGAGCAGTCTCTCAAGCGGCGGGGGTCGCGCTCAAGCCTTTGGCGCGATTGTTTCCAGGTGCCCAGCCGGCGTTTGGCCGGCTTTGGCGCTACTTGCGCTTCTTCTTGGGCTTCTGGGCGTATTTGCGCCGGGCCTGTGCTTCGCAGGAGCGGCGCTTGGCCTTGTTGTGCTTTGAGCGACAGCTCCTCAGCGCCTTTGCGAGCTGCTGGGCGCGGCTCAGGGGCTTTGCGCAGCCGGTGATCGCGATCGGGGTGCTCTGGGCGATCAGGGCGCCGTTCTGCGCGGTGAATTCGCTTGGCATCGTGAGCTTCGTGCCGGCCTTGCAGATGTTCGTGTTGGTCGTAAGGGCCGAGTAGGGCTGGGCGGGCAGGCTCAGTTCAAAGCTCGAGAAGGGGACGTCGGGGGTCGCCTTGAAGGTCGTCGTCGTCACCCCCTTCTTGATCTGGGTGTTGCCGATCAGGATCACTTTGATCGGGTAGGCGCCCGAGCCGTTCAGGACCATCGTCAGGTCCGGGAAGGCTTCGGCGGCGTGGGAGACGAAGTAGGCGGTGCCGCTCAGCGGGATCGGCAGAAGCGGGGTGAGCACCTTCGCCTGCCCGACGCGCGATTCCTTGGGGCAGGCTTCGGGGTTTGCTTCGAAGACCTGCGCGGCGCAGGCCTTGTTCAGCGTGCTCAGGCGGCTTGGCAGCTGCTTTGGCAGGCTGACTTTGACCTTGGCGAGGTTCGCGTAGGTGCCAAGCGGGCCGCTCGGGTAGCTCAGCTTGACCGAGAGGGCGGTGCCGTTTGCTTTCGTTGCCCTGCCCGAGACCGAGACCGAGAATTTGGGGGCGAACTTGAGCGTCTGGCAGCTCGCCGCCTGGAAGGGCGCCGAGAGCGCTGCGCTTGCGCCTTCCAGGGCCTTGACCGTGGCGGTGAGGCTCTGCGGGGCGCAGCTGGTCGGGTTGAAGGTGAAGCCCGGGCGGTCGATCGTGACGTTGACGTGGCGGATCTCGAGCGGGATCCCGTCGAGGATGTGGGGGATCGCGTAGGGGCCCGATTCGTCGGTCGTGGCGGTCAGCGCGGTCGTGTAGGGGTCGACCTGGAGCCTTGCGCGCACGACGACGTTGCCGAGGTTGAAGGGGCCGGCGAGCGCCTGGGTGAGGATCGACAGGCCGAAGGGCGCGCCCTCATAGGATTCGGTGAGGAAGACCTGGCCGTTTGTGACCGTGAAGGGGTCTGAGCCAAAGCCGACCGAGACGCTCGAGTGCCCGATCAGGCTGTTGGCCGGGCAGGCGCCGGCGTCGGCCTGTTCGTTTGTGCAGAGGCTCACGCCGCTGAGCACGCCCGAGAGCCCCGGCGGGGTGTGCACGCTCACCGAGCCGATCTGCTGGTTTGCGTCTTCGCGGTTGATCGAGGTGCTAAGCGGGGTGAAGGCGCCGGCGTTCACGTTGCTCGTGCCCGCGGCAAGGCTCGGGGCGAAGGGCAAGGGCGAGGAGGGGCAGGGCGAGCCGCCGGGGCCTGAGCTCACGCGAAGGGTTGCGCTCGAGCTGACCGGGGCGGTCCCAGACCACGGCGTGAAGCTCGCGTTGACCGGGTAGGTGCCACAGCCCGCGGGGCTTGCGAGCGGGGCGCGCGGGCCGGCGGTGAGGCTCACTTCGATGTCTTCGGCGTTGATGTCGGGGGTGTTCTGGAAGCTCGTCGATACCTGGCCGGTGGCGGAGTCAAGGGAGACCTGCCCGGGCAGCTTCAGCAGCACGCCTGAGATCGGGTCTTTGACGACGAGGTAGAGGGCGATCAGCGAGTTGAACGGGTTCTTCGATCCTTCGCCGTTTGGCGCGGGCGTCGCCAGGTAGAGGCCGCCTTCTTGCAGGTACTGACCGGCGGGCAGGAGCGGGGTCTTTATCCGCACGCTGCCGACCTTCGCCGCGTCGGGGCAGAAGGGTTGGGGCAGGTCGGGGCTGAACAGCAGTTCTTCTTCTGCCCCGCGCGCGTTCTGGAAGCCGACTTCGCCCTCGGCGCAGGCCTCTAGGCCATCGGCGGAGGAGGGGTTGACGCTGAAGCCCTGGGGGAAGGTGATCGTCGTCGAGCGGATGTTCGAGCTGGCCAGGCCGCTTGCGTTCTGGTTTGCTTCCTGGGGCAGGTGCACGTCGATCGTCATCCCGCTCGGGTGCGCGGCTTCCTCGTTCTCGCTCGTGACTTTCAGCTGCGGGCCGAAGGACAGGCGGTTGCAGCCGACCAGCGGGCCTTCTGGTTCAAAGACGGCGCCGTCGTCCTTGGTGAAGTCAAAGAAGCTGCCCGGGTCTGCCCAGGAGTCGCCTTCAACGCTCGTTGAGAGCGTGCGCGAGCAGGAGCTCGGCAGCGAGAGCAGCGGGCGGGGGTGCTGTTCTTCAGAGGGCGTGCAGGGCTGGGCGCTTGAGCCGCCGCGCGCGCCATAGATGCAGCCCCAGCCGCGCTGGTTGTCGTGGCGGGGGTCTGCGGGCGTGCCCCAGAAGGTCACCTCGCTTGAGAGGAACGCGCCGGTCTGGGTGATGTTCTGCACGCTGACGTTCACGCCGTAGTCAGAGCCCGTGCGCACCGAGGTGTCGATGAACACCGGCGAGTTGGCGAGCACGACGTAGAAGCCAAAGCGCGCGGGCTCGCCCTTGCGCGGCGCCAGGTTGAAGATCGGCTCGGTCAGCGTCGAGGTGCCGACCGTCGCCGGTTCGTGCACGGTCGTCGTCGCCACGCCGACGGCGCTGTCGGGCGGGCAGCGGTTTTCCTGCCCGGCGACGGTTTCAAAGAACTGCGCGGTCGTGCACTGCGGCAGCACCGTGGCGTTGCCGACGAAGCCGGCCGGCAGCTTGAAGTTGAGGTCCTTGGCAAGGCCCGCGGGGGTCACTTCCGGGCGGTGTTCGGGCGGGGCTTCAAGCGGGTTTATGTCCTTGAGCTGGTTCAGCGCGATCGTCGTGTTCAGCTGGAAGGGGTGCGCGCCGGCCTGCGTGGTGGTGGCGCCGCCTTCTTCTTCAAGGCCCATTTCATAGCTTTCAACGCCGAAGGGCACGGGCGCTTCAGAGACCGTGATCGGACGCTCGATGAGCTTCGGGGGCGCGCCGCCGCCGGAGACGCTCAGCTGGTTCAGTTCGCCTGTGTGCGCGCCCGCCTTCAGCTTGACGTTGATGCGCATCTCGATCTGGTCATAGGGGGCGAGCGCTTTTGAGAGCGTGCAGCTGGCGCTCTGCACGCCGCCTTTTTCTTCAAGGGAGCAGGGGATCGGTTCGCGCGCCTTGAAGTTGCCTTCCTTGAACGGTTCGCTGCCGGCGACGCCGAGGGCTTCTAGGCCCGGCGGCAGCACGTCGGTCATCTTCACGTGGGCGCCTTCGCCTTTGACGTTCTGATCGCCGACGTTCTCGGCGGTCATGTAGAGCTCGCCGTCGGTGGGCGCGCTGCCGGCGACGCCTTTGGTCAGCTCGATGACTTTGCCGTAGCTGCCGGGATAGCCTTCCTTGATCGGCGCCACGGGCTGTTCGCCTAGCGTGCCGATGAAGGTCACCTTGTAGTGGCTTGAGTCGATCCGCTGCACATGGACGGTGCCGGGGCCGTAGCCTTCAAGGCCTTCGATGCCCGCCTGCGCTTCGGCTTCGGTCGTGGCTTCTGAGAATTCGAAGGACTTCCCCGGTTCGGAGAATTCTTCGTTGCTGATCTGTTCTTCGGTGAGCGTCGGCGCGACGATCACGTCGTGATCGTTTTCTCCTTCGATGACGATTTCCTGGACCTCATCGACACCTGCTTGGGCGGGTAGGCCGGCGCCGGGGGCAAGGTAGGACGGGCGGCTGCCTGAGGTCAAATGCCACCACGGCGAGCTCGGCACTTCGGCGCCCGCCGGGGCGGCGCTGAGACAGGCGCCGATGACGGCGCCGGCGAGTAGCGCGCAGAGCAACGCGAGGGCGCGGGGGCCAAGGGCGCGGGGGCGAGCGGCGCGGGGGGCGAGGATCGTGGCGCTGATCGAGCTGATGGGCGAGGAGCTCATTTCTTCTTGGCTTTCGGCTTTGACTTCTTCTTGGCCTTCGGCTGGGGCTTTGCGTAGCGCTTTCGGGCGCTCTTTTCACAAGCCTCACGCTTCTGCTTGTTCTTCTTGGCGCGACAGGCCTTCAGCGCCTTGTTGAGCCGTTCCACGCGGAGCTGTTCGGCGGTCTTTGGCTTGGGCGCCGCCTTTACCGGCGCGGGCAGCAGGTTGCCCGGGCCTGAGAAAGTCTGACTCGGCGGCGCGCCGAAGATCTGCGGCTGCGGGCCCTGGGGGGGCTTGCATTCTTCCCCTGCGCAGTTCGATGGTTCGCTTCGCGTGTAGGTGATGCAGGGCGAGTCGCTGCAGACGTGCGCGTCATAGACGTCGGGGGCGTTGTCTTCATCGGCCTTCGATAGCTGCGCGGAGGTCAGGAAGAACACGTCATCGCCCGATTCGCTTGCATCGAGGAACGCCGATTCCTGCGGTGAGCTGCCCGAGGAGATCAGCGCCACGCAGCCGGATGCGCTTGGCTCATAGCTGCTCGCGCCTTCGCTGCAGCCGCCGGCGTCCGGGGGGCCGCCGACTCCCGGGGGCTCGTACTCGTAGACGTCCTCGGTTTTGTTGGAGTCTTCGGCGACCAGGCCGTCGGCGCTGTTGAAGAACAGGCGCCCTGAGTCGTCCAGGTAGCGCGGCTGGTAGAGCGTCTTTCGCGGGCTGCGTTCCTCGACCGTCCACCCCGGTACGTTTGCGGCCACGAGCTCTGCCGCCGGCCAGATGTCCCGCGGGCCGCCCGCTAGGCCGCCGTTGCCCGGCTCGATCGTCTGGTATTCCACGCCCACCGGGCGCTCGCCGCTCGATAGGCACGAGGCGCACACGAGCTTGTTCTCCGTCGCATCGAACAGGTAGACCTCGGCGACCGGCTGGCTCGTCGCGCGGTCGCGGTTGTCATAGCCGGTCGGTGAGGCTTGCGACATCAGCTCCAGGTAGCGGCCGCTCTCTGAGACGCGCGTCGGCTGCACGAACAGCGCCTCTGAGGTGCCGTTCAACAGGCGCCAGTCCGTTTCATCCCCGCCCGCCAGCGTCGCGACGAAGCTGCTCTGCCCTTCGTGCCACTCGTACAGGTTCGGCTTTTCCGCCTGCGCTTTCTGCCCGCGCGCGTTTGCCGTTTCGCTCTGCACGCCCTTCGCGACGAAGTAGACGTATGCGCCGTCGGCGCTTGCGCCGAGGA